>OY762444.1:1555000-3922041 GCA_963665735.1 Dehalococcoidia bacterium | reverse complement strand
CCGCCAACCCCAACCTTGGCCCCGAATAACCGTCATTCCGGCGAAAGCCGGGATCCAGGAATCCCCGCCAACGCCAACCTTGGCCCCCGAATAACCGTCATTCCGGCCAAAGCCGGATTCCACAAATCCCCACCAAAACCAACCTCGGCCCCCGAATAACCGTCATTCCCGCGAAAGCGGGAATCCACCACCGGCACCCTTAGAGAGTGTGATAAATCCCCTCCCCCTACGAGGGGGAGGGTTAGGGAGGGGGTGAACTCCACGCCCCTAGTACGGTATCTCCAACCGCGACACCAGCGCCGCAACATCCCCGCACGACTCCACCTCCAGCAACTCCCGTTCCAGCGACAAAACCTCGGAATCTTCCAGCCGCAGACCCGCCAACTCCCGAAACTTCCCCTGAATTTCCCCAAAGTCCATCGGCGGGTATCTCAATTCCTGCCGGATTTCCTGCCCGCCAACCGTCCGGACCGTCAGCCCGATGTCCAGGCGGTTCCCCCTGGTGGCGTGTCCGGGCCGGGGAATTATCAGGATGCGCGCCCGTTCCCGGAACGCCGCCACCCGCGGGTCTTCCCGGTACTCCGCCCGGTGGACGTGGTTAAACGTCAACTCCCCAAAGACCGCCGCCGTCGCCAGAATGGACTCCATATCCACCGACGGGTGCCGGTTTGTCGTCACCGTCTCGAAAGCTCCCCGCGAAACCGAAACCTCAATCCCCCCGATTTCCTCCGCCGTCAGTTCGTTCTCCCGCATCGCCTCCAGCAGAGCGTAAACCGGCGTCTGGTTGGGCGCGCCCACGGCGTAACGCTTGTAGGCCAACTCCCGCATCAGGAACTCCTCTCCCAACCCTTGAACCGCCTCCGCGCCCACCTCTTTGACCCCCAGGAAAGCGTCGAAAAACCCGTTCTCCACCGTCAGAATTTCCTTCGGCCCCAGGACGCCCCGGCCCGCCAGCAGCGCCGACATGACCCCTACTTCGGCGGCCCTTCCTCGTTGCAGCGACTTGGTTTGGTGGTTTTCCTCCAGGTGGTGACTGGTCAGCCCCGACGCGCCCGACGCCGCCAACCCCAAGGCGTTTTCCAACTGCTCCGCGTCTAACCCCAGCAGCGTTCCGGCGTTGACCGCGCAGCCCAAGGCCCCGGTGATGCTGGCGTAGAAAATATCCCTGGCCGCATACTTGAAGACGATGCTTTGGAGCCGGGCCGCCACTTCCGCCCCCAGAACCAGCGCCCGTATCAACTCCCTACCCGAAACGCCCAAACTCTGACCCACGCTCAAGACCGTCGGCACCGCGCTGGCGGCGTAATGTCCCGTCCCTTGCTGTCCCGTGGAGTCCACTTCATCGCCGTGGCCGATAGTCCCGTTAGCCAAGGCCGCATAAAGCAGCGAAGTCCGCAGCGGGTGTCCCACGATGGAACACTCCCCCGCCCCGCCCATCTGCTGCACCAGGTCCACCACCGGCTGGCAGGCCGGCAGCGTAGCCGCCGCAACCATGCACCCCACCTGGTCATAAAGCAGGGTAACGGCCTCCCCCCGCACTTCCGGTGGCAGGTCATCGTAACTGGTAGATACGACCCACCGGCAGAGTTCACCCGTCGGCCCGGTACTTACAGCCAAATCACCCTCCCTCTGAAACCCTTAGTATGCAGTCGCCGCTGTATTGGCGACTGACCCAACCAAACCCGTCATTCCGGCGAAGGCCGGAATCCAGAAAACCTTGCTAGCGACGTCGTAGGCGCGAGATACGAAACCCCCTCCCCCTACGAGGGGGAGGGTTAGGGTGGGGGTGGAATCCCGGCGGTAAAGGAGCGAACAGGGAACTTTCAACCCACCCCCCAATGATATGCCGGCCCTACTCCCCAACCTTCGCCGAAGTCGCCGTCGGTTCCTGGTATCCGGCAATCGCCGGCTTTCGCATCAACGCAAAAGCCAACGCGCTCAACCCGAAGAAAATCGTGAAAACCCAGATGGAAAAGGCGTAGTCCTCGGCCCGGTCATACCACCAGCCGGCGAACACCGGCGCCAGCAGCACCCCCGGGCTGGACGCCAGCTGCGTCACCCCCCGCAACCGCCCGTAAGCCTGCCGTCCGAAGTAGTCGCCAAAAGTCGCCCAGTTGTTGGAGCCGCTGGTCTCCGCTATCGCAAACAGCAAAACAAAAGCCATTACCACCCAGAAACCCCCAACGGGAACCGCCAGCAGCAGGAAGGCCAGCGTCCCCGCCATCGCCGAACCGAACAACACCAGGTTCTTGGGCAGCAGGTCCGCCAGCCACCCGAACACCAGCGACAGCGGCACCCCCAGGAAAAGCAGGAATCCAAAGACGAAAGCCGCCGCCTGTTCGTCAATCCCTTTCCAAACCATGATGGGAATAATGTTAAGGATTACCCCCGACTTGGCCGTCAGCCGCAGGATGGAGCCGGTCAGCAGCAGCCAGTAGCTCGGTGTCCGCAGCGCGTCGCCGAAAGGGTAATTGGCCTGTGGGCCGTCGCTGCTCCGCCGCCGCCGGCGTTCCACGTCCGCCGGGCGCGGCGGCCCCCCGTCGGGAACCAAACCCACGCTTTCCGGCGTGCTCCGCACCAGGAAACACAACGGCAAGACCGACCCCAGGATAACCAGCCCGGCGACAAAAGACGCCGTGCGCCAACCTTGAAACGCTATCAGCAGGGCCAGCAGCGGCACCAGGATAGACGGGCCGAGGGACGATATGGAATGGTAGGACGACATCGCCAACGCCCGCCGCCGGTGGAACCAGTTGTTGACCAGCGCCGACAGCGCATTGGAAAAGGCCAGGTCGCTGCCCAGGGTTATCAACCCCAGATAGACCGCCCCGAAAGTCCAGATGTTTTCCGTCCGCGACAGCAGCAGAAACCCGCCCCCGGACAGGACGGTGCCGACGAACAACACCGGCTTGGGGCCGAATCGGTCAATCAGCCAGCCGGCGATGGGGCCGACCGGCCCGCCTTCGGAACGCGACAGGGAAAATATCAACGCTACCGAGGCCCGCCCGACGCCCAGGCCTTCGCTCACCGGCAGCAGGAAAATCACGAACCCTTTGTTGTACCCCGCCGAGTTGATGGAGTGCATGACGCCGGCCAAGGCCACCGTCCACCACCCCAAGAAAACCCGGCCTTTCAGCCGGGGCTGGGCAGGGCCGGGGGAATTGCCCCCCGATTCCAGGTTCGCAGAATCCAAAAAAGCCCCTTTAACCTCCAACCGTCACATCAAATCAACAACCACCCCCGCCGCCCCAGGGTCCTTCCGAAGTTGGACCGTCATTCCGGCGGAGGCCGGAATCCAGTGACTTGGTTGACCGAAACGCAGCGGATTCCTGCTTTCGCGGGAATGACCGCGTTGGGCGGGAGGACGGTCAACAGCAACTTTGTAAAAGCCCTGCCGCCGCCCGCCGGACAACGGAATAATACTCCCGTCCCCATCCCCCGACAAGTTAGACCCGCACCGACGGCTGATTCCAAAGTAGGCAGGAATAGCATTGGCCGCCTTCCAACAACCCCCTCCCCTTGGTAGGGGGAGGGCTGGGGAGGGGGTAAACCCCACGTCATCCCCATCCCTAACCCGTCATTCCGGCGACGAGCCGGCTCCGTACCACGATACGGGGCTGGAATCCGGAAATACCCTAACCAGGGCCGGAATCCAAGGGTGCGATGGACATTCCTGTCCGTCGTCCCCGTAGGGGCAACCCTCGTGGTTGCCCACCCCCGTCAAACTTTCCCCCAATTCCGAAATCGGCAACTATTGACCGCCTCAATGCCCCTTAACCGCCATCGGTTTGACTTCCCAACCCGGCTGTGATAATACTGGCCCAACTTTCCGGCCCTAATATCGTAGGACTGGCCTCCCCCAATGCCTCGGCCCCGGCGTAACCCTGACGGGTCAAGCCGGCGGCGCGAACCTACCCCAACACCAAGTAAGGACAGCACTAATGGCGTCAGTCAGCGCAACCAAGACCATCATCAATTGGATGTTTGACACCTCCTTTGACGACCTCCCCGCCGACGTTCAGGAACTGGCCCGGCTGTCCGTTTACGACGGCATCGGCAGCAACCTGGCCTGCTCCCTGCTGGACGTGGCCCACCGAATGCACGACTTCACCAACCGGGTGGGCGGCCCGCCCGACTGCACCATGCTGGGTTTCCCCCAACGCACTTCCGCCCTGAACGCCGCCCAACTCAACGGTATGCTCGGCCACGCCGACGAAGTTGACGCCATTGAAGGCGACGGCGTTGGCGCCCACGTCCTCGCCGCCAACCTGGCCGCCGCCGTCACCGCCGGGCAGTTGGCCCACGCCTCCGGCAAGGAAGTCCTGCGCGCCGTGGCCCTGGGCTACGAACTGACCAAGCGCACCCACGCCGTAGCCGCCGCCCTGAGCGCCGAGACCGCCGCCACCGCCGGCCCCGCCGCTACCCTGGTGGACGCCGGCAACACTATGGGAGCCACCGCCGCCGCCGGCATCGCCCTGGGCCTGTCCGCCGTCCAGGTGGAAAAAGCCTTGGGCTTGGCCGCCGCCCTGGCCAGCGGCATCACCCCCTTCGCCCGCGAAGAAGGCCATATGCTCAAATCCCTCGTCCGCGGCGGCATCGGCGCCCGCAACGGCGTCGCCGCGGCCCTCATGGCCCAGGTTGACTACGACGCCCCCGACGACATTTTCGACGGCGCCCAGGGTTTTTTCCACAGCCGGCTCGGTGTCCGGGATATTCCCGACGCCTTCACCGCCGGCCTCGGTTCCGATTACGGCATCCGCAGCATCGTAATGAAGCGGGTCAGCGCCGGCGGCCCCAACCAGGCGCCCCGCCAGGCCCTGGTGGAGTTGATGGCCGAAAACGGACTGTCCGCCGACGACATCGCCGCTATCGCCGTCCAGGTTCCCCCCACGGGTTTCAGCACCATAACCAACGTCCACCACCCATCCATCGAAGGCCGCGACGTGCTGGCCCTGGCCGCCGTTTACGGTGGAACTGGTTTCAAGGAAGCCCACAACGAAAAGTATCACCTCAGCCCCGAAGCCGTCGCCATGAAAGACCGCATCTCCATATCGCCCAGGGAAGAATGGGCCGACCGCGACCGTTTCCAGGCCATCGTCTCCGTCACCGCCAAAGACGGCCGTTCCTGGGAAAGAGAAAGCGTTTACCGCCACATGGACGCCGCCGACGTTGACGCCAAGTTCGCCGAGTTGGTGGGACTGCGGGCCGGCGATTCCCGGGCCCGGGAATTGGCCGACGCCCTCCGCAACCTGGCAACCGCCGCCGACATCGGCGACGTGCTAACCCTGTGCGAACTGCCCGCCGCCCACATCGAGGACTTCTAGCCCATTGCGGGTTGACGGCAGAAACCAAGCCCCCAACCCGTCATTCCGGCGAAAGCCGGAATCCAGAAATCCTCGCCAATGCCGGCGTTGGCCCTAGTTGAGACCTTGGTTAGAGGGCCGGGGTAAGAGCAAGAACCAAGCCCCTGGGTGAAAAATCATTCCGGCGAAAGCCGGAATCCAGAAATCCTTGCCAATGCCGGCGTTGGCCCTAGTTGAGACCTTGGGGCGAAGCCAAACCCCCGTTCCAAGACGGTTTCTAACGCCCCATACCCTCCCCCAGGCACTCAAACATCCCCGTCATCATGTTCTGCGCCACCGTCCCCATCATCCGTTGTCCCACCCGCGCCACCGCGCCGCCAACCTCCGCCTGTCCCTGCACCGTCACCACCGTAACCCCGTCCTCTTCCACCAGCGTCACCCGCGCCTCCCCGTTGGCGAACCCCAGCCGTCCGTTGGCCGCCAGCGTCATCCGATAGGCCGACGGCTCTTCCAAGTCGTGCAGCGTGATGCGCGCCTGGTATTCGCTGCGGATTGGCCCAACCCTGACGTCAAAATTGGCCTGGTAAGTATCCGGTCCGACGGTCTCCAACCGTTCCACCCCCGGCAAACATCCGGCCAGAACCTCCGGGTCCATGAACCGCGCCCAAACCACCGCGGCGGGAGCCTCAAATCTGTAACTTCCTGAAACGTCCATTAAACCGCTTTCCTGTATCCCCGCCGGGTTGCTCCGAATCGGGAACGACGCTTGAATTGCGTACCATCATTTTCCCCGATTATAACAGCCCTTCCGTAAAATCCCTTCCCCGCCGGCGTGCTGGACAATTCCAACCCCGTGTGGAACAATTTGACCCGCTACAGCAACCCCTACCCCTCCGCCGGCTGGCGGATCCCGGCTACCGCAATTCGACGGGAGGCACGTCTCGTGCCCCCTTGTGTCTTTCGCCGGGATTTGGTTGCTGTAGCGAGTGCCGAACGTCTCAGCCGCAAGGGGGTCCCGCCATGCCCCGCTCGCCCGTCTCCGCCCGGATTGCCCTACCACTATGCGCTTTGGTTCTGGCCGCTTCCGTTGGCTGCTGGCAACCGCCCACCGTCTCGTCCATGCCCACCCCGACCAACCTTGGCCCCGTTGAGTTCCGATTGAACGCCCTTGAATCCCAGGCCGCATCTACGGCGCAGCGCATGGATGCGCTGCAATCCATTGAGCAGCGGCTTGGTTACTTGGAACGCCGGACGAAAATAGTCGCCGGGCAGTTGGCGGAGATGAACGCCGCCATTGTCCTGGCGAATCAACGCATTTCTATGTTGCTGGAAAAGGAGGGTGTCTCGCCCTCCTTCACCGCTGAGGAACAATCCCAGATAGACCAGGTTGCCCACGAGGACGAAGTATCTGATGCCGCCGGTGGGCGGTGAAACATCGCCTCTTGGGGGACAGGCCGAAAACCCTGGCCCCCACCGCACCATGCGTTGACGCAAAATAACCCCAAAGCTATACTCCCAAAGTATCCCGGCGAAAATCCCACCCGAAACCGTATTCGCCCGCTGGACTCATGTTTGCCGGAGGAGGTGGCAGAGTGAAAGTCCCAATTAAGGTTACGGTCAATCAAAAAGTGTACGAGGTGGAAACCGAACCCCGTACCCTGCTGGTTGACCTGCTCCGCGAAGACCTGGGCCTTACCGGCACCAAGATTGGCTGCGACACCAGCCAGTGCGGGGCCTGCGTCGTCCGCATGAACGGCGCCACCGTCAAGTCCTGCACCTGCCTGGCCGTCCAGGCCGACGGCGCCGAAATCACCACCGTCGAAGGTCTGGCTCAGAACGGCCAACTCCACCCCGTCCAGGAAGCCTTCTGGAACAGCCACGGACTCCAGTGCGGGTTTTGCACCGCCGGCATGATGATGTCCGTCATCGAACTGCTGGAACGCAACCCCGATCCCACGCCGCAGCAGGTCCGCGACGGGCTGGAAGGCAACATCTGCCGCTGCACCGGCTACCAGAACATCGTCAAAGCAGCCTTGGCCGCTGCCGAAGCCACGGGAGGTTAGCGCCATGACTACCAGAATCTTCGGGTCCGGTATCCGCCGCCGGGAAGACCCCCGGCTCATTACCGGCCAGGCCACCTATACCAACGACATCAAACTCAACGGCATGGTTCACGCCGCCATCCTTCGCAGTCCCCACGCCCACGCCCGCATTGACGGCATCAATACCGACGCCGCCCGGCGCGCCCCCGGCGTGGTCGCCGTCTATACCGGCGCCGACACCGACGGAGTGCTGAACCCCATCCCCTGCGCCTGGGTCATCCCCGACTCCGACGTTAAAGCCGTCGCCTACAACGCCATCGCCAGGGACGTGGTGCGCTACGTTGGCGACGCCGTAGCCGTCGTGGTTGCCGAAAACCGCTACCAGGCCGAGGACGCCCTGGAACTCATTACGGTGGACTACTCTCCCCTTCCCGCCGTCGTCAACCCCGAAGCCGCCATGCAGGACGGCGCTCCCCAACTCCACGACGACGCCCCCAACAACCAGGCATTCCACTGGGTAGCCGCCGGCGGCGATACCGACGCCGCTTTCCAGGCCGCCGAAGTCACCGTCAGCGACACCATCATCCAGCAAAAACTCATCCCCAACGCAATGGAACCCCGTTCCGCCGTCGCCAGCTACCAGCCGGCGATGGGCGAGTTGACCCTCTGGAACACCACCCAGAACCCCCACATCGCCCGGTTTGTGACCTGTCTGGTTACGGGCATCCCCGAACACAAGATACGGGTCATCGCCCCGGAAGTCGGCGGCGGGTTCGGCAGCAAAATCGCCGTCTATCCCTGGGAAATGGTGGTCGCCTTCTGCGCCATGCAGTTGGGCCGCCCGGTCAAGTGGACCGAAACCCGCACCGAGAATTTCGTCGCCACCACCCACGGGCGCGACCATATCGAGTATGTCGAAATGGCCGCCAACCGCGACGGCAAGATAACCGGCGTCCGCAGCCTGGTTTACGCCGGCATGGGCGCCTACCTTTCCACCGCCGGCCCCGGCATCCCCACCATCCTTCACGGCCTGATGTATTCCGGCCCCTACGACATCCCCAACATCAAGGCCGACATTCACGGCGTCTTCACCAACACCACCCCGGTGGAAGCCTACCGCGGCGCCGGCCGACCCGAAGCCACCTTCCTGCTGGAGCGGCTGGTGGATATGCTGGCCCAGCAACTTGACCTGGACCCGGTGGAAGTCCGCCGCCGCAACCTTATCCCCAAGTTCGACAACGGCCACGACACCGCCATCGGCCTGACCTACGACAGCGGCGACTACCCCGGAACCCTGGACGCCGCCCTGTCCCAGGTGGACTACGCCGGCCTCCGCGCCGAGCAGCGGCACGAGCGGGAACATGGCCGCTACATGGGCATCGGCGTAACCTGCTACTGCGAAATCTGCGGCCTCGGCCCCTCCCAGGTTGCCGGAGCCGTCGGATTCGGCGGCGGCTTGTGGGAAAGCGCCACCGTCCGGTTCTACGCCACCGGCAAGGTCAACGTCTTTATCGGCACTTCCCCCCACGGCCAGGGCGAGGAAACCACCTTCGCCCAGATTGTCGCCGACGAAATCGGCGTCCCCGCCGAGGACGTAGAGGTCATCCACGGCGACACCGACAACACCCCGATGGGTTGGGGAACCTACGGCAGCCGCACCACCGTTGTCGGCGGCGGCGCTCTGGCCCTCAGCGTCCGCAAAATCCGCGACAAGGCCCGCGCCATCGCCGCCCACCTCTTGGAAGCCGCCGAGGCCGACATTGAATACGACGACGGCAAGTTCTTCGTCCGCGGTTCCCCCGACCAGGCCAAGACCATCCAGGACATCGCCCTCATGGCCAACGTCGCCTGGAATATGCCCGAAGGTATGGAGCCGGGGCTGGAAGCCACCACCTACTACGACCCGCCCAACTTCAGCTACCCCTTCGGAACCCACGTCGCCGTGGTGACGGTTGACCCGGACAACGGCCACATTGACCTGGCGCGCTACGCCGCCGTGGACGACTGCGGCCCCCAGATTAACCCCATGATTGTCGAGGGGCAGATTCACGGCGGAGTCGTGCAGGGCGCCGGCCAGGCCCTCTGGGAAGGCGCGGTTTACGACGACAACGGCCAACTCCTCACCGGCTCCATGCTGGACTACGCCCTGCCTCGCGCCCACCAGTTCCCCAACATGGAACTGTCCTCCACCGTTACGCCCTCTCCCCACAACCCCCTGGGCGTCAAGGGAATCGGCGAGACCGGCACCATCGCCTCCACCGTCACCATCTACAACGCCGTCCTGGACGCTCTCCGGCCTTTGGGCGTGACCAAGCTGGATATGCCCCTGACCCCGGAACGGGTCTGGCGGGCCATCCACCAACAAGGGTAGGCCAAAACCCACCCGGCCAGCCGCCGCAAAGGTTGGGGCGGCTGGTTGCGGTTCAAGAGGTAACCATGTTCGCAGCAGAGTTTGACTACCACAAAGCCAGTTCGGTGGCCGAAGCCATCCAACTGCTCGAAGCCGACCCCGACGCCAAGCTGTTGGCCGGCGGTCACAGCCTCATCCCCCTGATGAAGCTCCGGCTGGCCCGGCCCTCCGCCGTTATTGACATCGGCGGCGTGGCCTCCCTCAAAGGCGTCACCGTCGCCGGCAACTCCATCCGCATCGGCGCGCTGACCACCCACGGCGAAATTGCCTCCTCCCACGATGTCCGCCACAACAACCCCCTCATGGCCGAAGTCGCCAACGGCATTGGCGACCCCCAGGTACGCAACCGGGGAACCATCGGCGGCAACATCGCCCACGCCGACCCCGCTACCGATTGGGGCACCGTCCTGACCGCCCTGGAAGCCACCATCGAAGTCCAGGGGCCGGCCGGAACCCGCAGCATCGCCGTCGGTGACTTTTTCCAGGGCGCCTTTGCCACTGCCTTAGCTGCCAACGAAGTAGTAACCGCTGTCCAGGTGCCGGTGCTGTCCAGCCACCTGCACAATGGCGGCCACGGTCACGGCCATGAACATGGTCACGACCACGGACACGACGAACACGGCCATGACCACGATCACGGACACGGCAGCGACCTGGCCAACATCCACGGTAGCTTGGGCGAGTACGCCAAGATGTCCCATCCGGCGTCCTTCTACCCCGTAGTCGGCGGCGCCGTGGTGATTTCCGTCGAGGATGGCCGTTGCACCGCCGCCAGGGTAGCCGTCGGCGGTCTGGTTCCCTCCCCCACGCGCTCCCCATCGGTGGAGCAAGCCCTGGTGGGACAGGAACTTACCGTCGCCAACATATCCGCCGCGGTGGACAACCTGCCCGGCGACTTGGGCAACGACATCATCGGCGACGTTTACGCCTCCGCCGACTTCCGCACCCGCGTCGCCCCGGTAGAAGTCAAACACGCCCTCTACCACGCCATCGGCCTGGCCCACCACTAACCCAGAAACCGCCTCCAAAAGTCCCTTTCCCCTTGACAGGGGAAGGTTAGGATGGGGGTGATACCCCTCAATAGTGTGCGCCGCCAAACGCGCAAAAAATCCCCTCCCCCTCGTAGGGGGAGGGTTAGGGTGGGGGTGAATCCCCTCCGTAGTTTACTTCTCCAAACGCTCAAAAAATCCCCTCCCCCTGCGAGGGGGAGGGTTAGGGTGGGGGTGATACCCCCGGCAGTTTGCATCTCCAAACGCGCAAAAAATCCCCTCCCCCTACGAGGGGGAGGGTTAGGGTGGGGGTGAATCCCCCCAGAAAATCATCCATAGGGGCACGGCCTGCCGTGCCCCTACCGTCATTCCGGCGTAGGCCGGAATCCAGGAATCCTGCAAAACTCCCCGCTCCATTCAGGAAGAGGCCCGGGTTGAGAGCAACGCCCAAGTTTTGCGCCGGGCCTTTCCCCTTGCTACAATTGCCCCAACGCCAACCAAATCCTCCCAGGAGCGCCCCCATTGACCACCACCGGAAAAACCCTCCCCGATTCCATTGACGCCGTTCAAGACCTGCTGCGCGGCCAGCTTTACATCGCCGACCGGGGATTGACCGTCGCCATTTTCCTGGCCCTGAAACTCCAGCGCCCCCTCTTCCTGGAAGGGGAGGCCGGCGTTGGCAAGACCGAAATCGCCCGCGCCCTGGCCGCCGGGCTGGACACCGAACTTATCCGCCTCCAGTGCTACGAAGGGCTGGACATCAACCACTCAGTTTACGAGTGGAACCACGCCCGGCAACTGCTGGAAATCCGGCTCATGGAAGCCGGCGGCGACGTTGACCGGGCCTCCGCCACCGCCGACCTGTTCAGCGAGCGGTTTCTAATCAAGCGTCCCCTGCTTCAAGCCATTGACGACAGCCGCGACCGTTCCCCGGTGCTGCTCATTGACGAACTCGACCGGGCCGACGAAGAATTTGAGGGCTTTCTGCTGGAACTGCTGGCCGACTTCCAGATAACCATCCCCGAATTGGGCGCTTTCCGGGCCGCCCACCCGCCCCTGGTCATCATCACCTCCAACCGCACCCGCGAAATTCACGACGCCCTCAAACGCCGTTGCCTCTACTACTGGGTGGACTACCCCGACTTCCAGAAGGAACTCCAAATCGTCACCACCCGCTTGCCCGATGCCCCCCGCCAGTTGGCCCAGCAAGTCACCGGCTTTATCCAGGAACTGCGGGAAACCGAGCTTTACAAAATCCCCGGCGTCTCCGAAACTATTGACTGGACTTCCGCTCTCCTGGCCCTCAACCAAACCCAGCTTGACCCCCAAGTCATTGACGACACCCTGGGTATCCTGCTCAAGTACCAGGACGACATCGAGTTGGTCAAGGGAGAGCCGGCCCGCGCCATGCTGGACCGTTCCCAGCTTCGCGGCCCCCGGCGCGGCGGCCGGGGCGGGGGTGGCCCGTAACCGCCACAGACAACAACGCCAGCGGCATCCCCGAAGGCGGCTACATCCTCCCCAACCTGTTGCTCTTCGGCCAGGTTTTGCGCCGTCTCGGATTGGACTTCGGCTCCGGCAATATGCTGGACTTGGTGCAGGCTACCGAGGACATTCCCATTGGCCGCCGCCAGGACTTCTACCACGCCGCCCGCTGCCTGCTGGTTCACCGCCGCCAGGACCTCCCCCTCTTTGACGACGCTTTCAAGGTCTTCTGGCGACGCCCGGCCCACGGCGTCAGTACCAGGGAACTCCGGTCGATGGGCGAGGAACGCCGCTACCGCACGCCCCGCATCGGCCCCCCTTCCGGCGCGGACGGCGAAGGCCCGCCCGGTTCCTCCGACCCCCAGCCGGTAGTAGAACTCAACCGCACCTACTCCGCCCGGGAAGTCCTGCGGGCCAAGGACTTCGCCGAATACACCCCCGCCGAAATCGCCCAGGCCCGGCAAGTCCTGGCCCAACTCCCCTGGAATCCGGGCCAACGCGCCACCCGCCGGCTGGACTCCGGCCCCGGCAGTCAACTGGACTTGCGCCGTTCCCTCCGCGACAACCTCAAGTACGGCGGCGAACTGCTCGACCTCTCCCACCTGCAACCCAGGGACAAGCCCCGCAGCCTGGTCTTGATTTGCGACGTCAGCGGCTCCATGGAACGCTACACCCGGATGCTGCTCCACTTCACCCACACCATCGCCGCCGGCTTGGGCCGGGTGGAAGCCTTCCTCTTCGCCACCCGCCTGACCCGCATCACCCGCCACCTGCGCTACCGCAGCGTTGACCAGGCCGTTGACCAGGTTTCCCGCGCCGTTCCCGACTGGGCCGGCGGCACCCGCATCGGCGACACCCTCAAAACCTTCAACTACCAATGGGCCCGCCGGGTTTTGCGCAGCAGTTCCGTCGTCCTGGTAGTTTCCGACGGCTGGGATAGGGGTGAACCCGACCTGCTTTCCCGCGAAATGCACCGCCTCCAGCGCAGTTGCCACCGGCTGATATGGCTCAACCCCCTGCTGGGCGCCCCCGGCTACCAACCCTTGACCCAAGGGATGCAGGCCGCCCTGCCCTACGTTGACGACTTCCTGCCGGTACACAACCTGGACAGCCTGGAATCCCTCGCCCGTTGCCTGGGCCAACTAAGCCCCTACCGGCAACCCACCACCGGACGCCGCCGCGCCCGCCAGACCTTCCCCCCGGAAGAAACATCGGCAGAACCGCCGCTAACCCGTCCCCGCCATGAAATCAACCCCGGCCTGGCCTCCATGTTCCAAATGCCCCCATCCGGCCCCCACCACATCCACCCATGAACCCTTCCGAACAACCGCCGGAAAGAGGCCAAAAAATCCCCTCCCCCTGGTAGGGGGAGGGTTAGGGTGGGGGTCGCCTACCGACGAAAATGTACCGTCATTCCGGCGAAAGCCGGAATCCAGAAATCCCAGGCCCATGAAACGCAACCAAGGCCAGGGAATCCTGGACACCGCCCCAGGGTCTTTTGATTTCCATACCACCCTTGATTATGTCATTCTGAGCGCAGCGAAGAATCTCAAATCCTTGCCTGGAACCAACCTTGCCCTGAGCATGGCCGCAGGGGTCAGCTTACCCGTAGAAATGACGCGCTTGCCGGCCAGAAACCCGCGCAACACCCCCCTTAAAGCTCATACTCCTTCAAGTCCGGCGGCACAATCAACTTCGCCGCCGTCAACTGCTGCACTTCCTCCGCATCCCAGCCCGGCGCAACCTCTTTCAAGACCAGCCCTTCCGCCGTCGGCTCCATCACCGCAATGTCCGTCACGATTAGGGACACACATTCCTTCCCGGTCACCGGGTAAGTGCATTCCTCCACAATCTTCGGTTGGTCGCCCCGCCCGGTATGCTCCATCGCCACGATGACCGTCTTGGCCCCGGCGGCCAGGTCCATCGCCCCGCCGATGTTGCCCACGCCCCGCTCCGGCAGCATCCAGTTGGCCAGGTCGCCCCTGGCCGAAACCTGGTGCGCCCCCAGAACCGTAACGTCCACGTGGCCCCCGCGAATCATGGCGAACCCGTCCACCGAACTGAAAAACGCCATCCCCGGAACCATTTGCAGAAACTGCCCCCCGGCGTTAATTAGGTCAATGTCCTGCTCATCCTCATCCGCCAACGGCCCGCAATTCAGAACGCCGCTCTCGCTGTGGTAAAAGACCACGCTTTCATCGGAAACAAAGGTCGAAACCAGCGTCGGAATCCCAATCCCCAGGTTAACGTACCCGCCATCGGGCAGTTCCTTCGCTACCCGCATGGCTACGATTTCCCGGTCCAGCCGTTCCTTGTCTTCCAGCATCGCCTCTGCCCCGTACCCGTTTTATCCGCCAATTTATTCGTAAGGAGAAAAGTCCCTGGGCCGCACCACAATCCGGTTGACGTACACCCCCGGCGTAACAATCTCTTCCGGCCCCAACTCCCCCGGTTCCACCACTTCGTCCACCTCGACAATCGTAACGTCCGCCGCCGGCGCCATCACCGAGTTGAAGTTGCGGGACGTACCCTTATACACCACGTTGCCCAGCGTGTCCGCCTTGTGGCCCCGGATGATGCAGAAGTCCGCCCGCAGCGCCTGTTCCAGCACGTATGCCTTGCCGTCAATGACCCGCGTTTCCTTCCCTTCCGCTATCAGCGTTCCCACCCCGGTGGGCGTACAGAAGGCCGCCACTCCCGCGCCGCCGGCCCGCAGACGTTCCGCCAACGTCCCTTGCGGCACCAACTCCAACTCCACGTCACCCCGCCGGTAAGCCAGCTCAAAGGCCGTCGGATTCGACGCCGACGGCGACACCGGATAAGACGCCACCGCCTTGCTGACCTGTCCGTTGTCAATCAAAATGGTGTGGTCAATGGCCTGCTTGCCCGGCGGCGTGCCGAAATTCACCACCCGCGCAATCCCGGCGGTGTTGCTGATGATGGTCAACTTCTTGGCCCCGTGGTCTCGCAACGAAGTCAAAAGATAGTGGGGCGTTCCCCCTGGCCCGGCGAACCCGTCAATCATTACCGTCGCCCCATCGGGAACGTCCGCCAACGCCTCCCGCCCGCTGCCGAAAACCTTGGCCGGGGCCGTCCCCGGCGGCGGGTCAAAGCTCATGGCCGGCGTTTCCCCCGTCACCCGCAGCGGCGCGCCCGTAGCGGCAACCACGTCCTCCGCCGTAATCCCCGGCGCGGTTTCCGCCAACTCCAACCCCTCCGACCCAACCCTTATCACGGCCATATCGGTAACAATCAAGCCCGCGCCGGCCCGCCCATCCGCCGGCCCGTCCAGTTGGGCCACGATGTTTGACTCTCCCCCGTCAGCGGAATGTTCCAGCATGACGATTAGCCGCCCGGCCCCGGCAGCCATATCCACCGCCCACCCCGGCAGTTCCAGCCCCGGCGATGCCCCGGTAGTCCAATGGACGAAATTGCCCCGCGTGTCCACCTTGCCGGCCTGGACTATAGCCACGTCAACGTGACCACCCCGCAGCATCGCCGCCGTGTCCACGCTGGCCGACACCGAACCTCCGGCAGCCAGTCTTACCCCTTGGCCATTGGAGTCCACCCAACCGGCGTCATTAGCGGCCCCGGCAGAAAACTCCCCGGCCAACCCGTTTTCGGTCAGGAAAATCACCCCGAAACCGTCGGGAACCTGGCCGCCAACCAGGCCCGGCCAGTTGGAACCCAACATCACCGTTTCCCCCGGCGACAATTCCCGCGCCACTCGTTGCGCCATTGCGTTGGCATCCAGCCGGTTGGATTCAACCATCCCGCATTACTCCGCCGTCCTTCCGGTTGACCCTTGGGGCGATTCCACCACTCGATTAACGAAAATCCCGCTGGAAATTACCGTCTCCGGGTCAATCCCCCCCGGCTGGCATACCTCATCAACTTCGGCGATGCTAACCCGCGCCGCCATCGCCATCGTCGGCCCCAGGTTTCGGCCGGCACCCCGATAGACCACGTTGCCCAAAGAGTCGGCCCGATACGCCCGGAACAACGCAAAATCCCCCTTCAACGGCAACTCCAGGACACACTCCCGGCCGTTAACCGTCCGGGTTTCCTTGCCGCCACCGAAACGAGTCCCGGCCCCGGTGGGAATGAACACGCCGCCCAGTCCGGCGCCGCCGGCCCGCAGCCGTTCCGCCAGAGTACCTTGCGGCAGGGACTCGATTTCCAACTTGCCGGAACGCCGTTGCTTTTCCAACAGGCCGTTATCGTCCAACCACGGAAAGGCCGTAATCAGCTTGACCACTTGGCCGTTGGCAATCAACGGCTCCAATGCCGAAAACCCGCCGGCATCCGGGGCCGCCCCCGGCGAAAACACGCAGGTCAACCCGCCCACCGGACGTTGGGCTAACGCCTCAATCAACCCTTGCGGCCCTTCGCAGCCCAACGCGCCGCCAATCAAGACCGTAGCGCCGTCAAAAACGTCCGCCACCGCCGCCGCGCATGAACCGAAAACCTTTTCCCTCGGCAAGACGACCCTCCTTCCCGCCGCAAAATTCTAACAGGAAACCCCCGCCGGGTGAAGAACTTCACGTTGTGGAAAGTCGTAGGGTCACGGTACACCGTGCCTTGACGTTCCATTCCCTACCGTCATTCCGGCGAAAGCCGGAATCCAGTCCCTTCCCCCTTGACGGGGGAAGGTTAGGATGGGGGTGAAGTTCACGTCACAGGTATGTATCCCCGTCCTGAACCACCTCCCATAGTTGGGACATAGACTTCGGAATCGTCCTGGTACCCGCAGTAGGGTTTCTTGACTTCAGCCCAATGCTCCCCAACCGTCATTCCCGCTTTGGCGGGAATCCAAGACCGGCGCCTCTTAGACGGGGGTGTGATAAATCCCCTCCTCCTACGAGGGGGAGGGTTAGGGTGGGGGTGGAATCCCGTTGGGGTAGAACCGAAGTGGGGAATTCCAATACCCCCTCCCCCTACCAGGGCGAGGGTCGGGGTGGGGGTGTCAGCCACAAAAAAGACCGCCCCGGAAAACCGGAGCGGTCTCCAAAACCGCAGGTTCAGGGCCAGGCCGTCGGGCCTAGTAGTCCATCGGCGGCATCGCCGGAGCCGCCGCCATCGGCTCAGGAATCTCGGTAATCATGGATTCGGTGGTCAGCACCATCGCCGCCACGCTGGCCGCGTTTTGCAGCGCGTAGCGGGTCACCTTCACCGGGTCCACAATCCCCCGTTCCAGCATCGGGCCGAACTCGCCCACCTCGGCGTCGTAACCGAAGTCATCCGCCTGCTGCTTGACCTGGTTCAGCACCACTGCGCCCTCGGCGTCGGCGTTCTCCACAATGAGCTTCAACGGCTGTTCCAGCGAGCGGCGGATAATGGCCGCGCCCACGCCTTCATCGCCGGCCAGGTCGTTCAGGGAGTCCAGCGCCCGGGAAGCGCGCACCAGCGCAACGCCGCCGCCGGGAACGATGCCCTCCTCCACCGCCGACCGGGTGGCCGAAAGAGCGTCCTCAACCCGGGCCTTCCGCTCCTTCAACTCGATTTCCGTCGCCGCTCCGACCTTGATGACCGCCACGCCGCCGGACAGCTTGGCCATCCGCTCTTGCAGCTTCTCCCGGTCAAACTCCGAAGTGGTCTCTTCAATCTGGGTCTTAATCTGGTTAATCCGCGCCTGGATAGCGGACTCGGAACCCTTGCCTTCAACGATGGTGGTCTCGTCCTTGGTGGAACTGACCCGGCGGGCCTCCCCGAAGTCCTCGACCATCGCCGAGTCCAGCTTGCGCCCCGTCTCTTCGCTGATGACGGTGCCGCCGGTCAGAATGGCAATGTCTTCCAGCATGGCCTTGCGCCGGTCGCCGAAACCGGGGGCCTTCACCGACAGGACGTTCAGAGTGCCCCGCAGCTTGTTGACCACCAGCGTCGCCAGGGCCTCGCCGTCCACGTCCTCAGCGATGACTACCACGTTCTTCTTGCCGACTTGCAGCATCTTTTCCAGCGCCGGCAGGAAGTCGGCAACGGCGGATACCTTCTTGTCGGTGATGATAACCGTGGCGTCCTCAATGACCGCTTCCATCCGGTCCGAGTTGGTGATGAAGTAGGGAGAGATGTAACCGCGGTCAATCTGCATCCCTTCCACGTACTCGATTTCGTCGGACAGGCCCTTGGACTCCTCCACGGTGATAACGCCGTCCTTGCCCACCTTTTCCATCGCCTCGGCGATGGTCTCGCCGATGGCGTCTTCGTGGGCCGACAGGCTGGCGACCTGGCCGATTCGCTCCCGGGTCTCCACCGTCTGCGACATGGTTTGCAGTTCGCCAACCACGGCTTCAACGGCCTTTTCAATGCCCCGTTTGATTGCCATGGGGTTGCTGCCGGCGGTTACGTTCTTGAAACCGTCGTTGATGATAGCCTGAGCCAGCACGATGGACGTGGTGGTGCCGTCGCCGGCGGCGTCATTGGTCTTGGTGGCCGCTTCCTTCAAGAGCTGCGCGCCCATGTTCTCGAAGGCGTCCGGCAACTCAATCTCTTTGGCGATGGTCACGCCGTCGCTGCACACCAGCGGCGGCCCGAATTTCTTGTCCAGAACCACGTTGCGGCCCTTGGGGCCCAGGGTGACTTTTACCGAGTCGGCCAGGGTGTCAATACCGGTACGGAGCGTCTTGCGCGCTTCTTCCGAGTAAGCCAGTTTCTTGGCGGGCATTCCCTATCCTCCTAATTTGTTTCCTCGCTCCACAGGCGGAGCGGTTTATGAGATTTTTGCCAGGACGTCGCTTTCCCGCAGGATGAGATACTCGTCGTCGCCGTCCTTGTATTCCGTGCCGGCGTACTTGGAGTAAATCACCTTGTCCCCAACGGTCAGTTCCATGGGAATCCGAGTCCCGTCGTCGTTGACCCGTCCGGGGCCTGCCGCGACGATTTCCCCTTCCTGGGGCTTCTCTTTAGCGGTATCAGGCAAGTAAATCCCACCCTTGGTCTGTTGTTCCTGTTCGATGGGTTTGATGACTATGCGCTCGCCCAACGGCTGGATGTTTACCTTAGTTACCACCTGTGCCTCCTTGCTTGAATTTACCCTTTGTTTTTCGTGCAACCTAAGCCATAAACCCCTATCAGGGGATTACGAATTTATCCTAATCAAGGCGCAAACACTTGTCAAGACAGCCCTGTCAACGTACCATTTACCCACGGTAGCGTGGTAGATGTGATAGACTAGGTAGCTTGGCTCTCGTCATTCCGGCGAAGGCCGGAATCCAGGAACGTCAAGATGCGCTTACTCGCCCATCAATGCCAGAAAACCGCCTAAAACGGAACGCTGCCTTCACCTACTCTGCACCGCCGGAACCAACGCCATCAATTTCCAGTCGCTCAGCCTCCAAATCAACGGCCCGGTGGCCGCCGTCACCCTCAACCGGCCCCACCAGGTCAACCGCATTGACCCGGCCTTGGCCGCCGAGTTTCAAGACGCTTGCCGCCGGATTCAACAATGCGAAACCGTGCGCGTTGTCGTAATCGCCGGCGCCGGCGATTCCTTCGCCGTCGGGCGCGAAGAAATCACCCCGGAACTGGCGTCCTCCCCGGCGCAAGACCGTCTCCAATGGCTCCGCCAACTCCGGGCAGCCCAGACCCTTGCCGACTTGCCCATCCCCGTAATCGCGTCCATCAACGGCGATGCTTTCGACCACGGCCTGGAACTGGCCTTGGCCGCCGACCTCCGCGTCTGCTCCGCCGGCGCCCGTTTCGGATTCCCCGAAATGGCCCGCCAGCAGACCATCCCCTGGGACGGCGGAACGCAACGACTGCCCCGGTTGGTAGGCCCCGCCTGGGCCGCCGACCTGCTCTTGACCGCCCGGACAATTGACGCCGCCACCGCCCTGGAAATCGGACTGGTCAACCGCGTCGTCACCCCCGAAGACCTGGCCGACGAAACCTCCCAACTTGCCGCCGCCATTGCCCAGGCCGCTCCCATCGCCGCCCGCTACGCCAAAGAAGCCGTCCACCGCTCCCAAGACCTCGGCCTAGCCGAAGGGCTGAAACTGGAAGCCGACCTGAACATCCTGCTCCACACCACCGCCGACCGGGCCGAGGGCTTGCGTTCCTTCACCGAAAAACGCCCGCCCCGGTTCGCCGGCGCCTGACCGTCCGCCCCAACCTGTCAATGAAGAGGCAACCATGAAGCTGAAACTCGACATCCACACCCACATCTGGGAAGCCTTCAATTTCCAGCCCCCTTCCCTGGAAATCGCCGAAAAAGTCATCGCCCAGGTCAAGTCCCGGGGCATTGACGGCATCGGCATCACCGACCACCACAACAAGGACTGGGCTTTCGAGTTCCGCGCCTTGGTGGAACAGCATTTCCCCGGCGAAATCGTCATCATCCCCGGCTGGGAAATCGAAGTCCGGCCCGCCATCAGCCCCTTCGACGAGTACCAGGTGGCCGAGTTGTTCCTCCCCCAGGGCGGGATGTTCCGAATCTATTGCCACCCCGGTTACTACACCCCCAACATAATTTTCGAAGACCCCATCCACGGCATCGAAATTGACAACTACATCCACAATTGGCACATCCGCAAGCCCCAGGTTCAGGACGTGGCCGACCGCTACTCCCTGATGACCTTCGAGGTCAGCGACGCGCACAACCTGGAAAACATCGGCCTCCGCTACACCGAGGTTGAACTGGAAGAACTCTACCGCCGGGCCGTCCCCCTGGACTGACCCGCAATATCCCAATCCTAAATTGCCCGACTGCCCAAAATCGGGGCCGGCCCTCAAACCGCCCAGAATCGAAATCCCCTCCCCCTTGACGGGGGAGGGTTAGGGTGGGGGTGAACTTCCATGTCCGCCTTCCCGACCATCCTTTACGCCAAGCGGGGCAGCGTCGCCCATATCTCCCTCAACCGCCCCCAAACCCTCAACGCCTTCAACGTCCAGATGCGCGACGACGTTTTCCAGGCCCTTGCCGCCGTGGAGGACGACCCCGACGTGCGCGCGCTGCTGGTCACCGGAGAGGGCCGGGCCTTCTGCGCCGGCGCCGACCTGACCGAGTTCGGCTCCGCCCCTTCCCAGGCTATCGCCCGCCAAGTCCGTTGGGAGCGCGACCTGTGGGGACGGTGGCGCAATCTGTCCAAGCCCGTCGTCGCCGCCCTTCATGGCTACTGCATCGGTTCCGGGTTGGAAATGGCCCTGCTCAGCGACCTCCGCATCGCCGCCGCCGACACCATATTCGCCATGCCCGAAGTCCACCTGGGCATGATTCCCGCCGCCGGGGGAACCCAGACCCTCCCCTTCAACGCCGGGGAATCCGCCGCCCTGGACCTGCTCCTGACCGGACGCAGATTCACCGCCGCCGAAGCCCTGCGAATGAAACTAATCACCCGCCTTTGCCCCCAGGAGTCCCTACCGGAAAACGCCTGGCAAATCGCCGAAGGGTTGGCCGACTTCAACCCGGCCCTTATGTCAACCCTGCGCCAAATCCTGCGCCGTGGCGCCGACCTCACCCTGCACGACGCCCTCCAGACCGAAACCCGCCTGGCCGCCGCCATGATGACCCCAACAACCCCGTAAGCCGCCAACCCAACCGTCATTCCCACCCCAACCCGTCATTCCCGTCGCCCAACCGTCATTCCCGCGAAAGCGGGAATCCACATCTCCGCCTTTACCAACTATACCCCCCAACCATCCCCCGCCCCCCCACCCGTCATTCCGGCGAAGGCCGGAATCCAGTAACCTCCGCCCCAAACCAGTCTTGCGCCCATTGGACAACTCATCAATAACCCCCTCCCCCTACCAGGGGGAGGGCTGGGGAGGGGGTGCGTCCTCCCCAACTGACAAACCCCCCTTGACAACCACTACCTCCCTGATGTAACGTACCCAATGTAGGGACGACCCTCAATAAGGGGGCCGTCCCTCTTTTTCGTACCCCAATCCCAACAATCGGAGGAACCGCCTATGTAACACCAATCCCGCCGTTTGCGTCGAGAGTCCCTCCCGGATAACCATGGCTCTTATCCGATGCGAGGTCTAACGACTCCGCTGCGGCAACCGCCCCCACCGACGGGCGTCGGCCCTTCTCCCAAGGGAGAACCTTGGCTGGCAAAGTCGGTCCGGCCCTTGGCTGGCGGGCGACCGCGCCCCTCTGGGATGACGCGGCAGTAGTCGGCCCGTGCCCCTGGACGACGGGTGGCTGCTCCCCTGCGGGGTGGTAGCGGCGGTAGTCGCCCATACCCACCGGCGGGCGCTTAACGTCCCCTTTGCAGGGACGGGGCAAAGCCGGAACGCCCGGCCGGGCAACCCTGAAATCCCAACGCCGGAACCCCAAAACCAACCAAAAGGAGGCCCCAAGACAACCGAAGAAATCCCAACAGCCGACCCCTGCCCCCTACCAGGGGGAGGGCCGGGGAGGGGGCAAAACGCCGCTCCTCAACCCGTCATTCCGGCGAAGGCCGGAATCCAGAAATCCTGGCCTCTACCAACCTTGCCCGAACGCAACCGAAGGGGCAAGGCCGAAAAACCCCCGCCCCCTATCAGGGGGAGGGCTGGGGAGGGGGTAAGACCCGCCCAAAAACCGTCCAAAAACCGTCCAAAATCGCCAAACCCGCCCAAATATCCCCAAAAATGGACACACCTTGGACACATCCAACCTCCCAATCCACGCTCAAATGGGCAAAAATGGACACTTCTGGACGAAAAGGTAAAATTTTCACCCGCCGCCCCCTACCGAGAAAGGGCCGGGGATGGCGCGCGTCCCCCGCAGGGTCAACCCCTCCGGTGGCTCTACCCGGCCTATAATGCCATTGCCCTGCATAATACCCCTTCCCAATCGCCTTCCCACCCGTTACCATTCCCACCGGAGACAATCGCCAATGAATACTTCCGAATTTCTGCTCATTGCCAGCGCCATCGTTCCCGACCGCCCCGCCCTGGTCTTCGACGGTCAGGAAATAACCTTCGCCGCCCTCCAGGAACGGGTCAACCGCCTGGCCAACTCCCTTGCCGACTCCGGCATCGGCCCCGGCGACCGGGTGGCCGCCATGCAGGTCAACACCAACCGGATTGTAGAAATCTACTTCGCCGCCGCCCAGTTGGACGCCATTTTCGTTCCCCTCAATTTCCGCGCCAAGTCCGACGAACTCCGCCAAATGCTCACCATCGCCGGCGTCAAAGTCCTTTTCGTCGGGGAACGCTACCTGTCCCTCGTTGACCCCGCCGCTGCAGACGCCGACGCCCCCCTGCTGGTCTTGCTGGACGGCCCCCCCGTTGACGGCATCCCGACTTACGACGACCTCATCGCCGCCGGCCTGGAAGACCAGCTCCATTTCCCCGAATCCGGCGACGACGACACCACCGTCATTATGTTCACCGCCGGCACCACCGGCGTACCCAAGGGCGTCATGCTCACCCACGACAGCTTTTCCTCTTACCTGCTGTCCACCGTTTCCCCCGCCGACCCCGACATTGAAGAGACCAACCTCCTGACCGTCCCCTTCTACCACATCGCCGGCCTGCAAGCCGCCCTGGCCGCCGTTTACGGTGGCCGCACCCTGGTTATCATGCGCCAGTTCGACGCCGGGGAATGGCTGGCATTGGCCCAGCGCCACCGCGTTGACCGGGCCATGCTGGTGCCTACCATGCTCAAGCGGCTCATGGACTACCCCGGTTTCGACGATTTCGACCTTTCTACCCTCAGCGTCATTACCTACGGCGCGGCCCCCATGCCGCTGCCCGTCATTCGCCAGGCCATCCAAAAATTCCCCAACGCCCGCTTTATCAACGCCTTCGGCCAGACCGAAACCGCCTCCACCATTACCATGCTCCCCCCCGAAGACCATATCCTCCAAGGTGACCCGGCGGAAATCGAGCGCAAGCTGAAACGGCTGACTTCCATCGGCCTCCCCTTGGAAGACGTGGAAGTGGACATCGTTTCTGAAGACGGCGAAACCGTCCCGGACAACGAAGTCGGCGAAATCGTCGCCCGCGGCCCCCGCATGATGAAAGGCTACTGGCAGCAGGACGCCGCCACCGGCGACACCCTCCGCTCCGGCTGGGTTTACACCGGCGACCTGGGCTACCGCGATGAGGACGGCTACATCTACCTCTCCGGGCGGGCCAGAGACTTCATCAAGCGCGGCGGCGAAATGATTTCCCCCGAAGAAGTCGAGCAGGCGTTAATGGCCCATACCGAAGTTGACGATGCCGCCGTTATCGGCGTCCCCGACCTGGAATGGGGCGAAGAAGTCCGCGCCGTAGTGGTGCGCCGCTCCGACGCCGTGACCGAAGACGCCCTGATTGAACATTGCCGCACCGCGTTGGCCAGTTTCAAACGCCCCGCCTCCGTCGTGTTCATTGACGAACTGCCCCGCAACGTCATGGGCAAGGTCCTCAAACGCGACTTGCGGGAACAATACGGCGCCCCGTAATTGACCATACCTAAAGGGTGCTGGATGATGGCTGGCCCTGGGTGGAAAATCGTTCCCCCGGAGGCTGGAATCAATCCCCTTCCCCCTCGATGGGGGAAGGTTGGGATGGGGGTGAAACCCCGGCTGTCGCCCACCTTGTCAGACGAAAAACCGGAACAAACCAAGGAGGCCCGACATGAAAATAGCCGTAATGGGAACCGGAGGCGTCGGCGGATACTTCGGCGGCTTGCTGGCCCGCGCCGGCCATGATGTAACCTTTGTAGCCCGAGGCCCGCACCTTGACGCAATCCTAGCCCACGGCCTCCGCGTCGAAAGCTCCAACGACGGCGACTTCACCGTCAACTCTCCCGCCGTTGACGATACTTCCAACGTCGGCCACCAGGACTTGGTGCTTTTCGCCGTCAAGATGTACGACAACGACGCCGCAATTCAGACCGTCGCGCCCCTCATGGGGCCGGATTCCATCGTCCTGACCCTCCAGAACGGCATAGACAACGGCGACCAACTGGTTGACGCCTTTGGAGCGCCCCGGGTGATGATTGGTTCCGTCATGCTGGAAGGGCGCATCGCCGAGCCGGGCCTGGTCACCCAGGGCGGCCCCGGACGGGCCAACTTCGGCGAGTTGCAGCCGGGCATCACCGACCGGGCCGAAAAGCTGCTCGCGATTTTCCAGGAAGCCAACTGGCGGGTTGAACTCCACGAAAATATGCAGGATATGTTGTGGAAGAAATTCGCCTACCTGGCCGGTTCCGCCGCCGTCTGCGCCGCCAGCAACTCCACCATCGGCGAAATGCGCTCCATCCCCGAAACCCGCGAAACCATCCGCGCCGCCATTGAAGAGGGTTTCGCCGTCGGCAAAGCCCGCGGCGCCCCCATCCGTGACGACTGTATGGAATGGTCAATGACCGCCTTGGACAACTTCCCCGCCGATGGCCGCGCCTCCTTGGCCAAGGACTTCCTGGAAGGCCGCCCCGTCGAACTGGAAGGGCTGACCGGAACCATCATACGCATGGGCCGGGAAGTCGGCGTACCCACCCCGGTCAACGACACCATCTACGGCATCCTCAAACCCTGGGCCTCGCGAATAGAACAGGCCCTCAACCGCTGACCTTATAAGGAGCAGTGCGAAAATCACCGCCCCCTTCGAGGGGGAGGGTTAGGGAGGGGGTGAAAATCCCGCCAACTAAAACGTCCGTAGCAATACGGTATGCCGCGCCCGTGGGAGATAATCCTTCCCACCGCGCAACTCAACCCGTCATTCCGGCGAAAGCCGGAATCCAGAAATCCTTGGCAAGGCTAACCTTGCCCACAAGAAAAACCTCTGGTTGCCCGTAGGAGCGCACGGCCTTGCGCCCCTACCAACGCCGGACACCAGGGCGGATACCAGGAATCTCCCCTACGCCCCCAACCGTCATTCCGGCGAAAGCCGGAATCCAGAAATCCTTGCCGGGGCCGACGTTGGAATATGACGACACCGTTTAACTCCTCAGCCGGCTCATGCCCCGTCCTCGCTTTCCAAATCGGTCAAGTCTTCCACCCCCGCGATGTCCGCCAACAAGCGGTTGTAGTTCCGCAACTCCCCTTGCAGGACTTCCAATTCCTCCCGAAATGCGGCCCGCTTATCCGCATGGTTGAACGCTCCCGCCAAAGCCTCTTTATGCCACTTGGCGGTAAAGGGACGCACCACCTGGTTCAACACCGGAATGGCTACCTTGCTGAACTGTATTGCGTCCCGGCCCTCCGTCCGCAAAATTTCGCGGGTAGTTGCAAACAGGGAATAAACGCTGTCCAGGGCCGTCTGCTCATCCCCCACCTCGGCGGGCAGGGGTTGGGTGACGATTCTAGTCAGCATCTCGACGTACAACGCCCAAGCCGCGTTCTTGTCGCTTTCCCCGAAAGTGATTTCCACATTGGCCACCCCCACCCCCAACCGCACTTTTTCCAGGTGGAAGTTGCTGAACCAGTCAACCAACCGCATATCAAGGGCCTCCCACCGTTAGGGTCAACTCCCCGGGTAAGTCAGCCGCCAGAGCCGATGCTGCCGGTTCCGGGTAAAGGGCCGCACCTGTTCCGGCCATCGCCCCTGGTCCACCGCCTCGCCCCATTCCGCGCTGGTCAAAACCTCGGGGCTTTCAATTTCGTACAAGGCATGGTGCTTGGGCTGGTTTTCCACCACGATGCTGCGCCGTTCCCCGCCGATAATCATGGTCAACGGCTCCGTCTCAAACCGGGCCACCGAAATCACGCCCGGCACCTGGGATAACAGCGGGCAATGCTCCGTGTTGTAAACTTCGTTGAACAATGCTTCTCTGTCCGCTGCCACGTCCATACTGGCAACCATCAGGTATCTGGCTCGTTCTGCCATCCTTGTCCTCCTAGCCCAATGTCGGCATCCCGTCTCCGTCCCCTAAAACGCCCGACGGTGGGAGTAGTCAATCTCCGCCGAAGTTATGAACTCCAACAAGACCGCCTCCCCGTTTTCGTTCCTCTCCCGCGCCCGTTGGAAAGCCCCTGCAATCTCCGCCGGGTCCTCAATCCGCTCGGCGTAGCCCCCCATCGCCCGGCCCATCTCGGAATAGTTGCCCCCCAGGTCGCGGCTCTGGTACAGGTCGTGGGACGTTTCCATAGCGTGGGTTTCCACCGCCATCGTCGAGTTGTTCAAGACCACCGTGGTTATGGGAATCCCCGCCCGTACCGCAGTCTCGAAGTCCAGCCCGGTCATCCCGAAAGCTGCATCTCCCATGAAGTTGACGCACATCTTTGCCGGGTCAGCCAGCTTGGCCCCGATAATGAGCCCCAACCCCGTTCCCAGACCGTGGGATTTCCCCCAACCGAGGTAAGTCCTCGGCCCGTTGGTGCGATAGAAGGGCATAATCTGGTCCCGCGGGCTTCCCGAATCGTGGGTGATAATCGCCTCTTCCGGCGGTACGGTGTGCATGAAATCCCAAATCACCCGGTACGGGTTGATGGGACGGCCATTGTCGGTAATCTTGTGATTCCACTGGGCCAGCCAGTCGTCCCGCTGCTCCCTGATTTCCCCGGCCACTGCCTCATTACCCTTCCTGGACTCGCCCGCAATATCCCGGCAGGCGTCAATCAACTGCCGCAGCGCCAGTTTGGCGTCCCCGATTATCGGATGGTCAATTTCGTAGTCCTTGTGAACGTCCCGCGGGTCGTTGGTGGCCTGAATCAAGACCTTCCCCGGCGGCAGGTTCATGGACATACCGTGCTTGGTGAAACTGGAACCGATACCCAGCACCACGTCGGCCCGCCGCATGAAATGGTAAACCGTCCCCGACATTACCCCGGAGCCGCTGCCCAAGGCCAAGGGATGCACTTCCGGGAAAGCGCTCTTGCCCAACAGGGTGGTCATCACCGGCGTCGACAGCAGTTCCGACAGTTCCACCAGGTCATCGGTGGCCTGCGCAGCCAAAACTCCCTGCCCGGCGTGAATCACCGGATATTGAGCGTTGCACAAGGCGCGGGCCGCCGCCTCAACGTCCCTGGGGTCTCCCTGCGACGCCGCCGGCCTGACCTTCCTGCTCCACAAAAAGGACTCTTCCGCCACCTCTTCCAGCGCAATATCCGCCGGAATCTCCACCATTACCGGCCCAGGACGGCCTTGGTACAGCGCGGCGAAGGCCCGCCGCATCACGTCACTGGTGCGGTCGGCGGCGTTAAGCTGTTCGATGTACTTGGTCACGCCGGCGTAGTTGGTCATGGACGAATACAGGGGAAACACCCCCTGCCTGGCCCGTGGGTGTCCCAACGGCAGCAGCAGCATCGGCGTAGAATCGGAGTATGCCGTCGCCACCCCCGAATAGGCATTTTCCGCCCCTGGCCCGTACTGCATGGCGAAAACCCCCGGCTTGGCCCCGTTGGTAACGCGGCTGTACCCGTCGGCGATGCCCACCCCCACCCGTTCCTGGCGGCACACGATGGGCCGGATTCCGGCAGCAGCCGCCGCCTCGATTACCGGGGTCGTCGGGAAGCAGCTAAGGTACTCCACCCCTTCCCGTTTCAGTATTTCCGCAATGGCGTCAATCGTCCTCATGCGCGCACCTTCCTTTGCTATCGGTTGGCCTCAAAGGCCGCTATCGCGTCCTCGTTCTGCAAGGTCAACCCGATGTCGTCCAGACCGTTCAGCAGGCAATACCGCCGGAACTGGTCAACATCAAAGCTGACCGCGATTTCCTCATCGTCGTCCCATACCCGTTGCGCCTCCAGGTCCACCGTCAACTGCGCCCCCGGGTTATCCTTCAACTTGTCCAGAATCCGGCGCACGTCCTCCTCCGGCAGCACAATCGGCAACAGCCCGTTCTGGAAGCAGTTGTTGAAGAAGATGTCGGCGAAACTCGGCGCGATAACGCATCGGATTCCGAAGTCCTCCAACGCCCAGGGAGCGTGTTCCCTGGAAGACCCGCACCCGAAATTCCGCCCCGCCACCAGAATCCGGGGATTTTGATAACCAGGGTCGTTCAGCACGAAGTCCGGGTTAGGGCTGCCGTCCTCATTGAAACGCCAACTGGAAAACAGGAATTGCCCGTACCCGCTCCGTTCAATGCGTTTCAGGTAAATCGCCGGAATTATCTGGTCGGTGTCAATGTTCACCCGGTCAATGGGCGCAGCCACGCCGGTCAGTTTAACGAAGGGTTCCATAATCTCCTCCCGGTTACCAAATCTCTTGCAAGTCCAACTCAAACCCCGGCAGTACCGTCTCCCCCGATACCGTCGCCGGGCCTTCCAATACTTCCGTTTCCGCCCCCGGCCGGTAGATATGAACCCGTTTTTGGACGGGATCAATCAGCCACCCCAGCCGGCACCCGTTTTCCATGTATTCCTCCATCTTCCGCCGCTGGTAGGCCAGCGTCTCCGTTGGTGAGCGCAACTCCAGAACGAAGTCGGGGCAGAGGCTGGCGAAAGTCTCCCGTTCTTCCGGCGGCTTTCCTTCCTGAGCCTGTTCCCATGACTCACACCGTTCTTTCAGTACCCATGAGGCGTCGGGGGCATATACCGCGCCATTGGGCAGCCGGAACCCGGCGGAGGGACCGAAAGCGACTCCGCTACCGTCTTGCTCTGCCCAAAGCATCACGCGAAAGAACAACTTGCCTTCTTTATGGCTCGCGTAATATCCCGATGGCGGCACAATGACCAACTCCCCCTTCGCCGTTAGCTCCAATTGCAGGTCGCCGTTATCGCAGCTAATCCGCTCCAGTTGTACGTCGGTCAACGCCAACGAACTCAAATCCAGTAGCAACGGGGTGGGCAGACCGGGGGCATTGGGTTCAGCCTTCCCGCCTTCGTCCTGGGGAACTATGTCAACCACGGTTTGCTGCTGTGTACTCATGCCGTCAACCTCGATTTTTCGGTATAACCGGAACCCTGCCACCCCCGATTACCAAATCTCCCGCAAGTCCAACTCAAACCCCGGCAATACCGTTTCATCCGATACTGTCGCCGGTTCGTCCAGAGTTTCCGTTTCCACCCCCGGCCGGTAGATATGCACCCGTTTTTGCACCGGGTCAATCAGCCATCCCAGCCGGCACCCGTTCTCCATGTATTCCTCCATCTTGCGCCGTTGGTAGGCCAGCGTGTCTGTTGGCGAGCGCAACTCCAGCACGAAGTCGGGGCAAATGCCGGTGAAAACTTCCGCGTCTGCGTCGTGCTGTCTCCCTTCCGGATGCTCCGCCAACCAGGTATCCCACCTTTCCCGCCGAACCCAGGAAACGTCCGGCGCTCTCAATGCCCGGTTCGGCAGCCGAAACCCGGTCGAAGCCCCGAAGGTAACCCCGGCGCCATTCTGCTTGGCCCAATGGGTCACTTGATAGTACAGTTCACCCTCTTTCCATCCGCCCGGCGGATTCGATGGCGGCATGATGACCAACTCCCCCTTCGCCGTTAGCTCCAATTGCAAAGGCTCGTTGTCCAAGCTGATTTTTTCCAGTTGCCGGTCGGTCAAGTTCAGCGAACTAAGGTCGAGCAACAGAGGATTCGGCAAGTGTGACCTGATATATTCCGTTTCAGGCGCATCCTCCGGGCGCGCCGGCGGCGTCTTTTCTTCCAACATACTCATGCCGTCAACCTCGATTGTCGGTGTAACCCGAACCCTACTCTCCCCGGTTACCAAATTTCCCGCAAGTCCAACTCAAACCCTGCCAGTACCGTCTCCCCCGATACCGTATCCGGGTTATCCAATACTTCCGTTTCCGTCCCTGGGCGGTAGATATGCACCCGTCTCTGAATCGGGTCAATCAGCCAACCCAACCGGCACCCGTTTTCCATGTATTCCTCCATCTTCCGCCGTTGGTAGGCCAGCGTCTCCGATGGGGAGCGCAACTCAAGCACTAAGTCGGGGCAAAAGTTGGCAAAGACCTGGCGGTTTTCGTCATCTTCCCTTCCGTCGGGGTTATCCGCCAGCCAGGTCTCCCACCGTTCCCGCCGCACCCAGGAAACGTCCGGCGCCCTTACCGCCCGGTTGGGCAACCGAAACCCCGTCGAAGACCCGAAAGTAACGCCGGTTCCGTCCTGTCCGGCCCAAACCCTTACTTGGAAGAACAGCTCACCTTCTTGCCATCCACCCTTAGACCCGTTTGGCGGCATAATGACCAGTTCCCCCTTCGCCGTAAGCTCAAATTGCAAAGGTTCGTTGTCCACGCTGAGCTTTTCCAGTTGTACGTCGGTCAAGTCCAGCGAACTCAAATCCAGCAGCAAGGGCGTGGGCAGAACGGGGGCCTTTGGTTCAACCTTTCCACCTTCGCCTTGGGGAACTATGTCAACCGCGGTTTCCTGTTGCGTACTCATGCCGCCAATCCTCAGCCACGGCAAGCGCCGGTTTCTACCACTCCCGAATGTCCACGAAATGCCCCGCAATGGCCGCCGCCGCCGCCATCGTCGGGCTTACCAGGTGCGTCCGGCCTCCCTTGCCCTGCCGCCCCTCAAAGTTGCGGTTGGACGTGGCCGCGCAGCGCTGCCCCGGCGAAAGTATGTCCGGGTTCATACCCAGGCACATGGAACAGCCGGCCACCCGCCAATCAAAACCCGCGTCCATGAAAATCCGGTCCAGACCTTCCTGCTCCGCTTGCAGCTTGACCCGCGCCGAGCCGGGCACCACCATGGCGTAAACCTCCGGGTTGACCTGCTTGCCCTTGATGACTTCCGCCGCCGCCCGCAGGTCGTCAATCCGGCTGTTGGTGCAGGCCCCCAGGAACACCCGGTCAATCTTGATGTCCTGCATCGGCGTACCCGGTTCCAGGCCCATATAGGTCAACGCCCGTTCCGCCGCCTCCCGTTCCGCCGCCTGCTCAAAAGAAGCCGGATCCGGCACCTGCCCCGTAACTTTGGCAACCATTCCCGGGTTGGTTCCCCACGTCACGAACGGTTCCAGGTCCGCCGCTTCGATTTCCACCAATTTGTCATACGTGGCTCCGGCGTCGGTGGGCAATTGCCGCCACCGTTCCACGGCGGCCTCAAAGTCATCGCCCTTGGGCGCGAACTGACGGCCCCGCACGTACTCGAAGGTCGTATCGTCCGGGGCAATCATCCCGGCCCGCGCTCCGCCTTCAATGCTCATGTTGCAAACCGTCATCCGCCCATCCATGGACAGCGACCGGATGGCCTCCCCCGTGTACTCGATAACGTGGCCGATGCCCCCGTTAATTCCAATCTGCCCGATGATTCCCAGGATAATGTCCTTGGCCTCTACCCCGGTAGGCAGCGGCCCGTTGACCCGCACTTCCATCGTCCTGGGCTTGAACTGCCGCAGCGTCTGCGTCGCCAGCACGTGCTCCACTTCCGACGTGCCGATGCCCAGGGCAAAGCACCCCAACGCCCCGTGGGTGGAAGTGTGGCTGTCCCCGCAAACCACCGTCATCCCCGGCTGGGTATATCCCAAGTCCGGCCCGATAACGTGGACAATTCCCTGGTTGGGGCTGTAACGGTCGTAAAACACGATGCCGGTATCCTTGACGTTATCCGCCAGCGCGTCCAACTGCTTCTTGGAAATTTCGTCCGTCACCGGCAGCGACAAGTCCCAAGTGGGGGTGTTGTGGTCCACCGTCGCCACCGTCAGGTCGGGCCGCCGCACCTTCCGCCCGGCCATCCGCAGACCCTCAAACGCCTGGGGAGTGGTAACTTCGTGAATCAGGTGCAGGTCAACATAGATTACGGCCGGCTGTCCCGCCTCCTGATGGACAACATGGTCATCCCAAATCTTCTCGAACATGGTCTTAGGGGCCATTGGTTTTCTCCTCCCGGCGCCGGCCTTGTGGAATTAAATCCGACGCCCGCCTCATCGCATCCGACCGGCCATCACAACGAAAACCCCGCCGGTCATCAAGCCATGCCATTATAACACCGCCCGCCGGCCCAACAGAAAACCCCAACGCGCCATATCCGGGCAGACTAACCCCGGCGTTGGTGGTAAACTGGCAACTGACGCCCCGGTCGGCGTCCCAACCCCAAACGGAGGAATCTAACCATGCCCGCTACCGAGGCCGTCATCCTTCCCGACAACGTAACTCCGGTGAAATACACCCTGACCCTCCAGCCCGACCTGGAAAACTTCACCTTCAAGGGCGAGGAAACCGTCGCCGTGGACATTTACGGCGACGTTGCTGAAATTGTCCTCAACTCTTCCGAAATCGAAATCCAGTCCGCATCCCTGGAACAATACGACATCGAAACCGACATCGCCGCCATCAGGTACGACCCGGACGCCGACTCCGTGACCCTGGCCCTGGGTCGTCGCGCCTCCGACGGCGCCGCCAACCTTAAAATTGCCTTCACCGGCGTACTTAACGACAAGCTGCGCGGCTTTTACCGCAGCCAGTACACCACCGCCGAAGGCGAAACCCGCTACCTGGCGACCACCCAGTTTGAGGCCACCGACGCCCGCCAGGCTTTCCCCTGCTGGGACGAACCCGCCCACAAAGCCAGCTTTGACGTTACCCTCATCATCCCCGAAGACCTGACCGCCCTTTCCAACACCCCGGTTGTCGCCGTCAACCCCGCCGGCCCCGGCCTCAAGTCGGTGCAGTTCGCCGAGACTCCGGTCATGTCCACCTACCTGCTGGCTTTCGTCATCGGCGACTTGACCCACATCGAAAAAGAGGCCGCCAGCGGCACCCGCGTCGGCGTCTGGACCACCCGCGGCAAAGAAGAGCAGGGCCGCTTTGCCCTTGATACCTCCGTCAAGCTGCTGTCCTTCTTTAATGACTACTTCGGTATCCCCTATCCTCTGGAAAAACTCGACCACATCGCCATCCCCGACTTCGCCGCCGGGGCCATGGAAAACTGGGGCGCCGTCACCTACCGCGAAACCGCCCTGCTGGTTGACCCGCAAAATTCCTCCGCCGGCACCCGCCAGCGGGTAGCCGAGGTTGTCGCCCACGAAATGGCCCATATGTGGTTCGGCGACCTGGTGACTATGGAATGGTGGGACGACCTTTGGCTTAACGAAAGTTTCGCCTCCTGGATGGGCACCAAGGCCGTGGACTGGCTTTTCCCAGAATGGCAGATGTGGACTCAATTCGTTAACATGGACACCAACCGCGCCCTCAGTCTCGACGGCCTCAAGAACTCCCACCCCATCGAGCAGGAAGTCCACGACCCCGCCGAGGTCAGCCAGCTTTTTGACGCTATCAGTTACAGCAAGGGCGCTTCGGTAATCCGAATGTTGGAACAGTTCCTCACCCCGGAAGTCTTCCGTCAGGGCATCTACCGCTACCTTTCCGACCACCAGTACCAGAACGCCCGCACCGACCACCTCTGGGCTGCCCTGGAAGAGACCTCCGGCCAGCCCGTGACGTCCATCATGGGCAGTTGGGTCGGGCAGATGGGCTACCCCGTACTGGACGTGGCCGCCCGGCGTTCCGGTTCCGGCGCCCAACTAACCCTGTCCCAGCAGCGTTTCGTTTACGACCGTCTGCTGGAGGAAGGCGAACCCGACACCGCCTCCTGGCAGGTTCCCATCCGCGTCACCGCCGGCGACCCGGCAAATGACGCCGCCCTGGTCATGGAACAGCCCCAGGCCACCGTCAACTTGACCTCGACTCCTCAGCAGTGGTTCAAGGTCAACCCTTCCCAGACCGGGTTCTTCCGCGTCAACTATTCCGCCGAGGATTGGGAGCGGCTGGTGCCGGCCATTGAGTCCCTGGTTCTGCCCGCCACCGACCGGCTGGGCATCCAGAACGACGCCTACGCCCTCTCCCGGGCCGGCTTACTCCCCGTAACCCAGTTCCTTTCCCTGGCCCGCGCCTACCGCAACGAAGTGGACGCCTCGGTTTGGAGCGACCTGGCCAGCAACCTTAAAGAAATGGAAACCCTGGTTTCCGGCGAACCCATCTACCCGGCCTACCGCGACTTCGCCCGAGACTTGTTCCAGGACGCCGTGCAGCGCATCGGCTGGGATACCCGGGCCGGCGAGGGACACCTGGATTCCCTGCTACGCAGCACCGTTTTGAGCCAGGCCGGCAACTACCAGGACGCCGCCGTGCTGGAAGAAGCCTCCCGCCGGTTCACTAGCTACCTGCAAGACCCGGCCTCCGTCCACCCCGACCTGCGCGGCGTGGTTTACAGCCTGGCCGCCCAGGCCGGCGACGAAACCACCTACAACCAACTTTGGGACTTGGCCCGGGCCGCCGACCTTCAGGAAGAAAAAATCCGCCTAATGTTGAGTCTGGCCCGTTTCAACCAACCGGAACTGTTGCAGGAGACCCTGAACCGCTCCCTGACCGACGACGTGCGTTCCCAGGACACCATCACCGTGGTTTCGGCGGTGGCCGGCAACATCCGGGGCCGCCAACCAGCCTGGGACTTCGTGAAAGAAAACTGGGCCGAATTTGACCGCCGCTACGGTGGCGGCGGCTTCGGCATCATGCGGCTGGTGTCCATCACCAACACCTTCGCCGACATGGAGCATCACCAGGACGTGGAAAACTTCTTCCAGGAAAACCCGGCCCCCGCCGCCGAGCGCACCATCCGCCAGGCCCTGGAACGCATCAGCCTCAACGCCGCCTGGCTGGACCGCAACCGCTCCGAACTGGAAGCGTGGTTCGCTGAATAAAGTTGCCGTGCCGATTCAGGGGGTTTTGTCAGAATCGTCCGTTGCCTTTCCCGCATCCCCAACGTCATTGCGGCGAAAGCCGGAATCCAGAAATCCCAAGCATGGGACAGCCTCCTCAGAGGCCAATGAGTCTGGATACCGGCGTAGGCCGGTATGACGTTGGAATATGACGACACGCCCTAGTCAGGCAACACCAGCAAGCCGCCGGCCAAATTTTCCAAACGTTCCCGTTGCGGTACGCAGTCCAACCAGCGTTTTGGAATTGACTGTATGCCGTAACGGGCACCCAGGATTGCGCCGGCCACCGCCCCGTTGGTATCGGTATCCCCGCCGGCGCTTACCACCGTAACCAAAGCATCCTGGAAACCTAGCGGTGTGCCCAAGGCCCAAATCCCCGACTGCAAGCACAGCAGGGTATGGCCGATAAGACCGCTATCCAACTGCAAGTCCCCGATGTCATCGCCTATTTCCACCAACCAATCCCGGACTTCCGTAGGCGTGCCGTCGGCGACGGCGGCATCGGCCAAATCTAGCGCCAACGGCTGAGCGCCCCGCAGCAGCATCGCAACCGTAACGTTTGCGATAATGCAAGACCACTGACACAATGGAGCATAATGGGTGACCGTACAGGTAGCCGCGCTGTCACCGACCAAAAGAGCGGGGTTGGAATAACGGGCCAACGCCACCGGAACGCACCGCATCAACCCACCGTTGGGCGCGATACCGTCCAACCGATGATAAACCATTCGCCCGGCCTCCGGCGGCGCATAACCTCCCTCTAGCAAGTCAATGACTTGCCAGGTGGTATGACCAATGCCCCGACCGTTCTCCCGCCTCCATCGCACCAAACGTTGAGCAAGTCCCCCAATGTAGTCGCCGCCGTCCAGCAATGCCTCTCCCAATTCCACCGCTTGCGCCAGGTCATCGTCCATCGCCCGGTTCCTCTCCATCGGGTCAATGTCAACTACGCCTTCAGGGTAATGTCGGGCAATGGCATCGCGACTCCAGCCTTCCACCGGCAAGCCCAACAGGTTGCCCACCGCCAGGCCCAGCAACGCACCCAAACCCCGGTCTTGCAATTCCGCCTGACTCGGGTATGTCTCCGGCAATAAGCCGACTAAGTTTGGAGCATCGGTCATTCAGAAACCACCCCCAAAAGTTTCAGGGGCGCTTCTGCGCCCCTGGGGTTCGGTTAATCAGGACTCAAAATTATGCCGGACAAGGCATAACCCTCCTGATGGGTTTATGTTGGTAACATCCTAACAACGGTCAATCTTCCAGTCAACCCTCATTGCTCCGCAACTCCCCAACCCCCGCCGCAAAAAAACAAACCACCCATCCTAGTGTTACAATACCCCCAAACCCCTACAAAGGATGTCCTACTTTCATGTCCCTAGCCAACAACCCGGAAACCCACAGAACCGAAACCCTGAAAGCCCTGTTGAAGCAGCGCGTCCTCGTCGTGGACGGCGCTATGGGCACCGCCATTCAAGCCCGCAACCTTGGCCCCGACGACTTCGGCGGCCTGGATTACGAAGGCTGCAACGAAAACCTGGTCCTAACCCGCCCCGACGTTATCTCGGACATTCACCGGGATTACCTCGACGCCGGCGCCGACATCATCGAAACCAACACCTTCGGCGCCACCTCCGTCGTTCTGGCCGAGTACGAACTGGCCCACGAAGCCCGCCGCATCAACCAGGCCGCCGCCGCTATCGCCCGCCAGACCACCGACGCCGCAAGCACGCCCGACAAACCCCGTTTCGTCGCCGGCTCAATGGGCCCCACCACCAAGACCATCTCCGTCACCGGCGGCCTGACTTTCGACGAACTGGCTGAATCCTACCACCAGCAGGCCGCCGGCCTCATGGAAGGCGGCTCCGACGTACTCCTATTGGAAACCAGCCAGGACACCATCAACGTCAAGGCCGGCCTGGAAGGAATTGACCGCGCCTTCGCCGAACTGGGCCGCCAAATCCCCGTCGCCGTCCAAGGCACCGTCGAACCGATGGGCACCCTGCTGGCCGGACAGGACGCCGAAGCCTTCTATACGTCTTTGGCCCACCGCGACCTGCTTTGGATTGGGTTCAACTGCGCCACCGGCCCCGAATTTATGACCGACCACATCCGCACCCTGGCAGCCCTGTCCCGCTTCCCGGTGGCCTGCCTCCCCAACGCCGGCCTCCCCGACGAAAACGGCAACTACAACGAAACCCCCGAAATGCTCAGCCGCACCCTCAGCCGTTTCATCGAAAACGGCTGGCTCAACGTCATTGGCGGCTGCTGCGGCACCGGCCCCGAACACATCCGCCAACTAGCATCAGCGGCATCGGGCAAGTCTCCCCGCGCACCGTCAACCCCCGGCGAAACCCGTGTCTCCGGCATTGAAGCCCTCGTCGTGGACGAAGACACCCGCCCCGTCATCGTCGGAGAGCGCACCAACGTCCTGGGCAGCCGCCGTTTCCGCCGTCTGATTAACCGCGGTTCCTTTGAAGAAGCCTCCGAGGTTGGCCGCCGCCAGGTTCGCAACGGCGCCCACGTCCTCGACGTATGCCTTCAAGACCCCGACCGGGACGAAATATCCGACGTGACCCAATTCCTTGACCACGTAACCAAAAAGGTCAAGACCCCCATAATGATTGACTCCACCGACGCCGCCGTCATTGAAGAGTCCCTCAAGCGGCTCCAGGGCAAGTCCATCATCAACTCCGTCAACCTTGAGGACGGCGAAACCCGTTTCCAGGCCGTCATCCCCTTGGCCCGGCGCTACGGCGCGGCCCTGGTCGTCGGCTGCATTGACGACGATAAAGAGCAGGCCCAGGCCATTTCCCGCCAGCGCAAGCTGGAAGTCGCCCTTCGTTCCCACCAACTCTTGACGGAAAAGTACGGCGTCCCCGAAGAGGACATTATCTTCGACCCGCTGGTTTTCCCCGCCGGCACCGGCGACGCCAATTACGTCGGTTCCGCCGCCGAAACCGTTGAGGGCGTCCGCCTGATTAAAGAAGCCCTGCCCAACACCAAGACCGTTCTCGGCATTTCCAACGTATCCTTCGGTCTGCCCACCGCCGGGCGGGAAGTCTTTAACTCCGTTTTCCTCTATCACTGCGTCCAGGCCGGGCTGGACATGGCCATCGTCAACTCCGAGTTGATGCAGCGTTACACTTCCATTCCCGAAGAGGAACGCCAGCTCTCCGAAGACCTGATTTGGCACCGGGGCGATGACCCGGTGGCCGCTTTCGTCGCCCACTTCCGCGACAAGCCCCCCAGCGCCACCGTCGAAGAACGCCGCAGCCTTCCCCTGGACGAAAGGCTCGGCCTCGCCATCATCGAAGGCACCAAGGAAGGACTGGCCGAAGACCTGGACGAGGCCCTGCGCGACCGCGCCCCCCTGGAAATCATCAACGGCCCTCTCATGGCCGGCATGGACGAAGTTGGCCGCCAGTTCAACGCCAACCAGCTTATCGTCGCCGAAGTCCTCCAGTCTGCCGAGTCCATGAAGTTCGCCGTCGCCCACCTGGAACCCTACATGGACCGCCTCGATACCGCCGTCAAAGGCAAGGTCATCCTCGCCACCGTTAAGGGCGACGTTCACGACATCGGCAAGAACCTGGTCGAAATCATCCTCTCCAACAACGGCTACCAGGTCATTAACCTCGGCATCAAAGTGCCGCCCCAGGACTTAATCGCCGCCTACCAGGAACACCGGCCCGACATCATCGGATTGTCCGGCTTGCTGGTAAAGTCCGCCCAGATGATGGTGGAGACTACCCGCGACTTCCGCCAGGCCGGCATCGCTCCGCCCATCCTGGTCGGCGGCGCGGCCCTCTCCAACCGCTTTACCCGCCTCCGCATCGCCCCGGAATACGACGGCATGGTGGTCTATTCCCAGGACGCCATGACCGGCCTGGCCCTGGCCAACACCCTCCAGGACGCCGACGAGCGGCAGCAGTTGGCCGCCCGCATCGAAGAAGAAACCGAGCAGATATTGAACGCCGTTTCCGCGCCCGCGGATGCCGGTTCCCAAACCCCGGACGTTCCGCCGGCCCAGGTGCGCCACGACTTCCCCATACCCAACCCGCCCGACCTGCGCCTCCACGTCTTGAAAGACTACGACCTGGAAAGCATCTTCCCCTACGTCAACCCCCAGATGCTCTACGTCCGCCACCTGGGTTTCAAGGGCCGTTTCGCTGATGCCCTGGAAGCCGGCGACCCGTCGGCCCTCCAACTCCGCGATTCCGTCCGACGGGTTGAAGAGTTGGCCCTGGCCCACCCGGACATTACCGCCAACGCCGTTTTCAAGTTCTTCCCCTGCCAATCCGACGGCCAATGGACTCATATCCTCTCCCCCGACGGCAAGGAAGTCCTGGAAAAGTTCTACTTTGGCCGCCAGTCCCAGCGCGATGGGCTTTGCCTTTCCGACTACGTGCTGCCCAAGGATTCCGGCCAGACCGACTACTGCGCCTTGTTCACCACCACCGTCGGCCCCGGCGTCCGCGAACTTTCCGAACGCTGGAAAGCCGAAGGACGGTTCCTCGATTCCCACATCCTTCAAGTCCTGGCATTGGAAGGGGCCGAAGCCTTCGCCGAACTGCTCCACCAGCAGATTCGCCAGATGTGGGGCATCGGAGACCCACCCGGCATCACCTACCCCGACCTCTTCCGCGCCCAGTACCACGGCAAGCGCTTTTCCTTCGGCTACCCGGCTTGCCCCCGGCTGGAAGACCAGCAGCAGCTTTTCCGTCTCCTGGACGTTACCGCCAATCTGGGCGTCGAGCTTACCGAGGGCTGCATGATGGACCCGGAAGGCTCCGTTTCCGCCCTGGTTCTCCATCACCCCGACGCCAAGTATTTCAACCTCAGCGAGCAGGACATAGAAAGGCTGGAAACCGAAATCGCCCAACTCCCATCCTGACCAATTTCCTTCCCGGAAAGGATGTATCGTCATTCCGGCGAAAGCCGGAATCCAGAAATGCCAGTCCAAAACAGCATTCTTCGAAGCAAGGAATCCGGTCCCTTACCCTTGACGGGTAAAGCCTAAAATAGGGGCGAAACCAAAAATCCCCTCCCCCTACGCGGGGGACGGCTGGGGAGGGGGTGTGACCCCCGCCAATTGCCACACTGGAGCCGCGATGCAGCCGATAACAACCATCGCCGAAACCCTGGGAATCGCCGCCGACCACCTGATACCTTACGGCCATCACAAAGCCAAAATCTCGCTGGACGCCATGAAACCCCCGGCCCAGCGCGCCGGCAAGCTGGTGGTGGTAACCGGAATCACCCCAACCCCCGCCGGCGAAGGCAAGACCACCACCGCCGTAGGGCTGACCCAGGGTTTAGGCAAGCTGGGCCATAACGCCGTCGTCACCCTGCGCGAGCCATCCCTCGGCCCCATCTTCGGCATCAAGGGCGGCGGCACCGGCGGCGGGCGGGCCACCGTCGTACCCGAAGACGAAATCAACATCCACTTCACCGGCGACGCCCACGCCGTCGGTTCCGCCCACAACCTCCTGGCCGCCCTGGTGGACAACGCCGTTTTCCGCAACGCCGCCGGCGGCATGGACGCCAACGGCATCCGCTGGTCAAGAGTCACCGACGCCTCCGACCGCGCCCTCCGCAACATCGTCGCCGGTATCGGCGGCTCCAACAACAGCCCCTTGCGCCAGACCCGGTTCGACTTCATCGCCGCCTCCGAAATCATGGCAATCCTGGCCCTGACCGACGACCTGGACGACCTGCGCCAACGCCTCTCCCGCATGGTTGTCGGCGCAACTCCCGCCGGCGACCCGGTAACCGTGGAGTCCCTGGGCGTGGCCGGCTCTCTGCTGGCCCTGCTGCGTCACGCCGTCATGCCCAACCTGGTGCAGACCCAGGAAGGACAGCCGGCCCTGATTCACGCCGGCCCCTTCGGGAACATCGCCCACGGCTGCAACTCCATCATCGCCGACCGCCTGGCTCTGGGTTACGCCGATTATGTCGTCACCGAGGCCGGTTTCGGTTCCGACCTGGGCTTTGAGAAGTTCATGCACATCAAGGCCCGGCAAAGCGGCTTGATACCCAACGCCGTGGTTTTGGTGGCCTCCGCCCGGGCCCTGAAGTCCCACGGCGGCGTCCGTCCCCGCGCTCTTGACCAGGCCAACGTCGAAGCCGTCATCGCCGGCGGCCCCAACCTGACTCACCACGTCGGCATCGTCAAGAGTTTCAACCTCCCGGTGGTGGTAGCCATCAACCGATTCCCCGGCGACACCCCCGAAGAACTGGCCGCCGTCAAGGAAATTGCCCTGTCCGCCGGCGCATCTGCCGCTGCCGAATGTGACGGTTTCGCCCAGGGCGGCCCCGGCGCCGCTGAACTGGCCGAGCAGGTCATCGCCGCCACCGGCCCAATACCGGAAATTACCTACGCCTACCCTCTGGAAGCCTCGGCGGAAGATAAGGTTTTGGCCCTGGCCCGCGCCGTTTACAACGCCGACGCCGTTAGCTGGACTCCCACCGCCCGCCGCCAACTGCGCGCCTTCCAGACCCAAGGCTGGGGGGAACTGCCTATCTGCATGGCCAAGACCCACCTGTCCATCTCCCACGACCCGACCCGCCGGGGCCGTCCCTCCGGCTACACCTTCCCCATCGTGGACATCCGGGCCTCCGTCGGCGCCGGTTTCCTCTACACGCTGGCCGGCCCCATCGAAACCCTGCCCGGCCTTCCCACCCGCCCTCGCGCCCTGGACATGGACATCGCCCCCGATGGCCAAATCACCGGCCTAAGCTAACCCACTCCCTCAACAATCCCTACCCCCGCCGCAACCACCGTCATTCCGGCGAAAGCCGGAATCCAGAAATCCTTGCCCAAAACGACGTTAGGCTTTGCACTAGTACCACGGAAATAACAACCAAAACCCGTTCTCCCCTTGGGAAAAGGCCGGGGTGACGGCGCCCAGGGCCTTTCAATTTTCCGTACAGCCCCAAGTATGTCATTCTGAGCAAAGCGAAGAATGTATAATTCTTGCCGTCAACCGTCCTTCGACTCCGGGAGGGGTCTTTGGTAGAGGATTTTAGACCCTTCACTTCGTTCAGGGTGACATGATGAAGTTCAGGGTCGCACATGAAGTTCAGGGTTGCACATGGAAAGACCCTGCGGTTAAACCAACCCGCCCTTGCCAACCCCGCCAGCGAATGACACAATAACCCCCGGCCTCAACCCAACCAAATCCTCCGCCGGAGTTAACCGCCGCCATGCCTGGTCTCCTGGAAGGGGTCAAGGTCCTGGACTTGACCCGGAACTTCGCCGGCCCCTACTGCGCCAAGCTCTTCGCCACCCTGGGCGCCGACGTGGTTAAAATCGAACGCCCCGGCTCCGGCGACCCCATGCGTTCCTTCGGCCCCTTCGCCACTCCCGAACCTGACACCGAATCCGGCGCCTGGTTCCTCTACCTCAACACCTCCAAGCGCAGCGTCACCCTCAACCTCAAATCCCAACCGGGGCGGGAAATCGCCCTGCAACTCACCCGTTGGGCCGACGTGGTAATCGAAAACTTCTCCCCCGGAACCATGACCCGGCTGGGTCTTTCCTACCCCGAACTGCAATCGCAAAACCCCGCCGTAGTCCTGACCTCCATATCCAACTACGGTCAGACCGGCCCCTATCGGGACTGGAAAGCCGTCGAACTCAACCTCTACGCCGCCGGCGGGCTGATGAACATTACCGGCGAACCCGAACAACCCCCGTTGAAGGAAGGCGCTCCCTTGGCCCAACTCGGCGCCGGCCAGAATGCCTTTGTCGCCTCCATGACCGCCTTGATGTACGCTGAGGACACCGGCATGGGCCAGCACGTTGACCTCTCTATCGCCGAGTACGCCACCAACGTCCTGGAAAACGCCCTGATGCAATACAGTTATTCCGGCGTCGAATACTCCCGCGTCGGCAACCGGGGCTATGGCCGCGCCGCCTGGGGCATTTACCCCTGCCAGGACGGTTACGTCGGCATCATCGCCGGCCCCGACCAGAACTGGCCCCAGGTTGCCAACATCATGGAACGGAAAGAGCTGGCCGACCCCAAGTACGCCTCCCGCCAGGGCCGCCTCCTCTACGCTGACGAGGTTGACGCCCTGATGCTCCCTTGGCTTTTGGACAACGACAAGGTGGACATATTCAAGGCCGGCCAGGAACACGGCCTTGGCTTTTCCTTCGTCTCCACCATGCAAGACCTTCTGGAAATGGAACAGTTGGAACATCGCAGCTACTTCGCCGACATAGACCATCCCGTCGCCGGCCCATTGCGCTACCCCGGCCCGCCCATCAGTCCCCATGCGCCCATTCAACCCTGGGTGTACCGCCGCGCCCCGCTCTTGGGCGAACATACCGCCCAGGTCTTGACCGACGAACTTGGCTACTCCCCGGCCCAGGTGGGGAAATGGCAAGCCGACGGAGTGATTTAATGCCCGCCAAGCCCGGCCAGCCCTTGCAGAATTTCCGCATCCTCGACTTGTCGCGGATTTGGGCCGGCCCCTACTGCACCAAGCTGCTGGCCGATATGGGCGCCCAGGTCATCAAGATGGAATCCCTGCGGGTTTACGACTCCCACCGCGGCCCGGTGTCGCCCGCCCCCGGCATCGCCGCCTACCCCGACTCCGACCCCGGCGCGGAACCCTGGAACCGCAACGGCTGGTTCAACTGCCTCCACATGAGCAAGTACGGCATCACCCTGGAACTGACCCAACCGTCGGGCCGTCAAGTCTTTGAGGAACTGGTATCCGTCAGCGACGTGGTGGTTGAAAACTTCCGCCAAGGCAGCCTGGAACGCCTGGGTTACACCTACGAAACCTTCCGCCGAATCCGCCCCGACATCATTTACGTTTCCATGCCCGCCTTTGGCAACACCGGCCCCTGGAAAGGTTATGTCGCCTACGGCATCGGCCAGGAGCAGCTTTCCGGCATGGCCCACATGACCGGCTACCAGGACGAGGGCCCCATGAAGTCCGGCATCAACCACGGCGACCCCATCACCGGCGCCCACGCCGCCGGGGTGGTGCTGGCCGCCCTCCGCTACCGCAAGCGCACCGGAAAGGGAATGTTCATTGACGTTTCCCAGCAGGAATCCGCCGTCGCCCTCATCGGCGGCGACGTGTTGGCCTACCAGATGACCGGGGAGGAACCGCAACGCCGCGGCAACCGCTCGCCCCACTTCGCCCCGCACAATTCCTACCCCTGCCGGGGCGAAGACCGCTGGATAACCGTCGCCGTCACGTCCGAAACCGAATGGACCGCCCTGTGCCGGGTTATCGGCCAACCCCAACTGGCCGACGACCCCCGTTTCGCCTCCAACGACAATCGGCTGGCCCATCAGGACGAACTTGACCGCATCATCAGCCAATGGACTTCCCAAGGCGACGCCTTCCAATTGACCCGACAACTCCAGGAAACCGGAGTCCCGGCGGCCCCGGTCATGCGCGGCCCCGACCTGCTGGAAGACCCCCATTACCGTGACCGGGCCACCTTCAACCGGGTTGACCATCCCCAGGTTGGCCCCAAGTGGTACCCCGGCATTGCTTGGCGAATGTCCGAAACCCCCGGACAAGTCCACTGGCCGGCCCCCACCCTGGGCCAGCACAACCACCAGATTTACAGCCAACTCTTGGGCCTGACCGACGACCAAATCGCCCAGCTGGAAACCGACGGCGCCATCGGAACCAAACCCACCGGCTCCCGAATAATCTAATGGTTGCCCAAGAAAAGCCCCTTACCCCGGAGTCCGTCATTCCCGCGAAAGCGGGAATCCAGTCCCTACCCATTCTTCGCCGGTATGAAGAAAACAGACGTTTGCATACTTGCGCCCCGAACTTGACGACACCCCTAAAGGAGATATAACTCGGAACTCGAACCCACCAATACCACCACGCCACCACGACCATCGAAACCATCAACAAAGGAGGAACCACCTTGACGACCCAGACCCAAGCAGAAGCCCTTTACGAAATCAAGGACGGCATCGCCTACATCACCCTTAACCGCCCTGAAAAACTCAACGCCATTGACCCGCCCATGCGTCAAATCCTCTGGGATTCTTTCCAGGACGTTAAGAACAACCCCGAAGTCCGCTGCGCCATCGTCACCGGCAACGGGCGCGCCTTTTCCACCGGCCACGACCTGGTTGCCATGTCCGAAGCCCGCGCCAACGAAGGCCCCAGCACCGGCGACCTCTACGTCGTCCAGTCAAACATCTGGAAGCCCATCATCGCCGCCATAAACGGCATCTGCCTGGCCCAGGGTTGCGGCCTGGCCTTGGGCAGCGACATCCGCGTCGCCTCCACTCAGGCCCAGTTCGGCTGGCCCCAGGTCAAGCGCGGCATCTCCTCCGTCAGCGGCCCGGCCCTGCTGGCCCAGGTGCTTCCCCGCAACATCGCCTTTGAGATTCTCTTTACCGGCGACTTCATTGACGCCGCCCGCGCCCATGAACTGATGCTGGTCAACCACGTAGTAGAGCCGGAAGAGGTCATGCCCCGCGCCGAGGAAATCGCCCGCAAAATCGTCGCCAACGCTCCCCTGTCCCTGGCCGCCATAAAGGAATCCTCCATCATGGGCGCCGCTATGGACCTGGAACGTCGGGTAGCCTTCGCCCAACTGAAGCGCGACGTGGTGCTGCAAACCGAAGACGCCCAGGAAGGCGTCAGAGCCTTCGCCGAAAAACGCGCCCCCGTCTGGAAAGGCCGCTAACCAGATAACCCTTGTTCCCCAACAACCGTAGGGGCGGGTTTGAAACCCGCCCCTACCAACCTACGACTGTAAAACCCCGACCCTTCGACGGGACCGTCGAGCAATCCCCCTTCCCCTTGCTAGGGAGACGGCCAGGGTGGGGGTCAATCCCTACAAACCCAACGCCTCCGCCAACCGCCGCCGGTGAAACTTGGGGTCGCCCAAGTAGTGATACAACGTCCGCGACGCCGCCGTGTGCAGCGTCAACCCGTACTCCGTCATGCTGCCCACCCCGGCGTGGACTTCGTGGGCGTAGTTGCAGGCTTGATAATACCCTTCGCTGCCCACTGCCTTCGCCAGATGCACGCTGTCGGCGCACTCCCGCCCGGTATCCAACTTCCACAACGCCTCATACGCCGTCCACCGCGCCGCATCCAGTTGGTTGACCAGGTTGATAACGTGGTCTTGCACCCGTTGAAACCGGCCAATCGGCGTCCCGAACTGCACTCGCGTCCGGCTGTAATCCACCGACATTTCATAGACCGCCTGGCAGCCCCCCACCTGGAAAGCGCACCAGACCGGAATCGCCTTGGCTATCGCCCGTTCCAGTCCATCCCAACCTCCGGCCAGTTTTCCCCCAACCACGTTGTCGGACGCGGCCATAACGTCGTCAAACCGCACTTCCGACGTATTCCAGGCAAAGCCGCCCAGTTCCCGGGCCCGGACGCCCTCCGTCTCCGCCGGGACAACCATCAGGCCGACTTCGCCGCTTTCCTCCGACCGGACGGCGCAAAGGTAATGCGAAGCGGTCAACCCATCAAAGACGTAGGCTTTAACCCCGTTCAGTCGCCAACCGTCCCCATCCCGCCGGGCGGTCATCCTTACGTCGCCTTCGTGCCATCCGTAATCCGCCTCCGTAACTGCCGGCGCCAGCCGCATCTCCCCGCTGGCGATTCGGGGCAGCCATTCCCGTTTCTGCGCCTCCGTGCCGACTTCCAACACCGCCAGCGCCCCCAAAACTGCGGAACTCAAATGCGGCCCCGGAACCGGCCCCCGGCCCAATTCCTCGAAAAGCACCCCGGCATCGGTAAACGAACCGCCTTCCCCGCCGTACTCTTGCGGAACCAGAATCCCCAACCAGCCCGTTCCCGCCAGTTGCCCCCAGATTTGCAAAGGCGTCGTTTCGTCCGGCGACGCGATTTGCAGCAGCGTCTCCTTGGGACATTCCTGCTGGACGAACCGCCGCGCCGCCGCTTTCAGCATTTCCTGTTCCGCCGTCAATGACAGGTCCATATCTCTCCCGTTGTCCTTCGCGGAGTCTCTACTCCAGGACGTTTACGCAGTGTTCACGCCGTTGCTACGACAACGCCCCGGCCTTTTCCCGGACTTCCCGCCCAATCCCGATGCGCCGCGCCATGATGACCTTTTGTATGTCCGTGGTTCCACCGGGGTGAATCGCCACGATTCCCGCCCGGGCGTGGGCCTCCATGTGACCTTCCGCCGCACCTAACTCCGAGTCGTGGGTCAGCCCCGCCGGCCCCAGAATGTCCAGCATCGCCCCCGCCATCCTCAGCCCCGCCGTTTTTCTCATGTACGACGCCTGCGGCCCTTCGTAGGTTATGTTGGCCCCGCTGTGCCGCATCCAGTAGTTGCGGAGATTCAGCAGGCGCACAATCTCCGCCTCCACGTAAACATCAATCAGCCTGTCCCGCACGTCCGGGTCTTTCGTCATCGGTTCTCCCCGGCGGGTATGGCTGCGGCAATGCTCAAACAGCCGGTCAACCAGCCAGTTCCGCCCAATCCGGCCCCCGGTGCCGTGCTCCAATTCCAGGTGGGTGGTTGCCACCTTCCAGCCTTCGTTTTCGCCCCCAATCAGGTTGAAAGCCGGCACCCGCACGTTGTCGAAGAAAACCGTGTTCTTGATTCCCGAACCCGCCCCCGACTCGCCGCCGGAAATCAGCAAGTCCATCGGCTGCACCGTAATCCCCGGCAAGTCGGCGGGAATCATAAACCAGCCCAGGTTTTCGTGCCGCTTGGCCTCCGGGTCCGTCATGGTAATCGTCCACATATAGTCGCAGCCCAACGAACTGCCCACGTAGATTTTCTGACCGTTGATGACGTACTCATCCCCGTCGCGCGTGGCCGCCGTCTTGACGTTGGCCAGGTCCGACCCGGCCTCCGGTTCCGAAAGCAACTGCCACGTCCGAACCGCCCCGGTGAAGATTTGCGGCAGAAACGCCTCTTTCTGTTCCTGAGTACCCCACACCAGGATGGAGGCGCCGCCCAGCCGTCCCCCGGAATCGTAATAGGGCGGATTGGTCAACCCGTAGGCGTCAATCTCTTCCTCGATTACGACGGCGTGATCCACGTCCAGCCCGCCGCCCCCGAACTCCGCCGGCGCGGTGGGCCAGAGCCACCCTTTTGCCCCCAGCTTGCGACCCAAATCCCGCCGCAGTTGGTACTGCTCCCAGGTCAAGTCCGCCGGGTCTGCCGGATGGACGATATTCTTGGGTACGTTTTCCTCCAGCCAGTCCCTTACTTCCCGCCGGAACTGCTCCTGGTCCGGCGTGTAACGCGGTTCAAAGTCCATAATCCCTCCCGCCTAATCGGTGTAGAAGTCTCCCCGCAGGTCCTCTTCCGGGATGAAACGTATCGCTTGTCGGTATATCGCCCGGAGGGTGCCCAAGTCAATTTGCCTATGCCGTGGAACCATCAAATTTTGTTCGGCGCCTTCAAGCGACAACCTTCGCAACTTTACGTGGCTGCCTTCTTGCGAAATAACGCTAAATCCGTGCCGGATCAAAATTGTTTCCACCTGCCGATAAGTCAGACGCCTTAGTCTAGGCACGGGTGGACTCAAGCTCCATAGTAATCAAAATGCGCGGGTCCTGGACAATGCCCAACACATCCAGGTCTTCGTCTTCCAAGTAAAGACAGACCGCCTCCCGAAGATTGGCTACCGTTTCATCCAGGGTACAACCTTGTGTGACCACGGCAATCTCCAGGCATGACGCCACGTAATAGCCTTCACCCTTCCTGATATGAGCTCTGATGCTTTCGTCCGGTTTCATCACCTACCCCCGACCGACTGTTGCTGTTCCTCTTGCAAGTATTCATTGCCTGACTGGTGGGGCAGGTTTCAACCTGCCCTTACCCCCGCAACTACCGTCATTCCGGCGAAGGCCGGAATCCAGAAATCCTCATCGTCAGCGCCGTAGCCATGACGGACAACCGCCATATTCAACTCGAAAGGGCATGGCTGCCGTGCCCGCATGATGGGTTGAAACTTCTAAACCATCAGGATTGACGGGTTCGGCAACAACCCAAAATCCCCCGGGTCCTCGCCCTCCAGGTGCAACTCCACCACTTCTTGCAGATTCGCGGTTAATTCCTCAAAAGTGCGCCCTTGGGTAACCGCCGCAATTTCCCGGCACGACGCCACGTAGTAACCTTCGCTCTTGGTAACGTCAACGGTAATGGATGACTTCAACGAATTTTCCGCCATTTTCCTACCCTCTCGGCCAACGGGCTATTGCGACCGCAGCGCCCGCCCCGGCAGCGCCCCGGTATGTTCCCCATTATCTACCACAACCTCCCCGTTGACTATCACGTAGTCAATCCCCTCCGGATACTGCCGCGGCTCATCAAAAGTCGCCGTCGCCGCCACCCGCTGCGGGTCGAACAGCGCCAGGTCAGCCTTGTAGCCGTCCCGCACAATCCCCCGGTCTTTCAGTCCCAAACGCTGCGCTGGCGCGCCCGTCATCTTTTGCACCGCCGTCTCCAACCGCAGCAGTCCTTCATCCCGCGCCAACTGCCCCAGAACGTAGGGAAAAGTGCCGTAACTCCGCGGGTTGGGATAACCCCCCGTCAACAGCCCGTCCGACCCCACCATTTGCGCCGGGTGCCGCAAAATTGTCCGAATGTTGTCCGGGTTCCCCGTCCGCGCTACGAAAGCCACTTCCAGGTCTTCCTCAATCAGAAAGTCACAAATGGCGTCAACCATCCTCCCGCCGCGGGTGTCCGCCAAGTCCGTCAACGACCGTCCTTCCCATTCCTTGTTGGCCTCCGTCTTGACGTGGCTGAAAATGTAATGTTCCAGCGTCATTCCCCATTGCGGATACACCGAATCCCCCATTTCACCCCGAATATCCCGGTCTTTAATCCGTTCCAGCAGGGCATTCGGCCCCCCGGCGTGCGCCCAGTAGGGCAGCAGCGAATGGAGCAGTGTGCTGGCCGCCGGGTAGGGGTACTGGTCATACGAAACGTCCAACCCGGCGTTCAGCCCGTCGTCCACCAGCTCCACCATCCGTTGACCCATCCCTTCCACCGGGCTGTGGTAGTGGGATATATGCACCGGCAGCCCGGCCCGCCGCCCAATCTCCAACGCCTCCCGGAAGGGGTCCAGCAGCCGGTCGCCCAGGCTGTACCGGGCGTGAGTCATGTAAAACCCGCCCAATTCTCCCACCGCTTGCGCCACCGCCACCAGTTCATCCGTATCGCTGAACGCCCCCGGCGCGTAGGTCAACCCGGTGGCGAACCCGAAGGCCCCCTCCCGCATACCCTGGCGGGCCAATTCCTGCATCCGTCGCAGTTCCGCCCCGGTGGGCAGTCGGTCATCCCAACCCATCGCTTCCACTCGTATGGCGGCGTGGGGAACGAAATAAACCACGTTGCACGACGCCTGCCGGTCCAGCAGTTGCAGAAATTCCCTGACGCTGCCCCAACGCACATCCGCCGGCGGCCGGCCGTTCACCGCCGCCAGGTAATTCAGCAGCCATTCCAGGTTTTGCGGCGACGCCGGGGCGTAGGAAAGGCCATCCATCCCCAGCGCCTCCGTGGTCACGCCCTGCCGCACTTTCGGATGGTGTTCCGGTTCGTTCAGCAGCATCAAGTCCGAATGGGAGTGCATATCAATGAAACCGGGGCAGACCGCATAACCCTCGGCGTCAATCACCCACCCCGCCTCTACGTCCGAAGTGTCCCCTTCAATCACCGTCAGCGTATCCCCGGTAACCCCCACGCTGGCCCGGAAACCCGGCGCCCCGGAGCCGTCAATAACCAACCCGTTCCGTATCAGCAAGTCAACCATGCCCATCCTCATGTCGCCGCAATTTCGCCTATACCGCCCCCATCATACATTAACAACCCGGCCAATCTGCAAGTCGCGTCCCCACGGGGCAAATCCCCATCAACCAACCGCGACAACCGCAGAGACACGGCCAATCATGCCCCTACTCCACGAAATCCTAGCCATAACCCCGTCCCCGCCGCCCGGCCCATGTTGTTCCTTTATGCGTTTTCTTGATTTTTGACCAAAAACCACCTCAAAATCCCTTGAATCCAACTCAATTCTTCCGGCCAGATCCCCCAATTTTGGCCGTTTTGGATTTGACATTGCCGGCAAATGCCGCTAGTATCGGATAGCCCAAGCCGGCAAGGGCCGACTTCAACCAACGTAAACCCAACCCTTGTACCGGCCAACGGCAAATTTAGATCGAGACCGCACAATTTCCGCGGCGCTCGCCTTGGCTTTTCGTCCCGTCACTGCGGCGGATGGCACGACGGCAAACCCCGGCTCAACCCCAACGTGCCTTAAACCCCAGTGAGTTCAGGAGGTTACCGGATGAGTACCAACGACCCCTTAGGCTATCCCAGTAAACGGGTAACCCCCTGGCGTATTGCCGGGCCGGCCCCCGTTTCCTTCATCCCCAAAGGGCGCCGCAGACACGCCCTCCCCTGCGAGCCTTAGCTGCTCCCCCACCAAAACCGCCGCTAAACCCCGTTTACCCCTTTTCAGGACTGGCAGCCCTCAATATCGGATTGCGCCCCGCGCAGACGTACCGGGTTGCCCCCTGCCTGGCCGGGCTGCTTGCCGGCCAAATAATCAATAAGGAGAGTCAACCCAAAATGCGCGAACTGCTGAGGTCTAAAATTCACCGCGCCACCGTCACCAACTGCAACGAGGACTACATCGGTAGCATCGTTGTGGACGAAGACCTGATGGACAGCGTGGACATCTGGGACCACGAAAAGGTCCTGGTCTGCGACATCAACAACGGCAACCGTTTCGAGACCTACGTTATCCCCGGCCCCCGTGGCCAGGGCGACATATCCATCCAGGGCGCCGCCGCCAAGCTCAGCGGCCCCGGCCACAAGGTCATCATCATGGCCTTCGAAGTCACCGACGTTCCCACCAAACCCCAGTGCATCCTGGTGGACAGCCGGAATCGGTTGGTTGAATATCTGGAGGGCGCGCCCAATGTTGCACAAGTACACTGAAGCCGAAACCGAAAGCTACTACGACGAAGAGGATGTCGTCTATCGCGCCTTGTGGGACAAGGACGGCAGCGTCCACTGGGGCCTCTTCGACGACACCACCGGCCGCAACTTCCTCCAGGCCGCCGGCAACCTCAACCGCTTCATGTGCCAAATCGGCAACATCACCGCAGCCGACTCCCTCTTGGACGTGGGTTGCGGCAGCGGCACCACCGCCGTCTGGCTGACCAAGGAAACCGGCTGCCGCGCCACCGGCATTGACCTTAGCGGCGTCCGCATTGACAACGCCAAGGCGTCCTTGCTGGACGAGTCCGCCGAGGTTCAGGCCCGCACCGAGTTTCACAAAGCCTCGGCCACTGAACTGCCCTTTGAGGAAGGGACTTTCACCCGCGCCTGGAGTCAGGCCACCATCTACCACGTCCCCGACAAAGAGGCCGTCCTGCGCGAGGTTTACCGGGTGTTGGCCCCCGGCGGAACCTTCGTTTTCGACGACCTGACCAAGCCCAACCCCAACGTCGGCGAGGACGCCCGTAAGTACGTTTACGAGCGGCTCCTCTACGACACCGACTTTACCTTCGATTCCTACCAGCAATCCCTGAAAGACGCCGGTTTCCAGATAGTCGAAGCCCACGACCTTTCCGGTCATCTCCAGACCAGCTACGAATGTCTTTCCGAACTGGCCTCCCGCAGCGACCCCGAACACCAGGAACGGTTTGACTACCTGCACAAGGCTTACGCCGAAACCGCCCTGGCCGTCTCCCGCGGCGAAGTCGGTTGGGCCTTGTACGTCTGCAAAAAGTAAACCGGCAGTAATCTCCCAGCGCAAGAGGCAGCCATGCAGCCACAAGACCGCGTCCAATGGGTCTATTCCTCCACCACCGACCAGGAGTTGGAAGAACGCTACGACCAGTGGGCCGACGAATACGACCAGGACTTGGACACCGAGTTCGGCTGGATTTCCCCCCAGGCCGCGTCCCAGTCCTTAGCCAAGTACGTCGCCAACGACGCCCGCATCCTGGACGCCGGCGCCGGCACCGGCTTGGTCGGCGAAGTCCTCGCCAAAATGGGATACACCAACCTGGTTGCGATGGACTTGTCCCAGGGAATGTTGGACGCCGCCGAGAAAAAGGGCGTTTACCGCGAATTTCACAAGATGGCCCTGGGCGACCAACTTGACTACCAGACCGACGAATTCGACGCCGTTATCAGTGTCGGCGTTTTCACCTTGGGCCATGCCCCCGCCGGTTCCTTCGATGAACTGGTACGCATCACCCGGCCCGGCGGTCATATCGTGTTCAGCATCCGCCCGGACATTGACGAGACCGGCGGTTTCAAGGACAAGCAGGACGAACTCGTAGCCGCCGGCAAGTGGAAACTGACCGAAGTCAGCGACCGTTACCATCCCCTACCCAAGGGAGAACCCGAAGTAGTCCACGAAGTCCGCGTCTTCCAGGTAACCTGACCAACCCCCGCAACCTCAGCAGTTAAAGGCCCTCGTCGTTAACGACGGGGGCCTTTCTTTGCAAAATTCCTTCCCCCCTTGTGTACCCGTCATTCCCACTTTCGCAGGAATCCACGTCTCCCCCACGATGGGAATAATCAAGGTGGGGGTGTAAATCCCTCCCAATAGCTACCGTCATTCCGGCGTAGGCCGGAATCCAGAAATCCTTGCCCAGACCCCGTTGGCAATTGTCCCGCCGTTTCGCCGCAGACCCGTACCTACCTACTCCCGCGTCTCCAGCGGCAAACCCCGCCGTTCCACTTGCTCCAGGCATTCCGGGCAGCGTTGGCTGGGGTCATGCCCCACCGCCGCCCAAATGTTGTCCGTCATCAACCCGCACAGGAACAGCGCCTCGATTTCCTCCACCCCCAGGCCGTCCACGTAGTGAACTTCCTGGCTCTTGTCCGGGCTTGACCACCACCAAGGCGTCAAACTCTCGGCAATCCCCCGGATACGTCCCTTGAAATCATCCTCAAAAGGCTCATCCGGCAGTTCCACCACCCACCCGGCCCGGCCAGCGCCGCCGGTGTCCTCTCTCTTGGCGTTCAACCGCCCTTCCCGTGCATAACGCCGCACCACGTCCTGCGACACATTCAGACGCCGCGACGCCTCTTGGATGGATACCCATTCCGCCATGTTGTCCTCCGTTGGTTCACCCCTTGGAAGTGTCTGACCCCAACATCACGGGCAAACCCCGATTTGCCCCTTACGCCGCAGCAGCCGTCAACGGGTCTTCCAGCGTATCCGCCAGCGAACCCCCCGGCGGCACCATCGGGTAAACGTGTGTCTCCGGGTTTACCACGAACTCAATCAGGTACGGCCCATCATACTCCCGCGCCTCCCGCAGCGCCGGCATCACTTCCTCCCGCAGCGTCACCCGCCGCGCCGGAATCCCGTAAGCCTCGGCCAGTTTAACGAACTCCGGCCCCGGAATCGGCACGTCCTTCAAGTGGTTGTTGAAAAACAACTCTTGCCACTGCTTGACCATGCCCAGGTAGCCGTTGTTGAACAGGGCAATCTTGATGGGCAGGTGTTCCTGGGCCACCGTCGCCAGCTCTTGCAGGGTCATCTGGAACCCCCCGTCCCCGGCGATGCTCCAAACCGGCGTATCCGGCCTGGCAACCTGCGCTCCCATCGCCGCCGGCAACTCAAAGCCCATCGCTCCCAGCCCGCCCGACGACACGAAAGTGTTGTAGGCGTTGAAGAAGAGGAACTGCGCCGCCCACATCTGGTGCTGGCCCACCCCGGTCACAATCACCGTGTCCGGCTGCTCTTGCAGCGTTTCGTTCAACTCCGCCATCACCTCTTGCGGTTGCAGCATATCCGACGGGGGAATCGCCAGCGAAGGGTGTCCCCCCCGCAATTCGGCGATGTTCCGCATCCAGTCGGGCCGGTCAACGTACTTCACCAGCGGCGTCAACTCCCGCAGCACCGCCTTGGCGTCGCCCACCAGCGGCACTGTCACCTCCACGTTCCGCCCCACCTGCGTAGGTTCAATGTCCAGGTGAATGATTTTGGCGTTGGGCGCGAAACCCGAAACCCGTCCCGTCACCCGGTCATCAAACCGCATCCCCAGCCCGATGAGCAAGTCCGCCTGGTCCACCACCAGGTTGTTCCAATACATTCCGTGCATCCCCAGCATCCCCAGGCTCAGCGGGTGGTTGCGCGGAAACCCGCTCAGTCCCAGCAGCGTGTTGATTACCGGGATGCCCGTAGTTTCCGCCAGCGCCTTCAGTTCCTCCACCGCCCCCGATGCCAGGATGCCGTGGCCGCTGATGATTACCGGACGTTCCGCCTCGTTAATCAACCGGGCCGCCTCCGGCGCGTAGGCCAGCGTCTCCGGCGAAACCGGCGCAATCGTATCTTCCGGTATGGGCGGATACTCGAACTCAGCCAACTCCAACTGCACGTCCCGGGGAACGTCAATCAACACCGGCCCCGGCCTTCCTTCCATCGCCGTGCGGAACGCCTCATGGATGGTTGGCGCCAAGTCCCGGGCCGACATCACCAGGTACGTCCGCTTGGTGCAGGCGGCGGCGATGGAGCAGATGTCGCATTCCTGGAACGCCTCCGACCCCAACGCTGCCCGCGCCACCTGTCCGGTGATAGCCACCATCGGCACCGAGTCGGCCCGCGCGCCCATGATGCCCGTCACCAGGTTGGTGGCCCCCGGCCCGGACGTTGCCACGCAGACCCCTGGACGGCCCGTCACCCGCGCGTAGCCGTCGGCGGCGTGGGCCGCCGATTGCTCATGCCGCACCAGGATATGCCGCAGTTGGGGATAGCTCCAAAGTGCATCGTAGAAGGGCAGGATTGCCCCGCCAGGATGCCCGAAAAGTACGTCCACTCCCTCTCGGAGCAGACTTTCGCAGATGATTTCCGAACCTTTTAACTCCACGGCGACCCCCGTTTATTCAAGCCTTTTCCTGCCGAGGGAGTCGGGAAAAGCCGCCGTAAACGCAAAAAATCCCGCCCTCATAGGGACGGGACTTCAACATCGCCCGCGGTACCACCCTATTTGTCCGATGGCTCGGACCTCTCTAGCAGGACACCATCATGCCCCGTCGTTGCTAACGGGCGACGACCCCGACCCGGTTTACTGGCCGGCCTTACGGCTATGGTATCCCCAATCTGCGACGACTTCATCACGCGCCGTTAAGGGCGCAAGCAGAGGATACCCGGCGTTCAACTGGCGGCTCCGGAGGGATTTTCAACGGGGTTAGCGCACCTGCTCTCACCGGCCCAGGCTCGCTGACCGCCTAAACCCGCCTACTCGTCTCCATCACAGCCTTTGCAATCCAAAGCTAGCACACGGCCCCAAAACTGTCAACATTTCCGGGCCGGGGGCAAGAACCAAAAACCCCCTACTCCCTTGCTAGGTGGTGAGGGCAAACCCCATAAGCAGTCAAGGCGTCGTGGCAATCGCGGGGGTTGCCCCATCTCCAACCCGTCATTCCGGCGACAGCCGGAATCCAGAAATCCTCGCCAGGAGAGGCATTGGTCGCAGTCCCGGCTCAGAGGTTCTCCCATCCACGGTCCCCGTATGTGCGAACAGAGCGGGGGCTAGCCCGCCGTCACTCCCTGAAAGCGTTGGCCCCGGTCACCAGCGCCGGCGTGCCGCCCATGACGAAAGCCACCGCCACCGTCTCCGCGATTTCCTCCTCCGTAGCCCCCACGGCCCGGGCCCGGTTGGCGATGTTCTTGACCCCTTCATCGTGGGCCAGCAGGGCGTCGCAGAGCATCGTCATCAGCACCTTCACCTTCAACGGCAAAGCCCCTTCGGTCAGCACATTGTCCCGCAGCGTGGTAACGTCTTGGTACAACTGGGGAGCGTTGGCCTCGATTACCGGCTGCCAGGCCCCCGGATTAGGTAGCGTCATAACTTCCCCCTTATGAAATGTTGAATTTGTCGCCGTTTCCAACGGGATGCCACCCCCTCCCTAACCCTCCCCCTCGTAGGGGGCGGGGATTTTCACACACTAACCTCCCCTTGTAGGAGGGGACTTATTGCATACCCCCTAAACCGGCGGTTTCCGTTCGTGCCAGGGCGTGTTCTGCTCATAGGCGTAGGCTGCCCGCAGTACTGTCCCTTCCTCAAATGGACGCCCGGCAATCTGCAACGCCAGCGGCAAGCCACCCGCCTCCGGGGAGGTGAACCCGCACAGGATGGACAGCGCGGGAACCCCCGCCAGGCTGTAAATGCCGCGGAATCCCCCTTCCACCAGCGCCTTTTTCGCCTGCTCGACGCTGCTTTCCCCCGGCTCGGTGGACATCACCGCCGCCGGCCCGGAGGAAGTTGGCTGCACCAGCACGTCAACGTCCTCCAACGCCGCCAGCACCTGCCGCCGCACCAAGGCCCGCAGTTTCTGCGCCTTGTAATACACCTGCGCCGGTATCAGGTTGGCCGTGGCGAAGGCCACCCGCGTATTGGGATGATGGTCTTGGGGCCGTTCCCGCAGCCATTCGGGATGCAGGCTTACCCGTTCCACGTGGGTTATCGTCCGTATGATTACCCCCGCCTGGGCCGCCAGCGGCAGCGAAACTTCCTTGACTTCCGCCCCCAGGCTTTTCAGGACTTCCACGGCCGCCAGAACCGCCTCCCGCGTCTGCGCCTCCACCCCCACCAGTTCCGGGTCCAGCAGTTCCTTGACCACCCCGACTTTCAGACCCTCTATCCCTTGGCCCAGGGACGCCCGGTAGTCGGGAACCGGCTCCCGACGGGTGTAACCGTCCTTGGCGTCAAAACCGGCAATGGCCCCGATTGTCGCCGCGCAGTCCTCTACCGTCCGCGAAATCGGCCCGATGGTGTCAATTGACCAGCAAGCGCCGTCCACCCCGTAGCGGCTGACCCGGCCCCAGGTTGGCCGCAGCCCCACCAACCCGCAGTTGGCTGCCGGCCCCCGGATGGAACCGCCGGTATCCTCGCCCAGCGAAGTAGCACACAGGAACCCGGCGGTAGCCGCCCCCGACCCGGTGCTGGAAGTCCCAGGACTGCGTTCCAAGTCCCAGGGGTTATGCGCCGGCCCGAAAGCCGAACTAACCGGGTCGCCCAGGGCGAACTCGCTCATGTTCAGTTTCCCCAGCAGCACCGCCCCGGCGTCGCGCAGCTTTGCCAAGACCGTGGCGTCCTCTTCGGGAACGAAGTCCGCCCGCAGCTTGGATGCGTCGGTAGTGACGATGCCCTGGCTGTGAATCTGGTCTTTAACCGCCACCGGAACGCCGTGCAGCGGCCCCCGGACTTCGCCCCGCGCGATTTCCGCTTCCCGTTGCCGGGCCTCTTCCAAGGCCGACTCCCCGCAAACGGTGATATAGGCGTTCAGGACGGGATTCAGCCGCTCAATGCGTTCCAGGTAGGCTTGCGCCGCCTCCACCGGGGAGACTTCCCCGGCGGCGATGCGCGCCCCCAGTTCCGTAACCGACAGGAATACCAACTCCGCGTTACTCATCGCTGTCCTCCTGCCGGCCCCAAGGCGACGCCAACGGCTCAACCAGGTTCGCCCCCGGCACTTCGATTTCCGCCATCAACTCCAGAATGGCGTTCAGGCCGTTAGCCGCCCTTGCCAACTCCGGCCCCGCCAATTCCAGCCCTACCGCCTTGCCCATAGACGCCACGTCTTGATTAGTCAAACGCTCCATAACTTCCTCACCCGTCATTCCGGCGTAGGCCGGAATCCAGAAATCCTTGCCACAATTCTCCGCGTGAAAAACCCTTTCACCCTTAACGGTTGCGGTGTGTTAGTATGTGGCACGGAGCGATAAATTGTCCACCAACCAGCCAGACCCGCCCAGCTACCTGACCCGCGTCCGCGACGTTCCCCTGTTGCCCCACGAAAGGGTTGCCTGCGTTTTTTCCGACTCCGCCGGAATCATCCCCGAACCAGTCGGCAACGACCGCTTATTGGTTTTGACCGACCGACGCCTGATTTCCCTGGAAGAAGAGGACGGCAACCGCCGTAATTTCCTTGTACCCTTGCGGGAACTTCGCGGCGTCACCGTCAAAAGCGGCGCCCGCAACCCGCTGTCCATGTTCCAATGGCTTTTCACCATCCTGGCCGGCTTGATGGTGTATCTCGCCGCTTCTTACTGGATTACCGGACGCATTGAAGGCCCCAACGTCCCCGTCATCAACATAGACCTGGCCCCCCTGCTGGCGCTGCTGGCGGTCCTCGCCGCCGGGTGGATTGTGACCCGAAACTACCTTACCGGCAGCGCCGGGGAAATCAACTTCCAGGGAACCGGATGGGCCTTTTCCTTTTCCTACCAACAAAACCGGGCCGGCCGGGAAGTCAACCGGCTAATCAACCGCCTGCTGGAACTCTCCGCCGCCTGCCATCAACCGCCCTAACCCAGAATCAACGACGGGTCAACGTCTAACTCCGGCCCATACTGCTCCCCCCGCCGCGTCTGGTAGTACGCGCAGGCCGCAATCATCGCCCCGTTGTCCGTGCATAACACCGGGGCCGGAATGATTACCGGCAACGGCGACTCCGCCCTGATTCTTTCCCGCAGCCGCGCGTTGGCCGCCACGCCCCCGCCCAACACGACCCCCTTGGCGTGGTACTGCCGGGCCATTTCCAGCAGCTTCACCACCATCACGTCCACCACCGCCTCTTGAAAGACCGCCGCCATTTCCGTCACCAGCAGCGCCCTTTGCCCGTCGTCCAACTGCCCGGTATCGGCGGGGTACATTCCCCGCGCCTGCGCCAGGTGCAGCAGCGCCGTCTTGACCCCGCTGAAACTGAAGTCCAGCGTCCCTTTCATCCAGGCCCGGGGCAGCGCCGGCAAAAGATTCCCCTCCGCTCCTTGGGACGCCTTTTGGATTTCCGGCCCCCCCGGAAACCCCAACCCCAGGATGCGCGCCGCCTTGTCGAAGGCTTCCCCGGCGGCGTCGTCCCTGGTGCGCCCCAGCAGCTTGTAAACCCCGTGCCCTTCCATCAGCAGCAGGTCGGTATGCCCCCCCGACGCGATTAGGCACGCCAGCGGGAACCCCGGCGACTCCGCCGGGTCGGAAATTCCGTCAATCAGCCACGATGCGTAAACGTGCCCTTCCAGGTGGTTGACCCCCATCAGCGGAACGCCCAGCGACAAGCTCAACGCCTTGGCCGTGTTAAGCCCGGTGATGAGAGACCCGGCCAGTCCCGGCCCGTAGGTGGCTGCCACCAGGTCAACGTCCTCCAAACACATCCCGGCGTCCGCCAGCGACCGCTCCAGCGTTGGCGCCATGTCAATGACGTGCTGCCGCGACGCCACCTCCGGCACCACGCCGCCGTACCGGGAATGTAGCTCCACCTGCGAGGCGATGACGTTGGCCCGCAGACTCCGCCCGTCCTCGACAATCCCAACGGCAGTTTCGTCGCAGGACGTTTCAATACCCAAAATTCTCATTCGTCAAATCCCCCGCCCTGGGTGAAAAATCATTCCCACGAAAGCGGGAATCCACATCCTTGCCCTTTCATGTCATTCTGAGCACAGCGAAGAATCCAAAATTCTTGCCTAAAACCAGCACCGTCTTGCCCAAAGGATTTTAGACCCTTCACTTCGTTCAGGGTTACATGAGGGTGGGCCGGCATCAGCCCAACGCCGATAATACGAACCCCCAACCATCACCGTCAACTTTGCGGCAACAACCCCCCAATGTTATCATCCTTGGCGCTTGGCGTTACCACCCTTAACCGCCATTCCCGCGAATGCGGAAGTCCAGAATCGCCCCGGCAAAGCGTCACTACTACTATGAAACTCTACCTGGTTAGACACGGCGAAACCGAATGGAACCGCTCCGGCAAGTTCCTGGGCCAGCACGATGTCCCGTTGAACGACCTCGGCCTTGCCCAAGCCCGCGACATCGCCAAAGCCTCAATTTCCTGGCGGCCTACTGCCATCTACTCCAGCCCCCTGGCCCGAACCATGCAGGTTGCCGGCGAAATCTCCAAGACCGTCGGACTGGAAGTCTCCCCCGACCCTCGCTTGATGGAACTCGACCTCGGCGACGTTGAAGGAATCAGCGGCGTCCAGATGCGGGAAGAATGGCCCGAATTGCATCGGGTCTGGCGCGACTCCCCCGAATCAGTCGCAATGCCCGGCGGCGAATCCCTGGTTCAACTCCACGACCGCGCTTGGGACGCCTTTTCCCAAGTCGAAAAAGCCCATTCCGACGCCGACAACATCGTCATCGTGTCCCACAACTTCACCATCCGCGCCCTATGCGGCAAGTTGCTGGGCATCCCCCTGACCCATTTCCACCGCACCTATCTGCACCTCAGTTCCGTGTGTCTCTTTGACCGGGCCGGCATGGGCTGGCGTCTCCAGAAATTCAACGCCACCGACCACCTCTCCCCCGGCAACCTCCCCGGCTGATGCCCGCGCCCGACTTGGCGCAACGGGTGGATGGGTTGGTAGGCCAGGCCCTGCAACACGCCGGCTTTTCCGGTCAGGGAACCGCCCTGGTGGTGGCCGTTTCCGGCGGCCCCGATTCCACCGCCCTGCTCCGTTCCCTGCACCGTTTGGCCGGCGACCACCGGCTTGACCTCCACGTCGCCCACATCATCCACGACTTGCGGGGACTGGAATCCGAGGAGGACGCCCAATTCGTCGCTGACCTTGCCGCCCAACTTGACCTCCCCATCACCGTCGAGCGGCGCGACCCGTCAGCCTACCAACGCCAACGCCGCATTTCTTCCCTTGAGCAGGCCACCCGCGAACTCCGCTACTCTTTCCTGTCCGCCGTCGCCCGGCGCCAATCGGCCCAGGCGGTAGCCGTGGGCCACACCTCCGACGACCAGGCCGAAACCGTCCTGTTGCACCTGCTCCGCGGTTCCGGCCTCCACGGCTTGCGGGGCATGACCGAAATTTCCCCCTGGCCTTGGCCCAGCGAAAACCCCGACTTGCGGCTTTTCCGGCCCCTGCTCCAGATTGCCCGCGCCGAAACCGCCGACTACTGCCGGGCGTTGGGACAGCCCTTCCGCACCGACAGCGAAAACGACCAGCCCTATTTCGCCCGCAACCGGGTCAGAAACCAACTGATTCCCCTGCTGGAACGCGAATTCAACCCCCGCGTCAAGGACGCCCTGGTGCGCTTGTCCCACACCGCCGCCCTTGACCTGGACTATCTGGAGCGGGAATGTGACCGACTTTGGCCCCCGCTAACCGCCGATTCCATCCCGTCCGGCGCAGTATCCGGTGCTGACGCCATCCAACTGGACTTGGCAGTACTGGCCACTGCCCATCCCGCCTTGCAGCGTTTGGCCCTGCGCCGGGCCTACGCAACCTTGGCCGGCGACGCCCGCCGACTCCAGGAAGACCACCTGACCGCTATGACGTCCGCCATCAACGCCACCCCCGGTTTCGCCATGTCCCTACCCCGCGGAATCTGGCTCCACCGCGTTTATAGCACCCTGACCCTTTCCCGGAATAGCGAACCCCCTTGCCCGCTTCCTCGTATCCCCGGCCAGCATCTCTTGAACTTGCCCGCAGCCGGGTATTGCGCCCGCGCCATCATCGGCGGATGGGACGTTTCCGCCCAACTTGCGCCAACCCCTGCCGACTTCCCGGCAGACTCCGGCCCCGGAACCACCGTCGCCTACCTTAACCCCGACGCCCTGCCCGGCCCTTTAACCGTGCGGACTCGACAACCCGGCGATAAATTCCAACCCCTGGGAATGACCCGCGCCAAGAAACTCCAGGACTTCTTCGTAGATGAGAAAATTCCCCGGTACTGGCGGGAGCGCGTCCCCTTGCTGGTATCCGACCGGGGAATCGCCTGGGTAGTAGGCCACCGCATCGCGGAATGGGCCAAGCTGGAATTAAACCCCTCAACCCCCAACTCCAACACTCTCCGAGTCGAATTTACCCCAACCGCCCAAAAGACCGCATAGCCCCAACCACCACCCACCACGTAGGGGCGCACGGCTGTGCGCCCCTACCCGCAATTGGAAACTATCTCAGAAAGACGCATCCCCAAGCCTCTCCCTTTGTAAAGGGGGACTTAGGGGAATTTCCCGAATTACCCGCCCCCGCCCCGCACCTCCAGGCTGGGCTTGGTCATTTCCTCCGGGTTGAGCAATTCATCCAACTGCGCGTCCGACAACTCCGTCTCTTCCAGCGCCACTTCCCGAATCGTCTGCCCGGTGGCGGCGGCTTGCTTGGCGATGGAGGCGGCGGCGTCATACCCGATGGCCGGCGACAGCGCCGTACCCAGCATCAACCCCCGTTCCACCATCTCCGGCCCCACCGTCGTCGCCTGAATCCCCGAAACGCACTGGTCGGCCAGGTTATTGGCCGAAGTCGCCAGCAGCGCAATGGACTGCAAGACGTTGTAGGCCGCCACCGGCATCATCGTGTTAAGCTCGAAGTACCCACCCTGTCCGGCCAGCGTTATCGTAGCGTCGTTCCCCACCACTTGCGCGGCCACCTGCACCACCGACTCGGCGATTACCGGGTTAATCTTCCCCGGCATGATGGAACTGCCCGGCTGCACCTCCGGCAGGTCAATTTCCCCCAGACCCGCCCTTGGCCCGCAGGCCAGGAACCGGATGTCGTTGGCAATCTTGTGCAGGCTGATGGCGATGGTCTTCAACTGCCCGCTGGCCTCCACCACCGCGTCCAGCGTTGATTGCGCCTGGAAGTGATTGCTGGTCTCCCGGATTTCCACCCCGGCAACTTCCGACAGGGATTGGCAGGTACGCTGCGAAAACTCCGGGTGCGTGTTGACTCCCGTACCCACGGCAGTGCCGCCCAAGGCCACCTCCGCCAACGCTTGCTGCGCCCGCCGCAGCCGGGCAATCCCCAACTCCGCCTGCCCGGCGAACCCCAGAAATTCCTGCCCCAAACGGATGGGTGTGGCGTCCTGCAAGTGGGTGCGCCCGGTCTTGATTATCGGCCAGAACTCTTCCGACTTTTGCGACAACTCCCCCCGCAGGTTATCCAGCGCCGGAATCAAGTCCTCTTGAATCGCAATCAACGCTGCCAACTGGATGGCCGTCGGAATCACGTCGTTGGACGACTGCCCAAGGTTAACGTGGTCGTTGGGATGCACGATGCGCGAACCCAGGTCGCCGCCCAGAATCTGCGACGCCCGATTAGCGATGACTTCGTTGGCGTTGGTGTTGGTCGAAGTCCCCGAACCCGTCTGGAAAATGTCCAGCACGAAATGGCCGTCGTGCTTGCCGTCAATTACCTCCTGCGCCGCCTCAATCACCGCCCCGCCGATTTGCGGGTCCAGCACTTCCAGGGCCATGTTGGTCTTGGCCGCTGCCTGCTTGATTAGCCCCAGGGCGCGGATGAATATGCGCGGAAACCGCAGGTCGCTGATGGGAAAATTCAGCACCGCCCGCATGGTGGACGCCCCGTAAAGCGCGTCCGCCGGCACCTCCATCGGCCCCATCGAGTCCCTTTCAATTCTAACTTCGCTGGTCGTCATTCTCGTTGTACCGTCCTCTGTGGTTGGGTTAAGTGTTCCCGCCCAAGTTTAACACTCGAACCTGTCCGTTGCCCCCAAACCTCGGCTTAGTCGGCCATCCCGTAAACCTCCCGCCGAATCCGCCGGGCGTTGCGGCGATGTCCAGCTCCCACAAGACTCAAAAATTGCTGCCTGGTCAACCCGGCCGCCGCCACCGCATTGCCAAAAGTATCCGGGGCCAGGTCGCGGCCCCGGTGGTCGGGCAGGTTTATCACGACTCCGGGCCGGTTGGGGTGCCACAACTGGAGGTGCGAACCTGTTTGACGTAGCGGTTGCCCTCCCACCATACTGAATCTGGCAGTGGCATCGGCAAAAGAAACCCCGAAAATTCCCGCCGGCGGCAAGACCGTCTATGCCAGGCTGATTTTGACCAGCTTGGCGGAGAATCCCGCCGACTGATACTCGTCCAACAATTCCTGGGTGCGACGTTCCACGTCCCGGCCTTCGCCGCTCAGCCACCCAACTATGGCCTCTTCAATGTTGCTTATCGCGTCCTCTTCGTCCTCCCCCTGGGAAACGCAGCCCGGCAACGCCGGACAGACGGCGGCCCAACCTTGCCCGGATTCTATCAGCACCACGCCATACGGCCCCCCGGTCTGCCGGCTTTCCACCGCCAACGCCTCGGCCCGCAATTGGGCGTCCACCGGACGATAATTTATCAACTGGAATCTCCGGGGTTGGCGCGGGTGTTCCGGGGGGTACACCAACACCGTTACCGTCCCGCCGCCTTCCAGCGTGAAAATATCCCGGTCAAGGGAACCGATACCCTTTCCGACTTTGGTGTTCCGGGCGTGGCCGGTTTCAGAAATGCCCATCACGTCCGCCAACCGCCCCATCGTTTCCTCGGAAATATGGCGAGTCAGGAACTCTTCGTTCCCAAACTCGGCGTACAGCAACTCCGCTACTTTGGCTTTGTCCATAAACTCTCCCGGCAAACCGGAATCCGATGCAACTCCGCTTACCTCCCCTCCCTTAGCCAATCCGCCACCCGTTCCGCAATCATTATCGTCGTGGCGTTGGTGTTGGCCCGGATTACGTCCGGCATCACCGACGCGTCCACCACCCGCAGGTTTTCCAGCCCGTAAACCCGGCAATACTGGTCAACCACCGCCAGCGCGTCCCCCGCCGGCCCCATTTTGCACGTTCCGGAAGAATGATGCTGCGTATAAGCGTTCCGCAGCAGCCACCTGTCCAGCGCATCATCCGAGGCCAGGTCGTCGTCCGTCGGATTCACCCGCTCGGCGATTATGTCCTTGAACAACGGATGCTCCGCCAGTTCCAGCCCCAGCCGCACCGCGTGGCGCATCCGCTCCCGGTCGCCGGCGTCGGAAAGGTAATCGTAATTCAATACCGGCTGCGTGTAGGGGTCTGCCGACGCCAGCCGCAGGTTTCCAGCGGTGACGGCGTTTTGCAGGGCCGCGCTGAACCCGAAATGGAAGTCATCGCTGTCAATCTTCACGCTGGCCGGGCGGTGTTCGCTGGTCATCAAAATCGGCGCCAACTGTATGTCCGCCCGCGTCGCCGAACCCGGCGGGCTGAACCGCAGCCCCACCTGGATGCTGGGCGAATTATCCCCCGGCGGCTCCCCCTGGCCCCGGAAAAGCGTAAACACCGCCGGGTGGTCCCGCAGGTTTTCCCCCACCCCCGGCAGGCCATGCACCACCGGAATCCCGAAACTCCCCAGGTGTTCCGCCGGCCCCACGCCCGACAGCATCAATATCTGCGGCGAGGCGATAGCCCCGCTGCTGACGATTATGTTGTCCCCTTCCACGGTAAAGGTTTCCCCGCCGCACTCGGCAGACACTCCCGCCGCCCGTTTGCCGTCAAATAAGATGCGGTGGACGGTGACATTCCCCCGGCAGGTCAGATTGAGCCGATGGCTGGCCGGGCGCAGGTAGGTCAACGCCGTGCTCATGCGGACGCCGTCAATGTTGTTCAAGGGCCGCATGGCGATGCCGTTGGAATCCGGGTGGTTCTGGTCCGGGTCTTGCGGAAACCCCAGGGCAACGCAAGCGTCGTAAAAGGCCGACGACGTTGGCAGCAGTTCCTCCCGCTTGAATCGCCGGACGGGTATCGGCCCGTCGTTCCCGTGGAAATCTCCCCCCGGAAAGTCCAGGTCGGTTTCCAACCTGCGGAAAAAGGGCAGAATCTTGGTGAAAGCCCATTCGTCGTTCCCCCACGCCGCCCAATTGTCGTAGTCCTCCGGCACCCCCCGGAACAACACCTGCCCGTTGATGGAACTGGAACCGCCGGTAGCCCGCCCCCTGGGAATCTGTATCGGCTCCGGCTGCAAGGGCGTCGCCGTGGCGGTATAGCCCCAGTTGTGCGGCCCGTAAGCCGACCGCCAGACGTTGTAGCCGTCTTTCAGGTCAATGGGCAGCCGGTCATAGTCCGGGTAATCCGGCCCCGCCTCCAGCAGCAACACCGACTTGTCCCCGTCCTCCGTCAAACGATTAGCCAGCACACAGCCCGCCGACCCGGCCCCGCAGATTATGTAATCGTACCTCATGGGGATCCTCCCAAAATTCGCCGTACCGTTCTCTGCCGTCATTCCGGCGTAGGCCGGAAGCCAGTCCATTCCCCCCCTGGCGGGAGGAAGGTTTGGATGGGGGTCAAAACCCCTGACATATCTCACCCACAACATCCCCCACCGCTTCCCTTATGTTGCCATCCCCACGCAACTTTGGCAATTTCACCACGGGCGAAACCGGCGGCTGTGCTACAATACCCGTCCGTACCCTCAACCACCGGACGCCCGTCAGCTATGACCAACGCCGCCCAGAACCGCCGCATCCAACGCTACCGCGAACAGAGCCTCCGCCTGCTCGGCAACGCCCTGACCGAAATGCGTAATGGCCGATGGAACCGCTCCGAAGAACTCATCTGGGGCAGCCTCAGCCTGGCCGTCAAAGGCGTCGCCCTGGTGCGCGGGGATGAACTCGAAGACAACGACGCCATCCGCGCCTATGCCCGCCAACTCGGCCAGCAGCACCGCGACCGCCGCATCCGCGAGGCTTTCGACCTGCTGAGCGGATTCGCTGACACCGTTGACCGGGTGCAGGAATCCCGGATGCGTCTGGACTACCTGTTCCTCCAGTTGGACGACATCAGCGCGGCGGTGGAACGCCTCTGGCAGTTGGCCGACACCACTTCCTCCGACCCTTAACCATCCACCGGAGAGGCCCCGGTCAATGACCGCCCCAACCAACAGACAACCCACCGTAGCCATACAGACCCACGGCTGCAAGCTCAACCAGGCCGACACCGCGCAACTGGCCCGCCGGTTCGCCCAGGCCGGCTATCTGCTGGTAGAGTCGGTGGCCCAGGCCGACGTTTACGTCCTCAACACCTGCACCGTCACCGCCGGCGCCGACTCCAAGGCCCGGCAAGCCTTGCGCGCCGCCCGCCGCCGCAACCCCGATGCCTTGGTGGTTGCCACCGGCTGCTACCCCCAGCGGGCCGCCGACGAACTGGCCGCCCTGCCCGCCGTCTCCCTGGTGGTGCCCAACACCGACAAGGAACGTCTGGTTGCCCTGGTTGACGACGCCCGGGCCGCCGCTAAGCCACATCCCTCCGGCAACAACGACGCCCCCATAGCCGACGCGCCGCCAACCCAAAATTGGGGCCGCCTAAGGGCAATGGTCAAAATCCAGGAAGGATGCAACCAGGTCTGCGCCTATTGCATCGTCCCCAAAGTCCGGGGCCGGGAGCGCAGCGTCCCCCCCGAAACGCTCATCCGCCAAATCAACCGCGAAGTGTCCCAAGGCGCCCAGGAAGTAGTGCTTACCGGCACCCAGTTGGGCAGTTATGGTTTCGACCTCCCGGACATCAACCTTACCGGGCTGCTACGCCGGCTGCTGGCCAAAACCGACGTAACCCGGCTCCGGGTATCCTCCCTGCAAGCCCAGGAAATCAACGCCGAGTTGCTGGACTTGTGGCAACACCCGCGCCTTTGCCCCCATTTCCATCTGCCCCTGCAAAGCGGCTCCAACTCGGTATTAACCGCCATGCGGCGACGCTACGATACCGCCCAATTCGCTAACTCCGCTGAGCTGATAAGGAACGCAATACCCCACGCCGGCCTGACCACCGACATCATCGTTGGTTTCCCCGGAGAGGGCCACGCGGAATTTCAGGAAAGCCTGGACTTCGCCGACGCCATGCGGTTCAGCGACGCCCACGTCTTCCCTTACTCCGTCCGGCCCGGCACCAGCGCCGCCCACCTCCCTTACCACGTAGGCGACCGGGAAAAGCGGGAGCGCATGAACCAAATGCTTGCCATGACCGCCGGGCATTTCCGCGACTTCCGCCGGCAATCCCTGGGCCAGACCCGCCCCGTCCTGTGGGAATCCGCCAACCGCGGCGACGGCTTACCCGTCTGGTCCGGCCTTACCGACAACTACATCCGCGTAGCCGCCCCCCACCCGTCCGAACTCCGCAACACCGTCACCCAAGCCCGCCTGCTGGACTTGTCCGCCCAAACCGTCACCGCCCAGGTCTTGCCCTAGTGTTCCGCCATCCCCAACTGCTTCCAAGGGGACAGGGTGAAAGGGATTTCATGGCGTCGCGGACGCTGTTCCATGCTTGGGATTTCTGGATTCCGGCCTTCGCCGGAATGACGGTTTGGAGGCGGGTTGACGGTTCGGGGGACACGGAATGACGTTGGGGTTCACCCCCTCCCCAACCCTCCCCCTGGTAGAGGGAGGGGGTCATTGAAACGCCCCTAGCGCCATTGCTCCCTGCTTCGCAATCGCCCTGCCCCGGCAACCCCTCCAGGAAGCGGGCAAAAAATCCCCTCCCCCTGTTAGGGGGAGGGTTAGGGAGGGGGTTCAAACCCGTAACGCCCCTACCTCATCAAAGCTCAACCGGCTTCAAATAGGTCGTGTCCCCCCGCCGGTCCAGGTAGCCCGCCTTGGTGTCGTGACCGTGGGAAAACACGATGAGCCAACCCTGCCGCTCCGCGTCGGCCAGAACCTCCCGCTTCACTTCCAGCGTGTTTTCGGGAGAGTAATCAAAGGCCGAAATCACCGGCAGGTTCAGGTGGTGGTGCGTCGGCACGATGTCTCCCAGGAAAACCACCCGCTCTCCCCCGTGGTTGAACAGCACCATCTGGTGCCCCCGCGCATGGCCGCCTGTGACTATGACGTTCAGGCCGGGGAAAATTTCGGCGTCGCCGTCAATCAACTCCATCTGGGAGCGTTCCTCGATGGGTAGAAAGTTCTCGGGCCGGTGCGACCCCTGGCACCGTTCATTGGGGTTGCCGGCGTCCTCCCAGCAGTCCCGTTGGACGTAATAAGTGGCCTTGGGAAAGGTGGGAACCAGGTCACCAGCCCGGTCCAGCCGGGTGCAGCCGCCGCAATGGTCAAAATGAAGATGAGTCAAGATTACTGCGTTGATGTCCTTGGGGGTCAGTCCGGCCCCCTTCAGGCCCTTCAGCAGGCGGCTGGGCACCAGCCCCAGGGTTTCCTTGTCCCGGTCATTGTCTTTGGAACCCACTCCGGTATCCACCAGCACGTTTTTGCCGCCCACCTGCAACAGCAGGCAGTTGAGACCCAGAGTTATCCGATTTTTCCGGTCGGTGTTGACGCTGTTTTCCCAGGAAACTTTGGGCACTTGCCCAAACACCGACCCGCCGTCTAACTTCAACACTCCGTCGCTGAGAACTTTCACCGCCGTTGACATCATAGGCCCCTACCTCCTCAACAAAACTTCCCACTAAAAATCCCCGTGATGGTGCGAGAGAACCGCAACGGCGCGAATCATCCCGCCGGGGCAACCGCCCGGTAGCGTTCCGTATCAGGTGATTTACCGCCAAACCCGTGTTTACGACATTTAGCGACGGTGGCAGGGCATCCACCACCCACACCCGGGGCCGTCGCCGGCCTTCCCGTCCGGTCAACCTATCCCAACGCCGTCCCGATTGGTTCGGAATCCGGGCCTCCCTACAACCCTGAAACCCTGTCCATTCAGACCCATGATTCCCAACCGCTTAGACCGAAACCTTGCCGGGGCCTTCCGGCCTGCCACCGCCCCACCCCTCAAAGATACCTGATGTTATGTGATAGTCTGTCAAGGCGTTTTTGTAGTTGTTTTGTAAAAATTTTAACTTCTTGTTAATACCAGTTCTGGTATCTAAACAGGGCCGCAACGTCAAAATACAACCGGGTCTTGATTTCGCCGGGCCGGGTTCCCCGGCCATCCTCAACCCGTCATGGCCCGCCCCAACGCTCCGCCGATTGCCGCCTCAAAAACGCCCCATGCCCAACCAAAACCGTCAAAACATCACCCCAACATCACCGCCGGGCGGCCTCAACCAACCCCACCCGGCCCTCCGCGACTCCCAAAAACGAGAATCCTCTGTACCGAGAATCCCCCTACCATTGGACGCCAGCCAGACCGTCCGAAACGGAACGCTGCCCTTGCCAACCGGGTAGGCAAAAAAATCCCCTCCCCCTAGCAAGGGGGAGGGTCAGGGAGAGAGTCAAACCCCGCCCAGCGGAACGCCAACCCATCATTGGGTCTTCAAGAAATCAACCGCCGCCCCAATCCGCGCCAAAACCCGCTCCCGCCCCAAGACTTCCATAACGTCGAACAGCGAAGGCGTGGCGGAACGGGCCGTCAATGCCTCCCGCAGCGTCCCGAAAAATTCCCGGGGCCGCAGTCCCAGTTCCCCCCCCAAAGCCCGCAAAGTTTGCTCCAGGTCTGCCGATACAAAAGACTCCGCCCGGCCCAACGTCTCCCCCGCCTTGGTCAGAGCATCAACCGCCCCGGCGCCATCCATGCCCCGCTGCACCAGGTTGGCCCCGCCGTAGTCCAATTCCTCGGCAAAGAAGTAGCCCGTCATGTCCGCCGCCTCCGCCAGCGTCTTCAACCGCTCCCGCACCAAGGGCGCAATCCGCGCCAGGTAATCAAAATCCACCGGCAGCAACTCCGCCGGCAAGTCCCTTTCCAGGAAGGGCAGCATCGCCGCCGCCAGCGTTTCCGCGTCCATTTGCCGGATATAGACCCCGTTCATCCAGTCCAGCCGCCCAATGTCGAAAATGGCCGCCGGCTTGCCCACCCGTTCCAGGGTGAAATTTTCCTTCACCACCTCCAGCGACATCACGTCGCTATGGTCGTCCAGCGACCATCCCAACAGCGCCATGAAGTTTTCCAGCGCCTCCGGCAGATAGCCGGCGTCCTTGTATTCCAGTATCGAAGTCGCCCCGTGCCGCTTGGACAACTTGGCCCGGTCCGGCCCCAGGATCATCGGCAGGTGGCCGAACTGCACCGGCGGGTAGTCCAACGCCCGGTAAAGCTGCAAGTGCCGCGGCGTGCTGGACAACCACTCTTCCGCCCGCAGAACGTGGCTTATCTCCATCAGGTGGTCATCCACCACCACCGCCAAGTGGTACGTCGGAAACCCGTCCGACTTCAGCAGTATGAAATCGTCCACCAAGTCGTTCTGCCACTCCACGTGACCCCGGATGATGTCGTCCACCTCGGTAATCCCCGACGTTGGCATGGCGAAACGCACCACCGACGGCAAGCCGGCCGCCTCCAATTCCCGCCGTTCCCCATCGCTCAGGTTGCGGCAATGCCGGTCGTACCCGATAGACCGTTTTTCCGCTTCCTGCTGCTTCCGCACTTGGGCCAACCGTTCCCGGTCGCAGTAGCAGCGGTACGCTGCCCCCTGGGCAATCAACTTTTCCGCCGCTTGCCGGTAAAGCTCCAGCCGCTCCGACTGCAAGTAAGGCCCGTATGGGCCGCCCACCCGCGGGCCTTCGTCCCAGTCAATCCCCAGCCATTCCAGTCCGTCCAGGATGGCGTCCACCGCCCCCGGCACCAGCCGTTGCTGGTCCGTGTCCTCTACCCGCACCACGAACTGCCCATCGTTCCGGCGAGCGAACAGCCAGTTGAAAAGGGCCGTGCGGATGTTGCCAATGTGCGGAAAACCCGTGGGGCTGGGGGCGTACCTGACTCTAACGGCGCCGGTCACTGTCTTTCTCCTGTCTCCCCAAGAATCAATGTCTCCCCGAAACAACAACCTTTGGGGGTTCGGAATTAACCCCCTCCCCCTGTTAGGGGGAGGGCCGGGGAGGGGGTAAACCCTACGGCGATTGCCCCACTTGCGACAAAAACTCCCGTATTACGTGGGCCAATTCCTGCGGCTTGTCGTAGCCAATATCGTGGACGGTTTCAGGAATCCACCGCGCCCGGCAGTCCTTGATTCCCGCAACCGCCGCCTCCACCCGCTCCACTTTCATCCTGGCCCGCTCCGTTCCCGCCTGCTCCGGCCTTGGCCCGGCCGGAACCAGCAGCGTCGGGCAATGAATCTGCGCCCAAACGCTGGAAGTCGGTTCTTCGTACATTGCCTTCATAACCTGCGCGTGGTTTTCGGGCCGCAGAATATCCTGCATCTGCCCATCCGCATCCTCATACACCATCGTCTGCACGATGCGCTCAATCTCCCGATTCCAGCAAAACCACAACTGGCGTTTCAGCCGCCCGACAAATTCCTCCCTGGCGCCGGAAACGTCCCTTGGCCTGGCCCTGGCTCGAAAGGCCTCCCAGCCGCCAACCTCCCATTCCTGGTTTCTGCCCGTGCCGCCGTCAATCAAGACTAGCGCCCCAACCCGGTCCGGGAACCGGGCCGCCAGGTTAATCGCCACGTTGCAGCCCCAGGAATGGCCCAACACCGTCGCTCTGGGAATATCCACGTAGTCCAGCAGACCGGCGGCGTCCTCCGACAGCGATTGCCAGTCATATCCCGAAGTCGCTTGCGTGGTCTGTCCGTGTCCTCGTTGGTCAGGCGCCACGATGCGGAAGTCCCTCCGCAGGATGCGCGCCACCAGGTCATACCAATGGGCCGACGACGCCAACCCGTGCAGGGCCAGGACCGGCGGCCCGTCGCCGCCCCAGTCCAGGAACCTGACCCGCAATTCGCCCACGTCCGCCCAATTTTCCGTTGGCTGGTAATGGCCCATCGCCACTGAAACTAACTCCCCTGCTGCCCCCGCTGAATTCTCGCCCAGCTATCCCGCAAAGGCACCGTCCGGTTAAACACCGGACGCCCCGGCTCCGAGTCCTCCGTATCCACGCAGAAATACCCCTGGCGCTCAAACTGGTAGCGTTCCCCCGCCGCGGCGTGGGCCAGGCTCGGTTCCAGCCGGCAGCCCGTCAACGTGGTCAGCGAGTCAGGGTTAAGCGCGCTGATGAAGTCGCCCCCATCGCTTTCGTCATCCGGGTTGGCTTTCAGGAAAAGATGGTCGTAAATCCGCACTTCCGCCTGGATGGAATGTGCCGCCGATACCCAATGCAGCGTACCACGCACCCGCCGTCCGTCCGGCGCCGACCCTCCCTGCGATTCCGGGTCGTATGAGCAGCGCACCTCCACCACCTCCCCGGCGTCGTTCTTGACCACTTCCTCGCAGGTGATGAGATAGGCGTACCGCAGCCGCACTTCCCGACCCGGCGCCAGACGGTAAAACCTCCCCGGCGGGTCTTCCCGAAAGTCCTCCCGCTCGACGTACAACTCCCGGGAAAACGGAACCTTCCGGGCGCCCATCCCGGCGTCCTCCGGGTTGTTCACGGCGTCAAACTCTTCAACCTGGCCCTCCGGGTAGTTGGTTATCACCACCTTCAACGGGTCCAGCACCGCCATGACCCGCTGCGCCCTTTGGTTCAAGTCCTCCCGCAATAAGTGTTCCAGCAGGGCCAACTCCGTTACCGTGTCCCGACGGGCAATCCCCACCCGTTGGCAGAAGTTGCGAATCGCCTCCGGCGTATATCCCCGCCGCCGCAACCCCGAAATCGTCGGCATCCGCGGGTCGTTCCAACCGCTGACGTGACCCCCTTCCACCAGCGCTCGCAGTTTCCGCTTGCTCATTACCGTATGCGTCAAATTCAGCCGCGCGAACTCTATCTGCTGGGCGTGGTAAACCTCCAACTCATCCAGGAACCAATCGTAAAGGGGCCGGTGGTCTTCAAATTCCAGCGTACAAAGCGAATGGGTTATCCGCTCTATCGAATCCGACAGCGAATGAGCGAAGTCGTACATCGGATAGATCGCCCACTTGTCCCCGGTGCGGTGGTGTTCCACCTGCCGGATGCGGTACAGCGTCGGGTCTCTCATGTTCATGTTCGGCGCGGCCATGTCCACCTTGGCCCGCAGCACGTGCGAACCGTCCGGGAACTCCCCCGCCTTCATTCGTTGGAACAAGTCCAGGTTTTCCTCAACGCTCCGGTCCCGGTAGGGACTTTCCCGCCCCGGCTCGGTCAGCGTGCCCCGGTATTGCCGGATTTCCTCGGCGCTCAAGCTGTCCACGTAGGCTTTGCCTTGCCGCACTAACTCCACCGCATACTCATACAGTTGGTCAAAGTAGTCCGATGCGTAGTAAAGATGCGGCCCCCAGTCGTAGCCCAGCCAACGCACATCCTCCAGAATCGAGTCCACGTACTCGACATCCTCCCGCGTCGGGTTGGTATCGTCAAAACGCATATGGCAGGCGCCGGAAAACTCTTCCGCCACCCCGAAATTCAGGCAAATGGACTTGGCATGACCGATATGCAGGTAGCCGTTGGGTTCCGGCGGAAACCGGGTAACTACCCGCCGCCCGTACTTGTCGGTTTCGTTGTCCGTCGCAATGATAGAGCGGATAAAATCCGCCCCTTGCCCGGTGTCAGAGGTCGTCATACTGCCATGTTCCTGTGATTGCCATGATTCGACGATTTCCAGCCGTATTCTAGCACACCCGCATTGGGGCAAACCTTGGTCTTTAGACCCTCAACAACCATCCCTTCCCATCAACGCAACGGTCAGAATGGGGACGACAACCCAACTGTCGGCAAACCGCCGCCATATCCGCCGGCAGCCCCCGCCGGAACTCCAGCCACTCCGCGCTAACCGGATGCTCAAACCCCAGGTGATGCGCGTACAACGCCTGTCGGCCGATAAGCGGGCTGCCCTTGCCGTAAACCGTATCCCCCAGCAACGGGTAGCCCAGGTGCGCCAGGTGAACCCGTATCTGATGCGTCCGCCCCGATTCCAGGTACAACTCCAACAGCGTCACCCCCGCCGCCGTTGCCAACGCCCGGTAGCCGGTGCGGGCTGCCTTGCCCCCCTCAACCACCGCCATCCGCTTGCGGTGTCGTGGGTCGCGGGCTATCGGGGCGTCAATCACCCCTTCCTCCGCCGGCAACTCCCCCACGACCAACGCCAGGTAGCCCTTGGTCACTTGCCGGGCCTTGATGTGTTCCGAAAGCCGGTGATGCGCCCTTTCGTTCTTGGCCGCCATCATCAACCCGGAAGTGTCCTTGTCCAGCCGGTGAACAATCCCCGGCCGTACCGCTCCTCCAACGCCCTCCATATCCGGGCAAAGGGCCAGCAGAGCGTTGACCAGCGTACCCCCGGGGTGGCCCGGCCCCGGATGCACCGCCAACCCCGCCGGCTTGTCCAGGACGATAATGTCGTCATCCTGGTAAAGAATTTCCAGCGGGATTTCCTCCGGTGACAAGTCCAGGCTCCGTGGTGGCGGCTCAACTAACCGCACCGTGTCGCCGGCCCGGACTTTCTGAGAAGGCTTGACCACGCTGCCGTTCAGCGTTGCGTACCCTTCCGCAATCAAAGCGTGCAGGCGGCTCCGGGTCAGGCCGGTATCCTTGCCGGCCAGAAACTGGTCCAGCCGTCCCTGTTCCTGGCCCGCCCTGAACTCCCAGCGCCGTTCCCGTTGACTGTTCCCTGTAACCGTAGAATCCGCCATCAGTCGGTCTTCCCCTCTGACGGCGTTTCCCCATCAAGTCCGATTCCATCCGACTGGGGTTGTGACTCCGGGATTTCCGGTTGCTCGGCTACGGGACTGCCTTCCACCCCTGCCCCGGATTGCCCCGACTCCGCTGCCGCCCCCGCCGGTTCCGCCGGACTCTCCGCACCCTTGGGACGGGTGAAAATCCACACCAGCAAGACCAGCCCGGTCACTATCGAGGCATCGGCCAGGTTGAACACCGGCCACGGCCCGATGTCTATGAAGTCCGTAACGTATCCCAACCGCAGCCGGTCAACCAGGTTCCCGAAGGCCCCGCCTAACTGGAGGCCAAGGCTCAACCGCAGCCAAATGCTGGGCCGCGGCTGGCTGCGGTAAATCAACGCCAGCACGATTATTCCGATGAACGAAACAAAAATCAGGGGCGTGTTCAGCCCTTGCAGGATGCCAAACGCGCTCCCGGTGTTGTGAACGTGGGTGAATCGGAAGAATCCCCGCAGAGGGAAAGAATGGCCCACCGCCAGCAGTTGAATCGTGACGTACTTGGTCAGTTGGTCCAGCAGAAAGACCACCAGCGCCAACTGGATTACGTTGTAGTCCTTGTAAATGGGCCGCCGCCCCGCTGGGCGAGAAACTTCCGGCGGCGAAGGCGGGCCGGACATGGGCTAGGTCAGGTTCTCCACGAAGAACGGCGTCACCTGCTCCACCAGCAGCTCCTCTTTGCCAAACCAGAAGTGGTCCACCCCTCGCACCAGCTTGAACGTCGGCGGCGTGGCAAAGGAATCCAGGACGGGTTGCAGGTTCTCCGACTGGATTAGCTTGTCCCGGTCTCCGGTGATAATCAGCTTGGGCTGCTTGTTCTTCTTCAACGCCGCCGATTCCAGCGTCTCGAAGGACGGCGAAATCAGGGAAAAGACCTTCGGCTTCTTGTGCAGTTCCCGGTGGCTGCAAATCACCCGCGTCCCAAAGGAGTACCCCACCAGCCCGATGCGCTTGTCGTCCACCCCCGGCCAGGCTTGCAGCAAGTCAATAGCCGCCAACGCTTCCTGGTGTTCCTGTTCCCCCTTGGCGTGTTCGCCGTCGCTGTTGCCAACCCCCCGGAAATTGAACCGCAGCGTGGCAAACCCCTGCTGCGCCAGCGCATACGACACCGCCAGCACCACGTTGTTGTCCATGTTGCCGCCGAAAAGCGGATGAGGATGGCAGATGACCACGCCGGGAACCCCCGGCCCCGCATCCTCCGGCATGGCAACGACTCCCTCGAAATTCAGGCCCTTGGCTTTGAATGAAACCGCGCTCTGTCGCACTTTCAGTCCCTCCGTCCGGCTACGCCCATCTTAGTTAACCCGGTAGTGTTTGGCAAGGAATACTGGTAGAATCCTGAACGGACTCCATCTCGTTTCAACCCCATTCCCGCGCCAAATCGCCACCGTCCAGAGGATGCCATGACCGTTATTGACCTCCGCAGCGACACCGTAACCAAGCCCACCGACGCCATGCGCCGCGCTATGGCCGACGCCGAGGTGGGCGACGACGTTTACCGCGAAGACCCCTCCATCAACCGACTCCAGGAACGGGCCTCCGAAATGCTGGGCAAAGAGGCCGGCTTGCTGACCGCCAGCGGCACCATGAGCAACCTGGTGGCCGTCCTGGCCCACTGCCAGCGGGGCGATGAAGTCGTCATGGGCGACCAGGCCCATATATTCTGGAACGAGTCCGCCGGAGCCTCCGCCTTGGCCGGCGCCCAGATTCGCCTCGTCCCCAACGGCCCCCAGGGTGAAATCGCCCCCGACGACCTCCGCCAGGTCATTCGGCCCCGGGGCAACATCCATATGCCCCCCACCACCCTGGTTTGCCTGGAAAACACCCATAACCGTTGCAGCGGCGGCGTCCTGACCCCCGCCGACACCGCCGCCGTCTCCGCCGTTGCCCACGACGCCGGGGCGAAAGTCCACCTGGACGGCGCCCGCGTCTTTAACGCGGCGGTGTCCCTGGAAGTCCCCGCCAGAGAACTGGTCAAGGACGTTGACGACGTTTCCTTCTGTCTGTCCAAGGCCCTTAGCTGCCCGGTTGGTTCCGTCCTGTGCGGCTCTGAGGAATTTATCGAGGAAGCCCTGCGCTGGCGCAAAATGGTAGGCGGCGGAATGCGCCAGGCCGGAATCCTGGCCGCCGCCGGTCTGGTCGCCCTGGACAGCATGGTTGACCGCCTGGCCGACGACCACGCCAACGCCCGCCGTCTGGCCCACGGCCTGGCCAACATTGACGGCCTCACCGTTGACCCCGACAGCATCCAGACCAACATCGTAATCTTCGACGTTGACGAATCCGTCGGGCTGGCCGCCGACCTGATTAACGCCTTGGCCGAGGAAGACGTGCTGGTCAGTTCCCCCGGCCCCCATTCCATCCGCATAGTTACTCACCGTGAAGTGGACGGCGCCGACATTGACGAAGCCCTGGGCCGCGTCTCCCACGCCGTAGCAGCATTGCGCCAGGCCGGTTAAAGTCACACCGACACCCCAAACGGATTGATAAATTTACCTGCCGGGAGTATCGCCATGACCACACCCCCAACAGCAGAAGAGCGCATCGCCAACATTGAAGGCTCTTTCGGCCAAATCAACCAGCGGTTAGGCACTCTCGAGCAGGACGTAAGAACCCTGTCCTCCGATATGCACAACCACATGGGACGACCAAAAAGCCCCCTCGAAACCCGTACAGGCCGGGCAGAAACCAGCGCAGAACGGCTGGACGCCTGTTTTGACCGTATCGAAGCCTGTATGGACAGGATAGAACGCAAGTTGAAACTGATGTTGCGCTTGCAACGCATAACGTTGGCCGCCGCCATCCTGTCCACAGTTGTAACCTTCTTGGCCGAGGTACTCTAAGCCATGCCGCGAAGCCACCGTAGGGGCAACCCTTGTGGTTGCCCTTACCCGATTCCTACCCGTCATTCCGGCGAAAGTCGGAATCTAGTCCCTTCCCCCTTGACGGGGGAAGGTTAGGATGGGGGTGAAGCCCTCGCCTTCAACCAGTTCCTCATCCAACGTACTCTAACCCCTCAACACCCGGAGGCCCCCAATGCCCGAAATCACCCTGGACAAGCCAACCACCGCCCTGCTCATCGCCGACTTCTACCGGGACATGATGACCACCCTACCCCACGCTGTTGACCGCGGCGTGGTGGAAAAGACCCAGGCGTTGCAGCAAGCTGCCCGCGACGCCGGCCTGCTGGTCTGCTACTCCGCCACCGTTTTCCGCCCCGGCTACGTCGAAATCAGCGACCGCAACAAGACCTTCAGCCAGCGCAAGACCTCCGGCCAACCCGCCGTCAGCGACCCCTTGGCAGTAATCCACGAAGCCGTCCGACCCATCGAAGGGGAAGTCGTCGTCGGCAAGCACCGGGTCAACGCCCTCTACGGCACCGACCTGGACATGACCCTCCGCGCCAACAACGTCGAAACCATCATCCTGCTGGGCTACGCCACCAGCGGCGTCGTGCTCTCCACCACCCGCTACGCCGCCGATTCAGACTACCGCCTGATAATCGTCGAAGACTGCTGCTCCGATTCCGACCCGGAAGTCCACGACTTCCTGACCCAGCGCATCTTTCCCCGCCAGGCCGACGTGGTGCAGTCGCCGGACGTTATCGCGGCCCTTTCCGGCTAATCCCCGCGGACTCCGTCCGGATCCCGGCCCCACCAACGCCCCAGCCGTTCCTCGATTTCCGCCTCTTTCCCCTCCCGGGAAGGCTGGTAATAACGCCGGTCTTGCAGGGCCGGCGGCAGGTATTCCTGCTCCGCAAAGTGACCCGCAAAATCGTGGGCGTACTTGTAACCCTTGCCGTGTTCCATTTGCCGTTGCAACCCGGTAACGGCGTTCCGCAGGTGCAGCGGCACCGGGTCATTGGGACGTTGCCGCACGTCCTCCAACGCCCGCTCGATTCCCAGGTACGCAGCGTTGCTCTTCGGCGCAGTAGCCAGGTAAACCGTGGCCTCCGCCAACGGAATCCGGCCCTCTGGCATCCCGACGAAATGGACGGCCTGCTGCGCCGCCACTGCCACCGCCAGGGCTTGCGGTTCCGCCAGTCCAACGTCTTCGGCGGCCAGCACCACCAGCCGCCGCGCGATGAACATGGGGTCTTCCCCGGATTCAATCATCCGCGCCAGCCAGTAAAGCGCCCCGTCAGGCGACGAACCCCGTACCGACTTGATGAACGCCGATATGGTGTCGTAGTGTTCGTCCCCGCCCTTGTCGTACCGCGGCGACCGTCGCTGGAGGGCGTCGGCAACCGTTTCTAAAGCGATGACGCGCTTGCCCCCGTCGCCGGGGTTGGTAGCCCAAGCCGCCGTTTCCAGCGCGTTCAGCGCAATCCTGGCGTCCCCGTTGGCGATATTGACCAGATGCTCCAGAGCATCCTCGGCCAGCTTAGCGTCCAGTGTCCCCAATCCCCGTTCCCGGTCTGACAACGCCCGCCGGACGACTAGTTTCATTTCCTCCGGTTCCAGCGCCCGCAGCGTCACCACCCGGCAGCGCGACAGCAGCGGAGCGTTGACCTCAAACGACGGGTTTTCCGTAGTGGCCCCGATGAACGTCACCGTTCCGTCCTCTACGTGGGGCAGAATCACGTCCTGCTGAGCCTTGTTGAAACGGTGAATTTCATCAACGAACAGGATGGTAGGACGTTGGTACATCCCCTGCCGGTCTTTGGCCTCGGCCACGATGCGGCGCAAGTCCGCCACCCCCGACGTTACTGCGCTGACCGCCTCAAAGTGCGCCTCCGAAACCCCGGCCACCAGTCGCGCGATGGTCGTCTTTCCGCTACCCGGCGGCCCCCAAAGTATGAACGACGGCATCCGGTCGGCCTCAATGGCCTTGCGCAACGCCCGCTCCGGCCCCAAGACGTGCTGCTGCCCCACCAGTTCCTCAAAAGTCCGCGGACGCACCCGCTCCGGCAAGGGGGCGTTTTCCTGGGCAAACCGCTGGCCGCCCTGCTCAAACAACGTCAAAAACCCATCTCCCAAATCCCTTGCCCCGTCTCCAACCCGTTATTCCGGCGCAGGCCGGAATACAGAAATCCCTGTCAGGTACGACTTCGGACTGACAAACCCTTGACCCATCCCCCAATCCCCTACCGAAACTGCGGCAAAACCTTATCCGCAAAAAGCTCCAGCGACTTCTGAATCTCCCCGTGGGGAACCATCCCCCCGATGTTGTGCCAGAAAATTATCCCCTGGCACCCGAACATCTCCCCAATCTCACGGACTTTATCGGCGCATTCCTCCGGGTCGCCGACGATGGCGTAGTCCCGCAGAAACTCCTCGCAAGTCAGGCTGGCTACCCGCGCCGAACCCCGGGAACGTCCGCCCCGCAGTACGCCCAGGTAGTTATTGATAGTCGGCTCCAGCACCGCCTCCGCCTTTTTCCGAGTCTCCGCCACGCAGCAAGCCAGCGTCGGCAGTATCTTCACCGCCCCCGCATCGTGGTTTCCCAAGGCCAGTTGCGCCCGGTACTCCGCCAGACCTTCCCTCACCCCATCGTTGGTAATGATGAGCGGCGTAACCAGGATATTGTGACCCAACGCGCCCACCATCGTAAACGTCTCCGCGCTGTTGGCGGCGATGTAAACCGGCGGATGGGGCTGTTGCAGCGGCTTCGGCACCACCGGCACCCCTTCGGCGTGGTAAAACTCTCCCCGGTGGTTGACAGTTTCCTCCGTCCAGCACTTCAACACCAGCCCCAGCGCTTCCTGGAACCGGGGCCGCCCTTCCTCGGTGGCGATGCCCATCCCTTCGTAGTGGTCGGGGTTGGAACCCCGGCCAATCCCGAAAATCGCCCGACCTTGGGACAAAACGTCAAACGTCGCCACCTCTTCCGCCAACCGCACCGGCTGGTGCAGCGGCAGCAGGTTCACCGCCGTACCGATTTTGATGTTCTGCGTACTCCGGGCAATGGCCGTAGCCGGCAGCCACGGCGACGGCATTATCGAAAATCGCGGGTTGAAGTGGTACTCGGCCAGCCAAATCGAGTCCAACCCCAGCCGGTCCGCCAACTGCCCCTGGGCGATTATGTCCTCATACCGGGCCGCCGCATCCTGCGTAGCGGCGCAAGGCAACTGGTCAAACAACCCAAATTCCATCAAAGTCCCTCAGCGTCCAAAACTCTCCCCGCCACTAGCCCGTCATTCCGGCGAAATCCGGAATCCAGACCATTCCCCGTTACACAACTACCGTCATTCCCGCAAAAACGGGAATCCAGACCCTTCCCCGTTACAACTACCGTCATTCCCGCGAAAGCGGGAATCCACATCCCTATAACGGTATATTCCCGTGCTTCTTCGCCGGCAGCGTGTCCCTCTTATCCGGCAAAATCGTCAACGCCTGCACAATCTTGGCCCGCGTCTCCGCCGGGTCAATCACGTCATCCAGGTATCCCCGGCTGGCGGCAACGTAGGGATTCGTGAACCGTTCCTGGTAATCCCGCGTCAATTCTTGTCGCGTTTGCTCCGGGTCCTCCGACTGCGAAATCCGCTCCCGGTAGATTATGTTGACCGCGCCGTCCGGCCCCATCACTGCAATCTCGGCCGACGGCCACGCCAGGTTAATGTCCGAACTCAGGTGCTTGCTGCTCATCACGATATACGCCCCACCGTAAGCCTTCCGGGTGATGACGCTTATCTTCGGCACCGTGGCCTCGGCATAGGCGTAAATCAGCTTGGCCCCGTGCCGGATAATCCCCCCGTATTCCTGGTCAACCCCCGGCATGAACCCCGGCACGTCCACCAGCGTAATCAGCGGAATGTTGAAACAGTCGCAGAACCGCACGAAACGCGCCGCCTTGGCCGATGCGTTGATGTCCAGCACCCCCGCCAGGTAAGCCGGCTGGTTCCCGATTATCCCTACCGACCGCCCGGCGATGCGGGCAAAACCCACCACTACGTTAGGGGCGTAATGCTCCTGCACCTCCATGAAGTCGTCCTGCCATTCCCCGCCGTCCGTTTCCTCCCGGTCAACCACCAGTCGTATCACGTCCCGGATGTCATAGGGCCGGTTGGCCTCATCGGGAATCAGGTAGCGCAACCCCGGCTCCGCCCGGTCCGGCGGGTCAACCGTCCGGTAGATGGGCGGGTCTTCCGCGCTGTTGGAAGGTAGGTAGCCCAGCAGACGCCGCACTTCCTCCAAACATCCCTCTTCATTGGGATAGACGAAATGCGCTACCCCGCTGCGGGTGGCGTGGGAATCCGCGCCCCCCAACTCTTCGTGGGTGACTTGCGCCCCGGTCACCGCCTGCACCACGTCCGGGCCGGTAATGTACATCTGGCCCGTCCCCTGCACCATAAAAATAAAGTCCGTAATCGCCGGCGAATACACTGCTCCCCCGGCCGAAGGCCCCATGATTACCGAAATCTGCGGCACCACCCCCGAATACCGCGTATTCCGCAGGAAAATATCGCCGTAAGCCGCCAGGCTGTCCGCTCCTTCCTGGATACGCGCCCCCCCGGAATCGTTCAGACCCACTACCGGGCAGCCCGTCTTGCCCGCCAGGTCCATCACCTTGCAAATCTTCTGCCCCACCACTTCCGACAGCGACCCGCCGAAAACCGTAAAGTCCTGGGCGTAAGCGAAAATCCGCCGCCCCTGCACCGTCCCGAACCCCGTAACCACCGCATCCCCCAGGAACTTCCGCTCCGCCAAGCCGAACTCCGTCGCCCGGTGCGTCACAAAGGAATCAATTTCCTGGAACGAACCTTCATCCGCCAGCCGGGCCAGCCGCTCCCGCGCGGTCAACTTCCCCCGCCCGTGCTGCTGGTCAATCCGCTGCTGACCCCCACCCTGCTGGGCCTTCAGCCGCATCTCTCCCAGGGCTTCTAACTTTTCGTCAATCAGCCGCTTTTCCGCTGCCATAATCCCGAAACTTTACCGTCGTCATTCCCGCGAAACCTGTCCTGAGCATAGCCGAAGGAGCCGGAATCGAGAAATCTCCGCCCCCTACCGTCATTCCTGCTTTCGAGGGAATCCACCTTCCCATTCTCCATAGGTGCGCCCATGCTAGCAGAGCCTTCAACACCCATGCAAGGCGCACCCCGTCAGTGTAAAATGCCGTTGAACCCCTCAACCGAGTCCAACCATGACCAGCGCCGCCAAATCTCTGCCCAACCTGACCGTCGCCAACGGCGAACCCCTCCAATGGGGCCGCCGCACCTACGTCATGGGCATCATCAACGTAACCCCCGATTCCTTTTCCGGCGACGGCTTGGCCGGCGACGTTCCCGCCATCGTAGAGCAGGCCCTCCGTTTCGAGGCTGACGGCGCCGACTTCCTCGACGTGGGCGCCGAATCCACCCGCCCCGGCCATCAACCCATCACCCCGGACGAGGAACTGCGCCGCCTGCTGCCTGCCCTGGAAGCCTTGGCCGCGGCTACCCGCCTGCCCATCAGCGTTGACACCTGCAAAAGCCAGGTCGCCCGCCGCGCCCTGGACGCCGGGGCCGTCATCATCAACGATATATGGGGCTTGCAGGCTGATCCTGCCCTTGCCCAAGTCGCCGCCGACTTTGGCGCCCCGCTGATACTTATGCACAACCGCCATTCCCGCGACTACGATGACTTGCTGGCCCAAATCTTCGCCAGTCTAACCCAATCGGCCCAACTCGCCCTGGACGCCGGCGTTCCCGCCCATAACATCATCCTTGACCCCGGCATCGGGTTCGGCAAGACCCCGGACCACAACCTGGAAGTCCTGCAACGGCTGTCGGAATTTCAGGAATTGGGCTATCCCCTGCTGGTTGGGACTTCCCGCAAGTCCACCATCGGCCTGGTGCTGGACTTGCCCGTGGAAGAACGGCTGGAAGGCACCGCCGCCACCGTCGCCCTGTCCATCGCCGCCGGCGCCGACATCGTGCGAGTCCATGACGTGAAGGAAATGGCGCGCGTCTGCCGCATGACCGACGCCATCATCCGCGGCTGGAGGCCCCCGCATTGGAATGGATAACCGCCTACTTGGGATTGGGGTCTAACCAGGGCCGCCGTCCAGACAACCTCAGCCTGGCCTTGGCCCTCTTGTCCCAATCCGACGCCCTGCGCCTCCTCCGCTGTTCCTCAATCTACGAAACCGCCCCCTGGGGCTACCTCGACCAACCCCAATTCTTGAACTGCGTAATCGCCGTTGAAACCCGGCTGCCGCCCGTTCCCCTGCTGGAACTGGCCCAACAAGTCGAGCAGACCGTTGGACGCCAGCCCACCTTCCGCTACGGCCCCCGCGCCATAGACGTGGACATCCTCTTATACGGAAACCACGTCATCCTGGAAACCCAACCCGACCTGCAAATCCCCCACGCCCGGATGCACGAAAGGGCCTTCGTCCTAATCCCCCTGGCCGAAATCGCCCCCGACCTGAATCACCCCATCCAAAACGCCGCCATAAAAACCCTAACCGCCGCCGTACCCGGCAAAGAAGGCGTCCAACTCTATCTGGCTCCACCCCCACTCCCAAGAACCAACCCACATAACTCCCCTTTGTAAAGGGGGATTTTACCAACCAAAGACTGCGGGAAAAGGCCCTTCCCCCTTGCTCAACCCGCGATTCCGGCGAAAGCCGGAATCCAGAAATCCCAATCATCAATGCCCATCAGGTCTCTCCCTGGAATACTCCCGAGTACGAATGACTGGCCGGGAATCCCAACCGCTCCAAAAGCAGAGTGCAAATCGCCATGCCGTTCGGGATTTCCACCCGCCGTTTTCCTACGTGAAAAATTTCCAGGGTGATTCGGTTATCGAAACCGGGGTCAATTTTAGGCGCAGTCAAATGCACCCCTATGCCCATCCGGGCCAATCGGCTCCTCCCTTCAACGCGCCCGGCAAGAATGTTGCTCAAGCGCACTCTCTCAAGAGTCTGCCCGATTACGAAGTCACCCGGTCGCAGGCCCAAAGCCCTTTGGGAAATGTCATGTTCGTCCGTATTGGCTGCAAGGTAAGCCTCTACATCCAACAAGCCTATATCGAGGGTCGTAGCGTCCCGGTTCACGTCTTCTTTGTATGTCCGTACAATGGGGTGGAGATGAAGGTCAATTGACGCGGGTTGAATCATGTCGCTTTCCACCGGGGGCGGCGGGTCAATAACCAAGTCACCGCTTTCCAGGGCAAGCCTGATTTCACGGTCAGACAAAAGCATGACTGACGGCCCCTCCTTTGGTCGCTACGTCCGATTCCGCCGGTTAGTCCCTGATGAGGATTTTGTTGAACTCATCCTCTGGAATCATCCAGGTTGGCCTCCCTTCATTGCTGACCGGAAAGTACAGGATGACGCAGCCTTCATGCCGGCCGGCCAACTGAACCGGGGCCCAATCAAGGCTTTCCGGCAAAGAATGAGTCGGAACCAGCGCCTCCATTGCCTTGCCGTTAATCTTCTTGACAATAATGGTGTCGTGGTCAAGGATTGAGATTCGCGCCTCGCCCGGTTCCAGCCTGATTTTGAGACAATCAGGCTCGTCGTACCACAACTTCGGCCATTTTCGCGGTGTCATGCTTCCTCCATTTTGGCCCTCAATCTGTTGTCAGGCATCTTCAAGACCGGCACAAGCGGCCCAACATCACATCCCGGCAGATTGTCTTGACCAATCGCGCCAAAGTAAACCGCTTTCCGCCCACCCCGGACTAACATACCCAACTTGAGAATCCACCGCCATTCTAAAACCGGGAATCAAACCCACGCAACGCCAACTTGTCACTCCTCCAACCTGAACTCCCCACCCAATCCCCCGGTTGACAATCCGCCCGCCCTATCGCATATTTGTTAGTCGGAAAATTGTCCTGATCCGCCGGCATTTCCCCTGCGAATGCCGGCCCAAACCAGATACCAAAGCGAGGTGGGTCAAGAATGCCCGAAAAACAATTAGCCTTCGACGAAGAAGCTCGTTCCAGCCTTATGCGCGGCGTTGACGAACTCGGACGGGTGGTCAGCCTCACCCTTGGCCCCAGCGGCCGCAACGTCCTCTTGGCCCGCGTCTGGGCCTTGCCCGTCGTTTGCTCGGACGGCGTTACCGTTGCCAAAGAAGTAGTCCTCCCCGACCCCTACGAAAACATGGGCGCCCAGTTGGTCAAAGAAGCCGCCGCCAAGACCAACGACGTGGTTGGCGACGGCACCACCACCTCCGTCGTCCTCGCCCAGTCCATCGTCCGCCACGGTTTCCGCGACGTGGCCGCCGGCGCCAGCGGCACCAGCCTCAAGTCCGGCATCAGCAAAGCCGTTGACGCCGTGGTCGCCGAAATCGGCAAAATGTCCGTCCCCGTCGAAAACCGCGACCAGGTTGCCCGCGTCGCCGCCCTCTCCGCCCACGAAGAAGCCATCGCCGACCTAATCGCCGAAGCTATGGACAAGGTGGGCCGCGAAGGCGTCATTACCGTCGAGGAATCCAAGAGCCTGCTGGACGACCTGGACGTGGTGGAAGGTATGCGCCTCGACCGCGGCTACCTCTCCCCCCATTTCGTCACCGACGCCCAGCGCATGGAAGTGGCCCTGGAGCAGCCCCTCTTTATGATTACCGACCAGAAGCTCAGCTCCGCCAACGACATCATCCCCACCCTGGAAAAGGTGGCCCAGGCCGGCCGCCGCCCCTTGGTGGTCATCGCCGAAGACGTGGACGGCGAAGCCCTAGCTACGATGGTGGTCAACAAGCTCCGCGGCACCCTCAACTGCGTCGCCATCAAGGCCCCCGGCTTTGGCGACCGCCGCAAGGCCCTCTTGGAAGACATGGCCATAATGACCGGCGGCACCGTCATCAGCGCCGACACCGGCCTCAGCCTGGAAAGCGTCGAACTGGAACACCTTGGTTCCGCCCGCCGTCTGCTGGCCCTCAAAGACGAGTCCACCATCGTCGAAGGCGCCGGCGAAGAAGACGACATCCACGGGCGCATCGAACAACTCCGCGTCCAGATTACCGACACCACCTCCGACTACGACCGGGAAAAGCTCCAGGAACGCTTGGCCGCCCTGGCCGGCGGCGTCGCCGTCATCAAAGTCGGCGCCGCCACCGAACCCGAGTTGAACGAAAGAAAGTCCCGCACCGAGGACGCGCTGGCCGCCACCCGCGCCGCCGTGGAAGAGGGCATCGTCCCCGGCGGCGGCGTCCCCCTGATTCGCGCCGAGCAAGTCCTGGAAGACCTGGAAAGCCAACTCCGGGGTGACGAAAGCATCGGCGTCCGCATCGTCCGCCAAGCCTTGAGCGCCCCACTGACCGTCATCGCCGACAACGCCGGCTATCCCGGCCAGGTGGTCCTTGACCGCGTCCGCAACGGCGAAGGCGATTGGGGTTTCGACGCCGACAAGGGCGAATACACCAATCTGGTTGACCGCGGCATCATTGACCCGGCCAAAGTCACCCGCTCTGCCCTCCAGAACGCCGGCAGCGTTGCAGGCATGATGCTGACCACCGAGGCGGTCGTAACCGAAATCCCCAAGCACGAACCCCTACCCGCCGACATCCAGGACTTCATGCACGACTAATCACCCCACGAAAATCTCCCTCCCCCTGGTAGGGGGAGGGTTGGGGTGGGGGTAAAAACCCTTTCTCAAAATTCCATCCCCCTTGCGCCTGGCAAAAAAACCATTCCGGCATACCCCAACCCGTCATTCCGGCGTAGAGCCTGCCCTGAGCATCGCCGAACGGGCCGGAATCCAGAAATCCTTGCCAATACCGACATCGGCCCCGGTGGACACATTGATGGTGAACCACCCATCGAAAGGCCCGCCGCCCGTGCTGAGCCAAAACTCCATCGCCCAACTCATCGCCGCCGACCCGCCCCTGGTGCGCGACTTCCTTTCCCTGAAAGACCAGTTGCAGCCCAACGGCTTTGACTTGACCCTGCAACAAATCAGCCGCCTGGAAACCCCCGGCATACTCGGCGCCGACCCGTCAGACCGTACCGTCTCCCAACTATCCCCCATCCCTTTCGACCCCGATGGTTGGGCCGACCTTCCCCCCGGCCACTACTCCATCACCTTCTCCGAAATCGTATCCCTGCCCCCGGGACTGGCCGCCCTCGGCCAATCCCGCACCAGCCTGCTCCGCAGCGGCGTCAGCGTCCCCACCGGCGTCTGGGACGCCGGCTACTCCGGGCGTTCCCAAGCCCTCCTGGTAGTCCACAACCACCACGGATTCCGGGTGCAGAAAGGCGCCCGGCTAGTGCAACTGGTGTTCTTCCGGCTGGACGACCCCACCGGCCCCGGCTACCAAGGCCGCTACCAGGGAGAAAACCTCTAACCAACCACAACCATGCCCACAATCCCTTCCCCTGGAGTGAAAAATCCTTCCGACGCTCCCAACCCGTCATTCCGGCGAAACCTGTCCTGAGCATAGCCGAAGGAGCCGGAATCCAGAAATCCTTGCCGATACCGACGTTGGCCTTGCCTTATAGGAGCGCGGTATGCCGTTCCCTTCGTGGAGACATTGAAGACGAAAAGAGGGCGGAAACAAAAACCCCGTTTAGATATACAATAAGCCCATGCCACACCCCGACCTGAAAGAAACCGTCAAGTCCCTGGCCTTGGAAATGGGGTTCGACCTGGTGCGCGTAACCACCGCCCAGGAATTTACCGCCGACCGCCAGGCCGCCTTGGAGCGCATCCAGTCCGGCCAAATGGACGGCCTTCCCTGGTACACCCCACAGCGAGTCATCCGGGGCAGCCAACCCCAGGAATTGCTGCCCGGCGCCCGTTCCGTCATCTGCCTCGGCCTCAACTACTACCCCGGAGAAGACCCGCCCCCCGCCGGGGACGAACCCACTGGGAAAATCGCCCGCTACGCCCGGGGCCGTGACTACCACCGACTAATCAAGTCCCGCATGAAAAAGTACGTCGCCGTCCTGCGGGAAAACTGCGCCGCCACGGACGGATATACGGGTCAGGAAATCGCCGCCCGCTGGTACGTGGACGACGGCCCCATGCTCGACCGCGCCGCCGCCAACCGCGCCGGCCTCGGCTGGTTCGGCAAGAACTCCAACATCCTCACCCCCCAACTCGGTTCCTGGGTATTCCTCGGCCAGGTCATCACCAACCTGGCGATTCCTCCCGACCCGCCCCTGAACAAGACCTGCGGCAACTGCGCCCGCTGCATCCCCGCCTGTCCCACCGGCGCCATCGTCGCCCCCTACGTCATTGACAACTCCCGCTGCATTTCCCACCTGACCATCGAAAACCGCGGCCCCATTCCCCCGGAACTGCGCCCCCTGATGGGAGACTGGGTTTTCGGATGCGACATTTGCCAGGAAGTTTGCCCGGTCAACCGCAAAGCCAAGCCCACTGCCAACACCGACTTGGGCCGTCAGGAACTAGCAACGGTGGACTTGATAACCCTGTTGCAACTCTCCGACGCCGGGTTTCTGGACAGGTTTCGCGGCACCCCCATCATGCGGGCCAAGCGCGTCGGAATGCAGCGCAACGCCTGCGTAGCCATCGGCAACCGCCAAGACCCCATAGCTATTCCCGCCCTGAGCGAAGCCCTGTTACACGCCGAACCCCTGGTCAGAAGCCATGCCGCCTGGGCCTTGGGCCAAATCGGCGGAACCGATGCCACCGCCGCCCTCCAACAAGCCGCCTCTCACGAACAAGAACCCCAAGTCCAACAAGAAATCCGCGCCGCCCTAACCGCCGCCGCAGAAGTAAAAGCAGGCGTCAAAAAAGCCCCTTCCCGTAGCCATTCAACCCGTCATTCCCGCGAAAGCGGGAATCCACATCCCCGCAAGACCGAAGGCCAGCGCGGGACTGAAAACCCTCCAGAAAAAACTCCCTCCCCCTGGTAGGGGGAGGGTTAGGGAGGGGGTCAAAATCCCAAACCATCATCCTTCTCGCCGGCTGGAAGCCGCCGCTTGCGGACGCTCCGGCCCGCCGCCGTCCTCCCGGCCCGCCGGCCCCTTCCGGGCACCGCCGCCCCGGTGTCGCCGGGGCCGCGCCTTCACCTTCTCCGGCGCCGGCTCCTCCGGCGGAGTGTAATCCGGCCCATACTTCAACTTCTTCATTTCCTCTTCGATGAGGAAAAAATCGTTCTTGGGAAGCAGATGCAAGTTCCCCTGGAAAGCCATGTACCAGTTCTCCGGCGGCCACCGCCGAATATAGTCCAGCCGGTGCGCCAGCAGCCCCGCCTGGATATACTCATCCTCTTCCAGCACTACCTCCGGAGTTATGTCAATCCGGTACAGCCAATTGACGCTACCCTCCTTCTTCCAAACCTCCGTCTCTTCCTCCCGGTAGGTCGAAGTCAACGTAGCCGTGGCCGCAAAACGCCGGATACCCGAAACGTAATACAGCAAACGGTCTCCCGCCTCCACCCGCTGCACCTTGCGCCGGTGTTCCGCCTTCAAGCCCTGAACCGTAAAATTCAGGCCCTTGGTGATTTCGTAATTTTCCCGGTTGCAGACAACCATCCAGAAATTGCGGGGCATCCCATACCTCGGAACCAATGGCCCATACCCGGGCCAAGCTAACCCCATTATACCAGCGCCCGCCCCCAATTGAACCGCGCCATCACCCCCGCAACCAACCTTTTTCCAGCCAACCCCCTCCGCTCACGAAGGAACGCCACCATGTAGGGGCAACCCTTGTGGTTGCCATCTTCATAACAACCTTGCCCCCAACCCGTCATTCCGGCGAAAGCCGGAATCCAGAAATCCCAGCCAAAGCCGACCTTCGCCTTGGCGAAACCGTCGCCGCGAAACTCAAAACCCCCGCCCCCTACTCAGGGGGAGGGTTGGGGAGGGGGTGCGCCCCCCGGTAGGCGCGACGCCTTCCGCCCGCCCAAGTCCGGGGGCCAGCCCCAACTTCCCATTCCCCGCCCTTTGCCGCCATATAACCTTGTGCTAACTTTCCGGGAGTAGTAGTATTGAGCATTAACAGCCAAACCTTCTCCAGGAGCAAACAATGGGTCCAGCCAAGTACGATCTGGCTATCGGTATCGGTGGTGAAGCCGGACAGGGTATCGCCACCCCCGGCGACATCCTCGCCCGCATCTTCGTCCGGCGGGGCCTCCACCTCAACACCTACAACGCCTACCAGTCCATCATCCGCGGCGGACATATCTTCCTGACCGTCCGCATCAGCGACGAACCCATCTACACCCACGGCGACCAACTCGACCTCCTCCTCTGCCTCAACCAGGACACCATGAACCGCCACCTCAACCTCATGGGCGACGGTAGCCGCGTGGTGTTCAACGCCGACTCCATCACCCCCGGAGAGGTCAACCCCGGCGCCCACCTTTGCCCCATCCCCGTCGCCGAACTCACCCAGAGCCGCAACCGCTTGGTGCAGAACACCGTCGCCGTCGGCGTCGTCGCCTCCCTCATGGGCCTGGACTTCCAGGTGCTTGAAGACAGCCTCCGCCTCCGTTTCCAGCGCCAGGGCGAGGCCATTATGACCGAAAACGTCAACGTCGCCCGCGCCGGTTTCGACTACGCCCAGGACAACTTTGAGCCTTTCGCCGAATCCTTGCCCGAACCCGCCAAGCCCCTCGGCGTCTGGGCCGGCAACGACGCCATTGCTATGGGCGCCGCCGCCGCCGGAGTCAAGTTCTACGCCGCCTACCCCATGAGTCCCTCCAGCGGCATCCTCCACTGGATGGCCCTCAACGCCCGGCAGTTGGGAATCATGGTTCGCCAGGTTGAAGATGAAATCGGCGTCGCCAACATGGTCATCGGCGCCGCCGCCACCGGAACCCGCGCCATGTGCGGCACCTCCGGCGGCGGTTTCGCCCTGATGACCGAAGCCGTCGGCAGCGCCGGCATGATGGAAATTCCCGCCGTTTTCGTCAACGTCCAACGCGCCGGCCCCTCCACCGGCGTACCCACCAAGACCGAGCAGGGCGACCTCTGGCAGGCCCTCGGCGCCAGCCAGGGCGACTTCGAGCGTTTCGTCGTTGCCCCCAAGGACGCCCTCGACGCTTACAACACCATCCCCGAACTCTTCAACCTGGTGGACGAAGGCCAGTGTCCCGGCATCGTCATTTCCGACCTGCTCATTTCCGAAGGCCGCTTTTCCTTCGACCCCGACGACGTGGATATGCACCCCCCCATTGACCGGGGACAGCTAATCACCGAGCATAGCGCCGCCAACGGCTACCAGCGCTACCTGGACACCGAAACCGGCATATCCCCCCGCGCCGTCCCCGGCACCGAAGGCTACGTCCACGTCGCCGCCACCGACGAACACGACGAGGACGGCGTCCTTATCAGCGACGAATTTACCCACCCCCACAAGCGCCGCCAGATGGTCGAAAAGCGCGCCCGCAAGTTCCTCCACGTCGCCAAGGCCGTCGCCCCGCCCCAACTGGAAGGCCCCGCCGACGCCGACGTCACCCTTATCGGCTGGGGTTCCACCTACGGCGTTATTAAGGAAGCCATCGAACAACTGGCCGATAAGGGCGTCACCGCCAACCAGTTGCCCGTCAAGTGGCTCATACCCCTCAACGGCGACGCCATCGCCGAAACCCTTTCCGGCACCAAGCGCACCATCATCGTCGAAAACAACTATTCCGGCCAGTTCGCCCGCTACCTCCGCAGCGAAAGCGGTTTCGCCGCTGACGGTCACATCCGCAAGTACGACGGAGAACCCTTTATGCCCCACCACATCGTCAACGGGGTCATGGAGCAATTGGCGGACAAAACCGAAATTTACGTTCCCTACCAGGAAGTCATCGTCTAACACGGTCTAAACGAGGTGATTGCATGACCACCACAACGGCAGCCGGACAACAGACCCCGGCACCCCTGACGGCCCGGGACTTCAAAGGCAAGGTTGACCCCGACTGGTGCCCCGGTTGCGGCGACTTCGGCGTCCTCAACAGCTTGCAGCGTTCCTGCGCCGAACTCGGCCTCCGCCCCCACGAAATCCTGGTCGTCAGCGGCATCGGTTGCTCATCCAACCTCCCAGGCTACATCAACGCCTACGGTATGCACACCCTTCACGGGCGCGCCCTGGCCGTAGCCACCGGCGCCAAAATGGCCAATCACCGCCTCCACGTCATCGCCACTGGCGGCGACGGCGACGGTTACGGCATCGGCGGCAACCACTTCACTCACACCGCCCGCCGCAATGTTGACTTGACCTACGTGGTGATGAACAACCAGATTTACGGCCTCACCACCGGCCAGATTTCCCCCACCAGCCGCGACGGCATGAAGACCAAGAGCACCCCCTTCGGCAGCGTCGAAATGCCCATCAACCCCATCACTTCCGCCATTATGAACGGCGCCACCTACGTTGCCCGCGGCTACAGCGGCGACATCCGCCACCTGACCGAACTCATCAAGGGCGGCATCCAGCACCGCGGCTTTGCCCTCATTGACGTTTTCAGCCCCTGCGTCACCTTCAACCACGACAACGGCCATCCCTTCTTCAAAGACCGCGTGACCAAGCTGGAAGACGAGGGCCACGACCCTACCGACTGGAAGACCGCCTGCGAAAAGGCCATGCTTTGGGGCGACACCATCTACACCGGCCTCTTCCTCCAGGTAGGCTCCCAGGAAAGCCTGGACGCCCGCGAACCCGTCCTCGACGACGGCCCCGTAGCCCGCAGCCCCCTCGGCCTGACCGAAGAACAAGCCCAAGGCATAATCCGCCGCATGATGTAACCGGGCCGACGTGAGTAGGGCAACTCAATTGAACGTATGACTGGCGAGGGATATATCGTCATTCCGGCGAAAGCCGGAATCCAGAAATCCTGACCGCCAAGCCCGTTGCCATCTCCGAAAACTCCCCGCCTAAACCGTAGGGGCAGGTTTGAAACCTGCCCCTACCCTCTGGGTGAAAAATCACTCCAGCGAAAAGCCTGCTCCGTACCACGTCAATGAATGGGAAACGAACCGAAATGACGCCGGAATCTCCTTCGCCCCAACTGGCCGACGCTCTCGAAAGTCTGGCCGAACTGCCCACCGCGGCGCATGAGTTCGGCATTCCGGCTCCATCCGGCAAGCTGGTCAGCGAAGCCCGCCGAATCCTGCATGACCTGTATCAGAAAAAGCCAAGGGACTACGCCCCCTATCTAATGCCCGACGGTACAATCGCCATAGACATTCGGGGTAAGCAGCCCGACGGGATTCTTATTACGTTGAAGCCGGACGGCTCCGCCCATTGCTCCGGCGAGATAGACCGCAACAACTGGCGGAAGCCCTACCCAACCAGCAAAACCCTCCCGGACAAGACGTTGCTGCAAGAGTTGGATAAACTCGACCGGGTAACCGCCTAAATTGCATGGAAACCCGGTTGGGAAAACCGGGGATTTAGACGTTTCCATTCCCCGGAAAGACTACTGGGAACCCCGGCTTACTGCCAGTCCTTCGACTGCGGTACGTTGCGCCGGAGAACGGGCACCCTCTCCACCTGCTTGACGATTATGTTGAACATATCATCCCGGCGCGACACCTCCCCCCGCATTATCAGCACCGGCTCCCTCAACACCAGCCGGTACTGCTCATAAACCGACGGCCACACCACCAGCGAAACGTGGCCCCACTCATCCTCCAGGGTGATGAACACCGCCTTGGCGTGGGGCTGCTGCCGCCGCACCACCAGACCGGCCACCGTCACCTCGTCGCCCTCGTCAAACGCCAAGACCTGCTCGCTGTTGAGCACGTGGGGCGGAAGGTACTGCCTTAGAAAGCCCATCAGATGCCCACCAGGGTACAGCCCCAGGGTATAATACTCCCCGGTCATCGTCTCCCACTCGCTGAACATGGGCAGTTGGGCCATGTCCTGCGCCACCGGCAGCGAAAGGGGCCGCTGGTTTCCCCCGGGGCGGTAACGCAGGCCAATCTCCCAAAGGGCCGTCCTTCTATCCGGGGTCAGAGCGTCGAAAGCCCCGCCGACAGCCAGCTTTTCCAGGGCCTCCCGCCGCAGGCCGGCCCGCTCAATAACGTCCGCCAGGCTGGTGAAGGGGCCTCCCATCCGCCGCGCCGCTACAATAGCCGCCGCTCCCGCCCGGCCCACGTCCCTCACGTTCAGGAACCCCAGCAGCAGGGACTCATCCTTGATTCGGCATAGCTCATCGCTGGCGTTGATGTCGGGATTCAACACCGCAATGCCCCAGAGTTTAGCGTCCTCTTTCAGCGTTTCCAGGTTGTAAAACCCCATCGGCTGCTGGTTGAAGATTGCCACGAAGAACTCCAGCGGATACCGATACTTCAGCCATGCCATTTGATAGGCGGTCACGCCAAAGGCAAAGGCATGGGACTCCGGGAACATATACTGGCCGTTGAACTTCTTGAAGATTCGTTCCGCCGTCTCCTCCGGCACCCCGTTGGCGGCGGCCCCGTCGCGAAAGCGGTCCCAGTGCAGGTTGAGCAGCGACCGGTCCCGCCGGAAGACGAAGGCCCGCCGCAGCTTGTCCGCCTCCACCGCGCTGAACCCGGCCACGTCCATCGCCAGTTGGTTAACCTGGTCCTGGAACAGGATGACCCCGTAAGTCCGCGCCAGAGAACGCTCTTCCAATGGATGCTCAAAGGCCCAGGGTTCCCCATAAACGTGGCGTTGAATGAACTGGTTAACCCCGTTGTTGGCCCCCACGCCGGGCCGCACCGAGGCCACCTCATAGGCCATTTCCGTCAAGTTTTTGGGCTTGATTCGGGTAATGGTCTGCATCTGCGCCGCCGATTCCACCTGGAAGATTCCCACCGTGTCCGCCTCATGCAGCTTTCGATAAACATACTGGTCTTCGTGGTCAATGCGGCTCAGGTCAATATGCTCGCCGGTGCGTTCCTCGATAAGCTGCAACGCCTCCTGCATCTGGGACAACGCGCCCAGGGCCAGGAAGTCAATCTTGACGAACCCCGCCGCGTCTATCGAGTCCTTGTCCCAATGGCAGATGTAACGGTTGGGAATCGCCCCCGGCTGCACCGGAACCAAATCCGTCAAGGGTGTGGAGCCGATAATCATGCCGCCGCAGTGCTGGGCCACATACTTGGGAAATCCATCCAACTGGGCCGCCAGGTCAACCAGTTCCCGCCAGCCGGGAGCGTCCACCTTGTCGCGAAACTCCGGCAGGCTCCGCATCTCATGTCCCAGGTCTCCGGCGTGACGCGCGCCCACCCGCTTGGCTAGCTGGTCCAGGTCAGGCTTGGGCAGACCCAACGCCTTGCCCAGGTCGCGGATGGCCCCCTTCATCTTGTACGTCCCAATCATCCCGGTCAGGGCGGCGTGGTCCCAGCCGTACTTGTCATGCACCCGCTCAATCAGTTCCTCCCGGATGTTGCGGGGAAAGTCCAGGTCAATGTCCGGCACGGTGGCAATTTCGCTGGGCAGAAAACGGTCCAGCGACAGGTTGAACTGCAACGGGTCAATGTGCGACAGGCCAATCAGGTAGCCAATCAGCATCGCCACCGAAGACCCCCGGCCCCGGCCCGGCGGACGTTCCTCCAACGGTATCTCCGGGTCGCTGAGACCCATCTCAATCATTATGTCCCGGGCTATCTGGATTACTTCGTAGTAAATCAGGAAGAACCCGGCCAGGTTATGCTTGCGAATCAGAGCAAACTCTTCCTCCAGCCGCCGCCGCACCCGTTCATTGACGCCGCCGCCGTAACGCCGCTCCGCCGCCTGCCAGCAAAGTTCCCACAGGTAACTCTCCGGGGTGTAGCCCTCGGGAACCGGGTAGTCCGGGAATCGGTAATCCAAATCCCGCACCAGGTCAAACCCGCACCGCTCCACTATCCGCATGACGTTGCTAACCGCTTCGGGGCAGCTCTTGAAAAGGAAGGCCATTTCTTCCGCCGACTTGAGGTAGAAGTGGCCGTTGGGACGCCGCTCCCGCTGCGTCTCTTCCAGGCTCTTGTTATGGCCGATGGCAACCAGGGCGTCCTGCAACCGGCGGCGGTCGGGAAGGTGATAATGGGCGTTGTTGGTCGCCACTACGTCAACGCCGGCCCGGCGCGCCAGGTCAATCAGCCCCCGGTTCCGCCCAATGTCTCCCTGCACCAGGTTTTGCTGCAACTCGACAAAGACGTTGCCCGTACCGAACCAGTCCTGGTACTGGCGCAAAAGCGCCTGGGCCTCCCCGTCGCGTCCTTCCTCCGTCAGGACGGAGAGTTTACCCCGGCGGCACCCGGTAAGCAGAATCAACCCCTCGGCGTGGTTTGCCAGGCTGCCGATGTCCAGCCGGGGTTGCCGACGCCGGTTGATATGGGCGTAGGTAATCAGGTTGCAAAGGTTGGTGTACCCTTGGCGCGTCTCGGCCAGCAGGGTAAGGTGGGAACCGTCTGTAAGCGTAACCTCCGCCCCGGTTATGGGCTGGATTCCGGCGGTCTGGGCCGCCTGGGCAAACTCCATCGCCCCGCAAAGGTTGTCGTGGTCGGTCAGGGCCAGCGCCGGGTAGCCCAATTCCCGCGCCCGTTCCAGCAATTCCCCGATGAGCGAGGCCCCCTCGTGGAAAGAAAAACAGCTATGGCAGTGCAATTCAGCGTAGGTCATGGCCATATCAAAAGGTGTGTGAAAATGGCTGGTCTTCAGCCTGTCATACCGGCGTAGGCCGGTATCCAGTCCCCTCCCCCTGCCAGGGGGAGGGTTAGGGAGGGGGTGGTATCCTGTTGGGAAAGACCAGAAGAAGGGATTTTCAACACACCCTCTCAAGCGTTATGCCGATACCACCCGCCCCGAATCAAATCCCGGAACAGGGTCACGCTGGCCCCGGACTGGGTAGTCACTCGGTAATAGAGCCGGCTTACCGGACTGGGCCGCCACCATTCGTTGTCAACTTGCCACACTTCGGCAATGCCGGTTACTTCGTAGCGGCGTCTATCCGCAGTGAAAGCCGCCGGGTGTCCCCCAGGACTCTCTTCCACCGTCACCGGCTTGGGCAGGTTCAGGGGTCGAATATGACCAGAGCTTGACGCCGTTCCGGGATTCTCGACCACGGCTCAATATCCCTCACTTGATAAATTGGCGGCTTGCGTCCCAGTTGCGTCTCCAACTGCCGCATCATCTCCCGCAGCTGCTCCCGCCGGCGCACGTTGGAAAACAGGCTGCTCTGCGTCCCCGACTCCCCGGTCAGGCCGGTAAGCGTCAGCGTCAAATCCTCCAGCGGGCCGGGCAGACTGGCCGACTCAATAGCGTTCTTGACGATGAACAGGGCCTTATCCTTGCTGCCGACGGCGTTCTTGAACGCCAGCCGCTTGGTCCAGGGCGCCCGGCCCAGGACGGCGCTTTCCAGGGTGACGCTGCGGACGTACTTGCCCCGCATTTCCCCCCGGTTGAACGTCCGGCCCAGCAGGGACTCCACGGCGGTAAGGATTTCCTGCCGGGTGACGGCCGGCGCGGGGAAAGTAAGCCCTTCGCTGACCTCGACTTCCGGCTGATATGGAATCAAGGGGCTGGAATCAACGCCGCGGGCCAACTCCCAGGCCCGCCTTCCCGCCGGGCCGAACTGAGCCTGCGCCGCCCCCACCGGCAGTTGGGCCAACTGTCCCAAGGTACGCAGTCCGAAACCATGCAGCCGGGTCTTATCCCCAAAAGTCCAGGGCAGCAAGTCCACCGGCAAGTCTTTCAGAAACCCGGCGGCGTCCTCCGGCACCCGGGTAGCTTGACCGCCGTCGGTGGTCACTGCGGCCACGTAGGCCGGAAACTTGCCCGACGCCACGCCGACCCGGGGGTTAAAGCTGGCCGGCGCCGCTCCCAGCAGGGAGGTAATGAGCCGCGCCTCGCCCCGGTACAACTCTTCCAGGCCGTCCAGCCCCACGTAGGCGCATCCCAGATCGCCCTTTTCCACCAACGGACTGCGCTGCAACAGTGCGTCAATCACCTGGTCGAAAGCCGCCTGGTAGAAAGGACGGTCGGCCGGCAGCAGCGCCGCCTCCTTGCATCGGGAAAGGGCCTCTTGCAATGGCATACCGCCCACTACTCCCTTGGCCTCCGGCGAACTGTCCAGAACCACCTGCCGGGAGCCGTATTCCTCGGCGATGATGATGGGCTTGCCCCCGGCCTCCGGGTAGCGGCGCAATTCCACCTTGATAGGCAAATGAGTTATCAGAACGCAAGCTATTTTCATGCCAGTCTTTGCCGGCGGTTATCCTTGCCGGTTAGGGAGTGTCGTCAATTTCATAATTCGTCATTCCCGCCCTGGGTGAAAAATCATTCCCGCGAAAGCGGGAATCCACAGCGCCATCGTCGGCTATCCCAACCACCCGAAACGGAACGCTGCCCCAAATATAGCGAACATCAGTACGGATACACAACCGGGAAAAGTCAGTCTTTCCGTAAAAGTATCAAATTATTTTCAACTTTTGCGTAATTCCAGCGTGAACCGACGTATCCCGCCGTCGGTTTCCAACTTGTCACCGGGAACTGGGCCGGGTATCATCGTTGAATCCCGGCCAACGCCGCCCGGCCCCGGCCCGGTGGTCACACCATCCCCGGAAAGGTGGTCAACGCCCATGCCCAAGGTAGCTTTCGTAACCGCCCTCACCGAGCGGGCCAATTTCATCCAAACCCTGGCGCCCCCCGAACTGGAGGTCACCCTGGTTGACTTGGCCCTTTCATCCCAGGAACAGACCGAGCTTTGCCGCGACGCCGACGCCATAATCTCTTCCTACGTCACCGTGGACGTGCTGAAAGAATGTCCCAAGGTCAAGCTCATTCAGACCCTCAGCGCCGGTTTCGACCGGCTGGACATCGCCGCCATCGGCGAAATGGGCATACCCATCGCCAACAACGGCGGCGCCAACGCCATCGCCGTCTCCGAACAGACCATCGCCCTGATGATTGCCGTCTCCAAAAAGACCATGCTCCACTGGGATAGCGCCGTCCGCCAGCGGGCTTGGCGCGGCGACCTGGGCCGCCGCCGGATGTTTGAGATTACCGACAAGACCGTTGGCATCGTGGGCTTGGGCCGCATCGGACGGCAGGTGGCCCAGCGGCTCAAAGGTTTCAACACCCGCACCCTTTACAACGACGTAGTTGCCATCCCCGAAGACGTGGAACGGGAGTTGAACGCCGAGGCCGTGTCCCTGGACGAACTGCTGCGGGAGTCCGACATCGTTTCCCTGCACGTACCCCTGAACCGCCAAACCCGCGGCATGATTTCCCACCCGGAACTGGCCAGGATGAAACCCACCGCCTACCTGATTAACGCTTGCCGCGGCCCGGTGGTGGACGAGGCCGCCCTGTACCAGGCTTTGCGGGATAACGTCATCGCCGGCGCCGGGCTGGATGTGCTGGAAGAAGAACCCACCCCAACCGACAACCCTCTTTTCGACCTGGAAAACGTGGTAATCACGCCCCACATGGCCGGCACCAGCCACGAAACCGACCTGCGGGCCGGCGACTTCGCCTACTCCAACATCCTGCGCGTCCTGGACGGCCAGGAACCCGAATCCCTCATAACCCCGGAGGACTGACCCGCCTCCCAACCAGGAAACCCCCTCCCCCTATCAGGGGGAGGGTTAGGATGGGGGTAAACCCCCAAATGCGATTGCGCCGGGTTACTGTCAGCAGCCGGTAGCGCAGCCCGGAACCCTCCGCTTATAGTTCTTGCCGGTCAATGACCGCAAGAATCGGAAGCAGGAGGGTTGTCGTGTTAGCTGTTGCTCAAAGTTGCGCTGTGGTGGGGCTGGACGGTTACATCGTCCAAGTCGAAGTGGACATATCCCAAGGGCTGCCGGCCTTCAACATCGTCGGTCTGCCCGATGCGGCGGTACAGGAATCCAGGGAGCGGGTACGGGCTGCCCTCCGCAACAGCGGGTGCGAGTTCCCCCTGCGCCGCATTACCGTGAACCTGGCCCCGGCGGACTTGAAAAAGAATGGCCCGTCCTACGACCTGTCCATCGCGGTGGCGTTGTTGATTGGCTGCGGGCGGGTGATTCTGCCCCGGGAGTCCGCCATATTCCTGGGCGAACTTTCCCTGGATGGCAGCCTGCGCCACACCAACGGAATACTGCCAATGGTGTCGGTAGCCAAAGACCAGGGTTATGAATCGGTGTACGTCCCCGCCGCCGACGCCCAGGAAGCCGCCCTGGTGGAAGGCATCCAGGTTTACGCGGTGGGCACTCTCCAAGAGTTGCTGCAACACCTGGACGGGGAGATTTTAATCGTTCCCACCGAGAGCGACGGGCAATACGCCCAATCGGACTGCGCCGGCCCCAATCTGTCCGACATCAAGGGGCAGGAACACGCCAAGCGGGCCTTGGAAGTCGCCGCCGCCGGATTCCATAACCTGCTTTTCAACGGGCCTCCGGGCAGCGGCAAGACCATGCTGGCCCGGTCATTGCCTTCAATTCTGCCCCCCATGACGCCGGGGGAAGCCCTGGACGCCACCAAGATTTACAGCGTCAGCGGCTCCCTCCCATCGGATTGCCCCCTCATATCCCAGCGTCCTTTCCGCGCTCCCCACTACACCATTTCCAACGCCGGGCTGGTGGGCGGCGGGCGGACTCTCCGCCCCGGCGAGATCACCCTCAGCCATCGGGGAGTCCTGTTCCTCGACGAACTGCCGGAATTCAACCACAACGCCCTGGAATCCCTTCGCCAGCCCCTGGAAGACAAGGTTGTGACCATCAGCCGGGTCACCGGCAGCGTCACCTACCCGGCCAGTTTCATGCTGGTGGCCGCCCAGAACCCCTGCCCCTGCGGGTATTACTCCCACCCCCGTCAGGAATGTACCTGCACCCCGCCAACGGTAAGCCGCTACCAGAAGAAAATCAGCGGCCCTCTACTGGACCGGATAGACATTTTCGTCGAGGTTCCCCCGGTGGAGTACGAAAAGCTGGTGGACGAAATTCCGTCGGAAGATTCGTCGGCAGTCCGCCGGCGGGTGCAAAAAGTCCGGGACACCCAGCGGGAAAGATTCTGCGGCGGCGACCTGCTCTGCAACTCCGAGATGGGCCCCGCCGAGGTCTGGAAGCACTGCCCCCTGGAACCGGCGGCCAAAGACCTGCTCCAGGCCGCCACCAAGCAACTCGGATTGTCGGCCCGCGCCTTCCACCGAATTCTGAAAGTGTCCCGCACCATCGCCGACCTGGGCAACGAAGAAGAAATCCGGGTAGCCCACCTGGCCGAGGCCCTCCAGTACCGCTCCCGTGGGGTAAGCTAACCCCTGCCTATCCAATCCCTCTCCCCGCTCAATCCAACCCGTCATTCCGGCGTAGGCCGGAATCCAGAAATCCTAGCTAGCGCCGACCTTGGCATCTGCTCCATCATTCCCGCCAAAGAGCAAAACCCCCTCCCCCTGGCAGGGGGAGGGTTGGGTTGGGGGTAAAATCCATCAAAAATATACCGGATGCGTTGGATTCACATTTGGGCGCGTAGCTTTCCGGTTGCCGGGGGGCATTTGCGGGTGACGTGGTTGGAAGAACGGTGCGTTATAATTGTCGTGACGGCAGCGATAAAGCGGCTATGACCATTAGGAACGACGCCATGAAGATTGAATATGACCGGGAAGCTGACGCCTTGTATATCACCTTCCGGCCGGCCTTCCCCGGCGGCAACCTGGACATCGAAGAAGGCGTCACCGTTGACCTGGACGACGGGCATATAGTGGGGCTGGAAATCATTGACGCCAGCGCCAAGTTCGGCATTGAATCCCTGGTCAACGTGACCATCGAAAATATGCCCCTGGAGCGGATTCCCGACTAAAAGGGCCAGCAGTTGGGACGAGTTGCCGTCAAAACGGTCGGGCGACGTAAATCACCGGAACCAACCTCTCCCCGGTAGGGTCAACCACCAGGCCCAAGGCTTCCAACGCAGTAGCTCCCAAAAGGTACTGGTCTTCCGGGCCAAAGAACACCGGACAGGGCCACTCCTCGCCCCCGTAGGCAATCCGCGCAACCCCCAGAGGGCGCGTTTCAACGGTGCCGTTGGCAAACCCCACCATTCGATCCGTATAAGCCTGAACTCCCAAAGCCTCCAGCAAAGACGCCGGAATCATGGAATGGGTAGCCCCGGTATCAACCACCGCTTCCACCTCGGCCAATACTCCCCGGTAAGGGTGCCCCACTCCGATAGTTACTGCAAACCTTCCCACAATGTCCCTCTTCTTCCATCCAACATAGGCGGCGGAGCTTTATGCCGGCAGCCCGCCAATGTGGTTTGGCTGTTTCCCTCAAATGATAACGATCAAACCGCGCCGGTTCCACCGCACTTTGTCACTAGGCCGCCAGTCGTCCCCGGTAGTTTTCTATCCTCCGCATTAGTGACGCCCTTCAATTGACACGCAACTACGGGTTGATTAGGATTGCGTCAAGCAGCCGCCGGTTGCAACGGCGGCCAACCCTAACCACCACAACCGCAGAACAACGAAGGAGGGCTTATGTTCGTCCGCCGCGACCTGACCGATTCCGTTCCCACGCCGGAAGGCCGGATGCACTTCGTCAAGCAGGGGAGCGGGTTCCCCCTGGTGATGCTGCACCCCCTGGGAACTTCCACCTGGGCCTGGCATACCGTCATTGACGCCCTGAGCCAGCACTACACCTGTTACGCCTTCGATATGCTGGGGCATGGCGAATCCGACAAGCCCACCCGCCACTTCAACCTTCCCGACTACGCCAGAGCGCTGGACGAGGCTTGCCAGCTTATGAACATCCACCGCGGCCACTATGTCGGCAACTCGGTGGGAGCTTGCCTAGCCACCGAAATGGCCGCCAGCTACCCGGAACGGCTGGACAAGCTGGTGCTGGTGGGCTGTCCGGTCTGGGACCCCCGCACCGCCGCCCAGCGATTGGCCGAAGGCGCCGCCAACTTTGACGACGACGGACTGCCTCAGCCCCGGACGCTGGAGCAGATGAAGGAACAGACCACCTTCGCCGAACCCCGCCAGGAATGGGTGGACGCCACCAACCAGACCCGCGCCCAGGCCGGCGTCTGGGTCAAGAACCTGATGGAATCCTTGGCCCACTACGACATCATGTCCCGGCTGCCCCAGGTCAAGGCGTCCTCAACCCTGGTGATGTACGGGGAGCATGACCGCCTGCGGGACGGGGAGGAGCTGCTGCACAACAACATCGTCAACGCCAGCAAGACCGTGCTGCCGGGGTTGGGCCACATACCCCAGATTGAAGACCCGGAGGCTTTCGTGGATGCCCTGCTGGACTTCTTGCAGCCCGGAGAGTAAGGAAACCGGCCCCCCAAGCGCGACATCCCGGCCTTCCCCTTTGACCGGGGAAGGCCCCCCCAACCGACTGAAAAGGGAGTTAGTCAAATGCCAGAAAACACTTTCACTTCCTGGGTCCACGGGTCCAGTATGCAGGTGGAATACGCCAACCGCATCACCGCAGTGCGGCATTGCGGCCCCTTCGTCCGCATCGAAGGGTCGGAAGGGCAAAACACCTGGGTTCACTTCCCCATCGCCACGCCCACCGTTATGGGCGGGGAAAAGGTCAAAGCCAACGCCGCTATGGTCAGCTTCCGCACCCAGGGCAAAGCGATGGTCAAAGAGGTCATCGTTTACGACGGCGAAAAACGCATCGCCGAACACATGGACATTGACCTCAAGGGCAACCACCTGGACGCACGCTTCGACGTGCCGGACACCCCGGAGGTGGAAAAGGGCGTCAACATCACCGTAGGCGTGGTGTTCGACTACAACGCCGCCAGCGTCCGCGAGATGCAGATAGAGATTGTCGGCGCCGGCGTAGAGTTCGAGCGCTGAAAACTTTTCGCACTCACCCCGGCTCTCTTTCCCAAGGGAGAAGGGTAAGCTTTTACTCTCATCTTGCCCTTCCGCTGCAAAATCCCCTCCCCCTGTCTAGGGGGAGGGTTAGGGTGGGGGTCGAACCACCGTCATTCCAGCGTCTCCAACCCGTCATTCCGGCGAAAGCCGGAATCCAGAAATCCTAAGCCCGCAACAACGTCCAAACGGGCAAGGAATCCTGGACACCAGACCGCGCCGGCATGACGATACATCCTTTCTGATGGCCCAAAGCTCCCCGCAAAAAATCCCTTACCCTCGCCGCAACTACCGTCATTCCGGCGAAAGCCGGAATCCAGAAATCCTAAGCCTGCAACAACGTCCAAACGGGCAAGGAATCCTGGATACCAACCCGCGCCGGCATGACGATACATCCTTTCTGATGGGCCAAAGCTCCCCGCAAAAAATCCCCTACCCTCGCCGCAACTACCGTCATTCCGGCGAAAGCCGGAATCCAGAAATCCTAAGCCTGCAACAACGTCCAAACGGGCAAGGAATCCCGGATGCTGGCCTGCGCCAGTATAACGATACATCCTTTGGGATGAGTCAAGGCGCCTGCAAGAAATCCCCTCCCCCTCGAAGGGGGAGGGCTAGGGTGGGGGTGACGTCCATTGGGGAAGGGACGACGAGGGACTTACACCCCCGCCGTTTCCAGCGAAAGCTCCGCCAACCAGCGCAGAGCCGCTGCCGACGCCGCAGCGGTGTTGTTGTTCAAGGCGTGGTCGCCGCCGGGAATGATGACGTACTCGGCCCGCGGGCTGTTGATGGCCGCCGTCGCCACGTCCCTGGCGCAGTCCCGCAGCCGGACGTGGGTTTCCAACTCCCCGGCGATGATAAGCATGGGAACGGTTATCCGGGGCGCCAGCGTAACCAGGTTGTACCGCTCCGCCGGGCCGTGCTTATCCAGGTACGACGCCGCGCTGAACATCTGCGGGATGGGAAATTTGACCGCCATCAAATCCAATGCCCGGTCTTCCGCTTCCATTTCATCGGCCCGTTGGATGTTGGCCTGAAATTCCTCCGCCGCCTCCGATTCCATGTAGTAGGTATAGGACAGGCGCACCGGCGAAACGGGGATGACCGTCGCAACCCGTGGGTCCTGCTCGGCGGCGGCATAGTAAGCCACCTTGACCGCCCCCATGCTGTGACCCAACAGGGCGATGCGCCGGTAGCCGCGTTCCCAAAGCCAGTCAACGCCAGCTTTCAAGTCCAGGCGGCTGTTATCCAGGATTTCGTTGGCGTTGCCGTGATATTGGCCGTCGGCTTGGTTAAGCCAAACGGTGTCGTGGCCCTTGGTGTTGATGGCTAGACAGGCATAACCTTGGGCGGAGAGGTCGGCGGCCATCGCCTTGGTGGTGCCGCGGTAGAAGTTTCCCCCGCTACCGTGAACCAGCAAAACGGCGTCCACCGGGCCGGACGGCGTTGCGTCCTCCGCCGGGGCGCAGAAAATCCCGTCCAGGGTCACGCCGTCGGCGGTCTGGAAATCAATCAGGTCAACCAGCATGGGAATTCACCTCCACGGATGCGGTCTCCGAGGGTCTAATCGGACGAGGAAATTTCACGCCTAGCCGCGCCCGATAAAGGGCATTTTGGTAGCCATGACGGTCATAAACTGCACGTTGGCGTCCAGGGGCAGGCCGGCCATATACACCACGGCCTGCGCCACGTTGTCCGCGTCCATCACCGGCTCAACGGCGATTTGACCGTTGGCCTGCGGAACCCCGGTCTTGAACACGGCGGCCATGTCGGTGTCGGCGTTGCCAATGTCAATCTGGCCGCAGGCGATGTCATACTTGCGCCCATCCAGCGACGTTGAGCGGGTCAGCCCGGTCATGGCGTGCTTGGTGGCGGTGTAGGGCGCGGTATTGGGCCGGGGAACGTAGGCCGAAACCGAGCCGTTGTTGATGATGCGTCCGCCCCGTGGTTCCTGGTCTTTCATAATTCGGAAGGCTTCCTGGGTGCAGAGAAACGCCCCGGTCAGGTTCACGTCCACCACCGCTTTCCACTGGTCAACGGTCAGCTCTTCCAGGGGTATAGGCGGCGCACTGATTCCGGCGTTGTTGAAAACCACGTCCACCCGCCCGAAAGCCTCGACGGTCTGGGCGAACAGGGCCGCCACCGAATCGGGGTCGGCAACGTCGGTGGGAACCACCAAAGCGTTGGAAGCCAGGGGGCCGGCTTGCGTTGCCGTCTCCTCCAGCAGGGCGGCGCGGCGTCCGGCCAGGGTTACGGCGTAGCCCTCGGCCAGCAGGGCCAAGGCCGACCGTTGCCCGATGCCGGTGCCGGCCCCGGTGACAATCGCCACCTTCCTTTGTCCGTCCATCGAAATTCCCTCTTTGAGACTAAACTACCGGGGTTTCCACCCTCACCCCCATAGGGAGAGGGAGTTTTTGCCCCCAATCCGTCATTCCGGCGAAAAGCCCGCCCCGTACCACGATACGGGGCCGGAATCCAGAAATGCCAAGCGCAAAACAGCATACTCAACGGCCAGAGTCCTGCATACCGGCCTGCGCCGGAATGATTTTTCACCATGCGCTAGGGGTTAGGGACGTTTATGCCTATTCCGGGTCGCGCAGGTGGGGAAACATCGCCAGGGGCGTAGCCGCCAGCAGCCCGGCGTCCACCGGCAGGGTTACGCCGGAAATCCAGCGGGCCTCGTCCGACGCCAGGAAAAGGGCGGCATAAGCCACGTCCCAAGGTGTGCCTTCGGTGCCCAACGGCCCGGCCCTGCGGCGCAAGTCCAGCATTTCCTGGGAAGTGTGCCGGGCCACCATCGGGCTGTGGACGTGGCCGGGCGCGATGCAGTTCACCCGCACGTTGTCCCGCCCGTAATGCACCGCCATTGAATTGCTCAACCCGATGATTCCGCCCTTGGATGCGGCGTAAGGATGGCTGGGGCGGCCGCTGCCGGCCCGCAGCCCGACAATTGAGGAAAGGTTGACGATGGACCCGCCGCCGGATTCAATCATCTTCGGGATGGCGTGCTTGCTGGTCAGCATGACGCTTTTCAGGTTCACGTCAATGACGGTATCCCACAGGTCTTCCTCAACCTCGGTGACGGAGCCGGGGCCGCTGATGCCCACGTTGTTAATCAGCACGTTGACCTGCCCGAATTGGGACACCGCAGCGTTGACCATTTCAAGGCAATCGTCGCTGCTGGTCACGTCGCCGACAAACAGGGAGGCCTCGCCGCCTTCTTCCCGGATGGAAGCCAGGGTAGTCTGGCCGTTGGGTTCGTCCCGGTCAACCAGCAGCACCTTGGCACCCTGTCGCGCGAACAGTATGGAAATCGCCTGGCCGATGCCCACGAAGTCGCCGCTGGCGGTGGCCCCGGCCCCGGTTACGATGCAGACCTTGCCGGCCAGCCGGCCCGATTCCTCCGGCATATCAACACCTTGCCTTTCCCGTTCTGGTTAGTGGGTACAGTATATGCCCGGCGGCGGGGAAGGACAAAGACCCGGGCCGTTGCCGGGCCGTCATTCAACCCGTTGAAAGTATATGCGGCGCACCACGTCTTCCAGTTGGTTGTCAATAAAGTCGTCGGAGGTTTCAACCTCCATCGTCCAGTAAAGCATGGGGTTGGAAGCGTGGGAAAAACTCAGGGCGAAGGTGCGGTATTCGTCCCCGCCTTCGTGGAGGGTGATGGAAGTCTCTTCCACTTCAACCTCCAGTTCCCCATCCAGTTCGGGCAGAAATTCCTCAACCCGCTGCTTTGCCCGGTGGTACCACTGGTAGTTATTATTCATGCTCAATTCCCGGCCGGACGAGTTTGGCGATGGGGATGGGGCGGCCTCAACAGCGCCGATGCCTAATGGCGCAGAGAAAAACCAACGGCGGACTGGCTGCCAACGTCCAGCGTCCTATCCCCGGTCACTTCCCGCAATTGCCTGCGCTGCCCAATGCTCTCGATTTCAAAGGCGCGCGGGTTTTCGGCGGCTTCCGTAGCCAGGCGTTCCAAGAGGGGCAACATCTGTTCAACGTCATCCACCAGTTCCTCTATCCGCTCGTGGTCTTCCTGGTCACGGAACGAGTTGATGTACCCGACATAGTACGCGTCCGATAGGGCATCGGCCAGTTCGCCGTTCGCCAAGTCAGGATACTCCGCCCGGATATGCCGTCCGATGCTTTCCAGTTGGCGGTGGGACGTATGCATCCACCCTCTTTCCTGGCCAACTATCTTCAAGTGCTGGGCGACGGCGCCCCAAGCCTTTTCCCCGGCCTGCAACCGATTGCCCTCGGCCAATTCGTTGCGGGCCTGTATGATGAACCGCCGGCTCATTTCCCGGCGTTTTTCGGCGCTTTGTAATCGTCCGGCCCCCACCGGGTCCGGCAAGAGCGGCACGGGTAAAACAGTCATACGGGGTTCCCCCAAGCGCCCGCTACCACTGGACGAACATGGGCATTACCACGTGAACGTAGTCTTCCGAGTCGGTGGGCTTGAACACGCCGGGGCTGGACGGCGTGGTCGTTTCCACGGCCACCTGGCCCCGTTCCAACACTGCCAAAACATCCTGGAGATAGCGGCTGTTGAACGCGATCTTGGCCTCCCCGCCTTCCAGGGTTTCAGCCATAACTTCGTTCTGGTTGTCCCCCACTTCCTCTGAACGGGCCGAGATTATCGCCTTGCCGGCCATCTCACCCTCGGCCTCAGCCTCCAGTTGAAGCCGGATGATGTTGCTGCCGTCCCGGGCGAATATGGCCGCGGTGCGGGTGGCCCCCAACAGGTTCTGGAGGTCAAAGACGGCGCGGGTCTGGTAGCTCTGGGGAATCAACTGCTCATAGTTGGGGAAAGAACCCTGGAGCAGCTGGGAAACCAGCTCAACCCCCCCGGTGCGGAACATCACCTGCCCCTTGGCCGGGGTCATGGTGATATGCACCGTGTCCTCCTGGTCCGACAGCAGGCGGTTGAGTTCGTTCAAGGCGCGGGCCGGCACAATTACCACCGTCTCCGACTCCACCGGGAAAGCCAGCGGGCCATGCTGCACCGCCAGCCGGAACCCGTCGGCGGCGGCCAAGGTGAACTTGCTGCCCTCCAGCTTGACCTCCACGCCGGTCAGGACGGGCCGCGATTCCTCGGTGGCGGCGGCAAAAGCAACGCGGGTTATCGCCGAGCGGAAGGTGTGGGGGTCTATGTTGGCCGCCACCCCCTCATCAACCGTTGGGATGGGCGGAAACTCGCTGGCGTCCGCGCCGTGAATCCGGGCGTTGGCCGAACCGCAGGTCACTTGCAATACGCCGCTGTCCGGGGAAACTTCCAGGTCAACCTGGTTCCCCGACAGGGAGTTGACGAACTCGGTAAGCAGCCGGGCCGGAACGGTGATGGAACCTTCTTCCTGGATGTCGGCCAGTATCCACGTGGTCATAGCCATTTCCAGGTTCGTCGCCGACAACTTGAGCATGGATTGATTGGTGGTCAGCAGGACATTCTGCGTAATGGGCAGCGTGGCCCGGGTAGCGACTGCCCGGCCCACCACGGCCAGGGCGCGGCTCAGGTTGTCTCGAAGGCAAGCAAGTTTCATCGTCTAATGCACCGTAATTTTAGTAGGCGGTATTATGGCACCGCGCGGATAGTATGACAACTTTGCGGAGTCATAAGCAAGGGAAACGCATTGGATTAACGCTGGGTTTGCTATAATAGTCCCTGGCTAACCTTTCCAAAGTTCGGAGTCAGACAATCCATGACTGAGCTATTGTTCCACGAGGACAGTTACCTGCAAGAATTTGACGCCACGGTGGTCGAATCCACCGAGGACGGCGTAGTGCTCGACCGCACCGCCTTTTACATCGGCGGCGGCGGCCAGCCCTGCGACACCGGACTGCTGGTCAGCAACGGCGAAGAGTACCCGGTGACCCGGGTAGGACGCTCGGAAGGCAAAATCGTCCACCGCATTGACGGCCCTTTGCCCCCGGTGGGCGCCCAGGTGCAGGGCCGCATTGACTGGGAACGCCGTTACCTGCTGATGCGGACGCACACCGCGCTGCATATCCTTTGCGGCGTGGTCTGGCGGGATTACGGCGCCAAAGTCACCGGCGGCGATATGCAGCCCGGCGCGGCCCGCATGGACTTCGAGTTGGAAAACATGACCGCCGAGTTCGCCCAGGAAGTCCAGGACCGCATCAACGCCGAAGTCGGCGCCGCGCGGGATATTCACGTTGGCAACCTGGCCCGCGCCGAAGCCGACCAGCACCCGGACTTGATTCGCACCAAAATCAACCTGCTGCCCGCCGCCGTCACCGAGGTCAGAACCATTGACATTAGCGGGCTGGACTTGCAGGCCGACGGCGGCACCCACGTCGCCAACACCCGCGAAGTCGGCCCCATCAAGGTCATGGGCCACGAAAGCAAAGGGCGCTCCAACAAACGTCTCCGCATCGCCCTGGAAAGTTAGGGCCGCCGGACTTGGGAATCGAACATGACCGCTAAGGTTGAAATCATCCAGGGAGACATCACCGCGTTGGAAGTTGACGCCATCGTCAACGCCGCCAACGAAACGCTGCTGGGCGGTGGCGGCGTGGACGGCGCCATCCACCGGGCCGCCGGCCCCCGCCTGCTGGAAGAATGCGAGACCTTGGGCGGCTGTCCCACCGGCGAGGCCCGCATTACCGCCGGCTACGACCTGCCGGCCCAATGGGTGATTCATACCGTCGGCCCGGTCTGGAACGGCGGCGGACAGGGCGAAGACGGGCTGCTGGCCTCCTGCTACGTTAACTCCCTGCGCTTGGCGGTGGAAAAGGACTTGAAAAGCGTCGCCTTTCCCGCCATCAGCACCGGCGTTTACGGATTCCCCAAGGAACGCGCCGCCGCCGTCAGTTTGGCGACCGTCAAGAACTTCCTTGCCCACGACTCCAGCCTGGAAAGGGTGATAATGGTCTGCTTTTCCCCGCCCGATTACGTTTGCATCCTGGCCGTAGCCACGGCAATGGGCCTAGTCGAATAGTGGTCAACCGCCGTCGCATTCCCGCCGCCATTTCCTTGATTCCGGTCTTTCCGGTAGCCGGGTAGATATGTCCAACACCGTAGTCGGCATTGATGTTGGCGGCACCTTCACCGACGTTGCAGTCTTGACCGACGGCCGGCTGAGCGTCCACAAGCTGCCCTCCACGCCGGACAACCCTTCCCGCGGCGTGCAGCAAGCGGTGTCGGAACTGGACGTTGCCGGCGCCGGTTTCGTCCACGGCACCACGGTTGCCACCAACGCCCTGCTGGAGGGCAAGGGTGGCCGAACCGCCCTGGTCACAACCCTGGGGTTTGAGGACGTTCTGGATATAGGCCGGCAAAGCCGCGCTGAACTTTACAACCTGAACCTGGAACGCCCGCCGGCCCTGGCCCCGTGGGAACTGCGGTTCGGGCTGCCGGAGCGGGTGGAACCCAACGGCAACATCCTGGAAGACCTTTCCCCGGAGGCCCTGACCGCGCTCATGTCCCTGATTGCCGAGGCCGGGGTTGACGGGGTTGCCGTGTCCTTCCTGTTTTCCTTCCTGAACCCGGCCCATGAAGAAATGACGCTGCGGGCCTTGCAGCAGTTGCCCGGCCCGCCCTTCATTTCCCTGTCCAGCCGGGTCTTGCCGGAGTTCCGGGAATACGAACGCACCAGCACCGTCGTCGTTAATTCCTACGTCGGCCCGGTCATGGCCCGCTACCTGCGCGAATTGGAAGAGGCCCTGGGCCGTGACCTTCGCATCATGCAATCGTCGGGCGGCAGCATCACCGCCCATCTTGCCGCCGAACAGCCGGTGCGGACGATTCTATCCGGCCCGGCCGGCGGTGTGGTGGGCGCCTTCCATACCGGCTGCCAGGCCAGTTTCCCCGACATCATAACCCTGGACATGGGCGGCACTTCCACCGACGTTTCCCTGTGCCCCGGACGCATAAAGGAAACCACCTCAGCCAACGTCGGCGGCTATTCCATCAGCGTCCCCATGATAGAAATTCACACCGTCGGCGCCGGCGGCGGTTCCATCGCCCGCCTGGACTCCGGCGGCGCGCTGGTGGTGGGGCCGCAGTCGGCCGGCGCCGACCCCGGCCCGGCTTGCTACGGCAAGGGCGACCGCATCACCGTTACCGACGCCAACCTGGTCCTTGGACGCCTCCGGCCCGACCGTTTCCTCGGCGGGCGGATGACCCTTGACCTGTCCCGTTCCCGTGAGCTGATGGAAGAGTTGGCCGCCGACATTGCCGCCACCGCCGGCGAAACCGCCTTGGGCATCATCCGCGTCGTCAACGCCAAAATGGAGCGGGCCATCCGCGCCATTTCCCTGGAACGGGGTTACGACCCCCGCCGGTTCACCTTGATTCCCTTCGGCGGCGCCGGGCCGATGCACTGTTGCGAGTTAGCCCAATCCTTAGCCATTCCCCGGGTGTTGATTCCGCCCCATCCCGGAATTTTGTCCGCCCTGGGCGTGGCGGTGGCCGACGTGGTGAAAGATTACTCCCGGACCGTGATGCTCCAGGGCGACGACATCAACCAGTCCCGTTTGGAAGAGGAATTTCACGGCATGGAGAACCTGGCCCGCCGGGAATTAGCCGCCGAGGGGCTGCCGGAAACCAGCATGAAGGCCCGCCGGTTCCTCGATGTTCGCTACGTGGGCCAGTCCTTTGAGTTAACCGTTGACTGCCCCAACCTGGCCCGCCGGGGAGACTTGACCGCCACCATCGGCAGCCGGTTTTTCCGGGCCCACCGCCAACGGTTCGGTTACGCCGACCGGCAGGAATCGGTGGAAATCGTCAACCTTCGCTTGAAACTGGAAGTGCCGGTGGAAAAGCCGGCCCCCCAACCCCAGCCGGAAGTCGGCCTCGACCCGGCGGCGGCTCTGCTGGAACGGGTGGAAGTAACCTTCCCGGAAGGCAACTTGTTGACCAGCCTTTACGACCGGGAACTGCTGCAATCGGGCAACCGGATTTCCGGGCCGGCCCTGGTCTTGCAGCTTGATGCCACGGTGGTAATCTCGCCGGGCTGGGCCGGCCGCGTTGACGCCCTTGGCAACATCCTGCTGGAACGCCAATAGCAGCGCAACGTAACCGAAATGACGCCCACGCCAGGATATACCGTCATTCCGGCGAAAGCCGGAATCCAGAAATCCCGGCTCAGACCAACACCCATTGGGGCAAGGAATCCCGAACCCCGGCCCGCGCCAGGATATACCGTCATTCCGGCGAAAGCCGGAATCCAGAAATCCCGGCACAGACCAACACCCATTGGGCAAGGAACCCCGAACCCCGGCCCGCGCCGGTATGACGGGTTTTCCGGTCAAACCATCAACCCAACCGTTACACACAGCGTAAATTTATGCCCACCAACCGCAACGACCTAAAGGCCCTTTCCGTCCTGGCCGTCTTCGCCCACCCGGACGACGAAGGTTTCGGCTGCGGCGGAACCTTGGCCATGCTGGTTGCCCGCGGCGCGGCGGTAACCCTGGTCTGCGCCACCAACGGCGACGTGGGCGAAATCAGCGACCCGGCCTTGGCAACCCCGGAAACGCTGCCCCAGGTGCGGCAAGAGGAACTGCGCCGGGCAATGGCAGTCACCGGGGTTAACGACCTCCGTTTCCTGGACTATCGCGATTCCGGTATGGCTGGCACTGCCGACAACCAGCATCCCAATTCCTTGCACCAAGCCCCCGCTGAGACAGTGGTTTCCCGGCTGGCGGACATTATGCGGGAGAACCGCCCCAACCTGGTTTTGACCCATGACCCGTCCGGGGGTTACGGCCATCCCGACCATATCGCCGTCTGCCGCCACGTCACCGCCGCTTTCCAACAAGTCAACGACGCGGAAAGCAAGGACGCCGCCGCAACGTCCATGTCCCTGTACTACGTCTGCTTTCCCCGCAGCAACTTCCGGCGGATGTGGCGGGAAATGCTGGACTTGGGAATCACGCCCCCCTTCGCCAGCCTGGACATAGACTCCCTGGGAACGCCCGACGACGAAGTGACCGCCACCGTGGACGTGACCGATTACGTGGACGTTAAAATCGCCTCCCTGAACTGCCACCAGACCCAACTGGACCCCAACGGCCCCTTCGCCCAACTCCCCGAAGACCTCAGCCGGGAATATATGCGGCTCGAGTATTTTTCCCTGGCCCTCCCGGAAAACCCCTCTTCGGAATCTGATTTCTTGGGGACATTGACGCGCTTTCAACACGGAGACGCAGAGAGCGCGGAGTCAGGGAAAGAATAGGGGGAGATATGGAGCTTAACGAACTAACGGAATCCATCATCGGGGCCGGCATTGAAGTTCATCGAGCGTTGGGGCCGGGTCTATTGGAGTCCGCTTATGAGGAATGTCTTTGCCACGAACTGAACTTGCGCGGGCTGACTTTCCAACGGCAGTTGCCCTTGCCTGTCACTTACAAAGGATTACAATTGAACACAGGGTTTCGGGTTGACCTCCTGGTAGCCGACCAAGTGGTAGTCGAACTTAAAGCAACCGACACACTTCTACCCGTCCACTCCGCTCAATTGCTTACCTATATCAAAATGGGCGGCTGGCCCCTCGGTTTGTTGATGAACTTCAACGTACCCGTGCTAAGAAACGGCATCAAGCGTCTCATAAATGTGCCGCGGCAAGGTGACAAACTCTGAATCTCAAAAAATCTCTGTGCCCCTCTGAGTCTCCGTGCCTCTGTGTGAGAAAGAAGGTTGTTATAAGCAATGCCCGTTGACCCCATAAGCCTCGAAGTTTTCAAGAATATGTTTATCTCCGTCTCCGAAGAGATGGGCGTCGCCCTGCAACGAACCGCTTATTCCCCCAACATCAAGGAACGGCGGGATTTTTCCTGCGCCGTCTTTGACCGCGACGGGCAAATGGTGGCCCAGGCCGCCCATCAGCCGGTGCATTTGGGCGCCATGCCCGCCTCGGTGCAGGCCGCCCTCGACACCTTCCCCAACGCCCTGCGTCCGGGGGATATGGTAGTCCTCAACGACCCGTACCTGGGCGGCACCCACCTGCCCGACATTACCCTGGTTGCCCCGGTCTATACCGGCCAAGGCCGGGAACGGCAGTTGGCCGGGTTCGTGTCCAACCGCGGCCACCACGCCGACGTGGGCGGCATGACCCCCGGGTCCCTGCCCCTGTCCACCGAGCTTTACCAGGAAGGGCTGATTTTGCCCCCCCTCAAGCTGGCCCGGTCGGGCCGGCTGAACCAGGAAGTAGTGCAACTCATCTGCCGCAACTCCCGCACCCCGGAGGAACGCAAGGGCGACCTGGCCGCCCAGATTGCCGCCATCCGCGTCGGCGAAAAGCGATTGCAGGAAGTCGTCGAAACCTACGGCGTCGCCGACACCCTGGAACACATGGCCGCCCTGCTGGACTACTCGGAAAGAGTAACCCGCCGGGCCATTGACCGCATCCCCGACGGCGCATACCGGGTTGTGGACTACATGGACGACGACGGCTTGACCGATGAGCCGGTTCCCATCGCCGTAACCATCACCGTCGCCGGCGACCAAATGACCATTGACTTCACCGGCACCTCCCCCCAACGGCCCGGCTGCATCAACGCTCCCCAGGCCGTAACCGTGTCGGCCTCCCTCTACGCCGTCCGGTGCATCGTCGGCGATGACGCCCCGGCCAACCAGGGCTGCCTCCGCCCCGTGGAAATCATCACCCCCTTGGGAACGCTGGTCAATCCCCAACCCCAACGGGGCGTCGCCGGCGGCAACGTGGAAACCTCCCAGCGCATCACCGACGTCCTTTTCGCGGCCTTGGCCCAAGCCCTCCCGGACGTGATGCCGGCAGCCAGCCAGGGAACCATGAACAACCTGCTGATTGGCGGCCACGACTTGACCCGCGACAAGCCCTTCGTCTATTACGAAACCATCGGCGGCGGCATGGGCGCCCGGCCCGCCCAGGACGGCATTTCGGGAATCCATACCCACATGACCAACACCATGAACACCCCCATCGAGGCGATGGAATTTGCCTTCCCCCTGCGGTTGAAACGGTATGCCCTGCGCCGGGGTTCTGGGGGGCGCGGCCAGCATCACGGCGGCGACGGGATGGTCAGGGACGTGGAGTTTCTCAGCCCGGCCCGGGTGACGGTCCTTTCCGAGCGGCGCAAGTTTCCCCCGCCCGGCTACCACGGCGGCCACCACGGACACCCCGGCGAAAACGTGCTGTTCCGCGGCGGCTACGAAGAAGTCCAACTCAAGGGCAAAGAAACCCTGGACGTGGAGCCCGGGGATATTCTGAGCATCCGCACCCCCGGCGGTGGCGGTTGGGGCCGCCCCCAGGACGAAGAACCCTGACCCGCCGACAGGGCCGGGAACCGGGGAATTTCCGGCAATTGCCCTGGAAACCCGCAAAACCTGTGCCAGACGGCGGGAAATGTCGTATAATGTTGGCGCACTTTAGGCTATGCCGGGGTTGAAACGGGAACCACGGCCCGGCCAAGCAAGTCGAGGAGGAGATTATGCCAGACGTTTTCTACGCCAGGGCCAGCAACTTTCTGTCCGACTCCCGCGACAAGACCATCATCACGGGAGACTCGGAAGACGATGTCCTGGAAAAGATGTATGCCTACCTGCGCAGCGACGAGGCCCGCCAGCGCTACCCAGCAGTGACCGACCCCACGGAGTTGGAGAACAACATCCGCCGCTGCATCTTCAAGAAGGGCGAAAAGGTCTTCAGCACCCGCGCCCCCCAGGAACACTAACCCAACAACAAGGGCCGGAATCGGCGCCCCGAACCATCGCAAAAGCCAAGCCCCGGTCAATGGCCGGGGCTTTCGGGTTTTCCCGTCACAGCGGTTCAGTCCGGTTTCGCAGACCCTCCGCTAAGGGGTGTCGTCAATTTCGTAATTCGTCATTCCCACCCTGGGTGAATATCATTCCCGCCCTGGGTGAAAATCATTCCTGACCTCTACCGTCATTCCCGCGAAAGCGGGAACCCACAACCGGCGCCCTTAGAAACTATCCCAAAACGCGAATCGCCCAATGTCTCCCCCTTTGTAAAGCGGGCCGGGCTTTCAATGCGGGGGATTTCCTACCACTTGGGGATGTCCGCTCTGTCTTGAGATAGTTTCTTAGGAGGCTGTGCGATAAATCCCCTCCCCCTACGAGGGGGAGGGTTAGGGTGGGGGTCGAATAACCGTCGTTCCAGCTTTCCCCGGAATGACGCTGCTAAGTCCCGTCGTCAAAACTGACGATGATAATGGCGTTGGCGATGAGCGTCCCATCGTCGCCGCCGTCGTTCAGGACTTCCAGCCCGCCGGGAACGACGTTGATGTAGCCCGTGCCGTGGGGCAGAACCGACAGCACCGCGTCGCCGTCCACCTTATCCGGCTGGGGCACCCCGATGGTTACGTCCACCCGCATATCGTCGGCGGTCTTCCCCAACATCCGCTGGAAACCCAGGCTGCTGTGGTGAATCGCGTCAAACACGGCCCGCTGCGCCGCGCTGGTATAGTCCAACCCGTGAACGTCAACCCCCATCCCCATTTCAGTCACACATCGCACCAGAGCCATATCGCTTTGCCTCCCTCAACCGGCAGTTTCGAATAAACCCGGAATCGCTTGCTCTGCAACCCCTTTCCCAACGTCAACCCGCTAGCCATTAAACGCCAGCCCGTCGGCAACGTCAACACCCTATTGAGATTAGGCAGGACGATTGCAAAGTCGGTAGGAACAGTATTGGGAGGCGTTCAATAGTCCCTTCCCCCTTGACGGGGGAAGGTTAGGATGGGGGTGACTGCCACGTCAAGGAAATGTATCCCCATCTTGGACACCTCCCCATCGTTGGGACATGGACTTTGCAATCGTCTTGGAGATTAGGCCAGGGCAATCCCATATCGGCGGTTGAGCTACCGTCATTCCTGCGAAGGCCGGAATCCAGTAACCCCAATCGGTGGCCCGGTTGCGAAAATAAGCCGCATTTCCCGCTATCGGTTCTGCTTTCGCCGCAGTGACCGGGTTACAACTTCATGTGCGATAGCCTTGGGGATTACGCCCTTGGTGCAAAATCGAAAACCCTTGTCTCCCGGCAGGGGCGATTTTCCGACGCGACAGGCTTAAAATACCCCCATCACACACCGCGCAATAATCTGTCGCTGGCTCTGTTTTGCTCAAAATCGCCGTTGCGCTGGCCCTTGGGGCCGCAACCCTCTTGGCCGGAGCGGGTTGCGCCGCCGACACTTCCCAACGGGCCGGTAGGACTGAATTGGTGGTATTCGCGGCCTCATCCCTGACCGACGCTTTCCGCGAAATCGCCGCCCGGTTTGAGTCCGACAACCCGGAGGTCAACGTCGTCCTGAATTTCGCCGGCAGCCAAAAACTGCGTACCCAACTGGAACACGGGGCCAAGGCCGACGTTTTCGCCTCGGCGGATATGCGGCAGACGGATGCCGTGACGGAGGCGGGACTGACCCGGGGAGAACCGACGGTTTTCGCCATCAACCGATTGGCGTTGATAAACTCCCGCCACGCCTCCAAGAAAATTGCCCTGGACGAACTGGCCCGGCCCGGAATAAAACTGGTAGTTGCCCAACCCGCCGTTCCCGCCGGCGCCTATGCCCGGCAAGTCCTGCAAAACCTGGACTCAAAAGACGGGTTCGGCCCCGGATTCGCCGCCCGAGTCCTTGCCAACCTAGTATCTGAAGAACCCAGCGTCCGCAGCGTGGCCCAGAAAGTCGCGTTGGGCGACGCCGACGCGGGGCTAGTTTACCAAAGCGATGCCCTTTCCGCAGATATTGCCCCCCGCGTCGAAGTCGTCGCCATACCCGAGGACTGCAACATCGCCGCCGAATATCCCGCCGTTGCGTTGGCCGACGCCCGCCAGCCGGAAACGGCCCGCCAATTCATAGGATTCCTGTTGTCGCCCCAGGGCCAAGGCATTTTGGAACGCCACGGATTCACCCCGGTATCCGACAGCGCCGCCGTTCCGGCAAACGTCCCCGGGAATCCCTGAGCAGTCACCAACCGCCGACCCATGTTTCGCAAAGTCATCAACCCTTCCAACCCGTGGGCGCCAGCCGGGTGGGCCGCCACCGTCCTGTACCTGGTTTTCATCGGGCTGCCGGTGTTGGCGATGCTGGTTCGGGCCGGCCAGCAAAGCGACTTTGCCGCCAGCCTGACCAGCAGCTTGACGGTGCAGGCTTTGCAACTTTCCTTAATCACCAGCGCGGTCAGCATGGCCGTGGTGGTGGTTTTTGGGACGCCGTTGGCCTACCTGCTGGCCCGCGGCGATTCAGTAGCGCTCAAAGCGGTGGACGCCGTGGTCGAACTCCCCATCGTCCTGCCCCCGGTGGTGGCCGGCGTTGCCATGCTGATGGCTTTCGGACGGCAGGGCATCGTCGGCCCGGCCCTGACCGGCATGGGCATACATCTGCCCTTCACCGCCATAGCCGTGATTTTCGCCCAGGTCTTTGTGGCCGCTCCCTTCTACATCCGGGCCGCCAAGCTGGGATTCCAGTCCATCGGCAAGGAATTTGAGGACGTTTCCCAGACGCTAGGAGTTTCCCCTTGGTCAACCTTCTGGCGGTTGACCCTGCCCTTGGCCGCCCCGTCCATTCTGGGCGGACTCGCCTTGGCCTGGGCGCGGGCCATCTCCGAGTTCGGCGCAACCATCATGTTCGCCGGCAACCTGACCGGACGCACCCAGACCATGCCCCTGGCCATCCTGACCGCAATGGAAACCGACATCGGTTCTGCCCTGGCCATGTCCGCCCTGTTGCTGGCCGGTTCCTTGGCGGTACTCGCCATCCTTGGCGTCCTGGCCCGGCGGCGTTGGGAGGGCCGGCTATGACCCGCGGTTGGGTGCGTTGCAGTCTGGCCGATTTCGTCCTGGAAACCGAATGGGAAGCGTCTCCCGGTCAGGTGCTGGTCCTTTACGGCCCGTCCGGCGCCGGCAAGACCACCGCTTTGCGCGCCATAGCCGGGCTGCTGCGCCCCGACCAGGGCCGCATCGAGGTTGGGGAACGGGTGGTTTACGACGGAGCGCGCCGGGTCTGGACGCCGCCCCACAAAAGAAACGTCGGCTACCTGACCCAGCAATACAACCTTTTCCCGCACCTGACCGTCAGCGGCAACATCCGCTACGGCATGGGGGGCGAAACCCGGCAAGAACGTCAGACCAGGGTGGAAGAACTTGTCAGCGTTTTCCGGTTGGAGGGTCTGGAAGAACGACGCACCTGGGAACTCTCCGGCGGGCAGCAGCAGCGGGTGGCCTTGGCCCGCGCCTTGGCCGTCCAGCCGGCTGCCCTGCTGCTGGACGAACCGTTTTCCTCATTGGACGCCGAGTTAAGACGAACCCTTCGCGGACAAATCCGGGCTATACTGGAACAAGCCAATATCCCGGTAGTCCTGGTTACTCACGACCGGGAGGAGGCTCTGGCCTTGGGCGACGAAGTGCAAGTCCTTGACCGGGGCCGAACCCTCGACCGGGGAGAGCCGTTGCGGATGCTGGGCCAGCCGGGCCAGGGTCGGGTTGCCCGCTTGGTGGGCGTCGAAAACGTGCTGCCCATGCGGGTGGAGCAACGCTATCCCCAGGATGGTTCAATGGTCTGCGTGTCGGCAGACGACCCGCCGCCGGGACATCCGGCATTGCGGCTGGAAGTGCCTTTGACCGACCTGGAAATCGGCCAACCGTTGCTGGTAGGCATCCGGGCCTCCGACGTTATACTGGCCGGCGATAGACTAGCCAGTTCGTCGGCCCGCAACCAGTTGCAAGGAACCGTCACCGGCGTCGAGTTGCGCCCGCCAGGGTATCAGGTAGCATTGGAATGTCACGGCGTCCCTTTCCGGTGCCACATTACCGGCCGGTCCCTGTCGGAAATGGGAATCCGGCCCGGCATGAATTTATGGGCCGTGTTCAAGGCGTCCTCCTGCTTCATGGTGGCAGAGGAAAACACGGCGGATTAGGCTGCGCCCATATCGGCGCGGGAAGGAAGAACGAATGGGAGACTACCAGGGAATCATTTTTGACATGGACGGCGTGCTGGTGGACAGCGAACCGCTGTTCCTGGTCGCCATCAACCGCCTGGTCACCGGCCACGGCGAAGCTCCCATCTCCGAAGAGGAAAATGAAGCGCGTCTGCTGGGAACCACCGTGGAAGAGACTTGGGTGCGACTGAAACAAATGCGGAACCTGCCCGGCTCAATCCAGGGCTACATTGACGAGTACGACGGCATGGTGCGCCAAGTGCTGCGGGAGGAACTGCAACCCCAACCGGGGGTCAAGCAACTCATTGACGAATGTGTCCGCCGCGGGCTGCCCAGGGCCGTCGCGTCGTCGTCCCTGAGAAAGTGGGTGCGGTTGAAGTTGGAAACCATCAAGCTGCAAGACGCCTTTGACGTGGTGCTGGGTGGGGACGACGTGGTCAACGGGAAACCCCACCCGGACATTTACCGGCTGGCGGCGCAATGCCTGGGTCTGCCCCCCCATTCCTGCATCGCCATCGAGGATTCGCCGGTGGGGATTCAAGCCGCCGTAGGATCCGGCGCCTACACCATCGCCGTCCGCACCCACTCCACCCGCAACATGGACATCAGCCAGGCCCACGTAATCCTGGACAGCCTGGAACAGTTCGACTACTCCCTACTCCGCGACGGCTGACTGGCGACGGCGTTACCGCAATTTTCGGCAATTCCAATGGGAATCGTCCCGTTCCCAACTGCCAGGCTAGAGGGTGTGTGATGAATCCCCTCCCCCTGCGAGGGGGAGGGTTGGGGTTGGCATCCTGTTGGGAAAGCAACGAAGAAGGGACTTTCAGCACACCTTCTTAGACCACCGCCGGCTCAACCTTGTGGCACGCGGTCAAGTGTTCCGCCTCGATTTCCCGCCATTGCGGTTCCACCTCCCGGCACATTCCCGTTTCCATATAGATAGGGCAACGGGGATGGAACCGGCAGCCGGTGGGCGGGTTGATGGGGCTGGCAACTTCGCCGCTGATGGTTTCTCCCATCGGTATGTCCGGGTCCGGCTGGGGAACCGAGGCCAGCAAGGCCCGGCTGTACGGGTGCAGCGTGTTGGCGTACAGGTCTTCTTTGTCCGCCAACTCCACCATCTTGCCTACGTACATCACCCCTACCCGGTGGCTCATGTGCTCCACGATGGCCAGGTCGTGGGAGATGAGCAGGTAGCTCAACCCCAGGTCGCTTTGCAGGTCAACCAGCAGGTTGAGAATCTGGGCGCGGATGGAAACGTCCAACCCCGACACCGGCTCATCAAGCACAATCAACTGAGGCCGCAACGCCAGAGCGCGGGCAATGGCGATGCGCTGACGCTGGCCGCCGCTGAACTGGTGCGGAAAGAAGGACCCGGTTACCGGGCTTAACCCCACGTTTTCCAGCAACTCCCCCACCCGCATCCGCAGTTCCCGGCCCCGCATCCCCTGGTGAACTTGCAACGGTTCCCCGATTATGTCCAAAACCTGCATCCGCGGGTTAAGGGAACTGTACGGGTCCTGGAAAACCGCCTGCACCAACCGTTTGTATTCCTTCAGGCCGCCGCCCCGCAGTCCGTTAACGTCCTGGCCCTTGAACCGGATTAGTCCCCCGGTGGGCCGCTCCAACAGCAGGATCATCTTGGCTACGGTAGTCTTGCCGCAGCCGCTTTCTCCCACCAAGGCGAAAGTCTCGCCCTCCCCAATGGAAAAGTTAACGCCGTCAACCGCGCGGATTGCCTCGGCGTTTCGTCCCAGCAGGCCCCCGCTGCCGCGGAAGTGCTTGACCAGTCCTTCTACTTCCAGCAATCGGTCAGCCAAATTACCCCCCCGGCTCCGCCAGCCAGCAATGCACGAAGTCCTCGCCACCCAAAGATGTGCGCGGCGGGTACTCCTCCTTGCACTTGTCCATCGCCTCCGGGCAGCGCGGCCAGAAGGGACAGCCCTGGGGAATGTCCCGCAAGTCCGGCGGCTGGCCCTCAATCTGGTACAGCCGCTCCCGCTTGTCTCCCATCACCGGCACCGAATCCAGCAGCGCGCGCGTGTAGGGATGCTGGGGTTCCTTGTATATCTGGCGGACGCCGCCGCTTTCCACGATGCGCCCGGCGTACATCACGTTAACCCGGTCGCACATCTGCGCGACAATGCCCAGGTCGTGCGTCACCCAGATAACGCTGGTGCCGCTTTCCCGCTGCAACTCCCGAATTAACCCCAGGAATTGGGCTTGAATCGTAACGTCAAGCGAGGTGGTAGGCTCGTCGGCAATCAGCAGCTCCGGCTCCGTGGTTAAGCCCATAGCCGCCACCACCCTTTGCCTCATGCCGCCGCTGAACTGGTGGGGGTATTGCTTTAATCGCAGTTCCGGGCGGGGAATCCGCACCGCCCGCAGGGAGTCCAGCACCCGTTCCAACGCCTGCTGGCCGTGTTCGTGCAGGTGCAACCGCACCGGCTCCGCCACCTGCTCCCCGACCGTGTAAACCGGATTCAGCGACGTTTGGGGGTCCTGCATGATTATCGCCATGCGGTGACCCCGGTACTCCCGCATCCGGCTTTCCGGCAGTTCCAGCAGGTTCTCCCCCTTGAACCAGACCTCCCCCTCTACAATCTGCGCGCCGGGCCGGGGAACCAGCCGCATCAGGGAAAGGCAGGTCATGGTCTTGCCGCTGCCCGACTCGCCCACCAACCCCACAGCCTCGCCCTCGTGGATGGTGAAACTTACCCCATCCACCGCCTTCAGCACGCCGTGGCGTTGGAAGAAGTAGGTCTTCAGGCCGTCAACCTTGAGCAGGATGTTCTGGTTGTTGCTTTCGTTCTGCATATCCACCGGGCCGTAAGCCGCCCCTTAAAGTTGCCGCCGCCGGGGGTCAAGAGTATCCCGCAACCAGTCCCCGAACAGGTTGAGGCACATTACCGAAACCAGAATCGCCAGGCCGGGGAACAGCGTCAGCCAGTAATGGCTCTGGATAAAGTCCCGCCCGTCGGCCACCATCAACCCCCAGGCCGGACGGGGCGGCGGAATCCCCACACCCAGGAAGCTCAGCGACGATTCCACCAGAATCAGGTGGCCCACTTCCAGCGTTGACAGCACTATCACCGTGTTGAATACGTTGGGCAGGATGTGCTTGGCCACAATCCGATGCGTGGGCGAGCCGACCACCCGGGCCAGGGCCACGTAGTCCAGTTCCTTAATCGCCAACGCCTCCCCCCGCACCATCCGCGCGAACCGGGCGGCCACAAATGGCGATAAGATGAAAATGACGTTGGTGAAACTGGTCCCGAAGGCGCTCATAAACACCAGCGCCACCAGGATTAGCGGCAAGGCCAAAATGGCTTCTACGCCCCGTTGCACCACCGCGTCCGTCTTGCCCCCCATGAACCCGGATGCCAGGCCGAAGAAAGTCCCCGCCGTGCCGCCCAGCAGGATAACGGCGATGGACAGGCTCAGGGATACCCGGGTGCCGTGGATAATCCGGCTGAGCATATCCCGGCCCAGTTTGTCCGTACCCAGGGCGTTCTTCCAACTGCCGCCCTCGTGCCAGGCCGGGGGGACGAAGTTGTTGATTATGTCATTCTTGGTCGGTTCAAAAGGCGCAATCCAGGGGGCGAACAAGGCGCAGATGATTATGATTGCGAGGCCGATGGTGGGAATCAAAGGCGCGCGCCGCAGACCGTCAACGATGGCGTAGGCCCGCCGTCGCAAGGACAGGCTTTGAGTTTCCAATACGGGCTGGCTTGTAGCCTGAGCCATAGACCGCTCCTTTCCTGCTAGTTGGAGGAGTACTTGATGCGAGGATTGACGATGGCGTAGGTAATGTCAACCAGCAGGTTGATTACCACGAAGAAGGCTCCCACCATGATGACCACGCCCTGCACCACCGGGAAATCCCGTCCCTGCACCGCGTCCAGGGCCAGCCGTCCGATGCCGGGCCAGGCAAAGACCGCCTCCACCACCACCGACCCGTTCATAAACCCGCCCAAGATTAACCCCGAATAGGTCAGCACCGGAATCATGGCGTTGCGTAGGGCGTGTTTCCAGATAACCGTTCTTTCCGGCAGTCCCTTTCCCCGCGCCATGGTTATGTAGTCGCTGTCCAGCACGTCCAGCATACTGGAACGGGTCAACCGCACCAGCCCGGCAATCACAAACCAACCCATGACGAAACCGGGCAGGATATAGCTGGACGGCCCGGAACGCCCGGCTACCGGCAACCACCCCAGCAGCACGGCGAACAGAATCATCAGCATGATGCCAATCCAGAACTGGGGGCTGGATTGCCCCAGGAAGGCAACTATCTTGGCCACCCGGTCAATCCAGGTGTCGCGGTAAACCGCGCTCAGCACCCCCAACGGCAGGGCCATGACCATCGCGATGAACATGGCAGTGGCGGCCAGGGAAAAAGTGGCCGGCAGCCGTTCCACCAGCAGCTTGGTCACCGGCTCTTTCAGGATTTTGGAGTCGCCCAGGTCGCCCACCAGCAGACCTTTGAAGAAAATCCAATACTGCACGTGGAGCGGGTCGTTAAGCCCCATCCGCTCCTTGATTAACTCCACGGTAGCTGCGCTGGCTTCGTCTGGGACGAAAGCCTCCACCGGGTCCCCGCTGGCCCGGGCCAGCAGGAACACCAGCACCGTGATGAAAAGGATGTTGATTATACCTTGAAGAATCCGTCCGGCGATGTAGCCGAGCATGGCCGATTCCCTTCTCGCGTCACCTTTGCCCGTGGCTTGGCAATGAAACGGGGGTTTTCACGGAACCTTTGGGAGGACAGGCCCCCCGATAATCCAGGCAGCCTGTCCTTTGGTGCGTCTGGCTTGGGCCGTTTTGGGGCCGTTGTTAATGCGGCCGGGCCGACCAGAAGTTATGCGGGAAGGGACGCCCGCTTATGGGAGTCCATTCCTTCACCTTGTTGGAGATTCCAAACACCGCGTTGGCGGAAATCAGGGGAGCGTGGCGGAATTCGTTGGTCAGCAGCCGGTTGAATTCCCGAATATATTCCTCCTGCTCGTCCGCGTCGAACGCGGAGCCTGCCTTTTCGATGAGTTCGTCAACGTGAGGGGTGGAATCCCCCACCACCGGCCGGACGCTGCGGGTGGAGTGATACCAGCCCCGCATCCACCGCAGGCCGGAGTAACGGGAGTCGTTGCCCCGAATCACCAGCGGGTAGGGCCGCTCCTCGGGGGTGGGGTCCATACCCCTGGACCGGAGTGTGCCGGAAAGGTTGGTCCAGTCAAAGACCTTGACTTCGCCGGTGATGCCGATTTCGTTCAGGTAGCCCAGCACCGCCTCGGCCAAAGTGGGCAAAGCCGGGAAGTCCGAGTCATTAAGATAGGTCTCAATCTGGACTTCAAACCCGTCCGGGAAGGTGGATTCGGACATCAACTGCTTGGCCCGCTCCGGGTCGTAGGGCTGCGGCTCCAGGTCCGGGTCGTAGCCGAAGGTGTCCCGAGCCGACACGAAGTTGCCGATGGGGAAGGCTTCCCCGAAGTAGAGCCGGTCGGCGATGGTCTGCCGGTCAATGGATATGGCAATGGCCTCCCGAATCTTGGGGTCATGACAGGGGTGGCCCGGCGACCACTGGTACCAGCACCAGACCACGCTGACCGTAGTAGCGGGAGCGGTCTTAACCTGGAGGCCATTCGCCAGGATGTCCTCCTTCACCGCAATGGACGCGCCGATGATGTCCGCGGCCCCGGTCTTGAGCAGGGCAATGCGGGTAGCCAGTTCCGGTATCTCCAGGACGGTCACTGTCTGGAACCCCGGGTCCTTCCGCCAGTGACCAACTTCCGAGGAGGTCATGGTGATGAACTGGTTGGGAATCCGGCTGTCAAACTGGTAGGGGCCGGTGCCGATGGGCGCTTCCCGGAAAGCATCCTCCCCGGCCTCAATCTGGGCCTTGGAGTAGGTAAACGAGCCGGAACTCAGGAAGGGGAAACTGCCCCAAATCCCGGCGTTGGCCTGCGGTTCGTGGGTCTTGATAACGAACTGGTCCCCCACCCCGGTCAAGGACTCGGTTTGGTTGGCCAATTCCAGAGCGGTGCTGTTCTCCGACCTGGGGTCAAAGAACGTCCGGTTCCAACTGTAAGCCACGTCTTCGGCAGTCACGTCGGAGCCGTCGTGGAACTGTACCCCGTCCCGAATCTTGAACGTCCAGGTCAACTGGTCATCGGACAGTTCCCAGCTTTCCGCCAGGCCCGGCACCAGTTTGTTGTCGAAATCCAGGTCAATCAGGAAGTCGAACATCTCTTCCATGTAGATGCTGGACTGGGGAACCGACAGCAGGCCCAGGTTGTCGGTGCTCATGTTCACCAGGTCGTCGGCGGAGGCGATGAGTTCCCCGCGAGGCCCGGCTTCAACTGCCGAAGGCGTCGGCACCGGCGTGGGCGTGGCCACTACCAGCCTTTCGACCTCCTTCTCGACTTCCACCTGGACTTCTTTTTCGACTATCTTCTCCACCACCTCCCCGGGAACTTGGACTTCCTTTTCAACTACGACTTCTTTTTCCACCACCTTTTCGACTTCGACGATCTGGGGTTCGGCGGCGGAACCACAAGCGACGATAAGGCCAAGGGTCAACAGACCTGCCAAAAGAAATACAACGGGTTTCACTTTCCTTACCTCCTCCGTAAGCAACCTGATTTTTCCGGGGCAGCCAACGGGGGCGTTCCATCACCCCCTGAACATTATCTAGCGACTTGCGCCGTTTAGAGTACGGATTAAGCTGGGTTTACGCCGCAAAGCGTCAAACAGGTGCATACCGAGAGGTCTGCCCTTGGTTTTGCGCCGCAAGACTGGCGTACAATACTAGCGAATCCCACGCATTGTCAAGCGCACCGCCCTTTTTCCCCGAGGCCCTTCCAAAGGTAATTCGTCATTCCGGCGAAGGCCGGAATCCAGAAAACCCAAGCGAAAAACAACCTACTTGCCGTTAAGGAATCCCCCATGTCATTCTGAGCGCAGCGAAGAATCCAAAATTCTTGCCGCAGCCAACCCCGTCCTAAGCGTAGCCGAAGGAATAGGGGCAAAAACCGCACCGTCATACCGGCGTGCCGCTACCGCCCCCAACCCGTCATTCCCGCGAAGGCCGGAATCCACATCCCCGCCTGAGACCAACCTAACGCCGCCGCCGGGGCCGGGAACCGGGGTAAACCCGTTCCCGCAGCACCCACCCCAGCCGATGGTGCAGCGAAGTGACTTCTTCCGGGCGCAACAGGGCCAGCAGCTCCCGCAGCCGCTCCCCCGGCGCGGCCAATTCGTTGGCGAACCCGGCCAGCCGGGACAGGTGTTCCTGGGGGATGGGTTCGCCGCAAAAGTCCCAGATGCAGGTGCGAATCTTGGTATCGGCGTGAAAAGTCAAACCCTGGTCAATGCCCCAAAGTTTGCCCTGGTGGTCCATGATGATGTGGCCGGCCTTGCGGTCGGTGTTGTTGGCAACCAGGTCGTAACAGGCGATGCACCGCAGGGCGTCGGCGTTGCCTTCGTTCAGCGTGTAGTAATTTTCCCGCGGGTCGTGTTCAATGAATTGCTGGACCGAGCCGATTCCATAAGGGCCATCGCGGATGACCGTCAAGGGAATGAAGTCCCACCCCAAAATTTCGCTCAGCAGGTAGGCGGCGTATTCCCGCTTGTAAAGGGTGCCGGAAGGAAAGTCCCACAAAGGAACTTCCCCATCCCGAGGCTTGTAGATAGCCAGCCCGGTATGGTCGCCGTAGCGGATTTTGGATAAGAACGTGTAGTTGGAACCCGCCGGGGTCAGTTCACAGGACAGGAACTCCCCCCGGGTCAGAAAATCGTAGGTGGAACGGTCGAAGCTCAACTTGAACCCTTCAACCGCGGCGGCAATCAGCCGCTCTCAAAAACGGCGTGGCCGTTGGCCCGGGGGCAGACGTGGCCTTGCGGGTCTATGGGCTGGCCGCAAAGGAAGCAAGGCGGACGGCCGGCGGCGCAGATACGCAGCGCCTCCCTGGAAAGCGTCTCCGCCTGTTCCGGAGACACCCAGAAACTGACCGACTGGGCATCCTCCGTCCCTTCCTCATCTTCGTAAGCCCACAAGGAGAAAGAGTTGCCCGCCACGTCGTAGTTCAGGAACATCTGGCGAGCCTTGAACTCAACCGTCTCTTCCCCGCCGGCCCATTGGGACTCGCCGGGCCTGACTTCCTTTTGCCGGTCTTCGTCGGACAGCGTGCGGATAGCCTCCCGCAGGTAAACCCCCAACTGGAAAAGCTGTTCCTTTTCCAGCCAGACGTAAGCCTGCGCCGCCCCGGCATTAAGAGCCAGCCGGAAAGTGCGCCTGCCCGGTTCCCCGAAAGTCTCCGGGTCCACCGAGGAAACCGGCCCCAGCGACAATTTCACCCGCCGTTGTTCCATGCCCCTATCATAGCCCTGCCCGATAAAGCTGGCAAGGGCAATGTCTTTTAGCATTCATCCCTGGCCTTTCCTTATCATCCTGAGCAGTCCCCATGTCATTCTGACCAAAGCGAAGAATCCAAAATCCTCGCCATTGCCAACCCCGCCCTGAGCATAACCGAAGGAGTCCCCTTGCCCGGAGATTTTGGGCCAGGGTAAAAAACGTGCAGGGAAACGATTAAAAGGCAAAAGGGCCTGGGGGTTGGGGGTAATGCCTGGGCCGACGTTCCCCCGGCCCAAACAAGGATTCTTGGATTCCGGCGTATGCCGGGAACGACGGGTTGCGGGTGGGGGTGTGGTCAGAGTTGCCGCCGTCGCAACTGTTCTTCCAACTCGCGAACGCGCGCCTCGGCAGCCAGGCGAGCCTCCCGCTCGGCGGTGCGTTCGGATTCGGCGGCGGTGCGTTCCGCCTCGGCAGCCAGGCGAGCCTCCCGCTCAGTGGTGCGTTCCGCATCGGCGGACAGCCGGGCTTCCCGCTCGGCATCAGCGCGGGCGCGTTCGTGTTCCATCGTAGCTATGGGCCGGCCGGTGGCCGGGTCGTAAAACAGCAACTCACCAGCATCCCAGCGCAGGTATAGATTCAGGACGGGGCTGTAGCCCTGCAAACTGCCGTCGGCCAGTTCCTCAAGGGCAATAGGTTGGTACATCCCATCCACCAGAATGTCCCCGGCCAGCCGCGTCCCGTGATGCTCCCCCGTCTCGTCAAACCGCCAGTATTCACCAATGCCCAGGGCCGCGTAGTCCTCCCGCTTCTCCGTTGCGTCGGTCCGTCCGGTGCTGCGGGAGGCGATTTCCATAGCGAAGTCCGGCGACTTGCCCTGCTCCTCTATGATGTATCCGTTGCTGTCCTTGTAGGCCGCCGGGTCCGCGTCAAAGGCCACCAGCAGGTCGGGGTAGCGGCTGCCCGCCAGGGAACGGGTGGGGCGTACCACCATGTAGCGATCCCCGGCCACCAGGGTGGTTTCGGGGTCGCCCAACTGTTGGGCCAGCAAGTGCTGCCGGAGGTGGTAGGCGTTGCCGTTGATGGTCAGGTGGTCGAAACTGGTCATCTTGTCTTCCGGGTCTTCCGGCGGGTCGGGCAGCCGGAACTGGCCCGTGAGCTGGGATGTTTTGGCGAAGGTGTCGGGTGTGGTCATTCTGCACCTGGCGTTCTGCGATACCGACATTCTACACCCCAGAGACGTTTTCAGACAGCAATAACCCCGCCTCCCATTGCCCGTACAACTCACCACCCGATTACGGTTTACGCCACGCAATCCCACCAGCCGTAACGGCATTCGCGTATTTTCGCGCGCCCATTGGCGACGTTTCACCACAATTCATTGGCTCAATTATCCGGTTGTTGACAATAACATACCGCTTTGCTAGCCTATGACGCCAAAGCAACGTCTATCGCGGTAACTTGTACGTTTATGGACCTGAAAGAGGCCGGAAATGAAATTTACGAAGTATCTTGCAGCCAAAATGAACGTAACCCTGTACCTGGCGTTGGCCTTGACCCTGACGTTAGCCGCCGCTTGCGGCACTTCCGCCCCGGCGGATACCACCACCACGGCTCCCGCGCCAGCGGCCGCTCCCGCCGCCGCGCCCCAGGCCCCGGCGGCGTCGGGCAGTTCATCCGCGCCCGCTCCCGCGCCCACGGCCACCCCCGCCGCCGCCGTGATGCCGGCCGAGGTGGAAGTCAGCCCGGGAATGGTCACGATAATGAACGCCGTTTGGGGCAACGAGTATTTCGACCCCAGAGACCAGGTCGGCGAGGGACTCAATTTCCACCGGGCGCTCCACGCCTTCTGGATTAACAGCAACGAAAATTACGAGTTGATTCCGGGCGTGGCGACGGCTTGGGACATTTCCCCCGACGGGTTGACCTGGACTTTCAACCTCCGGGAAGGGGTTACTTTCCACGACGGGGAGCCCCTGACCGCGGAGGACGGCGCTTTCACCTTCGAGTATATGTACGGCCCCGAAGCCATCGAAAACTCCCTCAGCCCCGGCCAGTCCGGCCAGGCCCGCTTGACCGAAATGGTGCACCCCGCCGAGGGCAACACCGTCAAAATCACCCACAAGGAAATCCAGGCCAACTTCGCCTTCCTCAGCGCGGAAAGCGCCCCCGGCACCACCGGGCCAATCATCCCCGACGCGTATTTCCAGGCGGAGGGGAGCGACGGTTATAACCTGAAGCCCACCGGCGCCGGGCCTTTCCAGATGGTGGAATTCCTGCGCAGCGAGAAAATGCTCTTCGAGCGGTTCGACGATTTCTACTACCATCCCGACAACGGTTTCGATGAGGACCGCAGGGCCAAGTTCCAAACCCTGGACATGAGGCTGGTGCCGGAAGCCTCCACCAGGGTAGCCGCTCTCCGCGCCGGCGACGCCGACATCATCGAAGCCAACGTAGCCGTGCGCAAGCAGATTGAGGATTCGGGTGGCCGCATTATCTTCGGCCGGGAATCCACCTACGTTTGGATGATTCTGCAAGGCTGCCAGAACCAAGAGTTTCCCTGCCATAATCGGGACGTGCGCTTCGCCCTGGACTACGCCATTGACAAAGAGGCAATCATGTACGGCCTCTACACCGAGGAAGGGGCCTGCGTTTGCGGGTACAACTACGCCACCCCCAGCACCCTGGGTTACAGTTCCGACATTGACCCCATCCCCTACAACCCGGAGCGAGCCAGGGAACTGCTGGCCCGGGCCGGCTACCCCAACGGCGAAGGGTTCGGCACCTTGAACATCTATACCTGGATTGCCGGAGACCTCCCCTTCATGCCGGAGTTGGCCCAGTTGGTGGCCGACCAGTGGAAGAAGAACCTCAACATTGACGCCACGGTGGAAGTGGGCGAAACCGCCACCATCAGGAACCGCTGGTTCAACAAGGAACTCTACGGCGGCGTCCTGCTGCGCCCCAACGAAGCCAAGTACGATGCCGGCCGCTCGGTGACGGTTTACTACGCTGACTTTGAGGGCCGCATCCACTTCGGCGCCCTGCGCGAAGACCTGAGAGACGCCGTGACCAAGGCCAAGTCCGAAATTGACCCGGCCAAGCGGCAGGACGCCTACAACGAAATGTACCAGCAGTTGTGGGAAGCCCACTACGAACCCAGCATCGGCCACGTTCACCTCCCTTGGGGCGTTAGCGGCCGCATTGCCACTTGGGAACCCTGGCCCGTCACCCCGTACCTGAGTTCCTTCTGGACGATAACGCTGCAATAGGAGTCCCATGCAACGGTACATCCTGACCAGGGTCTTCCAGGGTTTCATAACCCTGTGGGCCCTGAGTTTCGTAGTCTTTATCAGCGCCCACCTGACCGGCGACCCTGCCGTCATCCTGCTGCCGCCCGAGGCCTCGGCCCCGGAAGACTACGAATTGATGAAAAGAAAGCTGGGGCTGGACAAGTCCAAGCCGGAGCAGTACCTCATCTTTATGAAGAACGCGGTGCGGCTGGACTTCGGCCTGTCCACCAAGGACTGGCGGCCGGCCCGCGACATCCTGCTGGAACGGCTGCCAGCCACCATCCAGCTTTCCGCCGCCGGCATGGGGTTAGCCATATTGCTGGGGATTCCCCTGGGAATCCTGTCGGCGGTAAAGCGAAACTCTATTTTCGACTACCTCTCCAAGTTCTTCGCCGTCGTGGGCATGGCCGCGCCCCAATTCTGGGTCGCCATCATGCTCATCCTCTTCTTCGGCGCCTACCTGAAAATCTTGCCCACTTACGGACGAGGCGGCCCCGACCATTTCATCCTGCCGGCCTTCGTCCTGTCCTGGTCCATCATGGCCGGCATGGTGCGGCTGGGGCGTTCCAGTATGCTGGAGATACTGGACAGCGAGTTCGTTAAATTCGCGCGCGTCAAGGGACTGCAAGAAAGGCTGGTTCTCTGGAAACACGCCTTACGCAACGCCCTCATTCCCCTGCTGACTTTCAGCGGCATCAGCCTGGCCGGACTGCTCAACGGCTCGGTGGTGGTCGAGGTGGTCTTTGCCTGGCCCGGCGTCGGGCGGCTCCTGCTGGAAGGGGTGGTGCAGCGCAACTTCCCCATCGTGCAGGCGGCGGTGCTGGTATCCGCCCTGTTCTATATCATCGCGGCGTTGATTGTTGACATCCTCTACGCCTACGTTGACCCCCGAATCAGGTACAACTAGCGTTCAACCGGAGGAAGATTGGCGGCAACGGAAACCATACTTGCCCCCCGGACGGGCCGAGTCCGGCAATTGCGGCGTCGGATGCGGGAGTACCGCCTGCCGTATATACCAATTTTCATTTTCCTGCTGATGCTGGTCTGCGCCGTTTTTGCGCCCTGGCTGGCCCCCCACGAAACCGACACCCTGGACATCCTGAAAAAGAACATACCCCCGGGCGAGACGACCGAGCACCTGCTGGGCACCGATACCTTGGGTCGGGACATCCTGAGCCGTATGATTTTCGGGGCGCGCACCACCGTGGTTATCAGCCTCATGGCCCTGATAACCGGCGGACTTGTGGGAACGGTCTTGGGGCTGATTTCCGGCTACCTGGGCGGCTGGATTGATGCGGTGATAATGCGCGTCACCGACGCCGCCCTGGGCTTTCCCACCATCCTGGTAGCCCTGGTTATCGCCGTCATCCTTGGCAAGGGAACCGAGGTAATCATCCTGGCCGTGGCCCTGACGGTGTGGGCCAGATTCGCCCGCATGATTCGCGGGGACGTGCTCGCTATCAAAGTCCTCGACTTCGTTACCGTTGCCAAGATTAGCGGGGTCAGCACGCCGACGTTAATCTGGCGCCACATTTTCCCCAACGTCGTCAACACGCTGATGGTGATTACCAGCCTGCTGGTGGGCCAGGTCATCCTGCTGGAAGCCGCCCTGAGTTTCCTGGGCCTGGGACTGGCGCCCGGCGCGCCGTCTTGGGGCATCATGGTCTCCGAGGGCAAGGAAGTAATCCTTGACGTTTGGTGGCTGTCCCTGTTTCCGGGGCTGGCCATAACCGTCGTGGTACTGGCCTTCAACTTCTTCGGCGACTGGATTCGCGACTACCTCGACCCCAAGCTCCGCCACTCCCAATAGCAGCTTTCCCCGCCTACGGCCCCACGGCAGCACGATTGCCAAGGCGGTAGGAGCGGCCTTGGGAGGCATTTCAATAATCCCTTCCCCCTCGATGGGGGAAGGTTAGGATGGGGGTGAACATCACGTCGGGGAGACCCATTCCCGTTCTGAATCGTCTCCCAACCAAGGAGAGGCAGACTTTGCAATTGTGCCGGCCCCACGATATGCCCCCCAGCCGTAACCCGATGCCCGAAACGTCCCCGCCAAGCCCCTACGGCCCATAAAGCCGGTTCAAGTTTGCCAGCCGGCCCGGATCCAGATCCCGCCCTTTCAGCCCGGGGTGTTCCGGCCCGTAGCGGTGCGCCCGGAACATGGCGTTGGTGGCGTCGCCGGGGTTGCCCCCAGCCACCCGCCCGCCGGGTGCGAAGAACGGATTAACGTACTCCCAAACAATCTCCCCCAGCGGCGTAACCTCAAACACCCGCCCCGGCGCGCCTTCGCAGATTAGCGTGTTTCCGTTGGGCAGCCGGTCGGCGCTGCTGATGTTGGGGCTGTGAAAAGATATGGGCGGGTCGCCCCGGTACTCCCAGGCGATGCTGTTGTCCGTAGGGTCAACTTCCAGCACCCGGGAATAGGTGGAACGGGGCCGGTGTCCCCCATTGTCGAAAAGCAGCACCCGCCCATTGTCCAGCCAGGTCGGATGATGCTGGTGGTAAATCTCCCCCGGCCCCCACTTCCAAACAAAATCGCCGCTGCTTCGGTCAACCATCCCGATGGTGCTGGTCAAGCGGTAACTGACCAGCAGGTGGCCCTCCGGCGTCACGTTCAAGCTGTTGCCGTGCGTCCACTCCCGCCGTTCCTCCAGCGGGCAAATCACGTCCTCCTCCACGTCCAGATGTTCCCAGGCTCTCCACTCATCCACCGTCGAACCGTCCGGCGCGATTTCCCGCACCACGTCCCCCAACATCTGCGGCGGAGCCTCCGGACCGGCCATCCCCCCCTTGACCCGCGCCGCCAAATCCTCGGGAATGACGCCGAACAGCAGTGCCAGCGTGTTGCCGTTGGGCAATCGCTGGTAATCGTGATGCAGCATCGGGTCCCGGTAGGCCCAGACCACGTTGCCGTCCCAATCCAGTTCCAGCAAAGCCCCCGACGACCCGCCGATACGTTCCGCTCCCCCGGCGTCCTCCGGCGGATGCGTCCGCGCCAGCAGATTCCCGTAGTCCAGCAGGTAAGCGTACTCAATCCCCTCCGCCAGCGTCCAACGGTGGCAAACCCTCCCCTCCATATCAATCAAATGAGCATGAGAACCGCCCACGTTGCTGGTCAGGGTATAACCTCGCCAACAGTGCTGCGGCGCGTAGTAAATCAATCCCGTAGGGTGATGCCGCGACCAACCCATAAGTTCCTCCGCAATTCAACGCCGTTTGCGGGCAATTATAGCCAAGCGGTCAAACCCGCGGACAACAGCAGGAATAGCCCAGGTTTTTCCATACCTTGCCCCTTCCATGTCATTCTGAGCGTAGCGAAGAATCTAAAATTCCTGCCTCCAGCAGCGTCGCCTAACCGCGGAATAAGGTGTACAAAAAATCCCTTCCCCCTTGACGGGGGAAGGTTAGGATGGGGGTGAACCTTACGTCAGAGGTATGTAACACCGTCCCGAACACCTCCCCATCCTTGGGAGGCGGACTTCGTAATCGTCCCCCCGGTTGCCCCAACTCTCCCCGGTGGTTACAATGCCCCCCAACGTCCAGCCCAATGTCAACCGCCGCCGGCCATGCCATTCCCGGCGGATTGCGTTCAATGTAACGTCGCAGCGCGCCGATAAAGAAAGGCCCCGTCTTGAGCATGATTCCAACCCGAATCCACGCCATCCGCGAAGAGTACCACTACGCCTGGGCCATCGTCGGCATGGGCACCGCCCTGCGGGTGACTGCCAACTTCGTCAGCCAGGCTTTCGCCGTCATCCTCGTAGTCCTCCAGCAGGATTTCGGCTGGTCAGTGACCGCCATCGTCATGGCCCAGGTCTTCCGCAGCATGGCCAGCGCCGTCCTGTCTCCCCCCGCCGGCTGGGTGGGCGACCGTTACGGCGCGCGCCGCTCCCTGCTGGTGGCCGCCACCCTGTACGTCGTTGGCCTGGTGCTCTTGGGCACCATCGTCAAAGAGCCTCAATTGCCCTGGTACTTGGACAACTTCGCGCTCCGCTGGTACTTCGAGAATCCCATAATCCAGTTGTACCTGTACTACAGCCTCATGCTGGGTTTGGCCCAAGCCCTGTTTTCCGTCAACATCCCCACCACCGTAGCCGCCTGGTTCAAGCGCAAGCTGGGCGTCGCCGTAGGAATCCAGCAGTCCATCGGCGGCATGGGCGCCTCCGTAACCGCCCCGGCCTTGGCCCTTTTGTTGTCCAGGTTTGAGTGGGACACGGCTTTTTGGATTATCGCCGTCGTTGGGGGAATCATCGTTTTCTCCCTGCTGGCCAAGTTCCACGGCGAGCCGGGCGACCGGGAAATGTTGCCCTACGGCGCCGACGACAACGACACCCCGGAGCCGACGCCTTCCTCCGACCCCGCCGCCGCCAAGATTCGCAGCCAGGTGTTCCTCCGCCACGCCCGCCGCACCCGGGCCTTCTGGAACCTCCCCTTCATTCACTACCTCGGTTGCCTGGGCCATTCCATCGTAATCTGGCACGTCGTGTTTTTCGCCACCACCCAGGGCTTGACCCTGGCGCAAGGGGCCTGGATTGTCACCATTTACACCGCCTTCAGCGTCCTCAGCCGGTTAATCGTCCCCATCCTGGCCGACCGTTGGGGAGCCAAGGCCGTGATGGTGCTGCCCTACTTCATCCAGGGAATCACCGTCTTGATGCTCTTCTGGGCCGAAACCTGGTGGCAGTTCTACCTTTTCGCCGCCCTGTTTGGCATCGGCTTTGGCGGCGAAATGTCCGCCTTCCTCATCGCCAACCGCCAGTATTACGGCATGGGGCCGGTGCGTTCCATCTTCGGATTCCAGCACCTCGGTTCCGGCTTCGGCATGGCCGCCGGCGGGTTAATCGGCGGCCTCATCTTCGACTACTTCGGCTCCTACGACCTGGCCTGGATAATCTCCATCGGCGCCAGTTGGGCCGGCGTCGTCGCCATCCTCTTCCTCGAATCCTCCTCCCGCGTCCTGATTCCCAACTGGGAAGACTCCATCCCCCGCGAAACCGCCAGCCCCGCCGCAGACTAACCCGCCCCAAATAAAAATCCCCTCCCCCTACCAGGGGGAGGGCTAGGGAGGGGGTGAACCCCCACCCCCAAACCATCTTCGCCCCCACAAAACGCCCCTGACCACCCGTAGGGGCAACCCTTGTGGTTGCCCTACCAACGCCAATCACCAAGGCCGTTATAGGAAAACCTCCCCTCTCTCAACCCTCTGCGCCCTCCGCGCTCTCCGTGGCTCTGTGGTGAAAAACCCCCTCGACGACCAAAAATCCCCAACCCCAACAAAAACCCCTGCTGACAACCGCCCATTGACCCCCGCCCAACTAACCGCCAAACTAAAACCCCGTCATCCCACCCTTACTTGGAAAGGTGCGCCCGTGGCTGCTCTCAACGCTGTCAACCGCGGCGTCTATATCGCCGACAACCTCGACTTCCTCCGCTCCCTCAACTCCGAAACCGTTGACCTGGTTTGCATTGACCCGCCCTTCGCCAAGAACGAAACCTTCACCGGCGACCGTCTCAAACCGCCCCTCAGCGACGCAGAACTCGAAACCGAACTGCGCCTCCTCCGCAGCTGGGGAATCACCAACGAAACCGCCGCTGCCGACGCCGGCATCGCCTGGCCCGACGACGGCCAGACCCGCGGCGGCTACGTGGACATCTGGGCCTGGGAAAAGGACATCCACGAAGATTGGATGGTGGACCTGGAAACCCGGTACGACAAAATCGCCACCTTCATTCACTCCTCCCGCGACTCCCACAGCGACAGCATCGCCGCCTACCTCTGTTTCATGGCTATCCGGCTGCTGGAAATCCACCGCGTATTGAAACCCACCGGCAGCTTTTACCTCCATTGCGACCACACCGCCAATGGCTACCTCCGTCAACTGCTGGACATCATTTTCGGCTTGGACAACTTCCGCAGCGAAATCACTTGGCGGCGCACCAATGCCAAAGGGTTAGCCTTCAAGGGCTATCCGAACAACGCTGACAGCCTACTGTACTACTCGAAGAGCGATTCTTTTGTCTGGAATCGCCCGTTTCTTCCCCACTCCCCGGAATACGTCAAACAGTTTTATCGTCATGTTGAACCGGACACAGGCCGCCGCTATACGTTGGGAGACCTTACCAATCCAAATCGGGATAGACCCAACTTAACCTACGAGTGGAACGGTCATTTCCGAGTTTGGCGTTGGACGAAAGAACGGATGCAGGAAGCCCATGACAAGGGACTGATTCATTACACCTCAACAGGACTGGCCCGCCAAAAACGGTATCTCGACGAAATGCAAGGGAATCCTGTGGATACCATTTGGGAAGACATCAAGACAATCCAATCGCAATCGCCTGAACGCACCGGCTACCCCACGCAAAAGCCCATCGCCCTGGCCGAGCGCATCATCCGGGCCAGCAGCAACCCCGGCGATGTCGTCCTGGACTGTTTCGCCGGCTGCGCCTACTCCGCCGTGGCCGCCGAGCGGTTGGGCCGCCAATGGATTGCCTGCGATGTCAACCCCCGGGCCTGGACGGTTTTCAAGCGTCAATTCAACAAGCCATCCCTGGCCCTGCTCACCTGCAACGACCAGACCACCGGCCAGCAGGTCTTGGGCAGCGAACCCACCGTCACCATCCACGGGCCGGGCCAACTGCCCCAGCGCACCTCTCCCGTCGCCGTCAACGTCAAGAAACTGGAACTGAAACCCCGGCCGCCCCTCAACTACAAGAAGGAATCCGACGTATTCGACCGCCGGCAGATGCTGGAGCGGCTGCTGGAACTGTCCGGCTACCGGGCCTGGTGCTGCGGATTCGCCAACCGCCGCGACGACGGAACCATCATCCGCGACGCCGCCAACTTCCAGCTGGACCACATCACCCCCCGGTCCCGGGGCGGCTCCGACCGCATCTACAACCGCGCCCCGATATGCCAGCAGCACAACGGCAGCAAGGGCAGCCGGGAAATCACCCTGGAACGCCTGAGAACCGAAGTAGCCGCCCGCCAGGAACTGAAAGTTGACCTGGACGACCTGATAGACCTCAACTGGGCCTACGACCGCGCCATGGAAATCTGGGCCCTAGAATACGCCCGCCGCCACACCCCCAAAATCCCCTCCCCCTCGACGGGGGAGGGTTAGGGTGGGGGTGCCCCCCCCATCGGTGGCGCAGACTTTTAGCCTGCGCCCCCCCATCCACCAAAAACCCCCCACGTCCCAACGTCGTCATTCCGGCGAAGGCCGGAATCCAGAAATCCAAGCCAATAACATCGCCGCACCCCATATCATCCTGGCCCTTCCATGTCATTCTGAGCAAAGCGAAGAATCTCAAATCCTTCCCCTCTATCATCCTTGTCCCTGCTAACACTCCCAAACACCCGTAGGGGCGCACGGCCGTGCGCCCCTACCAACGCCCATCACCAACACGGTATAGGGAAACCTCCCAATCCTATGCGCTCTCCGTGCCTCTGTGGTGAAAAACCCCCTTGGCAACCGGAAATCGCCCCGACAACCAAGAATCCCCGCCCCCTACCAGGGGGAGGGTTAGGGAGGGGGTCAACTCCCCGCCAAAGTTGTCGCCCGTTGCGGCAGCCGCGGCGGAACCGCCGCCAACGCCAGCAGCCCCGCCAGCAACACCGCCACCGCGAAAATCGTAAACGGCAAACGGTAGGCGTCCGTCGCGTCAAACAGGAACCCGGCCAACACCGGCCCCAACGCTTGCCCGCCCACCTGCGCCGACATGGTCCACCCCCGAATCGTCCCCAGATTCTCCCGCCCGTAGTAGTCGGCCCACGCCAGCCGGATGAGCAAATGCAGCCCGCCCACGCCGAACCCTACCGCCAACGCCGCCGCCAGGCTGGGAATCACCGACGCGCTGGCGATGGTAGCCACCGCCGCCAACGCCACCGTGAACGCCGCCCCCGCCAGCAGGAACCGCAGCGGCATCCGACGGGCCAGCGCCGACCAGAACAGGCTCGCCGGAATCTGCCCGAAGGCGAACATCCCGGCCGTCAGCGCCGCGCTGGTGTCCGGTATCCCCTGATTGATGTAATGGGAAACCTGGTGCAGGCTGATTCCCGCCTGCACCATCATGCTGGCCCCGGAAAACACCGCCAGAATCCAGAAAGCCCGGGTCCGCAGGGCTTGGCGCACCGTAAAATTGACCTCGGTGGATGCGTCAATAGCCGCCGGTCGCCCCTCGGCGTCCGACGTGGACGGCCCGCTTTCCTTACCCGCCGGGGACGGGTCCGGTTCCAGACCCATGTCCTCCGGCCGGCGCGCCACCAGCAGCAGCGGCGGCAGCACCCCCAGGCAAAACGTGATAATGGCGATAACCACCCACGCCGTCCGCCAGTCCCAACCACTGATGATTAGCTGCGCGATTACCGGCATCATCGCCAGCCCGGCGGCCTTGGCGATTGCATCGGCGGCCAGTCCCATCGGACGCCGCCGGATGAACCAGTTGCTTATCGCCGTCGGCAGCCCCAACTCCAGCGGCCCGGCGAACACCATCCGCCCCGGCACGTACAGCAGGTAAAACACAATGGGATGCGCCACCACCGCCAGGCCCAAAGCCAGCAGCCCCGTGACCAGCGAACCGGCGGATATGATGACTCCCGCCCCGTACTTGTCCAGCCACCGCCCCACCAGCGGCGACGCCACCACTGCGGCCAGTCCCCCCAGGCTGACCGCCCCGGAGAACATCCCCCGCGACCAACCCAAGTCCTCGGTCATGGGAACCACGAACACCGACAGCAGCGCCACCGCCATGACCGTGCGCGTGGACAGGCTGACCGACACCGTGTTGCCGACGATTACCCACCCGTAGTAAAAGGGCAGCCGCCGCGCCAGTTGGGAACGCCGCTCCCCCAGCATCAGACGCTAACCCCCGCGCCGGCGGAGCAGCCTCCCCCCCGGCCGCGCAAGAACATAGGCTTAGGGCGTGTCATCATATTGCACCGTCATTCCGGCGAAAGCCGGAATCCACAGCCGGCGCCCTTGGCGGGTGTGCGATAAATCCCCTCCCCCTCGAAGGGGGAGGGTTAGGGTGGGGGTGGCATCCGGCCCTTTCAGGAATAACGGCTTGATTCGACGCCACGCCCTAAGTCCCAATCCAACCCGATTCGGTAATGTCTATTACCTGGTCGTCCGGCCCCCGGTACTTCAATTCGTAATACGAAACGGCGTTGGCCTCCGAACCGTGCACCATGTCAATGCGCTGGTTGGTGGCCGTGGCCCCGTTTTCCTCCAACTTCTGACACATGGCGTCCAGGTCTTCCACCACGAAACCCAGATGGTCAATGCCGGCGTACCCGGCGGCGTCCCTCGGGCTTTCCCCCACCGCGTCCTCATTGGCCTTGAGAATCGCCAAATTGATGTACCCGTCCGACAGGTAGTAGCCGGCCCGCGCCAGCCCCACCTCTTCCAACCCGAACACTTCCTTATAGAAAGCCGCCGTCTTGGCCGGGTCCGCCGTCCTGATAGCAACGTGCTTAATTCTAGGCATAACCTCTCCTCCTCCTGGCAGTCTGTCACGTTCATATTGATTTGATGAATGATTGATGACTAACCCCATTAACCCGTCATACCGGAACCCGTCATACCGGCGCAGGCCGGTATCCAGGGATTCTTGCCCTCAAGTGCGTTTTCTGTCCCTGGAATTTCTGGATTCCGGCTTTCGCGGGAATGACGGTGCGCCTTTCGCCAGTCATCATTTAGAACAATTCCCGCTACTCGTGTGGAGCGATTATATACCAGCCGCCAGCCGTTAGGGGCCGCCAATGCTTAAAAACAACCCCCGCACCGCCTCCAAAACTTCATCCAACTTGCCCGCCCCAACCTGGGCTATTGGGTGGGAGAAACGGCGTTGGTTGATTGTATGCAGCCTGTTCGGGCGTACCCAGCTATCATAGGTGAGGCTCCCGGATTGCATATCCTGGTTGGTGATTGAGATTTCTCCCGGCCTCCCCGGTTGACGGCTGGTAATTTGGCAGACTATCGAATCACGCATCCCAACCTCGGCCAACACCAGAACCGGTCGGGACTTGGAACCGCTCAAGTCGGTGAAAGCTACCGGAGCCCAAACTATGTCTCCAACCACGGCAACTCCCGCCACGCGGCCAACCACTCCTCATCCTCCGGTTCATCAAACCAATCGGACAGCACCACGTCCGTAAACTCATCATCATCCCTGTCAATCCAAGACCTCAGTTCCTCCCCCTCCCAATACGCCATCCGGTCCACAACGTCCATCGTCCCCACGCTCACCGTGCAGACCCGTTGCAGCAGCTCTATCACCCCTTCCTTGTAATCCGCAAAACGGTAATTGTTAAACCGCGCCGCAATCGTCGGGTCCCGCGGCTTCCGTTCCCGGTACTGGTCCAACACCCACTCCAGCGCCGACCGGCTCCCCAGCCGATACCGCCACGCCGACTCCGGCACCCCCGTCAACCGCGTCTGCTCATCCACCCGAATAATCCCACCTTCCTTGTCCGCCCGCAGCAGCGCCCGCCCCGGTTTCCCCGAACCGTCCTCCCGTACCAGCCCAAACGGTTCCGCCTCCTCAAACCCCAGATGCAACCCCAGCAGCTCCCGCCCCATACCGGCCCAATACTCAAAATCCGCGTACAACGGCAGCCGCGGAAACTCCCGCAGCAGGTCAACCCCGTAGTCGTAGCGGTAAACCGGATCGTGCAGCACCGCGTAGGCGTAGGCGAAAATGTCCTCCGGCGAAATCACCACCCCTTCATAATGTTCCCGAAAACGCTCCAACCCCCATTGTGTAATGTTGCTCACCTGCTGCCCCTCCTCCGTGTAGCGGTACAACGGCAGGCATTGGGTGTCCCCCGTTAAGTGAAAATCGGTGGGCTTATTCGACGCCAGGGCGTAGAAATCCTTGCCGTTGGTACAGAAGTTAATGACTTGGTTGGACTGCCGCAAATTTGCGCCAAACATTTCGTAGTGGTTGCTGGTCAAACGGTCATTCATAGCGACATTGGCGAAAAACCACTTGCTGACGAATGGGCGCCAAAGGGAATCAATCAGTTTTGATTCATCAAAGGCCAATCGTTCTTTCCGGTCAAATCTACCCCTTAGCGTACTGCTCCACTTGATAACCGGGTCAAAGGTAGAAACTTCCCTTTCCAGGAAATCGTTGTAGGTATCTGCAAAGAAAAGTGCCTTGTCTCTCAAGTTGGCGATGCCGAAATCGTAAACCCACTCATCCCGATTGGATTTCACGGCATTGGTGAAAAGTCCGAAAACTGCCCCTTCCTGTTCCGTACTTTTGGCGAACTTGGTTTCCCGGTTGGCGATGGGCAACAGCCGCTCAAAACCACTGTTGGATTGGTTCAGCCAATTGTTCTTTGCGTCGGGAGTTATGGAGGTGAAGTTAAAATCCTCTAATTCTTTGTGACTGATATGGCCTATTTTGTCGGGCGACTTGGCGAAATCGGCAACCGCATCGTAAAAGACCTTGAACCCGGTTGCGTCCTTCCGGCGAATTAGGAAGTAGATGGCAACGCCGACCCGGATTTTGTCGTCGAAGATGTTGCCGCCCTCTTGTTGCCGGCGTTCTCCGCTAGTCCGTGCATTGCCCTTGAGGTTAATCGCCCACAATTCATTGAACTCTTCGGCCACCACTTTGCGGAAACCGTCGTCCTGCCGGGCATCCAGAAACGCGCCGTTGCTGACAAACCCGATAATCCCGTCGTCCTCCAGCCGGTCCGAGGCCCACCGCAAAAAACGCTTGTACATATCATACTGGTGGGTGCGTTGAGCGGTGCCTTCCTTGATATAAGTTTCGCTGATTCGTCGGTCAATCTCCGGGTATCCTCGGTTGGAACTGCCATCGCCCCAACTTTCGGCGCTGTCGTTGTAAGGCGGGTTGCCGATAATAACGCTGATGGGCCTTTCGTTCTGCTCCTGAATCCGTATCCAGTTTTCTTCCGACAACCCCCCCAGGTTAAACGCGCTCTGCCGCGTCACCGCGCTCCCGCTGGCCCCCATTTCCTGCCACCCCAGGTTGTCCAGCGTGTCCACGAAACACAGGCCGGGAAACTCCAAATAGCGGCCCGCCCGTTCCTTATAGGTGTATTCAATGTTCAGGTTGGCGATGTAATAGGGCAGTATCGCCACTTCGTTGGCGTGAATTTCGTTCCGGTACTTATACTCCAGCCGGTCTTGCGGCAAATGGTTAATCAGGTTGGTGATAAACGTCCCCGTGCCGGTGGCCGGGTCCAGAATATGCACCTTGTCGCTGGCCAAAGTGCGCCCAAAGTGCCGTTCCAGCAGGTAATCAACCCCCCGAATAATGAAGTCCACCACCTCATTGGGCGTATAGACCACCCCCAGCCGGTCGGCGGCGGCCGGGTTGTAGGCTTTATAAAAGTCCTCGTAGATGGCCTTCAGGAACTGCTGCTTTTCAGCGTAATCGGCGATTTCGTCAGCCGCCCGACCAATCGCCCCGTAGTAAGAGCGCAGCCGGTCAATGGCCTCCCGCCGCACGTCCCCGGTGAAAAAGGTCTGCTCCAAAGATTCCAGTTGACGGGCGATGTTGTTTTCCCGGTGAAACTGGTCTTCGGCGAACACCCGCAGGAAAACGTCCTTGGTCAGGATGTGCTGGAGCAGCATTTCCCGCACGTCGGCGGCTGCCACCTGCGGCCCGATGGTCTGGTGGCACTGCTCCAGGAACAACCCGGCGGCCAACTGGTACTCGGCGTTGCCCGATTCAGCCTCGGCGACAGCGGCCCGCAGGTTTTCCAGCACCGTAGGCAAATCGGCCTTGAATTGGGTTTGAGCTTGACGAAATTCCCGGATTTGCGGCAGTTCATAATCCAGGAATCGGCGGATGAGCCGGTGCAAATCCCCGTCCCGCGCCATGCTGACCCGCATGACCTCTTCCCGATTCTGAATCAGGACGGCGGTATTGGAATCCTCGAAAACGATGTTATCCCGTGGGTAGCCCCGGTTGAACTTGCGCTGTATCTCAACGTCCAGGTCATCCCGGGAATCCTTGGCCTCCCAGTAGCCCCGCGCCATCCGCAGCGAATCCTTAACCGTCCCGTCGGGAATCACCCCGGCGCTGGCCGCCAATTCCGGCACCAGAACCAGATTCTCCCGGTGGTCCCGGCAATAGGCAGCCAAACAGTTCTGAAACGCCGGCCGGATATTCAGTTCGTTATCCGAACCCCCAAACCGGACAAGCTCTTCCAAACTCTCCCGATAAGCCTCAATATGCAAATACTCAACCATAACCCCACTATATCCCCGCCCGAAACGCCGGGGCAAGACCAGCATAGACATTCCTGTCCGTCCCCCCTCCATCCCCCTACCAGGGGGAGGGTTGGGGAGGGGGTAAAACGCCGCCCGCCCCCGGTTCCCTTGTCGCCGTTGCCGCTATGTTGTAGAGTCTAGGCGGAAATTTCCCGATTCGTCGCGCAGGGTAATCCGATGGCAAGAACAACCGTAATCGTGATGGTGGACGGCCTCGACCCGGAGTATCTCCGGCATTGTCCGGCCCCCAACTTCACGGAAATAGCCCGCCAGGGGTTCATGGTGGAAGCCAAGGCCATGATGCCCACCGTCACCAACGTCAACAACACTTCCCTGGTCACCGCCAGCTACCCCCACAGCCACGGCATCGTCTCCAACTACTGGTGGGACCGCTCCGGCGACGCCGAGGTTTACATGGAGTCGGGCGAGTTCGTTTGCGCCGAGACCATGTTCCAGCGCGCCGCCCGGCAGGGCGCCCGCTCCCTGATGGTGTCATCCAAGGACAAGCTGCGCCGGCTGTTGGGCGATGCCGACAACCCCGCCGGGTCCGGTGGAGCCGGCCCGACGCTGGCCTTTTCCTCAGAGCAAGCCCCTTCCTGGGTGGTGGACGCCGTGGGCAATCCGCCGGAGATTTACTCCCTGGAAGTCAACGGCTGGATTGTGGACGCCGCCCGCTATGCCATTGCCCGCGAACATTACGACCTGGTTTATCTGACCACCACCGATTACGCCATGCACACCTACGGCCCGGAAGCCCCGGAGTCGGCCCGCCACCTGGCCCTGTTTGATACTGCCGTTGGAAAGTTGCTGGACTCCCTTCCCGACGCTGAAATCCTGATAACCGCCGACCACGGTATGTCCGCCAAGTCCCGCATGATTCACCTGCCGGCGGTACTGGCCCAGCACGGCATCGCCGCCCACGCCGTGCCGATAATCAAAGACCTGTACACCGTCCACCATTCCAACCTGGGCGGCTGCATTTACGTCTATGTTGACCCGGCCAACATCGGCCCGGCCCTGCAAGTCCTCAACCATACCGACGGCGTTGACGAGGCCCTTTCCCGCGAAGAGGCCGCCCGGCGTTTCCGGCTGATGGGCGAGCGCATCGGCGACATCATGGTCTTGGGCAGTCCGGGCGTGGTTTTCGGCAACCCCGACGAAGTGGAAATGCCGCCCAACCTGCGTTCCCACGGTTCCCTCTACGAGCAGGACGTTCCTATAATCGGCTGCGGCGGTTCCTACGACGGGTTTCACTTCCGGGAAAACCTGGATGTGGGCCGCTACGTTTTCGAGAGGGCGCTGGCCTAGTCATACCGGCCCGCCCGGTCTTTGGCCCGCCAACACCTACCAATGTCAACCGCCATGAAACCCGTCAGCGTCCTGGCCCCGGCGACCACCGCCAACCTGGGGCCTGGATTCGATTGCTTGGGAATGTCCCTGGACTTGTGGAATCGGCTGGACGTAATCCCCGGCAACCCGGAAACCGGCGGCGCCTTGGTGGAGGTAATCGGCGAAGGCCGCGGTGAACTGGACGCTGACCGCAAGAACCTGACCCACCGGGCCATGCGGTTCCTCTTCCGGGAAGCCGGCCGCACCATGCCGCCCTTGCATCTGCGTTGCCGCAACGAAATTCCCCTCAGCCGCGGGTTGGGCAGCAGCGCCGCGGCCATTGCCGGGGGTCTGGCCGCCGCCAACGCCCTGTGCGGCCAACGGTTTTCCCCCAACGAACTGCTGGAAATGGCCGCCACCATCGAGGGTCACCCCGACAATGTGGCCGCCGCCGTGCTGGGCGGTCTGCGGCTGGTGGTGGCCGACGGCCAGCAGCTTTACACCGCCCCGATACCGATTCCCGATGGCGTCAACGCCGTGCTGCTGGTGCCGGAGCAGCGCATCAGCACCGCCGACGCCCGGGAAGTGCTGCCCCAACAGGTCAGCGTTGCCGACGCGGTATATAATATGGGCCGGATTGCGCTGTTGGTGGCCGGCATGACCGGCGGCCATACCGAATATCTGGACGAGGCCACCCAGGACCGGCTGCACCAGCCTTACCGCATGACCATATTCCCGGCCATGAAAGTCATCTTCCGGGCGGCGCGGGACGCCGGGGCCTTGGGCGTATTCCTGTCCGGCAGCGGCTCCACCATCATGGCCTTGGCCAAAGACCGCGAGATGACCGTGGCTTACGAAATGGCGGAAGCGGCCCGGCAAACCGGGGTTGAGGCGCAAGTCCACGTCGTCGCCCCCACCACCAAGGGCGCCCACGTGGTTGACTCCGATTGACCGTCAAACGCCTTGGCTTACCAAGTATGCCGGCCTTTCCCAATTGAACTAATCGGGTTTGAACCAATGGCATTGATTGTCCACAAGTACGGCGGCTCATCGCTGGCCAATGCGGAACTGATTCTCAACGTCGCCCGCCGCATCGCCGGAGCCAGGGACGCCGGCGATAGTCTGGTGACGGTGGTTTCCGCGATGGGCGACACCACCGATGACCTAATCCAACTGGCGCACACCGTCTCCCCGGAGCCGGACTTGCGGGAGTTGGACTTGCTGCTTTCCACCGGAGAGCTGGTGTCCTGCACCCTGTTGACCATGGCCCTGCGCAGCCTGGGTTGCGACGCCATCAGCCTCAGCGGTTCCCAGGCTGGCATCCGCACCGATACCATGTTCGGGCGCGCCCGCATCAGCCGGGTTGACCCCCGCCGCATTGAGGAAGAGTTGGCCCGCCGCCGGGTGGTGGTGGTGGCCGGTTTCCAGGGCATAACCGAAGACCCGGAATCGTCCGCCGCCGGCGGAGAGAACTCGCCGTCAACCCCGGCGGAAACCGGGGCGGACTGGGGCGACATTACCACCCTGGGCCGGGGCGGTTCCGATACCACCGCCGTGGCCTTGGCCGCTGCCCTGTCCGCCGACCGCTGCGACATCTATACCGACGTGGAGGGCATCTATACCGCCGACCCCCGCATCGTTCCCGACGCCCGCAAAATGACCGAAATCGGCTACCAGGAGATGCTGGAACTCGCCAGCTCCGGGGCCAAGATGCACCCCCGCGCCGTCGAATTGGGAGCGGCCTTCCAGGTGCCTATCTACGTCGCCTCCAGCCTGGTTGACGCCCCCGGCACCCTAATCCATCAACTGTCGGATGAATCTATGATGGAAGACAGAATCAAAGTAACCGGAATCGCCTGCCAGTCCAACGTGGCGAAGATAACCGTCTGCTCCGTACCCGACCGGCCCGGCGTGGCCGCCGCCCTGTTCGAGCCGCTGGCCCAGGTGGGCATCAACGTGGACACCATCGTTCAGAATACCAGTATGGGAGACCCGGGCGACTCTTCCCCGGCCCCGCGTTTCACCGACATCAGTTTCACCGTAACCCGCACCGACTTGCCGCGCGCCTTGCAGGAAGTGGAAAACTTGGTTGGTACTTTGGGCGCCTCCGGGGTGGTCAGCGACCCCACCCTGGCCGCCGTCAGCGTGGTGGGTTCGGGAATGCAGAACACCCCCGGCTACGCCTCCCGGATGTTTCGCATCCTGGCCGACGGCAACGTCAACATAGACATGATTACCACCTCGGAAATCCGTATTTCCTGCATCGTCCGGGAAGAGCAGGCTGCCGAGGCGGTGCGGCTGCTGCATCGGGGCTTTCAACTGGACCGGGAGGACTGACGCCCTTGTCCACCCAGTCCGAACCCGGCCCGGCGCCGCCCTTCCTTTCCATTGTCATTCCCGCCTACAACGAAGAACTCCGCATCCTGGACACCCTGGAACAAGTCGCCGCCTTCCTGTCGGGCCGGCCCTACACCTGGGAAGTGGTGGTCTCCGACGACGGCAGCCGCGACGCCACCAACCGCATCGCCGCCGGTTTCGCTGCCGCCAACCCCGGCGTCCGGTTATTGACTCTGCCCCACCGGGGCAAGGGCTGGGCCGTCAAGCAGGGAATGTTGGCCGCGCTGGGCCGGTTCCGGTTTATCTGCGACGCCGACCTGTCCATGCCCATCGAGCAGGTAGAGCGGTTTCTACCCCCGCAACTGCAAGACGTGGACGTGGCTATCGGTTCCCGGGAAGCCCCCGGTTCCCGGCGGATTGGGGAACCCCCCGGACGCCACTTCCGGGGCCGGGCCTACAACCGCCTGGCCCGCGCCTTGGCCGCGCCGGGCCTGGACGATACCCAATGCGGATTCAAGTGTTTCCGGGCCGAAATCGTCCCCCAACTTTTCCAAAGGCAGACCATTGACGGTTTCGCCTTTGACGTTGAACTGCTCTATCTGGCGGCCAGAGACGGGTTGAGAGTCTGCGAGGTGGGCATAGACTGGCACTACCGGGAACACAGCAAGGTGCGGCCCTTCCGGGATTCCTTGGTCATGGCCGGGGACTTGCTGCGGATTCGCTGGCGTCACCGCCGTTCCCGCCCGGCCCGATACTGACCGCCCGGAGTCCGACCGCCGTCCTTCCGATTCAATCCCCCCCATGTCCGGGCGGAAAACTCGTCTTATTCCGCTTGCCAAACGGTCTTGACCTTACCTTGCCGTTTATTGTACTAAGTACGGCGCAAAGAAAAAGCGGGAGTTGGAACCGCGGCGGGCCGCAGGAAAGTCACCGGAAACGATGGGTTGTTGCGGAGTTGGAGACGGTGGTTATGCAAGCGAAACTGGGGCATTCGAGGAAGACGATTAAAGAACTGAGCAAGGACGCAATATCCCTGGCTTTGGAAGGGGAGTGGGAAAAAGCGGCGGAGATTAACCGCCTCATCCTGGACATGACCCCCGCCGATGTGGAGGCCATGAACCGCTTGGGCAAGGCCCTCATGGAAATGGGCCAATACGGGGAAGCCAAAGGCATCCTGGAAAGGGTGGTGCAGGCCGCACCTTACAACAACATCGCCAAGAAGAACCTGGCGCGGGTGGCCCAACTGGAAAGCGAACCTCAGCCAGCCAAGGCGGGCCGCCGGGCCGCCGGAGCCGGCAAGTTCTTCATCGAGGATAGCGGCAGTTCCGGCGCTACCGTCCTGCAAAGGCCGGCCCAGGCGCGGGTGTTGTCCGGTATTGCGCCGGGCGACCCCTTAACCTTGAAGGTGGAGAACAGCCATCTTTCGGTTTACGTCCAGGATGGCGAGTACCTGGGACGGGTCGAACCCAAGCTGGGGCGGCGTCTTATCAAGCTGATGGACGGCGGCAACAGGTACGAAGCGGCGGTTATCGCCGTCAAGGAAGAAGGAATATCCGTAATCCTGCGGGAATCCTACCGGCACCCCAACCTGCGGAAAGTCTCTTCCTTCCCAACCCGCAACAATGACGAAAGCCGGCATTACATCGCCGAAAACGTCCTACGTTACCTGGAGGAAGTTGACTTGGACGAAGACAACGAAGAGGACGGCGACGGCGTAGCCGACGAACCGTTGGACGATTCGGATTGGGAAGAATAGGGAGAGTCGCCAATTGATTCATTGTCATTCCCGCGGAAGAACGTCATTCCGGCGAAAGCCGGAATCCAGAAATCCCCAGCACACAACAGTCTCCCTAGTCGCAACCCCCTATCAAGGGGAGGGGGTGAAAGCCTTGCTGGGCCGCCCAAAGGCTGCCAGCCGGGTCAGTCTTGCCCGGCTCCCCGGGCCAGAGCGTCCAGCTTGACCGCCACCCTTGACCGGAAAGGGCGCACTCGGTTTTCCTCAGCGGTCTTGCCCAGGGTAACGACGAACATAACCTCCTTGCCTTGGGAATGGGGATAGAAAAACTCCACCACTTCGTCATCGTAAAAGGTAATGCCGCTAGCCCCGAAACCCAGGGAATAGGCCGACAAGTATAGCCGGCTGCCGACAATCCCCGCCTCTACCTGCGCCGCCCGGTAGCCCCGGTTGCCGAACCGCTCCAGCACCCGTTCCAAGTCAGTGAGGATAAAGGCTACCGCGCTGGCGTCGGCGCCCAGCGCCTGCTCAAAGACCAGGTGACCGGCCTCTTCCCGGAAGTCGCCCTCCCGCAGCAATTCCAACCGTCGCCGCCCGGCCTCCAGGTAATAGGCCCCGGCCGGCAGCCCCTCCACGGCATTGACAATAAGATAAACGTCCAGCAGGCTGTCCCCGTCTCCACCCAGAAAATCGGCGGACATTCCCCGCGTCGAGTAATCCAACAGCGCGTTGAACCGTCCCCCGTCCAGGGATTCCCGGCGGTAACGCCGGGTGGAACCCCGCGACGTTATCACCCGTTCCAGTCCCCAACCATCCAGCGTATCGGGGTCGGGATGTTCCAGGGAAAAGGAATCGCTCCCGCCTGCCGACCTTGGGCGTTCCAGCGCGCCTTTCCATTCCCCGGCGTCGGCTGCGGTGGTTAACCGCCCGGCGGCGTGGGCCTCCCGCACATCGGGATAGTCCACTTGGCCGGGGAATTGCAGGGCGTACCTTTGCAAGTCCGGGCCAACGGCGGGAGCATCAGGGTTGTTTGATGTGGCCGGGGTATCGTTTCCTATGGGAACCAGGCAGATGGCGGCTTCCTGCTGGCCGTCGGCGCCAACCAGCCGGTCAACCCTTTCATCCACAAACCCCATCACCAACCGGGACTCTAACCCCAGGGCCGATGCTGCGGTCAGCAGGTTTCCGGCCACCGTTCCGTTGTCCCAAAAACAGTAACGGTAGCCCCGACTGCGGTACTTCCACGAACTGCGCCAGAACACCGACGTGAAAACTATGGTGGCCGGCGCTTGCGCCACCCCCTCATCGTTGCCGGCCCCCTCCGCCAGGGCCAGTCGGTAGTCGCCGGCCTGCAACCGGGTCAGGCGGAAGTTGTCGGGGGAGAAGTGGTAAACCCCGGCGGCCAAACCGTCCATGCCGTCGCATACCACGTAGGCTTCGGTGGGGTACAAGGCCCCGGCGGAAGCGGCGGCCCGGTAGTGGACTTCCCCGGCGTCCCTGACACGGGCTTTCCGTATCACTCCCGCCGAGTAGTAAAGCAGTTGGGCCAGTCGTTGCAGGTCAAGAGTTGCCCCCGGCCCGGAGATTTCCCCGGCCACCGCCGGCAGAGTTGGAGCGTCAAGGGCCAGCCCGTCAACGGGCAGTTCCACCGTGGGAAGACCAGGGTAGGACTTGTAAAGGGGCGGCTTGTTGCGCAGGTTAATGTAGGTCAGCTTGGTGCTTTCGTGGTACTGCCGGGCAGTGTCCACTCTCTGGTTGGTCAACGGGGTTCCTCCGTCAATCGGGTGGATTCCGGGGATTCAACTCAAGACGGGCGGGAACGGCGGATTTCCACCGCCGCGTAGTCTATCATCGAACCCTTGATGGGCGGATGGGGCTTCTTGACAGTGACTTCCACGGCAGAGACCCTTCCCTCTTCCAACACCCGGTCGGCTATGATTTGGGCCAGACGTTCCAGCAAGTTCACCGGCTGCCCTTCCATCACTTCTTTAACCCGTCGGTACAGGTGGGTATAGCTGACCGTATCCGTCAACTGGTCGGTCTGTCCGGCTTGGGACATGTCAAGTTCGGCCACCAGGTCCACCAGGTAGCGTTGGCCCATCACCCGCTCTTCCGGGTTGACGCCGTGGAATCCGTAAAACTGCATTCCTTTCAGCACGATGCGGTCTTGGGGCATGAGACGGCCTCTAGTCCAGCGTCACGGCGGTGCCGTAGATGGTGTATTCCCGGACGGGGTCGTACCTCCCGTGAACGAAGCTGTCGGAGGCGATGCCCACCACCGTGTCGGTGTTCATGGAACGGGCCCGGTTCAACAAGTCATCGTAAGCCTCAAGCCGGGCCTTTTCCGCTGGTTCCAAGTTCCTTGATGTTACAAGTTCTTCGGTGACTCCGATTCCCCAGATCAAGCCCAACACCTGCCGGATGCTGCGGCCCGGCACGGTATCGGTCGTTACACAGATGACTTCGTTTTCTCCGGTCATTCTTCCCTTCCCTAACGCCGGGCCGTCTGCGCTTCAATTTCAGCAACTAGGGCCAGCAGGTTTTGGGCGCGCTTGACCACTGGCACGTCCACCATCTTGCCGTTCAAGTCCAGGGAACCGTGGCCCTGGGCCTCGGCCCGGTTCCAGGCGTCCACCACCTCGCGGGCATAAGCCACGTCCTCCGGTTGGGGGCTGAAGGTCGCGTTGATGGTCTCGATTTGGGCCGGATGGATGGCGAACTTGCCGTTGTAACCCATCTGCCGGGCTGTCCGGGCGTCCGCCGCCAACCCCTCCGGGTTCCGAAAAGCCACGTAGGGACTATCCAGCGACGCCACGCCGCCGGCCCGGGCGGCTATGGCAGTGGCGGCGCGGGGCAGGTAAACCTCGGCGCCGTCATCGGTGCGCTGGATTCCCATGTCGTTGGTGTAGTCCTCCGCGCCAAAAGCCAGGGCAATCACCCGCGGCGACGCCTGGGCCATCTGCTGGACGTTCATCACCGCCCGCGCGCTTTCAATCCAGGGGATAACCTTGACCTTGCCCGCTTCCAGACCGGCGGCGGACTCCAGCGGCGCGATGATGCGGTCAATTTCCTGCAAGTCCCAAGGCGTTTCCGTCTTGCCGACGCTGATGCCGTACAGATGGGAGCCAATGACCGCCGCCGCCTCGTCGCGGGTCAAGCCGGTATCCAGGGAATTGCACCGCACCATGACCTTGCGGCCCGGTCTGACCAGTTTTTGCGTCCACTGGGCGGCCAGATTCCGAGCGTTGACCTTCTCCGCCGGCGGAACGGAATCCTCCAAGTCCACCATGATAACGTCGGCGTCAAACCTAACGGCCCGCTCCAGCATATTGACCCGGTTGCCCGGCACGAAAATCAAACTGCGCAGTAGTTCCAAGAAAGGCCTCCTGATTTCTTTGTCTTGTCCAAAATCGCTCAGGTGCGCTCGGCAGGTTCTTGAACCAAATGCCATTTCCTGTCATCAAGCTTGATTAAACCTTTTCGCTTCAGAAAAACTTGGGCGCTCCTTGCAGTATGCTTCCACTTACGTCCAAATTTGACACCATTAATTTCTCGGTCGATGGAATTGTCACAAAGGTCTGGGTGGATTGCTTCCAGCGCCATGTGGATTTGGCGGGTGGTTTGTGCAGTGTTCCGAAGGAGGTAAAGAATGGTACGAGCAAAGATCGCGTGCGTAGTTTCACCAGGCGTCGCTCTTATGTGACGAAGCGATTCTTGAGTAACTTCCAATTGACGATTGAATGCTTCTCTAACTCCGTCGCGAGCGGATCGGACGGTTTCATTCCATTTGTCCCTGAGACCTTCGGAAACCGCAGCGAGGTCTTCCAGTCCTTTCAATTGGACTTCGGAGCCAAGGTTTCCGTAGTCTTGGAGGTCCCGAGATATTTGCCTAACCGTAAGGGGGTCAGAGATTTGAACACCATACTCGTAGTTGCGCATCAAGGAGGAATTGGTAAGGTTTCCTGAAGTTATGATGGCCAACCGATCGTCGGCAACATAAGCCTTGGCGTGAAGTCCAGGCAGGTGTCGAACAGTAACCATCGGATTCTTGTCGCAGAACGACGCGATGGCTTGGACATCCGTAGAACCGTGGAGCACACTGTCGACTGAGAGATTAGTGAGGATGTTGATTTCGGGACGATCCCTTTGTTCGAGGATTGCAGATAGCCGTTCCAGAGGCCCTCTAGCTATGAAGGGGGCGACCAGAATCCCTCGATGCGTTATGGAACGCCCGAAGTGGTCGAAATCCTCCAACCAAGGCGATACTAGCAATTTCATGGTCGTTTAGCTTTCCGTAGCAACATGACAAGAACCACAATCCATCCAAAACATTAGTGGGTGTCAGCTTACAAAAAAGGGCGGGTTGTAACACAGATATCGATTCAGCGGAGGCTAATAATCGGAGGAATCAATGCATTCCAGTTCTTCTGGCCACAACAATCGCTCGTCACCATCCTCAAACTGGACGCAACTTGCCCCTTTTGGGTCCACCCACAAAACCTGCCCCACATCGCCGATGTGTGTTCGAATTGGAGTACCGGAGTGCCCGGCTTCGCACCATTCTTCAAACAACTCCGGATGGATTGGAGGGTCAGGTTCTGCACCGAGACACCGCACCATTCGCACTTTTCGTACCATCTCCGTTGACGTACTCATCCCGATTAAGCAAATCCGTGTCTGCAACCCTTACCCCTGCTGCCGATATGTATTACAAGACTTCCTGATTGAGCCAAAACCCGCCACATTTCCCGCGCGAACGGCTGGAACCACTCGACGTATTCTGATGCGTCAACGTTCCCGTACTCTTTCTGCCGCCTCAAAGCGAAAGGCGGTGAAGTGACGATAAGGTTGACGGCCTGGTCTGGTAGCATCGCCAACAAGTCCCGCGCGTCGCCCAAGTAGGCGCACCCGTCCTCAGTTTCGTAAAAAGGGGCATGGAGATTCTTGGTTATGTCGGTCAACTGTTGTGACATATCTCCCCCTACTCCATATCCCCCCAGGTTTGGCCCCACTTGGTTTCCACCTTCAGCGTTACGCCCAGTTCCATCGCCGCCGGCATGGCCGGCATTTCGTCGAAACACAACTGCTTCAGGTCTTCCATTTCCTCCTGCGGCGTCTCAAAGACCAGTTCGTCGTGAACCTGGAGCAGCATCTTGGACTTCATGCCCTCCCGCGCCAGCCGGTCGTGAACCTTAATCATGGCGATTTTCATAATGTCGGCGGCAGTTCCCTGGATGGGCATATTGATGGCGGCCCGTTCCGCCGCCGAGCGCAGGTTGAAGTTGGAAGAGTGAATGTCGCGGATGGCCCGCCGCCGCCCGGAAAGCGTCTCAGCATACCCGGTTTCCCGCGTCGTTTCCTTCACCCTTTCCAGGTAGGTGGAAATCCCCGGGTACTTGCTGAAATAGGTCTCGATGAAGTTGGCTCCTTCCTCCCGGCTGAACCCGGTCTGCTGGGAAATGCCGTGGGGCGATAGACCGTAGATAACGCCAAAGTTCAACACCTTGGCAATCCGGCGCATTTCGGCGTCAACGTCGTTGATGGGGATTTCAAACATCAACGACGCCGTAGAGGAATGAATGTCCTCGCCCCGCTTGAAGGCTTCCAGCAGGCCGTCGTCCTGGGACATATGGGCCAGCACCCGCAACTCTATCTGGGAGTAGTCGGCGGAAAACAGCAGCCGGTCCGGGGCGCCCTCGGCGACGAAGGCCCGCCGCACCTGGCGGCCCAACTCGGTGCGGATGGGGATGTTCTGCAAGTTGGGGTCGCTGCTGGATACCCGTCCAGTGGCGGAACCCGTCTGGTTGTAGCTGGTATGGATGCGCCCGGTGTGGGGGTTAATCATTTCCGGCAGGGCGTCAACGTAGGTGGACTTGAGTTTGGAAACCTGGCGGAACTCCAGAATCTTGTCCACGACCGGGTGCATCCCCCGTAATCCTTCCAGCGAGTTGGCGTCGGTGGAATAGCCGGTCTTGGTGCGCTTGGTCTTGGGCAGCCCAAGCTCGTTGAAAAGCACGTCGCTTAGCTGTTGCGGCGAATTGATTTTGACGGTGTGACCGATGGACTGGTAAAGGTCAAGTTCGGTTTGGCTCATCTGCTGGTTTAGGTCCCGGGACATTTCATGGAGCGCGCCCTCTTCCAACTTGATGCCCTGCCGCTGCATATCCACGAACACCGGCACCAGGGGCATCTCCATATCGGTTAACAGGTGGGCCAGCCCCAGGTTGTCAAGCTGCTCTTCCAGGATGGGGCGCAAACGCCCGGTCATGTCGGCGTCGGCGGCGGCGTAGGGTGTGGCGTCCTCTATTGGCACCTGGTCAAAGGTCAACTGCTTCCGGCCCGTGCCTATCAATTGGGAAATGGGCGTCATTTCCAGTCCCAGCACGTCCAGGGTCAGCGGTTTCAGGCCCAGGGCGTGTTTGCCCAGCAGGTGGGCGGCAATCATGGTGTCGCAGTCCACGTTCTGCGTGTTGATGCCGTAGTTCGCCAACATCATCAGGTCGTAGTTGGCGTTGTGGGCGCACTTGGCCAGGTCCGGCGATTCCATCACCGGGCGGATTTCGGCCAGGGCTTTTTCCAGGGGCAATTGCTCCCCTTCCCGGTGGCCGACCGGCACGTACCAGGCCCGACCGGGCGCGGTGGAAAAGCTCAGCCCGACCAGGTCGGCCCGCATGGGGTCAGTGCTGGTGGTTTCGGTGTCAAACGCGAAGGAACCGGCGGCCTGCAGTTCCGCCACCATCGCCGTCAGTTGCTCTTCGGTGGTCACGGTCTGGTAATCGGCGTCGGGGATGGACGCGGTTTCTTTGGCAGCATTGGCCGGGGTGGGAGACCCATCACCAGCACCGGCGGGAATGCGGGGGATGACGCTGTTGAACTCCAACTCCGTCAGCAGTTCGGCCACCTGTTGCCGGTCAAACTGACCGAACCGGCAGTCGTCCTGCGCCAGCGTTACCGGGGCGTCCCTGGAAATGGTCATCAGTTCCCGGTTCTGGAAAGCCCGCTCCCGGTTTTCCTCCAGCGACTTCTGGACGCTGGGCGGTTTCACCGTTGCCAGGTTTTCGTAGATGCTTTCCAGGCTGGGGTATTCCTGGAGCAGGCCCATCGCCCGCTTCTCGCCGATGCGCGGCACTCCGGGAATGTTGTCCGAAGAGTCTCCCAGCAGCGCCTTGAAGTCGGGCTGCTGAGCCGCGGTGAGGCCGGAGTAGCGTTCTGACAGCGTGGCTTCGTCATAGATCCGCCGTTCCTGGATGCCCGAGGCCAAGTCAACCTTGACCCGCGGCGAAACCAGTTGGAAGGTATCCCGGTCGCCGGTCAGGATTACTACGTCGAGTTCCTGTTCCTCGGCCTGCCGGCAAATCGTACCGATGATGTCGTCGGCCTCAAACCCGTCCAACTCAAAGACGGGAACGCCGAAGGCCCCCATCAGGTCTTTGACCCGCTGGAATTGGGGACGCAGTTCCGGCGGCGTGGGCGGACGTTGGGCCTTGTAGTCCTCAAATTGCAGGTGGCGGAAGGTGGGGGCCGAAGTGTCAAAGGCGATGGCGCAATGGGTAGGGTTCCAGTCCTGCAAAGCCCGCAGGAAAACATTGGTAAACCCGTAAACCCCAGTCACGTCCTCCCCGGTGGCGGAAACGGTCAGGCTGCGCTGGGTGGAAATGGCCCGAAAGGAACGATGCACCATGGCATGACCGTCCATCAGCATCAGCAGCGGCTTGTATTCCGTCGGGAACAGGCTGAGATTCCCCCCTTGCGCTTGGGCCATAATCGCGCCTCCAATCGCCGAAACTAGACGGGCCGCCCGCCCGCCGCCGTGGGCGTATTATACAACACCGCCTTGGAACCTATCTCAAAAATCCTTTCCCACCTTGCCCAATGTAATCCGTCATTCCGGCGTAGGCCGGAATCCAGAAAGCCTGAGCATGGAATAGCATCCTCAATTGCAATGAAAGGAATCCCCCACCGACAACCAACGCTGCTCTTGTCCCCGGTTGCCCCGTGCGCCCTCTAATGACCGCCAAGGCCACCCCGTGCTACAATGGCCCCAACCAATGGCCCATCAGGTTAGCGGAGACAAACCAGCCTTTCATGCCCCTTTACGAATACCGTTGCGACGATTGCCAAACCCGCAACACCATCCTGGTTTACAGTTGGTCCAAGGACACCGAGCGGGCTTGCCGGCAGTGCGCCGGCCCCAACCTGACCAAGCTGGTTTCCGGCTTTGCTCTGCGCCGTTCCTGGGGCGACAGCCTCAACTGGGCGCCCAGCGGCGAAACGCTGACCGACGTTAACGAGGACGACCCCCATAGCCTTGACCGTTTCATGGGCCGCATCCAGCACGAAATGGGCGGCCAGGTTACTTCCGACTTCAACGAAATGCGCGGCGAACTGGGTGTGAATAAGCCGGCCCCGCATGACCACGGCCACAGCCATTAGCCGGTGATTTTCCTGACGCCGGAGGTCTGCCATGCCCATCTATGAATACCGTTGCGCCGGCTGCGGGCAAGTCTCGTCCTTTTTCGTGCGGTCAATCAACTCTCCCCTTGACCCCTCATGTACCCACTGCGGGGGAAACGACCTGCAACGGCGGATGTCGTCTTTCGCCGTCGCCAAGACTACCCAATCCGTCCATGAGCAGTACCCCACCTCCGCCGGCGCGGGCCAGGACTATTACAGCGACCCCCGCAACATTGGCCGCCAAGTCGAAGAGAGTTTCCAGAAACGCGGCATGGAAGTGCCGCCGTCGGTGCGCCGGACTATTGACGCGGCCCGCGAAGGGTCTCTGCCACCGGGGATTGAATGATGGTTGACGCCCCGAATTCATCCGACTCGCCGGGCGTCGCCGTCAACGGGCTTTTGCGCGTCCTTCTCCGTGACTGTCCCGCCTTGGGAGTGTCTGACGCCTTGATCCGGCGGTTGGCCCAACAAATCCCTGGGGCTGAATCCGGTTCCGATGACGCTGCTGCCGACGCCCAGACTCCTTTGTCACTGCAACAAGCACTGTCGGTGGTTGCAGCCGGCCAAAACCTGCTCGCCTCCGGGGTAGTTGCTGGCGTTGGTGATGCAACAGCGGCGAGTCTGCCGGATACCTTGGACGCTCTGGCATCCGAGTTGGGCGCCGCCCTCCGCCGGGAGCAAGCCCACCGGGTACGCGGCCTGTACGTCATCGTTGACCCGGAAGTTACCGGCGGGCGCGACCCGATAGACGTTGCCGCCGCCGCCGTCCGGGGCGGGGCCAGGATGCTCCAACTGCGCGACAAGCTGCGGGATAAGGGGGAAAGTTTGCCCTTGGCCCGCGACCTGCAAGCCCTCTGCGCCGCCAACGACGCCTTGCTCATCGTCAACGACCACCTGGACTTGGCGGTTGCGGTGGGTTCCGGCGGCGCCCACGTGGGCCAGACTGACTTGCCCGTGGATGAGGCCCGCCGGGTGCTGGCCCCGCAGCAGGTCTTGGGCCGTTCCAATCGGGAGTTCGACCAGTTGGCCCAATCCCAGGAAATGGGGGCCGACCACCTGGCTTTTGGCCCCATCTACCAGACAGTTACCAAGTCCATCGTCCGCCGACCCCAAGGGCCGGAGCGGTTGAAACGGGCCAGGGAAATCGCCCGGTTGCCCCTGGTGGCCATCGGCGGAATCAACGCCGAAAACGTCGGGCCGGTGGTGGACGCCGGGGCCGACGCCATTTGCGTCACCGCCGCCGTGGGCGCCGCGCCGGACCCGGAAGCCGCCGCCAATCGCCTGGTGGAAGCAATCCACCGGGCAGGAGGAAAGACTTAGTGCCCTCGCCTTACAACGACCAGCTATCCGACATGGTAGCCGGTTCCATCCAGCGTCTTGCCCAGCGACACCGGGCCAGGGAAAAAGCCCTGTCCGTTTCCAGGGAAGTTATCCGCTTTTCCGCCAACGCCATTCGCGCCGTTCACCGCGACCAGTACGAAGAAGCCGCCGGCTTGATTGGCCAGGCCGCCGCCCGTCTCAAAGAGACCGAACCCATCCGGCAGGAAAGCCCGGAAATCTACTACGCCGGTTTTCTTGCCGACGCCCGCAAAGAGTTCAGCGAGGCTAACGTAACTTTGGCCGTCATTTCCGGGGCGCCCTTGCCCTTGCCCGAAGACTTGGCAGTTGACGCCGCCGATTACCTGAACGGCATCGCCGAGGTCATCGGCGAACTGCGCCGCTACATCCTGGACGCTCTCCGCCGGGATTCCGTGGAGCGGTGCGAAGACCTGATGCAGGTCATGGATGAAATATACGGCGTCCTGGTTACGGTGGACTTCCCGGAGGCGGTCACCAGCGGGCTGCGGCGCAGCACCGACGCCATGCGGGGCGTCCTGGAGCGCACCCGCGGCGACCTTACCCTGTCCCTGCGCCAACGGCGGCTGGAAATGCGCCTGGCCGAGTGGGAAAGGAACCCCTGAGCATGGCCGAGGCCCGCATAACCTTCCTTGGCACCGGCGCCGGCAACTGCATATACCGCTGCCACACCGCCATCGCCGTTGACTGCCCCGACGGTACGCGCGTCCTTTTGGACGCCGGTTCCGGTAATTCCGTGCTTAGAAACGGGGCGGCCTTGGGTATGCTGGCCCAGGACTTTCACCACGTATTGCTTTCCCACCAGCACGGCGACCACATGGGCGGGTTGCCCCATCTCCAGGGACAGCGCACTTTCGCCGACCCCGGCGGCCCGCCGTTGGCAGTGTACGCCTCGGAGACCGCCCTGCAAAAGGTGGAGACGCTTTTTCGCGCTACCAGCGTTACCCATACGGTTGACCGGGACGGCGTAACTACGTCGGCGGGTATGCCGGTGGCCCGCTGGTTTCCGGTGGAAGAATCTCAGGTTGTCGAGTTGTCGCCGCAAGTCACGGCAACGGCTTTTCCGGTTGACCACATCCCCGGAGCGATGGGTTGGGCCGTCACCATGCCGGACATGACCATCGTATTTTCCGGCGACACCCGTTTTTGTCCCCGCGTGGCCGAAGCCGCCCAGGGCGCCACCGTGCTGATTCACGAAGCCCTTTCCACCGAATCCGACGGCGAATCCGCCGGGCAGCGGGGACACTGCACCGCCGCCGAAGCCGCCCGCATCGCCGCCGAAGCTGGCGTTTCCCAATTGATAATCACCCACATTGATTCACCTTACCACCACGACACGCAACCCTTGGTTGACGAAGCCCGCCGTTTCTACGACGGCCCGGTCAGCGTCGCCAACGACCTGACCCAGGTTGTTGTCCAAGGCCACCGCGTTTAGGGTTTTGCCGCCAATTGACCGGGGTTTTGGCCCGGCCATATAATCGCGCCAATTTCATCCCCACCAACGACGTTAATTGACAGGAGGCGCAGTCATGGGAGAGATTCTCGGAATCGGCGCAACCCACTACCCGCCTGGGCTGGTGCCCGACGAATACAAGCCCTGGCCCCTGGCCAGGATGCTCAACGGCGACCGCATCCCGGCCCACATGAAAGACCCGGCCAACTGGCCCGAACCCATGCGCCAGGAATGGGGCGACGACGAAGGCATTACGTCCCACAAGGCCCACCGGGCCCGGGTCTTTGCCGCCTTCCGCAAAATCCGGCAGGAAATTGATGCCTTCAACCCCGACTTCATCCTCATCTGGGGCGATGACCAGTACGAAAACTTCAGAGAGGACATCATCCCGCCCTTCTGCGTGCTGGCCTATGACGAGTTTGCCTTCACTCCCTACCACCGGCTGGGGGGACGGCCCAACATCTGGGACGAACCGGCGGACAAGGTGTTCACCACTCGCGGACATCACGACGCGGGCCGGTTCATCGCCCGCCGGCTGCTGGAAGACGGCATTGACATGGCCTACGCCTACAAGCCTCTGCACGAAAAGGGGTTGGGCCACGCCTTCGCCAATACTCTGCTGTTCCTTGACCTGGACCGCCAGGGGTTTGATTACCCGGTGGTGCCGGTGGCGGTCAACTGCTACGGCAGCAGCATCATACGGATGCGGGGCGGTTCGGAAGACCACACCAACGAACCGGACCCACCTTCGCCGTCACCCCGGCGCTGCTTTGAGATGGGGCAGGCTACCGCGCGGGCCATCCAGGACAGCCCCTGGCGGGTAGTGCTGATGGCCTCTTCCAGTTGGTCGCACGCCTTTTTGACCGAGAAGAACCACTGGGTTTACCCCGACCTGGAGGCTGACCGGGCCTTGCTGGCCCACCTGCGGGCCGGCGACTACGCCAAGTGGAAGGACGTTAAGCTGGACGCCATTGAAGAGTCCGGCCAGCAGGAAGTCCTCAACTGGTTCTGCCTGGTGGGGGCAATGGCCGAACTGCAACGCCCGGTGGAAATCCTGGATTGGGCCGAGACCTGGGCGTTCAATGCCCCCAAGTGCATGGCGGTTTTCAAGTAACCCCGGACGTATGGTTGACCCCTCGCTACCCCTCCCCCTGACCAGGGGGAGGGGATTTTTGCGCCCTCAACCCGTCATTCCGGCGAAAGCTGGAATCCAGAAATGCCATAGATAGACCAGCATCCACAAGGGCAAGGATTCCTGGATACCGGCCTGCGCCGGTATGACGGTTCCTCTATCCACCTTTACAGCGTCAACTCCAAGATGTACAGGCCGCCCTTTAGGCGGTCAACTACGTACATGATGCCGTTTTCGTCCACGTAAACGTCGTTGACGCCTACCGACGGCGCGCCTTCGGTCAGTTGCGGCACGAAGTGGGCTACCTCTTCCGGCTGGAAGGGGTTGCTGGTGTCGAAGACCCGCACGCCGCCGTTGAAGAAGGTGCCGTAAATCAGCGTGTCCGAGAAGTGGCAGGTCGGCCCCGGCTGGTTCTCGTAGATGTTGTGCGCGCCGTAGCGGCCCGGACGGCTGAAATAGTCGTCGGTGTCGGCCATGGGGAAGGTGCTGATGATGACGGGCCTGGTTTCGTCCCGAATGTCCATCATCCAAATCAGTTTGGGGTAGTCCTCGCCGTTCAGTCGCACGGCCTCCTGGGTCACTACCATCAAGTCACGGTTGAACAGGGGGACTACGGTATGGGTAAATCCGGGGAAGGGCGGCGCGTAGTTGATATGGCTAATCATGGAGGGGTTGGCAACGTCGGAAACGTCCAGGATTACCACGCCGGAGTCCATGTAGGCGCAATAGGCGCGGTCGGGCCGCTCCGGATAGACGTTGGCGTTGTGGAGCCGGTGGCCGGAATCGAACTGGGGATGCCGGGCCACGGGGGGCGCGTCGTCCCCTTCGCGGACGCCGGGGAACCACCAGCGGCCGGCCTCAACGGGGTTGGCGGGGTCGGCCACGTCCACAATCATGTAGAACTGGTCGTCCTTCTGGTTGCGGGGCTGGAAGTCCGCGGCGCCGGTGGACAGGTGGGCGTAGCGGCCCTCGACCCACCAGAGGCAATGACAGCCGCGGGAGTAGGGGCCGCCGGTGTCGAGGAACCCGATGCGGCGCGGCTCTTCGACGTTGCTGATGTCGTAAACGCCCATGCCCGTCCCCGGCTGGCCCGGTTCCAGGGACTGGTAGGCCACCAGCATGATGTCGTCCACGATGGACAGGGAGTTGGAGCGCAGGTGGGGGTATTCCAACTCGGTTTGCACCATGACCCGGGGGTTGGCGATGTCGGTAACGTCCACGCCGGTCACATCCTTGGGGGCGCTTTCGTGGGCCAGGTAGAGGATGCGCCGCCCGTCGCGGGTTTGGTGGATGTGAACGCCCTCGCCGATGTTGCCGAACCCGTTAAGGTCGTGGTGGGAGATGAGCCGCATATTGCGGATTTCCTGCGTCTGCGTAGCCATCGGGCCTCCTCAATGGGGCGTCGCGCCCCTGGGGGAATCCGGTTCCCCGCGAATTTGGCCCAAGTTTACCAGAAACCGGGGCGGGGGCTGGGACGCTGTCCCGTTCCCCTTGGTAGAGGGACCGGGCGAAAAGGACTGGATGGCTTTGCGGACGCGGTTTTGGGCTGGGGGTTCACCCCCTCCCCGGCCCTCCCCCGGGTAGGGGACGGGGGTTTTTATTTTCTGTGGCATTCTGTGGCATTGTGTTGCATTTTGGTTGGGTTTCACCCCCTCCCCAGCCCTCCCCCTGGTAGGGGGCGGGGGTTTTTCGTCTTCCCCTTCGGCTGCGCTCAGGGGAAGGTTGGTAGAGGCAAGGACTTCTGGATTCCGGCCTTCGCCGGAATGACGGTAGAATCCGGTCGGTCAGGATGGTCGGGTCAGGCTTTTAGGGGTTTGAGGAAGACGCGCTGGAAGATTTGGGCGGGGTCGGGTTCCCGTTTGTCGCGGGCGCAACGCTCCAGGTAGGACAGGGCGTTGGAACATCCCAGATACCAGAGTCCGGCTTTGGCTACCTTGTTGAGGAAGGTGATGGGTTTGGGCAAGGGCTGGTCTTCGGCCTGGGCGGTTTGCCAGTCTTCGACCCATTCGTCGGCCAATTTGCTGACCCTGAGTTGGGTCAAGGGGACGATGAGTTTGCGGCGGAGGGCGCGGATGCGGGCTTGCAGGGAACTGATGGTCATGGTTGTTGGCTCCTTTGGGATTGGATGTTTTTGTTTTGCGGGATATTTGGGGACATTGTGGGACATTTGGGTTGGGGTCAGGCTCCCCGGTTGGCTGGGGGGTTTTTATTTTCTGTGGCATTTCGTGGCATTGTGTTGCATTTTGGTTGGGTGTGACCCCCTCCCCGGCCTTCCCCCTGGTAGGGGGCGGGAGTTTTTCGGTTGTCTTGGGCCTCCGGCGTTGGGTTTGGGATTTCAGGGTTGCCCGGCCGGGCGTTCCGGCTTTGCTCCGTCCCTGCAAGGGGGACGTTGCGCCCGCCGGCGGGGGATGGCCGACTACCGCCGCTACCACCCCGCAGGGGAGCAGCCACCCGTCGGCTAAGGGCACGGGCCGACTACTGCCGCGTCATCCCAGAGGGGCGCGGTCGCCCGTCGTCCGGGGGCCGGACCGACTTTGCCAGCCGGGTTCTCCCGAGGGAGAAGGGCCGACGCCCGTCGGTGGGGGCGGTTGCCGCAGCGGAGTCGTTAGACCTCGCATCGGATAAGAGCCATGGTTATCCGGGAGGGACTCTCGACGCAAACGGCGGGGCGGGCTGCTGCATAGGCGGTTCCTCCGATGGTTGGGAATGGGGGTTCCTGGGATGTTGCCGATGGAGTCATCATAGAACGTATGTACGGTGATTGTCAAGAGGGCGTGTCCAATGGGCGCAAGACTGGTTTGGGGAGTAGGATTTCTGGATTCCGGCTTTCGCCGGAATGACGGTTTGGGGGTGTGGGTTGGTTTCGTGGGGGTAAGGTTGGTAAAGGCAAGGATGTGGATTCCCGCTCCTTCGGCTACGCTCAGGACAGGTTTCGCGGGAATGACGGTTGGGGGACGGGAATGACGGCGTTGGGGTGGGGGTTGGTTTCGTGAGGGTAAGGTTGGTAGGGGGTTAGGATTTCTGGATTCCGGCCTTCGCGGGAATGACGGTTGGGGCGTGGGGGGGTTGTTTCCGGCAACCGGGTTGGTGGTGAAGGTTGGTAGGGGCGCACGGCCGTGCGCCCCTACGGTTCAGGAACGGTTGGGGGATGGCAAGATTGGTTGGGGATTGGGGTTTCTGGATTCCGGCTTTCGCCGGAATGACGGGTTGGGGGTGGGGGTTGGTTTCGTGGGGTAAGGATGACAAAGGCGAGGATGTGGATTCCCGCTTTCGCGGGAATGACGGTGGGGGTGGGGGGTTTTCACACGGAAACACGGAGGGCGCGGAGGAGTGGGAGGGACGACGGACAGGAATGTCCATCGCACCGCCGGCTCTGCTCCTGGATTAGGGGGGTTCCGGATTCCTGCTCCTTCGGCTACGCTTAGGACAGGTTTCTCGGGAATGATTTTTCACCCAAAGCGGGAATGCGGTGGTTGGACGGCTGATTTGCGATTGCGCTGGGGCGGGCGCGGCGGCAACTTTTATCGGCTGCCGGTGGGGTTGGGGGCGGGCAGTGGCAGTTCAATCCGCAGTTGCTCCAGGTCGGCGAAACCGTTGACCGGCAAGGGGCCGTCACTCAAACGAGCCGGGGGAACCAGGTCAGCCGCCGCTTCCAAGTAGTCCAGGGCCAGCCGGGGCAAGAGGAATTGCCGGCGCACGCTTTCTTTGGCGGCGGTTCCTATTGTCTCCCGCAGGGCCGGGTCCAGCAGCAAATCCACCATCCGCCGGGCACATTCCTGGGGCGACGATACCAGGTAGCCGGAGGAACCGTCTTCCACCTGGATTCGGATACCGCCTACGTCTCCACCAATCAGGGGCCGGCCCTTCCACATGGCCTCGGCGACGGTAAGGCCAAAGCCTTCGCGGGTGGACTTTTGCATCACCACCGCCGACGCCACCTGGAAAGCGTTGACGATGCGGTCAATGGAGTCGGGCAGCCCGGCGGGGTCAAAGTAAAGGTGAATGTCCGGGTCGCCGGCCGAGTGGCGGGCAACGTCGTTCAATACTTGCAGGGCTTCCGGGTCGTCGGTGGCCTGGCTCAACCCCAGCAGCGCCAGTTGCAGACCGGGCACGGACTCCCGGGCCATGCGGTAGGCGTCAATCACTCCCCAGGGGTCTTTCCAGTAGTCGAACCGGGAAACCTGGGTGACCAGCGGGCGGTCGGGGGAGATTCCCATAGCCGCAACGATTTCCGCCGCTTCTCCCGGGGACATGGCCCGGTTTTTGGCGGTAAGTGGGTCAATGGCCGGCGGCGATATGTAAACCGGCAAATCCGAATCCAACCCGGCCGGCGCGTAGGAATCCAGCGAAAAAATCAGCCCGTCATAGGCCGAAGTCAAGGGCCGCAACTGGTCCAGAACGCCGGGATTGGGGGCGGTCAGGTCTATGTGGCAGACCCAGATACGGACTTCGTCGCCGCGCTGGGGCAGCATTTGGGCCAGGGGCAAGACCTGGGGGTCGTGGCAGAACCAGACGGCGGATTCCAGGCCGCGCTGGCCGATGTACCCGGAAACATCCCGAACGGTTTGGAGGTAAAGCTCCAACTCTTCGGGTTCCAAAGCGCCGTCGGCCCCCTGGAGCAGGTTGTGGAGTTTCTTGGTCACGTTGAAAAACTGGGCCGGCGGGTTGATGACCAGCCGCTCGGTGGTGACGCCGAGGGCGTTCATCATGGGAACGAGGGATTGAAGGATTTCGGCAACCCCGCCCCCGGCCAGGGTGCTGTTGAGGTGGACGAAACGGAGGTTTTGGAACTGCCGGGCCAGGCCGGTCAAACGGTCAACCAGTTCTGCGGGCAGCAGGGGGACGTAGGAATCGAAGGACACCGGGGGATAGAGGATTCTGGACAGCATCTTGGGCGGCAACCTTTCCCGGCACGTTCCCCAACGTAAAGAGGATTTCGCCGGGGACAACCCCCGTATGATTCCACTTTCGGGGCCGGACTGCAACAATTTTCGGGCCGAAGGCGGAAGGATTTTGGTTTTTCGCCGACGTCAAGACATTTTGCGGGCCAATGCCTACGTTGGTTGAAGGATTTTCAATCGGGAAATGACGGGTTTCCGCCGGGGTGACGGTTGTATTGGAGGGGGATGTGGATTGCCGCTTTCGCGGGAATGACGTTGGGGTGCGGGAATGACGATTATTCGACCACCTCGCAGGGTTAACGTCCTGGCCTTCCCGGGTAGGGGCGCACGGCCGTGCGCCCCTACTGTGCAATCGTCCTGTGTCCCATCGGGAGGGATAGAGATTTCTGGCTAGACGCGCGCCCGTTTCAGGCGCAGGGAGTTGGTTACTACGGTGACGGAACTGAAGGCCATTGCCGCCGCCGCCAGGGCCGGGTTGAGGAACCCACGCTCCCCGAAGAAGAATTCGAGGCCGCCCGGTACGCCGCCCAGCAGGTTGAACAGGGGGTAAAGGGCGCCGGCCGCCACCGGCACCAGCAGCAGGTTGTAGAAGAAGGCCCAGAAAAGGTTCTGGCGGATGGTACGGATGGTGCGCCGGCTGAGGCGCAGGGCAGTCACCACCCCGGTCAAGTCTCCCCGCATCAGGGTAATGTCCGCCGATTCCATGGCCACGTCGGCGCCGCCGCCCATCGCAATGCCCACGTCGGCTTGGGCGAGGGCCGGGGCGTCGTTGATGCCGTCACCCACCATTGCCACTACCTTGCCCTCCGCCTGGAGGCGTCGCACCGCCGCGGCCTTGTCCTGGGGCAAGACTTGGGATTCCACTCGCTCAATACCCAATTCCCCGGCGATGTATCCGGCGGTGGCGGCGGTGTCTCCGGTCAGCATCACCACGTCCAGCCCCAACTCTTGTAATCCCGACACGGCGGCTTTGGCCGAGGGCTTGAGGGTGTCGGCTACGGCGATGACCCCCGCCGGCGCGCCGTCAATCGCCGCGAAAACCGGGGTCTTGCCCTGGGCCGCCCATTGCTTGCCCCGGCCGGCCAAGTCGCCCAATTCCACCCCTTGCGCCAGCATAAAGGCGGCGTTGCCCAGCAGGATTTGACGCCCGTTGACGGTGGCCTGGACTCCCAAGCCGGGCATTGCCTGGAAGTCGGTGGCAACGGGAAGGGAAATTCCCCGGCCGGCCGCCTCTGCAACAATCGCTTGGCCGACGGGATGCTCGGAATTTTTCTCCCCGGCGGCGGCCAGGGACAACAATTCGTTTTCCGCCATGCCGGGGGAGAAAACGTCGGTAACTCTGGGGCGGCCCTCGGTCAAGGTGCCGGTCTTGTCCACGGCCACGGTGTCCACCCGGTGGGCGATTTCCAGGGCCAGCGCGCTGCGGATGAGCGCGCCAAGCTCGGCGCCCTTGCCGGCTCCGACGATGATGGCAGTGGGGGTCGCCAAGCCCAAGGCGCAGGGGCAGGCGATGATTAGCACCGTCACCGCAACCAGCGCCGCAACGGTCAAGGCCGGCGGCGGCCCCAGCGTCCACCAGAACAGGAAGGCAGCGAGCGCAATGACGATGATGGTCGGCACGAACCAGGCCGATACGCGGTCGGCCAGCCGTTGAATGGGGGCTTTGGAACCCTGGGCGTCTTCCACCAGCCGGATAATCCGGGCCAATACCGTGTCCGGCCCCACCTGGGTGGCGCGGAAGGTAAAGGCACCGGCTCCGTTGAGAGTGGCCCCGTACACCGGCGCGCCGGGCCGTTTTTCCACCGGCATACTCTCCCCGGTGAGCATGGACTCGTCCACCGAAGAAACGCCCGCGGTAACTTCGCCGTCCACCGGGATTCTTTCGCCGGGCCGCACCACCAACAGGTTGCCGGGAGTCACTTGCTCGACGGGCAGGTCAACCTCTCCGTCCTCCCGCAACACGCGGGCGGTGTCGGGACGCAATTCCATCAACCGGCGAATGGCCTCGGAGGTGCGACCCCGGGCCCGGGCCTCCAGCCAACGGCCCAGCAAGACCAGGGCGATAATGACAGCGGCGGTGTCGAAGTACAGGGTGGGGGCGATGCCGACGTTGGCCAGGGAATCGGACGCGACGACCCGGGCGACAACCACCAGCGCGCTGTACCCGTAGGCCACCGACGTTCCCAGGGCGATGAGGGTGTGCATATTGGCGATGCCACGGCGCAAGGGGGCGATTCCGGCGGTGTAGAAAGGCCAGCCGGCCCAGAACTGGACTACGGTGGCGGCTGCCCAAAGGAGGAAGGGATACCAGGCCAGGGACATCAGCGGCGCAACCCAAGGGAGCCAGTGCATCGTCCCCAGCATCAACAACGCTGCGGCGGGAGCGGCCAACAGGAACCGCCGGCGCAGTTCCGCCGACTCTCGCGCGCCGGACCAGCGTTCCAGGTCGTCGGCGTCGGTGGCGGCGTCCGCCGGGCCGTCCAAGCGGTAACCGGCGTCCTCAATAGCGTCTTTCAGGGCTGTCAGGTCTGATGCGCCGGCGGAGTAATCGAGGGAGGCGCGCCGGGTGGCCAGGTTGACGGTCACGCCGGAAACGCCGGGGACGGAGGCCAAGGCGGTTTCGACGTGATGGACGCAGGCGGCGCAGGTCATCCCGCTGATGTTCAGGGTAATGCGACTTTCGGTTTCGGTACTTGCGTTCATCACAAAGCCCGGTTAGGCAAGGGGATTCATTCCCCGGTTAAGGACTCGTTACTATCATATACCGGGCGGGGACAACCCACCACCCGGCCAATTTTGGGTGACGGAAACGCTTTGCCCCATGCCAAACCCTTATGCTATGGTGGCCCGGTCAAGAATTGGAGGCCCATGAACCCGACTTTAACCGCATCACCCGCTGATAAACCCCTGGACGCGCGGCGGGAACTGTTTGACCGCTTCGCCTCCCGCATATTCGCCGATGGCAACCTGAGCCGCAAGTTGGTTTCGTTTCAGGGCAACAAGGATGTCCCCGGTTTGCGCTGGATGAAATATAAAGAGGGGTTTTCGGCCCAGCTTGTGCGGGGGCTCTTGGCCGACACCGGGGCGGAGTCGGTGCTTGACCCCTTTTCCGGTTCCGGCGCCACCATCCTGACCGCCGCCAGCATGGGGATGCGGGGAACCGGAATTGAGATTATGCCCATCGGAAACCTGTCAGCCCGGGGAATTGCAGCCGCCGCCAACGGAGTGACTTACGAAGATTTCCTTATGGGCGCCAACGGTTTGGTTAACGCCTTATCGCGCGACAAGTATGACGATGCCTTTTTGTTCCCCCACATCCCCATCACTGCAAACGCCTTCCCCCAACAAACCGAAAAGGACTTAGCCAAGGCCCGGCAGTTCGTGGCCTCTATTGACAACCCATCGCTACATACCCTCTTGACTCTGGCGTGCGTCAGCGTGCTGGAAGAGGTCAGCTACACCCGCAAGGACGGTCAATTCCTGCGCTGGGACCCCCAATCGGGCCGCAACGTCAGCCGGAAGTTGCATAAATCTTATGTCCCTACACTTTCGGAGGCCCTGCAAAAACGCCTGGGACAGATAGCCGACGACATACCGGCTGTCAAACAACGCTACGGCGGTTCCAATCCCGAGTTTGTGGACGGGTCAAGCCTAACCGAACTTGCTCGACTGCCCGGCGAGAGTTTTGACGCCGTGGTTACATCCCCGCCCTACGCCAATCGTTACGATTATACTCGTATCTACGCCTTGGAATTGGCCTACGCCGGTTATGGTGACGATGGGGTGAAGGAGTTGCGCCAGGCGTTGCTGTCCGCCACGGTGGAGAACAAGTCCAAGCGGCAAATGTTGCGTCAAGAGTACGGCGATTCTACTCTGCTAACCCGGTCTTTCGATTTGTCCGATGGCCAATCGGCTTTGCAGGAGGCTTTGGACTTCCTAAAACGGGACGCGGAAAACCTCAGCAACCGCAATGTAATTTCCCTGGTGGAAAACTACTTTGTGGAAATGGCCCTAGTGGTAAGTGAACTGGCCCGGCTGGTAAGGCCGGGCGGCGATGTGTTCATGGTCAACGACAATGTTCGTTACCACGGGCAGGAAATTCCGGTGGACCTGATTCTTTCCGACTTTGCCGAACAGGTGGGGTTTTCGTGCGAATCCATCAGGACGCTCCACCGGGGGAAAGGCAATTCCAGCCAGCAGATGGGGCGGTTCGGGAGGCAAGAATTAAGGAAATGCGTCTATCACTGGAAGAAACGCGATGGTTAACAGGCTGGAAGAAGCGCGGCAACGGGCACTGATTATCTCTCAACACATACGCGGGCGTTCCGACCTGGGAGTTAGGGAGACAATCCAGCAATTCACTGAGCCGTTGGATTACCAGGAACGGCTGGAAGACCTGGCCATTTCGCCGGAGGCTTGGGAATATATCGTTGAGCAGCAGATTGACCCCAAAATGGTGTTCGCCCACCCAGACCTGCTGCTAGCTCACCCCCAAACATCGCTGCACTACCGGGGAATCGCTACGTTGTCCCTCAAACGGGTGCAATCTATGGCAGGGCAGGTTGCCACCTGGGAATCCGGCGCATTGCGACGCCCGCCCAACATGGCGAGATGCCTTAACGTGGCCCGGACTTACAACGCGATTGTCTCGGTAATCATCACCGGAACGGACGGTTGGACTCTCGAAAACGGGTACAGGAACATTTTGGCTACCATCGGAATCACGCAAGACGGGGCGTTGCGCAACATCGTGGGCCAGGAAGGGGAGGCGGCGGTTAAAGACCGCATCAAGGCTTGGCTAGCGGCCAACGAAGGCATCCCCACCGTTGAGATTGATGAAACGACGACACTGATCGGAGATGACGGCAACCTGAGAATGGTCTATGGGTCTGAACCGGACATCAGCTTTGAGAGACTAGACGAAACCGGCGAGTGGCAGATTATAAGCACTGTGGAGATAAAAAGCGGCACTGACCCGGCGGGCGCCCTTGAACGGTTAGGGGCCATCGAAAAGAGTTTTGCCGAAACCCCAACGCAGGCGCGCAACTTCGCAGTCCTCGGCGTGGTGACGCCGGAAATGAGAAGAAGGCTGGGCGACATCAACATAGCCGGAGATTTCCTGCTGTATGACATCCTGAATAACGATGAGGCTTGGGAAGGGTTCGTATCCGAGATTTTCCACTACACCCTCCGCATAGTGTAACTTGCCCCGCCGGGGTAAACGACGCTGCATCTTTCCAATCCACCCCGAGCCGGTTGATGGCGACGACGGGCGGCCGGGCACTGCCGCTTCTTGACAGATGGGCGCGATAGCATCAGGATAGTTGGGATGACCGCGGCGCCGTTGAGAGGGGGGGCCAGGCCCGATATGTCCAGCTTTAACTTGAGGCCCAGCGCCCTGTCCGTGGGCGGCCACAACGTCCACTACGCTTGGGTAATCGTGGCGGTGGCTACCGTCATGCGCCTCAGTACGTCCGCCTTCCGTTCCTCCCAAAGCGTGCTGATTCCCCGCCTGGTGGAGACCTTCGGGTGGAGCTACGGCGCAGTGGGGGGCGCCTTCGCCCTGCAATGGGTCGTATCGGGGATGTTCGGCCCGGCCGCCGGATGGATGGGAGACCGTTACGGCGTCCGGTTCACCATGCTGGTGGGCGCCGGGCTGTTTACGGCCGGCATGGTGCTGACCGGAATGGTGCAGAACCTCTGGCAGTTCTACATCTTCTTCGGCGTCATCCTAAGTATGTCAATGGGCATCTTCCAGGTTCCCCTGACCGCCGCCGTAACCCTGTGGTTCCGGCGCCACCTGGGGGTGGGCATGGGAGTGCTGCAAGCGTCGCAAGGGTTGGGGCCGGTGGTCACGGTTCCCCTGATACTGCTTGTCGTCGGGATATTCGGCAGCGGAGACAGCGATTGGCAGCCGGTTTCCTGGCTGCCGGGCATCGGCGGAGAAGAAAACGGCCTGCGGGCAGCCTTCTGGCTCCCCGGCATTGTCGCCGGGCTGATGATTGTCGCCCTGGTCCGCCTGTTCCACAACGAACCGGGGGAAATCGGGCTGCGGCCCCTGGGCGCGGCGGACGATGAGCCGGTGCGGCGAGTCCAGACCGGCGAAGTCGCCAAGACCAGGACGCGGGTCTTCCTGCGGCAGGCCCAACGGACTACCGCCTTCTGGAACCTTATCGGGATTCACTACTGGGGCTGCGCCGGACACGCCATCGTCCTGGTATTCCTGGTGGCTATGGCCGAAGACCGGGGGGTGTCTCCGGGGTTGGCTGCCGGAACCTTTGTCGTCCTGTCGGTAGCCAGCACCTTGACCCGTTTCGCCGTTCCCATCGCCGCCGACTTGCTGGGCAGCAAGTGGGTCATGGCGGTGTGCTTCTTCCTGCAAGTGGCCCCGGTGGCGATACTGTTCTTCGCCCACGACGCCTGGATGTTCTACCTCTTCGCAGTGCTTTTCGGAATCGGATTCGGCGGGGAAATGACGGCTTTCCCCATCATCAACCGGCAGTATTACGCCAACGCGCCGATGGGAACCACCTACGGCTGGCAGATGATGGGGGCCGGTCTGGGGATGGCGTCGGGGGCCGCGCTGGGCGGTCTGCTGCGGGACTTGACCGACAGCTTCACGGCCACCATGGCATTGTCGCTGCTCCTGAGCGCAATGGGGGTGTTGTCCATCCTGTTCCTGCCCGCCACCTCGCGCCAGCAAATCCCCGACTGGGAGGAAAAGCTGCCCGACGACGTGCGGCTGCCGGCGCAAGGCAGCCCGGCGCAGGGGGATTAGGGGCGGGGGGCGGTTTACAAGCCAAGCTGTTTCCGTCCTAACAACCCGTTGACAATCAATCGGACATAGCATATATTGAACGTACCCGGACTGTCCCGGATATTATTAGGGTTGGATAGTCGGGCTACGATCAGGGCTTCTGCGGAGGCCCTTTATTTTTGGCACGGAGCGATTAGGATGCGTGTTGCCGCCTTCGTCGATGCTGGATACCTATATGTAGCAGGGGCTATTAGTCTGACAGGTAGCCAGATGAACAGGGGTGATATATGGCTGAAGACCCAAGAATCCATTATCAAGCTCAAAACTTCTTCAAGCTCGTTGTCGGGTGGTGCCCAACTCCTTCGGATTTATTGGTATGACGGTTTGATGTACGGACGCCGCTCTTCGGAACAGGAGATACTCGCCAAATCTGACGACGTAAAGTTGAGACTTGGCACGGTTACGGCAGGGCGCCAAAAAGGGGTTGACTCACTTATCGTGACCGACCTTATCGAACTAGCCCGGAACCATGCGATTTCGGACGCAGTACTATTGTCAGGGGACGAAGATCTCAGAATCGGTGTGCAAATTGCTCAAAATTTCGGTGTCAGGGTCCATCTGATTGGTATCGCGCCGAGCAGAGGGAACCAGTCCAATCTCCTGAGAGAGGAAGCCGATACTGTTACGGAGTGGGGTAAAGAGGAGGTGGCAGAAATCTTAACGGCAATGCCCGGGGTTACTGAAGACCCATTGGCGTTAACAAGCCAAGATGGAGTGGGTGAAAGAGACGACACGGTCTTTGACGATGCCGTCACGGCAGTTGTCAATTCGATAGAAGAAAACGACCTTGCCAACATTGCGCGTGAATTGGCCGCAACGCCCAACTTCATCCCACAGCATTATGACCGAAGACTGCTAACAGCGAGCCGTAGGCACCTCGGTAGAGATTTAGAAGATTATGAAAAAAGGTTGGTCAGGCAAAAATTCCGCGAGGCAGTCCACACCCGAGAACAAAACCTTTCTTGAACACGTGCGTCTGTTCTGGAACAAGGCGCGACTTACCTGCAACTCTTCAGCCCCTTCTATATCTTAGACACCCCCGAACCACAGTGTTGGCGTAATTGTTGACCTTTTTGGTCAACAATGTTGACTTTGGGCCGGCCCTTCTTTAATATCTATTCTTGTCCCGCTTAATCCTCGCTGGCGGCCCACAATTTGACGGAGGGGAATTTATGACCACCCAGAGGGTCATCTCCCGCAACTCGACTTCCGAAGACCTGCAATCGGACTACAAGTGGGGCTTCACCATTGACATTGAAGAGGACGCCGCTCCCAAGGGTCTTAACGAAGACATCGTGCGGCTGATTTCCGCCAAGAAAAACGAACCGGAATGGATGCTGGAATGGCGGCTGAAAGCCTACCGCCATTGGCTGCGGCAGAACTACCAGGAACCCACCTGGGCGCACATCCAGCACCCGCCGATAGACTTCCAGGACATTCACTATTACGCCGCGCCGGCCTCCACCGCCGACGGCCCCAAGAGCCTGGACGAAGTTGACCCGGAGTTGCTGGAAGCCTTCAACAAGCTGGGGATTCCGCTGGAAGAGCAAAAGCGCATGACCGGGGTGGCGGTGGACGCGGTTTTGGACAGCGTTTCCGTTGCCACCACGTACCAGGATATGCTGGAAAAGGCCGGCATCATCTTTTGTCCCATAAGCGAGGCCATTCAGAACCACCCGGACCTGGTGCAGAAGTACCTGGGTTCGGTGGTGCCTTACACCGACAACTTCTACGCCAGCCTTAACTCGGCGGTGTTCAGCGACGGTTCCTTCGCCTATATACCCAAGGGAGTCCGCTGTCCCATCGAGTTGATGACCTACTTCCGCATCAACGCCGAAGAGTCGGGCCAGTTCGAGCGCACTCTCATCGTTGCCGAAGAAGGGGCTTACGTCAGCTACCTGGAGGGTTGCACAGCACCCATGCGCAAGACCAGCCAGCTGCACGCCGCGGTGGTGGAACTGGTGACCCTGGACAACGCCGAGATTAAGTATTCGACCCTACAGAACTGGTTCCCCGGCGACAAGGAAGGCAAGGGCGGCGTTTACAACTTTGTGACCAAGCGGGGCAAGTGCCTCGGGAATGACTCCAAGATTTCCTGGACGCAGGTGGAAACCGGGTCGGCCATCACCTGGAAGTACCCCAGCGTCATCCTCCAGGGCGACAATTCCGTTGGCGAGTTCTACTCGGTGGCCCTGGTCAACAACTACCAGCAGGCCGACACCGGCACCAAGATGATTCACATTGGCAAGAACACCAAGAGCACTATCGTCGCCAAGGGAATTTCGGCCGGCCACGGCGAAAACACTTACCGGGGCCTGGTGAAAATCAACCCCTCGGCCGACGGGGCCAAGAACTTTACCCAGTGCGATTCGCTGCTGGTGGGCGACCAGTGCGGCGCGCACACCGTCCCCTACATCGAAGTCCGCAACCCCACCGCCCAGATGGAACACGAGGCCACCACGTCCAAGGTGAGCGACGACCAGCTTTTCTACTGCCAGCAGCGGGGCATCGGGCTGGACGACGCCCACTATATGATTATCAACGGCTTTTGCCGGGGCATATTCCAGGAACTGCCCTTCGAGTTCGCGATGGAGGCGTCGCAACTGATGAAGGTCAGCCTGGAAGGAACGGTGGGGTAAGCCGCCCAACCAAGGACGGGAAGGATGGCCGGTTAGGAATCACTCCGAGGTCGCCGCATATAGCCCTGCGACAGCTGGCAATTGAACGAACGCGAAGAGGCACGGTCGGATACGCTGCGTTGGGTGATGAGCCTGCCGCCGGTGCCCCGTCCCCTAATTGCAGCCCTTTGCGCGGTATGGTGGATATACTTCGCCGCGGGCATATACATAGAAGGGATTACCAGGCCGCAACAAGTCTGGTGGCTGGACGTATGGAAGGGCGGCCTTGGGGGAAACGGATTCAGCGCCTTTGGCGCTTCCGTCCTGGGTATAGTCCTCACGGTAGAGGTGATAATAATGGTGTTCACCTGGGCAGAAAATCAACGGCGGAAAATGCGGGAGGCGGAAGAGGCCGCCAAGCAGGCCACGGAAATAGCGCAGCAGGCGCGGGCAGAGGAACGACAAAAATGGCGGGCGTGGCTCGAATCCGTCCAGCCGGATTTGGAGGCTGGTCGGCCCCCCAGCATACCGCCTCCGGGTAGTGAAAACGGTGATTCGCCAAATCCATGATGAACCACCGGGGTACGCTCTAACCAGCAAGCTCAACAGCGTTAGACCAACTCCGTAGCAGCTCAAGAGACCGAACAACCGGAAAGCCAGAATTTCACCAACGGGCAATTGCAAGACAGTGACAGAACAGACCAATCAAAACCCGATTCTTACCGTCAACAACCTCCGCGTTTCGGTGGAGGACCAGGAAATTTTGCGGGGCGTTGACCTTTCCGTTAACGCCGGGGAAGTCCACGCCATCATGGGGCCTAACGGCTCCGGCAAAAGCACCTTAGCTAATTCCCTGGCCGGTCGCCCCGAATACACCATCACCGCCGGGGAGGTAAGTTACCAGGGGGAAAACCTGCTGGAAATGGAACCCGAAGACAGGGCCAGAGCCGGCGTCTTCCTCGCCTTCCAGTACCCGGTGGAACTTCCCGGCGTCCGCGCCTGGCAGTTCCTGAAAGCCGCCGTGGATGCCCGCCGCACCGCCCGGGGCGAAGAGGAAATGAGCGCTCGGGAGTTTGACCGGATGCTGCGGGAAAAGGTGCAGATGGTAGAGATTGACCCGGAATTGACCCGCCGCGCCGTCAACGAAGGCTTTTCCGGCGGCGAGAAAAAGCGCAACGAAATCCTTCAGATGGCCATGCTTGACCCGACGCTGGCCCTGCTGGACGAAACCGACTCCGGCCTGGACATTGACGCCCTGCGCATCGTGTCCGACGGCGTTAACAAGCTGCGCCGCTTGGACAACGCCATTGTCCTGGTCACGCACTACCAGCGCATCTTGAACTATATCACCCCCGACTTCGTTCACGTGCTGGTGGATGGGCGCATCGTCCGCTCCGGCGGCCCGGAACTAGCCCACGAACTGGAGGAAAAGGGTTATGACTGGGTGCGGGAAGGAGTAGGTTAGCCAGTAACCATGACAACAACCACCCTTAACCGCTACCCCCAATATGCCTCCGACTTCGAGGCGCTGACCGCCGAGGATGTTGGCCCGGCTTGGCTGACAAACCTGCGTCTTCACGCTTGGGGCAGGTTTCAGGAATTGGGCCTGCCCATCGCCCGCCGCGGCAACGAAAAGTGGAAATATACCGACGCCCGTCCGCTGGCTAACGTCGCCTTCGGCCACGCGCCGGACCTGGAACCGGAAACCGGCGCCGGCCGGGACGCCGTGGCTGGCGCCGTTGCCTTGCCGCCGGATTGGGTCAACCTGGTCTTTGTTGACGGCGGGTTTTCGCCGGCGCTGTCCTCTCCGGTTGATGATGGATGGTACGCCGGCAGTCTGGCGGGCGCGCTGGACAACCGCCAATCCCTGCTGGAAGAGCATCTATCCCGCCAGGCGTCTTTTGATGACGACGGTTTCGTTGCCCTGAACACCGCCTTTTTGCGCGACGGGGCATTGGTGCATATCCCCCGAAGTTTCGCCGCGCCCCGCCCGGTGCAGTTGGTATTTGTAACGACGGGCCGGCGGCAGCCCCGGGTCACGTATCCCCGTACCCTGGTGGTGGCCGAGGCCGACTGCGAAGTTTCCCTGGTGGAGACGTACATCAGCCTTACCGATGAGCGTTTCCTGACCAACGCCGTCACGGAAATAGCCGTCGGCGACGGGGCCAACGTCACCCATAACCGCCTGCTGCTGGAAAGCCTGGACGCCTACCACGTAGGGGTCAGCCGGGTTTATCAGGCTACCGACAGTTCCTTTGCCTCGGCGTCTTTCGCCAAGGGCGCCGCCCTGGGCCGCAACGACTTCCAGGCGCTGCTGGACGGCCCCGGCGCCAATTGCACCCTCAACGGCCTGTATTTCACCACCGGCTCCCAGCACATGGACAACTTCATCAACATTGACCACGCCCAGCCCCATTGCACCAGCCGACTGCTTTACAAGGGAATCCTGGACGGCAAGTCGCGGGCCGTGTTCGGCGGCAACGTGACGGTGCGGAAAGAGGCCCAGAAAACCGACGCCCAGCAGACGGACAAGAACTTGTTGCTGTCCCCGGAGGCCGAGGTTGACAGCAAGCCCAGCCTGCTCATCTACGCCGACGACGTGAAATGCGGCCACGGGGCCACCGCCGGCCATATTGACGCCGACACGCTTTTTTATATGCGGAGCCGGGGTTTGGACGTTGCCACCGCCAGCCAACTGCTGATTCACGCTTTCGCCAGCGAAATCATTGACACCGTGGAACTGGAACCGCTACGGGACTATCTGGACGCCCGTTTCATGGAGGCCATTCCCGACGCCACGCTGCCGATGGGGAGGACATAATGGCCTCCGAATCCCGCCTTTTCGACGTAGATGAGATTCGCCGGGACTTTCCGGTCCTGCACCAAGAGGTCAACGGGCGGCCCCTGGTTTACTTGGACAACGCCGCCACCAGCCAGAAACCCCAGTTGGTGATTGACGCTCTGGTTAACTACTACACCACCGAGAACGCCAACGTCCACCGGGGCGTCCATACCCTGAGCCAGCGGGCCACCGACGATTACGAGGCTGCCCGCAGCAAGGTGCGCCGGTTCATCAACGCCGCCGAAGACCACGAGCTGGTTTACGTCCGCGGGACGACCGAGGGCATCAACCTGGTAGCGCAGACCTTTGGCCGGGCCAACGTCGGCCCCGGCGATGAAGTGATTATCTCCGCGATGGAGCATCACTCCAACATCGTTCCCTGGCAGGTTTTATGCCGGGAAAAGGGCGCCAACCTCAAGGTAATCCCCATCAACGACGCCGGGGAACTGCTGGTTGACCAGTATGAGAGTCTGTTAAGCGCCCGCACCAAGCTGGTGTCCATTGTTCACCAGTCCAACGCCCTGGGCACTATCAACCCCATGCCTACCGTCATACAAATGGCCCACGAGCGGGGCGTTCCGGTGCTGGTGGACGGCGCCCAATCCGTTCCCCACATGACCATTGACGTGCAGGAAATGGGCTGCGATTTCTTCGTTTTTTCCGGTCATAAGCTCTTCGGCCCTACCGGAATCGGCGTCCTTTATGGCCGGGCCGAACTGCTGGAGGCCATGCCGCCGTACCAGACCGGCGGCGAGATGATTCGCTCCGTGACTTTTGAGGAAACCCTTTACAATGTCCTGCCCCACAAGTTTGAGGCTGGCACGCCCAACATCGCCGGCAGCGTCGGACTGGGGGCCGCCATTGACTACATTGACGCCCTGGGCATGGGCCGGATTAACGCCTACGAAAAGGAACTGCTGGACTACGGCTCCGACGCGCTATCCCGCATTGAGGGCTTGAAAATCATCGGCACCGCCAAAGAGAAGGGCGGCATACTGTCCTTCACTTTGGGCGACATCCATCCCCACGACATTGGCACCATCCTGGATTCCCAGGGTATCGCTATCCGCACCGGCCACCACTGCGCCCAACCTGTTATGGACCGTTTCGGCATTCCGGCCACCGCCCGGGCCTCGCTGGCCTTCTACAACACCAAGGCCGAAATTGACAGCCTGGTGGAAGGCATAGACCGGGTGCTGGAAGTGTTCAGTTAATCCCAGCCAACCAAGAGGCTTTGCGCGAAAATGTCAGACCTCAGCGACCTGTACCAGGAAATCCTGCTGGAACACAACAGCAAGCCCCGCAACTTCCGCAAGCTGGAGGATGCCACCGTCCACTGCGAGGGGTTCAACCCCCTCTGCGGCGACCACTACACTTTGTACCTGAAGCTGGCCGACGGGGTTATCAGCGACACCGGGTTTCAGGGGGCCGGCTGCGCCATATCCAAGGCGTCGGCGTCCATGCTGACCCAGCGGGTCAAGGGCATGACGGTGGAGGATGCCGAACAGCTTTTTGACCACTTCCACCGGATGCTGACCCAGCCCGGTGCGGAGGTGGACTACGATTTCCTGGACGATCTGGAAATGCTGTCGGGGGTGGCCGACTACCCCACCCGTATCAAGTGCGCCATTCTCATCTGGCACGCTCTCCACTCGGCTCTGGAGGGCGGCGCCGACGCCGTAACCACCGAGTAGCCTTTACCCGGCGTATGATGGGGTGCAGGAGGGCGGATTATGTACGAGGACTTATACTTAGACCTGTCCCCTGACCCGCTGCCCCTAACGCTGGGCGAGGACGGAATTGTCAGGCTGACCGGCCACCGGATAACGCTCATGTTCATCATGGAGTGTTACCTGTTGCAGTCCCGCACTGCTGACCAAATCGCTGGCGAATTCGACCTTGACCCGGCCGACGTGCATTCGGTCATAGGCTATTGCCTGCGTCACCGGGAAGAGGTCAACGCCTACCTGGACGAAATCAACCGGCGAAGCGCCGAACACAACCGTGAATTGGTGGCCAAGGGCATGATTCCCCTGGATTGGCAGGAACGCCTGCGCGAGCGCGCCCGAGCTGCCTGGGTTGCCCAAGGTTTGCTACCGGAGTGACCAGTTTCCTGGCCGACGAAAACATTGAACGATACTTGGTTCAAGCTCTTGAAGCGCGTTTGCCAACTGTTGATATTGTTCGTGTCCAGGACGCCGGCCTTGTTGCGACAGCCGACTCCGACATCCTGGAATGGGCTGCGGTGAATGGCCGGGTCGTTATAACCCACGACGTATCCACTATGAAGCCCTTGGCCGAATCCCGGGTTGCCGAGGGCAGGGGTATGCCGGGGTTGGTGTTAATCGGCGAGGGAAATACACCGGCCCAGGTCTTGGGGTTTTTGGAAGACATGGTGTTGTACGGTCTGGAGGACGAATGGGAAAGTCAGATATTGTTCGTCAGTTCGCGCCGCTGATTTGACCGTCGCCGTTGGCCCTAAACCCGGCCTTTTGTGGTAATCTGGCCCGGACACCATTACCGCCCGCCGAGACTTCCGACATGGCCCAGTTGCCCGACATTCCCCTGGACGGCCTTTACGGCGACGCCATCATGGCCCATTACCGGCAACCCCGCCACCGGGAACCCGTGGCCGTCCCCGATTTCGAGTCCCACGAGTTCAACCCCTTCTGCGGCGATGAGGTTACGCTGCAAGTCCGGCTGGACTCGCAAGGACGGGTTGCCGCCGTCAGTTCGGTTTCCCAGGGCTGTTCCATTATCCAGGCTTCGGCTTCTATGATGGCCGAGTGCATGACCGGAAAGACGCTACTCCAGTTGAGTGAGCTTTCCCGACAATTCCGGCGCATGATGCAGGGGGAAAGCGTTAACGACGACGCTCTGGAAGACATGGGGGACTTGCCCGCCCTTCAGGTGGTGCGCCAGTACCCGGTGCGTATCAAGTGCGCCCTGCTGCCCTGGGTAGCTCTGGAAGAGGGCATTGATCGGGCGGCCGGCGGGTAGCGCCACCCCCACACCAACCCTCCCTCTTGGAGGGTGCTGGAGGATTGCAAAGTCCACGTTCCAACGATGGGGAGGTGTCCAGGATGGGGAACAATTCCTTGCCGTGGCGGTCACCCCCATCCTAACCTTCCCCGGTCAAGGGGGAAGGGACTATTGAAACACCTCCCAACACTGTTCCTACCGACTTTGCAATCGTCCTGTCGGAGGGTGAGGGGATTGTTGACACACTCTCTTGGGCGGGATGGGTTAACGGTTGGGGGTGGCGAAGTCCGGCGGCAACCCTCCAAAGCCGCGTTGCAGTCCTTTCAGGTAGGCAATCTGGCCCAGGTGCTGGTAGAACTCGCCGATAAGCTGGCGGAACATGGACGCAATCGCCAGGTTGTGCCACCAGATGTCGGGGCGGTCGGCCCAAGGCGTAGCCGCCAGACCATCATCGTCCAGCCCGCGCAGGAACTCCAAGGTTGCGGCCCGCACCGCCGCCCCGTAATCAAGCAGGGTTTTGAGGTCGAGGGTTGGGAAGTCGGCTACCTGTTGGGGAGTGTGGTTGAAACCGTTGTCGCGGGTGGGGAGGCTAAACTTTTCGTGCCAGCCGTCCCGTTCCCATAACTCCTTTTGACGCTGGGCGAAGAACTGCACCCACATATCTTCCACCCGCAGCGTGTGCCAAATCGTCCAGCCGATGGGGTTGGACTCCGGCCCCGGCTGCCAGGCCAATTCCTCCGGCGTCAGGTCGTCCACCGCCTCCCGCAGCAGGCGGTCTTCCTGGGCCAAGGCATCCTCAATAAAATCCTTCACTTCCATGACTGCTCCCGCGATAGTCCTAATCCGCGTAAGCCACCGGCCCGGTTAGGCCGGCGGGGCCTGAGTGGGGGCCTGGGTTGGCATCCTGATTGCCAGCTGCCGGTCGAGCAACAACAGAGCTTCCCCTTCCTGGCCGAACATTTTCAGGTGTTCCACGATGTCCTTGGCGATTTTTTCCTCTTCCACCTGCTCAGTGATGAACCATTGCAGATGCACCTGGGTGGCGTAATCGCCTTGTTCGACGGCCAGCCCGTAGAGACGGTCAATCAAGTTGGAAACGCCACGCTCATGTTCCAGGGTCTGTTCCATCACGTCCAGGGCGGATTCGAACTCCAAATGGGGCTGGGCTATGGGGGCAAGGATGACCTGCCCATCCCGGTCCAGGATGAAGTCGTAGAGTTTCATGGCGTGGTCGTACTCTTCCTGGCTTTGGATTCGCATCCAGTGGGAAAACCCGGGCAGGTTGATTTGGTCGCAATAGGCGGCCATAGAAAGGTACAGATAGGAAGCGAAAAATTCCTGGTTCAGGTGGCGGTTGAGAGCGTCCTGCATCACCGGGGCAATTGCCATCGTACAGACTCCTTTAACCCTATCGTTTAACCCTATCGTTGCTCAATGCCGGCGGAGAGGGAGAGACGGGTTATTCCCCCAGGAAACCCGTTATCGCGGCCAGAAACTCGGCGGGGCGTTCCAGTTGGGGGATGTGACCGCAATCTTCGATAATCTCCAACCGGGCCTGGGGCAAGAGGGATTGAAAAGCCGGGCCGTACACCGGGGGAACGATGCCGTCGCTGTCGCCCCAAAGCAGCAGGGTGGGAACGGTTATGCGGTGCGCCCGCTTGGGCAGCCCCTTGTCCGGGATGGGCCAGATGAATTTGCCGATGGCCGACAGGGTTTTGGTGCGGTCCAGGTCGGCCTCCATTCTTTCCCCGGGGTCTTCGGGGCGCGCGCCGTAACTCTTGGCAATGTCGGATTCCGGGTCGTGCCAGAGCAGGGGTTCCCGTTCCGATGGGGTGAGCATGAAAAAGTCGGCTACCGGCGCATCTTTCAGCCAGAGGCCCAAGGGGGCCACCAGAGCCAGTTTGTCCACCCGGTCGGGCCGGTGAGCGGCCAATTCCGCCGCCAGCAGCCCGCCGTAGGAATGGCCGATGACGTGGGAGCGGGATAACCCCAGGCCGTCCATCAACTCTTCGTAGAAAAGCACCAAGTCCCAAAGGTCGTCCAGGCGCTCCAGTCCCAAGGTGCCAGCCACGCCGGGATGGGCCGGGGCGTAAACGCGGTAGTTTTCGGCCAGATTGTCCAAGAAAGGCGTCCAGCCGGTGTAGCCGCCGGCCCCGTGCAGGTAGAGCAGGTTGGGGCCGGCGCCGCCTTCCACCAACTGCACCTGGAATTTGCCGCCACGCAGGGGCAGCATACGTTCCTCGTGTCGGGCCATAAAGGGCAACCTCCGTTGTTCCTTAATGCGGTTCGGTTCAACGATGGGCTACACAAGGAGCCTACCGCCGTTAGTCAATGATACTGCACTGGCCCGCCCACGCCGGGCCGGGTGGGGACAGGACGATTGCAAAGTCCATGTCCCAACGATGGGGAGGTGGCTCAGGACAGGGATACATTACCCTGCGTTGGCGTTCACCCCCATCCTAACCTTCCCCCGTCAAGGGGGAAGGGACTATTGGAAGGCTTCCCAACATTGTTCCTACCGACTTAGCAATCGTCCTGGCGCGCCGGGGTGGAGCTTGCCCTTGGTAAGCCACTACCGGGCATGGATACGGTGCAGGATTAGGGCTGGCCCACCGTTTCGGCTACGTTAAGCTCGTGCATCAGCTCGGTGATTTGGCGCCAAGTCTCATCCTCGACGAAGATTCCTTCGGCCCGGCGCTGCAACTCGGTCTTGTATTCGATTTCTCCGGGGTACAGGACTTCGTTGAAACCCTGGGCCGGGGGAGAGGTCTTGACGAATTCGGTAAATTCCTTGACTTCGCGCTTGAAGTCGGCCAGAGGCCGAAACTTCTCCACGTCGAAGGCCACGACGAACACGCCGTCGTTGTGGCGGGCCTGGGGGTCTATGCCAAAACCCAAGCCGGTAAGCAGGCCGGAAAAGATTTCCACCATGAAGGACAGGCCGTAGCCCTTGTGTCCCTGGTCGGCTCCCACGGGCAGGATGGCGCCGCCAGCGGGGTAATCGTTGGGGTCGGTGGTGGGGTTGCCGTCCTTGTCAATAATCCAGCCCACGGGAACGGCCTCGTTGCGGTTGCGGGCCAGGCCAATCTTGCCGGCGGCGACGGCGCTGGTAGCCATGTCCAGCAAGACCTGGCCTTCCAGGTCGCTGGGGATGCCCATGCAGATGGGGTTGGTTCCCAGCCGCCGGGCGCGCCCGCCGAAGGGGGCCACCGCCTTGGGGCCGGCGCCGGAGTCGGCGGTTATCATGCCAATCATGCCTTCCTGGGCAATCATGGTGGAGTAGTCGCCGAGGCGTCCGATGTGGCTTTGCAGGTGGACGGTTATGGCGGCGACGCCCTGGGTCTTGGCCTTTTCAATGACCATGCGGGTAGCCTTTTCGGTGACGACGAAACCGAAGCCCCAGTTGCCGTTGATGACGGCGGTGGTGGGGGTTTCCTGTTCCACGACGAAGGGAGCGCCGGGGACGATGTGGCCCTTGTCAATGCGCTCGCAATACTCGGGGATGTGGATTACGCCGTGGGAGTCGTGACCTACCAGATTGGCCTTGACCTGGTGGGTTGCGACAACCTCGGCTTCGTCTTCGGGGGTGCCTTTGGCCACGTAGATGTGGTAGGCGACTTTGTGCAGATAATCGGGCGGGAAAACGGGCATGGGGCCACCTCCTGAAATGGCGCCTGGGTTTGCGCTTGTAGTCTAGTGCCGGCGGGGGCGATTGTCCACCGGAGGGGGTTTGTGGCGGGGACGATTGCATTTGACATTCCACTGGCGTTTTCCAGGGGCGTTCTCTGTTTTCTTGACCTTTTCCAAAGACAAGACCGTAGGGGCAGGTTTGAAACCTGCCCCTACCACGCTCAGGTGATTCCTGCCCAACCAATGGAAGAATCTAAATGCGATTGCCCTGGACGGCGAGTAGGGTCTTTCGATTGTTGCAGTGGCAACCCCAATGTTACCCTGAACGAAGTGAAGGGTCTAAAATCCTACGGGTAAGGCGACCCCTTCGGCCATGCTCAGGGCAGGGTTGGCGAAGGCAAGAATTTTAGATTCTTCGCTTTGCTCAGAATGACATACTTGAGCTATGGAATGAAAATCAAAAAGTCCTGGCGACTGGCCGGGTTGTCTTGTAGCGTTGGGCGGGCCATGTTAACATGGACAGGAGCGCCCCTGTAGCTCAGCGGATAGAGTGCTGGCCTCCGGAGCCAGAGACGAGAGTTCGATCCTCTCCGGGGGTACCATCTCCTTTTTCAGTTGTCCCTGACTTCCTTCGGGGCGTGGCCCAGCGGTAGGGCGCCTGGTTTGGGACCAGGAGGTCGGCAGTTCGATCCTGCCCGTCCCGACCATCTTGCAACGGGCGTACCGCTACGCAAGTTTCGCCGTTACTGACCACGAATCGGGCCGAGGGCAGTTTTGCCTGGGAATCGCCGGGATGGGGTCAGGAACCGGCCGGGAGGCGAGGGTCGCCGGAGGCGTTGGGGGAGGAATCAATGTCGAGGTTGGCCGCCATTTCGTAGTCCTGCAACGCCTGTTGGTGCTGGCCCAACTGGAAATGGGCGGCTCCGCGGTTGCGATACGCCTGGGCGAAACCGGGGTCAAGTTCGGTAGCGGTGTTGTAGTCGGCGATGGCTTCCTGATGGCGCTGCAAGTTGGCCCAAGCCAGGCCGCGGTTGCTGTAAGCCAAGGCAAAATCCGGGTCAATGCGGATGGCGTCGGTGTAGTCCTGAATGGCGTTCTGGTCGCGTCCCACGTTGACGTTAGCCACGCCACGGTTGTTGTACGCCTCGGCATGGTCGGGGCTGATTTTGATGGCGCGGTTGTAGTCTTCGATGGCTTTCTGGTGCTGGCCCAGGTTGACGTAGGCCAGTCCGCGGGTCACGTAGGCATTGGGGACGTTGGGGTCGAGGTTGATGGCGCGGGTGCAGTCCTGGACGGCTTCGTTATACTGGCCCAAGGTCAAAAAGGCCAGCCCGCGGTTATGGAAGGCCGGGGACATTGTCGGGCTGAGCCGGATGGCTTCGTTGTAATCGCGGATGGCTTGCAGGCACTCGCCCAGGCGGAAGTAGGAAAACCCCCGGTTGTTTCTGGCTTGGGTGTGGTCAGGCTCGGCCCGGAGGCAGCGGGAATACTGCTCCACCGCCGGGCCGTAGTCGCCTACTTCGTGGAAGGCATTGCCCAACAGGAAACAGTTGGCGGGGTTCAGGGCAGACGGGGGCAAGTTTTCCACTTGGTCCAGCAAGTCCCGGATGGTGTCCTGGTCGGCCTTGGAGAATCGGTCGGTGGTCACTCCCAACTCGGTGGGGGCCAACGGGCGCAAGGATTCCAAGGCCCGCCGGGATTCCAGTTCCTGTTCGTACCGGGTCTGGAGGGCCTCGGCGTCTTCAGAGTTGCCCCGGGAACGGGCTGACTCAATCTGGTCGCGGAACTGGCGGACGTACTCTTCTTCGGAATAGGTAAGCGGCGCAGGTACTTGGACGCGGGGTTGGGGTGTCCGGTTCCTGGTTCGGGTCTGCCAAAGCAGCGCAGAAAACGCGATGCCGGCGGCGGCAAGGATTAAGGCAAGGGCGATGAGGCCCCAAGTTATCCATTCGACTGGCATCCCATGAACTCCCGCCGTTTCCTTGATGTCAACTTAGTATGGAATAGTAACAGATAATCGGCGGTTTGCGAATTCTTGCCGGGGAAAGGCCCCAGGGAATCGGGCCGGCCCTGACCAGCCGCCACAGTGGTCAGGACGATTGCAAAGTCCGCCTTCCAAGGAAGGGGAGGGAGTCAAGTATTGGAATACAATTCCCTGATGTGGCAGTCACCCCCATCCTAACCTTCCCCCGTCAAGGGGGAAGGGACTATTGAAATACCTTCCAATGCTGTTACTGCCGACTTTGCAATCGTCCTGCCGCAGTGGTCGCTTAATCTTGACAGTGTTTTGGGGCTTTGCTAGGATTCGGGCAGTCACCCTTGCCAATTTTGGGTGGCCCCGCTGGGCCGTAGATTTCAGCTTTCCCCCTTGCCGGGTTGTAGAGATATGGCGCCAGACCAAAGCCGGGACACCCTCCCCGACCCTAATCCTGGCCCCAGCCTGCCAGCCATGTTCGCCCGTTACAAGGACATGGTGGAGCAGGAGCTTTTCCTGGCCGCCCCTTCCAACGCGGGCGGACTGCTGGCCCCCCTGATGCGGTATCACCTGGGTTGGGTTGACCAATTCGGCCAACCTGCCGCGACTCCCTCTTCGCAAGGCAAGGCCCTACGTCCTACGCTGTGTATGTTCGCTTGCGAGGCGCTGGAAGGCAATCTGGAGCGCGCCGCCGCTGCTGCTGCCGCCCTGGAGTTGATTCACAACTTTTCCCTGATTCACGACGACATTCAGGACCAGGACCTGGAACGACGCCACCAGGCTACCGTATGGTCGTTGTGGGGCATTCCCAAAGCGCTGGCTGCCGGAAACGCGATGCAGACGTTGGGAGACCTTACGGCGCTTTGCGGCCACCGGCCCGAAACCCGGACCGGGGAGGAAAACCTGCACGTATCGCGGATGTTGACCGAGACGTACCTGGAAATGATTGACGGCCAGTGCCAGGATATGGGGTTCGAGTCGCGCACCGACATTACCGCCGCCGACTATCTGCACATGATTGCCGGCAAGACCGGGGCGCTAATCCGTTGCTCCGTTCATATCGGCGCGTTTTTGGCCGCCGGGGAGTGTCCGGCCTCCGACGCCTTCGCCCGTTTTGGCAGTTACCTGGGGCGGGCCTTCCAGATACGCGACGACTACCTGGGCATTTGGGGGGACGAGAGCGCGACGGGCAAGTCCACCGATAACGACATCCGCCGCCGCAAGAAGTCTTTTCCGGTGGTCTTTGCCTTCGAGCATACTACCGGCGGTTCCCGGGAAGACCTGCATCGAATCTACCGCCAGGAAGATTTGGATGACGCCGACGTTGAGCGGGTTATGTCTATTCTGGAGGAAGTGGGGGCCGCCGAATACTGCGACTCTTTGACCCAGGACAGCGCCCATTCCGCGGCGCAGGCACTGGAAGGCGTTGAGCTTCCCGGCTGGGCCAGGGACGAAGTGGCGGAGTTGGTGGATTTCCTGGCGCACCGGCGGTTTTAGGACTTTGCCCCGGACGATGCCGGGAGGAATCGGGAGGGACGAATGACTACGACGGTTGACCCGGGGAACGAGGCCGAATCCGCCGCCGAGGTGTGGCGGGCTATCGGAAGGCTGGAGGGTCAGGGTGGCGCTTTGTTGGAAGGGCAGCAAGAACTGAGAGCCGCCGTGGATGCCGGGTTTCAGCAGATGCGGGCGGACATGGATGCCCGGTTTCAGCAGACACGGGCTGATGCGGATGCCCGGTTTGAGCAGATAAGGGCGGACATGGATTCCCGGTTTCAGCAGATGCGGGCTGATATGGACGCCGGATTGCAACAGGTTCGGGCTGATATGGACGCCGGATTGCAACAGGTTCGGGCTGATATGGATACCCGGTTTCAGCAGATGCGGGCTGATATGGATACCCGGTTTCAGCAGATGCGGGCTGATATGGACGCCGGGTTGCGGGAAGTGAACCGGCGGGTTGACCGGCTGTTCTACGCCGTTATGGCGGTGGGCGGCGCATTGTTGGTAGCAATGTTCGCCCGCCAGATTATCGGCGGTTGATGCGCCGCAATAGCCTTATCCCCGACACCAGCGTTTTTTGAGGTTGAAGGTATGGCAGTTAAACCCGCGCATCCAGCGAAAAGGCCGGCCGAGCTTTCGGTACGCTTGGGGTGGTACATCCTGAAAAAACGGCTGCGGGGCCGCAAGCGGTTTCCCCTGGTTACGATGCTGGAACCGCTGGAAATGTGCAACCTGGCCTGTATCGGCTGCGGCCGCATCCGGGAATATCGCCCGGTGCTGGACAAAATAATGCCGGTAGAAGAGGCCCTAGCCGCCGTAGCTGAGGCCGGCGCGCCCATTGTATCCATAGCCGGCGGGGAGCCTACCATCCATCCCCACATTGACCGGATTATCAACACGTTGGTAGAGCGGAAATACTTTGTCTATTGCTGCACCAACGCCCTGCTGCTGGAGCGGATGATGCAGCGGATACCGCCCTCCAAGTATTTCTGCTGGGTCATTCACATGGACGGCATGGAGGAAAAACACGACGAGTCGGTGGCGCGCGCCGGGGTCTTCAAGAAAGCCGTCGAGGGAATCAACGACGCCATTGACCAGGGTTACCGGGTCTGCACCAACACCACGGTTTTCAAGAACAGCGACGTGGCAGACCTGCACGAAATGTTTCGCTACGTCAGCGACCTGGGCGTTGAGGGTTCCATGATTTCTCCGGGCTACGACTTTGAGGACGCTCCTGACCGGGACTTGTTCCTTACCCGGCAGGAATCCCGGGCCATCTTCAAGGAACTGCTCAATCCGGACAACACCGGGGGAATGCGCCTGTACAACAACCCCCTGTACCTGAACTTCCTGCGGGGAGACCGGGAGTACCAATGCACCGCCTGGTCTAACCCGACTTACACCGTCATGGGTTGGCGGAAACCGTGTTACCCCCTGGCCGACGAACACACCGGCGACGTGCGGGAACTTTATGACGCTGACCTTTGGGAAAAGCAGTACGGGGTTGGCCGCGACCCCCGATGCGGCAACTGCATGATGCACTGCGGCTTTGAGTCCGCCACGATTTTCCAGGCAGTGGCTACCCCGAAGGATTGGGTTACGTTAATCAAGTCGGGCGCGGCCCACAAGGGCGGCATCACGGCGGCCTAGCCCGGTCAGGGTCGGGGGGATTGCTCCTGGTGGGGATGTAGCAGTGTTGACCATCATTGCCGCAATGGAAGAGGAATTGGCCCCGGCGCGTACCGCGCTGGGGAAGGCCAGCGTTGACCAACCGGGCGGCGTATTTCTTTCCGTGGACTTCCGTGTAATCGGCATTGGACGGGAGAAGGTGGATGTCAATGTCAAGGACTTGCTGCGTACCCTCCGGCAAGAGCCGGCCAATCCCGAATCACCCTCGGAGTTGCTGCTGTTGGGGTTCGCCGGGGGGTTGGAGCCGTCGCTGGCCCCGGGAGATTTGACCCTGGCCGGCCGCTACTGCCATCTCAGGGACTTGGGGCAACGCCTGATGCGCGTTCCCGATGGGATGTCTCTGGATGAGTTTCGGCGGCGATTGATGGCCGAGGCGGAGGCAAATGACCCGAACCTGCTCCGGCGGGCTGTCCTGAAGTTCGAGAGGTTTCAGCAGCGAATGACGGGCCATTGGCAGGCAAAAGACCCAAGCCTCCCCAGCCGCTCTGTCCTCAAGTCTCTGGAACCAGACCCCGGTATGCGGCAACGCGCCAGGGACTCCCTTAACGGGGAGGGGCTTACTGCGGTGGAAACGGACTCCATGACGGTGGCGCAGTTGGTAGGTTCCCCGGACACCAAGCGGGAGCTGCGCCGGCAACACCAGGTTGGCACAGTCAACATGGAGGATTACTGGGTTGCCCGGCTAGCGGCCCAAGCCAACATTCCCTTTCTGTCGGTGCGGGCAGTGCTGGATACCGCCAGCCAGGAAGTGCCGGCCTACTTCGTGGGAATGTCGGGGCGGCCGGGTTGGGCGGCGTTGAATACGGTAGCCCACGCCTGGCGAATCCCCAAGACGCTGGGAGTGATGGGGCAGATGCGCCAAGCCCAGGCCAGTCTTGCCAGATTCGCGGTGGCTTTCGTCAAACACCGGCGGGAGGCAATGTCCGCGCCGCCAGCAGCGGCAACGTGAAAGTCCTGGTAACCGGAGCGACGGGGTTCATTGGCGGCAACCTGGCCCGGGAACTTTGCGCCCAAGGTTACGATGTCCGGGCATTGGTTCGGCCCGGCAGCAACACTTTAACAATTGAGGGAACCGGCATTGAGCAGGTTTCCGGGGACATTCTGGATAGGGATTCGATTGCCAGGGCCGTGTCCGGCTGTGGGGCAGTCTTTCACTGCGCGGCGGTTTACGCTTTCTGGGCGCGGGACCCGGCGGTCATCTATCGCACCAACCGGGACGGGGCGAAGATTGTGCTGGAGGAGGCCCAAAAAGCCGGGGTGGAAAAGGCCGTCTTTACCAGCACCGTTTCCACCATCGGGCTGCCAGCGAAAGGGTTGGGAACGGAGGATATGCCCGTGAACCGGCAACACCTGGTAGGCCATTACAAGCGGTCAAAATGGGAGGCGGAGCAGGCGGTTCTGGACATGGCGGCGAAGGGCTGCCCGGTGGTGGTGGTCAACCCGACGGCGCCCGTTGGCCCCTGGGATGTAAAGCCGACGCCCACCGGAAGGATATTCCTGGACTTCGCAAAGGGACGCATTCCCGCTTATCTGGACACCGGCATGAACCTGGTGGACGTGGCGGACGTGGCCGCCGGGCATATCCTGGCCTTGGAAAAAGGCGTTCCGGGCCAGCGCTACATCCTGGGCCACCGGAACCTGACCCTGCGGGAGGTGTTTGGTATGCTGTCCCAGGCCACGGGGCGGAAATCTCCCCGTTGGCGGCTGCCTTTCTGGGCGGCAACGGGGGCGGGTTACGCCGACCAGTTGATAGAAGGCAACCTGCTCCGCCGGACTCCCAAAGTCCCCCTGGAAGGGATAAAAGTCGCCAAAACGCCCATGTATGTCAGCAGCGAAAAGGCAGTCAAGGAACTGGGACTTCCACAGAATCCGGTGGAGGATGCCATGAGCCTAGCCGTTGAGTGGTTTTCCGCTTACGGGTATATTGGTTCGTAAGGGAATTGCGGAGACTGTTTCAGTGACTAACGGAACCAATCATTACCGCCATCACGCCAACCCGGCGCAACTTTCCCCGACTTTGGCCGGCGAGGTTGACCGGGCTATTGAGCGGAGCCAGGGCTATTTTCGCCGTACTCAATATGACGCTGGCTATTGGTGGGGGGAGTTGGAATCCAACAACACGATGGAAGCCGAATACCTGATGTTGTCCTACTTTCTGGGCAAAGTGGACAAGGAGAAATGGCGCAAGGCGGCCAACTATATTTTCAGCAAACAGCGGGAGGATGGCTCCTGGGGGCAGTACTATGAGGCTCCCGGCGACTTGAGTACCTCGGTGGAATGTTACTTCGCCCTCAAACTGGCCGGCTATTCTCCGGACTCGGAGGCGCTGCGGAAAGCGCGCCAGTTCATCCTCTCCAAAGGCGGGGTTCCAGGCGCGCGGGTGTTTACGAAAATCTGGATGGCTCTATTCGGGCAATGGGACTGGAAAGGCACGCCGAATATGCCGCCGGAGATGATGCTGCTGCCGAGTTGGTTTCCCTTCAACATCTACGAATTTTCCAGTTGGGCGCGGCCTACGATTGTACCCCTGCTGGTGGTGTTGACCGAGCATCCCTGCTGCCAGGTTCCTGAGTGGGCCAATATAGACGAATTGTATCCACAACCGAGGGAACAGACGGATTATTCTTTGCCCAAGCCGGGCAACAGCCTCAGCCTGGCTAACCTGTTTTACCACGCTGACCAGCTTATCGGACTGTACCGCCGGTTTCCTTTCCAACCGCTGCGGAACACCGCCGCCCGCAAGGTGGAAGAGTGGGTGCTGGCTCACCAGGAAGACGATGGTTCGTGGGGCGGGATTCAACCGCCCTGGGTCTATTCGCTCATTGCGCTGCACCATTTGGGATACTCCACCGACCACCCGGTAATTGAGCGGGGGTTACGGGGCATTGAAGGTTTCGCCATTGAAGACGAAGATTACCTGAAGATTCAGGGGTGCATCTCCCCGGTTTGGGATACCTGTCTGGCCCAGTGGGCCTTGCTGGAGTCGGGTTTGCCGTCGGATGACCCGATGGTTCGCCGTTCCGCCGCCTGGCTGATAGACCAGCAGGTACTTACCGGCGGGGACTGGCAGATACGCACCAAGGACGTGGAACCCGGCGGCTGGGCTTTCGAGTTTCACAACAACTGCTATCCGGACATAGATGACGCCGCCACCGTGGTGATGTCCCTGGCTTTGGCAGACCTGGGCCGGGAGGAACCGGCCAAAGACGCGGCTGTCCGCCGGGGCGTTAACTGGCTGGTGGGGCTTCAATGCCAAGGCGGGGGTTGGGGGGCTTTCGATAAGGACAACAACCGGAAGTACGTGACCCTGCTGCCCTTTTCCGATTTCGGGGAAACCCTGGACCCGCCCAGCGCGGACGTGACCGCCCACGTCCTGGAAATGCTGGGGCGTCTGGGTTATGAACGGAGCTATCCGCCCTTGCGCCGGGGATACGAATTCATCTTGCAGGAACAGGAAAGCGACGGTTCCTGGTTCGGGCGTTGGGGGGTTAACTACCTGTACGGCATCGGCGCAGTTTTGCCGGCACTGGAAGCCATCGGGGAGGATATGACCCTGCCCCACGTCGGCCAAGCCGTTAACTGGCTGTTGGAGCGTCAAAACCCGGACGGCGGTTGGGGGGAGAGTTGCGGTTCCTACGTTGACCCCAACCTGCACGGCGTCGGCCCCAGCACGGCGTCGCAAACTTCCTGGGCCTTGCTGGGCCTTATGGCGGCGCGGCAAGGCAACCACCCGGCGGCTCCGACGGCAATTGAAAGAGGCGTACAATACCTGTTGTCCACCCAGCTAGAGGACGGCACTTGGGAGGAACCTTACTTCACCGGCACCGGCTTCCCAGGCTACGGGTACGGCGAGCGTCCGGCGGAGTTGCCCAAGGCCGGCGAGCGGGGGTATCAAGACCTGGAAATGCCGGCCTCGTTTATGATTAAGTACCACCTGTACCGCAACTATTGGCCCCTTTTGGCCCTGGGGAGATTCCGACGCCTTTCCCGGCAGTCGGGGCAGTTGCAGAACGGCCGGCAGAAGGAGCAGGCCAACGGGGTGTCTTCGCACTTGAATGGAAAGGCTAACGGGAATGAAATTCCCGACGGTTCAACCAATGCCGTCCCAAGACATTCCCATGCAGTCAAGAATCCGACGACGGCAAAGCGGGCAAAAAACGGGCTGGGGCAATGACCACCATAACCAACCCACAGGGAAATCCTGGCAACGGACGGCGCGATTCACGCCGTCAATCGTCACCGCCGGCCAATGGTGAACTTGGCCAGGCGGCGAGCATCGAGGAAGCCTACGATTACTGCCGGCGGCTGGCCCAGACGCATTACGAAAACTTTACGGTGGGTTCCCGGCTGCTGCCCAAGCCTCTCCGCCCCCATGTTTACGCCATTTACGGGTTTTGCCGCACCGTGGACGATTTGGGCGATGAACACACCGCCGGCGATGCGCTGCTGCCGCCCGTTTCTGACAACACTCATCCCGACGAAACAGCCCGGCGGTTGGCCCTGCTGGACTGGTGGCAAAATGAACTGGACGCCTGCTATTCGGGGACGGAGGCGCCCACTCACCCGGTGATGGTTGCGCTCAAAGAGACTGTCCGGGCCTTTGACATTCCCCCGCAACCGTTTCTGAAACTTATCGAAGCCAACCGGATGGACCAGGCCAACAGCCGTTACCCTACCTACGCCGACCTGCTCCACTACTGCGAACATTCGGCCAATCCCGTCGGCCACCTGGTGCTGCACCTGTTCGGCTACCACGACGCGGCACGGCAAGAGTTGTCCGACGCCACTTGCACGGCCCTGCAATTGACCAACTTCTGGCAGGACGTGGCCCGGGATTACGAAAAGGGCCGGATTTACCTGCCGCAGGAAGACCTGGAACGGTTCGGTTATTCGGAAGGGGAACTGGCCGCCGGGGTGGTAAACGACGGCTGGCGGCAACTGATGGCCTTCCAGGTGGAACGGGCGATGGGGCTGTTCCGGCAAGGGGCGGCGCTGGTGGAAACGCTGGAAGGCCCGGCCCGTTTCGACGTGGCCCTGTTCACCAGGGGCGGCGTGGCCGTCCTTGACGCTATTCGGCGGCAAGACTACAACGTCCTCTCCCGCCGTCCTCATCTTTCCAAAGCAGCCAAGGCCCGGCTGTTTCTTTCCGCCTGGCTCACTTCCAAACTTGGGTTGGGTCTGGGACTGCCTGCCGGCGGTGGCCTTTCCGCACCGCCAACCGCCGGCGTCACAAAGGAAAACAACCGTGACTGACCTGGAACTGGCCTATGAAGAGTGCCGGCAGGTTACGCGGCGGGAGGCCAAGAATTTCTACTACGCTTTTCTGACTTTGCCCGCCGAGCGGCGCCGGGCCATTTACGTTGCCTATACCTTCTGTCGCTACTGCGACGATTCGGTTGACAACCTGGGTTCCAGGGACGAAAAGATAGCCATGCTTTCCCAACTTCGGCAAGAACTGGGCGAATGTTACCAGGGGCAGCCTTCCAGCCCGGTTTTCCTGAGCCTGGGCGACGTGGCGCGGCGTTACGACATCCCTCAGGAATACTTTCAGGAAGTCCTATCCGGAGTTGAATCCGATTTGGTCAAAGACCGCTACCAGAATTTTGACGAATTGCGGCAGTATTGTTATCAAGTGGCATCCGCCGTCGGGCTTATCTGCATCCACATATTCGGGTTCAGCGACCCCAAGGCCAAGGATTACGCGATAGACCTGGGTTTGGCGATGCAGTTGACCAACATCGCCAGGGACGTGAAGGAAGACCTGGAAATGGGGCGAATCTACCTGCCGCAAGATGAAATGGCCCGGTTCGGCTGCACCGAGGCCGCTTTGACGGCGGGGACGGTGAATGAAGAGTTTGTCAAGCTGATGCGGTTCCAGTGCCGGCGGGCCAGGGAGTATTTCGACTCCGGTTTCCGGCTGCTGCCCCACCTTTCCCGCCGTTCCCGCGCCTGCCCCGCCGTGCTGGGGCGGATTTACAGCCGGGTGCTGGACCGGATTGAGGAAGTTGACTACGATGTTCTGCACCACCGGGCCAGCCTGAGCGCATCGGAAAAGGTTCGGGTCATGGCCGGAACATGGCTGACCAGCCTGCTGTCCCGTTAGCCTCTCCGCCGCGGGTGGTGGTGCTGGGGGGCGGCATTTCCGGCATCTCCGCGGCCCTGCGGCTGCTGGAATGGGGATACCCGGTAACGCTGGTGGAAGCCAGGAATTTCCTTGGCGGACGGGCGTTTTCCTATTCGGGAGGCTGGAAGGGGGAACAGGTGGACAACGGGCAGCACGTTATTGTTGGTTGCTGCCGGGAGTTCCTGGACTTTATACGCCGTTTGGACGTTGAAGGGCGATGGCATTTGCAGCGGCGGCTCCATCTTCCGGTAATGGACAAGGGCGGCAAGACCGGCTTCTTAAGGACGGCGTTTCTGCCGGCTCCCTTCCACCTGCTGCCTTCCTTTCTGACCTACCCTCACCTGGGCATGGGCGACAAGCTAAGGGTGTTGCAAACCCTCGTCAAGGCTAAGATGACCGACCGTTCCCGCCCGGAGTTGGAGGAAATGACTTTCCTGGACTGGCTGCGGCGTCAAAAACAGTCTCCGCAGGCGGTACAAAATTTCTGGGACTTGCTGGTTAAACCCACGCTGAACGACGGCATCCACGAAGTCAGCGCGGCGATGGGGTTGATGATTGTGCAGGACGGAATGTTGGGCGGGTTCCGCGACGCCAACCTGGGCTATCCCCGATGCGGACTGTCGCCGGCCATCGGGGAACCGGCTCATACGCGGCTGGCGGCCCTGGGCTGCCGAATCTTGTTTAGTTCCCCGGTTAAAACGATGGAAGGCGACAACGGGGGAATAGCGCAAGTCCGGCTGGCTTCGGGGGAAACGATTTCCGGGGGAGTTTTCATCAGCGCATTGCCGCCCGACGCGTTGCTGCGGATACTGCCGCCGTCGCTGGCCCTTGACCCGTTCTTCGCGGGTCTGGCTGGGATAGAGACTTCGCCCATTGTCAACATTCATCTTTGGTATGACCGCCCGGTTATGGAAGAGGACTTTTGCGCCCTGGTGGACAGCCCGCTGCAATGGGTGTTCAACCAGACCCGGAACCACGACACCAACGCTGTTGCCGACAGCCACCACGTTTGCGTATCGGTCAGCGCGGCGTGGGAATACATCGAACAGCCACGGGAGCAGTTGGCGGAAACCTTTGCGCGGGAAATGGCCGGGGTGTTCCCCGCCGCCGGGCAAGCCAAGATTCTCCAAACCAGGGTGGTCAAGCAGCGCAACGCCACCTTTCGCTGCCGTCCGGGGGTCAACCGGCTGCGCCCCGGGGCGGTTACTCCCGTACCCAACCTGTTTCTGGCCGGGGAGTGGACGGCAACCGGCTGGCCCTCGACGATGGAGGGAGCGGTACGGAGCGGTTACGCCGCCGCCCACGCAGTAGCCGCGGCGAGTCCCGCGCCGGCCCTGGCGTCCTGATGGGCGAGGACGAAAAGATGGTCGCGATAACCGGGGCTTCGGGCTACATCGGGGCGCGGCTGCTGCGGCACCTGCAAGACCGACTCCCGGGCCGGCTGCTGGCCCTGGACGTTGACCCATTGCCCTTGCCCATCTTCAACACCGCCGTCCGCAGGTTCGATGTCAGCAATCCATTCGACGACCTGTTGAGCCAACGGGGAGTCACTACCCTGGTGCATCTGGCTTTCCGGCGAAACACCGGGGGGAATCAGGCGGAAATCGAAGAGACGCGGGAAACCAACTTGCGCACTCTGCAAATGGCGCTCAGTTCCTGCTTGTTGGCCCAAGTCAAGCACTTTATATTTCTAAGCTCCCACACCGTTTACGGAGCGCGGCGGGACAACCCGATTCCTCTGACCGAGCGGTCTCCACTGCGGGCCTCTCCCCACGTTCCATCGGCGTATGACAATTATTGGGCGGAGCAGATTCTTCGTTCTTTCACTCAAAGCCATGCGGAAGTAGCCGTTACGGTTCTGCGGTGCTGCCCGGCGCTGGGGCCGGGGGCCAAAGGCGACCTTTCCGCTATTTTTTCGGTTCCTCGGCCGATGGCCTTGTGGGGTTACAACCCGCCCTGCCAGTTTTTGCATGAGGACGACCTGGCGCGGGCGTTGACCGTCGTAATAGAACGAGGCACGGGCGGGGTGTTCAACGTGGCGGGGGAAGGCGTGGCGTTCCTGCGGGAAGTGGCGGATGCTTTGCCGGATAAGTTGAGGTTCTGGCCTCCCTCGGCGGCTTATGCTGCGGTTGCGTTGGGGCGATGGCTGGGGCCGGACAAGACCCGGAACGCAGCGCACCTGGACCTGGTCAAGTACCCGTTGGCGCTCAGCACGGGGAGGCTGAAGCAGGCCACCGACTGGCGGCCCCGTCATACTTCGTTGGAGACGCTAACCGCTTTCGCCAACGGCGTGCTGGCTTGATTTATGACAACCCGCCCCCAAGTCATCATTGACACCGACCCCGGAATTGACGACGCCATCGCCATCCTCATGGCATTGGCGAATCCCGGTTGGGACGTGGTGGGATTGACCACGGTGGGGGGCAACGTATCGGCCCATCAAGGAACCCGCAACGCCCTGGCCTTGTTGGAATACGCGCGGGAAAACGCCGGTATCGGCAATGTTCCCTTAGCCAGGGGGTCTTCGCAGCCCCTGGAGGGACGGTTCGCTAACGCCCAACACTTCCACGGGCCTTCGGGTTTAAGCCATCCGCTGCCGTCGCCGCGGAGCCGGCCGGTGTCCGGCGGAGCGGTCAACTTTCTGGGCAACCAGCTGCGCCGGCGGGCCGGCGGCGTGACCGTGGTGGCCCTCGGCCCATTGACCAACCTGGCCCGTTTGTTGCGCCGCCATCCCGACGCCGCCGGGGGTATAGTGTCGCTGGTGGTCATGGGAGGGACAGTTAACGCGCCGGGCAACGTCACGCCCGACGCCGAGTTCAACTTTTACTGCGACCCTGTGGCGGCTGCGGAAATTATGGATTCAGGAATCCCGTTGACCTTGATTGATTTGGGAGCATCCCGCCAAGCTGCCGTGGGGCGCGCCGAAGGGGAATCGGTGGAATCTGAACATCCCCTGGGGTGGCTGGCCGCGCGGCTCATCAGCAATTGGTTCCGGCAGGACGAAACGCGCCAAGTGTTCCAGTTCTATGACCCTTTGGCGCTGGCGACGGCTATACAGCCCGACATAGTGCAGACCCGGCAGGTTGCGTTGACGGTGGACGTTGCCCAAGACCCGGGGCGTTGCCTGGTGACCGGCGACGGCGGCCCGGTGGCGGTGGCGCAAGACGTGGACGCCGGGAAATTCTTTGGCCTGCTCAACGAACTGCTGGGGTTGGGGATAACCGGGTTGCGGTGAATTTCCCACCGCCAAGGGTATGCGATTGCCGGGGTTTGACCCCCATCCTAACTCTTCCCCTTTGAGGGGGAGCGGATTTTGGGGTTCCGGCTTTCGCCGGAATGACGGTTATCTCAAGGTCTTAAATTTCGCGAAATTCGGGTACGGGTTCTTCCAGCTCAAACCCGTTGTCCCAAAGGAAGTCCAGTTCCGCCTGTTCGTCGTCGGTCAGGGACGGCGTGTCCACTGCGGCGGTATAGTCGTTCAGTTCGTCCAGGTTGGTGAAGTTGGGCAGCACGGAAACTATGCTGGGCTGGTAGAGGCAGAACTGGATGGCCGCCTGGCTCAGCGTCCGGCCCACGTCCTCGCCGGCCAGGAACCCCACCCGCTCCACCTTGCGCAGGGCTTCCCGCAGCCATTCGGCCCGGCGGTGGGAACGGTGGTCGCTTTCGTCGAACTCCGGCACCTGGGTATAGCGGCCGGTCAGGGCCTCCGAAGCGTGAGGCACGCGGGAAAGCAGTCCCACTTCGCAATCGCCGGCGATGGGGAAGAAGTCCTTGGCCGGTTCCTGTTCCAGGATGCTGTAAATGATTTGCAGGCTGCGAACATCGCGGTACTTCATGGAGGCTTCGCCCTCTTCAAACCAACCGATGTCCGGGCCCAGGGCGGAGCCGTAGTAGCGGATTTTGCCTTCCTGTTTCAGTTCTTCCAGGGTCTCGAAAACTTCGTCGCGCTCAATGGCCTCCATGCGGGGGTTGTGCAACTGGTAGAGGTCAATGTAGTCGGTGTTGAGGCGGCGCAGGCTTTGTTCGCAGGCGAAGCGGATGAAGTCGGGCTGGAACTTCTGGGGGCGTTCCTGGTGGCCAACGCGGGGGGTCATCTGGTCATAGAAGTCGTAGCCGAACTTGGTGGCGATAACCAGGTCGTGGCGGCGGTGGCCCAGGAACTTGGCCAGAATTTCTTCGCCGTAGCCTTCGCCGTAGGTGTCGGCGGTGTCGAAGAAGTTGATGCCCAAGTCAACGGCGTTTTCCAGCAGGGCGGCCCGCTGCTCTTCGGGAATCTTGCCCCACCAGGTAGTAGCCACGGTCCAGACCCCGAAACCAATCTCGGAAAGGGTCAAGTCGGTGCGGGGAAGTTGTCGGTAATTCATGGTTGGTTCGTTCCTTGGTCAATATAGGCTTAGCCATAAGCGGGGTGGACATCATCGGGGCCGACTAACGCGGCGAGCAGCGCAGCCCCCGCAACATTATGGGCCGCGTATCCATAGATGCCGGTGTGGGACGGGTCATTGTTTTCGCCCAAAGCGATGATTCGGATGGAAATGCCAAGCACATCCCGGAACTCCGCCACCGCGCGGCCAACATTCAGGACGGCGAAAGAGGACGTTCCGGCCACCCGAAATCCCTTTGCAGTTAACGCCCGCCGTACACTGTCAACTTGTTCCCTTCGATTTGACCCGGCGACGCGCTCCAGCCAATTGGTGGACAGGTACTCCTCCCCTTCCCGGAGTCGAAACGCGGTGTCCAAGGGTGCGCCATTGGAACCGATGTCTCTGCGCCGGCAGTGGCGGGAAACATGGTGAAAAGCCGACAATTCGAGGCCGTTTAGACCCTGTTCCGCCAAGTGAACCACTCCCCCGATTCTACCAGTTTCTCCGTCACGATGAGACGGGATGCGGCTTCGCTGTCCCCGGGTAGGTCGGCGAAACGCCCGTCGGATTGGCGGGCGGCGCACAACACCTTGTCCTGGTCAACGAACCAGAGGCTGACCCGGCGGCAATCGGGAAAGGTCCAGACGGCGCAAATCCACCCTTCCGGCGAGCAAGCCAACTGGGTCTGGCCGGCAGATTCCACAGCGTCAAAAAACGCCAGGAACCCCAAAGCGCTGTCCAGCGTTACCGGGACATCTCCGGCGTCCAAGTCTTCATCGGAGGCGAAGTATTTGATGCGCTCGGCCAAGTCGGCCCTCCCCTGCCAGCGCAGAACGTCACATACGTCAGCGACGGTGCGGGGCAATTGTTGGTATTGCACGGTTGAATTGTTCCTTGGTTCTTTCGGTTGATTTGACACAAACAGTCCTGTTACCCGACGATTCTAACACCCCGGCGGCGTTAACCGGCAACTTCGGACTTGACGCCATGCTTGGCCAGTATGGCGTCCACGAAGGGCTTGAGGATGTACTCCGCTTCCCAGCCGATGCACAGTCCTACTACCTCGGATTCATTTTCACGGTCATGGAAAATCACCACGTTCCTGGCGATGGTTTCGCCGTCGCCGAAGGGCCGGCCGGTTTCGATGTAAAGATACCCGGACTCCGGGTAGTAGGTGACTATTGGTTCCGGGACCTGAAGGGGGTTGGATTCTTGCACAGTCTTTGTCCTTGGCGATTGAAGATACAGGTCTGCTTGAACATCTTCAATCAGCGTTGGCTCCAAATTCAGTAAATAGCCCATGCTCAATCAGTCGTCTTCTTGCAGTCTGACGGGTAACCGACGTTGCGCTATTTCTGATACGAACTTCGTTCCCTTCGATGTCCGTAGCGGAAACCGTTACGTGGTCAATATCCAAGAATCGGATCGTAACACTTCGGGCATCTGGGTACTCCCACCGGGAGGAAATTAACCCCTCGGGAGACCCAGTCAAAATAATGGCCCCTTCCGACTCGACGCCACTCCAAAAAAGTAAAAACCCACGGACGCTTTGCAGACTTGCCCGTCGGGTTTCATTCTCTGCGCTATCGTCTGGTGTCAAAGAGATTATCTCTGCTGCCAGTTGAGGTTCATCCCAATAGCTCAACGCATCGCTGACACTCTCGAGAGACTGTAAAGCATTTACATATCGTTTCGTCACTGGCCGGTCGGTTAGCAAAGTCTTGGCAGAAATGAAGGCCACCAATTTGGGCCAATCAATGGATCCGTCTTGGCCACAGAAACCGTCCATGAATTCCCGAGAGAATCTGTTGATGACAAGATCGTAATCGTCCTTGAACTTATCATTGCGTTCCCGAGCGTTGTGACCTAACGGCTCGATGATCCGTGTGTACAGCCCTGGATCATTAGAGATAAACTCCCAAAACGCTTGGCCGCAAATCTTGAAGTATTCCCCTTTGTCGGGTCGGCGTTCGCGGCCATAACAGCAACCATTTACCGCTTCTACAATTACATCACGGTTCCCTTGGCGCAACACCTGCCTCGCCCGGTTGAAGCAGAGCCTCATGTTGGCAATCTGGCTTGCGTTACCCCAATTGGGGCCTGACTTTATCGAAACAATGTACCTGACGTTGTTCCTGCTAAATTCCAGGTCGATTCCTTCAATGCCAGATTTCTGTCCGCCGAGGACTTTTTCGGCAACATGGATAGCCAGCCCTTCAAGGAAATCTCCGAACAACGTCTCTTCCTGGGAGCTTAGATGTGCATCTAACAGCACCTTGATGAAGTCAGAAACGACTACGATGTTTTTAGTCTTGAAAAGGTACGGGTTCTTGCGGTCTAGCAAATCGCCAAGTTTCAAACCATTGAGTTTGTCCAGCCGGCTTTGATGGAAAGAATCAACATTATCTGCAACATAATCAAGAATCTCCTCGTCGGTGATAATGCTCATATTCCCAGCCTTGATTCCGTTTCCAACTGTTGGCGCAATAGTTGATAATAAGGTTCGTACAACTCGATTCCGATGACGTTCCGGCCCTTGGCTAATGCAGCGAAGGCGGTGGTGCCGGAGCCGATGAAGGGGTCGAGAACCGTATCCCCCTCGTCGGTGAAAAGGTCAATAAACCACTCCGGCAACCAGTAGGGGAAGGCGGCACTATGATTGCGGTTGCCGCACTCGGTCGCCCCGTGCAATACGTTGGTGGGATAGACCATATCCCTACCTAACCAGTGGGATACATTCTTACCAAAACCGCTGCCAACTTTGGATTCGTCGCGTATAAGGTCGGTTTCGCTCAGGTTGCGCATCCGGTTTTCGTACCAATCCCCTACTGGCACCATAACCGCTTCCTGGTTCATCTTGAATTTGCGTTGTTTGTTGAATTGCAACAACCGCTCCCAGGAATCCCGGAACCTATTGGGCCATTTGCCCGGGTAGCAGTTCTTTTTATGCCAGGCAAATTCCTCCGTCCAAAGCCACCCGCGTTTGCGCATTTCCAAGATTAGCTCAATAACGTAGGTGTGTCGCTCACCGTCAACGACCCGTTCCTTAATGTTCAAGACGAAAGTACCGGAGGGTTTCAAGACCCGTTGCAATTCGTCGGCAATGGGCAGGAACCATTGCACATAATCGTCAGGCTTCACACCGCCATAGCTGCTTGCCCGGCGGTCGGCGTAAGGCGGCGAGGTTACGATGAGGTCAACCGACGAGTCGGAAACTTGGGCCAACTCGGTGCAGCAATCACCGAGGAGCAAGGTTGCGTTGGTTGCCGTTGGTGCAATAGCCATGATTAAAAGCTCAAATGAAGAGTAACGACGCCGGTCTCTTCATCACAAGGCAAGTCTTGGAGCCAGTTGATGAGGTTTACCCGCTCCTCGGAGGTAAGTCCCTGCTGACTAGCCCAGCCCACGGCCCGCTTTTCCAAGCTGTCCTTGTCGAATTGATACAAGGCACTTTCGCCGTTTCCGCCACCGTCCCAAAAGAAATCGTCTTGCAAGTCGTTGCCGGACAAACCGACTAGGGGGTCTTCCATCAAAGCCCACATAAAGGTGTAAATCGGGCGCGCGGGTCTTTCAAGATAACGAATGCCACCCTCAACAACGCCGATGCTTAACGCCATGCCGTCCTCCGTTGTTTGCCGGTTTAGAGGACGGTTTACCGGACCGGCGGCGGGGTTGTCAACGGGTTGGTGTCAGGCGGGTACCAGGCCCAGGCTGCCTTTGATTTCTTCTACCCGGCGGTGGAACTCCTGGTCGGAGAGGCTTGGGGTCAGTTGGCCCAGGTCTATGCGGGGGATGATGTCCACCCAGGAAGTGCAGCCGCCGTATTCGGGGATGTAGGGCACGGTCGCCAGCTGCTCCATGCGGTACACCCGCAGCAGCATGATGGACAGGGGCAGCATGGGCTTCCAGCGCAGGCGCGATTGGGCGTATTCGTCGGTCCAAATGTGGTGGGGGGACAGGTCTTCCACCTTGTCCTGCTGGGACACCTCAATCAACTCTGACACCTGGGCGAAGTGGGTGAAGGTGATTTCCTCGCTGCGGGGCGATTCGGCCAGCAGTTGCGCCAGGTCGGGCCGGTAGTCGGCTTTGAGCAGGTCTTCCCGCTGGTGTTCGTAGGTGGGGTAGAGCAGAAATTCCGGGTGGATGACGCGGAAGTCCTGGCTGGATTCGTGGATGCCGCCCTTGCGGAGCAGCAAGACCTGTTGGCCGCGGGCCAGGGATTGCACGGTGACGGCCCATTCTTTCAGCGCGGTTTGGCAACGGTTGGGCAACATTTAGTCCTCCTGGTTGGGCGGGTTGAGGGTCTGGATTCCGGCCGGCGCCGGAATGACGGGTATTCAGTGGTCAGCGTCGGCTTTGGCAAGGATTCCTGGATTCCGGCCTGCGCCGGAATGACGGGTTGGCTATGGAAACCATGTTAGCAGTTGGCGTTGCGGCGCTCAATCCCTGGGGCAGGGCGGCAGCGTTGGAATTACCACGGAAGGGGAGTCACCCCCACCCCAACCCTCCCCCGTCGAGGGGGAGGGGGTTCTACGGTTCCAGGAACTGTTGCAGCTTGAGGATGCCGGCCAGGTTGCGGGTGGTGACTTGGGCGACTTCCTCGACGGTGACGCCCTTAATCTCGGCCAGCTTTTGGGCCACTTCCAGGACGTGGCGGGGTTCAGTCCAGTTGTGGCGGTACTTCTTGAAGGGCTGGGGGTAGGCGTCGGTTTCCAGGACCATGTTTTCCAGGGGGATGGCGCGGGCGGTTTCCTGGAGTTCGGGCAGCCGCAGCAGGGGACGGGCCAGGGATATGAAAAACCCGCAGTCAATGGCTTCGCGGGCGGTGGCTTCGTCGCCCTGGAAGTAGTGCATGGCGCCGCCCACGTCGCCGGCTTGCTCTTCCCGCAGGACGCGGAACACGGCGGGATGGGACTCGCGGGAGTGGAAGATGACGGGCAGGTTGAGGCTGCGGGCCAGCCGGATATGCTCGCGAAAGACCTGTTCCTGGGTGTCGTGGTCGGGGGAGTCGGGCAGGTAGTCCAGCCCGACTTCGCTGACGCAGACGACTTCGGGGTTGTCGCGGGCCAGGGTTTCCATTTCGGCGTAGGCGGCTTCGTCCAGGGGGCGGTGGGCTTCGGTGGGGTGGATGCCCACGCCGGCGTGGAAGATGTCGTAGTCGCGGGCCATTTGGATGCAGGCGCGGGTGGATTCGGGGGTGGTGCCGGCCAGGACGATGAAGCGGATGCCGGCTTCCTGGGCGCGGGCGACGATACCGGGGATTTCCTGGGGGCCGTACTGGTCCAGGTGGGTATGGGCGTCGCCCAAGAGCAGGTTAGGGGGCATGACGAACCTCCGGGAGGGGGTAGGGGGAGTTTACACTAATTGGAAACCGTCTTGAAACGGGGGTTGTCGGCCACGGGTGGGAATGGCGGGGCAAAGGCCAACACCGGCATTGGCAAGGATTTCTGGATTCCGGCCTGCGCCGGAATGACGGGTTGATTTGGGGGAGTCCGGGTGTAGTCGAGGGTGCAGTGCGACCGCCGGGCTACTGGCATTAGCCCCAAAAGTCGGGTAAAGTGAACACGCTTTCAATCAAACGGTTTGGGCAGTATTGCCGCTGGGAATTCAACGGCAGCGATGAGTAGCGTTGTCAGCGCACAGGGAGAAATCATGATACAAAACGACATTATCCAAACAATTCTTAAGGACAGCAATTACCGCCTCTCCATGTTCAGCGAGGATGAAATTGACGCCTTGGAGGAAAGAATCTTCACCAAGACCAATAGGGGCAAGGAAACTGCCTACGTTAAGTGTATCGTTCGCGACAAGCAAATCCAGCTAAAGCCGGAAGAGGTTGTACGCCAGCTTTACGCAGCCAAGCTCATGCGGGAGTACGGCTATCCCAAGAGTCGCCTGAAAATGGAATACCCGGTAAATTTTGGCCGGGAAAGGAAAAACGCCGATATTGTCATCGGCGACAAGGACCGCCCAGACACCGCCTATATCGTCGTTGAGCTGAAAAAGCCCAAGCTCAGCGACGGCAAAGGTCAGTTGCGCTCCTACTGCAACGCCACCGGCGCACCCATCGGCGTATGGACTAACGGGCAGAAGATTTCCCACTACCACCGCAAAGACCCCAACTATTTTGAAGAAATCACCGAAATCCCCAACGCTGCCCAGAGCCTGGCGCACATCCTTAAAGAGCGTTTTACCCTACGAGACCTTATCGTCAAAGATAAGGTGGCCAACGAACTCAAATCCCTGAAGGACATCATTCTGGAGATGGAGGACGAAGTACTGGCTAACGCCGGTGTGGATGTCTTTGAGGAAGTCTTCAAGCTCATCTTCACCAAGCTGTACGATGAGTTTCTAAGCCAGAAGGACAAGGTTGTCATTAACTACTTCACTCGGCAAGTTACCAACACCGCCGTGCACGAAAACAAGCCCGGATACGCCGGCTCTCCCATATACCTGGGCGGTCAAGACTATGAGGCTCTCAAAGCGGCAGTAGCCGGGGTCTCTGACGAAGGTTTTCGCGTCATGGAGTTCCGCAACACCGGACAGACCGACGCGGAGTTGAAAGCCAAGATTCAAGACCTGTTCCGGCGGGCGATGGGGCAATGGCCCGGCGTATTTCCGCAGAACTCAACCTTTGACCTTTCCGACAGCCACCTGGCCGTCTGTGTATCCAGCTTGCAGGACGTCAAGCTGTTCAACTCCAACCTGCTGGTGGTGGACGAAGCCTTTGAGTACCTGGTCAACAAGTCGGCCAAGGGAGAAAAGGGCCAATACTTCACGCCCCGCCACGTCATTGATATGTGCGTGCAGATGCTCAACCCCCAACGGGGCGAGTATATGATTGACACCGCCTCGGGCAGCTGCGGTTTCCCGGTGCATACCATCTTCAAACTCACCGGGAAACTGTTCACCAACGAGGAAATCCCGGAACAGGACAAGGAAGACGTGCTGCGGGTCTTCGGCATTGACTTTGACGAAAAGACGGTGCGCGTTGCCCGAACCCTGAACCTCATCGCCGGGGACGGCGAAACCAACGTGCTGCATCTGAATACCCTGGACTATGAGCGTTGGGAGGACAAAACCCAGAAAGACCACCATTGGATAAACACCTACGGCCGGGGCTTTGCCAGGTTGGAGCAGCGGAGGGCCGAACCGGGGCAAAACAGTCGGTTCAATTTCGACATTCTCATGGCCAATCCGCCATTTGCCGGCGACATCAAGGAAAGCCGCATCATTCACCAATACCAACTGGGTTTTGAGAGCAGGAACCCATTGGGAGTTACGGGCAGCAAATCCAGACGCTCCGTCGGGCGGGACGTGCTGTTTATCGAGCGGAACCTGGACTTCCTCAAACCCGGCGGCCGAATGGCTATTGTGCTGCCGCAAGGCCGGTTCAACAACGCTACGGACAGACACATCCGGGAATTTATTGCGGAGCGCGCCCGCATTCTGGCGGTGGTGGGTTTGCACCAAAACACTTTCAAGCCCCACACCGGCACCAAGACCAGCGTTCTATTCCTGCAAAAGTGGAACGACGACCCATCCGCAGGCCCCCTCTGCCCTCGAGTGGAGGACTACCCGGTCTTTATGGCCGTTTCGGAGAAGGGCGGCAAGGACAACTCCGGCGATTATGTCTATGTCGTTAACGATAACGGCCATGCGAAGCTGGACCGCAACGGCCACATGGTAGTGGACCATGACCTGCACAGCCACGACGGGATATTGCCCCCGGGCATTGCCGAGGCTTTCATAGATTGGGCCAGGGAAGAAGGCTTGAGTTTTTGGCCCGCCCGGCCCGACGACCCGGACAAAGCGCGCCGCCGGGCCTGGGAGGACTTTATCCAAGACTGCCGAAACCGCCGGATTTACATTGACCCGGAGATTGATATATCCGCCCTGGCTGACGAGATTAACGAAATGTCGGGGGTTACCGACGTTTGAGAGGATGACCTACCGGGCGGTAGGCCGAGGGTACGGTTTTCAATAGTTGGTTATAAGGAACTAAGCAACAATTTCAGACTGGAAGCCGAGTTCTACAATTCACAGTCTCTCTTGAAAACCGACTTTCTATCCGGTGGTGAAGTTATCGATTTCGTCCAATATGGCACTTCAAAAGAGTTGAATGAAGAAGGTAAGGGGTTCCCTACTCTACGCCTTAACGAGTTCGACTCGTTCTTCATCAAACCGCCTCAAAAATACTGTGACAAAATTGACGAACGTACTTATCAGTCTCTCGCATTAAAGAGGGGCGATGTCCTAATTTGTCGAACAAATGGCAACCCTAAACTTGTCGGGAAATCAGCAATTGTGCCGGAGGATTCTGAGTATGCCTTCGCATCATATTTGTTTCGTGTCCGTCCAAAACAAGATACCCTGATGCCGACAGCTCTAGTTGCTTACCTAAACTGTAAGTTTGGCCGGGCTGAAATCGAAAAGCACTTGATGGTCAGTAATCAGGCTAATTTCAGCCCGGCGAAATTCAGGGAAATACTTGTTCCACGACTTGGGCAAGCGTTGCAGGTAAATGTCGATTTAGCATTTTGGGAAGCCTTCTGCAAAATCCGCGCATCAAAGCAGATTTACGGCCAAGCCCAAGAGACGCTCCTGTCCGAAGTTGGCCTCTCTGACTGGCAACCCCAACGACAACTGCCTTTTGTCAAGAGCTTTTCCGACTCTTGGCAAGCCGGGCGCATGGACGCCGAGTATTTCCAGCCCAAGTATGCGGAAATTGTTGACGCTATTATGGGTTACGCCGGCGGGTGGGATACGCTGGGGAATCTCGTAAATCTGAAAGACAAGAACTTCACGCCGGCAGACAACACGGAGTACCAATATATTGAGCTTGCCAACATCGGCGGCAACGGGGAAGTAACCGACTGCATGACGGAGCAGGGTCAAGGTCTGCCTACCCGCGCTAGGCGGAAGGTAGAAACCGGGGACGTTATAGTTTCGTCCATTGAAGGCTCACTTTCCAGCATAGCCTTGATTAGTGATGAGTATGACCAAGCTCTCTGTTCAACCGGGTTTCACGTAGTCAATTCCGAGTCACTTAATTCGGAAACTTTGCTGGTGTTGCTGAAAAGCATTGCGGGGCAAATGCAACTTAAACAGGGATGTAGCGGCACGATCCTGACTGCCATCAACAAAGATGCTTTTAACCAAGTTGTTTTGCCTAAAGTTGCCCCGGAAACCCAAACTCAAATCCGGCAACTAGTAACCGAGTCCGCCGCCCTGCGCCGTGAATCCAAGCGCCTGCTGGAGTGCGCCAAGCGGGCGGTGGAAATAGCCATTGAATCGGATGAACCGACAGCGATTGCCTGGTTGGAAGGGGAAACCGCCACCAGCTAGCGCCGGGAAAAACTACACGATAAAGGCGAAGGAGGTCTTGAAATGCTGGACTTGATTATCCGCAACGGGCAGGTGGTTACTCCCTGGGGGGTGGGCGATTGGGATGTGGCGGTGCAGGGTGAAAAGATTGTCGCCGTGGCCGCCGCCAATACCCTTACCGAAGAGGTGGGACGGGTTATTGACGCCACCGGCAAGGTGGTCGTCCCCGGCGGCATCGAACCCCACGCCCATATCGCGGCGCCCATCATGGGGCCGGGCAACCTGCGCACCGCGCCGCCGGAGCAGGTCAGCCGCGCCGCCCTGTTCGGCGGCACTACTACCCTGATGGACTTCGCTATCCAGTACCCCGGCATTGACATAGCCGCCGCCATCCAGGAACGTACCGACAACTGGCAGGGCAAATCCTACGCCGACTACGCCCACCACCTGATGCTGCTGGGGGAAATTCCTCCCAACATCCTGGAATCCCTGCACGAACACATCGAGGACGGGTTCGCGTCGGTCAAGATTTTCACCACCAACATCCGCCCGCCGGAGATGTCGGGGGAGCCGCGCATGGTGCGGATGGGCCACCTGCACGACCTGATGGAGGTAATACAGCGCAACGATGCCATGTTGATGGTTCACTCGGAGGACGACGACATGGTGCAGCATATGTACGAAAAGCTGGCGCGGGAAGAGCAAAACGAGTGGTGGAATATGCACCTGGTTCACAGCAACCAGTCGGAGGACGTTTCCTTCCGGCGGGTCATCCGGGTGGCGGAGTGGGCCGGCTCGCCAGTGTATTTCGTCCACGTCAGCGCCACCGAGGGAATCAACGCTATCGGCGAGGCGCGTTCCAAGGGGTTGCCCATCTACGGGGAGACGCTGCACAACTACTGCTGTTTCAACGCCGAGAACTACAAGGAAGAGTACGGTATGAAGTACCACACCTACCCGTCCTTGAAGTCGCCCGAAGACGCCGAAGCCCTGTGGCGGGGAATCGCCCAGCGCGGTCTGAACACCATGGCCACCGACGAGTACTGCACTAACTGGAGCCTGAAAGTCCAGGGGCGCACGGTGCGGGACGTGACCGGGGGCCACAACGGGGCCGAGACGCGGGTGGGGGTGACGTACAGCGAAGGGGTGTCCCGGCGGGGGATGTCGCTGGAGCGGTTCGTGGACGTGACCTCGGCCAACGCCGCGAAGATTATGGGCCTTTACCCGCGCAAGGGGGCCATAGCGCCGGGCAGCGACGCCGACATTGTGCTGATTGACCCGTCGTTCCAGAGGCCGTTGACGATGGCGGACTTCCACATCAGCGATTACAGCATTTGGGAGGGATTCCAGGCGGCGGGCTGGCCGGTAATGACCATCATGCGGGGCAAGGTGGTTGTGGAGGACGGGGAACTGAAGGGGTCGTTGAGCGACGGCCAATTCCTGCGGCGGAAGGTCAACCCGGAGGTGACGAACCGCCCGGCGTGCTAGGGGGGTGGATCCCAGTCCGGGAATCCATTCAAAGCATCCAGGGGGAACATGGCGAATCAACCGAGAGAAGAGGTCGCCGTTTTCGTAGATTTGGAAAACCTGCGGTATTCCATGTTGAATCTACATGGGGTTGAGCCCGATATTGGCAGGATCGTCGAAAAAATTCGGACTTACGGGCGGCCCACGGTCATGAGGGCTTACGCGGATTTTTCCGAGCACGAGCCGGTGCGGGGACAATTGCAGATTGCCGGGATTGAAGCGATAAACGTTCCGGTGAAACGAATCAGCCGCCCCGGTGCTCAGAATCCGATTGAACGCGTCAAGAACGCGGCAGATATGTGGTTGGCGTTGGATGCTATCGCTGTGGCAGCCGACGCCGACTCATCGGGAATCACCAAAACCTTTATGCTGGTATCCGGCGATGCGGATTACATCAAGCTGGTCACCCAAATCCGCAATCGTTATGGGCAAAGGGTTATCGTCTCAGGCGTACCGGGGTCAACCAGCAGAGACTTAATGGCCGCCGCCAACGATTCGGACCCGGTCGAGATACCGGAGATTGCAGCGGCGGATGATATTTCAGTAAAGCGAGCAATCGTGGCAATGGCCCGGCGTGGACCGGCTCCGCTGGATTTCTGGACTACAAAGATTTTGGACCGATGGGCGCAGGACCAGAGGAATCAGATTCCGGGAACGCCCAAGCAACGGCGAGATGCCCTGCATCAATTGGTTGAAGAGGGCGTGTTGGAAAAGGCCATTCGGGAATACACCAACAAGGCCGGCCAACTGCGTCAAACTATGGAGGTAAAGTTGGTTGAGGACAAGGCCGCGGAGATGGGCTGTCTTTAAGAGCGCCCAGAAAAAAGACCCCTCGAAAAAGAGGGGTCAGTCATAGTTGGATACGAGGAAACTACAATCAAAGTCACACAGTGCAAAGATGGTAGCACTCTCTTGCCGAAATTGTCAACCTCTGGGCTGTCAACTCCTGGCAAGGACAGTACACCGCATAGTCGAAAATCGAGGGCAGCCCCAACAGAAAAACCGGGGGCGCGGTTTGGGGTGACCTTCGCCTAGCCGCCAACCAGGAAGTCCAGGACATTGCCGGCTTTGGAAGTGTTGCCCTTGTAAATCTCGGTGTAGCCGCACTGGGTACAGGAAATCGTCGTAAACTTCTTGTTCTGCACGTCAAAGAATTTGGCGAAATTTCCCCCGGTGGCCCGGAACTCGTCGCTCTCGAACTGGGTGTTCTCGCACTTGGCGCAGATATACTTGGCGCCGGTCGTCGCCATTCCAGTACCTCCTCAATCGCAGGATTGGGTGTCAACAGAGGCAATCCGCATTTTACGGAACCCCTTTATCTATGATAGTCCCTGCTGCCGGGGCAATCCAGCGTTTTCCGGTCAGTTGGGCGGGTTATTCATGGGCGGTGTCAATGTTCAGGCGGAGGGGCGTTCCTGGACTTCCACCACCGGCTCCTGTCCCAGCGCGCGCAGCGCTTGATTCAAGCGGTCGGCGGGTGTCGGGAGCTTGGGGTCCAGGATACGGCTTATTGATGGTTGGTCCATACCCAAGCGGGCCGCCAAGTCGCTTTGGGAAAGGCCGGTCTCGCGGCAAACCAGGACCAGCGCCGCCTTGGCCGCCATCGGGGTGGGAACCGCTACCAGGTACTCGCCGGTTTCGCGCCGACTTGGTTCGGGGATTGCCTCGCTGTCGTCAATGCGACCGGCGATGGCCTCTTCCAAGGCGTCCCGGGCTTCCGCCAGGGCGTCAGACTCATCAATTCCGGAGGTTAGACATTCCGGCAGGTCACGGAAGGAAACGACGACTTCGTTTGGGCCGTGGCGACGGAGGCGGGCCGGGTAAACGAAACGCATGAAATTCCTCTTTAAGTTGTTACCGAAAGTCTCGTTGGCTAAGCCCCAATTGACGAATCATAGCAGACAGCAAGCCAGGGCCGATTTCCTTGCGGCGGTCTTTCACGATGGTCTTGCGGGAGCCGTAGTAAAGGGTAGCGTGGCTACCCTTGCCGCGCTTGAGGTCAATTCGGGTCGGAATGTCCCTGGTTTCCCCAAGTTCAATTACCCGGTCAATAAATTCGCGGCCCGTCATTATTCTAGTATAAGGGGTATGGCCGGGGCTACCCAATAATATCCCCCAACCTTGCGCCTGCTGTCTCCACCATCCTATACTGCCGGGGCTTTGCAAGGCGGTTCCCGCGCCGTTAGGCTAAACTGTGAACTTTGAGGAGCCTCAGCCCATGAGTCTTGACCCCCGGACTTCTTTGCCGCCGGGCGCGCTGGACAGGGTGCGGGTGGTGGAATGGGGCAGCCTGGTTTCGGCGCCGTTCTGCGGCAAGGCGCTGGCCGAGTTGGGGGCCGACGTTATCAAGGTGGAACCGCCAGGGGAAGGCGACGCCAGCCGGGGGCTGGGGCCGTTCCCCGACGGGCAACCCCACCCGGAACGCAGCGGGGCGTTTCTCTTCGCCAACCTGAGCAAGCGGGGCGTTTCTCTGGACGTTAACCAGACAGAGGGACGGCGGCGCTTTGACCTGCTGCTGGAATCCGCCGACGTGCTGGTGGAAAACCAGCCCTGGGACGTTCTGCAAGAAACCGGCCTGGACTACGCCAGCCTGTCGGAAAAGTTTCCCGGCCTGGTGGTAACGTCCATATCGCCCTATGGCCGCAGCGGGCCTTATCGCGAATACCGGGGTTATGACCTCAACGCCAACGCGATGAGCGGCCTCAGTTTCGGAACCGGACATCCGCATCGCGAACCGTTAACCACTCCCATGCACCAGGCCGGTTGCCTGGCCGGAGTTGGGGCGGCTTTCGCCACTGTTGCGGCACTGCTGGCCCGGGATTTGTCGGGCCGGGGGCAACTGGTGGACGTGGCCGAGGCCCAGGTTATCGGCACCCTGCTGACGGGCTACCACCTGCCCACCTACATTTACCGGGGCGTGGCGGGTTTCCGCTCCGGCAACCGGATGCGGCTGGGCCTGTTTCCCAACTGCGTCCTCCCGTGCAAGGATGGTTACGTCTGCATTGACGCTCCGCAGATGGAACAGTACCAACGGTTTCTGGACTTGCTGGGCGACCAACCCTGGATGGAGCAGCCCCGTTTCCGCGACCGCCGGGCCATGAGCGACCAGTATCCCGAAGAGGCGGAGGCCCTTATCGCGCCCTGGTTCATGGAGCGCACCCGGCGGGAAATTCTGGACGCTTGCATCGAAAACCGGATTCCCTGCGTGCCGGTGCAGACCTTTGACGACGTGCTGGAAGACCCACAACTGAACGCCCGGCAGTTTTTCCAGTCGGTTGAACATCCCGACGCTGGTAACTATCGTTATCCTGGCCCTCCCTATCGTTTTTCGCAAACTCCTTGCCGTGCGTACCAACCCGCGCCCCGGCTGGGCCAGCACAACAAGGAAGTTTTTGCCGGGGCATCGGAGGCAATCAAACGGGAACCGGCCCCAACGCCTGACTCCAGCCTTCCCCTGAGCCGCTACCGGGTGGTGGACTTCGGCACCGCCTGGGCCGGGCCGATGGCGGCGCAACTGCTGGCTGACCTGGGAGCGCAGGTCATCAAGGTAGAAAGCCGGGCGCGTATGGACGGGTTGCGTCTGGGGCGTCCCATTATGGGCGACGACATCGCCGGGGGAGATAGGGGTCTGTGGCCGGAATTGCAGCCCGTTTTTCACGGGATTAACCGCAACAAGCAAAGCGTCACGCTGAATCTCAGAACCGCTGAAGGGTTGGGGCTGGCGCGGGAACTGATTGCCAGCAGCGACGTGGTGATTAACAACTATTCCCCCGGCGTCCTGGAACGGCTGGGGTTGGATTATCCCAGACTGCGGGAAATCCGCCCGGACATTGTGCTGGTGTCCATGCCCTCGGTGGGCGACACCGGGCCATTGCGGGACGTGCTGGCCTACGCCCCCATCATCCAGGCGCTTTCCGGGCTGATGAGCCGGGTGGGTTACTCGGAGGATGAGCCGCTGGTGGGGGAGCTGCAAGCCCCGTGGAGCGACGTGGTTGCCGCCGTTCACGCCGCCCTGGCCGCCTTGGCCGCCCTGCGACACCGGGAGCTAACCGGCCAAGGGCAGTACGTGGAAGTGGCGCAACTGGAGGCCACCACGTCCATGCTGGGGGAAGGAATCCTGGAATGTCAGATGACCGGGCAAGCCGCCGGCCCGCAGGGGAACTATGACCCGGATTTCGCTCCGCATAACAACTACCTCTGCGCCGGCGACGACCAATGGATTTCCATAGCGGTGCGTACCGAAGAGGAATGGCAGGGCCTTTGCCGGGCGATGGACAATCCATCCTGGGCGCGGGAATCGGGGTTTGCCACCAAAGCCCGGCGGTTGGCAAACATCCGGGAGTTGGACGCGAAAATGGCGGCTTGGACTAGCGGTTTCAACGCCGAAGAGTTGGTGGGGCGATTGCAGGAACACGGCGTCGCCGCCATGAAGGTAATGAGCATTGAAGACCAGTTCGCCGACCCGCATCTCCAGGAACGACAGGCGTACCTGGAGGTGGAGCATCCCCACGTTGGAATTGAGTGGCTTTACGGGATGCCCTGGCTGTTGAGCGGCGTCTCCGGGGGAATACGGTCGCCGGCGCCGACGCTGGGCCAGCACAATGCGCTGGCGCTGGGGGATTTGCTGGGTCTATCCGCCGGGGAAATTGAACGACTGGAAGCGGCGCAGGTGGTATATTAGGCGGGCCGCCGCGCCGGCGGTAGTTTTGGTTCCAACTTCATTTTCCCGGATTGCGTTGGAGCGTTAGCAAGGATGCGCCGCGATATTGGCTAATCAACCCTCAACAACCAGTCCTCGGCGGCCCCGAATCTTCTATGGCTGGTGGATTGTCGCCGTCAGCGTCGTAGCCGACGGGTTGAAACACGGCAGTTTCAACCGGGGCTTTACCATCTACGTGCTGCCCATCCGCACCGAATTGGGAATCGGCGTCGCCGCCATTTCCGTGGCCGATATGCTGGGCCGGCTGATGGGCGGAATCCAGGGGCCGGTGGTGGGCTACCTGACTGACCGCTACGGGCCGCGGGTGATGCTGGCCTTTGGCGCGCTGGCGTCGGGGCTGGGGTTCATACTGCTGGCCTTCGTTCACAATTACGTCCTGTTCATACTGGTGTTCGTGGGGCTGCTGTCCCTGGGGTTCCGTTCCGGCTATAACAACGCCTCGGTGACGGCGGTTAACCAGTGGTTCCGACGGCGGCGCAGCTTGGCCATGTCCATCGTGTCGGTGGGCAACGGTTTGGGCGGCGCGTTGGCTCCGCTGGTGGGGCTGTTGGTGGTTACGGTGGGCTGGCGGTACGGGGTTTTCATATCCGGGGCCATAATCATCGCGGTAATCGGGCCGTTGTCGCTGCTGATGCGCAACAACCCGGAAAGATACGGGATGCTGCCCGACGGCGACCGCCCGGAAGATTTTCCCCCGGCGGAGCAAACCGGACGGCAACGGGCATCCGGCTCCCGGTCGCGCCAGCCCTACGGGGACATGGACTTCACGGCCAAGGAAGCCATGCACACCCCAACCTATTGGCTAATCATCCTGACGGTGGGATTCCGCAACACCGTACATTCGGGCGTTTCGTTTTTGCTGGCTCCCATCATGGTTTGGTTTCTGGAAGGGTCGGGCCGGGGAGAGACGGAAAGCCTGCTCATCGCGTCGTTTTTCGTCATGGCCCTGGCCCTGAGCAGCGTGGTTTTCAATCCGGCGGTGGGATTCCTGGGCGACCGGGTTTCCAAGCAGAAGATAAGCGCGGTTTGCATGGTAGCCGGAGCGCTGGCCCTCTTCACCCTGTTGGACCACAGCGGGCGGATGTGGCAGTTGCTGGTGTTCGCCGTCCTGCTGGCCCTGTCCGAGGCGGCCAACCCGCTGGCCTGGGCCATTATGGGCGACAGCTTTGGGCGTCGGGCCTTTGCCACGCTGCGGGGTTGGCAGCACCTCCCAGACCAGCTTATGTCCATGTCCACCCCGGTCTGGATGGGCTTGATTTTTGACCATACCGGCAGCTATTTCCTGGCGTTGCTGCCCCTGATTGTCCTCTACTGCATGGCCGCCGTCGGGTACTGGACGCTGCCGCGGCCCAGACTGCCGGAGCGTCTGCGCCTGCGGGAAGAAGCCAGGGCCGCCACGCGCGGCGGTTGAGCCGGCAGAGCCTACGGCCCACTGTCAACTAAATCAACGGCGGATTAACCAGGCTGACGGCGGACAGGATTGCCCCGGCAATGCCGGGGTCATAGAATGGTCAAACCGCCGGGCAGGAGATTTTCGTTGACCATACCGGCCTCCACCACCAGCGTCAGAGAGCGTCTAGCGGGCTTGCTGAGAGAGGACTTGTCTTTTCGGAACGGCGAAGGGGTTACACTGATGCACTCCCTTCACGCCTTCGCCGCCAGATTCCCCGCCGGGCTGCCCCGCCATTTCATTAAGGGACTGTCCGAACCTGGAGAAACCGTTTTGGACCCGATGGCCGGTTCCGGGGCTACGTTGTTGGAAGGTTTGTTTTGCAAAAGAAACGTCATCGGGGTTGACCTGGACCCTTTGGCGTTGAAGTTGTGCCGGGCCAAGACAACCTGGCTATGCCCCCAACAAGTCCGCCATGCCGGGCAAGCAGTACTGGACACGGCAAGCGAGAGTCTGGAATCAGGGAACCCGGCGGAGGAATTTCTGCAACGGGCGGATGCCGATACCCGGAAATTCATTGACTATTGGTTCCTGCCGGAAACGCAATCGGAATTGGCGGCGTTGGTCATGGCCGCCGAACAGGAACCTGACCAGGAGTTGCGGGAGTTCTGCAACGTCCTGATTTCATCGGTAATCGTCACCAAGTCCGGGGGCGTGTCCATGGCCCGGGATTTGGCCCATTCCCGGCCCCACCGGGTTGACAGCAAAGTCCCTCGCAGCGCCGTCAGGATGTTTGCGGCCCAATTGCGCCAGGCGGCGTTGGCTATGGAGCAGGCGCGCGACAACGCCGGTGGAACCAGTACGGTAATAGCCGGCGATTCCCGCCGGCTGCCGCTGGCCGCCGACAGCGTTGACCTGATTGTTACGTCGCCGCCCTACGCCAACGCCATTGACTATATGCGGGCGCACAAATTCTCCCTGGTCTGGCTGGGAAAGCCCGTCAAGCGACTGGGCGCGCTGCGGGGCAAGTATATCGGCAATGAACGACTGGCCGACGTGGTGACGGCAGCGCTGCCGCCCATCGCAACGGAGGCGGTCAATGCCCTGGCTGACCTTGACCACAAAAAGGCAATCATTCTCCGCAAGTACCTGGGGGACATGGCGCTAGCTATCGGAGAGATGCGGCGGGTCTTGCGTCCCGGACGGGCGGCGGTGATAGTAGTCGGGCCGTCAACCATGCGGGGTATGCGGATTCAGACCCAGGACTATCTGGCCGCGATAGCAGGGCAGGTTGGCTTTGACGTGGTGACAGTGGCCGGGCGCCCTCTCGACAGGGATAGGCGAATGATGCCGGCCCGATGGGGCAAAAACGGCGATTCGACGATTGAACAGCGGATGCACGAAGAATACGTTGTTGGGTTGGTGAAGCCTGATAATTGCCGGGGTGTTCCAACGGTGTCCCGCCTACCGCAAAAAGTAATGGATTGAGGAGTTAATCATGGTCTTGGAATCGGGAACTATTACGGAAGACGGGATTGCCCGCCTGCGGGCCAGGTTGGGCAGCTTTAACCGGCCCCGGCAGTACGGCGTGGGGCTGTTCAACGAAGAGGCGTCGCGGAGCGCCATCCGCCATTTCTGCCAGGGCATCGGCGACTCCAATCCCCTGTATTGGGACGTTAGCTACGGCCAACAAACCAAGTTCGGCACCATCATCGCCCCGGCCTGTTTCCTTTACAGCGTTTACTGGTGTTCCGGGCGCACCGGCGGGCTCCCCGGCGTCCACGGCTTCCACGCCGGCAACGACTGGGAATGGTATCGGCCTATCTACCAGGACGATAAAATTTCGGTGCAGGAACAGTTTACCGGCCTGGAGGAAAAGGAAAGCCAGTTCGCCGGGAAAATCCTCATCCAGTCCAGCGTTACCCACTACTACAACCAGCGGGGCGAGGCCATCGCCAAGACCCGCGGTTGGCAGGTGCGGGCCGAACGCACTGCGGCCCGGGAACGCCAGAAATACACCTTCGAACCCTACCAGTACTCCCGGCAGGAAATAGAGACCATTGCCGACGCCGTGCTGAACGAAGAAATCCGGGGCAACAACCCCCGCTGGTGGGAAGACGTGCAGGTGGGCGACGACCTCAAGCCGGTGGTCAAGGGGCCGATGAGCCACGGGGACATCACCGCCTTTGTCGCCGGCTGCATCGGCGGAATCGCCCACGGTATCCAACTTAAAGAGATGCTGCGTCACCCCTCCTGGGGTTTCACCGACCCCAACACCGGCGCCCAGGAAGCCATTATCCGCGTCCACGACATTCAGGAAGCCGCCGAGAGCGCCGGCCTGCCGGGGGCCTACGACTACGGTTGTCAACGGTGCTGCTGGATGGGCAACCTGCTGACCCACTGGATGGGCGACGACGGTTTCCTGAAAAATATGTACGTGGAGTTGCGCCGTTTCAACGTGGTCGGCGATACAACCTGGTGCAAGGGTAAAGTGACCGGCAAACGGGAGGAAAACGGGGAAAAACTGGTTGACCTGGAGATTTGGGGCGAGAACCAGCGGCAGGAACTGACCACCAAGGGAACGGCAGTAGTGCGGTTGCCGTCCAAAGAATCCCCCGCCTGAGCGCCGGGCGGCTTGACCACGCCGGCAATCCGGCGGGATCCTGGCCGGAGAGGACGCTGAAATGACCAACCAAAGAACCAAGCTCACCGTCAAAGACTACATGGAGACCCCCGACGATGTACGCTGCCAACTCATTGACGGAGAGTTAGTTTTGGCTCCATCACCTACCACCAGACACCAAAGCGTGGTTTTCAACCTGGCGGTGGCATTGCGCGGGTTTGTCCGGCAGCAGGGTTTGGGGTCGGTTATGCTGGCTCCGCTGGATGTGTTCTTGACCGCCAATGACGTATATCAGCCGGACATTTTCTTTATTTCCAATGAACGGCGGGGCATCAGAACGGCGGCCAATATCCAGGGCGCGCCGGACCTGGTGGTGGAAATTCTGTCGCCGTCAACCGAAAGACACGACCGGGGCCGCAAGCAGGAAATCTATGGCCGCCTGGGGGTGCGGGAATACTGGATTGTTGACCCCCAGGCCGAAACCGTGGAGGTGCTTGCAGAGTCAGATTCCGGGCTGACGGCCACGGCCACTTATGGATTTGAGGACTCCCTGGTTTCGCCATTGCTGCCGGGGTTGTCCATTCCCTTGGGAGAGGTCTTTGCCGAGGATTAAAGGCTGAACCGCTGCGCTGCCTGGGCCTGAGAGGACACTGAAATGACCAACCAAAGAACCAAGCTCACCGTCAAAGACTATATGGAGACCCCGGACGATGTACGCTGCCAACTCATTGACGGAGAGTTAATTTTGGCCCCATCACCTACCGACAAACACCAGAGCATATCCATTGGGCTATCTTTCGCGCTGAGCCAATTCGTGCGCCGGCATCGCTTGGGTGTCGTCCGCTACGCTCCGCTGGATGTTTTCCTGACCGCCAACGACGTATATCAGCCTGATATTCTCTTTATTTCCAATGAGCGACGGGACATCAGAACGGCGGCCAATATCCAGGGCGCGCCCGACCTGGTGGTGGAAATTCTTTCCCCGTCCACCGAAAGACACGACCGAGGCCGCAAGCAGGAAACCTACGGGCAGCTGGGAGTGCGGGAATACTGGATTGTTGACCCCCAGGCCGAAACCGTGGAAGTTCTATCGAGCGCGGGTTCCGGGCTGACGCACACGGCAACCTACGGGTTTGAGGACGCCCTGGTGTCTCCGCTACTTCCGGGGTTGTCCATTGACTTGGCGCAGGTCTTTGCCGAGGATTAAAGCCCGAGCCGCTGCGCTGCCTGGGCCGGAGAGGACACTGAGATGACCAACCAAAGAACCAAGCTCACCGTCAAAGACTATATGGAAACCCCGGACGATGTACGCTGCCAACTCATTGACGGAGAGTTAATTTTGGCCCCATCACCTACCTTCAAGCATCAGGTTATATCCGGCCATCTATTCATGGTTGTAAACCAATTCGTGCGCCGGCATAGCCTGGGCGTGGTCTGCTATGCTCCGCTGGATGTTTTCTTGACCGCCAACGATGTATATCAGCCGGACATTCTTTTTATTTCCAATGAACGGCGGGACATCAGGACCGCGGCCAACATCCAGGGCGCGCCGGATTTGGTGGTGGAAATTCTTTCCCCGTCAACGGAACATTACGACCGAGGCCGCAAACAGGAAATCTATGGGCGGCTGGGGGTGCGGGAATACTGGATTGTTGACCCCCAAGCCGAAACCGTGGAGGTATTGTCGGGCATCGGTTCCAGGATGACCTCCACAGCCACTTATGGATTTGAGGATGCCCTGGTTTCGCCGCTGCTGCCGAGGTTGTCCATTGACTTGGCAGAGGTCTTTGCCGAGGATTAAAGGCCGAACCGCTGCGCTGCCCTAGGCCGGAGAGGACGTTGAAATGACCAACCAAAGAACCAAGCTCACCGTCAAAGACTACATGGAGACCCCCGATGATGTCCGCTGCCAACTCATTGACGGAGAGTTAATCTTGGCCCCATCACCCACCACCAAGCACCAGAGAATATCCATCGAAATATCTATGGCGGTGAGCCAATTCGTGCGGCGGCATGGTCTAGGCGTCGTCTTCTATGCTCCCCTGGACGTTCTGTTGACGGCCAACGACGTTTTCCAGCCGGACATTCTCTTTATCTCCAATGAACGGCGGGAAATCAGGACGGCGGCCAATATCCAGGGCGCGCCCGACTTGGTGGTGGAAATTCTTTCCCCGTCAACGGAAAGACACGACCGGGGCCGCAAGCAGGAAATCTATGGCCGCCTGGGGGTGCGGGAATACTGGATTGTTGACCCCCAGGCCGAAACCGTGGAGGTGCTTTCGGAGTCTCATTCCGGGCTGACGGCCACGGCTACCTACGGATTTGAGGACGCCTTGGTGTCTCCGCTGCTGCCGGGGTTGTCCATTGACCTGGCAGAGGTCTTTGCCGAGGATTAAAGGCCGTACCTTTCCGCCGCCTTAGCCAACCCCGTTATCGCTCCCTCCAACACCTTGTCTTCGACGCAGTAGGACAGCCGGAAATGGCCCGGCGTACCGAAACCTATCCCCGGCACCGCCAGGACGTTCCATTCCTGCAACGCCTCCACAAAAGCCGCGTCGTCCCCGATGGGCGACTTGGGGAACAGGTAAAAGGCACCCTGGGGTTTAACCAGGTCGTACCCCAATTCCGTTAGCTGCCCGTACATGAAGTCACGCTTGCGCTGGTAATCGCTGGCGTCCACGCTGACCCCCTGCAAGCCCCGGACGACGTGCTGCATCAGGGCCGGAGCGTTGACGAACCCCAAAGTCCGGTTGCAGAAGGTAAACCCGCCGGCCAGCGCATCCCGGTCAGGGGATGCCGGGTTGACGGCGATGTAGCCGATGCGCTCCCCCGGCAGGGCCAAGTCCTTGGCGTGGGAGGTTACGACGATGGTGTTGTCGTAGTGGGGAAAGACCTGGGGATAAACCAGGCCGTCGAAGATGATGCGCCGGTAAGGTTCGTCGCTGATGAGGTAAATGTCCCTGTCGTGCCGGGATTGGCTTTGCCGCAACAAAGCCGTCAATTCTTCCAGCGCCTTCCGGGGATAGACCACCCCGGAGGGATTGTTGGGCGAGTTGATGATTATCCCCCGCGTCCGGGGAGTAATCGCCGCTTCAATGGCGGCCAAATCCGGTTGGAACTCGGCGTCGGTGGCAACCACCACCGGCCGGCCCTGGTGGTTTTCGATGTAAAAACCGTACTCGACGAAGTAAGGGGAAAGGATGATTACCTCTTCACCGGGGTTGAGGATGGTCTTGAGTACGACGTTCAGAGCCGCCGCCGCCCCGCAGGTCATAACCACGTCGCCGGCGGCGAAGTCCAGCCCGGTTTCTTCCCGCAGGCTGTCGGCCACCGCCCGGCGGGTTTCCGGGTAGCCGTTGTTGGGCATATAGCGGTGCATCCCCGGCAGCGGTTCCCGGGCCAACCGCAGCAACTCTTCCCGGAATTGGGCCGGCGGCTCTACCACCGGATTGCCCAGGGAAAGGTCAAAAACATTGTCCTCGCCATACTGGGCTTTCAAGGCGATACCGGCCTCGAACATCCGGCGAATCCAGCCACCGGCGGCGATGGACTGGCGGACATTGTCGGAAATTGGCATGGGAACCCCCACTGCGGGCTTGCCCTCGGCGGACGGGGCAGGCCGGTATAGAATAACCAACCGGGGCGATGCGGCCATAATACCCGTTGAGAGGCCCGGTTGTCGAAACGGCGTTAGAGTTGGGTTGCCTCGCGCCCGCCGGCCAACTGTCGGGCGCAACACCCAACTTTTCCGACAGTTCCCGGTTATAATACCGGCAATGGCAGCTTGGTCTGCCTTGGGAAATGGAAGTTCAGAGTTCAGGGAGGTTCTATGAAGTACGATGTTATTGTCGTTGGCGGAGGGGCCGCCGGGTCGGTTCTGGCCAGCCGATTGGCCGAAGACCCGAATACCTCGGTGCTGCTGTTAGAGGCCGGGAAGGATTACCCGGATTTTGCCACCTTGCCGGACGAAGTTAAGTACGGCCATACCAGGTTCGCCGAATCGCCGGAATCGGAACACAACTGGGCCTTGCGGGGAACCATCACCGAAGAGCAGGGGGAAATCCACGTCGCCCAGGGCAAGGTTATCGGCGGCGGTTCGTCCATCAACGGCCAGGCGATGCAAAGGGGGCTGCCCGAGGATTTCGACACTTGGGCCGCGATGGGCAACGATGAGTGGTCTTATGACAAGGTGCTGCCCTTCTACCGGAAGATGGAAAGCGACCTGGATATACAGGACGATTTCCACGGCACAGACGGCCCCATGCCGGTGAGGCGGCGGCAGTCCGGCCCGACGCCGGCCATTCAGCAAGCCTTTCGCGATGCCCTGATGCAGGAAGGGTACGCCCCCACCGAGGACACCAACGGCCCCAATCCCGGCGGCATCGGCATATCTCCCACCAACAACCTGGACGGCGTGCGGATGAGCTCCGCTTTGACGCATCTCGGCCCCATGCGCCACCGCCTTAACCTTACGGTACGGGGAGAGGTTTACGTTCAGAAGGTATTGTTCGAGGGAACCAGGGCCGTCGGCGTGGTGGCCGAGAGCGGGGGAGAGGTCTTTACCCTGGAGGCCAACAAGGTTGTGCTTAGCTCCGGGGCCATAAGGTCTCCCCAATTGCTGATGCTGTCGGGCATCGGCCCAAAAGACCAGCTGGACCAATTCGGCATTCCCGTGGTGCAGGAACTCCCCGGCGTGGGACAGGGGCTTTGGAACCACCTGAGCGCCCACATCAATTTCAAGGTCAAGGATGATGTCGTCCTCAAAGCCGACTTGGACGCCCCCCACTTCGGCCTTCATTACACCTCTCAGGGGTGGGCGCAAACCCACGACATGGTGCTGCGAACCGGCACCGTCGTTGACGAAAGGGAGGAGCGGGTCGCCGGCGTCAGAACCCGATACCTGACCGGGGACGTTTCGCCGGAACGGGCCGCCCGCATATCTTGTACCCTGGGATTGCCCGAAGGGTCGGGATACGTGCGGTTGGCCTCCGCCGACCCCGGCGTACAGCCGTCCTTCAACTATCGCTATCTCCAGCATCCCGACGACATCCGGCGGGTGCGGGAGGGACTTCGCTGGGGGGTTCGACTCCTGGAATCCGACGCTTACAAGGACGTGATTGACCACCGCATCAGCCCCACGGACGAGATACTGTCCGACGACGACGCTTTTGACACCTGGATACGCCAGACCGTCGGCACGGCGCGCCACGTATCGGGGACTTGCCGGATGGGGCCGGAATCGGACCCGATGGCCGTGGTTGACCAATACTGCCGGGTCAAGGGAGTGCAAGGGTTGTGGGTGGCCGACGCCTCGGTGATGCCGCGCATCCCCCGGTCGGGGGGGATACACCCGACGGTTATCATGGTTGGGGAACGGGTGGTTGACTGGATTGCGACGGGTTAACCCGGTTTTGCCGTCCGGCTTGGCCCGGTTTTGGTGGCCATTGGTTTGGCCAGAAACGAAGGGATATTGAACGGGGAGGGAAGGTGCGACGCCGCCAGGTATTCACCCCCTCCCTAGCCGTCTCTCTTTGGGGGCAGAGAGATTGTGGCAGCGTCCTCAATGCGATTGCCCCCATTTCCCCGTCAGGGCCTTTCCAAAGTTTGGTCGTCATTCCGGCGAAGGGCCGGAATCCAGCGACCCGGATGCCCCAAAGGTTGTGGATTCCCGCTTTCGCGGGAATGACGGTATTGGGTAGCAGGACGGTCAACGGCGACTTTGGAAAGGCCCTGGACTTGCCCCCCCAAGTCTTTCGATTTTCATTCCACGGCCCAAGTATGTCATTCTGAGCAAAGCGAAGAATCTAAAATTCCTGCCTTAGCCAACGTCGTCCGGCCCGTAGGATTTTAGACCCTTCACTTCGTTCAGGGTAACATTGGGGTAGCCACTGCAACAATCGAAAGACCCTGGACTGCCCCGCGTTTCTATTGACGCTTGGCCGCTGTTGTGCTAAATTCTGTTGGGCAACGCAACCGCCACGGATTTGGCGCAGTTTTCTACAGATTTTTGTAGCTTTTCATGGTCGGGTTACAGTCCGCCGAACAATCACAATGGCTTTCCCTGGGCGAGGCTTGCCGGGTTCTCCAGGTTAACGAAGCCACCCTCCGCCAGTGGGCTGACCACGGCCACCTGCGGGTTTACCGCACCCCCGGCGGCCACCGCCGCTTTTACCGGGAGGACGTGCTGGCCCTGACCCAATCCTCCCCGGTTGCCCAGGAAACTCCTTCCCAAGCCCGCCTGGAAGGTTCGGCCCTGCGGCGCATCCGGCGTCGTCTGACCCACGAAGACGTGGCCCGCCAACCCTGGTATCAAAGCGTGGAAACGGAGGGCCGCGACCGGATGCGACTGTTCGGACGCCGCCTGCTGTCCCTGCTGCTCCAGGACGCTCAGCCTCGCCGTCGCCGCCAGGAAACCCTGGAAGAGGCTGTTATGCTGGGCCACGAATACGGGGCGGAGATGGCCGACCGCCAGGTGTCCCTGAAAGACACCACCGAGGCATTTATCTTCTTCCGCACTATGGTGCTGGACTCCGCCAAGTCCGCGTCCTGGGAGCAAATCCTGGAAATCGCCGATCGCGTTCTGGTGGGAATCGTCGAGTCCTACCAAGAGCGGGCCAAAATCCTGTAAGCCCTGACGTAATTCGCGAGGTATCGTTTCCGACAATGGACCTAGTTGACCGCAAACTGCTAAACCTGATACAAGGCCGCTTTCCCCTGACCGACCGGCCCTACCTGGAATTGGGCCGCGATTTGGAAGTTGGAGAGCAGGAAGTGATTGACCGGCTGGACGAACTGAAACGCCAGAACGTCGTCCGGCAAATCAGCGCCATTTTCGACACCCGCCGCCTGGGTTACAAGACAACGCTGGTGGCCTTCGCCTTTGAGCCGGAACGCCTGCACCAAGGGGCGTTGTTTATCAACCGCCACCCCGGGGTCAGCCACAACTACGCCAGGGAAGGGTCTTACTACAACCTCTGGTTCACCATCGCCGTACCCCCCGACGGCGACCTGGAAGCCACCATCACCTGGATGGCGGAGCAGACCGGGGCCGTCAACTACCGCATCATGCCCACCATTCGCTTCTTCAAGATTGGCGTCAACTTCGACATGGTGCAGCAGAAAAGCTCGGCCCACAACTACAATCCCGACGGTATCGGGGGGGAACGGACTCCCGCCCCGGACTGGAACCGGGCCATGCCGGTGTCCGAGGACGAAAAGGCGGTCATTCGGGAATTGCAGGAAGACCTGCCCCTGGAACCACGCCCCTTCGATGTCATGTCGGAACGGTTGGGCGTCAGCAATGAGGAGCTTTTCGCCCTGGCCGCCGATTTTGAAGAACGCAAGATTATGCGCCGGTTCAGCGCCGTCCTGCACCACCGCCGTTCCGGTTTCCGGGCCAACGCCATGATTGTCTGGCAGGTGCCGCCGGAACGCTCGGAGGAAGTGGGGATGTTGATGGCCCAACACTCGGCGGTGACTCACTGCTATGAAAGGCCCACCTTCCCCGACTGGCCCTACACCCACTTTACGATGGTTCACGCCACCACGCCGGAAGGCTGCGAGGAAATCGCCGAGGAAATCAGCCGCTCCACCGAAATCACCGACAACCTGATGCTTTACAGCACCCGCGAATACAAGAAAACCCGAGTTAAGTATTTCGTGGAGGACTACCAGCAGTTCTGGGAGTCGGAACCCGTTTTTGAACCCGAAGAGGCGGTGCAGGCTTAACCTTCTCGCCGCAACCCCTTCCCCCAGCAAAGGAAGTCCAAAATTGGAGTCTCAACCTAGACCATGCCCGATTATTACCCCGTTTACCTGAACCTGGCCGGCAAACGCTGCGTCATCTTGGGCGGCGGCAACATCGCCCAGGGCAAGATTGCCGCTCTCCGCCAAGCCGGCGCCCAAATCACCGTCATCAGCCCTGACGCTACTCCCGGCATCCGGCGGGCAGCCCAGCGGGGCGACGTGGAATGGCTGGAGCGCAAGTACCAGCCCGGCGATTTGGAAGGGTCATTCGTCGCCGTAGCCGCCACGAATGTCTGGCACGTCAACCGGGAAATCTACGAAGAGGCGGAACGGACGGGCGTCCTGCTTAACGTGGTGGACGACCCCGACCTGTGCAGTTTCATCGCCCCGTCCATCGTGAAACGCGACCCGGTGACGTTGGCTATTTCCACCGGAGGCGCCAGCCCCGCCCTGGCCCGCAAGCTGCGGGAGACGCTGGCCGAGGACGCCAATCTGCGTTGGGCTGACTTGGCCAACGTGCTGTCCCAAGCCCGTCGCCGGGTCAAAGACAACCGCATCGTCATAGATCCGGAACGCTGGCAGTGCTGCATTACCGAGGAATTGTTGGCCTTGGCCCAGCAGGGCCGGGATGAGGAAGCCCTGGAAATGCTGTTGGGCCGGCTGCTGGATGACGGCCAATCAGACCTCTGCCCCGACTTGGCCCAATGCCGGGGGCAAGGCTGCCGGGTGCGCCCCAAAGGAAGGGCCAGCGAAACTCAGGTCAAGGAGAAGGTAAGTTGACCCTTCTAGTCCTTGGGCTGAACCACCGGACAGCGCCGCTTGACCTGCGGGAAAAGCTGACCGTAGAGCGGGAGCAATTGCGCGACGCCCTGCAACAATTGAATCAGTACGCCGGTCAAGGGGTTATTCTTTCCACCTGCAACCGCCTGGAAGTTTACGCTCACGAAGAGGAAGACCCCGGCCTCGGCCCCCGGCTGGGCAACTTTATGGGCGACCTTTCCGGCGTGGGCAGCGGCGCCTTGCAGCCCCACCTTTACCAGCGGGAAGGAATTGACTGCGTTCGCCACCTTTTCCGCGTCACCAGCGGCCTGGATTCGATGGTGGTGGGCGAGCGGCAAATCCTGGGACAGGTACGGTCTGCTTTCAGCGCGGCCAGCGAGTTGGGTTCCGTCCGGGGCCACCTGTCCGGGTTGTTCCACCAAGCCCTGCGCTCCGCCCGGCGGGTGCATCGGGAAACCAACATCGGGCGACATTCCCGCTCCGTGAGCCAGGCCGGGGTGGAACTGGCCCGGGGACTGCTGGGCGACCTTTCGCGGCAAAAAGCCCTGGTAATCGGCGCCGGAGACGCGGGAAGGCTGGTAGCCCTGGCCCTGGCCGACGCCGGCGTCAGGAATGTCACCGTCACCAACCGCACCCGTTGGCGGGCCGAGGAACTGGCCCGGGAGCTGGGCGGCGTGGCCGCGCCCCTGGATGAACTGACCGGGCTGGTTTCCGACGCTACGGTGGTCATCAGCTCCACCGGCTCCCCCGGCTATATTTTGACGCAGGGGATGTTGGAAGAGGCCATGCAAGACCGGCGCGGTCAATCGTTGTTGCTGATTGACATAGCAGTGCCTCGCGACATAGACCCCCGCGCGGCCCATCTGGAGGGCGTCCAACTCTATGACATTGACGCTCTGCAAATGCTGGGGGAAGCCTCTGTTGAGACCATCCGCAACGATGTGGCGCGGGCCGAAGAAATCGTTGAGCGGCGCACCCAAGACTTCCTGGAATGGTGGGAGTCGCTGGATATGGCCCCATTGATTTCATCCATCCGCGACCAGGCCGACGCCTTCCGTCGGGAGGAAATAGCCCGGACATTAGCCAACCTGCGGAAGGATTGGCCACAAGAACCGGAGCAGTTGGCCGCCCACCTGGACGCGATGACCAAGGCCCTGGTCAAGAAAATGCTGCACCAGCCCACCATCGTCCTCAAGGAAAATCGCGACCCCCAACTCCAACAACTTGCCCGCGAGTTGCTGGAACTGGATGGCGGTTCCCGCCAGAAGAGCCGGCGTCCTCTTTCCCCCAAGCCCGGTCAAGATGACCCAACCGAGGATTCGGGGGCGTGACCGCTAATTCCTCTCCCATCCGGGTGGGCACCCGGGGCAGCGCCTTGGCCCGAATCCAGACCGAGGAAGTCCTGGACGCGATGCGGGCCGCCCACCCCGGCCTGGAATTTCAGACCAACGTCGTCCGCACCCAAGGCGACGTTAACGCTACCGCGCCCTTGGCCGGCATGAGCTTGGGGGTGTTCGTCAAGGAGATTGAGCAGCAACTACTTTCCGGGCAGATAGACTTGGCAGTCCACAGCTTGAAGGATATGCCCACCATCTTGCCGGAGGGACTGACCATCGGCGCCGTCCTTGCCCGGCAAGACCCCAGGGACGTGCAGGTGAACAAGTGGGGCTTGACGTTGGCCGACTTGCCTGCTGATACCCGCATCGGCACCAGCAGCCCCCGCCGCATGGCACAACTCAAGCGTCACCACCCCAACCTTCACGTAGTCCCTCTCCGCGGCAACGTGGGAACGCGGCTGGACAAGATTCACGCCGGGGAATGCGACGGCGCGATTCTGGCCGCCGCCGGACTCATCCGGTTGGGGCTGGACTCCAACATCAGCGAACACCTGGACCCAACCGGGTTCGTTCCGCCTCCAGGCCAGGGGGCCTTGGCGGTTGAAACAAGGGCCGACGACCCGCAGATGGCCGGACTGCTGGCCCCGGCAGAGCATCCCGACACCCGCTTGGCTGTCACCACCGAGCGGGCCTTTTTGGAAGCCTTGGGCGGCGGCTGCCAGGTGCCGGTGGGCGCTTACGCCGCCATTGGCCCGGAAGATGACTCCCTGACCTTGACCGTTTTTGTCGGCTCCCCCGACGGCTCTGCCGCCTTCACCGAAACCCTGACCGGCCCCAAGTCCGCCGACCCCCGCCAATTGGCCCAGGACGCTTACCGGGCGCTGACGGCGCAGGGGGCCGGGGCGTTGCTGGCCCGTTGACATTCCCGCTACACAGCCGCAAACTCGATGTCGCGGGCAGGATTGAAACAACAAAAGGCTACTGAGGATTAGCGGGTGCAGGAAGGCAACCCATCGCCAGCGGCTACGGATGGCTTATTGACCTACTATGCCGGGACATAAGAACGGGTGAGATGAGTTACACCCGGCACTACACCCGTAGGTTGGGACAACGCCCTACACCAACTCCCTACGAAATTGAATTCCTCATTTGTGAAGATGAACCTCTTGTAATCGAAGAGTATATTGATGACCCGAGGGGATCTAGCTGCCTTATGGTGGGTATGACCGACGCGAAAGGCAGGATTGGTCACGTAGTTTGCGCGAACCCGCCTAATTCTCTGGTAATCACGGCTTATTTTCCGGCGGAAACCGAACCTGAGAAGTGGAGTGACAATTACCGCAGGCGTGTCACGGGAGAATTGTAATAATGAATTGCTTTTATTGCCACGGAGTTGACACAATTGAAGAAGGAAAGACCGACTATTGCGTTGGTGAACTCTCCAGGCCCTTTGTGGTAAGGAATGTTCCCGCTTCCATTTGCCGGCTCTGCGGTGATGAATCCTACTCCGCGGACACAGTTGAAACCCTGGACCAAATCAGGAATGGAGATTATCAGCCGGTGGGATCTGTGACGTTGCAAGTGTTCGACTTTGAGCGCCTGGGCCAACAAGCCGCAAAGGAAAAAACAATTGACAGGTAAAGTCTTTCTGGTTGGGGCTGGCCCCGGAGACCCGGGGCTGATAACCGTCAAGGGGCTGCGCTGTTTGGAGCAGGCCCATGTCGTCGTCTATGACCGATTGCTGGACACGTCCCTGCTGGACTTGGCTCCCGACGATGGCGAAAAAATATTTGTCGGCAAGGAACGGGGCCGCCAAGCCCTGACCCAAGACCAGATAAACGCCTTGCTGGTGGAGCGGGCCTCCGCCGGCCAAACGGTGGTGCGTCTCAAGGGCGGCGATCCCTTCGTTTTCGGGCGGGGCGGCGAAGAAGCGCTGGCCTTGGCCGGTAACCGAATCCCCTTTGAGGTGGTTCCAGGCATCACGTCGCCCATCGCCGCACCAGCTTACGCCGGCATTCCCGTCACGCAACGGCGGGTGGCTACCTGCTTTACCGTGGTCAGCGGCAGCGAAGACCCCACCAAACCCGAATCATCCATTCCCTGGGACGTTCTGGCCAAGACGGGCGGCACCCTGGTTATACTCATGGGTTGGGCCGCGCTGGAATCAATCATGGCGACGCTGCAAGACAAGGGCATGGACGCCGCCACTCCGGCGGCCCTGGTGCAGTGGGGAACCTGGAGCCGCCAACGCACCGTTACGGGAACCATCGGGGACGTAGTGGCCAAGGGCCGCGCCGCCGGGCTGGCACCCCCGGTCATCGCCGTGGTCGGCGACGTGGTAAACCTGCGGGAGCAACTGGCATGGTTTGACCGGCGCCCCTTGTTCGGGAAACGGGTCCTGATTACCCGTTCTCGCACCCAAGCATCCAACCTGCGGACTCTGCTGGAAAACCTGGGGGCCGGGGCGGTAGAGCTTCCGTCCATCGAAATCGCTCCCTTGGATGACTATTGCACGTTGGATAATGCTCTGGCCCGCCTGCCCGATTTTTCCTGGGTGATTTTCGCCAGCGTTAATGCGGTAGAGGCTGTTTTTGACCGTCTGATGGTCATGGGCCGCGACACCCGCGCCCTGGCCGGCGTAACCATTGGCGCCATCGGCCCGGCAACGAAGACAGCGTTGGCGCAACGGGGAATCAACCCCGACTTCGTCCCCCTCCGCTCCGTTTCCGAATCCGTGGTAGAAGAGCTAGCGGGGCGAGATTGGCAAGACGTGGCGGTTCTACTGCCCGGCTCCAACATCGGCCGGGATGTTTTGGCCCAAGGCTTGTCGGCGATGGGGGCTAACGTGGAACGGGTGGACGCCTACCAAACCGTTACGCCGAAGGACGCCGGCGAAAAAGCCCGGCGAATCATGGAACGGGGCGTGGACGTGGTGACTTTCACCAGTTCCTCAACGGTCAAAAACCTGCTGGACATCCTGGACGGGGATAGGCAATACTTGGAAAACTGCCTTATCGCCTGCATCGGCCCGATAACCGCCAACACCGCCAGGGAAATGGGCCTGCGGGTTGACCTGGTGGCGGAAGAAGCGACGGTAGAGGGTCTGGTCAACGCTCTAACGGCCCACTTCGCCGACGGGGGATGATACGGAAGGAACAAGGGATGACCGAACCGCCAACAAAACATCCCGCCGACCGTCGCGCCTTGCCGGTGGCGCAAGCAACCCTGGATGAATCAGAGGCCGAGTTGGTCATCCTTTTCGGCTCCCGCGCCCGTGGGGATTACCACGAAACAACGTCGGACATTGACCTGATGCTCGTCCAAGAGCAGGAACCCGACGCCAACCGCAGGAACATAGTAGCCAGGGCAGCCACCGAAGTCGTGGCAAAAACCTACGGCTATCCCGTCCCTGCGGACCTGGTTTGGCGGACTCTGGACGAGTTCCGATTCAATCGGCGTTATGTCAATAGCGTGGAAACCAACGCTGTCCGGGATGGGATAATAATGCCGCGCAACCCGGAAAACTACAGTTCCCGCGACTACGAGGACTCCGAAACGGAATACGCTTATGATTGGACCAACTACCGGGAACGACTGCGCCACGCCGAAACCCACCTGGATGAGTTTATCTTCATGGCCGAATCCAACCGTAGCGACCTGGCTATTGGCCAACACGCCCAGAACGCGCTGGAACACGGAATGAAGGCGCTGATAGCAGCTGCCGGCGGACAGTACAGCAATACTCACGACATCGGAACCCTGCTGGGCAACGTCCGTCACTGCGACCCGCAGATGCGGGACTTCAGGCTATCCATTCCCCCGGACATTTACACCGAATACCAGGGAACCGCCGAGTACCAGCCAAGGCGACAGACCGAACTCACCCAATTCCCGGACTTCATCGCCAGGACCGCCGCCGACATCAAAAGCATCATTGAACGGGCCAAAACACTGCGGGCGCACGTGGAGTAAGCGGGAGGCTCCAGCCCGTAGCCATCTACTTCCGCAAAACATCCAATCTTCCCGGGGAGGTTGCCATGCTAGGATTCCCGGATATTCGCCTTAGGAGGGTCAGGGAGCAGCCGGCGGTGCGCGCGCTGGTGCGGGAGACGCGCCTCTCCCCGTCCAATTTTATTTACCCCCTCTTCGTCACCCACGGTCAGGGTATCCGGGAACCCATCGAACCCATGCCCGGCTGCTTTCACATCTCCCTGGACTTGCTGGCCGAAGAGGCGCGGGAGGTGGTTGACCTGGGCATTCCCGCTGTGCTGCTGTTCGGCTTGCCCCCGGAAAAAGACGCCGTGGGCAGCGGCGCCTACGACCCGGAAGGCATCATCCAGGAAGCGATTCGCGTCATCAAGCAGCAGGCCCCCGGCCTCCTGGTCATCGGGGACGTTTGCCTCTGCGAATACACGGACCACGGCCATTGCGGAGTTATTGACCACGGGCGGGTGGACAACGACCGGACGCTGGAACTGCTGGCCCGCGCCGCCCTTACGCAAGTCCAGGCCGGGGCCGACATGGTGGCTCCGTCCTCAATGATGGACGGCCAGGTACGGGCCATCCGGCAGACATTGGACGCCGCCGGTCGCCAGGAAGTTCCCATCATGGGGTACGCCGCCAAGTATGCCTCGTCCTTCTACGGCCCTTTCCGGGTAGCCGCCGACTCTACTCCACAGTTCGGCGACCGGCGCAGCTACCAGATGGACCCGGCCAACGCCCGCATGGCCTTGCGGGAGATTGAGACGGACATCGCCGAGGGCGCGGACATCGTGATGGTCAAGCCGGCAATAGCCTACCTGGACGTTATCCGGCGGGCGCGGGAGCAGTTCGACTACCCGCTGGCGGCCTACAACGTCAGTGGGGAGTATTCGATGGTCAAGGGCGCGGCCCAACTGGGTTGGGTGGATGAAAAGCCCATCACTATGGAGTTGCTGACCGCCATCCAACGGGCCGGCGCCGACATCATCATCAGCTACCACGCCAAGCAGGTCGCCCGCTGGTTGCGGGAGTCGGACTAGCGCGGCGGCAGCATTGCGGTAGGAACGAACCATGAATCTAACCAACTCTGAACGCTTATTCGCCCTAGCTCAGCAATACATTCCCGGCGGGGTCAACAGCCCGGTGCGGTCTTTCCGGGCCGTCCAGGGAACGCCGCCGTTCATTGCCCGCGGGAAGGGCAGCCGGGTCTGGGACGTGGACGGCAACGAATACATTGACTACGTAGGTTCCTGGGGGCCGCTGGCCCTGGGCCACGCTCATCCCGCGGTGGTGGAGGCGATAAAGGCCGCCGCCGAGCATGGCGCCAGCTTCGGAGCGCCCACCGAGGGAGAGGTGGAACTGGCCCGGCTGATTTGCGAGGCCCTGCCGTCGGTGGAAAGCGTCCGGCTGGTCAGTTCCGGCACCGAAGCGTGTATGAGCGCCATCCGGCTGGCCAGGGCTCACACCGGACGCAGCAAAATCGTCAAGTTTTCCGGCTGCTACCACGGTCACGCCGACGGGCTGCTGGTGCGGGCCGGTTCCGGGGCCATGACCCACGGCGTTCCAACCAGCGCCGGGGTGCCGGAGTCCTACGCCCAGGAAACCCTGGTGGCCGACTACAACGACCTGGCCTCGGTGGAACGCTGGTTTGAGGAATACCCCCAGGACATTGCCGGGGTAATCGTGGAGCCGGTGGCCGGCAACATGGGCGTCGTTCCCCCGGCGGCTGGATTCCTGGACGGGCTGCGAAACATCACCGCCAACCACGGCGCGGCCCTGATTTTCGACGAGGTTATTACCGGGTTCCGGTTGATGTACGGCGGCGCGCAGACCCTTTTCGGCGTCACGCCGGACATTACCTGCCTGGGCAAGATTATCGGCGGCGGCCTGCCCGTGGGAGCCTATGGCGGACGCCGGGAAATCATGGAACAGGTTGCCCCCCTCGGCCCCATGTACCAGGCCGGCACTCTCTCCGGCAATCCCTTGGCTGTGACCGCCGGCATTGCCACTTTGCGGGAACTGCAAAGGCCCGGCGTCTATGACCATCTGGATTCCCTGGCCCAGCGTCTGACCGGGGGCATTGCCGACCTGTTCCGGCAGCGGGAAATCCCATCCCACGTCAACCGGGTCAATTCCATGTTTACCGGCTTTTTCACCACCGGCCCGGTGGAAACCCTGGCCCAGGTGGAACAGGCCGACACCGCCCAATACGGCCGGTACTTCCACGCCTTGCTGGAGCGGGGAGTCTATATCGCTCCGTCGCAGTTCGAGGCGGGTTTCGTTTCCTTGGCTCACACCCAAGAGGACATAGACCGCACTATCGAAGTCGCGGACGCCGCATTGGAATCTCTGGGATAAAGAAGCAACGCGAATGTCCACCGAAATTGCCAACCGCCATGCGGAAATGAGCCGCCGTCTGATTCAACAGGCCCGGTATGAACTACAACATAAGGGAGACCGGGTGCAGGCGTCGGAGAAAGCCGCCGGCGCGGTGGCCCACGCTATCAAGGCCGTTGGCGAAGACCGCCAATGGCGACACGGTTCCCACAACCTGCGCCGGGAAATCATGGCGCTGATGGCGGCGGAGTTTGCCCGCCCCGAACTGATAGCATTGCAAGACGCTGCCGACCAGTTGCACAACAACTTTTACGAAGACCGGCTGCATGAGTACCAGTTGACGGAATACCTGGAACGGGTCACCAACTGGCTGGAATTTTTGCGGGAAGTGAGGAACCGGGGCGCAAATCCGAATTTCGCGCCAACCCCGGCCCAACGGCGAGCAATAGACCGGCTGCGGCTTTCCGAAGAAGAGGCATCCGACCCTTTGATTGACTTGCCGCCGCCGATGCCACCCTTCGCACCGCCGGAGGACTAGACCACGGGCGGCAGGAATGGTTGGCGAACCCTAATCCCACACAACAACAAAAACGCAGGAGCGGGTGCGCAACCCGCCCCTGTTGACGTGCCGATTCCGCCCCGAACCCTCGCGGGGATGGGGACTTCGCTGTCAGTCGCGGTTAAGCGCCGTAGCGCACGGCGGCGTTGGGGTCGTCGTACTCAACGCCCTTGGTGCCCCAGAAGACGGTGGCGATGTCGTCGCAGGCGGCCACCAGGTTCTCGGCGTTCTCCATGCTGACGGTCTGTTTGCACTGGCCGGCCAATTTCAGCGCGGCGTTGAACTTGGCCGCGATTTCGTTGGCGTCGGTGTTGGGCCAGGTGTAGTCCGCCCACAGCACGCGCAGTTCGTGCTTGCAAATCTCGGCGTGTTCTTCCTTGGTCTTGACGTACCGGGACATGGTATTGGCATAGGCCGCCGTGTCGTCGGAAAGTTCCAAGGCCTGGATACGCAGCACCATCTTCTGCACCGTCTGGGCCGCTATCTTGGCGACGATGGGGTCGTAGATGCCACAGGGAATATCACAGTGGGCTTCCGCCTTCTGTACCTTCAACCAGCGCAGCGGGTTAATCATCGGTTGCCTTCCTCCTAAGTCTTGAATTGACAACCCAAAGGTTACAAGAAAACGAAAACCGCCGCAACCCTGCGCCGTCGCCGGTATTCCTGCCCAGCATCCCCAAATGTACCGGAAATGTCCCAACGTATGCAGGGGAGTTTCACGATGCGGGAGGAACGGGCTGGCCCCAACTTGAACCATGTCCATTAACCCAAGGTTAACGCAAGGCTAAGATTGGATTAACTTCAATACCAATTGATGCAATTTTACATCACCCAGACTGATTACGCCATTGACCACCGCAAGGGGCGCGAAATGAGGCCGGGGCAAGAGGATGCCCCGGCCTTCCCCGATTTACCTATACCTCCAGTGGCGTGTCGGTCAGGTTAGCCCACTCGCCCATTGACGCATCGTAGTTCTTGGCCCGGTCGTAGCCGAGCATTTTGAGCAGGAACGTGCCGTGCGCCGCACGGATGCCCCCCTGTCAATAAGCGTAAACCGCCTTGTCGGGCGTAATTCCGTTCTGGTTCAACAGCGCTCGCACCTCGGCAGCGGGCTTGAAACGGTGCGTGTCCCGTTCCATGACGTTGAACCATTCCAGGTGAATGGCCCCCGGAATGTGGCCGACTCGTTGGTTGCCCCGGCTGTTGCTGCCGTCGTATTCGCCGTCGCTGCGAACATCCCACGCCACGGTATCGGACAGTTGACAAGCCGCTTGCAGCTCATCGGCCTTGACGATTAGAGATGCGTCCGGCTTGGGGGTGAAGGTTGCCCCGGCCCGGGGTGCGGCCCGGTCGAAGCTGACCGGGCGGCCTTCCATGACCCAACTGCGCCAGCCGCCGTTCATAACCTTGACGTTGGAATGGCCGTAGTAGTTCAAGGCCCACCAGAACCGGGCGGCGTAAAGACTTTGGTTGTTGTCGTAAGCGATGACCAGGGAATCGTCGCCGATTCCGAGACGCTGGCACATATTGGCGAACCCGTCGGGGGGCAGGATGTGGACGCGCCCGGTGTCGGGGTCTTTCTGGTAGTTGTCGGGCATCAGAACGGCGCCGGCTATGTGGCCCCGCAGGTATCCGGCCTCAACGTCGGTGTCCACTACCACAACTCCCGGGTCCTGGCCGTGGGACTCCACCCATTCCGGTTCCACCAGAAACTCCGGGTGAGCGTAACCTTCTCCCGTGGTCATAGGCCCTCCTGTTGATGTGCGTATTGATTCGGGGCCAATTTTAAGATGGGGTTGTCGGCGGGTCAAACATCCTGCCCCATCCTTGGACAGATGGGACTGGCAGCATTGGGTGGGTTCCCAGCGGTTGACCATTGGGGGCGCAAGAATTACATTGCGAACCGGCCCGACGCAGTTTCATTTCCGCCGGGCTAACGCAAGGAATTTGAGGACGGATATGCCCACCGCCGGAAAATCGCTGGAAGGGAAGGTCGCCATAGTTACCGGCTCCAGTCGGGGCATCGGCAAGGCTATGGCGTTGGGACTGGCCCGGGCCGGCGCTGCGGTGGTGGTAGCGGCCCGCTCGGAAACGGCCCGGCCCAACCTGCCGGGCACGATTCACGAAACCGTAGCCGAGATTCAAGCCAACGGGGGCCAAGCTCTCGCGGTGCGCTGCAACGTGCGGGAAGAGGAAAGCATTCGGGAAATGGCGCAGAGTGCCTTGGAGCGATGGGGACGCATTGACGTGCTGGTAAATAACGCCGGGGTGGGAGCCTACACTCCCTTTCTGGAAAGCACGGTGCGGCAATGGGATTTGGTGCTGGACATTGACCTGCGGGCGCCCTTCATCTGCTGCAAGGCGGTGGTTCCGGCGATGATGGAGCAGGGAGGCGGCAGCATAATCAACGTCTCATCCCACGCCGCCACCAACATCTTTTCGTCCACTTTGGGAGAAGACCGTTCAGCCGGGGTAGCCCTGATGGGGCAAGCCTACGGGGCCGCGAAGGCCGGCCTGGAGCGGTTAAGCTGGGGACTGGCGGCGGAATTGGGGCCGCACAACATCGCGGTTAACGTGCTGAAACCGTTGCGCCCGGTGCTGACCGAGGGATTTCAAGCCCAACGGCCCGACGCCGACTTTTCGACCTGGGCCACGCCGGAGGACATGGTAAAGGCGGCAATCCACCTGGCCGGTCAGGACGCGAGGGGTTTGACCGGGGCCGTAGTCCACGCCGAAGAAATTGTCCGGCGGTTGGGCTTGTAAGGGAATTTGTCACCAGACCGGGGGCTTGACGTAGAAGTTGGTTTTCAACTTGACGCCGCCCTACAAAAACAAAGACCGCCGATTGGCGGTCTTGGCCCTACCAGCTAACCGATAGGGGAGGTACACACCTACCTTAACTTGCCACACCCGATTTGTCAAAGCTGGTTCCGCCGAAGGTTGGGGTCTCTTGGCTATCACCCTCAACGAATCGGAAAGCCTGAAATTGTAGGGCGTGGCGCGATGGCGGCGATGCCCTACAAAAACAAAGACCGCCAGTTGGCGGTCTTGGCCCTACCAGCGAAGTGATAGGGGGAGTAGGTAATCACCGTATCGTGCCCTGACCGATTTGTCAACGCCGATTCGGGCAGAGGCCGGGGCAATTCGCATTTGAGATTCCACCGGCGTTTTCGCAGGATGTTCTCCGTTTTCTTAACCTTCCCAAGGCCATGACAGTAGGGGCAGGTTTGAAACCTGCCCCTACCACGCTCCAGTGATTTCCGGTCAACCAATGGAAGGATCCAGGTGCGATTGACCAGCGGCAGAGGCCAAGGAAGTTCGGCCCTTTCCCCAAGCCTAGAATCAGATTGGGCGGATTCGCCGGACTTGGTTAACCTACCTTGCCGCAAAGGGTTCGCGGGCGAAAATGCGCCGCACCATTGGCTCGAAAAACTCCAGGGGCAGAGAATCGTACTCCGGGTCGAAAGACGGCTGGTCCCAACGGTGGCAGAAGTCCACCGCGTCCTGATACCACGGGTGGCCCCGGTAGCGGTCGCGGGCGTTGCGGTCTTCTCCCAAGTGGTGGGCGTAGTAGTAAGTCTGGAACAGGCCATGATGACGTATTATCCAGTAGAGACGTTCCGAGACATAGGGACGCAGGACGGCGGCAGCCAGTTCGCTGTGGTTGTGGGGAGACAGCAGGTCGCCGATGTCATGCAGCAGGGCGGCAACCACCGTCTCTTCGTCGGCGCCGTCGCGATAGGCTCTGGTTGCAGCTTGCCGGGAATGTTCCAGCCGGTCTATCCGGTATCCGCCCAATGAGCCGGACAGTTCGCGCAAGTGCCGCAACACCCGGTCGGCGGTTCCGGCGGCGTACTGCGATTCCAGGTCGGCCAGGAGTTCATAATCCTCCCGGGTCCCCTCGGCCATGCTGGTGAAGGAAACGGTCTTTTCGGCATCGTTCATCAGGAACGTCACCGCCTTTCATCGTGTATCATTGAACCGGATTTTATCACCTTGGGACGGCCCGCAGACCTACCGCCGGAGACGCGCCGATGGTCAATGACCAAAAACTCCAGGGTAAGGCAGCCCTTATTACCGGGGGCGGACGGGGCATTGGCCGGGCCATTGCTCTGGCCTACGCCGCGCACGGGGCGCAACTGGCCCTGGCCGCTCGCACCGAGTCCGAGTTACAGGAAACCGCCGAGGCCATCGCGCAGATTTCGGGGCAAACCCCCATCGCCATAGTCACCGACGTGACCAACCGTGAACAGGTGGAGGCCGCCGTCGCCAAGACCGTTGAGCATTACGGGAAAATAGACGTGCTGGTCAACAACGCCGGCAACATCGGGCCGGTGGGCAAACTCTGGGACGCCAACGCCGAAGAATGGGCGCGCACCATCGCCGTGCATCTGCTGGGCGTGTATTACGGTTGCCGGGCCGTGGTTCCCATCATGCTCCGCCAAAAGGCCGGGCGCATCGTCAATATGTCCGGGGTTGGCGGCCCCAATATGTCCGCTTACGACGCGGCCAAGACCGGCATCGTCAATCTGACCGAAAACCTGGCCCTGGAACTGGCCGACACTCCCATAACCGTCAACGCCATCAGCCCCGGCTCCATTCATACCAGGATGTGGGAAGAGACCCGCGACCTGGCCTTGGCAGTGGGAGACATGGCAACCTACCAACGGGGAGTGCAGGTAACTTCGGGGCAAGGGGCTTCAATTGAACGGGCGGCAGAGTTGGCGGTCTTTCTGGGGAGCGAAGACTGCGGGCGGCTGTCGGGCCGGCTGATTAGGGCTTTCGCCGACGACTTTGAGGCGTTTCCATCGCGGATAGACGAGATTATGGGTTCCGATAGCTACTTGATGCGGCGAGTTGACCCGGCAAGACCGTTCCCCACGTCGCCAGCCTACCCCACCCTGCCGGTGGCTGACTCGCCGGCAGATTCCCAGACTTGATGCGAGGTTCCGGTTTGAGACTTGTGTTGATTGCGGCCTTGGCACTGCTGCTGATTGCCGGAGTAATTTACGGCGCGCGGCCGGCGGCGGCCGGCCCGGACGAAATCACCGTTGGGGCGCACATCGCCCAGAGCCAATTTCCCGACGGAATCAGGTTCTTTATCGAGGCCGACGGCCCGGACGAAATTGACGACGTGCGGGTGTATTTCAAGAAGTTGGGCCAGACCAGCCGCAGCTCTTACCGGGTCATTGAGTTCACCCCCGGCAAAGCCATATCCGGCGAGGTCTTGATTCCCAGCGGCAAACGCGGGGAATACATACCCCCCGGCACCCGGATTGAGTATTCGTTTGAAATCAGGGACACTAACGGGCGGAAACTCCGCACCGGCGACCAGGTTTTCGTTTACCTGGACCAGGCTTTTCAATGGGGCCAGGTGTCGGAAGGCATCATTACCGTGTTTTACAACACCGACGCCATTTCCGACCGGGCCGAAAAAATTCTCAGCGTCACCAAGGAAACCCTGGATCGCATGGGGCCGCTGCTGGGCATAGAACCCGAACATCCGCTGCACATCGTGGCTTATGCCAAGTACCGGGACATGGTGCAGGTGCTGCCGCCCACGTCCCAGACCACGCGGGAACGGCTGATAACCCAGGGGGTTGCGTTCACCAACGAACGGGCGCTGCTGGTGCTGGCCGGCAGCGGATACCTGGGAACGGCGCAGCACGAATTTGTCCACCTGCTGGTGGCCGACGCCGCCGGGCGGGGCGACGGCGCGGTTCCCTTCTGGCTGAACGAAGGACTGGCCGAGTACCAGAACACCCGGCCCTCGGACGATTACGACGCGGCCCTGGCCGGGGCCATAGCCGACGGGAGCGTCAAACCCCTGTGGCACCTGCAAGGCAAGGTGGGAAATCCCAATGACCTTATCGTCGCCTACGGCCACGGGAAGTCGGTGGTGGATTACCTGGTTTCCACCTACGGCCCGGAGAAGATGGCGGCCCTGTTCACCGCCTTGGAAGATACGTTTGACATTGACGCCGCATTGCAAGCGGTGTACGGATTCGACCAGCGCGGCCTGGACGCCGAATGGCGGGAACATAAGGGCTTGCCACCCTTGCCGCCGGAGCCGGAAAAACCCGCTCCGCCTGTGGAGATTCCCACCGTAAGACCGCTAGACGGTGGAGCAGTTGCCCCCGAATCAGCTCCAACCACGACAACGCCCGGCGGAAATTCCAACGCTCCCCAACCGGATGAGCAGGAACCGTCCCCGGCCCCGCCGGAAACTGTTGGCTGCGCCACGCCCGCCCTGGGCAGCGTCGCCGGGGCCGACCTTGCGCTGTTGTTGCTGTTCACGCTGCCGGTGGGGTTGCTTTGGGTGCGCCGCCGTCGGTCCTGAAACAACGGGAGCTAAGGCTTCGTAGTTTGAGCCGGCGCTTAACGCCAGCGCCAATGTCGGCTTTGGCCAGGATTGCTGGATTCCGGCTTTCGCCGGAATGACGGTAGTTGCGGCAAGGTTACTGCGGGTTGAAAACCTGCCCCACGGGTTAGCGGCAGGGTCCAGGAAACTGTTGGAGGGGAGGCTGGCGGGTTTAGACCATGAAGACGGGGGAGGCGTCGCGGTTTACACGGTCTTCGGCGGCGATGCCGCTGCGGATGAAGGTGGGCAGGTAGAACATGGATTGGTGAGTCTCGCCGTCGTAAAAGCGGAGGGGTTTGTTGACCCGCTCCGTAATGGCGTCGTTAAGCGCCGCGGCGGATTCCCAACCGGGCAAGGGCGAATCGGAGGCTACGTTGAATCCCCACAAGGTAGCAAAGGCGGGAACGTGGGCGTGGTAGGGCAGGGTGTGGTTGAAAACGGTTTTCAGGGTGTTGTGAATCGTCGTGAAACATTCCTGCAACAAGAGGTGTCCCACCGGGCCGGACTGCGTAACCAGCACGCCGCCGGGGGCCAGCCTGGCCTGGGCGATGCGGTAATACTCCTCGGTGTAAAGCAGGTAAGCCGTGCCGCCTTCCAGGGGGTCAACCAGGTCCATGACCATTACGTCAAACTGCTGGGATGAGCCGGCCAAGTAGGCCCGCGCGTCCTCATGGCGCAGTTCCAGGCGGGGGTCGTCAAAGCTGCCCTGGTGGTGCTGGGGTAAATAGCGGCGGCACAAGTCCACCACCTCCCCATCCAAGTCCAGCATGACCACCTTTTCCACCGACTTGTGGGCCAAGACTTCGCGCAACGTGCCGCCTTCGCCGCCGCCGCCGATAAAGACGGTGCGGGGGTCGGGATGCAGCAGCATGGCCGGATGCACCAACGCATCGTGGTAGATGTGTTCGTCCTTTTCGGTGGATTGGGTCTTGCCGTCCAATACAAGGCTGCGGCCATAGACTTGGGACTCCAGGATTTCCACCTTCTGGAACCGGGTCTGACCGGAATACAGCACCTGTTCAACCCGCAGCATCACCGCCAAGTCGGGCAATACCGTTTCCACGAACCATTTGCCGGTTATGTCTTCCATACCTTCCGGCGCGACTCCCTAGCGGACAGCGACCTGGGTGAGCAGGCCCCGCTCAACCTGGGTTATGTCCTGGTCCTTGGATTCCAACTGGGCGATGAGGATTTCCGCCGCGTCCAGGGGCTGGAAGGACGACCCGCAGGTAAAGATGTCCGCCGCAGCGTATCCGTACTCCGGCCAAGTGTGGATGGAGATATGGGACTCGGCGATAGACAGGATGCCGGTGACGCCCTGGGGGCTGAACTGGTGGAAGGTTTCGCCTACCACGTGGGCGCCGACGTTTTCGGCGGCCAGCAACAGGGCCTGGCGGACGTGGTCAACATTGTCCAGGAGCTGGGGGTTGCAATCCTTGAGCTCGAGCAGCACGTGCTTACCTAGTACATTCAATCACCTGCCCTCCGTTTCATTTGGGTATAGCCGGGAGCGGCACAGACACCAATTGTAATAGTCCGCCGTTGCGTAATCAATACCCCGGCAGAAGGGGGAATCGCCCTCACCCCCGGCCGCCTCCCTTGGGGAGAGAGGGTTGGTCTGGGTTGACGTTTTGGGAGGTGGGGAGTTAACCCGCTTCCCCAAGACTGTCGCCTAGAGGGTGGAAACGCGGCCCTCGCCCATTTCGGGCTTCAGGGCAGCCTGGGCGATAGCCAGCGCGGTGTAGTAGGAAACGGTCAGGGTCAGGTCAACGACTCCCTGGTCGCCCAGGATGGCTTGGGCCTGGTTGAAAGCGTCGTCGGAAATTTCCTTTTCCCGCAGGGCTTCGTGGACGAAACGGGCGATAACCACTTCGTCCCCGGTCAGTCCTTCGGGAGCCTGCCAGGTGCGGACGCTTTCGATGGCGGCGTCGCTGACGCCGGCCCGGGCCGCCGCTACGGAATGGCCGGTCCATTCGATGCCGCTGTTCCACTCGCGGGCCACCAGGATTATCGCCAATTCTTTCAGGTTGTCGGGCATCGCGCTTTGGAACCGCAGTTGGGCGCCCATCGAGGTCAGGTGGCCGGCGGCCTTGGGGCTGTTCAGCAGGGCGCGGAATTGCAGCCCCACCTCTGGCGCGCCCCGGTCTTGACGGATTTGGTCGTAAATCTGCTGCCCCTCGGCGTCCAACTCTTCCCGCGCAACATAGGGTACTCTCGCTGCCATCTTGTCACCTGCCTTCAATCTCCCATTGCGCCAGCTTTCCGCCGGCGGGGAGGGACTCGCCAATAGAATATCACGGCTTGGGCCGGCTATCTAATCCGCAACAGGACGGCAATCCGCCGTCGGCCCGGCGTTCATACGCCGCTTTCGTTGAATAAATGGCCGGCTGCTCTTAAAATGGGGCCAGATAAATCTACCGGACAGGAGTTCGACGTGACTCAGACCAACGAGGCGGAAGTCATCATCTATACCCATCCCGACTGCGCTTTTTCCGCCGCCGCCAAGATGGACTACCGGCGCAACAAGATTCAATACGTGGAAATTGACGTTTCCAAGGAGCCGGCCAAAATCCCGGACTTGTTAGCCCTGACCAACGGGGAACGGGTGACGCCGGTCATCGTTGAGGGCGGGCAGGTGACCATCGGTTTCAAAGGCGGCAATTGAGAGTTCTAGCCGGGGACGGTCGTTCCCGACAGGACGCATCAAAAACCCGGATTTGGCGGATTTTCCGAATTTTTGGAATTTACTGACATTTGCCGGTTGCCCCGTCGCCAAGGCTATGCTAGTATGCCCAACATTCTGTGGAGGGTGAAAGGGGAACATGAGTACGGAAAAGAAAGACCGACTGGCCGCCTTGGAAATCGCCTTGGGGCGCATTGAAAAAGACCACGGCAAAGGGGCCGTGATGCGGTTGGGCGAGGTGGCCCAACGGCTGGAGACCGACGTAATCCCCACCGGCTCCCTTAGTTTGGACGTGGCGTTGGGCGTGGGCGGGATACCGCGGGGCCGGGTTACGGAGATTTACGGCGGGGAGTCCGCCGGCAAGTCCACCCTGGCGATTCACATTATGGCCGAAACCCAGAAAATGGGCGGAATCGCCGCTTACGTTGACGTGGAACACGCCCTGGATCCCAGTTACGCCGCCAATTGCGGGTTGGGGTTGGAAGACCTGCTGATTTCCCAGCCGGACAGCGCGGAGCAGGCTTTGGACATTACCGAGCAACTGGTACGCAGCGGGGCGATTGATACGGTGGTAGTGGACAGCGTGGCCGCCCTGGTGCCGCAAGCCGAAATTGAAGGGGACATGGGGGACACCCACGTCGGCCTGCAAGCGCGGCTGATGTCCCAGGCCCTGCGGAAATTGACCTCTACCATTCACCATTCCCGGACGGCCGTGGTATTCATCAACCAGCTGCGGGAAAAGGTGGGGGTGGTTTACGGCAGCCCGGAGGTTACGCCGGGCGGACGGGCATTGAAGTTTTACAGTTCGGTGCGGGTTGACCTGCGCCGCACCGAGTCCCTGAAACAAGGCTCCGAAGTTATCGGCAACCGGGTGCGGGCCAGGATTATGAAGAACAAAGTCGCCGCTCCCTTCCGGGTGGCCGAGTTCGACATCATGTTCAACAAGGGCATCAGCAAGATGGGCGACCTGCTGGATTTGGGGGTAGCCCAGGGCATAGTCAAGAAAGCGGGGGCCTTCTACTCTTACGGGGAGACGCGGCTGGGGCAAGGGAGGGAAAACTCCAAGCAGTTTTTGACCGAGCACCCGGAGATAGCCGATTCGGTGGAGGCGCGCATCCGGGGCCAGTCCATCGCCGAAGAGCAGCCTTCCGTAAACGGGGCGCACCCGGAGAACCCCGATCCGCTATTGGGCGCCGCGGCCAACGGCGACGGAGCTTCCGATTAACCCCCGAATCGTCGTTAAGTCCGTCGGGATGGGGCATACCCAACCGGCCGGCCCGGCTTGCCCGGACCCCTTGACAGTTCAGGCCAGGGAGACGGCTTTGCGCTTCCTGGCCTACCGCCCCCGCAGCGAGGCCGAAGTGCGCCGGCGTCTGGCCAGGAATTTCCCGGCCCAGGTGGTTGCGCCGCTGGTGGAATCCTTGACCCGTCAAGGACTTATTGACGACCGGGCCTTCGCGCGGCAATGGCGGGCCAGCCGGGAAAAGCGCCGTCCCCGTTCCCAGCGGCTTATCAAGCAGGAATTACGGCACTTGGGGGTGTCCGACGAAGTTATCGCGGAATCCCTGGACGGGTTTGACGATGCCGCCAACGCATACCTGGCTGGGGAAAGGCCGGCACAACGGTTGGCTGACCGGGGCGTTGACCGGGCAGAGTTTGGCCGGCGCATCGCCGCATTGCTGGGCCGGCGGGGTTTCGGGTACGGCGTTATCCGGGAAACTACGGGGCAGTTGTGGCGGGATTCAAGGCCGGACGCGCTGGACGGCCAAGGCAACTCCGACGATGATGAGGAGCAACTCCCAGAGGTTGTAGAGGAAGAGGCCAGTTACGAGAGTAACCAGGAAAGCCCCTACCACAGTGCCGCCGGCAATCCAGGCCAATCCCCGGCTGCGTTTCCGGTTGACCGAAAGGCTGATTAACTCCCCCGCGGCGTACCCGATTCCGATGCCCACCATTCCCGACAAGAAGGGGATTCCGGCCAGCAGGGCGTTGAGGAACAACCAGGCGATTCCTCCCACCGCAATAATGCCCAGAGACGCGGCGGCGGCCCGCCCGTAGAAAACGGGATTAACGTCGTAGGTGGGCATGGGCGCCGGCTTGCCGCAGACCTTGCAGCGGATTCCCACCGGGGCTTGCACCATGCACTGGGAACAGATGCGCTTACCGCATTGACTACAAGACAGCCCGGTTTCCTGGTCAGGGTGCCAGAAACAGCGGCCAAAGGTGGCATTTTCCGGGCCGGTCTCCTGCGGTTGTATCATCAAACAAGCTCACTGTTGGGGCCGGGCTACGCTTGGTGCAAGGGTTTTCCCGACTAGTACGGCCAAAAACCGGCAACCGGGGATTTCAAGCGGGGAAGGAAACCACCGCCGGCCCGCCCGGTTGGGGGCCGCTGATGATGTCCCAGGACGAGTTGGCGGTTTATCCCGATGGCCGGCGTCAGGCGGCGCGGGGGATTTGAGCCGCCGCCGCTTCCAGCCGCTCTACGGTTTCCATCGGCGGGCCGAGCAGGCCGGGGAGTTGTTCGCCGGTGTTTCCCAAGCCGTGGTAGTCGCTGCCCCCGCAGGGAATCAGGTCGTGCCGCTGGGCTATTTCCAGCAACCGCTCGATGGTTTCGGGCTTGTACATGGCGTAGTGGACTTCCATCCCCACCAGACCGGCGGCTTTCAATTCCGCCACCTTGTCGTCCAGGTCGGGCAATCCCGCGGGGTGGGCCAAGACGGCCACGCCGCCCACGTCGGCCAACATTCGGACACCCTCTTCAGGAGTCATCTTCTTGCGCTCGGCGTAGGCCAGACCGTTGCGGCCCAGGTATTCCATGAACGGGTCCTTGGGTTCCTTGAAATACCCGGCTTCCACCAGGGCCAGGGCGATATGGGGGCGGCCCACCGACGTTCCTTCGCCGGCGATTTCCTGCACCCGTTCCCACTCCACATGAAGGCCATACTCGGCCAGTTTTTCCACAATCATGCGGCCCCGTTCCAAGCGCCCCTGCCGGAACCGGGTCAGGATTTCCTGGAATCCCGGGTTTTCCAGGTTCATAAAGTAACCGAGCATATGGATTTCGTCGCCGGGAATGTCGGTGCTGAGTTCGATGCCGGGGATAATCCGCAGGCCGGGATGCCTTTTAGCGGCGGCGTAAGCCTCGTTCAACCCGTCGGTGGTGTCGTGGTCGGAAACGGAAACCACCCGGAGGCCCTTTTCGGCCACCAGGTCAATCAATTCCGCCGGCCGCAGCCGCCCGTCAGAGGCGGTGGTGTGCAGATGGAGGTCAACGTCAGCGCTCATTCCTAATCAACCGTCCTGTCCAGGCGTTGGATTGACGCCGCCCTGCCGGTTTCCAGGTCCACGTCAAACAGTACCGAGTTCAAGGCCACCGGCCCAGAGGCCACGTTCAGACGCTGGGGCATTCCGGTGAGGAAACGGTCAAGAACGTCGCCTACGTTGCTGCCGATGACCGAGTTGGTTGGGCCGGTCATGCCCACGTCGCTGAGGTAGGCCGTTCCCTTGGGGAGAATGCGGGCGTCCACCGTGCCGACGTGGGTATGAGTGCCAAGGACCGCGCTGACCCGGCCATCCAGATACCAGCCCAAGCCCTGCTTTTCGGACGTGGCCTCCGCGTGGAAGTCCACCACAATGGCCTTCGGGGATTCGGCGTTGGCAACATCTTCCAAAATGGCGTCGGCGGTGCGGAAGGGGCAGTCCAGGGCCGGCATGAAAACCCTTCCCATGAGGTTCAGCACCATCACGCCGTCGTGAACCAGGAACCCGCGGCCCGGAGCGTCGGGGTAATTGGCCGGGCGGAGGAGGGGCAACCCCTCATCCATGTGGGGGATGATGTCTTTCTGGTCCCAGATGTGGTTGCCGGAAGTCAGCACGTCCACGCCGTAATCCAGCAGTTCGTGGGCCGTGTCCAGGGTGATGCCAAACCCGCCGGCGGTGTTTTCGCCGTTGGCGATAACCATATCAATGCCGTACTCGTCGCGGAGGGGCCGCAACAACGTCTTGACGGCCTGCCGTCCGGGGCGGCCGATGATGTCGCCAATCATCAGGATACGCAAAACAAAATCCTTGGAGTCCTGCAAGTGAAAAGGCCCATGACTGGGATTTCCGGCAATGGGCCTCGATTTTTCAAGTCGTCCTGGGTTGCTGGCCCGGAACGGTGTCGGCGCCGGCGTTAACCGGGGACGCCGTTACCGGGCATATTCGGTACTCCGGGTTTCCCGGATGACGGTGACTTTAATCTGCCCCGGGAAAACCAGGTCGGTTTCCACCTTCTTGGCAATGTCCCGGGCCAAGCTGGCGGACTGAACATCGTCCACGTCGCCGGGCTTGACCATAACCCGGACTTCCCGGCCGGCCTGGATGGCGAAGGCCCGTTCCACGCCGCCGAAGCTGGTGGCGGCGTCCTCCAGTTCCCGCAGCCGCTGGACGTACTGTTCCAGGGATTCCTTGCGGGCGCCGGGACGAGCCGCGCTGATGGCGTCGGCGGCGGCCACGAGGAAGGACTCGATAGACGAATGTTCGTCGTCGTGGTGTTCCTTGATGCAGGCGCAGGTTAGCTGGTTGATGCCGTACTTGGCCGACAACTCGGCGCCAATTTCAGCGTGCGGCCCCGGCACTTCGTGGGTCAGGGCTTTGCCGATGTCATGGAGCAGACCGCCCAGCCGGGCCAGTTGGATGTTGGCCCCCACTTCGGCGGCCATCATGCCGGCCAGCAGACCGACCTCGATGCTGTGCTTGAGGACGTTTTCACCGTAGCTGTAACGGTAACGCAGTTGGCCCAGGTAGCGGACCAATTCGGCGTCCAGACCGCTGACGGACAGGTCGAAGGTGGCTTGCTCACCAGCCTTCCAGATGGCCTGGTCAATTTCGTTGTGCGCCCGGTTTACCATGTCTTCGATGCGGGCGGGCTGGATGCGGCCGTCGGTGATAAGTTTTTCCAGCGACAGCTTGGCGATTTCCCGCCGCACCGGGTCAAAACAGGACACGGTGACAATTTCCGGCGTGTCGTCAATAACGATGTCAACGCCGGTGAGGGCTTCCAAAGCCCGGATGTTCCGCCCTTCGCGGCCAATGAGACGGCCTTTCATCTCATCGTTGGGCAGGGACACGGTGGAAGTGGTGTTCTCGGACACCACATCGGTAGCTAGACGGTTGATTGCCAGGGTGATGATGTTGCGGGCGTTGTCGTCGGCCCTGGTCTTGAATTCTTTTTCCAGTTCGTAATAGCGGCGGGAAAGGTCATGCTCGGCCTGTTCCTGACCCCGCAGCACTATCATTTCCCGGGCCTCGGCGACGCTGAGGCCGGAAACCTCTTCCAAGGCTCTTACCTGTTGTTGTTTAAGGTCGTCAACCTCTTTGAGGGCGTCCTGGACTTTGGCTTCCTTCTCGGCCAGATTGCCTTGTTGCTTTTCCAGAGTTTCGGTCTTGCGGTCCAGTTGCTCTTCCCGTTGCAGGAAACGCCGTTCCAGGCGGGTCAGCTCCTGGCGCTGTTCTTTCAACTCTCGCTCGCCCGAGGTCCGCAGCTTTAAGACTTCTTCCTGGGCTCCGAGGAGGATGTTGCGTTTTTCCTCCTCCGCTTGGTTTAGCACTCCTTTGGCTTCGTCTCTTGCGTTTGCCGCCCGTTTACCGTCTAACTTGGCCCGGATTACCAGCCATACGGCCAACCCGGAGCCGATTGTCCCTGCGGCCGCTAGGACGGCGAGGAAGATGACTAGTGTCGTCATAACTTTTCCTTTCCGCCTAGTTTGCCAGTCTTTTAGAGAGCGTGTCTCTAAAAGAGTGATTTTATCGGCCAGCCCCCCCAAAGTCAACGAAAGCGACGGCGGCATCCGGGGTCTTTCGGGGCTTTACGCCGGCCGGACGCGCCGGGTTCAGGGGGCCAGCAGGTCGGCCAACTCCAGGAAATCCCGCGCCACCAGGTCAGGTTGGTAGGGGGATTCTTCGGTGGGAAGCCCGTAGCGGTTGACGTAGGCGCCGCGAAAGCCGCAAGCCCTGGCTCCCAAAATGTCGAAGGAATGGGCGGCAACCATCATGATTTCCGGCGGTTCCAGGTTGAGGGTTTGGGCCGCCCGACGGTACACCGCCGGAAAGGGCTTGAAGGCGCCTACCTGCTCGACGGATATAATTGCCCGGAAGTCCACCTTGATATTGTTGGCGGCCAGATGTTCCAGGAACCACTGTTCCCCGTTGGACAGGGCCACCAGGGAGTAACGCCGGGCCAGCCGGGGCAGAGCCACCACCGCGTCAGGGAAGGGCTGCAAGTCCATGTAAACTTCCATGAACCGCTCCACCGCCGGGTAGTCAACGGCGATTCCGTGCAGCCGCAGGCAGTAGATGAAGGCCCGGCGGCAGGTTTCCAGGTAGCCGCTATGTCCCAGCAGCAAGAGGTTGTCCTGGTACTGTTCGATGCGCTGGCGGGCGCGCCAATCGTCCCAGAAAGTTCGGGCGTCCACCGGGGCGCCGGTCTCCCGCAGGAAAGTCTCGGTGGGCGGCAACAGGCTGCCGGTCAAGTCCAGCACGGTGCCGAAAATGTCAAAGGCCAGGACGCTTACCCGGCTCAAAGATTCGTCGGTCAAGGTCAAACTCCGTCATAGGGATGGGCAAGGTAGGGCGGGCCAAGGGATTCATCCCGTTGGGTTATACTACCAAGCCGGGGCTTGCGCCCGCAAAAAGGCGACCTGGTGACGGGACCACCGGAGGGCTGATGCTGAAAGGCGTTTTCGTGGGCGTCGGGATTATGATTGTGGCGTTTCTAATCCCGATACTTCATTTCATATCCGGCCCGCTGGGGCCGTTCATCGCGGGATATTTCGCCATTTCCTTCGTGCCGGACCGGGGGGAGCATTACGCCGTAAGGTCGGTGAAATACGGCGTGGGTCTGGGGATGGTCTGGGCGCTGGCGTCGGGCATCGCCGCCCTGTTGGTGACCTGGCTGGCCGGCCCGTCAATCAAGGCCCAAATCCTGATGTGGATTGGCGTGAGTGTTATAACGCTTTACACCGGCAGCATGGCGACGCTAGGGGCGATGTATGCCACCCTGCGGTCACAGCGCAACGTCACGCCAACCGCTGACGCCGAACAATGACCGGGCGGCGTTGACAAGGCATTTAACCCTGAGTACCTTAAAGCCGCCGGACGGCCGATTACCGCCCTGGCCGAAACAACGAAACTATCCCCGGAGGCTGCACGATGACCGTAATTGACACCCATTGCCACGCGTCGCCCTACTGGTTTGAGCCGGTGGAAGTGCTGCTTCACGAAATGGAACGCAACCAGGTGGACAAGGCCGTGCTGACCCAGTTTTTCGGCGTTTACGACAATTCCTACCTGGTGGAGTGTATGCAAAGGTTCCCGGGGCGTTTCTCGGTAATCGGTCTGGTGGATGTCAACGACCCGGAGGCGCCCGACCACCTGGAATCGCTGCACGGGCAGGGGGTGGAAGGAATCAGGTTCACCACCGGGATGCGCTCGCCGGGGGATGACCCGCTGGCCGCCTGGCGAAAGGCCGCCGACCTGGGGATGATTGCCAGCGTCATGGGGCCGGTGGAAGGCTACGCCGAGGCGGAGTTTGAGAACATCATCAAGGAACTGCCCAACTTGAAGGTGGTGATTGAACACCTGGGGGGCGTCGGGGCCTTTTGGGGGCCGGGCCGGGCCGACCGGGTTATCCCCATAGAGGATTACCGGAAGGTGCTGGGGCTGGCCGCCTATCCCAACACCTACATGAAAATTCCCGGCCTGGGGGAGTTTTGCGCCCGGCCCATGCCTTTTCAACAGCCGTATCCCTTTGAGGAAGTGCCGGCGCTGATGGAAATGGCCGTTGACGCTTTCGGCCCGGAACGGCTGATGTGGGGCAGCGATTTCCCGCCGGTGGCGAACCGGGAAGGCTACGGCAACGCCTTGCGGTTTCCCCGGGAACGCTTGCAGGAGCGCGGCCAGCGGGACGTTGACCTGGTGTTTGGCGAAACCGCGGCCCAGATGTGGAGATTCGGGGCGTAACCGACAAACAAGGAGGGTGGGAATCATGCCCAGATTTGCAGTTGACCTGAACAGCGACGAAGGCCGGGCCAAGGTGGGCGCCCAGTGGAGGGTTGCCCCCGGCCTGGTGCCGGGGGAAGACAACGAAGGACTGACCGCCCGCTTGCTGTCCACGCCGGCCCGGCTGGCGGACTATGACGATTCCGGTTGGGACATTTGCGACAACGTGCGCCAAAGCCTTTCCGAAGGGTTTACCTTCGCCTGGTATCGGACGACGGTGGAAGTGCCGGCGTCGCTGGACGGCGTGGACGTTACCGGCTACCGGGTGGTTTTCGAGACCAATTTCGACAACTACGGCGAGATTTGGGTCAACGGGGAGATTGACCGGGGAACCGGCTCCATCGCCGGGTTGAACCAGCCCATGAGGGTGGAGCTTAGCCTAGAGGCAACGCCGGGGGAGAAGTTTGTCATCGCCTGCCTGTGTCTCAACGGGCCGTTGGCGAACCCGCGGGGCGGGATTTTCCTGCGCTTTGCGACGCTGGCTTTTGAGGCGACGGACAACTGAGGGATTGTTGCTATGGTGCTCAGAACATTGTGGAGTAGGGGCGCACGGCCGTGCGCCCCTCCGTCGTTGCCGTCGGCAAGGCGTTCCTTTGGTGGATGACTGACCCCCACCCCAACCCTCCCCCTGGTAGGGGGAGGGGATTTTTCGCATCCGGAAAGGAAATAGCCCGCCGGGATTGGGGCGGCTATTCCAGGCCGACGGTTTTGGCCAGTGCCAGAAATTCCTGGCGGGTGGCGTCGGTAATCTGGGGGCCGGGGTGACGGACGTTGGCGGACTCGATTAAGCCCCGGCGCTTCAAGGCGTACTTGCGGATGGCTACGCCGATGCCTTCCTGGAACTCGAAGAGCAGCAGGGGCAGGGTGCGGTAAAAGACCTCCTCGGCGCGGGGGCGGTCGCCTTCGGCCATGCTGCGGTAAATGTCCAGCAAAACCTCCGGGTAGGCGAACCCGGTCATAGCCCCGGCGGAACCGCGGGCCAATTCGTCCAGCAAAAAGACTCCGCCCAAGCCGCCAAAGATTGCCATTTTATCGCCGATGAGGCTGCGAATAGCGCCTATCTTGGTGGGCGTGGGCGGGTCTTCCAACTTCAGGTATTGGGCCGATGGGATGTTCTCCGCCAGTTGGGCGATGAAGGCCGGGGACATAAAGACGCCGGATGTCTGGGGAAAGTCCTGCACCACGATGGGAAGGTCAACCGCCTCGGCCAGCCGTTGGTAGTGGGCGAACAGGGCGGCCTCGTTGGGCTTGCCCATGACCGGGGCGGAAACCATGACCGCCGCCGCGCCCAGTTCCTTGGCCTCCCGACTGTATTCAATGGCCGCGCTGGTGCTGTTGGCCGTCGTTCCCAACGTGACGGGCATCCCGTTGGCCGACTCAATCACGGTCTGAGCCACCTGGCGGCGTTCCCGGTCGGTCAGCCGGGCAACCTCGCCGGTGACGCCCAGGGCCACCACGCCTTGACAGCCGGTTTCCAACGCCTTGCCGGTCAACCGGGCCACGGATTCCAGGTCAAGGCTTTCGTCGGCGTGGAAGGGGGTCGCCAGCATCCAGTGGACGCCGGTAAAGCGTTCAGTCATAAGGACTTCCTCGGAATGAAGTTGGGGTTAACCGATACCCAGCCGGGCCAGCGTCGCCAGACCCTCCGGTGACACTTCCAAGCCCTGCTGGACGCTGGCGGCGAATTTGCGGTTCAACGCCCGCACCAGGTGGGCCAACGGCGGGTGTCCCTGGTGCAGGTGGGCCGCCAGGTCGTCCAGGGTGTTGAACGCCTGGTCGAGGTTCCAGTAGAAGGACAGCAGCCAGGCCAGTTCCCGCTCGTTGGACGGGGCGGGAATGTCGTCCAGGTCCATCAGCGTGTCGGTAACTTTGGTGTAGCGCAGGATGCCGGCCTTGTCCTGGGCGTCGCGGCCAAAGTACCGCCGCGCCCGCAGTTCCAGCACCCGGCGGTTGTAGTCCTCTTCGCCGTAGATGTTGATGGGCAGCCATTCCTGGCGCAAGTCCATGACCTCTTGGCCGTCCTGATTGACGATGGCAACGGCGATGTCCGAGCCAAGGGTCGAGTCATACTGGAACTTGACGGCTTCTCGCAGCAGGGCTTCCTGGAGCATCAGGGTAAGTTCCCGGGGTATCTTCTTGTACTTTTCCCCGGAGGCTTGTTCGTTGGAGTCGGCGCCCACGCCGCCGGTGTTGAAAACGTAGTAGCGGTGGGGCAGCCCGCCCCGTTCCATCTGCTGGAGGATGTAGTACATCAGGTTGGCGTTGTCGTCTTCCAGCCCGATGATGAAGGGGTCGGAGAAATACTCGACGTAGGGCCGGCCGATGGCGCCCACCGCCGCGCCCATCTGCACCGCCTCGCCGTACATCAGCACCCGGATATACTGCTCCAGGCTCAACCGTCGCAACGGGGGAACGACGGTGTTCTGCCGCATGACGGCCTGCCAGAAAACCTGGTCGGTGAACCGCATCGGCACGTGGACCGAATCGGTCAGCCGCCCGCCGGTGATGCTGGAAACCAACCCCTGCGTTCCCTTGCGGGCCAACAGCCGGGAACGGGAGAGAATCATCCGCATATTGCGGACCGGGTTTTCCAGGTAGTTGGGGGTAAACCCTTCGATGTTTACCGGCACGTTTTCCAGGGTTTCCTGGGGGTTGGGTTCGTCGGCGGTTCCCCGCACCACATCGAAGGTGATGGCGTCGTCGTCGCGGGTCAAACCGAAGGGCATGGCATAGAAATTGTTCTCGGTGCCGTCAATGCCGTGGGTGATGCGGAGCCGGTGCTCGCCGCGAGCGGTTTCGATGGGTTCGTCCAAAGGCTGCAACAGGACGATGTCGTCGTTCATGGGGTAAACGCCCTCGTCCGGGTCGTGCGGCAGTTGGAGCAGCCGGGCCAGGTCGCTGCCGGCCAGTTCAATCATAATGGTCAGGGTGCTTTTGCCGTGCAGGGACGGGCCGATGGTGACCATGCCGGTGTTTTTGGTTTCGCCGCCCAGGGTCTTGACCCTAGCCAGGCTCAACGCCGCCTGCACGGCCAGCCCGTTGTTCTGCTTGACCTGGAACATGGCGATGGACAGCGGCCCCATCTTGTGTTCGCCAACGTAGTCAAAGCCCAGATGCAGGGAAAGGCCCTTGGTGGGAGCTTTGAAGATTAGCTGGGTCAGCCCGGCGTCGCGGATGCGGGCTTTAAGTTCTTCGGACAGTCCCAGGTCTTCCAGCCAATTAGGGATGGAAACTTCCAGGATGTCCGGTTCATCCTGGAATTGGGTTTCCGGCAAGTCAAAGGTCAACTGCCGCCACATATAGGGGGCTTGCAGGTAGCGGGGGCCGAAGAGCAGTTGGCGGGCGTGGAAGGAACGGCCCGGCGCGTCGCAAATCTGGCGGTCGCTCTGGATTACCAGGTCTCCGGCGGCGCAACTCTCCCTTAGCCGGCGGGCGATTACCTGGAAAACTTCTGTGAAAAGTCCCTGGTTGTCCTCGGAAAAGGCGTCGGCGTCGCGGTTGCGGTCAAAACCGTCAACGAAATACTTGGTCAAGTCGGGCCGGCGGACGACACCCAACTGGCTGAAAAAGTCCAGCCCGCCGTTGTCCAGCCGGACGACTACCTCCGGCCAGACCTTGCTGGCGGCCAGCCCGGCGGCGTTGGCCTCTTCCGCCGCGCTGCCAAGTTCCTGCACTTCCCGGAAAATCTCTTCCTGCCGGCCCTGGGGAAGGTCTTGCAGGATGGGCATTCGGTCAAAAAGCCATTGGTTGGGGGGGTTGTAGAGTTCTGAATCGGCGCGCTGCCCGGCCTTGGCGGCCTGGACTAGTTGGTCCAGCGCTTGACGAAACTCCGGGTGGATAATTGGCCCGGCCAGGTGAGTGCCGGAGTGGGCGGGGGTATTAGGGTTGCTGTCTTCGTCCGTCACGCGGATTCCTCGACATTTCGAGGCGGGCCGGGGCAAGCCCGACACAGGGGCGAGGCAAGGCCCAAACTCAAAGTGGTGTCAAGATATGCTACATGGTTACAATACCCGTGTCAAAAAAGCCCGGTCAGGAAACCGCCCGGCTGGAGCGGGCTTGTTGACACCTTCCCCAACCCTTGCCTAACATTTCGCCATCTTCCGACGCTGTTTCGCACTGTTTGTTGAAAAATGGGGCCATCCGACATCCGACAATACTTGACCGACTTGCGGGAAGGCCGGCAAACGGTGGAAGGCGTGCTGGAAGTCCTGCGGGATTTGCCGTATCAAGATTTGGACTTCGCCAAGATTGACCACCACCGCCCGCTACGCACTGGGTTTCCCGAAGTCGTGCTGGGCCGGGGCAAGTCTCCGGCGCAGGTAGCGGAAATCGTGGCGGCCCTGGCCGGACGGGGCCAGTCGGTGTTGGTGACAAAGACCGACGGGCGGGCATACCGGAAAACGCTGCAACGCTGCCCGGAGGCGGAGTTCAACGAACTGGCCCAGGCCATAATCCTGCGGGCCGACGGGGGGCGGGAACCCAGGGAAGGGGCGCTAGTTCTGACCGCCGGAACCGCCGACCTGCCGGTGGCCGAGGAAGCGGCGTTGACGGCGGAGTTGATGGGCTGTCCGCCGGCCCGGGTGAACGACGTTGGCGTTGCCGGATTGCACCGGCTGTTGGCGGCCTTGCCCCAACTGCGGCAGGCGCGGGTCATCGTGGTGGTGGCGGGTATGGAAGCGGCCATCGGCGGCGTGGTTGCCGGGCTGGTATCCGCCCCGATTATCGCCGTGCCTACCAGCGTGGGTTACGGGGCCAATTTCGAGGGACTGTCGGCGCTGTTGGGGATGTTGAACAGTTGCGCCCCGGGCATCGCCACCGTGAATATAGACAACGGTTTCGGCGCCGGCTACCTGGCGGCCCAGATTAACCTGTTGTCTTACCAAACTTGACGTGAACTTGAGGCGCGAACCGGAACGCCGGCTAACCGCGCAAGTACGGAATTTCCCCGGCGGGTCATCATCGGGAGTGTGTTGGCGACTTACCTGGAGGCTTTAAGGCCCAAGCAGTGGATTAAGAACGGGCTGGTTTTCCTGCCCCTGCTGTTCGCCATTGACCTGGTTTGGGCGCCGGACAACCTGGGGCCGCTGCCCGGATTGCTGCTCAACCTGCTGGGCCTTTTCGCGGCATTCTGCCTCACCGCCAGCGGCATTTACCTGTTCAATGACCTGATGGACCGGGAGGCCGATAGACAGCATCCGACAAAGAAAGAGCGTCCCATCGCCTCCGGGCGGGTTCCGGCGGTTGTTGCCGCTATTCTGGCGTTGGCCCTGGCGGTGGGCGGGCTGGCGTTCATGTTCTGGCTGGGGTGGGCTTTGGGCGGCATCGGCGTCGTGTATGTGTCGGCCAACCTGGGTTATTCCCTGGGGTTGAAGAACGTGATATTGGTGGACGTTTTTCTGGTGGCCGCGGGGTACGTGCTGCGGGCGGGAGCCGGCGCGGTGGCCGTGGGTGTCGCGCCGTCGCCGTGGCTGTACGTGGTGACTGCGGCCGGAGCGTTGTTCCTGGTGTTGGGCCGGCGTTACGCCGAAACCCGGCTGGCCGGACAGGACTCGGCCCGACAGCGTCCGGTGCTGGCCGGGTACTCCGGGCCGTTCATAAACCAGCTATTGATAGTCTCGGCAGCGGCGGCCCTGGTCAGCTATACTCTGTATGCCGTGGAAGTCGGCGGACTGCGGAGCAGCCACTATATGCTGGCAACGGTTCCTTTCGTGGCTTTTGGACTGTTCCGCTACCTGTACCTGCTGAACGCCAGCGAGCGGGCCGAGTCGCCGGAGCAGTTAGTCACCGGAGACCCGCTATTCGTTCTGGCGGCGCTGGGTTGGCTGATAACCGTCGCGGCGGCGCTGCTGCTGAGTTAGCGGTTCCTTGCACTTCCGAATAGCGACCATCCGCCGGCATGGGCCGGAAAGGGAGATTTCTGATGTCCACCGTTGGCAACGTCCCCGGCGATTCAGCCCAGCCGGCCCAATCCCCGGCGGCCAGAGTTGTTGACCGTCCCGTTGTTTCGGTGGTTTCCACCCGGCCCGAAACTGTTTTGGAGGACGTGGGCCGGGCGATGCAACTGGCCGGGGCGGAAGAGGTTTTAGACCCGTCGCTGGCTACCCTGCTGAAAATCAACATTTCCTGGCAGCACTGGTACCCCGGCTGTTCCACAACTCCCTGGCAGTTGGAGGGAGTAATCCGGGCCTTGCAGGGGATGGGACATTGGGAACTCATCGCCGCTCACAACGGTACGGTGGTGGTTGATTCCTACGAAGGGGAAGTCAACAACAAGCACAAGCCGGTGCAGGAACGGTACGGACTGCCGGCGGTTCACCTGGACTCGCCGCCTAATGTGTGGGTTGATTACCGGCCCAAGGCGGAAATGCTGGTATTGGACGACATTTTCCCCGAAGGAATCCAGATACCGGAGATATTCGCCGGCAAGAACATCGTGCAGCTGCCCACCATGAAGACCCACGTTTTCACCACCATGACCGGGGCGATGAAAAACGCCTTCGGGGGGCTGTTGCACCGGAAACGCCACTGGACGCACTCGGTCATTCACGAAACGCTGGTTGACTTGCTGGCAATCCAGCAGGAAATCCATCCGGGGATATTCGCGGTGATGGACGGCACCTTTGCCGGCGACGGCCCCGGCCCGCGGGCGATGCGCTGGCATATCAAGGACAAGATTCTGGCCAGCGCCGACCAGGTTGCCATTGACGCCATCGCCGCCCGCATGATGGGTTTCGACCCGATGCAGATAAAGTTCATCCGGCTGGCCCACGAGCGGGGGCTGGGCTGCGGCGACGTTTCCAAGATTGAGGTTGTCGGCGAGGACATTTCCAACGTCAATTGGGGGTTCAGTGGGGTTGAAAACACCTTTGCCAGCCGGGGGCAAAAGCTGATTTACTGGGGGCCGCTGAAATTCCTGGAAAAAGCCTTGCTCCGCAGCCCGCTGGTGGGGTGGTCTTTCCTGGCGTCCAACCTTTACCACAACGGCTACTGGCTGAACACCCACGGACGGCGACGCATCAACGCCGCGCTGAAGACCGAGTGGGGCCGGCTGTTCCAGAGCTACTAGGGTGGCGGCTTGAAAGAATGTATCGTCATTCCGGTGAAAACCGGAATCCAGAGAACTCAATCACAAAGCAACATCCATTGGGGCAAGGATCCTGGATACCGGCCTACGCCGGTATGACGGGTTTGCCGGGGTGGTCGTCCATACAACCGTGACAGATACCGGGCCGACATACCGGCGGCGAGAAGGGCGGATTTGACCGTTTCCAGTATTAGCGCTATTACCCTGGGGGTGCGGGATATGGCCCGGTCGGTGGACTTTTACCGGGGCAAGGTCGGGTTGACCATGCTTTACGGCGGGGCAGAGGCTGGGTTCACCAGTTTTCAGGTGGGGGACGGTTATCTGAATCTTATCGCTACTCCTGATATGGATTCGGGTTGGTGGGGACGGGCCATTTTCTACGTTGACGGGGTGGACGAACTTTACCGGCGGTTGGTGGATTCGGGCGTGGAACCTACAACCGCCCCGCGGGATGCGCCGTGGCGGGAGCGGTATTTCCATGTTAATGACCCGGACGGGCATGAATTGAGTTTTGCGTCTCCCTTGAATGACGGCTAATAGTTCGCCAAATTTGGGCTGATGGGTAATCCGGGAGTCCGCTCGTGGTGAGCTTGCCGAACCATGAACGGGCGGCCCTTCGACAAGCTCAGGGCGAACGGGGAGATTGACCGCCGTTCCAAAAGCTCAGGGCGAGCGGGGCAATTGACCGCCGTTCCAAAGTTGTGCGCGGGCTAGCCGACCAGGTCTTTGACGAAGTATTGGACGGTCATTTTGCCGTAGGGTTCCTGGTGGAGCCGGCGGTAGCCGTGGCTTTCGTACATAATCACCGCCGCTTCCAGGTGCAGGACGGTGGACAGCGCTACCCGGGAATAGAACTGTTCCCGGCAGAAGTCTTCCACCGTTGCCAGAAGCCGGGCGCCGATTCCTTGCCGGCGGGAGTCGGCAGCGACGCTCATCCGGCGCAGTTCCGCCTCTTCTTGGTCAATTTCCTGGACACCGACGGCGCCTTTGATTTCGCCGGCCAGTTCCGCCACCCAGAAGTTGCTACGGGGCCGGTGGACGTAGTTGGCCGGGATGTCGGACAGGTCGGCGTCCAGGGAGCGTTGGATGTAACGGCGGGCCTCGTCCTCCAGGTCGGTGCCTTCGGTCCAGTCCAGTTGGCCGCGGGCGAACAAGGCGCGGACGGTTTCGGCGTCCTGGGGTCGGAAGGCGCGGATGGTCAGCATGGCAGAAGACGGGGCCGGCGGATGTGGATTCCGGCTTTCGCGGGAATCACGGTGTATCTTTCGCCAGTCATCATTTCCAGCAAGTCGAACTGCTAGACGTTTATCAGGAAGTGGATAACGTCGCCGTCCTTGACCGGGTAGGTCTTTCCTTCGGAGCGGAGGACGCCCTCTTTGCGGCCCTGGGCCAGACTGCCGCAGCGGGCCAGGTCGTCGTAGGGTATCACTTCGGCGCGGATGAAACCGCGGGAAAAGTCGGTGTGAATCGTGCCGGCGGCGTCCACGGCCGGCAGGCCCCGCTTGACGCTCCAGGCCCGCACTTCGTCCTCGCCCACGGTCAGGAAAGACACCAGCCCCACGGTGGCGTAGCTGGCGCGGATGACCTGGGCCAGGGCCGATTCGCCCAAGCCCAATTCCTCGCGAAATTCCGCCGCCTCTTCCTCGGACATCATCGCCAACTCCGCCTCGACTTCCGCCGCCAGGTTGACTTGGCCCAGGCCGGCGACAACCGCCGGGTCAAGGGCCAGATTGTCCAGGGAAATTTCCGGGCCGGCCTCGCCGGTGTTGAACACGGCGATGACGGGCTTGCCGGTCAACAACTGGTAGTTGTGGATTAAGGCCGATTCGGACTCGGTAAGCTGCTGCAAGCGCAGGGGCGTACCGGATTCCAGGGCGGTCTTGACCTTGGCGACGGCTTCCAGTTGGCGGACTACCGCGGGGCGTTCTTCGGGCTTGGACTTCTTGATTCCGTCGTTGAGGCGGTCAACGGCCCGTTCCATGACTTCCAGGTCGGCGAAGGCCAGTTCTTCCAGCATGGCGGACAGGTCGCGGCCGGGGTCAACGTCGCCCATCGGGTGCGGCACGGAGGCCCGGTCGAAAGCGCGCACCACCAGCAGGTAGGCGTCGGCGCTTTGCAGGACGTTGCGATGGCGGCCGGCGATTCCCTGGGATTGGCCGTCGTGGTGGACGCCGGGAATGTCCCAATAGCGAATCTCGGCGGAGACGACCTTGCGGGGTCGGTAGATGCCGGCCAGCACGGACAAGCGGGCGTCGGGGACTTTGACGGTTCCGATATGGACTTCAGAACCGCCGCCCCCGGTGACTTCGGCGGCCCCTTTGGTTAAGGCATTGAAAACGGTGGTCTTGCCGCTCTGGGCCAGACCGATGATGGCGATGTCCACGGGTTGAAACGCTCCGGCGGTTTAGTCGGTGGCCAGGACTATGGTGCCGGTGGAGGAGAGGGAGCCGCCGGTGCCGTTGACGATGGCCAGCTTGGCGTCCTGGGCGGCGTCGGCCCGATGTTTTACCTGGCGTTCTCCGGCTTCGCCGCGCAACTGGCGCACCGCTTCCACCAGCAGGAAACTGCCGTACATCCCCGGATGGGTGTAGGACAGGCCGCCGCCGCTGGTGTTCAGGGCGAAGTCGCCGCCGGGGGCGGTGCGCTGGCCGGCTACGAAGTCGGGGGCTTCGCCGGGGCCGCAGAAACCCAATCCTTCCAGGGACAGCATGACGGTGTAGGTGAAGGAATCGTAAATCATGGTCAGGTCCAGGTCGTCGTGGGTGACGCCGGCCCGTCCCAACGCCTTGGGGCCGGTCTCCCGGGCGATTAGCGACGTGAACCGGGGCATCATGCTGATGATGTTGTGGTCGTGGCTTTCCGCAGCGCCCAGCAACCAAACGGGCTGCTTGCGGCAGTTGGCGGCTTTTTCGGCGGTGGTGACGATGATGGCGGCGCCGGAGTCGGTGACGAGGCAGCAGTCGAAAAGGTGGAAGGGCCAGGACACCCAACGGGAGTCGTGGTAATCGTCGAAGGTCATGGGGGTGTCGTACATGACGGCCTTGGGGTTGAGGTTGGCCCACTTGCGGGTGGACACGGCAATCTCAGCCATTGCCTGGCGGGTGCGGTCTTCGCCGTACTCGTGCATATAGCGGGTGCAGGCCATCGAGTAGTTGACGGGCTGCCCCACCAGGCCATAGGGGGCCTCGTACTGGGCCACGGGAAGGTTGGCGTCCACGGGGACGCGGGCGCGGGTGGAACGGCCGGCCTGGCCGTGGGTGATAAGGATGGTGTCGCAGTAGCCGGCCTTAATGGCGGCGGCGGCGTGGGCGACGTGGATGACGAAGGAGGAACCGCCGACGGAGGTGTTGTCGGTGAAACCGGGCTGGATGCCCAGGTATTCGGCGGTGGCCAGGGTGGAAAATCCGGCGGTCATCAGGCCGTTGATGTCGTTCTTTTCCAGGCCGGCGTCGGCCAAGGCGTTGTAGGCGGCCTCGGCGTGGTGTTGCAGGGAGGACTTGTCGGGGACGGTGCCCATGACGTCGGACTCGGCCACGCCAACGATGGCGATTTCTCTTTCGCGGGATGCGCCGGTTGCCATAAATACTGCCTCCGCCGGGGGTTGGGTAAGGTTCAGTCCGGGGACGGGTTGATGTTACAACAATCAACGGGTTAGGACAACGGGAAGGGAGGAGCGGGCAGGACGATTGCAAAGTCCATGTCCCAACGATGGGGAGGTGTCCAGGATGGGGATACGTTTCCCTGACGTGGCGGTCACCCCCATCCTAACCTTCCCCCGTCAAGGGGGAAGGGACTATTGAAATACCTTCCAAGCTGTTACTACCGACTTTGCAATCGTCTCTGCGGCGGGCCGGGGCAGCCTTGAAAGGCGGCGTTGGGGGATGCTATACTCGGCGAAAGACCGCGCCCTCCGGAGGTGGAGACCATGCGGATTCCGATGAAGGTGGACTACGGCGTCCGCGCCTTGGTGGAATTGGCGATGCACTACGGAGAAGGGCAGGTGCAGACCTCGGAAATCGCCTACAAGCAGGGCATTCCCGAGGCGTACCTGGAACAGGTGATGACCACCCTCAACAAGTTCGGGCTGGTGCGGAGCCGCCGCGGGCCGCAGGGAGGCCACGCCTTGGGAATGGAGCCTTCGGAGATAACCCTGAGCATGGTTATGAACACGCTGGAGGGTAATTCTTCGCCCCTGGACTGTTTTACGTCGCCCAACGATTGCGTTTTCGGCGATTGCTGCGCCCAGCAAGAGGTTTGGAAGTCGGTGGAGGACTCGATTCACAGCGTATTGAGCAACACTACGTTGGCGCACATTACGCAGCGGCAGAGTTATCTGAGCGGCCAAGGGATGTACCAGATTTAGGGCGTGCCGTTGGTTCGCGCCAAGGGTTTGGATTCCCGCTTTCGGGGGAATGATTTTTCGCCTTGGGGTGGAATACTTTGGGCAAGGGTTCTGGATTCCGGCCTTCGCCGGAATGACGGTGGGGGCGCGGGAATGATGGGGCAAGGCGACCCATTCGGTTATGTTCAGGACAGGGTTGGCCAAGGCAAGGATTTGGATTCCCGCTTTCGCCGGAATGACGGTGGGGGCGCGGGGATGATGGTGGGTAGTTGGGAATACGGGAATGAAGGTGGGTTTACCTTTATCCCAGCTCTCTCCATAGAGGGGTAAGGGATTGGTGGACTGGGCGCGTTGTCTTGACAGGGTTGGACTGCGGGGATAGACTCGAAATCGGCAACGGGATGAACGAACTGACACCATTAGTCAACTGTACCTGTCCCTTGACATAGGGGGCGGGCAATATCCAGCATTTCGGCCTGCACCCATTGGAACGTGGGAATCCCGTCGGTGGGAACGCAGGCTTTTTTCATGGAAACCGGGAAACAGTCAATACCCCGGGAATCAGGCAACACCAGCGAGTTGAGAGGGAGGCCAGCTATGACGCAGCAGCCGCAAGTTTTGACCCCGGAGCAGGTTAAACGGTACAGCCGCCATATCATTATGGGGGACGTGGGCAGCGGTGGGCAGCGCAAGTTGATGCAGGCCAAGGCGCTGATTATCGGGGCCGGCGGCTTGGGGTCTCCGGCGGCGGTGTATCTGTCCCTGGCCGGGGTGGGCACCGTCGGGCTGGTGGACTTCGACGTGGTGGAGTTGTCCAACCTGCAACGCCAGATTCTGCACCACACGCCGGACGTGGGCAGGCCCAAGCTGGAATCGGCCAAGGACAACATTCACGCCTATAACCCCGACGTTAACGTGGTCTTGCACGAAGTCCGGCTGGAATCGGACAACGCTATGGACATCATCAGCCAGTATGACCTGGTGGTGAACGGGGCCGACAACTTCGCCACCCGCTACCTGGTCAACGACGCTTGCTACCTGCTGAACAAGCCGCTGGTGGACGGCAGCATTTTGATATTCGACGGCCAGGCCACAGTTTTCCTGCCGGGGCAGGGCTGCTACCGCTGCCTGTTCCCGTCGCCGCCGCCGCCGGGGATGGTTCCCAACTGCGCCGAGGCCGGCGTTCTGGGGGCCTTGACCGGGCTGGTGGGCAGCATCCAGGCCACCGAGGCGCTGAAGTATTTCCTGGGCATCGGGGAGTCGCTGAGTTCGCGGCTGCTGCTGGTGGATGCGCTGTCCATGAACTTCCGGGAAGTGCGGTTGAAGCGCAACCCCAACTGCCCGTTGTGCGGGGACAGCCCGACGGTGACGGAGTTGATTGACTACGAAATCTTCTGCGGGGTCGCGGAGCCGATGGAAGTCGGCGCGGGCTAACGGTTAGGGATATATGGTCATTCCGGTTAAGGCCACTATCCGGGATTCCTTGCCGGCAAGTACGCAGTCTTTTGCTTGGACTTTCTGGATTCCGGCTTTCGCCGGAATGACGGGTTTACGGGTTTACGGGTTTGAGGTAAGGGACCTGGATACCGGCGTGGGCCGGAATGACGGGTTGGTTGGTTCACCCATCTGGCCGGTGATTTCCGGCGGGAATTGGACAGCGAAATGGTGACCTACAAAGGCATTTTGGCGACGATTGGCAACACGCCGGTGGTGGAGCTCCAGAAGATGAGCCCCAACCCGGCGGTGCGGGTTTTCGCCAAGCTGGAAGGCCAGAACCCTACCGGCAGCGTGAAAGACCGGATTGCGCTGAAAATGATTGAACGGGCCGAGGGTGACGGGGAGATTTCGGCCAACCGTTCCATCCTGGAACCTACCAGCGGCAACACCGGAATCGCCCTGGCGATGATTGGGCGTGTCAAGGGGTACAAGGTCACGGTGGTCATGCCGGAAAACGTCAGCGAAGAGCGCACCCAACTGCTCGACGCCTACGGGGCGGAAATTATCTATTCCGACGGGTCGCTAGGCACCAACGGCTCCATTGACATGGCCCACGACATCCTGGAAAAGCGGCCCCACGACTTCCTGATGATGTACCAGTACGGCAACGACGGCAACCCGGACGCTCACTATGAAGGGACGGGGCGGGAGATTGCGGAGACGGTGCCGGAGGTGGATATGTTCGTGGCCGGGCTAGGCACCGGCGGCACGCTGATGGGGGTGGCGCGGCGGTTGAAGGAACACAACCCGGCGGTAAAGATAACCGCGGTGGCGCCGGAACCGGACGATTTCATTTCCGGGCTGCGGCGGCTGGAGGATGGGTTCATCCCGCCCATCCTGGACTTGAACCTGCTGGATTCGCGGATGATGGTGGGCAGTTTCCACGCTTTCCGCACCACCAAGGCCCTGCTGGAAGAGGAAGGAATCTTCGCCGGGGTGTCCTCCGGCTCGGTGGTGTACGCCGCCTTGCGCCAGGCGGAACGGATGGAGCAGGGCAACATCGTTTGTCTGCTGGCCGACGGGGGTTGGAAGTACCTGAGCACCAGTCTTTGGACGAAGGACTACGAGCAGTTGGAGAAAGAGGCGCAGGGCAAGATTTGGTGGTGATTGTTGGGCCGTCTGCCGGAAGCGGGAAAGCCGGGGATTTTTGGCCGGCGGGGCCGCATTACCCTTCATCCGCAGGCCAAAATCCTGCGCCACCGGGTCAGGAATGACGGTTATTAGTCCCTCACCCCCACCCTGACCATCTCCCAATAGAGGGGATCGGGTTTAAGTCCTCAGTGCGATTGTCTTGTTGCCGGGCCGATGTGTTGTTGAAACGGGTTTAGTCTGGTGATATACTTGGTGGCAATATCAACGGTGGTCGAAAGCGGGGTCAACCCGCTTTCTTGTTGCAAGGAAACGGGCCAGACCCGAAGCGTTTATAAACAGGGGGCTGCGCGGTGAAAAGCGATTTCTTGATAGCGTTGACCCAATTGGCTGCGGAACGGCACCTTCCAAAGGAGCAGGTCTTGCAGGCCATTGAAGTCGCCCTGGCTTCGGCCTTCAAGAAGGACAATCCGGCTTCAGGGCAGAACATCACCGTCAAGTTGAACCCCAACACCGGGGACGTTAACGTCTTCGCCCTCAAAACCGTGGTGGACGTGGTGGAGGACGAGGAACGGGAAATCGGCTTGAAGGACGCCCTGGAGATTCAGACGGCGGTGGAGGTGGGGGACGAAGTGGCCTCGCCGGAACCGCTGCCGCACAACGCCAGCCGCATCGCCGCCCAGACCGCCAAGCAGGTGGTCATGCAACGGCTGCGGGAGGCGGAGCGGGAACTGCTGTTCCAGGAATTTGTCCAGCACAAGGATGACGTGGTTTCCGGGGTGGTGGAGCAAATCGAGCCGGGCCGGGCCGTCGCCCTGGACTTGGGCCGGGCGCAGGCCATCATCCTGCCCGAAGAGCAAGTCCCCACGGAGCGTTACCGCAAGGGCCAGCGGGTCAAGGTTTACGTGCTGGACGTGCGCAGCAGCAACAAGGGGCCGGAAATCCTGGTTTCCCGCAGCCACAAGAACCTGTTAAAGCGGCTGTTCGAGATTGAAGTCCCGGAAGTTTACAACGGGGTGGTGGAAATCAAGGCCATTGCCCGGGAAGCCGGGTTCCGCAGCAAGGTGGCGGTCAATTCGACCCAGGAAGGGATTGACCCGGTGGGTTCCTGCATCGGGATTCGCGGCAACCGAATCCAGAGCATCGTCAACGAATTGCAGGGCGAAAAGATTGACGTGGTTCCCTGGGACAGAGACCCGCGGACGTTCATCGCCAAGGCCCTCAGTCCCTCGGAAGTAGTCCACGTTGACCTGGCGCCGGAGGAACAGACCGCCGTGGTGGTGGTTCCTGACCGCCAACTTTCGCTGGCTATCGGCAAGGAAGGTCAGAACGCCCGGCTGGCGGCCCGGCTGGCCGGCTGGCGGCTGGACATCAAGGGTCTGGCCGAGTGGGACGAAATCAAGGAACAGCGTCAGAAGGAAAGGGAACGGCTGGAACGGTTGAGCGCCCAGCAAGCCGCGGAACGGGCGCAGGAAGAGGCCCGGGCGGCGGCGGCAGCCGTTGCCGAGGCAGAGGCAATCATAGAGGCTGAGGCCGGCGTGGTTGCGGAACAGCCGGCGGCAGAGGTTTCCGCCGGCCCGGCGGTGGCCGAACCCGAAACCGCCCCGGCGGAAGTTGCGGCAACCGCGCCGGCGGAGGCCGTTGACGAAGACCTGCTGCTGGAAGAGCTAATCCGGGAGGAAGAGCAAGCGGCGGCGGTTGCGGCGGCAGAGGCCGTTGTCGAAGTTGAGGAAGCCGTCGGGTTGAGCGTGGATGAACTGGAGTCCTTCGTCCTGGATGACCTGGTAGAAGTCGAAGAGGAAGAGGAGGACTTGGAGGAAGAAGAGCCGGAGGAACTCTTGCCGGAGACTTCCATCCTGACCCCGGACGCCGGGAAGATACGCTTCGCCGAGGACTTGGTTGGCGAATATCGCGGAGGGAGCCGCCGGGACCGGAGGTCGAGGCGCGGCGGCGGAGCCCGGGGAGGCAACCGTCCCGGCCAGCGCCGATAGTCCCTTTCCGGCGCGGTACGCCCAGGGAGGACGGGTTGCCCAGAACCAGGCACGTACCGGAACGCACCTGCATCGCTTGCGGCCGCAAGTTCCCCAAGCGGGAGTTGGCGCGCATCGTCCGCTCGCCCCAGGGCGGCGTCACCGCCGACCCCACGGGCAAAAGTCCGGGGCGGGGTTCCTATCTTTGCCGCGCCGCCGGCTGCTGGGAACGGGGAGTCCGCCGGGGGGCGTTGGAACGAGGACTTCGCACCGGGTTGTCCCAGCAGGAAAAAACGTCGTTGATGGAGTATTACCTGGCATCCGTATCTCAGACAATCACCGTGGAGGATTGATATGACCTCTACCGGAAGCGGCGCCGCCACCGAGGCGCGCCCGCCAGCGGCCCGGGTTAACCGGGAGGCCCGGCGCGGGCCTTCCCGGGTCCTGGTGCTGCCCGAAACCCTTACGGTAAAGCACCTGTCGGAACTGGTTGACCAAAGCCCGATTGACGTTATCAAACAGTTGATGCGGAACGGGATTATGGTCTCCATGAACGAACTCATTGACCACGAAGTCGCGTCGCTGGTAACGTCCGCCTTTGGCATCAGGACGCGGGTAGCCGAGTCCGCCGAGTCGGGCAAGCGTCTTTCCGGGGAATCCGGCGAGGACGATGAAAACGACCTGCTGGTTCGCCCGCCGGTGGTGACGATTCTGGGTCACGTTGACCACGGCAAGACCAGCCTGCTGGACGCAATTCGTCAAGCCCACGTCGCCGAAGGTGAAGTTGGCGGCATTACCCAGCACATCGGCGCTTACCAGATTGACCGCGAAGGCCAGAAGATAACCTTTCTGGACACGCCGGGCCACGAAGCCTTTACCGCCATTCGTTCCCGGGGCGCCCGGGTGACGGACATTGCGGTGCTGGTGGTGGCCGCCGACGACGGGCTGATGCCCCAGACCATTGAGGCCATTGACCACGCCAAGGCGGCGGAAGTGCCGATGATTGTGGCGATAAACAAGATGGACTTGCCGGCCGCCGACCCGGAAAGGGTCAAGCGGCAACTCAGCGAGCAAAACCTGCTGGTGGAGGACTGGGGCGGCGACATTATTTCGGTGGACGTTTCGGCCCGCACCGGGGACGGCCTGGACGAACTGCTGGAGAACATCCAGGTGCTGGCGGAAGTTTCGGAACTGAAAGCCAACCCGGACAAGGCGGCCAGCGGCGTGATTATTGAGGCCAAGCTGGACCGGCGGCGCGGCCCGACTACCACCGTGCTGGTGCAGGGCGGCACCCTGAAGGTTGGCGACCACGTGGTTGCCGGGGGAAGTTGGGGCCGGGTCAAGGCCATTTCCGACGACCGGGGAGAGACGCTGCGGGAAGTGCTGCCGGCCCAACCGTGCGAGGTGCTGGGATTCGGGAGCCTGCCCGACGCCGGCGACCTGTTCGCCGTGGTAGCCACCGACAGAGAGGCCAAGGCCCGGGCCACGGAGCGCGACCGGGCCAGGTCGGCGCAGCAGAGCCAGGCGCGGGCGTTGACCCTGGAAGAAGTAGTCAAGCAGATTGACATTGGCGACGTTAAGGACTTGAACCTGGTGCTGAAAGCCGACGTGCAGGGCAGCGCCGAAGCTGTGCGACACTCGTTGGAGCAACTGCCGGGGGATGACGCCAAGGTGCGGATTCTCCGTTCCGGGGTGGGACGGGTAACCGAGTCCGACGTGCTGCTGGCCAGCGCGTCCGGGGCCATAATCCTGGGTTTCAGCGTTGGCGACGAGCCCGGTGTGGAACGGGTGGCGGAGCGCATGGGCGTTGAAATCCGCCATTACGACATCATCTATCGTTTGGTGGAAGACATCGAAATGGCCCTGCGGGGCATGGTGGAACCCACGCTGGTGGACGTTACTCTGGGCCGGGCCGAAGTCAGGGAGATTTTCCCCTCCCGGCGGGGCGTGCAGATTGCCGGCTGCCGGGTCATGGACGGGCGGGTATCCCGCGGGGCGTCGGTGCGGGTCTTGCGGGATGGGCAGACCATCGCCGAGTCCACCATTACCAGCCTGCGCCACTTCCGGGATGAGGTCAACGACGTGAACGCCGGCACCGAGTGCGGCATTGTCCTGCAAGGCTTTAACGACTACGAAAACGGGGACGTTATCGAATCCCACCGGGAGGAACGGGCGCAGCGTTAGCCCGCCGGCTGTACCCCTTAACGTCCGGCCCCGGAGGGTCAAATGCCCAGAAGGGTTGACCGCATCAACGGCCTGTTGCGGGAAGAGTTGAGTCACCTGATTGCCCGGCAGGTGAAAGACCCGCGCATCAGCGGGGTGGTTTCCGTTACTCAGGTCAAGACCTCCGCCGACCTGCGGAGCGCGCGGGTTTATGTCAGCGTTATGGGGGACGCCGCGACCAAGCGGGACACCTTGCAGGGCATCCAGTCAGCGTCGTCCTATTTGCGGCGGGAGTTGAGGGATCGCCTGGCGTTGCGGTACGTCCCTTTTATGAAGTTCGAGTTGGATGAATCAATGGAGGACGCCGACCACCTGCTGCGGATAATGGACCAACTGAATCCCAATCCGCTATCCAACGAAGTCCCCGGCGGCGATTAAGCTATGCCCAGAGGAAACAAAAAGAGCGGAGTAGTCCACAACGGCTTTCTGAATTTCTACAAGCCGGTGGGGATAACCTCCATGGACGGCTTGCGGCGCATCAAAGCCATCACCGGGCAGCGGCAGAAGGTAGGCCACGCCGGAACGATGGACCCGTTGGCCCAGGGAGTTTTGCCCATCTGCTTCGGGCAGGCCACCCGGTTGATGGAGTACGTCCTGAGCGGGGTTAAACGCTACCGGGTGGGCGTCCAGCTGGGAGAGACGACGGCCACCTTTGACGCCGAAGGAGAGGCGGTCAAGTCGGGCGACCCCGGCGGGCTGACGCAACAGGACGTGGAGGCCGTCTTGCCGGCCTTTACCGGGGTGGTGCAGCAAACGCCGCCGATGTACAGCGCGGTGAAGGTCAACGGCCAGCGGCTCTACAAGCTGGCCCGGGCCGGCATTGAAGTGGAACGCGAGGCCCGCACGGTGGAGATTTACGACATTGAAATCGTGGAGTTCGACAATCCCCGGCTGGTACTGGACGTGGAATGTGGGCGGGGCGTGTATATGCGCTCCCTGGCCCACGACATTGGCGCAGCGCTGGGCTGCGGGGCGTATGTCAGCGACCTGGTGCGGTCTTCCAGTTGCGGATTTTCGATAGAGGACGCCGTGACCCTGGAGGACTTGGAGGCGGCCAACGCCGAACAACCCGACGGCTGGCTGGAACATTTGCAGCCCATTGACGCGGTGCTGACCGGGTTGCGGGGAGTGACGGTCAACCGGCAGGCAGAGCAGTATTTGAGGAACGGCCAGTCGGTAGGGGTAGGCCGGGCCGCGCCGGACGCCGGTTTCATGGAGCAGTTTCGCATTTACAGCGAGGCCGGCTGTTTCCTGGCGCTGGCCCGCTGCGAATCCGCCACCTGGAAGCCGGTCAAGGTATTCCAGAACCTGGAGCCGTCGCCCTACGCGCCCAGGGTGTCGCTGCGTTAACGCCTTTCTTGCCCCGGATTGGCCGGCCGCCCATGACTTCATCCCAACTGCCAGACCTTTCTGACAAAGGGGCAACGCGGACTTGCCAACGGTGCGGCAAGGCCCTGTCGGCCCGGTGGACTTTCCGGTTCGCCGCGCGTGGGATTGACGCCCCGGCGGAAACGGCCAAGTGTTTGCGGTGCGCCTTGCTGCACCGGCCCATGCTGAAGCGGTCGTTGATTGCCGCCGTGATTGTCGGCACGGCGCTGACGGCGTTGAACCAGGGCGACGTAATCCTGCAAGGGCGATGGGATTCCGCCCTTTATTGGAAAATTCCGTTGACCTACTGCGTCCCTTTCGTGGTTGCCAGCTACGGGGCGTTGTCCAACAGCAAGCAGTAGGGCAATGTCCGGCGGGGTTCACCCCCCACCCCAACCCTCCCCCTAATAGGGGGAGGGGATTTATCGCACACCTTCTTAGAACTTGCGGACGACGGTAACCACTTTGCCCTTGACTTCGACGTTGGCGGCGGAGCAGTAGATGGGTTCCATTTCGCTGTTGGCCGGCTGCAAGCGGACGGAATCCCCTTCCAGGTAGAACTTCTTGAGGGTCGCCTCGCCTTCGTCCTTGAGCCAGGCCACCACCATTTCGCCGTTGTCGGCCTGGGTGGTGGGTTGGATAACCACGATGTCGCCGTCGGCGATGAGGGCGTCAATCATGGAAGTGCCCTGGACGCTCAGGGCGAAAAGGCCGGGGTTGCGGCGGGCCAGGTCGGGAGTTACTTCGATGCTGTCGAACTCCCGGAGGGCGGCGGAGTCCTCGGCGGCGAATACCGGCAAGGGCTGGCCGGCGGCTATGGCGCCGACGATGGGCACCCGGGGCGAGTTGGAAACCGGCTGGCCTTCAGCGTCCAGCAGCTCGATGCCGCGGGCCACTTCGGGGCGGCGGTTCAAGTAACCGTCGCGGTCCAGCAGGCGGAGGTTGTAGTCCACCACGGAGGTTGAGCTGATGCTGCAAGCCTTCTGGATGTCCCTGACGGTGGGGGGGATGCCGTTGTCCTGCATGAAGGATTGGATGAAATCCAGGATTTGCTGGCGGCGGGGGGTCATTTTTTTACTGGGCATGGCAACTCCTTACAAACTAATGTTCGGAGCTTAGATTATCAGACTTGGGAAAGCGTGTCAACGGGGAGGGGACATTTCGACAAAATCCGGCGGCGGTCAAGGGGCCGGCTACCCAAAAAGGCCGTTCACCAAGGAACGGGCCTTTTCCATTAGCTTGACGGGGTAGCGTGATTTCAGGAAACGGGGGCCATTTTGTTGAGGCGGGCGGCCAGCCGGGACTTGCTGCGGGAGGCGTTGTTCTTGTGGAGGATGCCTTTCTTGGCGGCGCGGTCAAGGGAGCCGAGGGCCAAGCGGACGGCCTCGGCAGCCGATTCCGGGTCTCCGGAGTTAACGGCTCTTCTGGCCTTCCCGACAGCGGTGCGGGTGGCCCGTCGGACGCTGTGGTTGCGTTGGTATCGTTTGACGGACTTCCGGGCGGACTTCCTGGCAGGCAAAGGTTTCCTCCTGGCGCTTCGATAGTGTACGTCTGTTACTGACGATTCGCTATTATAACGGAAACGCGGGGGGGAATCCACCGCTGTGTTGTCGGGGCAGGATGATTGGGAAGTCCGTGCTTGGAATTTCTGGATTCCGGCTTTCGCCGGAATGATTTTTCACCCGGGGGCATGGACTGGCTATTGAAAGGCACTGGGCGTTTACGTTATGGGGTTGGGTTTTGCGGTAGAATGGCGGCTGACGCTAATTCTGAATGTTCAAGGGCGGTGAAATGGTTGGAACTGCTGACCCTATTCGCGTTCTGGTGGCCAAGCCGGGCCTGGACGGGCATGACCGGGGGGCCAAGGTGATTGCCCGCGCTCTGCGGGACGCGGGTATGGAAGTGATTTATACCGGCATCCGGCAGACCCCGGAGATGATTGTCCAGGCCGCGTCTCAGGAAGACGCCTCGGTGGTGGGGCTTAGCATCCTTTCCGGCGCGCACCTGGAAATCGTGCCGCAAATCATGTCGCTGCTGGAGTCGCAGGGGATGAGCGACGTTCTGGTGCTGCTGGGGGGAATCGTGCCGGAGGAAGACCGGGCGGCCCTGACGGATATGGGCGTGGCCGCGGTCTTCGGGCCGGGGACTTCGACGCAGCAGATTGTGGAGTTTATTCGGGCTAATGCTGCGGGGGATGGTTGACGTCGGGGGTGGTTGTTGTGTGGGGAGAGGTTTGATTGTGGGAGAGGGTTTTGGATTCCCGCTTTCGCGGGAATGACGGTTGGGAGAGTGGGAAATGATGGTTGGGGGGAGGGATAAATCCCCTCGATTACCGCATGGGGGAAATAGATGTCTTTACCGGACCGATTTCAGGATAATCAAGCCGTTGCCGACCGCTGCCGGTGGGAAGTAGAGAGGCTGGCCGACGAGTGGGAACGAACCCGACCGCGGGGCGTGGACGTTACAGCGATGGCGGAACACCCGGCTTACCAACGCATCGTTAAGCTGGGCATACCTGCGGTGCCGTGGCTGCTGGCGCGCCTGGAACGGCGTCCCAACCACTGGTTCCTGGCCCTCAGCGCCATTACAGGCGCTGATCCGGTTCCAGTGGAAAGTCAGGGCAACATGAAGGCCATGACCGACGCCTGGCTCAAATGGGGGCGGGAAAACGGGTACCGTTGGCCGGCCGATGTGGATTGACGAACAGTTCCCCGGCCTGGCGTCCGCCGGTTATGAAGTGACCAGCGAGCCGGACAATGACTACAATTGCATCGCCTACGCCGCCGGCGACACAACAGCCTGGTGGAGTCACGCCGGCAACTACCGTTGGCCTGACGCGGGGCGGTCTCCTTCGGTTGCCAGTCTCATTGAAGTGTTCTCGGGGCTTGGATTCGAAATTTGCGATGATGCCGAAGCGTTGGAGGGGTTCGAGAAAGTCGCTCTCTATGCCAAGGATGGGAATTGGACTCACGCCGCGATTCAGCTACCCGGCGGAGACTGGAGCAGCAAGTTGGGGCCGGACGAAGACATCCGGCACGCCACGCCCGAATCGCTGGCCGGGGATACCTACGGAAACATCCACTGTTTTATGAGGCGGCCCCGGACTCGGGGCGCATGAACGCGGCGGCTAACTGTTGAGGTTGCTAACTTGCCATTGAGCGCTTGGGGGCCAGGTGGATGGAATAACTTTCCGTAGCCGAGGGCTTTTGATCGTCACCCTGGACGATTTTTCACCCAGGTCTAAATTTCTTCGGGCAAGGCGACTCCTTCGGTTATGTTCAGGACATACCTGGGCCTTGGAAAGAAACTCAAAAGACCCTGAAGCCGGGTGTGGGGTGCTTGACATTACAGGTTGGATTGCTCTTATAATCCATGCCGTTATGCGCCGGACATAACCGGGGTTTTTATCCGGCGTTACCTGGTGATGGTTCTGGCCTCTTGACGATGCAATACAACGTGGCCCAACTGTTGAAGGAACCGATAGGTTCCTCGCGGGCGTATCCGTTGGACGAGACCTTTTCCGACAGGGATGGTTTGGCTGACCGGGTAGCCGGGCGGGTACACTTTATGCGTACCCACCAGGGCATTCTGGCGACGGCGGACTTGGACGTGGTGGCTTTCCAGAGTTGCGGCCGGTGCCTGGCCGAACATCCCCGCAGCCTTTCGTTGAGCATTGAGGAAGAGTTTTACCCACTGGTGGACATCAATACGGGGCGGCGGCTGTCGGCCCCGGAGGGGTCGGAGGGCTGCCGGATAGACTTGGCGCATACGCTGGAATTGTCGGAAGTCCTGCGGCAATACATCATCACCAATACGCCGATGAAACCGCTTTGCCGGCCCGATTGCGCCGGGTTGTGCCAGGGCTGCGGAGCGGACTTGAACCGGCAACCTTGCGGCTGCGACATGGGGGACGTTGACCCGCGTTGGGCGCGGCTGGCCGGTCTGTTGGGGCCGGGCGATTAAGTTAGGAGACCTGATGGGCGCACTACCGAAAAAGAAGTTGACCAGAGCGCGCCGGGGACGGCGGCTCACATCGTACAAGTTGAAGCCGATTCATCCGGCTTATTGCACCCGCTGCCGGCGGGCCAAGCGGCCCCACGCCGCTTGTCCGTATTGCGGCATTTACCGGGGGCGGCAAGTGATACCGTTGGGAGGCTAGGGCCGGAGGACGACCGAGGCAAGGTCTCCCGATGGGGCGGTGGATTCCCGCTTTCGCGGGAATGACGGTGGGAGCAGGGAGTGACGGTGGGGACAGGGAATGACGGCGGTGGGGACAGGGAGTGACGGCGGTGGGGACAGGGAGTGACGTTGGCTAAGGCGGGGATTTTAGATTCTTCGCTGCGCTCAGAATGACATACTCAAGGGTTGCCGGAAACGCTTGGGGGGTTTTCTGGCGCGGGTTTATCATGGGTGGCTGGTAAGGTGATGGAAACGAACAGCGATTACAGCGATTGCAATAGTGGCCGAAAATACTCTTACGTCTTTCCCGGCCAGGGTTCGCAAAGCGTGGGCATGGGGCGCGACCTGTTTGACGGCTCCGCCGCAGCCAGGGCGGTCTTTGAAGAGGCGGACGACAGCCTGGGTTTCGGGCTTTCCAGGGTGATTTTCGACGGGCCGGCGGAGGAATTGCAGGACACGATAAACTCGCAACCGGCCATCATGGCGGTGAGCATCGCCTGTTACCGGGCTTGGGAGGAATACCTGGGGCATCGGACGCCGTGGCCTTTTTCGGTGGCGGGTCACAGCCTGGGGGAATACACTTCCCTGGTGGTGGCTGGGGTAATCAGCTTTGCCGACGGCCTGCGGTTGGTGCGGGAACGGGGGCGGCTGATGCAACAGGCGTCGGTGGACCATCCGGGCAGCATGGCGGCGATTCTGGGGCTGGAAGAGACGGCGCTGGAGCATATCTGCGCCGAGACGGGCGTGGAGTTGGCCAACATCAACTGCGACGACCAGATTGTAGTCAGCGGGGACAAGCGCGCTCTGGCGTGGGCGATGGACCTGGCCTCGGCCCGGGGCGCCAAGAAAACCATCCCGCTGTCGGTCAGCGGGGCGTTTCATTCGTCGTTGATGGGGCAGGCGCAAAGGGGATTGACCGACGCCATCAGCGCGATGGAGTTTCACGACCCGCAAGTGGCAATCATCGCCAACCTGAGCGGGGAACCTTTGACCACCGCGGCGGAAGTGCGCCGGGAGTTAATCGAGGGGTTGTGCCATTGCGTACAATGGCGGGACTCGGTGCAGTTCATGGTGCAGTCCGGGGTGTCGCAGTTCGTGGAGTTCGGGCCGTCGCGGGTGCTGAGCGGGCTGATAAAGCGGATAGACCGGGGGGTGGAAGTCGCCAGCCTGTCCGATGCGGCGTCCATCGAAAAGTTGTCGGAAAAGTTGTCCGCCGCCGGCTAATGGGCGGAACGGGCGACTTGTGGTAACCTATGACCGACTCAGCCGCCGTTTATCCACGACGCAAGGCCCGCATGGTGGCTCTGCAATGCCTCTTTGCGATGGACTTGCGGCGTTGGGCGGAAGAGGCGCCATTGGACTGGGTGGCGGAGGATGACCCCCTATCCCCCAATGCCAGGAATTTCGCGCTGAGCTTGGTGGCCGGCGTGAAGGACGCCCGGCCCCGGTTGGATGACTTGATTCATTCCTACGCTCCGGCGTGGCCGGTGGCCCAACTGGCGGCGGTGGACCGGAACGTCCTTAGAATCGCCTTGTTTGAGTTGTTGTATAATCAGGACACCGCCGGGAAGTACGTCGCCAACGAAGCGGTGGAAGTCGCCAAGGTATTCGGCAGCGAAAGCTCCACCCGGTTTGTGAACGGAGTCCTGGGGTCAATAATAGCCGACCTGGAATCGGGGGCCTTGGCATTGCAAGACGGCGATGGGGATTTGGCCCGCCGGAAAGAAGAACCAGTGTGTTGAGGGAGACGAGCGTTGCCCACTGTTTATGAGCGCGTGAAAGACATCGTCGTTGACAAGCTCGGCGTCGAAGAGGATAGCGTGGCGGAAGGGTCGTCCTTCGTGGATGACCTGGGGGCCGATTCGCTGGACTTGGTGGAACTCATCATGGCCTTTGAAGAGGAATTTTCCACCGACGACCTGACCATACAGATTTCCGACGACGATGCCGGCAACATTAACACCATCAATGATGCCGTGGGGTACTTGAAGGAATTGGGGGTGCCCGATTCCTGACCCCGGCGGCGTCCAGTCCGGAGTCGTGATTTCCGCTGCGTCCCTTACGGCGGTGCGGTCATTGGCGTGGGATTTGGATTCCCGCTTTCGCGGGAATGACGGTAGATGGCGGGAGTGACCATAGATGGCGGGAATGACCATATATGGCGGCGATGACGGTATATGGAATTGACGGCGCGCCTTCGACGTGGGATTGGGATAGGTCTTGATGGATAGCCTGGATTCCATTGCCAGCCTGGTGCGCCAGTGTACCGATTGCGTCCTGCACCAGGGGCGCACCAACGGGGTTCCGGGAGAAGGGCCGGCGGACGCCGAGTTAATGTTCATCGGCGAAGGGCCGGGCTACCAGGAAGACCGCCAGGGCCGTCCATTTGTGGGGCCGGCGGGGCAATTCCTGGATGAACTGCTGGCGTCCATTAGGTTGACCCGCCGGGAGGTATTCATCGCCAACATGGTGAAGTGCCGCCCGCCCAACAACCGGGACCCGGCGCCGGGGGAGATTGCGGCGTGCAGCAAGTATCTTGACCGGCAAATCGAGCTTTTGTCGCCCAAGCTGATTGTGACGCTGGGGCGGTTTTCCTTGGGAAAGTTCTTTCCGGGGGAGACCATCGGGCGGGTACACGGCAAGGTGCGACATTCCAACGGGCGGGCTGTTCTGCCCATCATGCACCCGGCGGCGGCGCTGCACCGGCAGGAACTGCGGACGGTTATTCAGCAGGACTTCCAGGCCATTCCCGGAATCCTGCAAACACTGGCGGAATCGCCGGCGCCGGTGGTTGAAACGGTATCCACGGTATCCGACGAACCGCCGCCGGAACAGCTATCTTTATTCTAGGACTATTCATTCACATTGACCCCTAACCTTCGCGTGATACCCCTGGGCGGCCTGGGGGAAATCGGCAAAAACATGATGGCCCTGGAGTGCGGCGACGACATTGTCGTCATTGACTGCGGGGTGCAGTTTCCCTCGGAAGACCTGCCGGGGGTGGACTTAATCATTCCCGACATTTCCTACCTGGTGGAGAACGCCCACCGTTTGCGGGCGGTTCTGATAACCCACGGCCACGAAGACCACATCGGGGCGCTGCCCTTTGTGCTGCCGCGACTGGACGTGCCGGTTTACGCTCCGCCGCTGGCCCACGGGTTGATTTCGGTCAAGCTGAGGGAACGGGCGTCGTCGCGGGAGGCCGTGGCGGTTTCGGTGGAACCCAACACGCCGATAGAGTTCGGGGACAACTTCCGGGTGACGTGGTTTCGGGTGTGCCACAGCATCCCGGACGCGATGGGGCTGATTATCGAGACGCCGGTGGGAACGGTGGTTCACACCGGGGACTTCAAGATTGACCATACCCCGGTGGACGGCCACACCATTGACCTGGCGACGCTGGCGGAGGAAGGCTCCCGGGGGGTGCTGCTGCTCTGCTCGGATTCCACTTACGCCGAGTTGGCCGGGTTCACGCCGTCGGAGCAGGTGATGGGGGAGGCCCTGGACCGGGCCATTGGCGAGGCGGAAGGGCGGGTCATGGTAGCGACCTTCGCATCGCTGATTTCCCGCATCCAGCAGGTAGTGAACGCGGCGGAGCGGCACGGGCGGCAGTTGAGCATCGTGGGCCGCAGCATGGTGGACAACGTAAATATGTCCATCGAAATGGGGTACTTGCGAATCCCCGACGGTATGCTGCTGCCGCTGCACCAGGCGCGGGGAGTGCCGCCGGAAAAACTGGTTTTGATGACCACCGGGAGCCAGGGGGAACCGACTTCGGCGCTGGTGCGAATCGCCAACCAGGACCACCGGGACGTGCGGGTGATTCCGGGGGATACAGTCATTATTTCGGCGACGCCGATACCGGGCAACGAATTGCTGGTCAGCCGGACGATTGACCAACTGCTGCGGCAAGGGGCCAAAGTCCTGTACGACCGGATTGCGCTGGTGCACGTTCACGGCCACGCCAGCCAGGAAGAGTTGAAGATGATGCTGAGCATCGTCAGGCCGCAATACTTCGTGCCGGTGCATGGGGAGTACCGCCACCTGGTAGCCCACGCCGGCTTGGCATGGGACATGGGAGTTGCGAAGTCGGGGATTTTCGTGCTGGAGGACGGGGACGTGCTGGAACTGTCGGCGGAGGGCGGGCAGGTGGTGGATACGGTTCCCGCCGGGCCGATATACATTGACGGGCTGGCAACCCACGACATCGGCAGCCCGGTGCTGCGGGAACGGCGGTCAATGTCCCGGGACGGGGTGGTTGCGGTGGTGCTTTCGGTGGATAGCGTGATGGGGCAGTTGACGGCGGGGCCGAAAATCGCGGCCAGCGGGTTCATGGAGCAGGCGGAGGTGTACCAGGTGTTTGACGCGCTGAGCTTTGCGGTGGAGGATATGCTGGCCCATGAGCCGTCCATCCTGCGTAACCCGGACGCGGTGAAATCGCGGGTGCGGGACCTTGCCCGCAGGTTTTTCCAGGCGGAGACGAACCGCCGTCCGATGGTTTTGCCGATTGTGTTGGAAGGGTAGGAGGTTGACCCCTAGCAGTTTTCACACCCTCTCCTTCGGCGATGCTCAGGACAGGCTCTAACCCTCCCCCTGCGAGGGGGAGGGATTTTTTGTTTGGGTTCTTCCGACAGTTTGGCGGGAATCAGCCAAGGTTGGTAGGGGCAGGTTTGAAACCTGCCCCTACGTTTCAGCCGCGGGTCAATCGGAACGGGGTTGACCCCCACTCCTAACGCCTCCCTGATTGGGGAGTCAGCACGTTTCCGCAGGATGGACGTTCTTGGGGGTAGGGGCGCACGGCCGTGCGCCCCTACATTGCAATCGTATCGGTCACGAAGGGACTGTCGGGTGGTCATTGGAAACCCGTTGATTCTGGGACGGGTTTTTCTAGCGGGGCAACACCGGCCTTCTGCATAATTGACGCGGCGGTTTTTTCGCCGCAGATGCCGCTTTTCTGACAAAGCGGTTGGCAATTAGGGGGAGAGTCCATGCCCACGTCCCAACGTCAAACGCGCCGTTCCAGTTCTTCGTCCGGCAAGACGGGCCGGCGGGTGGGGCTGATTCTGGACGCCGTTTTTCTATTGGCGGTGGGTCTGGCGGCGGCGGCGGTCTGGTTCCGGTGGGGCAATCCGGTCTGGTGGTTTGAGGAAACGCTGGGCTTGGGCTGGATTCCGGTGGCGGCGTGGGTATTGGCCACGCTGGCGGTGGCGCGTTATTGGCCCCGGACGCTGTTGCAGTTCTGGCGGTTCTGGGTTGCGGCGGCGGCGTTGGTGGCTATAACCGTGGGCAGTCTTTCCTACTTCTTCGCGCCCAGCGGGGCCATGTCGGAAGTCAGCTACGGGGGCCGATGGGGTTCGCAAGTGGGCGGCTACCCGATGCCCCTGGGTATCGCCAAGCTGGCGGCCATTGCGATTTTGACGCCGTTGGTCATCTATCCCAAGTTGGTTGGGCTGAAGTATTGGGCTTGGGCGTCGTGGGTTGGCCTTCATTTTTGGGCGGGAGTGCAAGCGGTTTGGGCCGGGATTGGCCGGGGCGTCCGGTCACTGCTCCAACGCCGGCGGGGGAATGGGCCGACGACGAAACCGGGCGGAAAAGGTCGCGGCAAAAGGAAGGGCGTTTCCACCGGCGGGGCGGGCAACGGCAAGTCGCCCTGGGGTGACCCGGAGGGTACTGACGAAACCCCGGCGGTGGAGCCTTCCGGCGTCAACGGAAATGGGTCGGGGTCTTCGCTGTGGAAACTGCCGTCCACCGACCTGCTGGCGCCGCCGGAGACCTACGCCGTTCCCCAGGATTCCCTTGATGAAATGGCCCGGCATATCGAAGAGGCGCTGTCGGAACACGGAGTTGCCGTCGAGTGCAGCGACATCCAGGCCGGGCCGCGCATCGTCCGGTTCGGGCTGGTGCCGGGCTGGACGGTTAAGGGGGGAGACGCCAAGGGAAAGGATGGGGCAGAGGAATCGCGGGGGCGCAGCCGGGTCAAGGTGCAGACCATTTTGACGCGGGAAAAAGACTTGGCGTTGGCGCTGCGGACGCCGTATCTGCGGATTGAGGCCGCCGTGCCGGGGGAGTCGTTCATCGGGCTGGAAGTGCCGAATCCGGCGCCGGGCAAGGTGCCGCTGCGCAACGTCATGGATGGGCAGTCCTTTTCGTCCGTGGCGGCCAAGGGGGGGCTGCCCATCGCGCTGGGCGAGGACGCCGGGGGGACGCCGGTGGTCATGGATTTGGCGGCGCTGCCCCACGTATTGATTGCCGGGGCCACGGGCAGCGGCAAGAGCGTTTGCATCAATACTATCGTTTCGTCGTTCCTGTTCACCAAGCCGCCGGACCAACTGCGGATGCTGATGGTTGACCCCAAGCGGGTGGAGTTGACGCCGTTCAACGGGATTCCGCATTTGATTGCGCCGGTGATTACGGAGGCGGATGAGGTCAACCCGGCGCTGCGGGCCATCATGCGGGAGATGTTTCGCCGGTACAAGCTGATGGAAGAGGCGGGGACGCGCAACATCGCCGGGTACAACGCCAAGGCCAGGGAGCCGATGCCCTTCCTGGCGATTATCGTGGACGAGTTGGCGGACTTGATGATGGTGGGGGGATTTGAGATTGAGCAAAACCTGGTGCGGCTGGCGCAGTTGGGCCGGGCCACCGGGATTCACCTGGTATTGGCGACGCAACGCCCTTCGGTCAACGTGGTTACGGGGTTATTGAAGGCGAACATTCCGGCGCGGGTGGCCTTTGCGGTGGCGTCGCAAGTGGACTCGCGGGTTATCCTGGACTCGGTGGGGGCGGAAAAGCTGCTGGGCAAGGGTGATATGCTGCTGCTGAACAACGATTCGCCCAAGCCGCGGCGGGTGCAGGGAACGCTGGTGCTGGATGAGGAAGTGGACAAGGTGGTGGAGTTCTGGCTGAAACAGGAAGGGCCGCCGCTGCCGGTGATTTCCATTGAGGATACCGAGGAGGAAGAGCAGGACTTCCGGCAGGTGGACCAGGACTTGCTGGCGAAGGCCCGGGAGTTGGCCCTGCACAATCCCAACGTATCGCCGTCGCTGCTGGAACGGCGGTTGAAAATCGGGGGTCTGAAGGCTCAGGAATTGATAGACCAGTTGGAGGAGGAAGGGCTGGTTATTCCGGTGTGACGGGCGGGCCGCCGCCTGGCGTCTGCCAGGGCCAATGCCAGCTGTGGCAAGGATTTCTGGATTCCGGCCTTCGCCGGAATGACGGGTTAGAGACGCCGGAACGACGGTAATAGGGTTAAGGTAGGGTTTCGGCCAGACCCTCGGCGTCCTGAATGTAGTCCACGGTTTCGCGGATGCGGCGTTCCGTGTCGGGGCCGCAGTTGTCGTCGTAAAAGCAGGTTCCGTGCAGGTAGCTGATTCGGGTGAAATAGCGGCCTACGAGGGGTTCTACAGCGTCCGAGGCCCGTGCCAAGGCCAGCAACCCCTCGGTGGTCGCCGCAGTCGTTGGGGGACTTTCGCCGGTTCTTGCCAGGATGAGGGCGTCGGTGGCTCGCTTGGTGGCGCACCACGCCTTTTCCGCCGCATCCCGGATGTCTCCCTGTTCCAGGCGTTCTACGGCCTGGGCCTGCATCCAACGGGCGTCGGCGAATATCTGGGCCGGGGTTAAGGCTTGTTGGGTCATGGTGTCTCCTCGGCCAGCCGCTCGGCGTCCTGAATGTAGTCCACCGTTTCCCGGATGCGGCGTTCCGTGTCGGGGCCGCAGTTGTCGTCGTAAAAGCAGAGGCCATGAAGCTGCCCGATGCGGCTGTAATAGCGACCCACCAGGGGTTTAACCCGGCTGTCCGCCCTGGCCAGGGCGTCAATCCCGTTGGTGGTTCCGGCGGTGGTTCCCGGGTGTTCGCCGGTTCGGGCCAGAATCAGGGCGTCGGTGGCTCGCTTGGTGGCGCACCAGGCCTTTTCCGCCGCATCGCGGAGGTCTCCCTGTTCCAGGCGTTCTACGGCCTGGGCCTGCATCCAACGGGCGTCGGCGAATATCTGCGCCGGGGTTAAGGCTTGTTGGGTCATGTCGGCTCCGTGGGGGCTGCTGTGCTACTTCGATGGTGCATCAATACAAGGTGTCCTGTCAGCCGATGATGGTTTGGTGAAGAAAACCCGACTCACCTTTCCACCGGCTGCGGGCTGTCCATCCACTCGGCGTAAGACCCATCGTAAAGCCGCACGTCGTACCCCGCTTGTTTCATTGACAGGTACGCCAGCGACGCCCGCGCCCCGCTGCGGCAGTAGGCCACCACCGAATCCTCCGGGCCAATTCCTGCCGCCGCCAGCCGCTCCCGCAGCAAGCCGGCGTCAATCAGCAGCTTCCCATCGGAGCCGGCCATTTCCGAATGGGGCAGATTCACCGCGCCCGGTATATGGCCGGGGCGATGGTCCATGTCCGTCTCTCCCCGAAATTCCTCCACCGTCCGGGTGTCCAACAGTTTCGCCTCGCCGGGGTTGGCTGCATCCTCCAGCGTAGCCCGCACCCTCGGATTCAACCGCATGGTAAAGACTTTCGGTTCCTTCGCTACCGGGCGGTACAACACTTCCCGCCCTTGTCCCTTCCAGGCGTCAAAAAGCAGGTCCATCACGCAAACGTCATCCCGCCCCAGGTACTCCAGCGCCCACGCCGCCATCGCCGCGTTGCGCCCGTCCTGGTGGTCGTACAGCACCGGCGTAACGTCGTCCCCCAACCCGGCGTCGCCAAAGGCCGCCGCCAACCCTTCCGGGGGAATCAGGCGACCGTCGGCCCCTGGAAACTTGTTGACCGGAACATTCACCGCGCCCCTCAAGTGGCCCATGAGATAGCGCATGGCCGTCCGCGGGTCAATTATCAGGTACTCCGGCCGGCCAATCCGTTCCGCCACCCAGTCCGCCGAAACGAAAGTCGCCATCAACCTACGGCTTCAAAGTCCGTTTCGATGGTGGTCTGGTGCATCACCGTTTGCGCTACCGGCGAGCCTTCCACCGCCAACCGCCAGATTTCCCGCAGAGTTTCCTCATCGGCGTCCGCCCGCACAAAGCACTTGGCCGAAATCCGACCGTAGCCGGGGTTGCCCTCGTCGTCCACGCCGGCCCACTTGCGGATGTTGTCGAAAAACCCTTCAATCGCTATTTCCAGGTCGTGAATCCGGACGCCCTGCTTGGTGGCGTTAACCACAAACCCCACCGTCATGCAGCTGCCGATGGCCGACAACAACTGCTCATGCGCGCTGGCAGCGACATCCGTTGCCGTCAGGTCACCCGGTTCGTCCATGTCAACTTGGTGGTGACGCATATAAGCCCGCACGTTCATCCCGTTCTGCCACACCACCCGCGACTTCCACGGCCCGGATACCGCGTTGAACACTTCCGGGTCTCGGAAGGTATCCAGGACTTCCGCAAGTCTCTCCCGTGGCAGTCCGTTCAGGTCTCTATCTTCGGTCATTTCCACCTCCATATCGTTGACTGGCGCGGCTGCAAAAGGTTGCCCGACATTGCACGCTGGGGAGTGTCGTCAATTTAATTCACCGTCATTCCCAACCTCTACCGTCATTCCCGCGAAAGCGGGAATCCACATCCTTGACCCAAAACCCGTCATACCGGCGCAGAGCCTGCCCCGTACCACGATACGGGGACGGTATCCAGGACTCCTTGCCCGGAAGGACGCAATCCTGCGCCGGGCTTTTCTGGATTCCGGATTCCGCCGGAATGACGGCAATTAAAATTGACGACACGACCTAATGGTATTCCCTCCGCAGGATTGCGGCGGCCTCAGCGATTACTTCCAGTTTCCTCGCCGCGGTTTCGTGGTTGTTGACGTTCCTTTCCGCAAAAGTGCCAAACCCGCAGTCGGGATTCAGGTAAATCTTCTCCGGGTCGAAGTATTGCAGCAGTTCTTTCACCCGCTCCACGATTTCCGATGCCGGTTCGATTTCGTCGGTGCGCGGATTCACCACCCCGAAACCGATTTCCATTTCGTTGCCGTATTCCTTGAAGACTTCCATTTCCCCGGCCCGCGGCGTGGCGCATTCCAGCACCAGTTGGTCAATGTTCATTTGCGTCAGATAGGGCAGCATCGGCCCGTAGTTGCCCCGCAGCAGCACTTCCTCCCGGCGGCTCCAGTTGCCCCGGCAGACGTGAACCCCCGTCCTGATGCCGCCGATTCCCTCCGTCGTCTGGTTCATCAGCCGCACCGCCAACTCCAGTTCGTCGGTGGGGTCCCGGCGGTTGGGCAGCGCCGCGCACATGAAAGTCTCCGTGCTTTCCTCCCCGAAAACCACCTGGCTGAGGATTGGTTCGTCGAACTGCACGAAGTCGCAACCCGCGTCCCGCAGCGCGATTAACTCTTCCCGCAGAATCGCCACCACGTCGGCGGCCAGGTCTTCCGGGTCCGGGTACACCGCATCCGAAAGCCCCTCAAACCAACTGGAGCGGGTCAGCATATACGGCCCCGGCAGCGGTATCTTGATTTGCCGGTCGGTATGCTCCCGCAGAAAGGCCAGTTCGTCCAGGGCCAGCCCCTCCCGCTGGCCGATGCGGTCAACCACGATGGGACTCTTGATGGCGAAGGAAGGCACGTCCAACGCCCGCAGCAACTCTTCCATGCGCGCCCGGTCCCGGGAGTAGTTCATCAACTCCGACACCTTCATCAACCGCATCCCGGTCAGCTTGTCCACGGCAAAGGAATAGAAGTTGTCCCGCCGCTGCTCCCCGTCGCTGATTATGTCCACCCCGGCCTCTTCCTGCGCCCGGATGCACGCCAGCACTTCACCGTCCGCCAGCGCGTTGAACTCGGCCAGCGTAATCTCCCCCGCCTCCTTGCGCCGCAAGGCCCGCACCAACTCGGCGGAGCGGGGCCAACTTCCAACCACGGTCACCGGAAACAAGGGAATATCCGCCATCCATCAGCCTCCCAAGCTGGGCAATACTTCCTGTTCTTCCTAATGTATCCGAAAATCTCCCTCGGCACAAACATTTTCCCCCGGAAACCACCGGCCAATCAGATAGATTTCCCCCTGAATCTCCGCCCCTGCAACCACCAGCCGCCAATACACCAACCGTAGGGGCAGGTTTGAAACCTGCCCCTACCTCCGTGGTTAACAACCCGCAAATCGCCGCAGGACTTTCCACATAATAACCGAAAACCACTAGCGCCTATTTCAAGTGTTCCCCCAAAAACGCCGTCACTGGCCCGGCAACCTCATGCTCCCGCCCCACCCAGAAATGGTCCGCTCGCTCCACCACCCGCCAGTCAAAAGGATGGTCAAAAGACTCCAGCGTCGGCTGGAACTCCGGTGAAGGCGCCAGCCGGTCCATGTCCCCCGTAATCAAAAACTTGGGCCGGGCGTCCCCCTTCAAGCAACTGCCTTGAAGGGCTTGCAACGACGGCGACACGAAAGCGAAGGCCCGCGGTTCCTGCTGCAACTCCGCGCTCCCCAGGATGACCCCGTTCCCGAAGGAGTAACCCACCAACCCCAGCCGTTCCCCGTCCACGCCGGGCCAACCTTTCAGGAAGGCCACCGCCGCCAACGCCTCCTGGTACTCCAACTCCCCCCGGCTGTGTTCGCCCTGGCTGTTGCCCACCCCGCGGAAATTGAACCGCATGGTGGCGAAACCCGCCTCCGCCAGCGCAAACGACACCGCCACCACTATATTGTTGTCCATGTTGCCGCCGTTCAGCGGCCCCGGATGGCAAATGACCACCCCCGGAACCGGCGCCGTCAAGTCCTCCGGCTCCGCCACGATTCCCTCAAAGGTCAACCCGTTGGTTTGGAAAGACACCGCTTTTTGACGCATCGCCCGCTCTCCCTCGAAAACTTACATTCCCGTCGCCGCCGGATTAACGACAGGTGTGGGAAACTATCCCAAAAGTGTTTGTGACGCCCCAACCCTCTCCCAAAGGGAGGCAACCAAATCCCTTCCCCCTGAGGGGGAAGGGAAAATCAAGGTCCAACAAGTCCCATCCTGGGATAGCTTTTAACCGCACTCCCACCGGCAAACTTGGCCCAAGAGCGGGCTCCCGTCCGCGGCCTAACCCGGAATTTCGTCGTAATGGTCCGACTCCGAGATTACCCGTCTATCCCGCAACTCCAAAATCCGCTCTTCCGAGTAACCCAAAATCCCCGACAGCACCTCTTCGTTGTGTTCACCCACTGCCGGCAGCGAACCGATTACCGCCGGCGTCCGGCTCATGTGCCAGTAATCACCGTTCACCGGCATGGTTCCCGCCCGGAAGTCCGGCACTTCAACGATGATACCCCTCTCCCACGGATGGGGGTCTTGCGCCGCCATCGGTATCGTATTCACCGGGGCAATGGTCACATCGTGACGCGTAAAGTGCTCCACCGCCTCTGCCGGAGTCAATTCCGCCAGAATTTCATTCACCGCCTGGTCCACCACTGCCCGGTTCTTCGTCCGTTCCGGGCGAGAGGTAAACCGCGGGTCTTCCAGCCAATCCGGTTGCCCCAGGGCGTTGCAGACCCGATGCCATTGGTGCTGGTCTCCGGCGGTAATCAGCACGTGGCCGTCCTTGCAGGCGTAAATCCCGCTGGGCGGCGCGCCGCCACCTTCGCCCCGTTTCGGCTCTACTCCGGCCCCGACGTAAGCCGAAACCGGAATCTCCGTATAGCTGTACCCGGTATCCGCCAGGCAAACGTCAATCGCCTGGCCCATGCCCGACCACTCCCGTTCCCGCAGCGCCGACAGCACGCCAATGGCGGCGTGCAGGGCCGTAGTGCGGTCAATCAGGGAAACCCGCGCCTGAACCGGCGGCCAACCCTCTTCCCCGATGGTCATTGTCACCCCGGAAATACATTCCCCCACCGGGCCGTAACCGATTTTTTCCGAATAGGGGCCGAACTGCCCGTAGGCCGAGGCGTTGACCATGATTATCCGCGGGTTTAGCTCTTTGAGGACGTCGTACCCGAACCCCATCGTCTCAATGGTGCCGGGCCGGAAATTTTGCAGGAAAACGTCGGAGACCTTGACCAACTCCGTCAGGACTTCCTTGCCTTCCTCCGTCCGCAGGTCCATGCTCATGCTCTTCTTGCCGCTGTTATGCGACGCCCAGTAAGCGCTCTGCCCCCGCACCCACGGGCCGTGATAGCGAGTCTCCTCCCCACCTATCCGCTCAATCTTGATTACCTCCGCTCCCATGCGGGCCAGCACTTGAGCGCAGCGCGGCCCGGCTTGGTGGCGCCCCAGGTCCAATACCCTGATTCCGTCCAAAGGTGGCCTGTAATCCGGCATATTCCCTCCCTGAATCCTCGAATTTACGCCGTTCTGATACGCGAAGAGACGCTAACCTTTGCCATCGGCGTCCCTGACTCCCTTCAAATGCCGGATGTAAACAACCCTGTCGCAATTACCCCGACATCGCCAGGATGTGAAAGGTTTTCGTAGCCCAAGACCGCCCCCATGACGGCAAGCCCACCATCACGGCGACGCACACAGCTACGATATTATACCCACGTCACCCACAATTGCCAATTTTCCCATCGCCCCTGAGGGGGAAGGGTGAGGGTGAAAACCACTCCAGCCCCCAACCCGTCATTCCGGCGCAGGCCGGAATCCAGAAATCCCCCGCCAACCCGTTAGTGATGAGCCTGTCGAACCACCCCAACCCGTCATTCCGGCGTAGGCCGGAATCCAGAAATCCCCGCCAGCGCCAACCTTGCCCAACGAATAACCGTCATTCCCGAATATCCCGGAATCCTCCACTTCCAACCCGTCATTCCCGTCCCCCAACCCGTCATTCCGGCGCAGGCCGGAATCCAGAAATCCCCCGCCAACCCGTTCGTGGTGAGCCTGTCGAACCACCCCAACCCGTCATCCCGGCGAAGGCCGGAATCCAGAATTCCCCGCCAGCGCCAACCTTGCCCAACGAATAACCGTCAACCCGGCGAAAACCAACCCCCTCCCCTTGGTAGGGGGAGGGCTGGGGAGGGGGTCGAACCAACCCCTAACCGCCATCCAAGTCCGAAGTATCGTCGCTGTGCGAGCCCCGCAACACGCAATGCCCGCACCGACGGCAGACCGGATGCAGGTTGTTATATTGCGGGTGACGCTGCGAACAAAACCCGGCGTTGGCATCCCGGCACCGTGGACACCCTTCGCAGTAACGCCCCCCGGTTCCCTGAGACCGTTCGGTTTCCCTTTCCGTTACCGTTACCATCACACCCTGCCCGATTGAAAATACTTTATCGGATAAAACACCAAATCGCACTTCCGTGATTTTCCCCCTCGACCAAGGGGAGCCAGTCCCTTCCCCCTTGATGGGGGAAGGTTAGGATGGGGGTGAAAACCCCGTCTGAAACAGTTTACGAAGCCGTTGTACTAAGCCACCACCACCTCATCCTCCAACAGCACGCCCCCGTGCCTATACGCCGCCGTAATCGGGTCAGCCCGCAGCGCCGCCCGCACCACTTCCAACGGAGCCGATTCCGGACTGCCCGGCACGTCTATCCGGCGGGAAATGGCCCGATGCCGGACTTCGCCCCGTGCCGCGCTGCCTTGCGAATCGCCCCGACCTCCGCCCAGCGACATCGCCAGCCGGACGCCAATGTCTTGACCCGCGCCGTCATCAACGCTGGGCAGCAGCCGCTCCAGCGTCGCGGCGGTGGACGCGGCCCAAGCCGCCTGCGCCAGCGGGAACGGCGACGGAACTAGTCCCTGCGAACTGTGGCCCCCCAGAACGGCCCAGGTACTGGAGCGGGTCAGGTTGTCGCAATTCACGTACACCTTGGCCTCCCCTTCGTGGGTCATTTCCCCGCTGCCGTCGTACTCTTTCGTGTCCAGCAGGTAGCGGCCCTGCACTGACCCCGCCGGAATCGCCGTCTGCGCTCCCGCCAACTCCGGCAGACTTTCCGACGCCGGCGAGACGGCAGCGGTCTGGCCGTTGCCCCACCGCACCGTGTCCTCGACTTGCATGGCCCCCTTATTCAACGCTTGCCCCACCGGGCAAAAGCGCGCCGCCCGTTGCAGCCGCACCCTTTCCGTCTCCGATAGATTGCCCATCAGCGTCACCCTTTCCCGCACCCCGAAACCCAGCACGCCGGGCATTTCCACCGGCTCAACCTGGAAGTCCACCTCTATATTCTCCAAAGCAATGCCGCCCCGGTAGGCAACGCCCACCACTGTGACCACCGTTCAAGCCGCCCACGCCGCCACCGCCAGGTATTCCGGCGGCGGCCCCACCAGTTCAACCGCCGGGTTGGGAACGCCGCAAAGGAAGGGATACGGCCCCGGCTGTCCCGCCTCCGCCCCAATTACCGAAAGAACGGAATGATTACCCACCGGGCGCGCCGTAATCGTCCTCCCCGGCTGCCCGTCAGTCATAGGACTAGCATTCTCGGTCATCAAACCCTCCCCGATTGATAGATAATCTTGAAAGCGTCTTTCTTGCCCCAACCCTCTTCAAAAGAGAGGCAACCAAGTCCCTTCCCCCTCGACGGGGGAAGGTTAGGATGGGGGTGAAAACTCCGCCTTGAGACGGGCGCTCATTCCTCCCGCAACCCCATCCGGCCCAACCGCGGCAAAACTTCCTCCCGGAAATACGGAAAATGCTCCAGGTAATTCACCAACCCCATCGCCAACGCCGTCACCCCCGACTCCGACAACTGCCCCATCGTCGCCGCCACTTGGTCCGGCGACCCGATTATCGGCAATGCGCCGTTGCCCCCGGCAGCCCGTCGCCGGATGGCCCGACGTTCTTCCGCCGACTGCCCCGGTTTGTTCAACCCCCGGCCTTCCACCATGTTTTCCACCGCGTCAACGTCCGCCCGTTCCACCGCGTAACAATGGAAGTAGTCCTGCGCCTCTTTTTCCGTCGGCCGGCACACCACCGCCACGTTGGTGAAAACGCCGATGCGCCTACCGTAAGCCGCCGCCATAGCCCGCAGTTCCTCCGTATTGGCCGCCGCCATTTCCAGCCCCGACCGGATGTTGGTAAACATCATGTCGGCGTTCCGGGCCGCGAAATCCCGACCCCGCGGCGAGTTTCCGGCGCACACCACCAGCGGACGCCCGCCGCCGTAGGGCTTGGGGTGGACTTCCGTTTGCCGCACCCGGTAGAACCTTCCTTCGTAGTCAAAGGGCGCGTCGCACTCCCAGGCCCGGTAGAGAATATCAATCCATTCCTGCCCCTGGTCATACCGTTGGTCATGCTGGGCCAGGTCAACCCCCAGCATATCGAACTCATCCCGGTTCCAGCCGCAGACCACGTTCAACCCGAACCTTCCTTGACCAATATGGTCGGCGGTGACGATTTGCTTGGCCGCCGCCACCGGATTGAACATGGGAACGTGCACCGTGCCAAACGCTTTCACCCCGTCCGTGCAAGCCAGGATGCCCGCCGCCCAGGTCAGCGTCTCGAAATTGGAACCGTTGTGGTCCGTCACGCCGCCGTAGCCCTTCCAACGGCCCAACGGCAGCATGAAATCCATGCCCGCGTCGTCGGCCATCACCGCCAGCCGACGGTTATTCTCCCAACTGGCCTCCCACCGTTCCGGGACGGTGGTAACGGCCAGCCCCCCGGAGCAGTTGGCCCCGAACAGCCCCAAGCTCAGTTTATGACGGCTCAACTGTCGCATCGAAAACCCGACCCCGAAACGCCCTAAACCTTCAATTCCGCTTGTCGGAACGCCGGCATCACTTCCCTGGCGAACCTCGTCATCTGCGTCCGAAACTGCTCCACCGTCGCCCCCATCGGGAACGCCACCATTATCTGCTCCAGGCCGGGGTACTTTTCCTCCAACCCTTTCAGGTACTCCACCGTCTGCTCCGGCGTGCCGGCCCACCACGCCCGCTTTTCGATGACTTCCCGGAAGTTGGTTCCGGCGGCGATGTGATGGGCCACCCCCGCCGGCCCGGTGGCGGTCATCTGCCGGTCGCTGTACCGCAGCATCCCCAGCGGCGCGGCAAACTTGACGTGCTCCTCGAACATCGGCTCCAGCGCCTTTTCCGCCAGTTCCCGGCTGTCGTCCATGTACGACCAAATTCCCAACGCCAGGTTTTCCCCCAATTCCAGGTCTTTCCCTTGCCGGGCGTAGGCTTGCTGGTAACGCCGCACCCAGTCCTCGACGTACTGCTCTCCGGTGCCCAGGATAATCCCCTTGACGCCCCATTTCGCCATGAAGTCAAAGGCCCGGTCGGTGCCGCTGACCACCGGCTGCCAAACCTCCACCGGCAGATGGGCCGGCCGCGGCACCAGCGTCACGTCTTGCAGCGTATAGCCCCGGTAAGGCACCTCCGGCGGGATGGAATAGTGCTTCCCCCGGTGGGAAAAGGACTCTTCGTTGAAGGCCCGCATAATGACCTCGAACTGCTCTTCAAACAACTCCCGGTTGGCGTCGCCATCCAGCAGCGGCGCCCCGAAACTCTCCACCTCCCGGGTGTGGTAGCCCCGGCCCACGCCAAAGACCACCCGGCCCCCGGTCAGGATGTCCACCATGGCGAAGTCCTCCGCCAGCCGGATGGGGTGCCACATGGGCAGGACGTTGAACCCGCAGCCGAACTTTATCCGCTGCGTGTGCTGCGCCAGGTACTGGCTCATAATCAGCAGGTTGGGGATGCACTCGTACCCTTCCCGCTGGAAGTGATGCTCCGCCATCCAGAGAACGTCGTAACCCAAATCCTCCATCAAAATCGCCGCTTCCCGCGCAATGTCAAAGGCTTGAATCAGCCGCTCATTGGGATACCATCGGTCATCGTGGGGCGTCCCCGCAAACCCGACCCCCTCCCCCTCCAAAACGTGCCCCGCATACAAAGCCGAAAAAGACTTAATCATGACAACCCCCAATTTCCCACCGTCTAAATTGGTGGTAGAGTAACACCAACCCGATTTGAGGAAAAGGGTTGCCTTTCACTGGCTTGTAGCGACAACCCGACCCTGAGACCGCCGCGAGGAGAAGCAAGTGATTTCACCGCCAAAAGGGTCAAGTGCTTCGGTTAGCGCCCCGGACTTGCCGCCCAGCAATACCTCGATCCCAACATATCTTGATGCCAACGCCATTTATTGCGGTGACGCGCGGGAACTGCTCAAACATCTGGAACCCGATTCCATCGCTCTAAGTGTCTGGTCGCCGCCATACTTCGTCGGCAAGTCTTACGAAAAGGACTTGTCCTTCGATGGATGGCAAGCCCTGATTCGGGAAGTTATCGAGTTGCACTTTGCGGTTATCAAGCCGGGCGGATTCCTGGCAATCAACTCTGCCGACATCCTGGCCTTTCCTGATGAAAGGATGCCCCGCATCCAGGCGGACAATGTTTCCACCAGGAAAAGCCAGGTAACGCGGGAGCAAGTATTGGCGGCCAAGACCGCTCATCCCGATTTCAACCGCCACCAGATAGCCGCCTTGCTTGGTTGCAGCGAGCAAACCGTCCAGCGCCGGGCCGAAAACAACAATGTTAGAGGGGGGAAATACGCTACCCAGACCAGGGTGCAACTTGTTGGCGGGTTGATTGACCAATGGGCCGCCGACGCCGGTTTCTTCCTTTATGACCGCCGGGTTTGGGTCAAAGACCCGTGTTGGGCCAACAGCCGTTGGCACAGTCTTTCCTATCGGTCAGTGGATGAGTTTGAGTACATTTATGTATTCTGGAAACCCGGAATTACCTCTGTTGATAGAAGCAGGTTAACCAAAGAAGAATGGCGCGATTGGGGTTCCCGAGGCGCTTGGCATTTCAAGTCCGTCCGGTCTCACGTCACCCACGAATCCGAGTTCCCGGTCGAGTTGCCCCGACGGGTCATCAAGCTGTTATCAGACCCCGGCGACCTTATCCTTGACTGTTTCATCGGCAGCGGTACCAGCGCCGAAGCAGCAATTCTGGAAGGCCGGAATTACGTCGGCTTTGACCTGGCTCCGGAGTACGTTAAACAGGCGCAAAGGCGTTGCTCCCAAACGAAGGAACAAGTTGGCCGTTATCAGTCACGGTTAGGGATGGAAGAATGACGCTGGATTTGCAATCCCTCCGCGCTAACCCCGACCTAGTGGAACGAATAGAAAAAGCCACCCTCCGGCTGGTTGTCCAGTCCCTCATGGATATGCGTCAGGAAATTTCAGCTATCTTCGCCACGGAGACCGACTTGGTAGCCGATATTGGCGAAGACTTGACCAGGGAGGCCCTGGACCGGCTGGGTACGTCCGTCATTCCCGTGCGTCTGTTCGGCAAAATGGATTACAAGCGTTCCCGGTACTTATTCCTGCCGGAGTTTGCGGTAAGACAGGCTTTGTTTGTGGACTCCAAAGCCGAAAAAGGCGGCGCCGTAGCCCGGATTCAGCCAGGGCAAACGTCCATGAGAATTAAGCAGGTCAGAGCCGGGGTTGACATTGATGAACCGGGCGGGCTGCCACTAACCATTTCCCACGAAGATGGGGACTTGTTGACCACCACCGTATTCGTCAAATACCGATATTCGGTCAATCAAGGAATCAACCGCCTTCAAGACACCAGCGCCATCGCTCTCCCTAGCGGTTTTCTGCAATCCCGCTATAATCCTACCCCACAAGACTCCATTTGGAACGTCGGCCCCAATGCCCCTTCCCGGGGAGAGAGTTTCCGAGCGCGCATTTCTTTGGCAAGACTCAAAACCAAGGCGCAATGGCGGGTGCAAACCATTCCCGGCGACCCCTCCATCGAGTATTCTTGGCAGGACTAACCCATGAAAGTCATCATTCGTAACCCCAAACGCCGCGAGTTGGAACTCCAAGGCAGCCGCCGGGTTGACACCTTGATTAAGGAACTCGACCTCAACCCGGAGCAAGTCTTGGTCATCCGCGACGACGACCTCCTGACCCGCGACCTTTGGATTAAAGACCACGAAACCGTGGAAATCGTTACCGCCATCAGCGGCGGAACGTAAGGGAGACCAGCGTGAGGTGCCGCAAGTGCAAGGCCCAGGCGTCCATCGAACTGCGGCGGCACCATGCCGCCTTCTGCAAACCCCACTACCTGGAATTTTTCGACCGCCAAGTGGAGCGGGCCATCCGCCGCCATAAAATGTTCGTCCCCGACGACCGCATCCTGGTGGGCGTCTCCGGCGGCAAGGACAGCCTTACCCTGTGGGACTACCTGCTCCGCCACGACTACCAGCCCACCGGCCTGCACATCCACCTGGGCATCGGCGACTACTCCGACAACTCTTACCAACGGACGCTGGCCTTCGCCCAACAGCGCGACGCCCCGCTAATCACCGTTGACTTGGCCCAATCCTACGGCATGGCCGTCCCCGAACTTTCCAACGCCCTGCGCCGCGTCCCCTGCTCCGGCTGCGGCCTCAGCAAGCGCTACATCCTCAACAAGGAAGCCTACGACCGCGATTTCACCGTGGTGGCGATGGGCCACAACCTGGACGACGAGGCCGCCACCCTGCTGGGCAACGTCCTGCATTGGGAAGTCGGCAGCCTGGCCCGCCAGTCCCCGGCGTTGCCCGCCAACGGCGACAAGCTAATCAAGCGAGTCAAGCCCCTCTACACCGTCACCGAGCGCGAAGTCGCCGCCAACGCCATCCTCCGCGGCATTGACTACGTGGAAGAAGAATGTCCCAACTCCGTCGGCGCCCGTTCCATCCTCTACAAGAACTCCCTGGACCAGATTGAGGCCCAGTCCCCCGGCTCCAAGCACGGGTTCATGTCCACCTTCCTTGACCGCATCCGCCCGCTGATGGAAGAGTCCCAGGAAGACTTTGACCTGCGCGACTGCCGCCTCTGCGGCCAGTCCACCACCGGAGAAATCTGCGCCTTCTGCCGGATGTGGCAGCAAGCCCGCGAAAAAGCCGCCCAACCCAAGCGCCAACCATCCCGCCGCCGTCAAACCAAAACCCCCGCCTAACCCGTAGGCCAGGTTTCCAACCTGCCCTTACCCCTGCCGCAACCACCGTCATTCCGGCGAAAGCCGGAATCCAGAAATCCATGCCCATCCATCCGAAGGTGACAATCCATCCCCAACAAAAAACTCCCTCCCCCTACCAGGGGGAGGGTTGGGGAGGGGGTCGAACCGTGACTAAAACCCGACCCTAAATCCCCAACAACCCCTCCAGGTTCTTCCACAGAATCGCCTCTTTTTCTTCCTGGGTCAAACTCTCCAGGCTCAAAATCCACGAAACCGGCCAGTCGAAACACATATCAAACGGCCAGTCCGTGCCGAAGATAACCTTGTCTATCCCCACCTGGTCAATCAGGAACCGCAGCGCCTCTTCGCTGTGCGTCAGGCAGTCATAGTAGAAACTGCTCAGGTAGCGGCTGGGCGGCTGCTGGATGTTGGCCCGCGCCTCCGGGCGCACCTGCCAACCCCGATCCATCCGCCCGATACCGTAGCAGGTATAACCCCCGCCGTGGCACAGGCAAACCCTCAAGTCCGGGTGCTTGTCCATCACCCCACCGAAAACGAAGGATGCAAACGTCACCGCCCGGTCCGCCAGATTCCCGATGGTGTTGGGCAGGTGGTAGCGGTTCAGCCGCGAACTGACCACCGTATTGCCCCCCTGGTGAATCATCATCAACGCGCCCAGTTGCTCCGCCGTCTCCCACAGCGGCAAAAACTCCGGGTCATCGTAGGTCTTGCCGTTCACCTGGTCTCCAATCATCGCCCCCTTCAAGCCCAACTGCGTCACCGCCCGCTCCAACTCCGCCACCGACGCCCCAACGTCCTGCATCGGCAGGTTGGCCAGGCCGGCAAACCGTTCCGGATAGTCCTTGGTCAACTGCGACACATAATCGTTGCATTCCACGTCCATAGCGGCGACCTGAGATGCGTCCCGATTGTAGAAATAGAAGAAGGCCCCGGTGGAAAGGACGTGAACGTCCACCCCCAGCGAGTCCATATCCGCGATGCGTTGTTCCGGCGTCCACATCGTCTTGGGAGTATCGGCGTGGCCGCCGCGAATCTGCTCCGGCGTCAACCCGTGCCAGTCCCGTCCGGCGTTCATGGCGTCAAAACAACCCTGGGGCGCGATATGGGCATGAATGTCAATGCTGCGCATGGTAAACCCTAAACTCCTGCTAAATTGAATTTATCCCGCCAAGTCAAAAACCCGACCCTGAAACGGGATTCCAAAACCCCCTCCCCCTACCACCACCGTCATTCCCGCGAAAGCGGGAATCCAAACCCCTACCCGGACAACGCCTTGCTGAGGGTAAAGCCCCCTCCCCCTGGTAGAGGGAGGGTTGGGGTGGGGGTGAACTCCCAAAACCTAACCCCGGCCGTCGGCCAGAGCCTCAGCGTCCGCGACGTAATCCCCGGTCTCTCTAATCCGCCGCGCCGTCGTCGCCAACGGCTCGCACAACCCCAGGTAAAAACAATCCCCATGCAGGGACGACTGCCGGGAGTAGTAACGCCCAATCAGCGTCTTGACCCGCGGGTCGTCTTCCGCCAATCGGTTCAACTCCCTGGACGTGGCCGGCGTTCTCTCCGGTTCTTCGCCGGTGCGCGCCAGAATCAAGGCGTCGCTGGCCCGCTTGGTGGCACACCAGGCTTTTTCCGAGGCGTCCCGGATGTCTCCCTGCTCCAATCTTTCCAGAGCGTCGCTGTGCATAGAACGCGCGTCGGCAAAAATCGCCGCCACCCGGTCAGTAACTACCATAAACACCTCGGAAGGGGCATGACAAACCGCCTAACACCCATCGTAGTTCCCGCTTACCCCCACCATCATTCCCGCGAAAGCGGGAATCCAAACCCCCATCCGGACAACGCCCTGTTGAGGGTAAAACCCCCTCCCCCTGGTAGGGGGAGGGTTGGGGAGGGGGTCGTTCCCCCAACCAATCCCTTCTTGACCAACCCGCCGAAACCCTTACCACCACCGTCATTCCCGCGAAAGCGGGAATCCAAACCCCTACATGGACAACGCCCTGTTGAGGGTAAAGCCCCCTCCCCCTGGTAGGGGGAGGGTTGGGGTGGGGGTCAGCCCCCCCTCCCCCTGTTTAGGGGGAGGGTTGGGGTGGGGGTATTATCCTCTACCGCCCCCGCTGCTTCGGGTCGAAAATGTCCCGCAGAGCATCCCCGGCGAAAGCGAACCCCATCACGGTAATGGTTATCGCCATGCCCGGGAATATCAGAATCCAAGGCGAAGTCGCCAGGTACTGCGCCGCCTGTCCGGTCAGCATCCGCCCCCAGGACGGCGTCGGCTCCGAAATCCCCAAGCCCAGGAAGCTCAAGCCCGCCTCCGTCAATATCGCCGTGCCGAACATGGACGACATGATAATCAGGAACGGCGCCACCGTGTTGGGCAGCACGTGCCGCAGCATTATCCGCAAGTCCGACGCCCCGATGGAACGCGCCGCCAGCGTGTAGTCCATCTCCCGTATCGAAATCGTCGAGGAACGGATTACCCGCACCCCCCGCGGCATGATGGTGGCCGCAATCGCCAGAATCACGTTGGGAATGGTGTTCCCGAAAACCGCCACAATGGTCAATGCCAGTATCAGGTCCGGGAACGACATCCACATATCCACGATTCGCTGGACTACGTGGTCTAACTTCCCCATGAAGTACCCGGACACCAGCCCCACGATGGCCCCGGCTCCGGTGCCGGATATGACCGCCAGGAACCCCACCATCATGGAAATCTGCGCCCCGTAAACCACCCGCGAGAAGATGTCCCTCCCGAACTGGTCGGTGCCGAACAGGAAGCTCATGTTCGGCGACTGACGCACCGCCTCATAGTTCTGTTCCTGGTAGGTGTACGGCGCGATGAGCGGCGCAAATATCGCCGTCACAATCATCAGCACCACGATGGAAAACCCGATGGTTCCCAACGGCTTGTGCCGCAGGTAGTAAATCCAGTAACGGACCATCCCCGGCCGTCGGGAAGGTTCCGCCGTCAGCAGCCCCTCCCGAATCTCCTCTGCGCTGGTAGTTTCACGTGGCGTTGTCATTCATTCGCCTCTTGGCCGGCATACCGCCGCGCCCGTCGAGTTTCGCCAATGCCTGTTACTCGAACAACTTTGGAAGTGATGGTCATCCGTCCCGTTCGCCCTGAGCTTGTCGAAGGGCCATCCGTTCATGTTTCGACAAGCTCACCACGAACCAACTCCCGGTTTACCCATCGGGCCAAAGTTGTTTGCCTGCTAGGAATACCGGATTCTCGGGTCCAACCAGGCGTACATTATGTCCACCGTCAGGTTCGCCAGCAGCACCACCATGGCGATGAACATGACAATCGCTTGCAGCACCGGGTAGTCCCGGGACGCCACCGCCTGCACGAACAGCTTGCCGATGCCCGGCAGGTTGAAAATAGTTTCCACGATAATCTGGCCGCTCATCAGGAACACTACCTCGAACCCGGCCAGAGTCACCACCGGGAGCAAGGCGTTCCTCAATACGTGGACGAACAACACCCGCCGCCGGTGCAGCCCCTTGGAATCCGCCGTCCGCACAAAGTCCTCCCGCAGCACCTCCAGCACCGATGAACGGGTCATCCGCAGAATCTCCGCCGAACTCCGCAGCCCCACGATGAACGCCGGCAGCAGCATCACCTCCAGATTCCGCAACGGGTCTTCCCAGATGTGCTTGTACGATATGGACGGTATCCACTCGAACACCAGCACCAGCACCACAATCACAATCAACGCCAGCCAGAAGCTCGGCATCGCTTGCAGCGTCATGCTGGAACCCCGCAGAATGTAGTCAATCATCTTGTCCTGGCGCACCGCCGCAATCACGCCGCCCACCGCCCCCAGCATACAGGCGATAGTCACCGCCAGAACTCCCAGCTCAAAGCTGGTGATGATTCGGCTACCCATCCGTTCCGCCACCGATTGCCGGGTGTGCCACGAAGTCCCGAAATCCCCCCGGAAAAAGTCGCCCAGCCACCGCATATACTGCTCCGGCAGCGAGCCGCTCAGACCCAGCTTTTCCCGTACTTCGTCAATCTGCTCCTGCGTCGCGGTTTCGTACACCTCTTCCCCGCCCAGCAGCAGCGCCGTAGCGTAGTCGCCGGGGATGGTGTGCAGCATGGCGAAAATCACCACCGAGACGCCGAAAGCGGTGGGGATGAAGAGCAGCAGCCTCTTCAAGAGATAAGTCCTCATCAACCGCTCCTTTGCCGGCCCAGGCCGGCAGGCTGGGGTTCTCCCCGGTTATCCGTCAATTCTAACAAAGACCGGGCGTACCACAAATTATTGGATGCCAGTTTCCAGAAAACCGGCATCCAAGTCAACATCGGGGACCTTGAAATCGAAACATCCGGGTAAATCGTCGTGGATTCCGTAGCCGGGACGGGTTTCAAGACCCGCCCCGACCGCTGACTCCCGAATGGACGGTTGGACTAGAAACCGCCGGGTACGCCTTGGGTCTGCCCCTTGTAGGTGTCGTCGTCCTTGTGGTTGTTGTCAATCCACATATGCTGGTGCTTCCGGAAGGAACCGAAAGGCGCCGGGAAGTGGACGTAGCCCCGTACCTCCGGCCAGAAGGATACCGCTTCCTGCTCCCAGTAAACCGGGAACTTCCGGTAGTCCTTCATCGCCATCAGCTCAATCTCGTTGGACAGCGCCCGCCGCGCCTCCCGGTCAGTCTCGTTCTGAGCCTGGTCCAGCAGGTCGTCATAGGTGGAATCGCAGGCGTAGTTGGGCGTCCACAGGTTCCCGGTGGACTCGCACCGCAGCAGTCGGCCCATCCCCGCGTTGGGGTCGTCGGCGGCCATGGTGTCGTTGCCGGGGAGGAACGCTCCCCATTCGCCCGTGGTCTCCAGCGTCCGGTAGGCGATGGTCTCCACCACGTCAAACTCCGTCTCTACGCCCATCAGCCGCAGCTGCTCTTGCAGGAAGGTCGCCCGGTTCACCACCTGCGCGTCGCTTTCCACCGTGAACAGGTACGTCTTGGTGAAGTCAAAGTTTTCCGCTTTCAGGATAGCAATGGCTTCCTCCCTGGTGGCCGCCGGGTCGTCGGATATGCACCAGCCGGGGACGGCGCATCCTTCCGCTTGCGGCAGTTCCCACGCCCCGCCCGGAGGCATGATGAACCCGGCCGCGGCCCGCCCGTCCTGCAAGATGGCAATGGCCGCCTTCCGGTCTATGCCCATGACGATGGCTTGCCGGATTTTCACGTTGTCAAAGGGCGCGATGCGGGGGTTAATCCAAAGCTCGAAGTTGCCCCGCGTGGGCCGGATGACCGTCTGAATCTGGTCGTGGTCAACGTAGGAGTCGTACTGGCCCCAGTTGCGTACCCAGTGCCAGTCCGTCTGGTGGGCCAGCATCGAAGCCTGCTGCGCCGATTCGTCCAGGATGCCGAAGATGACCAGTTCATCAACGTAGGGCAGTTCCTCGATGAAGTAGTTTTCGTTCTTCACGAAACGCTGTTCGTCAACGCCCACGGTCTGCCCCTCGCCCCACATGAAGGGGCCGGTGCCTACCGAAACGTCCTGGAACATGGCATCCTCGCCGCCGGCCTCAAACCAGGCCTTGTTGAACACCGACGCCCGCCGGTTGCCCAACGCCAGCAGCGGCGTACCCGTGGGAGCGTTCCACCGGAATTCCAGGTCCAGGTCGCCCGTGCACTGCACCGAGGCCATGTGGGTCAACGAACCCTGCATATAGCTGGCCGTCAGCCCCTCGCCGGTAGCCATAGTGTCGAAGCTGTACCGGGCGTCCTCGCAGGTCAGGATTTCGCCGTTGTGCCACTGCACGCCTTCCCGCAGGTGGAAGGTAACGCCCTGGTTGTCATCGTGAACCGACCAGCTGCCCGCCAGGTCGGGAATGAAAGGCCCGCTGGGATTGTACGGGTCCTCCATAATCAGGTTGCTGGTCGTCGGGTTCCGGTATCGGTCCGTCACGCCGCTGGCCGCGCCCCACACATTGGCGTGTTCCAACGGGTCCTCGTAGTTGATGCGCAGCGTGCCGCCGTAAACCGGGTCGCCGTAGTAATCCGTCGGCGGATTCCAGTAATCGGCGAAGGACTTCGCCATCACCTTGGGCTGGGCCATCGCGTCGCCCGAAGGTTCCGTCTTGGCCGCCGGAACCGCCGTAGGCGCCGGCGCTGCTGCCGGAGCCGTAGTCGGGGCCGCTGCCGGCGCCGCCGGTTCTGCTGGTGCTGCCGCCGGGGCCGCCGCGGGAGCCGCCGGCTCATCAGCCGAACCGCAGGCCATCACGACCAGCAGCGTCAACATCGCAGGGATGAGTAATAGTCTCTTGGGACTGGTGCGCCAAAACCTTGACATTCAATCGCCTCCGAACCAGATGTATGAAATACACTAGCTGACCCCCAGGGTCGGAGGCCTCAGTGATAATGCGTCTTGCCACTCCGGGCAAACGCCGCCGGGCGGGTCCCCACGCGCCCTTGGCGAAACTGCCCGAAAGCAAACACGGGCGGCAATATACAAAATCCACCATCCCTTTGTCAATACACCCCATCACCACTTCATCCCCTCATGTCATACCAGCCCTTCCATGTCATTCTGAGCAAAGCGAAGAATCCAAAATCCTTCCCCCAAACCAACCTTGCCCCAACAAGAAACCCCTGACGACCCGTAGGGGCGCATGGCCGTGCGCCCCTACCAACGCCAATCACCAACGCGGGCATAGGAAAACCAACCCCAGCCCCTTACCGTCATTCCGGCAAAAGCCGGAACCCCAAATCCTTCCCCCAAACCAACAAAACCAACCACACCCCCACGAAACCAACCCCTACCCCCCAACCGTCATTCCGGCGTAGGCCGGAATCCAGAAACCTCCGCCCCAAACCAGTCGTGCGCCCACTAGACACCTCATCAATAACCCCCTCCCCCTACCAGGGGGAGGGCTGGGGAGGGGGTGCGTCCCCCCCAAAACTGCCAAAACCCCCTTGACAATCACCGTACATACGTTCTATCATGACCCCATCGGCAACATCCCAGGAACCCTTAACCCCAACCATCGGAGGAACCGCCCATGTAACAACCCACCCCGCCGTTTGCGTCGAGAGTCCCTCCCGGATAACCATGGCTCTTATCCGATGCGAGGTCTAACGACTCCGCTGCGGCAACTGCCCCCACCGACGGGCGCCATGCAGCCCCCTCCACGGAGCGGCGGCTTCGGCAAAAGTCGGGCGTGCCCTTAGCCGACGGGTGGCTGCTCCCCTTAGGGGTGGTAGCGGCGGTAGTCGGCCCGTGCCCCTGGACGACGGGTGGCTGCTCCCCTGCGGGGTGGTAGCGGCGGTAGTCGCCCATGCCCCACGGCGGGCGCCACGTCCCCCTTGAAGGGACGAGGCAAAGCCGGAACGCCCGGCCGGGCAACCCCTGGAAAATCGGCAACCAAAACCCGGCATCGGCAACCCCAAAACCAACCAAGAGGAGGCCCCAAGACAACCGAATAGACCCGCTCAAAACCTGCTCAAAAGTGGTCAAAACCGCTCAAAACTAATCATTTTTGGGAGAAAAATGAGCGCTTTTGAGCGCATCCGACTCCCTAAATCCACGCTCAAATGAGCGCTTTTGATTAAGAATGAGCGCTTTTTCCAACAAAAAGGTAAAATCGTCACCAGCCCGATTGCTCCCGCCCCCTACCAGGGGGAGGGTTGGGGAGGGGGTCACACCCAACCAAAATGCAACACAATGCCACGAAATGCCACAGAAAACAAAAACCCCCGCCCCCTACCAGGGGGAGGGTTGGGGAGGGGGTAAAACCTGCCCAAAACCCGCCCAAAAAGTGTCCAAAATCGCCAAAACCGCCCAAATATCCCCGAAAATGGACACTTCCTGGACACATCCAACCCCCCAATCCACGCTCAAATGGTCAAAAATGGGCGAAAATGGACAAAAAGGTAAAATTTTCACTCCCGCCCCCTACCAGTGGGAGGGCCGGTGAGTGGGGTGTCCTCCGGACAAAGTGACCCAAATCCTTGACGATGGTTTCCCCGGTTCCTAAAATCTATAAGGTTGAAACCCCATCCTTAAATGCAACGGGTACATCACCGTGATACTCAAAGGCGCTTCCTGGTTCGTCATCCTCATCGTCTGCGGGGCCGTCATACCCCTGGCCGCCAACGCCGGCCTGCTTATCCTCGGCACCGACCCCAACCCCCGTCATCCCCCCGGCGACCTCCTCGGCGAAGCCGTCGGCTGGGCCATCATCGGCGCCCTCTCCGGCGCTGTCTGCACCATCATCGCCGAATCCCTGACCATGCGCGACGACAGCAGCTTCCTGGTCAGCCATAAAGGACTCATCATCGGCGCCGGAATCGGCATCGCCCTGTCCCTCTTCTTCGGCATGAACCTGGCCGTCCTCCAAATGCCCAGCGTGGACGGGCAGGCCATCACCTCCGTCAACCTGGGCATCATGGCCGGCGCCACCGTCGGCCTCATCGGCTGCCTGGCCGGCATCGTCATGGGCGTCATCCTCCGCCGCGCCGTCCTCGCCCTGGCAACCTGACCCCGGCCCCGTCCCTATCTGACCTGCGGGAGGAAACCACTATGCGCGAAAACACCCTCAAGCAAAAACTGGAATCCGGCAAAGCCGTGTTCGGCTGCATGATTACCTTCCCCTCGGCCCCGGTAGTCGAAATGCTGGGACAACTCGGCTTCGACTGGGTTCTGCTGGACAACGAGCATGGCGCCGTCACCGTTGACAACTGCGAAGACTTGGTCCGCGCCGCCGACCTTACCGGCATCGCTCCCATCGTCCGACCCGTCGCCAACCGGCCCGAAATCATCGCCCCCTTCCTAGACCGCGGCGCCTGGGGCGTCCAGGTCCCCCACGTCAACACCGCCGACGAAGCCCGCGCCAGCGTTGACGCCGTGAAATACTACCCCCTGGGACACCGCGGCATTTTCAGCCGCAGCCGCCCCGCCGACTACGGTTTCGAGGGGTCAACCCAGGACTACGTTAACGACGCCAACGCCAACACCCTGGTCTGCCTGATGCTGGAAGAAGTCGAGGCCATCGAAAACCTGGGCGAACTGGTCACGGTGGACGGTGTGGACGTTTACTTCATCGGCTCCGGCGACCTGTCCCAGTCTATGGGCTACCCCGGCCAGCAGACCCACCCCGAAGTCCAGGAACAGATGGAAAAGGGCGTCAAAATCATCCGCGACGCCGGCCGCATCGCCGGTTGCAGCTGCCCCGACAACCTGGTTCCCAAATTCCTCGACCTGGGCGTCCAGTATTTCCACAGCAACGTCGGCACCCTGCTCCAAACCTCCAGCGTCCCCTACCTGAAATCCATGCGCGAATCCGCCGCAGCCGCCGGCCTCTAAGGGAGTGCGCCAAAAATCCCCTTCCCCTCCAACGGCGGAGCAACAAAATCCCTTCCCCTTACGAGGGGGAGGGTTAGGGAGGGGGTGAACCCCATTCGGAAAAGTCAACCAAAGTCTCCCTCTTTGTAAAGGGGATTAAGGGGGATTTCCCCCACCAACCGTCATTCCGGCGGAGGCCGGAATCCAGAAATCACTAGCCTCGAAAGGGCGCAGTAGCAAGAATCCCCTCCCCCTACCAGGGGGAGGGTTAGGGAGGGGGTGAAAACCTTGCGCCCCAAACCCGTCATTCCGGCGTCCCCATCGTCATTCCGGCGAAAGCCGGAATCCAGAAATCCCTAGTCTCGAAAGGGCGCAGTAGCAAAAATCCCCTCCCCTTGGCAGGGGGAGGGTCAGGGAGGGGGTAAACCCCCAACCCCGGCCAACCAAACAATCCATCCCGGCAAAGGTGAATCATGCCCCGCATACCCTTGGTCAACCGCGACCTGGTTCCCGAAGAACTCCGCCCCGTCTTTGACGAAATCTCCGCCGGACCCGGCGGCGTCGGAACCGGCCCCATGTCCGTCCTCAAATACAGCCCCGAAATGGCCCGCCGCGCCATCCCCCTATTCGGCTACGTCCGCAACGAATCCACCGTACCCAAGAAACTGCGGGAACTGGCGATGATTACCACCGCCCGCGTAATGAACTGCCCCTACATCTGGAACGCCCACGCCGCCTTTGGCCGGGAGGATGGTCTCAGCGACGATTTCGTTGACGCCCTCCGCGACCGCCGGGAACTCCCCGACCTGCCCCCCGACGAGGCCGCCGTCTTCAACTATGGCCGGGAACTGCTGGAAAACCGCCGGGTCAGCCCCGACACCTTCCGGGCCGTCCACGACCTTCTCGGCTCCCGTGGCCTGGTGGAACTGACCACCCTCTTCGGCTTCTACACCATGCTGGCCTTCAACGCCAACGCCGTAGAACTCGAACTCCCCCACGACCTGACCGAACCCCCCTTGCCCGTCTAGGAGAACGTCGGAAAGTACCAAAAATCCCCTCCCCCTACCAAGGGGAGGGTTGGGGAGGGGGTGAAAACCTTGCCCGCAACCACCGTCATTCCGGCATCCCCATCGTCATTCCGGCGAAGGCCGGAATCCAGAAATCCCCTAGCCTAGAAAAGCCGGGGCAACAAAAATCCCCGCCCCCTGTTAGGAGGAGGGTTAGAGCCTGTCCTGAGCGCAGCCGAAGGAGCGGGGGTAAAACCCGCCAAAGCCGAATAATTACCTTTTTTGATTCATTTCAAATTCCCGCCGGCCCTGTCTGGCGGCCCGGTAATCGCCTTCCGTCAACTCCAATGGCCGATTACCGGCAGCAATCACCCAATAGTTGCCCGTTCCAATAACAAATGCCCAACAAACTACGAAAAACCCTCAATTATTTCCCTTTGCCCCAAAGGTTGCAATTACGCCAACCTTTATATATATTGGTGTAGGCATAGTTAGGTTTTCCCCGGCGACGTTTCGCTACCCAACCCAGGGTTTCAACTCCGGCCCCGGTTGACCTACTGAGCCGAGAATCTTTCCGTGGAATCCAAGGAGGTCAATCAGTGGCATTATCCGACAGAACTTTGGTATGTGTGGACTGCGGCGGGGAATTCATTTTCACCGTGGGCGAGCAGGAGTTTTTCAACTCCCGCGGCTTCGTCAACGACCCCAAGCGGTGCCAGTCCTGCCGCTCCAGCCGGCGCTCCGAGCAGCGCAGCGGCGGCGGCTATGACGGCTCCCCCCGCGAAATGCACCCCATCGTCTGCGCCCAGTGCGGCGTTGACGCTATGGTGCCTTTCCGCCCCCGCGGCGACCGCCCCGTCTATTGCAGCGAATGCTTCAGCCAAGCCCGCAGCAGCGGTTTCTAGCCGCCGGCCCCACCAGCCAAAACCGCGAGAGGCCGACCCTCTTAACCCGGCCTCTCGCCCCATATTCCCTACCTAAAACCCCTTCAACCCAACCCCCGGGATTCAGACCGCCGCCCTGAACGCCCCTTGAACCGCCGCGGCTCCCGCCGCTACAATATCCCATGTCCGCCCGGCATCCCCCGGTCATCCCGGCGTCATTCCGCCCCTTCTTCAACCCCATGAAATTCAAAGACCTCCGAGAATACATCACCTTCCTCGAAGGCAAGGGCGACCTCCACCGCATCCGGGCCCAAGTCACCTGGGACTTGGAAATCACCGAAATCGCCGACCGGGTGGTCAAGGCCGGCGGCCCGGCCCTCCTCTTTGAGAACGTCGCCGGCTGCGATATGCCCGTTCTGATAAATATGTTCACCGCCGACCGCCGCATGGCCTGGGCCTTGGGCGTGGACGACCTTGACCCCCTGGTTGAGCGGATGCAGGGCTTGTTGCGGCTGACCCAAGGCCCCCCCGAAGGCTTGATGAACAAGCTCCGCACTCTGGGCCAACTGGTGCAGTTGGGTTCCTTCCAGCCTCGCACCGTGCGCAACGCCCCTTGCCAGGAAGTCGTCCTTCACGGCGAAGACGTTGACCTGTTCAAGTTCCCCATCCTTAGATGCTGGCCCTTGGACGGCGGGCGTTACATCACCCTGCCCCTGGTAATCACCAAAGACCCCCAGACCGGCGTGCAGAATTACGGCATCTACCGGATGCAGGTTTACGACTCCCGCACCACCGGAATGCACTGGCAAACCCACAAAGTCGCCGCCCACCATTACCGGGTCAGCGAGGGCCGGCAAGACGACAAGCTGGAAGTGGCGGTAGCCCTGGGCGGCGACCCGGCTACCATCTGGACCGGCTCGGCCCCCCTGCCTCCCGACGTGGACGAAATGGTGCTGGCCGGTTTCATCCGCGAAGAGGCCGTCGAACTTGTCCCGGCCAAGACCGTTAACCTGCTGGTGCCGGCCCAGGCCGAAATCGTCCTGGAAGGCTACGTCTCCCCCGGCGAAGAACGTCTGGAAGGTCCCTTCGGCGACCACACCGGCTACTACTCTATGGAAGACCCCTACCCGGTGTTTCACGTCACCACCGTCACCCACCGCCGCGACCCTATCTACCCCGCTACCTTCGTGGGCCGTCCCCCCAAGGAAGACTACTGGATGGGCAAAGTCACCGAGCGGATGTTTCTGCCCTTGATAAAGATGGTGCTGCCGGAAGTGGTGGACATCAATATGCCGGCCGAGGGTATCTTTCACAACCTGGTGCTGGTGTCCATCAAGAAGGAATACCCCGGCCACGGGCGCAAGGTCATCTTCGGACTGTGGGGCCTGGGGTTGATGAGCCTTTCCAAGACCATCGTAGTGGTGGACGATTTCGTCAACGTGCAGGATGTATCCGAAGTTGCCTGGCGCGTCGCCAACAATCTTGACCCCGGCAAAGACCTGGTGGTGGTGGAAGGCCCCCTGGACGACCTGGACGTGGCCTCCCCCACGGCCCGTTTCGGCAGCAAGCTGGGCATTGACGCCACCCGCAAAGGCCCCGGCGAAGGCTACCATCGCGGTTGGCCCCCCGACATCGAAATGTCCCCGGAGGTCAAAGACCTGGTTGACCGCCGTTGGGCCGAGTACGGGTTTTAGCGCATGGCTAGTCTTGCCGCCGGCGCCCGGCTGGTCATCGCCCGGACGCCCCATTACCTCAGCGCCATCCGCATCTGGGAATCCCTTTTCGCCTACCCCTTCGCCTTCACCGGGATGGTTTTGGCGGCCGGCGGCTGGCCCGGCTGGGATACGTTCATCTGGATTAACGTGGCCCTCTTCGGCGCGCGCACCCTGGCCATGTCCGGCAACCGGGTAATCAACGCCAAAGAGGACGCCCTGAACCCCCGCACCGCCAACCGCCATATACCCCGAGGGTTGCTCAAGCCGGCCGAAGTGGTGGGCATGATGGTTGTTTCGGCGGCTATCTTCCTCTTTGGAGCCTACCAGCTTAACCCCCTGGCCCTGGCCCTGGCCCCCGTCGCCGGGGTTTACGTGGTGCTTTACTCCTACGCCAAGTACTACACTTGGGCCTGCAACCTACTCTTGGGGTGGGCCTTGGCCATCGCCCCGGCCGGCGCCTGGGTGGGAGTCACCGGCAGCCTGGACCCGCCGGCGGTCTTGCTGGCCTTTGCGGTGGCGATGTGGGCCGGCGGATTCGACGTCATCTACGGCTGCACCGACTACGACTTCGACCGGGAGCAGGGGATAAACTCGGTACCCCGCAAGTTCGGCATCGCCGGGGCCTTATGGCTGGTGCGGGGGATGCACGTCCTGGCCGCCGCCGCCCTGCTGGCGTTGGGTTTCTGGCTGGACTTGAGCTTCTACTACTTCATCGGTTGGGGCATAGCGGTGGCGATGCTGATATACGAAAACAGCCTGGTCAAGCCCAACGACCTGTCCCGGGTGGGGGTGGCCTTCTTCCGGGTCAACAGCGCCATATCCGTCCAGTTCTTCATCTTCACCACCCTGGCCGTCGCGCTGTGATATTGGGGGTGTGTCGTCATTCCGGCGAAAGGCTGAATGACGTTCCTTCGGCCAAAGGGCAAGAAACTATTGGGATTGGTTGCTTAAACCCTCGCCGTCCTCCCTTGCAGCCGCATCAGCCCGACTACCCGGTTAACATCGTCCGCCTCATCCAAGGCCCACAGCGCGGCCAAAAGCTGCTCAACCTCCGGCGGGGGCATTACGTCGCCGGCTAGTGCGCGCAGCTTTTCGTCCAACTGCCGGTCCGTCACGGGGTTGTCCGGGGCGCCGGTGGCGTGTTCCACCCGTTGAGTGAAGGCTTGCCCGTCCTGCAAGGTGATGGCGACTTCCGCCGCGTCCTCTTCCATAGATTCGTCTATGGTGGCCTGGATGCAGTCCCGCAATCGGGCAACCTGGGGGTCTGCCACCCGGGCGTCGGTGTATTGGGCTGGGAAGGCCGCCCCATCCAGCAGTCCCACCGCCATGCTGTGCTGGTAGGAAAACTTGCCCTCCAGTCCCACCCGCGGGTTGGGCCGGTCAACCAGTTCCAGCACCAGGGGATGCACCCGCGCTTGCACCGAGGCCACCGCGTCGGGGGAGATTGCCGGGTTGTCGCGCAGAGCCACCATCGCGTCAATCAAGGGATGGTTGACCACCCCGCAGGCGTAGGGCTTGAGGCCGTTCATGGTCAACTCCCACCGCTCGCCCAGTTCGTCGGTGACCCGTTCCAGGTGGCTGCCCTCGGACATGACCGCCGCAAATCCCCGCCGTCCCTCCAGGATGGCGTCGGTGGAAGTGAATCCCCGCTGGGCCAGCAAAGCCGCGAGGACGCCGCTCTGGGCGGAACGACCAGGATGGAAGGGCTTGGTCATGGAGCCGAATACTTCCCGCACCCCGGCGGCTTGGGTGCCGGCGATGCCCAGAGCGTTGGTCATCTGCACCAAATCCAGCCCCAGCAGCTTGCCGGCGGCGATGGCCGCGCCGAAAACGCCGCAAGTGCCGGTAATGTGCCAACCCTCGTCGTAGTGGTAGGGATGCACCGCCATACCGATGCGGCAGCAAAGCTCCATACCCAAGACCGAGGACGCCAGGACTTCCCGCCCGGTGGATTCCAGTTGCTCCCCCAAGGCCAGCGCGGCCGGCAGCGTTGGCGACGAGGGATGAATCACGGTGGGAAAGTGGGTGTCGTCGTAGTCTTCCAGGTGGCCCAGATAGCCGTTGGCCAAGGCCGCGTTCTGCAATCCGGTGCGAACGCCGGAACCCAGCACCGAGGCGTTGGCGCTGCCGCCCTCCAGGTCAAACACATCCACCAGGATGTCCAGAGACGGATCGCGAGAGGCGTAGAGGGCCACGGCTACGAAGTTAATCAGGCAGCGCTTGCCTTCGTGGATGATGGATTCGGGGATACGGTCGGACGGGGTTTCAACGACGTATCGGGCCAGGTCTTCAGTAACGCCCATGTTCACCGCCTTGATTTGATGTTTGGGGAATTAACGGGGGATTGTCACCGCCATCCCAATCTTCCCCCGTCGAGGGGGAAGGGACCGGATTCCGGCTTTCGCCGGAATGACGGATTGAGTTGCGCGGAGGGAAGGAACTTTCACGGGTAGGGGCGGGTTTGAAACCCGCCCCTACCGACGGCGCCATCTGGATGATGAAAGCCGGGGGTTGAAAGGCGTTAGTTGTCAGCGACGCCGGCGGGTTCGCGGACTTCGACGCTCAGGTAGCGGCCATAGAAGTCGAATACCTTCTCCCAGCCGTCGTTGGCGGCCTCAACCCGGTAGCTGGGCCGGTCAACAGCGAAGAAGCCGTGTCCGGCGTTGTCGTAGCGGTGAAATTCGATGTTCTTGCCGTGCTTCCGGAGTTCCGCCTCGATTTCGTCCACATCCGCCGGCGACGGTCGAGCGTCTTCGTTGCCGAACAATCCCAGCATGGGGCAGTTAAGCCCGGCGGTGTAGTCCATCGGGGCCGCGGGCTGCCGGGAGCGTTCCAGTTCGCCTTCGGGAACCTGGTTCACTCCGCCGCCCCAGCAGTTAACGGCGGCGTCAATGCCTTCCAGGGTGCAGGCGGCCAGATAGACCTGGCGACCGCCGGAGCAGAAACCGATGATGCCCACCTTGCCGTTGTGGTAGGGCAGGGAGCGCAGGACGCTGATAGCGCCGGCCACGTCGCCCATAGTGCGGGCGTCGGGCATACCGCCAGCCTCGCGGACGCTGGCGCTGTTGGCCGCCGAGTCGCCCCGACCTTCGCGGAAGTGCAGGTTGGGGGAGATGCAGGCGTAACCGTTGTAAGCCAGCTTGCGGGCCATTTCACGGGAAGCGTCGTCCCAGCCGGGCATATGGTGAATCAGCACCACGCCGGGGAAGGGGCCACCGCCCAAAGGACGGGCCAGGTAAGCGTCAATCTGGTCGCCTTCGTGTCCAATCATGTTGATGGTCTCGGCAATCAAACCGTTGTATGCCATAGAAATTACCTCCCTTGCGAATTATGCGGCGCCCCGGGTTGGCATGGGCTGGGGCCACCGTTAGCAGGTTACTATCCAAGGGAAACTGTGTCAATTATCTTTACCGGCGGGCCGCGGTATTACGGGTTGGTAGAGTCAGCGGCCGGCGATGCCGGCGTTTTCCAGGAAGGCGGTCAGCAACTCCAGCATCTGGGACTGGTAGAAATCGGCGTACTTGGCAAACTCCCGCAGGTTGCGGGCGGCCTCTTCCTGGGGGTTGAAACGGTCCCCCATCAGCCGGTAATCGTCAAACAGTTCCCGGTTCCAGACGGCCAGGTCTTCCAGGGTCAGGTGCGGCTCAAACTGGAAACCGTAGGAATTGCCATGCCGGAAGGCCATGTTGATTTTCCGGTACTCCCCGTTGCGGCAGAGCATATACCCTTCGGCCAGCGGGGTTGCCCCCGGCGGGATGGAAAAACATTCGCCATGCAGGGTAGGAACCAGCGGCACGGCGATGCGGCCAAACACGGGGTCGGCGTCGCCTTCCGCAGTAACGTCAATCTTGCGGAGGCCGAACTGGTAGCCGCCGGTGGGCTGTACGGTGCCGCCCAGGGCGACTGCCATAAGCTGCGCTCCCAGGCAAATGCCCAGGACGGGGATTCCCTGATTCATTGCTTGCGCCAGGTAAGCCCGTTCCAGGCAGATGGCGGGAAATTGGTCGTTGGCGGACAGAGGGCCGCCCAGGGCAACAATGAGCGCCAGGTCCTCCAAGAACGGCGGGGAAAATTCCCGGTAATCCGGTGCGGCTTGGAAGAGGGGCAAGGTTTCCAGAGCGAAACCGTGGGTTTCCAGGACGGCGGTAAAGTTGCGTCCCAAGGGTTCGGGGGCGGCGTGCTGGATTATCAAGGCGCGTTTCATGGGTTGGCGCCGGCGTCAAGGAACAAGTCCGGGGAAACATTCATGAAGTCGGCGGGCGCGCCGGCATCCCGCAACTGTTGCCAGACCAAGGCATCAGTAGGGAAGGCCAGGGGCGGAGGCGGAGCGTCCAACGGGAAATACCGCACTTCGTCCAGGTCGTCCGCCGCCCGGAGGATTCCGCCCTTAACCCGACCCCAAAACCAGATTCCGACGGTCAGCGATTGAGGGTTGTGGAAATTGGAATGGACGGCGCATATCGGCCCGACTTCCACCTCCAGCCCCGTCTCTTCCAGGAACTCCCGGCGGGCGGCGTCCCTAACGTCCTCGCCCCATTCAACGTAGCCGCAGGGGATACACCATTGCCCTTGGTACTCGCCTCTGGAACGGCGGCCCAAGAGGACTTGCCCTTCCGACAGGATGATGACGGCCACACCCACCGCCGGGTTGCGGTAGTGGACAAACCCGCAGGCCGGGCAAGTTGGCCGGGGCAGTCCGCCGCGGTCGCGCAGCTCCAGCGGGCCGGCGCAATGGGGGCAGAAACTATATTGGGTCATTGGGCAGCTGGCCTTTGTCGGAGCGTCAGTCGGTTGACGCCGGGGTGACCGGGGGCAAGGCGGCCAGTTCATCATCGCGGTAAACTTCCCCGTGGGATGCGAGGGGTTTTGGTAGTCAAACTGCGGAGCCGGCGTTCCTGGTCTGACGCTTCATTGGGGGAAAGGTGGTCTTGACGTTCCGGGATTTCCAGCCGCCGGAGTTCAGACATTTCGGCAATAAATCGGGTTGCTACGTGCAGCTCGTCGCGCACGTCGCTTTCTAACTTTTGGTGTTCGTAATAGTTGATGTGCATATTCTCCAGGCCCTGGAAAAGGATGCGCAAGTCCTGCCGGTCATGCGCGAAACCGATGTAACCCGCCACGTCTCGAAGATGGTTGTGGGCGTGGTGGTTCCAACCCCTCTCCTGGGCTACGGCTTTCAGGTAGTGGGCGGTGGCGCCCCATATCTTTTCCGAGGCTTGCAGAATGTCCCCGGCGTCCAGTTCCTGCCGGGCCTGTTCCAGCAGGCGGCGACTGATTTCTTCGTAGCGATGGGGGGGAGAGGCCCTCAACTGTTCGGTCATTAAGTTGCGTTCCTTATGGCCCGGCTGATAGTCCGGGGCAACCCATTATAAGCCAAGGTAGCCGCGGCGTCGCATCAACTTGAAGGCCGGCCGCGACGGATGGCCCGGCCCGGCAACGCGCCGGTGTTTTCGCCCTGGTCAACCACCACCTGGCCGTTGACGATAACGTAGTCAATGCCAACGGGGTAATGCTTGGGGTCTTCCCTGGTGGCGTGGGTCTTTACGGTGTCGGGGTTGAAGACAACGATGTCAGCCCGGAAGCCGTCGCGCAGCAAGCCCCGGTCGGGGATGCCCAACCGTTGCGCCGGGAAGGAGGTCATCTTGCGAATGGCTTCGGGCAGCCGCAGTTGCTTTTCAGCCCGGACAAATTCGGCCAGGACGATGGGAAAGCAGCCGTAGGTACGGGGATTAGGATACTCGCCGAAGAGGATGGAATCGCTGGCAATCATCCCGTAGGGGTGGGACACGAAGGCCGGCAAAGTCTGGGCGTTGGTTCCCAGCCCGACGGTGGACAGCCCCAGGCTTTCCTCAACCAGCAGGTCGAACAGGGCGTCAGCGGGGTCCTGGCCGCGCATTTCGCCAATGTCGGTAATCAGCCGGCCGTCATACTGCTTGTTGTAGGGCTGAGTGAAGTTGGTCAGCCAGTTGTTTTCAAGACGGTCGCGGGAAATTTCCCGCTTCATCCGTTCCCGGTCGTCGGCGTCTTGCAAGGCGGCCATGAGCCGCTCCGGGCCGCCGTCCTTGGCCCAGTGGGGCAAGCCGATGGTGATAGTGGTGCCGGAGTAGGGATAGGTATAGCAGTCGAAGGTAACGTCCATTCCGGCGGCGCGGGAGTCGTCCACCAAGCCGAGAAAGTCCAGGTGGCTGCCAAAACCCTGGGCCGGCTGGCGGTAGTGAGTCAGATGGACGGGGATTCCGCTGCGGCGGCCAATTTCCGTCGCCTCCTGCCAGGGGGCCAGGTGTCCCTGGGACAGCAGGCTGGCGCGGGTGTGGGTGTGATAGACCCCGCCCAGGGCGGCGGCGGTTTCGGAAATCGCCACCAGTTCATCGGTATCGGCGTAGGCGCCGGGGGGATAGTCCAGGCCGGTGGAGATTCCCCAAGCCCCTTCTTCCATCGCCTCGCGGATGACGGCTTTCATGTCCGCCAGTTCCGCCGGGGTGGGAGGGCGGTCGTTCCAGCCGACGCTCCAAATTCTAACCGGGGAGTTGCCCAGGATGTAGGCCATGTTGATGGCGACGCTGTTGTCGTACTTGGTCAGCAGTTCGGCCACGGTAAGCCAGTCGGCGGGCATGGGCGGGTAGCCGTTCAGACCGGAGTCCAGCCAGATATAGCGGTGCAGTTCCTCTTGGGTCTTGAAGGGCGCGTGGGAGATTCCGTCAATGCCGACAAGTTCAGTGGTGACGCCCTGGCGCACCTTGGGGTCGTGGTGGGGTTCGCCGAAGATGGTCAGCCCGGCGTGGGAATGCAGGTCAACGAAACCGGGGCAGACCACGCAACCGGCGGCGTCTATGCTGCGGGCGGCTTCCAAGTGGGAATCGTCTCCACGGTGAAGGGCTACCCGGTCTCCCTCCACCAGAACTGAGCCGTAGAAACCGGGGCTGCCGCTGCCGTCAATGATTTGGCCGTTGCGGATAATAAGGTCAAGCATGATTCACCGCCGACTAGTCTTTCATTGGCAAGCGTTCCACCCTGGCCGATGCGAAGGTTTTTCCCGGTCAATGGATGGGAACGCTTTGGGAGTGTATTATAAAACCGGATTGGCCGGAATAGACCGGCCCTGGGTGGCCCGGGGAGAAACGGTAGGCAAGGATTTACGAATTCGTTTGGCCCTGGGACCGGGTGGACCACATCGCTCGCCACCAGGTAACCCCCAGCGAGGTCGAGGAAGTCTGCTTTGGTTCCCCCTTAATCCAGCGCACCCGGTCCCGCGGCAGGAACCCAGTCTATTATGTTTTGGGCCAAACTTTATCGGGAAGGCATCTTTTTTGTGTCATCATTCGGTTGCCCGATGGTAAAGCTTTCCCGGTAACCGCTCGCCCAATGACCCGCCGCGAAAGGCAGAGATATAACCGATGGAAGAACCGATAAACCGTTCCAGAATTCCGGAAACCGACTCCATCAAGCCACTGGCCGAGTTTTGGGACACGCACGACCTTACCGATTTTCAGGACGAATTGGAAGAAGTCGGCGAAGTTGTTTTCCAGCCCGGAACCACCCTGCGAGTGTGTTTGGGACCCGAAGAGGTAAAAGAGGTAGAAAAAATCGCCCTGGCCCAAGGAGTTGGCTGTGGGGAGTTGCTCCGGCAATGGGTTCTGGAAAAGATTGTTACGGATGACGCCGGTGGACTGCCGGAGGACTAGCCCCCAAACACACTCTGGCCACCGACGATGGTCATTTCCACCGGGATGTCCTTGATGGTCATGGGGTCAACGCTTGTTGGGTCGTCGCCCAAAACTACCATATCGGCCAGCTTGCCAGGTTCGATGGAACCCTTGACGTGCTCATCAAAAGAGGCGTAGGCCCCGCCGCGGGTGTAAAGGTACAGGGCCTCTTCCACCGAAATTTTCTGGCTGGGCCCCCATACGTTGCCCCGGCTGTCGGTGCGGGTGACGCAGCTTTGGATGCCCAGCAGCGGCTCAAACGGGCCGGGCGGGTAGTCGGTCGCTCCGGTGGAAACCACGCCGTAGTCCAGGAAAGACCGCTGGGCAAACATCCACTCCAGCCGTTCCTCGCCGTAGAAGGGCATCTTCTCCCCGTGATGGTAAACGTAGGTGCAAAAGGGCGTCGCTATGCTTCCCAGGGCGCGCATCCGGTTTAGAATCTCCGGGTTGACCAGGGTGCAGTGTTCTACCCGGTGCCGCGGGTCGGGACGGGGAAAGCGGGCCTGGGCCTTTTCATAGGCGCGGGTAACCATGTCAATGGTCAGGTCGCCGTTGGCGTGGATGCAGACCTGAAACCCGGCCCGGTGCATTTCCAGCACGTTGTCCTCAATTTCTTCGGCGGTCATGGCCAGGATGCCGTGGTCGCAGTCGCTGCCGACGTAGGGTTCCGACAGGTAGGCAGTGCGGGCGGCGATGGCCCCGTCGGCCACCATCTTGATTCCGCCCAGCCGCAGCAGGTCATCTCCGAAACCCGTCTTGACACCGGCTTCCCGCAGAGCCGGAAAGTGGGGATAGAACAACAGGGCATAGACCCGCAGGGTCAAATCGCCCTCGGCCCGGCCTTCCTGGTAGGTGGCGAACTCATCGGCCAGCACGCGGGCGTCGTGAACGCTGGTCAACCCCGCCGCGTTGAGCATCCGGCAGATGGTACGCAGACCCTCCCGGCGAATCTCCGGCGTCTCCGGGGGAATGAGGCCGAACCGGATGGGGTCGCTGGCTCGCTCGTACACCACGCCGTCCAGCTCGCCGGTGTCGGGGTTGCGGCCCAGGCGTCCGCCGGGCGGGTCAGGCGTTTCGTTGTTGTAGCCGGCGGCGGCCAGAGCCACGCTGTTCAGGTAGTAAACGTGGCCGGCCCGGTGGGCCACCATGACGGGATGGTCGGCGCTTACGGCGTCCAGGTCTTGCCGGAAGAGGAAACGGTTTTCGGCGGTCTTGGTGTCGTCGAACTTGAAACCCTGCACCCATTCCCCGGCGGGAGTAGCCGCCGCCCGTTCCCGCAAAGCGGCTTGGATGTGGCCGATGGTGGGCAGGTCGCAGTCGGCGGCCATGACGTGACGGATGCCGCTGTTGAGGACGTGGATATGGGCGTCAATAAAGCCGGGCAACACGGTCTTGCCGGTGAGGTCAAGGATTCGGGTCTTGGGGCCGACCAGGTTGGTCAACTCGGCGGCGCTGCCCACGGCAACGAACTTGCCGTTGAGGACGGCGACAGCGTCGGCCCGGGGACGGCGGGGGTCCATGGTGATGACGTTGGCGTTGCGGATAAGGGTATCGGCTTTGAGAGGGTAGGTTGGCATTGTCATTCATCATCCCGGAACACGCTTAGCCCGGTGTGCCGGGCCAGCGCGTCGAAATCTGCGTCCCTATGCAGTATGGGGATACCGGACCTTATCGCTATGGAGGCAATCAGGCAGTCCACCAGTTTGCGAACGGTCTCGCCTTCCCGCCGACAAAGGCGATAGATAGCAGCCGCATTATCGTAGTCCGCCGGCAGAGTGGGTATGACCGTTGCTCTCCCAAGCAGGCGATTAAGACTCCCAAGATGGGACTCGTCCCGGGCTCCGGCCAGAACCTCCATACGCACCGGGCCGCAGGTGTAGATTTCCTGAGCTAGCAGTTCCTCAACCTGGACACAGACCAATGACCCCGTATCGCGCAGGAACTCGACCCAAGCCGATGTATCTATCAGCGTCACGCCAAACTACCAGAACGCATAGCATCCAGGTCGCCTTCCCATCCGGCCCCCCGCATCTGGCGGGCTTCCTCAACAGACAGGGGTTCGGCGGCGAGCCTGCGCAGCGCGAGGTTGATAGCCTCCCGCTTGGTGGCGAGTTGGTAACGCCGCATCACCTCGGCGCACGCTCCATCATCTATATCTACGTTGGTTCGTGACATACATTGAAAATACACCATTCGTCTGACCGGGGCAATCGGGGGCTTGGTGTCCACCCCCATCTTGATTATTCTTGTCGGTACTGGCAAGGATTTCTGGATTCCGGCCTTCGCCGGAATGACGGGTTGGGGGCGCCGGCATAACGGGTCGGATGGCAAGAGGGCAGGGATGTTTTGCCCTCACCCCGGCCCTCTGTCAGAGGAAGGGGGTTTTGAGAACCGTGTTGACGGCCGTTTCCGGGGCAACCTATACTCGGCGGAAGTTGACAGACGGGAATGACCCGGACGACGGAGGGCGCTATGGCGATTCTGGTATTGGGCGGCACGGGGTTCACTGGGCCGCGGCTCATTCGCAAGCTGGTGGAACGGGGCAACGATGTGGTCTGCATGGACATCAACCCCGGCGCGGCGTCCTTCGCCGGCATGGAGGAGCAGGTGCGGGTCATTCGCGGCGACGTTACCCAGTTCGAGGACATCGTTCACGCCATTTCCGTCGCCGAGCCGGACCGCATTATCAACCTGGCCTACCTGCTGGGCGGCGGCGAAATCAACCCCCACCTGAATATGCGGCTGAACATCCTGGGGATGGACAACTGCTTTGAGGCGGCCCGTCTGCTGGGGGTCAACCGGGTGGTTTACGCCAGTTCCATCGCAGTCAGCGGCCAGCAGAGCAACTTCGGCGACCGGTTGGTGAATGAGGACGACGGGATGTTCGGCACCAGCCAGTACGCCACTCATAAGATTTTCAACGAGTTCCAGGCCAAGATGTATATCCAGAATTACGGGCTGTCCATCACGGGCATTCGCCCGGCCAACGTCACCGGCCCGGACAAGGTGCGGGGTTCTACCGACCACGTTCAGTGCATCACCCTGCCGGCCCGCGGCGAGGCGGTCAGCTTCCCTTATAAGGATATGATGCGGCTGCCCATCCACGTTGAGGACATCGCCGAGGTGTTCGCGCGGGCGCTGCTGGTGGATTCCAGCCACTACCCCATCTACAACTCCGGCGGCCACGCCATAAGCCTGGGCGATTTGGCGGACATGGTGCGGGAGTTCCTGCCCGACGCGCAGATTGGCTTTGACAACGAAGGCGGGCGGGAGCAGTCGGGCAACTACCTGGTGGACAACAGCCGCCTGCTGGATGAGTTTGAGATTGAGTACGCTCCTTTCCGGCAGCGGGTGGCGGAGATAATCAACGATGTGCGGGAAGAGGCGGGGCTGCCGCCGGTTTCGGTTTAGGGGGGTGTCCTACGACAAAGTTTTCACCCCCATCCTAACCTTCCCCCGTCAAGGGGGAAGGGATTTTTGAGATACTTTCTTCATCCCCTTCTGGATTCCGGCTTTAGCCGGGATGACGGGTTGGATAGCGCGAGCTGGACGGGTTGGGCAGGACGATTGCAAAGTCCATGTCCCAACGATGGGGAGGCGTCCAGGGTTGCGATACATTCCCCCGACGTGGCGGTCACCCCCATCCTAACCTTCCCCCGTCAAGGGGGAAGGGACTATTGAACCCCCTCCCAACGCTGTTCCTACCGACTTTGCAACCGTCCGGCGGGTTGGGCGGGGGCGGTAGCTTTTCATAACGGTTGGGGATATTATTAGCCCATACCGGCAATTGGGCAGAAAGTCTATCAAGAGGAGGATGCACCAATGGCGAAAGATTATACGGTTTTCGTGGGCAGCGTCGGCGGCGGCCTGTCCTTCAGCCCCGACGGGGGGGAGACCTGGAACCGGGTGCGCGACCCGATGCCTTCGGAGTGCAACGTCCGGGCGCTGACGGTTTACCCCAGCGACCCGCACCGGGTTATCGCCGGCTCCGACGTGGGGATTTTCCGCAGCGATAACAACGGGGCCAACTGGGAACATATCGAGTCGCCGCTGGACGACAACATCCAAACCTGGTCGGTGACGGTGGACCCGGATGACTCGGACACCATCTTCGTGGGGGCGCGGCCCGACGCCTACCGTTCCCGGGACGGCGGCAAGTCGTGGGAACACCTGGACATCGGCGTAACCATCCCTTGCCCGGTGGGGATTCCCCGCACCACCAACGTGATTGTTGACCCGCGCGACCACCGGACTATCTGGGCCGGCATCGAGGTTGACGGCGTTTACAAGAGCCTGGACGGGGGCGATTCGTGGGTGCACCTGCCCGACCTGGGGCCCGACCCCTTCCACGGCGACGTTCATGGGATGGCTATCAAGCCGGGGCGCCAGACTTCGGTTTACGTGACCAGTCCCTTCGGGATTGCCACCAGCACCGACGAAGGGGAAAGCTGGGATTACCACGAGTTCCCCAAGTTCAACGAGGGCGATTCCCGTTCCTACTGCCGGGGCATGGTCATCAAGCACGATGACCCGGACACCATGTTCGTGGGCAACGGCGACTTCATTCCCGGCGTGACCGGGGCCATCCGGCGCACCAAGGACGCCGGGCGCAGCTGGGACGCGGCGCCGCTGCCGGTGGAACCCAACTCGGTGGTTTACTGGTTCGGCTCACACCCGGAACGGCCCAACGTCATCGCTGCGGCCAGCCTCTACGGGTACGTCTATATCAGCGAGGACGGCGGCGATTCCTGGACCAAGCTGAAGAAGGAATTCGGCGAAGTCCGCACCGTGGCCGTCACGCCCAACTAGTAGTCCGTCACCGTTGCATTGATGACTAACTCGGCAAACCCGTCATACCGGCGCAGGCCGGTATCCAGGATTCCTTGCCGACAAGTAGGTTGTTTCTTGCTCGGCTTTTCTGGATTCCGGCTTTCGCCGGAATGACGATACATCCTTCACCAGTCATCGGTTGAAACGAGTGCGCTACTAGTAGTTTAGGGTTATCGAATCCGGCGGGTGGTGGGGATGTAATCCCTACCACCTTTTTCCTTAGAACCCATCAAGAAGATGACAAGGAGTTGCAGTCGTGAAACTGGCATTTATTGACGATTTCAAGCTGGGCGTGGTCAAGGGGGATTCGGTGGTGGACGTGAGCGACGCCGTGGCAGACTTGCCCCATACGTCGCCCCAGGACTTGCTGAACCACTTGATTGAGGACTTCGGCGCGCGCCGCAGCCGATTGGAAGAGGTGGTCAACGAAAGGGAAGGGACGCCCATCGGCCAGGTGCGGTTCCGGTCGCCGGCGCCCCGGCCCAACAACATCGTGGCGATGGCGGTCAACTACATGGAGGACGGCACCAGGGACGAACCGGCCCCTATCAACGCCTTCCACAAGTCCGGGAACGCCGTCATCGGCAGCGGCGACACCATGATTCTGCCCGACGTGCCGGCCACCATCTTCGAGGGAGAGGCGGAGTTGGCCTTCGTCATCAGCAAGACGGCCAACCAGGTCAAGGCCGAAGACGCCTACGACTACATCTTCGGCTACCTGAACTTCATTGACGGGTCGGCGCGGGGACTGCCGCCGGCCGGCAACACCTTCTACCAAATGAAGTCGCGGGACACCTTCGCGCCGATGGGGCCGTGGCTGGTGACCGCCGACGAAGTTGCCGACCCGATGAACCTGCAAATCCAGTTGTCGGTGAACGGCGACTTGAAACAGAACTTCAACACCAACGACATGGCCCACCACATCCCGCGGGTGGTAGAGTGGATTTCCTCCATTCACACGCTGCACCCCGGCGACGTGGTGGCTACCGGCACCAACCACCGGGGGTTGAGCGCCTTCCAGGACGGGGATGAAATTACCCTGAGCGTTGAGGGTTTGGGTACGCTGAGTTTCAACGTGCGGGATGACCTGAAGCGCACCTGGGCCCGGGAGACGCGGCTGGACCGGATGGAGCAGGGGTTGGAAGGGACCACACCCCAGATTACCGGGAAGTACGCTTAGGGATACGCCGATTCCCACCCCTTCGGATGTGCTCAGGGCAGGCTCTACCCTGCCCCTGTCCAGGGGGAGGGGATTCTTGCAGGCCCGGCCTGTTTTGAGCCAATGATTTCTGGATTCCGGCCTGCGCCGGAATGACGGGTTGGGGTGCCGGAACCATTGGTTGGATTGCGTAAGTTTATGGCGGCGCTTTCCGGGCCATTCATTGCCGGGCAGTGGCGCAATCTGGCGGCGGTGACTTTTGAGATAGACCCGGCGGCGCTGCGGGAGCGGGCGCCTCCGGGTTTGGTTTTGGACTTGTGGCGGGGGCGATGCCTGGTCAGCGTGGTGGGGCTGCTTTTCCGAGACACCCGAATCCTGGGAATACCCCTGCCTTTCGGGGGCAGCCATCCCCAGGTCAACATCCGGTTTTACGTGCGGCGGCCCGATGTTGAGGACAGTCAGCCGGGGGTGGTGTTCCTGCGCCAGATGGTTCCCGGCCGGCTGGTGGCCTGGGGGACGCGCCGCTTGTACCACGAGCCGGCGGTGGCGGCGCCGATTCGGTGGGAAACGACGGGGCGGCATGGCGGACACCCCCATCTTAACCATCCCCCGCGACGGGAAGGGGAATTTACGGAGAAACCCGAAGCCGTCGCGTATAGTTGGGGAGCAGGGGAAGGCATAGGGCGGTTGGAAGTCGGCGACTTGGGGGAGACGGCGTACCCGGAGCCGGGTTCGGCGGCGGCTTTCGTGGCTGAACGGTACTGGGGCTATAACCTCCAGCCTCACGGTTCGGCGTTGCAGTTCCGGGTGGAACGTCCGCGGTGGATGATTTGCCCGGCGGGTTCGGCGCAGGTGGAAGGGGATTGGTTGGCGACGGCGGGGCTGGATTCCCGCTTTGCAGGCAAGGGCGGAGAGTTGGAAGTGGTTTCGGCTTTCTGGGCCGACGGTTCCACGACGGCGATATACCGGGGCCGGCGGATTCGGTAGCTGTCGCCCAGGAATCCTTGATTTGCGGAGCATTGGCGTTTCCTTGGCCTCCTGGATTCCGGCCTTCGCCGGAATGACGGGTTGGGGGCGGGAGTTTCTGATTTGCAGAAGGTTGGCGTTTCCTTGGCATTTCTGGATTCCGGCTTTCGCCGGAATGACAGGTTGGGGCCGGGTGTTTCTGCTTTGCAGGACGTTAGCATTGGCGTGGCATTCCTGGATTCCGGCCTTCGCCGGAATGACGGGTTTGGGGCCGGGAGTTTCCGCTTTGCAGAGCGTTCGCGTTTCCTTGGCATTTCTGGATTCCGGCCTTCGCCGGAATGACGGGTTGGGGGCGGGAATGACGGGTTGGGGTGGTTCGACAGGCTCACCATGAACGGGATTGGGGGGTTTCTGGATTCCGGCCTTCGCCGGAATGACGGGTTGGGGGCGGGTGTTTTTTGAGTCGGCGTTTCGGGAGTGAGTTGAAAGTCCCTTTGACGCGCCTTTCCCAGCAGGATACCACCCCCACCCTGACCCTCCCCCTCGTAGGGGGAGGGGATTTGCAGCACACCCTCCAACCTATACCCCGGCGCGGGAAGGGACTGTTCCAAGTGGGTCATAAGTAGGCTTCGGGGGAGAGGTTGATTACCAGCATCCGGTCCAGGCCGGACAGGTCTTTTTCGACGGTGATTTCGGCGTTGGGGAACAGGGTTTGGGCCAAGGCGGTGACCGGGGCCACCTGCTCCGGGTCCATTTCCAGCAGGATGATGCCGTGGTCTTTCAGGCGGTTTTCCGACGCCTGGCGGAGCAGCCGGTTAATCAAGTCCAGACCGTCGGGGCCGCCGTCCAGGGCCAGGGCCGGTTCTTGTTGGACTTCGGGCTGCAAGGTGGGGATGCGGTCGGTGGGAATGTAGGGCAGGTTGGCTACAATCAAGTCCACCGGCTCCGGCAAGGGTTCCAGCAGGTCGCCTTTGAGCAGGGTCACCCGGTCGGCGACGTTGTGGGCGCGGATGTTGTAGCTGGCAACGTCCAGCACCGGGTCGGCGATGTCCACGGCGTAAATGCGGGCTGCCGCCAAGTGGATGGCCAGGTTGACCGCGACGGCCCCGGTTCCGGCGCCAACGTCGGCGATAACCAGGTCGGCGGTTTCCATGCCCATCAGAGCCATGAAAAGGGCGTGTTCCACCAGGGACTCGGTTTCCGGGCGGGGTATCAGCACGTCCGGGTTGACCAGCAAGTTGACGCCGTAAAATTCCTTGTATCCCAGGATGTAGGCCAGTGGTTCGCGGGCCAGGCGGCGTTGGATAATCGCGTCTAACTGTTCCTCTTGTTGGGGGCCGACTTCGGTTTCCTGCTGGGCGAAAAGGTCCTGGCGGGGCATCCGCATGACGTTCATGGTCATAACCTCGGCTTCCAGCCGGGCGTCGGGGATGCCGCCGGATTCCAGGGTTTGATGGGTGCGCTGGATGACCTGGCGCAGTGAGGGCATGGGCGGGGTTAGTATCCGTTCACGCGGTTGCTGTGCATCTTAACTGGATCAAGGGCTGGTCGCATCAGCCCTGCCCCGCCCTGACACCCGTAAAGGCTGCCCTAGCACGCGCTTCGGCGTCCAACTTGATTTCCTCCCACTGCTCGCACAGCGTGACCGCATCCTCGTAAGATTCGAACAGTGGCAGACTATCCGAATCGTATTCTGGCCAGCCCTGAGCGACCCAACATTGGACCGCCGTATCGGCATTTAGGAACGCTGTCCCACACCAGACACTGTACGTTTCTCCAGAACCACCTATCCCCTGATACCCCTTTTGTGCCATCTGGGAATCAGTTTTTATCTCCTCCCAATCAATCGCCATCTAATCCTCTCACGGTAATTCTTCTCAAATTGTTGCTAAGTTCCAGCCTCATCAAGATGTTGGGCTTGTTCGTGGGACACCAGGGAGTTGATGATGTCGTCCAAGTCGCCGTCCATCACCCGCTGGACGGGGTGGAAACTGGAGGAAATGCGGTGGTCGGTGATGCGGTCCTGGGGGTAGTTGTAAGTGCGGATTTTTTCGGAACGCTCGGCGCTGCCCACCTGGGACTTGCGGTCGCGGCTGATTTCGGCGTCGTGGCGTTCCTGTTCGGCCTCGAAGAGACGGGCGCGCAGCATCGCCATAGCCTTCTGCTTGTTCTTGTGCTGGGAGCGTTCATCCTGGCAGACCACCACCAGGCCGGTGGGTTCGTACACGATGCGGACGGCGGTGGCCACCTTGTTGACGTTCTGGCCGCCGTGTCCGCCGGCGTGGAAAATGTCAATGCGAAGGTCGTCGGGGTTAATCTTGACTTCCACTTCGTCGGCTTCCGGGAGGACGGCGACGGTGGCGGTGGAGGTATGGATGCGGCCCTGGGCTTCGGTGTCGGGGACGCGCTGGACGCGGTGGACGCCCCGTTCATACTTGAGGCGGCTGAAAGCGCCGCGGCCCTGAATCTCAAAGACAATCTTGTTGAGTCCGCCCAGGTCGGAGGGGTTGGAGTCCATGACTTCCACCTGCCAGTGCTGCAACTGGGCGTAGCGGGCGTAGAGGCGGTACAGGTCGGCGGCGAAGAGGCTGGCTTCCTGGCCGCCGGTTCCGGCCCGGATTTCAACGATAACGTCGCGGTCGTCGTTGGGGTCTTTGGGCAGCAGGGCAAAGCGGAGAGACTGGGCCAGGGCGTCGAGACGGCTTTCCACGCCTTCCAGTTCGTCGCGGGCCATTTGAACCAACTCGGGGTCGCCGCCTTCTTCCACCAGGGAACGCAAGTCGGCCTGGTCGCCGGCCAGCTGGCGGTGCTGGCGGCTGATTTCCACCAGGTCTTCCAGTCCGGCGCGCTCACGGGCGAGGGTCTGCACCTGCTCGAAGTTAACGGCGACTTCGGGCCGGCCCATGCTGTCCTCGATTTCTTCGTAGCGGCGGACGATGGGGACAAGTTTATCGAAAATAGAGTCCATAGCGTTGCACGACGAACCAGGGATGGAAAGTGGGAGACGCCGGGGGAAAGACCGGGGGCGTAGGTTTTATATTATTGCAGGGTGGGGCGAGTGTCAATGACGGCGGGTATTCCCAACACGCGCTGGTTATGTAAAATTAGGGTGGTATCCTGGTTTGCCGGAGGGAATCATGGCCCAACACCGCGCTTATCACCATGACCGGCGTTGCCCCCATTGCGGTTCCAACTGGACCCCCAAGGACGGCCATTCCCGGGGCAAGCAGACCTACCGCTGCCGCGATTGTCACTACCGCTTCACCCCGGAGGGCAACCGTCACTATTACTCCGAAGCCGTCAAGACCCAGGCCCTGGATATGTACGCCGAAGGGTCCAGCTTGGCGTCCATCGGACGCATCCTGTGGATTTTGCCGGAAACCGTCTATTCCTGGGTCAAAAAAAGCCCGGCAGTCCCAGGAGTTGATGACCCAGGAGACCCGGCGGCGCGGGGAGCAACGACGGCAGCCCGCCCGGGTCATCGCCCTGGATGAGATGTGGAGCTACGTGGGAGACCGGCGGAAGGGGAAGCGCCGGGAGGCGTGGGTCTGGACGGCGGTGATTGAGGAAGAAGATGGAAGCCGGTGGGTGGACTTCGAGGTGGGAGGCCGGGACGAGGCGACCTTTCTGCGATTGTACGACCGCCTGCCGGAGGCGAAGGTGTACCGCAGCGATGCCTACCGGGTGTATGAATGGCTGCCGGCCAATCGGCACGTGGTGGGCAAGGGCGGCGCGGTGAACTGGAATGAGGGGCTGCATTCCAGATTGCGGGACCAGTTGAAACGGTTGCAGCGCAAGACCAAGGGGTACAGCAAGAGCGCAACCATGCTGCGAGACTCCATCGCCCTGGTATGCTTCCGCCTCAACTTGTTCTAACCCCAGCGCGTGTTGGGAGTCCCCTGTCCAATAGTTTTTTCGCGGAAATTTCCGACATTCTCTCCGAGGCGCGGCTAATGCCATGCCGCTAGGACAATGCCCCGGAGCCAACCATTGTCGCCCGCTATCTCTGGAATACGGCATTGAGTGAGAGCTTTTATCCTGCCTTGAACGGATTGGAAGTCTCTTTGCGCAATAGCCTTCATCGGTCCATAACCAGATTTCAAGGCAATGAAGATTGGTTCGACTCCATAGCGGTAGGTAATGGGTCGCAACAGTTATTGGATGTGAGGCAACGCTTGGCAGACAACAATAAAGTTGCCAACCCTGGGCAAATTGTAGCCAGTCTCAACTTCGGTTTTTGGACCCACCTATTCCACAGTAGTTATAATGGTACATTGTGGCCTCGATTGCTTAGAGACGTTTTTCCCAATGTGCCTCATCAACAGCGGACGCGGAGGGTCTTATCAAAAAAGTTGAACAAATTCCGGCACTTGCGTAACCGGATTTCCCACCATGAACCCATTTGGTACTGGGAAGATTTGCCAGACACCCACCGGGAAATTCTGGAAGTAATCGGTCGGATTAGCCCTCAAATGCAATCTTTGGTCGAACTGATTGACCGTTTCCCGGAAGTCCACGCCCGCGGAGTGCCCGGTTACGAAAACCTGCTCCAAAGCAACGTCAGCAGCGATTGAACCCTTGACACCCGCCCCCTTGCGGCAATTGTCACCAAGGGCTAGGATTGGATTCATGGACGTATCCATACCGGACCTTGCCCCGTAGGTACGCAGCTTCCCGGTGCCCGGCAGCCGATATATCATTTTCTACCGTCCCACTGCCGAAGGGGTCGAAATCCTCCATGTGCGGCAGGGAAACCGGAACCTACCAAGGTTGTTGCAATAACCGGAGTTGTTAACCCCATGCCTGAATCCATACCGTCCCTGGGACGCCGCCAACCCAACCCCGATACCACCGCCCCCGACGGCTCCGAAATCCGTTTCCTCATTGACCACCGCCACCTGGCCCAGCAAGCCAGCGCAGTTGAAGTTACCCTGCCCGCCGGCCAGGTTTCCCGCCCGGTCTGGCACCGCACCGTTGAGGAAATCTGGTACATCCTGGATGGTAGCGGCCAGGTCTGGCGCTGTCCCCCCGACGCCGACCCTGACCAAACACCGCCGGCGGACGTTGCCCCCGGCGATGTCTTGGCGATTCCTACCGGCTGGCGGTTCCAGTTCGCCGCCAACGCCGAGGGGCCGCTCCGGTTCCTCTGCGTAACCATTCCCCCCTGGCCTGGCGAAGACGAGGCCCAGCCGGCCGATTCCGGCGGTTTAGGCGCGCCAACCGTTTGAGCAACGCCCCCAGGTTGTCTCTTTATCGTATGGTCATTGGGCCGTCCAACCGCCGTCAATTACCAACTCGCTGCCGGTCATAAAGGAAGATTCGTCCGAGGCCAGGAACAGCACTCCGTAGGCCACCTCTTCGGGACGCCCGTACCGGCCCAAGGGCGTCCGGGAAACCAGCAGTTGCCGCCGTTCCGGGTTGGCCCGGCCCTCTTCGGTCATCGGCGTGATTATCGGCCCCGGATGCACCGAGTTGGCCCGAATGCCGTCCTTGGCGTACTGGATGGCGGTGGATTTGGTAAGCAGCCGCACGGCTCCCTTGGATGCTTGGTACTGCGGGCTGCTGTTGTCCGTCCCCACCAACCCCAATTGTGATGAAATGTTGACTATCGAACCGCCGCCGCCCTGCCGCATGGCCGGAATCACGGCTTTGGTTCCCAGAAACACCCCTTTGGCGTTGATGTCCATGACCCGATTCCATTCCTCAACGGTGGTGTCCTCCACCATTCCCCGGCCGCTGACGCCGGCGTTGTTCACCAGGACGCTTACCCCGCCGAACTCCCTGACCGCCGTTGCCACCGCTGCCCCCCACTGCTCTTCCCTGGTCACGTCCAGGTGAACGAAGACGGCCTCGCCGCCGGCGTCAACAATCTGCGCCGCCAGCATCCGCCCCTCTTCCTCCAGGATGTCGCCGATAACCACCCTGGCCCCTTCCTGCGCGAACAACCGGGCCTCCACCGCCCCCATGCCGGGAACGTCGCCGCCGACGCCCCGCGCCCCGCCGCTTATAATCGCCACCTTGCCGGCCAGTCTCATTGCTTGTCCTCCTCGAAACAGGTTTTTCACCCGAATAACCGTCATACCGGCGAAGGCCGGTATCCAGAATTTCTTGCCCTCAAGGACGTTGCCTTGCGTCTGGCCTTGCTGATTGGCGGGAATGACGGCGCCACGCCGGGCGTCCCTGCCGCCGGTAGGGTATAATCCCCGGCAAATAAAAGGAGTCAACTATGCCCACCGCCCAAAAGGGAAACAAGGTCCAGGTCCACTACACCGGCAAGCTGGACGACGGCACCGTCTTCGACTCATCCCAAGGGGGCGAACCCTTGGAATTTACCGTCGGCGATGGCCAGGTCATTCCCGGCTTTGAGAACGGCGTCGAGGGCATGGAAATCGGCCAGACCAAGACGGTCAACATCCCGGTGGAGCAGGCTTACGGCCCCCACCAACCCGACGGCGTTTTCGACGTTGACCGCTCGGAACTGCCCCCGGATATGCCCCTGGAAATCGGGCTGCGCCTGCAAAGCCGTCATTCCAGCGGCCGCCTTATTGAAGTAACCGTTACGGCGATAGACGACGAAAAGGTCAAGATGGACGCCAACCATCCCCTGGCCGGCAAAGCCCTGACCTTCGATATTGAACTGGTGGCTATTGTCTAGCAGCGCAACTCATTGGGGTTGATGACTTGGGGCAGGGTGTATCGTCATTCCGGCGAAATCCGGAATCCAGAAAGTCCCAGCCCCGAACACCATACTGGAAGGCAAGGTTTCCTGGATACCGGCCTGCGCCGGTATGGAGTTGGAATATGACGACACGCCCTAGCCCATCCGCTGGTACTGCTGCTGGGCCAAGGTCTGATAGGTCACTGGCGATAGGGCGGTCAATCCTGCGTCCACCGGCAGCGTAACCCCGTTGACCCAGCGGGCCTCGTCGCTGGCCAGGTACAGGGCCGCATAGCCAATATCCCAGGAATCGCCCTCGGTGCGCAGCGGCGCGGCGTTCTGCCGTATCTGGCGCAGGTCGTCGTCCATCCGCGGCGCAACCATCGGCGAATAGACCAGCCCCGGCGCGATGCAGTTGACCCGGATACCCTCCGGGCCGTGGTCGGCGGCCATTGTCATGGTCAGCCCGATTACCGCCGCTTTGGAGGCCGTGTAGGGCGTACTGCTGTGGGCGCGCAACCCGGCTATGGAGGAGATATTGATGATGCAGCCGCCGTCGCCGCTTTCAATCATCCGGGGAATGGCGTACTTGCTGCAAAGGACGATGCTCTTGACGTTGACCGCCATCACGTAGTCCCAATCTTCCTCGCTGATTTCCACCACGGTGCCCCGCCGGGAAATGCCCACGTTGTTGTCCAGAATGTCCAGCCGGCCGTACCGCTCCATACAGGTATCCACCATCAAGCGACATTCCTCGGCGTTAATCACGTTGGCCTGGAAAACCGACGCATCGCCGCCTTCCGACTCAATCATCGCCAGGGTTTCCTCGGCCCGTTCCGCCACGGCGTCCACCAGCAGGACTTTGGCCCCTTCCCGCGCGAACAAGACCGCCGCCGCCTTGCCATTGCCCACTCCCGGCCCGCTGGAACCGGCCCCGGTAATAATCGCCACCTTCCCTTCCAACCTGCCCTTCCGTTGAACCATCTTCCCCCTCCTTGAATCTGCTCCTGTTCTTCAACCTTCACTTCCCCTCCCAACCGTCAATTCCCGCGCCCCCAACCGTCATTCCCGCGAAAGCGGGAATCCAAGTCCCTAACCCCCAATCAACCCGACCCCTACTCGGTGATGGGCCGGGAAATAATCCAAAGGCTTACCACGGTGTAAAGAGCCATCAACCCCAGCATCGGCAGTTGGCTCTTCAACACCAGCGCCCGGCTGGGATAGTATCGCATGGCGCGAATGTGGGCCAGGTAAACCGCTACGATATGCCCGGCCACAATCGCCAGGACCGAAAACACCCAGATGAACCTGGCCGTGACCACCCGGATGTTGATGGTGTAGTCCGCCGTGCCGAACAAGTCCCACCCGTACCCGAAAGGGTCCGACGCCAGCGTTATTATCAACTGCCCCTGTATCAGCAAATAGCCGAGGTAATGGGCGTAATGATACGCCAATGCTATGGGAATCAGCGACAAAACAAAGCCTGCCATGAGCGCGCCCGTCGCCGGTGGCCGTTCCCCCGCCATCCGATACATCAACCAGCAGAACGCCCCGTACAGCCCCAGAAACGCCAGCGGAAACCCAATCAGCCCCAGGGTGTTGGCAATGGTTATCCCGTTAAGATACCTGTTGGTCAACTCCGGGAACTGCGTTATGAAAAAGCTCTGCACGTGGAACCATTCCGGCGTCGCGCTGAATCCGTCAAAAGTGACCGACGCCAGCAGCATAATCACCAGGGCAACGTAGCTCTTGTCAATCGCCTCGGCGTTGCCCAGGCCCACCCCCAAGGGGCGCAGGTTGAACTCCCGTCTTTCGGCGTACTCAAAACATTCGTAACAGTCAACGCAATCCCCGTCCTCGTTGCGGCAATCGGGCGACGAACATTCCCGGCAGTCCCCCGCCGACGGAACCCGAACCTCCGTCACCGAGAACCTGGCAAACAGCCCGAACACCAGCGAAAAAACTTCTCCCCGCCTCAGCCATTCCTGTTTCCCGAAGATAAACATTCCCGCCCAGGTTATGACGCTGTACCCCACCGCGAACCAGCCCAAATCCCGCGGGTTGTTTATTTCCGAGTTTTCCACCCAGGCAAAGCAGAAAAACAGGATTGCCGCCGGCCAGATTCCCCAATGGGCCGGCATTTCCCGACCCAACCCGAACTGCTTGTCCGGGAAAGCCCAACGGTACATCCCTTCGGCCCAGGTAAACAGCGTTTTCCACGGGTTGACCACCGCCCAAAGGTTGCCGAACAGCGCAACGAAAAACCCCAGGCCTACCCACCAGACCACCCAGATAAAGGTGGGGCTGAAATTGCCCGCCGGCCTGTCAGTCCCGGTTAATGCTGTAGCGATAACCAGCCACAGCAGAAAGACCCCCAGAATCTTCAACGGCCAGAGGAACGGCCCGCTGAGGACAAACTCGATCCAGGAATAACGGAAGAGGTTGAACCGCGGGTAGCCCACCGCCCGCGACTCGCCCCTGACCACCAGCCCCACCAGGACGAAGGACAAGACCACCGCCGCCGCTCCGCCCACGACGAAGAAACTCAACGGCAGCGGCAAATCATAACGGTCTCCAATGCCGTGGGCATAGGCCGGCCCAACCCCCAAGGCAACCACGGCGGACGCCAACAACAGCGCCGGTTTCAGCTTGTCCATATCACCCGTTTACCCCGTTACCATTGGGGAACCCCGCCGTCTGAAGTTGGCCGGCGGTGTCGTTAATTTCATGATTCGTCATTCCCGCCCTCTACCGTCATTCCGGCGAAAGCCGGAATCCAGAAATCCCAAGCATACGACAACCTCCGTGTGGGCAAGGAATCCTGGATACCGGCCTACGCCGGTATGACGGTCAATGTGACGACACCCCCTAGCAGGCGGTGTCATCGCTTTCATATTTCGCCATTCCCGCCCTCTACCGTCATTCCCGCTTTCGCGGGAATCCACAACCATCACCCTTGGAGGGTGCGTGATAAATCCCCTCCCCCTACTAGGGGGAGGGTTAGAGCCTGCCCTGAGCCAAGCCGAAGGGATGTAGGTGGCGCCCTGTTGGCTAAGGAGCGAAGGAAGGACTTTCACAACACCCATCAACGCGGCAAAACTTCCAGATACCCAACGTCAACCTCCGTTTCCTGCCCCGAAGAACTGCCCCCGTGGTCATGGCCCCCCGTGTCCTCCGCCGGCGGTTCCGCGTGGACGGTAATCGTCGCCGCCACCGGACGGCCCTGCCAATGGTACGGCTGGTAAGCGTTGTTGGCCAGGGCGACGGTAATTTCCCGCATCCCCGGCTCCAACGCCGGCATTTTCAGCCAGTCGCTATAAAGCCGGCGGTGATGCTCCCCGTCAATGCTGACGTAGGCGTGACCTTCCCCGGCAACGTGGGCAGCCCCCGCCTTGCTCCCGGCGAACCGGAACCCGGCGGGAATCACTTGCAGATTGTAGCCGCCCAAGGCATCCGGGTGGGCCATCACTTCCAAGGACATGGCCGACTTCGCCTCCACCGGCTGCGGGTCGGGATTTACCATGTATCCCAACTCTACCGCCTGAAAGGTGGTTTTGGCTTCCAGGGGCTGGCCGTCCATCATCAACTCGCCGTGCTGATTATCGTTCAGGACGACGCTGATTTCCCGAGGCCCCAACTCCAACCCTTCCAGGTGGTAATGCTGGCCATAAACCCGGTTGAGTTTTACACCGTCAACGTATATATGCGCATGACCCGCCCCCGGCGTATTTTCCTGGTTGACCTCTTCCGGCGCAAACCGGAACCCGTCGGTGATGATTTCCACGTTGACGCCGCCCAGCTTGTCCGGTTCAACCCCAATGTCAATGTTCATGGGAATTTCCGACTCCGCCGGGCTGTGGCCTCCGCCCCCGGAACTCCCGCCCGTGCCGTGATGGCCGGCTCCACCAGCCCCCGGGTAGTGGAACGCCACCTTGTAACGCCCGGTGGCGTCGGCGGCAAACATGAAATCGGCAGTTTCGCCGGGCGCAACGTCCTGGGAGAGGTCATACCCGTGCAGATGCAGCGTGCCGGCGGCGTCGCTTTGCACCTTCAGGGTTATCAAGTCGTCCTGGGTAACCCGAATCGTCTCCGGGGAAAGCGCCCCGTTCTCAAAAACCACCGGGATCTCAACTTCCTGCGCCTCGGGACTGGCGCAGGCCAATGTCAGCGCGGCCAGCCCGGACAGCAACAACAGGCCTGTCCTGAGCGCAGCCGAAGGGCCGGCCAGCAGCCATAAACTATTCTTTCGCAAGGGTAGTCCCTCCAAAAATCCGTTTTGGGGATGCACGGGCGGGTCTTGTACCCGCCCGCATCGGGCAACCACAAGGGCCGCCCCTACCCTCTCGGCGGTTTCTTGGGGAGACCCACCAACCCTTCAGGGGGCAGCAGGTTTTCGGCGGAGAAGTGCAGCAGCAACGGCCCGCCGCCGGCGTCAAAGACCCCATCCAGGTTCATGGACAGGCCCGGCAGAAACACCGGCCCGGCGCCAGCCGCATCGGCAGAGGACAGAAACACCACGTCCTCGCCGCCGGGGTAGGCAACCCCGCCGGGGAGGGCCGCCGGGTGCCGGTGGGCCAACCCGTAGTTGTGAACGTGGTCAACCTGTCTCTGGCCGCCTTGTCCCAGGAATAAGTGGCCGTGGTGGTAATGTCTTTCGACGAAGTGGTGGTCCACCAGCGGGCCAACGCCGGGCAGCAGCAGCCCCAGCAGCGCAACGGCAATCAACCAGCAGCGCGCCACGTACCCCCAACCGACTGCCGGCGGATAGTGGCTATTGGCTAGTGGATTTTCGCTGGACACCGACAACTAATCACCAACCACTGGTTAGGCCCGCCTTCTTTTGGGGGAACGTCCGGCGACTCTATCCCAAGTCCAGACGCCGACGGCTATTATCATCACCCCCAACGCAGCCAGCAAAATCCAGTTGATGCTGTCGCTGGCGGGGTTCACGTACATGGGAACCAGCAAGGTTTCCGGCCCCAGTGCCGAATTGACAGCTATCTTTACCTCCCAATCGCCTTCCAGGTCGAAGGGAATGGTGGCCTCATAAAACTGGGGAGCCACGTCGTTGGGAGCGGGTATAGGCCCCAAGTCGCTGGAACCCGTCGGGCCGGTGGCCGAAATCTCCACCCGCGCCCGGGTCAAGACATCCTCCCCTTCCAGAGAACGCAGCAGGATGCTCAAATGCGTGTTGCTGACCACCGCCTCCGCCGGCAGGATGCTCACGTCTATAATGTAAGGGCCTTGCGCCTGTGACAACAGCAAGGTTGCCCGCCCGTTGGCTTCGGCCACGCCGACGGAGGCCAGCGCCAACGATACCAGCAGGGGGAGGGCGAAAAGGCAGGGCCGGTTGATTAACGGCGGCAAACTGGCAAAACCATTCTTGGACTGAACAGAATCATAGCAGTTGCCAAACGCCAGTGGCTAGTGGTCAATCAACTTTGGGCTGGTGGGTAAACCGGGAGTACGTTCGTGGTGAGCTTGTCGAACCATGAACGGGCGGCCCTTCGACAAGCTCAGGGCGAACGGGGAAATTAACCATCATTTCAACATTTGCTTTAGAGCCTGGCGGTCAATCCGACCACCGACAACCAGACCCCAATCATCCCAACAGTGTCGCCCCCTTCCTTGACGCAATTCCGGGCCGGGGAATACACTGGCACATATCTATTGTTAAGGGGATTGGGAAATTTCCCGCCAAATGGAATCTACCGCACATTTCAACGACGACGTAGCCCTGTTCATAGACTGGGAAAACTTCAAAATCAGCCTGGCCGGGGGACACCGCGACCCCAACCTGTCCGCCCTCAAGGAAGAAGTCTCCAACTACGGGCGGGTGGTGGTGGCCAAGGCTTACGCCGACTGGGTGACCCGCGCCCCCGAACTTCGCGGCGCCAGCCAGTTCACCATTGACCCGCCGGCCCTCTACGCCGCCGGCATTGAACCCGTGTACGTGCCTACCCGACTGCCTTACAGCGCGTCGCCTTCCGACTATGGCCGCACCGCCCGCGTCAAGAACAGCGTGGACGTTAAAATGACCGCCGATTGTATCGAGTGCGCCCACTCCTACACCAACATCGGCACCTACGTACTGGTTTCCGGCGATTCGGACTTCATTCACGTCATCAACGCCCTCCGCAGCATGGGCAAGCGGGTCATCGTCATCGGCGTTTCCTGGAGCACCTCCCGCCGCCTGGCCGACCAGGTGGACGGCCTCATCCTTTACGACACCGACATTGACTCCGACCACGGCCCCGAACCCGCCCCGGTTCCGGCCCAACGCGGGCCTTACCGCGGCCCCATCGCCGCCGGCCAGACCCGCCAGAACCTGGCCGACGTTATCCACACCATCGAGGACATCGTGCGCACCGAGCGGCAGGCCGGGCGCACCCCCCTGCTTACCTCGCTGAAACAGCGGGTCATGCGCCGGATGCCCGACTTCGACGAAAAGAAGTTAGGCTTTTCCGGTTTCAAGAAGTTGATGCTGCGGGCGGCCCAGGAAGGCAGCGTCCGCTTGGTCACTGTCGGGCTGGTGGACTGGGTGTTGCTGGCCGACGAACCCGACCCGCCGGAGGCCCATCCGGAAACCCACGACGAACCCGACCACGCCCCGGCCATAACCTCCGCCGAACCGGAACAACCCGCCGAGGATGCTCCCCAGCCGGAGCCGGCCGCCCGACCCAAGTCCCACCGGAGTCACCGGAGCCACCGGCGGCCTTCTAAACGGGGAGGAATGTCCGAACCGGAACCCGCCGCCGAACCGGAATCCCCAGCCATTGAACTGCCGGAATTGCCCTCCGCCAGCCTCGAGGGTATCGAACTGCCCGCAGGCCCCGGCGACGACATGGACCACCAGCGGGTGCGCGACCTGATTATCATGGCCGACACCCTGGAACACCGGGAAGGCATCAGCCACGTCGCCTTTAACTTCCTCGCCAACGAAATCAACCAGGCCCTGGTGGACGCCCTGGCCGCGGAGAACGAAGAGGCCCTCCAGCATTGGGCGGCGATGCACTCCCGCGCCTACATTGCCAACCTGCTGCGGAGCTTGGGCGCCGGCGGCGTTTTCCAGCGCGGCGCCCACAACGACAAAGACCCGGAAACCGGGCGCAACCGCCGCCGCAGCACCTTCACCCTCAACCGCGACAACGAACTGGTGCAGCAGGTAGTAGCCGCCCTCTGGCAAAACCAACAACTCCCATCCGCGTCAGAAACCCCGGAGCCAACGGAAGAAATGTCCCCTTCCCCCGAATCCGAAAACGGTTTCGTAGCAGAAACCCCCGACGAACAACAACCCACCGAAGCCCTGCCCGCAACCTGACGTTGATGGAACCTTTTATCTTAAGTTAGGCTTAGAGTGTTTTGTTTCGCCAGGAATCCAGCAATGAATACATCCGACTACGGCGGGCATTTGACAATTTGCCAAAAGTTCCGGCGCATGGGGGCAGCGCAACTGTCCGACACGCCGACCTGCTGCCGGAATGGATAATGCAAGTCATCGAAGACCCTTGGGACATCTGGGAAGAGACTAACCCCGCTGATGGGGAATTGCGGACAATTCTGGTGGGGCGAGTAAGGGAAGTTAATCAGTGGATTAAAGTCGTTTTCGCGGGCGCCGGCGTTTCCCGCTTGTATTTGACATCGTACCAAGACCGAAGATTGGCAAGGCAATACGAGGGCAGACCATGGCAGAACCGGCAATAAATCACCAAACCTTGGAACCTTTGGAAACCGCCAGCGTCTCTTATCTGGTGTCCGACACCCTGTTCATCCAAACCTCCCGGCCCTTCCGGGAAGGAGAGGAAATCGCCCGGGGAGTCACCGTCTTTTACGACCAGGACGACGAAAACGCGGTTGTAGGGCTGATGATTGACCACGCCGAAACCGTCCTTCAACCCTTCGTGGACGCCATTCTGGCCAAGCACGGGCTGATTCGCGATTCTGCGTAACTCCGTCCTTGACTTGACCCTACATATCCAATATCAGCGTTGACCAGCCGAAGTCGCTGGCCCCCAGGCCCTCCGCCGTGTATGGGTGGTAATACTCCCGGAACCCGGACTTTTCAATACATTCGTGGCTTTTGGCGACGATGGTATCGGCCAACTCCGGGTAGCCGTGTCCCCGCAGCGAGTGGGACAGGAACCAGTTGGTGTTAATCCAGCTTGGCCCCCGCCAGATGAACCCCCGCGGGTTGCCCGGCATGAACTTGGGACTCGACGCCGGCACCGACGGCAGCGGGTAGGGCAGCCAGAAGTCATCGGCGGAAGTGACCCAGCGGTTAACCAGCCGTTCCACGATGGGGCGGGGCAGGTCCCTGAGAATCAACGGCATCAACGAACTGATTGTAACCACCTTGACCGGCTCTTCCGCCACGCCGGACAGGTCAAAGAAGGCCCCGGCCTCTTCGTCCCAGCACTTTTCCACCAGCGCATCCCTGGTCTTGTCCGCCTCCCGGCTGAACTCGGCGGCTTCCGGCGCGTCGCCCAGCAGCCGCACCAACGCCCGCATCCCGAAGGCGTAAATCGAGTTAACCAGCACGTCCTCAACGTGAAAAATGTCCGCCTCCAGAATCCGGCGGTCATCCCCCCGCATCGGTTCGTAGGCGGCGTAAACTTCCCTCAACGCGGCGATGAACCCCTGGTTGGACAATTCCGTTAACCCCAGGATTTCGTCGTACTTGGGAGAGCAGTCGGTGCCCGCCTCTTCCGGCTGGATAACCGCAATCAGCCCGTCGCCGTCCGGGTCCCGGTTTTCCCGCAGCCAGCGATAGAACCGGGTCAGGATGGGCAACGCCATTTCCTTGAAGGATTCGTCCCCGGTGGCGCGATACACCCGCTCCACGGCGTAGGCGATGATGGGCGGCTGAATCGTCGCGCTGTAATTGGGCGAGGTCATGCCGACGATGTTGCGGGCCAGGAAGTCGGGCTGTTTGTCCATCTCCCAAAAGATGATGTGGGGCATGAAACCGTTGGGCAGCGCCCCGCTCATCAGCGTGGTCAACTCCGCCCGCGCCTGCTCCAAGTCCAGGTGGGTCAAGGCGATGGCGTGAAAACACGAATCCCAGAACCACTGAAAAGGGTAGCCCCGCAGCGAAGGCACGACAAAGCTGAATTCCTTGCCGTTCCAGTCGGCCACCCCTTTCCGCAGGTTGGTCAACAGAATCCGGCGCGCCCCTTCCTCCAATAATTGACGTTCCATCAGACCCCTCCCTTTCCGAGACGATTGCAAAACTGCGATTCTTGGGATTCAACCGTCATTCCGGCGTCCCCCACCGTCATTCCGGCGAAGGCCGGAATCCAGGAATCCCGCTGTGCCAAGACGGTAGGATGAGTTTCCCGTTTCCCTTTCCGAGACGATTGCAAAACTGCGATTCTTGGGATTCAACCGTCATTCCGGCGTCCCCCACCGTCATTCCGGCGAAGGCCGGAATCCAGAAATCCTACGGTGCTAAGACGGTAGGATGAGTTTCCCGTTCCGCGGGTTTATCCCCCCGGCGGCGATTCCCGGTAAATTTCCAGGTATTTTTCCGTTACTGCCGACCAGGTAAATTCGCCCATTGCGTAATCCTTGGCATCCCGGCCCAACTCCCGGCGGGAATCCCCTTCGTTGACCAGCTTGACCAGCGCCTCCGCCGCCGCTGCCCGGTCAAACCGCGGCGTCACCACCGCCCCGCGGGTCAGCAGTTCCTCGTTGGCCCCAACGTCGTGGGTCAGCACCGGAACGCCCCCAATCATGGCCTCGAAATACACCAGCCCAAAGGCTTCGTAGTGGGAAAACAGGACGAACAAATCGGCGGCGGCGTATTCCTCGGCCAGCCCCTGGTCGCTCAACTCGCCGGTGAAAATCACTTCGTCGCCCAGCCCGTGGGCCGCCACCGTCTCCCGCAGGGACGCCTCGCCGCCCTCGTCCCGCCCCACCAGGACCAGCCGCGCCGGGGCGTCAAACCGGGCGCGGGCCTCCCGGTAAACCTCCAGCAGAAACCCCTGGCCCTTGTGTTCCCCCAACCGCCCGACGCAAAGAATGTTGACCGGCCCATCGTCAGATGGGGGACGGGATTTGGCGAAGGGCGACGCTCCCCAGCCGATGACCGTCTGCTTGGCCGGCGACGCCCAATAGTCGCGGCGGACTTGGCGGGCCTCCTGCTGGGTCAGCGATACGTTCCAATCCATCCCCTTGCAGATGAAGGCGTTGATGGGCCGCAGCCACCAGCGCAGGACGGGCAGGGTGTGGTAGGACGGGGTGAACACGAACCGCGCCCGTTTCCGATACCAGAACCAGCTCCAGAAATGCCCCCAGAACCAGCCGTCCCCCACGAAATGCACCACGTTGGGCCGAAATTCCTCCAGGTACTGCCGGACTTGCTTGGGAGAGAACCAGACCAGCGGCACCGAGTACCCCGGCGGCGACCGCTGGGGAACCCCTTTCAGCCGATAGATGGAAATGCCCTCCGGCGTAGCGTCCCGGTCCGCCCATTCCGGGTGGGGGATTCGGGGAAAAGCGTACTTGGTGGTCAGCACCCCCACCGCCTCCACCGACGGCGACTCCATCAACCCGAAGGACAACTGCTCAATAGCCCGCTCAATCCCGCCCAAATAAGGCCGGAAATAAGGCGTCAAAAACATAACCCGCAGCGGCGCTTCAGTCATTGCTTGGGGCCCAGTGCCTAGTCAAGCGTCCGATTCTCTGGTTGCGCTCTGGTGAAAAGGCTGGTCTCCCGGTCTTGGGCAACCAAGCCACGATCCTCCAAGCCGCCCAAAACCGAACGGGTCAGGTAGTTTCTGTGTTGGCCTCGAATCTCGGAGTGAAGGTTTAACATATTCGCAATGTCAACATTGCGCAACCCCGACGGGTTAGCATTCAACAATCTAAGGATAGCGTTTTCGATATTGCGCAACCCTTCCTGGGCTAACCTTTGCGCAATGGTATCTTCATACATGACTGAGTTATTCCCCAACGGTGCTAGGTTGCCGAGCAATGTTGCTCTCAAGTCCGAATATCCTTCGGACGGAGGGATTGTAGCCGAATGGACTGGCAAGGTGAACCAATAACTAGCGGATTCCATTTCATGGGCTTCCACGTGTTGACTCATGCAGTAGGAGCAGGCGATTAAGTCGCAATCCTCTTCTTGGCAAGCCACGCTGCAATTGTCGCAGGTCTGCATGGAACAGGAAATGCAGGAATAATCATGCTGGAAGTCCAACAACCGCCCGCAGTAGTGGCACCGGGGAACGGACATGGACTTGGGATGGTTGACCATACCGGCCTCCCGTCGGCAATTTTCGGATTGCCCGCCGTGAACCGTCCATTACTGACTTCCGCCGCACGGCCCGGCATTGGCCTTGCCCCGACCTTTACCGCGGGGCCAGTTGGCGTACAACAGCCCACCCAACCCGGCTAGGATTATCACCGACCCGATGGACACCATTATCATTCCGACGATGGGCGCATAAGATTCCATTGTCCCCTACCTTCGCAACAGTATTGTCGCGCCGCCACGCCCCTGGCCCTTACCCTGCCAATTATTTCAACTCAACTCCTGTCCCGGCCCAACAACCCCTCTAAACTGCGGCCTGCTACTAGCGCGCAAAAGAGTTATTGCTGGTTCATTCCTTCAAGAAATCGCTGGCGGTAAAGCTCGGAGCAGTGAAAATACAACTTCATCACCATGGCACTAAGAGTCTGGGCCCGAGTATATTTCGGGGGGTATAGGAGGAATCGTTCCCCTACTGTGGGGGTTAACAACCATCCTTTCAAGTCACTGGCGGCTTCCTTGTAAGCGAGCATTACTCCCATGGGTTCCAAGAGCGATGCTATCATCAGAGGGTGCGGGTCATAGTTCAATGCGCTCCTATCCATTGTGGGATGGGCCACCGCGTTGGATTGCCGAATCATGTCCACTTCGGCAGTTTCTAGGAAAGAGCGTATCTCTTCGTCAACCTCTATGGGGTATGGCCTGTTTTTCCACACGTACCCGCATCGGTCCACGGCGTTGGAGTAGGTTTTGCCGTCTAAACCCAATGCCCAAGAGTTTCTTTTACTGCTGTCGTATTTGAACCCCGCTTCGGCTAGAATGCTCTTCGCTATGTCCACGGCTTCGCGCGCAGTTCCGTCGTTTTCCAAAAATTTGGCCCTATTTATAAATCCATAATGAAACCAAAGAAACCCCGCCTTCCCCGAAACGTCCAAGGAGATTATGGACGCAGCATTTTTGGTCTCTGACAGAGTCCTCCAACTCACTAATGCAGGCGTTGTAGCGCCTATTTGCAGCAACCCCGCAATGTCCCGCGCGGTCTCTAGCGCTTTGGTTGTCAGCAACTGCAGGCTGATAACGCGCGTTACAAGCCAGTCACTGACTATTTGGTCGAGGTCTAAGGCGAATGCTTCATCGGCTGCGCCTTGCCACTCCAGGGCTGTATCAACGAACGCCCTTAGTGCGTTGCAGTAGTCGCCGATCAACGGTTCTAACTCTGCCCGATTGTTGGCGTCCTTTTCTTTCGATTCGGCTATGACTTCGGCTATGGATTTGTACATGGTTCGGTTCTCCTGCGAGAGTTATATCCCATTCTACACCTACCCCCAACCAACCCTGTCAACAACCAACTGTCACCAACCCCCAAGCGCAATCCCGTATCAGCGGTTTAACCACAGTCATTCCAGCGAAGGCCGGAAAACAAGAAATCCCCGCCCCGTCACCCGCCCAACGCCCGTTCCAAGCCGTTGTTCCAGGCGTCGGCCAGGGTGTCCAGGGGGAGGTCAACGTGGCCCGGTATCTGGAATTTGTCGCCGCCGGTGACTCCCAACTGGGCGACGGCTACCCTCATTCGCGCCGCCAGCCGTTCCAGTTCCGGCCATTGGGCCGGGGCCAACGACACCACAATCCGCGACTGCCGCTCCCCGAACAGGGCTGCGTCCCAACTGGTGGACAACCGGGCAATCAGGTCGTTGCCCTGGAATCCCACGCCGCACAGGATGCTGCTCTCGGCCAGGGCCACCGCCAGCCCCCCGTCGGCGCAGTCATGGGCCGATGCCACAATCCCCCCGGCGATGGCGTGGCGGCAAAGCTCTTGGACTTGTTTCTCCCGCCGCAGGTCTATGGCCGGCCGGCCCCGCACCAAACCGTGTACCAGGTCCAGGTACTCGCTGCCGGCCAGGTCGGCGGCCCGGTAACGCCCGATTTCGCTGCCCAGCAACGCCACCACCAGACCCTCGCCGCCGAATCCGGCGGCGGCGTGGCGGTTCACGTCTTCCAGCAGGCCCAACCCGCCCACGATGGGAGTCGGGTAAATCGCCTGGCCCTGGGATTCGTTGTAAAGGCTGACGTTGCCGCTGACCACCGGGACGCCCAAGACCCGGCAGGCCCGGGCCATGCCCCGGATGCACTGCTCCAACTGGTAGTAAATCTCCGGGCGTTCCGGGTTGCCGAAATTCAGGCAGTCGGTCAGAGCCAACGGTTCCGCACCGGAACAGGAAAGGTTGCGGCAGACCTCGGCCACCGCAATCTGCCCGCCGGCGTAGGGGTCCAGGTAGCAATAGCGGCTGTTGCCGTCAATAGCTAGTGCGATGGCTTTGCCGGTTCCCTTGATTCGCAGCAGGGCGGCGTCGCTGCCCGGCCCGACCACGGTGTTGGTCTGCACCTGGTGGTCGTACTGCCGGTAAACGCTGCCCTTGCTGGCGATGTTCGGCGCGGCCAGCAACCGCAGCAGTATGTCATCGGCCCCTTGGGACGGGGTGGGGATTTCCTGCATGGTCAGGGTTTGCCGTTCCTCGTAATCCGGGGACGGAGACCCTTCCAGCCGGTACTGCGGCGCGCCGGCCAACTCCACGATGGGCAAGTCGGCCAGCAGTTCCGGCCCGTCGGAGATGCGGGCGACAGGTTCCTGGGAGACCCGGCCAATCTCCCGGCAAGGAACATCCCAACGGTCAAAGACCGTCTTGACCTGGGGGACGTTGGCGGGAGGAACCACCAGCAGCATCCGTTCCTGGGACTCGGACAGCATCACTTCGTAAGCGGCCATGCCCTCCTCCCGGCGGTGGACTTGGGACAAGTCCAGTTCCAGCCCGCGCCCGCCGCGAGCCACCGCCTCCACCGCCGAGCTTGTCAGGCCGGCGGCCCCCAGGTCTTGAATCGCCGAAACGCCGCCGGTCGCCAACGCCTGCAAGCAGGACTCGATAAGTACCTTTTCCAAAAATGGGTTGCCCACCTGCACCGTCGGACGCAGTTCGGTTTCCTCCTCAAAGGTGCGGGAGGCCAGCCCCGACGCGCCGTGGATTCCGTCCCGTCCGGTTTCGGCCCCCACCAGCAGCAGCACATCCTCGGCGTTGCCGGCGGCGGCGGTGGCGATGCGGTCGCTTTCCACCAGCCCGACGCACATGGCGTTGACCAGGGGGTTCTGGGAATAGGACGGGTTGAAACCGATTTCCCCGCCAACGTCCGGCACCCCGATGCAGTTGCCGTACCAGGAAATCCCCTCCACCACGCCTTGCATCAGGTAGCGGTTATGGGGGTCATCCAACGGGCCAAAGCGCAGGGAGTTGAGCAACGCCATTGGGCGCGCCCCCATCGCCAGGATGTCCCGGACAATGCCGCCGACGCCGGTGGCCGCGCCTTGGCGGGGTTCCACCGCCGAGGGGTGGTTGTGCGACTCGACCTTGAAAACCACCGCCCATCCGTCGCCGATGTCTATGGCCCCGGCGTTTTCCGCCCCGGTGCGGGACAAAACCCGGGGCGATGCGCTGGGGAAAAGCCCCAGCAGCGGGCGGGAGTGTTTGTAGCCGCAATGTTCGCTCCACAGCGCGCCGAACATCCCCAACTCCAGCGGGTTGGGTTCCCGGTCCAGCCGGTCAACAATCATCTCGTACTCGGCCCGGCTGAGGGCTATCTGGTCCAGGGTTTCCTGGCTGACCGTCATAAGCAACCGTCCCTTGGCTTGAAATCCATCCCCATCCTAAACCTTCCCGCCATGATGGGAAAGGGATTGGGCCGGTCAAAGGCCGCTGCCCGCTATTACCAAAGCCACTCCCGCCACCACCAGCACGGTTCCCACCAAGACCCAGCGGGTCACCTGTTCCAGCCGTTCCAGGAACAGCCGCGCTATCAACAGCGTCACCAGGGGGTTGATGGAGGATATGGGGGCGACAATTACCACATCGGCCCGTTCCAGCGCAAAGTAGAGGGATATTACCGCCATCGCCGAAGAGAGGCCGGAAAGGGCTACGAAACCAAGCCCGGCCCGAACATTTTTGACTGCGCCGACGGATTCCCGCAGGGTGAAGGGTGACAGTACCAGCGAACCGAAGAACATGGCAAAGGCCGCCACCACCAACGGGGAGCCGTATTCCTGGCTCAACGCCTTGGCAACCAGGTTGGAACCGCCGTAGGAAGCCGCCGCGCCCAGGGCGGTCAGGTAGCCCAGCAGCGACCGCCGGTCCAGCCGCCAGCTTTGGGACATAAGGTTGTCGCCGCCGCTGATTATCAACCCGCCCACGACGCCCACCGTTCCCAGGGCCACCACCGGATGCAGGGTCTCCCCCAGGAAGATGATGGCGAAGATGGCGGCGAACAGGGCCGCCGACCCGACGAAAGGGCCGGAACGGGCCGCGCCCACCAGGTTTATCGCCAGGTAGTTCTGCACCCGCCCGCCCAGCGTGGTCAACGCGCCGTGGCCCAGGAAGAACAGGAAGGCCAGGGGCGGCAGGGCTTTCAAGTCGGGGAAGGCGAAGAGCAGGGCCAGCGCCGCGGTGGGCGTCAGGCTGGCAATGCCGGATATGAACGTGCTGGGCAGTGGCCGGATTCCCTGCATCCCGATGCGGGCGAAAATGGCGGCGCTGCCGAACCCGAAGGCCGACACCAACGCTAATCCAATGGCAATCATCGGCGGGAGGGATTAGCCGCAGTGGTCAATGATGGACTGGAAAATGAGGTTGCCGTCGTCGCTGCCCAACATCGGCTCGCAGCTCCGTTCCGGGTGGGGCATCATCCCCAGCACGTTGCCCGCCTCGTTGAGGATTCCGGCGATGTTGTTGACCGAACCGTTGGGGTTGGATTCGGCGTTGACTTCCCCGGCGGTGTCGCAGTACCGGAACAGCACCCGGCCCTCCGATTCCAGCCGAGCCAGGGTATCGGCGTCGGCGTAGTAGTTTCCTTCCCCGTGGGAAACGGGAACCTGCAAGACCTGTTGGGGATGGCAACGGCTGCTGAAAGGGGCGTCGGCCCGCTCGGTACGCAAATTAGTCCATTGGCAGCGGTAGGCCAGATGCCCGTTGCGGCGCAAGGCTCCGGGCAGCAGTCCCGCCTCGCAAAGGATTTGGAAACCGTTGCAGATTCCGATTACCGGGCGGCCTTGGCCGGCAAATTCCCGCACCGCGCCCATTACCGGGGACAGCTTGGCCAAAGCGCCCGCCCGCAGGTAGTCGCCGTAGGAAAAGCCGCCGGGCAGGATGATGCAGTCAAAGCCGGACAGGTCGGTTTCCCGGTGCCAAACGTATTCCGATTCCTGTCCCAGGACGCCGTTGACCGCATGGCGGCAATCGGTGTCGCTCCAGGTGCCGGGAAAGACGACGATGCCGAAGCGCATTGAATCAAGCCCTGCGGTTACGGAGATTCCCGGCTATTGGGACGCCGCTTCCAGCATTTGAGTAACCAGGGCGTTGACGGCCCCGCCGTCGGCCACGCCCCGCACCTGGGGCATGACCTTGCCCATGACCCGGCCCTTGTCCGACGCCGAAGTTGCCCCGACTTCCTCAATCGCCGCCGCCACGATGCGGGCCAGTTCGTCGGCGTCCAACTGGGCCGGCAGATACTCTTCCATCACCGCCAGGGCGGCGGTTTCCTTGTCCACCAGGTCGGAACGGCCCCCCTGCTGGAACATCTGGATACTTTCCCGGCGGTTGCGGGCTTCCTTGGCGACGACATCCACGACCCCGGCTTCGTCCAGGTCTTTCAGTTGGTTCTTTTCCGTCAACTGAATCTGGCTTTTCAGGAAGCGAAGGGCCTCCAGCCGTTCCTGGTTGCGGCTGCGCATGGCGTCGCGGATGTCCGACTCCAGCCTTTCTTTTATGGACATAGCGGCATCACCCGGTCTTTATGAGTGGAAACTTCGTTGCCGGTCAAGTATATTCCAGATGGTTGGCCCCCGTATAGGGCCAGCGCGTCAGAGTCAGGGGCTTCCCCAAGTTGTTATTGACCGCCTGTCCCCCAACCCGTCATTCTGGCGAAGGCCGGAACCCAGGAACGTCACGATGCCAATGCCTGCCAATCAATGCAAGAAAACCGCCTGAAATGGAACCCTGGCAACGTCTCGGAAAAATGCGCCCGATGGAATGAATCGGCCATGCCGGTCAAGAAAGGCAGTTACGCCTTGGTGCTGAACCTTCCCCAAGAACGGCGGATACAAGTGGGCCGGCTTGGGAGTTTTGTTTTCCCGGCGGGTATGTACCTGTATTTTGGGAACGCCCTCAACAGCCTGACCGGGCGGGTCAACCGCCACCTGCGGACGGAAAAGAAACTACGTTGGCACATTGACTATCTGGCCGCCCAAGCCATGATTGAGCAGGTCTGGGCGGCTGCCGACGGCGTAAGGCGGGAATGTCAGTTGACTGCCCTGGCCCTGGAATGTCCGGGGACGGAAACGGTAGCCGCCGGATTCGGGTCATCCGACTGCCGCCGTTGCGTCTCCCACCTGGTCTATGCGCCGAACCGGGCGGCGGTTGACCGGATATGGCAAGTCATGAGTCAGACCGCCGGGGTCAAGGCGTTCCGGCCCGACGCCTGGCCCGCCAGCCGCAACAAATAGCTGCCGCTTTTGCAAACTCCCAAGGGTTTTGTATAATTGGGATAGACTTTGCAGTTATGGTTGCCCGCTGCGGCGAAATCCGGCCTATTGGACGGTAGCGAAGGGGCGAGAGTTCTCGGGTAGCCCAACAGTTGGATAGCGGAGCGCATAGGGGTTATGCCGGACAAGTACCAGGAAGAGATTGAGGAAATTCTGAAGGGATTGGGCGAATCTTCCCATCCCGGCAACAACCAGGGAGCGGCCAAACCCCCGGACGATGCGCCGGTGGCGTCACCGCCGGCGCCCCCGGAAGGCCCGGTCAAAAAGGGGCGCGGGTTTTGGCCCCTGGTAACGCCGGGCAAGCTGGCCATTGTTGGAATCTTGCTGTTGGTGGTGGGGGCGTTCTGGTTCCGGCCCGCGATATGGCTGGGCCTGGCGTTGCTGGTAGGGGCATACCTGCTGTTTTTTGTCCGGCCCCGTCCCATCCGCATGGAAAAGCGGTGGCGGGGTCAGAGCATGGAACAACAGCAGCCTACCGTTTGGGCCAAGTTCATCAAATGGCTCAAGAATTGACCATTACGTCCGTCATTCCCGCGAAAGCGGGAATCCACATCCACCGCCGTTGACTTGGCCGGAAACGCACTCTCTTAACCTTTCCAACCGGAAATCAGCTAACGCGGGGCAGTTCCTCCCTCGAAGTAGTCAGCCACCGCCAGCACCAGGTTGCCCATGTGGGGGTGGTCCGGCTCAACGTCCACTTCTATTCCCGATTCCCGCAGTTTGCGGCTGCACACCGGGCCAACGGAGGCCACCGCCACCGGGCCGGCCAAGCTGTCCCTAAGCTGACTTTCCTTGCCGGCCTCGCCGGCGATGGTCAACAGGTTGGGTACTTGCGGCTGGCTGGTAAACAGCAGGGCGGCGACTTTTGATTGGGCCAGGTCGTCAATGAGCTTGACCACCGGAGTTCTATCTTCGGGGAGGCCCCAGGTGTAGAGGGTGACTTCCCGCAGTTGCGCGCCCCGTTCCAGCAGGTTTTGACGCAGCAGACTGCTGGGGCCGCCGTATTTCTGCACCGCCACCCGGGAGCCGGCCAAGTCCAACCCCCCGATGGATTCAACCAGGTCTTCCGACGTAAACGGTTCCGGCGGCATAACGTCAATGTGGATTTTGTGTTGGCGCAGCACCCGGGCCGGCTTGGGACTGCGGGCAACCACGGTCAGCCGGTCAAGGGATTGCAGGAACTCATCTTCCCGGCCCATCGCCGCCGCCGTCTCAATCAAGGCCCTGGTGCCGACGCCGGTCAGCAGGACGGCCACGTCCACTCCGCCGCCACAAACGTCGTCCACCAACTGCCGGACTTCGGGGCTGTCCTTCAGGTAAACCTCTTGCAGCACCGGGGCGGGATAGGGAACGCCGCCGTGCCGCCGCACCAGCGACGCCATTTCCTCGGGCATCCGGGCCTCGACGAAGGCCAGCACCCGGCCATTGAGCGACGCAGGCATCAGCGGCCCCTTAGACGGCGCACTCGCCTTCGCCCCGTTCCAACTTGTAAAGGTTGGTGCGTTCCCAGTCCACGTACATATCGGAGCCGGATTCGGCGCTGCCGGCGGATTCCTGGGCCCGGGCCGCTACCGCCGTCACTTCTTCCAGCCCAACCCGTTCCAGGAAGTGGTTGAACCGTTCCCCATCGTCCTGGCGGTGATCCTTGTAGTAGGAAACCACGTCCCTGACCACCGTGGGAACCAGCTTGGCCGGCACCTTGACCTTGGGAATCCGGCTGCCGATTTGAGAGTCCTCCACCCGGTTATCGCCGTAGTTGCCGCCCAGGAAAAGTTCGTAAGCTGGAATCTGCTGGCCGTCGGCGCCTTTGACCGCCGCGCCGTGGAAACCGATGTTGGCGATGTGGTGTAGGCCGCAACCGTTGGGGCAGCCGCTCATCTTGATTCGGATTCCCTGGACTCCCTTGTCGTGCAGCAGGTCATCGCCCCAGGAACCAAGCTCGCCGCGAATGGCCTTGGCCAGCCCCATCGAAGAAGTTATGCCCAGCTTGCAACTGTCGGTGCCGGGGCAGGAAACCACGTTGGTGATGTGGTGCGCGCCCGGTTCGGCCAGCCCGATGGCCTCCAGGGCCTGCCAAACGTCATGCAGGTTGCCTTCGGGAACCCAGCGCAGGGTCAGGTTTTGCTCCTGCGTGGTGCGCGCCCGCCCGCCGGTGTAGCGGCGAACTATGTCGGCCAAGCCGCGGAACTGGGCCGGGGTCAAGTCGCCCCGCACCGGCTTGACGTAAACGATGTTGTAGCCTTCCTGCTTCTGGGCCGTGACGTTGGTTGACTTCCAGTAGTTGAACTCCCCGCCGCCGTTCTGCCCGTTGGGGCTGGCGGCGGTTAGCGGCGGCGGAACTTCCCGCTGGACTTCTTCGGCCAGCATCAACGGCTTGGGGTCTATCGGGCCGATGTTGGCCAACTCCGCCTCCACCATTTCCTTGAAGGCGTCCAAGCCGATGCGGTCTATCAGCACCTTCAGACGGGCCATCATGCGGTTCTTCCGCAACTGCTCAGCGTTGTTGAACACCGTCCAGATTGCCAGGGCAACGCGCAGGTAGTCCTCTTCGGGAAGGAACTCGTACAGGGGCTTGGCCAGCCGGGGCATGATGGACGTGCCGCCGCCGACATAGACCTTGAATCCCCGCTTTTCCTGTCCATCAACCACCCTGATTTGGGAAACGTAGGTCAAATCCTGGATAGCGGCGGCCACCGCGTCGTGGCTGTCGCAGCCGGTGAAGGCCGACTTGAACTTGCGAGGAAAAGTCTGGGTGATGGGGTGGCGCACGCCGAACCGGACGTAGGCGGTCAGATAGGGCGTGGGGTCGAAAATTTCGTCGGAGCATACCCCGGCGCAGGAGGGGCCAACCACGTTGCGGACGGTGTTGCCGCAGGCTTCCCGGGTGCTGAGGCCCACCGTTCCCAGCAGCCGTAGCACTTCCGGGCATTGGGGCAGTGGTATGTGGTGGAACTGGAAGTTCTCGCGGGTGGTGATATGGCCCTTGCCCAGAGGGGCGTAACGCTCGGCGATGTCGCCCAGCGCATCCAGGGCCTCCGGGGTAAGAATGCCGCCGGGCAGCTTGACCCGAATCATCTGCACGTCGGCCTGCCGCTGGCCGTAAACCCCTTGCCGCAGCCGGAAGGGAGTAAAGACGGCGTTTTCCTGCTCCCCGGCCTGGAAGCTGGCGGATTCAACCTCAAAACGCTGAATCTCATCCTCCATGAAGGGGATGATTCCCGGAGAGTCCTGGGTCAGCTCGATACTGCGCTGGTGGATGTCCTCCAGGGTGGTTTCCTGGGCCTGGTTGGTTGAGCTAGTCAAGGTGGCGCCTCCTGATTTTGGGCAAAATAAAACGCCCGCTTGCAAAAAAATCACTAGCGGGCGCAAGGCGTTGCTTGGGGAATAGGCAACCTGCCCCCTATGTAGGGGGACAGGTACAGAAGCAAGCGCTAACGGCGGTGCAAATCATTTCAACGAAAGTCTATCCCCGCAGTCGGGAATTGTCAACAATTTTGATAATGAATGTGGGTTTTCATTTTTCGCGGCGATGGGACCGCCGCCTGGAGTCGCAAACTCCGAAAAAATCCCCTCCCCTTAGCCAGGGGGAGGGTCAGGGTGAAACCCTGCCTTCAGACAGCTCCCAAACCAACCAACCCGTCATACCGGCGTAGGCCGGTATCCAGGACTCCATGCCCTCAATCGTCATTCATGCGAAAGCTGGAATCCAAAAAATCCAGGCGCACGTAGCCCCCTTGTAGCAAAAATCCCCTCCCCCTGGCCAGGGGGAGGGTTAGGGTGGGGGTCGGCTTTCGCCGGAATGACGATACCCCTAACCAAACCGCCCGGTGATATAGGCTTCGGTGCGCTCGTCAGTGGGATTGGTGAAAATCTGGCGGGTCTCCCCGTATTCCACCAACCGCCCCACCCGGTCTTCGGCGCCCATCAGGAAAGCGGTATAATCCGAGGCGCGAGCCGCCTGCTGCATATTGTGGGTGACGATGATGATGGAGTAGTCCTCGGAAAGCTCCCGCATCAACTCTTCAATCGCCAGGGTTGCGATGGGGTCCAGGGCCGAGCACGGTTCATCCATCAGGATTACCCGGGGCTGGACGGCCAGGGCGCGGGCGATGCAGAGTCGTTGCTGCTGGCCGCCGGAGAGGGCCAGGGCGCTGGTCTTGAGCCGGTCTTTGACTTCATCCCACAGTGCGGCGCGGTGCAGGGACTCTTCCACCAGGTCATCCATCCGGCCCCGGTAGCCGTTTATCTTCGGCCCAAAGGCTACGTTGTCGAAAATGGACTTGGGAAAGGGATTGGGCCGCTGGAACACCATCCCGATTTGATAGCGGATTTCCGTCGGGTCTATGCCGGGGCCGTACAGGTCTTTGCCGTCGAACTGGATTTGCCCGGTCATGCGGAAAACGGGGATCAGGTCGTTCATCCGGTTGAAACAGCGCAACAGGGTGCTTTTGCCGCAGCCCGACGGCCCGATAATTGACGTGACCCGGTTGGAAGGAAAGTCCAGGGAAATATCCGACAGGGCCATTTTCGAGTCGTAATAGACGCTCAAGCCGTTGGCCCGCACGATGGGGTTAAGCTGTTGTCCCCCCTCGCCGGTTGACTGCTGTTGGGGGCCGGTTGCAACGTGCATCGGAAAGGCGCCCGTCCTTTCGGCAGGTTTCCCGCGATTATACCATTACGACGGGGCCGCCAAGGGTTATACTGGTGAAGGGTTGCGGGCAATCCCGCTCAGGACTTCGACTCAACCCCATCCCCCTTGATGGGGGAGGGTCAGGGTGAAAACCGCACCACCATGCCAAGGTCAACGGGGTATGTCATTTGCCGGGTAGGGGCGCACGGCCGTGCGCCCCTACTTTGCCATCGTCCAACGGGTTATACTTGGGAAGGGTTGCGGGTTCGCAAAACCCGCCCCTTCCCGCCATTTGCCCGTCATACCGGCGAAAGCCGGAATCCAGAAAGTCCAGGCACAGAACAGTATCCCCTGTCACAAAAATCCCCTCCCCCTTGATGGGGGAGGGTTAGGGTGGGGGTGAAAACCCTGGCTTTGGCCCCCCTTCCTCTGTCCGGTAGAATGTTGGGGAGAGGAGAAACCCAAGAGGTAAGGACATTGGCACAGCAACTTTTGTTGAGCGTGGTTGACCAGTCGCCCATGCGGGCCGGCGGCACCACCGGCGAGGCGTTGTCGGAAACGGTGCGGCTGGCGGTGGCAACGGAGGCGATGGGATACGCCCGCTATTGGGTAGCGGAACACCATAACCTGCCCAATTTCGCCGGCACCAGCCCGGAGATGATGGTAGGCCAGATTGCGGCCCACACCAAGACCATCCGGGTGGGCAGCGGCGGGGTCATGCTGTCCCATTACAGCCCCTTGAAGGTGGCCGAGAATTTTCGCATCCTGGACGCCCTTTATCCGGGACGCATTGACCTGGGCATCGGGCGCGCGCCGGGCAGCGACCAGTTGACGGCGGCGGCCTTGGCCTTTCCGGGGCCGCCCCGGGGAATTGAGCGGTTCCCGCAACAAGTCCACGACGTGCTGGGCTACCTGGCCGGGGAACTGGAGGGAGACCACCCTTTCGCCGAGGTCAAGGCTACACCGGAGGCCGGCCCCACCGCCCCGGAGGTCTGGCTGCTGGGGTCGCGGGTGGAAAGCGCCTACATGGCGGCGCAGCTGGGGCTGCCCTTCGCCTACGCCCACTTCTTCGGCCACGGCGTCCAGGACGGCCCGAACATCGTCGAGGGATACCGGCGTTACTTCCAGCCGTCGGAGTACCTGGCGGAGCCGAAGATTAACGTCGGGGTTCACGTCCTCTGCGCCGACACCGAGGAAGAGGCGTTGCGGTTGGCCTCCAGCCGCAACCTGGGCCGGCTGTATTCGGTTACGGGGCGCGCCAAGGGGATTCCGTCAACCGAAGAGGCGGTCAACTACCAGTACCGGGCCGACGAATGGGCCTTCGCGCAACAGTACGCCCGCAACTGCGTGGACGGCGACCCCCAGCAGGTAAAAGAGCGGCTGGAACGCATCGCCGACCTGTACCAAACCCCCGACCTGAGCATCGTAACCATCTGCCACAGCTACGAAGACCGGCTGCGGTCGTATGAACTGGTAGCCGAAGCTTGCGGGGTCAAGCCGGGTTAGGGTTGTGAATGTTACCCAGGGATGTCAACGCCCAATATGTTCCCCGATTTGGTTCAACTTCTCCGATACGTCGTCCAAAAGCTGGGCATACTCAACCTCTTTCTCTAGGTGGACCGGGATCCACTTTCCGTCCACTTGCAAACCCAACTCGTCTCTGACAGCGGACATAGTTGTTTCGGAAGGGTTACCAGTGACGTTGAGCCAGAGGGGTGTCAAACCATCCCTTTCCCACCGGTCCCTGTTGACTCCAAACCACACGCCCTTGCCACAAATCGTTAAGTACCGCCCATATCCATACGACCTGGGAGTCCGGTTTAAGCCTTTCTTTGAAGCCCACCCTTCGGCAACTCCTCTCTCGGTCGCATCATCTATAAGGCGTTCCAAGTCCCGCTGACGACGCGCCGACTCAGCTTCTGAGCCGAATTTCTCGCCGTCGCGTAAAGGCGTGAATTCTCCGTTATCAGCATACTTGGCGAGACTCCTCAGTTGCCGGATTTCAGTGTCCACACCGGACTCCCCGTAATCTGTCGCCCTGGCGGCCATGCTGTCCAACAGCCCTCCCCAACTGACCAACATCAAGTACCGTTCGGTTTCGGCTACCCGAATGCACTTACGCTCGGCATCAATGTCTTCTACGTTTCCGAAATCCCTTTGGACACGGTTTCGCAACTCAGGCCAAAGCGACCGAATTCGTTGGCCGGGTACTAGGAAAAGGAGAACCGCCGGCCCGTCTTCGGGTAGTCGGGCAAGATACGCATTCGGCTGGCGTTCCGTGAGTTCCGCCCAAAATTTAACCTCAATGAGCACCCGCTCCGCGTCGCCCTCATCGTAACAAACCAGGTCCGGAATACCTCCGTCGCGGCCAGTCACCTGAGTTCGCACCCTGCCAATCGGTTTTACGCCCCGGGCTCCGGAGCGAATCACGTCATTCAACGCTTCCCTGGCGCCGTCAGAACGGTCGAGAATGTGCCGGAGGGCCTCCGTTGCGATGTTTTCGGTATTCCCGCGGAAGTTGGAAACCAGATACGCCAGCAAGGTGTCGTTCTCTGCCATGACAAACCCCCTCAAAGGTCTTAGCTCGGCCGCGCCGCATTTGCAGGGTAGTCCTCCGCCTTGCCGGTGTCGCCGGGCTGGATTACGAAGTCGCGGCGGTCACGGTAGAGGCTGGCGCGGTTCAGGACGTAATCGCCCCCCGGTTCCAGTTCGTCCCAGTGGGTCATCAGCCAGTACTTGTAATCACCGATGAACAGGTAGGTGTTGTTCATGGTGAAGAACCGGCAGGCCACGCCTTCCCCGGCCCGGAACCGCTCGCAGACCGCCGCCAGCAATTCCTGCTGGTTGTCTTTCTCGCTGACGACGTACTCGTGGGGCCAGGTTTCCCGGTAAGTCACCGCCTCCCGCCAAGGGGCGCGGTCAATCAGTTCCACCAAAGTCGGGGCCATCGCTTTCACCTCCACACCGCACTTTTGCCCGGATTGCAATGGGATGCACCGGACATTGTTTCTTTTTACAATTATGCCCCAACCTTGCCGGCCAGGTCAACGAAACTGGACGCTACCACGTTGAAGGACGGGTCCGGCGTGGGGTCGGGGATGCGGTCGGGGCCGTGTTCCATCGGGCGGGGAACGAAGGCCGTTTTCAGGCCCACCCTTCCGGCGGCCAGCAGGTCGGGTTGGTGGGCCGCGGTCATTACCACCTGCTCCGGCTGCATACCCAGCAGCTCCACGGCGGTCAGGTAGCTTTCCGGGTCGGGCTTGTAGTGGCGGGCGACTTCGGCCCCCAATATGCAGTCCCAGGGCAGCCCGCCGAACTTGGCCATGTCGGTCATCAGCCGGATGTTGCCGTTGGACATGGGGGCGATGATGTAGCGGTTCTTGAGGCGGTAGAGGCCCGGCGCGGAGTCGGCCCAGGGGCGAAGGAAGTGCCAGAAAAAGTTAATTTCCGCCTTTTCGTCGTCGGACAGGCCGGAAATCTCGAACTCGGCCAGCACTTCCTCCAGTCCCAAGCGGTGCAGGGCATCCAGGTTGGTCCAGGGCAGTTCGCCGGTGCGAACCTTGTCCATGTAGGGGCGGTACTTGCCGCGCCAGGCGTCGGCGAAAGCGCCCCAATCGGCGTCAATGCCCTTGACCCGGCCAAAATCTTCGCACTGGCGGATGATGCTGCCCCGCCAGTCAACGACGGTGCCGAAAACGTCGAAAATAAACGCCTTCACGTTGGAAGTGTCCATGCAATTCTCCTTGGGGTTATAATCAGGCCCGATTCTAGCCCGGCGGTGACGGGGAGACAAGATGAAGCGGGTAATCATTGACGCCGACCCCGGAGTGGACGACTTGGCCGCCATCGCGTTGGCCCTGGCCAGCCCGGAGTTGTCGGTGGAAGCCGTCACGACCGTTTACGGCAACGGCCCGGTGGACGCCTGCACCGCCAACGCCTTTCAGATTCTTGATGCGGCGGGACGTGCTGACGTGCCGGTTTACCGGGGCGCCGGCAAGCCCCTGCTGCGGCAGCCCAACCCCGGCTTCGCATCGCAGGTTCACGGCGGAGACGCCCTGGGCGGCGCGGCCTCTCCGCCGGCAGGGTGGCAAGACCGCCTGGCCGGCCCGCAACCGGCGGCGGTGGAAATCGTCAACCGGGTGATGGCCGCGCCGGGGGAGATTACCCTGCTGGCCTTGGGACGAATGACCAACATCGCGCTGGCCCTTTGCCTGGAACCGGGGCTGGCGGCGTCGGTCTCGGAAATCGTCGTCATGGGCGGAGCGGTTTTCGTGCCGGGCAATGTTTCCCCGGTGGCGACGGCCAACCTTTACGAAGACCCGGAAGCAGCGGCGATTGTTTACGATTCCGGGGCGTCACTGGCCCAAGTGGGGTTGGACGTTTGCGACCGGGTGGAGTTCAGCGGGGAACAGTTGGCCCGACTTGCGGCGGCGGGGACACCGTTGACCAACTTGCTGACGGCGGCGACTCCCTTCCTGCAAAGCTACTACCGGGGCCGGGGGCTGTTGGCCGACGCCGGGAGCATCCGTTACAACGATGTGCCGGCGGTGGCCTACGCCATTGACCCCGGCCTGTTCACCTGCCGGGAGCTTTACGTCTCAATTGAAACCCACGGGGAAATGACCAGGGGGCAAACGGTGGCCGACGTAAGAGGGATTTCCGGGCGCCCCCCCAACGCCAAAGTGTGCCTGGAAGTGGACGCTCCCCGGCTGACGGAGATGTTTGTGCAACGGGTTGGGGAAAAGCGACGTTAGGCCGGGGGACGTTTGGTTTCAGGAACCCTTGCCGTTCCCCTGCGACGGGGTAGGTTCGTCAAAGGGTTCGTTGTTGGCCTCGGCTTTTAGCCGCCGCTGCAACCATGCCTCCCATTGAGCGTTGGCCCGTTGAAGTCCCTCCTCCAGTCCTTCCTCACGCCCCTCCTCACGGCCTTCCTGACGGCCCTGTTCTCTTATCGTTCTGACTGCTGCCGGAATTAGTAGCACCATACGGCCAATCAACTCCACCGAGACTGCACGAAAGAAGACTTTACCGGCGGGCGTTTCGTGGGTATGGTTTCAGGAAACCTTGCCGTTCCCGTTGGATGGGGGAGGCTCGTCAAAGGGTTCGTTGTTGGCTTCGGCCCTTAACCGCCGCTGCAACCACGCCTCCCATTGAGCGTTGGCCCGTTGAAGTCCCTCCTCCAGTCCTTCCTCACGCCCCTCCTCACGGCCTTCCTGACGGCCCTCTTGGCGGCCCTGTTCTCTTATCGTTCTGACTGCTGCCGGAATTAGTAGCGCCATACGGCCAATCAACTCCACCGAGACTGCACGAAAGAAGACTTTACCGGCGGGCGTTTCGTGGGTATGGTTTCAGGAAACCTTGCCGTTCCCGTTGGATGGGGGAGGCTCGTCAAAGGGTTCGTTGTTGGCTTCGGCCCTTAACCGCCGCTGCAACCACGCCTCCCATTGAGCGTTGGCCCGTTGAAGTCCCTCCTCCAGTCCTTCCTCACGTCCTTCCTGACGACCTTGCTCTCTTATCGTTCTGACTGCTGCCGGAATTAGTAGCACCATACGGCCAATCAACTCCACCGAAATTGCGATAAAGGACGCTATGCCTGCCGACACCCCGAATATGGCTGCCAGCCGGAACAATGGGTCGTCCCCCCGCAAGAGGTCGTCCCAATACCACCATACCAGAACCACGACGCTGACGACGTAGCACAGGTAGTATAAGACCCAGTATTTCCCCAACGCCTTCCTCAAGTTGTCCATTCCCGCTCAAAGAAGGACGGATAACTCGCGGCCAGACCGTAACCCGTACTGGCCGCGAGTCAGCGAATGTAATCGCCGTTGCGGTTAGGTTATCCCAACTGGGAAACGGCGTTCATCACTTCGTCATAGTCGGGTTCGGTGGGCGGCGAAGGAGCAACCCACTTGTAGCGCACGACTCCCTCGCCGTCAATTATCAGCACGGCGCGGTTGGCGGCGACGTAGCCCTCCATGCCGGCCAGGTTGGGGAAAGCCAGGCCGTACTGGTTGACCACTTCCCGGTTGAAGTCGCTGAGGAAGGGATAGGTGACGTTGTTCTGGGAAGCCCACGCCGCCTGCGCGAAAGGCGGGTCAACGGTGATGCCGATGACCTGGGCGTTTAGAGAGTTGTATCGGTCCAACTGGTCTCGGAAGGTGCACATTTCGTTGGTGCAGGCGCCGGTGAAGGCGCCGGGGAAAAAGGCCAGCACCACGTTCTTGCCCTTGAACTCGGACAGGCTGCGCTGGTTGCGGTCGGTGTCGTAAAGGGTGAAGTCCGGGGCGGCTTGCCCTACTTCTACTGCCACGATGAAGTCCTCCTAAGCGTTTTCTGGGAGCCGGCTGGGACGATACGCCCCAGCCGGAATTATCTTAACACAGCGTACCGGCCTATCCAAAATCGTAATTGGCGGTAAGCGGCGCAAGGCCAGCTATGATAAACTTGACCGCAATCCACCACCGACAGAGGGGGTTGCGGTCATGTTCTTTGATTCCAGGCGTTCTACGGTTTGGGCCAAGCGCGGCATGGTTGCCACCAGCCAGCCCTTGGCGGCTATGGCCGGACTGCGAATGATGATGCAGGGGGGCAACGCCGTTGACGCCGCCGTGGCCGCCGCCGCCGTCCTCAACGTCGTCGAACCCGAATCCACCGGCATCGGCGGGGATATGTTCGCCCTGGTCTGGAACGCCGACGAAAAGAAAGTCCACGCCCTCAACGGCAGCGGACGCGCCCCCGCCGCCGCATCCATCGCCGAACTGCGCCGTCAGGGACGCCTGAATATGCCGGACGACGGGGTTTATTCCGTGTCGGTTCCCGGCGCCGTCTCGGGTTGGGAGACCATCATCGAAGCCCACGGGAGTATGTCCTTGGCCCACGTTCTGCAACCCGCCATTGAGTACGCCGAGGACGGCTTTCCCGTGTCCGACGTAATCTCTAACCAGTGGGCGGGGCAGGCTCCCCGGCTGGCCCAACTGCCTTCGGGCCACCAAATGCTGCTCAACGGGCGCGCCCCCAAGCAAGGGGAGGTGATGCGTCTGCCCACCCTGGCCAAGACCCTGCGGGCCGTCGCCGAGGGAGGTTCCCCGGCCTTCTACACCGGCAAGGTGGCCGAAAAGATGGCGTCCTTTGTCCAGGAACATGGCGGTTGGCTGTCCGTTCAAGACCTGGCTGACCATACCTCCGATTGGGACGAGGCGATACGCACCGACTACCGGGGCATAACCTGCTGGGAATGTCCCCCCAACGGCCAGGGTATTGCCGCCCTGGAAGCGTTGAACATCGCCGAAGGATTCGACATCGCCGGCATGGGCTGTCAGACCGCCGAAACCTACCATCACCTGATTGAAGCCATGCGGTTGGCCTTCGCTGACGCTTACCGTTACGTCGCCGACCCCCGCAAGGCCCAGGTTCCTATTGATGAGCTTACTTCCAAAGCCTACGCCGACCAACGCCGGCAGTTGATTGATTCCTCCCGCGCTATGGACACCGTTCCCTACGGCCAACCCTACGGAGGCAGCGACACCGTTTACATCAGTTGCGTTGACGGCCAGGGGAACGCCTGCTCATTCATCAACAGCGTCTTTTCCAACTTCGGGAGCGGCCTGGTAGTGCCGGATACCGGCATCGTCCTGCAAAACCGGGCCTCCCTCTTCTCCCTCGACCCTGACCATCCCAACGCCCTGGAACCGGGCAAGCGGCCCTTCCATACCATCATCCCGGCGATGGCGACGACAAACGGCGGCGGGGATGATGAGCTGTACCTGTGCTATGGGGTCATGGGCGGGTTCATGCAGCCCCAGGGCCATTTGCAGGTAATCAGCAACATGGTGGACTTCGGCATGGACCCCCAGCCGGCGTTGAATGCCCTGCGGTTCATGGTCATGGGCGACTCGGTGGCCCTGGAAGAGGGGCTAAACCCCGGTGTCATGGCTGACCTCCAGAACCGGGGACACCGGATAAGGCTGGCCCAGGGTTACAGCCGGGTAGGCATGGGCGGCGGCCAGGTTATTCGCCGCGACCCGGAAACCGGGGCCTTGAGCGGTGGTTCCGAACCCCGCAAAGACGGTTGCGCCGTGGGGTGGTAGCCCGGAGGGTATTAAGGCTTGGTTGCCGGGAAACTCGGCCCTAATCCAGTCTGGCAAGGATTCAATAGGCATCATGTCTGACAAGCGTTTGGTCAGGTTGAAGGTGATGCTTTAACCCTCAGCATTCCATAACGGCCCCGTTCCTCCCCGCTTCCAGAACACCAGAAAGTAGGAATGGTTTTTCCGGGCGTGTACTTGTCTGACGGTTCGGCTGACTCCGGGCCGGTTGTTCCTGACTACGACAAACAGGTCTTCGGCCACGAAACCTAGCTTTTGGTACTCATTCATTATTTCGACGTGAGTGAACCGTTGACGATTGGCGCAAACTTCGTCCTGGCACTTGACGATGCAAACTCCCCTTTCCCGGAGGACGCGGTGGGCTTCCCGCCCGGCATCGGCGTATAGCTCCAACACCGCCTCGTGGTACTTGCTTCCGGTGATGTTTCCCGTTCCGTTGTTGCGGTAATGGTCCTCAAAAGGCGAATGGCCCTGGTGGGCCGTTCCGCCGGGCGAGTGCATATAGGGCGGGTCCAGCACGACACAATCTATTGCGCCATCCTGGTAGGGCAGGTTGCGGCAGTCAACCCCGTCAAGAATATCGCTGGGCAAAAGGCGGTAAGCCCCTTCCGGAACCAATTTCCAGAACGCGCCTTTTCCAAAGGTAACGTCGGCTACGACGCTGCCCGGAGCAACGTAGAGCGCAAGAATCTTGGGGAATACCTCGGAGTTGCCCAGATTGTAGGCGCTCAACACCAGGTCATTGGTGGCGACGCCGTTGCGAACAACCCGGCTCTTCCGGACGCCGGAATCGGGCGTTTGTCTTTCAAGCATATTGGACGCCCCCGCGTTGAGAATCCCAAGTCACATTTTGGCCGCCCCGTTGCGGCTTGACGCTCGGTTGCCAACGGGTTTGCCCCGGAGCGCGGATGGGGTGTTTCAGTACTTGAACTCTTCCCGCACCGGGCTGAATACGTCCAAGGCCAGAACCGGGGTGTCGCCGCACTTGGCGTAGTGTTCCACCCCGCCGGGGATGATGTACATATCGCCGGGCCGCAGCACTTTCACCTCGTCGGCGATACCCATTTCCATCTCCCCTTGAACGACAATGCCGGCCTGTTCGTGAGGGTGGGTGTGCCGCGGCACTTCGGAGTTGGCGTCTATCGTCACCAGGGACAGGAGCATATTTTCGCCCCAGAAAGTCCGGGTGCGGGCGCCGGCAGCCAGTTCCAGGAAGTCGCGGCCTTCGGATTCTTTGAAGTAAGACATCGGTTATCCTTTCTCGACAGGTTTTGCGGGTGTGTGACTAGGGGGTGTCGTCAATTTCATTGGTGGGTATTCCCACAATCTACCGTCATTCCCGCGAAAGCGGGAATCCACGTCCTTCGCCCAAAACCCGTCATACCGGCGTAGGCCGGTATCCAGGACTCCTAGTCCCTCAAGGACGCTTTCCGTGCCTGGAATTTCTGGATTCCGGCTTTCGCCGGAATGACGTCGGAATATGCCAACACGCCCTAGCCGAATCCTAACCCTTTTTGGTTCAGGCTGACAAACCGCCCGCCGCTGCCGATTACCACGTGGTCCAAAAGCTCGATGCTGAGCAGTTTTCCCGCCTTTACCAAGTCCCTGGTTATGGCAACGTCCTCCGGGCTGGGAGTCGGGTCGCCGGAAGGGTGGTTGTGAACGACGATTACCGACGGGGCGTTTTCCCGCACCGCCGGACGAAAGACCTCGGCGGGCCGCACAATGGAACTGTTGACGTTCCCGACGTAAACTTCCACCGTGTTCAACACCTGGTTCTTGGTGTTCAGCAGTAGCACGCGCAGGTGTTCCTGGTCGAAAGAGGCCATGTCCGACGCTACCAGGTTGGCTACGTCCTGGGGCGACTGGATGACCACCCGTTCCTCCGGGGCCAGCGACGCGAACCGCCGGCCTAACTCCAGCCCGGCCAGCAGTTGACACACCTTGGCCTCGCTCAAACCCTTCTCGGCGCAGAGTTCCGCAAAAGTCTTGGCGCCAAGGCCGGACAGCCCGTTGAAGGTGGACAGCAGCCGGGAGGACATGGACAGCACATTTTCCCCCGGCAACCCTGTCCGCAGCAGAATGGCGATTAACTCGGTGTTGCTAAGGTATCGCGCGCCGTAGTGTTTCAGCCTCTCCCGGGGACGTTCCCCCTGGGGCATATCTCGGATTAGTGGTTGGTAAGCGTCGTGCTGCGCGCCTTTTTCCGTTGGTGTGGTTAGCGTTGCCAAAAGGTCATCTCCTTATGCGGGATTGGGAATCCAATACCGGGTTGGTGGTTCCAGTCCGTTAGTACGGTGATGGACGGCAGCGATTGGTCTGTTAAACTAACCGAACATTCTTGACCGTCCCGGGACACCAACTTGCTACCATGAAATTTCGCCCTAAATCGCCGTATTACGGTTGGGTGGTTGCCGCCTGCGCCGGCAGCATTGAGTTTGCCAACGCCGCTACCAGCATTTCCGTATTGACCATTTTCGTCGTCCCCATGACGGCGGAGTTTGGTTGGAGCCGCACCGAAATCGCCGGGGCCACCAGCGCCGGCGCAATCGTCGGGGCAGCGCTGGCCCCCCTGACCGGGCGAATCGTGGACCGCTTCGGTTCCCGGCTGGTGCTGGTGTTCACCGGAACGGTCATCGCATTGTCCTGCATCTATCTGTCCCTGATGCAGTCCCTGTTGGGGTTCTACCTGGCCTACACCACGGCAAGGATAGCCGACCAGGGCGGGTTGAAGATAGGGGCATCTGTCATTGCGGGAAAATGGTTCCTGCGCTACCGGGGCCGGGTGACCGGCCTGGTTTTTTTTGCCGGCACTGCCGGGGTAATCGCCCTGGCCCCGTTGACCCAACTGGTGATTTCGGAGTGGGGTTGGCGCGCCGCCTGGCTGGGATTTGCCGCGTTGATGTTTCTGATTGGCGTCATTCCCTGCGCCTTGCTGGTGCGCCGGCAGCCGGAAGACCTGGGACTGACGATTGACGGAGGCCGGCCGGGAGACCAAGCCGACGGGTTGCGGGGCAGTCAAACCGGGACGTCCGCAGAAGAGCGGTCTTTAACCCTCAGAGAAGTTGCCCGGACGCCGGCCTTCTGGATGGCGCTGGCGTCCCTGTTCCTGGTCAGCAACGCAACGGGCGGCTACGGGCTGCACCTGGTTCCCCACCTGACGGAAATGGGCGTCAACCCGGCGGCGGCGGTGGCGGCCATCAGCGTCATGGCGACCTCCGGGGCGGCGGGGGTTTTGCTGGTGGGAACGGCGGCTGACCGCGTCTCGCCCCGGTGGGTGATGGTGTCGCTTTTCCTGGTGGCGACCTGCGCCCTGGGAATTCTGGTGGTGACGGACACCCTTTTTGAGACCTACCTTTTCGCCGTCGTGATGGGGTTTTGCTCCGGTGGAATAACCACGCTGGTGCCGATAATGTGGGCCAGTTACTACGGGCGGGGCGCGTTGGGCGCGATTTACGGGGTCAGTCGGGCCGCCCAGGTAACCGGGTTCGCCATTGGCCCATTGGCTTCGGGCATAGCCTACGACGCCACAGGCAGCTACCGGGAAGCCTTTATCGTCATGGCCGGAATAGCGGCGGTAGCAGCGGTTATGATGGCGGTAGCGGGCAAGCGGCTGGCGGCGCAGTCAAAGCTCGGATAGCCAACGGCAACACCGTAGGGGCGGGTATGAAACCCGCCACTGCACCCTGGCACAAAGTTTTTCCAGGAAACGGAAGGCCGATGGGCTAAGGTGTGTCGTCATATTCGCCGTCATACCGGCGCAGGCCGGTATCCAGGATTCCTTGCCGTCACGGACGTTGTTCTATCCGTGGCATTTCTGGATTCCGGCTTTCGCCGGTATGACGGTATATCCTTACTACCCAAACTGGAACTTGGAAAAGGCCCCCTCTTCCTTGGTGATGAACTCCAGCAACGCCGGCCGGCCCTGCTCGTTGGCCTCCAGGGCGCGCTGGACGGCGGCCTTGATTTCGCCGGGGTCGGTGATGCGCTCGCTGTACGCTCCCAGGGCCGTCGCAACCTCGGAGAAGTTGCCCGAAAGCTGCTTAGTGTTGTACCGCTCCACCGCCGTGGGCATCCGGCTGTCCGGGTAAATGCCCATCGTCGAGTTGTTCATCAAAATGGTGGTTATGGGGATGCGCTCCCGCACCGCCGTTTCCACGTCCAGCCCCACCATTCCAAAAGCGGCGTCCCCCATGAAGTTGATTACCTGCTTTTGCGGAGCCGCGGCCTTGGCGCCCATCGCCAACCCCAAGCTGTAACCTAGTTGGGTTGACTTGCCCCAGCCGATAAAGCTGCGGGGACTGCGGGCCTCCCAGAAGGGCGTTACCTGCTCCCGCGAACTGCCCGATTCGTGGGTAACGATTACGTTGTCCAGGTCAACCGTGTGCATCACGTCCCAGATAACCCGGTAGGGGTTGATGGGCGTCTCATCCGAGGTCAACCGTGGCATCCACTGGCCCAACCATTCCTCTTTGGCCGAGCGGATTTCATTGACCAACGCGGCGTCGGTGGGCCGGCCTTCATTGCCGGCCTGACCCTGCAACTCCCGCAGGAATTGTTGCAGAACCAGCTTGGCGTCGCCCACCACCGGGTATTGGGTGCGGTAGTCCTTGTTGATGTCGGAGTCGGCGTTGGTGGCGTGGATAATGGTCTTGCCGGCGGGGATGGGAACGGTGAAATTGCTTTTGACGAAACTGCAACCGACGCCGAAAACCAGGTCTGCGTTGGTCAAAAACTGGTGGACGGCCTGGGTGGTGCTGGAACCGCCGATACCGATGGACAGGGGATGGTTTTCCGGGAAGGCGCTCTTGCCTTCCAGAGTGGTCATTACCGGAATTTGCAGGAACTCCGCCACCTGCATCAACTCATCGGCGGCCTCGGCATAAAGAACGCCTTGGCCGGCAAAAATCACCGGGCGTTGGGCCGACAACAGGGCGCGGGCGGCCCGGGCCACGGCGTCCGGGTCGGCGGCGGTGCGGATGATGGGCGGCGGTTCGTAGTCAAAGGACTCTTCCCCGATTTCCTCGGTGTGCAGGTCTCCGGGCAATTCCAGCAATACCGGCCCCGGCTTGCCGGAGCGCAGGTTGGTAAAGGCCCGGCGCATCAGTTCCGGCACCCGGTCGGCAAAGTTGACCTGGGCGGCGTACTTGGTGATGCTTTCGTAGCTGCGGGTGGGGCTGAAAACCGGGTCCGTGTCGGCCCGTCGCCGCGCGGCCCCGGCCGGCAGCAGCATTATGGGCACCGAGTCGGCGTAGGCTTGGGCCACGCCGCCGAAAGCGTTTTCCGCCCCCGGCCCGGCCTGCATCAGGAAAATTCCGGTCTTGCGTCCGTTGTTGATGCGGGAAAACCCGTCGGCCATGTGGACGCCGGTGCGTTCCTGCCGGAAAACGATGGGCCGGATGCCGGCGATGGCGGCGGCCTCGATTAGGGGGTTGGAGGGCATACACCCAATCCAGTCCACCCCTTCCAGTTTCAGCACGTTGGCGATGGCGGTAATTCCGTCCATTCCGGTTCCTCCTTATCGGTTCGTCGCCTGCCGGGCCAAGTGTTGCGGACAAGCCCATTGACCCGATACGCCATTATACCGGGAAAAGCCGCATCGGGTGTTGCGACGGTTATGGTTGGCTGTCCCACGGTACGAACCGCCGCGGGATTATCTTTATAACCGGGTTTTCGTCAACGTCCATGTCCCGGTATTGGGGGTATTTTTCCCGCAGGAGGGCCACGGCCCGCCGTTGTTCCGGGCCGGGGTCAATGATATGGGCGTCGCCCAGCATGAGGATATAACGCAGTTGCCGCCAATCTTCGTCATAGCGGTCAACTACCAGGGCGACCTGGGGGTTGGACAGGATGTTGCGGACCCGTTTCAAGCGGGTTAACGGCGCGCGTTTAGGCTTGCCGTCCAGTACCGAAAAGAGGTCTTGGCCGTCAAAGGCGAAACACACCGGAATGACGTGCGGCGCGCCGTTGGCGTCGGCGGTTGCCAGGTGGCCCGTCCTGGATTCCGCCAGGAACCGGCGTTGGGCGTCGGTCAGGTTGTCTTGCGGCGGTTGGGACAGGATGCCACCCCCTTCCTGACGTGGTGGCAGGGATGGAAGTTTCGTTTCCCCATCGGCTGGGGAGAAACGGCGGTCAGACCTGCGAGGAAAAGGCCATCGGGTCTTCCAGGAACTCGACGTTTTCCAGGGCGAAACGCGCCGCGTCTTCCAGCGCGGCGTCCCCTTCCTTGATGCACCGCAGCAAGGCCCGCTTGGCCAACGGCCCGCCAATCTTCCCCAAGGCATTCAAGCCGGCGGTCTGCACCTCGTAATCGTCGTCCTCCAGCAGCCCTACCAGGTGCGGCACCACTTCCTCATCGCCCAGTTCCCCGCAGGCGTTGGCCGTTTCGTAGCGTACCGACGGCTCCTTGTTTTGCAGTTCCTTTATAAGAATGGGCAGCCAGTCGGGTTCCCCGGTGCGGCCCATCGCAAAGATGGAACTGGACTTGAGCTTCACATCGCCGCTCTGGTAGGCCCAACCCACGTATTGCTTGATTTCCTCCGTGTTGAAGGGCGCGGCGGCTTCCAGGCAGCGGCGGCGGACTTCCACCGGCTCCTCCGGGTCGTCAAGGACAGCCATCAGGTTTTCCAGGACGGACTCGGCGTCTTTGGGCAGGAACTTCCCTTCTTGCATCAAGTCGGCGAACTTGCCCAGGGCCGCGGCAGCCGCCGAGCGAGCGCCGGGGTCGCGCTGGGAACGCAGAATGTTGACAAAGCTGGGTATGACCGAGCGGTCCTCGCACTCCCAAAGGCCCTCAATGGCCTTTTCCAACACGGGTTCGTCCGGGTCCCGCAGGCACATCTTGAAGACGGCGCAAAAATCCAGTTCCGGGTTGTCCTCGGCCAGGTCAACCATCCGGGACACCGCCCAGCGTTGACGTTCCACCGGAATGGTGAACCACGCCCGGGCAAAATTCCCCAATTCGGAGGGGGAAAGGTCGGACACTTCAACAAAGTCGGCGGCGGGAATTTCCACCTGGGGATCGGACAGCGATTCGACGAACTCTTCTAGCGGCATGAGCTACCCCGGGGCCTCCTGCAACAATCACAAGCTCACGGGCAATCGGAACGGCGTTCAGTATGTAGCGTCTAAACCGAGTATAACACAGCGTCCATTTCCAACCGCCTTGCCTGAACGGGGGTTTTCGCCAAAATTCGTGCCTTTCCCGGAATCCTCCGCAAGGAATCCTGGATACCGGCCTGCGCCGGTATGACGGGTTTGCCAGGGCAGGACGCATCGTCATTCCGGCGAAAGCCGGAATCCAGAAATGCCACGCATGGAACAACGCCCATGAGGGCAAGGAATCTTGGATACCGGCCTGCGCCGTTATGACGGCTAGGGATTTTTCAACGACTTGATGGTTTCGGGAAGGGCATCCACCAAGTCCGACGCCAGTATTCCCGCGTCGCCCCGCCGTCGTCCCACCATTTCCCCGGCCAGACCGTGCAGGTACACCCCGCAAGCTGAGGCCAACCCCGGATTCAACCCCTGGGCGGTCAGGCCGGCGATGATGCCGGTCAGCACGTCGCCCGTCCCCCCCGAGGCCAGGCCGGGGTTGGCGAAGGGCGATACCAAGGCCGGCAGTTCGTCCATACCGGGAGCCGGCGGCCGGGCGATGACGGTATAAGCCCCTTTCAATACCACGGCGGCGCCCCATTCCCGCGACCAATGCCGGGCCGAGGAAACCCTATCCCGCTGGATTTCGGCGGTGGGCAGCCCGGTCAGGGTGGACATTTCCCCCGGATGCGGGGTCAAGGCAGCTTGCGGCGGCAGCGATTCCCACCAACCGGGCAGACCGGAAAGATTGTTCAGCCCGTCGGCGTCAACTATCACCGGCAGACCTGGGGGGAAATCGGCGCCCAGCAGGTTTTCCATGAATCGGGCCACCCCCGGCGACCGGCCCAACCCGGAACCCACTGCCACGCAGGAATAGGCGGACAACCCGGAACGCAGGACGGCAGACGCGCGGGATGCAATGCGTCCGTGGGAATCCTCCGGCAAGGGCAGGTGAATCGCCTCGGTAAGCTTGGATGCGGCGATGGGATAGACGCTCTCCGGCGTAGCCAGCGTCACCAGGCCGGTGCCCACCCGCAAAGCGGCTTGGGCCGCCAGACACGCCGCCCCCACGTAGTTGCGGGAACCGGCGATAATCAAGGCATGACCGAAAATGCCCTTGTGGGAATTGGCCGGCCGCGGCGGCAATTGGGCCGCAACCCAGCCGGAAGTCATCAGTTCCAGGTCAACGGCGTCAACCTCCGGTAGGTTTTCCGGCAAGCCGATGGCGTCAAAAATCTCCAGCCGGCCCACCCGTCCGGCGGCGGGGAAGGTCAGCAAGCCAACCTTGGGGAATCCCAAAGTTATCGTCACGTCCGCCACCAACCCGCCGGGGTCAACCTCTCCGGTATCGGGGTTAACGCCGGTGGGCAAGTCCAGGGCCAACACTTTCGGGCCGTGGCTTTCCCGCCGGCGGGCGTTGACCCGTTGCAGGACTTGGGCCGTCACCCCGGTCAAAGGACGTCCGCGCCCGGCGCCCAGCACGGCGTCAATAACCAGTCCGCAACCGTCAAGCAACCGCTCCAACTGTCCCAAGTCCTGGTCTGCGGCGCTCTCCACAACGGCAACGTCATAACGCAAGGCGGCGGCCATCTTGGGGTCGGGGTTGGGCCGGTGAGTCACCACGTAGGCGGTTACCTCGGCTCCCCATCGGCGCAGGTGCCGGGCCGCTACCAAGCCGTCAGCGCCGTTGTTGCCGGGGCCGGTCAAGACCAATACCCGCGCGCCGGCTACCGTCCTCAACTCTGACCGGGCGGCCTGCGCCACGGCCAAGCCGGCGTTTTCCATCAAGGTGTCCAGGCTGACGCCCCTTGGCGGCGCGGCCTGCTCAACGGCAACCATCTGGTCCACCGTAACGATTTTCAGGTTGGCGGCTGGCATTGGGTCACTACGAAGGCAACCGCGTACTCCCGCGAATGGGACAGGCTCAGCGAAATTTCCTGCACCCCCAAACGCTGCGCCCTGGCCTTGGCCCGCCCGTGCAGCACGATGCTGGGAGCGCCGCTTTCGGCCCGGCTGACTTCGATGTCCTTCCAGGACACGCCCCGCGTTCCGGTTCCCAGGGCCTTCATGGTTGCTTCCTTAGCTGCGAAACGGGCCGCCAGGTTGGGGGCGCGGCCCCGGCAGTAGGCCAACTCCCCCGCCGTAAACACCCTCTGCTGGAAACGGTCGCCGTAACGGTCCAGGACACCCTGCACCCTCGGTATTTCAATGATGTCAACGCCGGTCGTCAACATGGCCTCAGCCTTGGGGAGATTTGCGGGGCAATCGCATTATAAACAAGGGGCTATCCCAAAAGTCCCTTCCCCCTCGAAGGGGGAAGGCTAGGATGGGGGTAAAAACCTTGCCCCCAACTCGTCATTCCCGCGGTCCCCATCGTCATTCCCGCGAAAGCGGGAATCCACAACCCCCAAAATGTACGGTAGTCCCCGCCCTCTACCGTCATTCCGGCGAAAGCCGGAATCCAGAAATCCCCCGCATAGGCCAACGTCCATAAGGGCAAATGACCCTGGATACTGGCCTACGCCGGTAGGACGGGTTTTCCCCGTTCCGATTGCGCCAAGCCAACGGGGTTAATCGGAGGAGGTATGCCCGTCAATGCCCAGGTTGTTCAGAATCTTGGAGACGGCGTAGCTCCGGTTCAGCACGTAAAAATGAACGCCGGGAACGCCGTTGTCCCACAACTCCCTGACCTGGCTGGTGGCGTACTCTATCCCCAACTCCCGCACGGCTCGGTCATCGTCGGCGTACTGGTCCAGCTGCCGGTCTAATTCCGGGGGAATCTTGGCCCCGCAAAGGGCGGTGAAACGTCGGATTTGCGGCGCGCTTAGAATTGGCAGCACGCCGGGCACCACCGGAGCGTCTATGCCGGCTTGCCGGGCCTGCTCCATGAAGTTGAAAAAGTAGTCGTTATCGTAGAAAAGCTGGGTTATCAGGAAGTCGGCTCCCTGGTCAACCTTGCGCTTGACGTATTCCAAATCCGAGTCCAGGTCAACCGCCTCAACGTGGCCCTCCGGATAGCAGGCGCCGGCAATGCCGAACTCGAAATTCTGCCGGATGTGGCGAATCAGGTCGGTGGCGTGGTCAAATCCGCCCTCTACCGGAACGAAGTTGGTTTCGCCCCGGGGCGGGTCGCCCCGCAGGGCAATGACGTTTTCAATGCCGGCCTGTTCCAGACGCTCCAGGACGCCGTTAAGTTCCTCTTTGGTCTGGCCGACGCAGGTAAGATGGGCCATAACTTCCAGGTCGGCCTCCTGCTTGACCCGCAGCGTAATCTCTTCAGTGAAGGCGCGGGTCGAGCCTCCGGCCCCGTAAGTGACTGAAACGAAGTCGGGGTTGTAAGCCTTGACCCGTTCAATGGCCCGCAGCACGTTGGGGATGCCCTCGGCCTCCCTGGGCGGGAAGAACTCGCAGGAAATGGTGCGTCTCTCTTGCAGGATGTCCTTGATTTTCAAGCGTAGCCGTAACCTTTATTGGCGGGAAAGCAAGACTTCAACCAGCGTCAACCATACTATCCGGGCCAAATGGGGTCAAGGTTGGCCGCCGGAATCCCCTGGACGATTGCAAAGTCGGTAGGAATTGGCGTTAGGGGCGTTTCGATAACCCCCTCCCCCTGGCAGGGGGAGGGTTGGGGAGGGGGTGAACCCCAACGTCATTCCCGCCTGCCCCCTACCGTCATTCCCGCGAAAGCGGGAATCCACATCCTGGCCTGAGCCTTCATCGCCCCCCGAATAACCGTCATTCCCGCCTGCCCCCTACCGTCATTCCCGCGAAAGCGGGAATCCACATCCTTGCCAAAGCCTTCATCGCCCCCCAACCACCGTCATTCCGGCGAAGGCCGGAATCCAGAAATCCCCGCCAAAGCCGTCACGCCTTCGTGTCACCCCGGTCTAAAACTCCGGCTGCCGTTTTTCCTTGAAGGCGGTTATCCCTTCCTGGGGATGGGGCGACGTGGCGAAATACTGCACAAAAGCCCCCCGTTCCAGGGCCAGCCCATCCCGCAGGGACAGGTCTTTCCCCCGCTGGGTGACGGACTTAATCCAGCCCAGCCCGGTGCGGCTCTTGGGCCGCAGAGTTGCCAGGATTGCCTCAACTTCTTCCTCCAGCCGGTCAGCGGGTACGGCGCGCAGGGCCAACCCCCACTCCACCGCTTCTGTCCCGGACAGCCACCGGCCCGTGGTCAAAAGCTCCATCGCCCGCTGCATTCCCACCCGCCGGGGCAGCCGTTGGGTGGAACCCCCGCCGGGCATCAACCCAAAGTTGGCGTGCTGGTCGCCCAACCGGGCGTCCTCGGTGGCGATTACCAGGTCGCAGGCCATCGCCAGTTCCAACCCGCCGGCCAAGGCAAACCCGTGCACCGCCGCAATAGTGGGAACGGGCAGGTCTTCCAACTGGAGAAAGCATCGGTTCAGCAGTTCAACGTAAGGGTCAAGCCGGGCAATGTCGGCGAAAATGGAATCGAAGAAAAGCAAGTCGGCCCCGGCGCAAAAGGCCCGTCCCTCTCCCCGGACGACCACCACTTTCACCGTCTCGTCTTGGTGAATCAGCGTCAAGGCATGGGACAACTCTTCCAGCAAGTCGGGACTTAGGGCGTTCAGCGCGTCGGGCCGGTCAAGGCTGATGGTTGCCACCGATTGCTCGGTGCCAACCTGGATGTTGCTATACTCCACGGGAACCCTCCTGGGCCGGGATGGTTGCCGGCCTAATATATCAGAACCGGGAGGACATGGCGGCAAATCAGGTTGCGGTGGCCGTTAAAGTCCGGGCGCGATTGTCGGTACTAGACAAGGCAGGGTCTTTTGGTTTTCATCCCTAGCCCTTTCATGTCATTCTGAGCGTAGCGAAGAATCTAAAATTCCCGCCTCTAGCAGCGTAGCCTAACCGCGGAAATTTTAAGCCTTCCCTCCGTTCCTGGAGACAAATGAAATACCCTGCTAGACAGGGGATAGCCGCCCCCGGTCAGGTTCCGTATAATGGCGTTGCTTAGGCCGGCAAGCCTGGCCACAACCGGGGCTTTGCTGCCAACCGTCTCAAACCGTTAATCGCAAGCCGGATTACAGGTCATTTTTCGCGGAGGGCAACCAGTGGCTTACCTGAATTTCAGTTGGATTCTGGAAGGGTCTCTAGCCGGAGCGCAGGGGCCTACCAACACCAGGGACATCACCTTTTTCAAGCTCAACGACATCCAGGCAGTGGTCAGGATGGAGGAAAACACCATCTCCACCGAACCTTGGCAGATGGTGGATCTTTATGAGCCGGTGCGCGACTTCACCGCTCCCGACATGGAACAAATCCACCGGATTGTCACCTTCGTGGAAGAGGAAATGGAGACTTGGGAACGCCCGGTCGTAGTCACCTGCGCCGCCGGCCTGGGACGCACCGGCACCATCCTGGCCTGCTATTTCGTGAAAGTCGGGTATCAACCCCAGGAAGCCATCAATTACGTCCGCCAACTGCGGCCCGGCTCCATCCAGACCCGGGGGCAGGAAGAGGCAGTCCACGAATACGCCGACTACCTGAAAGGGAGTTAGCCCCGCTACCGTTCCCAAGCGGGAGTGGGGACAACGGAGTTAGGCGGCCACCCGCCGGGAATCCGAATCAGCCCCCGCTTCTACCAGGGACGGCAGCGGGTTGTGGGACTCGAAGATGCGCCCGCATTGGAGGCAGGTGGCAAAGACGCCGTAGCAATCCTTGTCCATATACAGGTCTCCCCGGCACCAGGGGCAGGTCTTGAAATACAGGCTGTTCTTTACCTTCATGGCTGTTGCTTCCCGACCGTCTGAGTCGCTGCGTTTCGCCGGAGCCGCGGGGGTTGCAACCGATGGGGTTTGGTTGCTCGTTTATGAGACATTGGGTTTCATTAAACTTTACGTTAAGCGGTCTTGATTTGGATTTGCGCCGTGGTTATGCAAATTGATTCCGGGAGTGCAGGAATGACTACCCAGCCCAAACCCCTGGAAATACCGCCGGAAATTCTGGCGCAGGTCTATCGGGAGGCCCGGCAAGCCTACCCGGCGGAATGTTGCGGCTGGCTGGCCGGCCCAAGGGGAGGCCCGGCGGTTTCGCTGGTGCGCCCCTGCGTCAACGCCCAGGATGAGGGAACCCACCCCTCCAAGCCGGAACGGACGGCGGAAACGGCTTACGTCTTTACCGGCCAAGACCTGATGGAATTGAACCGCAGCCTGGACGGGGATGCGCCGGCCCTGGTCATCTACCATTCCCACCCCAACGGCCAGGCGTACCTGTCGGAAACCGACCGCGCGGTGGCAACCAGCCCCTGGGGAGACGGGCCGGCTTATCCGGTCCAGCAACTGGTGGTGGGAATTGACCGGGAGCGGGTAGTAGAAGCGGCGTTGTTTGACTGGTCAGAGGACGAGGGCGCCTTTGTGGAAATCGCGCGCTACTCCGGCGCGGAAATATAGTCAGCCGGGGGTAAACCGTTGCCTTCTTACTCGGGGGGTGTCGTCAATTTCACAATTCGTCATTCCCGCCCCTGGGTGAAAAATCATTCCCGCCTTCTACCGTCATTCCCACCTTCTACCGTCATTCCCGCGAAAGCGGGAATCCACAACCGGCGCCCTTAGAGGGTGTATGAAAAATCCCCTCCCCCTACGAGGGGGAGGGTTAGAGCCTGCCCTGAGCTAAGCCGAAGGGGAGGGGGTGACATCCGGCGCTTTCAAGAATAACGGCTTGACTTGACAACACCCTCTAAACCCCCGGCAAGTCCAGCGGCGGCATGGGCGGCGGAAAGTCAATCATGGCGTTGGCGGCGGCCTCTTCCTCCGAAATGCTCAACCTCTGGATTAACCTCTGTTCCTCCGGGGTTGGCACAAAGTCCGGATTCGGCCCTTGCTGCCTTATTTCAGTCAAGTATTCCAGCCAAGCGGTAATCGAGTCCAGACGCCCCTTAATCTGAGGATTGTGCATTAGGTCTTCGTAGAAATTGTTGTGCAGCCGGTCGGAGGCATCTTGCAGATACCTTAATTCCGGCTTGGCGTACTCTGACGCCAGAAGGTCCATTATTTCCCGGCGCAGGTTGTGGGAACTGTGTCGCCATTGCCGGTCTTCGGCGATGGCTTTGACGGCGTGAGCCACCGCGCCGGCGGCTTTTTCCGACGCCTGCACCCGGTCGCCCTTGTCGGTCAACTCATGGTCGGCCTGCAACAACAGCCGGCGGCTGATTTCAGCGTAGCGTTCCGCTTTTTCAGTAGTCATTCAGGCCCCCGGCAAGTCCAGCGGCGGCATGGGCGGCGGAAAATCAATCATAGCATTGGCCCGGGCCTCTTCCTCCGAAAGACTCAACCGCTCGATTGACCTCTGTTGCTCCGGGGTTGGTGCAAAGCCCGGATTTGGCCCTTGCTGCCGTATCTCTGTCAGGGATTCCAGCCAAGCAGTAATCGAGTCCAGCCGTTGCTTGACTTGCCAATTTTGCATCATGTGTTCGCAGCCATTTTTGTGCAACTGGTCTGCGGTATCCTGCAAGTGCCTTAATTCCGGCTTGGCGTACTCCGCCGCGAGAAGGTCCATTATTTCCCGACGCAGGTTGTGGGAACCGTGCCGCCATTTCCGGTCTTCGGCCACGGCCTTGACCGCGTGAGCCACCGCGCCGGCGGCTTTTTCCGATGCCTGCACCCGGTCGCCCTTGGCGGTCAACTCATGGTCGGCCTGTATCATCAGCCGCCGGCTGATTTCAGCGTAGCGGTCCGCTTTTTCCGTGGTCATATCCTTGGCTCCCACCTTCATCGTCGTTGCCACGATTATACGGCATACCGGCGGACAACCATTGACGCGCCTTTAACCCGGCGCGCCCAGCACGGCGACCCAGGCGGCGCCCAGCGCATAGACCCCCACAATCAGGGACAAGCCCGTGACGATTGCCGGCTGCGAGAAGCGGTGGCGTCCCCAAATGAGCAGCCCGCCAAACAGTATCAACCCCAAGGCAATGCCTCCGGCTACGAAGTGTTCCGGCGCCGCAAAATTCAAAATCACGCCGTTGCGGAAGAAACCGTCGGAATAGGCCACGATGGTCATGTTGAATACACAGCTGCCGTAAACACCGGCCACGGCCAGGTCAGCCGCTCCCAACCGCGCCGCTCCGATAGTCGCCGAGACTTCCGGCATACTCGTAACCAACGCCACCGCCAGGATGCCCACAATCCCCGAAGAAATGCCGGTGGATTCTGCAATCCAAGCCGAGCTTTGCGCCAGAAAAATGCCCGATACGATTACTCCCAGGGAAACCACGCCGAACAGTACCCATGCCCGCCTTAATGTAATCCCCAGGTCATCCTCACCTTCATCCTGCGACGCCGGACGATGCCGGTAAACAATGCGCATACCAATCAGATAGACCACCAGCAGGAAAATGGAGGAAAATCCGATTTGCCACAAGTTGCCCTCGGTCAGGGGCCCGGGCGCCACGGAGTGCCAGGCGGCCAGAATTACTGCCAGGCCGGTCAAAATGGCTGCCAGCACAATCAGGTAACCCTGCTCCGGGGCTACCTGCCGCAGAAAGCGTTTCCCGCCAAACATTAAAGCCACCGCCGCCAGGGTCAGAATGTTCACCATGTTTGACCCCAAAAGGTCGCCCAACGCCAGTTCGGGTTCATCAATCCTGGCTGCGGTGATGTTGTTGGAAAGTTCCGGCAGCGACGTAGCCAGGGCCACCAGGATGCTGCCCACGAACAGCCGGCCCCAGCCGGTCAATGCCGCCAGGGCGTCGCCGTACTTGGCCAACTGGATTCCCAGGAAAATTACGGCGGTGGCGCTGCCCAGAAAAATGGGAACGGAAATCAACAGGCTGACATGGTCCGGAACGCCCGGCATATTGCTCCTTTCGGCTGGAGACCAAGGGGAATGATTAGTGAATAGTGACTAGTAATCCGCCACCTTTGGACTGATGAGTAAACCGGGAGTCCGTTCGTGGTGAGCTTGTCGAACCATGAACGGGCGGCCCTTCGACAAGCTCAGGGTGAACGGGAAAATCAACCGTCGTTTCAAAGTTGTTCGCCCACTAGTGGGCAGTGGTTGGTTCCACCCGCCCCCGGATGCTGACCACCGGCCATTGACCACTAGCCACTGACCACGTTCTCAACGATGCGGCGGCCCATTTCGACGGTGCTGACCCGCTGCGTCCCTTCGGCGGCGATGTCAGGGGTGCGATAACCCTGGTCAAGAACCGTCTCCACCGCCCGCTCCACTCCGGCGGCTTCTTCGGTCAGCCCCAGCGAGTACCGGAGCATCATCGCCACGCTCAAAATGGAGCCGACGGGGTTGGCGATTCCCTGGCCGGCGATGTCTGGCGCCGTGCCGTGGATGGGTTCGTAAAACCCGGTGGTGCGGCGGCCCTCCACTGGAACACCGGAAAGGCTGGCCGAGGGCAGCAGTCCCATCGAGGCTGCCAATACCGCCGCCTCGTCCGTAAGAATATCACCAAAGGTGTTTTCCGCCACGATAACGTCAAAACGGTTGGGACGCTGAACCAACTGCATGGCGCAGGCATCCACCAGCACGTGCTCCAACTCCACGTCCGGGTATTCCGGGGCCAGCCGGTTGGCGACCTGCCGCCACAACCGGGAACACTCCAGCACGTTGGACTTGTCCACCGACGCCAGCTTGCCCCGCCGTCCCTGGGCCAGGGCGAAACCCACCCGCAGGACGCGCTCTATTTCCGCCTCGGTGTAGAACATGGTATCCACGCTGGTCCAGCCGTCGGCGGTTTCGGTGCGGCCCTTGGGTTCGCCGTAGTAAAGGCCCCCGGTCAACTCCCGCACCACCACCATGTCCACCCCTTCCAGGACTTGGGGTTTCAACACGCTGGAGTCGGCCAGGTTGGGATAGACCTTGACCGGGCGGATATTGGCGAAAACCCCCATCTGCGCCCGCAGTTGCAGCAGCCCGTCTTCAGGCCGGGTGGGAGCGGTGGGGTCGTCCCACTTGGGGCCTCCCACGGCCCCGAAAAGGACGGCATCGGCGGCCCCGGCCAGTTCCCGCACTGAATCCAGCAAGGGAGTGCCGTGCTTGTCAATGGAAATGCCGCCCACGTCGCCGTATTCCAGGTTGAAATCGTGGCCGAAAGCCCGGCCCACGGCGTTCAGGACGTTAACGCCCTCGGCGGTGACTTCGGGGCCGATACCGTCGCCGCCCAAAACGGCGATGTTGAACTGCATATCAAAAACCCTCCCAACAAAACCCGCAACAGTATAGCGGGAAACCGTATGCCCATCAAACTAAGATGCTGGGGGGACACAGGGCCTTTTAGTCGTCACCCTGAAACGCCCCACTGTCGCCCTTGACCCCCCCACTGTCACCCTGAACGAAGTGAAGGGTCTAAAATTCTTCGGGCAAGACCACGCTGGCGAAGGCGAGGGCGTGTCGTCAAAATCATCCGTTGCAATTCCCGCATCCCCACCGTCATTCCGGCGAAAGCCGGAATCCAGAAATTCCAAGCCCGGAACAGCGTCCGCGAAGGCAAAGGAATCCTCGCCTGTGTCCGCAGCGCAACGGAGGACACTACGTTAAAAGTGGCCTGCTCCGGTATGACGTTGGAATATGACGACACCGTTTGGGATTTCAGATTCTTCGCTTTGCTCAGAATGACATACGGAAGAACGTACTGAAAATCAAAAGACCCTGCAACGGCAAAGCCGTCACGCCGTTTCTATGCCGGCGGCACCTTCCAGTTGCAACTCGCGGATGGATTCTTCCCGCATGACGAACTTCTGGATTTTGCCCGTCACCGTCATGGGAAACTCGGATACGAACTTGACGTACCGCGGCACCTTGTAATGGGCTATCCGGCCGCGGCAGAACTCCTTGATTTCCTCTTCGGTGGCCTCCTGGTCGGCTTTCAGCATCACCCAGGCCATTATCTCTTCCCCGAAACGCTGGTCGGGAACGCCGATAACCTGCACGTCGGCCACCTTGGGGTTGGTGTATAAGAACTCTTCAATCTCGCGGGGGTAAACATTCTCCCCGCCGCGGATAATCATGTCCTTGAGTCTGCCGGTAATCTTGTAGTACCCGTCGGCGTCCGCCACCGCCAGGTCTCCGGTATGCAGCCAACCCTCGGCGTCAATGGCGGCTTCGGTGGCCTCGGGCATCCGGTAGTAGCCTTTCATGTTCATAAAACTGCGGGCGCACAACTCCCCCTGCTCGCCGGAGGCCAAATCTTCCCCGGTTTCCGGGTCGGCAATCTTTACCTCGACATGGGGAATCGCCGGCCCCACCGTGGTCACCCGCCGCTCGATGGTATCGTCGGAATTGGTCAAGGTAATCACCGGCGACGCTTCGGTCAGGCCGTAGCCAACGGTCATCTCCCTGGCCCCCATGCGGTCAATGACCTGGCGCATGACCTCGATGGGACAAGGAGAGCCGGCCATTATGCCGGTACGCAGCGAGCTTAGGTCAAACTCGTCGAAGTCCTGATGCTCCAACTCCGCGATGAACATGGTGGGTACGCCGTGCAGGGCGGTGCATCGCTCCTTTTCCACTGCGGTCAGGGCCTTGCCTGGGTCGAAGTATTCCGACGGCACTATCATGGCCGCGCCCCGGGTAACGCAGCCCAGGGTGCTGATGGATGACCCGAAACAATGGTAGAAAGGAACGGGAATGCAAAGACGGTCCTGCTCGGTAAAGCGAATGCCGTCCACCACGTAGAAGGCGTTGGCCACCAGGTTATGATGGGTGAGCATGACCCCCTTGGGATTGCCCGTAGTCCCGGAGGTGTACATGATGCAGATAACGTCCTCCGGGTGACATTCCCTCTGGCGTTGGGCCAAGGCCGAAGGACTGATTTCCTCGCCGCGGGCCCGCACGTCGTCCCAGGCGAACATACCGGGGGGAATCTCCACCGCCGCGCCGCCGTAGGGCGGCACAAAGATAACGTGGCGCAGGTGGGGCAGCTTTTCGCATCGCAACTGTCCCGGGATTGAACCGGCCAACTCCGGGGCCACTTCTCCCAGCATGGCAACATAATCGGAACTGCGGAAGTTGCCAATCAGAACCAGGGCCACTGCGTCGGATTGGTGGAGCAGGTATTCCAGTTCGTGGGTGCGGTAAGCCGGGTTAACCGTGACCAGCACCGCGCCAATCTTGGCGGTGGCGAATTGGGCCACCACCCACTCCGGGTAGTTGGTGGCCCAGACGCCAACGTGGTCACCCTTGTTGATGCCCAGGGCCATCAGCCCGCGGGCCACCCGGTCGCACTCGGCCTGAAACTCCCGGTAGGTATAACGCACGTCCCAATCCACGTGAACCAGGGCGTCGTTGCCGCCGAACCGTTCCGCCTGGAGGTCCAGCAAGTCGCCAATGGTAATCTTCGAATCGGTCTGGCCGGTCATAAGCCGCTCCCCCAACCTGTTTGACCAAGAATATAGCCAACCCCGCCGGGCAGTGTCAAAGTTGCCGGGGGGTAACGCTTGCGACAGAGCGTTGACGTTGGACAAAATTGGACGCTTTGGCGCGACTACGGCGGTTAGTTGCTGCCGGGGTTACTTTGCGCTTGACCGAACACTTGGTAAGGCAGTGGCCCCGGCATAAAGAACGATCTGGCGGGTTAAATTTGCACCGCTGCCAGGAACGAACCGGGAGTAACTATCGGAATTCCGGCGAAGGGATGCAACGCCAACAGGTCTTGGTCGCCACTTACAATATGGGTAGCGCGTCCGCTGACGGCCAATTCCAGAAACTTGTCGTCTTTGGGGTCGCGGCAAGCGGTTATCGCCTGAGTAACCTCAACCGGATGGGCTGCCAAAACGAAGGAAGCCAAAAATTCCTCGCGGGTTGCTTGGCGGATATATCGGTCAAAACGAGAACGGAAGAGAACTTCTTACAATTCGGTCAGCGTATCCTCGGATACAAGGACAGTGCCTTGCCGGATAATATGGTTTAGGACTTGCCGGGAGCCGGACTGTTGGAACAAAGCGGCGCTGACCACTACGTTGGTATCCAGCACTACCCGAATACTATTCCCCATCGTCGCGCAAAATGGACTCCAGGACTTCCGGCGTCAGACCATTGGCCGCCGCTTCCGCGCCCATATCGTCCATTACTTCCGGCAGCGGTCTGGCCGGTCGGTTGACAAGTTCCCGCAGCCGCAGACTCAGCAGCATCTGAATCCTCATCCGGTCTGTTGCCGAGGCGGAGGCATAAGCCTTGGCAGTTTCGGCGTCAACTTCAATCGTGATGGGCATGGTTCCCATTGCATTTCCCTTCCTTGGCGCGCTGCCTCCATTTTACAATTCAAGCCCCCTTCCTTGCCACCGGCGGCGGTTTTCCCCTATCATCTTCACACCGGAACCGGCGGGAGCCGGACTTGCTCGAATCCCATCCCTCGGCCAGAGGCGCACCGTGCAGCAGCAAAACTTCATTCAACAGTTGCAAGCCATCGTCGGGGAGGACGACGTTATCTCCCACCCGGAAGACTTGCTGGTCTATGAGTACGACGGCTCGATAGACCGCCGGATGCCGCGTGCCGTGGTCTTTCCAGCCAATACCCAGGAAGTCAGCCGCGCGCTGGCCTTGGCCTACCGGGAGGGCGTGCCGGTGGTGGGCCGCGGTTCCGGCACCGGCTTGAGCGGCGGCGCCATCGCCCCCGAAGGCGGTATCCAAATCGCTTTCACCAAGATGAACCGCATCCTGGAAGTGGACACCGAAAACGGCGCCGCCACCATCGAACCCGGCGTCATCAACTTGGACCTGGACACCCACGTCCGCAAGCTGGGGTTTCGCTATGCCCCCGACCCTTCCAGCCAACGGGCTTGCAGTCTAGGCGGCAACATCGCCGAAAACGCCGGCGGGCCGCACTGTCTGGCCTACGGCACCACCACCAACCACGTCCTGGGTATGGAAGTCGTCCTTGAGGATGGCCAAGTAGTGCAGCTTGGCGGCCCGGCCCGGGAAATGCCCGGTTACGACCTGCGGGGCGTCTTTGTCGGCTCCGAAGGCACTTTCGGCATTGCGACGAAAATCGTCGTGCGTATCCTGCCCCTGCCGGAAATGGTCAAGACCTTCCTGGGCATATTCCCCGACATTGACTCCGCCTGCACCGCGGTTTCGGCGGTCATCGGCCACGGCATAGTGCCGGCGGCCCTGGAAATGATTGACGCCCTGAGCATCCAGGCGGTGCAGAGCGTCACCGACGCCGGCTATCCCGACGACGCCGGAGCCGTGCTGCTGGTGGAACTGGAAGGGTTGACCGAGGAAGTGGAAGACGTTACCCAGGAAGTTGAGTCGGCCCTATGGGACACCGGGGCCAGCCAGGTGCGGGTGGCCGAAGACCCGGCAGACCGGGAAAAGCTGTGGGTGGGCCGCAAAACGGCCTTCGGCGCCTTCGGAACCATCGCGCCCAACTATTACCTGGTGGACGGCGTGGTGCCACGGACGCGGCTGGCCCAGGTGCTGCGCAAGGTGTCGGAGGTTTCGGAGAAACACCGCATAACCATCGCCAACGTCTTTCACGCCGGCGACGGCAACCTGCATCCCTGTATGTTGTTCGACGAGCGTGAGCCGGGGGTATCGGAGCGAGCGGCGGCGGCGGCCCTGGAGTTGATGCAATACTGCGTTGACCAGGGGGGAACCCTCAGCGGCGAACACGGCATCGGGCTGGAAAAAAAGGAATATATGCCCCTGGTTTTCAACGACGCCGACTTGTCGCAGATGCGCCGGGTTCGCGACGCCTTCGCCCCCTTGAACCGCCTCAACCCCGGCAAGATTTTCCCCGACGGCGTTGCGCATCCCGTCACCACCGCCAACCGCACCGGGGACAGCCCCGGAATGTACGTTTAGGGCCGCACTGCCCGTTATGCGCCGTCTTTCCGACAACCCGCCGGCCGCCTCCGGGAGCAATCAATCCCCGTCGTCCGCAGTCCCGCCGGACTACGCGGTGGACGGCTTGGTTCCCGCATCGGCCTTTCAGCCGGCCACCAGGGAAGAGGCAGCCGACGCGCTGGCTTGGGCGTGGGAAGAAAACTTGTCCGTCATACCCTGGGGTGGCGGAACGCAGATGGACTTGGGCAACCGCCCCCAACGGGTTGACGCCGTGCTTGACCTGTCACGGTGTGACCGCCTGCTGGACTACCAGCCCGCCGACTTGACCGCCACGGTGGAGGCCGGCATAACCCTGGCCCGGTTCCAGCGGGAGTTGGCGGCGGAAGGCAAGATTGTCCCCCTGCAAGCCCCGTCGGCGGCCAAGGCAACCATCGGTGGAATCCTGTCGGCCAGCGCCACCGGCCCGTTGCGTCATGCCTACGGATTGCCCCGGGACTGGCTCATCGGAATCAGCGTCATCAGCCCCGATGGTACGGAAACCAAGGCCGGCGGGCGCGTGGTCAAGAACGTAACCGGCTATGACCTCAACAAGCTCTACGCCGGGTCGCTGGGAACTCTGGGCGTAATTGTCGAAGCCACCTTCAAGCTGGCCCCGGCCCCCGCCGAGTACGGCGGTCTGGTGGCGGCCTTCCCCGGCATGGCCCAGGCCGTCGGCGCGGCAAGGGAGTTGTTGGCGCAGGTCTTTGCGCCCCAGGGAGTGCAGGTAATCAACCACGAGGCCGCGAACCGCTTGGGGTTGGGAGACTTGGCCGGCGCCAACGGGGCGATAGTCCTGGGATTCGCCGCCGGACGGCCCCGCGCCGTGCGCCGCCGGGTGGAAGATTCGGCCCGGCTGTTGCGTCAAGCGGGGAGCGGCAGCGTTGACCGGGTTGACTCGGCCAAGGCATTGGAACTGCTGGAAAAAGTAACCGACCTGGGTTGGGACAGCCAGCCGTCCCCGGTTCTGGCGGCGACGTTGAACCTTCCCCCGGCGGCAACGGGTTTGGCCGTGGGCTGGCCCGACGAGGTGGGAATCCACGGCCCGGCGGCAGTAGTGGCCGACCCCGGTTTTGGCCGGCTTGACCTGCTGGCGTGGGACACCGACGGATGGGACGCCGCCCAGATGGTTGAATCCGTTAAGCGGCTGCGGCAATTGGCCGGGCCAAAGGGCGGTACGGCAATCGTTCGTCGCTGCCCCCTGGCGGTGAAAGAACAGGTTGACGTTTGGGGGGCCGGCGCCGGTGAAGTGGAGTTAATGCGGCGGTTGAAACAAGCCTTAGACCCCAAGGGCATCCTGAATCCGGGCCGCGGCATGGGGAGAATCTGACGGTGGAAGAGCCAACTGTCATCCGGCTGAACGACGAACCCGGATTCAGCGCCGTTGACGCTCCGGCGGAAGCCGACCTGTACCGCTGCGTCCATTGCGGTCTGTGCCTCAGCGCCTGCCCCACCTATACCCAGCTAGGCGTCGAAACCGAATCGCCCCGGGGCCGCATCGCCCTGATGAAAGCGGTGCATGAGGGACGGCTGGGCATCAGCGAAAGGGTGGTCTCCCATTGGGAAATGTGCCTGCAATGCCGGGCCTGCGAAGCCGTCTGCCCGTCGGGAGTCCCCTACGGCCGCATCATGGAATACTCCCGCGCCCAGGTGCTGGCCCAGGACAAGCAGGGGCCGGGGCTGAAACGGGTCAGCCGGTGGCTGCTGCGGTTCGCGCTGGCCCACCCCCGGCGGCTGCGCTGGGGCGGCGGCCTGCTGCGGGCCTACCAGAGCCGGGGGCCGCAAAAGCTGGTGCGGGCCAGCGGCCTGCTGCGGGTCATGCCCGGTTCCCTGGGCCGCATGGAAAGCCAACTGCCGCCGATGTCCGGGCAGTTCTTCGGCCCCAGCGAGGAAGTGTACCGGGCCCGAGGCCCCCGGAAAATGACCGTGGCCCTGCTGTCGGGCTGCGTCATGCCCCTGATGCACGGGGACACCATGCGGGCGGCGGTGCGGGTGCTGACCCGCAACGGTTGCGACGTAGTGGTTCCCGTCGGCCAGGGCTGCTGCGGCGCGCTGCACCTGCACGCCGGCGATTTGGAGTCCGGGCGAAATCTGGCCCGGCGCAACCTCCAAGTGTTTCTGGACGCCGGGGTTGACTGCATCGTCACGGCGTCGGCCGGCTGCGGCTCAACGATGAAAGAATACCAGGAATTGTTGAAGGACGACCCGCAGTTTTCCGCCCAGGCCGCCGAGTTCAGCGCGATGACCAGGGACATTACCGAGTTCTTGGCCGACTTGCCCCTTGACCCGCCCCGCGCCCGGCTGGAGCGGCGGGTAACGTATCAAGACCCCTGTCACCTGGCCCACGCCCAGCGCATTACCCAGGCGCCCCGCGCGATATTGCAGTCCATCCCCGGCCTGCGCCTGGTGGAAATGGAACAGTCGTCCATGTGCTGCGGCTCGGCGGGATTCTATTCCATGATTCAGCCCGACCTGGCCGGCAAAATCCTCGACACCAAACTCGACCGGATACAAGCCACCAACGCCGACCAGGTAGCAACCGCCAACCCCGGCTGCATGATGCAAATAGAATCAGGCTTGCGCCAACGGGGAATCACCGCCCCCGTAGTCCACATAGTTGACCTGCTAGACGAGGCTTATAGGGCGGAGGGTTAACCCCTTCCAAGTTCTTGTACCTTCTTTATTCGAGAATGAGCAAGGCGCGAACAAAAAAAGCAGGCAAGCGTTCTGGTTAACGCTATGCCAAATAGCAACGAGAAGTCCGAAAGCAAGGGGTGTGGTTGTTGGCTAGTGCTAGCCCTCATCGGATTAGCAGCCGTTGGTATTTACTTCGCGGTTTATCGCTCCGCCGACTTCCCAGGCGCTGACTACATTCGCGCTGCTTTCACCGCCGGCCAAGACCTCTTAGCCGGAATCGGGGAAACCGACATTGAAGGGGCCATTACCGATTTCCACGACACCGAGGACGAAAAACAACTATTCGCACACCCTGCTGAGCGACACACGGAACTAAAACGGTTAATGCTGAAACTTACAAACGAGCAACGCGCTGCCGCCAGAGTCCCTCCGGTTAGTTTAGGCTCTAACGTAGCCGCCCAGTTGCACGCCGAGGCATCCCTCGCTGGTTGTTACAGCAGTCACTGGGATCAATGGGGACTCAAGCCCAATCATCGTTACACCTTGACCGGCGGCACGGGGGCTGACGGGGAAAACTGGTGGGGATCCGATTATTGCATCAAACCCAACGAAAACTACGTCGCCATTACGTCAATGGAGGACGAAGTCGCCGAAGCGGTAGCCGGATGGATGGAAAGTCCTGGACACCGCCGCAACCTGCTGGACCCGGCCCATACCATTCTCAACGCAGGCATTGCCTACGACCGATTTAACCCGGTGATGATTCAACAGTTTGCGTCAGACTATGTTACTTATACTGTTCCGCCCAAGATAGACCCCGAGGGCATATTGCGGCTCAAAGGAACGCTCTCGGGGGCAACCCTGAACATCGGGGAAACGACCAACATCCAGATTTACCATGACCCTCCTCCCAAGCCACTCACCCGCGGCCAGTTAAGCTATACCTACTCATTATGCAACCCAAAGCAGGTTGCCTACGTAGTAAAGCCACTATTTGGGGGTAGTTTCTACATTGACCCGCCATTGAAAGAAGTGATGTCCGACCACCAGTGCATAGACCCCTACGGGAACGACCCGAACCGACCAGTTCCCCAAAGCCATCAGGAAGCAGCAGACGTTTGGGCCAAGGCCAAGGCGGACAGTGCCAAAGCACCGCCCGTAAGGAATGAAGTAGCTCGGGTAATAGCCGAGCGCATGGACATTTCAGATGACGCGATGAACATCCGGGCCGACCTAACACCGATTCTTCGTGAGCACGGCCCCGGCATCTATTCGGTATTGCTTTGGGGGAGGCCGCTGCACATGACCGAACCGGCGGTCATTTCAGAACAAGCAATCTTCTGGCTCACAGAACCACCGTCGGACAGCCCTTATGCCGGGCGCTAACACCTGCCAGAACCCTCTAATGGGCCGGACTAATCCCTTTCCTAACCCGCCAACTGCCTCCGCGCCAAGTCCGGCGGTGTGGCGTAGCGCGGGGCGGCTATGGGCTGTCCCGGCGCCGGAGGTTCCAGAAAAGTTACGTTTTCGTAGAAGTCATCCAGGGCGATAAAGGCGCCGTTTTCCTCCGCCCATTCCCGCATCCGCCGGTTGCAGCTATGCCGCCAGGACAAAACCTCAACCCGCCAGCCCCGGCTCCGCATACGCTCCAGGTCGGCGTGAAAACCTACGCCGTCGGCAAAACCGGCCCCGTCCCCGGTCAGCAGCACCGCAATTCCCGGATTGCCATTGTAGTCAAAAGCGTCGCGCAGCATAGCGGTTTGCAATGCCTGGTCAACGCCCTGTTCCCGGCCTTGCAGCGCGCCCCGTTCCAGCAGTTGAACGGTTATCCCCGCGTTTTCCAGCCGATTCCAAACGTGGCGCAACTCCGGCGGGATGGAGCCGACGGCGATGGCCTTCTCTATGTCGCGTCCTCCGCAAGCCAGGTCCAGCAAATGACGGAAGTCCAACCGCACCCGATAGCGGGCCGCGTCGCCTTCCCGCTCCGCCGCTACTTGCTGGCCGCTGATGAAAATGTTGGAGTTGTCCCAATAGATGAAGACTTTATCCATTTTCGGAATCCGCCAGCGCTCGTTGGGCGGCGGCCAGGCTGGCGCCGGTGGCTACTTCGTATCCTTCGCCGGGCAGGATTAACTCCAGGGCCGACAGCAGCGCCAGCACGTTGGCCTCCCGCGCCGACTCCCCCATCAGGCCGATGCGCCAGACCTTGCCGGCAATCTGGCCCAACCCGCCGCCTATCTGTATGCCGTACTCCCGGGTCAGCCGGCGGCGCACCACCGCCTCATCAATCCCCGGCGGTGACAACACCGTGGTCAAGGGATTCAGCCGGTAATCCCTGGCGGCCATCAACTCCAGTCCCAGGGCTTCCAACCCGGCCCGCAACGCGGCGGCAACCCGCTCATGGCGGGCGATGCGATTGTCCACCCCTTCCTCCATCATCATCCGCAGCGACTCCCGCAGGGCGTAGGTGTTGGAAATGGGGCTGGTGTGGTGATAGGCGCGGGTCTGCGACCAGTAGCTTTCCAGGTCTTTGAGGTTGAAGTAGAAACTCTGCACCGGCGTGGCGCGGGTGTTGACCACTTCCATCGCCCGCGGCCCCATGCTGATGGGGGCCAGGCCCGGCGGCGAACCCAGGCACTTCTGGCTGGCGCTGTAACAAACATCCATGTCCCACCCGTCCATCTCTACCTGGTGACCGCCCAGGGAAGTCACGGCGTCCACCACCACCAGGGCGTCATAACGGTGGGCCAGGTTGATAATGTCCTCCATCGGGGTCAAAACGCCGGTGGAAGTTTCGGCGTGAACCACCCCCACCATCTTGACGCGGGAATGGCGTTTCAGTTCGTCCTCAATGGCCTGAACGTCAACGGGCTGGCCCCAGGGAGAGTCAAGGACAACCGTATTGGCCCCGCACCGCGCGGCGATGTCGCCCAGCCGGTCGCCGAAAAACCCGTTGCGGCACACGATAGCCGTGTCCCCCGATTCCAGCAGGTTGGCGCAGGCGGTTTCCATCGCTCCCGTGCCGGTGGAGGATATGGGAACGGTCATAAAGTTGGATGTGCGGAACACCACCCGCAGCATATCGCAAACGTCGTCCATCACCTGGAAAAACTCGGCGTCCAGGTGTCCCAGGATGGGCAGAGTCATGGCCTGGAGCACCCGCGGGTGGACGCTGCTGGGGCCGGGGCCCAGCAGTATGCGGGCCGGGGGCTGAAATTCCTGCATATAGGACTCGGTCACAAATGTTCTCCTTCAACTGGCGGTGCTTGTCTAGTAGCGCAACTTATCTGAACTAATGGCTGGCGGAGGAAGGATCGTCATTCCGGCGAAAGCCGGAATCCAGTCCCTTCCCCCTTGATGGGGGAAGGTTAGGATGGGGGTGAAAACCCCGTCGTGAGATAGCGTCTTGCCATCAATACAACGGTGACTGACCAATAGGGTGTTACACCACGGCGGAAGTGCCGCCGTCTATGTTGATGGCTACGCCGGTAAGGTAGCTGGCCATGTTGGATGCCAGGAAGGTTATCACGTCGCCGGCCTCATGGGTTTCGGCCACCCGCCCCAGGGGGATTCCCCGGGCCTGGGCGGTTTGGCGGTAAAATTCATCCATCGTCAGGTCGGGGGTGGACTCTTTCAACCGCTCGTAGCGGCGCTCGTGCTGGCCGCTCTTGATGGTGCCGATGCAAACGGTGTTGACCAGGATGTTGTCCTTGGCCAGGTCTTTGGACATTCCCTTGGTAATGGCGATGCCGGCGGCGCGGGATATGGACGTGGGCATGGACGCCGGGCCGGGGGTGCGCCCGCCCAGGTTGGTGACGTTGATGATGCGCCCGCCGCCGACTTTCCGCATTTCGGGAATGGCCGCGCGCATCAGCCGCACCGCGCCCCAGACCTTCAACTCAAAGTCCGACTCCCAATCGTCGTCGCTGACCTCTTCAAAAGGCTTGGCCATAGACACGCCGGCGTTGTTGACCAGAATGTCCACCCGGCCGTAGTTTTCCACGGCGGCGTTTACCACGGTAGCGGCGGTGTCGGGCAGGGATACGTCGGCTGACAGGGGCATAACCACGCCCTCGGTGGCGGTGCGGATGTCCTGCGCCGCCTGCTCCAGCACCTCGGGACGGCGGGCGACGATAATCACCCGGGCGCCTTCTTCGGCCATGCGCATGGCGGCGAATTTGCCGATTCCCTCACTGCCGCCGGTGACAATGGCAACCTTGTCGGTAAGTCCCAGGTCCATGTTCAGCCCTCCTTGAACGGTACGGTATAGAAACTGTAACGGAATAAGAAACTGCGCGGGTTCAACCCCCGGCCATTATAGCAACGCCCCGCCAGTGGGCCAAGGTTGGGGGTGTATAATTCGCTTGGCGGACGATCGAAAGGAACTTGTATGGATGTGTTCGACAACCTGACCCCCCAAGACAAAGAGGCTTTGGCCGAAAGGGTTCTGGCCGCCTACAGCTACGCCCCCGACCGCGTGAAAATGGCGTTGCCGGAAGTGGCCTATTTGCTGGAAAACCTGGCATCCCCATCGCCAGACTTGCGGGATGACGCCAGACCCTTCGGGTTAACCCAACGGGAGCGGGATTTTCACAAAGAGGCTTTGGAGGACATTCTGCGACGATTCCGGTCTCTCACTGCCGAAGAGGTCGTAAAGGGGTTGGAGCACGGCGCCATATTGCTCCATGACAACCGGGATAGGTTTGAGCCAATGCCGCGGGTGCGGGAAGAGTTGCGGAGGCTGGTAAAAAAAGCCACCGGAATCCGCCCCCGCAAGACCGGACAACCGGCGAAGAAGGTTATCCGGGAAGGCGAGGCCAGCCGCACCGTCCCGGTAGTCCGCGGTCTGGAAATGCACTTGACCAGCGATTTCAAGCTACTGAAGGTCACTATGGACCCTGAGCAATGGGCGTTTTACTGCCGGGCAATGTCCATCGTTGGCATCGGCACAGACAAGGACGGCGCGACCGACGTTGCCGAAAACCACGACGCCTATCTTGAGGAAATATACTATGACTGGCACCGCTAGGGTCGTCATAGATACTTCGGCTTTCTATGCCATAGCATCCGACGCCGACCGATTCCATCAATCCGCAATGAACACCCTTCAAATCCTGGTTAGCCAGCGGGCGGAGCTTATTACCAACTCTTATGTGTTGTCCGAATCTGCCGCTTTGATTCACCGGCGGTTGGGATTCGCGGCCTTGCGCTCTTTCATGGAATCAATCGAGGGGCTGTGGGAAATTCAATGGATTGACCAAACCGCCCACGACGCAATTTGGGAACGCATGGACGCCTCCGGCGGGCGGTTAAACCTGGTGGACTGGTCGGTGATTGTCATGGCCGAACAAACCCGTTCAGACATATTCACCTTTGACTCGGACTTTGCCCAGCAAGGACTGAGGGTTATCCCAGCGTCGCCCGCCTAGCGTCCCCTACCGCTACAACTCAATCCCCGCCGCTTGCGCTACCGTTGGCACGTCTTTATCCCCCCGGCCGCTCAGGCACACTACGATAACCTGCTCCGGGTCCAGGTTCCGGGCCAGTTCGCAGGCGTGAATGACGGCGTGGGCAGATTCCAGGGCCGGAATAATCCCCTCGGTGCGCGATAGCAGGTGAAACCCCTCCAATGCTTGGGCGTCGGTAACGGCGGTGTACTCGGCCCGCCGGCTGTCTTTCAGGTAGCTGTGTTCCGGCCCCACACCCGGATAGTCTAGGCCAGCGGAAATGCTGTGGGTGCCCAGCACCTGTCCGTTGTCGTCCTGGAGCAGGTAGGACATGGAACCGTGCAGCACTCCGGGCCGTCCCGCCGAAAGCGATGCGGAATGGCGTCCGGTTTCTACCCCGTCGCCGCCGGCCTCTACGCCAACCAGTCGCACCGATTTATCGTTGATAAATTCGTAGAATGTGCCGATGGCGTTGCTGCCGCCGCCAACGCAAGCCACCACGTAATCGGGCAGACGTTCTTCCGTTTCCAAAACTTGCCGCCGGGCCTCCCGCCCGATAACCGATTGAAAGTCGCGCACCAGCATGGGGTAGGGATGCGGGCCAACCACGCTGCCAATGAGGTAGTGGGTGGTTTCGACGTTGGTCACCCAATCGCGGATAGCCTCGTTGATGGCGTCTTTGAGGGTGCGGGTTCCCGATTCCACCGGAATAACCTCGGCCTCCAGCAGCCGCATCCGAAAGACGTTCAGCGACTGGCGTTGGATGTCCTCGGCCCCCATATAGACGATGCACTTCAATCCCAACATGGCGCAGACGGTGGCGGTGGCGACGCCGTGCTGTCCCGCTCCCGTTTCGGCGATGATGCGCTCCTTGCCAATGTGTTTGGCCAGCAGCGCTTGGCCCAGGGCGTTGTTTATCTTGTGGGCGCCGGTGTGGGCCAGGTCTTCGCGCTTCAGATAGATTCTGGCCCCGCCGCAGTGACGGGTCAGGTTTTCGGCGAAGTAAAGCGGCGTGGGACGCCCGGCGTAGTTGTGCAGCAGGTCTTCCAGCCGGGCCAGGAAACCGGGATTGTCACGGGCCTGATGGTAGGCGTCCTCCAGTTCGGACAGGGCCGCCATCAGGGTTTCTGGAACGAACTGCCCGCCATAGTCGCCGAACCGCCCCCGGTCGTTTGGCAGGGTGATGGTCTTTCCGGTTGCCATTGTCTTGTCCTCCAATAAAACGACGATGGGGCGGGTCAGGCGGCCCCGTTTTTGGCGTTGGCCTCGCCCTTAGCATTGGATATAAAGGCCCGGATTTTGGCGTTGTCCTTGACTCCGTTGGTTTCGACGCCGGTAGATACATCCACCCCCCAGGGCTGCACCGTTGCCACGGCGCGGGCCACGTTGTCCGGGGTCAACCCGCCGGCCAGGAAAAAATCGTGACCCTGCTGGGCCAGTTGGGACGCCATATTCCAGTCGAAAGACTGGCCGGTGCCCCCCTGCAAGCCGGCCACCAAGCGGTCGAGGGTAATCAAGTGACCGTTGGCCTGAAACCGATTCAGGGTTTCGGCGATTCCGTCGCTAGCGTCCCCTCCGTCGTCGGGGACGTGGACGACCCGGATAACCTTAACCCCGGTTTCCGCCCGCAGTTGGTCGCAAAATTCCAGGGACTCACCGCTGCAAAGCTGAGCCAAGTCCAAACCGCAGTCAATTGAGAGTCTGGAAACTTCTTCCAATGGCTGCCCGGCGAACAGCCCGACTGCTTTGGGCGGCTTGGGACAACCTTCCCTGACTCCGGCGATGATTTCCCGGGCCGTGTCGGGGGCAACCCGGCGGCGGCGTTCCGGCACAAACACCAGGCCGATGTAGTCCGCTCCCGCCTGGGCCGCGACAAGAGCGTGATTCAATTCTCCGATGCCGCAAATCTTGACCTGGGGCATGGGTAATCAGCCCGTCACCGTCTGGCCGGTCAATTCCCGCACCTTGGCGCCGATTGACTCCGCCGTAACCAGGGCCTCACCCACCAGCACAGCGTTGACTCCCAGGGCATCCAAACGGCGCAGGTGTTCGGGCGCGCTGATGCCGCTTTCGCTAACGATGACCTTGCCCTGGGGAACCGCCGGGGCCAGACCCTCGGTTATCGCCAAATCGGTGTGAAAAGTCCGCAAGTCCCGGTTGTTGATGCCGATGACTTTGGCCCCGACCGCGACGGCGGTTTCCAATTCCTCCCGGTCGTGGACTTCCACCACGCATTGCATCCCCAACCGTCGGGTCAAGGCCAGCAATTCCCGGAGTTGGTTGGGCGACAGAATCGCCACTATCAGCAGCAACGCGTCGGCTCCGGCGGCGCGCGCTTCATAAACCTGGTAGGGGTCAAATATAAAGTCCTTCCGCAAGACGGGGAGACTGCCGGAGACAGGCGATTCCTTCACTTGGGACAGGTGGGACAGTTCCCCCTGAAATCGCGGGTCGGTAAGGACGGAAATCGCCGCCGCTCCGTTGCCGGCGTAGGTCTCGGCGATGCGTACCGGATCGAAATCGGGGCAAAGCAACCCGCGGGAAGGGGACGCCTTTTTGACTTCGGCAATCAGCCGCACCCCGCCGGCGGACAACGCCCCGGCGAAGTCCAGCGGTTCGGGCCGGGCCGCCATTGCCGCCTCCAAAGCCTCCAGAGGAAACGCTTGCTTTTGGGCAGCCAACTCCCCCCGTTTTTGGGACACTATTTCGTCAAGAATGTTGGGCATTTGGGTCAAACCCTGACCTCCTCGCTAGGGCAATCATCTTGATTGAATACCCGGATGGAAGTTCCTATTCCGCCGGCGTTGTGTCGAACCGGCCCCGAATGCGCCGCATATCGGCAACCAGGTCGTCAATTTGCGCCTGCTGGTTCCCGGCCAAAGCCCGTTCCGAGATAACGCAGATTGCTCCGCTGGCAAGTCCCAAAGCGCAAATGACAATGTACGTGGTCAATACCCACGCCGGCAATTGGGCGTAAGCGATGGGTATGATGGACAATCCCGCCGTAACCCCCACGGCAAAGGCCACCGAGTAGGCAATGGCCCAGGGCCGCAAGGAAACCTTGCAAGATGCAATGCGGTTGGTCAGAGCTTCCCAATCATCCAAAGGCATCAGCATCGCGGGACGTTCCCTGGAGTGCGCGACCAGATATTCAACCGTGACCCGGGCTTCTCCAGGTTGCGTAGAAGGGTTGTCCATTGCTTATTGCTCCTCTTCTACGAATCCCATCTTTATCGCGCTGAACAGCATAGTATGGCTGCACGTTTCGCAAAATAACGCCACCATCGGACAAATCATTTCGTCCCCGGGAGTCAGGCGACCACTACGGAGAAAATTTCGCATTTCCATAACCGTATCCGAAACTGCCCACCGGTTGTTGCCGCAAACGGGGCAAGCCCGGTCGCCCTTCCAATGTTCGTCCAACCAGGCATTGACCTTTTTCCCGTCCACCTTCACCAGTTCCGATCGTTGCGTGGTCATTTCCCGTCTCCCTTAACTCGTCAGGCCAGTTGCCGGCTCAGTTCTACCAGGGCGTCCAGCTTTTCCAACGCCTGGCCGCTGTCTATGACTTGGGCGGCCATTTGTATCCCATCGCGGACGTTGCCGGCCAGGTCCCCGGCCACCAACGCCGCGCCGCCGTTCAGCAGCGTCACGTCGCGGATGGGGCCGGCCTCGCCCTGGAAAATGCGCCGCATGGTATCCGCGTTCTGTTCCTGGTCACTGCCCCGGATGTCTTCCAACGTGGCTTGAGGCAGGCCGGTGTCGGCGACCGAAAGCGTCCAATCCTTAATTTCGCCGTCCACCACTTCCCAACCGGCGCTGTCGCCGGTCAGGGTGAGTTCATCCAGGCCGTCGGCGCCGTGAACGATGATGGCGTGGTGGATGCCCATCAGGTTCAGGACTTCGGCCATTTTTCGTCCCAATTCGGGCCGGGCCACGCCCAGCAACTGGCATTGGGCTGCCGCCGGGTTGGTCAGGGGGCCAAGCACGTTGAAAACGGTGCGAATGCCGATTTCCCGGCGCACCGGGGCGGCGTGGCGCATGGCAGGATGAAATACCGGCGCGAACATGAAACCTATCCCTACCTGGTTAATGCACTGCTCCACCCCCTCCGGGGCCAGGTCAATCTTGACCCCCAGGGCCTCCAGCACGTCGGCGCTGCCGCAGGAACCGGAGGCCGCCCGGTTGCCGTGCTTGGCGACCTTGAGACCCGCGCCGGCGGCCACAAAGGCCGCGGCGGTGGAGATGTTGAAGGTGTTTTGACCGTCGCCGCCGGTGCCGCAGGTGTCCAGCAGCGGGCCGGGAACGGAAACGCGCAGGGCTTTATCCCGCATTACCGTAGCCATGCCGGCGATTTCCTCCGGCGTCTCGCCCTTCAAGCTGAGCGCGGTCAGAAAAGAACCCAGTTGGGCCGGCGTCGCCTCGCCCTCCATAATCTCTTCCATCACGATGGAGGCGTCGGCCAGGCTCAAAGACTCTCCGGCGAAAACGCTGCTGATGGCTTCCCTAATCATATAGTTGCTCTCCGGGGGTCAGGTTCCGGCCCTATTATGTAGGCCAAGCCGGGGGGTGTAAACCGTGAAAATCGGCCCTGCCGGCGATGGTTGGCTTTGGGACGGTGGGAAAATGCGGGAACCAGGAATCAAAAAGAGACGCCGAATCAAACTCGGCGCCTCTGGGGTGTCTTGGGTTTCAGGACTGGAAACGGTTGCGGTGAAAACCGGGGCGTTCCGTTCTAGGCCGGGTCCAGGAACCACCGATGCAGAGCGGGAAGGACCTGATCGGAGCCTTCCAGCTTAACCCAGTACTGGTTTCCGGAGATGAAAGTGATGGTGCCGCTGCCGCCGGGGTGCTGGTTGCTCCGGTCGTTGATGTTCACCTTGTCACCGACTTTGAGAGCTTGCTGAGTCATTTTCCTCCTCCTACAAAATGCCAAATGATTTTCAGCAAAAAGCGTTTGCGTTTTTGACCCTTCCAATTTAACACGGATTGCGCCGGTAGTTAAGGGGATAACCCGACGAAGTGGCAAACCGCGCCTAAGTCTTTCAACATCCCCCTAACCCTCAAAGGGCGTGGGCATCATTCCCACCGGAACCTCAACCACGGTGGGGCGATTGCCGGCAATGGCGTCCTTAATCGCGACTTCCAACTCTTCCGGCCCCTCAGCCCGCAGACCCCGCGCTCCGTAGGCTTCGCACAACTTCATAAAGTCCGGGTTGTGCAGGTCAACCCCCAGCGTCCGGCCATTAAACCGATTCACCTGGTCCCGCAGCACGTTGCCATAGGCATTGTCGTTAAAGACCACCACCACGGCGTTGATGCCGTACTGCACGGCGGTGGAAAGTTCCTGGGAGTTGAACATGAAACCGCCGTCTCCCGACAGGGCGACCACGGCCTTATCCGGTTGGGCCACCTTCGCGCCCAGGGCCACCGGAAAGGCGTAACCCAGGTTGCCGGAATAGGACGACGTTATGAAGGTCTGCGGTTCATAAACCGGGTAGAACCCGCGGGCGTAGTAACCCATCTGGGTCATGCCCGAAATCAGGATGCCGTCTTCGGGCATGGCGGCGCGAATGGCGGCCAGGTACGATTCCTGGGGTTCCACCCGCAGCGCAGTCTCCGCCCGCCGTTTCCGCAAAGCGGCGGTCTCATCGGCGGCGTCGGGCCGGGGCGGAGCCAGGGCAGTCAATACCAGGTGCAAATCCTCCAGCGTAAGCCGGGCGTCTCCGACGATTTTGTGGGTGTCGGCGTAATTCCGGCCCACTTCCTCCTCGTCAATGTCAATATGCACCACCTTTTGACCGTTGAGCCAGGCGGGAAAGGCCAGTCGGGTTCCCACCGCCAGAATCACGTCAAAGTCGGGCGGTTCCTTGGCGATGGGGTCGTTGCGCAGCCGGAGCGCGCCCAGGGCCAGGGGGTGGCGGTCGGAAATGGCCCCCTTGCCTTCGGCGGTGGTGATGACCGGGGCTTGCAGATGCTCGGCCACCTTCTGCAACGCCTGGGACGCGCCGGATGCGATAACTCCGCCGCCGGCCCAAATCAGGGGCCGCTTGGCCTGGGACAGCAGGCGCGCGCCCTGGTCAACCGAGTCTGGCGATGCGGCCGGCCGGCGCAGGTCGGCCGGTTCCAGCAAGTCTATGTCCGCTTCCTGGGCCAAGGTTTCCGGCGGGATTTCGATTTCCACCGGGCGCGGGCGACCCGTTTTCAAGTAATAGAAACTTTCGTGCACCGCCTCCGGGATTTCCGCCGGGTCCAGCACCCGCCGGGCGTGCTTGGTGATGGGGCCGAGAAAGTCCAACTGGTCGTTGACTTCGTGGAGCATCCCCCGGTCGGCGCCGATAAGGTCCCGCTCAATCTGCCCCGACACCACCAGAATGGGGGAAGACGCCGAGTAGGCGGTGGATATGCCGGCGGAGGCGTTCAACAGCCCCGGGCCGGGAACCATCATGGCCGCCCCGATTCCGCCGCCGGCCCTGGTAAACCCGTCGGCCATGTAGGTAGTCGCCTGCTCATGGCGGACGGTGATAAAGCGGATGTCGGGCTGGTCGTAAAGGGCGTCAACGGCGTGGTAAATCTGGACTCCGGGGAGACCAAAAATCACCCGCACGCCCTCCCGGTGCAGGGAGCGGGCCAGAGCTTGCCCGCCGGTCATCATCGGCATAAAGTCATCCTTTTCGCTGAATGTCTAGCGATTCCGGGGAAACCGCCCAAGAACGCCAACCCCAAGCGCCTTCACACCGGGCCGGCCTTCCCGCCGCCGATTTTACATGACCGGGTTGCCAGGGGCAATTGACGATAGTGGGGAACGGCAAGAATTTTAGATTCTTCGCTTTGCCCGGAATGACATGGCAGGGCAAGGAACGAAAACCGAAAAGACCCTGGGCGGTGGGGGTGACAGGAGAATTATCGCCAACGCTGGGCCATCCCGGGGCGCTATTATGACATCAACCCGCGGGATTCCGCGCCGAATTATGCGCACTTGGAAGGACGATAGATTACTGCATTCGCAGGGGAGAGCGATAGCCCGCCCCGGATTTCGTGGTTATTTTCCAGGTTCCTCCGGCGGAGGCCAGTCCTCGTCGTCTAGCCACCCGTTCTTGCGAGCAAGGTACACCAGCAAGTGCTGCACTTGACGAGCGTCCCTGCGGTATTCCGCGAGTTGCTCTTCCTGGGCTGATACGACCTCGACTAGCTTCAGGACGCCGGATGTCAGGGTTTCGCCCTGTTGCCGGACGACCTCCGCTTGTTGCCGGACGACCTCCGCGAGTGTAAGCATTGCATCTTCCAGATTGCTTATCCGTTGCTCCGTAGTCATGAATCGCCTCCTGCTCGCTACTGCGATGATACACGCAGCAACGGGAACGTGACAAGGATAAGGGTAATAGCCCCGTCAAGAAGACGCGGCCAGGTCAGTGAAAACCTGATGCCAGGTTTCCGGGTTGCCCTTGCCCATGCCGGCCCGGTGGGTGATGATTCCATGTCGGTTGACGGCTATCTTGGTGGACTGGATGGTTACGAACAGGTCTTCCAGCAGCGGCCCTTCGGGAATAGCCACCGGCCAGGGATAGCCTCGCTCTTCGGCGAATTTCACGAAAGGGGCCACGCTTTCGTGGGGAAAAACCCCCACGGCGTAAAAGTCCACGTCCTCGGCGTACTGGGGGTAGATGGATTTCAACTGCTGCAACTCAACAGTGCAGACCCCTCAAGTGGTGGCCCAGAAGAACAGGAAAGTAGGCCGCCCGGACTCGATAATTTCCTGGGACGTGATGGTGGTATCGTCGGCCAGGCGCAGCGTGAAGGCCGGCGCTTGCTGGCCGACTTCATAACCTTCAGCCGGCGCCTCCACCGGCAGGTTGTGGATAGATTCGACGGTATCGCTCCGCCGCGGCTCCGCTTCGGCGGAACACCCGGCCATGAACAGCCCCAAAATGACCAAGGCCACGACGGCCCACAATTTACCGAAAGTCACGTCAGCAGTTTTCATGTTTCCAATATACCAGTCCGAATAGGCGCCGGACAGGGCTGCCCAATTTGCGAACAGGACGATTGCAAAGTAGGGACTCATGGCCATCCTGTCCGTAGGCATGGACGTTTGGTTGGTGGCATGGACATTCCTGTCCGTGGCGTTGGTATCCACACTTTGCAATCGTCCTGAATTTGCGAAACGGCGACGGTAGCATGGCCCGCCCCCGGCAAGTCGCGCGGGAGCGTTCGATTTCCCACACTGACCATGAAAGTCAGGACGACTTTCCCATATGCTGCACGATGCTTTGGAGTTCCTCAAGCGTCCGCCCGCCAGCGCGGTGCAGCATCCGGTGGCAGTTGGCACAAACCAACGCCAAATCGCCGAACTGGGTTTCTATCTCTTTATCCAACGTTGAAATGGGGACTTTGTGATGGCACTCGACAAAACCCTCCCCAAGTTTGCCATAAACCTGGGCAAAGTCTATGGCGCAAACCTCGCAAACCAGCGCCCCACCGTTTTTCAGGACATCCTCCTTTTTGTCTCGGACAATTTTGGGGTTTCGCTCAATTTCACTGTGTTCCCTCTTCCGGCGCCGACGCTCACCTTCGGATTGAAAGTTTCGGTGCAAGACGAATTGACGAAGATCCAATGGGCCGTCCTTGGAACGCTGACGCCCCAAGTCTGTGATTTTGGTCTGGTCCCAATCGTAGTCGAGCAAACCCGCTTTTTTCAGACCCAGCCTGGCACTGTACACCCGGGTTCTTTTCAGGTCATCACTGCCCACATCCTCAAGAACCTGGGCGGCCAGTACACTTCTCCGAGCAGTTCCTCCCAACTTATCAAGGGTTTGCAGAACCTGAGCGTACAACTCCCACTTGGCGGCTGACCGTTTCCTCATCATCGCCAATCCTCCGACACTTGGGTTGGAACCGATGGGAATCCCCGCCGTCAGCCGGAAAACTGGCCGGTTATGGGCTGGTGGCCGGCGTTTTCCTGGTACGGTTCCTCCCGGTACAGGGCCATTTCTTTCAGGATGGGAATGTCCTGGATGGAAAAGAGGATGGCCTCGTCGTCGGTGTCGTTGGCGTGTTCGTGCCAGGCCCAGGGCGGCACCACGAAAAAGTCCCCTTCCCGCCAGTCGAATCGTTGGCCATTGATGACGCTGTACCCCTCGCCCTTGTAAACCTGGTAAACGGCGCAACTGGTCTGCCGGTGGGCGCGGGTGTTGACCCCGGGGCGAATCAGTTGCGCCCAGCAGGTCATGGTGCGAAGGACCGGGCCGCCGGTGGCCGGGTCGCTGAACTCCATCGCCACGTCGTCAAAGGGGCTGGCGTCCACCTGGGCCAGTTGGCGCAGGGCCTCGTGGGTGCGTTCCCACTTGTAGTGCCACAGCGGAGAATAGGGGGCCGTGGAATCCTCCCATGCCGGACGCAGCGCGCCGGAGGCGAACCGCTTTTCCGACTCGGCCACTCCCACGATGGGCTGCTGGTCCTCCGGGTAGGGTTCGTAGAAGTTGGCCCGCAGGTAGCGCACCAGCGGCACGTCCAGACCGTCCAGCCAAATCATCGGCTCGTCGCCTTCGTTGTTATGGTCATGCCAAGTCCAGGAAGGGGTCAGAATCAGGTCGCCGGGTTCCATCCAGCACTTGTCGCCTTCCACGGTGGTATAGGCGCCCTGGCCTTTCAGCACCCAGCGAATGGCGGTGGGGGTGTGCCGATGGGCGGGAGCGCATTCCCCGGGCAGCAGCAATTGCAGGGCCGCCGTGATGGTGTGGGTGGTGCCTCTATCCAGGCCGGGCGTAGCCAGGCGGAGGGTGCGGCGTTCCACGTCCCGGTCGGGCGTGACCAATTCCCCGCTTTGGAGTACCAGCGGTTCAACTTCGGCCCAACGCCAGAGGAAGGGTTCGATTTCCGGCATGGGCTGGCCTTCGCCCTGCATCCAGCCGGGCTTGAGGCGGATGCGGTCAGTGGTGCCGTAATAGGCCCGGTCTGCTTCGGTGGTGATTTCCCTGCTAGTCGTCATAGAGCGGCCTCCTTGTCAGCATTGTTTTGGGACTGTCGTAAATTTCATTTGCAGTCGTTCCCGCCCTGGGTGAAAAATCATTCCCGCCCTCTACCGTCATTCCCGCGAAAGCGGGAATCCACAACCGGCGCCCGTCGAGTTCAGGATTACGGCTTCATTTGACGCCACGCCTTAGCCAAGCATCGTAGTTTTCGCGCATATATTCCAGATGCTCCGGGATATGCCTTTCGTAAACGTCCAGCCAATCATCCAGGGTCATGTCGCCGTTCTCCGGATGGTACGCCTGGTTGGCCCACGCCAGTTCGGGCAGGGACTTGATGAGATTGTAAGTCCGATGCCGCAGCCACCGGAACAGTTCCAGGGCATCCTCAACGCTCTGGTCGTGGTATGTCAATGCCTCGGCCCAACGGTTTTCGTCGTAGGCCATCAGGGACTCGCCGGGTTCGGCGATTAACCGCCGGCACCGGATATAGCTGTTGGCCTCGCTGTCGGCGATGTGAACCAGGTGTTCATGTATGCTCCAACACCCGTGCTCGTCCCGGAATCGCCACATTTCTTGCGGGAACTGCTTCAAGCCGTCAACCAGCAGCGCGTAACCGTTACTGTAGGACTCTATCTTTTGCAACCGTTCTTCCTGGGTCAATGGCGGCCCTCCTCCCGTTGGTGGCAATGGCCCTCCGCAGAAACGCCGGCGGATTTTGGGAGATTTTAACAGATGGGCCAATTCCCGTTCAGTTAATCCCCGGAGACCCATACAACGTCGCCCCGGTTCAGGGTAGTCAGGATGTCCAGGACGCGAGGAATCAGCGGTTCCAAGTCGGCTTGTTCGTTGGATTTAGCATCCAGAATCACGACGGCAACATCTTCCCCGGTGATGCGCTGCTGGTAGGGGATACTACCGTCCCTGGTTACCACAACGTCGAACTCATCCCTGGCCAAGGCCAGCAGAGCGCCGTTTACGTTGCCTCTCCACCTCATGTACCGAACGGTTCGGACTTCATGCCCGGGGAACCAAAACCGCAAGTCCTCGGGCATATTTTCATCCAAGAGAATCCTCATACGTTATACATTCCAGCAGCTGGCCCGCCAGCCTGACCGTCCTCTTGAGTTGACCGGGATCCACAGTGGGGAAAGCATCCATGAAGTCTTCCAGGGGATGTCCTTTGGCCAGCCAGTCAAATACATCGTAGAGAAAAACCCGGGTGCCGACAAACCTGGGGGTTCCGCTTACCGTGTGAACGTCACTGGCGACCAGTTCCCGCGCCTCTGCGCGCCATTTTTCGTTCATGGCATCCAAAGCCTGCCGGGGAGTCACCGAAGGGTAGTCCCTCAGAAACGCATGAAGATTCCAATACTTTTCCAGGTAGTCGAACAGGGCTTGCACCGGAACGTCGGTGTCGGGGAAAACGGCGGATTCCTGGGCGGTTTGCGGTTTGCTTTGCATGGTGTTTTCGGTAGTCATAACTTGCCTCGGTTGAATTGGCTGCGAAATAATGCCCGGATTTTAACACCCGGACGGGATGCGGAGTAACAAAAATGGCCCCGGACAGTCCGGGGCCATTGGCGCCGGCGGGGTTTTGCCCGGCTAGCGCGGCCCCAGGTAGCCGTCCTTGCTTTCCCAAGTGCGATGCACGCCGGCCAGCACTTCTTCAATCTGGTCCGGGCGCACTTCCAGGGCGCGGGCCAGCTTGTTGCCGGTGATTTCGTTGGGGAAGGTCTGCCCCTCTTCAATGGCGGTGATGGTCTTGACCGGCACCCGGGCCTTTTCGCTCAACCCCTCGATGGTCAACTGTCTTTCCTCGCGGAACTCTTGCAGTTTCATACCCTTCTACCTCCTGCAACATATTAACATTCTAACGCCAAATCAAGAGATAGTGTAGTGGTTTCAGCAAAATTGAAACAATTCCGATGTTTATAGGCATGATTAGTGAATTTGGGGGTTAAATTCCGAAGCATACCGTAGCCCGTTCCGGGGATATGCCTGTGAAGGGAAGGCTGTCCTGTCCCCGGCCCTCCAACACCTCCCACACATCTTCGGCTATGCGGGCAGGAGTTTCCAAGCAATGAACAGAACCGGATTCAACATTGGGCGTATCGGAAAACGTCGCGCCCGCAACATCCAAGACCAACTCGATGGCTTCCCTGATGTTGGCCAGGGCCGTGGTCCGGTCGTCCCCCTGACTGACGCAGCCGGGCAGAGCCGGGCAATAGACCGAGTACCCGCCGTCGCTTTCCGCTTCCAGGATAACGGTGAACTTTCGTCCCTTTATCGGTCTGCCTCCCATCCGATACCGCCTTGACCGCCTTGGCTATTGAATTACCAGGAAATCATATCAGCCCCCGGATTTCCCGGGGGCTGCGATTGCAAGCTGATGTTGATCCTCCAGTGACATTCCCATGCAAGCCGCCAACCCATTCCTAAGCCTGGCTGGGGCCATCTTCCGGTTCCAGGTTTTGCAGGGCGACTAGCACACTTTCCAGGCGTCCGGCCAGCATTTCAATGTTGGCAGCGGCGTCTTCGTGAGTGATTGCCCAGGCTTTGAGGCCGGCTTGTGAAACTTCGGTTACAAACTCATCCTGCGAAAATTGATTGACCCAGCCCTCCAACAAGTCCCGAAGGTTTGGGGGAAGGCTTTCGAAAAACCCTTCAGATCCGTTGCCGGAACCGAAGACAAACCCTCCGGCCTGCATGAAACCTTGCGCTCCAGGGGCATAAAGCCAAGCTACCGATACACCACGCCGTTGCCAAGCTGCACAGCGCAAGCGAATACTGACTCCTCCGGCACTCCAATTGTAGGTAGCACGGTACTTATCGGCTACATCAAACAGGCACTTGGCGGCCTGTTGAACTTGAACACTTGGGAAACTTTCGATAAGAGTCTCCCGATTCAAGTGCTTGGATCCCGACCAGCGCGTCGTTGTTGCGACCGCTTCGGCGGTGCGGCCAATAACCCGGGGCACCAGCATGGCCCCGGAATCGCCCCGGAACTGCTTGATTTCCACGGCCAGCACCTCAATGCCAGGCATCTGTTCGTTCAGGAATTCCACTACCCGGGTCAACTCGTCGGGGATGCCGTCGGCCACGAAAAGCAACCGGATGCGGGCCGCCCGCAGATTGATTTCCACTTGTTGCCAGAAAGCGTCGCCGTCCGGTTCACCCTCTTGCAACAGTTCCGTCAAGATGGCGCCGGGGTCTTGGCCGGCTGCTGCGGCGCGTTCCTCGAAGATTCGCCGGATGTCCGCCACGTTCCAGGTTTGGGTAGCATGGGCCGCATAGTCCAACATCTGCCCTACGATGGAGCGGCGAATTTCCGAGTTGGCGGAGCGCTTGGCTTCCACCAGGGTAGGTATGGCGTCCTGGTCAATGAGCAGGTGGTCCAGAGACCACCGATGACTGCCGCCCACGATGTCGGCGATGCCTTGTTCCCGGTCAACCAGCATAAACCGGCGGGGGCTGCCGGGATTCATCTGCTCTCCCGACAGCAAACCCGGATGCTCCGCCACCAGTTCCTGCAAGCGGTCTTCCAAGTCGAAGGGTTCCTCGGTCATGGGGGCCAGCTGCCCGTGTTCGTTCAGGTGATAGATATATTGGGTCAATTTCCCCTCCCCCAACCAGCAAAGCCCCCGCACATTTACGGGGGCTGCGTTCATAAGCTATTGAATTTTGGTAGCGGGGGTTGGATTCGAACCAACGACCTTCGGGTTATGAGCCCGACGAGCTGCCACTGCTCCACCCCGCGGCGTCGTCCTTCGGCCGGCCCTGGATGGGCCAGGCAAAGGACGGGTCAGAAAACAAGAAGTCCGGTAACTGGAAGTCCAAGCGTTGCTTGGGAAGTTTGAAGTTCTTAGCGTGGGTCAAATCGCTCGACTGGTTAGTATCGGTATGCTGAACCTGTTACCAGGCTTACACATCCGACCTATCAAGCAGCTAGTCTCGCTGCAGTCTTACCCCCGAAGTTAATCGGGGAGGGAGGCCTAATCTTGGGGGATGCTTCGAGCTTAGATGCCTTCAGCTCTTATCGCTGCCCAACATGGCTACCCAGCGATGCTCCTGGCGGAACAACTGGAACACCATAGGTTGGTCCTTCCCGGTCCTCTCGTACTAGGGAAAGGTTCCCTCAAGCCTCCTGCGCCCGCGGCGGATAGAGACCGAACTGTCTCACGACGTTCTGAACCCAACTCACGTACCCCTTTAACCGGCGAACAGCCGGACCCTTGGGACCTCCTTCAGCCCCAGGATGGGACGAGGCGACATCGAGGTGCCAAACCTCGCCGTCGATGTGAACTCTTGGGCGAGATAAGCCTGTTATCCCCGGGGTAGCTTTTATCCGATAAGCCACGGCCCTTCCACACGGTGCCGTAGGATCACTTTGCCCGACTTTCGTCCCTGCTCGACTTGTAGGTCTCGCAGTCAAGCCCTCTTATGCCAATGCGTTCTGTGGACGATTTCCATCCGTCCTGAGAGGACCTTTGGGCGCCTCCGTTACGTTTTAGGAGGCAACCGCCCCAGTTAAACTGCCCACCAGACACTGTCCCCTTGTTTTGCAAAGGTTAGAACCAAAAACAGCCAAGGGTGGTATTTCAACGATGACTCCACCCCAACTGGCGTTGGGGCTTCCCAGTCTCCCACCTATCCTACACATGACAGTTCCCAGCCCAATGTCAGGCTACAGTAAAGCTCCACGGGGTCTTTTTGTCCTGCCGCGGGTCGCCCGCGTCTTCACGGGCACCGCAATTTCACCGAGCCCTCCGCCGAGACAATGGCCAAGTCGTTCAACCATTCATGCGGGTCGGAACTTACCCGACAAGGGACTTCGCTACCTTAGGACCGTTAGAGTTACGGCCGCCGTTCACCGGGGCTTCAGTTCGGAGCTTGCACCCCTCCCCTTAACCTTCCGGCACTGGGCAGGCGTCAGCCTGTATACGTTGGGTTTCCCCTTAGCACAGACCTGTGTTTTTGTTAAACAGTCGCCCGGCCTTCTTCTCTGCGCCCCCAGAAAGCTCCATCAGCAAGTGACTTCACCCCCCAGGGGGCCCTTTCTCCCGAAGTTACAGGGCCCTTTTGTCTAGTTCCTTAGCGGAGGTTAGCTCGAACACCTAGGGACTTTTATCCCAGCCCACCAGTGGCGGTTTGCGGTACGGTCGCCCGCATCTCTCCTCACGAAGCTTTTCTAGTCGGCATGGACTCAACGAAGTTTCGCAGGCCCGAAGGCTGCGATTCTCTCGCCCCTCAGCTTGGCGCCGGAGTGGATTTGCCTGCCCCGGCTCGCCTACAGGAAAGAACGCACCATGTCCAATGGGCACGCTCCGCCTATCCTTCCGCACCCCTCCTTGGATCATCAAGATACGGGCGGTGCAGGAATATTAACCTGCTGTCCATCGCCTTCGGCGCTTGCCTACGGCTTAGGACCGACTAACCCTACGCCGATAAACGTTGCGTAGGAAACCTTGGGCTTTCGGTGTCAGGGATTCTCACCCTGATTAACGCTACTCATTCCGGGATTCTCACTTCCCCGCGCTCCAGCAAGCCTCGCAGCTCACCTTCATCGCCCGAGGAACGCTCCCCTACCACGCCCAGGCAGTTGCCAGAAGTTCCAGCCCCACTCCCGCCGCTTTCCCCAACACGGGCCTGCCTGCGAACAGGACGGCCCAATAGGTCCGGCTTTGGGTGTGAAACCTTCCCCCCTGTACCTGAACATCCACGGCTTCGGCGGCAAACTTAAGCCCCGTTACATTTTCGGCGCAGGATCCCTCGACCAGTGGGCTATTACGCACTCTTTAAAGGATGGCTGCTTCTAAGCCAACCTCCTGGCTGTTTTGGGAACCCCACCTCCTTTCCCACTTAGCTTGCGCTTGGGGGCCTTAGCCGGTGGTCTGGGCTGTTTCCCTTTCGACAATCGCACTTATCTGTGACTGTCTCACTCCCGGGTATCGGCAAAGCGGCATTGGTGGTTTGATTGGGTTTGGTAAGCTCACGCCCCCTAGCCCATTCAGTGCCCTACCTCCGCTCTCCTAGTTCCCGAGGCTGTACCTAAATACATTTCGGGGAGAACCAGCTATATCCGAGTTCGATTGGCATTTCACCTCTACCCACAGCTCATCCCAAGCTTTTGTACTAGCCACGAGTTCGATCCTTCAGTCCGCGTTAACGAACCTTCAATCTGGCCATGGGTAGCTCACCCGGTTTCGGGTCTACTACATGAAACTGCTCGCCCTGTTCAGACTCGCTTTCGCTGCGGCTCCGGAATTCCAATTCCTTAACCTTGCTTCATACAGTAAGTCCCCGGATCATTCTTCAATAGGCACGCCGTCATCCCGAACTTAATCGGGACTGCGACCTTCTGTAGGCTTACGGTTTCAGGTCTATTTCACTCCCCGCTAGGGGTTCTTTTCACCTTTCCCTCACGGTACTGGTACGCTATCGGTGACCAAGGGTATTTAGCCTTGGAGGGTGGTCCCCCCAACTTCCCACAAGGTTTCCCGTGCCCCGTGGTACTTAGGAACAACTCCAGGAGTCCCAACCCTTTCATCTACAGGGCTGTCACCTTCTATGGCGGCCCTTCCCAGGGTCCTTCGACTAGGGTTGAGATTGGTAACTCCTTCGGGCCTGATGAGGCGGCCCCAGCAGTGTCCTGTAACCCCAATCCGACATAGGCCCTCACGCCACTAAGTCGCATTGGTTTGGGCTGTTCCCCGTTCGTTCGCCACTACTTAGGGAATCTCGGTTGATTTCTATTCCTCGGGGTACTTAGATGTTTCAGTTCCCCCGCTTACCCCCTGCTTCCGCAGGTGATCCGACTCAACGCCGGAACAGGTTTCCCCATTCGGAAATCCCCGACTATGCCTGTTAGACGGCTCATCGAGGCTTATCGCAGCCTTACCGCGTCCTTCATCGGCCCTTGGTCCCAAGGCATCCACCGTAAGCCCTTAATAATTTGACCCACGCTAGGAACTCCAAACTTTCTCGGTTGGACGAGCCTTAAGGCCCGCCCCGCTCGGCTTGGATTTTCCAGGATCTAAAGACTTCTTATTCTCTTTTTAAGGTGCTGCCACAAGAAAGCGGCGGCGGGGTTATCACCCGACGCCGCCGCCTGGGTTACCCGTTTTCCTGATTGTTGGTCAGGTGCAAAGCATTCGTGCTTTTGGCGCCCCTCTTCCTGTGATTGGGCCATTATAGGGTCGTCCACCCAGCCCGTCAAGGGGTAAATCGCCCAATTTCCAGTTTTGGTTTTCCCGCCCCTTCCCCCGGTGTAAAATGACCGCAGCCACCCGGAACACCACCACCCGAACCACCATCAAAGGAGCCGACGCCGTGCTGACCTACACCGCCGCCTATGTGTGGCACGATGGAGAGGACAAGGCGGACCAATGCGTCACCGCCGAGGTGCTGGATTTCCCCGGCGCCGTCAGCTTCGGCGACGACCTCAACGCGGCCCGCCGGGCCATCGCCGACGCCCTGGTGGACCTGGCCGAAAGCCTCCTGCTGGACGGCAAACTCCTGCCCCTCCCCAACCCGGAGTGCGCCGGCGCCCCGGAATACCAACTCACCGAGCCGATATACCTGCTCCTTAACGCTTCCACCCGCCTAAAAATCGTAGCCCAAGACCCGGCCGCGTGAACCGGGTCAACCTGGTACAGCATCTCCGCTCCCACGGTTGCCGGTTCGTGCGTGAAGGCAATCGTCACGCCATTTGGGAAAACGCCGCTACTGGCCAACGGGCGCCCATACCCCGCCACCGGGAAATCAAAAACGTCATGGCCGCAATAATCTGCCGGTAATTGGGCATTCCTCGCCCCTAACACGGCTGCGTCCCTTCCGTTATCCGAATCATCCCAGCCACCCGAACCACCCCATCCACTTGTGTGCCAGCAAGCCGGCATAGGTCAAAAGAATGCCGATGCCGATGACAATGGAAAACCATTGGTCAAACAGGCCGTGTTCCGTGTCCGGGAACCGGACGACGTAATCCCCCCGGTCGGGGCGCACTTCCAGTTGTCTTTCCTTGCGCTCGTGGTATAAGTCCCAGACGTTGATGGTCAAGAAAATCACGACGGCGGAGATTAGCATTGAGAATATGTCGGTCAGCCACCCGGAAAAGATATGCTCATGGTCGGGGCGCAGCAGCAGGGCAATGCCCGCGGTTATTCCCGCAAAGATAACCAGGGCGAACAACTCGCCCAACACCAGCCCCAACTGCTTGGAGCGTACCAGGGTGTCCAGTTCGGCCTCCACCGAGGCCAGGGTCTGTCGGTCTGCCTCCGCCAGCGGGCATACCCCGATGATAAAGTCGCGAGCCTCGCCGTAGGACGATTCCAACTCGGCTTGATTTCGCGGCGCGTCAATACGCACTATGCACTCGCGGATGTCGCCGTCAATGACGTTGCGCTGGGCCAGCATATCGAGTCTTCTGAATATGCTGAACGCGTGGCTTTCCTCGGCATTGGTTCGGGACACCAGCGATGCCACCCGAAAGGCTAGCAGAAGGGTAAAAATGGTGGCGCAGAGGGCGACCCATTCGAAATACCCCCCGATTACCCAGTCTGACCGGCCGAGACCCACGGCGGTGAAAACGTCATCCCGCAGATAAACGATGGCCCCGCAGGTTCCCAGAGAAACAACCAACGCCTTGAAACCCGACCGGTGAATTTCGGCCTCGAAAGCGATAAGCAGGTTGCCGGTCAGCAGCGCGGCGGCGCCGATGATGAGATAGTCCGCCCGCGAAACCGCCAGGAAACCAAAAGGCAGTAGCCACAGCAAGCTCAGGACGGGCCTAACGTGGTCTATCGCCAGCAGGCTAACTTCGTCCCGCCGGATGTGCGCTATCCTCAGGAATATCCCTGCAACGGCATGGGTGAGCACTGCCGCCCCAACGACGAAAACCAGGGGGTGTACGGTTATGCCTCCGACGCCGATGGGTTGTTGGCTGTTGACCGCGTTGAATTCCCCGAAGCCGGCGCCGATGAGCATCAGGATGGGCGTAAGCCCCAAAGTCGCGATAATCCCGGCGGCTGTTATACAAAACAGATTGATGCGGTCGTCGGCGTAACCTTCGCCGGCTATTCCCGCATCGGTCAGGCTGCCGGCCAATTCGCCGCTCCATGCGACGCTGTGGGAGACATTCAAGCCGGAGACGGTGGCCGAACCTATGGCGAGAAGCAGGCCCAAAATCAAAAACCAGCCGGTGGCAGCGGTTGACGTTCCTTGTTGTCCTTCCAAGCCGAGAATGAAAAAAGCGATGCCGGTCAGACCTATCAACATGAAGAATATCGTTGATGGGCTTGACTCCCCGGATTCCCCGCCGTGAGTGAAGACGCGATGCGTCGCCCAAATGAACAAAAGCGTCAGCACCGGAGAGAGCGCCATCAGGATTATGGCTACTGACGCGCCGAGATACCTGATGGACATGGCAAACAGCGCTATGTCGAAATAGGCAATCATTATGATGAGAATATGCTGGCTGAACAGTCGGCGCCGGACCAGCCGCCATACCCCCGGGTTGAAGAAAAGCTCTGGAAAGACCGCCGCCAGGAGGAGGCAATATGTCGCGGCGATTCCCGCCCGCCAAAACGCGCCGAACAGGAAGGGATAGTCGTAACCGCCGGAAAGCACAATAGCCAGCGGCATGAAGGAGTAACCGACGGCCGCCAGGAGAGCCAGCGATGCCCGGTATGTGTTGCGCCTTCCAGGAATGGCCTGCGCCGGCTCAGGATTTGGGGGTTCACTTACCATAACGTCCGCTATCTTACCATAGGCCCAAAAGCATGGGCCGACGCTTTGGTATCGCCCCGGCGCATTCGCGGGTTGTCAGTCTCCCGTCAGAACTGGCGTTATCCTCCTCAACTCCGCCGCAGCCCCGGCGCAACCAACGCCACCGCTCCCAGCAGCAGCGCGCCCAGCAGAGCGTTAAAGTTTGCCGCCCACGGCGCGCCCCAGACGCCGGCCATCGCCCCGGAGTTGACGCTGCCGAAGGTGTGGGCCGAAATCGCCAGCACCCGCAGCCCCATCACCCGGCCCCGGTACTCCGGCCTGGCGATGCGGAACATCACCGTCACTATCAGCACCAGCGTCGCCGAGTACGCCGCGCCCGTCGCCACCAGAATCGCCAACGCAACCGGCATGGACGCCGCAAAGGAAAAGGCCGTCATGCTGGCGTGCCAGACCAGCGTCGCCGCTATCAGCAAACGCCCGGCCCCTTTCAGATTCGGCACCGCCGCCAAGGCCAGCGACCCCAGAAAAGCCCCCACGCCAAAGGCCGACATCAGCAATCCCAACCCGCCGGCGTCAGCGCCTAAAACGTCCCTGGCGAACACCGGCAGCAGCGTCGTATGGAAGGGAAAAGCCGTGAAGTTAATCAGCGTAGCCACCAGCAGCGCCGCCCAGATGGGCTGGTGACTCTTCATGTAAACCAGTCCTTCCCAGACCGACCGCAGCACCGACGCGGTGTTGGCCGACGGCGCCGCCCGCGCCACCCGCACCATCAGCGCGCCGGCGGCCCCCAGGAAGTGCATCGCCACAATCAGGGCGTAGGCCCCTTGCGGGCCGGTTTCCCGGAACATCACGCCCCCCAGCAGCGGCCCGACAATCAGCGTCAGGTTCATCCCCGTAGTGGTCAGGGCCACCCCGTTAGGCACCCGGTCCGGCGTCACTGCGTCGGCAGCCAGAGATTGCGCCGCCGGCATCTGGAAAATGCGGGCCAATCCCCCGGTAATGGTTATCACGAAGATTTGCCAGACCTGGAGCGCGCCGGTGACTAGAAGAGCCAGCATCAACAGCGACAGCAGGGCCATCGTAGTTTCCACCGCCGCCAGTATCAGAAACCGGGGCATCCGGTCAACCACGGCCCCGGCAAAAAGGGCCAGGGGATTCAGTCCCAGCCGCGCCGCCGTCACCAGTCCCACGTAGAGCGGCGAGTCGGTCAGCGTCAGCACCAGCCAGCCCAGCACCAGCGTCTCGGTCTGGTTGCCCATCGCGCTGAGCATATTCGACGACCAGACCAGCGCAAAGTTGCGCTGCCCCAGTATGGACAGGGGAGCCAGGGAACGGGTCAACATGGATGGAAACGTCAGCAAGTCAAGCCGGTCTTTCCCCGGCGTTTTCCATTGTCGCCCTGCAAACCATTACCCTACGAAATAACCCTTCATTCCGGCGTAGGCCGGAATCAAGAAATCCTTGCCAACGCCTGCATCGGCAAGAAATCCCTTCCCCCTTGACGGGGGAAGGTTAGGATGGGGGTGAAAACCCTGCTTTGAGATAGGTTCTACCGGCTTTCTCACCCCCTACCCCGCCTCCCGAACACACTGCTCCAACAGTTGAAACGCCTCCCGCGCAAACACCCACATATTCCCCTCCCGGTCCGGGCTGCCCGTCTCCACCGTAATCGCCCGCTCCACCGGGCCGGTAACGGCGATACAGGCGTGACCGGCGTCGTCGCCGTAGCGATTCCCGGTAGGCCCGCTGGCCCCGGTCTCGCTCAACGCCCAGGTGGTTCCCAACGCTTGCCGCAGCGTCCGGGCGTTCAGCAAGGCGTATTCCTCGGTGCTGGCCCGCATATTCGCCATCGTCTCATCGGGAACCCGCAGCAGTCCCCGTTGGGACACCCGCGTATAGACCACCGACCCGCCGACGTAGTATGCCGACGCCCCGGCAATGGAAACCAGGCAGGCGGAAAGCAGTCCGCCGCAGGAAGACTCGGATACGGAGATGGTATGCTCCCGCTCTTTCAGCAGTTCCGCCACCGCGGCGGCGGGTTGGTTCAAGTCCGGCATGGTTTCCTCCCTGTCTTTTCAATGGTTAAGGTTGAATTATGGGAATCCATATCCCCTCCCCCTCAGGGGGAGGGTTAGGGTGGGGGTGAAAATTCCCAAGGCTACAACACTCCGACTAACGGGTTGATTTAATCACAATTCCCCAATATCTCCCCCTTTGTAAAGGGGGCCGAAAAATTGAAATGCGGGGGATTTCCCCTCATGTGTTGGTGGTTAGTGTTGAGTTGGGAATCCATATCCCCTCACCCTCAGGGGGAGGGTTAGTGTGGGGGTGAAAATTCCCAAGGCTATAACGCTCCGACTAACGGGTTGATTTGATGACACGCCCCGGCGCATGGAGCGGAATCACCGCCCCTTGAATTGTGGCCGGCGCTTTTCCAGGAAGGCCTGCACCGCCTCTTTATGGTCCTCCGTCTGGCGGGCGTGTTCCTGGGCAACGTGGGCCAACTCCAGGTGTTCGCTCAACCCGCTTTCCATCCCCTGATGCACCAGGTACTTGATTAGCGAATAGGACTGGGTAGGCCCGTTAGCCAGCCGCGTCGCCAACTCCATCGCGCCCTCCATCAACCCGTCGTCGGCAAAGACCCTGCTGGCCAGACCCAGCCGGAAAGCCTCGTTCCCGTCCACCCGGTCGCCGGTGTATTGCAGCAGCAGAGTATTGCTCAATCCGATAAGACGGGGCAGCTGCCAGCAACTCCCATCGGCGGGAATCAGCCCCCGCAGCACAAAAGCCTCGGAAAACTGCGCCTTTTCCGCCGCCAACCGGATGTCGCAGGCCAGCGACAACCCCATGCCGACGCCCACGGCATGACCGTTAACCGCGGCGATGGACGGTTTTTGCAGCCGGTGAATCCGCAGCACCACCTGGGGAGCGTCATACCTGGAAGCGTGACGGTTCTGGGCGTAGCGGGATTCCATCTTCCCCCAGGGCAGTGGTTCGGGCGACTCCCCGGCGGCCTCCCGGTCCTGGATGCGCTGGCTGAAACCCCGCACGTTGGCCCCGGAGCAGAAAGATGGTTCCGTCCCGGTCAGCAGCAGCACCCGTTCCTCCGGGTCAGCCTCAAACTGGTCCAGCCGGTCAACCATTTCCCGCGCCATGTCCGGCCCCAAAGCGTTGCGGGTGGGCGGGTCGTGCATCGTCATGGTCAGCACCCCGTCGTTAACGCTGGTCTGGATGAATGTCTCCCCCATAATCGCCACCTCGCCAAGCTGCCCGGCCTTTCCCGCCGGGGCTGCCCCGCATTCTACCCAACATAGCGGCCTGCTGTCATGGCCCGCCGTGTCTTTCCGCAGGACGATTGCAAAGTCGGTAGTGACAGCATTAGGAGGTATATCAATAGTCCCTTCCCCCTTGACGGGGGAAGGTTAGAGCCTGTCCTGAGCGGTGCCGAAGGAATGGGGGTGACCGCCACGTCAGGGGAATGTACTCCCACCCTGGACACTTCCCCATCGTCGGCCGGCCGTCCCGCCAAACCTCCCACCTTTGCCATTCCCAGGACGATTGCAAAGTCGGTAGTAACAGCATTGGGAGGTATTTCAATAGTCCCTTCCCCCTTGACGGGGGAAGGTTAGGATGGGGGTGAACTTCACGTCAGGGGAATGTACTCCCATCCTGAACCACAACACCATTATTGGGAGACTAACTTTGCGATAGCCCTGGCCTGCCAACGGTGGCAATTTGCCGCCGGCAATCCTATAATCCCCGCAACATATCCCACCGACCCGACCCGGCCCGCCGCAGGAGGTTTCGCCATGCAGGAAGGCACCATAACCGCTTTGCACATCGCCCGCATCAAGGGCACCCCGTCCGAACCCGTCCAGGAGGCCCGCGCCTTGTCTGGGCAGGGCATCGAAGGCGACCGCAGTTGCAGCGTGGACAACACCCGGCAAGTGCTGGTCATGGACCAGGAAACCCTGGAACGGCTGGACGTTCAACCCGGCCAGGTCAAAGAAAACATAACCACTGTGGGCTTGGACCTGGAAAACGCCCAAGCCGGCCAGGTGCTGTTCGTCGGCGACGACGTAACTCTGGAGTTCGTCGGCCCCTGCGTAGCCTGCGGCAAGATGAACCAAATCCGCCCCGGCCTGCTGGAGCAGATTCAAGGCCGGCGGGGAATGTTGGCCGTAGTAATCAACGGCGGCGATTTCAAAGTCGGCGACACCGTGCGCCTCGAACCGTAAACAGCTCCCTACCCCTCGACGGGGGAGGGTTGGGGTGGGGGTGAAAAATCATTCCCGCCCTGTGCCGTCATTCCTGCTTTCGCCGGAATCCAAATCCCTTCCCCCTACGAGGGGGAAGGTTAGGATGGTGGGTGAAACCCACCATCACCCCTGCGACTGGGTGAAAATCATTCCCTGCCCCCAACCGTCATTCCCGCGAAAGCGGGAATCCACAACCCCCGGAAAATGGAACGTCACTCCCGCCAAAGCCGGAATCCAGAAATTCTTGCTATAGCCGGGGTCGGCCCCCGAATAACCGTCATTCCGGCGAAGGCCGGAATCCAGAAATCCATGCCAACACCATCGTCGCCCCCACGAAACACCCCTGCCCACTCATAGGGGCGCACCCGTGTGTGCGTCCCCACCACCGGCGCTGAAACCGGCGCCGCCCTCCCAACCCGGGCGCACCCGTGTGTGCGTCCCCACCAACCTTGACCCCCGCCCCGGTTGCCGGCAACAAACCCTTCCCAACACCTGTAGGGGCGGGTTTCAAACCCGCCCGTCCCTCGCCTTCAACCATCGTCGCCCCCCGAATAACCGTCACTCCCGCCAAAGCCGGAATCCAGGTCCTAGCCAACACCATCCTCGCCCCCACGAAACACCCCTGACCACCCGTAGGGGCGCACCCGTGTGTACGTCCCCACCAATCTTGACCACCGCCCCGGTTGCCGGCAACAAACCCCTCCCAACACCCGTAGGGGCGGGTTTCAAACCCGCCCGTCCCTCGCCTTCAACCATCGTCGCCCCCCGAATAACCGTCACTCCGGCGAAAAGCCTGCCCTGAGCATCGCCGAACGGGCCGGAATCCAGAAATCCTAGCCAACACCATCCTCGCCCCCACGAAACACCCCTGGCCACCCGTAGGGGCGCACCCGTGTGTGCGTCCCCACCAACCTTGACCACCGCCCCGGTTGCCGGCAACAAACCCGTCCCAACACCCGTAGGGGCGGGTTTCAAACCCGCCCGTCCCTCGCCTTCAACCATCGTCGCCCCCCGAATAACCGTCACTCCGGCGAAAGCCGGAATCCAGAAATCCTAGCCACAGCCGCCGTCGGCCCCCCAATAACCGTCATTCCCGCGAAAGCGGGAATCCACATCCTCGCCTTCAACTATCGTCGGCCCCCCAAAACCGTCATCCCCGCCGGCGGGCCGTCCCGAAATCCCGCGCCTTCCCTACCGCCTCCGCCCGGTAAGGCCCAACAGTCTATCCAAACCGCCGGCCCCGTCCGGCATCGCCACTTCCGGCCCAAAGAAACCCATCTGCCGCCCGCCATCAATCTGCGGCTCAAGCATCCGGTAGCAAACCTCCGCCGTAACGTCGTCTATCCCGGCATCCTGGCCGGTAGCTTTTGCCAAGTCCCAGGCGTGGATAAGCGAATCCCCAAACATCTGCATCAGGAATTGGCCGGCAGTCACCTGCATCCCCGGCATTTCCACAATCTTTTCCGCCCCGCCCGGCGACTTAACCAACTCCAGAACCCGGCCCGACGTTGCCTCGAATGCCGTCGCCGCCCCTTCCGTTGGCAACAGCCCGTCCACATCCATCGGATTCACGAAACCCCCGCCGGTAAGCAAGCTGTAAGCGCACTCCGCCCCTTTCAGGTTGTGAAGAATCAACTGCTGGACGTTCCACTCGCTGCAAGGGGTAGCCAACGCCAGATGTTCGGGCCTTATCCCCGCCAGAATAGACCGCATGATTCCCACAGCGCGCTCATACAACTCTATCGCATCCGGGGTTTCCGGTTGCGCCATGCCGATGTCTCCTTTGGCCGGTTGGGGTGGGCAATCAAGCCGTAGGGGCGCACCACCGCGCGCCCCCACGTTGTCCCCAAAAGATTATCCCCGGCTACCGCACTACCAGCGTTTGCTGGATGGTCTCCGCCAGGTCTGCCACCTGGGTTATGTCCGTCCAGGCGTCAATCGTGCCGTCAACCCGGTCTTCGGACAAAGCCAGCCCGGCGTTGACTTGGAACTTGCTCTTGATGTTGTCAAACCCCCACGGGTTGCCCTGCGCGCCCAGGATGTTGGCCCGCGCCGTCCGGTGCTCCACCACCCGGCCGTCTTTCAGGGTAATCTTGATGGGCAAACCCTGAGTGTGGTCGGTCAGGCCCTCTTCCGCCTTGGCCATGACCCGGTTCCGCACCTTGCCCATCGCCTCTTGTATCGTCGGGTCGTCAATCTTTTCCTGGCTGAACGTGGGAATGGAAACCTCGCCGTCCACCAGGGCCGCCGCCACGTTGTACTTGGCGCTGAACTTGCCCTTCAATTCGTCGTCCGGTTCCTGGTAGAGCATGACGATAGACAGGAAAGACTGGTCAACTTCCACGTCCGCCACGTCGTCGTAGGTGAAATCGTGGTCCCGCATCAGGCTGAAAAGGCTGTCCAGCATGGCGTGGTTGCCCCCGCAGCAGGGATACTTCTTTATCATCAGCGCGTCCTGCACCCGGAAGGGCTTGCCCATGTTTTCCGCCATTTCGTCCAGGTCGTAGATGCCCTCGCCCAGCACGGTGGAGGTGTACCCCAGGGGATGCTCCAACACCTGCTGGCCCGAAGTCATGCCCCGTTGCGCCAGTTGCGCCGCCGTAACCCCGTCCCGGCAGACCAGCCCGGCGTGCAGCGGCTTGGTCATGGTGCCGAAGTTGTGAATAACCCCGCTGGCCATTGACCCGGCAATCCCCAGGGCCGTGACCGTCTGCGCCTGGTCCAGCCCCAGCAGCTTGCAGCAGGCGGCGGTGCAGGCCATCCGCCCGATAACCGCCGTGGCGTGGAATCCCTTGGCCATCTGGTTATACTTGGTGGTGTGCTGGAGGGCCAAGCCCACTTCGCAGCCGATGACGTAGGCTTCCAGCAGGTCGCGCCCGGTGGCCCCGATGTTCTCCCCCAAGGCCAGCAGCGCCGGGAATATGGCAACCGTCGGGTGTCCGAAACCGCCGAAGTCGTCATAGTCCAGGGCGTGGCCCATGGTGCCGTTGGCCAACGCCGCGTTGGGCAGCGATGTCTTGACCCCCGAGGACAAGACCGTTGCCTCCGGGTTGCCCCCCAGGTCCCCGACGTAACCCTTGATAATGTCCCCCACCGGCTGCACCGAACCCGCCAGGATTACCCCCAGCAGGTCAAAGCAGGACTCGTTGGCGACGCGAATGGCGTCGGGCGGAATATCCTCGTAGTTGGTATCCACAATCCAGTTGGCGATGGTCTCGGTAGCTCCCATGCCGGCGCCTCCTCAAAATTCAATTCCCGGTATCGGGTTATCAATCCCCGTGTCAGGTTATGGAAAGCGGCTGCCGCAAGTCCAGCCTCCGTTCCCCCTGCATTGCCCCCAATTATATACGCCGCCGCAACCAACACAAGGGGGCATTACCCCAACCCCAACCCGTCATTCCCGCGAAAGCGGGAATCCACATCCTTACCCCAAACCAACCTTACCCCCAACGAAACCGACCCCACCCCACCCCGTCATTCCCGGCCCCCAACCCGTCATTCCGGCGAAGGCCGGAATCCAGAAATCCATGCCAACACCATCCTCGTCCCCACGAATAACCGTCATTCCGGCGAAAGCCGGAATCCAGAAATCCCCGCCAAGCCCGGCGTAAGCCCTCCAAATAACCGTCACTCCCACCCCCAACCCGTCATTCCGGCGAAGGCCGGAATCCAGAAATCCATGCCAACACCATCCTCGCCCCCACGAAACACCCCTGACCACCCGTAGGGGCGGGTTTCAAACCCGCCCGTTCCTCGCCTTCAACCATCGTCGCCTAGCCGGACTGCCAAACTTCCCGCCTTTGCTGTCCCCAGAATGTTGAGCCTTTCCGCCGTGGTAGTCTATAATGGCCTTACAAACGCCCAAAAAGCTCCCATCGAAAACACACCCAACCGGCGGTTCCGAATGCCAAAAACTGACTACTACGAGACTCTCGGAGTCTCCAAAAACGATTCGGAGGAGGAAATCCGCAAAGCCTTCCGCAAGAAGGCGATGGAGTACCACCCCGACCGCAACAAAAACCCCGACGCCGAGGACAAGTTCAAGGAAGTCAACGAAGCCTACCAGGTCCTCAGTGACTCGCAGAAACGCGCCCAGTACGACCGATTCGGCCATGCCGGAGTCAACGGCAACGGCGGCTACGACAGCCCCTTCGAGGGCTTCGATGTCTTTGGCGGCTTCGGCGACATCTTCGACTCTTTCTTCGGCAACCAGTCCGCCCGGCAAGCCCGCCAACCCCAGCGAGGCGAAGACCTCCAGCAGCGCGTCACCCTGGACTTTGAAGAGGCGGTCTTCGGCGTCGAAAAGGAACTGGACATCAACCGGGTGGAAATTTGCGCCCACTGCTCCGGCCAGCGCAACGAACCCGGCACCCCCATAAATTCCTGCGGCACTTGCCAGGGCAGCGGCCAGGTGCGCCGGATGCAGCGCAGTCTATTCGGCCAGTTCGCCCAAATCGCCGCCTGCCCCACCTGCGAAGGCGCCGGCCAATTGATTCCAAGCCCATGCTCCAACTGCCGCGGCTACGGAATGGAACGGCGCAAGCGCAAGACCGCGGTTTCCATTCCCGCCGGCGTCCAGGGCGGGATGCAAGTCCGGCTGACCGGCGAAGGCGACGTTGGCCGCAACGGTGGCCCGCCCGGCAACCTTTACGTCCAGGTCAACGTCCGCCAGCACCCCTTGTATCATCGGGAAGAGTACGACCTCATTTACCAACTCCCCCTGAACTTGGCCGAAGCCGCCCTGGGCGTGGAGAAAGAAGTCCCCACCATCCACGGGGACACCGAAATCCTGAAAATCCCCCAGGGAACTCAGCCGGGCCGGGAATTTCGCATCAAGGGCAAGGGCGTCCCCCACATCCACAGCAAGCGTTGCGGCGATTTGCGCGTCCAGGTGGACGTGCAGGTGCCTCAAAAACTCAACTCCAAGCAAAAGCAGCTGCTTAAAGAACTTGCCAAGTCCTTCGGTTCCGCCGAGGACGATGAGCCGGAGTCCGCCGAGGCCAAGGGCAAGGGCTTTTTCGACCGTTTCAAGTAACCCCTGACTGTCCCAACCATTCTAAGCCCGAACCGTTATGCAGTGGCATCAAATCAGCATCGTCACCCCCTACGAATACGTCGAACCCATTTCCTACCTCTTCGACAAGTACGGCGAAGGGTTGTCCATGGAAATCCAGGACGACGACAGCGTACTGCTGCGGACTTATCTGCCGTCCACCTCCCGGCAGCGTCTGGCCCATATCGAAGTGGGGGTCAACCTGACCAACCTGGTGCAGCCCCTGGGCGAACTCCAGATTGAGCCGCTGCCCCCGGATGAGGACTGGCAAAACGCCTGGAAGTCCCATTTCAGCCTGCTAAAGCTGGGCCGGAACCTGGTCATCAAACCGTCCTGGATTGACTACGACGCCACCGATGAAGAAGTGGTCATCGAGCTTGACCCCGGCCTGGCCTTTGGCACCGGCTACCACCCGACAACCTACACCTGCCTGGAAGCCCTGGAGCATCTAATCCAGCCCGGCATGACGGTGCTGGACTTGGGCGTTGGTTCCGGCATCCTGACCATTGCCGCCGCCAAGCTGGGAGCGGCCCGGGTGTTCGCCCTGGACATTGACTCGGTGGCGGTCAAGGCGGCCCGGGAAAACTTTCACCGCCTGGGCATCATGCCCCAGGTCATTCTGGCCCAGGGTACATTGCCCCACAGCCAGGCCCATGCCGGAACCTTTGACATCCTGGTAGCCAATATATCCTCCCGCGCCATCCGAGAACGGGCGCCCTTCATGCTCCCCTTGCTCAAAAAAGACGGCCGGCTAATCGCCTCCGGCATAATCAACGCCCAACAGCCCGAAACCGAAGAAGCCCTGGAACAAGCCGGCTTCACCGTCCAGGAAATCTGGCCCAAAGAAGACTGGGCCACCCTCGTCTGCTCCGCCTCACAAACCTAACCCCACAAAAAATCCCTTCCCCCTTGACGGGGGAAGGTTAGGATGGGGGTGACGGCCCTCATTTCTAGCGTCGCCCGCCATCCCCGCTATCCACCGTCATTCCGGCGAAAGCCGTCCTGAGCGTAGCCGAAGGAGCCGGAATCCAGAAAACTCCCCTCGCCCTTCCATGTCATTCTGAGCGTAGCGAAGAATCTCAAATCCCGGCCCGAAACCAACGCCGCCTCTCGGAAGAATTTTAGACCCTTAAACTTCGTTCAGGGTCACATGGGGCCTCCAGGACAACGTGAGGGCAACCCCCAACCGTCATTCCGGCGAAACCTGTCCTGAGCGTAGCCGAAGGAGCCGGAATCCAGAAATCCTAAGAATACAACGACGTCCATGTGGGCAAGGAATCCTGGATACCGGCCTGCGCCGGTATGACGGCGAATATGACGACACACCCTGGACCGGGCGCGCGCCCTCAAATTCGTTTGTGATTTCTGGGAATCCAAAAATCCCCTCCCCCTACGAGGGGGAGGGCTAGGGTGGGGGTCAGTTCCCCCTCATCGCCCGCCATCCCCGCTATCCACCGTCATTCCGGCGAAGGCCGGAATCCAGAAACCCCCGAATTCAACGCCGTTGCTATTCCCAAAACTCCCCGCCCAACCCGGTGGCGCAATGACCATCAAATCGGAAAGTCAATATACCGCTCCCCGGTATCCGGCAGCGCCGTAACCACCACCGCCCCGCTCCCCAATTCCCCGGCAACCCGCAACGCCGCATGGACATTCGCCCCCGAAGAAAGCCCGACCAGCAACCCCTCCTCCCGCGCCAGCCGCCCCGCCGTGTCGCTGGCCTGTTCGTCGGTAACTTGCAGCGCCGCGTCCAGCAACGCCCGGTCCAGCAGCGGCGGCACGAAATCCGCCCCGATGCCCGGAATCATGTGTCGTCCCGCCCTGCCCTGGCTCAACACCGGCGACCCCGCCGGTTCCACGGCGATAACCCGGACTTGGGGATTGACCTCTTTGAGACGCCGGCCCACCCCGGTTATGGTCCCCCCGGTGCCTACCGCCGCCACGAAAGCGTCCACCCGCCCGCCGGTGTCCCGGACAATCTCGCAGCCCGTCCCCCGATAATGGGCCTCCACCACCGCCGGCTCCTGAAACAAGTCCACCAGGATGCAACCAGGGTTTTCAATGGCGAACCTCTTGGCCCCGTCCATCGCCCCCGCCATCCCGCCGTTGGGCGAAGTCAACTGCACCTGCGCCCCGTACCGCTCCACCAAACGCCGCTGATTCAACGGCGCGTTGCTGGGCATGAAAATCGTCAACCGCAAGTCCTTAATCCCGCAGACCAGGGCCAACGCCGCGCCGCTGTTCCCGCCGGTGGCCCAAACCAGTTGCCCACCCGACTCCAGCAGCCCCCGCGCCTCATAATCTTCCACCACCGCGAGGGCGATGCGGTCTTTAACGCTGCCGCTGGGGTTGCGGTACTCCAGCTTGACCAGAACCGTGGCCCCGCCGGGTTCCGGCAGGCGTCGCAGGGGAACCATCGGCGTGTTGCCAATCAAATCCAACGCGCCGGCAAGGGAATCAACCACCGTTACAGTCTCAAAATGCCCAAGAATGGCGCAGTTTGGCATAGATTTCAGACCACCGTCAAGAAAACCGCCGCAAATCCCAACACCTTCTCCTTGGGGAGAAGGCCGGGTTGGGGGCATCCTAACGTATGGCGGGTTGAAAACCTACCGTGCGCCAAACCCTACCCGTGCTGGATGATGCCTACTCCCGTTCGTGGTGAGCCTGTCGAACCACCCAAACCCTACCCGTGCTGGATGATGCTCTTGGGACTCAGCCGTTGCTCCACCGGGTCAACCATCAACTCGAAAATCTCCAACGTGGTTGCGCCCAGAATATGCTGGTCATCGGGCCCGAAAATCACCGGGCAATAGCGCACCTCTCCGCCAATCCTGATGCGGCAATCCGCAACGCCCAGCGTCTGAAAACTCCCATCGGCGAAACCGTACTTCCCCTCCCGGTTGGGCCGAATCCCCAGCGACCTCAGCAGCGAGTCCGGCATCATCGAATGATGCGAGCCGGTATCCACCAAGGCCGACGCCTCTGCCAGGTCTCCCCCTCCCGGATGCCCGATGCCTACCAACTCTTCAAATGTTCCCACAAACCGGCCTCCGTCCATTCCCTTCCTTTCCGCCAGACTAAAATTCGGCGCGGGGTATGTCAAACCTCCCCTTCAAGCAATGCAGCCCATCACTCCCGCGCCCTAACCAACCCGTCATTCCCGCGCCCCCACCGTCATTCCCGCTTTCGCGGGAATCCAAATCCTTGCCTTTACCAGCCTTACCCCCACGTAACCAACCCCTACCCCCAACCCGTCATTCCGGCGAAAGCCGGAATCCAGAAACCCTAATCCCCAAACCAGTCTTGCGCCCACTAGACACCTCATCAATAACCCCCTCCCCCTACCAGGGGGAGGGCTGGGGAGGGGGTGGTCCCCCCAACGGACAACCCGTTCGTGGTGAGCCTGTCGAACCACCCCAACCGTCATTCCCGCGCCCCCACCGTCATTCCCGCCGCCCCCACCGTCATTCCCGCGCCCCCACCGTCATTCCCGCGAAAGCGGGAATCCAAATCCCGCGCCCTAACCAACCCGTCATTCCCGCGCCCCCACCGTCATTCCGGCGAAGGCCGGAATCCAGAAATCCTCGCCCCCGCCGCCAACCGTCCCCAATGGTGCTATACTAGCGACGACAATCCTTCCCCCAAACCCAACCCAGGCAGGCATCGCCCCATGGAACTGGTTGACCTGAACCGCTACGAAATAACCGCCCTGTTGGGAACCGGCGCCGACTACGACGTCCGCGCCGCCGTTGACCGCGAAACCCAACAACAAGTGGTGCTGAAACGCCCGGTGCCCCAGGCCATCAGCCGCGGAATGCACGGCCCCATCGAAGCCCGCACCCAGCGCACCATCGAGTTCTACCAGGAAATCGGCAGCCGCATTACCCAACTGTCTCCCATCGTCGGATACACCGAACCCGCCAACCACGACGACTTTTACGGTGACTCCAACAACAACGAGTACCGCGTCCTGGTAGTCTCCCGCGCCCACGGCATCCCCCTGGCCGGCGATGTCCGCGCCCGCATCCTGCGGGTTCCCGTCGGCGCCGGCCAGAACCTCTTTGCCCTGTTCCCCCTCCCCTACCTGGAATCCGACCAACCCTTTGGCATCCAGTCCCAAATTCTGGATATGCAGGAGCAATTGTCCCAAGCCGGCTACGTCCTGTTGGACCTCGGCCCTCAAAACATCTTCTACCAGCCCGCAACCAACGCCATTACCGTCATAGACTCCGGCGACCTGCTGGACTTGAACCAGCCCACCGAGTCCCGCAGCCGCCGGCCCCGCGACATCCATGACTGTTTCATGGAACTAATCAAATACTACGTCACGCCCCAAACACCCCCTGAGTCCGTGGACGGTTACCGCGACTTCTACGGTATGCGCCCGGTGATTACCCTGGAAGAAGAGATGGACGAAATCGCCGTCCGGTTCGCCCAGGCCGGCGGCCCGGTGGAGTCCGCCGCCCTGAACGTAATCAACAAAATCCATGACCGGGCCTATGCCGACTTTGCCGACTTCCGCCAGGACTTGACGGGTTTTTTGGAGGAAGTTAGAATCCGCAACCGGGATTTGCCCACCCTGCCAACGGCCAAAACCGCTTGGCGGGAAGCGGCGGAACTCTTGAAGGCCGACCACTGGCGGCGGTACATTTTCGACCCCGATACCGAGTTGGCCGCTTTCGACAATTTCTCTTAATCATCCCGGCCTTTGCCCCGGAATACACCAGCGATTTTGAGGAATCCCGCTATGATTACCAGTTCCTACGCAACCTTCCAGGACAATTCCTCCCACGGCGAAGACTCTTTCCTGGTCAAAGACTTGGGGGACGGCAGTTTCCTCGACGTGGTGTTGGACGGCGTTACCGGCCACGGCGGCGAAGAGGCCAGCCGTGGGGTGGCCGAGGCCCTGAACAACGCCAGCATCGCCTCCCTGGACGACGTGGTTGCCGTCCTGGAAGAAATGAACGAAGAGTTCTTCCAGGTTGGTGGAGGCCGGTTCCTGCTGACCACCGTTTCCGCCACCCTCTACCAGGGCGACCGCATCCTCGCCATCAACGCCGGCGACAGCCCCATCTACCACATCGGCCCCGAATCCCATCAGCAGATGGGCGGCCGCGTCGGCGGCCTGCTCCGGCCCGGCGGCACCAAGGTAATCGGCGGAGAAGAAAAGCTGACCCTTTACCGAACCGACTTGCCGGTAGCCCCCGGCGACCGCATCCTCCTCGCCACCGACGGAGTAAGCGACAACCTCCACGTAACCGAAATGGTCAACATCGTCAGGAACGCCGCCTCCCCCGAAGCGGCCACCGAGGAACTCAAGACCGTCATCGCCGACCACCTGGAGCGGGGTCTGGCCCCGGAACTGCTGGGCGCCCGCTACCGCCACGACGACCAGACCGCCATCCTCCGCTTCTTCAACCCCGCCTGAACCGCCGTATCCCCCAACCCCGCCTAACTCCGCCGTTTCCTCCAACACCCTTCCAAACCCGTACCGGCGATGTTGGTACGGGAGGGCTTCAACCGGCCCCCACCTTTGCCGCAACCGCCGCAATTCCCGTTCGTGGTGAGCCTGTCGAACCCCCCAACTGACAACCCGTTCATGGTGAGCCTGTCGAACCACCCCCAACTGACAACCCGTTCATGGTGAGCCTGTCGAACCACCCCCAACCCGTCGTTCCCGCGAAAGCCGGAACCTAGAAACCTCCGACCCAAACCACCTCGCCCCAACGAAACACCCCCGGCCAACCGTAGGGGCGCACGGCCGTGCGCCCCTACCAACGCCAATCACCAGGGCGGACATGGAGAAACCAACCCACCCCCAACCGTCATTCCCGCGAAAGCGGGAATCCACATCCTTGCCTATACCAACCTTACCCCCACGAAACCAACCCTCACCCCCCAACCCGTCATTCCGGCGAAAGCCGGAATCCAGAAACCCCCGCCCCAAACCAGTCTTGCGCCCAATGGACACCCCATCAATAACCCCCTCCCCCTATCAGGGGGAGGGCTGGGGAGGGGGTGCGTCCCCCCTAACTGACAAAACCCCCATTGACAATCACCGTACATTCGTTCTATAATGACCGCATCGGCAACATCTTTCGTACCCCCAATCCCAACCATCGGAGGAACCGCCTATACAACAACCCGCCCCGCCGTTTGCGTCGAGAGTCCCTCCCGGATAACCATGGCTCTTATCCGATGCGAGGTCTAACGACTCCGCTGCGGCAACTGCCCCCACCGACGGGCGCCATGCAGCCCCCTCCACCGAGCGGCGGCTTCGGTAAAGTCGGGCGTGCCCTTAGCTGACGGGTGGCTGCTCCCCTGCGGGGTGGTAGCGGCGGTAGTCGCCCATACCCACCGGCGGGCGCAACGTCCCCCTTGAAGGGACGGGGCAAAGCCGGAACGCCCGGCCGGGCAACCCTGAAATCCCAACGCCGGAACCCCAAAACCAACCAAAAGGAGACCCCAAAACAACCGAAAAACACCTGCCCAAAACCCGCCCCCAAAGTGTCCAAAATCGCCAAAACCGCCCAAATATCCCCAAAAATGGACACTTCCTGGACACATCCAACCCCCCAATCCACGCTCAAATGGTCAAAAATGGTCGAAAATGGACAAAAAGGTAAAATTTTTACCCCTCCCGCGGTGCGATGGACATTCCTGTCCGTCATCCCTCCCCCGGGAAATGGCGGGGTAAGCGCCAAAAACCCCCGCCCCCTGCCAGGGGGAGGGTTGGGGAGGGGGCAAAAACGCCGCCGCCTCCAAGCCGCCAACCCCCGTCCTTGTAGCCGCCAACCCAAGCTGGTAAAATTCCCTAACCTGCCCGGCGTTTCACGGCCCGCAGGGTTGAATAAGGAGCTTTACGTTGGCCAAAATCAAGGTTGCAATCATCGGCGTGGGCAACTGCGCCTCCTCCCTGGTTCAGGGCATCCACAAGTACGTCGAAATCCCCGAGGACGTGGAAGTCCCGGGTGTCATGCACAACAAAATCGGCGACTACCGCATCGAGGACATCGAAGTCGTCGCCGCCTTTGACATTGACGAAAACAAGGTTGGCAAAGACCTCTCCGAGGCCATTTTCACCCAACCCAACAACACCCTGAAATTCGCCGACGTTCCCCACACCGGCGTCAAGGTCGAGCGGGGCATGACCCACGACGGCGTGGGCAAGTACGTCTCCCACCTGGTACGCAAGTCGCCCCATTCCACCGACGACATTTCCGGCATCCTGAAAGAGCGGGAAGTTGACGTTGTTATCAACTACCTTCCCGTCGGCAGCGAAATGGCTACCAAGTGGTACGTCGAGCAAGTCCTCGACGCCCGTTGTGGCTTTATCAACTGCATCCCGGTATTCATCGCCAAGGAAGAGTACTGGCGCAATCGGTTCGAGGAACGCGGCCTCCCCATCGTCGGCGACGACATCAAATCCCAGGTGGGCGCCACCATCCTCCACCGCATCCTGACCCGCCTCATGGAAGACCGCGGCGCCACCATAGACAACACCTACCAGCTCAACTTCGGCGGCAACACCGACTTCCTCAATATGCTGGAACGGGAGCGGCTGGTTTCCAAGAAGATTTCCAAGACCGGCGCCGTCACGTCCCAGATGGAAGAGGAAATCGAACCCGACCATGTTCACATCGGCCCCAGCGACCACGTTCCCTGGCTGCAAGACCGGAAATGGTGCTACATCCGCATGGAAGGCAAGCTCTTCGGCGGCGCGCCCGTCAACATCGAAACCAAGCTGGAAGTTTGGGACAGCCCCAACTCCGCCGGCGTGGTGGTGGACGCCATTCGCTGCGCCAAGCTGGCCCTGGACCGGGGCGAAGGCGGCGCCGTTTACGGCCCCAGCGCCTACTTTATGAAATCGCCGCCCATCCAGCACACCGACGACATAGCCCGCCAAATGGTAGAAAACTTTATCCGCGGCAACCCCACTCCCGACTAAAAGGCGAACAACCTTGAAATGATGGTTGATTTTCCCGTTCGCCCTGAGCTTGTCGAAGGGCCGCCCGTTCGTGGTGAGCTTGTCGAAGGGCCGCCCGTTCGTGGTGAGCTTGTCGAACCATGAACGGACTCCCGGTTTATCCATCAATCCCAAGTTGACAGACCACCAGGAAACTATCGCAAAAGTCCCTTGCCCATCCCCGAATCCGTGAAACCCACATCGGAGTCGCATAACCTTGCCGGGAAGAGAACAGTTCAGGGCGGCGGCGCTGAAATACGTTGAAGTTCCCGGCGCCCGGTTTTTCCGCTCCGTCGGACTCACCCCCAACGTCATCACCCTGTTGGGGTTCGGCGTCTGCGTGGCCGCGGCCTATATCGTCGGCTCCGGCTGGCTGCTGGCCGGCGGAATCGTGTTTCTGGTGGGCGGCGGCCTTGACCTTTTCGACGGCGCATTGGCCCGGCTGACCGGAAAGGTCAGTCCCTTCGGCGCGCTGCTGGATTCGGTTTTCGACCGGCTGGGAGAGGCGGCCCTTTTCGTCGGGTTGGCTTTCTACGGACTGCGGGCCGGATTCGACCAGGGTTTCCTGATGTTCTACCTGGCGGCTCTGTTGCTGGCGTTGATTTTCTCCCAGGGCGTCAGCTACCTGCGCGCCCGGGGCGAAGGTCTGGGCGTCTTTACCCGCGACGGAATTATGACCCGGCCGGAACGGGTGGTTATTCTGGGCGTCGGCTTGATAATTGACGGGTTAATCGCCTTCCCGCTGATGGTCTGGATTCTGGCCGCCATCGCCGGGATTTCCTGTTTCACCCTGTTTCAACGGATGTTCACCATTCGCGATATGCTGGACAAGACCGAATAAGCCGCCCCGCTTGGCCCAAGCCCCGGCAGACCGGAAACCGTCTTGATACCGCCCACCGCAGGAGGGATTACATTGGCGAAAGAATTGAGCGTTGAATTGGACGGCCAGGGCTTGCGGGTTGCCATCGTTACGGCCCGGTTCAACGAGTTCGTAACCCGCCGGCTATTGGAAGGCGCCCAGGATACCCTGCTGCGCCACGGCGTCAGGAACGATGACATCGTGCTTACCTGGGTGCCGGGTTCCTTTGAGCTGCCCGTAGTTGCCAAGACCCTGGGCCTTACCGGCCAGTACGACGCCATAATCTGCCTGGGCGCCGTAATCCGCGGCGAAACCGACCACTACGAAATGGTGGCTAACCAGGCCGCCGCCGGCATCGGCGCGGCTGGCCGGGAAACCGGCGTACCCACCATTTTCGGCGTCCTGACCACCGAAAACATGGAACAGGCCATCAACCGGGCCGGCGGCAAGTCCGGCAACCTGGGCAGCAACGCGGCCTCGGCGGCCATCGAAACCGCCCGCCTGGTCCAGGCCATCAAGACAGCTTAGGGAGTGTCGTCAAAATCATGTTTTGCAATTCCCGCGTTCCTACCGTCATTCCGGCGAAAGCCGGAATCCAGAAATTCCAGGACGGAAAGCGTCCTTGAGGTCCAAGGAGTCCTGGATACTAGCCTACGCCGGTATGACGTTGGAATATGCCGATAAATCCCCTCCCCCTACGATGGGGAGGGTTAGAGCCTGCCCTGAGCGAGCCGAAGGGGTGGGGGTGAACGTCACGTTAGGAGGATGGTTCCTCTTCCTGAACCATCTCCCAACGTCCCAACGACAAGGGAGATGGACTTAACAACCGTCCCCAGGAGAGCTTATAACCATGCAATTCGGAATAACCGTCCCCAACAATTGGGGCATTGACGACCCGCAGCAGGTCTTGGCCTTTGGCCCCCTGGCCGAGGAGTTGGGATACGACTCGGTATGGGTCATGGACCACCTTTTCAACAACGGCTACATCCGGGAACGGCTGGACGACAAGCCCTACTATCACCCGATGGCCGTGCTTTCCCACCTGTCCGCCACCACCAGCCGGGTGCTGCTGGGAACGTCGGTGCTGGTGCTGCCCTACCACAACCCGGTGGAGCTCGCCAAGTACGCCGCCACCCTGGACCAGATGTCCGGCGGGCGTGTCACTTTGGGCGTAGGCGTCGGAGCCATGACCGAAGAGTTCGCCGCCCTGGGAATCCCCATGAACCGCCGCGGTTCCATGACCAACGAAAGCATCCGCATAATGAAAGAACTCTGGACGCAGGAAGACCCCCGCTACCAGAGCCGCCGCTGGAACTTTGCCGACCTGAAATTCTCCCCCAAGCCGGCGCAGAAACCCCACATTCCCCTGTGGATTGGCGGGGCCAGTCCGGGCGCGCTGCGCCGGGCCGCCACCCTGGGCGACGGCTGGCATCCCTCCAGCATCGGGGCGGAAAATTACAGCATTGGCCGCCGGGAAATCCAGGAAATGGCCCAGGCCGCCGGGCGCGACCCCGAATCCCTAACCTGGTCAACCCGGCTGGAAGTCCTGCCCCCCGGTGGGCCTCAACAACGCCGTTCCTCCGGAGCCGGCAACAACGTCCACGGCGACAACCCGGACGAAATCATCGCCGCCGTCAGCGCCTACCAGTCCGCCGGCGTCGAGCACCTGGTCTTGGCCCTAAGCACCGGCAACGTAACGGTCATAACCGAGTTAATGCAACAAATCGCCCAAAAGGTGCTGCCCGAATTCCGCTAGCCAGTGCGTCAAAATCCCCTCCCCCTGGCCGGGCCGAAAGGGAAAGGATGTTGGAGGGTGTGCGATAAATCCCCTCCCCCTACCAGGGGGAGGGTTAGGGTGGGGGTCGGTTCCCCGTCATTCGGCCACCCACCCGTCGTTCCGGCGAAAGCCGGAATCCAGAAATCCCAGGCACATAACGGTGTCCGTAGTTGCCAGTCGTCCTGGAACCGGCCCACGCTGGTATGACGGTTATAATGTGCGTAGGGACACGGTACGCCGTGCCTTTCCCCGGCAACAACATCCGTGGCGTGGAAAATCAACCCTGGCTTCTACCATGTCATTCTCAGCAGAGCGAAGAATCTAAAATTCTTGCTTTAGCCAGCGTCGTCTGTTAGGAGGAATTTTAGACCCTTCACTTCGTTCAGGGTGACATGGGGGCTGGTTCAGGGTTAAGTTGCAAGATGGTGTATGACAAATCCCCTCCCCCTACCAGGGGGAGGGTTAGGGTGGGGGTGGGTCTTCCCCGGTTTCGCCTTCCTGCCCCTGCTGGCGGGCTTGCGCGGCCCGCTGGACGCCCGCCCAATCGTCCAGCAGTTCCCGCATCTCCGGCTCACCGGCCTCCCAACGGCCGTAATGGGCGGACTGGAACCCGTTGACGATGTTGTCCACAGGCTGCGGGGGAAGAATCCGCTCCACCCCGGCCTCATGTTCCTTGGGCGTTTGCCCCTCCCCCTTGGGCGCGCCCAAGTCGGCGGACAATCCAAGGAACCGATGGTAAAGCTCCCGCGGGTCGGACGGCTCCGATTGGGGACGGCTCTCCCGGTTGGCCGCCCCAACCAGGTTGTTCCACCATCCCGCCATCATCGAGTTCAAGTCCTGGTTGGCCCGCTCCCAACTGAACAGCGATTCGCGGATTTCCTCCACCTCCGCGCCCCTCCGCCACAATCGCCGGTATCGGAACAACCGGAACAAGACCCAGCCCACCACAGTGGACACCACCAGGAAGGCCGACCATTTCAGCAAGGCCACCAACCAGGCCGGCGGCCCTGTCGGCCCCTGCTCTTCCAGGCTTTCGTGGAACTCCTGCAACTGCCGTTGGGCCTCATCGAATTGGGACAGGTCTCCCCCGCCGAACATACTTACCAGCCAGTCCAGCAGAGCCGCCAAGCCCGCGGCCAGGTATCCCAAACCCAGGAAAACCGGCTTTAACGCCCACAGGCCCACCTTGCCGGCAAACCCGAATACGGCCCGCGTTACGTCGTCCAGTCCCCCAAGACCCACGCCGCTGATGATTAGCACCAGCAGCAGAACGCCGCCCACGGTGGCCCCGATGGGCAGCAGCCAATCCCGGGACATGGTTTGAGACTCCCCGGCCTCGACGGCGAACCGGGCCAGGGACAGCCCCACCAGTCCCACGGCGAAATATCCCAGAATCAAAAATCCGCCCACCACGTCGTTGGGCGCCAGCACGTCAACCAGGACGGCAGCGAAAACGATGGCCATGCCCCACTGGAAAGCCCCACGGATGGTGTCCAGGTTCACCTGGTCCTGGGCGATTTTCGCCCCCCGCCACCACAGCGCCGCCAAGCTGATGAACCCTATCACCACGGCGGCGGCGGTATGCAGGTCTCCGGTTATGATTGCCCCCAGCGGCACCAGGCCGGAGCCGGTCATTACGTTGGACAATATCACCAGCGAAACCACGCTGGCCGCCAACCCGCCAACGGCCCGCAGGTTCAGGGAAAACCGGATGGTTTGCAGGTAATAGGACAACAGGAAAGACCAGCCCATCGCGATGAGGGCCAACCAGAAAGGCACCTTGGCCGCCGGCAGTTGAATCAACGTCGTGAGCATACTGAAAACCAGGTAGAAAACCGTGGTTTCCAGGTATAAAGCTACCGCCGTTATCAGGCTATTGCGCCAGAATCGGTTCATCTCTTTCCAATGCGTCCCTTTCCAGAGCGTCCAGGGCGCGGCCCATCAGGTGCGTTGTCACGTCCGGCACGTTCACCCGCGGGCCTCCGTCCCCGGAGTAAAACAGGATTACCCGGTAGCCGCGGGCCTTGATTTCGGCAATTTCCTCCGCCAAGTCCGGGGTCATCAGCGAAGTAACCAGCGCAACGGTGGTGCCGGCCCGGAAGGACGACCGTTCCGCCCGCAGCACGTTGGGCATACTGGCGACGGCGTAGGAACCGGCCAGAGCCAGGGCCTCCAACGTCAGGGAAATCTGGGCTTCGGAGCGGCCCGGCGGGACGTTAATCCACTTGCCGGTGTAAACCGCTACCGAATTGCTGACCAGGCCGAAGGTGTAACCCTGGTCGGCGCAGTACTTGGCCACCGACGCCGCCACCGTAACGGCCCGCTCAAAGAGCCGCCGGTTGCTGCCCTGCCAGGCGTACTCCCCGGTGGTGGCGTTCAGGGCGATAACCACTTCCAGCGACACCGCCGGCTCGAAAATCTTGGTCTGCAAGCGGCCTTGGCGGGCGGTGGCTTTCCAGTCAATATGCTTCATCGGGTCGGTGGGCTGGTAGTCCCGCAGGGCCAGGAATCGGTTGGGGTCGTGGAAAATCGGCTGGGAACCCCCGGCCTCTCCCAACGGATGCTCTGCCGCCAATACCAGTTGTTGCAGGTCAAACACCCGGGGATAGACCAGGATATGTTCGGTGGCGGTCAGTTCGGACTCGGCAGCGGTGAAGCCGAATATGTCGCCGCTCCGCAGCCGGGCCGGGCCGATGCGGTGGTAGCCCCGCGACGTGCATTGCAGTTGGTACTTCCAGGAAACCCGCTGGTAGGGCAGCAGCGACGTGGTGATGCGGTGTTCCCTGGTGCCTTCCGCCGCTGTGCCACGCAGCCTGGCCCCCGGCAAGCCCAGGTCAGTGGGAAAAGTGTCCTGGATGTCCACCCAAATCAAGGGGACGATTTTTTCGTTGGTCAGGCTGACGGTGTATTCCACCACATCGCCGATGAAGGCCCGTTCCCGCGCGAGGCTGCGGCTGTGGCTGACTTTCTCAAAGGCGAACTTATCCCATACCTTGGTCAACAGCCAGACAACTATCACCAGGGAACCGACTACGATGAGCAACCCCTGGCTGGCTAGCAGCCCTATCAGCACCAGGATGGCGCTTATCAGCAGCCAAAGGTCGTTGAGCATTGGCCCCGCCCCGGCTAGACCGGCACTTCTACCTGGCCCAGAATTTCCGCCAGGATAAGCTCCGGGGTGCGTTCCCGCAGCCGGGCCTGGGACTTCAAGATGACCCGGTGGCACAGGGCGTAAGGGGCCAGCAGCTTGATTTCGTCCGGGGTCACGTACTCCCGGCCCCGGATGGCCGACAACGCCTGGCTGCAACGGTAAAGGCCCATGCTGGCCCGGGGGCTGGCTCCCAGCTCAACTTCCGGGTGCGTCCGGGTGGCCTGCACGATTCTTACCAGGTACGTCCGCAACACCGGGTCAACGTAAACGTGCTGCACCGCGTCCTGAAATTCCAGAACATCGCCACCCCCGGTTACCGGGGCCAGCGACGCCAACGGGTCCGCCGCCTCGAACCTGGCCAGCATCTCCTCCTCTTCCGATTCCTCCGGGTATCCCAGGTTAAGCCGGAGCAGGAAACGGTCCAGCTGGGCCTCCGGCAGAGGGAAAGTACCTTCCAGTTCAATAGGGTTCTGGGTGGCGATTACCAGGAAGGGCGTCGGCAGTGCAAAGGTGGTTTCGTCCACCGTCACCTGCCGCTCGGCCATCGCTTCCAGCAGGGCCGACTGGGTGCGGGGCGTGGCCCGGTTCACTTCGTCGGCCAGCGCCACCTGGGTGATAATGGGGCCGGCCCGAAACTCGAACTCTCCCGACCGCTGGTTGTAGTAGTGAATCCCGGTAATGTCCGACGGCATCAAATCCGGCGTACACTGGATGCGCTTGAAAGTGCAGTCCAGCGAGTTAGCCAAAGACCGGGCCAGCGTCGTCTTGCCGATGCCGGGGACATCCTCAATCAGGACGTGGCCGCCGCTCAAAACGGCGGCAAGGATGAGTTCCACCACATCGCCCTTGCCAACCAGCACCCGGCCAATGTTGGCCTTGATGTCGGCGGCGGCCTGGGCCACCCGTGTTATCGCGTCGGAGTTCTGCACGGCGGGGGCTAGTTCATCTTCCCAGCAGGGGACGATTGGGGAATCGGCGGCATGGTCAGGCCACCGCCTGTAGGTACTCTTCGGCTTCCCGCAGGTCCTTAAAGGAGTCAACGCTGCGCCAGAAAGCCCGGGACTTGAAGGCGGAAATCATGCCGGCTTCGGCCAGCGCCGGGAAAGTTTCGGTTTCGTGGTCGCCCAAGTCGGGCAAGGCCGGGGCGATTCCCCGGTGGAAAACGTAGATTCCGGCGTTTATCCAGTAGGGCAGTTCCGCCTTTTCCCGGAAGGCCGTCACCCCGTCCGAGGCGTCGGTGTCCACGATACCGTAGGGGCTGACCATTGGCGTCACCATGATTGTCGCTTGGTGAGCGGAGTTGTCCGCCCGGCGGTCGTTGTACCGCTCCACGACGGCGGAAATGGGTTCTGCGGTGATGATGTCTCCGTTCAAGACCAATACCGATTCCGCCTCTTCCGGCACATGGGAAAACCCCTGCTTGATGGCTCCGCCCCGGCCCAGGGGAGTGTCTTCAATACTGTAATGGGCGCGAATGCCAAAGGCGTCGCCATCCCCGAAGTAGTCTTGAATGACCTGCGCCCGGTAGCCGGCCAGGAACACCACGTCGGTAACGCCGGCCTTTTTCAGACCTTCGACCTGGCGAACCAGGATGGGCTTGCCAGCTACTTGCACCATCGGCTTGGGGATGGTGTCGGTCAAGGGGCGCAGCCGCTCCCCCTGCCCGCCGGCCAGAATCAGGGCGTACATGAACCGGATGCCTTCATAAACGAAAGATTACCGCCACCGTAAGGGTTGAGCCGTACTATAACGGGCGGCAATATCGGGGTCAACGCCGGGGAATTTGGATTATCCCTACCCTTACAAGCAGTCCGCCATCCTCGGACTGATGGATAAAACGAGAGTCCGTTCGTGGTGAGCTTGTCGAACCATGAACGGACGGCCCTTCGACAAGCTCAGGGGGAACAGGAAAATAAACTTCAATTCAAAATGGTTAGCCTATCAGCGTGTTAGCTAGGTCGCGCCCGCACGTCGGCGGGGGCAGTGGTTTGCCGTCGGCGCGATAAAGGGCAATGGCTTCGTCCACAATCTGGCAAAGCTCCTCAAACACCTGCATTTCGTCGTCGCCGTGGCACCCGCCGAATATCAGCCCCGGCGCGCTGCCAACGTAGCATTGGTCATCTTCGGACCATTCGACGATTTTGACGTATCGGGCGCTGTCCTTCATTTCCTGGACTCCTCTATCGCGGCCCTGACTTGGAATCTGTCCTTAAAGCGGCCACCGTATCACCCCATCCTTCCTCAAGGATAAACAGCCAAGCTCCTTTTCCTCGATGTTGGAAGGTTAGGATGGGAGTGAGAACGTAGTCCCAGCGACAACAAAAGGTTTCAGGATGTTGGGATGGATGACGCTACGATGGCTGCCCGGCCTGGGCTCGAACCAGGGCTTACAGCTCCAAAGGCTGACGTGCTACCGCTACACCACCGGGCAAAGGGGGACGGGAAATTTCCGACGAAAGCGGAGATTTACTCCAATAACATTCTGGCCCACCAGTCCCAAACCGTCAAGGGCGGAGACATCCCGGTGGATGCTATAATGACGCCGAATCAAACCCGGTATCCCGGAAAAACAACCCGGACAGAACGGACGATACAAGCCATGACGAATTTGCGGATTGCCCTGCTGCACCTGGCGCCGGAGTTGGGAGACGTTGACCACAACCGCCGGTTGGTGGAGCGGGGTTTGCAGGTGGCGGCGGAACAGGGGGCCGACTGGGCCGTTACCCCGGAACTGTGCATCCCCGGTTATCTTTTCGTGGACAAAATCGGGACTGACTGGATTCTGCCCCAGCCGGACGCCTGGATGGACCGTTTCTGCCAGATGGTCAAGGAATCCGGCTTGACGGTGTTCCTGTCCCACCCGGAGCGCGACCCCGACAACGACAGCCTCTACAACACCGTTTTCGTGATTGACAAGTCCGGAGAGATTATCGGCCGGCACCGCAAGGTCAAGACCCTGCGCGGGCCGGAGGGTTGGTCCAGCCCCGGCGATGGATGTCAGCCCATCCAGTGCGACGGCGTTCCGGTGGGCGTGATGGTCTGCGCCGACAGCTACAAGAACGACATTCCCCAACTGCTGAAAGACAACGGCGCCGCGGTGCTGGTTTCCCCGGCCTCCTGGGGGCCGGGCGGCTGCGGCCCGGACGGGGAATGGGAGCAGCGCAGCCTGGACACCGGCCTGCCCGTCATCGTCTGCAACCGTTCCGGCATGGAACGGGCCGACCTGGACTTCCGGGAGGCGACCAGCGTGGTGGCGCAGTACGGACGGCGTATGTTGAACGCCACGTCGGAAACTTCCGTCGTGCTGAGTTTCGACCTGGACGTGGACACCATGACCCTGCAATCGCCGGACTTCCAACGGACGCCGGTTTAAGGGGCATCGCGCCCATCCAGGAACCGTTGCAGGATTAACGCGGCTGCTGCGGCGTCCACGCTGCCCCGCTCGCGGGAAGGTTGCCGGCCCGACTCCCGCAGCATTCCCTCGGCCTCGACCGACGTAAAGGTTTCGTCCCAAGTATAAACCGGCAGCGTCGTTTCCCGACGCAACGCGCGGGCAAATCCCTGGGCCTTTCTCGCCTGCGTCCCTTCTTGGCCCGACAGGGTATAGGGCAGGCCGACTACGAATCCTTGGACTTGTCGCTCTTCGGCCAGGGCGATGACCCGCGCCAGGTCTTGCTTGAGCTGGCCCCGTTCCAGGTGTCCCAGGGGGAAGATGGGCAGGTTGCGGCCGGCGCTGACGGCCAGACCGATGCGCTTTTCTCCCAGGTCCAGGCCCAGCAGTCTTACCGGGGCGTCGCCCGGGTCTTTCACGAACCCAGTCCGGCCCGCACCAGGGCGGCTACCCCGTTCAGGGCCTCGTCCAGCTTGGCGGCGTTTCGGCCCCCGGCCTGGGCCATTTCCGCCTGGCCGCCGCCGCCGCCGCCTACCACCTGGGCGGTTTCGCTGGCGATGCTGCCGGCGTGCAGTCCCTTTTCCACCAGGTCGGGCGTTACCATCGCCACCAGGATGGGGTTGCCGTTGACCACCGCACCCAGCACTAACACCACGCTGGACAGCTTGGCCTTCACGAAGTCGCCCATCTCCCGCATGGCCTCCGGGCCGGAAGCGGTAGTCCGGCCGGCCACCACTTTGACGCCGGCGACATCAATAACGGAGTTAAGCAGCCCCTCGGCCTCGGCGCGCAGGGCGGCGCGTTCCAGGGCAGCAACCCGGCGTTTCAATTCCTCGGTGTCCTGGAGGAAAGCGTCCAGCCGGGCCTCCAGGTCAACCACCGGGCTTTGCAGCTTGCGGGCCAGCGATTCCAGCCGGGCGGACTGTTCGACGTAAAGTTCTTCGGCGGCCCGCCCGGTGATGGCCTCGATACGGCGCATCCCGCCACCGATGCCCGACTCTCCCAGCACGAACAGCGTCCCAACCTCGCCGGTGGCGTGAACGTGGGTGCCGCCGCAGACCTCGACGCTGAACGCCTCCCCGTTGGACATGGTGACCACCCGCACCACGTCGCCGTAACGGTCGCCGAAGAAGGCCAGCGCGCCATCCCGCACGGCCTCGGCGTAACTGGCCTCCCTCGTGGATACCCCCAGGTTCTGGCGCACCTTTTCGTTGGACAGCCGTTGCACCGCCTGTTGTTCCTCCGGCGTCAACGGCCCGACGTGGCTGAAGTCGAAGCGCAGCCGGCCGGGGGCAACCAGCGAACCGGCCTGTCGCACGTGGGGGCCAAGCACCGAGCGCAGGGCGGCGTGGAGCAGGTGGGTGCCGCTGTGGTTGCGGGCCGCGTCCAGCCGTCGGTGATGGTCAACTGCCGCCGTAACCGGCTCTCCCAGGGAAATGTCGCCCTGGCTTACCACGCCCCGGTGGACAATCAGCCCGGCCACCGGGCTTTGGGTGTCTTCCACCGTCACCCTTCCATTGGGGCCGGCGATGATGCCCCGGTCGCCCACCTGGCCGCCGCTTTCGGCGTAGAAAGGGGTAGCTTGCAGTATTACTTCTACCCGCTGGCCCTGGACGGCGTGGCCGGCGGCAACCAAGTTGCCGTCGCTGTCCGGCGTTGCCACCAGCAGGGCGGCAACCAGCGATTCGCCTTGCAACTCCCGGTAGCCGACGAATTGGGTAACGCCGGCGCCCAGGTTTTCGTACTCGGTAAGCATTTCCATAGCGCCGCTGAAGGATTGGGACGCCCTGGCCCGTTCCCGCTGGGCATCCATCTCCCGCTCAAACCCTTCCATGTCCACGGAAAGCCCGTGTTCCTGGGCGATTTCGGCGGTCAGTTCCGGGGGGAAACCCAGGGTGTCATACAACCTGAAAGTGTCCTGGCCGGAAACCGTTAATCCGTTGTCCACCGGGCCTGGCACCGTCCCAACGGCCCCGGCACTGGCAAGCGCCTGTTGGAAGACCCGCGCGGATTCCTGAATCCCTTCAATACCGCCGGCATCCCGCAAACCCTGTTGGAAATCCTGCGCAGACTGCCGGATAAGTCCAGCCGCGTCGGGGCCGCCATGTTGACCGCCAGACACGGATAAAGCCGGAGCGGTTTGGATGCCGGCCCAAACCCCGGCGATGGATGCGTACAGTTCGGCCAGGCCGGTTTCAACGGTGGTCTGGAACCGTTCTTCTTCCAACCCAATGACCCGCAGAATAAAGTCGCGGTTTTCTTCCAATTCCCGGTAAACCGGGGCGAACCTGTCCATCGCAACGGCGGCAACTTCGGTCAGGAAGGGTTGGTTGAGACCCAGGCGGCGGCCGTAGCGGATGGCCCGGCGGATGATGCGCCGCAGGACGTAGCCCCGGCCTTCGTTGCCCGGCACCACGCCGTCGCCGATAAGAAAGGCGGCGGCGCGGGCGTGTTCGGAGACCACCCGGATGGCATAATCCCCGTCGGTGTCCTGGCCGTAGGTGTGGCCGCTAAGTTGGCAAATGCTCTGGACAATGGGCCAAAACAGGTCGGTTTCGTAAACATTGGGCTTGCCCTGCAACACGGCGGCGGCCCGTTCCAGCCCCATGCCGGTGTCCACGCTGGGGGCCGGCAGCGGCGTGCGGTTGCGCTGGGTGTCCTGGTAGAACTGCATGAAAACCAGGTTCCACAACTCAACGAAACGCTCGCAGTCGCAGTTGGGATGACAGCCCGGAGGCGGCGTCGGTTCGGCACCGTCGCGTTCCCGGAGGAATTGGGCGGTCAAGGTGTCCGGTTCCAGCATCGGGCTGCAGCCCCGTTCCGCGCCGGAATCGTAATGAATTTCGGAGCAAGGCCCGGTGGGGCCTTCGGCGCCGGCTGGCCCCCACCAATTGTCGCTGTCGCCGTAGCGGTAGATACGCTCCACCGGAACGCCGATTTCATCCCGCCAGATGCTAAAGGCTTCGTCGTCGTCCAGGTGGATGGTGACGTAGAGGCGTTGCGGGTTCAGTTGGAATAGCTGCGTCACCAGTTCCCAGGCGAAAGCCGCCGCGTCGTTCTTGAAGTAGTCGCCGATGCTGAAGTTGCCCAGCATCTCGAAAAAAGTCAGGTGCTTATGGTCGCCCACTTCGTCAATGTCGGTGGTGCGAAAACTCTTCTGGTGGGTGGTCAATCGGCGGGACGGCGGCGTCTGTTCGCCCATGAAGAAAGGCTTGAAAGGCACCATGCCCGCGCTGGTGAACAGCAGAGTCGGGTCGCCGGCGGGAACGAGGGAGGCGCTGGGCATATGCAAGTGGCCCTTGCCCTCGAAAAAATGGATGTATGACTCTCTAATCCGGTCTCCGTTCATCGAACCCCGTACCCAACGCTGAAAGTGCGCCCAAAAACGCCGATGGGTATTTTATGTTTCGTAGAAACCAAGCGTCAATCGGGGTAGGGCGAATCCAGGATGATTGCAAAGTCGGCAGGAACGGCGTCAGGGGCGTTTCAATAACCCCCTTCCCATGCTCTTCCATGTCATTCTGAGCGCAGCGAAGAATCTAAAATTCTTGCCTTCGCCAACGTCGTTTTATCCTTAGATTTCAGACCCTTCACTTCGTCCAGGGTGACAGTGGGGCGTTAAGGGTGACATGGTTGGCTCCCCAACCCGTCATTCCCGCGAAAGCGGGAATCCACAACCAGCGTTCTCAGAGGGTGTGCAATAAATCCCCTCCCCTTACGAGGGGGAGGGTTAGGGTAGGGGTCGCATCCGTCGCGTTCAAGAATAACGAATAACGGCTTGATTTGACGATACCCGCTAGCTTTGTTCCAGCGCCAGCTTGGTCAACTCCAGTTGCACCGGCACCGGGTAGTTGCCGGTGAAACAGGCGTCGCAGAATCCGCCCCGCGCTCCACCCACGGACTTCAGCAGGCCGGCAACGCTGAGGTAGCCTAAAGAGTCGGCCCCGGTCAATGCCCGGATTTCTTCCACCGTCTTGTTGGCGGCTATCAATTCCTGCCGAGTCGCCATGTCCACGCCCATGTAGCAGGGGTTGGTTATCGGCGGAGCGCATACTCTCATGTGGATTTCGGCCACGCCGGCCTTCCGCAGCAGGCTCACCACGTGGGGCGTAGTCGTCCCCCGGACGATGCTGTCGTCCACCACCACCAGCCGCTGCCCCTGGATGACTTCGGACAGGGGGTTGAACTTGTAGGATACGCCCAAGTCCCGCAGCCGCTGTTCCGGCTCAATAAACGTCCGCCCGACGTAACGGTTCTTAATCAGCCCATCGCTGTATGGGATGCCCGACTCCCGGGCGTAGCCCACCGCCGCCGCCGTAGAGGAGTCGGGAATGCCGATAACCAGGTCGGCCTCTACCGGGTGTTCCCGGGCCAGTTGCGCCCCCATCTCCTGCCGCATGGAATAGACCAGCTTGTCGTCCATCACGCTGTCCGGGCGGGCGAAGTAAATCAGCTCGAACACGCACATGGCCCGGCCGCCCTTGTCGCCGCTCCAGACCTCCGAGCGCAGTCCCTTGCGGTCAATGACCACCACTTCCCCCGGCTGAACTTCCCGCAGGTAGGTTGCGCCCAGGTGTTCAATAGCGCAGCTTTCCGACGCGGCCACCCATCCCTCATTGATTTGCCCGATGCACAGGGGCCGGATGCCCAGGGGGTCGCGGACGGCGATAATGGCGTCGTCGGATATGGCGGTGAAGGAATAGGCCCCGTCCAGCGTCCGCATACAATAAAAGGCGCGTTCCTCCCAGGTCTGGCCCGGAGCGTTGGCGAGGAGGTGGGCAATCATTTCCGAGTCGGTGGTGGTGGAAAAGGCGCAGTCCCACTGCTCTTCCAGGTGGCGCTTGACGTGGAGGGTGTTGATGATGTTGCCGTTATGGGCCAGGGCCAGCCGCCCGTTCAGGCCCTCAACCAGCAGGGGTTGGGCGTTGGCCAGTCGGCTGCTGCCGGTGGTGGAGTAGCGGGTATGGCCGATGGCCATGTCGCCGGACAGGGGGTAGAAATCGTCGTCGCGGAAGACCTGGTTGACCAGGCCCATTTCGGCGAGAACCTGAATGTCGCCGTCGGCGTTGGTGGCGATTCCGGCGCTTTCCTGGCCCCGGTGCTGCAAGGCCAGCAACCCGAAGAAGGCGGGGCGGCAAGCCTCGGCTCCCGGCAGGTAAACGCCCACCACACCACACTCTTCCTTGGGGTGGTCCCAGGGGAAACCGGCTTGAGAGACCTCAACTCGGCTACGCACGGGCCAATTTTAAGACCAATCCCGCCGGGGGTCAACAGGATTGGCGGGCAAAAGTGGGACGATTGGAAAGTCGGTAGGAATGGCGCCGGGGACGTTCCAATAGTCCCTTCCCCTTGGACGAGGGAGGGGTGGGGTGGGGGTGAACCCCAACGTCATTCCCGCCGTGGGTGAAAAATCATTCCGGCGAAAGCCGGAATCCAGAAATTTCAAGCCCACAACAACTTCTTTAAGGCAAGCAGTCCTGGATACCGGCCTACGCCGGTATGACGGGTTTCCGTTTTGTGTCGTTAGTCATCAATTCGACAGTGCGAGACGACTAATCCACCCCCCGGTGGGTGGGTATGATGGTTACTTTGCGGTCGTCGCCGAAGCCGATGCTTTCGGTGCTGACGCCCTCGTGGTTGGCCAGGGACAGATGGATTACCCGCCGGTCTGCCGCGGTCATGGGTTCGAGGGTTATGCCCCGGCCCGTCTGCGCCACCCGCGCCGCTACCTTGCGGGCCATGTCGCGCAGGGACGCCTCCCGGCGCTGGCGGTAGTGTTCCACGTCCAGGGCCACCCGGACGCCGTGGCCCAGTTCCTTGCGGGTTATCATGTTGACCACGAACTGCAAGGCTTGGAGCGTTTGCCCCCGGCGGCCAATCAAAAGCCCGGAATCGTCCCCGGACAGGTCAATTATTGGGCCGCCCACGTCCGGGTCGCTGGCGGAGCGCAGAGTGCTTACCACGTCCACGCCGGCCAGGGACAAAATACGGTTGAGCGATTCCAGGGCGACGGAGGCGGCATCGGCATCGCTCCCTTCTTCGATGAGGGACACCCGCACCCGGGCCATTTCGGCCCCCAGGCCGAGGAACCCGGACTTGCCCCTACTTAGTACTTCTACCTCTACCTCGCTGCGGTCGACGCCTAGCTCTTTCAGCGCCAGTTCTTCGGCCTCTTCGACGGTTCTGGCGGTTCGCACGATTGGTTCCATTTCCTGCAATCTCCTCGGAGTTGGGGTCCTGGTTGCGCGGGCCGGGCGGCGGGGCCGGCGGCGGCTCCGGCGTGGCCCGGGGGAACAAGGGGAACAACGGCCCCCATCCGGTGATGAAGTATTGAATCGAGATTCCGATGATGTTGGAAACTATCCAGTAAAGGGGCAGGCCGCTTGGCCAACCCAGGGAGAACACCCCCAGGAACAGGGGTATCATCCACAGCATCATGTTCTGGCTGGATTGCTGCCGTGGGTCTGGCGACGGGGTCATGGTCATCTTCTGCTGAACCCAGGTTGACGCCGCCACCAGCACCGGCAATATGAAGTTGGTGGGGTCAGGCTCGGCCAGGTTCATCCCCAGGAACTTGTTGTTCAGCGGGGCGGCCTCGTAGATGGGAAACCAGGTCAGCCAGGAATACAGCTTGTCGGACAGACCCACCAAGTCGTCCGGGTTGGTGAAGAGGGTTTGAATCAGCACCCGGAACAGTCCGATGAGAATGGGCATCTGAATGACCAGCGGCCCCAGGCACCCCAAGGGGCTGACCCCGGCCTCCCGGTACATCTTCATGGTTTCCTGGGACACCCGGGCCCGGTCGCCGGCGTAACGCTCCTGAATCTCCCGCATCCGGGGCTGCAAGGCGGTCATGGCCCGCATCTGGCGGACTTGCTTCAACGTCAGGGGCAGGGTAGCCAGCCGCACCAGCACCGTGAAGGCGATGATGGCGAAACCCATGTTGTTGAAGAAGATGACGTACAACACCAGCATGGTGTTGAGCATGGGCCGGATGATGATTTCGTTCCAGAGGGTGAAGATTACTTCCAAGAAGCGCCAACCCTCCGGCTGTAGCCAGCCTGGTCACTTCCGCCCCAAGGGGAACGCCGGGCGTCCATTAGTTGCATACCGCGTCTTCCTCGGTGTTGAAACACCAGACCTCCACCTGCCCGGACTTCACCTGGATGCGGCGGACGGTGCCGTCCTGCGCCCCGATATAAACCGATTCCCGTTGGTCGTCCGCGCCGTCCTGAATACCCGAGCGGCTCAACGCCTCTTCATCCACGGGAAGGTAGAAAATCGGGGCCTTGATTTTCGCCGGGTCAACGGACAGGGACGAAACTGCCCGCGCCTCGCCAATATCCCCGGGGGTGGGATTGAGCAGGTTGATTTTCCCTTCCCTGGTAGCCACGACCAACCCGCCGGGGAGCAGGGCCGGGGTGGACACCACCGGCTCGCCCACGTCGTGCTTCCAAAGCAGGTTGCCGGACCTGTCCAGTGCGTAAACATGGCCGTCCATGGACGGGGCGTAGATGGTAGTCTGGCTGGCAACGGCCCCGGCCCAATACCAGTTGGAGGAACCCTCGAAAATCCACTTGGGAACGCCGTCGTCGGCGTCCAGGGCGTAGAGCTTGCGGTCGAAGGAACCCACCACCACCATATCGCGGTAAATCAGCGGCTTGGCTACCACCGTCCCCCCGGTAGAGTGACGCCACTTTTCGGCCCCGGTTTCCAGGTCAACGGCGTAAATGTTCTGGTCATGGGAACCGACAAACACGGTGCGGTCTCCGATGGCCGGGGTCGTCCAAATCTTGCCGACTTCGCCTTCGCCGGGGAACCGCCAAAGCAACTCCCCGCTGTGGGCGCGGTATGCGTAAACGCTGCCGTCTTCCGAGGCCACCACCACCAGGTTGCGGGTCAAGTCCAGGGCCGGACTGCCCACCAGGGCGCTGCCTTCCCCATCGTCCCCGCCAGAACCGGCCAAGGCTTGCCAGGACAAGGCCCCGGAACCTTGATCCAGGGCATAGAGAACCCCGTCAATTCCACCGACATACACCAAACCGTAACCAATTACCGGGTTGTTGTAAGACCCGATGGGCTGGTCTTCGCTGCGGTGGTAAGTCCATCGGAGACGCACCCCGCCAAACCCGTCGTCGGCCAGGGCCTTGACTTCGCCTTGCTGGGTGACAACGTAAACCTCGCCGTCGCCGGCGGTAGCGGGAGTCCAGCCCTTGGTGGAGGAACCCAAGTCGGGGTTGCAAGCGGCCAGCGCGAAAACCGCCAGCACCGCCGCGGCCCATACCGACACCGCCCGGCGCAATGCGTACCGAGCCGGCTGTTGGGCCGGCTCTTCAGCCCGGGGATTGCCGGGGCCATTCCCGGCGGCGGGGGTTGACCGGGGGCCGGGAGACAAGGAATAAAAGAAAGCTGTCATAAATTCATGGTACCGGATCGTAGCCGGCCCCGCCCCAAGGGGCGCACCGGGCCAACCGTTTCAGGCCCAACCAACCGCCTTTCAGCAACCCGTGGCGTTGGATGGCTTCTTGCGAGTAATAGGAACAGGTGGGGGAATACCGGCAGGCTGACGGAAGATAGGGAGATATGCACTTTTGATAAAGACCGATGGTCAGGATGGCGATGCGGCTCATTGAGGGCGGTTCTGCCCAGGCTCCTCGGAAACGATTGGGAGAGATAAACGAGTCCTGCGAAAAAGGTTACGGGTGGCCCGGCGCAATTGCCCAAAACTTGCCTTTTCGGCCCCCCGGCGGGCGATAAACACGGCATCCCAACCATCCACGAGGTCGCTGTGCCGCACAATCTCCCGCAGCCGCCGCTTGATTTTGTTCCTGACTACGGCGTTACCCAGCCGTTTGCTAACCATGAATCCGAAGCGGTTGTGGTCCAGCCCGTTGGGCAATACACGAACAACTAGGAGATTATTGGCCACGCTCCGGCCTTCCTGGTGAATCCGGGAAAACCGCCGCATTCCGGTTAACCGTAACCTGCGCTGCATTTATCGGGCCAGGTGGGTCAAACGGTCAGCTTATGGCGTCCTTTGAACCGGCGGCGGCGCAAGACCGCCCTCCCGTCCGAGGTTTTAGACCGGCTCCGGAATCCGTGGACCCGGGCCCGGCGGCGTTTCTTGGGTTGATAGGTGCGTTTGGGCATAATGCAATGGACTCCAATCCGCTAGGGATTATAGGGGGATGGGGAAAAAGCCGTCAAGCCGGCGATGAGGCCTATTGGGGTCTTTTGATTTCCGTCCACCCTTGGTCATGTAATTCTGAGGAAAGCGAAGAATCAAAAATTCTTGCCTTAGCCAACGACACTTTGCCCGTAGAATTTTAGACCCTTCGCTACGCTCAGGGTAACAGTGGAGTGTTCAGGGTAATATGGGGTTTCTGGATAGCAATTGAAATGCCCTGGGATTCCGAACCGGCAAGGGTGGCGGTTGGGGTACGGCGTGTTATAATTGTCTCACTGGCTTTAGTGGCCGCAAGCCGAAGTGGCGGAATGGTAGACGCGCCGGTCTCAAAAACCGGTGGGGGCAACCCCGTGTCGGTTCGACTCCGACCTTCGGCACCATCCTCCTCCATGCAGGATGCCACCCCCTCCCTAACCCTCCCCCTCGTAGGGGGAGGGGATTTTGTGACACACCCTCTAAGGGCGTGTCGTCATATTCCACCGTCATTCCGGCGAAGGCCGGAATCCAGAAATTCCAGGCATGGAACAGCGTCCTTTAGGGCCAAGGAGTCATGGATACCGGCGTAGGCCGGTATGACGGTAGGGATCCCGAATGACGGCGGTTGAGGACAAAGGTAGGGCGGGTTTCAAACCCGCCCCTACAGGTTGGGCGAGGTTTGCAGGGGATGGCGGCGGTCTTGGCATGGATTTCTGGATTCCGGCTTTCGCCGGAACGACGGTAGGGTCAGGAATGACGTTGGTTGGGGGCCGGGTTTTCACCCCCATCCTAACCTTCCCCCTTGACGGGGGAAGGGGTTTGTCACGTACCCTCTAACTGTCTCTGCAACACCCGGTTGACCGCACTCCCTAGCGGAAGTCCGGCGCTGTGGGGAACATGGCTAGCAGGGGCGAAACGGTGTCTATCGTTGCCGAGCCGATGCTTTCAACGTCGGGGCAGCCGCACATCCCCATAGTGGCGTCCAGTTCGTCCCGCAGCAGCTCTATGACCGCCTCCACTCCCTTGTCGCCGTCCACGGCCAACCCCCAGAAGAGGGGCCGGCCCATCAAGACGGCCCTCGCGCCCAGGGCAAGGGCCTTGAAAATGTCGGTGCCGCGGCGGATGCCCCCGTCGAGGTAAACCTCGGCGTTGCCGTCTACCGCCTTGACCACCTCCGGCAACACCTCGATGGTGGCCGGGGTGGTGTCCAGGTAGCGGCCCCCGTGGTTGGAGACGATTATGGCCTTGGCGCCGTGTTCCGCCGACAGCCGGCCGTCCTCGCCGGCCATTATTCCCTTGACCACCACCGGCAGCCGGACGTTGGCCGCGAACCAGTCCAGGTCGTCCCACACCGCGCCCACGTCGCGAATGTCCGACGGGCCGGCCGGGGCGTCGGCGGCGAACTTCCAACTGTGGGTGCCCAGGTCTAACTGGGCGTAGTTGGGCGACTCGGCGCCGATGTAGTCGTTGCGGATATTACGCTCCCGCTTGGGCTTGATTTTGGCGTCCAGGGTCATGCAGATGGCTGAATAGCCGGCTTCTTCGGCGCGGGCGGCCATTTCCAGGGCCAACCCCCGGTCTTTGAAGAAATACTGCTGGAACCACAACGGCCCCGATGCGGCGGCGGCTACGTCCTCCAATGTCCGGGAGGCGTGGGAACTCAGCACCATCAGCGTCCGGGCCGCTCCCGCCGCCTTGACGGTAGCAATCTCCGCCTCCGGGTGGGCCGCCCCGTGGTTGCCGGCCGGGTCGAGCATTAACGGCAAGGAAATTTCCTGGCCCAGCACGGTGGTAGCCAGACTTCTTTCCGCCACGTCCACCATCATCCGGGGCCGGAGCATGATGGAGTCGAAGACGGCGCGGGTGCGGCGGATGGTGATTTCGTCGGTGGCTCCGCCGGCGATAAAGTCGTAGTGTCCCTTTTCGATTTTTTCCCTGGCTATGTCTTCGTACTCGAAGATGTTGACGGGTTCGCCGGCCATGTCAGTCACCTCTACATTGTTGAAATTTGGGCTAATTATGCCATGTCGTTGCTGGACGGGTTTAGTCGGCTGTCACCCCTACCCCAGGGTCTTTTAATTGTTTCCCTGAAGGAAGTGAAGGGTCTAAAAATCTTCGGGCAAGGCGACGTTGGCTAAGGCAAGAATTTTAGATTCGTCGCACACCCTTCAAGGTTAAGCAGTCTCCCCTGGGTTTGGGGTCAACGGGGCGAGCAGTTGGCGTGCGACTTCTTGCGCGCCGTCCAGGTCTTTTACGAAGCGTTCATCGGGAACCTTGTCCAGGGAGTTGAGGGCCTTGAGGACTATCTCCGGTTGGCCTTCCAGCCCCATGACGATACACTCCGTATCTTCGTCATCGGCCAGGTCAACCATCTGCTCCACCACCAGGGCGGCGCTGTCGTCCATGAATACGGTGTCGGTAAAGTCGAGAATCACCACCTCGTGTTGGCCGATGTCCAGGCCGATGGTGTTAATCAACTTGCTGGAGGAGGCGACGGTGAAGCTGCCCCGCAAGGCCACCAAGCCGGCCCGGGCGGCAAAGGGGTCTTCCGGGTTGGTGGCGTCCGGGGGAAGGAAACTGCTGTCCAACAGCGGCACTGATATGACGTTATCCAACTCCAACCGCTCAAGCTGGCGAGAGCTGGCGATGCCGGCGGCAATCAAGCCGATGGCCACTGCCGTAACCAGGTCAACAAACACGGTGAGGCCCATAGTCACCACCATCACCAGCAGGTGTTCCCGCTGGACGCGGTGGATTCTTTTGAGGAATCGCCAGTCAATGATGTCCCAGCCAACTTTCATCAGGATTCCGGCCAGGGCGGCGTGAGGAATCGCTTCCACGTATCGGCCAAGCCCCAGCACCAGGGCGAGGAGGATGCCGGCCCGGATGCAGCCGGATACCGGAGACCTGCCTCCGGCCTTGATGTTCACCACGGTTCCCAGGGTGGCGCCGGCGCCCGGCAATCCCCACATGAACCCGACAATGGTGTTGCCGATGCCCTGGCCTATCAACTCCCGGTTGGCATTGTGCCTGGTGCGGGTCATGGAGTCCGCCACCAGGGAAGTCAGAAGGCTGTCAATTGAACCGAGGAGGGCGATGGTCAAGGCGGGCTGAACCGCGGACACCAAAATTTGCGGTGACACATCCGGGAGCCGAATCTCGGGCAGGCCGGTTGGCACATCTCCAATCACGGGGGTGTTGGTCAGCCACAACACGCCCAGGGCTGTACCAGCGGCCAACGCGGCCAGGGTCGGCGGGAAGAATTTCCGCAACGGGCCGGGCCAGAATACTCCCACCGCCAGGGTGACGCCGGCGATGGCCAGGGCATGGTAATTGACTGCGGTAATAACCTCCGGTATGGCTCGAACCGCCCCCATCGGCCCGCCCATAGCCACCGGCGCGCCAAGGAAGGGCAGGATTTGCAGCAGGATGATGATTACCCCAATGCCGGACATGAACCCGGAGATTACCGAGTAGGGGGTGAACGCCACGAACCGGCCTATCCGCATCACACCCATCAGAATCTGGAGCAGGCCGGCCATGATAACTACGGTGAACGCCTCGGCCAGATTTCCGGCGTGGGTAGTGACCACCACTGCCATCGCCACCGACATGGGGCCGGTGGGGCCGGAGATTTGGGACCGGGTCCCTCCGAACACCGCCGCGAAAAATCCGACGGCAATCGCGCCGTAGATTCCCGCGATGGCGCCCAATCCCGAGGCGACGCCAAAGGCCAGCGCCACCGGCAGCCCCACCACCGCCGCGGTAATGCCGCCGAAAATGTCGCCCTTGAAGGTTTGGAGGTTGTAGTCGATGTTGAAGGGCATGATTCTGGGGGGCATTATGCCAAAATTTCGGGGATTATCCTATGGCTGACAGTGGACGTGGATTCCCGCGAAAGCGGGAATGGCGGTAGAGGATATGGCGGTGTTGGTTCCAGCCAAGGGTTTCTGGATTCCGGCTTTCGCCGGAATGACGGGTTGGGGTTTGGGATTTGGAGTGTTGTTGGCGATGTAGGGGCGCACGGCCGTGCGCCCCTACGGTGGTCAAGGGTGTTTCGTAGGGGCGAGGTTGGTTTGGGATTGGAGTTTCTGGATTCCCGCTTTCGCGGGAATGACGGTGGGGGCGAGGATGACGTTGGGGTTCACCCCCTCCCCAACCCTCCCCCTGGTAGGGGGAGGGGGTTATTGAAATGACCTTGAGGCCATTCCTACCGACTTTGCGATTGCCCTGTTGCCGCCGCGTTATTGCGTTGACAATGCTGTTTACGATTAGTAAAATCTGTGTTTGTCTGTGACACACCAAGCGACAGGTGAGAAGGTAGCGTTATGCCAACGGTAAACCAGTTAGTTCGCAAGGGCCGGCGGCCCGTCAAAAAAGGAACCAAGGCTCCCGCCCTCCATTGGGTGCAGAACTCGCTACGCAACCGGGTCAAGTGGGGCCCGGGCTGTCCCCAACGGCGGGGTGTGTGCATCCAGGTACGCACGATGACGCCCAAAAAGCCCAACTCGGCCCTGCGGAAAATTTGCCGGGTGCGGCTGACCAACGGCGTTGAAGTCACCGCCTACATCGGCGGCGAAGGCCACAACCTCCAGGAACACTCGGTAGTGCTGATTCGGGGCGGTCGCGTCAAGGACCTGCCCGGCGTCCGCTACCACGTCGTCCGCAGCGCCCTGGACACGGAAGGCGTGCAGGGGCGCAAGCGGGGCCGCAGCAAGTATGGAGCGGTCAAGTCCTAGACTGGACCGCTTGCCCTTTGCAATCGTCGTAATCGGCGGATTTTCCCCAACCTTCGGAGTCGCTGCCGGCGGCTCCGTATCAACAAGGCAGTCGTTGTTATGTCGCGAAGAAGACGGGCGGAACCCAGGGTAATCCCACCGGATCCCAGGTACAACAACCTGGTGCTGGCCCGGTTTATCAACCGGCTGATGATTAAGGGCAAGAAGTCCACCGCCCAGCGGTTGGTCTATACCGCCTTGGACATAATCCGGGAAGAGTCCCGCCGCGACCCCATGGAAATTTTTGAGCAGGCCATTCGCAACGCTACCCCCATTGTCGAAGTCAAGCCCCGCCGGATAGGCGGGGCAACTTATCAGGTGCCTCAAGAGCTGCGGCTGAACCGCAGCGAGGCCCTGGCGATGCGCTGGATTATCCGGGGCGCTCGTGGCCGCAAGGGAACGCCCATGCGCCGCAGTCTGGCTACCGAGTTCATGGACGCCTCCCGCGGCGAAGGTTCCGCCGTCCGCCGCCGGGAAGAACTGCACCGCATGGCCGAGGCCAACCGCGCTTTCGTACACTACCGCCGGTAATCGTATTGCCGGCGATTTGCCACCCCTATTCATTAAAAGAAAGGCAACCGGGAAACCCCCTGGGATGTGAGGAACGAACCTACCCCTATGGTTACGGCAGAAATCACCACCGACAAAATTCGCAACATCGGCTTTATCGCCCACATTGACGCCGGCAAGACCACCGTGACGGAACGAGTGCTGTTCCTGACCGGGCGCATCCGCAAGGTGGGCGGCGTGGACGAAGGCACCACCGCAATGGACTGGATGCCCCAGGAACGGGAACGGGGCATTACCATTACCGCCGCCGCCACCACCGCTTACTGGCGCGACCACCGCATCAACATTATTGACACGCCGGGCCACGTGGACTTTACCGCCGAGGTTGAGCGCAGTCTGCGGGTGCTGGACGGCGGAATCGTCGTCCTGGACGCGGTGGCCGGCGTGCAACCCCAGTCGGAAACCGTCTGGCGCCAAGCCGACACCTACCAGGTTCCCCGCATCGCTTTCGTCAACAAGATGGACCGGGTAGGCGCCAGCTATGAGCGCACTATCGAGTCCATGCGCCGCCGGCTCCAGGCCAACCCGGTTGCCGTCCAGTTGCCCATCGGCGAAGAGGACACCTTCCGGGGCGTTATTGACCTCATCGGCGGGCGTTCCCTCAACTACGAAGAGGTTGTCACCGCGGAGTCGGCCCTGGAACCGCCCACCGTCGGCCCAGTACCCGAGGACTACCGGGAGCAGTACGAGCAATACCGGCAGTCCATGATTGAGAAGATTGTGGAGACCGATGAGGGTCTCCTCATTCGTTACCTGGAAGGCGAGGAAATTGGCGAAGACGACCTGCGCCAAGCCCTGCGCCAAGCCACCGTTGAGCAGCGTTTGGTTCCCGTCTTTTGCGGCACAGCCCTGAAAGGCAAGGGAATCCACCCCCTGCTGGACGCTATCGTCTATTACCTGCCCTCCCCGGAGGACGTGCCGCCGGTGGAGGCTTTGGACGCCAAGACGGGCGAGCAGGTAGAGCGTTTCCCCGACGCCAAGGAACCTTTTTCCGCGCTGGCGTTCAAGGTAGTTACTGACTCCTACGTGGGCCGGCTGGTTTTCCTGCGAGTCTATTCGGGCCAGGTCAACGCCGGTTCCTCGGTGATGAACGTCACCAAGGGCAAGCGGGAACGGATGGGACGCTTGCTAAGGATGCACGCCAACCACCGGGAGGAATTGGAGGAAGTCAGCGCCGGCCAGATTTGCGCCGCCGTGGGCTTGAAAGACACCTTTACCGGCGACACCATCGGCACCGAGTTCAAGCCCGTGATTCTGGAACCGCCCAAGTTCCCGCAGCCGGTGGTTTCCGTAGCCATTGAACCGGATACCCGCGCCGACCAGGACCGCCTGGCCGACGCCCTGCACAAGCTCTCCGACGAAGACCCCACTTTCCAGGTGCGCTACAACGAAGAAACCGGCCAGACGGTCATTTCCGGCATGGGCGAGCTTCACTTGGAAGTGCTGGTTGACCGGATGCGCCGGGAGTTCAAGGTGGAGGCCCGCGTCGGCGCCCCCCGGGTGTCTTACCGGGAAACTTTTACCAACGCCGTCCGCAGCGAAGGCCGTTTCGTCCGGCAAAGCGGCGGTCATGGACAATTCGGCCACGTCTGGCTGGAAATTGAACCGACAGAGCGTGGTTCGGGCATCGTCTTTGAAAACGCCATCAGCGGCGGCGTCATCCCGCGGGAATACATCCCGGCGGTAGAGGCCGGGGTTCGGCAAGCTCTGGACAACGGCCCATTGGGCGGTTATCCTGTGGTGGACTTGAAAGTAAGGCTGGTTGACGGCAGTTACCACACGGTTGACTCTTCGGAAATCGCATTCCGCAGCGCGGGGAACCTCGCTATTCGGCAAGGGGCCTCCCGCGGCAAGCCGGTTCTGCTGGAACCTCTCGTTGAGATGGAGGTCGTTACCCCCGGCGAATTTCTGGGCGACATCATCGGAGACTTGGGAACCCGCCGCGCTCAGATTCGCAGCATTGAGGGCGAAAACGACCTGCAAACCCTCCGAGCTTTAATCCCCCTGGGGGAGACTTTCTCCTATACCACGGCGCTGCGCTCGCTGAGCAGCGGTCGCGCTTCCTTTACTATGGAGTTCAAGCACTACGAACCCGTACCCGAAAACGTAGCCGCCAGCATCATCAGGACGGTTTAATCGGGTCACTAGAACCGGAAAGAAGAACATGGTCACTCGACAAAAGGTAAGAATCATCCTCAAGGCTTTCGACCACAAGATGCTGGACACTTCCACCGAGCAGATTGTGGAGACGGCGGAGCGCACCGGCGCCCGCATCGCCGGGCCGGTGCCGCTGCCCACCCACATCCGGAGGTTCTGCGTCATTCGCGGGCCTCACGTGGACAAGGACTCCCGGGAGCATTTTGAGATTCGCACCCACAAGCGGTTGGTGGACATCATGGAACCCACCTCCAAGACTATTGATTCCCTGACCCGGCTCAACCTGCCGGCAGGTGTTGATATATCCATTAAGTTGTAGGCCATTGGCAGGTTAGGAGTCGGCAATGCTCCGGGCATTCTTGGGCAAAAAAATAGGCATGACCCAGCTTTACGACGACAGGGGCAACGTGGTGCCGGTCACGGTAATCCAGGCCGGCCCCTGCTACGTGACGCAAATCCGCAGCCAGGAAACCGATGGTTACCAGGCGGTTCAACTCGGCTTCCAGGAAACCAGGAAGCTCAATAAACCGCGGGCCGGACATCTGAGAGACAGCCGGCCCCTGCGTATCCTCCGGGAAGTCCAGGCCGACGACCCCGGCGAATACCAGGTGGGCCAGGAAATCAAGGTTGACATTTTCGAGCCGGGCGAACTGGTGGACGTGATTGGCCGTTCCAAGGGCCGCGGGTTCGCCGGAACCATGAAACGCCACGGCTTCGGCGGCGGCCCGCGCACGCACGGCCAGTCCGACCGCGCCCGCGCCCCCGGTTCTATCGGCGGCGGCACCACGCCCGGCAAGGTATTCAAGGGCCTGAAAATGTCGGGACACATGGGCGACCGCCGGATTACCGTCAAGAAACTGAAGGTCGTCCAGGTTGACCCGGAGCGCAACCTGCTGCTGGTCAAGGGCGGAGTTCCCGGCGCGCCCAACGGCCTGCTCACCATCCGCAAGACCGGCCGCACCGCCAGGGCCGACAGTTAGGAGTCATCGGTACAGTTATGGAAGTCCCGGTCAAGAACCAATCAGGGGATACCGTCGGCGCCGTCGAGCTGCGCGACGCCGTGTTCGACGTGCCGATGAATCCCACCCTGGTGCATCAAGCGATGGTCATTTACCAGGGCAACAAGCGGCAAGGCACCCACTCCACCAAGACCCGCAGCCAGGTATCCGGCGGCGGGCGCAAGCCCTGGATTCAGAAGCACACCGGACGCGCCCGCCAGGGCAGCATCCGCGCCCCCCAGTGGCGGCACGGCGGCGTGGTATTCGGCCCCCACCCCCGCAGCTACCGTAAGTCCCTGCCCAAGCGATTCCGACGCCAAGCCGTCCAGTGCGTCCTGTCGGAAAAGGCCCGCCGGGGCCGCCTTATCTGCTTGGACAGCACCGACACCCTGAACGGCAAAACCAAGTCAATGGTCAGCTTGCTGCAAAACCTGGGGGTATCCGGTTCGGCCCTGGTTGTAACCGGGGAAGCGGACACCAACGTCGTCCGGGCGGCCCACAACCTCAAAGGAATCTGGACTTTGCCGGTTAACCTGCTTAACGCCAACGAACTGCTGCGGCGGGACTCCCTGATTATGACGGTGGCCGCCGCCGAACGGGCCGGGGAAATTTGGAACGCTCCCATCAACCGGGGCAATCGCCGCCCCAAGACCCAGGCCGACGCCGAAACCCTGCAAGAAGAAACCCCCGCCCCTGAGAGCGCCGAGTAATGAACATCTACCAGGTATTGCTGAAACCCACCATCACCGAGAAAAGCACCCTGCTGCAAGAGACGGGGCGTTATACTTTCGAGATTGACCCGCGGGCCAACAAAATCCAGGTGAAAGAGGCCGTCGAAAAGAACTTCAACGTCACCGTTATCGGGGTCAACATTACCAAGCTCCACGGCAAGCGCAAGCGGTACGGGCCTCGCGTCAAGAAGATGCCCGACGTTAAGAAAGCCGTGGTCACGCTGAAACCCGGCGACCGCATAACCCTGGTGGAAGGGTTGTAGGTCAAGGATAGTCGTCATGCCACTGAAGAATCTCAGACCCGTTACCCCCGGGACGCGCAACGCGGTGCGCCCGTCCTTCGAGGAAATAACCACCCGCAAGCCGGAAAAGTCCCTGCTGTCTCCCCTGCCCAAGCACGGGGGCCGCAACAACCGGGGCCGCATCACCACCCGCAGCCGCGGCGGCGGCCCGCGGCGGATGTACCGGCAGATTGACTTCAAGCGTCGCAAGGAAGGCGTACCCGGCCGGGTGGTGTCCATCGAGTACGACCCCAACCGCACCACCCGAATCGCCCTGATTTATTACGCCGACGGTGAAAAGAGCTACATCCTGGCGCCCCAGGGCCTTTCCGTTGACGACTGGATTCAGGCCGGCCCGGAGGCGGAAATCAAGCCGGGCAATTCCCTGCGGCTACGCAACATCCCCACCGGCACGGTGGTTCACAACGTGGAGTTGACCCCCGACCGGGGCGGCCAGTTGGTGCGGAGCGCCGGGGCCTCGGCCCAGGTTCTTTCGCGGGAAGGGGAGTACGTCTTGCTGCGGCTGCCCTCCGGCGAGATGCGGCGCATCCTGCTGAACTGCCGGGCCAGCGTCGGGCAGCTTTCCAATCCCGACCACAAGAACGAAAGCCTGGGCAAAGCCGGCCGCAGTCGGCACCTGGGCCGCCGTCCCCACGTCCGAGGCGTCGCCATGAATCCGGTGGACCACCCCCACGGCGGCGGCGAGGGCCGCTCCCCCATCGGAATGCCCGGCCCCAAGTCGCCCACCGGCAAGCCCACCCTGGGACACAAAACCCGAAACAAGAAAAAGGCCTCCGGCAGGTTCGTCATCCGGGGCAGGAGACGGTAGAAAGTATGTCCAGGTCGGTCAAAAAAGGGCCATACGTCCAGGAAAAGCTGATGAAGAAAGTCCTGGCCGTCCAGCAGTCGGGCGCGCAGACGGTCATCCGCACCTGGTCCCGGGCCTCCATGATTATGCCGGAAATGGTGGGGTTGACCCTGGGCGTCCACGACGGGCGGCGGCATATTCCGGTATTTGTCACCGAAAACATGGTGGGCCATCGCCTGGGCGAGTTCGCCCCCACCCGCACCTACCGGGGCCACGTCTCCCGCTCCGAGCGGTCGAGCCGGGTGAGGTAGCGTCATGCCGGAAGTGCAAGCCAGAGCCAAGCAAATCGGGGCCTCTCCCAAGAGGCTGAAGCCCATCCTGGACCTGGTGCGGGGCAGCGAGGTCAACTCGGCCATTGACACCCTCAGCCTGATGACCTCGCCTTGGGCGCGGGTGGTGGAAAAAGTGGTGCGTTCCGCCGCCGCCAACGCCGAAAACAATATGTTCATGGACCCGGACAACCTTCGCATCGTCCGAATCACCGCAGACCAGGCCCGCCCGTTAAAGCGGTTCCGGCCCCGGGCCCGGGGGCGTATCGGGCGGATTACCAAGCGGGCCAGCCACATTACCGTCGTGGTGGACGAGTTAGAATAGGAGAGCCAGCTATGGGCCACAAAACCCACCCCTACGGTTTCCGGCTGGGAATCATCAAAGACTGGAAGACCCACTGGTACGCCAACAACGCCGCCGGCTACCGCAGACTGGTCTCAGAAGACCTGAAGCTGCGGAATACGATTCACTCGGAGTACCGGGGATTTTCCGACGCCGGCATCGCCCGGGTGGAAATTGACCGGGGCGCGCAGGACAGCGTTATCAACATCCATTCCGCCCGCCCCGGCATCCTCATTGGCCGGGACGGGGAACGGGTCAAGCAGCTGCGTTCCAAGCTGGAAAACATCACCACCCGCCGCGTCCAGTTGAACATCATCGAAATCGAGCATCCCGAACTTGACCCCTACCTGGTGGGCCGCAACATCGCCGACCAGTTGCAGCGCCGGGTAGCCTACCGCCGGGCCATGCGCCAAGCCGCGCAAAGGGCGATGCAGGCCGGCGCCGAAGGAATCAAAATCATCACCAAGGGCCGCATTTCCGGAGCGGAAATCGCCCGCACCGAAAAGCTGATGATGGGCCAGGTGCCACTGCACACCCTGCGGGCGGATATTGACTACGCCCTGGCCGAAGCCCATACGTCCATGGGACGCATCGGAATCAAGGTCTGGATTTACAGGGGAGAGATTCTGCCCCCGCCGCCGGAAATCACCGAGGAACTGGAAACCATCGAGGTTCGGGTGGAACCGGGCGCGGATGAACTTGACCCCCTGAACGACGACATCGTGGACGACGACAGCCTTACCGGAGTCTTGCCGGGCTAAGGCTGTCCGGCAGTTTAAGGAAAACGCTTATGTTGCAACCAAGGCGCACCAAGTACCGCAAGATGGGCCGGGGCCGGCGCAAGGGCAAGGCCGTCACCGGCAGCAGCGTCCATTTCGGGGAATACGGCCTCAAGGCGATGGGCTGCGAATGGATTACGGCCCGACAAATTGAGTCGGCCCGTATCGCCATTACCCGCCACCTCCAGCGGGGCGGCCAGGTATGGATTCGGGTATTCCCGGACAAGCCGGTCAGCAAGAAACCGGCGGAAGTCCGCATGGGCGGCGGCAAGGCGGCCAACGACCATTGGGTTGCTGTGGTCAAGCCGGGCCGCATCCTGTTTGAGGTCGGCGGCGTCCCCGGCGAACAGGCCGTCGAGGCCCTCCGTCTGGCGTCCCACAAGCTCCCCATTCCCACCAAGACCGTCCAGCGCGACCGGGTGGCCGCCGTCACCGGCTCCGGCCTGGCGCAGAGTTAGACCATGCAGATTCACGAAATTCGCGACTTGTCCGACGAGCAGCTTCAAGAGGAACTGGAAAACTCTTACAAAGAGTTGATGAGCCTCCGCTTCCGGGCCGCCACCAACCAGCTTACCGACACCAACCAGCCCAGAAAGACCCGCAAGACCATCGCCCGGCTCTTGACGGTCATCCGCCAGCGGCAGCAGGAGGCTTAACCTTGGCCAAAGAAATGCGTAAAGTCCGCGTCGGTTCCGTCGTCCGCACCAGGATGGACAAGACCGCCGTGGTGGAAATGGTGTGGAAACAGCGTCACCCCATCTACCGCAAGCAGATGCGCCGGGTCGCCCGCTACTACGTCCACGACCCCCTGAGCCAGTGCCAGGTAGGTGATACGGTTCGGATTCAGGAAACGCGCCCCATTTCCAAGACCAAGCACTGGCGGCTGCTGGAAATCCTGCAACGCCGGCAAGTGGCGGAAGTCCGGCCCATCGAACTGGAAACCGACGTTACCCCGGTGATGACCGGGGAGGCCCTGGCCGAAGTCCCCGCCGACGCGCTCCCGGACGAAATGCCCGACGACTTCCCCGATGAACTGGCAGGGCTGGTTGACTCGCCGGCCGATGACCCAGAGGAAGACTAGCCATGATTCAGACCTATACCCGGCTAAACGTGGCCGACAACAGCGGGGCCAAGCGCATCCGCCTGATAAACATTCCCGGCGCCAGCCACCGCAAGTACGCCAAGGTGGGCGACGTTATCGTCTGCAACGTGCGGGAGGCGGTGCCCAACTCCCCGGTTCGGAAAGGCACCGTGGTTAAGGCGGTGGTTGTGCGGCAGGCGCAGCCGCTGGCCCGGCCCGACGGCACCTATATCCGGTTTGACGACAACGCCGCCGTGATTATCCAGGACAACCTGATGCCCCGGGGAACCCGCATTTTCGGCCCGGTGGCCCGGGAACTGCGGGAAAAGGGGTTCATGCGCATCGTTTCCCTGGCCCCGGAGGTGGTCTAATGAACATCAAGAAGGGCGATAACGTGCTGGTCATCGCCGGCAAGGAAAAGGGCAAGACCGGCCGGGTTGACCGCCAATCCCTGGACCGGAACCGGGTCTTTGTCGAAGGCTTGAATATGGTCACGCGCCACATGAAAGCCCGTCCCGGCATTCGGCAGTCGGGAATTATCCAGCAGGAAGCCTCGATTCACGTTTCCAACGTCATGCTCATCTGCAACAAGTGCAGCCGTCCCACCCGGCCCAACATTTCCCGGCTGGAAACCGGCCAGCGAGTCCGGGCCTGCCCCAAGTGCAAGGAAGTTATTGATGACGTCACCCAGTAACAGCCAACAGCAAACGGAACGCCCGGCCCGCCAGCAGCGGCAAAGGGGCGGACGCTCCCGACAGGCCGACGCCGAGGCCCCGGCCTCCAACGGGCGGCCCCATCCCCGGCTGCGGGATACCTACCGCAACGAAATCGTCCCCGCCATGATGGGCGAGTTCGGGTTTAGCAGCGTTATGCGTGTCCCTCGCGTCCAGAAAATCGTCCTCAACATCGGCTTGGGCGAGGCGTTGACCAACGGGCGGGCAATGGAAGCCGCCACCAACGACCTGGCCATCGTCAGCGGCCAGAAACCCGTCATTACCCGCGCCCGCAAGTCCATCGCCAACTTCAAGCTGCGGGAAGGCAACCCCATCGGCACTTCCGTTACCCTGCGGGGCGACCGGATGTATCATTTCCTTGACCGCCTGGTGAACACGGCCTTGCCCCGCATCCGGGACTTCCGGGGGATACCCCGCCGGGGCTTTGACGGACGGGGCAACTTTTCCATCGGCATTCGGGAGCAAATCATCTTTCCCGAAATTGACTATAACCAGATTGACCGCATACGCGGCCTCCAGGTAACCATTGCCACTACCGCCCCCAACGACGCCGAAGCGACCCGCCTGCTGGAACTCTTCGGTATGCCCTTCGTCCGCGAGACCTGAGGAGGAACCCTTGGCCAAGAAGTCCATGATTCAACGCTGGCTCAAAGAACCCAAGTACAAGACAAGGGCCTATAACCGATGCAACCGATGCGGCCGGCCCCGGGCCTACATACGCTACGCCGGCCTCTGCCGCATCTGCTTTCGCGAGTTGGCCCTGACCGGCGAACTTCCCGGCGTCCGCAAGGCCAGTTGGTAGCCAACCGAAAAAATCGCATTTTAACTTCGGAGTACTCAACCCTGAACTTCATCATGCAGACCTGAATTTCATCATGTTACCCTGAACGGCGCTATGTCACCCTGAACGAAGTGAAGGGTCTAAAATCCTACAACAACGGCTCCTCCGGGAGTCGAAAAAGGGTTGACGGCAAGAATTTTAGATTCTTCGCTGCGCTCAGAATGACATATAGTCGCTCAGGATGGCATACAGCAGGGCAAGGAGGCCGGGCCGATTGATGACGCGATGGCCTTGGCAACCAGCCCACGCATCGACAACAGATTAGGAGCAAGTTAAAGGATGCCAGTAACCGACCCGGTAGCGGATATGTTGACCCGGATTCGCAACGGGATTCAAGCCCGTCACGATTCCGTGCTGGTTCCCCATTCCAAGTTGAAACTGGCTATCGCCCAGATTCTCAAAGACCAGGGCTATATCCGCGATTTTGATATTCCCCGGGGCCAGACCTTCCCCAATCTGCGTATCCACCTGTCCTACCGCCCAGGGCGGGAGCCGGCGATAAGCGGGTTGAAACGGGTCAGCAAGCCGGGCCTGCGGGTTTACGTCGGCAAGGGGGAAATCCCCCGCATCTACGGCGGCATCGGCACCGCCATTATTTCCACTTCCCAAGGGGTAATGACCGGGCGGCAAGCCTGGCGTACCGGCATTGGGGGGGAGTTGCTTTGCTATGTCTGGTAGCCCTTTCGTCAGAGAAGAACTCCAGGAACGCACCCTGTCCCGGGTGGGCCGCAAGCCCATCCCCATTCCGCCCGGCGTACAGGTGGAAGTCCTGTCCAACGGCGTCAACGTCACCGGCCCGATGGGAACTCTCAACCAGACCTATCATCCGGAAGTCAAGGTTACGGTCCAGGATGGCGAGGTTATCGTGGAACGGCTGTCCCAGCGCAAGTTCCACCACTCCCTGCACGGCTTGACCCGCAGCCTCATTGCCAACGCTATTATCGGGGTCACCGAAGGCTACTCCAAGACCCTGGAATTGATGGGAGTCGGCTACCGGGTGCAGCAGACCGGCGCGGGAATCACCCTGAGCGTCGGTTACAGCCACACGGTTGAGATTCAGCCCATTGACGGCGTTACCCTGGAAGTTGAAGGCAACAACCGGGTTCATGTCCGGGGCATAGACAAGCAGAAAGTCGGTTCCCAGGCCGCCCAAATCAGGCAAGTCCGTCCCCCCAACGCTTACAAGGAAAAGGGCATCCGCTACCGGGGCGAAGTCCTCCACTTCAAGCCCGGCAAGGCCGCCGCCCGCAAGGCTTAACCCTCCCATACCCACGCAAAAGGTTCGCTAAGGAAAATGCCAAGAGACAAGAACGCCCACAAACTGCGCCTGGTTCGCCACCGGAGAGTACGCAAAAAGGTATCCGGCGACGCCGACCAGCCCCGGCTCTGCGTGTTTCGCAGCGCCAAGGCGATTTACGCCCAGGTAATTGACGACACTCGCGGCCACACCCTCGCCGCCGCCTCCAGCCTGGAAGCCACGGAAACCTTGCGGCCCAAGACCAGCGCTTCCAGCCAGGTGGGGACGTTGGTGGCCGAGCGCGCCAAGGCCCAAGGCATAACCAAGGTGGTTTTCGACCGGGGCGGGTACAAGTATCACGGCCGGGTTAAAGCTCTGGCCGAGGCCGCCAGAGAAGGAGGACTTGACTTTTAATGGTTTTCGCACCCAGCAGGCCAAGACCGGGACGTTTCCAGGATGAGGATTCCGGGTTCTCCGAGCGCGTCGTCTATACCCGCCGCATCGCCAAGGTGGTCAAGGGAGGCCGCCGTTTGCGATTTAACGCCCTGGTGGTGGTGGGCGACGGCGAAGGCAGCGTCGGCGCCGGCATGGGCAAGGCTCTGGCCATTCCCGACGCCGTCCGCAAGGGCAACGCCATCGCCCGCCGGGGCATGGTCAAAATCCCCCTGAAAGGCAGCACCATTCCCCACGAAATCACCGTCAAGGTGGGCGCGTCCATCGTTGTCCTCAAACCGGCCGGCGACGGCACCGGGATTATCGCCGCCGGCGCCATGCGCGCCATCCTGGAACTGGGCGGCGTCCGCGACGTGGTGGGCAAGTCCCTGGGTTCCCGCAACCCCATCAACATCGTGGCGGCCACCTTCGAGGCCCTCCGCCAATTGCGCGACCCGGCGGAAGAAATATCCCGTCGGCTGGGCCGCGCCACCCCCGCCTAATCCGTTCCCCACAGGTGCATTCATGGCCCAACTGAAAATAACCTGGACCAAAAGTTACATCGGACGGCCCCAAGACCAGCGGCGGGTGATTCACTCCCTGGGTTTGCGCCGGCTCAACCACACCGTCATTCACGGCGATACCCCCACCATCCGGGGCATGGTCAACAAGGTCAGCCACCTGCTGACGGTGGAAGAACTGGAAGAACCGGCCAACTAATCCCCTTACCGGGGGCCGAGCCGAATCGCTAAAATACATCCTGCATCCAAACGGGCTGCATCCAACGAGGCGTCAACCAGATGAGAGAAGACCAGCTTTCGCCCCCCCGGGGGGCGCGCCGCAACCGTAAACGGGTGGGCCGCGGCGATTCCGCCGGCCAGGGCAGCACCGCCGGGCGCGGCATGAAGGGCCAGAAGTCCCGTTCCGGTCACGGCATCGTCCGCGGTTTCGAGGGCGGCCAGATGCGTATGATTAAAGGTCTGCCCATGAAACGGGGCTTCACCAACATCTTCAAGACCGAGTATGCCCTGGTCAAGCTGAACACCCTGGAGCAGTTTGACGCCGGCCAGCGGGTTTACCCGGAATTGCTGCGGGAGCAGGGCTACCTGCGAGGCCGCGGCCTGCCGGTGAAAATTCTGGGCAACGGCGAAATTTCCAAGAGCCTGACGGTGGCGGCCCACAAATTCACCCGGTCGGCCCGGGCCAAAATCGAGGCGGCCGGCGGAACGGTGGAGGAACTGTAACAATCCATGATTACGGGTGAGGTGCAGGGCGGACGTTTTCCCAGGCTGATTCAAGCGGCGATTGACGCTTTCAGCCTGCCCGACCTACGGGCGAAAATCCTGTTTACCCTGGGGATGCTGGTCTTGTACCGGGCCATCGCCCATATCCCCATTCCCGGCATTGACCAGTTTCAACTGGACAACCTGTTCCGCAACAACCAACTCCTCGGATTCCTGGACCTGTTCAGCGGCGGCGCCCTCAGCCGCATGAGCATTGTTGCCCTGGGCGTCTTTCCCTACATCACCGCCTCCATCGTGATGCAGCTCTTGACGCCGGTTATCCCCAGCCTCCAGCAAATTTCGCGGGAAGGGGAAAGCGGCCGGGTCAAGATGAACCGCATGGTTCACTGGCTGACCGTCCCTATCGCCATATCCCAGGCCATCGCTCAACTGGCCCTGCTCCAGCAAAGCAACGTGCTGACCAACGTGGGCGTAACCGGCGACGCCCTGCTGCCCACCCTGGCCGCCGTCCTGTCCATGACCGCCGGCACCATGTTCCTGGTCTGGCTGGGCGAGTTAATCACCGAAAAGGGCATCGGCAACGGAATATCCCTCATCATCTTCTCCGGCATAGTCGTGGGATTCCCCTCCCTGGTGACGCAGGGGTTCCTTGACCGCGACAACATTCTGGGAATCGGGTTCTTTGTCATCATCGGAGTCCTGATAATCGCCCTGATTGTGCTGTTCAACGAAGCGGCCCGCCGGATTCCCGTCCAGTACGGGCGCAGCGTTTTCCGCAGCGGTCGGATGTACCGGCAAAGCGGCTCAACCTATATCCCGTTGCGCATCAACTCCGCCGGCATGATTCCGCTAATCTTCGCTTTTTCCATCGTGCTGCTGCCCGGCACCATCGCCACCTACTTCACCACCGCCGGCGGTTTGACCGGGAACATCGCCACCTACTTCGTTGACCTGTTCGCCCCTTCCGCCCCGCTCTACTGGGTGATGGTGTTCTTCCTGGTGATGATTTTCACCTTCTTCTACACCCTGGTTATTTTCAACCAGCAAAACCTGGCGGAAAACCTCCAGCGCAACGGCGGTTTCGTTTTAGGAATCCGCCCCGGCCAGCCCACCCAGGATTACTTGAACCGGGTAATCGTCCGTATCACGATGGGCGGCGCGCTATTCCTGGGATTCGTGGCTATCGTTCCCTACCTGGCGCAGCTAGTTACCAACGTGCAGGCGGTGACGTTGAGCAGCACCAGCCTGCTGATTATGGTAGGCGTCGGCCTGGATACCCTGCGCCAACTGGAAGCCCAACTGCTGATGCGAAATTACGAAGGATTCTTGAGGTAATCCCGGTGGCTGCTGCCCTTCGACTTGTCCTTTTCGGGCCGCCGGGCGCGGGCAAAGGCACCCAGGCCCAACTGCTCCGGGAACAACTGGGCGTTGAGCATATCAGTTCCGGCGACCTGTTCCGGCGCCACCTCCGCAACCAGACGCCATTGGGCCAGCGGGTATCCGGCTACGTCAACCAGGGCCTGCTGGTTCCCGACGAACTGACCATCGGCATTATCCTTGACCGCCTGCTGGAAATGCCCGGCGACGACGGGTTTCTGCTGGACGGTTTTCCCCGCAACGTGAATCAAGCGCAGTCATTGGAAGAAACCCTGTCGGAAAAATCCCGCCCTTTGGACAAAGTTGTCCTCATCAACGTGGACACCGGAGAGTTGGTGCGCCGGCTGGCTGGCCGCTACACCTGCCGGGAATGTCAGGCTCCCTACACTCTGCCCGACGGGGCCGACACCGACCAGGCAACCTGCGACAGTTGCGGCGGCGAACTTTACCAGCGGGACGATGACCGCCCCGAATCCGTCCAGCAACGGCTGCAAGTCTATGAAAACGAAACCTTCCCCGTCCTGGACTTCTACCAGCAGCGGGGCATGGTGGCGGACGTGCCCGGCCTGGGCAGCGTGTCCGAAGTTAACAACCGGGTGTTGACGGCTTTGGGGCTGTCGGCCTCCGGCAACGGTTAACCCCCGGTTTACAACAACGCTAAACAGGAGTACGATAACGAGATGAATCGCAAACGCGGCGCAAGAACTGCGTCCAACTCTCCGTCCACCTACACTGGCGGCATAACCATCAAGTCGCCCGAGGAATTGGAGGCCATGGCCCGGGCCGGCGCTATCGTCGGCTCCGCCCTGACCCTCCTGAAGCGTTCGGTGGAGCCGGGCATCACCACCCGCGAGTTGGACCAGATTGCCTACAAGGAAATCATCAACCACGGCGCCAAGCCCGCCTTCAAGGGCTACCAGGGGTTCCCGGCCACCATCTGCGCCTCGGTCAACGAGGAAATCGTCCACGGCATCCCCGGCCGGCGTGTCCTGCGGGAAGGCGACATCATCAAGATGGACTGTGGCGCCACCATTGACGGCTTCATCGGCGACGCCGCTATTTCCGTGGCCGTGGGCGAGGTCAGCCAGGAAGCCATTGACCTGATGGACGCCACCCGGGAAAGCCTGGAAGAAGGAATCAAGGCCGCCGTCCCCGGCAACCGCATCGGGGACATCGGCGCCGCCGTGCAGACCTACGCCGAGGCCCGGGGCTATGGCGTGGTGCGGGAATTTGTCGGCCACGGCATTGGCCGTTTCCTCCACGAAGACCCCCAGGTGCCCAACTACGGCGAGCCGGGCAAGGGCCAACTGCTCCGGGCCGGAATGTGCATCGCCATTGAACCCATGCTCAACATCGGCGACTGGCATACCCGCATCCTGGACGACCAATGGACGGTAGTAACCGCCGACGGCAGCCTTTCCTCCCATTTCGAACATTCCATCGCCATTACCGAGGACGGCCCCCGTATCCTGACCGTCCATTCCTGAAAACACGAAAACCGAACCAACCGACGAAGTAGAGGCATAATCGCTTATGGCCAAGAAAGAAGCCATTGAGGTGGAAGCCAAAGTAACCGAGGCCCTGCCCAATGGTATGTTCCGAGTCGAACTGCCCAACGACCACCAAGTGTTGGCCCATGTCTCCGGCAAAATTCGGATGCACTTCATCCGCGTCTTGCCCGGTGACCGGGTGCTGGTGGAACTTTCCCCCTATGACCTGACCCGGGGGCGCATCACCTATCGGTTCAAGTAACCCTTCCCTTCGCCCAGCAACCAATCAACGGAGCCGTCAACATGAAAGTCAGCGCATCGGTAAAACCGAGGTGTGACAACTGCCGGGTAATCAAGCGCAAGGGCGTGGTCAGAATTATCTGCTCCTCCAACGCCCGCCACGCTCAACGCCAGGGCTAACCCCTCGAAAAGGAGACTGGTAATGGTACGCATCGCAGGCGTGGACGTTCCTGACCGCAAGCGGGCCCATGTGGCCCTCCGCAGCATCTACGGCGTTGGCCCCACCACCGCCGCCGAGATTCTGGACAAGGCCGGCCTGGACACCACCTATCCGCCCCGCATGAACGAACTCAGCGAAGGTCAGGTTGACCGGCTGCGGGAGATTATTGACCGGGAATACCTGATTGAAGGCGACCTGCGGCGGGAGGTCAACCAGAACATCCGCCGCCTCATCGAAATCGGCTCCTACCGGGGTCTGCGCCACCGCCGGGGTTTGCCGGTCAACGGCCAGCGCACCCGCACCAACGCCCGCTCGCGAAAAGGCCCGCGCCGCACCGTGGCCGGACGGGGCCGCCGCACCGGAGGCAAGAAGTAAGCTATGCCGCGACCAAGAGCACGCCGCCGGGAACGCCGCAATGTCCCCCAAGGCCGCGTTTACATCTATTCCACCTTCAACAACACCCTGGTCAGCATCACCGACCCGGATGGGAACGTCATTGCCTCGGCCAGCGCCGGCACCTCCGGTTTCCGGGGTTCCCGCAAAGGCACGGCCTTTGCCGCCCAGCGGGCCGCCGAACAGGCCGCCCGGCACGGCATGGACATGGGCCTGCGCTTGGTGGACGTTTACATCAAAGGCCCCGGCTCAGGCCGGGAAGCGGCCATCCGCTCCCTCCAGGGAGCCGGACTCACCGTTACCAGCATCCGCGACGTTACCCCTATTCCCCACAACGGCTGCCGCCCTCCCAAGCGGCGCCGGGTTTAAGGCCTGAACTTCTAAGAGGACTGATTTCTATGGGTAGGTACACCGGACCCTCTTGCCGCCTGTGCCGCCGCGCCGGCGAAAAACTGTTCCTGAAAGGCGACCGCTGTTTCACGCCCCGTTGCGCGGTGGAACGGCGTCACGCTCCGCCGGGCGACATTTCCAACCGCCGCCGCCGGCCCTCCGATTACGGCATTCACCTGCGGGAAAAGCAGAAAGCCCGACAGATGTTCGGCGTCATGGAAAGCCAGTTCCGGGCCTACATGGACGACGCTTTCAACACCCCCGGCATTTCCGGCCTGAACCTGTTGCGGACGCTGGAACGCCGCTTTGACAACGTAATCTTCCTGCTGGGTTTCGCCGACTCCCGAAAGCAGGCGCGCCAGTTGGTCAACCACGGCCATTTTCGCGTCAACGGCGTCAAAACCGACATCCCTTCCTACCTGGTGCGCGCCGGGGACACCATCACCTGGAAGGAATCGGACAAGCAGACCGAGTTTTACCGGGAACGCACCGGGGGCATCCCCAAGCGTCCCATCCCTTCCTGGCTGTCGTTGGACTTGGCCGAAATGACCGGCCAGGTGATTACCATGCCCGCCGATGAAGAACTGCAACAGTCCATCAACTCCCGTCTCATCGTCGAGTACTATTCGAGGTAGCGCCCTTGATGTTAGACAACTTTTCCCTGTCTCCGACTACCATTGAGCCGGAGTTTCAAGAGCCGGAACCGGAAATCCGGGTCTTGGAAACCGGCGACGACTTCGCTCGCATCGCCATTGAACCCCTGCCCAAGGGCCGGGCCGTCACCATTGGAAACCCCCTGCGCCGCATCCTGCTAAGCTCCATCAAGGGCAGCGCGATAACCCAGGTCAGGATTGACGACGTGGTTCACGAATACACCGCGATTCGGGGCGTTAAGGAAGAGGTGATGGACTTGCTCCTTAACATCAAGCGCATCCGCATCCGTTCCCAGTCCAAGCGCACCGGCAAAATGCGGTTGCAGGTTCGCGGTGAAGGCCGGGTCTGCGCCGGCGACATCGCCACTTCCGCCGACTTTGAGATAGTCAACCCGGAACTGCATCTGGCAACCTTGGACGCCGACGACTCCTCCCTGGCCATTGACTTCGACGTTGAGCACGGCACCGGATACCGGGCCGTCCAGTCCGAAGGGGGCATTAGCCCTCCCCCCGGCGTACTGCCGGTGGACGCCATTTTCAGCCCGGTTCGCAAGGTCAATTACAACATCGGCAACACCCGGGTCGGCCAGGACTTGAACTATGAACGGCTGGAAATGGAAATCTGGACCGACGGCACCATAACCCCGGTGGACGCGGTGCGGCAGGCTGCCGATGACCTTTCCAAGAATTTCCACCTGTTCCGCAGCCTCAACCCCTCTGCTGACGCCGGAGACCAAGGCCCCACGGTGCCGGTATCCCCGGAGATTTACCAGACTCCCATTGAGCGGCTGGAACTTTCCCCGCGCACGTTGAACTGCCTGAAACGTGCCCAGGTAAACCGGGTGGGCGAAGTCCTGGAAATGTCCGACGACGACTTGCTGAAAATACGCAACTTCGGAGACAAGTCCCTCCAGGAACTCCGGGAGAAACTGGCCGAGCGGGGCATCGGCGGTTATTCCCGCAGTTCCTCCGCCGTGGCCTTGGACGGGGATTGGGCGCCTACCGGGTTGCCGGCCCCGGTTGCTGAAACCGATTGGGACGCCGGGGATTACTCCGACGATGAGGACGAAGCCCCGGAAACCGACGCGGACGCCGACGAAGACACCGATGACGAATACGGCTACCCCGACGAGGAGGACTCTTAACCAGCTATGGCTTCCCACCGCGTTGCCGGCCGCAACCTGAGCCGGAAAAAAGACCAGCGGCGCGCCCTCCTGCGGGGTCTGACCGTAGCCCTCGTCCAGCACGAGCGCATCACCACCACCGTGGCCAAGGCCAAGGAAACCCGCATCGTAGCGGAAAAGCTAATCACCCACGGCAAGAAGGGCACTCTGCACCACCGCCGGTTGGCCCTGAGTCAAATCCCCAACAAGAAGGTGGTCAAGAAGGTCTTCGACGACCTGGCCCCGCGTTACGCCGACCGTCCCGGCGGTTACACCCGCATCATCAAGCTGGGGCCGCGCCAGGGAGACGGCGCGCAAATGGCCGTCATCGAGTTGGTGGAATAGGCCGCATCCTTCGGCGCAAGTTGGAAGATTCGCCAACCTCCACTGGCCCGGCGGCTGACAACTCTGATGCCCGCCGCTTGGCTTTGATTGTGGAATACGACGGCTCCAACTACGCCGGCTTTCAGTACCAGCAAAATCAACCCACCGTACAAGGAGCAATCGAAAAAGCCATAGCCGACTTCACCGGAAACCGGGTTCGGGTGCGGGCCGCCAGCCGCACCGATTCCGGGGCGCACGCCCAGGGCCAGGTGGTTGACTTCCTGACTACCGCCCCCTATTCCATCCAGGTTTTCTACCGGGCGTTGAACCATTTCCTGCCGGATGATATAAAGATACAGGTCGCTTACCAGGTGGACTCGGATTTCCACTCCCGCCGGGACGCTTCCAGCCGCACCTATCGTTACAGCATCCTCAACCGCTGGTCGCCTTCCCCGCTGCGTCGCAACACGCATCACCTGGTACGGGAAAACCTGGACGAAAACGCCATGAGCCGGGCCGCCCGATACCTCATCGGCGTCCACGATTTCCGGCCTCTGGCCACCGGCCATCCACCGGACAAAAGCGCCGTCCGCCGGGTGGACAAGTGGATTCTATTCCGGGAACGGGATGAGCTTATAATCGAATGTGAAGCCAACGGCTTTTTGAGACACCAGATTAGGCGCGCCAACGCCCTGCTGGTGGAAATTGGCAAAGGAAAACTGCCCGAAACCATAATCAAGGACATCCTGGAAAACAAGACGCCGTCCACCCTGGCCCTGCCGTCGCTTCCCGCGTCCGGCCTTTGCCTGGTCAGGGTGACGTACCCCAATTTCTGGAGCAAGGTTAAAGAGACCTATGAAACGGACCAGCACCTACTTCCCCAAACCGGGTCAGGTTCCCGACAACTGGCGGGTTATTGACGCCTCCGGGCAGACCCTGGGCCGCCTCGCCCGCGACATCGCCGTCGCCCTCCAGGGCAAGGACAAACCCACCTACACGCCCCACGTCATCACCGGCGATCACGTTGTCGTGCTGAACGCCGCCAAGGTCGAAGTCACCGGCCGCAAGTTGCTTCAGAAGAAGTACTACCGGCATAGCGGCTACGTCGGCAACCTCAAGACCTTCATGCTCCGCGACATGATGGAACAGCGTCCTGAGCGGGTTCTGCAACTGGCCGTCAAGGGTATGCTCCCCAACAACGCCTTGGGCCGCCGGATGCTCCGCCGCCTGAAGGTTTACGCCGGCGACGCCCACCCCCATCAGGGACAGGCCGGAAATTCTCCAGACCAGAACGAAGGGTAGGTAACAACCTTGGTACAGGCCGACGCTCAACAGCCTTATCACTACGGCACCGGCAAGCGCAAGACCGCCATCGCCCGGGTGCGGCTCTACGCCGACGACCCCGGCCCGGTAATCATTAACGGCAAGCCCATTGACGAATACTTCAACTGGGAACCCTGGCAGGTCACCATCAACGAACCCTTCCGGGTCACCGAGACCACCAACCGTTTCCGGGTGGTGGCTCGCGTAACCGGCGGCGGCGTCAACGCCCAGGCCCAGGCCATCCGCCACGGCATTGCCCGCGCTCTGGTGGTTTACGACGAGTCTTTCAAGCCCACCCTCCGGCGTCACGGTCTTATCACCCGCGACTCCCGCATCAAGGAAAGCAAGAAGTACGGCTTGAAACGCGCCCGCCGCGCCCCTCAATACACCAAGCGTTAAGCAGCCCCTTCAACTGAAACGCAACCATTCCGTAGGGGCGGGTTTCAAACCCGCCCCTACAATCAAACAAGGCGCACCGGAAACTTCCCTCTCGATTTCGTCATGCTCCAAGGGATGATATGACCACGCAACTGCCGAACCCCGGCCTCCAAAGCCCGGACGACCACATGGCGATAAGCGTCAGGTTCCTGGAACACGCCCGGCTGGAAATCGCCAAGAATCCGCCCAACCGACTCCAAGCGTCAGAGAAAATTTGGGGCGCGGTGGCCCACGCCCTATCGTCCATTGCCGAGCAACGCGGTTGGCTGCACCACCACCACACCGACTTTTACGACATAGCCAATTACCTGGCGAAGGAATATGGCCGCCCTGAGTTGGTGAGCCAAGTGACTAACGCCGATTCCTTCCACGTCAATTTCTACGGGAACCGACGGCGGTCTGATGAAATCAGGGCAGGAATTGACGCCGCCGAAAAGTTTGTAGCCGAGTTACAAGACCTTGGCAGTCGCCCGATGGGGTATTACAAGATCGAAAACGGCTCAGAACGCGCCCGAGTTCACAACCTCACGGGAGAATCCATCCCCATAGGAACCGAGCGGGAAGAAGGGTTTGTAAACGGTAATCGTCTGGCCCGTCTATCGCCATGATGGGGCCAAAACCCGGAGGACGCCGGCGACATTGCCTAACGTCGCAGGGATTGAAAGCCCTTCCGTCCCGTTCCTAAGTCATCGCCCAGAACAGACCCCCCAGAGTCAGCCAGTAAAAGGTGATGTAAATTCCCGCTAGGATTAACAGGGCCGCCCCCACCGGCTGCACGTAGGGCAGCGCTCGTCGCAGGGCCTTGACCATTGCCCCCCGGAAAAAGGCCATTCCCAGCGTTAAGGCCAAAATCACCGACCCCATCCCCAGCGCGTAAAGGACGAACTGGCCCACCGAACTCCAAAAACTGCTGTCGGCGGTGTTCACCCCCAGCACCGCCAGGAATATGGGTAACGTGCAGCTTAGCGACGCCACTCCGTAGCTGATTCCAAACAGAAAATAACCCTTGACTCCTACCGTCGTCGGTTCGCCGATGCGGGACGCCGCCCGCGCCGCCAGCCCGGTGTAGAGCTTGCCCCCGGCAATCAGCCAGGCCCCTACCGCCACCAGCAACACGCCGATGCCCAGGCCAATCCAGGGCAGGTATTGGATGATAAAGGACGCTCCCAGCCCAATGGCCGAACCAGCGACGCCGAACAGCGCGACGAAACCCGCCGTCACCGACCCGCCGATGAGCGCGGCCCGTCCCACCAACCGCAGCGGGTTGAAGCCCTCTTCCGCCGCATCGCCGGCCCCCAGGTACAGGCCCAGGTAGGCCGGCAGCATGGCAAACCCGCAGGGGTTCACTGCCGAGGCCAGCCCCGCCGCAAACGCAAACAAGAACGATGCTCCCACCAGGCCGCCCAGGAAGGAACCCGAATTGCCGGCCAGCAACTCCACGAACCCGTTGATGCCGTCAATTTCGTTTTCCCGCCCCACCACCGCCGCGCCGATAACGGCCAGCCCCAGGGCCGCCGCCGTGATTAGCGCCGGTATCAAGAACCGCCGCAACCCGCGGATTCTGGTCAACGACTCCGCAACTGACATTTCTGTCCCTAATCTCGAATTCCTTTCCCGCAATTCAACCAGTAGGGGCACGGCTTGCCGCGCCCTTGACTCCCAAGCCCATTAGTTAGAATGTAACCCTGAACGAAGGGAAGGGTCTAAAATCCTCCACCAACTGCCTCTCCGGGAAACGAAGGATGGTTAACTGCAAGGATTTTGGATTTTTCGCTGCGCTCAGAATTACATGGAAGGGCGAGGGATGTTTTTCTTCCAGTGGGCGGACAAAGAAAACCGAAAGGCCCTGCGCGTAGCCGAAGAATGGGGGTGACACGAAATTTCCCCATTCGCCAACGTCGCAAACCCCAGGCATCCCCCGCCGCCTCAAACACCCAGGTACTCCGCAGCGGCGTCCAGCAGTTCCGTTACCCGCTGCGGACTGTCCGCCTCGCAGTAAATCCGCAGCAGCGGTTCCGTGCCGGAGAAACGGGAGGCCAACCAAGCCCCGTCCAGCACCAGCCGCCGGCCGTCAATATCGTCGCTGCTCAACACCGGCGCGCCGCCCAACTCCGTAAGCCCCGGGGCTTGCAGCCGTTCCAGGATAGCCGCCCTCTGTTCCGGGTTGAAGGCTACGTCGCGCCGTTGGTAGTAGTGCGGCCCCACCTGGGCGAAAAGGCTCTCCACCAGTTGCGACGGGGTCTTGCCGGTTGCCGCCATATTTTCCAGCAGGTAGAGACCGCTCAAAATCCCGTCCCTTTCCGGGATGTGGCCACGGAAGGCGAACCCGCCGCTTTCCTCGCCGCCCATCAGGGCGTCCATTTCCGAAAACTTGGGGCCGATATACTTAAAACCCACCTTCATGTCGTGGACGCCGACGCCGTAGCGTTCCCCCAGCTTGTCCAGCATCCGCGAGGCCGTCACCCCCTTAACCAGGTCGCCCCGCAGTCCCTTGCCTTCCAGCAGGTAAAACGCCAACAACGAAAAGACCTCCAAGGTGCTGATGAAGTTCCCTTTTTCGTCAATTATGCCCACCCGGTCGGCGTCTCCGTCCAACGCTACGCCTACCGCCGCCCCCTTGGACTGCACCAGTTGGGACAGCCCGGTCAGGTTGTGGGCGATGGGTTCCGGCTGCTCCATCCCCGGAAAGGCCGGATTGCGGTAGCCGTTCATTTCCGTTACGACGGTCTCGCCACCCTCCAGCAGCCGCCCGATGTAGCCCGCCCCGGCGCCGAACATGGCGTCCACCATGACGTTGAGGCCGGCGTCTTTAATCGCCGCCAAGTCCACCAGCTTGCCGATGCGTTCCAGGTAAGGGGGATCGGGGTCAATTTCCACCAGCAACCCCCGCGCTTTGGCATCCGCCAGGTCAAGACGCCGGACGTTGGCGACGGCGGCGACCCGGGTTTCCAGTTCATCGGTGATTTCCTGAGTGGCGCTGCCGGCGTATTCGGGCTTGAACTTAAAGCCGTTCCAGATTCCGGGGTTGTGGCTGGCGGTGATGATGGCAGCCCCGGCGGCCTGCCGTTCCAGCACGTTGAAACTGATTACCGGGGTGGGAGCCGCCTTTTGCGACAGGTAGGCTTTCAACCCGTTGCCGGCGCAGACCGCCGCCACCGTTTCGGCGAACTCCCGCGACAGAAACCGGGTGTCGTAGCCCACCACCAAGCCCTGGTCAGCCACGCCCCGGTCTTGCAGGTAGTCCACCAAGCCTTGGGAGCAGCGGGCCACGTTGTCGAAGGTAAAGTCCTCGGCGATTATGGCCCGCCAGCCGTCGGTGCCAAACTTGATAACGCTGCTTGTAGTCATCCCCAACTCCGGCAGTGTCTTGTCACCGCCCATTGTAAGCTAACCCACCCCCGGACAAAAGCAGACCTGACGATTGCCGAGGGCTTTTTGACTGTAACCCTGAATGAAGTGAAGGGTCTAAAATTCTTCGGGTAAGTCGGGGTTGGCCAAGGCAAGAATTTTGGATTCTTCGCAACGCTCAGAATGACATCCCTAACCCCCGGACGAAAGCAAACCGGGCGACTTCTGCCGCCCGGTCAACCCCGTTAACTTGCAGGGAAACGGTGGCGCGCTTAAAGCCCGGCTTCCTTCCGCAGAATGTCGGCCTTGTCGATCTGCTCCCAGGGCAGGTCAATATCGTCGCGCCCGAAGTGGCCGTAGGCCGCCGTTTGGCGGTAGATGGGCCGGCGCAGGTTCAGGTCTTCGATGATAGCGCCGGGGCGGAGGTCGAAGTGTTCCGCCACCAAATCCTCGAACCTGTCGTTGGGCAGGTGGTTGGTTCCGAAAGTCTCCACCGATACGGAAATCGGTTCAGCAACGCCGATGGCGTAGGAAACGATGACTTCCGCCCGGTCGGCCAAGCCGGCCGCCACCAGGTTCTTGGCGACGTAACGGGCGGCGTAGGCCCCGGAGCGGTCAACCTTGGTCGGGTCTTTGCCGGAAAAGGCGCCGCCGCCGTGACGGGCGATGCCGCCGTAGGTATCCACCAGAATCTTGCGCCCGGTCAGGCCGGTATCCCCCTGCGGCCCGCCCACCACGAACCAGCCGCTGGGATTCACGTAGTACTTGGTGTCGTCATCAAGAAATTCCGCCGGCACCACCGGGGTTATCACGTTGTCAATAATGTCGCCCCGGATTTGCTCGGTGAACGCCGCGCGGTCTTCGGCGTCCTCGTGCTGGGAGCTGATAACCACCGCGTCAACCCGGTGCGGCTTGCCGTGACGGTATTCCACCGTCACCTGCGACTTGCCGTCCGGCCCCAGGTAGGGAATCGTGCCGTTCTTCCGCACCTTGGCCAGCCGCTGCACCAGGCGGTGGGACAACTCCACCGTCAACGGCATCAGCGACTCGGTTTCGTTGCAGGCGAAACCCACCATCATGCCCTGGTCGCCGGCGCCGGTGGCCCGGCGCGCGTCGGCCCCGTCGCTGCCCCGGTGTTCCAGGGACGTGGTGACGCCGGCGTTGATGTCCGGCGACTGCTGGCTGGCGTTGCGGATTATGCCGCAGGAAAACCCGTCTATCCCGTACTTGATGTCGGTATAGCCGATTTCCAGCAGCGTCTGGCGCACCAGGGCGTCGAAGTCCAGTTCGGCCTGGGTGGTAATCTCGCCCGTCACCATGACCAGGTTCTTGCCGGCCACGGTTTCGCAGGCCACCCGGCTCATGGGGTCAACGCGCAGGGCTGCATCCAGCACGGCGTCGGAAATCTGGTCGCAGACCTTGTCCGGGTGTCCTTCTGTCACCGACTCCGAGGTCAGCAGGTACTTGGGAGATTCGTTGAAAAGCAAAACCATGTTGTTGTTCCTCCTGGATGATTGGTCTAATGACCGTCGTCAACTTTATTGGCCGTCATACCGGCGTCCCCACCGCAATACCGGCGTCCCCACCGTCATTCCGGCGAAAGCCGGAATCCAGAAATTCCAGGCGCTAAACAGCGTACTCGAGGGCAAGAATTCCCGGATACCGGCCTCCGCCGGTATGACGGGTTGGGTTTATCGGTTAGTCATCAATGCAACGGTGGCCGGATGCTAGGTTCCCTGGTCCCAGCTTTCTTGATAGGTCTGCTGTTCCGCGGTCAGGGTGTCAATGTTGATTCCCATTGCCGCCAGCTTCAACCGGCCAACTTCCTGGTCAGTTTCCCGCGGCACGTCGTACACCCCCGGTTGCAGCGTCTCCCGGTTCTTGACCAGGTATTCCGCGCTGAGGGCCTGGTTGGCGAAACTCATGTCCATGACCGCCGACGGGTGGCCCTCGGCGGCGGAAAGGTTAATCAACCTTCCCTCGCCCAGCAGGTAGATGCGGCGCCCGTCTTTCAAGGTGTATTCCTCGACGAAGGGCTTGACTTCCCGGCGTCCGGCGGACAGTTCCTCCAGGCTGGGAATGTCTATCTCCACGTTGAAGTGGCCGCTGTTGGACAGGATGGCCCCATCCTTCATAACCTCGATATGCTCCCGGCTGATGGTGTGATAACCGCCGGTAACGGTTATGAAGACCTCGCCTTCCCGGGCCGCCTCGGCCCCGGTGGTGACGGTAAACCCGTCCATGACCGCCTCCAGGGCGCGGATGGGGTTGACCTCGGTAACAATGACGTGGGCGCCTAACCCCCGGGCTCGGTTGGCGACGCCGCGCCCGCACCAGCCGTAGCCGCCGACTACGACTTTCCGGCCGGCCCAAAGGATGTTGGTGGCCCGGGTGATTCCGTCCAGGGTGCTTTGGCCGGTGCCGTAGCGGTTATCAAAGAAGTGCTTGGTTTCGGCCTCGTTGACGGCGATGATGGGGTAGGCCAGCTTGCCGTCGGCGGCCATAGCGTTGAGCCGGATAACCCCGGTGGTGGTTTCCTCGGTGCCGCCCACCACGTCGCCCAGCAGGTCAGCCCGTTGGGTGTGCAGGCTGGTAACCAGGTCGGCCCCGTCGTCCATGGTGTAGTTGGGCCGGTGGTCCAGGGCGGCGTTGATGTGCTGATAGTAGGTCTGGTTGTCCTCCCCTTTAATTGAGTAGGTGGGAATGCCGTACTCTTGCACCAGGGCCGCCGCTACGTCATCCTGGGTGCTGAGGGGGTTGCTGGCGCACAGAACCAGGTCGCCGCCGCCGGCTTTGAGGGTAATTGCCAAGTTGGCCGTCTCCGTGGTGACGTGGAGGCAGAGGGAATACTTGTAGCCGGCCAGGGGCTTTTCCTTCTCGAAACGCTCCCGCACCAGCCGCAAGACTCCCATCTCGCGCTCGGCCCATTGGATTCGGTTAACTCCGTCTTGCGCCAGGGACAGGTCTCTTACGTCCCCGGCTGTTTGGCTCGTTGTCAAATCAAATCTCCTTACAGGTCTCCAAAGGTCTCTTTCCCGGGCGGGTGTTGAGATTGGCCCGGTTATGGGTTGTTCCCGTAGGATGTGGGGTGATTCCCGGCAATCCAGTAGGGAGTCCCGTCCTCGATGTTGAAAAGGTTTTCCGTGGCGTAGCCCATCGCCGCCGCCATTTCGCAGGCCAGGCCGCTCCGCACCCCGGCGGCGCAGATGAACAAGAGCCTCTTGTCCTGGGGAACCTCGCCCATGCGGTCCACCAGGTCGTCAATGGGAATGTGAATCGCCCCGGTCACGTGGCCTGTCACCCATTCGTCATCCCGCCGCACATCCACCACCACGGTGTTTTCCGGGTCGCCGTCCAGGATTGACCTGGCTTCGTTGGAATCCACCCGAAAATAAGGTTCGCCGGGATCTTGCCTGGGCATATCTAACCTCCAGTTCAGCTCAAATAGCGCCCGACGATGGGCGCCAGCTTTTGTATTTCCGCCTCCGGTATGACTTCCCGGTTGGTGATGATTGCATTCTGCAACGCCGTGGCGCATTCGCAAGAGCGTTCCCCGCCCAGGTTGGCGACCACCCGGCGGATTAGTTCCTTGGAATGGGCCACGTTGGCCATCAGGTTTTGCACCACCATTTCCACCGTCACCGACTCGGTGGCCTCCCGCCAGCAATCGTAGTCGGTAACCCAGGCCATGGTGGCGTAACAGATTTCGGCCTCGCGGGCCAGCTTGGCCTCGGGCAGGGCGGTCATGCCGATGATGTCCGCCCCCCAACTCCGGTACATAAAGGACTCGGCCCTGGTGGAAAAGGCCGGCCCTTCCATTACCACCATCGTACCCCCGGAGTGGACGTTGACCTCCGTACCCTGGGCGGCGTCAATGATGGCCCGGCTCATAACCGCGCAAAACGGTTCCGCAAACCCGATGTGGGCTACCAGCCGCCCATCGAAAAAGGTATTGTTGCGCTGCCGGGTGCGGTCAATCAATTGGTCAGGCGTCACCAGGTCTTGCGGCGCGAACTCTTCTTTCAGACTGCCGACGGCGCTGACGGATATAATCCGCTCCACCCCCAGGGTTTTCAGGGCGTAGATGTTGGCCCGCACGGGAATGTTGGTGGGATTAAGCGGGTGCCCCCGTCCGTGGCGGGGCAGGAAGGCAACCCGTTGGCCTTCCAGAGCGCCCATAACGATGGTGTCGCTGGGCTGGCCGAAGGGGGTATCAATCTCGACGGAATCAACATTTTCCAGCCCGTCCATTTCGTACAGGCCGCTGCCGCCGATAATCGCCGTGGCTGCTCCGTTATCCTGCATGAATCAGACTGTCCTGAGCCTTGGAATTTCGTCCGCCTGGTAGAAGGTAGCCCGAAAGACCCGGTTGGTGACGACATTTTCCACGTCCGGGTAGAAGTAGGGGTTGATATACTCCCAGACCACTTCGCCGTCGGGCGTAACCTGGAACATCCGCCCGAACATTCCCTCAGTAATGAGGGTATTGCCGTTGGGCAGCCGCCGCGCGCCGGAAATGTAGGGGCTGAAAAAGTTGTAGGCCGGCGTGTCCTGGTACTGCCAGACGATTTCGTTGGTCTTGGGGTCAACTTCGATAACCCGCGACGCTGGCATAGCCACCCGGCTGCGGTGGGAACCGTTGTCGAAAATCAGCACGTTGCCATTGGGCAACAGGCTGGGATCGTGCTGCTGGGCCAAGGTTTCGTAACCCAACTGCCAGACGATTTCCCCGCTGTTCTTGTCAATGATTCCAACGGTGGAGACGTGGCGGAAACTGAACATCACCCGGTCGCCGGGCAGAGGAACCACCGTGTTGGCGTGGCTCCATTCGTCCCGCAGGTCGTTGAAGGTAATCAGGTGACGGTCAAATTCCAGATGCTCGGCAGCCCGCCATTCCCAGACCCGGTTGCCTTCGGCGTCAACCTCAACGATAACGTCGCTCCACATCCCGTGCAGATTTTCCGAGCCGGCCACACCCCCCTTCACCTGGGCAACCACGTCGTCGGCCAGCAACTCCACCGTCAGGTACACGGCCCCGCCGGATTCGGTGCGCCGGGCGTCGTGGTGGTGGTTGGGGTCGTGATGCTCCCAAACCACGTTGCCCTGCCAGTCGGCCTCCAGCATCACCCCGCCCTTGAACCGTTTCCACGAGGAGAACCGCTCCCAGGTTTCATCCCGCACCTTGCCCCCGTAAAACAGGTTGCCGTTGGGCAGCAAGTACCCGTACAGGCCGGGCGGATAGGTCAAATGCCAGACGTGGGCTTCGTTGCCATGGTGGTCCACCAGGTAAACCTCGCCGCTGCCGCTCATGGGAGCGTAAACCACGTAACCGGGGCAAACCCGGTCAGCGTCCAGGGCCGTCAGCCCGGTCTTGGACATCCGGCGTCGCGTTTGCTGGTCAACTCTAACGATGGTGGTTTCCTCCTTCGGCTAATCCCGATTACCGGTCTTTCACTGTTTTATTGACAACCAACCCGTCATACCGGCGCAGGCCGGTATCCAGGATTCCTTGTCATCAAGTACGTTTTCTGGCTTGGCCTTTCTGGATTCCGGCTTTCGCCGGTATGACCATACTTCCTCAAATTAGTCATCAGTTGCGATAAGTTACGCTACTGCCCCAAGCGGTCTTAACTGGCCGCCAGCTTCAGGCTTTCCAGGAAAGGCGCACGGCAAACGCCGTTTTCGGTGATAATCGCCTCAATGTAGCGATGGGGCGTAACGTCAAAAGCCGGATTCAACGCCTCCACCCCTTCCGGCGCTGTCGGAGTTCCCTGGAAATGGGTCACTTCCTCCGCCGGCCTTTCCTCGATGCGAATGTCATCCCCGCCGGCCAAGCTCAGGTCAATGGTGCTGACCGGGCAGGCGACGTAGAATGGAATCCCGTTTTCCTTAGCCAGCACCGCCAGGGAATAGGTGCCAATCTTGTTGGCGGTATCACCATTGGCGGCAACCCGGTCGGCTCCGGTTATCACGCAGCCAATCCGTCCCTGCTGCATCAGCATTCCAGCCGCCGAGTCCACAATCAACTTGGCGGGAATGCCCAACTGGTGAAACTCCCAAGAAGTCAGCCGCGCGCCCTGCAAAAAGGGGCGGGTTTCCGTGTTAAACACCTCGAACCGCTTGCCCGACTCCCAAGCGGCCCGGATAACTCCCAGCGCCGTGCCGAAAGCGGCGGTAGCCAGCGCCCCGGTGTTGCAGTGGGTAAGCGCCGCCCCACCTTCGGGAATCAAGTCCATCCCCTGTTGCCCCAACCGTCTATTGATGCTTTCGTCCTCTTCCCGAATCAGGTGGGCTTCGGCCAGCAGAACGTCGTTCATCCGGCCCAGGTCGGCGCAATCCGCGGCAACCCCCAGCATCCGCTCCACGGCCCATTGCAGGTTGACCGCGGTGGGCCGGGCCTGTTGAATCTCGGCAGCGGCGGACTCCAGCCGGGCCATGAACTCGGCGCGCCCGGCAACCCCGGCGGCAATGTCGCGGGCCGCCATATAGACGGCGTAGGAGGCGGTAACGCCGATAGCTGGCGCGCCCCGCACCTGCATATCGCGGATGGCAGACACAGCGCCCCGGTAATCGTTTACCGCGACAACGTCGTACTCCAGGGGCAAACGGGTTTGGTCCAGCAATTTAAGCTGGCCGCCCTCCCATTGTATCGGTCTGATTTCCTCCAAAGTTGGTACACCCCTTTTGACGGGCATAAAAAAAGCTTCTCTTCCGAGAGAAGCCTAAGTCGTCTTAACCTCCCTCATCTTTCGCCCCCGTGGGAGCGTCGGATTTGGCACCATGTCCTGCCGCCGGTTCAGCGGCCAGGCCGGTTGCCTGGCTTCATCGGGCCGTTCCCTCCGCCGTTCTGGATAAGGGATCCAGAGATATTCACTTGTTAAGGGCCAACGCCAGCACTCATACTACTAAGGCCATGAAATACTGTCAAGTTTATTCGCCAAGGGCGGGCCTCTCTCCATCGCAGGCATACCGAAAGCAAGGGCTTTTGGATGTGGCGGTTATTCCTGACTCTGAAACTGCCCTTGGTATCCGCGGGACGGCGGCAGACCTACGTGCTCCAACACCAACTGGGCGATTTTCATGTACAGTTGGAGTTCAATGAAGAAAGGCCCGAAATTGTACATCTCCAGGTAAAGATGTCCCTCAAAACCGGCCAGTACGGTGGGGGCGGTGACGTGAACGGCCAACCCGTAACGCGCCAAAGAACTCTTGCCTTCTATGCGGCCAGCTATATGCGATGGTAGTGTGACTCTCTCCAGGGTTTTGCCAATTACCCGCCGGAAGAGTTCCATGCGATACGGTTGATTCGGCGACAACTCCCGTTTTTCCCCGTAGTTGTATAGCTGGTTCATTACCATCGCCCCTTCATCTGATGGGACGACAGTGACGCCAGGAATTGGGCCTAGCGGGAGAATCAGCAAATCACCATGCAACAACAAGTCAACGGACGAACTGGCGATACGGCCCGAGTCAATATCAACGGCCGGATGAAAGACCAGCCTTTTGGCCTCAATCTCGGCCTTGATTTCAATGTCGGACAAGACCATCAAGGTTTTCCTTCACCGTTGGAATTTCGGGCAATTGCCTCTAGGGACTCTACCCCGGCAAGAAACCTGGTCTGTCCGAAGTTGGTAGGGGGGAACAAAACCAGGATTTCGTCCCCGCGTTCGCCCAGCAATGCCGCTCTCACGGTGCGCTCAGATTCGTTGACAATGGTAAGCGGAACGAAAGCGGTCTGGCGCTTGCCGCCAAGCAGGAACAGAACTTGCGCCTCTTGGGGCGTGGGAAAGGGGTCATACTCGATTTCTTCATAGGCCAGATTAACGTAAACAGGTTCCACGTACTGGCGCAACCATTCTCTCTCCGGCGCTAGTTTTCCTCTAATCATGGTAAGTGTTCCTCCCTCCCTTTGGTTGTCTTATCGGGCAATATGCCGCCATTTGGCGGTGCTGTCAACGGCTGAATGTCATTGGGAAATGCGTCCGTAGCGCGGCTTGCCCAACCGCCATCGGATGCCATCGCCCTGTTTGACACTCCCCCGGCCCCAAATCATAATGTCCCAACAACGTCGCAAGTCCTTCGCCGCGGGTCGGTTCTTCAATGAACTCTGCCAGACCAGCCCCTTCGTCCCCCTCCCTGGGCCTCTTCGCCGACCTCTACGAATTTACCATGGCCCAAGCCTTTTTCCGGCAGGGCATGACCGCCCCGGCCACTTTCAGCCTCTACGTCCGCCACCTGCCGCCCCAGCGGGGCTACCTGGTCAACGCCGGTCTTGCCGACGCGCTGGACTACCTGGAAACCCTAACCTTCCAACCCGACGACCTGGACTACCTCCGTTCCGCCGGCATCTTCGCCGGAGATTTCCTGGAATACTTGAAGGACTTCCGATTCACCGGCAGCGTCCGCGCCATGCCCGAAGGACGGGTATTCTTCGCCAACGAACCAATCTTGGAAATCACCGCCCCCATCATCGAAGCCCAGATTGCTGAGACCTTCGTTATCAATCAAGTCAACTTCCAATCCCTGCTGACGGCCAAGGCCGCCCGTTGCATCCACGCCGCCCGAGGCCGCGCCCTGGCCGACTTCGGCGCCCGCCGTACCCACGGCGCTGACGCCGCCCTGAAAATGGCGCGTTGTGGGTTCATCGCCGGATTCCAGTCCACCAGCAACGTCCAGGCCGCCCAACGCTACGGCATCCCGCCCTCCGGCACTATGGCCCATTCCTTCATATCTGCCTTCCAGTCCGAGGAAACCGCCTTCCGCAGCTACGCCCAGTCCTTTCCAGACCGGGCCGTGCTGCTGCTGGACACCTACAACACCCTGCAAGGCGCGCGCCATGCCGTCACCGTGGCCAAAGAAATGGAAACGCAGGGCCACCGTTTGACGGCGGTGCGGCTGGATTCGGGCAACTTCGACACCCTCAGCCGCCAGGTGCGCCAAGTCCTTGACGGCGCCGGGCTGGACTACGTGAAAATCGTCGCCAGCGGCGGACTGGACGAGTACGCCATCAACGACTTAGCCTTGGCCGACGCTCCCATAGACATTTTCGGCGTCGGCACCCGCGTGGGCGTGTCCGCCGACGCCCCCTGGACGGACATGGTGTATAAGCTGGTTAGCTACGATGGCCGCCCGGTTATGAAACTGAGCGCCGATAAGGCCACTTTGCCCGGCGCCAAGCAGGTTTTCCGGTTCCGCGACCGGGAAGGCCGAATCTCCCGCGACGTTATCGCCGCCCAGGATGAAACGCTGCCCCAGGGCCAACCCCTGCTGGAAACCGTCATGGCCGACGGCCGGCGTCTGGCCCCCGACCCGTCCCTGAACGAAGTCCGGGAAAGGTTAGCCGCCGACTTGCAATCCCTACCATCCGACTGCCTTAACATCTTCAGCCCGGCAGAGTACCCTGTTTCCATTGGCGATAAACTTCAACAACTCAGCCAACGGGTTTCCTCCCAAATCGCCCATGCCAGTTGACCGGCTGGTACATAATGGAGTGTACGAAATTCCCCTCCCCCTACCAGGGGGAGGGTTAGGGAGGGGGTGGGGGTGGCATCCAACTGGGGGAAGGAACAAAAGGGAGCTTCGCGAACCATGAAAATTGTCGTCTGCGTCAAGTACGTCCCCGTAGTAGCCCGCATGGGTTTCGACTACGAAAACAAGACCATCATCCGGGAAGGCGTTCCTTCCGAAGTCAACCCCTTCGACCTGCTGGGGCTGACCCGCGCCGTCCAGATGAAAACCGGCGATGATGACCAGGTTATAGCCCTATCAATGGGGCCGCCCCAGGCCCGGGAAGGGCTGGTTCACTGCATGGCGATGGGCGCAGACCGGGCGGTGCTGCTGACTGACCGCGCCCTGGCCGGTTCCGACACCCTGGCAACGGCCCGCGCCCTGGCCCTGGCCTTGGAAAAAGAAAGCCCCGACCTGATAGTTTGTGGCCGCAACAGCGCCGACGCCGAAACCGGCCAGGTAGGCCCGGAACTGGCCGAACTGCTGGGTCTGCCCCACGTCAGCCAGGTGCGCGCCCTGGACTACCAGCCCGACGACAACTCCATCGTCGTGGAACGAACCACCGACGAAGGCCACCAGGTAATCCAATGTCCCCTGCCCGCCGTGGTCTGCGTTACCGAAGGCATCGCCCCGGAAACCTTCCCCAACCGGGAGGCAATGACCGCCGCCGGGGAACGGCCCGTCGAGGAACTGACCTGCGCCGACTTGTCTCCCGACTTGTCCCTGTTCGGCGCCGCCGGGTCTCCCACCTGGGTTGAGGACATCCGGCTGGTGGAACCCAACCGCTTGGCCCAGGTCATTGAAGAAGAAGACCCCCAAGCCGCCGCTCAAACCGTGGCTGACGCCGTAGCAGAACGGCTGCGGCAACTCGATGCCCAGGCCGCTGATTCCTCCGGCCCGGTTAATGCCGAGCGTTACCCCCAGAATCGGGAAAAGAGCGTCTGGGTGGTGGCCGAAACCGCCGGGGACGACCTGCGCCACGTGACCCTGGAGATGCTGGGCAAGGCCCGCGAGTTGTCCGAATCCACCCGCAGCGAAGTCGCCGCCGTCATCATCGGCCCGGCCAACCCAGCCCACGCCGAGGCCCTGACCGCCCACGGCGCCGACCGGGTGCTGACCCTGGACAACTCGGCTCTTGGCCCGGTATGCAGCCGTGGCGTTGGCGTTGCTTTGGCCGCCGCCATCGCCGACGCGCAGCCCTACGCCGTGCTTTTCGCATCCACCGCCGACGGGCGCGACCTGGCCTCCCGCATCGCCGCCCAACTGCAACTCGGACTTACCGGCGACGCCATTGACCTGGAAATCAACGATGCCGGAATGTTGGTGCAGTTGAAACCTGCCCTGGGCGGCAATGTCGTCGCCCCCATCCTGTCCAAGACCCTCCCCAACCTGGTCACGTTGCGCCCCGGATTGCTGACACCCACACAGCCGGACGCCGCCACCGCCGCCCGTGTTGAGACCATCCCTGTTGACGGGTTTGACGGCGCGGACATCAAACTATTGGAGGAACATCGTTCCCAGGACTTGGGCGCGATAGCCTTGACACAAGCCCAGGTGGTGCTGGGTGTGGGCATGGGCATTGGCGGCCCCGAAAGTCTCCCCGAAATCCAGTCCCACGCTGAGGGCATTGGCGCGGTCATCTGCACCACCCGCAACGTCGTTCATTCCGGCTGGCTGCCCCACCAGGTGCAGGTGGGAATCAGCGGGCGCACCATCGCCCCGCGGGTTTATATCGCCGTGGGCATTCGCGGCGCCTTCAACCACACCGTCGGCATCCAGAAAGCGGGCATCATCGTGGCCGTCAACCGCAACCGCCGCGCGCCCATCTTCCAGGCCGCCGACTACGGAATCCTCGGTGACTGGAAAGAATTTCTCCCCCCCTTGATAGAACGCCTGCAACCCGTCCTGTCCGGCCTGTCTTAACGTCCAAAGCCAATGACCATCAAATTCCCCTCCCCCACCAGGGAGAGGGTTAGGGTTGGGTTGAAAAACTCTCCCCCTCTTTACCATGTCACCCTGAACCACCACCATGTCACCCTGAACGAAGTGAAGGGTCTAAAATTCTATGGACAAGGCGACGTTGCCGAAGGCAAGAAATTCAGATTATTCGCTCCCCCCAGAATGACATGAAAGGCCGAGGAAAGAAAACTGAAAGACCCTGTGAATTGCCCCAGGACGATTGCAAAGTAGTGTCACACGCCCCTTTCCCCCGTCCCTTGGTGGCGTAGGCTTTCAGTCTGCGCATGGACGCCGGGGTATGCCTTTACAGTCGTGCGGTATCCTGTTTTGCAATCGTCCTGGAATAGTCGCCACACCCCTTGACAACTCGCCGCCGGCGTTTTAGCCTTAAATTAAGGATTGAGCGGAAGTGGCTCAGTGGTAGAGCATCTCCTTGCCAAGGAGAGGGTCGCGAGTTCGAATCTCGTCTTCCGCTCCAAAACGCACTACACGAAAGGGCAGGCGTTAGACCTGTCCCTTTTTGTTGTCGCCCTGCAACGTCCGCCGCCGGTTTACCGGCCCTGTCCCCGTTCCAGGTAGTCCTGGGCCGAACCCAGCCCTTCCAACGCCAGGCCATAGCCCAACAGGTCGTGCAGTTCCTGTTTCAACTTGTGGGTCAGCAATACCCGCGAATAGCGCAGCACCAGCCGGGGCTGCTGCGCCAGTTGCCGGGCCAGTTCCCACGCCCGCGGCAACAGGTCTTCCGGGGGCAGCACCTCCGCCACCAAGCCCAATTCCTGCGCCCGCGCCGCGTCCAGCATTTGCCCGGTCAGCAGGAAATACCGGCCCCGGTTCGTCCCCAGCAACAACGGATAGATGATGTGCATACCATCGCCGGGGGTAAGGCCGCTCATAAAGTGGCCGGAGTCCTGGAAGGTAGTATGCGGGGCGGCCAGCACGATGTCGCTCAACAACGGCAGTTCCGAATGACGCAGGGCCGGCCCGTTGACGGCGGCAATGACCGGCACCTCAATATCCAGCAGGTTGCCCAGCAGCCGCTTGCCCTCCCAATAGGTGCCGTCCCACTGCTCCGGCGTGCGGCGGGGCACCGTGGCGTTGCTGCCGGCCGGCCCGGTGAAACCGTCGCCGGCCCCGGTCATAATCACGACTTTGGTTTCCGGGTCGGAACCGACGGCGTGAAACACCTCCGGCAATTCCGAATGAGGCCCGGCGCCCCATTGCAGGGTATCGCCGTCGCTGTGCAGCGTCATTTGGAGTATGCCGTCCTGCCGCTCCAGCCTGGCGAATTGAAACCTGTCGGCGTATTCGTCAAAATGTGCCATTGAGCCTATCCCTCCCGCAGCGATTTCGCCTAGTCTATATGAAAGTGACCGCCAACCGGAAACATCAGTCCCGAGGCCCGTGGTTGGGTCTGAAAGGGCGTGTGAAAAATCCCCTCCTACGGCTGCGCCTGAAAGGGTGTGCCCAAAATCCCCTCCCCCTGGGAGGGGGAGGGTTAGGGTGGGGGTCGCGTCCCATCGGTGAAGAACCGGACAAGGGACTTTCAACCCATCTTCTAATGTCCCTCTGCCTTGTCCTCGCTCTGTCCCTGCTGGCCTGCGGCGACTCTGCCCCGGATGCGTCAGAAGTCAATCCCGCGCCGATGTCGGCGGCGGTAGAAACCAACCCCACTCTGACGCCGGCTCCGCCGGGGGTGGAAGTCGGCCCCATGCCGACGCCAAAGATGGCAGAAGTCGGCACGGAACCGACGCCGGAGACGGTAGAAGCTAGCCCCGCGCCGACACCAACAACATCGCCGACTCTTCCGCCACAGCCTGCCGCCGCTGTCCCATCCGTAGCGCCATCCGTTGCGCCAACCCCTACGGTCACTCCACGGCCCACGGTGGCGCCAACCCCCGCGTCGTCCCAAGTCCAACTCCCCCAAGACGAAGGCCGCCACCCGACGCCCATTGAATGGTGGTACTTCAACGGCCACCTGTCCGACGACGCCGGCGGGGAATACAGCTTTCACTGCGTGACCTTTGAGATTGTCACTCCGCAGGGCATTATCCCCCGGGTCTTCCAGTTGAGTTGGGCCGACCACCGGGCCGGGTTGTTTCTGACCGATGAAAGGTTCACCCTCGCCGGCATTGACCCCGGCGCTGACTACGCCTCCCAACCCGTCGGTTTCAACATAGATATGTCGGACTGGTTTATGCAAGGCGACGGCAATGAGTACCAGTTGGCCTTTCAGACCGGCGATTACACCTTGGAACTGGAGGCCCTGTCCCTGAAACCGGCGGTGCTGCACAACCAGACCGGCCTGCTGGACTTGGGTCCGGCCGGCCAGACCTACTATTACACCCGCCCCCGGCTGGAAACCTCCGGCGTCCTGACCGTCAACGGCGAGTCCCGGCCCGTCACCGGGATCGCCTGGTTCGACCACCAATGGGGCGATTCGGCCACGGCCCTGGACGTGGGTTGGGACTGGCTGAGCTTGCAACTGGACGACGGTTCCGAAGTCATGGTTTCCTTGGTCTGGGACGGCCCCAGCGACAACCGCAACCCCATCGCCGAGTACGGCGCCTACATCCCGGCGGATTACGGCCAAGCCGGAGACGCCGCCCCCGTCCACTTGACCGGAGACGATATAACCCTTACTTCCACCGGGTCTTGGGTCAGCCCGGCCAACGGCTACGTCTATCCGATGGGCTGGCGGCTGGAAATAGCGTCCATCCCCCTTTCCGTGTCCCTGGAACCAGTAGGGGAGGACTCGGAGATGGCCGCCAGCAGTTTCATACCCCTGTCCTACTGGGAAGGAGCCGTCGCCGTTCAGGGCCACAAGGACGGCCAACCCATCGCCGGACGGGGATTCGTGGAGTTGGTGGGCTACGCTCCCCGCGACCCCAACTTCGTTCCCACCATCCCCACCCCGTAGGCTGGCCGCCCAAGTCTTTCCCAAGTCGCCGTTGACCGTCCTGCCACCCAACACCGTCATTCCCGCGCCCCTACCGTCATTCCCGCGCCCCTTACCGTCATTCCCGCGAAAGCGGGAATCCACATCCTTCGCCCAAAACCCGTCATGCCGCCGCAAAACCGGCCCGTACCACGAAACGGGGCCTGAATCCAGAAAAGACATGACCCTTATTCTTGCCCATCAATGCAAGAAAACCACCTGCAACGGAACGCTACCGCTTTGCCGCCCCCAACTATTTTCCCATCCCGGTTTTCCGGGTAAAATTCCCCCGTCGTTATGCTGGAACACCAAGGAATCAGATGGGGTTACGTTTTCCTGCGCGCCGCCTCTTACATGGAGGCCGAGGACGTTAAGCGCCTGATGACCCAGGCCGTGGAAATGTACCTGCACGGGGAAGACCGACGCAACATCAAGAGTTCTACCTGCGAAGGCAGCCTTTACACCGAGGGCAAGTACGAACTGCTGGGCGAGTTCGGCGGACAGCGTTTTGACGCCGAACTGGAAACAATCTACGGCAGGGACAAGGCCGCTTTCCTGGTCAGCGAGCAGACCCGCACCGCCGGCCCTGCGGTCTCCCTGAACTGACCTGAAAATAACCCAACGGAAAAGAGGAGGCGAATCATGGCCGACCTTAGCCTGGACAAGAACAAGACCGCCCTGCTGATGGCCGATTTCCACGCCGACAACATGGGAACCAACCCGCTGGTACAGGGACGCCACACCTTCGACCGGGCCGGGGAAGTCCTGGACGCCGCCCGCGCCGCCGGTATGTTCATCGCCTACATCGTGGTCAATTTCCGTCCCGGCTACCCGGAAATTTCCGACAACAACAAGACCTTCAGCCTTCGCAAGACTTCCGGCCAGGAGCCGGCCGCCAACCCGCTATCGCTGATTCATTCCTCAGTGACACCCCAGGAGGGCGAACCCGTCATCGTCAAGCATCGGGTCAACGCCTTCTTCGGCACCGACCTGGACATGATTCTGCGCGCCCAGGGCATTGACACCCTCATCCTCATGGGCCACGCTACCAGCGGCGTCATCCTGTCCACCGTCCGTTACGGGGCCGACGCCGATTACAAGCTGGTGGTAGTTGAGGACGGCTGCGCTGACCAAGTTGCGGACATTCACCAATTCCTGATGGAGCGCGTATTTCCCCGCCAGGCCGAGGTAGCAACCGCCGCCGAAACCGTGGCCGCAATCCAGTCGAGTTAAACCCGGTTTTGCCCGCCTGCCCGTTATGCCAAACCTCGCCCAACCCGATGTGCTAAAATTTATTGAATTGCCAATGTAGCCCCGGCAAGGAAGTCATGGGAATCTTCAACGCCCGAATCGGCATCGCCAACCCCCAGGCCGGCGAATTTCAGTGGGTTGACGCCTTGGTTGATACCGGTGCCATCCATACCATGCTGCCCGCCTCCCTGCTGGAACAGACCCTTAATCTGGCGCCCACCCGGCAACTAGCCTTTGAGGTCGCCGACGGCCAACAGCACATTTTCGGCTTCGGCTACGCAATTTTCCGAATCGAAGACCTGGAGGCCCCTAGCCCGGTAATCTTCGGCCCCGAAGACCAGTACGTCCTTGGCTCCACTACCTTGCGAAACTTCAATCGGATTGCCGACACTACCCACCACCGGCTGATTCCTACCCCCAGACTTCACATCTAGGCCCTGCCCGAAACGACTACGATTGGACGCCAAAGGACGCTAAACCGGACTATGACATCACCTCCCCAGGAAGTGAAATAATGGGAATGTTCAACGCCCGCATCGGCGTCGCCAACCCGCAAGTCGGCGAATTTCAGTGGGTTGACGCTTTGGTTGACACCGGCGCCATCCATTCCATGCTGCCCGCTTCCCTGCTGGAACAGACCCTTAATCTGGCCCCCCATCGGGAACTGGTCTGCGAAGTGGCCGATGGACAGGTGCGCAGTTTCGGTTATGGCGGGGCCATTTTCCGAATCGCAGGCCGGAAGGGGCACTGCCCGGTGCTATTCGGTCCCGATGACGATTACCTGCTGGGGCTCACCACCCTGGAAAGTCTCAACCTTATCGCCGACACTGCCAACAAGACCCTGATTCCCGCTCCTCCCCCCAGGCTGCACCGCGGAACCCCATCCCGCTAAAACATTACAGGAGGCCCAACCATGACGGCTTCACCGACCGCTACCCACGACATCGCTCTCATGGCCCACCTGATGCGCCGGGCCGGTTTCGGCGCCCGCCGCGACGAACTGGAACGCTGCGCCGCCCAGGGGTATGCCGCCACTGTGGACTGGCTGCTCAATCCCCGGCAGGACGACGGCATCGAAGAGGACATCGTTGACCGCTACTACATTGACATTGACGACCGCCGCAACAGCGACCCCACCAACGCCTGGTGGCTGTACCGGATGATTAACACCCGCAACCCCCTCCAGGAAAAAATGGCCCTTTTCTGGCATGGCCTCTTCGCCACCGCCTACGAAAAGGTGGAAAATGGGCGCGCCGTGGACGCCCAGATTGATATGTTCCGCCAGCACTGCCTCGGCAACTTCCGCACCCTGCTGGTCAAGCTGTCCCGCGACCCGGCCATGATTATCTGGCTGGATAACAACACCAACCACAAGGGCGCCCTCAACGAAAACTACGGACGGGAACTGCTGGAACTCTTTTCCATGGGCGTGGGCAACTACACCGAAGAGGACGTAAAGGAATGCGCCCGCGCCTTCACCGGCTGGACTATCGCCAACTTCAACGCCCGCTATCCCTGGGGGCCTTTCCCGATGGAGTTCGAGTACCGCCCCGAAGACCACGACGATTCGGAAAAGACCTTCCTGGGCCATACCGGGCGTTTCAACGGCGAGGACATCGTTGACATCATCGTTGCCCAGCCCGCCACCGGCAGGTTCGTCGCCGAAAAGCTGTACCACTTCTTCGTATCCGACGACCCGGCCCCGGAAGAGGCAATCCAGGCCCTTTCCGACGCCTATTTCGCCTCCGACTACAACATCGGTGCCGTCATGCGCGCCCTGCTGGAATCGGACTTCTTCAAGAACGCTAGGTTCGCCAAGGTCAAAAGCCCCGCCGAAGTGGTGGCCAGCATACTGCGGCTGGTGGGCGACTTCCAGGAACCCCGGCCCGGATTGCAGGAAACCACCTACGAGTCCAAGTACATGGGCCAGGAACTGCTCAACCCGCCCACGGTGGAAGGCTGGCACACCGGCAAGGAATGGATTGACAGCGGCTCCCTGGTTGGCCGGGTCAACTTCGCCTCTGACCAGGTGGGCAACCTGGCCCAGCCCGGCATTCGCAGCATCGTTGACCGCCTCCGCAATCACGGCCCGGTCTTGTCACCGGAAGAACTGGTTGACAGCTGCCTCGACCTCATCGGCCCCCTGCCCGTGGAGGAAAAGACCCGTTCCTCCCTGGTAGGCAAAGCCGCAGCCGCCGGCGAACTGCGCCTGGACACCGAGCAGGACGGCGAAATCTTCGCCCGCCGGGTGGCCGAAATGCTCCAGTTAATCGTAGCCACTCGCGAATTCCAATTCGCCTAACCCTTCCCCCCACAAAAATTCCCAATCGGGGAACAACTCCCCCCCGATTGAAGGGGCGAAAAATCCCCTCCCCCTACCAGGGGGAGGGTTAGGGTGGGGGTAAATCCCACAAGGAGCGCCGAACCATGACCACCGAAACAACCTTGACCCGAACCTACCAATACGACCACACCATCGGCATGGACGACTTCGCCGGCCGTTCCTTCCGCAACCTGGCCGACGTTGCCTTTGGCCCCGGCGAAATGCTTTACGTCCTGCAACGGGGCGAGTCCCTGCACCACAACGTCACCGTCAAGAAATGCACCGTCGGCGAAGAATGGATTGGCGACTTCGGTTCCTTCGGCAGCGGCCCCGGCCAGATGGTCTGGCCGGCCGGCATCGCCGTGGACTCATCGGAACGGCTCTACGTCACCGACGAATGGAACCAGCGCATATCCGTCTTTGACCCTGATGGCAACCTGCTGGACGAATGGGGAGAGGCCGGCAACGCCGACGGCCAATGGGACCGTCCTTCGGGCATTGTCCTGGACGCCGCCGAAAACCTGCTGGTGGCCGACGCCCGCAACCACCGTATCCAGCGGTTCACCCGCGACGGCAAATTCCTGGGCAAGTTCGGCGTCCCCGGCAACGGGCCGGGCCAGTTCAATATGCCCTGGGGTGTGGCGGTGAACGTCGCCGGGGAAATTTACGTCACCGACTGGCGCAACGACCGGGTGCAGAAGTTCACCCCGGAAGGCGACTACCTCTTGGAATGGGGAACTTCCGGCAGCGGGCCGGGCCGGTTCAACCGCCCCGCCGGCATTGCCGTTGACCGCGACGGCGATGTCTATGTGGTGGACTGGCACAACAACCGGGTGCAGACCTTCACCGCTAAGGGGGAATACCTGGGCCAACTCATCGGCGACGCCACCATGTCCATCTGGGGCGCGCAGTTGATGGCCGCCAACCCCGTCATGGAGGGCCACCGCCAGACCGCCAAGTACCCGGAGCGGGAAGGCCGCCTGTTCCTGCCCCGTTCCGTCAAGGTGGACGGCCAGAACCGAATCTTCATAGTAGATTCCTGCAAAGGCCGCCTCCAGGTGTACCGCAAGGTGTGACATGGCGACTATCGGGTCATCTTCACGTTGGAACACGGCAAAACGGCGGTCATGGCTATTATGAGAGTCCGCCACCGGAGAGAATCCTATGACTAGCGCCGAAACGGTTACGTTGCCCCGCGCAGAGTACGACGCCCTGGTCGCCCGTAATGAGGAACTTGAAGACATCATCGCGGCTCAACAAGCGGACGACGGCAGCCGGATTCCCCACGAAATAGCCCTCGCCATTATGCGCGGCCAAAGTCCGATGGCTGCTTTCCGGCAGCATCAGGGTTTGACTTTGCGAGACCTCTCTCGGGCCACTGGAATCAGCCCAAGCTACCTGTCCGAAATCGAGCGAGGGGCCAAACCCGGCTCCAAGGCCGCGCTATCCCGGATTGCCGATGCTCTGGGTACAAGTATAGACGCACTGGTTGACGAGTAGCCCCCGGCTTAGCTGTTCCCGTTCCTCCACATTTCCGCCACGTCAACCACCCGCATGAACTCCACGTTGGGAAAGCTCTTGATATACCCGATTAGCCGTTCCAGCATCCGCAACCGCCCCGGCCGGCCGATGTATTGCGGGTGCATGGTCAGGGTAAAGGCCCGGCCATAGTAGTAAAGCCCCTCAAATTCCGCCGCCCAGTTGGAATACACCTCCTCCGGGCTGCGCATCGGCCCCAGCCGGTTGGCCGACGGCGCGTAAACGAAGTTGGGCGCGTCGTCCAGGTTCCAGTGTATCGGCACCTCCACCAGTTCGCCCTGGCCGGCGGGCAGCAGGTAGGGAGCGTCATCCCCCATCAGGCTGCTGTCGTAAAGAAAGCCGCGGGCAGCCAGCAAGTCCAGGGAAACTTCGCTTAACTCCCAACCCGGCGAGCGGTAACCTTTCGGAGCTTGCCCGGTTATGCCGGCCAGGATTTCGCTACCCCGCTCCAGGACTTCCTCTTCCTCTTGCGGCGACAGGGTAGCCGGAGCCTCGTGCATATAACCGTGGTGGCCTACCTCGTGGCCCCGCCGGGCCATGTCCTCCACCAAGTCAACGTGGGTCTCCGCCACGTAACCCGGTACGTAGAAACTGGCCGGGATGGAATGAGCGTCCAGCAAGTCCAGAATCCGGGGAACCGCCACACTGGGGCCGTACTCCGCCATAGACATCAGGCTGGGCAAGCGGGCAAAATCCGGGTCCCGCCGCAGCCAGGAAGAAACGCCGTCCACGTCGAAGGTCAGCATCGCCACGCATTGAATGTCCCCCGGCCAGATTCCCGACATACTGCGCCTCCTGCCCTTTTACCCCAATTCTAGCCCGTGCGCCCGCCAAATCAAAAGTTTCTGCTGCTGCCAGAGCGCCCACGCCCATTTAACAAAGTGGCAACAGGGGCGTAACAGTCATTTTACAAAGTGGCAACAGACGCGCAACAAAGTAGCAACAGCCCCGTAACAACTCCGCCTTACCATCGGAGACACCCAAATTTTCAAGGAGGGAACCATGCTCCGCAGAATGTTGCTTTTATCGGTGGTGGGGTTGCTGGCGGCGGGAATCCTTACCGGCTACAACGTAGCCTTCGCCCAGGAAATTACATCGGACGATACCCTTGGCGCCGAGAGCGGCAACGTCATCTGGATGGTTGGCGCCTTCCTGGTATTCTTCATGCAAGCCGGGTTCGCCTTTTTGGGCGCCGGCTTAATCCGCAGCAAAAACTCGACCAACTACCTGACCAAGAGTTTCATGGACTTCGCAATGGCGTCCCTGTCCTTCTGGGCCTTCGGTTTCGCCCTGATGTGGGGAACGTCGGCGGCGGGAATCGCCGGCACCACCAACTGGTTCCTGACCGACTCCGGCGGCGGCCAGAACTACGTTGACTGGGTGTTCCAGATGGTATTCGCCGCCACGGCCGCGACTATCGTGGCCGGCGCGATGGCTGAGCGCACCAAGACCCAGGCGTATCTGGCCTACAGTTTCCTCATCGGGGCCATCATCTACCCCCTGTACGGCCATTGGGTCTGGGGCGGTGGCTGGTTGGGTTCCCTGGACGCCATTGGACTGCCGGCGGCGGCTGACTACGCCGGTTCCGGCGTGGTTCACGCGGTGGGCGGTTTCCTGGCCTTGGCCGGCGCTGCCGTAGTCGGCGCCCGCAAGGGCAAGTTCAACCCCGACGGCACCTCCAACGTCATCCCCGGCCACAGCGTCCCCTTCGTGGTCATCGGCACCTTCATCCTGTTCTTCGGCTGGTTCGGATTCAACATCAACACCGGCGACTCCATCGGCCTCAACGCCATCAACACCCTGCTGGCCGGGGCCACCGGCGCAGTAGTCGCCCTGTATATCCAACTGGCCCGCACCGGCAAGCTGGACATCCTCATGGCCTGCAACGGCGCGCTGGCCGGGCTGGTGGGAATCACCGCCCCCGTGGCCTTCGTCGCGCCCTGGGCCGCCGTGGTCATCGGAGCCATCGCCGCCCCGATAATGGTTGCGTCGGTGAGCGTCATCGAGCGGGTCTTCAAGATTGACGACCCGGTGGGCGCCATATCCGTCCACGGCGTCACCGGACTTTGGGGCATCCTGGCGGTGGGCATCTTCGCCAACGGCAACAACGGCGTAACCGGACTGGTCGCCGGCGACGGCCTGCAAATCGTGTCCCAGCTAATCAGCATGGGCGTGGTGCTGGCCTGGGCCTTGGGAACCGGATTCATCATGTTCCTGGCTCTCAAGATGACGATGGGCGTCCGCGTCACCGACGAAGAGGAAGAGGCCGGCCTGGACATCTCCGAACACGGGGTAGCCACCTACCCGGAGGCCGTGCCGTCTCCCCGGTAAGCCCGGCATAACCTGGATTTCTCTCCTCATAGAAGGGAGTCGGGGGAAGTGGCCTCCCCCGGCTCCCTTTCTTTCTACGCCAACCCGTCATTCCGGCGCAGGCCGAAATCCAGAAGCCCCAAGCGTAAAACAGCCTCCACTACGACGGAAAACCCCCACCCCCTCTTTCAAGGAGAGAGGGTTAGGGTGAGGGCCAAGGTGGGGCAGACTGAAAGTCTGCCCTTCCGTGCTAGGGCGGGGGGTCGCAGGCCAAAATCCTGCGCCACCACTAGGGTTAACCGCCGATGGGGCTGAGGGCAAAACCCCCCAACCTTGACACCAACCCCGTCCAAACCTAGAATCGGCCCGGCCCCAAACCCGCAACAGGACAAGCCTATGTCAACGGAACAGTTCGCCCCCGGATTCAGAGACCTGGTGCCGCAGAACGCCGCCCTGGAACGGGTGGCCGGCGGTTTCACCTTCACCGAAGGCCCGGTCTGGAACGGCGAGGAAGGCTCTCTCGTCTGGACCGAAATCATCGGCGACGCCATTTACAAGTACGTCCCCGGCCAGGGAACCGCGGTCTTTATGAGTCCCTCGGGCAAGGCCGACGGCATGACCCACGACCTGGAGGGCCGCCTGGTGGTGGCCGGTTGGAGCAGCCGCAACGTCTGGCGGTTGGAGCATGACGGCTCCACTACCGTTCTGGCCTCCCACGTCAACGGCGTCAAGCTGAACACCCCCAACGACATCGTTTGCAAGTCCGACGGCTCCATCTACTTTACCGACCCTTCCAACGGCCTCCGCAACGTCGGGATGGACTGTGATGACGTGCAGAAATACATCGAGTACGAGGCCGTTTACCGCCTTGACCCTGACACCGGCGACTTGACCCTGCTGTTGGACGACTTCGCCAATCCCAACGGCCTGTGCTTTTCCCCGGACGAGTCCCTGTTGTACGTCAACGATACTCCCCGGCGGCACATCCGGGTCTTTGAGGTGCAGCCCGATGGCACGGTAGCCAACGGGCGGCTGTTTGCCCAACTGGAAGGGGCCGATCCCGGTGCGCCCGACGGAATGAAAAACGACACCTTGGGCAATGTGTACTGCACCGGCCCCGGCGGGGTCTGGGTAATTGACCCCCAGGGCAATCCCCTGGGCCGCATTCTGACGCCGGAACACTGCGCCAACTTCGCCTTTGGCGGCGGCGACGCTCGGACGATTTACTTCACCGCCCGCAGCACCATTTACCGGATGCGGGTCAATGTCCCCGGAATACCTACCTATCCCAGACCAACAGCAGGGGGGAACTAATGGCCGATTGGGAATTTCAGACGGTTGCCGGCCCCTACGGCTCCCCCACCGATGGCCCGGCGTGGGACGGCGCGGCCCTGTGGTTCACCCGGCTGGTGGAGCAGGCCAGTTCCCCCGACAACAGCCTGTTGCGCTATGAACCGGCCACCGGCCAGACCACGGTGGAACGCCGCTGGACGCACCGGACGGCGGGGCTGGCTTTTTCCGCCGCCGGCGCGCTGTACGGTTGCCAGAGCATTTGCCGCCGGGTGGTGCGGTTCAACCCCGACGGTTCATGCACCGCCCTGGCCTATCGTCTGGACGGCAAGTTTCACCACCCGCCCAAAGACTTGGTGGTTGACCGGGCCGGGCGCATCTGGTTTACAGCCCCGGCCTGGGGGCCGCCGGTGCCCGGAGGACTGCGCGACCATGAGCTGGAACCCTACACCGTCGAGCATAACTCGGTGCTGCGGATGGATTCCGCCGACCGTCACTCCCACCTGCGCCGCATGACCCGCGATACCACCGCCCCCACCACCATTGCCCTTTCCCCCAACGGCGGTACGTTGTACGTCTCCGAAGATAACGATTGCCCTTCATTACCCCGGGAACTGCGGGCCTATCCCATCCTGGACGATGGGACTCTCGGCCTGGCGGCGACGCTGCACGCCTTCCCCGCCGACGCCAACGGCATACAGCGGGGCATAACCGGCATTTGCGTGGACACCGACGGCAACATTGTCGCCTGTGGCGGTTCCGTTGCCAACGGCCCGGGCCCCTTGGTGTACGTCTTTTCCCCCGCCGGGCGGGTGCTGGAAACCCATCTTGTACCGGCCGAGCCAACCAACTGCGCCTTTGGCGGGCCGGATATGCGGAGCCTGTTCGTCACCACCACCGAGGGGCATTTGTTGCAGGTTGCCGACACCGGGCGCGTCGGCTGGGTCATCTACCCCTCCTGAAAACGTCCTCATCCTCAACTCGTCATTCCGGCGTAAGGTCGGCTCCGTACTACGATACGGGTCTGGTATCCAGAATTCATTACCTCAATGGATTGTGTTATGCGCCAAGACCTTCTGGATTCCGGCTTTCGCCGGTATGACTGTTGAGGGCGGGAATCCCCTATCAAGTGATGAACGGTTGTAGTACGTTCAGCATGGCCTCCACGTCGTCAATGTCCTCGCGGATAGCGTTGGCGTTCAGCAGGGATGGATGTTTGTAGTAATTGCGGTGCAGGGAGTGGGCCGAGTGGCCGTACTGTCTTAGGCTCGGCTGGCGAAACCGATAGCGGGCGTTTTCCATGATGCTGTCGAATTGGTCGTGGTGTTCATACTCCCAACCGTTGGCCGCCGCCGCAGCCTTGGCGATGTGTGCGGCGGCGCCCCACCCTTTTTCCGAGGCTTGGTGCAAGTCGCCGTCGTTCAGGTATTGCCGGCTTCTCCGCAGAAAATTCCTGGCCAATTCTATGTGGTCGGCAGCCGCGGTAGTCATGCCTCAATTCCTCGAACGAATTTTCCGGGCGTTACCCGGATACTGTAACACACCTCGAACCCACCCGTGTGTTCCCGGTAACCCCCAACTCCCCACCGTCATTCCCGCGAAAGCGGGAATCCAAATCCTCAGCCCAAGTATGTCGTTCTGAGCGTAGCGAAGAATCTCAAATCCTTGCCAAAGCCAACGCCGCTCTCCCTAGGGATGCTGGATTCCCCACAACCCAGCCCGCAACCAATCTTACATCACATGACTAGGCTGCCAACCCCCTCCCCCTACCAGGGGGAGGGTCGGGGAGGGAGGTCAACCGCCCCAACCCGGCGTAACCTGGCTGTTACATGAACGTAACATAGGGTTTACATTTGCGAAAAGGTTTTGTAACAACTCGGCGTCACAATAGCCCTATCAAGTTAATCGCTGTGGGAGGAACCAACCATCATGGAAATCATCGCCGCCGGCATAGCATTCATAACCCTTTTCAGTCTGTGGGTGATTCTTCCCAAGAAGCTCATCAAGAAATAACCGCAATCTTCCTCAAATCAAGTCAAACCCGGAGGCCGGGGACGCTGGACGCCCCCGGCCTTGCGTCGTTTACGGACTAACGGCCCGCCAACTTGTAACACAAAATTAACAAGTTGGTAAAAAGGGCGAAACACATTGCCGGCAAGATAGTCCTATAAAGTGGAACCGGGAGATGGTCGCCAATGGAAGTCATCGCCGCCGCCGCTAGTTTCGTAATCCTGTTCATCCTCTGGGTGGCCCTGCCCAAGAAATTCCCGAAGAAATAATCCCTGTTGTCTTGCCCGGCGGGAATCCCCGGACGTAACGGCCACCAAGCCCATGTTCCTTGGCCTCCGCCAACAGCATGGGCTGTTTACGTTGCGGGATCCCTGGGCAAATCTGACCCATCCGGAGCGGCAGCCCCCGCCGGTTGTCCCGCCCCGCATTGAGGAGAGGAGTAAGATTCCATGAACAACGGAGATATAGGCTGGATACTGGCCTGCTCGGCCCTGGTGCTGCTGATGACGCCGGGGCTGGGTTTCTTCTACGGCGGCCTGGTGCGCCGCAAGAACGCCATCGCCACCATCATGTTCAGTTTCATGTCCATCGGGCTGGTGGGCGTGGTATGGGTCTTGTGGGGTTACAGCCTGGCCTTCGGCCCCGACGTGGGCGGCCTGGGACTGGTGGGCGACCTGTCCTGGTTCGGGCTGGCCGGAGTCAGCGCGACGGAGGCCGGCCCCTACGCCGACAACATCCCCCACCAGGTCTTTATGATATTCCAGGCCATGTTCGCCATCATCACCCCGGCCCTCATAACCGGGGCCTTCGCCGAGCGGATGAAGTTCAGTGCCTACGTCATCTTCATCGTGTTGTGGGTAACAATCGTTTACGCCCCAATGGCCCATTGGGTCTGGGGCGGCGGCTGGCTGGGCAGTCTGGGCGCTCTGGACTTCGCCGGCGGAACTGTGGTGCATATCAACTCCGGTTTCGCTGCCCTGGCCGCGGCCCTCATCGTCGGCAAGCGTCTCGGCTTTGGCGAACAACCCATGCCGCCCCACAACGTGCCGATGGTGGTCTTGGGGGCCGCCCTGCTGTGGTTCGGCTGGTTCGGATTCAACGCCGGCAGCGCCCTGGCCGCCGACGGCGTAGCCACCAACGCCTTTGTAGTGACCAACACCGCGGCGGCGGCGGCCATCCTGGCCTGGGTCGCCATGTCCTGGATTTTCGGCAAGAAACCCAGCGTTATCGGCGCCGCGTCGGGAGCCGTGGCCGGCCTGGTGGCCATAACCCCGGCTGCCGGGTTCGTCGGGGCCATGCCCGCCATAATCATCGGCCTGGGCGCCGGCGTCATCTGCTACGGGGCCATCGAACTGCTGCTCAAGTTCAAGGTTGACGACGCCTTGGCCGTCTGGGGAGTTCACGGCATGGGCGGCGCCTGGGGCGCGCTGGCTACCGGACTCTTCGTTGGTATCGGCTTCGGCGCCCTGGATGTCAGCCGGGGCGAGCAGGTCCTGTACCAGATTATCGGCATCGTCGCCGCGGTGGTCTGGTCCTTCGTGGTTACGTCCCTCATCCTGCTGGCCCTGAAATACACCATCGGGTTGAGAGTCACCGACACTGAAGAGGAATCGGGCCTCGACGTAAGCGAACACGGCGAAGGGGCCTACATCGGCTAGTGGTATTGGTGATATTGGCCGGCTGGCCCGGCCAATACCGACTCCCAAGAAAGTCAAAAATTAAGACTCGCGAGGTTTGAGTTATGAGTTTCTACAAGGCGGAATACATCTGGATTGACGGACAGGAACCCACGCCCAAGCTGCGTTCCAAGGGCAAAATCGTTCCGGTGGGCGAAGAACCCCCGGAATGGGGATTTGACGGTTCCAGCACCAGCCAGGCCCCCGGCGAGGCGTCCGACTGCGTGTTGAACCCGGTCTTTACCTGCCCCGACCCGGTGCGGGGCGGCGACAACAAGCTGGTCATGTGCGAAGTGTTGCTGACCGACGGGACCCCCCATCCTTCCAACACCCGCGCCGCCTGCGCCGCCGCCGACGCCAGGTATCGCAGTTTCGACACCTGGTTCGGCATTGAGCAGGAATACACCTTCTTCAAGGGGCCGCGCCCCCTGGGTTTCCCGGAAAACGGCTTTCCCCCGCCCCAGGGCGGCTACTACTGCGGCGTGGGCATTGACGAAGTATTTGGCCGCCCCGTCGTCGAAGAACACATGGACGCCTGCCTGACCGCCGGATTGCAAATCTCCGGCATCAACGGCGAAGTCATGCCTGGCCAGTGGGAGTTTCAGATTGGCCCCTTGGCTACCCCCGCCGTCGGCGACCACCTTTGGGTAGCCCGCTGGCTGCTGTACCGCATCGGCGAGAAGTACGAAATCACCGCCACCCTCGACCCCAAGCCGGTGCGGGGCGACTGGAACGGCGCCGGCGCCCATCACAACTTCTCCACCAACCAGATGCGGGAGAGCTACGACGCTTGCGTCGCCGCCGCCGAGGCCCTGGCCGCCAACCACGACGAGCACATCGCCAACTACGGCCACCGCATCGAAGAACGGCTGACCGGCCTGCACGAGACCTGCGCCTACACCGAGTTCCGGTACGGCGTATCCGACCGGGGTGCGTCGGTGCGGATTCCTTGGCAGGTGGCCCGGGACGGCAAGGGCTACATCGAAGACCGCCGCCCCAACGCCAACGTTGACCCCTACGTCGCCACCCGGCTCATAGTCGAAACGGTCTGCGGCGCCGCCTCGGCTTAGGCCGCCCGTTGCCCGGCAACGTCAAATGCCGCCTTTCACCGGGCGGCGTTTGCTTATCCCCCGGTTTCCAGGGAAACCTGACTTGCACTAAAATAGCCCCAAACTTTCCCGGGGTGAAGGACTTATGCTGACCGACGACCGAGCGGCGGAACGCGACTTCGTTCTCCGCACCGCCAGGGACAACGACGTTAAATTCATCCGTCTCTGGTTTACCGACATACTCGGCAACCTCAAGGGATTCGCCATTAACATTGACGACCTGGAGGACGCCATCGAACGCGGCGTCGGTTTCGACGGCTCAGCCATCGAGGGGCTGGCCCGCGACCGCGAAACCGATATGCGGGCCTTCCCTGACCCGACCACCTTCACCCTCCTTCCCTGGCGGCCCCGCCAGAACGCCGTGGCCCGGATGTTCTGCGACATCTGCACCCCCGACGGCCAATCTTTTCCGGGCGACCCCCGCAACATCCTCAAGCGCAACCTGGAGCGCGTCGCCAAGCTGGGCTACACCTACTACGTCGGCCCGGAGCTGGAATTTTTCTACCTGAAAGACGCCCAGCAGCCCGAACCCCTGGACCGATTCGGCTACTACGACCAGCAATCCAGCCAACCCGCCTCCGACCTACGCCGGGATACAGTGCTGAACCTTTCCGAAATGGGCATTCCGGTCAAGTATTCCCACCACGAAGGCGCCCCCAGCCAGCACGAAATTGACCTGCAATACACCGACGCCCTGACTATGGCCGACAACGTAATGACCGCCAAGCTGGTCATCAAGGAACTGGCCCAGTTGCGCGACGCCTACGCCTCCTTCATGCCCAAGCCCTTTTCCGACGAAAACGGCTCCGGGATGCACGTCCACCAGTCCCTTTTCCGGGGAGACCAGAACGCCTTTTACGACCCGGAGGACGAATACCACATCTCCGCCGCCGGACGCCGTTTCATCGCCGGGCTGCTGCGCCACGCCCCCGAAATCACCCTGGTAACCAACCAGTGGGTCAATTCCTACAAGCGGTTGGTGCCGGGCTACGAGGCGCCGGTATATATTTCCTGGGCGCACCTGCACCGGCCCAGCCTGGTGCGCGTGCCGGCCTTCAAGCCCGGCTACGAAAGCTCGGTGCGGGTGGAGTACCGCGCCCCCGACCCGGCCTGCAACCCCTACCTGGCCTTCAGCGTCATGCTGGCCGCCGGAATCAAGGGGATTGCCGATGAATACCCCTTGGCCCAACCCACCGACGGCGACGTTTTCAGCATGACCAGGGAAGAGCGCATGGCCCGCGGGGTCAAGACGCTGCCCAGCAGCTTGGGCGGGTCGCTGGCCCTGGCCGAAGAAAGCGAACTGCTCCCCGAAGCCCTGGGCGAGCACGTCTTTACCAGTTTCATCGAAAACAAGACCCGCGAATGGGAAAAGTACCGCCAGCACGTCACCGACTACGAAGTATCCCACTACCTCCCGGTGCTGTAACCCCCGGATTCCTCCCTTGGCCGGTGGTATGGACATTCCTGTCCGTGACCTTGGCACCCCAACTTTGCAATAACCCCCCCTTGGATAGGGAGAGGGTGGGGGAGGGGGTCAACCCCAACCGTCATTCCGGCGAAAGCCGGAATCCAGAAAGTCCAGGCACAGAACAGCGTCCGTTGGAGTGCCCCCATGTCATTCTGAGCGCAGCGAAGAATCCAAAATCCCAGCCAGCAAGCCGGATTGCCGCCGGCAAGAACTGTAGATTCCTCCCTTGGCCGGTGGCATGGACATTCCTGTCCGTGACCTTGGCATCCCAACTTTGCAATAACCCCACCCCGTCATTCCGGCGAAAGCCGGAATCCAGAAAGTCCAGGCACAGAACAGGGTCCGTTGGAACGCTCCCCAGGTCATTCTGAGCGCAGCGAAGAATCCAAAATCCCAGCCAGCAAGCCGGATTGCCACCGGCAAGAACTGTAGATTCCTCCCTTGGCCAGTGGCATGGATATGCCTGTCCGTGACCTTGGCATCCCAACTTTGCAATAACCCCAACCGTCATTCCGGCGAAAGCCGGAATCCAGAAAGCCCAGGCACAGAACAGCGTCCGTTGGAGCGCCCCCCATGTCATTCTGAGCGCAGCGAAGAATCCAAAATCCTAGCCAGCAAGCCGGATTGCCACCGGCAAGAATTTTAGATTCCTCCCTTGGCCGGTGGTAATGGACATTCCTGTCCGTGACCTTGGCATCCAAACTTCCCAATCGCCTCGCCCTGCGATGGGGGAACAATCTCCCGCGATGGCTCTGGCGCCTCAACCGCCCCTGCTTTTCCGCCGGGCCACCGTCTTGCGGATGTACCCCTCGGCGTCCGGCGTCTTGCAGGACGTTTCCCCGTGGTCAACCTCCACCTTGCCGATGGTCCGGGCGGCGGCAATCGCCAGCTCTTCCAAGTGGGGATTGCGGATGCCGATGGCGATGAGGGCGTTGTTCATGGCGTCCTTGACCCGGTTCCGGCCCTGGTGGATGCTTGCGGTGATGACGGCGATGCGCTCCTCAAAGTAGGCGTCGGGCAAGTCCGGGTCTTTCATTGCCAGGTGGGCCGTCAGTTGCCAACCGGCGCGGCCCGGCCACTCCTCCCGCCGCTGCGTCCATTCCCCGGCCTTCCGGCGGGCCAAGGCCGTTTGACCGACAAACCCGGCAAAGGAATCGGTGACGATATAGTTATCCAAATCGGCGCGCCAGCTTTCCAGGCATTCCCCGCCGGCCTGGCCGGGGTCGGCCACCAGTGTCGCCAGAATCCGGCAGTCGTGGTTGCCGGTGGCCCACAACTCTACCGCCAACGCCTGGTCTTTCTTGATTCGCTTTTGCAGCTTTTTCAGGTTGGCGAAACTCAACCCGTACTGCGGGCCGGCTACCCCGTGGCGGTGGTAAATCTTCCGGTTCTGCTCCGTACCCAGGTTTTCCATTTCCAACAACAGGGCTGGCAATTCCATCGGCATCTTTCCTTTCCCTGAATAGACATTGCGAAACCGGGGAGGTTTAAAATCTGTTGGTATCTCGGTAAATCAGGCGTCGGATTTAGCAATCCGATCAAGGCAACTTCGGATAGTTTCATACAAAGAAGTCAATGACATTCCTAAGAACGGGTCTTATGTATGGGCCAAAGTAATCGAGAATGAGCGTAGCTACTCCAGTCCCTAACACAAATCCTATTGCTGCCTGGAAAAGCCACGACGACCCCTGGTAGTTGGGATTAGGGTCTCCACAATGAGGGCATTGCTTGGCGGAAGACGCTATGTCCTTCTTGCACACCCTGCAAGGTACTAGTTTTGGCATATCGCTTCTGAGATGTCCTCCAGAACAATAATGCGAGTCCAGCATTGACTTCCAAAAACCCTGTTAGCGCGTTGGGGGCTAACCGCCCGGCTCCACCGCCACCGTGTAATTGGCCGGTTGGCGGGTATGGGGGGCCAGGGCCGCTACCACCACCATCAGCTTTTCCAGGGTCTCCGGGGCTTGCACGGTGATTGTGCCGGCATTGCCGCCGTCCAGGGGGATTTGCGAGACACGGGACGGCGCGCCCGATTCCATCGGCTTTTCAATCACCTGGACGATGAAATCCTGCTTGACCCGGTTGTCTGTCCAGGCGAAACCGTCGGCTTCCCAATCGCCGGCGGTGGGCGACGAGTCACCCACAACGGCCAGATTCCGCAGGCAGAACCCGGAGCCGTGCAAGGCGTCGTCGGTGACGTATTGAAACCGCACCAGTATGGACTGCCCGGTGTACCCGGAAAGGTCAACGCTTTCCTGAGTCCAATCCCGGTTGCCGGTGTAGCCATGCCCGAAATTGTTGCCCACCGGGTTGGCCGCCGAAGTCAACGGCGTTTCAATGGCCTTCCAGGTGGCCCCGCCGTCGGTGGAAACCTGTAAGTAGCCGTAGTCCCAATCCTTTTCAATTTCCTGCCATATCTCATAATTCAGGCTGGCCCGTCCGCTGTTTCCCAAGGCCAACCGAGTGGTAAGGGTGGAGGCGATGGAGTCGCCGGCGTTGCTCCACCAGCAATTTTCGCCGCCGATTTCCGTGGGCAGCAGCGGCGTGATTGTCGGCCCGGCAAAACTGACGTTGACCGGGCCTTCCAGCGCGGTTAATTCGACGTAATGGGCCGCGTACTGCGTAATTTGAGCGTCAAACTCGGCAAACCCTTCCACCTTGCGGGTGGTGGAAGCCCGGACAGTCAAGCCGTCGTAGCCATACGGCCCAAGGGTTTCGTCCAGAAAGTTGGCGGCAACCCAATCGCCAAAGACCCGGCGAAATCCGCCTTCAACGCCCCGTGCAGCCAGGTAAGCCTCCACACCGGCCACCCCGTCGCCGGGTTCCCGCACCAATTCCAGCAGCAGGGACTCCCCGCCGTAATGTTCGGCTAGGTAGTGAAAGAACAGGGACGCCGCCCGGTAATGGGCGCCGACGTTCTGGTTGTCCAGGGGCCAGTGAACCAGGGACACCCTTGGGGCGCGCCGGGCCGGGCGGCGGGTGGCCGGCGGGGTGTCGGCCACCGTAACCGCCAGTTCGGACAGCCCTTCGTTGACCCAGGTTTCTTCCGAAGGGTCCTGGTTCCAGTGGGTCAGGTGTTGCAGTTCGTGGGCCAGCACGTGCAGGTAGGTAGCCCGGCCAACCTGGAGTTCCGCGCTGTTGAGGTAGATAATCTCCCGCTGGTTGCTGCGGGGGTAAACCGATTCCGGGTGTTCGTCCCCGGAGCCATAGTAGCCGCCCACGCCGGGCAAATTGCCGTGAGCGATGTAAATATGAGGGTCGCCGTCAATGCCGGGGTTCCATTCAGCGCCGAAAGACGCCGCAACCCGCGGGTAGATGGTTTCCTCGAAGGCGGCGGCGGCCCGTTCCAGTTCGTCCTCGGACACCGATTGCCCGTCTTCCACGTACCAATAAGCCCGCGGGGAAACCAGCCGCAGCTCAAACTCGGACTGGTAAACCTCTTCCCGGTGAAAGTCCACCAGCCAGAAGGTATCCCGGCGGCCTGGCTCCAAGTCCTCCCCGACGGGTTCTACCGTCCGGGGTATGGACTCCGGCGATATTCCCAGCCGCAGTTCGGCGGCCAGCCGGAAAAGGTCGCGGTCCGGGGCCGGGGGAATGTCCGCCACATCCGGCATCATCGCCGCCGTTGGCTTGGCAGCCGGGGCTGGTTGCGCCGGTTCCGGGGGACTTTCGGCAGGGAGAGGAGGGGCGTCGGGAAGGCACCCCGCCAACAACAACACAGTCAGTAGCGCAACGGGCAGCAAGGTAGCGCGAAAGAGGGTTTTGATGGGTGTCACGCTCAGTTGAAGCCGCTCATGGCCCGGTCTATGCCGTCCACCAGCAGGCAGTCCACCGCCTCCGCCACCCGTTTGACGGTCTTGGCGATAACCGGGGCTTCATCGTCGGAAAATCCGCCGATTACGTGGGCCACGTCGCCGGCCCCGGGGTTGGGCCGCCCAATTCCCACCCGGATGCGGGGAAAGCCTTGCGTCCCCAAGGCCCCGATGATGGAGCGGACGCCGTTATGCCCGGCGTCGCTGCCGGCGGGGCGCAGCCGCAGCTTGCCCACCGGCAGGGCCATTTCGTCGTAAACGATTACCAGGTCTTCGGGCCGGATGCCGAACCGGGACATCAGGTAAGCGACGCCCTCGCCGCTGTTGTTCATAAAGGTGCGGGGCTTGGCCAGCACGATGTCCTGTTCCAGGTGGCGGCCCCGGCCCAATACCGCCTTGGGGCGGCGTTCCGAAAGCCGTATCCCCCACCGGCGGGCCATCAGGTCAATGCAGCGGAATCCGACGTTATGCCGGGTGCAACGATAGCGGGGGCCGGGGTTGCCCAATCCAACGATTATTCGCATGGGGACATTTTACCCCTAACCGGCCGGTTTTGCCGGGGGTCTGGTGTCGTCATTCCCGCGAAAACGGGAATTCAGAAAGGCCAGGCAAAGGCCGATGTTCTTGCAAACAAAGATTCCTGGATACCGGCCTACGCCGGTATCATGGTGTTGCCGTCGTGCTTTATATCGTCATTCCGGCGAAGGCCGGAATCCAGAAATGCCGGGCATACACCAACCTCAGCGTGGGTCAGGAATCCCGGATGCCGGCCTGCGCCGGTATGACGGTGTTGCGGACGGGGTAGGGGCAGGTTTCAAACCTGCCCCTACGGGTTAGGCGCTTATGGGGTTCGCCCTCAACCCGCCCTCTCTCGGGGGTAGAGGGCGTATAGATTTATCCTACCCGTTCCCGCTGTTCAGGTCACGATGGGTAAGTCCGAAAAGCGTCGCTCCCCAGCACAGGGCGGCGTAACCCAACACCGGCGGCAGGAAAACCCAACTGCTGAAATCGGCGTCGCCGCCGTCCAGCCGGGAAGTCACTCCCCGCAGGCTCCACCGGGTAAAGTCGTTCAGGGGGATGTTCAGCAGTTCTTCCGACATCAAACCGGCCAGCGGGTAAGCGGCCAACTCGAACAGGATGATGGCAACGCCAACGCCCAGCCCGAAGGCAGTGGAACGGCCGGCGGTGGTCAGGGCCGCGCCTAATCCCAGATAGGCGACAACCACCAGCCAGGACGCGCCCAGTCCTACCGCGGTTTTGCCCCAGCCGCCGGTTTCGGAATCCATTACGTAGTCCAGCGATTCCCCCGCCGCCAGCCCGACCAAAGCCGCCAAAACCCAAGCGAAGGCCCAGAACACGGCCAGGGCCAACCCAGCCAGCAGCAGCTTGGCAAGGCCGATGCGCCACCGGGCCATCCCCCGGGCCGTCATGGGACGCCAGGTGCCCCATCCGAAATCGCTGCCAAAGATGAGGCTGCCGAATACTACGGCCAGGAAGGGGCCAACGGCTCCCAGCAGCGTCACCACCGAGGCGGGATAGTCATAGGCGTTAAAAGGAATGCTGCCCCAAGCGGCGACCATCGCCACCCCGATGAGCGTGACCACCACCCCGGCGGCCATCAGCGCGGCGATGACCCGGAAGGCGGCGCGCCGGCTGAGGCGAAACCACTCCCACCGCAGGGCGGTCAGCACGTCGGAGACGACGGCCATCGGGTTGCTGTCCGGGCTATTCAATGCCGCCGCCGGTCACTTCCATGAATCCGGCTTCCAGGGAACCGGAACCGGAGCGCATTTCGGAGACGTACACGCCGCCGCCGGCCAGGTCCCGGGTAATTTCCCATTCCCGGCCTTCGGGGGCCGCTACTTCCAGGCCGTTGCCCGAGGGCTGGCGCACGTCCCAACCGCCGTCGCGGAGCAGAGCCGCCGCCCGCTGGTCGTCGGTGGTGCGGACTACCACCCGGGCCGGCCCGCCCAAATCCGCCACCGGGCCGGAAAACAACAGCCGTCCCCGGCGCATAATGCCTACCTGCTCGCAGACCTGTTCCACTTCGTTCAGCAGGTGGCTGGCAAGAACGATGGTGCGCCGGCCATCCTCCCCCAACTGGTTAATCAAATCCCGCACTTCCACGATTCCCACCGGGTCCAGGCCGTTGGTGGGTTCGTCCAAAACCAGCGCCTCCGGGTCTCCCAGCAGGGCGGCGGCGATGCCCAGCCGGGCCTTCATGCCGGTGGAACAGGCGGCAAACTTGCGGTGTTCGGCGTCGCCGGCCAGCCCCACGGTTTCCAGCAGCGTTCCCAACTCATCCTCGCCGCCGCCGGAGCCGTACATCCCTTGCAGGCAGCGCAGGTTGTCGCGGCAGGACAGGTAGGGCCAGAAGATAGGGCGGTCTATCAGGACGCCGATGCTGCGGTGGGCCGGCCCCAGGTCTTCCCGCCGGTCATGGCCCAGCAGGGTGATTTCCCCGGAAGTGGGCCGGAGGAATCCGGCCAGCATGGACAGCAGGGTTGTCTTGCCGGAACCGTTGGGGCCCAGCAGCCCGAACACGCCGCCGGCTGGAATTTCCAGGCTGACGTAGTTGACCGCCTGGATGTCGCCGAACCGCTTGGTCAGGCGGTGGGTGATAATGGCCGGGGGCGGGTTGGTTGCCGTCGGGCTTGCAGGGGCCTCCCCCCGGTCAGATTGCATATTCGGGCCGCCGCAGCAATTGCCGGGCAATGACCAACCGCAGGATTTCGTTGGTGCCTTCGCCAATAATCATCAGGGGGGCGTCGCGGTAGTAGCGTTCCACCGGCGACTCCTTGATGTAGCCGTAGCCGCCGTGGATTCGCATGGCCTCCATAGTGACTTCCCCGCAGATTTCGCTGGCGAAGAGCTTGGCCATGCCCGATTCCAGGTCCACCCTCTCGCCGGCGTCCTTCTTGCGGGCGGCGTCGTAGGTCAGGAGGCGGGCGGCCTGAATCTTGGTAGCCATGTCCGCCAACTTCAACTGGATGGCCTGGTGCTGGGATATGGCCTGGCCGAAGGACTGCCGTTGCTGAGAGTAGCGGATAGCCGCCTCGAAAGCCGCTTGCGCCACGCCCACGGCGCGGGCCGCCACGTTGATGCGCCCGGTTTCCAGGCCGCTCATAACTTGGCCGAACCCCGAGTTTTCTTGGCCGCCGATGAGGTTTTCCGCCGGGATACGGTAGTCCTCGAAGATTAACTCGCAAGTGTCCAAGCCCCGGTAGCCCAGCTTGTCCAGGTCGCGGCCCACGCGAAAGCCCGGCCCGCCCTTTTCTACCACGAAGGCGCTGATTCCCCGGTGAGGAGGGTCGGCGGTCTTGTCGGTGCGGGCCAGCAGGCAAAAAGCATCGCCGTACCGCCCGTTGGTAATGAACATCTTGGTTCCGTTGATGACGTACTCTTCGCCGTCCAGTTCGGCGGCGGTTTTGAGGTTGGCAACGTCGGTGCCGCCGCCGGGTTCCGTCAGGGCCAGCCCGCCCCGCTTGCGTCCGGCGGCCAGGTCGGGCAGAAAGCGGTCTTTCTGTTCCTGGGTGCCGTAATGGGTCAGCACGTAGGTCAGGATATGGTGGGTGCCAATGGCCCCGCTAATGCTCATCAGGCCCTTGCTCAGTTCCTCGAAGATGCTGGCGAAGGTGGTGTAGTCCAGGCCCATGCCGCCGTACTCTTCGGGAACGGTGATGCCGAAAAGCCCCAAATCCTTCATCTTGTCAATCAGGTCGTGGGGAACGATGTCCTCCTGGTCCAGCTTGGCGGCCACCGGCTCAACGTCGCGGCGGACGAAGTCGCGAACCAGGTTAACGATTTGCAGTCGGGCTTCTTCCGGGGTCTGTACGCCTGTCAAGGGTTTGCTCCTTCGGCCTCGCGGGGTTCTGTGCCGGATTCGGTTGGTCTGTCCGTGGTAGTCTAGCGATGGCCGGGGAAAGGGTCAAGAAAGGGTTGGTTTGGCCTCCGGGCAATGGCACATGAAATCGGACCTCGGTCACTGCGGCGAAAGCGGGAATGACGGGTTGGGTTTAGCAAGGGGCGGTTGAATTTGGTATTATCTGTTGGCTGTTCTTATGCTGATTGACTTGCATACCCACACCTACCCCAAGTCCGACGACGCTTTTATGGGCGTTGAGGAACTGATTGAGCAGGCCAAGGCTCTGGGGCTGGACGGGGTTTGTCTGACGGACCATGACGCTTTCTGGACGGCGGAGGAAACGCGGGAATTGTCGCGCCGGCATCAATTCCTGGTTTTGCCGGGGACGGAGTTGAATACCGACGGGGGTCACGTGCTGGTTTTCGGGCTGGAACGGTACGTTTTCGGCGTGCATAAGCCGGCGTTTCTGCGGCAGTTGGTCAACCGGGAAGGCGGGGTTATGGTGGCGGCGCATCCTTACCGGCGGCGGTTCCTGGAAGAACCGGCGCGGGAACCGGAAAACCGCTTGCGGATGCTGGCCGAAGCCGCCGGGGACGATTTCTTCGGGTTGTGCGATGCTATCGAGGGGATTAACGGGCGGGGCAGCGAGGCGCAGAACGGGTTTTCCGCCGACTTGGGGCGACGGTTGGGGATTCCCAGCACCGGGGGCAGCGACGCCCATCGGGTGAACCAGCTAGGGACGGCGGCCACCAGGTTTGAGGACAGGATTGGCGGGCTGGATGACTTGGTGCGGGCCTTGGTCGCCGGCAGATTCACCGCGGCGGACTTGAGGACGGCTCCGGCCAAGGCCGCGCCGGTGTCGTAACGGAGGGTCTTAATGGCCGAAATTTTGAGGGTCGAAGACCTGCACGTCCACATAGAAACCACCGGGGGCACGGTGAAGGCCCTGAACGGGGTAAGTTTCGCGCAGGAGGAAGAGCAGGTCTTCTGCATGGTGGGGGAAAGCGGGGCCGGCAAAAGCACCCTGGCCCTGGCGATTATGGGGCTGCTGCCGGACACGGCCAGCGTGCCGGCCGGGCGCATCGTGTTTGACGGGGTTGACCTGCTGCGGGCGGGCCAGCCGCACTTGCGGCGGATACGGGGGAAGGAAATTTCGCTGGTTTTCCAGGACGCGCAGGCGGCGTTGAATCCGGTGCAGCCGGTGGGTCAGCAGTTGGAAGAGGTTATCCTGGCCCATAGCGACGTTTCGCAACGGGTTGCCAACGGCTTGTCCCAGGACATCCTGCGGGAGTTGGGCCTGCCCGACCCCAACCGGATAATGGGCCAGTACCCTTTCAGCCTGAGCGGGGGTATGTGCCAGCGGGTGATGCTGGCCATTGCGCTGGTGATGCGGCCCAAGCTGCTCATCGCCGACGAAGCGACTTCGGGCCTGGACGTGACACTGCAAGCGGAGATACTGGAACGGTTGAAGGTACTCTGCCGGGATTTCGGTTCGGCGATACTGCTGATAACGCACGACATGGGCGTGGTGGCGCACATGGGAAACCAGGTGGGGGTGATGTACGCGGGAACGCTGGTGGAATCGGCGGAAGTGATTCCCCTGTTCCAGGAATCGCGCCACCCTTATACGTGGGGGCTGATTCAGGCGCTGCCGCGGTTGGACCAGACGGGAAAGAAACTGCAACCGCTGCGGGGAGTGCCGCCGGATATGGTGAACCTGCCCGAACAATGCCCCTTCCTGCCGCGGTGTCCCAAGGCGACGAACACCTGCCGGCTGGAACACCGCCCGTTGATTCACGAAGTTGAGGCGGGGCATTTCGTGGCCTGCTACAACCCGGTGGAGCCGGAAGGGTAGCAGTCTGGCGGTGTTGGGTTGGCGCCTAACGTTGGATTTGGCAAGGATTCCTGGATTCCGGCCTGCGCCGGAATGACGGGTTGGCACACCCGGATACTTGAATCCTTAGTTGGCCACACTGCCTAGCGGCGGTTGGCGCCGGACAGGTCGGCTACCAGGAGCTCGAGGGCAAACTCCGGGGCTTGGCGGCCCCGCTTGATAGCCAAGTCAGCGTCCAGCAAGCGTTGGTAGCCGCGATGGATGACGGGCCACGAATGGCGGCGGGACTGTTCCAGGGTCTTGCGTAGTGGGAATTGGGCCGTCACCCCGATTCGGCTGCCCACTTCGTTCTGGTTGAGGCCGGATTCGGACAGGCTCTTGGCCAGGGTGACTAAGCGGAATTGGCGGGCCACCATAGCGATGATGTAACCGGCGTCGCGCCCGTCTCGGAATAATTGGCGCAGGGTCCGGGAGGCGACGGCGGCATTGCCGTCAATGATGGCGTCCACGGCGTTGAAGATGCTGGCCTCGCGCACCTGGGCCACCATATCCCGCACGTCGTTTTCCTCAATACTGCGGCCGGCGCAGAAAAGGGACAGCTTTTCCAGTTCCCGGTCAAGAGTCCAGAGGTTGTTGCCCACCAGGTCGGCCAGCAGGCGCACCGCTGACGGGGCGACGCCCACGCCTTTTTCCTGGGCGCGGTTCTTAATCCACAGGGCCAGGTTTTCCCGCACCGGGGCCTCCAGAGCGTGAACCTGGCAGGGGCCGGACAGGGTTCGCAGCAGGGGGTTGGCGCGGGAAAGGGCGCCGTCGAGCAAGACCAGCCAGGTAGTTTCGGGCATTTGGGGAATGGCGGCGGCCAGTCCTTCCCAATCGCCCACGTTGCGGTTGGACTGGCCGGCCCGGCCGCGGCGTCCGCCACCGCCGGCTCCCGTCTCAAAGGTTCCTAACAGTCCTTCCACCAGCACGAACCGCACCGGGTCTAAGAAGGGCAGGGCGTTGCAGACGCTGAGCAACTCCGGCAGGGTGAGGCGGTTGCCGGCCAAGCGGTGATAGTTGGAGTCCATCAAGGCGGACTGGCCCAATCCGGCGGCCAGGGACTTGAACTCCTGGGCGGTTAGGAAACTGTCTCCGTAAATCAGATGGGCGGGCAAGGCGACTCCGATGGGAGGCTATTGGCCGGGCGGGGTTTCCACCAACTCGGTCAGGACGCCGAAGATGGCGGCGGGGTGCAGGAAGGCGATGGTTCCCGACAGTCCTTCGCGGGGTTCGGTGTCCACCAGGCGGATGCCGGAATCGCCCAGGGCGCGGAGTTTGCCGGCGATGTCGTCCACGTTCAGGGCCAGGTGGTGCAGTCCCTCGCCGCGGCGTTGGATGAAACGGCCAACGGCGGTTTCGGGTGATAGCGGTTCCAACAGTTCCAGGCGGGTCTGGCCGATTTCGATTAAGGCGGCGCGGACGCCCTGGTCGGCCAACTCCACCACTTCCGACGGCGGGGCGGCGAACAAGTCCTGGAACAGTTGCAGGGCGGCGGCGATGTCGTTGACGGCAATGCCAACGTGGTCAACGTGGTTGACGGCGCAGGGGGCTGCGGATTGGCGGTTCATGGTTTCACCCGTAAGCGGGATGGGGACGTTTGCAGGGAAGGAATCGGGGGTTATTTTACACCAGGTTGGGTTGGGTGGGTGGGGTTGTTATTTGGGACTGCGTTTTCACCCCCACCCTAGCCCTCCCCCTGGTAGGGGGAAGGGATTTTTCACACACCCTATTGACTGCTTACTCGACTGCGTCATTGAAGGGGAGACTACCGGCAGGCGGGGCGACTGATTCGGCGTCCGTCGTGGCCGCGGATGATGATGCCTTTGTCGTTGCAGGTGGCGCAATTGGGCTGGGGGGAAGGGTTGACCGATGCGATGATGCGCCGGGCGGTGTTTTCCCGTTCCCGTTTTCGGGGGTTGAGTAGGTTGATAAGTCTTTTCATGGCGGTTGTGCGGGCATTGCCGATAGGATTTCCGGCTTTCGCCGGAATGACGGGGTGGGAGCGCGGGTTTTACCCCCCACTCTTTCGACTACACTCAGGACAGGCTCTGACCTTCCCCCTTGGCGGGGGAAGGGATTTTTGGGACGGAGCGATTTTGCCGGTTGCTAGATTGGGTACTGTTGGAGGACTTGGCGGGCGATGACCAGACGTTGGACTTCGGAGGTGCCTTCGTAGATGGTGGTGACGCGGGCATCTCGGAAAAGCCTTTCCACCGGGGAGTCCTTGAAGTAGCCGTAGCCGCCGTGGGTCTGGAGGGCCTGGGAAGTGACGCGGACACACATTTCGGAGGCCAACAGTTTAGCCATTGACGCCTCGTTGACGTAGGGCAGTCCCTGGTCTTTCAGGGTGGCGGCGTCCATAGTGACGGTGCGGGCGGCGTGGACTTCGGTAGCCATGTCCGCCAACATGAACTGGACGGCCTGGTGCTGGGCGATGGGCCGTCCGAAGGACTGGCGCTGCTGGGAGTAGCGGACGGCCTCTTCCAGGGCGGCCTGGCCGATGCCGACGCACTGGGCGGCGATGATGATGCGGCTGGAGTCAAGGATTTCCATGGCGTAGCGGAAACCTCGGCCTTCCTCGCCCAGCAGGTTTTCCCGGGGCACGGGGGTGTCCTGGAAAATGACTTCGTTGGTGCTGGAAGCGCGCATTCCCATCTTGCCGTACTGAGGGTTGACCATCAGGCCGGGGGCGCCCTGGGGTACGACAAAGGCGGATATGCCGCGGTAGCCCTGGGAACGGTCCTGGGTGGCGAAAACTACCATTGACTCGGCAACGTCGGCGTTGGTGATGAACATTTTGCTGCCGTTGAGGAAGAATGTGCCGTCGCGCTCGGTGGCGGTGGTCTGGAGGGATGCAGCATCGGAACCGCCGCCCGGCTCGGTCAAGGCCCAGGCGGCGACGCCGCGGCCCGAGGCCAGAGAAGGTATGAACCGCTGACGCTGCTCTTCGCTGCCGAACCGGTCAACGGTGGAGGTGCCGAGGGACAGGTGGGCGATGAGGGTGACGCTGGCGGAGGAGTCGCCGCGGGCGGTTTCCTCGGCGGCGATAGCCACCTGGCGATAGCCGCCGCCGCTGCCTTCGTACATGGGGTCAATGCCGATGCCGGTCAGACCGAGTTGGGCCATGCCGCGCCAGTTTTCCCAGGAAAATTCTTCGGCTTCGTCCACTTCCCTGGCGCGGGGTTTCAACTCCCGGTCGGCGAAGTCGCGGACCAGGTTTTGCAACATTCTTTCTTCTTCGTTCAAGGTTTGGGTTGTCAAGTGAATTCTCCTTTGATGGTCAGGGTATTTCAATTGTAACCCTGAACTTCATAATGTCACCCTGAGCGTAGCGAAGGGTCTAAAATCCTACGGGTAAGGTGACGTTTACCAAGGCAGGAATTTTAGATTCTTCGCTTTGCTCAGAATTACATACTCACGGGTGGACAGACAATTGAAACACCCTGCCTTTGTGATGTCATGCTCTTTCGGGTGGTCTGGCAGTCTGGCGATGGTGTTGTGGATTCCCGCGAAAGCGGGAATGACGGGGTACACCCGAACCCCACCCCTGCGGCATGGGTTACCGCTTCCAAACCAGTTCGCCCAGGCTGCTGATATGATTGGCCGGATTTTCCAGGGTCAGTTCCTCGTAATTCAACAGCAGGAAAAGGAAGGGCTGGTCTTTGACTCCCCGCATAACCTTTACCTGGGCGTCAATTACACTATAGCAAGGAGCGTCATCATCAGGGGGAGCGGAGATTATCGTATGCAGTTCATCGTGCTCCGCCAGACGCACCTCAACTACCTCCGGGATTTCCCGCACCAGGTCCAGGTACATCTGCAAAGCCTTGAAGCGGGTTAATTCTGGATTCATGCAGCGTTCCACGGTGTAGCTCCAACTCTCTTATCGCCGGCAAGATACGCGCTCCGCTCAGAAGTCGGGCAATTGGGTTTGTTCGCCGAAGACGTTGCGGAAGACCTGGCAGATTTCGCCCAGGGTGCAGTAGTTTTCGACACATTCCAGAATGGCGGGGACGGTGTTGTCGTCGCTGCGGGCGGTCTCTTCCAAGCGGGCCAAGGCGGTCGCTACCTGGGAATCGTCCCGCTCGCGGCGGACGCGCTCAAGGCGTTCAATCTGGCGTTGGGCGGCTTCGGCGTCCACCCGCAGCAGGTTGGGCAAGGGCGGGCTGTCGGTGACGTAGCGGTTGACGCCGACGATTACCCGGTCGCCGTCTTCGACTTCCCGCTGGTGGCGGTAGGCGGATTCGCCGATTTCGGCCACCTGGAAACCGGACTCGATAGCGTTGACGGCTCCGCTCAAGTCGTCAATGCGGCGGATATAGTCAAAGGCGCGGGTTTCCAGTTCGTTGGTCAGGTTTTCCACGTAGTAGGAACCGCCCAGGGGGTCAACCACGTCGGCGACGCCGCTTTCGTGGGCGATTATCTGCTGGGTACGCAGCGACAGTTGGGCGGATTCTTCGGTGGGCAAGCCCAATGCCTCATCGCGGGAGTTGACGTGGAGGGACTGGGTGCCGCCAAGGACGGCGGCCAGGGCCTGGATGGCGCTGCGAATCAGGTTGTTGTCCGGCTGCTGGGCGGTCAGGGTTACGCCGGCGGTCTGGGTGTGGAAGCGCAGCATCATGGAGCGGGGGTCTTCAGCGCCGAAACGGTCTTTCATAATGGCGGCCCACATCCGGCGGGCGGCGCGGAACTTGGCGACTTCTTCCAACAGGCTGTTCTGGGATACGAAGAAAAACGAGATGCGGGGGGCGAAGTCGTCCACGTTCAGCCCGGCGTCCACGGCGGCTTGGACGTAGGCGATGGCGTTGGCGAAGGTGAAGGCCAGTTCCTGAACGGCGGTAGCCCCGGCCTCTCTCATGTGGTAGCCGCTGATGCTGATGCTGTTCCAGCGGGGGACGTTTTCGGCGCAATACTTGAAAACGTCCACTACCAGGCGCATGGACGGACGGGGCGGGTAGGCGTAGGTGCCGCGGGCGATGTATTCCTTGAGGATGTCGTTTTGCAGGGTGCCGCTAAGCTGGGCAGGGGAGACGCCCTGACGCTTGGCGGCGGCGATGTAGAGGCAGAGCAGGACGGAGGCGGTGGCGTTGATGGTCATGGAGGTGCTGACCTTATCCAGGGGGATGCCGGCCAGCAGGGTTTCCATGTCTTCTAGGGTGCAGACGGGAACGCCCACCTTGCCGACTTCTCCCAGGGCAAAGGGGTGGTCGGAGTCGTAGCCGATTTGGGTGGGCAGGTCGAAGGCGACGGAAAGGCCGGTCTGTCCCTGCTCCAGCAGGTAGCGGAACCGGGCGTTGGTGTCCTCGGCGGTGGCGTAGCCGGAATACTGGCGCATGGTCCAGACGCGGCCCCGGTACATATTGGGCTGGACGCCGCGGGTGTAGGGGTATTGGCCGGGAAAACCGACGGCGGCCAGATAGTCGGCGTCGCCGGCGGGCGTATGCTCCGGGCCGTAAACGGGTTCGATTTCGATGCCGCTGTCGGTGTGGAACTGCTGGCGGCGTTCCGGGTAGCGGCGGACGGCGGGGCCAAGGGTATTTTCCCGCCAATGTTGCAGGGGGGATTGTTCGCTTGGGGGGTTGCTGTCAGCCAAGGCTGTCTCCTGCGCGCCGGGGGTTGGGGGATTACCGCCCGGGATGATTACCGTTCCGGTGGGACAGTGCCATTGTAGCCTTGCGCGGGCTGGCGCTCAACCCGACCTTGAGTATGTCATTCTGAGCAAAGCGAAGAATCTCAAATCCTTGCCTTGGCCATCGTCGTCTTAACCGTAGAATTTTAGACCCTTCACTTCGTTCAGGGTGACAGTGGGGCGTTCAGGGGGACAATTAAGAGACCTTGGGGATGTTGGGGGGTTAACAATCGTCATACCGGCCTGCGCCGGTATCCAGGATTCCTTGCCCTGATGAATGTGGTTCTGCGTCGAGGATTCTGGATTCCGGCCTTCGCCGGAATGACGGTGGGGGGACAGAGTGAGTAGGTAGGGGCGCACGGCCGTGCGCCCCTACTTTGCAATCGTCCTGTTGGTGGGCCGGGGAAATGGACATTATTGGGCGGGGGTCTTAAACTCGGTGGGGAACGGTGGCCCTGGTCCGCCAAGGATGCGCGGGAATTGAGAGGAACGGAATGTGCGGCATAGTCGGTTACGTGGGGAATCAACCCGCCTGGCCCATCATTTTCAAGGGGCTGGAAAGCCTGGAGTACCGGGGATACGACAGCGCGGGAATCGCCATCAACGACGGTTCCGGCGACCTGCAATTCCGCAAGACGGTTGGGAACGTGGACGGGCTGGCCCACGCCGCCGGGGGAAACGGCGCTTGTCCTCATGCCGGGGGTTTTCCCGCCGGGTTCGCCGGGTTGGGGCATACCCGTTGGGCTACCCACGGCAAACCGTCCATCGCCAATTGCCACCCCCATACCGAGTGCCGGGAAGAGGTTGCCATTGTCCACAACGGGATTGTGGAGAATTTTCTGGAGTTGAAAGACCGTCTGCAACGCAAGGGGCACCAGTTCACTTCCGAGACGGACACTGAAGTTATCGCCCATCTGATTGAAGAGGGTCTTTCCCACGGCGCAACGCTGGAAGATTCGTGCCGTCGGATGGGGCGGTTGGTTAAAGGGTCTCACGCGGTAGCGGCGATGGTGAAGGGAGACGCATCGAAAATTTGCGCCCTGAGGTTGGGACACGCTGGCGGGGTAGTGGTGGGCCACCGGGATGGTCAGTGCATCATCGCCAGCGATTTGCCGGCCATGATGCCGCTTTTCCGGCCGGCCTGCGGCGGGGGAGACGTGGCGTTCCTGGAATCCGGGGAAATGGCCGTCGCTACGCCGGAGGGAGTTACCTACCTGGACCTGGAAGGCGGGCCGCTGGACAAGCGGCTGCACCGGATAACCCCGGAGGAACTGGTGATAGACAAGGGGGGCTACCGCCACTTCATGTTGAAGGAAATCATGGAGCAGCCGCAGGCGGTGGCCGGGGCATTGCGGGGTCGTGTGGACTTTGACCGGGGCCGGGCGTTATTCCCGGAGTTGGGGATGTCCGAGGCCGAAGTCAAGGCGCTGCGGCGGGTGATGCTGGTTGGGTGCGGCACCAGCCTGCACGCCGCCCAGGTGGGGCGTCACTTGGTCGAGCGGTTGGCCGGGCTGCCGGCGGAGGCGGAAAGCGCGTCGGAGTTTCGCTATCGGGCCGCGCCGTGGGGTTCGCCGGGGATGGCGCCGGTGGTTGACCGGGATACGCTTTACATTTCGGTGGCGCAATCGGGGGAAACCGCCGACACGGTGGCGGCGATGCAGGAAATCAAGGCGCAGGGGGGGCGGCTGGTAACAATCTGCAACGTGGAGGGGAGCCAGACCACCCGCCTGGCCGACGCCACCCTTTATATGCGGTGCGGGCTGGAAGTGGGGGTTGCCAGCACCAAGACTTTCATAGCGTCTTTGACCATTCTGAACCTGCTGGCCGTTTACCTGGGTCAGGTTCGGGGAACGCTTTCCGGGGAGGACACCCGGCGGCTGGTGGATGACCTGGCCCGGTGTTCGGGGTTGATTGGCGAAATGCTGGCCGATGTAAGCCCATACCGGCAGTTGGCGCGGCGGTTCACCAAGAGGAAGAGCGTCCTGTTTCTGGGGCGGGGGATTAACGCCCCCATCGCCGCCGAGGGCGCGCTGAAGTTGAAGGAAATCAGCTATATCCACGCCGAGGGGTACCCGGCGGGGGAGATGAAACACGGGCCGATTGCGTTGATTGACCCGGAAATGGCGACGCTGGCGTTGGCGCCGCGGGACTCGCTTTTCGACAAGATGCTGGGCAACGTGAAGGAAGTAAAGGCCAGGGACGGGGTGGTTATCGGGGTTGGCACCGACGGAGACGGCGAGTTGGCGGGAGAAGTGGACGAGGTGCTTTACATTCCGCCGGCCCCCGACCACCTGGTTCCGATGCTGGCGACGGTGCCGCTGCAATTGCTGGCCTACCACATTGCCCTGCAACGGGGCTGCGACGTTGACCAGCCGCGCAATCTGGCCAAGTCGGTGACGGTGGAATAGGGCGGGTTGGCATCTGTATGACGGCAGGTTCGCCGCGTCGTCCCGATTTTTGGCTGCCGGTCGGCCCAGCAAGGATTCCTGGATTCCGGCTTTCGCGGGAATAACGGTGGTGATGCGGGGGATGACAGCCAATGAAATTGGCGGCGGCAACTAGTGGCCCTGGAACCAGGGTTGGCGTTTCTGGGAGAAGGCGCGGATGCCTTCCTGGAAGTCGCGGGTCAAGGCGATTTGGCTAATGGCCTCGGTCTCGGCCTCCAGTTGGGATTCCAGCCCGTTGTCCCAGGACTGGTTGAACAGTGCCTTGACCCGGCCATAGGCGGCGGTGGGGCCTTGGGCCAGCCGGGCGGCGGTTTCCAGGGAATGGCGGGGGAAGTTTTCGGCGGGAATAACCTGGTTGACCAAGCCCAGTTCACGGGCGTATTCGGCGCTGATGGGCTGGCTGGCGGTGTAGAGTTCCATCGCTTTGCTGACGCCCACCAGCCGGGGGAGCATATAGGTGGAGCCGCCGTCGGCGGTGCAGCCGATGTTGCCATAGGCCATGAGAAAGCGGGCGTCGTGGGCGGCGAGGCGCAGATCGCAGGCCAGGGCCAGGCTGAACCCGGCTCCGGCGGCGACGCCGTTGACCGCGGCCACGACGGGTTTTTCCAGCCGGCGCAGGGCGGCGATTACCCTTTCGTGCAGCTCGCCGGCCAGTGTGCGAAGATGTTCGGATAGCTCCTCGGGGCCGCCGGATTCCTGTTGGCCGAGGAAGTCCTTTACGTCGGCGCCGGAGCAGAAAGCGCCGCCGGAGCCGGTAATCATCACGGCGCGGACTTCGGAGCTTTGGCAAGTTTGCAGAGCGTCGCCGAGGTCGGAAATCATGGCCGGGGACAGAGCGTTGCGGGCCTCGGGACGGTTCAGGGTGATGACGGCCAGGGCGTCCTTGCGGGTGAGCCTTACCTGTTCTGCGGCCATAGCGGTTTCCTTGCTTGATGATGTTGGTTGGGGCGGGTATAGCGGGGGAGTTCTGATGGCGTCATGGCGGCGACGGAAAGAGGATGGGCAAAGGCGAAGATAGGCCCGGTTGAGGGTCAGGATTGGTCGAAAAAGAATTTGAGGAGGTCGTGGCGGGTGATGATGCCGACCAAACGGTCGCCCTGCATGACGGGCATACGGTGGATTTCCCGTCGCAGCATCAAGCCGACTACTTCCACTGTGGGAGTGTCCTCTTGTACGGTTGTGACCGGGTGGTGCATTACGTCTTTGACCAGCTTGCTGCTGACTCTTCGGGCGACTTCGGCGAAATGCTGGGGCGTGGTGGTGTTTCCCATGATGGAGTAGATGTTGTCGGCCAGGGGCAGGAACCGGGGCGACAGACCGAAATCGGCGTGGGTCAAGATTCCCACCAATCGGTCGTCCTGGTTGACCACGGGGAGACAGCTTACGTTGTGTTCCAGCATCATCCGGGCTGCGTCGCCGACGGTGGCGTCGGCGGAAACGGTGCGGACGTTGGCGCTCATCAAATCGCGGGCTTGCATGATTGTACCGCCTCTCGCAGTTTAGTCTTGACCTGTCGCGCGGGCTACGAAGAATTCCCGCAACAGGGCAAGCTCCCCTTCCATCCTGGCCTGGCCCTGTTCCAGCCGGGCCTGGCCCTCTTCCAACCGTTGAACCCTGGCTTCCAAAGCGTTAAAACGCCGTTCCCATCGCGCATCCGAGGCGTTGAAACGCTGTTCCCACTTTTCATCCAAGGCGGTCAAGCGCTGTTCCCACTTCTCATCCAAGGCGGTCAAGCGCTGTTCCCACTTCTCATCCAAGGCGGTCAAGCGCTGTTCCCACCGCTCGTCGGAGGCTATGAAACGCCGTTCCCACTTTTCGTCCAAGGCGGTCAGGCGTTGTTCCCACCGCTCGTCCATGCGGTCCATCCGGTTTTCCAACCGGTCAATGCGGCGATTCAACCAGAAAGTAATGCTTAGCATTAAACTAGCCAGCCCAATTCCCACTACGACGATAGCAATTGTATCCGGTGACATTAAACCGTCCTACTTTCATCCAAGGCCATCAAGCGATTCCCAAATTGCTGGTCCATGCAGTCCATGCCGTTTTCCAACCGGTCAGTGCGTCGGTGCAGTCTGGGAGGTCATGCTTAGCACAAGAGCGGCCAACCCGAAGACCATTGCAACAATTGCGAATAATTCCGGCAACCCGGAACCGTCCTCCCCATACCGCCCAAACCGTTTGTCATGCCGGCGTATCTGGATTTCAATGCGGATTATAAGGGCAAGCATGATTACCCCGTTCAAGGCGCCAACGGCGAGGTAAGCTATGACTGGCGGCGACATGACTCTGTTACGTTGCTACTGGGCTTGTTCCGATTGCCAGGCGTTGGCTACGGCGCGGGACACCGCGGGAACCACGTCCTTGTCCAAGGACCAGGGGATTATGCGCTCGGCGGTGGGTTCAACGACCAAGCCGGCCAGGGCCTCGGCGCCAGCGATTTTCATACGGTTAGTAATGCGGGGGGCGCGGGCGTCCAGGGCGCCGCGGAAAACGCCGGGGAAGGCCAGGCTGTTGTTAATCTGGTTGGGGAAGTCGCTGCGTCCGGTGCCTACCACCGCCGCGCCGGCTTCTTTGGCCAGGTCGGGCATGATTTCCGGCGTGGGGTTGGCGGCGGCGAACACGGCGGCCCCGGGGGACATGGAACGCACCATGTCCTGGGAGACGATGCCGCCGGTGGAAAGGCCCACGAATACGTCGGCCAACTGCATGGCGTCGCCCAGACCGCCGGAAACATTGTCGGGGTTGGTAATGTCCAACATTTGAGTTTTCATGTCGTTCAGGTCGGTGCGGTCGCGGCTGACGATGCCCTGGCTGTCCACCAGGATAATGTTTTTGGCGCCGTATTCGACGAGGAGTTGGGCCGAGGCGATGCTGCCGGCGCCGGCCCCGGCGAACACAATCTTCACGTCGGCGATGCGCTTGTTGACTACGTTGAGGGCGTTGATGATGGAGGCCAGCACAACAATGGCAGTGCCGTGCTGGTCGTCGTGGAACACCGGAATGCCCAAGTCCTGAAGTTGGGACTCAATCTCGAAACAACGGGGCGCGGATATGTCCTCCAGGTTGACCCCGCCGAAGGTGGGAGCGATGTTCCGGACAGTCTGGATAATGGCGTCGTTGTCCTGGGTGGCAAGGCAGATGGGAAAGGCATCAATGTCGGCCAAGCCCTTGAACAGGATGCACTTGCCCTCCATGACGGCCATGGCGGCTTCGGGGCCGACGTTGCCCAGGCCGAGAACGGCGGAACCGTCGGTTACGACAGCCACGTTGTTGCCCCGGTTGGTCAGGGCGTAAGACTCGGACTTGTCCTCGTAAATCGCCATGCTGACGGCAGCCACGCCCGGGGTGTAGGCAATGGATAACTCTTCCATCGTTTCGACCCTCATCTTGGAGGCGATGCTGACCTTGCCCCGACTGGCCCGGTGGCGGTTGATGGCTTCAACTCCGTAGTCCATTTCCACTCTTGAACTCCTTTAACGCGCTGCCGGGGGATTTCCTCCGGTGAATCCTGGCCGAACCCAACGCAGGGTTAAATTGGGCGGCTCCGCCGGCCGGTGACAATTGGCGCGGGCGGGCTTGCCATAATGCCGCAGATTATAGTCCCCGCAACCGGGCCATAACAAGGGAATCGGCGGTTGGTACGGCAATCGGGTCTTGATTCGCCGGGATATAGAGGCCGGTGGGCGGGAATCGGCGGTTACCGGCCCCGGCGGGCAACCCGAAAGTTCCACCAGACAATCAGCGGGGTAATGACCACGGTAGGCAGAATCCAGGCAATCCACGCCGGGTTGGTTGCCACGTTGACCACCAAAACGGCGGTGACGGTGGCGATGGTGCCGGCCATCATGTTGGTCAGGTGCCGGGAAATGCGCCGGACGTAGTTGGCGGGAAGGTTCCGGTAGTAGATAGCGTCGGCCAGGGCCAGCCCGAAGGCGATAAACCCGAATATGACCAGCGTTACCCATTGGTCGTCGCCATTGAGGGCCAGGATGACGGCGAAGGCTTCCATTCCCAGGCCGGTCAGGGCCATTATTGCAACGGCGGCCCAGTCCGCCACGCGAGGGTGTCCGTGGCGGTTGCGGGCGAAACGCCAGCCGGCGAAGACCATGTAGAAACTGAAGAAGGCGATGAACAGCAGGAAAATGTCGGCCCCCAGAAGAGCCAGGGGGACGGCGGTGATGAATACGGCGGTCATGGCCATGGCGTAAACCCGGCCGGCCCGGACGTGGTTGGCGCCGCCCTTGGCGGTGGACAGGGCGAAGGCGGCGGTCAACAAGGCGATGGTGCCGGCGGCGATGTGGACGGAAAGCAGGACGACGTTAAGCATGGCGTTGGGGATGCCGCACTACCCGGTCATGCCCGCCGGCTGTCCATCAGGACGTAAACGGCAAAGGCCCGGCGGTCTTTAACGGGAGCGCGGGCAAATCCGTTTATCGCATTCTCCACCTCGTTGATGTTCGTTATGACCTGTTGCCGGGTAAATTCCGCATCAGGGTTATAGTCTGCATCGTGGCGTTGAAGCTGCATTTGGATGAAAACTCCGCCGAAGTCCTGAATCTGAACCGGAAAGTCCTGCATCCTGGAAAGGTTGTTGCACCGTTGTCGGACGGTTCCATGCTGCAACGCCCGGTAAACCCGGGTCCAGGCTGCCAAGTCCCTGGCAGAGCCTGGGCCGCCCACCAGCAGGTCGGCGCAAGACCGTGCCAGACAGTGAAATAACGCGTAGTACGCCGTGCTGATGGCCCGCCGTAGGTCGGTTTCCAAAGGCCGTCCCCGCCCGGGCTGCTCCGCCAGCCTCCGGGCGGTAACGACGAAGTTAAATGGTGTCATGGAGGTAATAATCGCGGAGCTTTTTCCGGCGGTTCCAGGAAGGCTTGTCAATGAACGAAGTGACCATCGGGTTTTGTATGCCTAACTCCGTCAACTTCGAGGTCACTACCTTTCCCAAGGTGGCGGTAAAACCGGGGTCCAGCAGTTCCTGGTTCCCGACGAAAACGATGGCCGCATGGAGGTAGGGATCCCCGTAATGGTCAATCCTTTGCACAACGGAGATAGGGTCAAAAACGAAGTCGTCCTGAAACCGCTCAACCAGCGCATCCTTGAGCATCTGCGCCATTTCCGTTTTTTCTTCTTGGGACACCATCATAGTTTCCCTCAACTGATAGGTTGGTGCGGGAGGATTCCAACCGTCCGGCGGCGACACTCTAGCGGGTGACGGCGCCTTCGGCGGCGGAGGATACCAGCTTGGCGTACTTGGCGAAGACGCCGGTGGTGTAGCGGGGTTCCAACGGTCGCCAGTTGGCGCGGCGGCGGGCCAGTTCTTCCTCGGTGACCTGGGCGTCGAGGCGGCGGTTGGGAATGTCCAGGGTTACGATGTCGCCTTCATTCAATAATCCTATGGGGCCGCCGGCGGCGGCTTCGGGGGCGACGTGGCCGACCATCGGGCCGTGGCTGGCGCCGGAAAAGCGGCCATCAGTAACCAGGGCCACCGAGTCGCCCAATCCCTGGCCGATGAGGGCGCCGGTAACCGCCAGCATTTCCCGCATACCGGGGCCGCCTATCGGCCCTTCGTAGCGGATGATGACTATATCGCCTTCGTTAATTTGGCCTTCCTGGATGGCGCGGAAGGCCGGTTCTTCCTGCTCGAAAACGCGGGCCGGGCCTTGATAGACCTTTTCCTGGTGTCCGGCAACCTTGATTACGGCGCCTTCGGGGGCCAGGTTGCCGTAGAGGATGGCCAGCCCGCCGGTAGGACTGCGAGGGGCGTCGGCGGAATAGATGATGTCCTGGTCGTCAATGATGGTCATGGCGTCCATGTTTTCCCGCAGGGTCTTGCCGGTGATGGTCATGGCGTCGCCGTGGAGCAGTCCGGCCCGCAAGAGGCGGTTGGCGATGAGGGCCACCCCGCCGTGGCGGTGCAGGTCGGCCATAACGTAATGCCCGCCGGGGCGCATATCGGCGATGTAGGGGGTGCTGCGGCTGATGCGGTCGAAGTCGTCCAGCTTCAACTCGACGTTGGCTTCGCGGGCGATGGCCAGCAGGTGCAGGACGGCGTTGGTGGAGCCGCCCATCGCCACCACGGTAGTTATGGCGTTCTCAAAAGCCTGGCGGGTCATAATGTCCCGGGGGCGCACGTCCTCGGCCAAGAGCCGCATCAGGGCGACGCCGGCGCGTCGGGCCTCATCAACCTTGGTAGGGTCAACGGCGGGAATGGAGGCGTCGCCGGGGAGGGACATACCCATCACCTCAATGGCGGTGGACATGGTGTTGGCGGTGAAAAGGCCGGCGCAGGAACCCTCGCCGGGGCAGGCGTTACATTCCAGTTCGCGCAGGTCTTCCAGAGACATATTGCCCTTGGCGTAGGCGCCGACGGCCTCGAAAACGTCCTGGATGTTCACGTCGCGGCCCTGGAAGATTCCGGGCATGATGGTGCCGCCGTAAATGAAGATGGAGGGGACGTTGAGGCGAGCAATAGCCATCATGCAGCCGGGCATATTCTTGTCGCAGCCGGCAACGGTTATCAGTCCGTCCATGCGCTCGCCGAAGGTGACGACTTCGATGGAGTCGGCGATGACTTCCCGGCTGACCAGGGACGCCTTCATGCCTTCGGTTCCCATAGAAATGCCGTCGCTGACGGTGATGGTGCCGAACTCGAAGGGGGTGCCGTCGGACTGGCGGACGCCTTCCTTGGCGGCGGCGGCGAAGCGGCCCAGGTGGACGTTGCAGGGGGTAACGTCGCTGGCCAGGTTGGCGATGGCGACGAAGGGTTGATCCAGGTCGTCCTGAGTCAGTCCCATCGCCAGGAGCATGGCGCGGGCGGGGGCGCGTTCCGGCCCCTCGGTAATGTCGCTGCTGCGGTGTTTCATGCGCAGAAGGCGGGAGCGGTCTCGGTTGATGGTGGCCACGGGAAGCCTCCTAGACTTGGGTTGGATGGGGAATTGGTACGGGGAATGGCCCGAATTATAGTCTTGGGGAATAGGGCAAAACAAGGTTGGGGGGTTGGGGCTAGTCCATCATTGAGCAGGATGTAAAGGGTAGCCGTTCCATCCCCACCCTAACCCTCCCCCTGGTATGGGGAGGGGATTATCGTGGGAATGACGGCAGGGGCCACCTTCAATTCACCCTGAACACCCCTCATGTCACCCTGAACGACCTCCATGTCACCCTGAACGAAGTGAAGGGTCTAAAATCCTTCGGGCAAGGCGGGGGTTGGCTTCGGGCAAGAATTTTGGATTCTTCGCTGCGCTCAGAATTACATCCCGGAGGACAGGGCAAGTTTGCTAAGACGATTCATCGTGCGGTTGCCCTGGTTCAAGAATTGTCGTGGGCCTTGGGGCGGGTTTTGTGGCATAATTGCTTGCGCGGCAAGGGGCCAAGATTTGCGGTGGGAGTTGATATGTTTGAGGGAATACAGCACATCGGTTATTTGGTGTCCGACCTGGACGCCGCCGTTGCCTGGTTCGGAAGTTCCTTCGGGGCCGAAAACGCCGGCGGCGGCAACATCAACCCTACCGTGGCGGTGCCCAGCGGGGGCCGCAACGCCTTCGTCCATTTCGGACAGGTGGAGGCGGAGTTGATTGAACCCAACGATAAAGCGGGGCTGCCAGCGGACGGGTTGGTGATGCACCACGTCGCCTACATCGTGTCCGACGTTGACCAGGCTCAAGCAGAACTGGAGGCGCGGGGGTTCCGGTTCGCGGCGGAGCGGGCCTTTACCAACGTGATGGGCCAGGGGGTGCTTTACTTCGACCCGGCCACCACCAACGGGGTATTGATTCACCTGACCCAGCCGGCGGCGGAACCGAGCGCCGTGGGAGTTGGCGCCGGGGTGGACGTTGCCAAGATTGTCCATGCCGGCTACCTGGTGCCTAACCTGGAGGAGGCGGTCGGGTGGTATCAGCAGAACTTTGAAGGGGCGCATATCGGCGGCGGGCCTTCCCGGGCCGGGGGCCGCAACGCCTTCGTGAATTTCGGCCAGGCCCAGGTGGAGCTTATCGAACCCGGCGACCCGGCGGCGTTGGAGGGGCGGTACAGCATGGACCACGTGGGCTACGTGGTGGGGGACATTGGGGCCGGCATTGACGACTGCTGCAATCGGGGTTTGCGGTTCGTGGCCGACAGTCCCAACACCAACTCGGTAGGCCAGCAGGTGCTTTACTTCGACACCGAAACCACCATGAGCAGCCGGATGCACCTGACCCAACTGCCCCCGGATTAGGGTCTGGACGCGCGCCAAATGGGCCGAGGCCAGTGTCAAGCAATGACGGTTCAACCCGACAACATTATCCTGGTGGGATTCATGGCTACCGGCAAGAGCCGGGTGGGGGCGGCCCTGGCCGACAAGACAGGTTGGCCGCTGGTGGACGCCGACGATGAGATTGTGCGGCGGGCCGGCAAGCCGATTGAACGCATCTTCGCTGTGGACGGGGAAGATGCGTTCCGCCAACTGGAACGGCAGGTCATTGCCGGGCTTTGCGCGGGACGTGGGCAGATAATAGCCGCCGGCGGCGGGGCTTTCGTGGACGCATCCAACCGGCGGATGATGCTGGGCCGGGGCTTGGTGGTTTGCCTGGCCGCTGAGCCGGAGACGATTTACCGGCGCATCGTTGAGCAGGACGGCGACGCGGCGGTAAGACCGCTGTTGGCGGTGGATGACCCGTTGGGACGCATCCGGTCGCTGCTGGAAGAACGCGCCGCCGCCTACGGCGAGGCCCACTACACGGTCAAAACCGACGGGTTGACGCCGGGGGAAGTGGCGGGGGAGGCGCTGGATTGTATTCCAAAGGGGTCATTCGCCGGTTTGGATGGTCGGGAATAGGGCATATCTTGGCCGATGTCGTTGGGGTGTCTAGCAGGATGGAAAGGATGTGACGATGCTGGGAAAGTTTCCTCGCGACCGGGCAGGGGATTATGGTCTGCCGGAACGCGCCTCGCGCCAATGGGTTATCGAAAACGCCGGCTTGGCCGATAAGGTAATGTTGAAAACCCCCGATTGGGTGGATATTCCCATTCCCGGCGACCGTTCAAGCGAAGGGTTCACTCATGCCTGTTACCTGGTACTGTGCGACCATGAAGACTTCTGCACTTGTTCCGATGATGATTCCTTGGAATGGACGTTTGTAGAGTTCTTGAACCTGAACGAAATCCAGCCTCCGGCGCCCGGTTGACCGGCGTGACCGTTAATCCCAAATCCGTTAGGGGAGTAAACAATGACCGACTCATCAATGACCAAAATGACCAACGCAGACTTGGCGGCTACCGTCTATCATTCCGGGGGGAGCTATCCGGTGGAGGCCGGTTGGGGGTTGATTGACCGGCTGGGGGAGCGGCTGGCCGATTTGGGCATCAAGGGGCCGGTCTATATCATCACCGACGATAACGTGATGCGGCCCTACGGTCGCAACGCTCAATGGGCCTTGCAGCGGGCCGGAATTGCCGCCCACTGCTTTATCATCCCGCCGGGCGAACCCAGCAAGACCTTCGGGTTGGCCCAGCACATCTATGAATGGCTGGTCGGTCTGAAAGCGGAACGGGGGCAGGCCATCATCGCCGTGGGCGGCGGCGTGGTGGGCGACCTGGCCGGGTTCGTGGCGGCCACGTTCTTGCGGGGTGTCCCCTTCGTGCAGGTGCCTACCAGCATGGCGGCGATGGTGGACGCATCCATCGGCGGCAAGGTGGCGGTGAACCTGCCCCAGGCCAAGAACCTGGTTGGGGCCTTCTACCAGCCCCAGGCGGTACTGGCCGACGTGCAAGCCCTGTCCACCCTGGGCAAGCGGGAGTTGTCGGAGGGCTGGGCCGAGGCAATCAAGCACGGGCTGATTCTGGACGCCGATTTGCTGGACTTGTTCGAGGAACACGCCGAGGCGTTGATGGAAGTTGAGCCGGAGATTTCCACCGAGGTCATCCGGCGCAGCATGGCTATCAAGGCGGAGGTGGTCAGCCAGGACGAGCGGGAGACGCTGGGAATCCGCATTCTGCTGAATTACGGACATACCATCGGCCACGCCCTGGAATCGTCCACCGAGTACGGGCGGTTCATGCACGGCGAAGGGGTGTCCATCGGGATGATGGGAGCCGGCCGGATAGCGCAGAGTTTGGGGATGATTCCGGCGGAGTTGGTGGAACGCCAGCGGGAGATTTTGCAACGGTTCCGGCTGCCCACCACGGCGGCGGGTGTGTCGGTGGAGCAGATACGGGAGGCCATGTCGCTGGACAAGAAAGTCCAGTCGGGAACCAATCGCTGGGTGTTGCTGGAGGAAGTGGGCCGGGCGGTGGTGCGCCAGGACGTGCCTTGGGAACTGGTGGAGGAAACCTTGTCGGAACTGGTGGGGCAACCGTAATCGGGAGATTGGCGGTAGCGTAAGCCGCTCCGGGAACGCAAAAGCGTCGGCGCGGGGGTTACTTTGCGGGCAGCGTTGAGGCGAAGTCGAGGCCCCGATGCACCCATGCCGACAATTCTGGTTCGGCGGCGATTCCCGCTGGGTCAACCATGACGAAACCGCGCATGGAGCGTCCGGTAAAGTCCATCGGACGACAATGGGGGAGGGAAAGGGCGTCGTTGTAGGCGTCTTTCCCGACGCGAACCATAAGCCGGTCGTTGAGGATGCCCACGGCCATGTTGCCGTTGAGCATGAAGGCCAGCCCACCGAACATTTTCCTTTCCACCACGCCGGGTTGGGTCGTCAAGACTTGTTGGACACGCCGGGCCAGCGTTTCATCGTAGGGCATTGAAACGTCCTTTTTGGTAGCTTACCACCATCGTTCCTTGCGTAGCCATTGATGTAATGTGCGTGCTGCATCCCTCAAGTTTCCTTCATCCACGTCAACGTAGGCGAATCGCTTCCTGTCAATCCTGCCCGTCTTTTCGAGGTCGTACAAATTCCACGATTCACCATCAGTAAGCACACCGATGCCTCGGTTGAAACCTCGGGCATAGTCTCTAAGCTGAACTTCGTAACGTCTATCAGGACGCGTTGAAGCCATTAGGTATTCGGGAAGGGATTTATAACTCCCTCTCCAATAATCTCGGTGTCTTTCGTCGCGTGGGACAAAGGGCAAATTCCCCACGCTTTTCGCTTCGATGAGTACCACAAGTTCGGCGTTACCGTCGAATAGTGCATAATCAACCCGACTTTGTTGCCCGCGTTCGTATTCGACTATGCACTCAATGGGGTCGGTGGTATCCCACCCCAAGGAAGCGATTATGGGGTCAATCAGCATATAGCGGGTGCGGGTTTCGTTGCCGGATGCCAAGTTCCAGCTATCCGCTATAACCCTTCTCACGTGACGGATTGCGTCCTCTACGTCTTTTGTTGCCATGGGTGACTCCTGTTTATGCGCCGACAAACAACGATTTGGTGCTATGATCGCATATACCAGTTCAACAACCCGCAAATTTTCCGGCGGCAAGGGAGAGCATTGATGAGTCCACACAACGACTCGGAACCTCTGTTGAGTGAAGCGGAGGTTATGAAGATTATCGAGGAAGCGGGCGGGCCGGCCGCGATTAACGAAGGTCTGAGGGAATTTCGACAGATGGTGGACCGTCTTTGGCGGGAGAAACCCTCTCTGCTGCACAAGTACCCGGACAAGTGGGTGGCTATGGGCCTCGATGGAGTGGTTGCCGTCGGAGACTCGATGGATGCCGTTCTGGAAGAAGCCGAGAACCGGGGATTACGGAAAAAAGTCGTGGTGGAATTCATGGACACTGACCCGCCCGAGCTGATTCTGTGATTCGGGGCGAGTTCGATGACCTGGGGCGGCCATTCGTGGATTGCTACGTTAACTTTCCCCGGTTGCACTTGGGAGGCCGGGCGCTTTTTCTGCTGGATACCGGGGCGGGCAACACTTGCCTCCATTCCGACGATGCCGGATCGCTGGGGATTCCGTTTGATGCTCTCGGGAACAGAATGTTAACGAGGGGAATCGGCGGGAGGTCAACGTATTTTCGTGAAACCGCGTTGTTGACCTTTGCCGACGAATCGCGCACCAGGGGTTACATGGTCAGCGTTCTTATCGCAAGTCCTTACGCCAACACCCAGGGGCTGCCGTCTATTCTGGGGCGGAATGTGGTCAACAACTGGTTCATGGAATACGACCCTTCCACCGCCCGGCTGGATTTCACGGTTCGCCACGCGGACTACACGCTGGAAGCGGCGGGAGGATAGCAGGGTATTCCTTCCATCTCCAGGCCCATCTCCTCCCCGAAGTGGTGGGCGGCGCGTTCAGCTACTTCTTCCAACGCTACTTGGCGGCCCAGCAGTTGTTGGATGGAGGTTACTTCCAGGTTGCTGATGCCGCAGGGGACGATGTTGGCGAAATAGCTCAAGTCGGCGTTTACGTTAACGGCAAAGCCGTGGTAGGCGACGCCGCGGCTGATTTTGACGCCGATGGCGGCGATTTTCGCGTCGTCCACCCATACGCCGGTCAGCCCGGGGTTAAGGCGGGCGGATATTCCGAAATCGGCCAGGGTCTTGACTATTACCTGTTCCAGCGTCCGCACATATTGGAGGGGGCCGCCCCAGCCTTTGAGGTTCACCACCGGGTAGGCCACCAATTGCCCCGGCCCGTGGTAGGTGACTTGTCCGCCTCGGTCAGTCTCCACCAGCGCAATGCCTTGTTGCCGCAACTCTTCCGGGGTCAGTTTGACGTGACCGTCCTGGCTCAAACGCCCGCAGGTGTAAACGTGGGGATGTTCCAGGAATAGCAGGGCGTTGGGGCGAGTGCCGTCGGCTACGGCCTGGGCCAGCGCAGCCTGGTAGTCCCAAGCCTGCCGGTACTCAACGCGGCCCAGGGACATGACTTGGCAGATACCGCCCGTCATTCGTATTGATGGGTCAGTAAATCGGGGTGTCGCCGTCAATGGATTCCAGCCGACGCTTGACCGATTGCAGGAAGGCGCCGGCTTCGGCGCCGTCGTTGATGCGGTGGTCGAAGGACAGGCAGACGTTCATCATGGAGCGGATGGCGATGGCGTCGTTGATGACCACAGGCCGCTTCTGAATGGCCTCGGTGGTGAGAATAGCGGCCTGGGGGTGGTTGATGATGGGCTGGGACGTGGTGGAACCCAGGGCGCCGGTGTTGTTCAGGGTGAAGGTGCCGCCCTGCACGTCGTCCAGGGTCAGCTTTCGCTCCCGGGCGCGGAGGGTCAGGTCGCGGGCGGCGCGGGCCAGGCCGGCGATGCTCAAACGGTCGGCGTCGTGGATGACCGGCACAATCAGGCCCTCGGGCCCGGCGACGGCGATACCCATGTTGATGCGCTTTTTGAGGATAATCTTGTCGCCGCCCCAACTGGCGTTCATGGTAGGGGTTTCGCGGAGGGATTCCACCACCGTCTTGATAACGAAGGGCAGGTAGGTCAACTCCACGCCCTCGCGTTCCAGAAAAGCGGCCCTAATAGCGCTGCGGCGGGCCACCAGGTTGGTAACGTCCACTTCGACGCCGCTCCAGGCGTGGGGAATCTGGGAGACGCTGCGGGTCATGGCGTCGGCAATCATCCGGCGCACCGGGGTCAAGGGCAGATGCTCTTCGTCGTCGCCAGCCGGCGCGGGAGCCGGGGCAATCTCCGGGGCCGGCGGTGGGGGTTCGGCAACGGTGGTCGGTTGGGCCGGCGGCGCTTGGCCGTCTATCACCCGCATCACGTCATCGCGGGTAATGCGGCCGCCCATGCCGGTGCCGGTTATTCGGGACAGGTCAATGTTGTTTTCCCGGGCCAGCCGGCGCACCGCCGGGGAGAGGCGGGGAGCGGCGGATGTTTCCGGTTGCGGCGGTTCGTGGACGGGTTCGGCGCCGGGACCGCCGCCGGTGGGGCCTACCGGGCTAACGTCCTTGACCAGGTAGCCGGTGGTTCCCGCAGGCCGTGCCGGAGCGGATGGGGCTGGATCGCCGGCTGGTGCAGGCGCGGCGGGGGATGGAACTTCGCCGGCGGGAGCCGGGGCGTCGGCGGTTTCCACCTCGGCGATGGGCGCGCCCATAGGGACGGTTTCGCCTTCCTGGGCCAGGATTCGCAGCAGTTTGCCCGACACCGGCGAAGGCAAGTCCATCGTCACTTTATCCGTGACCACTTCCACCAGGGGGTCATACCGCTGCACCTGGTCGCCGGGTTGTTTCAACCACTTGCCGATGGTGCCTTCGACCACCGATTCGCCGACTTGGGGAAGTTCTATCGTCAGGGCCAAATCTTACCGTCCCAATTTTTTCACCCAAAGGTTTTTTCACAGCTCAGGGTAGGACTTTCTAAACGGAGATTTCTCTGAATTCTCCCGGCAACATTTCGTCAACGGCGGTTCGGATGGCGTCAATGTTGGGTTGAGTCTTGGGCCAAGAGGCGGCCATTATAACCAGGACTGCCAAGCTGCGGTTGGAAAAGTTTTGCTGGTAACGCATATTCTGGTCGGTAGTTATCAGGAGGTGGTATCCATCCGCTTCGGCCTCGTCAAGCAAGTTCCCGTTGCGGAGGGACGCCCAACCTCTTTCCGATGCCGTGTCAACGGAATGGCCCGGAAGGTGCCGACGAAGGGGCGCCGGCGTTCCGTGGTCAAACAAAATCCTCACACCGCGACCCGGGCCCTCAGAGCCTCTACCTGGTGGTTCAAAACCGCATATACCTGGGATGGCTCAACCCCGGGGAACCATTCAACGAACTCTTCCACCGTCGCCCCGTCCCTAAGATTCTCGAACAGGGCGTAAAGCGGCAACCTGGTGTTCTTGAAAATCCAGACCCCGCCCAACTTTGCCGGGTCACATTCCACCTCCGGGCAACTGCCCCAGTCCATCATATCCTCCATACCTTACCTCAACTTCATAGTAACTTTTCGTCAAGCCTTGAACTGCCATAGACATCAAGGGGAAAGGATGGGTCAATAGGCCGCCAGTTGGCGCAGCGCCGCCCCGATGGTGGCGGTGTTGGGCATATAGGCTTCTTCCAGGGTCAGGGCAAAGGGCATGGTAGGCACGTCCGGCCCGCAAAGGCGGGTAACCGGGCCGTCCAGGTACTCGAAAGCCTGGTCGGCCACCACCGCCGCAACCTCGGCGCCAACGCCGCCGGTCAGGTTATCTTCGTGGACGATGAGCGCCTTGCCGGTTTTCCTCACCGATTCCAGTATGGTGTCGGTGTCCAATGGGCGCAGGCACCGAAGGTCAACAACCTCAACGTCAATCCCTTCTGCGGAAACCTCTTCCGCCGCCTCCAGACAGTAGTGCAGCATTAGCCCGTAGCTGACCAGGGTAATCCCGGAGCCGGCCCGTTTCACGTCCGCCGTACCCAGCGGCAAGACGTACTCTTCCTCCGGCACTTCGCCCCGCACCAGGCGGTAGGTCTTCTTGTGTTCCAGGAAGATTACCGGGTTGTTGTCGCGAATGGACGCTTTGAGCAGTCCCTTGGCGTCGTAGGGGGTGGCCGGCGTTACGACTTTCAGGCCCGGCGTGTGGAAAAAGTGGGCTTCGACGTTCTGGGAGTGAAACAACCCGCCCCGGATGCCGCCGCCGTAGGGTATTCGCACGGTCATGGGAACGGGCAGTTGGCCGTTGGTGCCGTAGCAAACGCGGGCCGCTTCGCCAATCAACTGGTTGATGCTGGGCCAAACGAAATCGGAAAACTGCACTTCCGGAATGGGACGCATCCCCTGGAAAGCCGCGCCCAGGGCAATGCCCATAATCGAGGCTTCGGCCAGAGGAGTGTCAATGACCCGCTCCGCGCCGAATTCTTCAACAAAACCCTGGGTGGACAGAAAGACACCGCCCCGCGCGCCCACGTCCTCGCCCATGACGAACACGCGGTCATCCCGGGCCATTTCTTCCCACATTGCTTCCCGGACTGCCTCGATTACCGATTTTACCGCCATCCTGCCGCCTGTCCTTGTTAGGGTTTACCGAGGTAGAAACGCGAGACTCCACCGTTGCCAGCCCGTCCAACGGGCATGGTCACATGAAATAAAGCCCTACAATGGTCGCCATCATGGCTACCCACGCCGCGCCGAAGATGATGTAACCGGTGTTGATTCTACCGTTGGTGTCGTTAGACCGGCTGTTCATGTCAGCGTTCATATCAACGAACCGGGCATTCATGTCGGCGCCCATTTCGTTAAACCGGGCGTTCATGTCGTTCCTCATTTCAACGAACCGGCTGTTCATGTCGGCTCTCATTTCGTTAAACCGCGCGTTCATATCGGAACGCAGGCCGCCAACTTCGCCGTGAATGTCGCCCAGCCGGGAGTCCACTTGCTCATAAGCGCCTTCCAGCCGGCTTACCCGTTGTTCCACCATTGCTTTCTTTCCCTGTTTTGACTTTCAAGTCCCGTTGCCTGTTGTCTGCCCGGAATCGGGTCAATCAACGTAAACGTGGTTCCACATTTCCGACGGGTCGGGCGGTTCGGCGGCGTCGGCGGCGTCGGTGGCTTCGTTGACGGCGACGGCGGCTTGCGCCCCGATTTCCTCAACCTCCGGCTGGCTCAGGTAGCCCTGTTCCACCAGGTAGGCGCCGAAGGCCGCTACCGGGTCCCGCTGGCGGACGTTTTCCACTTCTTCCGCCGGACGATAGCGGCGGTCGTCGTCGTCGGTGGTATGGGGCATGAATCGCTCGACTTTCATTTCCAGCAACACCGGCCCTTGGGAACGGGCGCGGGCGATTCCTTCGCGGGTGGCTTCGTAGCTGGCCAGCAAATCCATGCCGTCCACCACCACGCCGGGGAATCCGTAACCCTCGGCCCGGTTGGCTACGTCGGCAATGGCCATTTGCGCGCTCTGGGGCACCGATATGGCGTAGCGGTTGTTTTCGCAGATGAACACCACCGACAGCCGGTGGACGCCGGCGAAGTTCATCGCCTCATGCGTCTCCCCCTGGCTGCTGGCGCCGTCGCCAAAATAGACCAGGCTGACAGTTCCGGTACGGCGCATCTTGCTGGCCAGGGCGTACCCGACGGATTGGGTCAGCCCGGCGGCCACCACGTTGGAAATCTGGATGACGTTGTGTTCCAGGTCGGCGCCCTGCAAGGGGAACTGGCGGGCGTTGCTGTACGGTTCCCCGGCCTTGCCCATAAACGATTTCATTACCTGGGTGGGGGTTAACCCCGCTCCCATCTTCAAGGCCAGGTCACGATAATAAGGAAAGAGAAAGCAGTTGCCGTCCAACTGGGCGGCCAAAAGACTGCCCAACTGAGCCGCTTCGTGGCCCTGGCTGGACGCGGCGATGGGCACCTTCCCCTGCCGGTTCATCATCCACACCCGTTCATCGGTGGCGCGAATCAAGACCATCTTGCGGTAGGACTCCACCAAGTCCTGCGGGGAAAGTCCCTCCGGCAGGACTTGGGATTCGCCAACTAATCCGTCGCTGGGTTTGGCCCTCTGACCACTGATGCCGCCTTGCGTCATTTCTTACCGTACCCGCCCTTGATGAACCCAATTATAATCGCCCCTTTCCCAACGCCGCAAACCGGGCCAATCATGCCCATGCCGCCGGGCGACGGCTGGCCGCCCATCTTCGCCGTAATCCACGCCCGTTTTGGTGTTGCCTCGCCCCTTGGAACCGTTAACATATAAACATGGCGCGGGTGAAGCGACGGATTTACCAAATCCTGGAAGTGGACGCCGAGGGCGATTGGGTCAGCCGCATCGTTGACTGGTCTCTGGTCTCCCTTATCTGCGCCAACATCGCGGCTTTGATTCTGGCCTCGGTGGACGTTATTCACCAGGCATACCCGCGGGCTTTCTTTATATTCGAGGCCGTTTCCACCGCCATTTTCACCGTTGAGTACGCCCTGCGGGTCTGGTGCTGCACCGAAAACTCCCGATATTCCCATCCGATAAAGGGGCGGGTCAAGTCGGTCTTTTCGCCCATACAACTCATGGACCTGGCGGCCATCATCCCCTTCTACCTGGTGTTCCTGGGCGTTGACCTGCGGGCCATGCGGCTGGCCCGGTTGCTGGCCCGGTTCCTGCGATTGAGCCGCTACTTTTCCGGACTGCGGACGCTAGGCCGCGTACTCCAGGCCAAGCGGTACGAGTTGTTTACCGTCCTGATGGTGCTGGCCGCCCTGCTGGTGCTGGCGTCGTGCCTCATGTACTTCGCGGAGAAGGATGCCCAGCCAGAGGGGTTTTCCAGCATCCCGGCGGCCATGTGGTGGACGATTGTAACCCTGACCACCGTGGGCTACGGCGACGTTTTCCCGGTTACCCCGGTAGGCCGCCTGCTGGCCGGGGGCATCGCCGTCATGGGAATCGGCATTTTCGCCCTCCCCGCCGGCATCCTGGGGTCCGGCTTCCTGCTGGAAGTCGAGCGCGCCCGCTCCGGCCCCCGATTCTGCCCCCACTGCGGCGAAGTGATTAACGACTAAACCCGGCCCATTACGCCGGCCAGACTTTCACTTTCTGCTCCCCGCCTTCAATCACCACGTAACCGACGCTTTCGATGTCCACCGCGAACAGGTGGAACTCCTCCGCCGGGTCCAGTTCGTGCCCCAACTCCCGGTACAACGCCTCGGCGTAAACCTTCCTGTCCTCCGCCGATTCCACGTCCGTCGCCCGCCCGTACAGCTTGAACTCCCCCTCGGAGCCGTCCCGATTGCAAACGGCGCTATGTACCGTAATCCGCGCATCCCGCAGCAAGTCCAACGCCTTGCGGGAACGCCAGCTCATCCCCAGGTACAGCGTTCCCTCAACCACCAAAGGCTCCACCGGCGAAATCCGCGGCCACCCGTTCCGCCGCAGCGTTCCCACCAACACCAGCCCGGCCCGCCGAAACGCATCCTCTCCCAGGTAGGCCAACTCCGGGTCACTTTGCTTAAATTGCGCCCAATTCATTCCCTGGCTCCCTTTAGTCCTGCGTTGCGAACCCATCCGCCGCCCCTTCCCCCAGGCTATGGTTTCCCTGTTGACCCCAACGATTATCGCACCCTTTTTCCTTGACACCCCTTAGACGTTGTGATAGTTTTCACTAGGTTTCCGGCCAGGCCCGGTTTTCGGGCCATATCGCGGCTAGTCCCTAGCCGCCATCAAGACTATAAACCACCAGGCGGCGGACTGACCAAACGATGCCTCTTACAGACCCCAACGCCTTGACCAGCGCCGACTGGGCCAATCTCCATACCTGGCTGACCCTCCTCTGGGTGTTCTTCCCACTGGTAATCACCTTCGCCTTCTGCATGATGATTGCCCACGCCTTCATCCCTTCCGGGGTAGCCACCGGCGATTACCCGCCGGCCCTCTCCCGGCTCCGACTGCCCTTGACCATTATCGGCCTTATCTGCATCGCCATTGCCTTGGTGTTGTTCATTTCGGCGTGCTTCTTTACGCCGCTGATGTTCAATAATTTCTGGAATCGTTTCTTCGTATGACGGTAATTGTGACCAGCCGCCGGGGTGCGCGACCCTGCGCCCCCGCCAGCCGCCACCGGACAGAGATATTCAGGTAGATGTTTCCCAGCAACCTCAAAATACTCCCCTTGGCCATTGTCGGCGGGATTATTGCCGTTATCGTCGGTTTCCTGGTGGTGGTGATAGCCATTTCCTGGTTTTCCAACCCACCCTTCGGCCTGGCCAACGCGCCGCCCCAGCCGATAGCCTTCCCCCATACCATCCACGCCGGCCCGCCGGAAGAGGGCGGCATGGGTATCCAGTGCGAGTTCTGCCACCGCAACGTGACCAAGGGCGCCGCCGCCACTGTTCCCGCCGTGGAAAACTGCCTCTTCTGCCACGGCCAGATAAATTCGGAAAAGCTCGCCGGCACAACCCAGGTCAACCTGTCCGAAGTCCAACGCGTGGTTGACCGCTACAACGACGGCAACCCCATTAACTGGGAGCGCGTCCACCGCCTCCCCGACCACGTGCGCTTCGTCCACGAGGCCCACATCCGCTTTATGACCACCGGCGAGCCGCGTACCGCCACCTTCCCCATCGGCCCGGAAGAGCCGTTGCAACTACCCATGGAAACCGGCCAGACCTGCTCCGTCTGCCACGGCGACGTGGCCGCCATGACCGAAGTCCAACCCATGCCAGGCCAGTCCCTACGCATGGGCACCTGCCTGGACTGCCACCGGGAACTCAACGTAGCCACCGACTGCACCATTTGTCACAAGTAACCGGCGTTTAACGGACGATAAAGGCGCTATAGAATGAAACTGACTCGGCGCAATTTCCTGGCTTGGGCCGGCCTCTCCGCAGTGGGAGCGGTGGGCTGCAACATCTTCGGCGAAGACCGGCAAGAGTTGCGCCTCCAAAGTCCCCCCCAGCAGCCGGAAGACCTGGTCAAGGGCCGGGATAACTGGTACGCCACCCTTTGCCGGTGCTGTCCCACCAGCGAGGGCGTCCTCGTCCGGGTCATGGAAGGCCGCGCGAAGAAGGTGCAGGGCAACCCCATGTACCCGGTCAATATGGGCAAGCAGTCCGCCCGGTGCGACGCCGGACTTCAAGCCCTCTACCACCCCGACCGCATCCCCGGCCCGATGGTTCGCACCGGCCCCCGCGGTTCCGCCAATTCCTTCACCCCTACCACCTGGCAGCGGGGCCTGGATGCCCTGTCCGCCGAACTCTTGACCCGCGGCGACGGCCTCCTGCTGATTACCGAGCCGTTGCGCGCCCACCCCGGCCTTATCGCCTCCAAGTTCGCCTCCGCTTTTAACGGCCACCACCTGGGTTTTGAGGCTCTCGACCAAGCCACCTACCGGGCCGCCGTCAACAACGTCTTTGGCCAGGAACTGCTGCCCGACTTCGATATCGCCAACGCCAACTACCTCCTGTCCTTCGGGGCCGACTTCCTTTCTACCTGGGCCTCCCCTACCCGTTGGTCCCGGGCCTACGGCGACTTCCGGCAGGGGCCGGGACGTTCAACCCGCGGCACTCACGTCCACGTTGACCCCCGCTTTTCCCTCACTGCCGCCAACGCTGACAAGTGGCTGCCCATCCCGCCGGGACTGGAAGGCTATCTGGCCCTGGCCCTGGCCCACACCATCATCGCCGAAAACCTGCAAGCCCCTGCCGCCGACGTGGACGCCCTTACCGGCGGGCGGGGTGCCGATGCCCTGGCCGCTTTCTCCGCCGAACAGGTGGGGCCGATGCTCAACCTTCCCGCCGGGATGCTGGGCGGACACTCCGCCGCCGATTACATCCGCCAATTGGCCCGGGACTTCGCCGGCCATACGCCGGCCATCGCTTTGGGCGGCGACACTGCGGCGGCCCATTCCAACGGCCTGTTCAACCTGGAAGCCATCTACGCCCTCAACTACCTGGTGGGCAGCGTGGGCGCCGCCGGCGGTCTGCGATTCAATCCCGATAGCCCGCTGCCCGACCTTCCCGCCAAGGCCAGCGTCGCCACGGTTGCCGACTGGAGTTCCGCCGTCAACCGCATCAACTCCGGCCAGACCCGCGTGGTCATGGTGCATAACGCCGACCCGGTTTACGGGCTGCCTCCCTTCGGCCTGCGGGAGGCCCTGAACCGCGACGATATTTTCACCGTCAGTTTCTCTTCTTTCATGGACCATACCACCGTCATGGCCGACCTGGTGTTGCCCGACCGCAATTACCTGGAAGATTGGGGCAGCGACATTCCCGACCCCGGCCCCGGCTATGCCGTGCTGGGGTTCCAGCAGCCGGTGGTCAACCCCCTGAGCGACCTCGACCCCCGCAGTTTCAGCGACCTGCTGCTGGCCGTGGGGCAGGAAGCCGGCCGTGACCGGGACTTGCCCTGGCCTTCCCTGCAAGACGCTTTGCGCGAGTCCTCCGACGCCCTTTTCGCCATGAATCGCGGTTCCGTTTCCGGCGCCGACGCCGCCGAGTTCTGGAACAACCTGCTCCGGCAGGGCGGCTGGTGGGACGAGTCCCAATCCGGCCCCCGGCCTTCGCCTCGCAACGGGCTTTACAACGAAATCGCCGCCAAGGCCGCCGCCCCGTCCTACTCCGGCGACGGCTATTATCTCGTTCCCTTCGCCCACAACACCCTGCTGGACGGGCGCAATTCCCATCTCCCTTGGCTCCAGGGCGTCCCCGATCCCCTGACCACCATCGCCTGGCAGACCTGGGTGGAGATGAACGAGTCGCGCATGAAGTCCGAGGGACTGCGGGAGGGCGATGTGGTCCAGGTTTCATCCGCCGCCGGATCCATTCACGCCCCGGTTTACCCCAACCCGGGTATGCCCCCCGACGTGGTGGCCGTTCCCCTGGGCCAGGGCCGCCTCCACGGCAACGATACTTTCCAGACCGGCGACTGGCGCGACAGTTCCAATATCCTGTCCATCCTCCCCACTCAACAAGTGGCCAACACCGGCGCCCTGGCCTGGGCCGCCAACCGGGTACAGGTTTCCGCCACCGGCCAAAGCGTCCGCGTCGCCAAGTTCGAGGGAACCTTTACCAACCGCGAAGTCGGCAACCAGATTGACAACAACCCCGGCGAAGAAGTTATCAAGACCGTTTCGCCCAATGGCAGCCATTAAATAGTGGTTGGTGGGCCGGTGGTCAGTTCCAGGCCGCTTTTCACCTTCCAATTAAGATAGAGGACGATTTACCAAAGGCGCTAAACGGAGTTCCAGGTAGGAATATATGGTTACTAACCGCATAGACCACAAATGGGGCATGGTCGTTGACTTGGACCGCTGCACCGGCTGCAACGGTTGCGTCGTCGCTTGCCAGGCCGAAAACAACCTCCCCATCAACACCAAAGACCTCTTCCTCCAACGCCGTACCTACTCCTGGATCCGCATCGAACGCTACTGGCAAGGCCAATACCCCAACGTCAAAGCCCGCTTTATCCCCGTCCTCTGCCAGCACTGCGAAAACGCCCCCTGTGAGCCTGTTTGCCCGGTTTACGCCACCTACCACAACGACCAGGGCCTCAACGTCCAGGTGTATAACCGCTGCGTCGGCACCCGCTACTGCATCAACAACTGCCCTTACCAGGCCCGGTTCTTCAACTTCTGGCATCCCCACTGGCCGGACCGCATGGAGAACCAGCTAAACCCGGACGTTACCGTGCGCACCCGGGGCATCACCGAAAAATGCACCTTCTGCGTCCAGCGACTCCGGCGCGGGGAACTTCAGGTGGAACGGGCCGGGGGCCAACGCCTTGACGACCAGAAACTGCTGGAGGGCAACTACGCTCCGGCTTGCGTGCAGGCTTGCCCCACCAACGCCCTGACTTTCGGCGACCAGAACGACGCCAACTCCCATATTCGTCCCTACTTTGACGACGTGAATACCCACGATATTCACCACGAATATGAACGGGAAACCCGCGGCTACCGCCTGATGGAAGAGGGCGCGACCCGCCCCAGCATTATCTACCTGAAGCAGATAGACCAATTCCCGCTGGAAAAGAATACCAATGTCTAGCCACTCTGAACCGGCCCATTACCCCGCCGATATGTGGGTGCTGCCCGACAAGGGGCAGGTCACCCGGGACGTGGCCGAAAAGGCTCAGTCCAGTTCCCGCGCCTTGCGGTTGGTCACTCTGGCGGCGGAGGCGCTGGCCGTGCTGGCGGTGGTCGGTTTCGTCATGCGCTGGGTGACGGACGGCTTCGGCAACTACTCGGCCTGGGGCTACTACGTCGCCGTCTTTTCCTTCATTTTCCTGGTAACCAGCTCTGCGCCCCTGTTCGCCGTCGCCTTCCGCATTACCAAGAACCACTGGCGTCGTCCGGTTTCCCGCATCGCCGAACTTTTCGCCCTGTGCGGCGTCCTCAACGTCATCCTTTATATTCCGTTAATTTACATCCTGCCGCCCATCAGCAACCCCAACTTCGGCCCGGATTCCCACGGGGAATTGGTCATCCGCCGTTCCATCTGGATGGAAGTGCCATTTGGCGCGCCGCATTTGTGGAATTTCCTGGGGATTGTGTGCCTGGCGGTGGCGGCCTTGGCCCTGCTGTGGCTGTCGGCGCTGCCCGACATGGCCGAGGCCCGGCACACGGCGACGGGATTCCGCGGCGCGCTGTACCGGAAACTGGCCGGCCACTGGTACGGCACCAAGCGGCAGTGGCACCGGCAGAAGGTCAGCCTGGCTTACCTGGGCGGGCTGTACTTTATGATGCTGATTTTCGTCCAGTTCCTCATCGTTTCCGACTTCGCTATGTCGCTCATTCCCGGCTGGAAGGACTCGATTCTGCCGCCGCTTTACACCGTGACCGGGTTCCAGTCGGCCATATCCCTGACGCTGATTATCGCTTTCATCCTGCGCCGGCGGGGCGGCTACTCCAATTACATCGGCTTGTCGCCCTTCTGGTCGGCCAGCAAGGTGCAGTTGGGCCTGACCCTGCTGTGGACGTACCACCTGTTCGCCTTTTTCATAACCATGTGGTACGGGCGGCTGGAAACCGAGCAGAACCTCATTAGATACCTGATTTTCGAGTCCTATACCGGGATTTTCTGGGCCAACGTCATCCTGATTTTCTTCCTGCCCTTCTTCATGCTTATCTGGAATCCGCTCCGCAAGTCGGACTGGGGGCCGACGCTGGCCGGGTTGTCCATCCTTTGCGGCAACCTGCTGTTCCAACTGCGGATGTTCGTCGCCGCCTTCAACGCCGGGGACATTTACGCCCTGGGCATGACCAGCGTTCCGCCGCCGGTGTTCCCGGACTTGTGGGACGTTTTCATGGTGGTGGGCGGCGTCGGCATGGCGGCCCTGGTGTTCCTGGCCGCGGCCAGGCTGTTCCCCCTCATTTCGGTGTGGGAAGTCAAGGAAGGGGCCATGTACCAGGACAAACGCCCGCTGTTCCGGGGCGAGTACCTGGTGCTGGCCAAGCCGGAATGAATCTAATGGGCAATCCAACAATGCGGCTATCATTCCCGCCAACGCGGATTTTTACGGGGGTCGCCTGCGATGCAGGAAGGTAGAGCCCTAACTCCCACCGAAATAAACCGGGACTTGCTCAACTCCATCATGGAGACGCCCCGGTGGTTCTGGCCCGTGGTCGGCTTTCTGGCTACCATCGTGCTGGCCGCCGCCATCACCATCGGCATTATGATTGACCGGGGCCTGGGCATTACCGGATTGAACCGCCCTATCGTCTGGGGGTTCTTTATCACCAACTTCGTGTTCTGGATTGGCATTTCCCACGCCGGGGTGATGCTGTCGGCCATTCTGCGGCTGGCCAAGGCGGAATGGCGCCGCCCTGCCACTCGCGCCGCCGAGGTCTTGACCATCTTTTCCCTGATGACGGCCATGATTATGCCCATCATCCATACGGGCCGGCCGTGGCGCATCCTGTATTGGGCCTTCCCCTACGACTTTGCGCGGGGCATCTGGCCGAACATCCGCACCCCGCTGGTCTGGGACCCGTCGGCCATTCTGACCTACCTGACTTCCAGCACGTTGTTTGTGCTGATTGCGCTGGTTCCCGACTTCGCCGTGCTGCGCGACCGCTACGCCGACAAGGTGGCGAACAGCGAGCACCCGTCGTCCACTGACCAGATTTTCCACGCCGCCTATCGCTTCCTGGCCTTGGGCTGGGAGGGCAACCCCCGGCAGTGGAAGCTGCAAATCATCGCCGGGGTGCTGCTGTCGGCGCTGATTCTGCCGGTGTTCGTGTCGGTACATTCCATCGTGTCCTGGGACTTCGGCATGGCGGTGGCGGTCAAGTCGTGGCACTCGACCATCTTCGCCCCCTACTTCGTGGTGGGCGCGGTGCACTCCGGCGTCTCCGCCGTGGCCTTCGTAATGATTATCCTGCGGCACATCTACGGCTGGCAGGACTACATCCGCCACGAACACATTGACGCCCTGGGCCGGCTGCTGGTGGTGGTGGCGACTGGCTGGTTCTACTTCTTCGTGATGGAAGTTATTTTCGGGATTTACGGGCGGGAGGCCGACGAAATCGCCGTCCGGGATTTCCAGTTCTACCAGTGGCCGATGAGCGGCTGGACAATTGTTTTCGTGGTGACTACCTACTTTATCCCGGTGGCCCTGTGGCTGACCCGCTGGGCCCGGCGCAATTTGTGGATTATGTCGGCGGCCTGTATATCGGTGAATATCGGGATGTGGCTGGAACGGTATATAATCATCGTGCCGGGGCTGGCTAACCGGAGCCTGTTCAGTTTCACTTGGGCCAGTTACGTTCCTTCGCCGGCCGAGGCGCTGATTGTGGGGGCCACTTTTGCCTTCGTGACCATGTTGATGCTGCTGTTCAGCCGGGTGTTCCCGTTAGTGCCGTTATATGACATCAAGGAGGGCGAGTTCCTCCGCACGGAAGTGCAGGTGGGGCGGCGCACCGTTCCCGCCACCTTCCGGGAAGATTAGACCTAATCGTTGACCGAGGTAAGTCATGGCTAAACGCCCGATTCTGGGACTGTTCACCGACCCCAACGCCGCAGCCGACGCCGGCGACGGACTCCGGTCATCCGGCGTTGAGGAAACGGACTTCGATTTCCTGACCGACGCTCCCTATCCCGAAGGGGCTTTCGGGGAGCGGGAAGAGAAACACCGGCTGTACCTGTTCCCCTTCATCGGGGGACTGCTGGGGCTGACTTCGGGCGTCCTGCTGACTTCCATGACCCAGGTGGCCTACCCGTTGGTGACGGGTGGCAAGCCGATTCTGTCCCTGCCCCCGATGGCGGTGGTCAGCTATGAAGGGACGATGCTGGGGGCCATCCTGTTCACGGTGCTGGGGATAATCTTCGAGTCGCGGCTGCCCAAGTTCAAGATGGGGCTGTACGATACCCGCATCACCGACGGCCATATCGGGGTGCTGGTGCAGGCGGAAGAATCCGAACACGACCAGGTTGCCAACGTGCTGAACCAAGCCGGGGCGGTGGACATCAAGCGGGAAAGCCCGGCCTGACGCCCATGCCCGCATTCCCGCCAGGTGAAACCGCAACAACCGTCTTTGACATGATGAAAAAAGTCTTTCCCAAAATTGAATCGTCGCCAGCCAGTCGGTTCCCGTTCCGCCGGGGACTGCTGGGCTTGGCCCTGCTGTTCGCGCTGCTGCTGACCGTGGGGTGCGCCCAGGGCGCGTATCCGCTGGACATCTTTTACGAAATGCACTACCAGCAGTCGTACAAGGCGCATGAACCGCCCCGGCTGAGCGTGCCGGACACCGCCGTAGCGTGGTATCCGCCGCCTCAATCCACGGCCGGCGTTGCCCACGTGGGGCAGAACCTTTTTGACGTTAACTGTGCCATGTGTCACGGCGTCGCTGGACGGGGAGACGGCCCGGTGCTGCAACGGATGATTGACGATTACGGCTATACCCCGGCGCTGCCGGCCGACCTGACCGACCCGGTGGTGGTTGAGTTGGGCGTGGACGGGATACAAAACCTGGTGGCCGGCGGGTTGGTGGTAATGCCCAGCTTTTCCAAGCTGCTGACCGAAGACGAGATGCGCGTCGCCTCCGAGTACGTGGTTAACTGTCTCCAAGGGGCGGACCCGTCAGCCTGTCCCTAGCCGTATCCCCGGCGGGGCAACGTGGCTGCTGCAACAAAAACCCCTCGGCGTATCTCCCGCTCTTTCCGTGGCTCTGGGTCAACGGGTTGTTTCACCACGGAGACGCAGAGAGCGGGGAGATTGTTTGCTCTTTTCTTGTCGTTTGGCGTCTTGTTGATGGTTGGAGGGCTGGCCTGCGGGCAGACTGCCGCTAACGCCGCAGACCCGCCGTCGGGGGTTGTAGCGCCGGCTGACGCAACCGGAAGTTACGATGAGGCGGAGGCGCAGGCCATTGACGGGATGCTGATGTGTCCGGTTTGCCCCGCCGAGACGATAGACCAGGCGCAGGTGCCGCTGGCAAAGCAGATGCGCCAGATAGTGCGGGATAAGCTGGCCGCCGGCGAAACCCGCCAGGAAATCCTGGACTTTTTTGCGGAGCGGTACGGCCAGGCGGTGATAGCCGCGCCGCCCAAGTCGGGTTTCAACCTGCTGGCGTGGGGCGTTCCGGTGGTTGGCGTCTTGGTCGCGTTGGCCGCGGGGCTGCTGGCTTTGCGGGCGATGACCCGTTCTTCGAGCCAGACATCGGTTGACGGATTGACCGATTCGGGGCCGGATTCTTTGCCGTCGGTTGACTCTGTTGGCAACGCAGACCCGTCGTTGCACCCCTACCTGGAAATGGCTGACCGGCAGATTTCCGGCGCTTCCGGGCCGTTTGCCGGGGAGTCCGGCCCGCCCCGGGAAACGAACCGCCAACCCCCGACGGAATCGTAGTCATGGGCGACTTGGGAGCGGTTACGCTCTGGATTGGCTTGGCCCTGTCCACCTACGCCTGCCTCGGCTCGGTGGCGGGGCGGCTGCGGGACAGCCCGCAACTGGTGGTCAGCGCCCGCCGGGCGGTTTACCTGCTGCCGGTAGTTCTGCTGGTCGCCACCCTCAGCCTGGTGGCGGCTTTCATCAACCGGGACTTTGATCTGGCCTACGTCGCCGCCCACAGCAACCGGGCCATGCCGGACATATTCACCTGGGTAGCGTTTTATTCCGGCAACGAAGGCTCATTGTTGTATATCGCCTTTGTGCTGTCGGTCATGGCGGCGATTGCCCTGTGGCGCGCCCCGGCCCGGCTGGGGCCAAGCCTGCCCTACACCGCCGCCGCCATGATGCTGGTGCAGACCTTCTTTCTGGCAGTCATGGCCTTCATGGCCAACCCCTTCGCCAAGCTGTCCATCGTTCCCCCGGACGGGCAGGGGATTAACCCGCTGCTGACGCATTTCGGGATGTTCTTCCATCCGCCGGCGTTGATGGCCGGACTTATCGGCATAACCATACCCTTCGCCTTCGCCTTGGGCGCAATCCTGGCCGGCCAAACCCGGGACCAATGGGTGGACACCGGGCGGGTCTGGGGAATCATCACCTGGGTCTTGCTGGCGGCGGGTCTGCTGCTGGGTTCCTGGTGGGCCTACACCATTTTGGGCTGGGGCGGGTTCTGGTTCTGGGATCCGGTGGAAAACGCCGCTTTTATGCCTTGGCTCGCCCTGACCGCCTTCGTCCATTCCATCATGGTGCAGAAACGGCGGGGAATGTTCCGAATGTGGAACATCGTGCTGATTAACGCAGCCTTTTCGCTGGCCCTGTACGGGATGTTTATGAACCGGGGCGGGCCGGTGCCGTCGGTACATTCCTTCGGAGCGTCAACGCTGGGCTGGGTGTTCCTGCTGTTCTTGGCGGTGGGAACCATCGTGCCTTTCGCCGTCTTTTTCTGGCGGTTCAACCTGTTGCGGAGCGCGCAAAACCTGGATTCCATGCTGTCGCGGGAGGCGGCCTTCCTGGTCAACAACCTGCTGCTGCTGGGGGTGGCTTTCGTTACCCTGTGGGGGACGGTCTATCCGCTGCTTTCCCGCGCGGCGTCGGGGCAGGAAATTACCGTAGCCCGGCCCTTCTATGACCAGGTGAACGGGCCGCTGATGCTGGCCCTGGTGTTCCTGATGGGCGTCGGGCCGCTGCTCCCTTGGCGCCAGGCAACTTGGTCATCCCTGCGCCGCGCCTTGTTATGGCCGTCCGTCGCCGCCGGGGTGGTGATTGCGCTGCTGCTGGCCGTGGGAATGCGCCAGCCCTATCCGCTGCTGGGTTTCGGGCTGTGCGCTATGGTGGCGGCGGGAATCTTCCTGGAATGGTGGCGGGGGATGCTGTCGCGCCGGCGGAGCGTGGGGGAGATTTACCCGGTGGCGCTGTTCCGTTTGATAGCGGCCAACCGGCCCCGTTACGGCGGTTACGTGGTCCACCTGGCGGTGGTGATGGTTGCTTTGGGGGTGCTGGGAACGTCATTTTTCAACGTGCAGCGCGACGTGGTGCTGTCCCCCGGCGAAAGCGTGGAAGTCCGCAACTACCGGCTGGAATACGTCGGCACAGTAGCGACCCAGTTCCCCGACCGCACCGAGTTTGATTCGGTGGTGCGGCTGTACCGGGATGGGCAGTTCCTGGAAACCATGACTGCCGAGCGGGCCTTCTATCCTTCCTTCGACATGGCCTCTACCCGCGCCGCCATTCGTTCCACGCCGGTGGAGGACTTCTACGTGGTTCCCAGCGAAAACCTGTCCAACGGTGCGGTGGGTTTCCGCATCCTGGTCAACCCGATGACCTGGTGGATGTGGGCCGCCGGGCCGGTGCTGATTCTGGGAACGCTGGTGGCTTTGTGGCCGCAACCGTCCCTGTCGGTTCCATCGCCGGCAACCAGGCCGGCGCGGGCCAGAGACGCCGGCGCACAAACTGTTGAATCGCCGGGCGGCGGGTTTTCCGAACCGGGCCGGGCCTAGACTGTCATGGCTATTTTCATCGGGATAGCCCTGGCCCTGCTCAGCATCGGGGTAGTAATTTATCCCTTCCTGGCATCCCGTCCGCGGGCAGCGAGGGTTTACCTGCGTCCTATACCGTCACGAGAACCGGAAAATGACCCAACCCTGGATTCCATACAGGATGCAATCCGCACCCTGGAGTTGGAGTTCCAGTTGGGCAACATCCCCGAAGGACTGTACCGGGAGCAATGGAACGATTACCGGGTGCAGATGGCGCGGGTGATGCAACGGCAATCGCTGGCTGCGTCCCAGTCGGTTGAGCGTTCCCTGGAATGGCACATCGCGGTGGAAGTGCATAACCTCCGCCGGGGCGGTCTGCGGCGAAGGCGTCCCAACCGGCGCACCTACCGGCCTCCGCCCCCGTTTCAGACCTGCGACGGCTGCGGCGTTCCCCTGAATCCCGACTTGACCCAATGCCCGGTCTGCGACACCGCCCTGCCCCAAACCCCGGCGGAGGGGTAACGGGAGTGAGGCGGTTATTTTCTCCGACGGAAAAAACTCCCATTCTTCTGCAAGTGGAGTGGTTCAGAAAAAACCCCCTCCCCCTACGAGGGGGAGGGTTGGGGAGGGGGTTTTGGCCCTTTCTGATTATGATGGCCGCGGTAGTTCTGTCCGCTGCTTTCGCCGGAGGCGGTGTCCTGTCGGCCCAGCAGGAAACGACTCTTGCCGGACGGGTGGTCAACGGCACCGAGGGGGCGACGCTGCCCCCCGGCCTGGAGGTTTTTCTGCACGCCTTTGACCGGGAATCGGGGGGAGTCACCACCCAAACCGCCGTGGTTGATTCCGATGGAGCGTTTTCTTTTCCCGTGTCCCTTGCCGGCGGCGATAAGGCTTTCGCCGTGGCCGTGGAACACGCCGGCCACCGTTACGGTTCCCAACTGACGGCCCCGGAAAATTGGCCCGACGACCTGACGCTGACGGTGCACGAATCTACCCGGGACATCGGGGTTGTTTCCGTCCAGCAGCACGTGATGATTCTGGGCCAGGTGGAAAAGTCGGCCAGGGTTATGGAGGCGGTGGAACTGGTGACGCTGACCAACGAAAGCGACCGGACGCTGGTTCCCGACCTGGCCAACGCCGGCCCCGGAATGTTCAGCTTTCTGCGGTTTTCGCTGCCGCCCGGCGCCACCGATTTTGACATTCAGACCGACCTGGTGGGCGGCGAAATCATCCCGGTAGGCACCGGGTTTGCCCTGACCGCCCCGGTGGAGCCGGGACGCCACAACGTCACCTTCCGTTTCGCCTTTCCCTACGACGGAACCTCCCTGTCCTACCGCCAAAACCTGCTCCAGGGGGCCGACGCCTTCCGGGTAATGACGCCGGCCCGGCTGGGAAACATACGGGTCAACGGTCTGACACCGGCCCCGTCCATTGAAATTGATGGAGCGGTTTTCAACGTATGGGAGCGGATGGAAATCCCGCCGGGCCAGGGGGTGCTGCTGGATTTGTCCAACTTGCCCCAACCGAGTCTTTGGCAGCGGTTCACGGGGCGGATAACCGACGTGGGCTTGTGGCTGGCGGTCATTCCGGCAACCCTGGGGGCGACTCTGGCGATTGCGCTGCTGTACGGCGCGGCCCGGCGTCCCCGGACTGCCACCGACGGGCAAGACATTCCCGCGGCGGCGGCCAACCCGATGTCCAGCCTGACGTCGGAGCAGCGGCAGCTCATGCTGACCCCGGAATGTCGTCGGCTGGTGGAACAGGTGGCGGCCCTGGACCACCAGTTCCAGCAGGGGCAACTGCCGGAATCCGAGTACCAGACCCGCCGGGCCGCGCTGAAAAAAGACCTGCTGGCCGCAGCCCAGCCCGCGCCGGAAACCCACCGAGAGGGTTAAAGCCGTGGGTCTGAGGGGTTGGGTCTTGCTGGGGGTTGCCGCGCCCGTCTTGGGGCTGCTGGGGCTGTTGGCGTGGGCCTCCCTGGGCAGCGACGGCCCCACCGGGGTGGGCGTAAATCAGGAATTTGGCCGGGTGGCGTGGGAACCGTCCAAGGCGGCGGATTTCCGGTTACAATTGGAAGGGACTGCCGGGGATTCGGGCAGCGGTTCGCTGGCCCTGCCCGACTTGTCGGGAAAGGTTGTGCTGGTGGACTTCTGGGCGTCCTGGTGCGCTCCGTGCCGCCAGGAGGCGCCGACGCTGGCACAGGTTTACCGGGAGTACGCCGGGCAGCCGGTGGAGTTCGTCGGGGTGAACATCTGGGATAGGCCCGGCGACGCCCGGCAGTACCTGGAGACGTTTGATATTCCTTACCCCAACGGAATAGACGCCGGCGGGGTTATCGCCATAGACTACGGCGTCAAGGGGATACCGGAAAAGTTCTTCGTTGACCGTCGGGGGGTAATTCAACGCAAGTACGTCGGCCCGATTCCGCCGGAGACTCTGCGGGAGACTCTGAACGAATTGCTGGCCGCGCCGGACTACGTAAATCAGTGACCGCCCGGCATTTGCTTGGGAAATACGGGGTGAAAGATGCCCGATACACCGGAACTGGCCGTCGCTATGGACTGGGGCGGCACCTGGGTGCGCGCCGCGGTTGCTGACCGACAGGGAAATCTGCTCTGGGACGAGCGCCGGCCCAATGTCCCCGGGGCGGCCAAGGAAGACCTGCTGGAACGGGCGGAAGGCGTACTAAGGGATGCTATCGCCTGGTGCGGCGACTCTCCCATCGCCGGCATCGGCATTGCCGCCGCCGGCCCGATAGACGCCGAGACCGGCACTTTCCACGAACCGCCCAACCTGCCGGCGCTGGACGGGGTTTCCTTGAAATCGGTTTGGGAATCCCGGCTGGGCCAACGGGTGTTTATCGGCAACGACGCCAGCCTGGCCGCCCTGGGGGAATACACCTGCGGCGCGGGCTTGCAGGCCCGGCAGGAAAACCGTCCGGCCAAAACCCTGGTTTACGTCACCATCAGCACCGGCATCGGCGGCGGCGTGATAGACCACGGACATATGCTGGCCGGCTCCCACGGCATGGCCGCCGAAGTGGGCCACATCACCATAGACCACGGCCCCGACGCTCCGCAATGCCAGTGCGGAAACTACGGCTGCCTGGAGGCTCTGGCCTCCGGGACGGCCATCGCCCGCAACGCTCGCAACCGGCTGGCGGAACCCGACGCGCAATCGGCGATGTCCTCCCTTGACCCGGCAGCCGTCACGTCGGAAAAAGTGTTCCAGGCCGCCGACGCCGGCGATTCGTTGGCCCTGGAATTGCGGGGAGAGGCTTGCCAAGTCCTGTCCATCGGGCTGGCCGACTTGCTGCACCTGTTCAACCCGGACTTGATTGTGCTGGGCGGCGGCGTCACCCGCGGCTTGCGCCGGGCCGGACTGCTGGAATCCATACGCCAGGGAATCGCCGACCGAGCCATGAGCCGCCGCCACCTGGACTTTGCGCTGGTTCCCGCCGCATTGGAGGAACCGGGGATTGTCGGGGCGGCCTGCCTGGTCTGGCAGATGAGCGGCCGGTGGACGGTAATGAGCGGTTAGACCAGGTTAGGGCCGCGCGGCTTTGCAACCCCATGCCCTTGCCGTCCATTCCGCCAACCTTGACCCCTACCGCCGTTGGTGCCAGAATTGGGGCCAACAGGCGCCCGCCCCGCAAGGGTCGGTTTTATTCGCGAATCCCCCACTTTGGACGTAAGGAGCAACCGCAATGAGGTGGTGCAGATTTCAGCACGGCGACAGTCCTTCCTACGGCATTATCGAGGGCGATAACGTCATCCAGGTATCCGGCGACCCCTTTGACGGCTACACCAGAACCGACCACAGCCACGCCTTGGACTCGGTAAAGCTGCTGCCGCCGGTCATCCCTCCCACCTTCTACGCCGCCGGAATCAACTTCCGGGAGCACGTCACCGAAATGGCGGAAAAGCGAGGTGAGGAACCCGTCTTTCCTCCCGCCGCCGACGTGGGCTATCGGGCCAACAACGCCCTTTGCGGCCACAACGACCCCATCATCGTTCCCAGTGACGCCACCGAGGTCTTTCAATACGAGGGGGAGCTGGTGGTGGTTATCGGCAAGACCTGCCGCCGGGTCTCTGAGGAAGAGGCCCTGGATTACGTTCTGGGGTACACCATCGGCAACGACGTTAGCGAGCGCACCTGGCAGCGGGGCGACCGCACCCTTTGGCGGGCCAAGAACTCCGACACCTTCAAGCCGATGGGGCCGTGGATTGAGACCGACGGCATTGACCCGGAGGACTGCGAAGTCAGCATCAGCCTGAACGGGACGTTCATCAGCAAATACAATATGTCCGGGGCCATCTTCGGCGTCCGCCACTACATCAGCCGCATGAGCCAGTACATGACCCTGCACCCGCGGGATGTGCTGTGGATGGGCACCGACGGCGCGCCGGAGAACATGAAGGACGGCGACGTTTGCGACATCACCATCCAGGGCATCGGAACGCTGACCAACCCCGTCCAGTGGGAAAAGTAACCTCGCCGAAAACGGGCGGCGGATGATGTAGCTGCCCTAACGGTCTGTCGCTGTTGCATTGATGACTGACCGGACAAACCCGTCATACCGGCGTAGGCCGGTATCCAGGATTCTTTGCCAGGAAGGACGCTGTTCCAGGCGGGGCGTTTCTGGATCCCGGCTTTCGCCGGAATTACGGTACATCCCACAAGGGCAACCACATTGCCGCGCCCGGCGTAAACCGGGGAACGGCGGCTAAGCGTCGAACCCGGTTTCGGCGGCCCAGGCTTGCAGGCCCCGCCGGAAAGCCAAGGCTCCCATCGGCGCAATGACGGCCTGCAACGCTTCCAGAATCTCCCGCGGTGTGGCCCCTTCCTGCAAGGCAACCCGCACGTGGGCCTGAATCTGCTCCACGTCGGCCCGCAGCGCCGCCTCCACCACGATTTGTAACAACTCCTTGGTCTTGCGGTCCAGGGTGCGCTGGCCGGTGTAGGTGGCCTCGATAAAGGCGTTGTACTTCTGCGCCCATTCCAGGTCGGCCTCGGCCATGATGCGGTGCATTTCCAGGGTGTAACCCCGGTTCTGGCCGGTCTGTTCCAGGAAGGCGCGGGCTTCGTCGGTGGACATATTTCCCCCAATCTCGGTTGCAGTTTTATTCCGGCCCAAGCCGGTGGACGAAAAAATCTTTCAGAGCGGACAATTCGCCGGAAAGATGGGCTTGCCCCTGTTCCAGGTGGCGGAGGCGTTCATCCATTGAATCCATGAGCCTTTCCTGGCGCATCATCAAGGTTACTATCAACGCCCCTAACGAAATGCCCACGGCCAGGAGCGTTACCCCGATGCTGATAATCCCAACCAACTCTGCCGACACAATCCGCTCCAGACCAGATAGGATAAGTCCGTTGCCAAGGCGCGGGCTTCGTCGGTGGACATCTTTCCCCCAATCTCGGTTGCAGTTTTATTCCGGCCCAAGCCGGTGGACGAAAAAATCTTTCAGAGCGGACAATTCGCCGGAAAGATGAGCTTGGCCCTGTTCCAGGTGGCGGAGACGTTCATCCATTGAATCTATGCGAGTTTCCAGCCGGTCAAACCTTTGATCGGCGCTCTTTTCCTGGCGTACCATCAGGGTGACCAACAACGCTCCCAATGAAATCCCCACAGTTAGAACCGTTATCACAATCACTATGGTGCTAAGCAACTCTTCTGACATAATCCGCTCCCGATAGGATAAGTCCGTCGCCAAGAACAACGGCATCCCCGGCGAAATGGTAAATCATCGCATCCCAAAGGGCAAACCGGCACCCACCAACTGCCTTACCCGGATATCCGTGGCGCAGGGAGAGTTTCGTTTGGAGGTGGCTTTCAAGTGGTACAATCATGCCAAACCAGACGCGAAACTTCTTTCCAGCGTATTTGAGGAGGCCCCGCCACGGAACAACCGCTGCCGCCCCATTACTTTCAACGGGAAGACGAGTCCAGCGACCGAATTTTCTACACCGACCCCCGCAAGGTGGTGCATATAGACGACGGGGCAATCGCCACCGTGGGCCGGCTGTTTCGCGACTTCATTCCCGCCGATTCTTACGTCCTGGACCTCATGAGCAGTTGGCGCTCCCACTGGCCGGCCGGCCATCCCAAGGCCGGCATGGTGGGCCTGGGCTTGAACGCGGCGGAAATGGCCGACAACCCCGACTTGGCCGATTACGTCGTCCACGACGTTAACCGCGATACCGAACTGCCCTTTGACGACGAAACTTTCGACGCCGTGGTTATCACCGTGTCGGTGCAGTACCTGACCAACCCCGTCGAGACTTTCCGCCAGGTCAACCGCATCCTGAAGGACGACGGCATTTTCATTGTCACCTTCTCCAACCGGATGTTTCCCACCAAGGCGGTGCGAATCTGGCGGGCCAACAACGACCGGGGCCACCTGGACCTGGTGGCGGCTTACCTGCAATACGCCGGCAATTTCTGCCGGGTGCAGGGCGGACTGGCCAACCCCAATGATGCCCCGCCGGGGGACCCGCTCTTCGTGGTCATGGCCCACAAGGGCGAAGACCCCGACGACGAAACGGAGTCTGCCCCCACCTACGCCTGAACCGAATCGGGGTTAAATTTACTGACACTTCCGCGTAGCGTGTCCCGACTGCATCCCCTTACAATTTTTGCAGTGCGGATACGCCAACACCGGCGGAGGTTGCCCCGATTTGTTTAGACTCAATCTCTTCATGCCTTGGGCCATTGTCCCGGTTGTAATCGTCCTCCAGTTCACCGCCTGCGAAATGCCGGTAGAACCGCCGGACATACCCTTGCCGCCGCCCACCGCAGCGCCGGATTCCCCCGCCGGAATCTTGCCCACCGTACAACTGCCAACACCGGACGTTTCAATACTGCCAACGCCAACGCCGGACATACCCTTGACCGTGGCTCCGGTTCCGGCCGACTTGCCCCGGTACGACCGCAAGGAATGGCGTCATTGGGTTGACCAGGATAAGGACTGCCAGGACGCTCGGCAGGAAGTTCTAATCGCGGAGTCGGAAATTCCGGTTACGTTCAAGTCACCCAAGGGTTGCAAGGTAGCCGCCGGACGCTGGACCGGCCCCTACACGGGAAAGGTGGTAACCGACCCCGCCAAGCTGGACGTTGACCACGTGGTTCCCCTGGCCAACGCCCACCGCTCCGGCGGGTGGTCTTGGAGCTATGACCGCAAGCGCGCTTACGCTAATGACCTGCGTTATCCCGGACACCTGACCGCCGCTGCCGCCGCCGCCAACCGGGGAAAGGGCGCCCGCGGCCCGGAGGATTGGCGTCCACCGGACAAGGGATATTGGTGCGTGTACGCCCTCGACTGGATTGCCATTAAGAGTCGTTGGGGTTTGACCGCCACCCCCAGGGAGTATGACGCCCTGGGGAAAATGCTGGCGACCTGCGCTCGCCCCGCCACGGGTTTATCGCCTGAATCGGGCCGGCCTTTCCTCGTCGGAAATGCTGGGGAGGCCGGCCCAATGCCCTTCCTGAATGACCACCCCGCCGGCCCGACCGAGATTGCAGCGACTTCGATACCTAAGAGCAGATGCAGACATTCTACCGAGCGGCCGGCGGCCCGGAGCAAGACCCGCACCGCCTGGACGGGGACGGCAATGGCTCGGCCTGTGACGGGTTGCGTTAGGCCGGCCCGCCGGCAGGTTGGCCGGCGGGCCGGCAATCCCGCATCCACGGGCGAAAACGGGCCAATTCCCACCCCGGATTTGCACAAAATTTTTCTGTCACAACCGTTTATGGGGCGTTTACGACGGCGCGACGCGGCGACAACCCGCCGATTCCGCCGGGCGGATTAGGGCAATCCCGGACAAACCGGCGGCGATATTGGTATTTTTGGTTGCGTTTAACTGCAAAAACCCTTAGACTTTGTTGGCAAAAATCGTCATGGCATTTGGCAAATCTAACCAGGAAATTGCCAGAGGAAATGCTGGGGCATAATCCCATGCCGCTACTTGACGCATAAAATAGCCCATAGTATATTTTCCGGCGGGAGGTAACATAAATGAACTTCGCTTCTGATTGGGTAGATGTGGTTATGAAAAAGTGGATGGGTGCCGTGGCCCTCGCCGTCGCTTTGATACTGGTGGCCACGGCGTGCACCGGAGCGCAGGGATTGCCTGGGGCAGCAGGACCGACTGGCCCGACGGGTCCGACCGGGCCGCAAGGCGCAGCCGGCCCCCAAGGCCCGGCTGGCCCGGCCGGCGCTGACGGGCAAGACGGGGCCAATGGCGCTGACGGCGCCAGAGGAGCGCAAGGCCCCCGGGGCGAAAAGGGCGACCCCGGTCCCGCCGGCGGCCCCCGAGGCCCGGAAGGCCCTATCGGTGACCAAGGCCCCCGCGGTGAGCGCGGCCCCCAGGGCGAACCGGGTGAAAAAGGCGACACCGGCCCCCAGGGTGAACAGGGCGAACCCGGAGTGGACGGAACCCCCGGCGGCCCTCCCGGCCCGCAAGGCCCCCAGGGCCCGGTAGGCCCCCAGGGCCCCATCGGTGACCAGGGCGCCAAGGGCGACACCGGCCCCCTCGGTCCGCAAGGCCCCGCCGGCCCGCAAGGCCCCCAGGGTCCCGAAGGCCCCCAAGGCGTTAAGGGAGATGCCGGCGCCGGGGAGCAAGGCCCCGCCGGCCCGCCCGGAGCGCAAGGCCCCGCCGGAGCGCAAGGCCCGCAAGGCCCCGCCGGACTGCGCGGCGCTCCCGGCCCCAAGGGCGACCAGGGCCCCCACGGCCCCCAGGGTATCCAGGGTGAACCGGGCGTATCCGAACTGCAAATCCTGACCGTGACCAGCAGCCCCAGCGCTACTACCGCGACGGTTAGCGCGGAATGTGCCGGAGCCAGCGCCGACCACGCCGCCATTTCCGGGGGCGCGTCCCTGGCCGGTGACTCCGCCGGCGTTGCTATCGTGGAATCGCGGCCTGTGGGCGTAACCGGCCAGGTGCCTGGTTCGTGGATGGCCAGCGCCTCTCGGATAGGAGCCGGGACAGGCAATTGGACCCTGACGGTTTACGCCGTCTGCGCCTTGGTCAACTAAGCCAACTCTACTCGCCTCCAAGGTTTCAGGGCCGGAATACTTGAACATTCCGGCCCTGATTTTTGGCCCCATTGTATTGCCCGCTTTTCCGGCCATTGCGCCGGGGGTTGGCCGGCTTCGTGCCGGTTTTACCTTGAAGGGTTTGGGGGGCCGTGCTAGACTGCCGTTCAGGAATCCCCACAACGCTGCCAACCCGCAAGCCGGCCAATCTTTGCGTCGTCGTTGCGGGTTGCAGGAAAATAAACTAGGGAAAGAAACTATGGTCGCGCCAGCCGACAACGTGACCCGCACCAAGGGGGTAATCCTTTCGGGGATGCGGCCCACCGGACGCCTCCACTTGGGCAACTACCTGGGGGCCTTGCAGAACTGGGTTGACCTGCAACAAGAATATGAGTGCATCTACACCGTGGTTGACGTTCACGCCTTGACCACCCTGGAAACGCCCCAGGACGTGGCCGACATCCAGCCCAATGTGTCCGAAATGGTCATGGACTGGCTGGCCGCCGGCGTTGACCCGGAAGAGTCAACCATATTCGTCCAGTCCCAGGTGCCGGAACACATGGTTCTGCACACCCTGTTGAGCATGGTTACGCCCTTGGGTTGGCTGATGCGCGTGCCCACCTTCAAGGAAAAGGTGCGGCAGATGGATGAAACCGAAGAGAGCGTCAACTACGGACTGGTTGGCTATCCGGTGCTGCAAACCGCCGACATTATCCTTTACAAGGCGGACACGGTGCCGGTGGGACAAGACCAGTTGCCCCACCTGGAACTGGCCCGGGAAATCGTGCGCCGGTTCAACCATCGCTTTGGCGACACCTTCCCGGAACCGCAGGCCAAGCTGACCGAGGCTCCCCTTATCGTGGGTCTCGACGGCCAGCAGAAGATGAGCAAGTCCCTGGACAACCACATCGAACTGGCATCCACGACGGAAGAAACCACCCAGCGAGTGCGGGCCGCATTCACCGACCCCCAGCGCACCACTCGGAATATCCCGGGCCGCCCCGACGTTTGCAATGTTTACTCCCTGCACCGGATTTTCACGCCGCCGGCTGATACCCAGACCGTTTACCGGGAATGTACGGCGGCGGAAAGGGGCTGCGTGGACTGCAAGCGGCACCTGGCCGGGTCGGTCAACGATTACCTGGAACCGCTGCGGGAACGGCGGCGGGAGTACGAAAAGCGGCCCGATTTCGTCAAGGAAATCCTGGAGGCCGGCGGCCAGCGGGCCAGGGCCATCGCCCAGCAAACGGTGGACGAGGTTTACGACAAGATGGGGCTGGGTTCCTACGTCCGGTAGGGTGTGCCGTCCACATCATCCGTGACAATTCTTGCATCCCCTCCGTAATTCCAGCGAAAGAACGTCACCCCGTACTTGATACGGGGCCGGAATCCGGAAATTCCAGGCACGGAACGGCCTCGCAATGCCCAATCGCCAACCGAGGGTAGGTCTATGACTCAACCAGCCCCCGAACCTTTACCCATTTCCCTTTCCGGCCGCTCCGTGCTGGAGGTTTGCGTTGACGCCGCCCGGCAAGGTGGCGCTCTGGTCAGCAGCCGATTTCAGGGCGATAACCAGGTGAGTTTCAAGGGCCGGGCGGACATCGTAACCGACGTTGACCTGGCCTCGGAAAAGACCATCCTGGACTTGCTGACGACTGAGTTCCCCGGATTCGGCATCCTGGCCGAGGAATCGGAGCCGGTCACCGGCGAATCCGACTATACCTGGGTGGTTGACCCCATTGACGGCACCCGCAATTTCGCCGAGGGAATCCCCCATTTCTGCCTGGTGGTTGCCCTGGCCAAAGGCGCGGACATCGTGGTGGGCGTCACCTATGACCCGCTTATGGACGAACTTTTCACCGCCCAACAAGGACAGGGGGCTTTCCTCAACGGCGAAAGGCTGACCGTTTCTTCCCGTCAGGAAGTCAGGGAGGCCATTCTGGGTTTCGACCTGGGTTATGTGGACGAAAAGGCCGGCATAGCGCTGGACATGATTCGGGGGCTGTGGCCGGACATTCAAGGTATGCGGCTGATGGGTTCGGCAGCCTTGGGCCTGGCATACGCCGCCGCCGGACGGCTGGACATCTACTTCCACCATTCCCTGTCGGCGTGGGACGTGGCGTCGGGCCTGCTGTTGGTGCGGGAGGCCGGCGGCCAAGTGGTGGACAAGCAGGGCAACCCCTCAACGCTTTATACGCCCAGCGTCATAGCCTCCGCTCCCCGGCTTATCGAAGATTTCCTGACCGTAACCGACGGCACGGAATGGCGGGGGATGTCGTAAGGGGTTTCCCTACCCTTCCGTTGCCACTCCCAAGGCTAGCAAGTCCTCGACTTCCTGGGAAGTAAACCCCGATTCGGCCAGTATTTCCCTCGTGTGTTCCCCCAGGGCCGGCGCCCGCCGCCGTACCGTCCCGGGAGTGGCGGACAGCTTTACCGGGATTCCGATGTGGCGTAGCAAGCCGGCCTCCGGGTCTTCCAGGTCAACCACCATATTCCTGGCCTGCACGTGGGGGTCCTGGTACACCTGGGCCATGTTGAGGATGGGGCCGGCCACCACCCCGGCGCGGTCAAGGACTTCCAGCCAGTAGGCGGTGGTCTGCCGGCTCAAAGTCTCTTCCAGCAGGGCAGCCAATTCGGACTCGCGGGCTTTGCGGTCTCCCGGCTGCTTGAATCGCGGGTCTTCAACCAGACTTTCCAGCCCCACGGCGCGGCAAAACTGCTCCCAGGTGTTCTGGGTAGCCGCCCCGATGTTGATGTAACCGTCGGCGGTGCGGAGCGCCTGGTATGGGGCGGAAACCCGGTGCGCCGAACCCAGCGGCCCGGGGATTTCGCCGTTGGCGAAGTAGCCCGACGATTCCCAGATGGTGTAGGCGATGCCGGCCTCCAGCAGGGATGTGTCCACCAGCTGCCCCTGCCCGGTCTTGAGGGCATGGATGTAGGCGCTCAAAATGCCGTTGCAGGCCAGGAATCCGGCTGAAATGTCGGTTATGGGAACGCCTACCTTGGCCGGCGGACTGTCGGGGAACCCGGTAATGCTCATCAAGCCGCTCATGCCTTGGGCCACCAGGTCAAAGCCGCCCCGGTCGCGGTAGGGGCCGGTGCCGCCAAACCCGGAAATGGCGCAATAAACGACTCCGGGCTTGGCCTGGGACAGGGAATCGTAGCCCAAGCCCAACCGTTCCATGACGCCGGGCCGGAAATTTTCCACCACTACGTCGGCCCGTTCCAACAAGCGATAGAAGGTTTGCCGGCCCTCTTCCGATTGCAAGTTCAAGGCCAGACTGCGCTTGTTCCGGTTCAGGGCCAGGAATCCGGCGGCCCAACCGTTGACGAAGGGCGGCCCCATGCGGCGGGTGTCGTCGCCGCCGTTGGGCTTTTCCAGCTTGATAACATCGGCCCCCAGGTCGGCCAGCAGCATGGTGCAGACCGGGCCGGCCATGATTTGAGTCAGGTCGAGGACAACCATTCCGGCCAATGGGCCTTGGGGTTCGCTCATGGTTTCACCGTTTCCTTTTGCTTGGCGTCGGGCATGGGTGAGCCGGCTGGAAGATGGGCGAATATCCAGTCAACATAACCTGTTGGTTTTGATGACAGTAACTCGCTAGGAATTGTTGCGCCTTCTGGCCTATAATAGCGGACAATCTGCTCCACGTCGGGCGGTTGACGGGTGGATGGGTTTCCCGGCGGTAACCGCGATGATTCAAGAATGTTAATCGAAGACTTCCAACTTCTGCAAAAACTGCTGGCGGCCCTGCTCATTGGCTACCTCTTGGGGTCGGTGCCTTTTGCTCACCTGGCCGCCCGTTTCAGTGGAGTGGATATTTTCAGCACCGGCAGCCGGCAGGCGGGGACGGCCAACGTCTTTTGGAACATCAGCCGCCGCACCGGGGTAATGGTGTTCGCCGGCGACGTTGCCAAGGGCGCCCTGGCGGTGTTTATCGCCGGACTGCTGGACTTGCCGGGGCCGCTGGTAGTGCTGGCCGGCGGCGGAGCGGTGGCGGGCCACTGGAAGTCCATCTTCACCGGATTCAAGGGCGGCGACGGCATGGCTACTCTGCTGGGCGTGACCGCGGTGGTGGCAGACCTGCTGGGACTACTGGCCATTGGCGCCGGGTTCCTGGCGGTGGTGGTCGCCTGGAAGTCGCCTTACCGCTCCGCCGTAGGAGTTACGGTTTGTTTCGTGGTCGTTTCGGCGTTGGGGCCACTGATGGGCTACCCGCTCCAGGAAACGCTGGCATTGACGGGTCTGGGGGCGTTGGTGGTGGCGCATAACGTGATAGTGCGCCGGCGACGGGCTGCCGACGGCAGGTTCCCGCCCGACGACTTGGACGACCTGGGGCTGGACGCCGATGAAGGGCCGGATGCGGACTTGGAACCGTCACCGCCCAACAACCCCTAGTCCGGGGCCGGACTTACCGGCCCATTTTTCTTTCCCGCAGCCGGCCAACTTCCAACACCCATTGCAGTTGTTCGTCCTCGTCGGCCTCGGCCCGCCAACCCGGCTCCAATTCCTCGGCTTGGGCCAGGTGGCGCAAACTCCGGTCCAGGTCGCCCAGCTTTGAGCATAACCGGGCGGCGTTGAAGTGGGCCACGGCCAGGCCCGGCGACGCCTGCAACGCGGCCTGATATTCCAGCAAGGCGGCTTCGTTGTCGCCCAGGGCTTCCAGGGCAGCCCCCTTGTTGCTGAAAACTTCGGCGAAATCGGGCCGCAACGTCAGGGCAACGCCGTAGTCCTCCAATGCCTGCCGGTAATCGCCCAGGGCGTCGAAAGCCAGACCGCGGTTGTTGAACGCCTCGGCGTCGTGCGGGTCAAGTTCGACTACTTGCGAGTATTCCTCAATGGCGTCTTCCACTCGCCCCAGGTAGTAGCAGGTGCGGGCCAGGTTAAACCGGGCGTTGACGTTGGCCGGGTCTAAATCAATGGCCCGGCGGTAGTCGGCGATGGCCGCCGGGTGCTGCTCCAGTTCGTCCAGAGACGCGCCGCGGTTGAGGTAAGCGTTGGACAGTTCGGGCCGCATTTCGATGACGGTGGAAAACTGCTCCACGGCGTCGGAATGGCGGCCGGCCTTGGCCAGCACGATGCCCCGGTTGTAATGGGCGCGCAGGTTGTCCGGTTCCAGGTCAATGGCCGTGGCGTAGTCGGCCAGGGCCAACTCGGTTTCCCCCAGGTCATCATAGGCGTTGCCTCGCTGGTAGTAAGCCTGGGTCAGCAAGGGGTTAAATTCCAGGGTTTCAGTCAACAGGGCTGCCGTTTCCGCCGGACGTTTCAAGCGCAGGGCGGTCAACGCCAGGTTGAACCGGGCGGTCTGGTCTTGGGGATTGCCGGCCAGCAGTTGCCGGAAAACATCGGCGGCTTGGGGGTATCTGCCGACGGCGAAACAGCCGTTGCCATAGACCAGGGTTGCCGCGGCGTCGTGGTCTTGGGCCAAGGCCGCCAACAGCTCCTCAACCTTTTCCCGGCGGCGGCCGGAAAGACTGGCGCCCCGGGCCGGCGGCGTGATGTACCCGTCCCCAACGGAATAACGGCGCAACAGCCGGGCCAGTTCTTGCAGGTTGCTCATGGATTCTTCCAAGGCAGCGGCATCAGAGATTTTCTTCACCAAGGCGTTAGGGCCTATTCCATTTTACTCAATCCAAGGCCATCGGACATAGCCCGGAACCGTGCGGATGCCCAAGGCTTTTCATTTCCCGGAATGTCATTCTGAGCAAAGCGAAGAATCTAAAATTCTTGCCGCCAACTATCTTCCAACTCCCGGAGGGGCCTTTGATGGAGAATTTTAGGCCCTTCATTTCGTCCAGGGTGGCAGGCAAGGGATGAAAGCGGGAAAGAAAAGGCGTTGCCGGTTGCAAACTCGGCAGGAACGGCGTTGGGCGTCGTTTCAATAATCCCTTCCCCCTTGACGGGGGAAGGTTAGGATGGGGGTGAGCGCCACGTCAGGGAATGTATCTCCATCCTGAACCACCTCCTATCGTTGGTATCCCAACATTGCAATCGCCCTAACCGGGTGACACGCCGCCATTGACCCCAGGGGGCCGCGCCGATACAATCGGCGATGTTGTCATGGCTCGTATCTTTGACCTACATATCCACACCACCAAGGGCAGCGCCGACAGCAGCCTTTCGCCGGAGGACTTGATTCTGGAGGCGGAACGGCTGGGGTTGAAAGGGCTTTGCATTACCGAGCATAGCGGCCCGTGGGACCGGCACGAATTCCAGCAGTTCGCCAGCCGGCATAACGTGGTGCTGGTGCGGGCGATGGAGGCCGATACCGACTTGGGTCATATTTTGGCCTTCGGGTTAGACCGTTACCAGCCCGGTTTCCACAAGGCGGAGGAGCTTTGCCGGGCCGCCAAGGCGGTCGGGGGATTCGTGGTGACGGCCCACCCCTTCCGGGGGGTGCTGGGCAAGCACATGAGGGAGCGTCCCTACCTGTTTCGCACGCTGCCCGACCCGCTGCCCAAAACGCCGGAAGAGGCTCTTGACCATCCGGTTTTCAAGCTGGTTCACGCCGTCGAGGTAGCCAACGGGGGCACCGCCGACGAGGAAAACGCCTTCGCCATGCAGGTGGCCGGACTGCTGAAAATGCCCTTGACCGGGGGCAGCGACGCTCATTCCACGCATGGATTGGGTAAATTCGTGACGGCCTTCCGGGATGAGATTAACAACGAAGCGGAGTTTCTGAAAGCGCTCCACGACGGGAATTTCTACCCGGCCACCGGACTGCGGGAGGGGGTCTTGCGCCCCTACGCCCCTTGACGGCGATGGTTGCTTTTCCGGGAATCAGGACGTTGACCACCGGGGGAGGGTTGGTGACGGCGACGGGCAAGGACAAGGGACGGTTCCAAACCCAAGTCCGGGGAGTTGGCGGGATATGACCCTGCAAAGCGGAATAGCCGCCGGGCGCACCGCCCAGCAGGTCTTTGTCGCCCTGGACCTGGAGACCACCGGGCTGGACGCTGACCGGGATACGATTATCGAAGTCGGGGCGGTGAAGTTCCGGGATTCCGGCGTCATTGACACCTTCCAGACCTTCGTCAACCCCGGACGGAACATTCCCGATTTCATCCAGCGTCTTACCGGGATTTCCCCCAACCAGGTGCGGCGGGCGCCGGCTTTCGCCACGGTCAGCCGCGACCTGCGGGGCTTTGTGGAAAACTATCCGGTGGTGGGCCACAACATCGCCTTTGACCTCCGGTTCCTGGAGAGCCACGGGCTGCAATTGGCTAACCAGCGTTACGATACCTGGGACTTGGCCTCGATTCTGCTGCCCACCACCAACGAGTATTCGCTGGTGTCGCTGGCCCGGTTGTTCAAGGCCGTCCATTCCAACCCCCACCGGGCGTTGGAGGACGCCCAGGCAACGCGGGAGGTCTTTTTGGCCCTGTTGCACAAGGCCGAGGAACTGGACCCGGGCCTTTTCACCAGCATCGTCCACCTGGCGAATCGCAGCCGTTCAGGATTGGGGCCGCTGCTGGCCGGCCTGGAAGGGGCATCGGCCGGCCCGTCGGACGGGGTTACGGCTTTCGGCCTGACCGGGTTGGATATGGAAAGCGTGGCGCAGCGGTTGGGCCGGCCGGACAGACGCCAAACCGCCCCCGACTTGTCGCATCTGGACCCGGCCAGCATTAACGGCCTGCTGGAAAGAAACGGCGCGTTCTCCAAGTCCTTCTCCGGGTTTGAACACCGGCCCGAACAGGTGGAAATGCTGGCCAAGGTGACGGAGGCCATCTACCAGGGTGAGCACCTGGTGGTGGAGGGCGGCACCGGCGTAGGCAAGTCCATGGCCTACCTGCTGCCGGCGGCCATTTTCGCCGCCTCCCAGGGGCAGCGGGTGGTCATATCCACCAACACCATCAACTTGCAGGAACAGCTAGTCCGCAAGGACATTCCCGCCGTGGTAGAGGTTCTGGAAGGGGCGGGACTGGTCCAGCCCGGTCTGATTCAGGCGGCGGCGCTGAAAGGGCGGGCCAACTACCTGTGCCTGCGCCGGTGGAATTACCTGGCCCACAGCGACTCGATTTCGGCGGATGAAGCCCGGCTGCTGGGCAAAACTTCGGTCTGGTTGCAGGAAACCGCCACGGGAGACCGGGGCGAAATCAACCTTTCCGGCAGGGACGCCTTTACGTGGAGCAAGGTGTCCTCCGGCGACAAGGTGTATTGCCCCGGACTGCGGGAAGGCGGGGCGTGTTTCTTGCGGGCCGCCCGGGAGCGGGCCGAGCAGGCCCATGTGGTCGTGGTCAACCATGCCTTGCTGCTGGCAGACCTGGCCCGCGGCGGCAGCCTGATTCCCGATTATCGCCATCTGGTAATTGACGAAGCTCATAATCTGGAAGAGGAATCCACCCGCCAGTTGGGTTTTGAAATCACCGAGGAACGGCTGGGCGAGGAGTTGGAGCCACTGGCCCGGTTGACCGGCCAATCGCGGGCCGCGCTGTCGGCGTTGGAGTTGTCCCCCACGGCCAGGCAGTTGGGGGAGCGGGCGTTGGAGGAACTGGAGCCGTCCATACCCCACGCCACGGAATTGTGGAGCCGGTTCACAACGGAAGCCGGGCGCTTCATGGAATCCCAGTCCGGGGGCCGGAACGAAGGCCAATGGCAACTGCTGATAACGCCGCCGATGCGGGGTCAAAAAACCTGGGCCGACTTGGCCCTGAGTTGGGAAAACCTGGACGTTGCTTTGGGTCAGGTCATCAACCATCTGGCCCGGCTGCAACGCTTTCTGGCCGACGACGCTTTCGCCTCCCAGAACGACGGGGAAACCCTGAAAATGGAGGCGGCCAACATCGGGGAAGACCTGGACCAGTTGCGGGGTCAACTGGCCCTGGTAATCGGGGCCGCCGACGAAGAAACGATTATCTGGATTGCCCGCGACCAGGCCAAGACCCAGGTTTCTTTTCATGCCGCCCCCCTGCGGGTCAGCGACTACCTGGCCGAAAACCTCTTCGCCCGCAAGGATTCGGTGGTGCTGACCAGCGCAACCCTGAGCAGCCAGGGCAGTTTCAATTACCTGAAAGAACGGCTGGGGCTGGACACCGATACCGACGAACTGCTGGTAGGCTCGCCCTTCGACTACCAGAAAGCGGCCCTGCTGATGATACCGGAGGATATGCCCCAGCCCAACGCCGACCGTTACATCGAATCTCTGGCGCGGGTAATCACCGAGTTGGCCCGGTCTTTGGGCGGGCATACGATGGCCCTGTTCACGTCCTACGCCGCGCTGCGGGCGGTGGCGGGACAGATAAGGGGCCGGTTGGCCGGCGACGGCATTCAGGTTTTGGCCCAGAGCATAGACGGCTCGGCCCAACAGCTTACTCGCAACTTCACCGAGAACGGCAAGAGCGTTCTGCTAGGGGCCGGCAGTTTTTGGGAAGGAGTTGACCTGCCCAGCGGGGTAATGCAGGCGCTGGTGCTGACCCGGTTGCCCTTCCAGGTGCCTTCCGACCCCATCGTCCAGGCCCGGTCGCAGCAGTACGCCGACGCCTTCAACGATTACTCGGTGCCCCAGGCAGTGCTGCGTTTCCGGCAGGGGATGGGGCGGTTAATCCGCAACAAGGGCGACAAGGGGGCAATCGTGGTGCTGGACCGGCGGGTCACGGGCCGCAACTACGGGCAAGCCTTCCTGCAATCCATACCGCCCTGCAATCTGCGGCCCAGCACGTTGGCCACGGTGGGAACGCTGGCGGCGGACTGGGTGAAGTAACATGATGCTGAAACTTCTTGGTCACGGGCCACAATTACGGGCAAGCCTTCCTGCAATCCATACCGCCCTGCAATCTGCGGCCCAGCACGTTGGCCACGGTGGGAACGCTGGCGGCGGACTGGGTGAAGTAACATGACGCCGAAACCTCTTGGTGACGGGCCGCAACTACGGGCAAGCCTTCCTGCAATCCATGCCGCCCCTTTATTGAAATTGGGTTTGAGGCCCAGCACGTTGTCCACGGTGGGAACGCTGGCGGCGGACTGGGTGAAGTAAGGCGGTGGAACTCCCCATTCCCCATCCCTTTGACCTGGCAGCCAGCCTGGAAAGCGGGCAGGCGCACCGTTGGCGGAAGGAAGAGGACTGGTATTCGGGAGTGGTGCGGGGCAACTTCGTCAAGATGCGCCAGAGCGAGCAGGGGGTGGAATTTTGCTGCGAACCCTGGCCCGAATCGGCGATGGTTCCCCTGCTGCAAAGCTATTTCCGGCTGGATGACGACCTGGGCGAGATTTACGCCGAGATTAACCGCGACGGTCGGGTGGCCGAAATGGTGGCCCGATACCCGGGGTTGAGGATACTGCGTCAGGAACCCTGGGAGTGCCTGGTGGCTTTCATCTGCTCCGCCAACTCCAACATTCCCCGCATCCATTACGTTATGGAGCAGATGGCGAACCACTACGGGGAGCCGATTGCCATGAACGGCGACGTGCGCCACGCCTTCCCGTCGCCGCCTCAGTTGGCCGAGGCCGGAGAACAGGAATTGCGGAACCTGGGGCTGGGTTTCCGCGCCCCCTACGTGGACAAAGCCACCCGCCGGGTGCTGGACAAGTCCCTGGACTTGGAACGGTTGATAACCCTGCCCTACGCCGAGGCCAAGGCGGAGTTAATGGAGTGTCCTGGCATCGGCCCGAAAATTGCCGACTGCATCCTGGTTTTTTCGCTGGAAAAGACGGAGGCCTTTCCCATTGACGTTTGGGTAAGGCGGGCGTTGGCGGAATGGTACTTTCCGGGGGAAAAGACGCCCACCAACCGGGTGTTGGAGGAATGGGCGCGGGAGTATTTCGGGCGTTACGGCGGTTACGCCCAGCAGTACCTCTTCCACGGGCGGCGGCTGCAAAAGTAGGGATTTTCGCCCTCACACTGGCCCTCACCCAAGGAGAGAGGGGGACTTTGGTTTCGCCGCGGCGTCTAGGTTAAGGACAACGGCGGCACTTGCAAGGGTAGGGGCAGGTTTCAAACCTGCCCCTATGGGTTGGGTGGGATGTGAGTGATGCAACTAGAGCGTGTCGTCAATTTCATAACTTGCCATTCCCGCCCTCTATCGTCATTCCCGCGAAAGCGGGAATCCACATCCTTCGCCCAAAACCCGTCATACCGGCGCAGATCCGGCCCCGTACCACGAAATGGGGCTGGAATCCGAGAACGTCACGACGCTTTCCCATCAATGCAAGAAAACCGCCTGAAACGAAACGCTACTTTTCTCCCTCTTTGTAAAGGAGGACTAGGGGGGATTTCCCTCTACGCAAAGCTGTTCTCTTGGCCTTGCGATAGTTTTCAATTGCAGAGACCGCTCTTGTAACCCCAATCAAGGCCGCAGCAGCAGTTTGCCGAAGAAGTTGGTATTTTCCATTGTCCGGTGGGCGTCGGCGGCTTCGGACAGGGGAAAGACTTGATGCACCACCGGGCGGATGATGCCCCGGTTGAGCATGGCCGTAATCTGGCGCATATCCTCGTTGGTTCCCATAAAACCGCCGTAAATTTCAATCTGGCGGGTGAACAGCAGGCCCAGGTGAAGTTCGGCCCGCAAGCCGGTGGTGGCGCCGCAGATGGTGTACCGCCCGCCGGGCCGCAGGGAATTGAACGCCGCCCCAAAGAAATCGGCCCCCACGTGGTCAACCACCACGTCCACGCCGCGGCCCCCGGTAATGGCCCGCACCCGCTCGGCGATGTCCTCGTCGGTGTAGTTGATAACTTCATCGGCGCCGACGCTGCGTGCCTGGGCCGCTTTTTCGGTGGTGCTGGTGGTGGCGATTACCGTGGCGCCCACGACGTTCTTGGCAACCTGGATGGCGGCGGTTCCCACCCCGGCAGAGGCGGACAACACCAGCGCCGTCTCCCAAGGTTGGAGCTGCGCCCGCCGGACTACCATGTTCCACACCGGCAGGAAAGTGGTGGGGACGGCGGCGGCCTCTTCGTAGGAAACGCCATCGGCGATGGGGTGAGCGTTCTGGGCCGGCACGACCACAAACTCGGCATAGCTGCCGTCGCGCGCGCTGCCCATGAATTGCGGCGGGGGCGGAGTCGCGCCGGGCGGGTAGGCGCTCAACTGCCCGGAATCAACCAGGGGGTTGACCAACACCCGGTCGCCCACGGACAGCCCGGCTACGCCGTCTCCTGTTTCCGTTACCTCTCCGGCGCAGTCGCCGCCCAGGATTAACGGCGGCGGAAACTCCCGGCGCAAGCCGCGCCCGCCCTCGCGGGTGTAAAGGTCAAGGCGGTTGAGGGCCGCAGCATGGACTTTGACCTTGACTTCGCCGGGGCCAACTGCCGGCTCCGGGCGGTCGCCGTAGGTCAATACGTCGGGGCCGCCGTGGGATTCGATATATACCGCCTTCATTCCGGTAGCCGCTCCTTATGTTGTTGGGAAACCTTGGTTAAACGGGTCACAAATCCCGGTTTTCGTAACAGTCATTGCACACAAAGACGATAGCCAGCGCGTCCTGGTGGCTGGCGATGCGCCCGCATTGGGGCAAGGCCGGGTCCTGGCTCCATGGTTGGTGGAACCTGCCGCCGCAAAGCTGGCAAGCGGTCTGGTTGATGCCGTCTAGGGGGCCTTCGCAGATTACGCAGGACTCCCGTTCCTGTTCTTCGCTGGTGTCCGGTTGCACGCCGCTACCTCCCCCCGCTCTTGGCCAGAACTCGCCGCACCAATTGGCGTTCTTCTTCTTCCGACCGGACTCGGCAGTCCAGCCGGGCGTTATGCAGTTTCTTGATAAGCTGCCCCACGGCCGGCCCCGGTTCTACGCCCATTGCCATCACCGCCGCGCCATCCAACGCCGGACGGACGAACCGCCACTCCCGCAAGTATTTACCCAATCGTTGCCGCGCCAGACCGTTGCCGGACAGGGCAATCGCCGCCGTTACCGCCGCTTCGTCCAGCCCCTGCAACTGCCGGCAGACTTCCGAACGGGAAATCGGCGGCTGGGACAGCGTGGTTTCCAACTGCCGCAGGGCCACGGTGTCTAGGACAACCGCCCTTTGCCGGCCGGTCAGGTTCAACCGCCGGGCAATGTCGGGCACCGCCGGGGCTGGCAACGGATACACCAGAGCGGCCAACCAAGCCAAAGGAGGCAACGGATTGGCGGCGGCTTCAAGATGGTACAGAGCGTCCGCCAGCCTGGAACTCGCCGCATCATCGCCCCAAGCCGGGTGCAGGGCCGACAATACGCCCATATCCAGGGCGCGCCGCAGCGCCGGAGCGGGCTGGTCTTCGGCCAGGATGCGCTCCAGTTCGTGCCGCAGCCGGTCGCCGGAAACGGTGTCCACGGCCCCACCGGCCAGAGCGCGGCGCAGACGGTTTTCCGTATCCGGTTCCAGCCGGAATCCCAACCGTTGCTCGTAGCGGACGGCCCGGAGGATGCGGGTCGGGTCGTCAACAAAACTGCCGGGGTGCAGGATGCGGACGATTCCCCGCCGCAGGTCGTCCAACCCCCGGTGGAAGTCCAATATGCGAGGTTCAGATTCCCCCAACGGCAAGGCCAGCGCATTGATGGAAAAGTCGCGGCGAGCCAGGTCTTGCCGGATGCTGCCGGGAATGACGCGGGGCAGCGCGCCGGGGGAATCATAGACTTCCCGGCGGGCCGTAACCAGGTCAACCCGGCTGCCGCGGTGAATCAGAGCCGCCGTGCCAAACCGGGTATGGACTACCACCTGCCAGCCCAATTCCTTGCCCAGCGTGCGGGCCAGGGCTATGGCGTCGCCCTCAAATGCCAAGTCCAGGTCTTTGACCGGCAAGCCCAACGCCGCATCCCGCACCGGGCCGCCCACCAGGTACAAGGGCAGCGATTGTTCGTTGGCCTTACAAGTCAGGGTTTCCAGCAAAGCGCGGCTGCCGTCGTCCAGACCGGCGGAAACGGCGGAAAGAAGTCGGTCAATGCGGAGTTGATTAAGCGTAGGGAACCTCCTGCCAGCGGGAAAATTATAGCATAGGGCGGGGGGCTGCTTATGCCCTGATGTCAGCAGTTCCTTGACAACCCAAGAAGGCCGGGTTAACGTGCCGGCAGTGGACAAAAGTCATTCGTCCGAAAGTCATTCGGACGAATGAAAGTCCGGCCCGTTTCGGCCAAGCAATCGTTTAGGGGTGAGTTAGCGATGGTTAAAATTCCCGAATGGAGACAAGACCCGGAGCCGGTGCTGGTGAACTGCCTCAAAGTCCACGAATGGCCGCAGTTCGGGGAGTATATCGTGCAGTTTGAGAACCACGAAGGGCATTTCACGTCCTTTGTTCCCAAGCAGCACGTAATCCCTGACGGCAAATTTCTGCACGCCTTTATCATTGCAGACGTGGAGAATGGGGTGCTGGTTGACATCCCCGCCGAGACTCTTACTTCCGGCCCCAGGATCCAGGTGACAAATGCGGAAAAAGACACCGTACTGACCTTCCGCAACTGGGTGAAAGAACTGGAAAATGGTACTTAGCGACCACGAAATCTGGATGGAGATACGAAGTGGGAGGCTGTCATTCACTCCCGAAATAGATGGGGAACAAGTCACCCCTTCTTCCGTTGACCTGCGGCTCAGCAACAAATTCACGACATTCAACACCCTCGACATCCCAGGCGTCTCAACTACCATAGACTTGGCGAAAGTGGGGGACGTGGAGGAAATCGCCAATGCCTTTGGGATTGAAACGACGCTTGAAGAAGGGGACAACTTCGACCTCGCGCCCCGCCAGTTCGTCCTGGCATATACCAGGGAATACATCAAGCTACCCAATTATCTTTCGGGACGAGTAGAAGGGAGAAGTTCATTCGCCAGGTTGGGCATATCCATTCACCAAACCGCTCCAACGGTTCATGCCACCTTTGAAGGGCAGTTGCGTCTGGAAATCCTGAACAACGGCCCTTACGAATGTAAGCTGTCCCCCGGCCTGCGAATCTGTCAGTTGGTGCTGGAAAGGTTGGGCAGCCCGGCAGTGAGCAGGGTTCACGGACTGTTCCAGCGACAAAGGCAAAGCGGCTAGCGTTTGGCAGGGTCGGGAGGATTGGATGACCCGGGCCAACGGCCACGCCCTTATTGGCCTTGCGCCGGGGGTGTGCTACAATTCAGACAGTCAGGAACGGCCAACCAAACGGCAGGAGGCGCAGTATGACAGAGGCGAACTTCACCACCTATTACGACTTTCGTTGACCCTTCGTTTACAACGCAGCCGTGTGGCTGTCGAAAGTCAGGGAAACCACCGGCCAGGATATTGAAGTGGACTGGCAGCCCTTCTCGCTGGCCCAAATCAACAGCAAAGAGGGCGACGACTGGAAGGTCTGGGAGCAGCCCGGTATCCTGGACGGCTCGGATACCACCCTGCTGGCCCACCAGGCCGGTCTGGCCGCTAAGCGGCAGGGCAGGGACGCCTTCGAATCCTTCTTTATGAGCTTGCTCAAGGCCCGCCACGAGGAAAAGAAAGACCTGGCCGACCCCCAGGTAATCAAGGACGCGGCCACCGACGCCGGCATTGACCTGGGCCAGTTCTACGAAGACCTGGCCGACCCCCAGTTGCTCCAGGACATCGGGGAAAGCCACACCAAGGCGGTGGAAGAGTACGGGGCCTTCGGCGTTCCCACCTACGTCTTCCCCGGCGGCGGTTCGGCCTTCATCAAGATGTTCATTCCCCCGGACGAAGAGGCCGCCGCCATCTACGACAACCTTACGACGATGGTTTCCACGCTGCCCCACGTCGGCGAAGTCAAGCGGCCCCAACCGCCCTGGCCCCACGGGGTCATTTAGAGGCTCCTTGTCCGGCAGCGACCTGGAATCAACCATCGGGTTTCGCTTTCGCAATCAGGGCTTGCTCCGGCAAGCCCTGATTCACCGTTCTTTCCTCAACGAACAGGGCGGGGCATCCCCGGAGTCTTACGAAAGGCTGGAGTTCCTGGGGGACTCGGTACTGGAGTTGGTGGTGTCCACCGAACTCTACCACCGCTTGCCTCACCTGGACGAGGGGGAACTTACCAAAATCCGGGCCGCCCTGGTCTGCCGGGAAAGCCTGTCCCAAGCGGCGCGGGGGCTGGAACTGGGCCGACACCTGTTGCTGGGCAAGGGTGAGGAAACTTCCGGCGGGAGAAACCGGGATTCCATACTGGCGGCGGCCTTTGAGGCTTTGACCGCGGCGACCTACCTGGACCAGGGTTATGACCAAGCCCGAACCCTGGTCAAAAATACCTTGGGCAACGCTCTGGAACAATCCTGTCTTTCCGGCGTGCCGCCCAAAGACCCCAAATCCCGATTCCAGGAATACCTGCAAGCCCAGGGCAAGCCGGCCCCCAGCTACCGGGTGGTGGACAAGTCCGGCCCGGACCACAACCCGGTCTTTACCGTCGAAGCCCTGGTCGCCGACGTGGTGGTTGGCCGGGGGCAGGGCGGCAAAAAAGCCGACGCCGAGCGGGCCGCAGCCGCCGACGCAATGACCCGCTCCGCCCCGGAGACATCGGAAACCACCAATTAGGACGGGCAACTCTAATCTGCTTGACACAACAGCGATATGTTCAGCATCTTCAAACGCGACCGCACCGAAAACAAACGCCAGACCGACGAAGGGGTCAAGCGCAGCCGGGAACGCTGGTTCGGCAAAATCTTCGGGCTGCTCCGCTCGTCCGAGTTGGATGACGACCTTTGGGAAGAAATCGAGGAAATTCTTATTTCCGCCGACGTGGGGGTGGAAACTTCCCTGCAAATCGTGGAACGGTTGAAGGCGGAGGTCAGGGACAACCGGGTCAGCGAACCGGAGCAGGTGTTTGACTTGCTGAAAGAGTCGCTGGCCGCGGAATTGGCCGGCGACGGTGACGAATCGTTGTGGCTGGACGACGACGAAACCGCCAAACCCTACGTGGTGTTGATGGTGGGCGTCAACGGCGTGGGCAAGACCACCAGCATCGCCAAGCTGGCCTACCACTTCAAGAACGCCGGGCATAAAGTAGTCTTGGGAGCGGCGGACACCTTCCGCGCCGCCGCCGAGGAACAGTTGGAGATTCTGGCCGGGCGGGTTGGCGTGGACATTATCCGGCACGGCTCCGGGGCCGACCCCGGCGCGGTGGCCTTCGACGCTTACCAGGCGGCCAAGGCGAGGCAAGCGGATGTGTTGATTGTGGACACGGCGGGCCGGCTCCACAACAAGGCCAACCTGATGGAAGAGTTGAAGAAAGTCCGCCGGGTCATCAACCGCCTGGACCCAACGGCGCCCCACCAGGTGCTGCTGACTCTGGACGCCACCACCGGCCATAACGGGCTGGCCCAAGCCCAATCCTTCAAAGAGGCGGTGGACTGCACCGGCATTTTCCTCGCCAAGCTGGACGGAACCGCCCGCGGCGGAATCGCCCTGTCCATCAAGCAGGAGTTGGAAGTGCCGATAATGTTCATCGGCACCGGAGAATCCCTCAGTGACCTGGCCCCCTTTGACCCGCAGGACTTTGTTGAATCCCTGCTTTCCCCGGTCTCTCCCGAGGAGGCCGGCCGACCCCTTTGACCGCCGATTGCCCGGTATGATGGAGTTGCCCAACCTGGCGGTCCGTCGCCGTCATTATGATGACTTCCTGCACAAGCCCGTCATTCCGGCGAAAGCCGGAATCCAGAAACGCCAGGCATCGAACAGTGTCCTCAATAGCAAGGATTCCTGAATACAGACCTGCGCCGGCATGACGATGTTGTTATGATGATTTCCTGCACCAACCCGTCATTCCGGCGAAAGCCGGAATCCAGAAACGCCAAGCATCGAACAGCCCCCTTAGTGGCAAGGATTTCTGGATACCTACCTGCTCCGGCATGATGATGTTGTTATGATGACTTCCCGCATAAACCCGTCATTCCGGCGAAAGAACGTCACCCCGTACTTGATACGGGGCCGGAATCCAGAAATGCCAGGCATGGAACAGTGTCCTCAATAGCAAGGATTCCTGAATACAGACCTCCGCCGACATGACGATACATCCTTCACCAATCACCATTTCCATGAAGGCACCCCACTAACTCCGGCGTCCCTTTGGCAACTCATTAACCATTTTGGTTGCGCCTCTACTTTGGTTCATCGTCCTGCAAGGGTTGGGGCTGATTGCCTTCCCCCTGGCCTTCCGTCTCTTCCACCGGCTCCCCGACCGGGGTTACACCCTGGCCAAACCGCTGGCGCTGGTACTGTTTTCTTACGCGGCGTGGCTGCTGGGTTTGAGCCGGCTGGCCCCGGTGTCCCAACTGACCTTGGTTGCCTTGGTTGCCGCCGGAATCGTCCTGTCGGCGTGGCTGTCCCGGCGCCAAAAAGCGGAAATCATCGGGTTTGTGCGGGCGGATTGGCGGATGCTGCTGGCCGCCGAAGCCGTCTTTCTGGCATTCTTCCTTTTCTGGTTGGCTATTGTCGCCGACACCCCGGAAATCAACCACACCGAAAAGCCGATGGACTTGGCGTTTCTCAACGCCGTCCTGCACAGTACCGCTTATCCGCCGGAAGACCCTTGGCTGGCCGGCCACCCCATCAGCTACTACTACTTCGGGCATTTCATGGTCGCTGCGGTTGCCAAGTTGACGGCAACCGCCGGTGCGGTGGCTTACAACCTGGGGATGGCCTCGATTCCCGCGCTGGCCGCCATCGGCGTTTTCGGATTGGCCGCCAACCTGGTGCGGCTGGCCGGAGGACATTGGCAAGCCGCCGCCGCAACCGGAATCTTGGCGGTTTTCCTGCTGGCGATGGTCAGCAACCTGGCCGGGTTCCTGGAATTGGTTCATGTCCGGGGGTGGGCCGGCGGCGGGTTTTGGGACTGGCTGGCGATTAAGGGACTGACGGCGGCGGACGCCGGAGCCGGCGGGGTCTTTCCCGAAACCCCTTGGTGGTGGTGGCGGGCGACGCGGGTAATTGACACTCTGCGCGACGGGCAAAGCCTGGACTACACCATCACCGAGTTCCCCTTTTTTTCCTTCGCCCTGGGCGACCTGCATCCCCACGTATTGAGCCTGCCCTTCCTGGCCCTGTTTCTGGGGGCGGTCTTGAACCTTACGCAGTCAAAAGAACCGCCGGGCCTGCTATGGGCGCGCCGCTATCTGGTGGAGTTGGCCGCCGTCGCTCTGCCGGCCGGGGCCTTGGCTTTCATCAACACCTGGGACTTGCCGGTTTTCGTGGCGATTCTGGCAGTTGCGGTTTTCGTCAAAAGCGCCGGCCATACTTCCGCCGGCGTGGATTACCGTTGGCCCGACTTGGGCCGGGCGGCAACAAGGACAGCCGGGTTGGTAATTCCGGCGTTGATTGCGTCGGTGGCGTTGTTCCTCCCCTTCTACTGGAGTCTGGACAGCCAGGCCGCCGGCGTCTTGCCGGTAACCGGGCCGGGTTCCCGCCCAATCCTGTTTTTGCTGGCAATGGGCCTCCCGGTGACGCTGGCCGGTGGCTTTGCGCTGAAACAGTGGGGTAGCCTGCCAATTTTCCGAGGGAGAAACGGGCCGGCTATGGCCCTGTTCGGCTTGGTCTGCATCGGGCCGCTGCTGCTGTGGGCCTTGGCCGTCGTCATCGTGCCGGCTTTCGTCTCCGACCCGCAACCCGTGGAATTGAGCTTGGTCAACCGTCTGTTAGTTGTCGGGCCGCTGCTGGCCTTGGCTTGGATTGCGGGAGTGAGTGCGCTGCTGCGGGCCGGGCCGGGCAAGGACTCGGCCATTGCCTTTCCCTTGGTTCTGGCGGCGGCGGGGTTTTACCTCCTGGCGATGACCGAGTTGTTTTTCCTGGCGGACTTCTTCGGCAACCGCATGAATACGGTGTTCAAGCTCTACTATCAATGCTGGTTCTTATTGACTATCGCCGGGGCTTGGGGAGTGTATTATTGGGTGTCACGCCCCAAATCCCTTAAACTGGCGGGGAAAATGGCCGGGTACGGGTTCGCCGGCTTGATTGCGGCAATGGTCATGGCGTCGCTGTATTATCCGGTGGGCATGATTGCCGACCGCACGGGTATCGGCAGCGACGGCTACCGATTCACCGACAAGACGCTGGACGGGCTGGCCTTCGTCCAACGCTCCGACCCCGGCGAGTACGCGGCAATAACCTGGTTTAACGCCGAGGCCGGGCCGGGCAGGATTGTCGAGGCCGTGGGGCCGGACTATTCCGACTACGGGCGGGTGTCGTCGGCCACGGGGCGGGCCACTATCCTTGGTTGGCCCGGCCACGAACAGCAATGGCGGGGGAATGTGGATTTCGTAGCCGAAAGGACGGAAGACGCGCGGTTAATCTACGAAAGCGGGGATGCCGGCACGGTTTTGGGGCTTTTGGACCAGTACGAAGTGCGATATGTTTTCGTAGGACGGCGTGAGAGACAGACCTACGGCGGGGGAGGATTGACCAGTTTTGAGGAATTTATGACAATCGCTTTCGCCTCCGACGGCGTAGTTGTTTATGAGCGAGCTGATGTCCCATAACCGTAAATCCATCCGGCCAAAGACCTTGCCGGCCCGTCCCACCCGCCGGCTAAAAGTCTGCGGCTCTATGGCGGGGATTTGGCTTGCCGGCGTCCCAAGGCCGAAAATGGACGGCGCGGCGCGGTGAGTCCGTTGGGTGGAATAACGCAACGGCTGCCCCGGGTGGGGTGGCTGGAAGCGGCTTTTCTGGCGCTGTTGGCGGTGTCCCTGGCGATGCGGCTGTGGGAATTGGACGGCCGGGCGATGCACTACGACGAGGCCATCCACTTGCACCAGTCTTGGCAGCTCGCCAACATGGTGGAGTACGTTCACTCCCCGTGGATGCACGGCCCGCTGCAAATCGAAATGACCGCCGTTGTCTTCTGGTTATTGGGAGACACCGACACCACGGCCCGGCTGGCCTACGCCCTGTTCGGCGTTGCGCTGGTGGCAGTCCCCTACTTTTTGCGGCGATACCTGGGCGACTGGGGGGCCTTGTTTACCGCGGTCATGCTGGCGGCCTCGCCGGCCCTGCTTTACTTCGCCAGGTTCGGGCGCAACGACATTTTGATGGCCTTCTGGTCCGCCGCCCTGCTGACCCTGTTCTGGCGATACGTCCACGAAGAGCGCGACCGCTACCTTTACTTGGCCGCCGGATTGCTGGCGTTGATGTTCGCCACCAAGGAAACGGCCTATTTCGTAACCCTGATATTCGGGGGGATTGCCTTCTTGCTGGCCCTGCCCCATTGGGCCGCCGTAGCGACGAGGCGGGAAAAGCTGGCGGGAGCGGCCGGCCCGGCGGGGTTTTTCCTGCTGCTGTTTACCCTGACGCTGCCCCAGTGGTCGGCCTTGGGTGGGATGTTTCAAGACCTGTTGGGTCTGGACTTGCTCAGTCGCGGCGGTGAGTCCACCGGAATAGTCGGTGCTCCCCACTGGGGAGGCCCGGAGTTGCTGCTGCCGGTGGCGGCCTTCCCCCCGGCAATCCACGGACTGGTGGCCCTGATGGCGGCGGCCGGGGTTGTCGCGTGGGCCTGGGCCGCCGGTTTTCCGGGCCGGGGACTGGCGGCAGCCGTTTTGCCGCCCTTGGGAATATCGGCCGGCGCGGTAGCGCTGCTGACCCGCCCGCTGGGAGTCTGGGCCGTGGACGGGTTTATTTGCCTGGCGTTGGCCGCAACGTCGGCGGCGGTATTGGTGGTGGAACCTCGCGGCTGGCGCAGCCGACTGGCCGCTGGAATGATTCTGTCCGGGCTGGCGGCGGTTTACGTCGTCCTGTTTACGCCGTCGGTCAACCTGGCCGGTCAGGTCCATGCCCTCCTCCCCACCGGAATCAACGTAATGATGTCCTCCAACGGCATCCCGTGGAACTACGTCTCGGCCCTGGGCATCATAACGGCGCTGCTGCTGGCCTCCCTGGTACTGGGCCTGGCCTGGCGGGCCGGGGTTTGGCTGACCTGCGCCGCCATTTTCTACTCCCTCTGGCTGGTCTGCTACACCACCCTCTTCACCAACTGGGCCGGCATCCTCACCGGCTTCTGGCAAAGCATGGGCTACTGGATTGCCCAGCAGGACGTCGCCCGCGGCAACCAGCCCTGGTACTACTACATGGTCGAGCTTTCGGTGTACGAAACGCTGCCCTTGACCTTTGGGTTGGCGGCGGCGCTGTATTTTCTGAGGAAGGCCGACACCTTCGGGCTGGTACTGGCGGTCTGGGCGGCGCTGACCCTGGCGGCCTATACCGTCGCCAGCGAAAAAATGCCCTGGCTGGTGGTCAACATCACCCTGCCCTTCATCTTCCTGGCCGGCAAGTTCCTGGGGGAACTTCTCACCCGCGTGCGCTGGAAAACCGCCCTCCGCCACGGAACGGCGTTGATTCTCATAATCGTACCCGCCGGAATCGCCGTGGGAGTCTATCTGGCCCGGGACTACCTGGCGGAAGACATCGCCCTGTCCTGGCCCCATTGGGCCATCCTGCTGGGCCTGGCCCTCCTCGCGGTGGTGTGGGCCTGCCTGGTGCGGGCCGAACGGGCCGGCCGGGGGCTGGCCCTTACCGGGCTGGGTCTGGCCGGGCTGCTGCTGGGTTTCACCCTCTACAGCAGCCTCCGCGCAGCCTACACCTTCGACGATTCCAACCTGGAAATCCTGGCCTACGCCCAGGGCAGCGCCGACCTCAAAACAGTGTACGCGATGCTGCGGGAAGGAGCGGCCTTATCGCCCGATGGGAGAATCCCCTCCCCCTACCAGGGGGAGGGCCGCAGAATCCCCTCCCCCTACGAGGGGGAGGGCCAGGGTGGGGGTGGAATGGGGAACCCCCGTGTCCTGGTGGACTACGACACCTGGTATCCCTTCCAATGGTACGTCCGTAACGAAACGGATTCCGGCGCGCTGCAGCACCGCTGTTTCAAGGAAGAGAACGCAATGGACTGGCGCTCCGGTTGTGTCGCGCCCTCCCAGGCCGGGGATACCGGAGCCGCCGCCCTGCTTATCGCCGTGCGCAACGGCGACGGTGGGCCAGAATTGGAGGAAACCTACGAAAAGTCCGGGCCGTGGGGAGACCTGCTCTGGTTCCCGGAAAGTTACCGCCGGCCGGGAGAAAACCGGGGGGAGGAATCGGTTTGGGAAGAGCTGCGGCAAGACGCCGATTTTTTCCGGCAGCAGGCCGCCAGCCGCCGCGCCTGGGAGTCGGCCCTGGAGTACGCCCTCGTCCGGGAACTGCGCGATGACTGGTACTCGGCGGACTTCCACCTCTATTCCCGCCGTTAAAAATCCCCTCCCCCTACGAGGGGGAGGGTTAGGGTGGGGGTGGAATGGTTACAATTGACAACAGCGATTCCCGAATCCCGTTAAAAATCCCCTCCCCCTACGAGGGGGAGGGCTAGGGTGGGGGTGGAAACCTTGCCCCCACCCCGTCATTCCCGCGAAAGCGGGAATCCACAACCGGCGCCCTTAGATGGTATGCAATAAATCCCCTCCCCCTACGAGGGGGAGGGCTGGAGCCTGCCCTGAGCATAGCCGAAGGGGTGGGGGTGGAATGGTGGCGCGGACATTCCCGTCTGTGGTTACAATAGACCGCGGCGATTCCCGAATCCCGTTAAAAATCCCCTCCCCCTACAAGGGGGAGGGCTAGAGCCTGCCCTGAGCATAGCCGAAGGGGTGGGGGTGGATTTGACGATAGGCAACTGGCGGTTATGGGTCAGCCTGGCAATCAGCGTCGGACTGCTGGCGCTGCTGGCCTACCGCGCCGACCTGGACCGCATCACCGAATCGCTGGCGACGGCCAACTATCTGTACGCTCTGCCGGCCTCGGCCCTGTATTTCGTGGCCCTGTACCTGCGCGCGGCGCGGTGGCGGTATGTATTGGCGCCCTTGGCGGCGGTTCCAACGCGGCGGGTGTTTCCGGTGGTGGTAGTGGGCTACATGGCCAACAACCTGCTTCCGGCCCGGCTGGGAGAGGTCGTCCGGGCCTACTGGCTGGCCCGCCGGGAGCCGGTCAGCGAAAGCTCCTCCCTGGCGACCATCGCCGTGGAACGGGTCTATGACGGGCTGACCCTGCTGGCCTTTGCCGGGTGCGCCGCCGCAATCCTGCTGGCGTCCGGCCACCTGGCCGCGCCGTGGGCCGGGTCGGGGGAGATTTACAGCCTTTCCGTGGTGGGAGCGGCAGCCATCGCCGCCATTTTCCTGGTGGGCTTGGGCGTGGTGGTATTATCCCGCCATCCCCAGGCGGCGCAACTGGTGGAGTGGATGCTGCGGGCCGTCCCCAACCGGATGCGGCCCCGGGCCCGCCGGCTGGCCCTGGACTTCCTGGGCGGGCTGTCCGTCCTGGATTCGCCGGGCAAGCACCTGACCATGATTGCCCTGTCGCTGCCCGTCTGGTTGGTGGAAACCGGCGTTTACCTGCTGGTGGCCCACGCCTTCGGAATCCACCTGCTTTTCGATTCGTACTGGACGCTGCTGCTGGTGATGGTCCTCTTGACAGCGACTTCCAACGTAGCCGGGGGGCTGCCCACCGGAATCGGCGGCATCGGCCCCTTCGAGGTCGCAGCCCAGCAGACCTTGTTGCTCTTCGGCGTCGGCGCCGCCGTGGGCGCGGCCTACGCCGGATTCCTGCACCTGGTAGCCCTCTGGATTCCCGTCAACCTGGTGGGCATGGCAATAATCTGGAAGAACAGCCTGTCCCTGCGCGACCTGGCCCGCGGCGGCAAGGCCGGCAGTCCCGCCGAGTCCGGGGTTTCGCCGCCCCGGTCGCCGGTCTAAGGGGGTCATGGTGCGAATAGGCGTCATCGGCGGGGGAGCGGCCGGGCTGGCGGCAGCCTATGAGCTGGCCCTGCAAGGCCACTACGCCGAGGTGTTTGAGCAGGCCCCCTTCCTCGGCGGGCAGGCGTCCACCTTCCCGGTGGGGGCCGGGCGACTGGAACGCGGGTATCACCACCTGTTTCTCAGCGACAAGTCCATGATTGAGTTGATAGACGAGTTGGGACTTGGCTGCCGGCTCAAGTGGTTCGAGTCCCGCGTGGGGCTGTACCACGGCGGCAAGGTCTGGGACTTTTCGACCCCCCAGGACTTGCTCCGTTTCCGGCCGCTGCCGGCCCGCCAACGGGTGCGGGTGGGACTGCGTACCGCCCTGCTCCAGCGGACGCGCAATTGGCGGAAGTTTGAGCAAGTCACCGCCCAGGACTGGATTCTGGCCCACATGGGGCCGGAAGCCTACCAGGTCATCTGGGAGCCGCTGCTGCGGGGCAAGTTCGGGGAGTATTTCGACCAGGTAAGCATGGCCTGGCTGTGGGGCAAATTCCGCCTGCGGGTGTCCTCCCGCGGCAAGCCGTGGCAGTTGGAACGGCTGGGCTACCCGTTGGAAAGTTTCGGAGAGGTATTCGACCGGCTGGCCCTGCGTATCGAGGAATTGGGGGGCAAGGTCAGGACGGGAGAGGGAATAGCCAGAATCGTAACCCGCGACGGACGGGCCACCGGACTGCTGCCCAATTCCGCCGGGGAAAACGGCCCAACGGTGGACTTCGACGCGGTTATCAGCACCACGCCGTCATACATCTTTCCCCGACTGGTGGATGGGCTGACCCCCGAGTACCTGGAAAAGCTGTCCGCCGCCAAATACCTTTCGGCGGTGCTGGTAATCCTGGAGTTGACGCAGCCCCTTTCCGGCTACTATTGGATGAACATAGCTGACCGCTCGCTGCCCTTCGTCGGGTTAATCGAGCATACCAACCTGATTGACAAGCGGCTTTACGACGGCAATCCCATCGTTTACGTTACCAATTACCTCAGCCGGGAAGACCCGCTGTACCGCATGGAACCGGATGAACTGCTGGCGGAGTACGCGCCCCACTTGAAAAAAATCAACCCGGACTTCAACGACGATTGGATTGTCCGGTATCACTACCACAAGGTTGACGCCGCCCAGCCCATCATCGGCGTGGGTTACGGTGAGCGGATACCGGAACACCGCACCCCGGTCAAGAACCTGTACCTGGCCAACACGACGCAGATTTACCCGGAAGACCGCGGCACCAACTACTCCGTACAAATGGGCCGCCAGGTAGCCCGGATGGTGATGGGGGACTTGGGCTGAGGGGAAAAGAACGGCCCCTCATCGCGTCACCGTAGGGGCGGGTTTCAAACCCGCCCCCCATCTGCCGCAACTACCGTCATTCCGGCGAAAGCCGGAATCCAGAATTCCTTGCCAGGGCAGACATTGGCCCCCCGGCCAGAACCTTCGTCAAAAGTCCCTTCCCCCTCGACGGGGGAAGGTTAGAGCCTGTCCTGAGCGGCGCCGAAGGAATGGGGGTGACGGCCACGTCAGGGGAATGTATCCCCATCCTGGACACCTCCCCATCGTTGGGACATGGACTTTGCAATCGTCTTGAGTAAAGGGGGCCGAAGTATTGAAATGCCGGGGATTTCCTACCACCTGGAGGTGTCCGCTCTATTTTGAGATAGTTTCCAAGAACGCTTGAAATAGTCCGTTGCCCCACCGTAGTGGCGGATTCCAATCCCGTCCCCCCCGCTGCCGCAACTACCGTCATTCCGGCGAAAGCCGGAATCCAGAAATCCTTGCTAATGCCACCGTTGGCCTTCGCTTGAAATTTGGATTCCGCGCCCGTGCACTCTCTCACCTTCACTCCCCCGTGCCGCCCTCGTATATTGACTAGCGGCGGGATAAAGCCAAGGCAGATGTGTCGCCCTTCACTCCCACCCGTTGCCCTGAACTAACCCACCCGTCACCCCTGTATATTGACTGGTGGAGGGACGGAGCAAAGACCGATGTAGCCCTTCACTCCCACCCGTTGCCCTGAACTAACCCCCATGTCACCCTGAACGAAGTGAAGGGCCTAAAATCCTGCGGGCAAGACACCGCCCGCCAACTAAACGCCCCCTGAAAGCCAAGCCCCACACCGCCGTGCTGTGAAGAATCCCCTCCCCCTCACAGGGGGAGGGCTAGGGTGGGGGTGAACCCCCTAATCCCTCAACCAACCTACCCCCAAGAAACCAACCTCGGCCCCCAACCCGTCATTCCGGCGAAAGCCGGAATCCAGAATTCCTTGCCAGGGCAGACATTGGCCCCTTACCAAAAATCCCCTCCCCCTCACAGGGGGAGGGCTAGGGTGGGGGTAGCCCCCAATCCCTCAACCAACCTACCCCCAAGAAACCAACCTCGGTCCCCAACCCGTCATTCCGGCGAAAGCCGGAATCCAGAAATCCTAACTGCCAAGGCCGTTGACGTTCCCGATAGACTCCCGGCCTAACCCGTAGGGGCAGGTTTGAAACCTGCCCTACCCCCGCCGCGGGGCAAAAAATCCCCGCCGTCACCCCCACCCTATTTCCTCGAAGGCCGGCTCCGGCATCCCCTCAACCCAATTGGGATCGCGCAATTCCAGCCGGTTGCCGCTGGGGTCGAAAAAGTAAAGCTCCCGCCCGGTGAAAAACCCCCTGGCCCGATAAACCAGCGTGTCAACCTCCACGCCCCGCTCCCGGAAAACCCGGCAAGCTGTCTCAAACGTCTCCGGCGTCACCGTAAAGGAATGATGCACCTTGGGGTCTTCCCGTTGCGACGGGTCCAGCGGATTATCCCGCTGGCACAGCAAAATGTTGTGTTCCCCCACGCCGAAACACGACATTACCGTGTTGCCCAACCGTCCCCTGGCCTCCAGTCCCAGCAACTCCCCGTAAAACTCCTCCGCCTCCTCCAGATTGTTGCAGGGAATTGACCAATGCGTCACCCCCTCAATCTTCAAAACCGCCATAACTTCCTCCTTAATAATTCAATACTGTGGGACTGCAAAAGCGGGTTGGTGCAACCATGCGGCCCGAGGTCCCGGCGGGCGTACCGCCACGTTTCGGACAGCCTGGAAACGCGAAACTCGGCGACTTGGCCTGACTACGCTTCTGTTATACCATATTCCGATAACGAACCATCATTGCGGGAAGGAATGCGTATGGACGAGCAGATTTGGGAAGGCATCGTCGAAACGGATAGAGGAATCCGATACTACGGCAAATTATCTGGCAAGCACCGTGCCAGGCATCAGTGGTTGTCGGGCATCTTGGCGGTGTTCGCCACCGGAGCCGCCGTGCCTTTGATAACCCAACTGCCCGACTGGCTGTCGGCTATCCTGTTCCTGGGAGTAGCCGGTGGCACCATAGCGTCGCTCATGCTCAACTATTCGTCCAAGGCAACCGCTGCCCACTTGTTCTCCGAGCAATTCCAGCACTTGGGCGTTGAATGGCGGCAATTGTGGTACGGCCAGCCTACCCAGGCGCAGATAGATGCCCTGTGGGAAAAGTTCTATCGCATCCCCAGCGGATTTGAACTCGGCGTCGATAGAAAACTGAACGCAAAGGCCCAGCATGAAGGGAACCAAGTTCTTCCGGGGGAGTTCGCCTACCGCCAGGATATAAACGATGCCGGCTCGGGAGCCAGGGCCTAGACCCCCCATGCCAACACCCCCACCCCGACCAACGGCTCCGCCTCCCGTGGAACCACACCCGTCGCAGCGTCAACAAAGGGAAAGCTGAATGAACGTTGGAAGCGTTTCAATAGTCCCTTCCCCCTTGACGGGGGAAGGTTAGGATGGGGGTGAGCGCCACGTCAGGGAAACGTATCCCCATCCTGGACACTTCCCCATCGTTGGGACATTGGCTTTGCAAAACCCCCGGTCACGCCCCGCCCGCCAATTGACCCGCCCCGTCCGTACTGTTAGACTGCCCCCAAGGGCTATATTGCGGCGTAATTGCGGCATTATAACGGCAAGACAAAGGTAATCCGCAACACGCCGGCTACGGAGGAGGCAATCATGGTTACCGCAATCAGCGACGATTTGTTCACCGGCGAGGTGGTCAACCATCCCTACCCCTACTTTGCCCGCCTGCGCGAGGAAGACCCGGTACACTGGAACGAAAAGTACGAACTCTGGGTCATTTCCACCTACGAAGACCTGGTCTGGGTGGCCCGCCGCCCCGAATTCTTTTCCTCGGAATGGTGGAAGCGCGACCCCCGCTCTCCCTATCCCGCCATTGACGAATCCGACCTGGGGCTGTACCAGTACGTCCGCGAGTTCTTCGCCGACTGGTTCATCCAGCACGACCGCCCCGAACACACCGAAATGCGGAAAGTCGTCCACGGCTACTTTAACCCCAAGGCCATGGAAATGTGGCGGCCGATGGTGTTGGAAGCCGTGAAAGTGCTGCTGGACGAGGCCGAAGAGGCCGGCAGCATGGACGCCATGAAGGACTTCGCCGTTCCCCTGCCCCTGTTGGTCATCGCCCAGATGATGGGAATGCCCAACCAGGACCGTTCCTTCATCCGCTCCCTGGCCGAAAAGCTGCTTTTCCTTGGACGGGGCGAACTGGACCGGATGCAGCCCCTGACCGACGGCATCAAGGGCCTGCTGGAATACCTCGGCCCCATCGTCGAAGAACGGGTCAAAGACCCCCAGGACGACCTGCTTTCCGTCCTCTGCCGCGGCGAAAGGGATGGCATCTACACCCGCGACGAAGTGCTGGCCAACGCCATCCTGCTGCTGCTGGCCGGTCACGAAACCACCATCAACCTCATCTGCAACGGCACCCGCGCCTTCATTGACCACCCCGACCAGTGGGAAATGTTTACCGACGACCCCGACGGGCGCGTGATTCGGGCCACCGAGGAATGTCTGCGCTACGACGCCCCGGTGCGTTCCATCCAGCGCATCGCCGGCGAAGACGTGGAGTTGAAGGGCAAGACCATCAAGAAGGACGACCGCCTTCGGTGGTTCATTTCCTCGGCCAACCGCGACGGCAATATGTTCCCCGACCCCGACCGTTTCGACATTGAACGCTACCCCAACCCCCACGTCGCCTTCGGTTCCGGCATCCACCACTGCCTGGGCGCCACCCTGGCCCGGCTGGAAGGGCAGGAAGCCCTCAAAGCCCTGGCCCAGCGGTTCCCCTCCATCCACCTGACCGTGCCGGAATCGGAACTCGACTACCAACCCAGCATCACCTTCCGCTCCCTCAAATCGCTGCCGGTGTCCTGGGACTAGGGGGAAGTCATGCCGAGAAAACTCAACATCGTAGTTGACCATAACGTCTGCGTGGGCAACGCCATGTGCGAAACCTACGCCACCAACACCTTCGCCCTCAACGACGACCGCCAGTCCACCGTGGTCAACCCGGAAGGAGACCCGGAGGAACTGGTAATAGAGGCGGCGGAAAACTGCCCGGTCAGCGCCATTACCGTCACCGACGCCGACACCGGCGAACAGCTTTTCCCCTGACTTTCCCACGCGAACAATAAATCCCCTCCCCCTAGTTAGGGGGAGGGCCACGGCGGGCGGGTATCGTCATTCCGGCGAAGGCCGGAATCCAGAAATCCTTGCCCCAAATGGCGAACACGACAAAAACCCGTCTCGAAAAATCCCCTCCCCCTACCAGGGGGAGGGCTAGAGCCTGCCCTGAGCATCGCCGAAGGGGTGGGGGTGAAAACCTCGTTCAGAGAAGGTTACTAAACCATCCAACGCTGCCAGACTACAAGGAGCAAAGCCGATATGTCTCGCGTAACCCTGATTCAGCACATCAACATCCAAATCAGCAACCGGGAGCGCACCCGCGAGTGGTACGAAAAAGTCCTGGGCGCCGAGTTCCTTGACCGCGGCCCCGTCGCCAACCAGCGCCAATTGCAGCTGCGGATTGGCAACGGCGAAATCCACACCACCGACAACCCTAATCCCAACATCGCCCCCTCGGTCCATTTCGCCGTCGAAATTGACGACTGGGACGAGTGCATCGCCAACCTGGAGCGTCTGGAAGTCCCCTACACCACCCACCCGGCGGTCTCCCGCTCCGAAAATTCCTGGGGCCAGCGGGATTACAGCGGCGGCCATTACACCTACGTCCACGACCCCGACGGCAACATGATAGAGTTGGTCTATCACCCTCTCGGGTTGGAAGACGCCGACGGCAACCGCATTGACCTGGGCCACCACGCCGAAAGCCCCAAGTGGCGCCACCTCCCCGAATTCGCCACCGTCGCCGACTAAAGACTTATCCCCTCCCCCTCGACGGGGGAGGGTTAGGGTGGGGGTGAAAACCCCGGCAACGAGATGGTAGCCCGTGGCCGTAGCGTTGCCGACCAACCCGTCATTCCGGCGAAAGCCGGAATCCAGAAATCCTTGCTATGAACGGCAAACATGGCGAAAACCATGTCTCAAAAAATCCCCTCCCCCTGGTAGGGGGAGGGTTAGAGCCTGCCCTGAGCATCGCCGAAGGGGTGGGGGTGAAAACCTGGTAGGGGCAACCCTTGTGGTTGCCCGGCCACTGCCCCAACCCGTCATTCCGGCGAAGCCTGTCCTGAGCGTAGCCGAAGGAGCCGGAATCCGGAAATCCTTGCCCTGAACAGCGCACATGGCGAAAAACCGCCTCAAAAAATCCCCTCCCCCGTCAAGGGGGAGGGTTAGGGTGGGGGTGAAAACCTCGGGATTGGAATGGTACTATGCCGTCGCGTTGCCGACCAACCCGTCATTCCCGCGAAAGCGGGAATCCAAATCCTTGCCCTAAATAGCGAATCTAATCCCCTCCCCCGGAGCTGCAAAAATGGAATTTGGCCTGTTTCTGGAATTTCCCCAGCGCGATGGCGCCACCGCCGCCGACGCCTTCAAGGAGTCCTTCTCCCTGATTGACACCGCCGAAGGCATGGGCGTCGAATCCGTCTGGCTGGCCGAGTACCACTTCAACGCCGGGCGGGTGCTGTCCTCCCCCGTCACCATCGCCAGCGCCATCGCCGCCCGCACCAGCCAAATCCGCATCGGCCTGGGCGTCATCTGTTTGCCTCTGGGCCACCCCGTCCGCATCGCCGAGGAAATCGCCGTCTTGGACCAAATCAGCGAAGGCCGCATCGAGTTGGGCGTGGGCCGAGGCACCTTCCCCAACGTCCACGAAGGCTTTAACGTCCCTTACGCCGAGGCCCGCGGTCGGTTCGAGGAATCCCTGGAAGTTATGCTCAAATGCTGGGGCGAGGAACCCTTTTCCTTCGACGGCGAGTTTTTCAACTACCAGGATTTGGAAGTCTATCCCAAGCCCTACCAGCAGCCCCATCCGCCGGTTCACGTCGGCGTAACCTCCGCCGAGTCCTTCCCCATCACCGGCGCCTTGGGACACCCGGTAATCGTCAACCCCTCCCGCGTCTTTACCCTGGAAGAACTGGCCGGCCCCATCGAAAAGTACCGCCAGGCCTGGCAGGACGCCGGCCACGACGGAGAGGGCCACGTCGGGCTGCGCGTTCCCATCTACATCGGCGAAACCGAGGAACAAGCCTTCTACGAACCCTTGGAAAGCGCCATGTTTTCGGTGGAACGCCTGGGCAAGCGGGTGGGCAGCTACGCCGACTACGGTCACACCACCGGCGACTGGCGCGCCGAATCCGAGCGTATCCTGGGCATGAGCTACGATGACTGGTTCCGCGACAAGGTGGTCTATGGCACCGTGGACTCAGCCACCGAAAAGCTGACCCACCTGCAAGAAACCCTGGGCCTCGACCTGCTCATCTACGAAATAAACTACGGCAACCACATCCCCCTGGAAAACCAGGTCAACTCCATGACCCTATTCCACCAGCAAGTAATCCCCAACCTCCAACCCGAATAACCCCGGCGCAACTTCCCCTTGTAACCAACGCTGGTAGGGACGCTGCAAGCCGCACCCCTACCAGCGTTCCCCTATTTGGCGCATTTCAATACCCCTTCCCAACCCCCAACCCGTCATTCCGGCGAAGGCCGGAATCCAGGAACCCTAGTCGCCAAGACCGTTGCCACACCCGAAAACTCTCCGTCAACCCGTAGGGGCAAGTTTGAAACCTGCCCCTACCCTTGCCGCAACTACCGTCATTCCCGCGAAAGCGGGAATCCACATCCTAGCCCGGAACCAACGCCGCCACCCTCCACCGTCATTCCCGCCGTCCTCCACCGTCATTCCGGCGAAGGCCGGAATCCAGAAACCCCTATCCCCAAGACCAATGCCGTTCCCCCAAAAAATCCCCGCCTAACCCGTAGGGGCAGGTTTCAAACCTGCCCCTACCCTTGCCGCAACTACCGTCATTCCGGCGAAGGCCGGAATCCAGAAAAGTCACGACGCTTAATTTGCCCATCACTTCAATAAAACCACCTGAAACGGAGCGCTGCCCCACTTCCAGGGTCTTTCACTTTTCATTCCACCCTCGAGTATGTCATTCTGAGCAAAGCGAAGAATCTAAAATTCTTGCCTTAGCCAATCCCGCCTCTCGTAGGGAATTCTCAACGATGTGTGAGCCATCCCCTCCCCCTGGTAGGGGGAGGGGTTAGGGAGGGGGTCAAACCCCAACCCCAAACCAACCTCGCCTCCGCCAGCAACCCCCCATAAGTTGACCTCCCAACGCTAATCGGCGTATGGTGACGATTCAAAGCGCAACTGCGGGAATATGCCGGTGGACAACAACGTCGGCGGTATCAGCAATCCCCGCGTGATTGCGCCCCACAGGGGAGCAACCCATTGTATCGAATCACCAGCGCCCCGGCCTTGGTCGTCTTGCAGAACCAGGACTTCCGTTACTTGTGGGCCGCCCGCTGGATCCACGAAATTTCCCGGCGCATGGAACTCATCGTGCTGGGCTACCTCATCTACCACCTCACCGACTCCGTCTTTCAAGTCGGCCTCATCTCCGCCTTCCTCAACGGGCCGCGGCCCCCCTTTGCGCTGGTGGCCGGAATGTTGGCCGACCGCCTCGACCGTTGGCGCATCCTGGCCGGAATCCACGCCTTCTACCTGTTAGTCGCCGCCTCCATCCTGCTCCTGCTGGTCCTGGAACTGGTGCAGCCCTGGCACATCTTCCTGGCCATCCTCTTGCAGGGAACGGCCAAAGTCCTGGACGACCCCACCCGTCGCGCCGCCCTGTTCGACCTGGCCGGACAGGAACGCATCGCCCACGCCATGTCCCTGGAAACCATCACCAACAACGGCGGCAAGATTCTGGGGCCATTGGCCGGCGGACTGCTGGTTGAATTTTACGGATTCACCGGCGCTTTCATTGCCCTGGTAGCCCTGGACTTGGTGGCCGCGGCCCTCATATTCAAGATGCGCTTGCCCCGGGGCGCGGCGGTGGAGTCTCGCGGCAGCGCCATGTTCTGGCGGGGCATCGGCTCCGGCATCGGCCATTCCTTCTCCAACAAGTTCTGCTTGGGCGTGCTGACCATATCCCTGGTGATGAACGGCATGGTGCTGCCCCTGCAATACTTCATCCCCGTCATCGCCACCGACGTTCTGAAAGTCGGCCCGGCCCTGGGCGGACTGCTGGGGTCTGCCGAGGGCATTGGCACCTTTATCGGCGCCATAGTCATCGCCGTCCGCCGCAACTACACCTTCCACGGGCGTTATTTCGTATTCGGCGCGTTGATTGTCGGGATGGGAGTGGCGGCGGTGGCCTGGTCGCCCTGGTTCGCGGTGTCCTTCCTGCTGCTCTTCACCGCCGGCGTGGGCCAAGCCGGATTCAGCACCATGCAAAGCACCATCCTGCTGCTGTCCTCCCCGGCGGAAATGCGGGGCCGCATCATGGGGTCCCAGGGGCTGGTCAACGGCTTGGGACACCTGGTTGGCGGCGTGGAAATCGGCGCCATCGCCCAGGCATTCAGCATATCGCTAGCCATCGGCATCAACGCCGGCGTCGGCCTGCTGCTGATGCTGCCGGTAATCCTGCTAACCCCGCTAATCTGGCGCCCGGTAGAGTTATACCAACCCCGCCCCGCAGCTGTGGAAAGGTCGGATTGACCCGCCCCAAAAATCCCTTCCCCCTCGACGGGGGAAGGTCAGGATGGGGGTGACAAGCGCCAGGGGAGCCAAAACCCCCTTTGTAAAGGGGGATGAGGGGGATTTCCCCTCCCCCTACTCAGGGGGAGGGTTAGGGTGGGGGTGCGCCCCCTGGGAGAGGGCCGGGGTAAGGGTGAAAACCACTGCCTCAACCCGTCATTCCGGCGAAAGCCGGAATCCACATCCTCGCCTGGAACCAACGCCGCCCACACCCAACCCGTCATTCCGGCGCAGGCCGGAATCCAGAAATCCTCGCCTGGAACCAACGCCTGCCTCGGCTTACCCCGTAGAGGCACGGCGTACCGTGCCCCTTCAAGCCGGCCTCAACCCCCCCGGCTAATCCAGCGGCACCACCGCGTAAAACCGCGGCTCGTCCCCCACCACCCGGGTAATGTGTCCCTCCCCGGTCAAGTCCTCGGCCAGCAGCACGTCCCCCGGGCCAACGGCCTGCACGGTGCCGTCCCCAACCTCAATCTCCGCATTGCCGGCCAGGGTGATGGTGTACTGCCGCCGGGGAGCGCAATGCCATTCAAGGATGTACCCCGGCGGAGCCACCCGGAAGGTTATCCCGCCGGCCGGCTGCAACGCCGTCCCTTCGCCGTAGGCCCCTTCCGTATCCACGAAGGACTGGAGTTCTAACTCCACCTGCTCCAAATGCGACTTCCCATCGTCGCCCGAATAGCACCGGAAAATCGTCGCCATATCATCGCCTCTCTCAAATCCGTATCTTCGCCCCGCCCCAACCGGGCAGCAACACAGCTATTGTTACGGCGGACAAGGTTTTGGTCAAGCATGGACAAAACAGTATGATGACCCTTTCAGCTCCCCTACCCGCCCAAGTCCGTCATTCCGAGCGCCCCCCATGTCATTCTGAGCAAAGCGAAGAATCCAAAATTCCCGCCTTAGCCAACCCTCCCCTGAGCATAACCAACCCCACCCCCACCGTCATTCCCGCGAAACCTGTCCTGAGCGTAGCCGAAGGAGCGGGAATCCACATCCTCGCCCTCTACCAACCTTGTCCCCACCATGACATTCCCCAACCAACAGTAGGGGCGGGTTTGAAACCCGCCCATCCCCTGCCCCTACCGACCTTGCCCACCCAAAAACTCCCCCGCCCCCACTGTCATTCCCGCGAAAGCGGGAATCCACGTCCTTGCCCCCCATGTCATTCTAAGCGCCTCCCATGTAATTCTGAGCAAAGCGAAGAATCCAAAAACCCCGCCTTAGCCAACCCTCCCCCGTCCGCCAATCCCGTCTTGTACGGACGATGCTAAACCAGTATAATTGTGCGAAACATAATCATTGCCAAAGGAATCGTCTTTGCAAACACCGCCCGGCCCGCCCCCGTCGCCGGAAATGGCCTACAACGCTTGGGGGCCTTGCGTCACCCAACTGGTCAACGCCCTGTCCAAGGGACTCGAACGGCAGGCCGCCGCCTACAATATCGTTGCCGTGGAGTTTATCCTGCTCCGGGTTTTCCTTGAAATGGAAACCTGCACCGTCAGCGACTTGTCCCGCGCTCTCCCCTTCGACTCTCCCCGCATCAGCCGCATGGTCTTCAAGCTCAGCGAACAGGGCATCATCGAAAGAAACCGCGACCGGCAAGACCGCCGCATCGTCTGGCTGACCCTGACCGAGGATGGACGTCGGATGATGGACGACATCACCCGCCGCATGGCTGCCTACGACGCCGAACTGCTGGAGGGAATCAGCCCCGAAGAACTGGCCGCTTTCCTGTCCACCGCCCAAAAGATACTCGCCAACTTCCAAGCCAAAGAACAAACCCAGCAAGAATAACCTCACCCCCAACCCGTCATTCCCGCTTTCGCGGTTATCTAAACCCCCTCCCCTTATTCAGGGGGAGGGTTGGGGTGGGGGTGAATACCAGCACGATTGCAAAGTCGACAGGAACGACGTTGGGAGGCGTTTCAATAGTCCCTTCCCCCTTGACGGGGGAAGGTTAGGATGGGGGTGACCGCGCCACGTCAGGGGAATGTATCCCCATCCTGGAAACCTCCCCATCGCTGGGACATGGACTTTGCGATCGTCCTGCGGTGAATACCCCCAACCGTGCGCCCCCGGCATTTGTGCGTTATACTTACGCCCAACCACCAACCAACCAAACACCAGGAGAATAGCCATGAAATTCGGAATCTTGTACGAAATGCAGCGTCCCTACCAAGGCGCCGATATTGACTGGAACAGCCTCTACAAGGAAACCCTGGAGCAGTGCGAACTGGCCGACCAGGTGGGTTTCGACAACCTCTGGTTCGTCGAACACCACTTCCTCACCGGCTTTTCCGGCTCCCCCTGTCCCGAAGTCATGTTCGGGGCATTGAGCCGCGTCACCAAGCGAATCCGCATCGGATTCGGCGTCTGCATCCTTCCCTATCATCATCCCGTCCGCGTCGCCGAGCGCGTCGCAATGGTTGACCAACTGACCGACGGGCGGGTGGAGTTCGGCACCGGACGCTCCAACGCCTATGAGCAAGTCGGCCTGGGCATTGACCCCCGCGAAACCCGTTCCCGCTGGAATGAATCCATCCGTATGTTGCCGGAAATCTGGCAGTCCAACGAATTTTCCTGGGAAGGCGAACACTGGACCGTGCCCACCCGCCGGGTGCTGCCCAAGCCCTTCCAAAAGCCCCATCCCCGGATGTACCTGGCCTGCACCCAGACCGAAAGTTTCCAACTGGCCGCCCAGATGGGCATTGGCGTCCTGTCCTCCGCCTCCTACGCCACCAACATCCTCAAAGAGCACGTCCAGGTCTATCGCGACGCCATCAAGGACGCTGACCCGGTGGGCGCCTTCGTCAACGACTTCTGGGGCAACAACGTCCACGCCTTCTGCGGCCCCGACAACCAGGAAGCCCGCGAAATGGCCGCCAACTCCATGAAGACCTTTTTCGGCCCCGACAAGCCCTACATCCAGGGCCGCATCAACGCCTACGAAGAGCTTTTGGAAGCCTGGGGCGGCGTTCCCGACCACTTGCAGGCCGACTTCGGACGCTGGCTCCGCCAGTCCGACGAGGCCCACCAGGAACAGGCGGCCCAGGCCGGCATCTCCCTGGACTCCGGCCCCGGCGCGGCCCGCGCCGCCGTCGCCCAACTGGACGCCAACACCCTGGCCGACCGGGGCGTCATCATCGCCGGCGACCCGGCCAGCTGCATCGAAGGCGTCAAGATGTACGAGGACATCGGCGTTGACCAGGTAATGCTCATCATGCAGACCGAAACCATCCCCCACGACAAGGTCATGGGTTCCATCGAACTCTTCGGCAAAGAAGTCATCCCCGCCTTCAAGGAAGCCAAAGTCGCCGCCGACTAACCCCCTCGCCATCCCCGAAATCCCCCAGGCGACGGGAATCAAAATCCCCTCCCCCTATTCAGGGGGAGGGTTAGGGTGGGGGTGAAAACCCCGTAAGGATGTACCGTCATTCCGGCGAAGGCCGGAATCCAGAAATCCCCAGTAAACAATGGCCTCCGGGCGGGCAAGGAATCCTGGATACCGTCGCAGGCCGGTATCACGGCGAATATGCCGACACACTCTAACCAATTCCCTACTGCAACACCCTCCGCCGCCAACCGTAGGGGCGCACAGCCGTGCGCCCATACCTCCCTGAATCCCCAACCGTAGTCCCCCACCTGAAAACTCCCCAAACCTCAACCGTCATTCCGGCGAAGGCCGGAATCCAGAAATCCATGCCAACAACGTCGCCGCACCCCACATCGTCCTAGCCCTTCCATGTCATTCTGAGCAAAGCGAAGAATCTAAAATTCTTGCCGGAGCCAACGTCCCGAATCCGAAGCATTTTAGACCCTTCCCTTCGTTCAGGGTAACATTGGGGTGGCCACTGCAACAATTGAAAGACCCTGGGGGCGGGGGTGAAAACCCTGCCCCCAACCCGTCATTCCGGCGGAGGCCGGAATCCAGAAATCTTACGCCCAAATCACCTCTCCCGGAGGGAGAAGGCCGGGGTCAGGGTGGGAGTGAAAACCCCGTAAGGATGTACCGTCATTCCGGCGAAAGCCGGAATCCAGAAACCCTAGCCAAGACCGAAGTTGCCCCTTGCTTGCGACCTTGCCAACCGTAGGGGCGCACGGCTGTGCGCCCCTACCCCCTTGAATCCCCAACCGTCGTCCCCCACCTGAAAACTGCCCCGTACTTCAACCGTCATTCCGGCGAAAGAACGTCACCCCGTACTTGATACGGGGCCGGAATCCAGAAACCCTAGCCAAGACCGACGTTGCCCCTGGCTTGCGACCTTGCCAACCGTAGGGGCGCACGGCAGTGCGCCCCTACTCCCCTGAATCCCCAACCGTAGTCCCCCACCTGAAAACTGCCCCATACTTCAACCGTCATTCCGGCGAAAGAACGTCACCCCGTACTTGATACGGGGCCGGAATCCAGAAACCCTAGCCAAGGCCGACGTTGCCCCTTGCTTGCGACCTTGCCAACCGTAGGGGCGCACGGCTGTGCGCCCCTACTCCCCTGAATCCCCAACCGTAGTCCCCCACCTGAAAACTCCCCATACCTCAACCGTCATTCCGGCGAAAGCCGGAATCCAGGAATCCCGCCCCCTTGCCTTTTCCCCGCCCCAAGCCGCATATTTATCCCATGACCGCCAACCCCCAACCCGTCAAATTCTGCGTCCGCGTCAACCAGGGCGGCTATTCCTACCCGGAGTTGCAGCGCATCTGGCAAGACGCTGACCGCCTTGGCTACGACGCCGCCAGCCTCTACGACCTGCTGACCGTTCCCGCCCTGGAGTGTTGGACAACCCTTTCCGCCCTGGCCGCCCAGACCCAAAACTTGCGGCTCATTCCCATGGTCTTGGCCAACCTCTACCGCCACCCGTCCCTGGTAGCGAAAATGGCCGCCACCCTGGACGTAATCACCAACGGGCGGGTGGTCTTGGGCATCGGCGCCGGCGGCGGCCGCGGCGACCACCTGGCCGCTGGATTCCCGTTCCCCTCCACCGCCGCCCGCGTGGAAATGCTGGAAGAGGCGGCCCAGGTCATAAAATTGCTCTGGACTCAGCCCGACGCCCATTTCCAGGGACGCCATTATTCGTTGACCGGCGCATCCTGCGACCCTCCGCCGGCGCAGCAGCCCCGCCCGCCGCTGCTCATTGGCGGCCACGGCGAGCGATACCTGCTGCGGGCTGTGGCGAAACACGCCGACATCTGCAACATCGGCTCCGACATGACCCTGGACGAACACCGCCAAAAGCTGCAAGTCCTGGAACGGCATTGCCTGGACGCCGGCCGCGACATCTCCGAAATCGAAGTCACCCACAACGCCAGCGTACTCATTGCCCAAGACGAATCCCATTTCCAATCGCTGGTCAACCAACAAGCGGCCCGCGCCAACCTAACCCCGCAGCAGTACCGCGCCTCCATCGCCAACGCCGTCGCCGGAACGCCGCAACAGTGCGTTGCACGCATCCAAGAGTACGTGGACGCCGGCATCCGATTCTTTTTCCTGGTCTTTCCCCATCCTGCTCCCACCGAAAGCCTGGAACTGTTCGCCCGCCAAGTCATGCCCCACTTCCAGGACCTCCCCAGGAGTCCCTTCCCCATAGAGGGGGAAGGTTAGGATGGGGGTTGAATCCCATGACCTCCGTTATTCAAGCCCGTAGCCTCACCAAGCGTTACCACGACCTGACCGCCGTGGACGGCATTGACTTTGACATCAACGGCGGCGAGTGTTTCGGCTTCCTCGGCCCCAACGGCGCCGGCAAGACCACCACCATCAAGATGATTAACTGCACTTCCCCGGTCACGGAAGGCCAACTCTGGGTTGACGGCAAGGACGTGCGCCGCCACGCCCGCGCCATCAAGTCCGTCATCGGCGTCGTTTCCCAGGCCGACAGCCTCGACCCCGACCTGGACGTTTTGCAAAACCTCCTCTGTTACGGGCGGTATTTCAACCTGCCGGGCCGCGTCGCCCGCCAGCGCGCCCACGAAGCCCTGGAATTTTTCAACCTGGCCGACCGCTTGCGCCAGACCCCCGACCAGCTTTCCGGCGGAATGAGGCGGCGGTTGTTGATTGCCCGCGTCATGCTCCACCGCCCCAGCATCATGCTGCTGGACGAACCCACTACCGGCCTCGACCCCCAATCCCGCCTGCTGGTCTGGGAAAAGCTGAGCCAGCTCAAAGGCCAGGGAATCACCATCCTGCTGACCACCCACTACATGGCCGAGGCGTCCTACCTGTGCGACCGGCTGCTGGTCATGGACAACGGCAAAATCCTGGTGCAGGGCGCCCCCGATGAACTGGTGCAGCGGCACGTCGGCCCCCAGGTGACGGAAATCCGCGCCGACGGCGAGGACAAAACCCGCTTGATAGGAGCGTTGCAGGACGCCCGGGTTGATGTGGACGAATGGGCCGATTCCATCGTCGTGTATCACCGCAACGGCTTGGCCCTCCCCGAAGTTCCCGGCATGGAAGGCCACCGGCTGACCACCCGCCCCGGCAATCTGGAAGACGTTTTCCTGCGCTTGACCGGGCGCGGGTTGCGGGAAGAATAGGCAAGGCCGAATGATGCTGGGAGTCCCCGCGCTGCAAAATACCGTCCTTTGGGGCGGTTTCCGCGTCTGGCAGCGGAACTGCGACGCCTTCCTGCGGGCCTGGGCGGTGGAAGTCGGCGGCATCGCCATCGAACCCTTCATCATGCTGGTTGCCCTGGGCTACGGGCTGGGTTCCTACATCCAGGACTTCGACGGTCTGACCTATGCCGCCTTTCTGGCCCCCGGCGTGGTAGCCAGCTATGCCATGTGGCACTCCACCTTTGACAGCACCTACGGCGCTTATCTGCGGATGGAGTCCCACCACATCTATGAGGCGGTTCTTTACACCCCCCTGGGGCCGGAAGACATCGTTATGGGAGAGGTGTTGTGGTCGGCCACGCGAGGATTGTTGTCGGCGGCCTGCGTGCTGGCGGTGGCAGTGGGTTTCGGGCTGGTCTCCTCCCCGGCGGCGGTGTTGGCATTGCCGGCTGCCTACCTCATCGGCGTCATGTTCGCCGCCATCGCCATGATGTTGACCGCCACGGTCAAGACCATCGGGGCCTTGAACAACTTTTTCACCCTGTTCGTACTGCCCATGTTCTGGGTAGGCGGCGTATTCTTCCCGGTGGACCGGCTGCCCGAAGTGGTGCAAAAAGCGTCATGGGTCTTGCCCCTGACCCCGGCCGTGGCCCTGGTGCGCGGCCTGATGACCGGCAACCTGTCCTGGTGGATGCTGGCCTGGACTGCCGAACTGCTTGCCTTCGCGCTAGTGGCCCTGCTGCTATCCTTCCACTTCATGCGCCGCCGCCTCATAACCTAACCGCCGCCTGCCCCAAGACCGTCGCTATTCCCGAAAACTCCCCCAATCCGTAGGGGCAGGTTTCAAACCTGCCCTTACCCTCGCCTGAACCACCGTCAACCCGACTTGTCCAACCCGTCATTCCGGCGAAAGCCGGAATCCAGAAATCCCCCACCCCCAAGTATGTAATTCTGAGCAAAGCGAAGAATCTAAAATTCTCGCCTGAGCCAACCTGGCCCTGAGCATAGCCGAAGGGGTCGCCTTACCCGCAGAATTTTAGACCATCCAACCCGTCCTTCCCGCAAGACCTGTCCTGAGCGTAGCCGAAGGAGCGGTAATCCAAATCCGCCGTCCAAACCAACTCGACCCTACCAGGACACCAAAAATCCCCTCCCCCTTCTAGGGGGAGGGTTAGGGAGGGGGTGAACCCCATCGCCGGCCTATCGTTGGTTCTTTCCGTCGGTTGGCTTGCCCTGTTGCCGCGGTCCGAGCGGGGACAGAACCCTGGGCGCCCGGTCATGGTTTCCGCCGTTCCAGTTCTGCCTCCAGTTCCCGGATACGGGCATCGGCGCGGGTTCTTTCTTCTTCGGCGCGAGCCTCGGCCGCATCGGCGCGGGTTCTTTCTTCTTCGGCGCGAGCCTCGGCCGCATCAGCGCGAGTTCTCTCTTCCTCAGCGCGGGCCTGCTCCTGCGTGAAAGTGGCGATGTGTTCCCCGGTCTCCGGGTCGTGCCAGCCCAACCGTCCGTGGTCCCACCGGATGATGAGGTTCAGTACCCTGCTGTACCCTTGCAAAACGCCTTCCTCGATGGTCTCGATAGGTATTGGTTCGTACTCGTCTCCCGCCAGCCGGTCGCCGGCAAGACGTGCCCCTTGGAACGCCCCAGTCTCGTCGAACCGCCAGTACTCCGGGACTCCCAAGCCGGCGTAGGCCGTCCTCTTTCCCGTTGCGTCGTTGCGGCCAGTGCTACGGGAGCCTACCTCCATGACGAAGTCCGGCGGCTTGCCCTGCTCCGAAATGATGTAGCCGTTGCTATCCTGGAAGGCCGGCGGGTTGGCATTGAAGGCGATGAGCAAATCCGGCGCCACCCGCTCCGAGGCCGGCGCCCCCGGCTCTCTAATGACGTATCTCTCTCCACCTACGACGGTGGTATCCAGGTTGCCCAGACGCTGCGCCAGATGGTGGACGCCGCCGTTCAGGGCCAGGTGGTCGAAACTGGTCATGTCCTCCGGCTCTCTCTCCGGGACGTCGGGGAGGACGAATTTTCCCCGCTCTTTCCGATAGGTTGCCTCCGGGTGTCGAGTGGTCATAACTGGCCCTCTCCGGTCATGCTGTCCTGTTGCGCTCGAAGGGAATTATATACTGAATCAGACCCAATACGGCGGCCAACCTGTCCTACCCCGGCCCCCGCGTCACCGGACTCAACAGCCCATACCCGCCGGTGCCCCGGTACTGCCGGCTGAAAACGTCCAGTGCCTTGTCCTTGGCATCCTCCGGGATAATCAGCACCGGCGAATCGGCCGGCTGACCCCCTACAATCTCCAGGTCGGGCAATTCCTTGCCCATCGCTTCCTCCAATCCTCTCCCGAACACAATCGTATCGTCAGCCTCGTCCCGCGGTACGAAACGAATGATGAAAGGATAGTTGATAGGCACCGGCAGCTCCCTGGGTTCCCAGACCCGTTGGGTGATGAACGCTCCCGCGCCGCCCAACCCGCCCTTGGCGCCGATGCTCCACTCAATAATATCCGGCTCGGCGTCCGGCGGCGGCCCGGCGGGTTCGCTGGCCCCGCCGCAGGCCAAAACCAAAATCAAGGGGACAGCCAACGCCGCTGCCCAAACAAAGCTGCGAATTTTCATCTGCTCTCCGTTGTGCCTCGAAAATTGCGCCAACCTGGAATCGCCCCAATATCCTAATGGCTTTTCCCCTTTAATTCCACCCCATCCCCAACCAACCTTGCCATCCCCCAATCGTCCTCAACATCCGTAGGGGCGGGTTTCAAACCCGCCCTACCCTTGCCGAAACTACCGTCATGCCCGCCCAACAAAACCCAACACCCGTAGGGGCAACCCTTGTGGTTGCCCTACCATCACTACCCCAAACCAACCTCGCCTCAACGAAACCAATCCACACCCCAAAACCCGTCATTCCCGCGAAAGCGGGAATCCACATCCTCCGCAACTCAACCCGTCATTCCGGCGAAGGCCGGAATCCAGAAACCCCATCCCAAGCCAACCTTGCCATCCCCCAATCGTCCTCAACATCCGTAGGGGCGGGTTTGAAACCCGCCCTACCCTTGCCGAAACTACCGTCATGCCCGCCCAACAAAACCCAACACCCGTAGGGGCAACCCTTGTGGTTGCCCTACCATCCCTCCCCCAAGCCAACCTCGCCTCAACGAAACCAATCCACACCCCAAAACCCGTCATTCCCGCGAAAGCGGGAATCCACATCCTCCGCGACTCAACCCGTCATTCCGGCGAAGGCCGGAATCCAGAAACCCCCTATCTAGGAGCAGAGCCGGCGGTGCGATGGACATTCCTGTCCGTTGTCCCTCCGTCCCCCTCCCCCAATCCTCTGCGCCCTCCGTGTCTCCGTGTGAAAACCCTCCCACCCCCAACCCGTCATTCCGGCGAAAGCCGGAATCCAGAAACCCCATCCCCAACCAACCTCGCCATCCCCCAATCGTCCTCAACATCCGTAGGGGCGGGTTTCAAACCAGCCCGTTCCCCATCCCAAGCCAACCTTGCCATCCCCCAAACGCTCCTGAACCGTAGGGGCGCACGGCCGTGCGCCCCTACCAACCTTCATCACCAACCCGGTTCCCGGAAACAAATCCTTCCCAACACCCGCAGGGGCACGGCCTGCCGCGCGCCCCGACCAAGGCCAATCACCAAGGCGGAGACGAGGAAACCAGTCCCACACCCCCAACCCGTCATTCCGGCGAAGGCCGGAATCCAGAAACCCCCGCCCCAAACCAGTCTTGCGCCCATTGAACACCCCCCAACTGACCAAACCCCCTTGACAACCCTCCCCCCGTTATGTAATATGACCAACGTAGGGACGACCCTCAATAAGGGGCCGTCCCTTTTCTTTGTACCCAATCCCAACCATCGGAGGAACCGCCCATGTAACACCAATCCCGCCGTTTGCGTCGAGAGTCCCTCCCGGATAACCCGGGCTCTTATCCGATGCGAGGTCTAACGACTCCGCTGCGGCAACTGCCCCCACCGACGGGCGTCGGCCCTGCTCCCTCGGGAGACCTTGGCTGGCAAAGTCGGCTTGGCCCCTGGACGACGGGCGACCGCGCCCCAATGGGATGACGCGGCAAAAGTCGGCCCGTGCCCCTGGACGACGGGTGGCTGCTCCCCTGCGGGGTGGTAGCGGCGGTAGTCGGCCATACCCGCCGGCGGGCGCAACGTCCCCCTTGAAGGGACGGGGCAAAGCCGGAACGCCCGGCCGGGCAACCCTGAAAAAAGGAAACGAAACCCCAACGCCGGAACCCCAAAATCAACCAAAAGGAGGCCCCAAAACAACCGAAAAACACCTGCTCAAAGACCGCCCAAAAGTGTCCAAAATCGCCAAAACCGCCCAAATATCCCCCAAAATGGACACTTTCTGGACACATCCAACCCCCAACTCCACGCTCAAATGGTCAAAAATGGACGAAAATGGACGAAAAGGTAAAATTTTCACCCCCGTCCCCCTCTGCTTGACATACGCAAAGCCGGCTGTTACAACCTATCGCCAAGTGGCCCGCCCACCGGGGCAGTGCTGTGTCCGACGCCAAGCCGTCCCTGCATACCCCGGCCAAGGCCCCCAAATCAACAGGAGGAAGTATATGACCAAGGCAATACCCCGGGCCAAAGCAGTACTATTCAGCGCTGCCCTTTTAACACTGGCATTCCTCTTCGCTTGCGGCGCCTCCGCCCCGGAGCCGGCCCAGCAAGCCGCTCCCGCCCAGCCGGCGCCGGCCGCCGCCACCCAGGCCCCGGCCGCCAGCGCTCCCGAACCGGCGGCCCCCTCGCCAACCGCCACCCCGGTGGCCCAGGTGCAAGAGGCCCCCAAGATGGCCGAAGAGCCGGCAATGGGCAAGGACAAGGCCATCGCCGTCATCGCCACTGAGCCGGAAGTCCTCTTCTACATGATTACCGCCGACGCCCACACCGGCCAGTTCACCGACACCATCAACGCCTATATCGGCCACTTGGACAAGGACACCCTGGCCGTGGCCCCCACTTCCATGGTGGAAAGCTGGAAGCAGACCTCCGTCAACGAGTGGGAATACAAGCTACGCCCCGGCGTGACTTTCCACGACGGCGAAGCCTGGAACTCCGATGCTTGGGAAACCTACGCCAAAATTACCGGCGTCCCCGAATTTGCTCAGGGTTCCTTCGCTCACACCGGCCCCTACCATGTCGAACCCATTGACGAGTTGACCGCCAAAATCGTGTGCGGCGAACCCTGTCCCCTGTTCGAGCGGGGCCTCAACCTCTCCAAGACCTACTCCCCCGGCCCCTTGCGCGATGTCACTGGCGTGGACGAGCTTAACGCCATCACCGACGGCATCGGCGCCGGCCCCTTCCAGGTCGTAACCTGGAACCGCGGCCAGAACATCGTCACCGAAAAGTTCGAGGACTTCGTTCCCGCCCCGGAAACCCCGGAATACGCCGCTCCCAAGCTCAACGAAATCGAGTGGCAATGGCGGCAGGAAACCGTCGTCCGGGCCGCTATGATTGAGGCCGAAGAAGCTGACTGGGCCTTCCTGTTGACCCTGGAAGACGCCGAAACCCTCGGCCCGGAGCGGTACGTCACCGGCGGCACCGCCGAAATCGCCCAGTTCCGCATTGACACCATCTGGGACCCCTGGCTCAAGATTAAGGAAATGCGCCAGGCCGTGGTTCACTCCATTGACTGCGTGGAAATCGTCGAGTCCCTGTACCAGGGCGCCACCACCTGCCGCGGCAACCACGGCGCCCCCGGCGTCCTCGGCATCACCGAGGAGAACATCCGCCCTTACGAGTACGACCCGGAAAAGGCCCGGATGCTCCTGGAAGAGATTGGCTACATCTGCGGGTTGCCCAATTCCCGGGCCGATTGTGAAGCCCAAATCACCATCACCAGCCGCGGCGCCCGCATCGCCCGCAACGACGAGTTCATCGAGTCCATGGTCCTCTTTATGAAGGAAGCCGGCATCAACGCCGACGCCCAATTCGTAGAGGTTTCCATCCGCACCCAGATGGGACGCTGCGGCATCGGACTTGAAGGCACCGGCGCTACCCAGGTGGGCTGGCAGGGCGCCACCGAGGCCACCCCGCCCACCTGCCCCGGCGGTGTCGCCGTCGGCCAGATTCTCGACGGCATCGGCTTCGGCTACGAGATTATGGACTACGCCAAGCTCATCAACCGCCATATGCTCTGCGAGTCGGGCCGCTCCACCACCTGCGTCCCTGAGAAGGAAGAAGAGTGGAAGCTCGCCCGCACCCTGGACGGCGAGGATCGGCGCATCGCCCTGGAGGCCATCGCCGACTGGCAGCGGGAGCACGTTTACATCCTCCCCATGTTCGACCTCTTCGCCATCTACGGCGTCAACCCCAAGCTCCGCGGGTTTGAAGAGCCGCGCTTCGACAAGCACACCTTCGCCAACCTCTGGTGGTTCGAAGAATAGCCTCCAAAAACCCCCAACGCGCACCCAAAAAGCGGGCCAGGGCAATCAAAACCCCGGCCCGCCAAGTTCCAATGATAGCGTGCTAACCGTCATTCCGGCGAAAGCCGGAATCCAAAAATCCCTGCCGAAACCAATCCGCCCGCAACGGCCATCCCGCGCCCCTTTACAGCCAGCAACCCTTATCACCCTACCCTAAGCGCAACCCCCATGTTATTCTGAGCAAAGCGAAGAATCTCAAATCCTTGCCATAGCCAATCTGCCCGCGACAGCCATCCCGCGCCCCTTTACAGCCAGCAACCCTTATCACCCTACCCTGAGCGCAATCCCCCCATGTTATTCTGAGCAAAGCGAAGAATCTCAAATCCTTGCTGAAACCAATCCGCCCGCAACGGCCATCCCGCGCCCCTTTACAGCCAGCAACCCTTGTCACCCTATCCTAAGCGTAACGTCCCCCATGTTATTCTGAGCGCAACCCCCCCATGTTATTCTGAGCAAAGCGAAGAATCTCAAATCCTTGCCATAGCCAATCTGCCCGCGACAGCCCTCACCCGCCATTCCGCGGACAACAGCCCTTCCCACGTTACTCCAACCCTAACGACCACCTTCATGTCATTCCGAAGGTAACGACCCCCACCATGTCATTCCAAGCGTAACAACCTCTACCATGTTATTCTGAGCGTAACGAAGTGGAGCGAAGAATCTAAAATGGTACAATCCCCAGACCGCCCTCGACAATACTACGTTTACATAATGACCAACGGCCGGCGCACCTTATACATCGGCGTCACCAGCAACCTGGTCAGGCGGGTTTTCGAGCACAAGAACAAGGTAGTAGAAGGATTCACCAAGAAATACAACATAACCATGTTGGCCTATTTTGAGACCACCACGAGTATAGAATCCGCCAGAATCCGAGAGAAACAATTGAAAAGCTGGGTCAGGCGAAAAAAGATTGAATTGATAGAGTCTGTCAACCCGCGGTGGATGGACTTGTCCCTGGAATGGTCCTCTTGACCGGAATTTTAGACCCTTCGCTATGCTCAGGGTAACAGTCAAAAGACCTGGCGGTTACGGCGTGGGTGTTACCGGATTGGCAGCATCCCCTCCCCCACCGGCCCTATGCCGGCGGGAAAACCCCACCTCGGACTTGTCCCCTAGCTGCAACGCATTGTCCCCGGTGACAACCCGCAGATTGCGGCGCAGGGCGTTGGACGTGATTTCCATTGGCCGCGGGTTGCCGGACGCCTCCGCCACCAGTTGCTCCAACCGGGGCAACTCCCGTTCCACGTCGCCCAGCATTTCCTCGATGTGGTCGGCGTCGTACATATTCTCGTAGAAATTCTCATGGCCCACCCGGTAGGCATCGGTCAGAGCCTCCACCAGCTGCTGGGGAGCCAAATCCGGGTACTCGTGAATGATTATCCGCCCGATTCCTTCCAATTGTTGGTGTGAACTGTGCCGCCACCTTCGCTCCTGACCGACGATTTTCAACTGCTGGGCAATGGCTCCCCACGCCTTTTCTCCGGCCTGCAACCGATTTCCCTGGGCCAATTCGTTACGGGCCTGGATGATGAACCGCAGGCTCATTTGCCGACGGTTTTCGGAAGTCTGTTGCGGGGGATTCACCGGGTCGGGAAGGGGTGGTACTTGCCTGGTGGTCACAACAACCCGCCTTTGCGTGCGTTCCTGCGGAAAAGCCTACCATGAGCAAGCGCCGCCAAGCAAACCAGACCCGTCCACCGGCTAGCAGTAGGTCATCATCGCATTGGCGCCTAACCCGGCCAACCCGTCACCCCGGCGAAAGCCGGAATCCAGAAATCCCCGCCAAGGCGGACTTGGCCTTTATCCCGCCATCCTTGTCCCTGGACAAAATCCCCTCCTCCTGCCAAGGGGAGGACTAGGGAGGAAATGAACTCCCACCCCCCTACCGCAATTCGCCGTCCAAGACATCATCCACCAAGCGCAGCCCCCTTGTCAGACGACAATGCCAATCCGTCGAAAGATGCCGAACCGGGTTGGTGCAAATCCGGAACAGGCAAACCGCCTCCCGCGAGTCCAGCGCCCGTTCCTCCCACCCGAAACGCTCCAAAGCGGCGGAACGCAGCAGGCGGTAATATGCGTCGCTGGACGTCCCTTCCGGCTCTCCCCCAAAGTGCGCCGACCAGCGCAGATGCGCCAGAAAATTTCCAACGTCCAGCAGAGGATCGCCCGGCCCGGTTTCCTCAAAATCCACCAGCGCCAGCTTGCCGTCCGGCGCCACAACCATCTGGTCATCGTACAGGTCATTGTGCGCCAGAGTGACGGGTTGCCACGAATCCACGAAAGGGTCAAGCGTTCCGGTGATTCGTCGCAGTAAGCGGCGGGACTCCGATTCGTCCCCAACCGCCTGCCGCAAGACCCGCTTGGCCCGCCGGTACGCCGAATGGAGGTTGAATGCGTGACCGCTGCCCGATGGCCCCGGGGCTGCCCAAAGCCGTTCCAGGCCATCAAAAATAGGCCCTGGGTCTGGCCGGTTGCCCTGGCGGATGAACTTCCGCAGATTCTGCCCCGGAATCTCCGCCAGCCAGACAACGCCCCCTTCCGGCCAGACGCCGGCCAGCCGGGGCAGCGTCCAGCCCGACCGCTCCGACAACTCTGCCGCGCCAGCCAATAAGGAAACCTTTGGAGGACGTATCGCCCGACCGTAAAACCGTACTTTGCCCACCTTGTACCGCAGCACCGCCCGGCTCCCGGGTCGGTAACGAACCGTGTCCACCACCACCCGCCGCGGTGGTAGAGAAAGGACGTACTTGTTCAGCAGCCCGGCCGCTGATTCCGGAGACCCGGCCGCTGCCAACCCCGGCAGGGCCGGGTCTTGCCGGTACTCGAATATCCGGGCCGGTTTGCCCCGCTCCATCTGGATGACAAACCAATCCTCCGGCCTGAATTCGTCCTCCGGCCATTCGGCGGCGCAGGTGAGAACCGCGTACCGGCGCGGGTTGTAACTGAATTGCCGGATGCGAAATCGCGACGGCCCGGACTCCGGTGCCCCAAAATGGGAATGGTACAGTTGCCAGACCCACTCATCATCAAAGAGCAGGGGCAACTCCGGCAGGCCCGTGTCTTCGGGAAAGGCCACCCGCGGCGACAATGGCGGGGCCAGCAGCGACTCCGTAGTCATTGGGCTTGGCCCCCTGTCGTCAGCTTAACCGATTGCCTCTAAGCGCTGTCGTCGTCATCGTCCCCGTCGCTGGCGGGGGTGTCCGGCGAATCGTTGTCGGGAGTGTCGGCAGTGTCCGGCGTATCGTTGACCGGAGTATCGGCAGTGTCTGCGGTGTTGCCGCCAGCGGCTCCTCCAGCCCCCGATGCTCCCTCGTCCGTAGCTGTATCCGTCGCGGTAGCCGTGTCGCCGCCAGCGGCCCCGCCGGCCCCACCGTCCGTAGCCGTGTTTGTGTCGGCAGCGGTTACCGACCCCGACGCCGCAGTACCCGTATCGGTAGCCGTAGCGGTCCCTTCACCCGTCGCGGTGGCTGTATCGGTAGCCGTGGCGGTGAGCGCATTCCCGGCGTTGTCGGTGTCGGTAGCGGTTACCGACCCCGAGGCCGCAGTGCCGGTAGCGGTGGCCGTCGCCGTAGCGGTCCCTTCACCCGTCGCGGTGGCTGTATCGGTAGCCGTGGCGGTGAGCGCATTCCCGGCGTTGTCGGTGTCAGTGGCCGACCCCGACGCCTCGGTGCCGGTAGCGGTGGCGGTAGCCGTCAAATCCCCCGTCGCGGTGGCAGTGGCCGTCGCCGTCACGGTGTCCGTAACCGACCCCGATGCTCCGTCGTCCGTAGCCGTAGCCGTGTTGGTCAAATCCCCGGTGGCGGTGGCGGTTGCCGTAGCCGTCACGGTATCAGTAACCGACCCCGACGCCTCCGTGCCTGTAGCGGTGGCCGTAGCCGTCAAATCTCCCGTTGCGGTAGCCGTAGCTGTCGCGGTCAGTCCGTTGTCATCGGCCTGCTCATCGTCATCATCGTCGTCCTCGTTGGCGGGAGGAACGATGCGGGCAGCCGCCAAGTCCCCGCCGTCGCCGCTTTCAATGAAACCGGGACTGGCCCAGGCAAACCCCAACCCGAACATCAGCGCCAGGATGGCTGACAAACTGAACAACTTCATCATGTCTCAACTCCCCAACCGTTGAGGAAATACGAATCAAACATTTTTGAGACACGCATGATAATGCCCAAAAACCCGGCCCGCAAGCGACCACCGCCTTTCCATCAGACCAATCGCATATCGGCGGTTTCGCTAACCGTCATTCCGGCGAAAGCCGGAATCCAGAAATCCTTGCCAAGGCGGGCGTCGGCCTTATCCCGCCATCCCCGCGAAAAGTCCCCTCCCTCGACCAGGGCCAGGGCTAGGGCGGGAGTGATACGGCATCCCCTTCCCCACCGGCCCCATGCCGGCGGGAAAACCCCACCTCGGACTTGTCCCCCAGCTGCAAGGTATTGTCCCCGGTGACAACCCGCAGATTGCGGCGCAGGGCGTTGGACGTGATTTCCATTGGCCGCGGGTTGCTGGACGCCTCCGCTACCAGTTGCTCCAACCGGGGCAATTCCCGTTCCACGTCCCCCAGCATTTCCTCAATGTGGGCCGCGTCGTACATATTCTCGTAGAAATTTTCATGGCCCACCCGGTAGGCATCGGTCAAAGCCTCCACTAGCTGCTGGGGCGCCAAATCCGGGTATTCGTGAATGATTATCCGCCCGATTCCTTCCAGTTGTTGGTGTGAACTATGCCGCCACCCTCGCTCCTGCCCAACGATTTTCAACTGCTGGGCAATGGCGCCCCACGCCTTTTCTCCGGCCTGCAACCGATTTCCCTGGGCCAATTCGTCGCGGGCCTGGATGATGAACCGCAGGCTCATCACCCGCCGGTTTTCGGAAGTCTGTTGCGGGGGATTCACCGGGTCGGGAAGGGGTGGTACTTGTCTAGTAGTCACAACTACCCGCCTTTACGTGTTCTCGTAAAAAATCCTACCATGCACCGTCCCGCCAAGCAAACCAGCCCGTCCACCGGCTAGCAGTAGGTCATCATTGCATTAACGACAATCCCAACAAACCCGTCATTTCAGCCCAACCCATACGGGCAACTCCCTTGTGGTTGCCCTTCCCCTTTACCGTCATTCCGGCGAAAGCCGGAATCCAGAAATCCTTGCCGCCAAGACCGTTGCCATTCCCCAAAACTCCCCGCCCAACTTGGTCGCGCAGGCTTTCAACCTGCGTTACTCTCGCCCTCTACCGTCATTCCGGCGAAAGCCGGAATCCAGAAATCCCTGTCATGTCCGACGTTGGCCTTTATTCCGCCCTAGACGAAATCCCCTCCCCCTCAAAAGGGGAGGTCTAGGGCGGTGCCATCTCCCCTAACCCGCCACCGTCACCACCAGCCGCGACGGATGCTCCGCGTCATGGAAAACGCTGTTGTGCGCCTTGACCCGCACTTGGGACAGGGCCGGATTCTCCCCGGTGTTGCCGTTAACGTCCAGCCGGGGAAAGTTGCTGGAAGATACGTCCAGCCTGACGCGGTGCCCCGCCGCAAACAGATTGGCCGTGGGGTACAACTCAATGGTGACGGGGTAAATCTTCCCCGATTCCAGCAGTTCGGGCCGTTCCCAGGAATTGCGGAACTTGGCCCGCAGTACGCCGTCGGTCAGGTTCAGCGCGTACCCCTCCGGGTAGTCCGCCGATGGCGGGTAAACGTCCACCAGCTTGGCGGTAAAGTCGGTATCCACCGCCGAGGACGACACCCAAAGCTCCACCCGCGCCGGCCCGACAACCTCCAGGTCTTGCTCCAACGGTTCCGTCTGGAACGCCAGCACGTCGGGCCTCGCCGCCAGGGGCAGGTAGGGCGGTTGGCAGCCGTAGAACTCCGGCGACTCCCGTTGGTCGAAACCGCCCGGCTCCATGATGGGCAGCCCCGATGACAGGTTGCCCCCGATGGTTGGTACGGGATTGTCTGGGTCAAAAACGTACCTGCTGGGTTCCCCTCCCGCGCCCGGCGTCTCCGGCGACAGCCCGCCCCGCGGATGCAGGAAATACGACCGCTCCGCCGATGATTCCGGGGGCCACTGACCATAACTGCGCCAACGCCCGCCGTGTTCCAGCCGCCCGTCGGCGTTGCGCCATCCCGAACCGCCGCCCATCACGAAAAGCCGCGCCGCCGGCTGTTCTTCCCATCCCGTAGCCTTGCTTTTCAACCAGTAGTCAAAGAAGGCCAGCCGCAGCCGGTTATAGTCCGAGGCCAGATTGTCGTCCACCGGGGCCGCCGCTCCCAGGTCCACGTCTCCGGCGTAACTGACCGACCGCGCCCCATGCGTCCACGGCCCCATAATCAGCGACACCGGCCCCTGCTTGGCGGCGGACAGCGCCGCGTAGTTGTCGGTGGTGCTGCGGGCGTAAGTGTCGTACCAGCCCCCCAGGTGGACTTGCGGAACGTCGGATATGGTTGCATAGTGGGCCTCGGCGCAAAGCCCCACCTGTTTCCAATAATCGTCAAAAACCTCGTGACTCCAGATTTCCAGCAGGTAATCCTCGTAATCCGGCGTCCAACGCAGCGGGCTGTGTCCCCGTTTCCAGGGCAGCCGCCGGAACCAGTCATAAATGCTTTGCGACTCCAGCGCCTGCTTCGTTACCGCGTCGGCGGCCGCTTCCGGGCTTTCCAACGCCTCCCGGAAGGCCCAGGTCACTTGCCGCAGCTCGAAGGCCCCACCGTTGCGGCAGCCGGACAGGAAGGCGTTGGAAAAGCCGCCGCAGTCCAGCCACATACAAGCAAGGTGGGGCGGGTTCAGGCAGGCCAGCGCCGCCTGGGTGTGCGCCGCGTAGGACAGGCCGTAGGTTCCCACCTTGCCGTCACACCAGGGCTGTCCCGCCACCCATTCCAGGGCGTCGTAGCCGTCCGGCCCTTCGTCCACGTACTTGGAAAAGCCCCCCTCCGAACCGTAGCGGCCCCGACAGTCCTGCACCACGACGACATACCCCTGGCTGGCGAAAAACCCGGCCTCTACCCGCCGGGCCGGGGCCGACTTGCCGTAGGGCGTCCGGTGCAGCAGCGCCGGCAGCGGCTCCGCCAATGGCCGGCCGTTTTGCGCCGGGTGTAGAATGTCCGTAGCCAGCCGTGTCCCGTCCCGCGCCGGAACCATGACATCGGCTTCAACCTGGACTTGGTAGGAAGGCGTTTCCGGTGTAGTCATAATGGCAAGTCCCCAAAGTCCCTTCTCCCGGCTATCACCGTCATTCCCGCGAAAGCGGGAATCCAAAAATCCCTTCTCCCACAATAGGGCAGGTTGGAGCTTGTCCTGAGCCTAGCCGAAGGAATTAGGGTGATGCTCCAATCCTAACATAACCATCGCCCCCCATGACCACCAACGCAGGAAGGTAACAATGCAGATTCCAGAGCGCATACAGCCCCAAAGCATCAATGACTACCTGGACGTGATGAGCCGGTCGGTTTTCCAGTCCGGCCTGTCCTGGAAGGTGGTGGACAGCAAATGGCCCGGCACTCGGGAAGCCCTGGCCGGATTCGACGCCGGTATAGTCGCCGGTTTCACCGACGCCGACCTGGACCGTCTTACTGAGGATACCCGCATAATCCGCAGCCGCCGCAAGCTCAACGCTGTGGTTCACAACGCCCAAAAAATGCTGGAATTGGAGACCCAACACGGCAGTTTCCAGAACTACCTGCGTTCCCACGACGGATTTGAGTCCACCCTGGCCGACATCCGCAAGCAGTTCAAGTACATGGGCGACGCCGGAATCTTTCATTTCCTCTGGGTAGTCGGCGAAGACGTGCCCGACTACCAGGAATGGTGCGACTCCCGCCATTCGTAGCCTGAAAACCCGCTCCGTCATTCCGGCGAAAGCCGGAATCCAGAAATCCCAATTACCCAGTCCGTCGCCCTTCCCGAAAACCCTTGGGAACCCCAACATCCCCTTCCCCATCAATGGGGGAAGGCCAGGATGGGGGTGACAAGCGTAAATGGGCCAAGTCTCCCCCTTTGTAAAGGGCGACAAGAGGTTGATATGCGGGGGATTTGCCCGGCAAAACCCTTCACCCTCACCCCGTCATTCCGGCGAAAGCCGGAATCCAGAAATCCTAATCACCCAAAGCGTTGCCCTTCCCGAAAACCCCCGGAACACCAACAATCCCTTCCCCCATGACCGGGGAAGGCCAGGACGGAAATCATGCCGCAGTACGTCTTCATTCACGGCCCCGGCGCGGGTGGCTGCGCCGATTCCTACGTCAACCAGTTGGAACACTTCCCCGGTAGTCTGGCCCCCAACCTGCCGGGCCACCTCTCCGGCTCTCCCTGCGCCGACGTGCCCCGCTACACCGAATGGCTGCGGGGCTGGCTCTGGTCCCAGGGCCACCAAAAAGACCTGGTGCTGGCCGGATTCACCCTGGGCGCGTGCATCGCCTTGCAGTACGGGCTGGACTACCCGGAGGAAGTGAAAGCCCTGGTCCTGATGACCGTCGCCATGCGCCCCAAGGAACGGGCCGCCGGTTCCCTGGAATTCCGGCTCAAAGCGGCCCAAGACCCCCAGGTTTATCAGCAGTGGAAGGACGCCATGAGCCACACCATGATGTTCATGGAGCCGGACTTGCGGCAGCGGCTGCTGGAACGCCACGACCAGGTTGGCCCCCTGTCCCAGCGCCGCGACCTGGTGACCATAGATGCTTTCGACGTTCACGACCGCATCGGCACCCTTAAACCGCCCCTGCTGCTAATCCGGGGCATTGACGACCCCGGCAGGCCCCCCGGATACGAAATGGAAATCCACCAAGCCGTCCCCGGTTCGCGTTATCTGAAACTGGACAATGCCGGCCATTTCCCCATGGCGGAACGCCCCGCCGACGTAAACCGGGCCATCGAAGAGTTCGTAGCCGCCCTGGCCTAGCAGCGCATCCTACTCGGACTGGTAACTAGGCAAGGATGTATCGTCATTCCGGCGAAAGCCGGAATCCAGAAATGCGAAGCATACAACAACGTCCGTGTGGGCAAGGAATCCTGGATACCGGCCCGCGCCGGTATGACGGGGAATATAACGACACACCCTAACCCGCTTGTTTCAACGCCGCCACGCTGAAAACCACCTGGAAGGGACGGCAGTAAATCACCACGCTGCCCGCCCCGTCAATGTCGGCGGTTTCCGGTATGGGGTAGTTCTGGTTGCCGATGTTGCCCTTCAACGGCGCCAGTTCAATATACCCCCCGTCGTGAACGTCGCCCCGACTCTGGGGGTCGGGGTGGTTAACCAGCAGGACGCGCAAATCGGGCCCGTTGGTCACGGAAAAGTCCTCCAGCCGCAGCACGTTGCTACCGTCCCCCAAATCGTAAATTGTGGCGGTGCCGCTGCCCCGGTGGAAACTGTCACCGTCGCGGAAAGTCCCCTCCTTGATAGCGGTTGGCCCGGCAGCGGTCACTTCCGTCGGGGCCGGCGTCGGTTCGGTAGTGATGACCTCAGGCGTCTCCGGTCGGCGGGCTGTCGGCTCGGCAACGGCGGCATCCATCATGGACGGCATCGCCTCTTCCACCGGCTTTTCCATTTCCGCCATGAACTCCATAACCGTTTCCGCCTCTTCCCGCTCCATGTCGGCGGGAATCACGGCGTTGGCGGTCATCGGAAACGCCTCGTCCACCGTGCGGTCGATGAAAATGGGCGACAACAGCCACCAGCCGGCTACTATGACCACCGCCAGCGCAATAACTCCCCCAGCCAGAAAAACAATCTTCCGATTCATTCCAGACCTACCCCGACTCTCCAAAGTCTCCCCCTTCTTCCACCAACATTCCGGCCCCCAACCCGTCATTCCGGCGAAACCTGTCCTGAGCATAGCCGAAGGAGCCGGAATCCAGAAATCCTTATCGCCAAAGCCGTTGCCATCGGCGAAAACCCCCAAGACATCCACCTGAGTTTAACCAATTTATCCCCTCATCGGCAAAGCAAAGCAACCTTGCCGCCGCCGGCCCGTCCCTGGCCGTGGGACAAGCCGCCCTTTCTACCGTACAATAGCCCAGCGAAAGGGGGTGTGCCTATGCCGGAAGGAATTGACGCCATCAACCAGGCCATCGCAGCGTTGACACGGGCCCGGCCCGACCTGTGGGAGACTGCCGTTTGCAGCCTTACCCGCGCCGGCCAGCCCGTACCGGCCCTGCTGCACCGTGACGCCCACGCCCCCGAAACCCGGCTGGCCCGGGTGTTGCTGGTGGGCGGTCTGTCGGGCCGCGCCGAAGACGTTGCCTTGGCACGGCAAACCCTGGAATCGGTGCATCAGGAGCGCGACAAGCTGGCGGGTAGAATCGCCGTCAGCGCCGTCCCGTGCTTGAACGTGGACGCCTTGGACGGTGGCCCGGTCAGAGACCTTTCCCGTGGATACCCGCCCCAGGATGGATTTTACTTCGACGCCGACGCCCCGGAGCCGCGCTACCTGTGGCGTTGGGTCTGCCTCCAGGCCCCAGACTTGGCGCTGGAAATTCAACATGGCGATTCGGTCCGCTGGCAGGGCAACGACGCCGTTGGATTCCTCCCCTTCACCGTCGGGGCCGGTCGTTTGGACGACGCCGATTCCCTGGTAGCCGCTTTGGGAATGGGCGGGCCGGAAGGAATCGGGGCCATTCCCGCCCTGCGTCTGACTGTTGACGAAGCCGGCTTGGCCGGTGAATTGACCCGCCTTTGGGAGGCGGTAATCCAGGTGCGTAACTGGAAACCCGCCCCCGCCCGGCAAGAAATTGACCGCCGTAGCAGCCGTTCCAACCTCGAAGTCGCCGCCATCCTCGCCGCCCGTTACGGCCATACCCTTGACCCCATCGTTTATACCCAGGGAGTAGGCATCAGCGGCCGGCTCCAATTGGCGGAAATAACCGGCGGTCGAAACCAGTCCGTTGCCGACGTTGCCGCCCTGGTGGAACCCTTTGTATCCGGTCAAGTGGAGTGCTTCGGGGATAATCCCGGCGGCTCTACTCTGGCCGGGCTGGTCTGGTCTTACGACCTTGCCCGCGCCACCGACGACCAACGGGCCGCCGACTTGCTGCTGCGGGCCGCCGGTCACTTCCAACCCCGTTCCCCCGGCGAGGCCCCGGCGCCCCTTGACCCGGATTTTCGCGTTGAAGATATGTTCATGGCCGCCGCCGTGCTGGGCCGGGCCTACCGCTTGGACAACAGGGAATCCCACCCGCAAATCCTCTCCCAATTCCTGCTGGACGGCCTTGACCGGGGAATCCAGCAAGACAACGGCTTTTTCTGGCACTGCCTTTCCGCCCCGTACTTCTGGGCCAGGGGCAACGGTTTCGCCGCCCTGGGTTTCGCCGAGGCCCTGACCTGGTTGCCCGAAACCTGGCCCCAAAGGGACCCTTTGCTAACCGCCCATCGGCGTCACCTGGACGCCTTGACGAATTACCAACTCCCATCGGGCGCCTTCCCGCAACTGCTGGACGTACCCGGTTCCTACGCCGAATTTACCTCCACCTGCATGATTGGTTACGCGCTGGCCCGGGGCCTCCGCCGGGGCTGGCTGGACTCTTCCCGGCGCGAATCCCTTTACCGGGCCTGGAAAGGGGTCAAGCAACGAATGGACGACGATGGCAACGTCGTTGACGCCTGCATCAGCACCGGCGTCCAGCAGAGCGTCAAGGAATACCTGCACCGCCCCGCCGTGCTGGGTTTCGACGACCGCAGCGGCAGCCTGGCCCTCTGGTTCGCCCTGGAAATGGAACGGTTGGAACGGGAATCCGGCCAACCTTAGAGATGGTCAATAGTCCGTACCTCCATCGCAGATTAAGGTGGGGCAGGTTAAAAACCTGCCCTCACCGCCGCCGCAACTACCGTCATTCCGGCGAAAGCCGGAATCCAGAAATCCCCACCCCAAACCTACTTGTCCTTCCAAGCCGGCCCGTCAAAAAGTCCCCTCCCCCTACGAGGGGGAGGGTTAGGGAGGGGGTGAAAGCAACCTCCCCCTCTGGCAATCTCCCTTCCCCCGCCTTATCATGGCCCCAATACATTCCCATCCGCGCCAAGGAGATTCAATCATGACCACCACCCCCGAACTGCAGGGAGAATACCGGCCCCCGGTGCCTTCCCGCGTAATTTTCGGACGGGGCAAGCTGTCCCAACTCAAAGCCGAAGTTGAAAACCTGGGCGGACGCCGCGCCTTGCTCCTTTCCGGGCGCAGCGTCGCCGAACAGACCGACGCTGTCCGTCGTACCCAGGACGCGCTGGGCGATTCCTGCGTTGGCGTCTATTCCGGCCTCACCCAACGGGCGCCCCTGTCCACCGCCGTTACCGCCACCAAAATGGCCCTGGAAACCGGGGCCGACACTCTGGTGGGCGTGGGCGGCAGCACCATTTCCGACGCCGCCCGCATGATTGCCGTGATGATGGCCGACGGAATCACCACCGAAGAGGAACTCCGGCGGTTGGGACACCAGTTTGATGGTATGCTGGCCCCTGACCTCACCGGCAAGACCTTGCCCTGGCAGGTATCCATTCCCACCACGCTATCCGCCGGGGAATTTAACCAGGGCGGCGGCAACATCCTTGACGACCAGGCCGGTCACAAGATACGGGTTCGCAACGCCGGCCTCTACGCCCATCTCATCATCCTCGACCCGGAAATGACCATTGGTACCCCCGACTGGCTTTGGCTGTCCTCCGGGGTCAAGGCCCTGGACCACTGCATCGAGCGTCTCTACTGCAAGGGCAGCCAGCCCGCCACCGACGCCACCACCGCCAAGGCCGCCGAGCTGCTGTTCAGCTACCTGCCCCAATCGCGAGAGGCCGACAACGACCTCAACGCCCGCCTCCAGTGTCTCATGGGGGCCTGGCTCTCCATGATGGGCGCGCCCAGCGTCGGCTCCGGCCTTAGCCACGCCCTCGGCCACGTCATCGGCGTCAAGTACAGCGTCGGCCACGGCTATACTTCCTGCGTAACCCAACCCTACGTCATGGAATTTAACCGCCCGGCGTCGGCCCCCAAACAGGCCATGCTGGCCCGCGCCTCCGGCATAGACACCGTCGGGATGAGCGACGATGCGGCAGCCCAGGCCGCAGCCCGCGTGGTGGACGAATTTATCATGGGCCTGGGAATGCCCCACCGCCTGCGCGACCTGGAAATCCCCAAAGAGGACTTCGGCGAAATCGCCGACTTGACTCTGGGCGACGGCGCTTCCGGCAACAACCCGGTTTCTGTGACCTCAAGGGAGCAGGTCATCGAAGTCTTGGAATCCGCCTGGTAAAACCCCCACGGCCGGCGCCATCCACCGTCATTCCGGCGAAGGCCGGAATCCAGAAATCCTTGCCAGGGCCAATGTCGGCCTTGGTGCAGACCTTGGGGCGAAAACCCCAACAACCCAATCATCATCAAAAGGAGCAACAAAATGGCGGGACTGGAAGGAAAGGTTGCCCTGGTCACCGGGGCCGGCGGAATGCGGGGAGTTGGCCGCGCCACCGCCCTGAAGCTGGCCTCCCAAGGCGCAGACCTGGTTATAACCGACGTGCGGCGGGATGCCGGCGACCTGCCTCCCGCCGAGGTTCGGGTGGAATGGAACAGCATTGACAGCGTGGCCGACGAAGTCCGCGCCCTGGGCCGCCAATGCGAACCCATCTATACCGACCTGGGCCAGAGCCAACAAATTCAGCAGATGGTGGCGCAGTCAGTGGAGCGTTTCGGACACCTGGACGTTCTGGTCAATAACGCGCGGGCCATCATTGGCCGCGATAAAGTCCCCGTTACCGAGTTGGAAGAAGAGGTCTGGCATCATTTCCTCGACATCAACACCACTGCCGTTTTCCTCTGCACCAAGTTTGTGGGCCGGGAGATGATTCGGCAAGGCGGCGGGGGCCGAATCGTCAACATCGCCTCCAACGCCTCCAAGCAGGCCAGCGCCACCGGCGCCGCCTATTCCAGTTCCAAGTTTGCCGTCCTTGGGTTGACCCAAGCCTCGGCCCTGGACTTGGCCCCCTACGGCATAACCGTCAACTCCGTCTGCCCCGGCCCCATCAACACTGACCGGATGAGCTATTGGGAACGCTCCCAGGCCCAGGAACGGGGCATCACCCAGGAGCAGTTTCGCGCGCAAATCGTGGAACAGGCCGGCCAGGCCACGCCCCTGGGCCGAATCGCCGAGGCCGAAGACGTTGCCAACATGGTGGCTTTCCTGGCGTCGGAAGAAGCCAACTTCATCACCGGCCAAGCCTACAACGTCAACGGCGGCCTATTGTTCCACTAACCCCCGCCAGTGTTGTAGATACTCTCTACCTCTCCGATACTGACTCCCCTCCCCCCCGTAGGGGGAGGGTTAGGGTGGTCCTATTGATTTCGATTCCATAGCCCCAGTATGTCATTCTGAACGTCCCCCCATGTCATTCTGAGCGCAGCGAAGAATCTAAAATTCCTGCCCCCGGCAGCGTCGCCTGACCGCAGAAATCTTGAGCGTTTCATCCGTCCTTGGAGACAACCGAAAGACCCTGGGACAAGGGCAGGGTATTTCAGTTTCCCTTCCTCGCCCCTTCATGTCATTCTGAACGTCCCCCCATGTCATTCTGAGCGCAGCGAAGAATCTAAAATTCCTGCCCCCAGCAGCGTCGCCTGACCGCAGAAATTTTGAACCTGTCCTCCGTCCTTGGAGACAACTGAAAGACCCTGAGCGTGGGGGTGTTCCACGGCCCGGCCTTCTCTCCCCATAGTATAATGCGGGTGACGCCCGGAACATCCGCCGCGGAGCAACCCCGCCATGACCACCAACGCCGAATCCGACCGTTACATGGAAACCAGCCGGAACCTAGTCCGGCAGGCCGAGGCCGAATTTGCCCAGGGAGACCTGGTGCAAGCCAGCGAAAAGGCTTGGGGCGCGGTGGCCGTCGCCATCAAGTCCATCGCCCAGAACCGCGGCTGGAACCACAAGCACCACCGCCTTACGCGGGCGGCAGTAGGCCAACTCTGCGATGAATTTGACCGCCCGCACCTGCATGACCTTTTCGACACCGCAGAGGCAATAGAAAGAAACTTCTATGACGATACTTGGGACGAAGACCAGTTTGCCCGCGGGATAGAATTGGTCAAGCAACTGCTGGCGGAACTGGAAGAACTGCGTCCCCAACCGCCTCGGCCCTTCCCCTTTACCAGCAACCGCCAGCGGGAAAGGTGGCGCGAGTTGACCCAGGGAACCCCCTTGGCCGAACCCGACGGAGACTCAACCCCCGCCGCAGCATAACCCGGAGCTTTGCCATGACCACCACCCCCGAATCCGACCATTACATGGAAAACAGCCGCAACCTGCTCCGGCAGGCCGAAGTTGAGTTTGCCCAGGGAGACCTGGTGCAAGCCAGCGAAAAGGGTTGGGGCGCGGTGGCCGTCGCCATCAAGTCCATCGCCCAGAACCGCGGCTGGAACCACAAACACCACCGGCTTATGCGCGCCACCCTGGGGCAAGTGTCCGATGAATTCGACCGACCGCACTTGCGTGACCTGTTCAACATCGTGGAAACTTTGCACGACAACTTTTATGAGAACAATTGGACCGAACCCGAGGTTGACCGGGGGATGGGACAGGCAAAGCACTTGTTGGCGGAACTGGAAGAACTGCGTCCCCAACCGCCCCGCCCCTTCCCCTTTACCAGCAACCGCCAGCGGGAAAGGTGGCGCGAGTTGACCCAGGGAACCCCCTTGGCCGAACCGGAAAACCCCTCCGACGCTACCGGGGAAACACCCCCCTGAACGGCCCTACCTACCCGTCAATACCGCCTCTACGACCGCGAGCCGGTTCCCATCGCCCGCCGCACCTGCTCCATCAGCCGCTCCACCGACGCCGTATCCTCCGCCGGAGCCGTGGCCGCCAGGTAGCTTTGCAGGTCGTCCAGCGCTTCCTGGAAATGCCGCATTCGGTAGTGCACCACTCCCCGGTCGCGGATTTCCTGCTTGGCCTCTGGCTGGATGATAACCAGCAAGTCCAGGATGGCTAGTGACCGGGGGTAATCCCGCCGGTTGAAGTAAATGGCCTTCAGATTCCGCAGCATCCGGGCGATAAACTCCCGGTTGCCGATGGGCGACAAATACCGGGTGTCCCAGGGCACCGTCCCTTGCGCTATGTCCTGCAACCGCTGCTCCGATTCCTGCGCCGATAGAATTATCCCGCCGTAGAACGGGTCAACGTACCAGTCCTCAACCCCCCGGTGCCGCAGCAGCAAATGCCCCGGCATCCCGATGGGCAGCAGCGGAATGTCCAGCCGCCGGCCCACTTCAATGCAAACCAAAGCCAGGGCGATGGGTATGCCGGTGCGCCGGGCCAGCACGTCGTTCAGAAAGCTGTTGCGCGGGTCGTAGTAATCTTCCTGGTTGCCGTGAAATCCCACCTCGTCAAACAGGTACTCGCTCAGCCGGTTCACCTGCGCCAACGGGTTCGCGTCATCCTCCATCCGGCGGGCAGCGGCGGCGGCCAGCGAGTCCAGCAGCCCCAACTGTTCGGCAATATCCAGCTGCGGGTACTCCACCGACGCAATCAGCAACGCCGCCCACGCCAGCTCAATCTCCCCTTCCGGCGAATCTGCCAGCCGTCGAAATTCCCGTTCTACCGACGATGGGCTGCTCATTAGTCGTCAATCACTCTTCGGCCAAATCCGCCGTAAAATCCCCCCCTCCCAGATGGAAAGGGCCAACATTGGCTCCCCAACCCAACCCGTCATTCCAGCCCCCTACCGTCATTCCGGCGAAGGCCGGAATCCAGAAATCCTTGCCCGGAACCAACTCTACGGCCCCCCTACCGTCATTCCGGCGAAGGCCGGAATCCAGAAATCCTTGCCCGGAACCGACTCTACGTCTCCCCCCTACCGTCATTCCGGCGAAGGCTGGAATCCAGAAATTCTTGGCCGGGACCGACTCTACGGCCCCTCCACCGTCATTCCGGCGAAGGCCGGAATCCAGAAATCCTCGCCCGGAACCAACTCTACGGCCCCCCTACCGTCATTCCGGCGAAGGCCGGAATCCAGAAATCCTTGCCCAAGCCCACGTTGTCCTTTGCTGGTGTACGCCGAGGGCAGCAAACCCCTACCGCGCCGGTTTGAGTGGCGGGTAGCTCGCCTGCTCCCGGTAAATGGAATCTTGTCGACCGGCAATGTCCCGCACTTCCGGCCGTTCCCCCTGGCACATTTCGCACCAGACCAATTCGTCGGAAAACAGCCGCATATTGTCTTTCTTGACCGTCACCGTCTCAAATTCACTGCCGCATTCCCGGCAACTCCGCCGGACTGCCACTTCGTTAATCGGCATTGGCCCTTCCCGCAAAAAGAATTGACTGCCCGATGGGGTTGATTCCTTGACCGCCTGCTACCGGCCATTTTTGAGTGTAGTCTTGACCCAATAACCTGTCAACGAACAGGACGACTGCGAAGTCAGGATACCCTACGACCTACGATGGCAACTCCATGTGTTCCGCGGCCAAGGTCAACCGCCTATGTCCTTACCATGTGGGCGCACGGCCGTGCGCCCCTACTTCGCAATTGAACTGCCGCAGCCAAGTCAACCCCTTCCCAACCGCCCCGTTCCGGCGTATAGTTGTCCAAATTCCAACAGGATAATCCAAGGAGGAAAGCAATGGCTAAACCCATCCGCGTCGGCCACCTGGTGCTCAACGTCAAAGACCTGGAAGCCTCCACCAAGTTTTACACCGACATCTTGGGCTTCGAAATCTCCCGCACCACCCCCTCCGGCACCTTCCTGACCTGCGGCAAGATTCACCACGACCTGGCCCTGTTCAAGGCCCCCGAAGGCGCGCTGCCCGTGACCGAGGGCCAGTTGGGCCTGAACCACTTCGCCGTGCAAGTTGCCGACCTGGACGACCTGACCGAGGTTTACAACACCCTCAAAGGCCAGGAAGTTCATCTCGACCGCAACACCGACCACGGCATGACCTCCAGCGTTTACTTCTTCGACCCCGACGGCAACCGCATCGAGTTCTTCTGCAACAACACCGACAACGAAGAGGGCCTGACCATGATGGGCGACCCCAACCGGGTCAACAAGGAACTGGTCCTGGGCTAAACCCGAACCGTATGCAATCCAACGCCCCGGCAACCCCGGGGCGTTTCTATGTCCGGGTCTTTTGATTTGCCGTCCACCCTTCAGTATGTAATTCTGAGCAAAGCGAAGAATCTAAAATTCTTGCCTTGGCCCACATAGCCTTGCCCGTAGAATTTTGGGCTTGGGTGAAAAATCGTCCAGGGTAACAATCAAAAGCCCCCGGTTTCCATGTCCGCCGCCATCGCCAAGTCCTATGCTCAACACCGCCAAACCCGTAATCGTGGGAATCTCCGGCGCCAGCGGGTCCGTCATCGCCCAGCGCGCCATTGACGAACTGCTGCGCCGCCGCATCCCCACTATCGCCGTCTGCTCCAACGGCGGCAAGCTGGTCTGGCAGGACGAGTTGGGCCGCTCTTTCAACGACAGCCTCGCCGAATGGATGGAAGACCCCAACTTTACCCACTATCCCATCAACTACCTGCGCGCCCCCATCGCCAGCGGCACCTTCGCCACCGCCGGCATGGTAATCGCCCCGTGCAGCATGAACAGCGCCGCGTCCTTGGCCCACGGCTTGTCCAACAACCTGCTGCTGCGGGCCGCCGATGTTTGCCTCAAAGAAGGCCGCAAGCTGGTGCTGGTGCCGCGGGAAACGCCCCTGCACAGCATCCACCTGGAAAACCTGCTGACCCTCTCCCGCATGGGCGTCGTCGTCATGCCCCCCCAGCCGGCCTTCTACTTGCACCCCGCCGGCGTCGGCGATATAGTCGAATTTATGGTACAGCGCATCCTAGTGGCCCTGGGCGTCGAGTCCGAACTCCCTCCGGGCCTCCAATACAACGAAGAGGAAAACTGATGGGCATAACCTATATAGATGGAACGGTTCGCGGCCCATCCCAAGCCGAACAGTCGGTTACGTTCTTGGTGGACAGCGGGGCTGGCTACTCCCTGCTGCCCTACGATGTCTGGCAAGCCATCGGGCTGGAACCCAAGCGGGAAGAGTTGTTTTCCCTGGCCGACGGCACTCGTGTTGCCCGCCGGATGTCGGAATGTTACCTGATACTGCCGCAAGGAGAGACCCATACGCCAGTAGTGCTGGGAGAACCTGGCGATGACCAAGCGTTGCTGGGCGTAGTGTCCCTGGAGGAACTGGCCCTGGTATTCAACCCCTTCAGCCGCACGCTCCACTCCATGCGTCTGCTGCTCTAAACGAATAGCCCGTCACCATTGCATTGACGACAAACCAGCCAAACCCGTCATTCCGGCGAAAGAACGTCACCCCGTACCACGATACGGGGCCGGAATCCAGAAATCCATCCCAACAACGCCGTCGCACCCCAATGTCATCCCCGCCTCTCCATGTTATTCTGAGCAAAGCGAAGAATCTCAAATCCTTGCCTGAAACCAACGTCGCCACACCCCGACCCGTCATTCCGGCGTAGAGCCTGCCCTGAGCACCGCCGAACGGGCCGGAATCCAGAAATCCATCCCAACAACGCCATCGCACCCCCATATCATCCTGGCCGCTCCATGTCATTCTGAGCAAAGCGAAGAATCTCAAATCCTTGCCTGAAACCAACGTCGCCGCGCCCCCAACCCGTCACCGACCAATCATCACTTAGGACAAGTCGCCCTGCTATGGCCCAACTAACCGGCCCGGCCCGCCGCCGCTACGTCGCCGACCTCTTCGCCCGCATCGCCCGCCGCTACGACCTGATGAACACCCTGATGACCGGCGGAATGCACCACCGTTGGAAACGCCGCGCCGCCCGCTTGACCGCCCAGGGACTGCCCGGCCCGGCCCTGGACGTAGCCACCGGCACCGGCGACCTCGCCCTGACCCTGGCCCGTCTCCCCGGCGTAAACCGGACCGTAGGCGTTGACCTGCTGCCCGAAATGCTGACCATCGCCCAAGCCAAATCCGACAAGGCCGGACTCTCCGCCCGCGTGACCCTCATCGCCGGAGACGCCCTCGCCTTGCCCTTTGCCGACGACAGTTTCGCCTGCGCCACCGCCGGATTCAGCCTCCGCAACGTCACCGACCTGCCCCTGGCCCTGTCCGAAATGGCCCGCGTCGTGCGCCCCGGCGGACGGGTAACCACCCTGGAATTGACCCCGATGGGCCGCGGAATCAAGCCCGCCGTCTTGCGCTGCTACTTTCACCGGCTGGTGCCGCTCATGGGCCAGCTAGTCGCCGGCGACCGTGCCGCCTACACCTACCTGCCCCAATCCGTTGACTACTTCCTGCAAGCCGACCGCTTGGCCGACCTATTCCGCCAAACCGGCCTGGTGGACGTTGGCTACACCTCCTTGGGATTCGGCGCCGTAGCCATCCACCACGGCCTAAAACCGCAGAACTGACCGGGCAAATCCAGAATGAGGGCAAGGTCAAAAACCCCCGCCCCCCACCAGGGGGAGAGCCGGGGAGGGGGTGAAAACGCCGCCCACCTCCCACCGTCATCCCCGGTATTCTCAACGTGCGTTGGTATTAGATCAGGTCCAAGGGGAGGCACACCAAGGCTATGGAGTCCCGTAGCATGGTTGCGTTCTTGCTGTACCCCTTGGTCTTCCGCTGCAACCGCTTCAACTTGTCCCGCAATCCGGAATGCAGCCCCTCATTCCAGTTCACTGCACCGCCCTTGCCCACCACGTGCCGATTGGCCGGCAGCCATTCATACACCCGGTAGGCATCGCTGCGGTACACCTTCGCCTCCGGCAGTCGCTGATACAACCGCAGAAACGTGACTTCCGAATGGTCTCCCGCCTGGAAATCCACCCACCGGCTTCCATCTTCTTCCTCAATCACCGCCGTCCAGACCCACACCTCCCGCCGCTTCCCCTTCCGCCGGGATCCCACATAGCTCCACATCTCATCCAGGGCGATGACCCGGGCGGGCTGCCGGCGTCCGCCACTGACCCCCGTCGCCCTTTGCCGCGCCAGAACCGGTTGCAACCGGCCCGCCCACCGGACTTTTTTTAACCCAGGAATAGACCGTGCCCAGCTTGACCCGCAACACTCGGCTGATGGCCGACAGGCCCAGACCCTCGGCGTACAGGTCCACGGCCAGGGACTTCACCCGCTCCGGTTGGTGGGGACGCTCCGTTCCCGGGATGAAGTGTTAGTGACACTGCCCGCAACGGTAGGTTTGCTTGCCCCGGGACTTCCCGTACTTGGGCAGATGGTTGGAGCCACACCGGGGGCATTGCATATCTTCCCGGTAAGCCGGCTGGCGAGCCATCGTCCTTCCCTCCCCTTTGGATTCACCCCTTATCCCCATATCTTAACTAATACCAACACAAGTTGAGAATACCGGGTCGGAGGCGGGGAACGTCCGCGCCAACTGGAGCCGTCAAGGGATACACCCGTCGGGTTATTCCTCCGGCGGCGCGGCCAGGGGCAGACTCAGCACAAAAACCGTGTGGTGGTCCGGGTCCGGCTCGGTCACCGAGTCCACGGTTAGCTGACCCCCGTACCTGGTTGCCAGCGTGCGGGCGATGAATAGCCCCAGGCCGGAAGTGGTGCGTTCCTCCCGGCGGGCGATTTCCGGCGTCCAACCCCGGTCGAAGATGTGCCGACGGTAGGGGGCGGCGATGCCGGGGCCGTCGTCCCAGACCCGGACGTAAAAGTTGGCGCCGGACTGGGTAAGGCTGATTTCCACCTGGTTGGCGGCGTAGCGCACCGAATTGTCCACCAGGTTGGTGACAATGTGCTCGATGGCCGAGGAGTCGGAATAGACGATGCCGAAGTCGGAGGGGTCGGCCCACCAGGTAATAGCCTTGCGCGAGTCGGCGGCGACGATGGTATAGCGGTCAACAATCCGGCGCACGACCTCGGCCGGCTCCACGGGCTGGAGGGTTATCGGCGAGTCCGGGGCCTCCATTTGCACCAGCACCTGGACGTTGGACATCATCAGCCGGAAGTTGGGCGCCTGGTTTTCAATTTCGTCCAGCAGGCTCTTGACTTGGGGGTAAAGGTCTGACTCGGTTGCCAGCAACAGGGAGCGCAGTTCCCGTTCCTTGCCCAGGATTCGGCTCAACGGGCGTCCCAAGTCGTGGTAGAACAACTGGAAGTATTGCAGGGTAAGGTTGCCCCACGCCTCGGAGGTTTGCCGGGCCAACTGGCGGCTGTCCGGTTCCGGGCGCAGCAGCCGGGGAAGGAAGTAGGACAGGCACACCACCGCGAGACCAAGAATCACGACAGCCGCGCCCACATAGGCCAGCGGCTCCACCAGCCAGACCTGGGGAGAGACGGCGGGGCCGAACACTGGCGACAGGCCCAAGGCCGCCGCGCCCAGCACGATGACCAGGCAGCCGGCCCAGCGTACCCAGTGGCTTATAACTTGGGAGTTTGGCATTGCCATGCGAAAAATCGGGCGTTAACGGTTGGCCGGCTCTTGAACCGGCGGAGCTTGGCATCCGTGTTGAATGTTGAATCCCAGAAATAATGCGGGGCCGGGCAGGGCCGGTTTGGGGCGGGATTTTAGTCTAGCTTACCACTTCATATTGGCCGGGGCATTATAGCAACATAACAAGCCCGTCATACCGGCGCAAACCGCCGGTATCCAGGATTCCTTCAAGTTGCGCTAGCTGCGCGGCGGCAGCAGGCGGTAGCCCTGGTCACGGACGTTGATTATCAGGTCGTTGGCGCCCAACCGCAAACCGAGAGCGTTGCCCAGGGATGTCTTGATTTCCCTGATGCGTACCCGCAGTGACGCCCGGGCGTCCTCCCCCTCGGAGTAACGCTCCAACCGTCCAAAAGGCACCAGTTCGCCGGGACTGCGGTACCAGGTGGACGCCAGTTCCCGCAGAATCTCGAACTTCATGCCTTGGATGTCCGACACCGGGCTGTCCCCGTCCTGATTCTTGACGTAAACCAAGCGGGCGGACAGGTCAAGATATATGCCTGGGCCGACGGAAATAGTGTCGGGGGTGCGCCCGATGAGCCGCCGGAGACGCAGCACCACTTCCTCCGGGCTGGCCAGCTTGTCTATGAAGTCCACCGGCGAATCCCACTTCAGGCTGCCCCGGACGGCGGTATCCCGCTCCGGGCCGTGGGTATATTGGGTGAACATCAGCACCGGCAGCCGCGGATGAACCGCGACGATGCGCCGCAGAATTTCCAGGCCCTTGAACTGGTCTTCGTCGTACTCCCCCAACCGCACGTCCAGCAGAACGCCGTCGGGCTGTTCCTCTTCGATGGCGTAAAGGGCGGCGGCCTCAAACTCGCCTCCGTCGTGCCACGAAGTATCGGGCTGTACCACCTGGGTCAGCCAGCCGTCTTGGTCCAGCCGTTGGCGCACGGCTTTGACGATGGGCGACTCCCATTCGTCGTCAACAATGAGGATTTTGTCCCGGTTATTGGAGGCGACCATCGGCGGCGGAACTGACAGCGGTTGATGCAGGGTTGGGAAATTCGGGACTACGTTTCCTTGTTCAGGTTTTCCAGGAAGTCCTTGTTGGTGTTGTACTTGGCCAAGCGTTCCAGCACCCGTTCAGTGGCGTTGGAAGACCCGTCGTTGGAAATCAGGGAAATCATGCGGCGGAGCAGCCAGATTTGTTTCATGGTGTCGTCGGTGTAGAGCAGTTCCTCCCGGCGGGTGCCGCTGCGCACGATGTCCACGGCGGGGAAGAAGCGGCGGTCAGCCAGCTTGCGATCCAGGTGCAGCTCCATGTTGCCGGTGCCCTTGAACTCTTCGTAAATAACCTCGTCCATGCGGCTGCCGGTGTCCACCAGGCAAGTGGCGATGATGGTCAGGCTGCCGCCCTCTTCGATGTTGCGGGCCGCGCCAAAGAACTTTTTGGGCGGATACAGCGCCACCGGGTCAATGCCGCCGGAAAGAGTGCGACCGCTGGAGGGAACGGCCAGGTTGTAGGCCCGGGTCAGGCGGGTAATGCTGTCCAGCAGGATGATAACGTCGCGGCCCGTTTCCACCAGCCGCTTGGAGCGTTCCAGGGCCAGTTCGGCCACCCGGCACTGTTCCTCCACCGACTCATCGAAGGTAGAGGCGAAAACGTCGCCGTGGACGGCCCGGCGCATATCGGTGACTTCCTCCGGGCGTTCACCGATTAACACTACCATCAGCGTAGCCTCGGGGCTGTTCATCGCAACGCTGTGGGCGATTTGTTTCAGTATGGTGGTCTTGCCGGCCTTGGGGGGAGACACTACCAAGCCCCGTTGTCCCAAGCCGATGGGGGAGAAAAGGTCAATCATGCGGGCCGAAAGGTTGTAGCTCTCGGTTTCCAGCACCACCATCTCTTCGGGGAAGATGGGCGTCAGGTACTCGAACTGGGGCCGGTTGCGGGCGTGGGACTGGTCGGGCGGGTTGCCGTTGACCGTCTCGACGCGCACCAGCCCGAAGTAACGCTCGCCTTCCTTGGGCGGGCGCACCTGGCCGGTGACGGTATCGCCGGTTTTGAGTCCGAAACGGCGAATCTGGGACTGGCTGATGTAAACGTCCCCGGCGCCGGGGTGGTAGTTGACCTGGCGCAGGAACCCGTAGCCCTCATCCATGATTTCCAGGATGCCGGAGGAGACCAGGTGCTGCCGGGCGGAGGCGGACTGAAAGATGCGGCCCAGGATGTCTTCCCGGCGCAGGTTGTTCAACGAGCCGCCGTCGCTCAGGCCCACGTCATGGGCGACTTCCAGCAGTTCGTCCTTGCTCTTGGAGCCGAGCAGGGCTACGTCTATGGGCTTGGTAGTGGTGGTTGTCATCTGTACCTCTTTGCGTCGCCTGGCAGCGGCGCCCGGTCGGGTAGTCAAAGGAGCGGGCTGGCTCCGACTTTAAGGGGCATCCCGATGGACACGCCCGCCGGGCCGGAGATTCGCTGTCCGAGAAGTTTGTCTCTTGGCCGACGTTTCTTGGCTTGCTGCCTGATTCTTCCCTGTTCCAGGGGGATGGGCGTAAATGATTCCTGGCTGCGCTATCCCAGGGGCAGGGGATGTTGGGCGCCCTCGCGGATAGTGTTCTTGGCGGCCCCGAAGAAGTCGCGGAAAAGGGGGTGGGGGCGGCCGGGGCGGGACTGAAATTCTGGGTGGAACTGGACTCCGACCATGAAAGGATGATTTTTGACTTCGGTGATTTCCACCAGGCTGCCGTCGGGGGACACGCCGCTGACGGTCAGACCAGATTCCTCCAGACTCTCCCGGTACTTGTTGTTCAGCTCAAAGCGGTGGCGGTGCCTCTCCATCACCTTGGCTCTGCCGTAAGCCTGGGCAGTCAGCGTGTCGGCCACCGGGTTGCAGGGGTAACGGCCCAGGCGCATGGTGCCGCCCAAATCGGTCACGGAACGCTGCTCCGGCAAAATGTCTATTACCGGGTGGGGCGTGTCGGGGTCAAGCTCCGAAGAGTTGGCGTCCAAGCCCAGCACATCCCGCGCCCAGTCAATAACCATGACCTGCATCCCCAGGCAGAGGCCCAGGTAGGGGACGTGGGAGCGGCGGGCGTAACGCACCGCCTCAATCATGCCTTCCACTCCCCGCGGGCCGAAACCGCCGGGAATTACGATGCCGCACACCGACCCCAGCAGGTTTTCCGGGCCGCTGCGCTCGATTTCTTCCGAGTGTACCCAGTGTATTTCCACGTCGGAATCGTGGTCAACCCCGGCGTGGCGCAGGGCTTCCTTCACCGAGATATAGGAGTCCGGGTACTCGGTGTACTTGCCGACGACGGCGATGGGCACCTTGTCCTGGAGCGAACTCATGTGCTTGACCATCGCCGCCCAGTTTTTCATATCGGTGGCCCGGTCATATAACCCGAAGGACTGAGTGAGAATGTCCCCCAGCCCCGCCTCTTCCAGAATCAGCGGCACCCCGTAAACATTATCCACCGTAGGCATGGGGATTACTGCCTCGGCCGGCACGTCGCAGAAGAGAGACAGCTTATCCACGATGGACTTGGACAGAGGGTAATCGCTGCGGCAAATCAGCGTGTCGGGCTGTATGCCGATGCTCCGCAATTCCTTGACGCTGTGCTGGGTGGGCTTGGTTTTCAACTCCCCGGTGGCGCTGATGTAGGGCAGCAGGGTCAGGTGGATGTAAAAGACGTTTTGGCGGCCAACTTCGTTCCTCATCTGGCGGATGGCTTCCAGGAAGGGAAGGCCCTCGATGTCGCCGACGGTTCCGCCGACTTCCACCACCATAACGTCCACTTGGGACTGTTCGGCCAGGCTGGTCAGGTGCGCCTTGATTTCGTTGGTGACGTGGGGCACGGTCTGGATGGTGCCGCCCAGGAAATCGCCCCGCCGTTCCTTGGTCAACAGGGTCAGGTAAACCTGCCCGGCGGTAAGGTTGGAGGCCCGGGTCAATTCAACGTCAATGAAACGCTCGTAATGGCCCAAGTCCATATCGGTTTCGCCGCCGTCCTGGGTCACGAAAACCTCGCCGTGCTGGTAGGGGGACATGGTGCCTGGGTCAACATTAAGGTAAGGGTCCAGCTTGACCACGGTGACGGAAAGGCCCCGGCTCTTGAGGATGCGTCCAATGGAGGCGACGCTAATCCCCTTGCCGATGGAACTGACCACTCCGCCGGTGACAAAGATATACTTGGTGGTCATGCCGCAACGCTAAACATAATCGTCTGGCAGGCGCATAGGGATACCGGGGCGGGATGCGGACGGGTACAAGCGGGAAACATTCGGAGAGACCGCTCAGGGACCTGGAAACGCGGCTCAGAACCGATTATAGGCAGTGCGTGTATAAGTGTCAACCATCTTGCCGCCATGGATTACCGGCAATGGCGCCGGGGCGGTTCTGCCGCTTGTCCAATCCACGCCAAAGTGGGTTATACTGACACCACCGATTATTGTCGCGCAGGAAGCCCTTTCGTGACCACCGTTAATACAGTCGAAGACTTAATCCGCTTGCTGTACGAACACCCGGAGTGGGTGGAAGAGTTGCGGCGCATATTGCTGCCCCCCGAATTGTTGGAACTGCCGGCGCTGGTTGCCCGGCTTTCGGAGCAGGTTGCCCAACTCTCCCAGAGCGTGGACGCTCGCTTTGACGAGGTGAACCAGCGCTTTAGCCAACTATCCGACAGCGTGAACCGTCGCTTTGACCGGATTGAAATTGACCTGGGCACTCTCAAAGGTCACTACGCTAGGGAAACCGCCCTCCGGGCCTCATTCGACATTGCCCTCAGCCTGGAGTTGCGGCGGGTCAGAGACTTGACCGCCGAAGATTTGTATGACCTGGCAGCTGCCGCCGATACGTCGCATTTGTCCCGAGGCGACCTGGAGAGCTTCCGCCGCGCCGACCTGGTGATGGAGGCCAGGGACGCCCAGGGAGAGACGGTCTATATCGCGGTGGAAGTGTCTTTCACCGCCAACGGTAGGGATACGCACCGGGCTATTCGCAACGCCCAATGGCTCAGTGACTTTACGGGCAAAGCATCCCGCGCCGTGGTTGCCGGGGTGCGTCGCGACAACCGCCTGGAGGAAAGCATCGCCGCCGGAGAAGTCATCTGGTACCAGTTGGACGCCTCCGATATGGAACCTGAGTAACCCCGGCCACGCCGCCGTCGGCCGGTAGTCCAGATACCAATTAAAGGTTTAGACCGGGAGCGATGAACCCCCGGTCTTTTCGTGTCCGGTTCCCTTGCGGCGCCAACGGCTAGTTGGGCAGCCACACCACCGAGGAGATTTCGCTAAACTCCCGGTCGAACTTGTCCCAGGTGTTGCCCGCGTCCCGGGACTGGTACAGGTATCCGTAGCGACTGCCGGCCAGCAGGAAGTCCGGGTCTTCCGCCTGCGAGTTGACCACCCACATGGCCGTGTTGGGCGGCACCGGCAGGGACAGGCTTTCCCACGTAGCCCCCGAATCCTGGGAGCGCATCACTACGCCGTTGGAGCCGGGCGTCGTGTCGCCAAAGGTGGCAAAAATGGTCTGCGGGTTGCCCGGCTGCACCTTCACGCCCCGCGGGTAGCCCAGCGGGAAATTCTGCCGCACGTCCAGGTTGCGCCACGAACCGCCGTCATCGTCGCTGAGGAAAACGTCGTCGTTCACCAGCACTACCACCCGCTGCGGCGGGCCGGCGGTCACGGCCACGTTGTGAATGTCCAGGTTGGGAATGGCCCGGTGGTCCACCGTCTCCCAGGTGTCGCCCCCGTCGGAACTGTGGCGCAGACCGTCCACCTCAATGCCCACCCAAACGCTGTCGCCGTTGGTGGGGTCAACTGCAATGCCCGTCACCCGGGGAACTCCCACGGCGGGACACTCGGCGGCCACTTCCACCTCCCGCTGTTCCCAGCTTTCCCCGCCGTCCCTGGAGCGGTAAATCTGGCAGGGGTCGGGGGTGCCGGTGCCGGCGAAAACCGTCTGCGGGTTGGACGGGTCGAAGGCGATGGCCCAAACCGCCTTGCCGTTCATGGGCGTGTCCACCCTCTCCCAATGGTCGCCGTTGTTGTCGCTGCGCAGGATTCCCTTGTCGCAACCGGCCAGAATCGAGGCCGGCGAACCTGGAACCTGGGTAAGGCACCGCACCACGGCGTCGGAGTGGATGCCTTGGGTAATGCCCACCCGCCGCCAGGACTGGCCGCTGTCAACGCTCCGCATAACGCCCTGGCCGGCCGTGCCTACCAGGATGGTGATTTCGTCCGCCATATCGAGTCCTCCTTGCTTCAATTGCAGTTTTGGAGCCGTAAGGGAATGTTAACCCGTCTATTGGCGACATAATACTCCCAAAGGCGTACCCTGTCATTCCGGGCAAATCCTTCAATCTCAATAACCATCCCATGTGGGGCCAACTAGCGGCGCGCCGATTCCCGCGGCGTCGGACTGGCCCGCCGGGTTTGGAGCTTGGCCCGAACCAGCAGCAGCCCGATAATCACCGCAATGGCCCCGGATACCCCCAGCAGCGTTGCCGAGGCTATAGGGTTAAGGAATGCCAGCCCGTCGTTCCATTCCGAAACCTCCGTCAACGCTATGGCGACGCTGCCGTTGAGCACCGTGACGGCGTAGAGTATGCGGATACGGCTGGCGTCCACCATGCCCGTCGCCGCCGAACCCAGTTGCGCCCCCGCCGACGCCGCCGTCAGCATGATGAGCGCCATCAACGGGTCAACGTGGTTGCCCAGAGCGTAGATGAAGGTTCCCGCCGAGCCGGTGACGATAATCTGGAATAAATCGGTGCCGATGGCGATAGTGGTTGGCACGCCGATGAAATAGACCAGCAGCGGCATCAGGATAAACCCGCCGCCGGCCCCCAACAAACCGGCCAGAAACCCGATTCCTGCCCCCACCAGGAAGGGTATGAAGACCGATATGCGGTCAATCCCAGACAGGGGCAGGGAAACGTAGGTAGAGACTTTTCCTACGCCGGGAATCCCTACCGAATGGGGCGGGATGCGTAAAGACTGCACCCGCCGGGCCAGCAGCGCCGTCGAAACCTGGTCGCCAGCCCCTCTCCGCCGCCGGGTCTTGAAAAAGTCGTACACCAGGAAGGAACCCAGGGCGGTCAGGAACAGGACAAAAACGTAGCGGATGACCGGCCCGGCAATCCCGGCGGCATCCAGGCTGGCGTTCAGCCGCTCGGCCAGGATTTCCGCCGGCAGCGTGCCGCAAACCATTATCAGCCCCAGCCGGAAGTCAACGTGGCCCATCCCCCGGTGTTTCAGCATACTGATGATGGACGAACCCATCACCAGCGTCAGCCCGGTGCCTACCGCGAACAGCGGCGGCACGCCGAAAACCAGCAGCCCCCCGGTGATGAGAAAACCGCCGCCAACGCCGAAGAATCCCCCCAGCGTCCCCACGATGAGGCCCAGCAGGAACAGCAAGGCGGGGTTCACCACCACATCGGCGTTGGGGAACAGCATTTTACTGGCGCGGCCCCGCCGGACGCCGGTTTTTCGCCGTCCATAATCGGCCCAGCGCCCGCAAGACGACTTCCCAGAATCCGTACAGGAAAAGGCCCGTCGCGGCGACAAAGACCAGCACCAGCAAGGCCCACAACAGGGGCTGCCCCGCGCTGAAATTGATGAGGAAGTCGGTCAGGGCTTGGTACATAGATGTTGCGCCGCCGGGGGCCAACGGATACCATGACCCCCAATGTCGGGTTGGTCTGGTCGTCCGCTTTGGAGGCCAAGGCCAACATCATAACACGCTTGACGCACCCGGCGGGCTGGTGGAAAAACAATTTTCGTTCAGGTTGCGGCACACCCAGGGGCAGGCCAGGGTTGGGGAACTGGTCACGCCCCACGGCGTTGTCGCGACGCCGGCCTTCATGCCAGTGGCGACCCAGGCCACCGTCAAAACCCTGACCCCGGAGGAAATTACCGCCGCCGGAGCCGGAATCATCCTGGGCAATGCCTATCACCTGTACCTGCGCCCCGGCGTTGAGGCGGTGCATCGGTTGGGCGGTCTGCATCGGTTCATGTCCTGGCCCAGCCCCATCCTCACCGACAGCGGCGGTTTCCAGGCTTTCAGCATGGGGTCGCTGAAAAAGGTGGACGACGACGGCATCAGCTTTCAGTCCCACGTTGACGGCAGCCGCCACCGATTCACCCCCCAACTGGCAACCCGCAACCAGGAAGGGTTGGGGGCCGACATCATCATGTGCCTGGACCAGTGCATCGCCTTCGGTGCCGACCGGCAGGAAATTACCCGCGCTATGCAGCGCACCCACCGTTGGGCCGAAATCTGCTGCGAGACCCACGTCCTTTCCGACCAGGCGCCGTTCCAGGCGTTGTTCGGCATCGTCCAGGGCGGCACCTTCCCCGACCTGCGGGCCGAATCCGCAGCCGCCATTACCGCGCTGCCCTTCGACGGTTTCGCCATTGGCGGCCTGGCGGTGGGCGAGTCCAAGGAAGAGATGTACCGAGTGACCGAGTTGGTAGCCGACCTGCTGCCGGCGGACAAGCCCCGCTACCTGATGGGAGTGGGTTCCCCCGAAGATTTGGTTGAGTCGGTGGCCCGCGGCGTGGATATGTGCGACTGCGTGCTGCCCACCCGCGTAGCCCGCAACGGCGCGCTTTTCACCAGGGAAGGACGGGTAAACATCACCAACCGCCGGTTTGCCGAAATGGATGCGCCGCTGGACCCGGAGTGCGACTGCTACGCCTGCCGCAACTTTACCGCCGCCTACTTGTGGCACCTGTTCAAGGCCAAGGAAATCTTGGGACTGCGGCTAGCCAGCCTCCACAACCTGCGGTTCATCCTGCGGTTGATGGAGGAAATGCGCCAAGCCATCGCCCAAGGCCGTTTCGACCGTTACCGGCAAGGATTTTGGAACCGCTACCGCCCCACCGATGAAAAAGTGCGCCAGCAGCAAAAACAAAAATGGCTGGCCGCCCGGGAGGGGTAACATCGCAAAAATCCCCTCCCCCTGGAAGGGGGAGGGTTAGGGTGGGGGTGGTTTCCCCCAAGTTACCTCGGCGCACTTCCCACCAAGGTCTTGACGGGCATGGAATAGGTCAACTTGACACTCCCCGTTTCTTCGTCTTCGTCGTCAATGTAGTCCACGGTGTAAGGTATCTGATGGGAGTCCAGGTATGGCCGTATATCCGGGGTGTTTTTCAACCAGAAATCCATCATCTCCCCCGCCCTTTGTCTGGCCGCGGCGGCGGTGTCACCGTAAGCGAACATACAAACGGGGTCAATTCGAGCCGCCCAATAGTCCCCCCGGTCTATCAAACATACCGTCGTCTCAAAACTGACGGTCAGTAATTTTGTGCTACCCATTCTTCCTACTCCTTGCCAGGGGCAAACCCGGCGGCGGCTTCGGCACAATGTTAGAATTTTAGCAAACCCCCAAGCAGGGCAGCAAATTAAGGAGCGCAACGTGATTCGCAGCTATCAGGGCAAGACGCCCAAGGTTCACCCCACGGCCTGGGTCAGCGAGGCCGCTTATGTCATCGGCGACGTGGAAATCGGCGAGTATTCCAGCGTGTGGCCCGGCACGGTTATACGCGCCGACACCATCAAGATAACCCTGGGCAGCTACGTGGACATCCAGGACAATTGCGTCCTCCACGCCGACAGCGATGCCTACTACGGCGACTACGTGACCCTGGGCCACGGCGTCACCAGCCACGCCAAGCACATCAGCCCCCACTGTCTTATCGGCAACGGGGCCACCCTCAACGACGGCGTGATTCTGGGCGAAAACTCCGTCATAGCCAGCGGCGCGGTGGTGCTGGAACGCAAGGAATTTGGCGCCAATTCCTTCGTGCTGGGCGTGCCGGCCTCGGCCCGCGAGGAACCCACCAACGAGCGGCACCACGCCATGATTCGCCGCACCGCCGAAAACTACGCCCGCAAAGCGCAACTCTTCAAGGCCGAAGGCTTGGGCGGCACCGAGGTTGATGACTAGGGGCCGGCCCGACAAGCCGGCTGTGGACGGGGGATTTTGGACGCCTCAGAAGGCGCGTGATAGCTATGGTTTCGCCCCCGTCCCATCCTTTCCTATGGAGGGGGGTAGATTCCGGCGTAGGCCGGAATGACGGGTTGGAGGCGATGGATCCCGGGTAGGGGCGCACGGCCGTGCGCCCCTACGGATTTTGTGGAAGGCCGTCGTCAAGCCAAACCGCGATAATCAAACGGCGTGCGCCCTTACGGTTTCGCGGGTTGTCGGGACTCTAGGCGGCGTTTAGCTGGCGGGCGGTGTCTTCCAATACGCGGTCAATGCCGGTGACGATTTGGTCTATTTCGCCGGCGGTTACGCAGAGGGGGGGCATGATGTTGATGACGTTGCCGCCCCGCAGCAGGAACCCCTGCTCCGCAAAGCCCTGGGTCAGCATGGGGGCCAATCCCGCCTCTTCGGGGAAGTATTCCTTGGTTTCCGGGTCCTGGACGATTTCCAATCCGCAGAACAGGCCCAAGCCCCGGGCGTCGCCAACGATGGGATGTTTGTCCTTGATTTCGTTCAAGCCGTCCATCAGGTAATTACCCATGCGGGCGGCGTTGGCGACCAACTCTTCCCGTTCCATAATTTCGATGTTCTTCAAGGATGCGGCGGCGGCTACGGGGTGGCCGCCAAAGGTGATGACGTGGCGGAAGGCGGCCTTGGCGCTGCCGACGAAGGAATCGGCGATGGGCTTGCGGACGATGGCCCCGCCCATGGGGATGTAGCCGCTGGTAATGCCCTTGGCGACGGTCATAATGTCGGGGGTTATGTCCCAATGCTCGCAGGCGAACATCTTGCCGGTGCGCCCGAATCCGGTGATAACTTCGTCGGCGATGAGCAGGCAGCCGTAGCGGTCGCAGACTTCCCGCAGCAGGGGCCAGTAGTTGGGGCCGGGCACCACTGCCCCGTGGGGACTGGACACCGGCTCGGCGATGACGGCGCAAATAGACTCTGGCCCCTGGAACTTGATGATTTCTTCGATGGCGCCGACGGAAAACTCGGCGCACTCTTCCGGGGTGCGCCCGCCGTACTCGCAGCGGTAGGGGTTGGGCTGGGGGCCGTGGAAACAACCGGCCAGCAGCGGCTCGTAGTCCACGCGGGGGAATTGGGGCGCGCCGCCCAGGGCCAGGGTGCCGAAGGTGGCGCCGTGGTAGGAACCGCGGCGTCCGATAAACTTGGTGCGCATGGGTTCGCCGACGCGCTTGAAGTAGGCGCGGGCCACCTTCATGGCGGTCTCGTTGGCCTCGGAGCCGCCGCTGGTGAAAAAGCAGCGGGAGAGGTCGCCGGGGGTCAGGGAGGCGATTTTTTCCGCCAGCCGCACCGCCGGTTCGGTGGTGGTTCCCAGGGGCATATAGGTAAGGTTGAGCATCTGTTCATAGGCGGCGTCGGCGATTTCCTTGCGCCCGTAGCCGACGTTTTTGAGCCACAGGCCGGACATGGCGTCAATGTAGGTGTTGCCGGCGGCGTCGGTGACCTGGCAGCCCTTGCCTTCGACGAAAATCTGGGGTTCGCCCCGTTCCGCCATTTCGCTGGGTTCCCGCAGGTACACCCACAGGTGTTCCAGGGCCGACTCTTGCAGGGTTTCCACTTGGGACGGGGAATGAGTAGCCATACTTGGCTCCTTATGTTTTTAGGTTCTGGATAACGGCAACCGCCGCCGTGGGTGTTAGTCTATGGGCTGGGGGGAAGGGTGTCAAAAAGCCGTTGTTGGGATGGTATGATTACCAACTTGCCGCCGGTTATACGGGGCGGAGGCTTGGACGTATGAAAGGGTTGGCCGGATTTCTGACTTTGTTTCTGGTGGCCGTGATGATGGCTTGCGGGAGCGGGCCGGCAGCCCCGGCCGCTATGGAAATGCCGGCCGGCGCGATGCCGACGGCCAACATAGTTTTGCCAACGGCGACGGTGGTACTGCCCGCGGCCCAACCGGCTGCGGGGGATGCAACGCCGCCAACGTCGGAGCCGTCTTCTACCCCGTCTAGCAACTCTGGCAAAGCGACGTTAGCGCCGGAACCGACGCCGGGGCGGGTTGTTGTGGAAACTCCGGCTGCTACCCCGACGGCAATTCCCACTGTTGTCCCCACCCCGGCGCGCGTTCTGGCGGAGTTGCCGGGGCAATCGTGGCCGTTGCGGGTGGAGTCGGTGTCGGTCGTTTCTGCCGGGGACGTTTTCGCCCTGCGGGTGGTTTCGGTTTTGCCACACTACTGCTATCGGGTGTCCGGGCATGACGTAAAGATAGAAGGGGACAAATTGCTGGTTGATTTGACGGCGGTGGACGACAGCGAAACCCAGGCGATAGCCTGCGCCCAGGCGGAGAAAGAGGTTGTCACCGATATACCCCTGCCGGATGGGTTGCGTCGGGGCGCCAGCTACACGGTGGTGGTTAACGGGCTGGTAATTGCTGCGGTTACGGTGCCGGGGGGATAGCAGGGTCTTTCGATTGTTGCAGTCGCCACCCCAGTGTTACCCTGAACGAAGTGAAGGGTCTAAAATCATCCTATGGGCTAGACGACGTTGGCTAAGGCGTGAATTTTAGATTCTTCGCTTTGCTCAGAATGACATACTTGGGCTATGGAAAGAAAATCAAAAGACCCTGCGGGGGATAGGGTTCATTCTTGACAAGGCGGTTTGCCAAGTTACAATTGCCGAAAGAACCGATACCGGGGTTGAGAAGGAGAAACTGCGATGCCGTTTTATGAGAGGGGCGATGTCCGAATCCACTATCGCGAGGTTGGGGCGGGTTTCCCGCTGCTGGCGACGCCCGGCGGGGGGTTGAACTCGGTTATGGGCGGTTGGCCGGGACAGGTTTTCAACGCGATGGAAGTGTTCAAGGATGACTTCCGCTGCATCACCATGGACCAGCGCAACGCCATTGGTGGGGAGTCCAGCGGGCCGGTGCAGGTTGAAGACCCGTGGGGGGCCTTCGCCGACGACCAGTTGGGGTTGATGGACCACTTGGGGATTCAAGAGTTCTTTTTCATAGGCTACTGCATCGGCGGGCCTTTTGCGCTGAAGCTGATGGAACGCGCGCCGGAGCGGGTGCTGGCCGCCGTCCTGTGCCAGCCGGTGGGCCACGCATCGGCAACGCCGGATTCCATGTATAACTCCGGTCACGATAGCTGGGGGCCGGCGTTGTGCGCCCAGCGGGAGGACGTGACGATGGAGATTGTGGACCAGTACCTGCACAACCTGTACCGCATCCAGCCGGATTTTGCGTACAGCGTTTCGCGGGACTTCGCCCGTTCTTGCCAGACGCCGATGCTGGTCATGCCCGACGATACGCCGTCCCATTCCTACGAAGCGGCGATGGACCTGGTCGAGTTGGCGCCGAAAGCCCAGGTGACGGTGTATCCGTGGAAAGAGGCGGAGGACATCAAGGCGGCAACGATAAACCAGGTGCGCGACTTCCTGAAGGCGCACCAGCCGGCCGGCGCGGCGCGTTAACCGCTGTCGTTGCCACAGCCGACAAACCGCTGTAGTTCCCGATAACAGCGAAGTTGTGAGTCGTAGGGGCGGGTTTGAAACCCGCCCCTACACCGCTAGGCAGTGTCGTCATATTCCACCGTCATTCCGGCGAAAGCCGGAATCCAGAAATTCCAGGCGCCGAACAGAGCCGTTGAGGGCCAAGGAGTCCTGGATACCGGCCTACGCCGGTATGACGGTGGGGATGCGGGAATTGCAACGGATGATTTTGGCGACATCCCCCTAGAATTTTGGATTCTTCGCTACGCTCAGAATTACATCTGTTAGGGCAAATCTGCTGGGCCGACTCATAATGCTATTGCCCTGGGGCAGCTGGCATGAACGAGGCTATTCGCTACGAACCGGAGGAGCGTTGCCCAACCCTGGCGTCCGTCGGGGTTGGAGTCCAGGGCGTTATATTTGCGCTGGCTCCGCTGGTGCTGGTGGTGGCGATTACGTCCCAGGCCGGCGGGCAGGACGAAAAGTACCTTGCATGGGCCGTCTTTGCGGCGTTGATAATCGCCGGGGGCCTGACCGCTTTGCAGGCCAGCCGATTGTGGCGGTTCGGCGCGGGCCATGTGCTGCTGATGGGCGCGACGCCCAACTTCGTGGCTATTTCGGTGCTGGCCCTGACCGCCGGCGGGCCGCCCCTGCTGGCAAGCCTCATCATCGTCGCCTCGCTGTCGTACCTGGCGTTGGGGATATGGCTGCCGTTGCTGCGGCGGGTCATTTCGCCGGTGGTTTCCGGTACGGTGCTGATGCTGCTGGCGGCGACGATTCTGCCGATAGCCCTGGATCGGGTGCAGGAAATCCCGGCAGGGGCGCCGGCGGGGGCCGGGCCAATCGTAGCCGGGGTTAGCTTGGCGGTGGCTGTCGGGATGGCTCTGCGGGCTTCGGGGATTTGGCGGCTTTGGGCGCCGCTCATCGGCATTGGGGTCGGTTACGTGGTGGCCGTACCGTTGGGGGCCTATGACATTCAGCGCGCGCTGGATGCTCCTTGGGTGGGACTGGCCGGGGGCGGGTTTCCGGGATTCGACCTTACTCCGGGGGCCGATTTCTGGGCGCTGCTGCCGGCTTTCGTCGTGGTGATGCTGGTAGGCGGCATCAAAAACATCGGCGACAACGTGGCGGTGCAACAAGCGTCGCGACGCACGCCGCGGGTAACGGATTTCCGGCTGGTGCAGAGTTCGCTCAACACCAACTGGCTGGGCATACTGTTGTCCGGCGTAGCGGGTACGCCGCCAACCACGGTTTACTCTTCGTCCAGCGTGTCGCTCATCAACCTGACCGGGGTGGCCTCCCGCAGCGTGGGTTACGTCGCCGGGGCTTTCCTGGTATTGCTGGCCCTTTTCCCCAAGCTGCCGGCGGCGCTGCTGACCATTCCCGCCCCGGTTATGGGGGCCTACCTGCTGATAGCGATTGGACTGCTGTTCGTGGAAGGCATAAGAACGGTTATCCAGGCGGGCATGGACTTTCAGAAAGCCATTGTGGTGGGAATCGCTTTTTCCCTGGGGGCCGGAATTGAGCAACAGACAATTTTCGCCGACCTGCTGGGGGGCGCGTGGGGCGGACTGCTGGACAACGGGCTGCTGGTGGGAGCGTTGGCCTGCTTGCTGATGACCCTTTTCCTGGACTTGACCAATCCCCGGCGGGGGGGACGGCTGGAGACCAGCCTGGAGGTATCGTCCCTGCCGGCGATTGACCAGTTCGTTGGCGATTTGGCGGCCAAGCTGGGCTGGAATGAGGCTTCAACGCTGCGGCTGCGTTCCGCCGCGGAGGAGACGCTGTTGAGCCTGGTAGAGCCGGAGACGGAGCGGCCGTCGGACAAAGCGGCACGGTTGATTGTGGTTACCCGTCCGGGGGTCGGGCTGGTGGAAATGGAGTTCATGGCGGTCTTTGATGAGGAGAACCTGGAAGACCGGCTGGCGTATCTGAGCGAAGAGACGGGGGGTTCGGAAGAGGGGGCGATGTCCCTCCAGATGCTGCGGCACTACGCTTCTTCGGTGCATCACCAGAAATACTACGGTCTGGACATTGTGACGGTGCAGGTTAAGGGTTCCCGGTAGCACGGTGGGGTTTTCGATTGTTGCAGTGGCCACCCCAATGTTACCCTGAACGAAGTGAAGGGTCTAAAATTCTTCGGATTAGGGACGTTGGCTCCGGCAAGAATTTTAGATTCTTCGCTTTGCTCAGAATGACATACTTGAGCCGTGGAATGAAAATCAAAAGACCCTGGGTAGGTCATCCAGGACGATTGCAAGGTAGGGGCGCACGGCCGTGCGCCCCTACGGTTTCCCAACCGTGTTTCCCCTATGCTGACCTTTCCCGGTTTGATGAGGGAGGGGATTGAGTCGCAAGGGCGGGTTTGAAACCCGCCACTACGGACGACACCCAAACCCATTCCGCCGCTAGGGGGCGATGTATAATGGTTTTATGGGTGACAATCCAATTCCTTGTTTTGAGCATTGGGGCGGAGAATGACGGAATCGGGCAGCTACTTTGATCCGGTCGGCCAACGGGTTGTTGGGCAGTACGGCGACAAACCGGACGCCGCCGGACTGCAAGAACCGATAGCCGTGGTGGGGATGGCCTGCAAGTTCCCCGGCGCGCCGGATGTTGCGGCTCTTTGGCGTTTGCTGGAATCCGGCGGGAACGCCATTACCGAGGGGATTCCCGGCTCCGGCGTCGGGCGCATCGGCGAGTTTTACCCCAAGTCCGCCAATCAATACCCGGCTTGCCGGTACGCGGCTCTGGTGGATGACATTGACCTGTTTGACGCCGAGTTTTTCCGCATTTCGTCGGTGGAGGCGGACTTGCTGGACCCCCAGCAAAGGATGACGCTGGAAACCTGCTGGCAAGCCCTGGAGGACGCCGGCATAGACCCGGAGCAGTTGCGGGGCAGCAACGCCGGGGTCTTTATGGGAGTCAGCAACAACGATTACCGGCCTTTGAGCCTGAGTTCCGCCGGGCAGACGGTTGAACCGGCCGCCAGCTTGTACACCCTTTCCGGCACTTCCTTCAACACCCTGGCCGGGCGAGTATGTTACGCCCTGGGACTGGAGGGGCCGGCCCTGATTTTGGATACCGCCTGCTCTTCGTCCCTGGTGACGGTGCATCTGGCGGTTTCGGCTCTGCGTCTGGGAGAGGCGGACGTGATGCTGGCCGGCGGGGCGCAGGCGATATTTTCGGGGCTGCCCACCCAACTGCGCGCCCAGGCGGGGATGTTGTCGCCCGACGGCCAATGCAAGGCTTTTGACGCCTCGGCCAACGGCTTTGTCCGGGGCGAAGGCTGCGGCGTGGTAGTCCTGAAACGGCTCAGCGACGCCGAGGCGGATGGCGACCGCATTTGGGGGTTGGTGCTGGGTTCGGCCATCAACCAGGACGGGGCCAGCGCCGGTTTGACCGTGCCCAGCGCGCCGGCCCAGGAAAGCGTAATCCGCGATGCCCTGGCGCAGGCCGGCGTTGCGCCGTCGGAAGTGGACTACCTGGAGGCCCACGGCACGGGAACGGTGGTGGGCGACCCCATCGAACTGAACGCCGCCGCCGCAGTTTACGGCCAGGGCCGCAGTCCAGACCATCCCCTGCTGGTGGGTTCAATCAAGACCAACGTGGGCCACCTGGAACCGACGGCGGGGGTTGCCGGGCTGATGAAGGCCCTGCTGTCCATCCAGGCCGGCGTCATTCCCAAGCATCTGCACTTCACCAACCCCAACCCGGGGCTGGATTGGGAACGGCTGCCGGTGCGAATAACGTCGGAAATTACGGAATGGCCGACGCATCCCCGCCGGGGCCGGCGGGCCGGAATAAGCTCTTACGGCTGGTCCGGCACCAATGCCCACGTGATAGTAGAGGGTCACGGAAAGGCAGACCGCATCCGGCTGGGCAACGGGGGCGCTCCCCAACCCGCCGGGGCTGCGCTGCCAGTGACGGCGGCTAATCGTAATTCGAGGACGGATTTACCGGACAGCGCGGAAGGGCTGGCCGGGCGGACGGCGCGAATGTTGCCTTTGTCCGGCAAATCGGAAAACGCCTTGCGGGAGTTGGCGGATTCCTACCTGGAATGGCTGGATAAACGCGACGGGGATAATTTATCCGGCGGCAAGCTGGCAACGGATGATAACCCGGCGGCGGGCGACTTGGCGGATTTGGCTTGGACGGCCGGCGTGGGGCGCAGCCATTTCCAATACCGGGCCGGCGTGACGTTTAAGGACGGCAAATCCCTGCGGGCCGGGTTGAAGGCCCTGACCAAAGACGGGGAGGAACTTTCGGGCCGGACGGCGACCAGGGTGGCTTTCGCTTACGGCGGGCAGGGCAGCCAGTGGGTCGGCATGGGCGAGGCGTTGTACCGCAGCGAACCGGTTTTCCGCGCCGTCCTGGAACGCTGCGACGGGGTAATCCGGGAGGAACGCGGGGCGTCCCTGCTGGACGTGATGTTCGGACGGCCCGCCGCCGGCAGTCTGGATGAACCGCGGTGGACACAGCCGGCGATTTACGCCCTGGAATGTGCCTTGACCGCCCTTTGGGAGAACTTGGGAATCCGGCCCGACGCCGTGGTGGGGCATAGCCTGGGGGAAATTGCGGCAGCCCAGGCCGCCGGGGTATTCACCCTGGAAGACGGTATGCGGTTTGCATCGGCCAGGGGGCGGTTGATGGGAAACCTGCCGCGGGCCGGGGCAATGGCCGTGGTATTCGCGCCGGCAACGCGGGTTGCGGCGGCGGTGGCGGAATGGAATGACGGACGGGACGCCGCAGACCTGTGCATCGGCGTGGACAACGGTACGCACCAGGTAATCAGCGGGCCAGCGGAGGAGGTTCACGGGCTGGCCGACAAGCTGGAGAGCGACGGGGTGAACGTCACGCGGCTGCGGCCCTGCCCCGGCTACCACAGCCCCCTGGTGGAACCGGCGTTGGATGACTTGGCGGCGGTTTTCGACGACATTGCGGTTTCGGCTCCCGCCGTGCCTCTGGTCAGCAACCTTACCGGCCGGCCGGTTGAGTCCGGGAAAAAGATGGATGGGGACTACTGGCGGCGGCAAGCCCGCGCGCCGGTGGCGTTTCGCAGTTGCGTCGAAACCCTGGCCGCCGAGTTGGGCGTGGACGCGGTAATCGAAATTGGCCCCCACGCAATTTTAGGGCCGCTGGTGTCGCTGAACTGGCCGCAAGGAAACGGGGTTGTTTCCTCTCCGATAGTCCTGCAAAGCGTACTGCGGCCCACCGCCGACGGTTCGGAGCCGGAACGAGCGGAGGCTTTTATCCGGGCGGTTGCGGGTGCTTATGGGGCGGGTATGCCGGTGGACTTCAAGGGTCTCTTCGCAGGGGAAGAGCGCCGGAAAATCGCCATACCCGGCTACCCTTTCCAACGGCGCCGTTTCTGGGCGCCAACCCAGCGGCGTCGGGTGTCGGACGGCGGCCACCCATTGCTGGGCGCCAGGCACGAATCGCCCCGGGGCGAGGTGATGTTTGAGACGGAAATGTACCCGTCGGAACCGGCCTGGCTGAATGACCACCGGGTTTACGGGCGGGTGATAATGCCCGGCGCGCTGTACGGGGCGATGGCCGCTACCGTGCCGATGGCCGAAGGTTCCGCCGGGGCAGTTGTTGAGGAACTGCAACTGCATAACCCGTTGGTTTACCCGGAATATGACCCGGAGGACGGCACAGCAGAGCCGGGCCGCCGGGTGCAGTTGGTCATTGACGGCGGCAAGCCCGGCGAAACGCGGCATTTCGAGGTTTTCAGCAAGGGCGACAAGGACGATGAATGGGAACTACACGCCGAGGGACAGCTTGCCCCGGCGGGCGGCCAGTCTCCACCCCCGGCAAGGATAGACACGGACGCCTTGAAGTCCGGGCTGCAACCCCAGGACCTGACGGCCTACTACCGGGCCAAGGCCGCCACCGGCATTGACCTGGGGCCGTCTTTCCGCAGCCTGGAAACCTTATGGGGCGCCGGCGGCGAGGCGGTGGGCGAAGTGACGCTGCCCCGGCCGGGGGAAGGACGCAACGCAGACATTCACCCCCTGCTGCTGGACGGCTGCTTTCAAGTCCTGTCGGCGACGCGGAACCTGTCGGGCGTTGGCGGCGATGCTACCTACCTGCCCTTGGCGTGGGAACGGTTGCGGCTGAACGGGCCGCTGCCGGAGCGGTTGCTCTGCCACGCGCGGCTGCGGGAACCGATGACGGATGCGCCGGGCGGCGGGCCGGAGTCAATCCCGGAAACCTTGACCGGCGATTTGTGGCTTTATTCCCCGGATGGGACGGCTTTGGGCGAGTTGACGGGTTTCGTATTGAAACGGGCCACCCGCGCCTCTCTGCTGTCCGCCGCCGAGGGCGTGGAAAACCTGCTGTACGAAATTGTCTGGCGGGAACGCCCTCTGACAAATCGGCTGCAACCCGCCGACGCCCTGGTTGCGCCGTCGGTCATCGCCGCCAAGACGGGAACTTATGCCGACTACCTGGCTGACCTGGGCGTGACGATGGACGACCGGGCCGCCCTGTTGAACGACCTGGAACGGCTGGCCCGCGCCTATGCCCTGGCCGCTTTGGACAAGCTGGGTTGGCAGCGGCAAGCGGGGGCGGTCATCAACCCGGAGACGCTGCGGGAGACGTTGGGCGTCAACGCCGAACATTCCCGGTTGTTTGAGCGGATGCTGCGCCTGCTGGCCGACGCAGGCGTGTTGGAACATACCGGAGGCGGCGACTACCGGGTGGTAGTGGGAAGCGGCGACCCACTGACGGATGCAGTCTTCACTGACCGGGAAGGGTTTGCCGACCAGGCGGAGGGCCGGTATCCCCACGGCGTCAACGAACTGGGGTTGCTGCGGCGGAGCGGCGGCGCTTTGGCGGAAGTGCTGCGGGGCCAAGTGGACCCGCTGTCCATACTGTTTCCGACGGAAGGCCCCGGATTGGCGGACTTTTACTTTACCGCCCCGGCGTCCAAGTGCTCCAACCGGATATTGGGGGATGCGGTGGCCTCCGTCGTGGCCGACTGGCCGGCTGACCGGCGGCTGCGGATTCTGGAAGTGGGGGCCGGCACCGGGTCAGGAACGTCGGTGGCGCTGCCGGAGTTGCCGGAGGGGAACTTCGACTATATGTTCACCGACATTTCCGCCGGGTTTTTCGCGGCGGCGGAAGAGCGGTTCGCCGATACCGGCTTTCCGCTGGAATACCGGCGGCTGGACATTGAAAGGAATCCGGCAGACCAGGGTTTTGAACTCCACGCCTATGACCTGGTGATTGCCGTCAACGTGCTGCACGCCACCCGGGACCTGGGGGAAACCCTGGGCCATTGCCGGGATTTGCTGGCCCCGTCGGGACAGTTGATGGCGTTGGAAAACCTGCGGGGCCGGGGCTGGCAGGACATGACCTTGGGCCAACTGGATGGCTGGTGGCGTTACTCCGACGACTACCGGCCCAACCACGCGCTGGCCTCGCCGGAAGTGTGGCGTCAGGCCCTGACCGACGCCGGTTTTAACGACCCGACGGCGCTGGCCGGGGAAACCTGGGGCGACGACGGCCCCTTGGGTTCCGGGGTGATTATGGCCCAAGGCCCGGAGGAAATCGCCTGGCCGGCCGGTTCATGGGTGCTGGCCGCTGACGATGGCGGTTGGGCCGACGGATTGGCGGCGGAACTGGCCGCGCTGAATCAGACCGTCGTGTTAGCCGGCAAGAGCCACCAGAACGGCGGGAATCCTCCGAATCCCGATACTCCGGGGATTACCCGCAGCACGGTGGAAACCGAGAACCGGGAGTCATGGAAACAACTGTTGGACGGCTTGCCCCCGGACATACCGCTGCGGGGCGTCGTTCATTGCGCTGCTTTGGCGGGGCATGGCGCCGGGGCAACGACGGCAGAACTGGCGGAAGACGCGCGGAAGTCCGGGGCCAGCGCCTTGGCCTTGACGCAAGCCGTCCAGGACGCCGACTTAATTCCGGCCAACGGCCTGTGGTTCATCACCCGCGGGGCGCAGGCGTTGGAAAGGGACTATCTGCGGGCCAGCGTGGGGGAACTGGCCGGCGCGGCCCTGTGGGGTTTCGGCAAGGCCATCGCGCGGGAGTCAGGGTACTTGCAGCCCAGGATGATTGACCTGGACCCGGCGGCGGAAATTCCCGACACTCTGGCCAACGAGTTGATGTTCCCCGACGAAGAAAACCATATCGCGCACCGGGCCGGCCGGCGGTTAGCGGCGCGCCTGGTGCGGGCCGGCCAAGGCCGTTCCAAGCTGGACTTGCCGGATAATAAAGACTGGCGCATCCGGCCCACCGCCGGCGAGGGCTTGGCGGGCATTCGCGCCGAATCCGCCCCGCCCCGCGCCCTGGAAAGGGGCGAAGTGCGGGTAGCAGTGGAGGCCGTGGGTCTTAACTTTTCCGACGTTCTGGTCGGGCTGGGCGCGGTGGCATTGGAACCGGAGTTGGGCGACGAATTTTGCGGGCGCATCACCGAAGTCGGCCCGGAAGTCTCCGAGTTCGCCGTTGGCGACCGAGCATTGGGTCTGGGCATTGGGACTTTGCGGCCCGAACTGTCGGTCTGCGCCGATTTGGTAGCCCCCGCCCCGGAGGGCGTTCCGGCGGCGGCCCTGGCTACCATACCCACGGCCTTTGTATCGGCGGAACTGAGTTTCCGGATGTCAGGGCTGCGGGCCGGCGACCGGGTGCTGGTGCATACCGCATCGGGCGGCGTAGGTCTGGCCGCGGTGCAGTTGGTTCAAGCCGCCGGGGCCGAGGTTTTCGCCACGGCCAGCGCGCCCAAGCAGGCTTATCTCCGCTCCCTGGGCATCGCCCACGTCTATGACAGCCGTACCACCGACTTCGGCCGGCAGATTCTTGAAGATACCCAGGGCGCCGGCGTTACCGTGGCGCTGAACAGCCTGACCGGGCCGGGCTACATCGAAGCCAGCCTGTCCTGCCTGGCGGTCAACGGGCGTTTCGTGGAAATGAGCCGGCGGGACATCTGGACGGCGGCGGAAATGGCGGCGGCGCGGCCCGACGTTGCCTACTCGGTGCTGGAAGTGGACGCCCTGAAGCGGCAAGACCCGGCCACCGCCGGCGCGGCCCTGCGGCGGGTAATGGCCCGGGTGTCCGCCGGGGAGTTGCGGCCACTGGCGCATACCCGTTGGCCGATGGCCGAGGTTAGCGCGGCAATGGAGTTCATGCGCTCGGCCCGCCATATCGGGAAGAACGTCATCGCCATGCCGCCCCTGCCCGGCGGACGGCTGCGGCCCGACCGCACCTACCTGGTTACCGGCGGGTTGGGCGGTATCGGCATCGTGGTGGCGGGTTGGCTGGCCGACCACGGGGCCGGAGTCATAGTCCTGAACGGACGCCGCCCGCCGGACCCGGAGGCTGCGGCGGTGATTGAAACCCTGCGCCGGCAAGGGGCCGACGTGCGGGTGGAACTGGCCGACGTGACGGACTCGGCGGCGGTTGACGCCATGCTGGGGCGAATTGACGCGGCGTTGCCCCCTCTCGGCGGGGTTATTCACAGCGTCGGGGTGCTTTCCGACGGGGCGTTGACCAACCAGACCTGGGAACGGTTTGAGCAAGTGCTATGGCCGAAAATGCTGGGCGCCTGGCGCCTGCACCAAGCCACGCTGGATAAAGACCTGGACTTGTTTGTCCTGTTCTCCAGCGCGGTGGGAGTTGTCGGCAATTCGGGGCAGGGCAACCACGCCTCGGCCAACGCCTTTCTGGACCAACTGGCCGGCTATCGTCGTTCCCTGGGATTGCCGGGGCAGTCCATCGCTTGGGGCGCGTGGTCGGAACTGGGCGAGGCGGCGGAGCAGCGGGAGCGGATTCAGGGTCAACTAACGGCCTCGGGTTCCGACTGGATAAGCCCGCAGCAGGGCCTCCAGGCTTTCGACCAACTAGTGCGCCAGGACCGGACTTTCAGCGCAGTGACGGCGGTGGACTGGGCAGTGCGGGCCGCCGGCTTTGACCAGCGGCCCACCTTGCTGGAGGAATTGCTGGCTGGGGAGGAAAAGGCCGGCGGTGAATCGGACGCGGACGGCCCGGCCAACCTGGTGGCTCAATTGCGCCAGCAGCCGCCCGGCGATTGGGAGGAACTGTTGACGGCTTTCCTGCAACGGGAGTTGCAAGCGACGCTGCGGATGCCGTCGGCCCCATCGCCCACCGTTGGGTTTTTTGACCTGGGCATGGACTCGCTGATGTCGGTGGAACTGCGGAACCGGCTGAACCGGACTTTCGCCGGGGAGTACGTGGTCTCCAACACGGCGGTTTTCGACTATCCCAACGTGGCGGCGCTGGCCGGCCACCTGGGGGCGGAACTGGCCGAGGCGCTGGGGGCGTCCGGCCCGGCACCCGTGGCGGAACCGGCTCCCCGCCGGCGGGAACCGGCCCGGCAGACCGATGACGACGCCATCGCCATCGTGGGCATGGCTTGCCGTTTCCCCGGGGCGCCCAATCTTGCGGCGTTCTGGGAGTTGCTGGAATCTGGCAGGGATGCGGTGACGGACGGGCGCAAGGACGCGGGTTCCTGGGACGGGATTGCCGGAGACCCGGCGGCGGCGGCGATTTACCGCCGGGGAGGTTTCGTCGAAGGGATTGACCGGTTTGATGCCCGGTTCTTCCGCATCGCGCCCATTGAGGCCCGGATGATGGACCCCCAACAACGGATGCTGTTGGAAATTACGTGGCAAGCCCTGGAGGACGCCGCCATTGACCCGGAAGGACTGAAAGGGAGCCGCACCGGGGTCTATACCGGAATCGGGGCCAGCGAGTACCGGGACGTTATTTCGGGCACCGGCCAGTATGACACCTACATGGGAACGACGGCCAGCGTGGCCGCCGGGCGGATTGCCTTCGCTTTGGGACTGGAAGGGCCGGCCATGCCGGTGGACATGGCTTGCGCGTCGTCGCTGGCGGCGGTGCATCAAGCCTTGTCAGCCTTGCAGCGGGGGGAGATTGACCTGGCCCTGGCCGGTGGCGTCAATACCGTCCTGTCCCCGGCGATAGTCAATTTCCACCGGGACATGGGTATGTTGTCGGCTGCCGGGCGGTGCAACCCCTTTGACGCCTCCGCCGACGGTTTTGTGCGCGGCGAGGGCTGCGGCGTGGTTGTCCTGAAACGTCTGGCCGATGCGGAGGCCGACGGTGACCGGATTTGGAGCGTAGTCAAGGGTTCGGCGGTTAACCAGAACGGGGCCAGCGCCGGGCTGCCGGTGCCCAACGGCCCGGCCCAGGGGCGGGTCATGGAACAGGCCCTGGCCCGGGCGGGGGTTGACCCCGGGGAAGTGGACTACGTGGAGGCCCACGGCACCGGCACCGCCTTGGGAGACTCCATTGAAATGCGGGCCTTGGAGTCGTTTTACGGCCAGGGCCGCAATGCGGAGCGGCCACTGCTGGTGGGTTCGGTCAAGACCAACATCGGCCACCTGGAATGGGCGTCGGGAATGGCCAGCTTGATTAAGGTGGTCATGGCAATGACCAAGGGCGTCATACCGTCCCAACTGCACTTTCAAGACCCGAACCCGGAACTGGACTGGGAAGATGCAAAGGTGCGAATCACGTCGGAAATAACCGACTGGCCTGTTTATCCCGACAAACTGCCCCTGGCCGCCATAAACGCCTTCGGGTTGTCCGGCGCCAACGCCCACGTTGTCGTGGAGGGCTACGGCGGGCAGTTTGATGCGGACGGGACAACGAAAGGGACGGGCTGGCCGGCCGGTTCTTCGCAGTCGGTGGCGGCGGCGTTGCCGGTTGCCGACGCCGGTCTGGCCCTGGTCGGAGACGATTTCCGGGGTAGGGAAACCAGGTTTTTGCCCTTGTCCGGCAAATCTCCCGCCGCTCTCAGGGATTCCGCCGCGCGGTTCTTGTCGTGGCTGGATGAGCAAGGCGCGGCTTTATCGCCGGAATCCGCAGGCCGGGAGTCTCTTCTGGCGGACTCGGCATGGACGGCCGGCGTGGGGCGCAGCCATTTCAACCACCGGGCCGGCGTGGTTTTCCGGGACGGGGAGACGCTGCGACAAGGGTTGATAGCCGTTGCCGGGGCAGAATCGGATTCTGCCGAATCCGCGGCTCCAACAACACCCAAAACGGCTTTCGTTTACGCCGGCGGGCTGGAGGCGTGGGCCGGCATGGGCGAAGGGCTTTACCGCGCCGAGCCGGTAGTCCGGGCGACCCTTGACCGATGCGACCAACTGGTGCGGGAAGAGCAGGGTTATTCCCTGCTGGACGTGATTCTTGGCCGGGGGGAACGGCCCGGCGGCGTGGACGATACTTCATGGAAACTGCCGGCGGTCTATGCGCTGCAAGCGGCAGTCACCGCCCTTTGGGAAAGCGTGGGCGTTGCGCCAGCGGCGGTTTTGGGCCAGAGCGTGGGAGAACTGGCGGCGGCGCAGGCGGCGGGAGTCATCAGCCTGGAGGATGGGCTGCGGTTGGCGGCAGCCGTCACCAGCCCGGACGCGGCGTTGCCCCGGGTCGCCATGATGCCGCCCTCGACGGTTTGGGTCAGCGGCGTCACCGGGCGGGTAGTGCAGTCGTCCGACGAATTGGACACCGGGCATTGGCGGCGCTTGGGCGGCGAAAACGCCCCGATGCAAGAGGCCGTTGGCGCGCTGGCCCGGACAGGGGCGGACTTGGTTGTTGAGATTGGCGTAGCGGCGGGGCAGCAACCCTTGGCCGCTGCATTATGGCCGCGGGACGGCGGGGTTGCCCCATCCCCGGTCTTTCTGGATTGCTTGTTGCGTTCCGATGACGGCGGGGCCGGCTGGGAAGAGGATTTTCTCAAGGCGGTAGCCACCGCTTACGAGGCTGGAGTGCCGTTGTCATTCCCTGGGCTTTTCGCGGGGGAGAAACGGCGGCGAATTGGGATTCCGGGCTATCCCTTCCAACGCCGGAGTTTCTGGGTGCGAAACCGCCAAGGGGCTGGGTAGGTGGCGGCGTTGACGGAGGCAAGAATTTTGGATTCTTCGCTTTGCTCAGAATTACATACTGAAGAGTGGCCGGGAAATTGAAAAACCCTGGCCGGCGGGCAGCGTCAGATTGACTTTGGGGGTCAATCTAGCTAACCTGAATCGGGTCAAAATTCACGCAGACCCGATGGAATTTAGGGAGAGGATTTGATGCCTACCACGGAAGAAAGAATCAGGAAACTGGTGGACGATAACCTGGAAATTGACGGACGCACGGCGGGGCAGCCCCTTGATACCAGTGCCAGCCTGCGGGATTCCGGCGTTTCCTCGGTGGATTTCGTCGCCTTCGCCAAGTTGGTTGCCGATGAGTTCGGCCTGGAGTTTAATGTTGCCGACTGCGCCGACGTAAGCTCGGTGGGCGACCTGGTGCAGTTGGTAGATTCCCGGACGGGTTAAGACCGCCGGACGAAAATGGCAGAGACGGGACGCCTCCCCGATAGAGGCTTGGCGGTTATCGGGCCGGAAACCGGAGACATATCGGAACCGGCGGCCGGGACTTGGCGGCGTCTTTTCGTCAAGACCGGCGGCGTTACCGTAGTCCACGTTGACCTGGCGCCCCATCCCCTCCGGCAGGCGGACGCGCTGGGGTGGCTGGACGAAAGGGAACTGGGCCGGTGGCGCCGCTATCTGTTCCCTGGGCCGCGGCATCGGTTCGCCTTATGCCGGGCGGCCCTGCGGTCTCTTTTGTGTGACCGCCTTGGCTGCGATAACGCCGACCTGACCTTTGGGGAATCCCGTTACGGCAAACCCTTGGCGACGGTACGGGGGAAGGCCGCCAACATCAGTTTTAACGTCAGCCACAGCGTGAACCACGGCCTGATTGCCCTGGCTAAACAGGGACGGCTGGGTATAGACGTGGAAGAGATAGTACCCAAACGCCACCTGGACGGTTTGATTGAGGCGGCAATGGGGCCGCAGGAACAAGCGGAGTTGGCGGCGGCGCCAGAATCGGAAAAGCTGCGCCGGTTTTACCGCTATTGGACGTGCAAGGAAGCGTTAATCAAGGCCCTGGGGACGGGCTTTTCCACCGACATCGCCCGGTTCCAGACGCCGCTCAACATCCGGCGGGGGGAAACAACGGGCGTATTCCGGTTTCCCCACCTTCCCGAAGTCGAGTGGCGGTTGGAGGACATCGGGGGCGAGGATTTCGCCGCCGCCCTGGCCCACGAATTGGAACCTTACGCCGATTCGGCCCTGGATTCCGATTCCCAGGGCTGAACAAATCTTTGGATATAAAGGTCCAGACTTGACGACCGACCTGGAAAAGGTGTGGGAGATACCGGAGCCGCTTTCCGTTCACCAAGTGCGCGTGGACGATGAGACGGTCATTGCGCTGCGGCGTCACGGCAACCCCGCCGGCCCCCGGCTGGTGATGAGTCACGGCAACGGGCTGGCGATTGACCTGTACTACCCCTTCTGGTCCCTGCTGGCCGACGACTTTGAGCTAATGCTCTACGATCTGAGAAACCACGGTTGGAACAGGGTCGGGTCGCTTCACAATCATACCTTTGTCAGCTTTGTCCAGGACCACGACGCCATTGTCGAGGCGATTGAAGGCCGTTATGGGAAGAAACCTACCGTGGGGGTGTACCATTCCGTTTCGGGTCTGGCGACGCTGCTGTCGTCAGCCGCCGGCGACGCTTACGCGGGGTTGGCCCTGTTCGACCCCACCCTGTACCAACCGGAAGACGGCCATGAGGAATTTGAGGCGGCGTTGAAGCGGGCCGCCGCGATTACCCGCAGCCGGACGGAGCGGTTCACCACCCTGTCCCAGTTTACGGACGTTTTGCCGATAGCGCCGGCTTTCCGGCGCATGGTTCCGGGGGTGTGGGAGTTGATGGCCAGGACGACGCTGCGGGAGGACGAATCGGGGGGAGGATACGTCCTTAGATGCCCGCGGGAATATGAGGCGCAGGTGTCGGACTACGCCAGAGCGTTTGCGGCCCTGGTGGACTTTGACGCCATTGGCTGCCCCATCAAGGTTATTGGAGCCGACCCCACCTTGCCCTTTTCCTACCTGCCTTCGTTTCAGCCCGGCGAATTGGTTGACGTGGATTACGATTTCCTTCCCGAAACGACCCATTTCCTGCAACTGGAAAAGCCGGAGGAATGTGTCGCGGAATTGCGGCGGTTTCTCCGTTCCATCGGCTTCGAGTGACGGGCTTTTTCCGTCCTACGGGAAACTTGGCGGCGGTATCACCCCCCAACCCTTTCCCTATTCAGGGGGAGGGCATTTTGTTATTGGCGTTGGCCGGTTTTGGGGTGACGACATCAGGGCAATCGAGTTTTAACTTCAGCGCATAACCCTGAACTTCATCATGTCACCCTGAACGATTTTTCACCCAGGTCTAAAATCCTCCGCCAAAAGCCTCTCCGGGAGTCGAAAATTGGTTGACAGCAAGAGCTTTAGATTCTTCGCTGCGCTCAGAATTACATCCCGCCGGGCGAGGCTACCGGGGCGATTTATAATGCGATTGGCCGGAAAGACGGGACGCAGGTTTTGGATGAAAGGCCGTTGCGGTGATATACTAGACGTAGCAATCGCCAGCCGGTGTAGCTCAGTGGCAGAGCAACGGTTTCGTAAACCGTAGGTCAAGGGTTCGACTCCCTTCACCGGCTCCATTACTTCCCGTTCTTTCTTTCCACTCTAATAGGGCGTGGTTGCCGTTGCTTCCGTCGGGGTTGGCGCCGAAGGTGGTCAGGGATTGGAAAGCGGGTTGTCAAGCCCGGAACGGCGAAGCACGCAGTGGTCGGGAACGGTCCTTTGCTCAGACCGGAGACCCGGGTCGGTGGGGATGCAACTTTGGGCCATGTCCAACAGAGTTTTCAGGTGGGCCATGTCCTGGTGGAGACGGAGGCAGTATCCCTGGTGCCCCAGGGTGTAGTCGGCGGTTTCGTAGGGCAGCAGGCCGCCCAGGGTGGAGCATACCTGCAAAATGTTGGGGTCTTCTTCGCCCACCGGGGTCTTGTAGTAAGCCTGCCAGGACCGGAACAGGGTTTCTTCCATTTCGTTCAGCAGCTTTTGCCGGAATTCCCGTTCCGCCGCCAGTTCCTCCTGGGTTGAGGCCAATCGGAGTTCCAGTTCCCGGTTCTCCTCTTCCAGGCGTTTCACCCGAAAGAGGTCTTCGGCGGGTTCCACTACCTGGGGCAGTATTGGAGCGGGAACCTTCCCCAGCGTTTCCAGGACGTTCGTCAGGTCTTCCAGCCGTTCCTCCAGTTGTTCGATTCTATCCTCCCCGGCCGGACGCGCCGTTGGGGTGGGAAGGGGTTCCGGGGTCGGCTCAGGAAGGCCCGGGGCCGCGGCTGCCTGGCAGGCGGTCAGCGTTACGATGACGGCGAGGGCGATGACCAGATTTTTCATGGGGATCACCTGTCAACCGTTTGGGTGCAATAGTAAGCGATTCCCCCGATTTGTCAAAGAAGGGAGGCAGCCAGGTTCCCGCGGTTATAGTTGTCCTTGGTCAGCGTCAAGGAAAGATAATGAATTGCCCGGCGCTTCCGTCAGAGCAGCATGGGCAGAGCAGCACGGGAAATTGGGATAGGCTCTTGTCAGACCCTGCCCAGCGGGATTTGCCCACCCCGCGCTAACCGGGAGTCTGAGTTCGCGTTTTCAAGATTACATAACAACTTATCACATACCAGCCGTGTCTCTCAACCCGGGCTGGGAGGGGAACAGGGCGCCAATCCTACGGGTTGGGCAAGAGGAGGATATTCCATTTGCAAACGCGATAATATCCGTAAGTAGTTATGGCTAGTGTGTCACAAGTACCAACAAGGGCTTCTTTTGTCGAAAATGGGCGGCGCTGACGGCATTCACTCCCGGCGACGGGGCGAACACATCGGCTCTTCTAGTCGTAGCTCCAGGGGTCGGCTCTGGGTACTATCGTCCGGCCCTCGGCGGCGGCCTGCCAGCGGCGTTGCTTGGCGGCCTGCTCTTCTAACTTGACCCGTTCCTTGCTAGCGTCTATCAAGTCTTTCATGGCCTTGGCCTGCTGGGCGGGAGTTTGGGCGTTGACTACCCGGTCAGCCGCGCTCTGGCGCTGGCCGGAAGTCTGCAATCCAATACTCTCTACATCATCCTCGTGGGCCGATTGCTCTTCCGGTATGAAGGCCGGCGGAGGGGTTAGCAGTGGCAGGTAATATATCGAGTCCCGCAGCGTGGAAAGCTGTTGGTCTGTCCTGCTGGTGATAGCTTTGACCTCCGTCAGTTGCCCGGCGACGGTTGCCAGATGGGATTCCAACTCGGTCACCCGCTGTTCAATGAGTGCGACGTTTTCCCGGGTTCCCCCGGCGTAGGCCGCTTGGGACTCCAAGGCGGTCAACCGAAATTCAATTGGCGCCAAGTTCACCGAAGCCGCAGTCTGGGGAGGGGCTTGCGCCGATTGGCAACCAACCATTATGGCGAGGATTGTCAGCGCGCCCAGAGCCAGAATCGGCCCGGTTGTGCGCCTCAGAAATTCGCGAATGCAAAAAGACATGAAAAAACCTCTTCAAATGCAAATTTGCCCGCCGGTACGGGACGCACTGGCAAAGGGTGTTAGACCTGTTGCGTTTGAAGGGGGTTATTCCAGCAGGGGAGAGGCACCGGTCAGACCCGACGGGGTGAGCGATGTCGCCCGGGTGGGAGAGGTAAGGCCGCGGGATGGGGATGGTTTGAGGGACGAGAGGATGAATGCCATAATGGGGTCTCCTGGTTGGCGTCGGTGGGGACCGATGCTACCCGGCTGCCCCGGCCACAAATGCACCCGCCAGGAGACACGAATGTCCCCTTCGGGCCAAATGAGTGCGAGTTGTGTTGTCAGGTCAACCGGGTAGCGGCGCAAGCATAACCCAATCCCCGACCCTTTGCAATGCAATGACTCCGCCGAAATTCCCAACATGAGGCGGGATTGGGTTAAGCCAGGCGGAGGCAAACCAGGGCCACGTGCGGGTTATGCCCTGCGCCGGCGGACGGGGTATAATGCGGGCAAATTTACCCCGGAGGTGCCAACGTGGCCAGACTTCAGCACGTCGCTATTACCGCGGAAAATCCCGACGAGGTGGCGGCTTTCTACAAGCAGGCGTTTGATATGCAGGAGGTTGCCCGCAACGACCGGCAAGTCCAGCTTTCCGACGGGTTCATCAACCTGACCATCTTGAAGTGCAAGACGGACGATGACGCCGACGTTGGGCCTAACGGCCCCAACTACAACGGGATTCACCATATCGGTTTCCAGGTGGACAGCCTGGCGGAGACCGGGGCCAAGATTACCGAGGTTAACGGCGCGGAGATTGTGCGGCGGGAGACGGCCGGGGAAGGTCAGCCGCGTCCGCCGCGGGCCGAGGAAAAGTGGGCCGGCCCCAACGGGCAGGTGATTGACATTTCGGAACCGGGTTGGATTCACGAATTGCCCTTGGATTAGGGCCGTCACCGTCCTGGGACTTATGGATAAACCGGGAGTCCGTTCGTGGTGAGCTCGTCGAACCATGAACGGACGGCCCTTCGACAAGCTCAGGGCGAACGGGCAAATTGGCCATTATTTCAATCCTGTTGAACTGATGGCGGGTTCGGCGGGCCAGTCAGGTTAACCGACGGCATCAACCACGATTAACTTTCAGCGGAGGCGGGCGCGATGGAAGCAACCTGCGTTACCCATGTCGGGATTTGCGTTCGGGACATGGACAAGTCCCTGGAGTTCTACCGGGATATTCTGGGTATGACGGTGCTGGGAGACCGGATGACCGACCCCACCGAGGGGGGCCGTCTGCACAACTACAAGCGGCGGCGGCAGGCCCGGCGGTGGGTCAGCCTCAGCTACGGGGAAGGGACGGCCCCAACCCTGACCCTGACCAGCCACCCGGGGGACGACCCGGACGGCGTTCCCATCAAGCTGGACGAGGTTGGCATCAGCCATATTTCCTTCGGCGTCAAGGACGTTAAGGGGTTGACGGAAGAGTTAATCGCCAAGGGCGTTGAGTTGGCCGGGCCGCTGGAGTCTTTTACCAACGCCGACGGGGACATCCGCAGCATTTACGTCCTCGACCCGGACGGCATTCTGGTGCAGTTCAACACGCCTAGCGAGTAAGCCAAGGTCTTTTGGTTGCTGCCCTGAACCACCATCATGTCACCCTGAACGAAGTGAAGGGTCTAAAATTCTACGGGCAAGGCCACGTTGCCGAAGGCAAGAATTTTAGATTCTTCGCTTTGCTCAGAATGACATCCTCCAGGGTGGACGGAAAATCAAAAGACCCTTGGGGACGAAACCCTCGCTCCGCCCTTTCCCCAAGCAAGAGGGATTTTGTTTTTGCCCCGAAGGTATCAGACAGGGCCAACGCCGGCTTTGACAAGGATTGCTGGATTCCGGCTTCCGCCTGAATGACGGCCCTTCAGGGGCGGCGCTACTGCTGCAAGGTTACGGTTACGCCGGTTACGCCCAGGGGAATTTCAACGCCCGGCGGCACGTCCACGGCGACGACGAAGGGGTAGCTGACCACGCCGCGCTCGGTGCGGGCTTCCATGGAAAGAGTGGATACCACGCCGTTCAGGGTCAAGTCGGGCATGGATTCCAGGTTGATTAGGGCGGCGTTGCCCGGCGTGGCGGCGGCTGTGTCTCCGGCTTCCACCAGCCCGTGGACTTCCACTGGGTCAGGCTGCAACAGTTCGATAACCAGGGAATCGTCGCTGACCCAATCGCCGGCATCCACGTTGACCAGGGTAACGATTCCGTTAACGGGTGCGCGCAGATAGGCGCCGGCCAGTTCCTCGCGGGCGTCTTTCAACCGGGCGCGGATGGTGATTATCGTCTTTTCCCACAGAATCACTTCGGCCTGGTCGGGGGGGCTGTGCAAATCGGCCATCCGCTCAAAGGCCAGGGCCTTGTTTTCCTGCAACAGGGCTATTTCCTTCGCGTCCGGCCCCTCTTCCAGTTCGGCGATTTGTTCGCCGATTTCGCCGATTTCATCGTTAATCTTGTCCAGATTCAAGCGGGCCGAATCTATCGCCACCTGTCTTTCCCGAATCCCCAAAGCCTTTTCGTCCGACTCTTCAATTTTGAGTATCACGTCTTCAATCTTGACTATCACGTCCTTGGCCCGGTCGAGCCCGGCCTGGGCGGAGGCCACCTGGGTTTTCAGGGTTTCCTCTTCCAGTTCCCGGTTGGCCTGAAGGTCGCTGTGCGCTTCCTGTGCCTGGCGGAGGTCGGTCTTGGCCACGGCGACGGCGTTCTGGAGCCGGTTCAGCAAGTCAATGTCAATGTTGCTGTCGGTATCGGGGTCCGGGATAGGGTCCCACAGGAAATCGGCCAGGTTTTGCCGAGCGGCGTCCAGCGCTCTTTCGGCGGCGTCAACGCGGGTCAAGGCGTTGCCCACCCGCTCATCGAAGTCAATCTCGAAATTGGACAGCTTTTGCTGGGCCAACTCCAGGGCGCGCTCGGCGACAACCACGGCCAGGCGGGCCTCCACGATCTTTTGCTGCTGCTCGTCTATTTGCAAGAACTGGTCGCTGTCGAAGAACTGGTCGAAAGTACGCAGGTTGTCCTCGGCGCGGGCCAGGGCTACCTCGGCGTTAATCTTCCGTTGCCGGGCGTCAACCAAATCGTTTTCCAGGTCTTCCAAGTCGTCTTCCAGGTCTTCGTAAAGGTCTTCCAGCCGTTCATCAATGTCAGAAATTTCCTTTTCAATCTGGACGGTGGCGGCTTTGATTTCCGCCAGTCTCAGGGGTTCGGTGGCGAATGTTTTGGAGGCGATGTCCAGGGCCTTTTCCGCGGTGTCCAGGTCGTACTCGGCCTGGGTTATTTCCTGCTGCATCAACTGAATGGACAGGGATTCCAGGCGGGCCAATTCCTGCCCCTTTTCGACCCGGTCTCCCTGGCTGACCAGGATTTCGCCGATTTCGCCGGGGGTGACGAAGGTCAAATCCCGACGGTTGGGAAAGACCAGCTTGCCGCGGAGTTCTACCTTGCCGCCGTCGGGGTCAATCCGGGCCGGTTGGGGCGTCGGTTCGGGCGCCGCCGGGGCGCTTTCCCAGGGCAGTTCCAGGTCTAGGGGAGTGCGGCCCGATACAACGGCGCCAATGGTGACAACCAACCCGCCGAGGATGAGCAAGGCTATGAAGGGGGACAGCCAGCGTTTCCAAGCGCGGAAGAACCTTACGACCATGTTCCAGGCGAACACGGCTATATTGCGGACAACCCTGCCGGCCAGGCGGAGGGCGGACATAGCGATATGGCGGAGGAAGGCCAAGACCCCCAATTCGCCGGTAAACCTGTTCATGTGTTATTTCATTCCTTGCTTTGGTCAGTCGCCGACGGTGGGAGGCGCATCGGCCAGCGTTGGCTGGGGGCCGGCAGACCGGGAACGTCCCAGGGAAAAGATGAACCGGAAGGCTCCGGGAATGGTGGAGTGCATCGCCATGTAAATTACCGGCACCACCACCAGGGTTAGGAAGGTGGAACTGATGAGGCCGCCGATGACCACCGTAGCCAGCTCAGCGCCGATGATCCCGCCGCTGTCATCCGCGGCCAGGGCCAGGGGCATCAGGGCGAAGGTGGTGGTGAAGGCGGTCATCAGGATGGGGCGGACGCGGGTTCGGCCCCCTTCAATCAAGGCTTCCTGTACGCCCATGCCCGACTCGCGCAGTTGGGTCACAAAGGTAATCAGCACGATGGCGTTGGTGACAACCACGCCAATGAGCAGCAGCAAACCCATTAGGGCGGACAGGCTCAGCGTCCGGTCGGTGAGGGCCAGGGCGGATACGGCCCCCACCACGGCCAGGGGGAGGCTCAAAACCACGATGAAGGGGTCGCGCAAGGATCCCAGGCTGGCAACCATGACCAGATAGACCAGGACAATGCCCACGCCCATAGCCAGGAATATGTCCTGGAATCCTTCTTCGATTTGCTCGAAGATGCCGCCGCTTTCCACCCGCACGCCGGGAGGCACGTCCAGGGCGGCGATAACCTTGTCCACTTCGGCGCCGATAGCCTGGGTGTCCACGGCGGTTATTTCGCCGCTGATGGTGGCGGAGCGTTCCAGGTCCAAACGGCTGATGCTGATGGGGCCTTGCTCAATGCCGATGGCGCTGATTTGTCCCAGTTCCACCGTTCCCAGCGGGCCGGAGATTTCCAAAAGCTGGAGTTGGTCAAAATCCTCGGCGGCGGCAGGCTGACCCCGCACCACGATGTCCAGGGTGCGGTTGTCCAAATCGGCGGAACCGACCTTGTTGCCCACGATGAACAGGTTGACCTGTCGGCCAACGTCGGCGGCGGTCAGCCCGTACAGGGAGGCCGAGCGCGGGTCAACTTCGATGACTACTTCATCCCTGGCCTCGGAAAGCCCATCTGTGACGTTGATAATGCCCTCGACTTGGGCCAGCCGGGCTGCCAGGTCCTTCGCGACGGCGGCCACCTTGGAAAAGTTGCTGCCGGTGACGGCGATTTCCAGGGCGTCGGTAGGGGGGCCGCCGGCCAGTTCGGTCAGGGTAATCTTCCCATCCTCAATCTCCGGCAGCTCAGCCCGGATGCGGTCGGGAACGTCATGGGGTACACCTTCGGGCAGTCTTACGAAAAAGGACGCCAGATGGAACCCGCCTCCCGCGCTGGTGTCGCCGAAATCGTCGGTGCGCGCCCCCAGGGTGGCGCTGTAAACGTCCACCAGTCCGGCCCGGTGGTAGCGTTCCAGCACTTCCTCCACCCTGGCGGTTTCGACGTAAGTCCGACCCACGGGAGTTCCCACGGGCAGTTCCATTCCGATGGTCAGGTATTCAGGCGCGGAGGTGGGAAAGAGGGTTATGGGGACTACCAGGAACAGCAGCGAACTGGAAACGACAATCACCAGCGCCATGGCCAGGACGATGGACTTCATTCGCAGCGCCCAGACCAGTATGGGGGTGTAGATGATCTGCAAAATCGTGTCGCGGGTGACTCCCTCGGCGTCCCTTGGGAAGTCGCCCTCCCGCAGCAGCAGCACCCCCAGCACCGGCACGGCGGTCAAGGCCACCAGCGTCGAGGCCAGCAGGGCGAAACTGACGGACATGGCGAAGGGGGTGAAAAATTCGCCCACCAAACCCTGAATGAACGCCAACGGCACGAACACTACCACCGTGGTCAGGGTGGAGGAAACGATGGCCGCGCCCACTTCCCGGGCGCCGACCACCGCCGCCTGAAAACGGTCTTCGCCCCGCTGCACGTGGCGGTACATATTTTCCAGTACCACGATGCTGTCGTCCACCACCCGCCCCACGGCAATAGCCAGACCGGACAGGCTCATAAAGTTGAGGGACAGTCCCGCCGCTCCCATAATCAATATGCCCGTCATTATGCTGAGGGGGATGGAAACGGCGATTATGGCGGTGGGCCGCAGGGTTATCAGCGGCCCTTTGAGCAGGCCGGGCCGGAAGTTGAGCAGGAAGATGAACACCACGGCGACGGCGAAAACGAATCCCCAAAAGCCTTCCCGCAGCAGTCCGGTAAGCTGTTTTTCCACCTCCGGGCCGTCGTTTTGCAGGGTCAGGACTTCCACGTCCGGGGGCAGACCGGTCAGCCCTTCCAGGACGACGAGGACTTGGGAAGTCACGTCCACCGTGTTGGCGTCGGGGTCTTTGATGACCAGCAGGCCCAGGCTGGGCCGGCCATTGGCGCGGGAGATGGAACTGGCCTCGGCGGTGCCGATTTCCACCTCGGCAACGTCGTTGAGCAGCACCCGGCGTTCCCCCCGGTGGCCGGCGCCGGCAACGGGGACGGGAGACCGGGCCGAGTCGGGGCTGCGCGATGCCGGGTCAAACCCAATGGTCAGGTCGCGGATGTCCGAAAGAGACCCAAACTCGTAGGCCGCCCGGATGGGGTAACTGGTGCCGTTCTGCTGGATGTTTCCGCCGGGAAAGCTGGAGTTGTTGCCCTGGATTGCGCCGGTGACGTGGGACATGGCAAGCCCCCGGTCTTGCAGCCTCTCCATATCCACCGTTACGGTGATGCGCTCCTGCACCTCACCGATGAGGAAGACTTCTCCCACACCGTCAATACTGTCAATGAACGGCAGGATGTCTTCTTTGACGATGCGCTGGAGGGACATGATGTCCCGGTCGCCGGTGACGTTGAGCTGCATCACCGGGAAAGTGTCGTTGTTGATGCGGCTGACGTAGGGGCCAAGGACTTCATCGGGGAGGTCAACGCCGTTGACGTTGCTTGCGATGGAACGCTCGGCGTCTTCCATGTCGTGGCCGAAGTCGAAAGTGACGAGCACCTGGGAAGAGTTGCCGGTGGAAACGGAGCGGATTTCCTCCACGCCGTCCACGGTCTGGATGACTTCTTCCACCGGCTCGGTCAATTCCCGCACCACGGTTTCCGGGTTGGCGTTGGGGTAATAGGCCATGACGGTGATGTTGGGGAATTCGATTTCGGGGAAGAGCTCCCGTTCCAGGCTCAAGTAGGTGTAAACCCCGCCGGCCAGCAACAGGATTATGACCAGCATTGTGACGGAACGCCGGCGCAGGGCTAGTTGGGTGAGGATGGTCACGGTTCAGTCTCTTGGGTGGTCACAGGCCGGCATGGCGCCCAGGCAAAGAGGGAAGCCCGACGCGCATCCGGCGTCAGGCGGCCGGGCGGGCCGGGGCCAGCGTTTCCTGGGACTGTTCCACGGCCCGGCACAGCAGTTCCAGACCTTGCACCACGGTTGACAAGTCCCCGGTTTCCAACAGCCCCTCTACTTCCAAAATTCGCATCCGCCCGATGCTCCAGAACTGTTCCATGGCATCGCGGCCCTGGGCGGTCAGTCGGCAGTTAACGACACGGCGGTCATCCGGGTCGGGGGCGCGTTCCACCAGGTCTTTGTCCACCAGGCGGTCAACAATGTTGGTAGTGGCGGACAGCGCGCTGCCCAGGTAGTTGGAAATGGTGCCCATGCGCAACGGCCCTTGATGCTGCAACAGGGCCAGGGTCTTGATTTGGGGGATGGTCAATTCCAACCCCTCCCATTCGTCCAGGGGACTACTGTGCAATCGCCGGTTCAGGTGTTCCACCAACTCCACGAACCGGTCGGTCAATTGGCGCCTCGGAATTTCTTGCATCAACGATAAAGGTTTAAGGGGGAAAAAGTTGTCACTGTGTTAACTATTTTACAAGGACACAGGTGATACCGTCAAGCATAACGGCGCACCAAGGTCAGGGCAATCGCATTTTCACTCAGCGCGCAACCCTGAACTTCATCGTGTTACCCTGAACCCTTACCTGTCACCCTGAAACACGCCCCCATGTCACCCTGAACGAAGTGAAGGGTCTAAAATCCGTCATCAATGGCCCTTCCGGGAATCGAAAGAGGGTTGGCGGCAAGAATTTTAGATTCTTCGCGTTGCTCAGAATTACATATTCGGGGCCGCTTTTCTATGGATACGGGGTTTTACCCGATAACGCCCTCTTCCCGCAGTTGGGACATTTGGGCGTCGTCGAACCCCAGCAGTTGGCTGAAAATCTCCCGGTTATGTTCGCCGTACTTGGGGATGGGGCCGGCGGTGGTGGGGGTCTTGGAGTACTTGATGATGGTCGGCCCCGGCACCAGCATCTGCTTGCCGCCGGGTTCGTCAACGTCGGCCTTCATCATCACTTCCCGCTCCCAAATCTGGCGGTCTTCCAACACTTCGGGGATGCTCATGGCCCGGCCCACGGGGATGTCCGCCGCCGCCAGCGTCGCCTCCACGTCCTTGACCGTCCGTTCCTCGCACCATTCGTGCAACAGTTCCATGCGGGTTTCCACCTGGGCGGTGGCGAACATGGGGGCGGCAAACTCCGGGTCTTCGGCCAGTTCGTCGTAGCCCATTACCTTCAGCATCCGCTCCCACATACCGGCGCGGGCCGCCCCGGTGGTAATCCAGCCGTCCTTGCACGGGATGAAAGACCCGCTGCGGCGGAATTCGTTGGTGCCGGTTTCGTGGCACATGGCCAGGGCCACTTCCTCCAGGGTGATGCCGCCGTCCATCATGGCGACTTCCAGCCATTGACCTTCCCCGGTGCGGTCGCGGTGTCGCAGCGCGCCCAGGATGCCGATGGTGGCGTGGAGGGCGGCGGTGCGGTCCATGATTGGCCCTTCGGCCATGATGGGCTGGTCGAAGCCCCGGCCGGTCTGGTGGCCGATGCCGCTCATGGCCTGGATGATGGGGTCAAAGCATTGGCGGTCGCGATACGGCCCGTACTGGCCGAATCCCGACACCGAGGCCAGGATGATGCCCGGGTTGACCTGGGACATGGCCTCATAGCTGAAACCCATCGTTTCCATAGTGCCGGGGCGGAAATTTTCCAGCACCACGTCGGACACTTCCACCAGGCCCATGAAGATTTCCTTGCCCCGGGGGTGGCGGGTGTTGAGGGTGACGCTTTTCTTGCCCCGGTTGTAGGCGGCGAACTGGACGCTCATATCGTCCACGAAGGGGCCGGAGTTGCGGAGGTCGGCCCCCTTGCGCCACTCAATCTTGATAACCTCGGCGCCCATGTCGCGCAAGACCAGGCCACCACGGGGGGCGGCCTGCCATCGGGCCAACTCCAGGATGCGGACACCTTCCAGGACCTGCGGTTGCTTAACCGGCGTCATATTCACTCTCCGGGGACAGTCTTGGGCCGCCGGATGCAGGAACCATCGCCGCCGGCCCGACGGCAATTTTAGGGATAGCCGCAACCAGGGTCAACTGCCGCCGGTCATGGCGCGGCGGCGGGAATTGACAGCCACCCAGGGCGCAACTACACTCAACGCCAGTCAGCTAGACCTGCCGCTATTGCGAGGCAAGGCGGGTCTAACAACAGCGATTCATTCAAGGAGGGAACGCAGGCTATGTTGAACGGCAACACCCGTTTGCGGAACATCAACCACATTACCTATAACGTGAAGAACAAGGACGACGCCTTGAAGTGGTACGAGGAAGTGCTGGGGTTGAAGCAGATTCCCAAGATGGTCAACGGCGACCACCTCTATTGGCTGCAACTGCCCAGCGGGGCGATGGTACACATCATCGAAAACCCGGACGCTCCCTCGGCGCCGTCCCACCACACCGCCTTTGAGGTTGAAGACCTGGACGCCGCCCACGCGCAGTTGGGCGACATGGGTATTGAATGCACCGACATTCAGACCCGCAACGACGGCCAGCGGGCCTTCTACCTGAACGACCCGGACGGCAACCGCATTGAGCTTTGCACCTACTCCGGTTTTGGGGTTCTGGTGTAAAAACCCGGCAAGAACGGCGCTTTCCGGCACAAGCAGGGGCGGGTTTTGAAACCCGCCCCTGCTTGCGTTTGTGGTTATGCCAAACGCTTAGGCCATTACCGAGAATACCGAGCGACAAAATCCATAGACGACTCACAGACCGAATTGGTAAACTGTGTGTGCCTCATTGCTTGGCTTTACCCGAATAGGAAGGTTGGTTTTGTACAAGGGGTTATGCGTCATCAATATGAAGGGAGGCGTCGGCAAGACCACCGTTGCTGTCAACTTGGCTTGGGTCGCAGCGCGACGGGGCTTGAAATGTTTAGTCGTTGATTTAGACCCTCAGTTTAACGCTAGCGTTTATATTATGCAGGCGACACCTTACGAACGCTACATCACGGGCGGCGGCCTGACAGTTTTCGACATATTTGAAGAACATACCCCGATGCGTGATCCTCAACGACCACGGCCTACCGGGGATAATGTCATTTGGAAGCCATCCAGAGGGCCAAATAATTCTAGTGGACTGATGCACCTAATTCCTTCCCAACTGGAATTAGCAACGACGTTGAAAAATCCGGCCGGCAAGTCACATCTCCTGTCAACATTTCTGACCCAGTACGCCTCCGATTATGACTTGGTAATTGTCGACCCTCCTCCCACGGATTCGATGGCAACGGAAGCAGCTTACATGGCTACCAACTACGTTCTAGTTCCCGTAAGGCCAGAGTACCTCAGTTCGATCGGATTCCCGTTGTTGGCTCAGTCCGTGCTTTCCTTCAAGCGACAGTATCCCACGCATTCTCTGGATGTAATCGGGGTATTCCTATCCAATGTCCGTCATGGGAGTCGCGAGTATGCCAGGACACTGGAAGCGACGCGGACATTCGCATCATCTCAGGGATGGAATTTCATGGACCAGGAAATCAGATTCTCGGACTCATATCCCCGCGGAGCGCGGGAAGGAACTTCCATCACCCACACCGATCAAGCCCGATATAATGTCAGAGCCGAGTTTTCCCGTCTCGCGGAGGATGTTTTTAACCTAATTGGCATCTGATGGGAACAAATCATGAAGCGATACAGCGATAAATTCATTCGTGACCTCGCACAACTTATCAGCCACGGTCCGGACCCCTTTGACAGGCTGATTGATGACCTTTCTGACCCGTCTAGGCGAGGCATTTTGCTTGAAGCCTTGAGTCAGTTGAGTCAGGCCGCTTTGGAAACGACGCCTGCATCTAGCAAGCTGCTTAAACCATCCAAGCCATTTTCCTACGAAGACGTGGAAATCCCCGATGTGGATGGTGCTGACCCGCAGGCGATTGACAATCTTGAAACCATACGGCTAAAACTTGCAACTTCGCCGAATCTCAAAAACCGACGGGTGTTGTCAAACTTGGCCGATGAGTTGAACATTCCACTAGCCAAAAGGGACACGATGCCCCGGATTGTCCAAAAAATATTGACATCATTATCGGCCCGCGACAGCGAAGATATTGCTGTGGCTCTGAATCGCATTAGAGAATCCGACAGGGATGCTACCGAGTCTTTTATGGGCCTCGCCGACTTTATCACGCGCGGCTCCGCCAGCAACTGAACGTTCAAATTCCTCTCAACTCAGCAATGGCCCCGTCAACGTAGAGGATTTCCAGGGCGGAAAGCAGGTTTTCCTCAATCCAGGTCTGTTGGGACGGGTTGCTGCCTTGCTGCAACGTGGCTATAACCTGGCCCACGGTGGCCGTGCCATCCATGCGGGACAGGGCCACCGCCACCAACTCGCTGCATTCGATTCCCTCCGGGTGGTCGGGCGTGGTCAGCGCGTAGCCCCATTGAAATTCGCCGTCCGAAAACACCGGACGGCGTTCCAGTCCGGCTTGGGCAGCCAGCCGAGGGGTGGAACCGGGTAGCCGTTCCCGGCCAGTGGCCCATCTATCCCGCCGCAGTTTCCGTTCCCCCTCGACCTGGGCGACGCTGTGGTAAAAGTCGGGGGGAAGTTCGCCCCGGCCCAGCACGGCCCGCTCGTAGCCACGGGGCGGCTGCCCGGCTACCGTTTGGATAAAAGCGTTGCGGGGCGACAGGGATTCGTCGCCGGACGCCAGACGGCGGGCTTCCCAGAAGTAAGAGTCGGCAGTGCGGTTGCTGGAATAGAACAGCTTGGCTAATTCCCGGAAGTGGGAATACTCTTTCAGGTACAGCTTTTCATAGACTTCGCCGGCGGCTTGTCCCAAGTCCGCATCGCGGGTTGTGGCGGTGACGTAAGCCGCCGCCAAAGTCCCCGACATCAACGCCAGATGTACCCCCGACGAAAACAGGGGGTCAACGAAACAAGCGGCGTCGCCGGCCAGGATGTACCCGTTGCCCACCATTGGCCGGCAGACGAAAGACCAGTCCTTGACCACGGTGGGAGTTTCCCGCAATTGCGCCGGGGTCAGCAGTTCCGCCATGCGCGGGGCCTGGGCCACCTGGTTTTGCAGAAACGCCGCCGGCCCCTGGACGCGGATTTCTTCCTGGGCCGCCAGACTGTCCACCACGGCGCCGACGCTGGCCCAACCGCCCCGTAGCGGGATGTTCCACAGCCAGCCGTGACGGTAGGCTTCGATGAAGATATTGTTTTCGTCAGGAGACGGCAGACGCTTTCCGCCGGAGTAGTAACCATAAACGGCCAGGTTGCGGAAGAAAGAGTCCCACTGCCGCAAACCCAATTGCCGGGCCAGCAGACCGCCCTGGCCGCTGGCGTCCACGACGAAACCGGATTCCACCGCCCCAACTCGGCCGGCATCGTCCTGGCAGCGGACGCCGACGGCCCGCTTGCCGTCAAACACGACTTCGGCAACGTGGCAGCCTTCCCGGACTTCCACGCCGCAAGCTCGGGCGTTGTCCAGCAGAATCCGGTCAAACTCGGAACGCCATACCTGGTAGGCGTGGGGATAGCGGCGGTTGGTTTCCTGGAAACGCCAACTCCAGGGGTCGGGGTCTTTGCCCCAGACCATCGTTGCGCCCCACTTGCGGGGGAATCCGGCGGACTCCACCGCCGGGAGTACGCCTAGGTCTTCCAGGACGGGCATACTGGCCGGCAGCAGGGACTCTCCAACGTGGGGACGGGGGAATCGTTCCCGTTCCAGCAGCAAGACGCGGAAACCCCGGCGGGACAGCATGGCGGCGGCGGTACTGCCAGCCGGGCCGCCGCCAACTACGACTACATCGGCGTTGGGGTCAGGTTGATGGAGGGTCATCGGTTGAAGGTTGACGTTGAACAGCAGCAAAGAACGGAGCCAACAGTTTGGCCGCGCCTAGCAACTCGAAGCCCACCACGTCGGAACCATCCTCAGCGCCAAAATCAACAATCAGGCTTTCACTGTCTTCGACGGTGGAAGACGTTGCGATTTGTTGCCCGTTCCAGACGGTCAGAATGTCAACTTCCGGGTCATACCTAACCTGAAGGGTCATCTTTAACCTGCTTGCCTTGGAAAGACGGGGGTACGGCGTGCCGCACCCCCGTCTTGATTCCGGTACATCGGTTCTTCGCCAGCCTAAGCCGGGGCCTTTTCCCACAGGGCTTCCAGGACGGCGCCGGGGTTCATGGGCAGACTGTCCATCCTGACGCCTAGCGCGGCGTTGATGGCGTTGGCTACCGCCGCCATTGGCGGCACCAGAGACACTTCGCCGACGCCCCGGACTCCCAGGGGATGCCCCGGATTGGAGACCTCGACAATTACGGTGTCAATCATGGGCAGGTCCAGGCTGATGGGCATCCGGTAGTCCAGGAAACTGGAGTTGACCATGTTGCCGTCGGGAGCGTAGTAGTACTCTTCGTTGAGCGCCCAGCCGATGCCCTGGACCGCGCCGCCCTGAATCTGGCCTTCAACGTAGCTGGGATGGATGGCCTTCCCGCAGTCCTGCAAGGCGGTGTAGCGCAGGATTTCCACCTTGCCGGTATCGGGGTCAACCTCCACATCAACGACGTGCAGCCCGAAGGCGTTGCCCACGCCGCCGGGGTTGGAGGTGGCGCGTCCCACCACCGGGCCGCCGGTGCCGTTCAAGCGGCGGGCTATCTGCTGGAAGGTAAGGCTCAACTCCGGGTCGGACTTGTGGCGCAGAACGCCGTCCTGATAATCCACGTCTTCCACGGCCACATCCCAGATTTTGGCGGCCCGCTCGATTAGCTGACGGCGGATGTCCTCGGCGGCCTGGTAAACGGCGGTTCCCATCTTGAAGGTGACGCCGCTGCCGCCAGCGCCGGAACTGTAACCGATGGAATCGGTGTCGGCGATGGAGGGCTTGACCGACTCCGCCGGAATCCCCAGGACTTCGGCGATGTGCATGGCCATGGCGGCGCGGCTGCCCCCGATGTCCGGCGAGCCTTCCACCAGGGTGACGGTTCCGTCGGGGGTGACGCTGGCGACCGCGCTGGCCGGGCCAGTGCCGTTGAACCAGGCCCCGGCAGCTACGCCCCTACCCCGGTATGGGCCTTCCAGGGGTGTTGCCAGGTGGGGATGCTGCTGGGCGGCTTGCAGGATTTCCACGAATCCGATACGGCGGAAGGTGGGGCCGGTGGGTTGGCGGCTGCCTTCCTTGGCGGCGTTAATCAGCCGGAACTCCACCGGGTCAATGCCCAGCCTGGAGGCCAGTTCATCAATGACCTGCTCGGCGGCGAAGGACGCCGCCGGGGAACCGGGGGCGCGGTAGGCCGCCGATTTCTGGACGTTGGTTAGAACGTCGTAGCCCTCGATGAAGGAATTGGGTATTTCATAGGGGGCCAGCATGGTGCGGCAGCCGGAAGGCACCGGCGAACCTGGGAAAGCCCCGGCTTCGTAAATCAGGGTGCAATCGGCGGCGGTCAGCTTGCCGTCGTTGGTGGCCCCCAGCTTGACCCGGATGTGAGTGCCCGACGTGGGGCCGGTGCCCATGAATACTTCGACCCGGTTCATGGCGATTTTGACGGCCCGCCCAACCTTGCGGGAGAGAGCGGCCACCACCGGCTCCAAATAGCAGCCACCCTGCCCCTTGCCGCCAAAGCCGCCGCCGATTTCCATGGGGATGACCTTGACGCGGGAGACGTTGACCCCCAGGATGCGGGCAGTGTGGTCGCGGAGGGCGAAATGGCCCTGGCTGCTGGCCCAGATGGTCACGGTGTCGTCGGTGTTCCATTGGGCGGTGGCCGAGTGGGGTTCGATGTACCCCTGATGCACAGCCTTGGTGTGAAATTCCTGTTCAACGATAACGTCGGCTTCGCTGAAACCTTGCTCCGGGTCGCCGAGGCGAAACTCGAAATGGTTGGATACGTTGGTGGCTTTTTCCGGGTCGCCCCAGCCGCCGGCCCGTTGCGCCGGGTTGGCCAGCGTGACCAGCCTTTCGTGGAGGGCTGGGGCGTCGTCCTTCATGGCAGCGTCGGCGTCCAGCACCGGGGGCAGGACTTCGTAATCAACGTCAATGAGTTCCAACGCCTGCTCCGCCAGGTGGGGACTGGCGGCGGCGACGGCGGCCACTGCGTGACCCCGGTAAAGGGCCTTTTCCCGGGCCAGCACGTTGCGGCTGTAAAAGCCGTAGTTGACGGCGGCGCCTTCGTCCTGGTCGGCGATTTCCGGGGAGATGTCCGGCAAGTCGGCGGCAGTTACCACCGCTTCAACGCCGGGCAGGGCCAGGGCGCGGCTGGGGTCAATACTGCGGATGCGGGCGTGGGCGTGGGGACTGCGCAGGATTTTCCCGTGCAGCATCCCCGGCAAGTGGATGTCGGCGGCATAGCGCGCCCGGCCCATCACCTTGTCGGGGCCGTCGTGGCGCACCGGGCGGGTGCCTACCACCTTGTAGTCCTGGGTTGAAATCACCATGTTGGGCTTGTAGTCCAGCATTCGCATCCTCCCTAATCGAGTTTGCCGGTCACTTGGCTAGAATTTTTTCCAACAGTTCGCGGATTATGTGGATACTATCCTCCAGGGTTTCGTCCTCTAATGAATCGTTGTAGAAATGAGCATGACAGGCTTCCGCCGCCACGAAAACGTGCCAGATGGTCGGGTCATCTCTTTCCTCGGCCAACCGCCGGACGGCAAAGCGTCGGTGGCTGTACTTGGCATGGCGCAACCCTTCTCGAGCACAATATGACTTGAGGGCGTGGCTGGCGGCACCCCACATTTTCTCCGCCGCTTGGAGAGTATCGCCGGCGGCCAGTTCCGCCTCGGCTTGGACAACCATGTCGTTGGCTATCCTTTCGTGCCTTTCGGACAGGGTTTCCCCGGTGGTCATTATTGGCCTCTCATTAGTTTACCAGCCGATTCTACGTTAAGGCGCATTGCCCCGGCAAGGGTTGGGGTTGCCGGTCAGTCCAGCAATTCCGCCGTTACCCAGGTTATGACAGATTCCGATTGACTACGCTGGATATTCCCCTTACGCTTGCTGCTACCCAGGGCCTCCCAATGCAATACACGCATCCTGTCCCCTGTTGGTAGCCAGTCGGTTCACGAAAGGAGCGAATCTATGGCCACCACCGAAGAACGCCTCAGTTACCTCGAAGGCGGTTACGAACATCTCTCTACCAAAGCCGACCTCTTTCAATTCCAAATGCAGATGCAGGCCCAGTTCGATGAACGGATGAGCAACCTCCAAGCTCAATTCGATGAACGGATAAGCAGCCTGCAAGCCCAATTCGACGAAAGATTAAACCGGATGCAAATGCGCCTGATCACTTGGACAATTGCCACCGTGGGGGTTGCCGCCGCCGTCATCATCGGCGCATTTCAGTTACTCAACTGACCCGGTGACCGGGGCAAACGGCTCGTATCCTTTAACTCCCCCATCCCGCCGTTATCCCGGTTATGACAGATTCTGATTGACTACGCTGGATATTCCCCTTACGCTTGCTACTACCCAGGGCCTCCCAATCCAAGACACGCATCCTGTTCCCTATGGACAGCCCGTCGGTTGACGAAAGGAGCGAACAAATGGCTTCCACTGAAGAACGCCTCAGCTACCTTGAAGGCGGTTACGAACACCTCTCCACCAAGGCCGACCTCTTTCAATTCCAAATGCAGATGCAGGCCCAATTCGATGAACGGATGGGTAACCTCCAAGCTCAATTCGATGACCGGATGAGCAGACTCCAGACCCAATTCGATGACCGGATAAGCAGACTCCAGGCCCAATTCGACGAAAAATTAAACCGGATGCAAATTCGCCTGGTTACTTGGACGATTGCCACCGTGGGGGTTGCCACCGCCGCCATCATCGCTTTCTTTACCTTCTTAAACTGACCCGATGGCCGGGGCAAACTGCCTCAATCCTCCAACCCTAACCTAACCCGACGCGACGCCCGCCGGTTCTGCGGCGGCGGTTGGGGCCGGTTTCCGCTCTCCCCGCAGCAGCGCGATTATCATTCCCGCCGTGGTAACGCTGCCCAAAACCACGAAGGCTATCCTCAATCCGGCCACGAAGGCATCCGCTACGGCGGGGGAAACCGCGTCCAGGCTGGGTTCCACGCCCCGCATTCCCATGACGGTGACAACCACAGTGGTAGCCAGGGCGATGCTGACCACGTTGGCGGAGTTGCGGATTAGCTGGGTCAACGCCGACACCACCCCGTAGCTGGAACGCTCCACCCCGCTGAATATCGAGCTGTTGTTGGGCGAATTAAAGAATCCCAAGCCCGTACTCTGGAACATCAGCATTGCCACTATCAAAATCACCGGCGATTGTTCCGCCAGGCTGCTGGCCAGCACGAAAGACGCGCTGGCTGACATCGCCAACCCGCCCACTGTCAGGAATCGCCAGCCGAATTTGTCGGACAGCCGGCCGCTGATGGGGCCGACAACAATCATGCACACCGCCGCCGGAATCAGCAGCAAGCCCACCTCCCGCGGGGTTAAGTCCAAGACCCTTTGCAGGTAAAACGGTACCATGAACCGGGTGGCCGACATACCGAAAAATGACATCCAGCCGGCCGCCACTCCCATCGCCACCAGCTTGCGCCGGAACAGCCGCAAGTCCAGCATGGGGGAACTGAACCGCAATTCCCACCAAACGAAGGCCACCGCTAGGGCCACAAAAGCTACTGCTCCAATCACTATGGCGTAGGAACTCCACCCCAGCCGGTTGCCGTTGCCCACCACCAACAGGAACAGCAGCAAGACCGCGCCGGACAACGCCGCTCCCAGCCAGTCGAACCGCTGCCGGGCGCCGTCCTCGGTCTCTGCCGCAGGACACCCGCCGTCCAGGACAATCATGGACGCAATGATGATTATGATTCCCACCGGCACGTTAACGAAAAACACCCACCGCCAGCCCAAGGCGCTGACCAGCAACCCGCCCAGGGCCGGGCCGGCGATGGCCCCGCTGCCGACGACGCTCATGTTGGAACCGAGGGCCTTGCCCCGCTCGTTGGCCGGAAAAGCCGAAATTATCATCGCCATAGCGATGCCCTGCATCATGGCCGAACCGATTCCCTGGAACACCCGCGCCGCGATGAGGGTAGTCATGTCCCAAGCCATGCCGGACAGCAGCGCCGACAGGACGTATATGACCATGCCGGCCACATAGACGCGCTTTCGGCCCCACAAGTCGCCCAGCCGTCCCATCGGCAGCAGCAGGACGCTGATTGCCAGAGCATAGGCAACAACCACCCACTGCACCGTGGGCAAGTCGGAATCGAAATAGGCTTCGATGTTGGGCAGGGCAATCTGAACGCTGCCGTGGTCCACCACCGAAAAGAAGATGCCGACGCCGATGGTGGCGAAGACCCACCACTTGCGGCGTGGACTGCGGGCTAGGGCTTCGCGCATACGTCTTTCCCGGCAACGCCGGCGGCGGATGGTATCCCTTGCGGGCGGAAGCGTTGGGGTGAAAACGCCGGCGCGGGGCCTATGGGAAACAGGCCAGGGGTGGGGCTGGAATAGCTGGAATAAATGAGTCGGTTTGGCATGGGTGCAACGGATACTATAACACTGCCGGGCCGTCCTTGTCGGGCCGGCAAGGAGGCTTGCTTTCCAAGTTAGGTGGCCTGAAGTTGGGGTGAGAAATCCCTGGCCCTAACTCGTCATTCCGGCGAAAGCCGGAATCCAGAAAAGCCAAGCATGAAACAACGCCCATAATGGCAAGGATTCCCGGATACCGGCCCCGTATCGTGGTACGGGGCCGGCTCTGCGCCGGTATGACGTACCGATGAATCACCTGAAACGGAACGCTACCCGGCAAGTCCCTCTTTGTTGACTTACATTTTTGCGGCGGATAACCTAACCCAACCACGACTTGGGATGCAAGCCCTATGACTTCAACCAACGAAATCGCCACGTCCGGCCAACAAAGCGGATTGGTGGAGACCGCGGCCCGACTGTCTAGGGAAAACTTTTCCCAACGGGCCGCGACTTATGACGCCACGGCGACTTTCCCCGTAGAAAACTACCACGACTTGCGGGAAGCCGGGCTGCTGGCTTTGACCATTCCCGCCGAGTACGGGGGGTTGGCCGCCGACCCGTTGACGTACAGCCTGGCGTTGCTGGAGATAGCCAAGGGCTGCCCGGCCACGGCGTTGACCTTCAATATGCACTGCAACGTGCTGAGCGGTTTCCTGCCGGCCCTGGCAACCCAGGAACAAAAGCGGCGCTACTACTCGGAAGTGGTGGACAAGGGAGCGTTATTCGCCTCCATCACCAGCGAGCCGGATTCCAGTTTTCGCGACCGTTTCGTACTGCGGACGGTGTTTGAACCCGTCGCCGGCGGCTACCGGGTGCGGGGATTAAAGCATTTCTGCTCCCTGGGCGACGCCGCCGACTACTATTTCGTTTCCGGCCTGTTGGAGGGCACAACTTCCGCCCATGAAGGCGTGCTGTCGGCGCTGATACCCCGCAACGGCTCCGGCATTGCGGTGGAACAGCCCTGGGACGCCACCGGAATGCGAGGCACCACCAGCCATACCATCCGCTACGACGCCCAGGTGTCCCATGAGCAGGTAATCGGCCAGCCGGGGCAGTTATTCCAGGCCGACTTCTCCGGTTTCGCCTTGGGCTACGCCGCCGTTTACCTGGGAATCGCCCAGGCCGCCTTCGATTACATCGTGGAATACGCCAAGGGTCGCGTGGTTGCGCCGGCCACCGAACCCGTCAGCCACCATCCCTTGACCCAGCGGAGCATCGGGGAAATGGCTACCCAACTGCGGGCCGGCCGGCTTTTGCTGGTGGATGCGGCCAGGGCAAAAACTGCGGGGGACAAGACCACTGCAACGACCGCCATCAACCAGGCCAAGTATTTCGCCGCCGAGTTGGGAACTTCCGTCACCGCCCAAGCAATGCGGCTGGCCGGCGGCGGGGGAATCCTGAAAAGCAGCCCCCTGGAACGGTGGCACCGGGATTCGCTGGCCGGGCCGGTGATGCCTCCGGCCAACGACCGTTGCCTGGAAACCATCGGCAAAATCGTCTGCGGCCTGGACGCCGCCACCCTGGAAATCCTCTAACATGGTGTGTAAGAAATCCCCTCCCCCTACGAGGGGGAGGGTTAGGGTGGGGGTGGAATCCCGCTGGGAAAAGACCTAACAAGGAACTTTCAACATACCCTCCAACCCGCATTCTGCCCAACAAGGAACGTACCGAAGCTAAAACCCGAAAACTAGGAGGGAAAAATGACCCAATCAAAGCAAGCCACCCAGCCTATCGGAACCACCATCCTGGTAGTGATGATGGAAGTGGACGAGGCCGACGACGCGGTTTTCAACAAGTGGTACGACGAGGAACACCTGCCGGAGCGGATGTCCATACCCGGCTACGTCAGCGCCCGCCGGTTCCGGTTGGAGCCGGGCGACGAGCGCAACAACGGCGGCGTGTTGCGCTACCTGTGCATCTGGGAAATGGAGGACGAAAGCCCGCTGGTGTCCCAGATTTACAACGACCAGAACGCCAACCCGACGCCCACCAAGGAGGCGGCCGGCGCGGTGGTCAAGCAGCGGGCGCGGGGCCTGTACCGGCAAATAACCCCGGCCGTGGGAGCCTTCACCGACAAGACAGGCTACACCTACCCGGACGGCCGGCGGTTCGCCGGGGATTAAGGAATTTCAATCCGCCAACGTAATAACACCAATGTTGGTGTTATTACACCATATTTGTTGATATATCTACGGATTGGTGGTATATTAAACCATGCCGGTTAATCCCTTTGACTTCGAGTACCAATTTTCCGCCAGTTCCTTGAAAGAGGTACGCGATTGGATGGGGGTTTCCCAAGCCCAATTGGGGGAGATGTTGGCCTTACCCACCAACACCATTTCCCGGTGGGAAAGGGGGGAGACTACTCCCGACGCGAATTCACTGGCGGCAGTTTACTCGATAGCCAAAGGGCATCAACTGACTCCCGAATTTTTTCAGAGGAGGTCAAGCATGGTGGTCGCCAAACTCAAACCGCCGAAGTCTCATGCAGTTGATGGCTTTATCAAAGTCGTCAAGGCTACCAATGGGCAACCGACGCGAATGACTGACTTGGGGCAAGGGTTCAGGAAAGTCATGGACGGGTTGGGAATTGAGCCGCAGGATTTGGGGTTCGGCAAGAATCATCCTACCAAGAGCATACTGACTTGGTTGGAAGAGCAACTTCTTGTCGAGGCCAAGCCAGCCCCCAAAACCCAGGACTCGGTGATAGTCGTCCTGAAGGGCCAATCCAAGACCAAGCAAGGGAAAAAGAAACCAGGGGAAGCCGCGAAAAAAGACTTCACCATCCAGCGTAAGGGCCAAACCACGTTTGAGCGCACGGTGATAGGTAAGACGGGGCAAACCTATACTTACCAGAATGTTACCAAAAAAGGCAAGGACGGCCACTTCACCGACGAGGGCAAGTACCGCCGGGCCATTGAGCAAGCGGTGAGGGAAAACAGCCAGTAGCCCCGCCGAAAGTTCGGTGTTGCCGGCAAGATTGATGGGCTACTTCCTGGAAAATTGGGGCAGCTTCGTCGGTCTTGTCGGCATCATCATTTCCACGGCGGGATTGCTAGCGGCCCTGGTCGCCATGCGGCGGGCAGGGAAGGCGCGGGACGCCGCCGAAGCGTCTGAAACGGCGAGCCGTGAAACCCGTGACGCCATAACCGGAGCGCTGGTTGTGGTAGAATTGCAACGAGCCATCGCCCTTATCCAGCGCATCAAGGTATTGCTACGCGAGGAACGGTGGGGAGTCAGCTTAGAACATTACCAACCTTTGCGGGCAATGCTGGCAGACATCAACGGCAGATACTCCTTCTCCAACCCGGAACATCATCAATTCCTGAACGACGCAATGACGCAGGTTACCAAGTCTGAGGAGGCCATCTCGGAGTGGATACGGCGCGGGTCAGAACACTCAACCGGACTTGACGCTCAGAATGTCCTGAACGCAATCCAATCCCGCTTGGAGCAAATGGCGGGGTCAACCGGGTTTTCCGACGACCAACAAGGTGGGTAATATGGCGAGCATAAATGAATTGGTGGATAAGCTGCTGGTTTTGACCGCCTCGGGGAAAATTGACTGGCGAGGTTCCCCCAACGGTAAAGTGATGATCGCCGGGTTTGGAGATTACACCACCGTCATTTCCTACTTCCCCGGCACCGTGCCAATCCCCGACCTTGAGTTCAGAGTTCTGGGCAAGGGCGGCGATGAAATCGAAAAGGTTGGGGTTTGGCCCAGCCAACAGGATGAGTTCCGGGGCAGTTTGTTGCAATTGCACGATGCGGCAAACCGCTACCTCACTGACAAACGCCGGTCGGCCCAAAATCACACTCTCGACGACGTGATGGCCGAAATCGAGAAAACCACTGCCACGGCTTGACCATCGCCAAACTCATTGTTCGCGGAATGACTTGGCCGGTTTACTCGATATGTCCCGAACATCCCAAGGGTTCCGCAATTGGGTTCTAGTTGTCGGCGAAAGTGCCAAAGCCAGCCCCCACTACCGCCCCCTAAAACGCGGCCCGGTTCACCACCGCCGGGTCTATTTTGCGGGGAATTAGCTGACCGTCGTTGGGGGAACCCAGCAGTTCCCCGTTGTCCACCATCACCTTGCCCCGCAGCATTACCGTCGTCGGCCAGCCTTCAATTTCCCAGCCTTCCCAGGGCGAGTAGTCCCGCAGGTGCAGGTCGCTCATGGTCAGCGTCTTTTTCACCGATGGGTCAATAATCGTTATGTCGGCGTCGCTACCGGCGGCGATGACTCCCTTGCGCGGGTAAAGCCCCAGCATCCGGGCGGCGTTGGTGGAGGTCATGTTGGCGTACTGTTCCAGAGACACGCCGCGGCGCACCACTGCCTCGGTGTAGTTGACCCCCATGCGAATCTCAATGCCGATGTTGCCGCCCCGCACGTCCACCACGTTGCGCCCGGCAATCTTGTCCAGGTAGGTGGTAAAGCTGCTGTCGGTGGCAGTGAAGGACAAGTCCCGGCGCAGCAGCCCGTCCCACAGGTGCATCCGGTCGTCCTCGTACTTCAGCGACGGGTAGGTGTGGTACTTCATGCCGTCGCTTTCCTGGTAGTTGTCGCAGTTGAAGGACAGGGCCAGGGTCAGCACCTCGCCATAGACCGGCATACCCAGGCTGCGGGCCTCGGAAATGGCGTCCAGCCCGTCCTTGGCTGTGACGTGGACGAAGTAAAGGCCGGTTTCGGTGCGCTGAGCCAGTCGGATAACGTGCTGGAAGGCCAGGTCTTCCACCGCCTTGGAATGGATTTCGTGGACGTGGTGCCAATCCCAAAGCCCGCGCTGCTGGGCCAGCAGGTAGTTATACATCACCAGTTCGTCATCCTCGCCGTGGACGGCCAGCACGCCGCCGTGGTGGGAGATTTGCGACATGACATCAGCCAGCCGTCCGGTGTCTATCTTGCCGATGGGGGTCAGGCTGTGGACGCGGCCCTCCGGGGGCCGGATGTCGGTGGTGAAGACCTTGATGCTGGGAAACCCGGCGTTAACCAATTCGCCGTAACGGGAAATGGCGTCGGGGGTGCTGCCGCTGGAGTAGATGCAATGGGTGGAGTAGTCGGTGTAAGCGTTGCCCTGCCAGACGGAAATGAAGTCGTGAATCCCCGCCGGCAGGTCGCCTTCGTTGGGAACCGGGGCAAAGTCCATCACCGTGGTGGTGCCGCCCCAAATGGCGCCCAGGGAGTGGTCCAGCGGGCCGGCGTTGGGAGTGTCAGCCACCAGTTGCCGCGCGCCCGGCTGGACATTGGCGGCGGCGTGGGCGTGGGTTTCAATGCCGCCCGGCACGACAATCTTGCCGGCGGCGTCAATGATGGTGACGCCTTCGGTGGGCAGGATGCCGGGGACAGCCACCACCGAAATCTTTTCCCCTTCGATTCCCACGTCCCATTGGCCCGCCCCGGCGGGAGTGACCACGGTGGCCCCGGTAATGATTTTGTCCAGCATGGTTGCCCTCCATAGTCAGGATATGGCCCGTTTTCACCTTTGTTTACCGAGTCCGGAGAGGTTCTTTCCGAGAAACTGTTTCAAAGCCGGATTTCATCCCCATCCTAACCTTCCTCTATCAAAGGGGGAAGGGAATTGTGGGACGGTTTTCAGCCCAGCAAGCCGGTCATACCGGCCTACGCCGGTATCCAGGATTCCTTGCCTTCAGTATGCCGTTCCGTGCTTGGACTTTCTGGATTCCGGCTTTCGCCGGAATGACGGTGGCAGCGAGGGAAGGGAGGTTTGGGATAGTTTCTAAATCCTGGTCAACCGCAGAACCTCCCCGATGTCCTCAATCTCTTCCAGCCGCCACAGCTTTTCCAGGAGTTCGTCGGTCTGGTCGGGGGAAAGCAGGTCTTTGGCCAGGGAGCGGAACTTCTGCTCAACCTCGGCGTCGGTCATGGGGTTCTTGTAATGCCCCTTGTGGTAGGGGACTTCCGCCGAATAAGTCTGGCCGGACTTGGTTACTACGTCCAGGTAGCACAGCATGGCCTCCGGCACCCGCCGCTCCGCCTCTTCCGAGGACTCCACCTTGACCCGGCTGGTCAAGTCCAGCAGGGCGGGGTCGAAGATGAAACGGTCGTCGAAATGGCCCTGGTCAACGTAACCGTGGGTCAGAGCCACGGCGGTAGTGTAGGGCATACTGTGGTCGGCGGTCTCCCGGGTCTGGGGACGCCATTTCTCATCGTCCCCGGCCATGATGTCAATGGCCTTTTGCAGCGTCCTGATTTTGACCTCGGCGATGTCGTCAACATTGACCTGGGGTATCCGGTCGCGGACTTCCAACGCCGCCTGCACCACCGTTTGCGAGTATTGCCCCAGGGGGAACCGCTTGATGCTGCACTCGGCAATCTTGAAGGGCTGGCCGTTGCCGCCGAAGTCATCCAGTTCGTAGGCGCCGCCGGCCACTCCCCGGAAGAACCCGTATTCGCCCTCGAAAATCGGGGCCGGGCCGGTCAATCCCCGCTGGGCCAGCATTACCGCGAAAACGGCGTTGCGGCTGGCGTTGGCGTAAGCGCAGCCCTTCCAGTGGGACAGGGTTCCCACCCGTGTCTGGCCCAGGGCGACGTTGGGAACCACGGCCAGATTGACGGCCTGCTCGGTCAACTCCGGGGACAGCCCCAGGGAACGGGCCGCGCCGACGACGCTGGCGATGCAGCCGTTGGTTACGTGGTCGAACCCCTGGGCGCGGATGGGAGCGGCGTCCCCCAACCTGCAAAAGGCTTCGTAGGCGATGACCGTGGCGGTAATGGCCCGACGGCCCCCCAGACCGGCCATTTCGGTGGCTGACAGGACGGCGGCGATGCTGTCGCTGGGGTGGCCCGATTCGTTGCTGGTGTACCCGTCGTTGTAGTCCAGGTAGCGAATCATCACCCCGTTGGCGAAGGTTGCCAGGTCGGGGCTGGTGGTCTGGCCGCTGCCGATGACGGTGCAGGGGTTGGCGCTGGTGACAGTGGCGGCCACGTCGCGGGCGATTTTGCTGGGTTCGCTGGTGTATCCGCCGATGGCGCAGCCGAGGGTGTCAATAATCATCCGCTTGGCCAGGTGGGCCACGTCGTCGGGAATGTGCCGGAAATGCGTCGCCGTGGAATACTGGGAAAGCCGTTCCGCAATGGTGGGCATAATGTTTACTCCTTCATGGTCTTGGGGATTGCATTGGTCTATGTCGGGCATACTGGAATTTCAGCAACACTGGGGCATTATTGGATTCCAATCTTTGACATATCCTACCGCTTATGCCATAGTATAGCTATGGGCAATGCCCCGGGATCCGCGCTAGGCTAGCGGGTCGGTAGAGAGGCTCGGATTTCCGGGCCTCTACTGCTGTAAACCATCGAAACAGCTATACTTGATTCCCCTTATCGAAACCTCTTCCTCCGCAACAAGGCAGTCAATCAGCTTTCCCGCTTCCTTTAACTTCCGATATGGACGATAATCGGAATCGTAGCCGCCTTTCGCCATTGGGTAAAGTACGAGGTCTGCGATTTGGAGTAGCGGGGATTCCTTCGTCATCCGATGCGGTTCCCCCAATACGACACGCCTATAGTCCTCCGCCGACAGCGGTCTATATCCCCTTGACGCATCCTCGCTGAACGGATTCCCATACCGTTTCAAGTCCCTGGCGTACTCGACAATGTTTCTGTCTTCCATTTTCCCGCATCGTTCGAAATAGACTTCCAGATTCCTGCCTTCCACATCGGCGAACTTGGCCGCCCGCTCTACCAAGATGCAATAGGTCGTCTTGCACATATCCCAAACCCGCCCGTCATACTTGGCGCTGTAACGGGCCAAGTACCCGGGCCGATGCACAACACACGCTATCCCAATAATGGGCAGGGAAAGCACGAATTCCTGCAATGCCGCAAGAAATTCCTCCTTCTTGTTGGGATTCTTTAACCAACCGAACCTGCCTTGGCTCCCCCTGATTCTCGACGAATGGAGCGGGTAGTCAATCTGCCATTGGGAGCAAAATTCCGTGTGCCTGCGGTGTAGTTCTTCGACGCTTTCTTCCTTGACCAGCATTCCGCCCAACCCAAAGCAGTTCATCCCGTCGCTTCGCACTTCAGGTTGGCGGAAGATAGTGCCGGGGCTTCGGTTGCCGGTGTCGTCCAAGTATAGAAGGTACTTGCTGCGATCCATAAACCAACTCGGACGAATCCAGGATATTGCGGCGGATTATCCGGTTTCAGCCGCCCTGGTCATGCCCCGCCACCCGGTCAAGGAAATTCCGCAGCAGGTCTTTGCCCGCCGGGGTCATTATTGATTCCGGGTGGAACTGCACCCCCTCAATGGGATATTCCTTGTGACGCAGGGCCATAATCAGGCCGTTTTCCGTCCACGCCGTGGTTTCCAGGCAGTCGGGCATGGTTTCCGGGTAAACCACCAGCGAATGATAGCGGATGGCCTCGAAGGGGTCGGGCAGCCCGGCCAGCGCTCCCTGACCCCGGTGGTGAATCATGGAAGTCTTGCCGTGACGGATTTCCCCGGCCCGGCCCACGGTGGCCCCGTAAACCTCGCCGATGCACTGGTGCCCCAGGCATACCCCCAGCGTGGGAATCGTTGGCCCGAACCGCCGGATTACGTCCTTGGATATTCCCGCTTCCTGGGGGGTGCATGGGCCGGGAGAGATGATGATTCCTTCCGGCGCCAAACCCTCAATTTCTTCCAGGTCGGTCTTGTCGTTGCGGACGGTGACGACTTCGGCCCCCAACTCGGACAGGTATTGGTACAGGTTGTAGGTAAAGCTGTCGTAGTTGTCTATCAGCAGCAGCATCAGAGCAACTCCACAAATTCCAGCCAGTTGCCGTCCGGGTCCTGGGCGTACATGACCTTGCGGAAAAGACGTCCGTTTTCGTCATAGTTGGGGGCCGGCGGGTTGACCGGGCGCAACCCCTGTTGGGACTTTTCGGCGTAAAACCCGTCAATGTCCTCCACGTAGAAGGCCAGATGCGCCGCGCCCAGGTCGTTGCGGTTGATTCCCCCCGGCCCGCTGGCGGGATTGAGGTACTGGATGAGCTCCAGTTGGTGCCCTTCGCCCAGGTCAACGAAGGCGCCCTTGATATGCGCCCCTTCGAACCCCAGCACCTGGTCAATAAACTCCCCCTGCCGTTCCATCCGCATAGCGACGCGGAACCCCAGGACGTTGGTGTAGAAGTCCACCGCCTCCTCCACGTCGTCAACGATGAACCCGGTATGAAACATGGATTTGAGCATGCTATATCCTCCTTCAATTGCCGATGTATCGTCATTCCAGCGAAAGCCGGAATCCAGAACTCCTTGCCGTCATATATGCCGGAGTAATCACCGTCATTCCGGCGAAAGCCGGAATCCAGAAAGCCCAAGCATGGAACAACGTCCGTATGGGCAAGGAATCCTGGATACCGGCCTGCGCCGGAATGACGGTCAAGATGCGGGAATGACGACAAATCACGACAGCGCCTAAGCCCGTCCCTCGGCAACGTCAATGGCCCGCATCAACGCGCCGGACTTGTGCTTGGTTTCCAGGTATTCGTCCTCGGCCACGCTGTCGGCCACCACGCCGCCGCCCGCCTGCACGTACATGATGCCGTCCTTGTAGATTCCCGTCCGCAGCACCAGGGCCGTATCCATGTTGCCGGAGAAACTGAAATAACCGACGGCTCCGCCGTATGGCCCCCGCTTTTCCCCTTCAATCTCCGCGATAATCTCCATCGCCCGGATTTTGGGCGCGCCGGACACCGTGCCGGCGGGAAAGCAGGAACGCAGGGCGTCGTAGGGAGTCAGTTCCGGCTTCAGCCGGCCCTCTACGTGGGAAACCAGGTGCATCACGTGGGAAAACCGCTCCACGTCCATCAGCTGCGTCACTTCCACCGTCCCCGGCACACTGACCCGGCCAATGTCGTTGCGCCCCAGGTCAACCAGCATGATGTGTTCGGCCCGCTGCTTTTCGCTGGTCTTGAGTTCTTCCTCCAGCGCGGCATCCTCTTCCGGGGTGCGCCCGCGGGGGCGGGTGCCGGCGATGGGATGGGTGGCAGCGATGCCGTCCTCCACCTTCACCACCGTTTCGATGGCCGCCCCTACGATATGGAAGTCGTCCAGGTGCAGGTAGTACATATACGGGGACGGGTTGACGCTGCGCAGCGCCCGGTACACCTGGAAGGGATGGGCGTCGGTCCGGCGGGAAAACCGCTGGGAGTTGACCACCTGGATAACGTCGCCGTCGTAGATGTATTCGACGCACTTTTCGACGGCCTGGTGGTACAACTCCTGGGTAAAGTTGGACTCGATGACGCCGGGTTCGCCGGGTTCGCCGGGTTCCTGGGGTTGGCCCAGCAGTTCCGGCGACAATTCCAGGGGATGAGCCAGACGCCGGGCCATGTCCTCAATCTTGCTGACGGCGGCGGCGTACTCGGTTTCGATGTCGCCGTCCAGCCGGGCGTGGCTGACCACCTTGATGCTGTGCTGGAGGTGGTCGAAAACCAACATGGTGTCGGCGAACATAAAGACCGACTCCGGCAAACCCTGGGGGTCGGCCGGCATGGGCGGCACCCGCGGCTCAAAGTAGCGGATGGCGTCGTAGGCGACGTAACCGACGCCGCCGCCGTGGAACCGGGGCAGACCTTCCACCGGGGCCAGGCGGTAGTTGTCCATTTCTTCCTGCACCAGTAGCAGGGGGTCAACTTCCCCCGCATCCTCGCCCCGTCCGGTCTTGATAACCTTGTAGGGTTGAGTGCCGATGAAGCTGTACCGGCCCAGCCGCTCGCCGCCGGCCACGCTTTCCAGCAGGAAGGAATAGGGGTCGCGGGCGACCTTCAGATAGGCCGAAACCGGCGTTTCCAGGTCGGCGTTGATGGTGCGGTACACCGGCGCCAGGTTGCCCCGGCCGGCCATCGCCTTGACTTGTTCCAGGGAAGGGTAATACATGGCCCTGAATTTAGCTCCCGAAGATTTGATTAACCAGTTTCCCGGCCCGGCGTTACCTGTAAGCCTCCCGACGATGCCGGATTCTATGAATTCTGACCAGCATACGGTCACGGTCTATTGTGTATAAAATCCGGTACTCGCCCACCCTGACGCGCCAACCTTCACGCGACCTACCCCGAACCCTGACCGCTCCCCGGGGCAATGGGTTGTCGTGTAAAGCCGAAATCGCGGCGTCCACTCTCCTTAGAACCTGCTCCGGCAACGCCCTCAAATCTCTAAGGGCACCGGATTCAATTTCCACCCGAAAGGTCAAAGCCGTCCTTCTTTCTTGAGTTCCGCCCGCACTTCCCGGTAGTCAACAAATTCCAAGGCATCGTCGTCGGCTTGGTCCAGGAAAAGGGCGTCCTCCAAATCTGCCAGACGGTCAACAACAATATCGAACTGTTTTATGGGAATCACCACCGCCTTTTTCCTGCCTTTGCTGTCAACAATGTATTGGGGCGATAGTCTTGTCATCAGCCGCAGCCTCCAAAAAAATAGCCCCATCCACAAGGGACGGGGCTTATCCGTGTTGCCACCCTTTTTTGCCGGTTCACCCCTCAAAGGCAAGCGGAGGAACGGCGTCTCAACCGGCGGAGAGGCCCTTGGCTTGCCCGGCCTCTGTGCCGCGGGCCTTTAACGCAGCCCAGGCGTACCAGCCTACTGCGGCGGCGTTGCGTCCTCCGCCGGTTCAGCCTGCGGCTCAGGGGGCCATTCGCGCTTCCCCGATGGGCGCCGGTTCACACCTTACCCGGCTCTCTGGGCCTCGCTGGAAGCCTACTAGTCCCCTTCCCAGCCTTTAATTGTTCGATTGTTTCCGCCGAGTATAGGTAGCCCTTCCCGGCGGTGTCAAGGCAAATCGCCCTAGACGCTGATGTTCCGGTCGGCCAGCTTTTCGTCGTTGACCAGTTCGTAAATCTCCAGTTCGTAGGAGGTGAGGAGCGCCTGCATGGGGCGGTTGTTTTCCATGACCGCCGGGGGAATCTTCTGCCGCCAGTTGGGGGCGATGCTGTCCTGGGTCCACTCGGCGTAGGCGGTGTCGGGGCTGCCGGCCAACCCGGGCGCGCCGACGTAGATGTTGGCCTTGTTGCGCCCGCCCTCTTCATAGGCGGCGCAAATCTTGGACAGATAGGCGGCCACTTCCCAAGCCTTCCCCGGCTGAGTCCTGGCAATTCTTCGCAAAAGGTACATTCGGGAACCCCCTCAAAGTATGGATGGGCCTATTATAAAGGGCAGCCAATTTTCTGTGTACCCACTGCCAGGATTGGATATACTGCCGGCGCCAGCCACTCCAACCCACCGAGCATAAGAGTAAGTGATGATAGCCGAGGAACACATCCAAACCGCCACCGATTTTCTGGAAGCGTCAGACCGGGAGTTTGACGTCGGGGACGTTCTGCAAGGGTCGGAAAAACTATGGGGCGCGTTTTCCCACGCCGTAACCGCCATTTCTATGACGCGCGGCTGGGACTATGGAACGCACCGCAAGACCATAAACGCAGCCCTGGCCCTGGCCGACCAGTTGAACGACGGAGACTTGCGAGCGGGAATCTTCGCGGCCCGCAGTTTTCACGAAAACTTTTACCACGGGTCAATGGAGGACTACGAAATGGACGCCGGCCGCCCGGTGGTGCGAAACTTCGTAGAACGGGTTGCCGGGTTGCTGAACCAACCTTAAGCCCGGAAACGCCGGCCATAGTGTCGCTAAATCAGGCCGTTGCTAAGCCGGGCGCTGACCAGCCGGTTCAAGCTGACGCCTTCCTCGGCGGCCCGAATAACCAAAGCCCGGTGGGTTTCCGGGGGTACGCGCACCATGAATTTGCCGCTAAAGGTACGGTCAGCCATCGGCTCCGGCGGCGATTCACCCTCGGCGCGCATATCTTCAACGCAGTCTGCCACCAACTGCCGGATACCGAAAAAGGCTTTTTCCTGCGTAGGCTCCAACCAACTTAACAAAGGAAACTCGGTACACAACCCCACGTATTCCTCGTCCTCAGCAGACCAGGTAACCCTGTAGGTGTAACGGTCAGTTGTCATTTTCACCCCAACCCGGCAGGGCCACTTAATCTGAAATTGCATAGGGCATGGCGTACCGTGTCCTTCGGCTGTATCGTCATTCCAGCGAAAGCCGGAATCCATAAATGCCGGGCATACAACATAGTCCGCGTGGGCAAGGAATCCTGGATACCGGCCTCCGCCGGTATGACGGTGAATATGACGACATCCCCTTAAGCCCGGAAAATGTCCTCCACCTCCAACACCAACCTTTCCAGCAGTGGGGACGTAAGGGTTTCTCCCCGCCGGTATCTGGCCTGCAACGACCAGCCGGCGTCCCCGCCAACATACACTTCCACCGTTTCCGCAGCCGGGTCAACAATCCAGTATTCCCGGACTCCGTGACCGCCGTAGATTGCCATTTTATCCCCGCGGTCTGTTTGCGCGGTGGACGGGGAAAGGACTTCCACGGTCAAGTCGGGCGCGCCCTGGACGTTGGCGTCAGTCAGGATGGACGCTCGGTTATTGGATACGAAGAGGATGTCCGGCTGCACCACATTGTCACCGGACAAAACTACGTCCATTGGCGCAACGGCTACCCATCCAAGGCCGCGTTCCAGAACGAATTGGCGAACCAAAGGGCCGAGAGTCAACACGATGTCCTGGTGTCTCCGGCTGGGGGACGGGGCCACAATCAACTCTCCGTTCAGTAACTCATAACGCTGGCCGTCCGGCAGCGCCATGTAATCGGCGACGGTGAATTTCGTCCTTGGGCTGGTCATGGCGGCGTCTCCAACGAATAATGAGGGCGGTTGCATTGTACGCCGGGATCGAGGCGGTCACTACCGACAATCCCCAACCTACGGCGTCAGCAGAATCTTCCCCACCGTCTCCCGGCCTTCCAGTTGCCGGTGGGCCTCCGCCGCTTCTGCCAGGGGAAGGGTCAATCCCACGTGCAGCTTCAACTCTCCCGACTTGACCCAACCCAGACATTCGTTAGCCCGTTGCAGCAGCTCATCCCTGGTGGCGGTGTAGTCGCCCAGGCTGGGGCGGGTCAGGAACAGGGAACCGTTGCGCAGGACGCCGCTGTCCACCGTAGTCACCGGCCCGCTGGCCTGGCCGTAAAAGACCATGTACCCGCGCCGGCCCAGGCACTTGATACTGTCGTCGAAGGTCGTCCGGCCCACCGCGTCAAATACGATGCGCAGGCCCTGGCCGCCGGTGGCTTGCCTGATTTCCTCGGCAAAGTCCTGATGGGCGTAATTTATCGTAACGTCGGCTCCGGCATCGCTCGCCAGTTGGGCCTTTTCCGCCGTGGAAACCGTGGTAAAGACCTCAACCCCTACCTTTTTCAACATCTGGATGAGCAGCAAACCTACGCCGCCGGCGCCGGCGTGAACCAGCGCCTTATCGCCGGGGACAAGCTGGGCGATGCCGAAGGTCAGGAAGTGGGCGGTCATGGCCTGGAGCATGGTGGCCGCTCCGGTGGCGAACTCCACGTCCTCCGGCAGCGGCACCAGCAGCCACGATGGGACTACCGCTTCCTCGGCGTAAGACCCCGTCCACATGGCGTAGGCCACCCGGTCGCCCGCTGCTACCTCGGTGACGCCTTCCCCCACGGCCTTGACTATTCCCGCGGCCTCCCGCCCCGGCGTCCAGGGCAAGCTAGGCGGCGGGTTGGTTCCTTTCCGGCTGGAAACGTCGGTATAGTTGACCCCGATTGACCGAATATCCACCAACGCCTCCCCCGACCCCGGGGTCAAGTCTGCCACGTCTTCGTAGCGCAGCACTTCCGGGCCGCCGACTTCATGGCCTCTAACCGCTTTCATATCCTCACCTGCCTTTTTTATGTTCACTTTTCTAGGGCGTGTCGTCAAAATCATCCGTTGCAATTCCTGCATCCCACCGTCATTCCGGCGAAAGCCGGAATCCAGAAACCCCAGGCATACAACGGCGTCCGTTTGGGCAAGGAATCCTGGATACCGGCCTGCGCCGGTATGACGGTGAACATGACGACACCCCTTGGGGGTTGACGCTGCCAATGGGCTTTCAGCCGCCCAAAACCGACGCCATTCCGGTGACGTTTTCGATGTTCTCTAAGTTTCTCAAACTGTCAATGGCTTCCTCGATATGGTCTGCCGGCAGAATGTACCGGGAGCAGTAAAGGAACTTGGCGTCCAGCTCTTCCCGCGCCAGGGGAAACTCCGGGTAGCCGCGGGCGTAGTCAACCCGGTGCCGCAACCGCCGGCCGTCATCCAGAGTTAGGGTGACTACGCTGGGGTTGGGCATGAGGCGGGATGCAGTTTCCGTCCCTTCCACCGTCACCAAGTCCATCGCCCGCCGAACCTCCGGGTCTTGGATAGCCCCCTCCGAAAAGTGGTCAATGAGCGGGTGTCCGTGGAGCAGCGTGGCGGCGGCGATGTAGCTGAGGCAATACCTGGCCTGCCAGTTGTCCGACGGCGTTGGGAAGGGCATCCGTTGCAGCGATTCCGGCGCGACTGCGACGTGGACGGCGGCCACCTGCCCCGGCCCAACCTGGTACTGCTGCACCAGTTGGAGCAGCGCCTCAATGGTGGTGTGGCTGGCCGTTGCGCAAGGGTACAACTTCAGCGTCACCCCCGGGTCCACCACGTCAAAGGGTCTGGCAAGGGATTCAAAGAAAATTTCCACCCAGTCATCAGCGTCCGTTGGTCGGTGGTCAGAGTGACCACTAGCCACTGTCCACTGGTCACTGGTATGGGCCAGCATGGCCGCGATGACGCCGTTCATGGCGGCCCGCCCGCACTGCAACGCCGGTGCTACTCCGGCAGCGGTAGCCATTCCGCCCTCTCCCCCGGCGATGCCCAAAGCGTTTTCCATCTGCTCAGCGTCCAACTTGAGCAGCAGACCGGCGGCTACGGTGGCCCCGGCGACTGCGGCAACCGGGTTGCCAGCCGTCGAACCCTGTTCACTGACGCGGGCCAGCTTGGAAACGATTTCGCAGCCCAGGACGTAGGCGGTAAGAACGTCGCGGCCGGCGCAGCCGAACATCTCCCCCAGGGCCATGACCGCCGGAAACACTGCGGCGGAGGGATGGACGTTCCGGGGGGCTATTTCGTCGTCGAAGTCCAGCAGGCGCACCATCATGCCGTTGACCAGGGCCGCATAAGTCGGGGAAGTCCGCAAGCCCATGCCGATGATGGTGCATCGTCCGTTGCCCTGCATATCCTGGACGAACTTGGTGACGGCGCGACATTCGGGCTGAGCCGCCGCCGCCAGGGCCACCGCCGCGGCGTTGACCATCATCTCCTTGGACGGCTCCACAACTTCCGGCGGCAAGCCGTCCAGGGAGTTGTTATCCAGCGCAAACCGGGCCAACCGGCGGGCAAAAGTCATGGGTATATTCTCCGGTGGAGCCGCCGGCGAGTCTAATCCGAAAGGCCAAAAAGGAAAGGCGGCATCCTCACTGAGCAAAGAATACTAGCGGGGCAACTCTTTATCAACGGTGGCTGGTCAAGGCGAAAAATCGTTGTGGTAAGGTCTTTTGGTTTTCTACCCTTGCCCCTTCATGTCATTCTGAGCGAAGCGAAGAATCTGAAATCCTTGCCTTAGCCAACGTGGCCTTATCCGAAGATTTTTGGACCAGGGTGGAAAATCGTTCAGGGAAACAATCAAAAGGTCCTGTGGAGGAACAAGGCAAGGTGGCAGGGCCTCAAAGCGTCTGGTAAGGTTGCGTCAGACGCGGCAACTTCAGCAGGACGGAAATTCGACGCATCCAACGCATTGTTGAGCGGAATCAGGCCAGATTTCTGGGGGACTGGAATGAGTACTTCAATCGTTGAGCTGGAAGTCCCGGGAGCAACGAAAATTACCGTCACCGATGACACCCTGACCGCCGACCTGATGGACGGTCGGACAATCTCGGTGCCCTTGGCCTGGTATCCGAGATTGGTTTACGCGACGCCGGCGGAACGCGACAGATGGGAATTGTACGCTGACGGACGACATATCCACTGGCCCGACTTGGACGAAGACCTCAGCATCGAAGGGTTTTTGGCCGGACGTAAATCCGGCGAGAGCCGCAAGTCCTTCCAACGGTGGCTGGAAGCCAAACAAGCCGGGCGCAGCGTAAAGTTGCAAGACCTGTTGCACAACGATTCCCGGTAATCCACCGCCACGGCATTGACCATCATCCCCTTTCAACCAGTGGCGCATCCGGCAACAATCCAGATTTCTTTGCTTCAACCTTGAACAGACGCAACAATTTTCCCCTGGCCTGCTCCAAAACTGCCTTCGGGTCTGGATACGTGAACCCGATGGCCTGCAAGTCGTCTTTCCATTCGGCCAGTTCCTGTTTAAGTCTGTCTTCCCATTCGTCGTACAAATCACGCACTTGTCGAGGACTCTTAGGTCGCTCCAACGCCGGCGTTTCTGACAGGTACTTATCGAATAACTTGGTCATTCGGTCGTTGTCCGCCAGTTCCGACTCTCTGATTTCGATGAGTTCCGTCAGTTCCTTGGCAACGTGGGCACGACGCGATTCTTCGATAAGAAAGAGCCGCAACGGGAAGTCGAGCATATCGGCCCGGTAGCGGGGTTCAGGTATAGGTTTGCCGGCTAACTGCGCGACTTCCAACCACGCGACTTTGGCAATAGTCACTTCCGCCAAAGCCTCTTCGGGCGTATTGCCGAAGGCCGAACAAGCATTCAAGTCGGGAACATCGGCGATATAGCCCCCATCTTCCTCGCTGTAAAAAATGTTAATGTGATAGTCTTTCACGGTTAGCCCTCCAGGTGGAGGTTATGCTGATACACGATGCGGAGAATCTGGCGAATCTGGTAAGGTTTTGCTTGCAGTCTCGTGGGTTGGATATTGACCACTTCCTCCAGGTCAGGGTGGGTGAAAATATGATGGCTCCCGGTAATCCGCACAAGCTCAAAGCCAAACCCATGCAACAAGTCCACCAAATCGTCAAAAGCGACGTTGTGTACCGCCCCTACTGATAGCCGCCGAAATAATCTCCGCCGGTTCATCCAATAGACCTTGCCCAATCCGGTTCCATAATAACGTTGAAATAGGGCCAGGGTCTATACCCGTTTGCGTTCCCCTTGCCGGGTGTTTTATCATCCAGTCCAACGTCCCGACACTACAACGACGCCAGGAGTTGCCTTTCTATGAGCTACGAGTTCATCAAGACCGACCAGGTTGACCGGGTGGCGATTGTCACCCTTAACCGCCCCGAAGTCCTCAATGCCCTGAACTTGGGCTTGGCCCGGGAACTGGACGACGCCATTTCCAGTATGGAAGCCGACGAAGACGTGGGCGCCATCATCATCACCGGCAGCGGAGAGCGGGCCTTTTCCGCCGGCGCCGACATCCACGAAAACCGGGAGCGCACCCCCGAAGAACGGGCCGAGGCCCAGAAGGAACGCTCCGAATACACCTGGCACCTGACCACCTCGGTCAAGCCCGTCATCGGCGCCATCAACGGCCTTTGCTACGGCGGCGGCACCGTCATGGCTACCGCGATGGACTTCCTCATCGGCTGCGAAAAGACCAGCTTCCGTTTCCTGGCCGTCAACTACGGCCAGATGAACGCCACCTGGAGCCTGCCCCGGCTGGTGGGCATCAACCGGGCCAAGGAACTGCTTTTCAGTGGCCGCGAGGTTTTTGCCGACGAAGCCTACCACATCGGCCTGATTAACCACCTGGTGCCCAGCGAGCAACTGATGGACAAGGCGGTGGAAGTCGCCGCCGGCATGGCCAAGAACCGCGCCGTGGGCGTCGCCAACATCAAGCAGATGCTCCTGGAACACAGCGGCCAGCCCTTGGAAGACCAGTATTGGAACGAAATCAACTCCCGCGGCGGGCGGTTCCAGGGCCTTTCGGTGGAAGAGGGTTTCCGGGACTTCCTCGACCGCAAGGGACGCAAGCCCCGGGTCTAGCATCGTCTCTCCGTCCTTGGACACATGAAACCCCCGGGGCCAGGCCGGGGGTTTTGTCATACTAGAAAACGTCTCCGGCAATTAACTTCGGCAACCCCAAGGTCAAAAACCGATGATTAGAAATCCGTTGGCCTCCAACCCCGACACCGGCGAAAGCGGAGTATCCCCGGTAGCTATTGTAAAGACCGGGGCCGCGCTGCTGGTGTTTGCCGCCCTGATGTTGTCCCCCACCCTGCCGGGTCTGACCCCGGCGGGCCAGGCGGCCCTGGCGGTCATGTCCCTGGCCGTCATCCTCTGGGCCACCGAGGCCCTGCCCATCGCCGTCACCGGAATCGTCGGGGTTGTGCTGCTGTTGCTGGTCGGCGGGGTTGACGACATCGGCGCCGCCCTGTACGGGTTCTCCCAGCCGGTAGCCTACTTCCTCATCGGAATCCTTACCTTGGGGTTGGCCGTCCATCAATCCGGACTGGCGCAACGCATGGCAACCTTTCTGATGCGTGGCGCGGCCGGCAGTCCCTTCCTGCTTTACGCCCAGATGCTCTTCGCCTTCGCCGCCCTGACCTTTGCCCTCCCCTCGGCCAGCACTCGCGGCGCCATCATGGTGCATATCTACGAACAGGTCATGGCAACCTGGGACATTCCCCAGGACCATTCCCTGCACAAGGCGGTGATGATTGCCCTGGGTTCCCTGAACCGGCTGGGCTCCACCGCCCTGCTGGCCGGCGGAATTACCCCGGTGGTGGCCTCCGGTCTGCTGGGCGATTTTTCCTGGGGACAATGGTTCCTGCTGATGAGCGTACCCTTCTACGCCAACCTGATTGTCGGCGGGACGCTGTTGTTTCTGCTCTACCGTTCCGGGTTCCGGGTCAGCCCCAGCGTTGAAAGCTACGTCCTGGAAACCGGGCCGGTCGCCGCCGTCGAAGTCCGGGCTGGAATCATCGCCGGGATTACGGCGCTGCTCTGGTTTTCCGACTTCGCCCACGGGCTGCATCCGGCAGTACCCGCGTTAATCGCTCTGGGGCTGATTCTCATGCCCCGTATCGGCATCCTTAGCTGGCAGGAGTTCGAGCGCAACCTGGGTTGGAGCAACTTCTTTGTAATCGCCACCACCTTGTCCCTGGGCCATGCTCTCGTCACCAGCGGAGCGGCCGCTTGGTTTTCCGATGTGTTGGTGGGTGGGGCCGGCGGCATGACCGACAACCCTTGGCTGCTGATGCTGGCCCTCTGCGTCTGCGCCGCCTTGATGCGGATGATGGTGCCCAACATCGCCGGGTTTCTGGCCGTAGTGATTCCGGTGGCGATGGCAACCGGGGAATCCCTGGGGCTTAATCCCCTGGTCTGCGGGTTGGCGGTGGTGGTAGTGGGAGATTCGGTGGTTTACTATCCGGCCGGCGGCACGTCGGGAGTGTTCATCTACCAGCGGGCCGGCATCAGCGCCCCTGAAGTTTTCCGGTTCGGCATAATAATGACCGTGGTAGCCATCGGCGTGCTTTTCCTGCTGGTTCTGCCCTACTGGGCCGCAATAGGCCAACCCCTGACAAAGTAAAGCCCCACAAAAACAAACCCCCGGGCCATCACCGGCTCGACGGTCGGGAGAGGGCTACCCGAGGACAGCGATAGAATTGTAGCAGGGAAACCTAAGAATGTCCAAGGTATTCCCAACACGCGCTGGTTATGTAAAATTAGGGTTGCGTCCTGGGTTGCACTCTGGTTTGTAGGAGGGGAACATGGCCCAACACCGCGCGTACCACCATGACCAGCGTTGCCCCCATTGCGGTTCCAACTGGACCCCCAAGGATGGCCATTCCCGGGGCAAGCAGACCTACCGCTGCCGCGATTGTCACTACCGCTTCACCCCGGAGGGCAACCGTCACTACTATTCCGAAGCCGTCAAGACCCAGGCCCTGAATATGTACGCCGAGGGTTCCAGCCTGGCGTCCATCGGCCGCGTCCTGGGGATTTTGCCGGAAACCGTCTATTCCTGGGTCAAAAAAAGCCCGGCAGTCCCAGGAGTTGATGACCCGGGAGACCCGGCGGCGCGGGGAGCAACGGCGGCAGCCCGCCCGGGTCATCGCCCTGGATGAGATGTGGAGCTACGTGGGAGCCCGGCGGAAGGGGAAGCGCCGGGAGGTGTGGGTCTGGACGGCGGTGATTGAGGAAGAAGATGGAAGCCGCTGGGTGGATTTCCAGGTGGGAGACCGTTCAGAAGTCACCTTTCTGCGGTTGTACGACCGCCTGCCGGAGGCGAAATTGTACCGCAGCGATGCCTACCGGGTGTATGAATGGCTGCCGGCCAACCGGCACGTGGTGGGGAAGGGCGGTGCAGTGAACTGGAATGAGGGGCTGCATTCCAGATTGCGGGACAAGTTGAAGCGGTTGCAGCGGAAGACCAAGGGGTACAGCAAGAACGCAACCATGCTGGGGGACTCCATAGCCTTGGTGTGCCTCCGCTTGGACCTGATCTAATACCAACGCACGTTGAGAATACCTCCGACCGACCCGGTTCGACAAGCTCACCAGCAACGGGTAACATGGAAAACCCATGCCGAATCGCCCACGCCTTGCCGTTCTTGCCCTGACTTTCCTAATCCTCTTAACTGCTTGTTTCCAGGTGGTTGACCGTCCGGGGAGTGTCACTCCCACCGTCGAACCGACTGCCACCCCACTGCCGACACCGACCGCGCCGCTGCCAACCGTGCTGCCGCCAACCCCGTCGCCGACGTCCACGCCAACACCCACGGCCACACCCACAGCCATACCCACGCTGACCCCGACGGCGACACCTACGCCCCCGCCGTCGCCAACTCCCATCCTCTTGCCGGACTTCTTCCTGCGGGTGGACGAGCCGGAATTTGGGGCCACCGTCACCACTCCCATCCTCAGCGTTACGGGGTTTACCACGCCCGGCTCGACGATTTCGGCCAACCGCATCGCCGCCGAGGTAACACCTTACGGGTCCTTCCGGGCCCAGGTGCCCTTGGCCCAGGGCTTGAACATCATTGAGGTGCTGGCTACCAGCGGGGCAGGGGGTGGGGAGAGACTGCGGGAGTTCCTGCAAGTCACCCTGGCGCCGGTTACGCCAACGCCTTTCAGCCTGACCGTCATCCAGCCGGTGGAAGGTGAAATCGTTTCCAGCCCCTTTATCGCCGTTTCCGGCGTTACCCACCCGGAGGCCAGCCTGGTGGTCAACAGCGTCGGCGTCGAAGTGCAGCCCGACGGCCAATTTTCCACCACGCTGCGGCTCCAGATAGGCCCTAACATCGTCACGGTGCAGGCCACTTACCCCGGCAGCCCGCCCCGAACCGAGACCCGCCGGGTAATCTATCAGCCTTGACCGCAGTTGACCACTTGGCTCTTGTCACCCCCATAGTAACCTTCTCCCATCAAGGGAAAAGAGACTTGGATTCCCGCTTTCGCGGGAATGACGGTAGAGGGGAAGGGACTGTGGGCGTAACGAAAAAATCCCTCCCACTTTCAAGGGAATGACGGCGGTAGTGAAAGGGAAAGAGACTGTTGGGAGGAACCGTTACGCCGGCCTGGATTGGGGCGTCAACACCGTCAACCGGCGGTCTGCCGGCAGGTTGTTGGTAGTCACCGACAGCCGGTTTTGGGGCTGGACTTCCTGGCCCCCCAACAGGCGCAGGAAGGCGTCCACCGGGGAAAGCCCCTCGCAAGAAACGCCGTCGGTGGCGTAGTGCATCGGCACCACGATTTTGGGGTCCAGGTCTTGAACCGTCTGGGCCGCCTTGTCCAGGTCCAGGGTGCAGCCGGAGCCGGCGGGAACCAGCAGCACGTCCGCCGGTGATAATTCGTCCACCAGTCGGGGCGTCAACGGTTCGGCGATGTCTCCCAGGTGGCAGATATGAACGCCGTCAATTTCAATGGTGTAGGCCACGTTGCGCCGCTCCCGGGGCGTTCCCGCCGTCAACGGAGTCATCACCCCGCGCACCGCTACACCGGAACATTCGTATTCCCCCGGAGCCTCGAACACCCGCGGCTCTCCCGGCACTTCCCGCCAATTGCTATGATTGGGATGGTTGTTGCTGATGGTGACCACCGTGGCCGGCTGGTTGCCGGGCCGCAGCCCCAGCGACGCCGGGAAGGGGTCGGTCAGCACCACCGCATCATCAGAGCGCAACCGGAAACAGGCATGGCCCAGCCAGGTTATGTCCAAGACGAGCCGCCTTTCGTCCGGTAAACCAGCCACCAGGCCGCAGGCAAGGCCAGAGACGCGATATACAGTTTAATCAAGTCGCCCAGGATGAAGGGGTACAGCCCCCACTCCAGCGTGGTTGACCAAACGGCGTCGGCCGGCACCGACGGGTCAATTGACGGCACGAACAAGGACAGTTGGATTAGGCCGGGAACGTACAAGACGACGTTACCCAGCAGCATCGCCACCAGAATCCACGGCTTGCGGTCCCAACCCCGCTCGGCCAGGAACCCGACAACGAAAGCCGCCGGAATGAACCCGATGATGTAGCCGCCGGAGGACAGAGTCCAGAAAAACCCCGACGCGCCGCCGGCGAAGAAAGGCAATCCCGCTCCTGCTACCAGGTACACGGTCATGGCGGAGGCCCCGCGCCAACTGCCCAGAGCCGCGCCGGTCAGCAGCACCGCCAGGGTCTGCCCGGTAATGGGAACCGGCGTGAACCCCAGGGGAATCCTGACTTGGGCCAGCAGAGCGGTGAAAAGCGCAAATCCAACGATGAGGGCGGCGTCCCGGGCCAGCCGCCGGTTGCGGCCGGACACCGGGAAAAGAACGTCAACCAGGGGGGCAGTCGCGGGCGCTTGTGAGGCAGGGTTGAATGACATGGCTTGCGGGAAACCGTCCGGGCCGGGAGTTGGGGCCGAATAACCGCTCCGAGTATATGACGGGCCGGAAATCCCGGTCAATTGCCACTATTTGCAGGAAACGAGCAGTTTCCTCAAGGGTGTGGCAGGTTTTCAACCTGCCCTCGAGGGTTGACCGCCTATGGGAGTTCGTCCTCACCCCACCCCTTTCCCACAGGGAGGGGACTTTGGTTTTCGCCCCGACTTATCCATCAAGGCTAATGTCGGCCTTGGCAGGGATTTTTGGATTCCGGCTTTCGCCGGAATTATGGGTTGAGGGCAAAAAATACCCTCCCCCTGTCCAGGGGGAGGGTTAGAGTGGGAGTTGGTAATTTCCGCCCTTGGCGTCGTCACCCCCATCCTGGCCTTATTGCGGCCAACCAGGTTAGCCTTGAAAGGCGGGCATGACCCCTTCGGCGAATTTGGTCAGTTGGTCGGTAAAGACATTCTTGGGCATTCCCATCACCGACCCCAGGTTAATGCGCTCAACGCCGGGGTACTCTTCCTCCACCTTTTTCAGGTGCTCAACGATTAGCTCCGGCGGGCCGCAGAGCCAAGCCTTGCTGGCTACCGCCGACTCCAGGGTGGGCAGTTCCACGCCCCGGCGACTGCCAGGCGCGGCCACTTCCTCAATCTGCTCCGGGTCCAGCCGCATCAGCCCCAGGGGAGCGGCGAATTTCATGGCTTCCTCGAAGTAGGGACGGGCCTCCTCAATGGCCTTTTCCTGGGTATCGGAAATAAAGAACCGATAGCCCAGGGCGATGTCCTCGCCTTTCTGCAACGTCTTGCCGTGGTTGGCGGCAGCTTCCTGGTACATAGTCATGCGCTCATTGAGGGCCGCCTCCGGGGTGTTGGCGATGAGGGCCTTGATGCCGTTTTTGGCCATGAAGTCTATGCCCTTGGGGTTGCCGCTGACCAAGGGCTGCCAGATTTCCACCGGATGGGTGGGCCGGGGAACCAGGGAAATTTTCTTCAACTGGTAGCCCCGGTAGGGAACGTCAGCGGGGATAGTGTAGTGCTTGCCGTGGTAGGAAAAGGACTCCTGGTTGAAAGCCTGTTGGATAATCTCGACCTGCTCCTCAAACAACTCCCGGTTGGCGTCACCGTCCAGCATGGGGGAGCCGAAAGTTTCCACTTCCCGGGAGTGGTAGCCGCGGCCCACGCCGAATATGACCCGCCCGTTGGATAGGATGTCGGCCATTGCAAAGTCTTCGGCCAGCCGGAGGGGGTGCCACATCGGGGCGATGTTGAAACCGCAGCCGAACTTCAGGGTCTTGGTCTGGGTAGCCAGGTAAAGGCCCATCATCAGCAGGTTGGGGATGCACTCATAACCTTCGGGCTGGAAGTGGTGTTCGGCCATCCAGAACTCTTCATAGCCCAGGCCGTCCATGTGCTGGGCAATGTCCACGGCCCAGGAAAGGGCGTCGGCCAGTTGATTGTTGGAGTACCAACGGTCGTTAGCCGGGGTTCCCCCCAAGCCCAGGTTATCGTCCACGACATGACCGGCGTAAGAAGCGCTGAAACCACGAATCATCGGTTTGTCCTCGTATTACAGTCCTGGCTGAACCAGGCGTTATTTGTGAAGGGGGCGGCTGCCGGAAAATTACTGGCCCAAGGCCGGCCCGACAACGCTATTGGATGCTACTAGGGCGGGAGAGATTTTGTCAATGTTGGGCGGGCGGTGGACAGCTTTAAGCGGGGTTGTAGGGCTGGACGTTAATTTCATCGGCCCGCTTGCGCATCTGCACCGTGTCGTACCAGGCTTGCATCCGCAGCATCAGGTCCATATCTGCGCCGAAGGCTTTTTCCAGGCGCAACGCAAGCTCCGGCGAAACTGGGGTTTCACGGGCAAGGAAGGAAGCCAGCGTTTCAGGGGACACTCCCAAAATCTCGGCAGCTTGGGCGGTAGTCAGACCCAATTCGTCCAGATACCCTAACTGGACGAAATCTCCCGGGTGGCTGGGCGTCATCCCAAATTTGGCGACTTTCTTGTTCATTAGTGATAGTCCTCCAAGTTCAGCCTGCCAATGGTGCCACCTGTTTCCCGAAACGTAAGGCGCCAGTTGCCTGAAATCGAAACGCTCCATTCCCCCTGCCGATTTCCAGTGAGGCGGTGTACGCGCCAACCGGGTGGGGCGACTCTGATAAATCTATCCATATCCTGAGCCAGTCCAACAGTGGTCAGGAACAAGCGCACCCTCTCAATCAAATCGGGTGGTAGAAACCGGGGGTCGTCATTTTCCACCAATCGCCGCAACCCCCGATGTCGTATAGAGGCAATTATCACCCGGCGTACATCCGCCGCTTACACCGACGGCGGCGGACGGTTTCAAGCCGGATTGTAGGGTTGAACCTGAATTTCATCGGCCCGCTTGCGCATCTGCACCGTGTCATACCAGGCTTGCATCCGCAGCATCAGTTCCATACCCAGGCCAAAAGCCTTTTCCACGCGCAGGGCCATTTCCGGCGACAGAGCGGTCTTTCCCTTTAAGACGGCGTACAGGTCTGGCTCTGGAATGCCCAGAATCTCGGCGGCTTTGGCCGGAGTCAAGCCCAATTCTTCGACGACTTCCAGTTCTATAAGTTCTCCCGGGTGGGATGGGGTCATGCCAATTTTGATTCCTTTTTGTGCCATCAGTGGTAGTCCTCCAGGTTCAGGCGGTCTATGACACCATTTTCATACTCGAAGGTAATCCGACAGTTGCCCGATATTGTAACGCTCCATTCGCCCCGACGGTCGCCGGCGAGTTGGTGTATGCGCCAACCGGAAGACCCCTCGGTTATCAGTTGTTCCAAGTCGCGGGCTGCCCCCACCGCCGAGAGGAACACTCGTATCCGGTTCACCAAGTCCGGCGGAAGGAAACGGGCGTCACCGCTCTCAATGAACCGCCGCAACCCCCGATGTCGTATAGAGGCAATTATCACCCGGCGTACATCCGCCGCTTACACCGACGGCGGCGGGGCGGGGGCCGGGTTGTAAGGCTGGACCTTAATTTCATCGGCCCGCTTCCGCATTTGCACCGTGTCGTACCAAGCTTGCAGCCTCAACATTAACTCCATCCCGACGCTGAACGCCTTCTCCACGCGCAAGGCCATCTCCGGGGACAGAGGAGCCTTGCCCTTTAGGACAGGAGTAAGGTCGGATTCGGAAACGCCCAAAATCTCGGCGGTCTTAGCTATGGTCAAGCCTAATTCTTCTACGACTTCCCGATAGATGAACTCCCCGGGGTGTGGCGGAGTCATGCCAATTTTGATTCCTTTTTTGGCCATCAGTGGTAATCCTCTAAATTCAAACGAGCAATGCGACCGCCATCCTCTTGGAACGTGATACGCCAGTTGCCGGATACGCGAATACTCCATTCCTCCCGACGGTCGCCGGAAAGTCGGTGAACCCGCCAACCCGGTGGAACCTCTTTGATCAACATTTCCATGTCGTCCGAATGCACCAACGCAGATATTGTGTCTTGTAAACGGCCAACCAAGTCCGGCGGAAGGAAACGGGCATCACCGCTCTCAATGAACCGCCGCAACCCCCGGTGGCGTATGAAGCGATTATCACCCTTGCCGGCCCACCCGCGGCTTACACCGACGGCGGCGGGGCGGGGGCCGGGTTGTAAAGTTCAATGCCGATGGTGGCGGGGAAGACCCTTATCAGTTCTTCCACGTCCCAACGGCTGTCTTTCTGGATAGTCTTGACCGGCTCCGGTTCGTTGAGCAGAGTCACTACGGAGCCGGTAACGTGGAAAACGTGGCCGTTGACGTGGGCCGCTTCGTCGGAGGCCAGCCAGGCGACGAAAGGCGCCACGTCCTCCGGTTCCCCAGTCAGCCCGCCGCCGCCGACAATGCCCCTGGCCCGCCGCAGGTCCCGGGATTCCTGGGGGACGCTGCCGGTCATGCGGGTCATGGCGCTGGGGGCGATGGAGTTGGCGGTGACTCCGTAGCGGCCCAAGTCACGGGCAACGACACGGGTGAACCCGGCGATGCCGTCCTTGGCAGCCCCATAGTTGGCTTGGCCGGAGTTGCCGTAAAGCCCGGAGGTGGAACTGAAGGTAATAATTCGGCCTGAACGCTGCTGCCGGAACAGAATGGCGGCGTGCTTGACCACGGTGAAGGTTCCCTTCAGGTGGACGGCGATAACGTCGTCCCACTCCTGCTCCGTCATGTTGAACACCATGCGGTCGCGGAGGATTCCGGCGCAAGTCACCACGATGTCCAGCTTGCCGTAGTTGTCAATGGCCGTCTGGACGATGTTTTCGCCGCCCTGCATGGTAGCGACGGACTCGGCGCAGGCCACGGCATCACCGCCGGCCTCGCGGATTTCCGAGACGACTACTTCGGCGATGGACTGGTCGAAACCGGAGCCGTCCACGTTAACGCCGGGGTCAACCACGACCACTTTGGCGCCTTCTTGGGCCATGAGCATAGCAACGCCGCGACCCACGCCGCGCCCGGAGCCGGTTACGATGGCTACTTTGTCTTTCAGGGTGTTGGGCATTTTCATTCTCCCGTCGGGTTGGGTTGGCTAGGGGTTTAACGGGGCGGCGAGTTTGGCGCGGGGTCGGCACCGGCCCGGGCCAGCATCCGTTCTACGAAACCGCGCACCGCCGGGCGGTAGGCTGCTATTTCCGTCGCCGACATGAAGTCATGGTAAAAGTTGGCGTGGAACCGTTCACCAGCAGAGAAACCTTCGGTCAAGGTATTGTCGTCCGATTGCCGGGCCAAGCGTTGCACCGCAGTTTTCAAGTTTCCGTGTTTCGATACGGGCCATTCCCGTTGTCGGGCCACCGCTATTACGGCGTGAGCGGCAGCCCCCCACAATTTTTCCGACGCCTGCAAACGCTCCCCGGCGGAGAATTCCTGGCTTGATTCCAACAAAAAGTGTTCGGCAGTCCTGATGTGCTCTTCGGGGGTGATGCTGCACTCCTGGCGGTTTAGTCGGGAGATTCCTACGCTTACCCGGTTACCAGTTCCAGCGTATCCTCAATAAACTCGCGAACCAGGTAGCGGTCGGCAAGTTGGCCGTCTTCCATCCAATCCAAGGATGCGTTATGAAAAAACCCTTCGGCGACGCCGAAACCGCCGATGTAGCGCTTATCGCCGGTTTCCTTGGTCAGACGGGCGGCGACATTCCGCAATTCATCCCGGCTGCCACAAGGCCAACCCTTATGTTCAGCCACTGCTTTGACTGCATGAGTAGCGGCCAACCAAACCTTTTCCGAAGCCAGCCGGTTATCCCCGATGGCGAAATCCCGTTCCATTTCCCGCAACAGTTTCTTGACGGATTTGGCGTGGGTTTGGGTGGTCATACTGCTCTCCCGGTTCGGGCTATTCCCTGGGCGGCGCCGGCGGGGCCGGGTTGTCTATGCCCCGGGTCAGGACGTCACGGGCCTGGGGGGCCAGTTCTTCCATGCTCCAATGACCGTTGGGGGTGAAGATAGACTTGATGGGTCGAGGCTGGGACATCAGGGACACGGTGTTGCCGTAAACCAGGAAGGTCTGCCCGTTGACGTTGGCGGCGTAGTCACTGGCCAGGTAGCAGACGAAGGGAGCGATGCCGTCCGGGTCCAGATTTTCCAGGTCGCCCTCCTCTCCCAAGCCGGCGACGCCGCCCCTGGCCCGAATCTCGGCGGCGGATTCGGGAATGGCGCCAATCATGCGGGTGGTGGCCCGCGGCGCGATGGAGTTGGCGGTGACTCCGTAGCGGCCCAGGTCTTTGGCAACCACCTTGGTAAAGCCGGCGATGCCCGACTTGGCCGCCCCGTAGTTGGCCTGGCCGGAGTTGCCCACCAGCCCGGATTGACTGCTGAAGGTGATAATGCGGCCTGAACGCTGCTGCCGGAACAAAATGGCGGCGTGCTTGACCACCGTAAAGGTTCCCTTCAAGTGGACGGCGATAACGTCGTCCCATTCCTGCTCGGTCATGTTGAAAACCATGCGGTCGCGCAGGATTCCGGCGCAAGTCACCACGATGTCCAGCTTGCCGTAGTTGTCAATGGCCGTCTGGACGATGTTTTCGCCCCCCTGCATGGTGGCGACGGACTCGGTGCAAGCCACCGCGTCACCGCCGGCCTCCCGGATTTCGGAAACTACCACTTCGGCGATGGACTGGTCAAAGCCGGAGCCGTCCACGTTAACGCCGGGGTCAACCACGACCACCTTGGCGCCCTCGGCGGCCATGAGCTTGGCGACTCCCCGGCCAACGCCGCGACCGGAGCCGGTAACGATGGCGACTTTATCTTCCAGGGTGTTGGGCATTTTTCTATTCCTTGTCGGAGCGTTTGGGTTGGGCATCCTTGGAAAACTCAGGACGACGGGGTTTGGCCGTCCTCGGATACCACCAGGGCCAGGACCTTGGCAACGAATTCGCCCACCAGGGGACGGTCACTCTCAAATTGGTCGTCTTCCATAAAGTCATGGTAGAAGTTGGAATGAAACTGCTGGGCTGCCACAAACCCGCCCCGAATAACTTCATCGCCGGTTTCCTGATATAGTCTGCGGACGATGGTTCTCAAGTTCCCGTGCTTGCCGTGGGGCCAGCCCCGTTGCCGCGCGACGGCCATGATGGCATGGGCCGCGGCGCCCCAGAGTTTTTCCGAGCCTTGCAGCGTATCCCCCGCGGCAAACTCCCGGTGGGAAGCTTCCAGGAAATCTTGGGCGGTTGCGACGTGGGACTGGGTAGTCATTGGGGTTCTTCCCTGGTTTGGTTTGCAGGCGTCGGGTTAGCTGCCGCGGGACGGCAGCGCGACGGTGGCAGTTCCGGGAGTGGTGACTTCGCCGCGGGGGTTTTCCAGCCGGATGTCGCAATCCACCAGGTTTTGACCATCCTCCCGGTAGGCGCGGGTGACAACCCCCTTGGCGGTAACGGGTTCGCCGGGGTAGTCCATGCCCCGGTATTGGCAGGATAGTTTCTTCAAGACACCCTGCGGCCCGGCCCAGTCGGTCATCAGTTGGCCCAGCCAGGCGTTTTTCAGCGCCCCGTGGATGATTACGCCGGTAAGCCCGGTTCCTTGGGCAAAATCCTTGTCGTAGTGGATTTCGTAGAAATCGCCGGAAGCCCCGGCATACTGTACCAACTGCCGCGTGGTCGGTTCCTTGACCAGGGCGGGCAGTTCCATGCCCTCGGCTACGTCTTCCCAGTAAACTTGCTCGGCCATTTTTCTTTCCTGGCGTCGGTTGGAGTGGGAGAATCCAGCCGGATAGGATTTACCGGCCGGTGGGCGCTTGCAGCATGGGCCAAAGCTGATGGGCGGTTTCGCCCATAATCCAACTGCGGTCATCGTCCGACAGCCAAGGCAACGCCGTTTGGCCCAGCCGCACCTGGCCGATGTAGCCCCCTTCCCTGGACGATGGGAAGTTGGAACCCCACATAACCCGCCGCGGGGTGAAGGCTTCAATCACGCGCCGGAAAAGTTCCTGCTCCGTCGGGGTAAGGTTGGCATAAGGGCCGAGGCTGGTGCTGGAAATCCGCAGATAGGCGTTGGGCAGTTGGGCCAAGGCTTCCAGCGCGACGGTCATGGCCGCCTTGTCCTCCGCCCCGCTCCAGCCGGCGAAGTGGTCTGGAGCGAAAATTACGTTGGGATGCCGCGCTCCCACATTTCGCATCCGGTTAACCTTGTCCGGCTGCCCACCGCCCCCGATGGAAATGGGTATTCCCAGGCTTTCGGCCCGCTGCCAAAGAGCGTCGCAACGGGAGTCGTCCGGTTCCGCCTGACTCTGGAGACGGACGCCCTTCATGTCATGTTCGTTTACCCAGTAAGAGAGCTTGTCGGCGGCATCGGAGGCTGCCGGGTCGAGGATTCCCACCGACACGGTGCGCGGGGCGTACATCTTGGCGCTGTCGCACTGGTAGGAATTGTCCAAGCCGTAGGTGCCGTTGGGCTGAACCAGGGTGGCGCACTCCACCCCGGCCCCGTCCATCTCCGCGATAAGGTCTTCCACATCGTTGCTGACCTGGGTTGACCATCCCGTTGCGCCGGGGTCAAGGGGGTGCCTGGCCTTGTCCCTGCTGACCACATGGGTGTGGGTGTCTATAATCATGGACGTAACTCCCAGGATGGATTGCGTCAAGGGGTTTTGGGCAGTCTAACATACGGCCCCGGATGATGGAAACGAAGTTCAGACCGGCGGACGGTGGGACGCCGCGTTTCAAGAGGGTTGGGGTCGTTGGCAACCGGGAGGAAAACTGCCGTTGGGCCGGCCCGCCGCCAACGGTTTGTGGGCCGTTGCGCTACTAGGGAACAACCTTGAAATGATGGTTATTTTCCCGTTCGCCCTAAGCTGGTTGAAGGGCCGCCCGTTCATGGTTCGACAAGCTCACCACGAACGGACTCCCGGTTTACCCATCAGTCCAAAATTTTGGACTACTAATAGCGTATCGAGGTATTGGTCTGGGTGGCCGCCAATTCGTCAAACTGGTTGGAGTAGGTGATGCGGGTGGTGACGATAAGCATCAATCCCAGCCGTCCGGTGCGTTCCTGGATGTCGGTAACGGTTGCAACGGCGGTAATGATGTCTCCGGCGCGCACCGGCTGGAAGTATTCCCAAGCGCTGCCCCCGTCCAGCACCCGCTCGAAGGGAATGTCGAAGGGCAACTGGGGACGGACGGCGCGCATGGAGCGCAGAAAGGTAGGCGGCGCTACCAAGGTTACGGGGGGAGTCCGGCGGGCGGCGGCCTCGTTGGTATAGCTGGGGTTGGGGTCGCCGATGGCCTCGGCAAAACGGGCGATGGCCCCCTTTTCCACTTCCAAAACGGCCGGTTCGCTCTCCACGCCGATGGCTTGGGAACGCATCTCATCGGTAAGGAACGACGGCGGCGTGGACAAGGCGAAACTCCCGGCAAAAGATGGCCTGCAAGGGATGTGAAAAGTCTAAGTCCACGGGTTTTGAGTGTCAAGGACAAAGCCAGCCAGGATTGGCAGCCGGGGACGGGGCCATTTAATGCCATGCCGCCGCAACTTGAAAATACCGCATGGGCGGCCCAAGGACACGACCCTTAACCCGCCGTGTTAGCATAGTTGGTATGCGGCGTTTCCGGCGGAAATCAACCCTGCCCAAGCTGCCCGGTTCAAGGCGCAAGGGCCGGTTGGCGGCGGTCTTGCTGGTGGCGCTGCTGCTGTTGGGGCTGGATGAATACGACGCTACCCCGGTGGAATTGGCCCTGGCCCCCTACCGTTACAGCATCGTTAACTGGGAACTTTCTCATCTGCCCGACAAATGGGCGCGCCGGGCGATAGCAGCGTTTACCCCCGGCGGCCAGGCGTCGGCGGATTCCTTGGCGAGCGCGGAAGAGTTTTTCCGGTTGGGGTGGGAATTGACCAACCTGGAACGCCAACTGCGGTTCCCGACCACCGCCGGACCGGAACGGGACGAGGCGTCCTTGCGACGGGAGATTGCCCGCAAAGAAGACCGGCAACGGGCATTACGGGGGGAAGTAGAAGAGTTAATTGAAGGCCGGCTGAGCCAAGTGGCGAAGCAGGAAGGGCTGGCCGGAATAGGGGGAGTTTTCCCGCCGGTGGACACCGTGTTCACCAGTTCGCCCCATCTGCTGGTGATTTCCCCCCGGGAGCGAATCGAGCGGTTGAGCGACTATTTGCTTGCTCCGGGGTTGGGCAGCGATGAAAAAGAGGCCCTGGAAGAAGAGATTGCCGCATTGGGCCCCGCGCGCCGGCCCGCCCGTTTGTCACAAGTTACCTCTCGGGCGGGCCAAGTCGCATCAGAACCGGACTGGTCGGTGTACGTCGCCAATACCGGGGGCTTGTCGGTGTATCCCAGCGTGGTTGCCGACAGCTACGGGCTGCACAACGCCGTAGAAATTGCGGCCCACGAATGGCTGCACGCCTGGCTGTTCTTCAAACCCTTGGGGCGCAATTTCCGCAGCAGTGGGGAGATGCTGACCCTGAACGAAACGGTAGCCACCATCGCCGGACGGGAGTTGGGCGACGCCGTACTGGAATCGCTAACCGGCCAACCGGTGCAGCGGCCTCATGCCAATCCCCCACCAGCGGAGCCGGAACCCCAAGTCTTCAATTTCCAGACCGAAATGCGCCGGACTCGGCTGCAAGTGGACGAACTGCTGGCCGCCGGCCGGGTGGAAGAAGCCGAGGCATACATGGAAGAGCAGCGGCTCATGTTCGTGGAACGGGGCCACTTAATCCGCAAGTTGAACCAGGCGTATTTCGCCTTTCACGGCACCTACGCCACCAGCCCGGCGTCGGTAAGTCCCATCGGCGGCCAAGTGGAGGAACTGCGCCGCAGCAGCGCGTCAGTAGGGGAGTTCCTGAAAACGGTGGCCCAGTTCGCCACTTACGAGGAATTTCTGGACTACCTGGAAAGGTTAAAAGCGCAAGAAGGGAATGGGGGTTAGACGTCATCAAGAGTTTCCCGGTTCTCCAGCCAACCATACACCAACCGGGTGTAGTCGGTGAAAGTCAGTTCGCTATGGACCAACTCCGCCGCTTGGCACAATTCGGGAAGTAAGTCCCGGAATTCGACATATTCTTCCCAGATAACGCTCCCGCTGGGTAAGTGGGGAGTGTACGAGGCGAGCCAATTTCGGAGGGCGACTACCACATCCCTCGCCTGCCCATTATGCGGCCTGATGTCCTGACCCGCCAAATCGGAAAGAAACTGCTGATAACGGTAGGGTTCCCGGTCAAACACCAAGCTGCGTTTGCGACGTTGATTCCTGTCACCTAACCTACCGGCCCCCAGGAACAGGCCGAGTTCAAATGGCATATTGAACCTGGGCAACCCGTCCGCGTCGGGTTCGGTGCGGGAAATATCGTGGACGCCGAGCCTGCATTCACGGATTATTCGCACAATTTTGTCGAGCCGGTTTTCGCCGGCATCGTCCACTTCCTTGGCGCAACGCGGGTAGAAGTTGTACTTATAGATGGTGAACACCATTGCGTCGAACAACTCGGCGTAATCGTCGTCAAAGGGACAATTGATGAACACATGGTTGGTTGGTGTTGTCATTGGAAACTATCAGGCGTTGCTCTTGGCAACACGCCGGGCAGCAGCAACTATTTTGACGGCCTGCCGTACTTTTTTCATGGAAACGGCTCCCCTTTTTCGCTTTGGGGTGGGCCGGGTGGTTTTTTGCGGCATGGATATTCCTTTCGCGGATTGCCTGACTTCTGGAGTCGGCGGCTATCTTTACTGGCGCATTGACGTGGGTTTAGTGTAACAGAGGGGGAAACAGGCTACAAAAAACGCCCTCAGCCGAACCGGGATGTTATCAGCCCCCCAATTCCCGCTGGGCAAGCGTCACAACCACGGGCGCGCTTTCGAGCGTTCCTTTTCCGAGGTGTAGGCGGGCAGGTTCTGCCGTTCCAGGGTTTCCATCACCATTTCCCGGAAAAGCCGCCGGTCTTGCGCCGTGATGACCGCTTGCTCGTGGGCCTCGGATATAGCTACCGGGTAGCCCTGCCCTTTCCGACACTGCTCCACCAGCAGGCTGTGGCCCAAGTCCAGCGGGGACGGGTTTCCACCATGCCCCGGACTTTCCGCCACCCAACGGGGAATTTCCACCCTGGCGATTTCCCGGCCGGTGTGCAGGTAGTAGTAAAAGACCGAATGGTCGCCCTGGTACTCTCGCGCGGTGGCCGGGGCAGTGCGGTACAAAGGCGAGCGTTCCCCGGGTTTCAAGGTTTGCTGGAAAATCTCCCGGTCAAGGAAACCGTTGGCCGCGTCGCAAGGCGGCCCGCCGGCTCGGCGGTTGTTGCACGTCCGGGCGCACTGCCGCGCGTCGTAAGGACACAAACAAGCCCGAATGGCGGTCACCGTCTCGGTAGTACGGGGCAAGGACACAAAAGCCGCCACCGTCAACGGACGGGTTTGAGCCATCCGCCGCAGCCGTTCCAGGGCCGGCAGATAGCGGCGGTGCAGCAGCCGTTGCTGCACGAAGGGCCGGTAGCCCTGGCCCGATAACCCCCACAAGACCAGCGTTCCGTCCATCAGCGCCAGCGTAGGAATTTCCGGCGGTGATGCCTCCACTTCATCCGCCAGACGCTCCAACTCCTGAACGGCCCGCAGAATGCCCAGCAGTAGCCCGGTAACGGCTTGTTCATTGTTGGGGTCGTCGGGGTCGTTAAGATAAAGCTCCTGCGGGCCGGTGGACAACCGGGGCTGGTTGAAAAAAGTTGCGTCGGGACGGGAGCCGTAGGTCAGGACACAGCCGCCCAGGTTGACCAGGTAGCAGCCGATGGGCAGGTGCCGGTCAACGTCAATGTGGGAGCCGTCCACCGATATTACCCTGCGCTCCGGCGGCAGCGGCGGAGCAGCGAAAGCCCCCAGCAACGAGTCAATCACCCGCCCGGCCAGAAAGGGCCGGTTGGCCGCGGCCTCGGTCTTGTCCCTGGCCTCGGCGGGGCTGACCCGCCCGGCTTGGGCAATTAAGCTGTCCAGCGCCTCGGCCCGGCGGCGGTAGCTACGGCCCAAGTCGGCGGAGGCGGCGTCAATCTGGATGACGGTTTCGCCCAAATCAAGAGCCATCGTCTCTTCCTTGGAATTGGAAGGGCGCTATGCCCCGGCCAGCGTTTCGGCGTCGCTGATGTAGTCCAGTGTCTCCCGGATGCGTCGTACAGTCTGGTCAATGGGATCGCAGTTGCTGTTGTAGAAACAAGAGCCGTGCAAATGGCCGATGCCGATGAAATACTGCCCCACCAGCGGCTTATAATCATCGGATTGCCCGGACAGGGTAAGCAATCCCTGGGTAGTGGCGGCAGTGTTCGGCGGCAACTCCCCCGTGCGGGCCAGTATCAGGGCGTCGGTGGCCCGCTTGGTGGCCCCCCATGCTTTTTCTGCCGCGTTGCGGATACGGTCTTGCTCCAACATTTCCAAGGCGTCGGCGTATAGGACTCGGGAATCGGCGAAAATCTCCCTTACTTGCTCAGTAGCTACCATATCGCCCCATTCCCATGATTCCCATAGATTAAAGGCAGTTTGGGGACAAGAGTTGGTGATGTCAATGGAATCAACGCCGGGCCATGCTGCGGTGATATACTGGCTGGCATGGCGGCCCAGCAATCAAGACAGTCAAGGCCCCTGGTGGGCGTCGGCGTGGTGTTCATCCGGGGCGGCAAGGTTTTCCTGGCAAAACGTCAGGGTTCCCACGGCGAGGCTACCTGGGCGTCCGCCGGCGGCCACCTAGAAATGGGCGAGTCGCTGGAAGACTGCGCCCGCCGGGAGGCGCGGGAGGAATTGGGCCTGGAAGTCGGCAGCCTGATTTTCCTCTGCGTCAGCAACATCATCGCCTACGGTAAACACTACGTTGACGTAGAATTTCTTGGAGAAATCGGAAACCAGGAGCCGCGTCTGGCCGAGCCGGACGCTTTTTCGGAATCCGGTTGGTTCGACCTGTACAACCCGCCCAGACCCTTGTTTGAGGCCGTCGAATACGCCCTGGACAGCCTGAAAAACCAGCGCCATTACTATTCCGGCCATTGAACCGCAACGGGGCCAACTGGCCGCAACCCGCAGCGAATCAAGGGCAAAAACGCGCCTAATCTGGTATAATTGGCCCTACCAATTGGAACGGTAGAGCCTTCTCCGCATTCACTTTTCTTTGCCCCCACCGGGGCTTAATCTGTCTAGGATGGTGCAAGACCTAGATGCAGCAGCAGATGAACCTGGTTACGGAATACCCCCCCTCCGAAGAACTCCCCTCCGGGGAATACACCTCCAAGGACATTCAAGTCCTGGAGGGGCTGGAGGCGGTCAGAGTACGGCCGGGAATGTACATCGGCAGCACCGACCAGCGGGGCCTGCATCACCTGATTTACGAAGTCCTGGACAACTCCGTTGACGAGGCGATGGCCGGGTATTGCACCCGCGTGGACATCACCATAGACGACTCCGGCCTTATCTCCGTGGCCGACGACGGGCGCGGCATTCCGGTGGACATTCACCCTTCCACCGGCAAGTCGGGGTTGGAAACCGTCATGACCACCCTGCACGCCGGCGGCAAGTTCGGCGGCGGCGCCTACAAAGTCACCGGCGGACTCCACGGCGTGGGCGGTTCCGTGGTCAACGCCCTGTCCTCCCATCTCCAGGCCCAGGTCCACCGGGACGGCCACATCTATCAACAGGAATACGCCCAGGGCCTGCCCAACGGCGAAGTGGTCAAGTGCGCCCAAACCAAGCTCCACGGCACCACCATTTCCTTCCGGCCCGACCCGGCCATCTTCCCTAACATCGAGTACGATTTCGATACCCTTGTCGGTCACTTCAAGGAGATCGCCTTCCTCAACAAGGGACTGAAAATCAACTTTTGCAGTGAATGGCACACCGACCAGCGCCGGGGCGACGTTGAGCGGACTTACTACTTCGACAGCGGCATCGCCAACCTGGTGCGGAACCTCAACCGCCACCGCAAGGTTATCCAGAAAGAGCCTTTCTACTACCAGAAAACCGTGGACGAAACGGCGGTGGAAGTAGCCGTCCAGTATAACGACAGTTTCACCGAAACGGTGTATTCCTTCGCCAACTGCATCAACACCCAGGAAGGCGGCTCCCACCTGACCGGCTTCCGTTCCGCCCTTACCCGCGTCATCAACGACTACACCCGCCGCCAGGGTTTCATCAAGGACGACCAGCCCAACCTAATCGGCGATGATGTTCGGGAAGGGCTGGCGGCGGTCATCAGCGTCAAGCTCACCGACCCCCAGTTTGAGGGCCAGACCAAGACCAAGCTGGGCAACGCGGAAGTCCGCGGCATCGTCGAGTCCGTCGTCGCCGAGGGTCTAACCCGCTACCTGGAAGAAAACCCGACGTTGGGCAAGGCGATAGTGGACAAGTGTCTCACCTCCCAACGGGCGCGGGAGGCCGCCAAAAAGGCCCGGGAACTGGTCATCCGCAAAAACGCGCTGGACGGGTCTTCCCTCCCCGGCAAGCTGGCCGACTGCGCCGAGCGCGACCCCGCCCGCTCGGAGCTTTACATCGTGGAAGGCGAATCCGCTGGGGGTTCGGCCAAGATGGGGCGCGACCGCAGTTTCCAGGCTATCCTGCCCTTGAAGGGCAAGATTCTCAACGTGGAGCGGGTGCTCCAGCAGCCGGACAAGATTCTGGGACACGAAGAAATCCGGTCCATCATCGCCGCCGTGGGCGCCGGGGAGGGCGAAGACTTCGACCCGGCCAAAGTCAGATACCACAAGATTATCATTATGACCGACGCCGACGTTGACGGCTCTCACATCCGCACCCTGGTGCTGACCTTCTTTTTCCGCCGGATGCAGGCCCTGATTGACTCCGGGTATCTCTATATCGCCCAACCGCCCCTGTACCGGGTGCAGTCCGGACGCCAGATTAACTACGCCTACTCCGAGGAACAAAAGGACGACCTGCTGAAAAAGGCCAGCGGCCGCCGGGGTGTCCAGGTGCAGCGTTACAAGGGGCTGGGAGAGATGAACCCCGACCAGCTTTGGGACACCACCATGAACCCGGAAACCCGCCAGATGCTGCGGGTGAACATTGACGACCAGGTAGAGGTGGAAGACGTTTTCTCCACCCTGATGAGCGAGGCGGTGGCCCCGCGCAAGAGCTTTATCCAGGCCAACGCCCTAACCGTAAAGAACCTGGACATCTAAACTGGCACGTGGAAACATCCCCTTCCGCTAAGGATGTGCGAAAAATCCCCTCCCCCTTCGAGGGGGAGGGTTAGGGTGGGGGTGAAAACCTTGCCATCCTCCCCTTCCATCAACGCCAACTTCCCCAACGCCAAAACCCATTACCCCGCATTCCGGCGTCAAGACCCGGATGAAAACCCGCGCCCCAACCTGCTATAATCGAAAAAAGCCACCATCGGCAAATCCCGTCCCAGTAGCTCAGGGGACAGAGCGGCTGCCTTCTAAGCAGCGGGTCGCGGGTTCGAATCCTGCCTGGGACGCCACCTTCACCCCCAACAGCCCCTCATTCGGCCCGCCAAGCCGCCCGATAGCTCAACTCAGTTGACCCAATAGCCGACGAACAATAACCGTCACCCCGGCGAAAGCCGGAATCCAGAAATCCTCGCCGGTGCCGCCCTTGGCCCCCCAACAACCGTCATTCCCGCCAAAGCGGGAATCCAGAAATCCTTGCCAAGCCCAACGTCGGCCCCGGTATAACCGTCATTCCGGCGAAAGCCGGAATCCAGGAATCCTCGCCAGTGCCGACGTTGGCCCCCCAACAACCGTCATTCCCGCGAAAGCGGGAATCCACCCCAACATCCTCCCCTGGCCCCACTACCCGTAACCAAATGCCCCGCATCCTACACCGGCAACGGCAGCTCGCTGGCCCCCTCCGGCAACCCCACCTGAAAGGCGTTGATGTTGAACGCCAGGCAGCAGTAATAGCCCAGCAGGTTCGTCAACTCCACCAACCCCCGCACGCCGAAAACCGCCTGCGCTTCGCTGAAAGTCTCTTCGCTGACCTGGCGGGTTCGGAACAACTCCCGCCCGTAGTTAATCAACGCCGATTCCTCTCTGGAAAGCCCGGACAGTTCCTTCTTATCCCGAAGATTGTCCACCAACTCATCCCTCAACCCTGACTGCCGGGCCAAAGCGGCGTGGGCGTTCCAGATGTATGGACAATCCATTTCCCGCGCCGTCAAAATCATCCCCAACTCCCGCGCCTGCAACGGCAGGCTGGACTCGTCGCCCCGCAGGTAAGCCCGCAAATGCTCCCCCCGCTTGATGAGTTCCGGCACGTTAATCATCACCGAAAGCGGGCCGCCCTCTGGTACGCCTCCCCGTTCTGCGACAAATTCGTCAAAAGCCCCCAACTGCTCCGTGGGCACCGTATCCCGCTGCGCCGCCGCGATTCTCGCCATACCGTCGCCTCCTTAAAAACAAAATGCCCGTCCGAACGGAAACACCTACCCTATAATACCAATACTCAGAGGAGATGCAAAAATCCCCTCCCCTTTGACGGCTTACAGGGGTAGGCATGGATGTATCAAGTAGGATGGGGCTGGATTGGGTGGATGGTTGGCAGCGGCCCAAGTCAGGGTTCGGGCCGCATCTAGAGCTGGCGCCACAACCGGCCTCGACCCAAGAGGTGGGCAGGCAACTGATTCCCATCGGAACACGCTGACCCCCCTGCCCGCCGGCATCGTGGTCCCTGGGTGGTACGCGGCAGTCCCAGGTCATCTGGCAGTATGGGGCTGGAAGGGGCGCCACAGACATCCGGCATTGAGGTTGCTTCCACGAAACCCAGTGCCCGATTGCCGGGCGATTCCCCTTTCCTCAAACCCTGTTCATACTTACCTGCCCCGGCAAGCCCTTGGTAGGGGACGGGGATTTCGGGGTTGACGGCCATCCTGGAGTCCATGCGCTTAAACCTTGTCAACCGTGTGTCAGTATGCGCTTACCCGGATTCGGCGGCGGATATTATACTGACGCCAGCTTGATTGCCAGGGGGCGGACGGTCATGGTAAACGCCGGGATTTCGGAGCGGGTGGAGCAGTTGCGCCGGGAAATCAACCTTCACAACCATCGTTATTACGTGCTGGACGACCCGTTAATCAGCGACCAGGAATATGACCGGCTTATAGAGGAACTGCGGACGCTGGAGGCGGAGCATCCCCAACTACTGACCGACGACTCGCCGACGCAGCGGGTGGGGGCCGCCCCCGCCGACGGCTTTACCCAGGTGCAGCACCGTCAACCCATGTTGAGCCTAGGCAACGCCTTCGACCTGGACTCCCTGCAAGCGTGGTATCGCCGGGTCAGCGGCTTGCTGGACGGCATGGCCTTTCCGATGGTCTGCGAACTGAAGATTGACGGCCTAGCCGTCAGCCTGACCTACCAGGACGGGGCGTTGGTTCAGGGCGCAACCCGGGGCGACGGGACAACCGGCGAGGACGTGACCCAGAACCTGCGCACCGTCCGCAGCATTCCCCTGACCTTGATGGGGGACTATCCCCCCTTTCTGGAAGTGCGCGGGGAAGTTTATATGCCACTGGAGAGTTTCCGGCGGCTGAATGAACATCGGGCCGAGCGGGGTGAACCGCTGTACGCCAACCCCCGCAACTCCGGGGCCGGCACTATCCGCAACCTGGATTCCCGCATCACCGCCGAGCGCAATATGCAAATCTGGGTTTACAGCCTGATTCATTCCGACGGCGCGCCCCACCCGGACAACCATTGGGAGGCGTTGGAGTGGTTGAAGTCCCTGGGTTTCCGGGTCAACCCCCACAACCGCTTGTGCGGCAGCGTGGGCGAGGTGGAGGACTACTACCGGGAATGGGTTGAGACACGGCACGATTTGGGTTACGAAGCCGACGGCGTGGTGGTGAAGGTCAACCCCTTCGGCCTGCAAGACTCCTTGGGCGTGGTGGGCCGGGAACCCCGTTGGGCCATCGCCTACAAGTTTCCGGCGGAACGGGCCACCACCCGGCTGGTGGACATCGGCATCAACGTGGGGCGCACCGGCAGCTTGAACCCCTACGCCATGCTGGAGCCGGTGGTGGTCAGCGGGGCCACCGTCAAGAACGCCTCGCTGCACAACGCCGAGGACATCCAGCGCAAGGACATCCGCATTGGCGATTGGGTGGTGGTGGAGCGGGCCGGCGACGTTATTCCCCAGGTGGTTGCTCCCATCGTTGACCGGCGCACCGGGGAGGAAAAGGTTTTTGCCATGCCGGAATCCTGTCCCATCTGCGCCTCCGGAATTGTCAAGGATGAAGGGGAGGCGATGCACCGCTGTCCCAACACTTCCTGCCCGGCCCAGTTCTTCGAGCTGCTCAAGCACTTTGTCAGCCGGGGGGCGATGGACATTGAGGGTTTGGGGGAGCAGTGGTGCCGCATCCTGATTGACGAAGGACTGGTCAAGGACGTGGCAGACCTTTACACGCTGGCCCCGGCGCAGTTGATACAACTGGAACGGATGGGGGAGGTGCTGGCCAACAAGATTATCGCCAACGTGGAGGCCAGCAAGACACGGGCGCTGCCCCGGATTCTGTTCGCACTGGGCATCTTCCACGTCGGTTCGGAAGTTGCGGAATTGCTGACCAACCGCTACGCCAGCTTGGGGCAGTTGATGGACGCCCCGGCGGAGGACTTGACCCAGATACCTGGCATCGGGCCGAAAATCGCCGACAGCATCGTTGACTACTTCCAGGCTGAGGGCAACCGTCGGGTCATTGAAAAGCTGGCCCAGGGGGGCGTCAAGCTGGAACACGAACTGCCGGAGCCGGACGATTCCCCCCAGCCGTGGATAGGGTTGACCTTCGTAGTTACCGGAACGCTGTCCTCCATGACCCGGCGGGAGGCAGAAGGGAAGGTCAAGTCGTTGGGAGCGGCGGCTACGTCGTCGGTGACGCGCAAGACCAGCTACCTGGTGGCGGGGGAGTCTCCCGGTTCCAAGGTGGACACCGCCACCCGGCTGGGAACGCCGGTGCTGGACGAAACGGCGTTCCTGAGCTTGCTGGAAAAACCGGAGAAGGCGACGCTGGGTTTGGAGTGAGGGGAGGCACCCCCTCCCTAGCCCTCCCCCTGCTAGGGGGAGGGGATTTTTGGGGCAGCAATTTTCAAAGCGTCAGGCGGGGTTGAAGACCAGCCAGGCGGCTTTCTGGTCGCTGTTGCTGCGCCATTCGTGTTCGGCGTTGGGCGGCACCAGCACAGCGTCGCCTTCGGCCACCGGGTAATCAACGCCGTCAACCTGCAAGATGCACGTCCCTTGAATGACAAAGCCCATGTGTTCCCCGGCGTGGATATGCTTGGGAGCGGTGCTGCCGGGGTCTAATCCCCGGTAGGCCATGACGTAGTTGGCAGCGCCGTCCTCCGGGCCGAGGATGCGGCGGGCCGGGCCGTCGGTTTGGTCAATTTCGCTGAGGTTGCGGATGACCGGGGGTTGGCCGGAACCGCCGCCCTGTCCGCCTTCGCCACGTTGCGCGCTGGGTTGGGCGGCTACCAGAGGGTTGACTTCGATACGGTGAATGTCGCCGTCGCCGCCATTGTTCAAGGTGTAGTGGTCAACATTGGGCGGGATGAACATGGCGTCGCCGGCCTTGACCGGGTATTCCTGGCCGTCGCAGACCAGGACGCCAGAACCTTGAATGATATAGACCTCATGCTCCCATTGGTGGATGTGGTGGGAACTGGTTTGGCTGGGGGGAATTTCCGAGTAGGTCAGGGTGCAGGTGGGTGGGTTGTCGCCCAGCGTCACCAGACGGGCGCGGCGGTCTGCGGGGTTGTAGGCGTCTTTAAGGCTGCGGATTAACGGTATCAAGTCAAGCTCTCCTTGGGGGGATGCACCCCTCCCTAGCGATCCCCCTGGTAGGGGGAGGGGATTTTCTGACACGGGTTCTTAGCCGACTAGCCCGTCATACCGGCGCAGGCCGGTATCCAGGACTCCTTGCCTTTATGTATGTTGGCATTGGCAAGAACTTCTGGATTCCGGCTTTCGCCGGAATGACGGTTGAGGTCTGGGCGGTAGGGGCGCACGGCCGTGCGCCCCTACGGCGGAATGACGATTGAGGGTAGGGTAGGCGTTATTCGTGGGCGGCGGAGTCCAGGGAATTGAAGGTGACGCGCACCATTGGCAGGTCGCTGTCGTTCTTCCACTGGTGCAGGGTGTTGGGCGGCACCAGCACGGCGTCCCCTTCGGCCACCAAGTAATCCTTGCCGTCGCAAACCAGGGTGCCGTGGCCTTCCAGCACAAAGACAACGTGGTCCCAGGGGTGGGTATGGCCGCCGGTTTCGGCGTGGCTGACCGCGCCGGGCTGCATGGCGCCGTTGTAGAGCATCAAGTAGGTGGGAACGCCGTCGGCGGGGCCAAGGATGCGGCTGCCGGTTTCGGCGTTGAGGTCGGCGTGGTTGCGGATGACCGGGGGCTGGCCGGAGCCGCCGCCCTGTCCGCCTTCGCCCCGGGGCGCGCCGGGTTGGGAGGCGACCAGGGGGTTAATCTCGATGCGGCGCATGACGCCTTCGCCGCCGTTGTTCAGAGTGTAATGGTCCACGTTGCCGGGGATGAACATGGCGTCGCCGGCCTTGACCGGGTATTCGTTGCCGTCGCAGACCAGGGTGCCGGAGCCTTTGATGATATAGACCTCATGCTCCCATTCGTGTATGTGGTGGGAACTGGTCTTGCCGGGGTAAATCTCGGAGTAGCTGAGGGTGCAGGTGTTGGGGTTGTCGTTGACCCCGACCAGCCTGGCCCCCGGCCCCTCGGGAGTGTAAACGTTTCTGAAGTTGCGGACTACGGGTTCCATAGACGTTACCTCCTTTTTGGTTGCTTTTGGTTGGTTATTGGGTTTACCCCCTCCCCAACCCTCCCCCTGGTAGGGGGAGGGGGTTTTTGGATGGCCCTGCCAAGAGGGTGGGGGTTTTTCGTACATCCCTTAGTGTTCCGCCGATTCGGAGGCGATGGGGTTGAAGGTGACGCGGGAAAGGGTGGTCTGGGTGTCGTTGCGCCACTGGTGGAAGACGTTGGGCGGCACCAGCACGGCGTCGCCGGCCTTGACGTTGTGGGTGGTGCCTTCGCAGACGATGCTGGCCTCGCCTTCCAGCACATAGATGACGTGCTCCCAGGGGTGGGTGTGACCGCCCTCGGCGGCGTGGCTGACGGCGCCGGGGGGCATGGGGTCGTTGTGGAGCATGACGTAGTTGGGAACGCCGTCCTTGCTGCCCAGCAACACGTGGCCGACGGAGCGGTCCAGGTCGGCGTGGTTGTTGATGACCGGGGGCTGGCCGGTGCCTTCTCCGCCATCGTTCTGCGCCCCGCCGCTCTGGGCGGCGATGAGGGGGTTGACTTCGATGCGGTCAATGTCGCCGTCGTCGCCGTTGTTCAGGGTGTAGTGGTCCACGTTGCCGGGGATATACATGGCGTCGCCGGCCTTGACCGGGTACTCGTTGCCGTCGCAGATGAGGGTGCCGGAGCCTTTGATGATATAGACTTCGTGTTCCCATTCGTGGATGTGGTGGGAACTGGTGCCGCCGGGGGGAATGCGGGAGAAGGTCAGGGTGCAGGTGGGCGGATTGTCAGCCAGGCTAATCAACCGGGCCGGCGAACCGTCGGCCGGCATGGCGTCGGAGATGTTTCTGATTACCGGGTCCATCGCGGCAACCTCCTAAAACTTGGGATGCTGGAATTAGTCCTGTGGGAACGCCAGGGTCGGCCCCTAAACCCGCCGCCGGTTGGGAGATTGTTTCACATAAGCGACGGGAGATGGCCCAATTATAGTGCGGCGTCCGGGGCGATTCAATTAGGGGGATTGGGCGCAATTTTTTTCCAACCCTGGGCGGGCACTAGGCCGCGCCCCTACCCCCGGGGAGAAGGGGCAATCTCTTTTGGTAAAGGGGTAGTTGTCAGGGGAAATTCCTTAGTTTGTGTTCAGAGGTGTCCGTGTTGAGCGATGGATGCGCTGTTTTGGACGATTTTGGACACTTGGGGAGAGGTTTGGGCGGGTCTATGCGGCTGTTTGGCGAGCCTCTGCTTGGTTGATTTTGAGGTTTTATCTTGGGTTTCGGGACTTGCCCCCTCCGCAGACCGTTATTCCCGACCGTTGCATCCCATAGGACAGCCTCCCAACGACACAACAAGGGTGAACGACAACGGGATTCGAGGTGTTCGTCGGAAAAGGACCGGCTTGCGTTGGTTAACCCGCCTTGCTTACGGCGCCACCGCCACCGGCGGCTCCGACGTAGGTCGCTGCGAAGATCATCTCCGACAACCATCGGCGGAACGATTCGTTGTCGCTGAACTGCTTGAACAATTCGAGGTAGTCAGCCAGCAGGTCGGTATGGTCGTTCACCAGGTCGGTCATGGCGCGTTGCAAGGCCCGGTCATGTTCGACCCGGGCGTTTTGCCGGTCTGAGTTGGACATGGCGTTCTGATATGCCACGTCTTCAGCTACCTTCGTCGGCAGTTCCAAAGCTAACACCCGGTCTATCTTGTCCTTGTCCTTCCACTCGATGTTGCCGAACTGGTTGTTGAAGTCCCGGATGATGTTGGATAGCCGGTCCATTTCCGCTTCGGACTTCTGGCCGCCGCCGGAGGCGGGAACCGGGTCTATCTCCGCGTCACTGTCGGGAAGTTGGATGTCCTGAACTGCCTGCTTCTCCACCCGGTAGCTGTCCATGTCTATGGATTCGAGGATGCCCTTGGACAGGTCCTCTTCTACCGGGGCGGGCAGCTTGGGGACAAGAAAGGTCAGTAAGATGGAGAGTTTCTCCCATTCGGCGTTGGTGTACGGCACGATGGAGGCCAGGAAGGCGTAGGTGCGGAGGAAGGCTTTGGCCCGGCCCTTGAAGTCCACCTGTCCATCTTCGTCCAGTTGCTCCCGGTAGGCCGCCACGCAATTGTCCAGAATGGGGTCAAGCCGCTGCCGGTCTTCCCCGGCCAGATAGCGTTCTACAAACTTGTCAATCTGCGCCGGGTTATAGACCTGGTAGCCGTCAAGGGTTGCCTTCAGGTCGTGCAGCTTGTCCGGGTCCGTCTCTTCCGAAAGAATCGTAGTCCGGTAATAGTCGGCGAAAGCCGCTTCAATGGTGTCGGCGTCGTTGGCGAAGTCCAGCACGAAGGCGTCATGCTTCTTGGGGTGCGCCCGGTTCAGGCGGGAAAGGGTTTGTACTGCCTTTACGCCGGACAGCACCTTGTCCACGTACATGGTGTGAAGCAGCGGTTCGTCGTAGCCGGTTTGGAACTTGTCGGCGCACACCAGGAAACGGTAGGGGTCTTCCTGAATTTTGTCGGCTATCAAGTTCGCCGAGAAGCCGTTGAGGGACGCCTCGGTTACTTTCTCGCCGGCGTATTCATGCTCGCCGGAAAAGGCGACGACGGCTCGCCAGGGACTCTTGCGCTCGGCCAGATAGTCGCGGATGGCGTGGAAGTAGCCGATGGCCCGCTCAATGCTGCCCGTGACCACCATCGCCCGTCCCTGTCCACCCAGCTTGCGCAGCCCGTCCACCTGCTCATGGTAATGGTCAACCATGATTTCGGCCTTCAGGCGGATGGCGTGTTCGTTATTTTCGACGTAGCGGCGCAGCTTCTTTGATGCCCGCTTGGTGTCGAACTCCGGGTCGCCTTCCACCGTCTTGACCAGCCGGTAATAGCTGGATATGGGGGTGTAATTTTCCAGCACGTCTATGATGAAGCCTTCCTGGATGGCCTGCTTCATGGTGTAGGAATGAAAGGGGATATGCCTGGTCTTGCCGCCCTCGGGTTCCGGGGCGCCGAAAATCTCCAGGGTCTTGTTCTTCGGGGTGGCGGTGAAGGCGAAGTAACTGGCGTTGGTCAGCAGCTTCCGGGACTCCATCAGCCGGTTTATCTTGTCCTCGGCGGTATCCTCGTCCTCTTCCGCGCCGGCCTCTCCCAACGCCGCGGAGACGGACGCCGACGCGCGCCCGCCCTGGCTGGAATGGGCCTCGTCTATGATGATGGCGAACCGCCGGCCCCGATGCTCGTCGCCGATGGCGTCCAGGATGAAGGGGAACTTCTGGATGGTGGTAATGACTATCTTCTTGCCCTCGCGCAGCAGGGAACGGAGGTGGCCGGAAGTTTCGGCGTGGCCCACGATGGAACGCACTTGGGCGAACTGCCGGATGGTGTCCCGAATCTGGCGGTCAAGAATTCTCCGGTCGGTGACGACGATGACCGTTTCGAATACAGTCGTATCGTCCTTTTCCAGCCCGATTAACTGGTGGGCCAGCCAGGCAATGGAGTTGGACTTGCCGCTGCCGGCCGAGTGCTGGACCAGGTATCTAACCCCGGCCCCCTTCTCTGCAACGTCAGCCAGCAGTTTGCGCACCACGTCAAGCTGGTGGTAGCGAGGCCAAATCTGCGTCCGTCGCTTGCGTCCGGTCTTGTCGTCCCTGGTTTCGACAATCTGGGCGTAATTCTCGATGATGTTGGTCAGGCTGTCGCGGGTCAGGACTTCCTTCCAAAGATAATCGGTCTTGAGGCCGCTAGGGTTGGGCGGGTTGCCGCGCCCGTCATCCCAGCCTTTGTTGAAGGGCAGGAACCAGGAATCCTTGCCCCGCAGGTGGGTGCAGAACCGCGCCTCGTGGTCGTCCACGGCGAAGTGGGCCAGGCAGCGCCCGAACTCGAACAGCTTTTCCCGGGGGTTGCGGTCCCGCTGGTACTGCGCCACGGCGTCGTCAACCGTCTGCTTGGTAAGGCTGTTTTTCAACTCGAAGGTGGCGATGGGCAGGCCGTTGATGAACAGGCCCAAGTCCAAAGCAAGTTGCGAGTTGTCCGCGCTGTAGCGGAGTTGGCGGGTGACGCTAAAGCGGTTCCGGTTATACAGGACTTGGGCTTTGATGTTCCCCGGCGAGGGAGAGCCGTAGAAAAGGTCAATGGAGTGCGGCCCGTGCTTGATTCCCTTGCGAAGCACGTCTATGGTCCCGCGCTTGGCGATTTCCCCTTGCAGACGGGCCAGGAACCGGCGGCGGGCCGGGCTGTCCTGGGCCAAGTCCAGGGAGGGCGCAACGTCGGGCTGGGTTTCACCCAGGAAGACGGATAGCTGGGCCAGGTCAACGCAAAACTCCCGGTCATAGTCCTCCGGGCTGCCGGGAAGCCAGCCGACAGAGTAGGCAGCGGGACGTTCCGCCGATTTCCCCGGGTCCGGTTCCGGGTCGGGGATGGCGGTGAGCAGGGCAACGATGCGCCGCTCCAGGCCGTGTTCGGTGGTGTCGGTGGTCATCTGGCCTCCACTCCTTCACCGAAGGGGTTTATCACCCGCAGGCCATCGTAGTCTTGCTGTGCGCTCAGGTCTTCGGAATAGACCGCCTCGCATCCCAAGGCGCGGGCCGCCGCCAGAATCGCGCCGTCCCAATATGACAGCTGATAGCGGCGGCTGATAGCTGTTGCTTCCCGGAATAGGTCAAGCGTGACATCCTGGACAGGGAATCTTAGGAGAGTCCCCAGAAAGGCCAACGCATCGTCGCGGGTCAAACGCCCTGGGCGTGTGGGGCGTGTTGCCTGGTGGTAGAACTCCTGAAATACCTGCACCGAGACCGCCAGATCGGGCCGCCTCAACAAGTCACGGGCCCGGCGGCGTTTGTCGGCCTCTTCCGGCAATGGGCTGACGGCATAGAGCAACACGTTAGTATCAGCGAAGCGGGTTGGGGCCATTTATCGCCTCGTCATACAGCTCTTCGCGGGTCAGCCTTTCCGACACTCCTACACCCCGGGCATCGAAGTCCGCAAGCACTTCGTCCAAGTCTCGCGGACGCAACTCTACGGTTGCTTCTTTTTCGTTCCGGTCAACGGATACGATGACTACGGAACTGCTTCCTATCAGGCTTCGCAGGAACTGCCTGACCAACGCCGAAACCGATGTATCCAACTCCGCCGCTCGGATGCGCGCCAACCTATGGGTCTCCTCGTCAACGGATACCGTGATGTTCTTCATGGGCTGCCCTCACAGGAACTGTGATTCACAGTATAGTGAAGCCGGTGTTCCCGGCTCAAGGGTATGCTTCGGGTTCTTCTCCTCCGGATTCCTCCGGCAGCCGGGCTGCCGCCGCCCGCACGTCCAGCTTGCCGGTAACCACGTCGGCCACCAGGCGAGTGCGGTACTCTTCCAGCAGCTCTATCTGGCGGCGGGCGCGGGCTATGTCGGCGTCAATGTCGGCGGTGGCCTTGTCGAGGTATTCAACGATGGCGGCTTGTTCGGCAAGGGGTGGTAAGGGAATCCTGACTGATTGAATACCCAGGTGGGTCAGGCCATACCGTGTGACACCATTCGCCTTTACATGAAACTGATACGCTACCGGCTTACTTTCCAATGCTCTGAACAGATAAGCCCCTAACATTTCTCTGGATGGCCGCAACAAGGCTAGGTGATACCCACAAATTAGGTCATCGGCTGATTCCGCAACCAGAGACGGAACGCCAATGTCATCCCAAGTCTCGGAGTCTTTGGTCACAAGAACGTCACCGCGATTGAGCCGGAACCTTCCTATCTCATCCGGCGAGGCTGTTGCGTGCATGAAGGGCATGGTTGAAGTGATGCGGTCATTCTTGTACACATCTACATAATTGCACAGTCGCACAGGAATTTCGTCTTCCCGCGTGTGCTTGTCCACGTTGCTGACACGCATTTCGGCGATGTTCCGTAGCCGCCGCACTTCCCAATGGGCCGGCACGTCGCCCAGCCAGTCAACGCCGGAGGGTTTGAGGGGGACGTTGGGGTCCAGGCCGAGGGTGACGGCCTGGTTAACGACGGCCTGCCGCTCCTCCTCCCGCAGGGCGATGAGTTTTCGCTTGGCGCCCACGTAGCGGCAGATGCGCCGGTCGGCATGGCCCAGGTAGCGCACAATGGCGGCTTGTTCGGGGAGGGGCGGCAGGGGGAACTGGATCATCTTGAAATGCTCTGGGCGGAGACTCCACATATCGGAAGCGATGCCGTATGACCATCTCTCGGCCTCGGTCGCGAATGCCGGGATTCTCAGCAGTCTGTGGAAATAGAGCGGGGCAGCCCCAGGGCGAGGCCTTTGCACGACGTAAGCCGGGCTTACGATTCCTCTAAACCTCGACATACCCGCAGCACCTTGCCATGCACGCATCTTATTGTAAACAATATCACCGGGGAGAACGAACTTGTAGGCAGATTTATCAAGCCGTGAACCATCTTTCTTGGAAGCATCTCGCAAAAGTGTCTGCTGACGAATGACTCCTTCGGCTATCGTGACTGACAACATCTGCTCGTTTGGATGGCCTTGCTCGTTTGTTTCAGTGAAGATTGCACGGCTAGGCAAGACCTGCCAATGTTCCGGCACGTCGCCGAGCCAGGGGACGCCGGAGGACTTATAGGCGGGGTAGGGTTGGGGGGTGGGCATAAGCCTGCTCCCATTAGAAAATCAGCAACCAGGCCAGCAACACCGTGGCGACTATCACCGAGTAGAAAGGTACGACCGAAAAGGACTTCAACATTGCCGAAAGGGTTTCCCTCGGTATCGAACCTATATAGGCCCTTTCGACAGCGAAAAGTTCGTGAGGAGAGACACTTCCTTCATGGAGCCGCTGGACAAAGCGTTGCAATGACTGTCGAAACCCTCGTTCCAGCGCCAGGTAATAGGAATCCAAAACGTAAAACAGGGCCGACGGGCCTAATGCTATCAGGGCATGGTTTGCCTCTCCGGTTTGAGCTACCAGCACCAGGACGGCTGAAACGAGGGTGATGCACCATACTTTGCAGGAGCGGCTGTTCCCCGCCATGTGCATAATGATGTTTTGATTTATCTCCAGGTGCTTTTGCACGGCGGGGGATTCGCGATTTAGCTGCGCCGGCTCATTCATACGATTGCCTCCCGATGTTTGCCAGAAGCATTCAACTACTCCGACTGGCTACTCGTTCTAATTCGGTATTGATGCGGCTCCATCGCCAGGGTATTGGCTCACCAAGGCGGGTTAGCCCGTTATATGTCCGGCCCTGGGGCCTGACCTGGATGATGGGCTTGTGGAAACTGCGGGCAATGTCGGTCTCCACAATTACACCGGGCGCATTGTGGGTATCCTCGCCAATCAAGACTACTACGACGTCGCATGGGCGTATGGCGTTCCTGGCTTTGTTCTTCCAAGCATCGGTCGGATATGACTCATGGAGCGAACAGTCGCGAATGCGATGATTGGTCTGGCGCTTGGCCTGCGCGTAAAAGTTATTCTGGAGGTCTTTGTCTTTGTCGAACTCGAAACTCACGAAGATATTGAGAGTTGGCATAGATTCCCCTCTGTGTGCGGAAGCCTGGCCGGTCCGTTATTCAATTATCTCCACCAGCAGCCCCTCCGTCTCCCGCTCTAATGCCATTATATCAGCCCTTATCGCCTGTAACGGACGCAACTGCTGGGGCCGATAGAAGTGGCGGGTGAAGCTGATTTCGTAGCCGATTTTGACGCTGCCGGGGACGTGCCAGGCGTCCGGGGCGTAGGGCAGAACTTCCCGACACAGGAAGGCTTCGATGCCGCCCTCGTGGAGCAGCGGCACCTGCTCGGTGTCGCGCAACTCGGCATCCGGTTCGTATTCGATTACGGCGGGCTGGCCGTTGATGGTAGCCGGGAACAGGCCGCGCAACGGGTCGGCCTCGGCGCCTCTGCGGTGAATCCGGCGAATGACCGGGGGCGCGGTTTCCGAGCGTTTTCCTTCGTCTTTGAGCGCCTTTATCTCCCTGGCGGTGTAGGCCCTTTCCGGGTCTATTCCCTCCAGCCGCAGAGGACGCTCTACGGTGACTTTCCAGTAGCCGAAAGCCTGGTTGGGGAAAATCTTTGACTGCTCCGTTTCCTCGAAACTCAGGAAGGCGTCGCAGATGCGCCGGATGTCCTCGTCGGACAGTTGGCAGTTTTTGCTGCCCCGGTTGCGGCGCAGCGGCGTGTGCCATTGGGTAGCGTCAATAAGCTGCACCTTGCCCCGGCGATGCTCCGCCTTGCGGTTGCCAAGTACCCAGATGTAGGTGGCGATGCCGGTGTTGTAAAACATACTGAGGGGCAGGGCCACGATGGCCTCCAGCCAGTCGTTTTCGATAATCCAACGGCGGATGTTGCTTTCGCCCTGCCCGGCGTCGCCGGTGAACAGGGAACTGCCGTTGTGGACTTCGGCGATACGGCTGCCCAGGGGAGTATCCCGCTTCATCTTGCTCAGCATATTGGCCAGGAACATCAGCTGGCCGTCGCTGGAGCGGGTGATGAGGGAGTAATCCGGGTTGTCGTCGTATTCCGTGATAAAGCGGGCGTCCTTGACGTCACCGCGTCCGCCCAGGCGGTCCATGTCGGCCTTCCAGCTCTTGCCGTAGGGCGGGTTGGAAAGCATGAAGTCGAACTCATGGGCGGGGAAGGCGTCGGCTGATAGGGTGGAACCGTACTGCATATTGTCGGCTTCGGCCCCTTCGCCTTTCAGAATCAGGTCGGCCTTGCTGATGGCATAAGTCTCCGGGTTGACTTCCTGCCCATACAGGTGGACGGAAACTTCCTTGCCGCCCTCGGCGGCCAGTTGCGTCAGCGTATCTTCCGCAACGGTGAGCATCCCGCCGGTGCCGCAAGCGCCGTCATAGACCAGGTAGGTGCCGGACCGGACGGCATCGGCGACGGGCAGAAAGACCAACCTCGCCATGAGCTGCACCACGTCCCTCGGAGTGAAGTGCTCCCCGGCTTCTTCGTTGTTTTCTTCGTTGAACCGCCGGATTAGTTCCTCGAATACCGTTCCCATGCCGTGATTGTCCAGACCTTCCAGACGCACCGAGCCATCGCCGTTCAGCGTTGGCCGGGGGCTGAGGTTGACGGAATTGTCCAGGAACTTTTCCAGCAGAAAGCCCAGCGCGTCGGATTCCACCAGCGTCGGTATCTGGTTGCGGAAGCGGAACTTTTCCAGGACTTCCTGGACGTTGGGGGAGAAGCCGTCCAGGTACGCCTCGAAGTCCGCCCGTAATTGCTGTTGCCGGGAGCGGGATGCCAGGTCGCGGAGCCGGAAGGCCGAAGTGTTGTAGAAAGCCTCGCCGGAGGCCTGGCGCAGGACAGCGTCCTGATTCGCTATGCCGGCGGCGTCCAACTGTTTCTTCATTCGGAGCACGGCATCCTTGGTTGGTTCCAGCACGGCGTCCAGGCGTCGGATGACCGTCATGGGCAGAATGACATCGCGGTACTTGCCCCGCACGTAAACGTCGCGCAAAACGTCGTCGGCTATCCCCCAAATGAAGCTGCTGATGTTCAGGGCGCTCACTGGCTTCTCCTTCGATTCATGCTGTCCACGGGGTCAGTCCTGCCCCTTTGGCCGCCTGGACCATCGGTTCTGATGTGGCGGTGGCTTTCTGGTGTCAACCGGCGCGGGGTGGTGCTTGGACACTAGCAACGGACGGACGTAATTGCAATGCCTCTCCGAAACAAGGCGGTTTCCCATATTCGCCCGCCGTTGACGAATTTCGTCTCCCCTTCTATCATCAGGAACCGGCGGCGTCAGAAACCAACGGCGACTAGTTGCCCCTGGCTCTCCCGTCGCCGCGTTCCCAGTCCCCGCATCCCAACGCGACCGAACCCGCCCCCTTCGCCAAGGCTGCCATCCCAACCGGCCAGCAAGGAGCGGGATTAAGGAAAATCTTGCGCATCGCTTCCCAAGCCGGCGCCGCCGCCCACCGGGTCAAGGGCGTCTATTACGGTTGGTGGCTGGTGGCCCTCACCGGCCTGACCATGACCATCGCCACCGTTCCCCTGTACCATGCCATGACCGTCTGGTCGGTGGCGTTGGAGGCCCATTTCGGCTGGACGCGCACCCAACTTGGCTGGGCCTTGACCCTGACCCGCATCGAGGGCGGGTTGATGGGCCCCATCGAGGGTTACCTGACCGACAAGCTGGGCGCCCGTCGCATGGTACTCATGGGCCTGCTCATTCTCGGCGTGGGTTTCCTCATCTTCTGGCGGGTGGACAACCTGTGGATGTTCTACGTTGCCTTCGTGGTCATGGCCTTGGGGCAGGGTTTGGGCAGTTGGCTGCCCCTGATGACCGGGTTGAACAACTGGTTCACGCAACGCCGGGCCACGGCTATGGGATGGGCCAACGTGGGCAGCCGGCTGGGCGCCCTGGTGTTGGTTCCGGCGATTGCCTGGGCCGTCAACCCCGACCAGGACCGGCTGGGCTGGCAGTTGACCGCTCTGGTCATGGCGGTGGTTACGCTGGCCCTGGCCTTCCCCATATCCCGCGCCATCCGCGACCGTCCGCCCACGACGCCGGCGCCCCGCCGGCCAGTGGCGTCAACCTCCCCCGCCGGCGCAGCGCAGGCGGCGACGGCCACCGCTCCGGCGGTTTCCAACGACCTGTCGGCGTCCCAGGCCATCCGCACCCCGGCCTTCTGGCTCATCTCCTTCGGCCACGGTTTCACCTCGATGGTGATTCTGGCGATAATGACCCACTTGGGTCTGCTGTTGAAGGACAAGGGATTCGACGTTGAGACTACCGGCTGGATAGTGGCGGTTTACACCGGGGTAGCGATGATATTCCAACTGGCCGGCGGCTACCTGGGCGACCGGGTTCCCAAGAACCTGGCGCTGTTCGGATTCACGACGTTGCAGGCCGGGGCGGTGGTACTGTTGACCTTCGCATCGTCGCTGCCCATGTTCTACCTGTTCGCCGTGCTGTTCGGCGCGGGATTCGGGGGCCGCAACCCGCTGACCACGGCGATTCGCGGCGAGTATTTTGGCCGGGGTTCCTTCGGCAAGATTCTGGGACTGTCCACCGTGCCGATGAATATCTTGCTGCTTTTGTCCTCGCCTTTTGCCGGATACATCCGGGACGAATACGGGGCCTACACCTGGGCCTTCCTGGCTCTGGCGGGGTTGAACTTCCTCGGCGGTGTCCTATTTCTCTTCGCCCGCCGGCCCCGGCCTGGCCCCCAATAGCCCCTTGCGCCATCAGAAGCGTAATGCAAGCTGACGCCGCAGCACTGACGCCGTTCCCCCGACGTAATTCTTGGGAAGGCCAGCTTGCACTCCTTGGAGCCGTTCCTGTACTTTTTCAATCGTTAATTTGCATCACGCGTCTTGATGGGGGAGAGGATTTCGGGGTGAAACTCAGTTTATCCCATACCCGCTAACTGCCCGGCGTTTGGTTGGCCAGGGGTATGGCTATGGAGATGCGGGGTTCGTCGCTGCTTACGCGGGTGGTGTGACCCTGGCCGGTCAGGTCTTCCACCAGCATGACCTGGCCGGGGCCGAAACGCCGCAGAGCGCCGTCGCCGATGCCGATTTCGCCCTCCCCGGAAAGGGTTATGATGTAGTTGCGGCGGGATTCCTGGTGCCAGTCGCTGAAAGTTCCCGGTTCCTGCACCCGAAAACGGATGCTGGTAATCGCGCCCAGGGACTCGGCCCAGGGGTGGCCTTCGGTCTCCATTTCCTCAAAATGGGACTGCCCATCGTCTCCGGTGTAAATCCTGGTTATCAGCAAAGCCTGCCTCCTGCGGTAAAATAACGCCGTTATTCTATCAACTCCACCAACCGACTGCCGGAAACGCTGGCCCCGGAGGCGGCATGACCTCATTAGACGTTGCAGACGCTGCGGATAGTGCGATGGATTCCGGGAATCCCGCCCGCCAAATGACCCTGGTAGGTTTCATCCAGGCGTCTAATTGCTCCAACTACCCCGGTTCGTGGCGTCACCCGGAAACCCGGCAGGACTTTCTTTCCCCGGCTTTCTACCAGGACATTGCCCGCATTTTGGAGTCGGGCAAGTTTCACCTGGCGTTTATTGACGACCGGCTCGCGATGCCCAGCCGCTACGCCGATTCCTTTGACCTGGCGGTGGAGCATGGCGTCCGGGTGGTCAAGCTGGACGCGGCCACGGTGGCGACGGTGATGGCTCTGGCGACGCAAGACCTGGGCATCGGCGCCACTTACTCCACCACCTACTACGCGCCCTACCACGTGGCCCGGCTGTTCGCCACGCTGGACCACTTCAGCGGAGGCCGCATCGCCTGGAACGTGGTTACGTCCCTGAACGACTCGGAGGCGCAGAACTTCGGGCTGGAACGGCACCTGGGCCACGATGAACGGTATGACCAGGCCGACGAATTTATGGAGGCCGCCTTCGGGTTGTGGGACACCTGGGGCCGGGAGGCGCTGGTCATGGACAAGGACGGGGGAAGGTTCGCCGACCCGTCGCAAGTGCGGCGGCTGGAACATTCGGGCCGGTGGTTCCGTTCCCGCGGCCCGCTGACGGCGCCTCGCTCTCCCCAGGGCCGTCCGGTGATAATCCAGGCTGGTCAAAGCCCCCGGGGGCGGGATTTCGCCGCCCGTTGGGGCGAACTGGTATTCACCATCCACCCCAACTTTGAATCCACCCGTTCCTTCCGCCATGACATCCGCCGCAACGCCGCGGCGTTGGGCCGCAATCCTGATTCCCTCATCGTCGCCCCGGCGGTTTACGTTGTGGTAGCCGAAACACGGGCCGAGGCGTTGGAAAAGCTGGCCGAAATCAAGAGTCTGGCGCATCCGGTGGACGCGCTGACGCTGCTGTGCGAGGTCTTTAACTACGACTTCGCGGCCCACCCGCTGGAGGAACCGCTGTCGGACGATACTCTGGCGTCCATTTCCGGGCTGCGGGGTTTCCTTGACCGGGTGACGGAGCAAACCGGCCAGCGAAACCCCACTGTCCAGGACTTCATACGATACAGCGGGCGGGGAACGCTGGACGAACTACCCACTTTCGCCGGTTCGCCGTCCGACGTTGCGGATGAAATGGAGCGTTGGTTCACCGCCGGGGCCTGCGACGGTTTCGTGCTGGCGGCCACTCACCTGCCCGGCGCCTATCAGGATTTCGTTGACTTGGTGGTTCCCCAACTCCAGGCGCGCGGCCTTTTCCAGCAGGAATACCAGGGCACAACCCTGCGGGAACGGCTGGGGTTGCCGTTGGTGTGACGGTATGGCAGGGGCGGAGCTACACGGGCAGCCGGACTCTTTCGTAAAGGAACTCCGGGGTGAAGCCGGCACCGTTGGGCCAAACCAGCGTCCGAAATTCCGGATGCACTTGAAAAGACCGGAAGTAGGCCAGGGACTTGAGCAGCCGGAAAACCGCGCCAAAAGGCCGGTCGGACAGGTCAACTTCGCCGGCCGCGCCGTCGTCGAACCGCAGCTAGACCACGTAGCCCCTGACGTATTTCGCTTCTACTAATTCAGGCGTGGCGCTATTCCAAGGGGCGCAATTTTGATTTGCCGCCTTGCTCAACCGCCGCCCGGTCTTTGGCCAAGTCCGGCGCTGGTGGTTGGGACGCAATCACCTTGGCCAGATGCACCGACGCTTGGCGCAAGTCCACCGCCACAACATCCCACTCGCTGCCATCATCAAACCATTGCCGGTAGCTAACAAAGTCCCCGTTATCTACCACGCGGTAGCGCTCATCCGAGTTGGGTTTGAACCCCAATGTCAGCGTGTCGGTTTCAGCGTCGTAGCCCCGTTCTGCGCTCAATGGCAGAAAGCGACTAACCCTCAACACATCCATTCGCGTGATGTCCTCGCTTCCCTCGCCGGCAAATTCCAGGATGACCCCGAAATCATCCCGCACCGTTGCGCCGTCGCCGCCTTTATTGGCAGCCACCAACGCCACGCCGTCATCATCGGGGTAATACCTAACGCGCATCTCGCACCTCCAGATGTCGGCAACGGCTCTCAAACCAGAGCCGGCCCTCCTGGTTCAACCGCCGAGCGACTTTTCCATCACTATGGGCTGTCACGATACGTTCATCGTCCAGTGAAACCGCAACTCGCATAAAGCGATTTTGGCCCGGGACAATCCCCCAATAGGTGGTGGTAATGCTTCCCGCGCTGTCTTCGCAGATTCCCCGAATAATCCAGTTCTCAAGAACGTACTTAATGCTCTCGGCGGTAACTTCTTCCGTGGCCCTGTCACGGGCATGGGCGGTCAATCGTCGGGTGATTCCGTTGGCGGTTATCGTAGCTGGCAGTATCGGCCGGGAGTCAGCGCCGCAAAGACGGCTCATTGTAACATCCTAAGTTGGTGGGTTTCCGACAGGCCAACCAATGCAACGTACTTGATAGCTTTCCTGCCGCGCGTTGCACCCGTTCCCCAATCCGGTCTATGGCATCAAAGGGGCATTTTCCAGCAGGACTACCAGGGCGAAACTCTGCGGGAACGGCTGGGATTGCCGCCAGTGTGACGGTATGGCCAACGGTGGGAAAACGGACAACGTGGCGGCAGTTGAAAGAACACTGGGAGATTGGCGACCCGGACGGGATTTGAACCCGTGATCTCTGCCTTGACAGGGCAGTATGTTAACCGCTACACCACCGGGCCGCAGGGGAAAGGGTTAACCGTGGTTGACCTTAGATTGAGTTTAGAATCATCGCCCCACGCTGTCAAGGCGGTTGCCGCACGCCAATTCCGTTAATGCTTTCCCGCCCGCCCATTCTGGTTTATATTAGGGGCGTCATTCCCCCCTTTCCAACCCCACGGAGGTAGTATGACCGCCAACAACGCCAAGCTGCCCCTCCCGCTGGAGGGTGTCCGAGTCCTCGACGCCACCCACATCGTCGCCGGCCCTTTCTGCGCCATGATTCTGGCCGACATGGGCGCCGAGGTTATCAAAATTGAACGGCCCGGCTCCGGCGACCGCGCCCGCAACAACAACCCCTTCGTCCACGGGCCGGACGACCGGAAAATCAGCGCCCGTTTCCTGGGCATCAACCGCAACAAGAAAAGCATAACCCTGGACTTGCGCGACCCCCGCTGCAAGCAGGCGTTTGAAGAAATGGTCAAGGTCTCCGATGTCCTGCTGGACAACTGGGGGCCGGGGGCCTTGCGCCGCCTGGGGCTGGGCTACGACCGCCTGCAAGAAATCAACCCCGGCCTGGTCTATGCCAGCATCACCGGCTACGGCGACGGCGAGGGGCTGCGCGGGCCTTACTCCAACTGGCCGGCCAACAACCCCTGCGTCCAGGGCATGGGCGGCTGGATGGAGATTACCGGCGAACCCGGCAGCCCGCCCCAGATGGTAGGTGACAACATCGGCGATTCCGTCCCCGGCGTCTGGACGGCCCTGGGAGTGGCGATGGCCCTGCAAACCCGCCAGAAAACCGGCAGGGGCCAGCACGTTGACATGGCGATGTACGACTGCATGGTGGCCCACACCACCAGCAGTATGCCCCAGTACCAGGCCAACGGCGAAGTGACCAGCCGGGCCAGGGAAAATATGTTCACGGCCCAACTGGCCCTGGAGGCCAGCGACGGCTACGTGGTGCTGGCCGGCAGCGGCGGCGTGGAAAAGTGGCAGGCCCTCTGGAACATGATTGGGCGGGAAGAGCTTATCGCCGATGAGCGTTACCTGGGCTTGGGCGTCACCGGGGAGTTCTACTTCAACAACGTGGTGCCGGCCATTGAGGAGTGGTCGCGGCAGTTGCCCAAGCAGGAAGTCAACGAAAAGCTGCTGGAGTGCGGTTTTTCAATGGGCATCGTGCAGAACGTGGCCGACCTGGACAACTGCCCGCAACTGGAGCAGCGCAAGATGTTCATGGACAGCGGCGACGGGTTCGGCGGCAGTTTCCGCACCGTCAACACGCCCATCCACCTGACTGGCTGCGTGGACATACCGGCCAACACGCCGCCGGCGTTGAGCCAGGACAGCCAAGACCTGCTATGCACCATCGGCGGCCTAACCCCGGAAGAGTTCGCGGAGTTAAAAGCCGCCGGGAAGATTTAGGCGTTGGCTTGAAAAATCCCCTCCCCTCGACGGGGGAAGGTGGGGTGGCGTGGGTATTTTCGACTGACAGCAGCCGCTTGACTTACCGTTGCACCTGCCAGTTTAATCGGTAGAGTTCAACCCTTTCCCCTTGGTGCAGGAGGATTGGAAGTTGCCCACGATACTGGACTCTGGAGACTTGCGTAACAGGGCCGAGAGCATTTTGGGGAATCTCAATAGCAGTCCCTTGGAACGGCCCGTATTCGTTGAGTTTGCCGGGACACCGAAAAGCGGCAAAAGCACCTGCATAGACATCGTGTCCCATTTCTTTCGCCGGGTGGGGTTCAACGTGCTTGCTCCAACTGAGGGCGCGTCAAGGAGAACCCCGTACTATCTCAGGACTGACTGGGTTGCCTTCAATACCTGGTCGGCATCCTACGCGCTTACTCATATCCTGGAAGGTCTTCATCATTCTGACCGCTATCATCTGGCAATCCTGGACCGGGGGTTGTTTGACGCGCTGGCATGGTTTCAACTTCTTGACGACGATGGCAGGATTCCATCGCAAACCCGAGAGACGGTGCAAAAGTTCTTGTTGGTGGCAAATTGGCGGTCGGTGATAGACTCGGTCTTCCTTTTCACCGCCGACTCAGCGACTTCGCTGGAGCGGGAAGAAAAAGATAAACTTATCGCTGAACAGGGCATGGTAATGAATACCGAACGTCTCGAGAGTTTGAACCGGGCTTACGCCCAAGTTCGCCGTGATTATGGGAACGAGTTTCGGAACTTCAACGCCATTGACACCAGCGACAGCGAAAACACCAATGCCCGGTCAACGGCGGCCCAAGTCACCGACAAAATTCTTGATTTATTCCCGGATGTTTCCTGAATGAAGGACGTTGCGCCGGAAATTCTGGTTTTGCCGAGGAACCTGGTGCAAGGGCTTGACGGTTTCGTGCCGTGGTCTGACGCCGGACAGATAGTTGCTGAGGCCGCCACCTGTATTCGCTGGATGCCCAGAACGGAAGCGGAACAGTCAACCAAATGGATACAGCCCATACCCTGCGCCATTTTCCGCGACACAAGCCACAGGTATTGCGTGTTCCGTCAGGTCGCGCAACGCCGCAGAGACTTGAGCCGCCGCATTAGTCTGATAGTCGGCGGACATATAGACAACGATTCCAATGACGGGAGCATCTGCGAATTGTTTGAGAGGACCGTCCACCGCGAGGCTTTGGAAGAGGTCGGGCTTGACTTGAGTTGTGGTTTGGAGCCGGCGGGGATGGTTGTTGATGCCTCTTCAATTGCAGCCTCCCGGCACATGGGAATTGTCTATGATGTATCCACAGACAGCCGGATTAAGAATCTGTCCAGTGAGGAGTTCTTTTCCATCAATTCGAAGTACCACGGCCAGTTTGTCAGTCTTGAAGAACTGTCGGGTTTGCGCTCCCAACTCGATCCCTGGTCTTCGATTTTGCTCTCTCAATACCTGACCAACAAATTCTCAATGGACTTGGGCCGCCAGCCCACGCTGGCACTGTTCGCGGACGAATAGGGTGTAAGAGCGGGAAATTTCCGACGAACTGAAAGCTGCCGGGAAGACTTCGCCCTTGTGCTATCATACCTACAAACACTCAACCCCTTGTCCTGTTCAGGAGACCTATGACCCTGTTTCGCGCGCCCCGGGGCACTGCCGACTTGCTGCCTCAGGAGCAGAAGTATTGGCGCTACGTCCAGTCCAAGGCCGCCGAGTTGGCCCAGCGCTTCGGCTACGGCCGCATTGACAGCCCGGCTTTTGAGGACTCGCGCCTGTTCATCCGCTCGGTGGGCGAAGGCACCGACATCGTTGAGAAAGAGATGTACACCTTCGAGGACCGGGGGGGCGACAACCTGACCCTGCGGCCCGAAGGCACCGCCCCGGTGTGCCGCGCCTACCTGGAACACGGGATGCACAACCTGCCCCAGCCGGTGCGGATGTATTACTTCTGCCCGGTGTTCCGCTACGAAAGGCCCCAGGCCGGACGTTTCCGCCAGCATCACCAGTTCGGGATTGAAGTCATCGGCGACCCCGACCCCTCGGTTGACGCCGAGGTTATCGAACTGGCCTGGCGGTTCATGGACTCCCTGGGGCTGACCGACATCAGCCTGCTGATTAACAGCATCGGCGACGCAGCCTGCCGCCCGGAATTTATCGAGCGTCTGAAGAGTTACTACACCGGACATTACAACAGCCTTTGCGCCGACTGCCGCCAGCGTCTGGAACGCAACCCGCTGCGGCTGCTGGACTGCAAGGTGGAGACCTGCCGCGCCTTGGGCGAATCGGCCCCCCGCTCGGTGGATACGCTTTGCGCCGAGTGCCAAGACCACTGGGAAAAGCTGCGGTCGTATCTGCAAGCCGTGGACATTCCCTTCCACGTTGACCACCGGCTGGTGCGGGGGCTGGACTACTACACCCGGACGGTCTTTGAGATTCAGCCCGGCGACGTGGGGGCGCAGTCCACCATCTGCGGCGGCGGGCGTTACGACGGCTTGATTGAGCAGTTGGGCGGACGGCCCACCCCCGGCATCGGGTTCGGCTCCGGCATTGAACGCTTGACCCTGAACCTGAAACGGGCCGAAATCCCCGTCCCCGAAGAACCGCAGCCCCGGTATCTGGTCATCAACATTGGAGCCGCCGCCCGCCCCGCCGCCCTGGAACTGGCCGGCAAGATTCGCCGGCAGGGAGTTGGCGCCATCCTGGCCAACGGTTCCCGCTCGCCGCGGGGCCAGATGCGCCAGGCCAACGCTCTGGGAATACCTTACGCCCTGGTACTGGGCGACGACGAAATCCAGCGGGGCGAGGTGATGCTCCGCAACATGGCCGACTCATCGCAGCAGGCTATCCCCATCGCCCGTTTTTTGGAGGAACTGGCGCCCTAGTTGGTGTAGTCAATTTCATTTGTCGTCACTTCCGTCCTGGGTGAAAAATCATTCCGGCGAAAGCCGTAATCCGGAAAGTCCAGGCACGCAACCAGCATCATTGAAGGCAAGGACAAAGAAAAATGCAACCAGCCCAAACCTACCGGCAGCGCAGCCGGAACTACCTGTCCAAAGCCAAGGAAGAATTGGACGCCGGGGACTTGGAACAGGCGTCGGAAAAGGGTTGGGGAGCGGCGGCGTTGATTATCAAAGCAATTTCGGAAGAACGGGGTTGGCCCCATCGCGCCCACCGGGCCTTGCACGACGCTGTTGACAATCTGGCGGAGGAAAACGGCGACTCCGAGTTGGTTTATCTATTCCTGGCAAGCAGCGGGATGCACTCTAACTTCTACGAAGGCCAGCATCACCCGACATTTGTAGCTTCCGGCATTAGCCACGTGGAGCGGTTTGTGGACAAGGTCGAACCTATGCTGAACGGCGTTTCCTGAATTGAAAGCGGTAACCTGAACCGGCGTGCATTTCCCCCACATCCCCCAGCTGGCGAAAGTCGGGGTTCTGCTGGGCCTGAGCGTTCTGTTTTTCGTCATCGGTTTCCTGGGCTGGCCGGCGGTCAGCCCACTGGTTGACAGCGACGAAAATCCACCGCCGTTCAATACCCCATCTCCGACGCCAACCGCCCAACTCCCGCCGGCCGCGCCGCCCCCGACATTCCAACGATTCAACCCGCTAACTCCGGTGCCCGTCCCACTGGACTCCGTGCCTGTCCCAATCCCCATGACCGGCGCCGGAGTCAGCCATGTTGAGATACAACCCTCCGTTGCTCCATCGCTTCCGCCGCCGATTTTGCCGACTTCCTCGCCATCCCTCGACGCTCCGACGCCACCGTCAACCCCGGTTGCGCCGCCGACTCCCGAACCAACCGCGCCGCCAACTCCGACGGTCACGCCCCCGCCGCCCATTGCCGCCGTCCGCCTGAACGCCGACGCCACCAGAGTTGCGCCGGGGCAGCAAGTGACCGTTGAGATAGTGGTTCAAGCCAGCCCCGCCAGTCCGGTGCGGGCGGCGCAGGTCTTCTTGAACTTTGACCCGGCCCGGCTGCGGGTTGTACGGGTACAGGATGGCCGCTATCTGGAAAGGCCGCTGCAATCCGACGCTGACGGCAGCCTGGGCCGGGTGGACTACGCCGCCGGAACGGTTCGGGGTAATGTGGATTTTCCCTTTGTACTGGCCGCCGTCACTTTTGAGGTTTCGCGCCAGTCCGCCGGCAATGCCGTTATCCGATTCGCGCCCCGGCAAGTTCCCCGCCAAACCAAGGTCATATCCGACGGATTCGACGTTACCGGCGACCTGTACCCCCTGACGCTGGAAATCGGATAACCCTATTGGCCCGGCGTTACTGCAACCACCGTCATTCCGGCCTTGATCCCGAATCCAGGTTCATTGATAAATGGCGCCATTCCGGGAATTGGGGTTTCTAGGGTGTGTCGTCATATTCGCCGTAATACCGGCGCAGGCCGGTATCCAGGATTCCTTGCCCACACGGACGTTATTGTATGCTTGGGATTTCTGGATTCCGGCTTTCGCCGGAATGACGAAAACAGACGCCGGCATACTTCCATCCTTAATTTGACGACACCCCCTAGATTTCCGCTTTCACGGGAATAATTTTTCACCCAGGGCGGGAATTGGGACGACGTTACTGACACTTGCTTGTTGACGGCTGGCCCGATTTGGTAGAACATCTGTGCATTGTATCAAACTTTTCTTGGATTTCTTCCAAATCGAAAGGAGTATTGGTTATGCTGGAAACCCAACTGCGCGGGCGCAACATCTTCTACCGGGGCTACGTCATCCATGAGGGCGTCAGGTCGGTCTTTTATACCATATACGGGCCGCGGCCCCAGCGTTGCGAACTGGCCCAGGCCGGCACCTTCCGGCAGTCTATGGAGTGGGTTGACGACCATATCGCCCAAAACCCGCCCCAGAGCCTGCTGGTCTGGCCCCGCCTGTTCGCCGCCAATCCCCTGCCGACCGCCGGACAGTAGGACTACGGGGCGCGGGGCTGGTCATGTCCCTTGAATCTTTATCGGAGGATACGGCCCGGCTTATCCGGTATCGCCGCGTCGTCAACCTGGGCCACACGATTCATCCCGGAATGACCGGGTGGCCGGGCGACCCGCCGGTGGTGTTTGAGGACGCGGCGACGCTGGACCGGGAAGGCTATTCCCTGCGGCGGATTTCCCTGGGCGAACATACCGGCACCCACCTGAACGCGCCGGCCAGTTTCCACCCCGGCGGCGCGACCATTGACGCCTATCCCGCCGAGTCCCTGGTCCGCCCCGCCGTGGTCATAGACGCCCGGACGCAAGCTGCCGGGGACGCCGATTATCTGCTGACAGTGGACGACCTTCACGCTTGGGAAAACCGTCACGGCGCCATCCCGCCGGGCAGCCTGGCCCTGCTCAACACCGGATGGGGTCAGCGTTGGGAGTCCGGCAATGACTACCTGGGCATCGCCGCTGACGGGGCTATGCGGTTTCCCGGCTTTGGCCTTGAATCCGCTGCCTTTCTGCTGGAACAGCGGGGCGTTGCCGGCATCGGCATAGACACCGCCGGGGTTGACGGCGGCCAGGACACGACATTTGCCGTCAACTCCCTGGTACTGTCGGAACCCCGGATTGTCCTGGAAAACCTGACCAACCTGGACTTGCTCCCCGCCGTGGGTTCCTTCTTGGTCATCGGAGCGCTGCAACTGCGGGACGGCGGCGGTTCCCCGGCCTCGGTGCTGGCCTTCGTCCCTTAGAGGGTATGATTGGATGGAAAGCGAAAAATGCCTTCCCTTATACAAACCCGTCATTCCGGCGAAAGCCGGAATCCAGAAATCCCAAGCATAAAACAGCGCCCGTGTGGGCAAGGAATCCTGGATACCGGCCTGCGCCAGTATGACAGATATTCGACCCCACCACCCCACCCCTCCCCCCATGCCAGGGGAGGGGGCATTAACGGGGGAAGGGGCTTTGACAATCGGGGAAATGGGCAACGCCGCCAGGTTACACGCAGGCGACTCCCGCGGCGGCGCAGTCCTCATCTTGCTGGCTGGTGCCGCCGCCCACGCCGCACGCTCCCTCGACCACGCCGTTGCGGATGATGGGCACCGCTCCCTGGCCCAGAATCATCCCGCCGCCGGAGGCCGCGGCAATTCCCGCCGGGGTGGGCTGGCTAGCCCGTTCCTGCATCTCGCCGCTGGGACGCCCGAAGGCCGAAGACCCCACCGCCTTGCCGATGCAGCCGTAGGTGCTGGCCCAGATGGCCCCGTCCATTTTGTTCATCGCAATCAGCCGGCCCCCGTTGTCCACCACGGCGGCGCTGACCTTGATTTCGAACTCCGCCGCCTTGGCCAACGCCCCATCCAGAATCCGCTTGGCCTCTTCCAGTGTAATCGCCATGTCCAACCTCCCAAGATAGAATGATGCAATTGTAACCTCTCCGGGCCTTTGGCGCAGGGTTTAGAAATAAGCGGGGGCGATGTTATACTCGGCTCGGAATATGAGGCGCGACTTCCAGCGCAACCGGGTTGACTTGCTTTTATGCTTACCAAGCGCATCATTCCCTGCCTTGACGTTGACGCCGGCCGGGTGGTCAAAGGGACCAGTTTCGTCCAATTGCGCGACGCCGGCGACCCGGTGGAACTGGCGGCCCTCTACGACCGGGAGGGCGGCGACGAACTGGTTTTCCTGGACATCACCGCCAGCGCCGAGTCCCGGGATACTATGGTGGACGTGGTGCGCCGGGTTTCCGAGCAGGTGTTCATCCCCCTGACCGTCGGCGGCGGCATCCGCAGCGTGCAGGACGCCCGCCGGATGCTCAACGCCGGCGCGGACAAGGTTTCCATCAACACTGCGGCCATCCAAAATCCGGACTTGCTGACCCAGGGGGCCGTCCAGTTCGGCAGCCAGTGCATCGTCGTCGCCATTGATGCCAAGCGAGTGACAACTGACGATGGCCCGGCCCAGGAACAGGGTGACGGCTTGGGACTGGACGCCGCTTCCGGCTGGGAGGTTTACACCCACGGGGGCCGCAATCCCACCGGCATTGACGCCGTGAAGTGGGCGGCGCGGGCCGTGGAACTGGGAGCCGGCGAAGTCCTGCTGACCAGCATGGACGCCGACGGCCAACTTGCCGGCTACGACGTTGACCTTACCCGCGCCATTTCCGAAAGAGTTCCGGTGCCGGTTATCGCCAGCGGCGGCGCGGGCAGCCTGGAGCATTTGTACGACGCCTTTACCGAGGGTTGCGCCGACGCGGTGCTGGCCGCCAGCATTTTCCATTTCGGCACTTACTCCATCGCCGAGGCCAAGGAATTTCTGGCCCGGCGGGGCGTTCCCACCCGGCCCGTGGTGGCCGACGCTTAGATATGTATCGTCATTCCGGCCCCCCAACGCGTCGTACCGGCCCCCCAACCCGTCATTCCGGCGAAAGTCGGAATCCAGAAAGGCTGAGCGCAAGACAAAAATCGGGAGGGCACGAAGTCCTGGATACCGGCTTGCGCCGGTATGACGGATTTCTGCGGTTAGTCATCAATTCAACGATAATGGACTACTGAATCGCCAGCTTTTCGCCGTCGCCGGGGCAGGCCGGATTTAGCCATTCAACCCGACGGAGCAACTACCATTGAGCCGAATAACCACCGTAATCTTTGATATGTTCAACACGCTGGTCAAGGATGGCGAAACGTACTGGAACGCCAGTTTCCAGCGCATCGTGGACGAAATGGGTTTGGGCATTTCCGCGACCCGGTTGCGCCAGGTCTGGGGCGCTGGCGACCAGGCTTTCCGGGAAAGCCGCACCAGGGAGGACGTGCCTTTCCGTTCCTATAATGAGGCTTGGGCCTCCAGTTTCCGGCGCGCCTTCACACTCCTGGGGCTGACCGGTTCCGACGTGGACGCCGTGGAAATCATCAACGGCGACATGGCCGGCCGCCCGGCGTATGAGGACACGGCGGCGGCGTTGTCCCAATTGGAAGGTTCCGTCCGGCTGGCGGTGCTGTCCAACGCCGATGACCGGGTGCTGCTTTCCATTGCCCAGGGCCTGGGGTTTCCCTTTGCGGCGGTGCTGTCCTCCGAGGCCGCCCGCGCCTACAAGCCCCGGCCGGCCATTTTCAAGAACATCCTGGGTACGTTGAACGTCTCCCCTGCTGAGGCGGTTTATGTTGGGGACCGACAGTATGAGGACGTGCAGGGCGCCTCTTCCGTCGGCATGGCCGCCGCCTGGATTAACCGGGCCTGCCTTCCCCGCAACCCTGACCTGCCGACGCCGGATTACGAACTTGCCAGCCTGCTGGAACTGCCGGACATCGTGGCCCGCTCCGGCTAAGCCGCCCCAACGCCCCCAAAGGAAACGACGCTATGAAAGTCAAGCTGAACGACAAGGGACTGGTTCCCGCCATTGCCCAGGACGTTGACACCGGGCAAGTGCTGATGCTGGGGTACATGAACCCCGGATCGCTGAAACGCACCGTAGAAGGCGGGCAGGTCTGGTTTTACAGCCGAAGCCAGGAAGACCTGTGGCACAAGGGCGAGGTCTCCGGCAACTACCTGAATCTGCAAGAGGCCGCGGTGGACTGCGACGCCGACACCATCCTGCTGAAAGTCCGGCCCGACGGCCCCACCTGTCACACCGGCGAAACCACCTGTTTCTTCACCCCGATGGAAGAACTGCCCGATGAGTACGAAGTCACCGAGTCCGGTTCCGGAATCCTGGAAGAGTTGTTCGCCGTGATTCAAGACCGCCAGCGGGAGCAACCCGAAGGCAGCTACACGGCGCAGTTGCTCCAACAGGGGATTAGCCGGGTGGCGCAGAAGGTCATTGAAGAGGCCGGGGAGACGGCCCTGGCCGCCGTGGGGGGAACGCCGGAGGAAATAGCCGGCGAGATGGCCGACCTGCTCTATCATTCCTTGGTATTGCTGGCCGCCGCCGGCATCAAACCCAGCCAGGTCTGGGAGGCTTTGGCCACCCGCCGCCGCTAAGGGCCGGGGGTTTTGCCGCCGAAATCCGTTAGAGCAGGGATGCAAACGCTACGGGAGCAGAACGGCGCACCACTGATGCCAACCATGTAGGGGCGCACGGCCGTGCGCCCCTACATCGCCAACAATGCCATCTACCCGAACCCGTCACTCCCGATTTCGCGGGAGCGACGGTTGCTAAACCGCTGGTATGCGGTTGTCCTGCGCCCGCTACTTGACCGTTGCCAAGTCCCCGTAAAGACGGGCCGCGCCGGCCTCGGGAATCATCCCCGAAAATAGCTCCGGGTGAAAAATCTCCGCCATTATTTCCAGCCCCGTCACCAGCCGCGGGCCGGAGCGACTGGCGTAGGCGCTGGCGTCTATGGCGAAAACCCGGTTGTTTTTGACCGCCGGCAGGTCGGCCCAACCGTCTTTCCCGGACAGGATAGGCACGTCCTCCAAGGCCCGCTTGACCTCGAACCCGCAAGGCATGAAGATGATTACCTCCGGCTGGCTGGCAACCACTTCGTCCCAGTCCAGTTGAAAAGAGCCGGTTTCCTTGTCGCCGAAGCAGTTGACGCCCCCGGCCATTTCCACCATTTCCGGCACCCAATGGCCCCCGCACATCAGCGGGTCAACCCATTCCAGGTGCAGAACCTTGGGCCTTTCCGACGCCAGGGCCGCCCTTTCGGTCACGGCGTCAATCCGCGCCTGCATTTTGGCGGCGATGGCCTCGGCCTTGGCCTCTTCCTCGGCGGCGCGGCCCACCCGCCGGATGTCGTCCAGCACGTCGCCCAGGTATTGCGGGTCCAGGGACATGACCTCCGGCTGCTTGGGAAGTCCGGCAGTGGTCTCGGCTACCTGCCGAGAAGACACCGCTCAAACCTCGCAAATCGCCTGGGTCAATATCAAGTCCGGCTGGGCCGCCTCCAACAATTCCTGGTCAATCTGGTAGATTCCAAGCCCCTGTTCCAGCCGCTCGGATATGACCCGGCTGATTTCGCCGCTGGTGGGCTGCGGGTCCATTCCCTCGAAAACGCTGCGCACCACCCAGGGCTTTTCCTTGGCCGCCGCCGGGTAGTCACATTCGTGGGTTACGCCGTAGAGACTGTCCTCCAGCCCCAGGGCATAAACGATTTCCGTCGCGCTGGGCAGAAATGAGCAGAGACGCATGGCAAACCTCCCCGGCTCGCGGCCCCACCGGGCCGACTATGGCCGGCTTGAATTATTCCCGTCAATTATTCGTCGGGGGTAAACCGCCCGGAGTCCATGTTGTCCGTGGAGTGCAGGTGGGAATCATCGTCCACAAAGTAAAGGTCGTCCTCTTCCTGGTAACGGGGGTCTTCAATCCCCAGGAACGTCAGGCTGAAGGTGCTCTCCAACTGGCCGTGGATTTGGAACGCCGCCAGCGTCAAGCCCCCGGAAACCCCGGCCAGCAGCAATATCGGCAACGGCGTGGACAGCGCCCCCAGCGTGAACAGCCGGAAAAGGAAGGGGATGCTCCAGATTACCGGCACCGCCAGAATCAGGATTATAACACTGTCGCGCAGGACGATGCGGAGATTGCGCCTCATGTTGGTGGTTGACTGCGAACTCAGCCCCGGCAGCACGTATTGGGCCAGCCCGTCGGTCAGCGTCCGCATGGACTTCCAGATAGCCACCGCCGACGGCACGCACAATCCCAGCACTGCCCCGCTGATTAACAGTCCCCACAGGCTTTCCGACAGCGGCGCCATCCGGGAAAGGGGGCCGGTAAACTGGAGGCTGCCGGTGCCGATGGAGATTATCAGCGCGATAATCGCCAGGTTCAGCAGGATTATCCTTACCGAGTGCTGCACCCGCCGGGCGTGGGGGTTGTCAAAGTTGAACACCTTGCGCAGCGTCGCAATCCAAAGGTACAGGTAATCACCCCATTCCTTTAACCAGCGCGGCGTCCGGCGGCTGATGAGGTTCGCCGTTCCCTGGGCCGAGCGGAAGATGAACGGGTAAAACAGCGCCGTTATCGCCGTGGACAGGGTTATCACCGGCCCCAGGAAAGCCCCCACCGCGCCCTGCTCCACTCCCACCTTGGACATGGCTAGCGAAAACTCCCCAATCTGCGGCATACCCATTCCCACGCTCAACGACGTGCGCCCGTCGTTGCCGGCCAGAAAGCAGCCCAGCGTGTCGGCGGCGATTTTGCCCACCACGAACACCGCCGTCACCACCAGGGCGGGAACGATGAAGTCGAAGAACAGGGAAAGGTCAACCAGCATCCCCACTGAAACGAAGAACAGCGCCGCGAACATATCCCGCACCGGGGCCATCACCCGCGATATATTCTCGCTGTAGTCCGTATCCCCCAGCACCGTGCCGATAAGAAAGGCCCCGGCGGCGGCGGACAGGCCCAAGAGCTGCCCGGCCAGCGCCAGCCCGAAACACAAGGCCAGGCAGGCTATCAGCAGCGTCTCATCCGAGTGAAAACGGTTCACCAGCCGCAGCAGCTTGGGGGCCAGAATCGCCCCGAACACCAGCGCCGCCACCCCGAAAATCAGCAGCTTGGCCGCCAGCAGCCCGATGCTGGCCGCGTCGGTAGAGCCGGTGGTTGCCAGCCCCGACAGCAGCGTCAGCAGAATGACCGCTACAAAGTCCTCCACTACCAGGATGCCGACAATCAACCGGCCCCGGGGCGCGAAAAGGTTGCCCGTGTCCCGGAGCATCTTCACCAGAATGGCCGAACTGCTGATGCACAGCGCGCCCCCCAGGAAAACGCTTTCGATGGCCGACCATCCCAGCAGCAGCCCCACCTGGTAGCCCAGGGCGAACATGATGGTCATTTCCACCAGCCCGATGAAAATGACCTGCGTTCCCACCTGCCGGATGCGCTGCCAGCCCAGTTCCAGCCCGATACCGAAGAGTAGCAGCACCAGCCCCAAGTCCGCCAGCAGCCGGATGGTGTCCAGGTCCTGCACCGGGCCGATGGGAAGGGTGTAGGGGCCGATGATGACGCCGGCTACCAGGTAGCCCAGCGCGGGGGGCTGGTTGATGAACCGGAAGAGGACCAGGGCAGCCCCGGCCACCGCCATAGTAATGGCGAAGTCGCGCAGCAACCCCAGGCCCGGCTCCCCCGGCGCAGCCAACAGAACGCCAAACAGGGTTTCGATGGCCCCAGCCCTCCAAAATCAAAAGAGTGCTACTCATATCATTATAGGGAATATGAAAGGAATTTATCGGAGGTTATGTCGTCAAACCTCAAAACCGGCAAACGCCAACAATAAAATACCCTCCCCCTGGATAGGGGGAGGGTCAGGATAGGGGGTAAGTCCTGACCGTCGCCATCAGGGTCTTTTCATTGTTGCTATCGGACGGTCCGGAGTCCGCCAAAGACGAAAGGGCAGTCATTGGTAGGGGCGGGTTTGAAACCCGCCCGACATCCAACCGTCATTCCGGCGAAAGCCGGAATCCAGAAATCCTTGGCCCAAACCAACTTTGCCTACTCCGTCACACGCCTACATTCGTTCCGGGGCGGTCATACCCATCAGGTTCAGGGCGCGGCGCAGCACTATGCCGGCCGATTCCACCAGCTTGAGGCGAGCCAGAGTCATTTCCAGGTCTTCCGGGTTGGCCGACACTACCCGGCAGTTTTCATAGAACCAGTGAAAGGCGGTAGCCAGTTCCATGGCGTAATGGGGCAGATGGTGGGGTTCCAGGCTGCGGGCCATTTGCTCCACCAGTTCGGGCAGCCGAATCATGGTGCGAATCAAGTGCAGCTCGTTGCTGTCGGTAAGCAAGGCAACGTCGCCGTCCTGCCAGCCCAGGCCCCGCTCCCGGGCCAGGCTAATGATGCTGGAAATGCGGGCGTGGGCGTACTGCACGTAGTAAACCGGGTTGTCGGTGGACTCTTTCTTGGCCAGTTCCAGGTCAAATTCCATCTGGGTTGAGGGGGCGCGGGCCAGGAAGAAATAGCGGCAGGCATCGGAACCCACTTCGTCCACCAACTCCCGCAGGGTGATGAAATCGCCGGTGCGCTTGGAGGCCCGCACTGTCTCCGCGCCCCGTTTCAGCGTGACCAGTTGGGAAATCAGGATAGTCAGGGCGGCGGGGTCAATGCCCAAAGCCTCCACCGCCGCTTTCATGCGGGGGACGTGGCCCTGGTGGTCGGCCCCCCAGATGTCTATGACTTGCTGGAAACCCCGGCCCACGAACTTGTTGTAATGATAGGCAATGTCCGAGGCGAAGTAAGTCGGTTCACCGCTGGAGCGCACCACCACGTTGTCCCGGTCGTCGCCCAGCGCGCTGGAATTGAACCAGACGGCGTTTTCCCGGTCGGACAAGTGGTTGCGGGAGCGGAGCAGGTCCATCGCTCGCTGGTATTCCTGGTCGCGGAAAAGGGAACGCTCACTGAACCAGTTGTTGAAGGAAACGCCGATGCTTTCCAGGTCGTCGCGGATGGCGTCAACCATTTTTTCCCGCGCCAAGTCGCCAATTTCGGGGAGGGCGTCGGCCTCGGAGACGGACAGGTAGCGGCTGCCTTGGGCGGCGATTATTTCCCGGGCCAAGTCGGCGATGTATTCGCCCTGGTAGCCGTTGGCTGGGAACTCGGCCGGCGCGCCGGAACATTCCAGGTAGCGGGCATAAACCGAACGATAAAAGGCGTCCATCTGGTTGCCGGCGTCGTTGACGTAATACTCGCGGGTAACGTCAAACCCGGCGGCTTCCAGCAGGTTGGCCAGGGAACTGCCCAGCACCGCCCCGCGGGTGTGTCCCACGTGAACCGGGCCGGTGGGGTTGACGCTGACGAACTCGACCATGACCCGCCGGCCCTGGCCGTAATCCACGCTGCCGTAGTCGGCGCCGGTCTCGCGGACGGCCTCGACCTGCTGTTGCAACCAGCCGGTTTCCAGGAAGAAGTTGACAAATCCGGGGTGGGCAGCCTCGACGCGGGCGACCTCACTGCTGGCCGGCATCCGTTCCACCAGCATTTCCGCCAGATTCAGGGGGTTGATGCGGGTGGCGCGGGCCAGGCGCAGGGGCAGGCTGGTGGCAAAGTCGCCGTGGTCGGGGCTGGAAGGACGCTCAATAAGAATGTCCGGCGTGGATTCCAGCAGGACGGCGCCGTCCTGCCTGGCCCGTTCAATGGCCTGGGCCACCAACTGGGCGATGCGGTCTCGAACCAATGGCGTTACCATCGCCGGTTTACCTCTCGTAAAAGGGGAGATATTGGGGGAGTCGGATAATTTCCCGGGTTTCGGGGCTGCTACCGCCACCGTTGCGGCGTTAAGGGACAGCGCAACATAATGCTACCACAAAGGAAAAGCGTATCACAAAAGGGGGAGTCCGGGGGCTTTCAGTCTCCGGTACATACCCCAAGCCTGTCATTCTGAGCGGAGCGAAGAATCAAAAATTCTTGCGTCTGCCAACCTCCCATTACCCGAAGAATTTTAGACCCTTCACTTCGTTCAGGGTAACATCAGACGGCATTTTCCGTAATTCCCACACCCCCAACGTCATTCCGGCACTCCTACCGTCATTCCCGCGAAAGCGGGAATCCAAGTCCAGCGCAAAAAGTGGCATCGGCCGGGTTTGGCGGCACCGGCCTTGTCGTAGCCCGGTTCTTGCGGCCGGCGGGATGGGCGGGCCGTTACCCCTCGGCGATTTGGAAGGGGAACCCCAGGGCGCTTTCGCGGTCAATGCTGCCGGTCAGGTAGCCCTCGGCGCTCTGGGTCAGGCCGCCTTCGCCGCGCATCTTGTTGCCCTTGGCCATGAGAGACTGGGCCGCGTCGGCGATGCCGTCCACACCGAAGGCGATATGGTAAACGCCGGGGCCTTCCCGTTCCAGGAACTGCCCCATGCCGGAGTTGGCGTCCAGGGGTTCGGTAAACTCCAGGTTGGTCTGGCCCACCTTGTAGGTGGCGTTTTTCATGCCGCGCTGGGGAAACACCTCAACCTTGACCGGCTCCATCTCAAAGTTGTCCCGCATATAGGCGACCATGTCGTCGGCGTTGTGCACCAGGATGCGGACGTGGTGAACGAAGTTGAACATATTGCTCTTTTGTCCTTCCGTGGGGATTGGCTTGAAGTCCCTGCATTCTAGTTGGGAGGGACGAAGGGGTCAACGCCGGCCGGCGAAAGGCGTCGGCGGGTATCTCGTCTGCTAGAATGTACCGGCCAGGGGCATGAAATCATTGGACTGTATCGGGGGGTGCAAAATGGCCGGAATCATCGGGCTGGTTGGGGGTGAGGAATTTCGGGTGGGCTGCGAAGACATGGACCGGGAAATCATGCGGGCGTCGGGGCAAAACCCGGCGCGGGTGGTGGTGATTCCCACGGCGGCGGTGACCGGCCCGGCCAGGGCCGCCAACGACGGCATGACCCACTTCGCCGCCCTGGGGGGCGACACGGCGCAGTTGATGGTTCTGGAGCGGGAACACGCCCACGACCCGGACTTGATACGAGGCATTGACGGGGCGGGAGTTATTTACTTTACCGGCGGCAGTCCTGACCACCTGCTGGCGGCCCTGGTGGACACGCCCCTGCTGGCGGCGATACTGGAATCGGTGGAACGGGGAACGGTCCTAGCAGGTTCCAGCGCCGGGGCGATGGTCATGGGTGCATTGATGCGGCGGCCCCGAATCGGGCAATGGGTTGCCGGTCTTGGGATTGCCTCCAACATGGCGGTGCTGCCCCATCACGAAGGGCGAGACCCGCAACAGACCAGCCAAGAACTCCAAGGACAGGTGCCGGCGGATATGACGGTGTTGGGCATTGACGCCCGTTCCGGGTGCTTGGGCAGTCCGGGCAACTGGCGGGCCGTAGGTTCGGGGAAGGTGACGGTTTACCGGGGCCAGGATTGGCGGGTGTTCAACTCCGGGGAGTCTTTGCCGGCGGACGTTTAGCGGGTAAGGATTTCTGGATTCCGGCCTAAGCCGGAATGACGGTTAGGGTTGGCGGCGCTAGTGTTTTGTCACGTAGGGCGTCACCCCCACCCCAACCATTCCCCATCGAGGGATGGGATTATTGAAATGCCCTCCAATTCTGTCCCTACCGACTTTGCAATCGCTCTGGTCTTAATCACCCTTTTCTTGACTGGCATTTTTCCCGCCCGTAAACTGCCCCAAACCCCAAGGGAGGTTCCCGTTATGACCACTTCCCAACTTTCCGGCCAAACCACCGTGCTGCTGCATCCGGCGGCGGAAGGCAGCGCCGAGACGCACGGGCTGGCCCGGCGGCTGCCTACGCTGGAGGGCATGACCGTCGGCTTGGTGGACAACCACAAAAAGAACGCCGACGTTTTCCTAGAAGAACTGGCCCGCATCCTGCAAGACGATTACGGCGTGTCCCAAATCGTCACCTACCGCAAGGCCAGCCAGAGTATGCCAACGCCGCCGGAGGCGCTGGACGACCTGGCCCGCCGCTGCGACGCCACCATCCACGCCGTCGCTGATTGAGGCTCCTGCACGACGTGGGGTCTCCACGACGGAGTTGAATCGGAAAAGCGGGGCAAGCCGGCCGTGACCGTAATCACCCGGGCCTTTACCCACGCCGCCGGGATTCGCGCCCGCACCCTGGGAATGACCGACCATCCCGTAGTAGTCATTGACCACCCCATCGCCAGCAAGAGCCGGGCCAGTATGGAAGAGACGGCCCGGGAGAGCGCGGCGGAGATTGTGCGGGGACTGCGGCAATCCTGAAATTTTCGTCAGCCGCAGATTAACCCGTCATTCCAGCTTTCGCGGGAATCCACCCATGAAATCCCCATCCATGTTAGGGGAGTGAACTCCCGCCTATAAGGAGTTGAAAATTGTCCACCGGCAGCCGGGCTACCCGCCTGGAAATCAGCGGTTCCTTGCTGGACATCAACAACCACTTCTACGAACAGGGCTGGACTGACGGCCTGCCCATCATCCCGCCGACGGAAGACCTGGCGCTGGATATGCTGGAAGCCTGCCCGGTTCCCGCCGAGCGGAGCCTGGGGCGTATGCCGCCGATGAACGGCGACGTTACGGCGGAAAAGGTCGCCATCAACGCGGTCATGGCCGGCGCCCGGCCCGACTATATGCCGGTGATACTGGCGGCGGTGCGGGCCGTACTGCAACCGCAATTCAACGTGGCCTCCATCACCACCACCACCGGCGGGGCGGCTCCCGCCGTCATCGTCAGCGGGCCAATGGCCGAAGGGTTGGGCATCACCGGGGGAACCGCCGTCTTCGGCTCCGGCCACCAGGCCAACGCCACCATTGGCCGCGCCCTGCGGCTGACCATGCGCAACCTGGGGGGCGCAACCGTCAACACGATGGAGAAGTCCACCCACGGCTCGCCGGCCAAGTACACCCTGTGCTTTGCCGAGAACCGGGCCGCGACGCCCTGGGAACCGCTGCACGTTGACCAGGGCTATCGCCCGGAGCAGACCTCGGTGACGGTCTGCGCTGTCCGAGGGATTTACAGCTTTGTCGAGGCAACCCAGGAAAGCGGGGAGGGCGTGCTGGAAACGCTGGTCAACTCGGTCAAGGCGGTGGGAATTTCGGCGTACCATTACCAACTGCGCGGGTCTTCGCCCATCCTGGTGCTTGGGCCGGAACACGCCGCCGAAATCGCCGCCGCCGGTTTCAGCCGCCGCGACGTTAAGCAGTATCTCTTCGACAACGCCCGGATGCCGTTGGGCCAACTGCGGGAACGGGGCCACTACGGGGAACGGGCCTGGCCGCCGGAATGGGAGACGCAGCCCGACGACTACCGCATCCCGCTAGCCACCGAACCCGACAAGTTTATCGTGGTAGTAGCCGGCGGCGATGGCCGTCATTCCTCCTGGCTGCTGCCCTGGTCGGCCACCCAACGCGCGGTGGAGTTGGTGGAATAAGTCCCGACATGATAACCAACATCGGTCTGCAAAACTTCAAGTGTTTCCGCGACCTCGACATCAGTCCCAAGCTGGTGACGGTGCTGATTGGCCCCAACGGAACGGGCAAATCCGGCGTCCTGCAAGCCCTGTTGCTGCTGAAACAGTCCAGAGACAACCTTGCGTCTTTGACCTTAGACGGCGACTTCGTGAGGTTCCGACCGGAAACTTTGATGTTTCTTGGAGTTACTCCAGAATTGAATGGGGTTCAAATGTCGGTTTCCGGTTGTTGTAGCTTAAATTTTGGAGGAGTTAAGGCCCCGGTGGGATTCGAGGCCCATGTTAGTTATTCTGGCGCAACCGAATTGTCAGATTATTCGGGAGCGATAAGGTTCCACCTCGACGGGGAACAGTGCGAAATCATCCTCGACGGCCAAATCCGCCAACTGTCCACTCATCGGGGTACCATCACCTACGATACATCTGGCGGGACATCCAGCCTTGAAATCCAATCTTACTCAGGGGATCAGGGGGCGTTTTCGGTCTTCCTGGAAGAAGTATCACAAGCACTTGCAGATACTTTAGAGGACATGACTATGGTGCCGGCGGCCCGGGCCTTTGCCCGCCAACTCTACCCGTTGGGACCGGAGTCTGCCGAAGAAATCTCTGGTGTTGGCGGTCTTGGCAAACAGGAAGAGGATACCGCTACAACGCTGGCGTATTCCCGACCTGTTGTTGACAAAGTTTCCCAACTGATGAAGAAGGTAACCGGGGTTGGGTTCAGAACTGATACCGTCCCTCCTCAATCCGTGATGCCCGTTTCCGAGTCTCCGGCGGGGGATGTTGGGATTTTGGCGGAGGGGTTTGGCGCTAACACGCTGGTTCAACTGTTGTTTGAGGTGGTGCGGGCCGTACCGGGCGCGACGGTGTTAATTGAGGAGCCGGAAGTCCACCTGCACCCCAAGGCGCAGGCCGATTTGGCCTCGGTGCTGGTTGACGAAGCCAAGGCCGACGGCAAGCAAATCATAATGACCACCCACAGCGAGCATATCGCCGGCCGGCTGTTGACCCTGGTGGCCGAAGGGAAGTTGTCCGCCGACGAACTGGCTATCTATTCCTTTGAGAAGGACGAAAGCGGCGTCTGCTCCGCCAGCGAAATCGAAGTAACCGAGCGGGGACAGGTAACCGGCGGTTTGAAGAGCTTTTTCCAGACCGACCTGGACGAAATGCGCCGCTACGTTGACGCCTTGCGCAATCGGGCATGACTACCCGATTCATCCTGGACGAAAATGTGGTAATCCTGGCGCAGCAAGGGCGGGATGACCGGGGAAACCTAAACGCTGATTGCGCCGACCTTATCCAGCAGATAATCAAAATTTGTCATACCATCGTGGTGGATGACGAACTTTGGAACAAATTTGACCGGCAACTCAATGAAGTCCGCTACCAACCTGCCGGGCAAGGCCCTGTCCTCCTGCGCGTTCTTTGGAACGCCCTGACCATTCCCGACAAAATAGACGGTCTAGGACACACCGCCCCACCCTTTGATGACGAAGGTTCCATCCCGCCTGGCAGCGCGGATGATACCTACCTGGTGCGGCTGGCGGTGGAAACCGGGGCAATCCTGGTCACCACAGACCGGCCCCTGCGCCACGACCTGGAAACCTCCAGCATCCAGTCAACCCACCGTTTGACCGTCGTTTCCCCGGAAGAAGCCCTGCAACGACTATAACCCCGGCCATCCTTCCCAACCCCAGGGACACGATCAGCTAGTCCTCGGCTGGTTGAAGAAAGTCCCGGCCCTTCATTTGCTCGAAGATTGCGTTGATGCCACGGCGGAGGGTTTCCAGCGTCTTGACTGCATCCGGGTCGTTGACTTCCTTTTCCGGCCAGGCTTCCATGTAGTCCAGGTATTCGCTCCCGTCGGCCGGCCGCAGTTGCGCGTCCAGGTCGGACAGACTCCCATTCAGGCGGATTCTTTTGAAGTGGGAACCGCCCCGCAAGGGGTAAATCACATCGCCTAGCACTTTCTCGGCAGGGAAAATCTCCATCGCGACAAGGGCCCCGGCGGAATTCAATCCTAGGTACACGCAGGGGTAAACCTCGACTACTTCTTCCTGGAGGGCATCCTCGGCCACGTAGAGAAGGTCAAATTTCGGGTCGTAACTCACTTTCAGGCTCATGCGGCGTCCATCTCCCGGATTCCCGTCTGTTCCGCTGTTGTCCTTCTTTGAGGGGAAATATGGTTATAAATCGTCTAATGTGGCCCTGCATTTCATAAGCTACGGCAACGTCGCGCTCGCGTCCCAGGACATACATACGCTTGACGGCAATCATGTTACCAGTCCGCGTATCGTAATAGTGGGCATCGGCCTCTTGCAAGACCTCTTCTCCGGAGCTTTCCGGAAGTGAACGGTCTATTCTGCCATCTTCGTAGTGCTCAGAATATTGAATTTCGGAAAATGGAATCAAGAAAGCACCGGCGGCCCCGTTGTCCAGCTAACGCGGCAAGCGCATGGGAAACAGATAACCAATTCTACCACGTAGCCTTTTAGGCCCTCCCCTCAACCAGGGTGACACGGTGGGTACTCGGGGCAACACGGGAGTTTAACAAAAAACCAGGCTTTGACCACCGCGCCGGCGGCATCCACCGCAACCAACATCCCCAATCCTGTCCATCCATGTCCCAACCCCCGCACCGAAAACTTGACGCAACCGGGCTTGGGGTATAGCTTACGGGCAATCTTGACCGGCTCTCTATTGGAACATTCGCCGGATTCTTACTTTGCAGTTGAGGAGGCCCTGCCATGACCACCACCGCCCAGCCGGAAAGCGCCCCCAGCCAGTACCGAGTCCTCGGCACCCGGCCCATGCGCCACGACGCCTACGATAAGGTGACGGGCGCGGCCAAATTCGGCGCCGACATCAATATGCCCGGTATGCTCCACGGCAAAGTCCTCCGCAGCCCCTACTCCCACGCCCGCATCAAGTCCATAGACACCAGCAAGGCCGAGGCCCTGGCCGGCGTGCTGGCCATCGCCACCTCCGCCGACTTCCCCATCCTCAAGGCCCGTCCGCTGGACTACGAAAACTTCCAGGGCAACCCCCGGTTGATTGCGGAAAACTGCCTGGCCCTGGACAAGGCTCTCTACAAGGGTCACGCCGTCGCTGCTGTCGCCGCCACCAGTCCCCACATCGCCGAGCAAGCCCTGGAACTGATTGAAGTGGACTACGAAGTTTTGCCGACCATCCTGGGCTGGCGCGAGGCGATGGCCGACGACGCCCCGGCGTTGCACGAAAACATGACCACCCGTTTCCGCATGGACCGGGCCGGCCCCGGCGAGGATACCGGCGTCAAGGGCAACGTCGCCGGCCATCTCCAGCACAAGCTGGGGGACGTGGAAAAGGGTTTCCGGGAAGCGGACGTTGTTGTCGAAAACGAGTACGAAACCCAAACCGTCCACCAGGGTTATATCGAACCCCACACCGCCACCGCATCCTGGTCAACGGACGGGCGGCTGACCATCTGGACCAGCACCCAGGGGGCTTTCGCCGTGCGGGGCGCCACCTGCGGAATCCTGGAACTGCCCGAATCGCTGGTAAAAGTGGTGCCAATGGAAATCGGGGGCGGCTTCGGCGCCAAGGGCGTGACCTACCTGGCCCCGGTGGCCGCCGTCCTGGCCCGCAAGTCCGGCCGGCCGGTGAAAATCGCCATGAGCCGCAAGGAAGTCTTTGAGGGCAGCGGCCCGGCGTCGGCCACCTACCAGCGGGTCAAGCTGGGGGCCACCAAAGACGGCCAGCTGACCGCCGGCGAGGCATACATGGTTTACGAGGCCGGGGCCTTCCCCGGCGCGCCCGTTGGCGGCGGGGCCGTCACCGGGTTCGGTTCCTACAACATCGAAAATATGCTGGTGGACGGCTACGACGTGGTATGCAACAAGCAGAAGGCCCAGGCGTACCGCGCCCCCGGTCAGCCCCAGGCCGCTTTCGGCGTCGAGTGCCTGATGGACGAACTGGCGGAAAAGCTGGGCATGGACCCGATGGAACTGCGCTTGAAGAACGCCGTCAAAGCCGGCGACCGGATGCCCAACGGCGTGGCCCACGGCGTTTTTGGCTGCACCGAGTTGGAAGAGGCCATGAAGAACCATCCCCACTACACCGCCCCGTTGGGCGGCCCCAACCGGGGTCGGGGCGTCGCCGTGGCTTTCCGCGCCCAGGGCGGCCAGGTTTCCTCGGCGACGATTAACGTCAACAGCAACGGCACCGTCAACCTGGTCACCGGCTCGGTGGACATCGGCGGCACCCGCACCGCCGTTGCAATGCAGACCGCCGAAGTGCTGGGCATTGACACCGAGGACGTTAACCCTTCCGTCGGGGACACCGACAGCGTGGGTTGGACGGCCAACACCGGGGGCAGCCGCACCGCCTTTGACACCGGCCTGGCCGCCATCGCCGCCGCCGAAGAGGTCAAAGTCCAGATGAAACGCCGGGCGGCCCTCTTGTGGGAAGTGCAGGACGAAGACGTTGATTTCGAGGACGGGGTTTTCGTCTGCTCCAAGAACTCGGAAGACCGTTTCACCTTCAAGGAACTGGCGGCCCGGCTGATGCGCACCGGCGGCCCGGTAACCTGCTCCGCCTCGGCGCCCTCAACCGGCGTCGGCCCCATCTTTGGCGGCAACATCGTTGACGTGGAAGTTGACCCGGATACCGGAAAGGTGGAGATTCTGCGCTACACCGCCTTCCTGGACGCCGGCCAGGCCGTCCACCCCAGCTTTGTCGAGGGCCAGATACAGGGCGCGACGGTGCAGGGTGTGGGTTGGGCCTTGAACGAAGAATACTTCTACACCCCCGACGGCACCATGGCCAACTCCAGCTTCCTGGACTACCGGATGCCGACTACCTTGGACTTGCCGATGATTGATACGGTCATCATCGAGGTTCCCAACCCGCGCCATCCCTTCGGGCTGCGGGGCGTCGGCGAAGGCCCCATCATCCCGCCGCTGGCGGCCCTGGGCAACGCCGTGTCCCACGCCACCAGCGTCCGCATGACCAAGCTGCCCCTCTCCCCCACCAACATCCGGGAGGCCATCGAAGCGGCGGGGAAATAACCCCCGCCGCCCAGCGGCAAACTTGGCAAGATTGGGGCGAAAGGAGGGACTATGACACCTGATTGGATTCCCGTCATTGCGTTGGGACTCACTAACCTGACCGCCGTTATTTCCCTGGGGGGTCTGTTGGCGTGGCTTTTGCACAAGCAGGAGCGCAGGTTTGACCAGCGTTTCACCGAGTTGGCAAATCATTCCGACCAGCGTTTCACCGAGTTGGGCAACCGGATAGACCGGGTGGAAAACCGGATGGACCAGCGTTTCACCGAGTCCGAAAGTCGCTTTGAGCAGCGTTTCACCGAGTCCGAAAGTCGCTTTGGGCAGCGTTTCACCGAGTCCGAAAGTCGCTTTGACCAGCGTTTCACCGAGTCCAACAGTCGCTTTGACCAGCGTTTCACCGAGTCCGAAAGTCGCTTTGACCAGCGTTTCACCGAGTTGGAAAGAAGGATGGATCGGATGGAAGACCGCTCAGAGTACCGCTTCAACGCCCTGGATGAACGCCTGCGACAGCTGGAACAAGGCCAAGCCCGCATTGAAGGCGAGATAACCACCCTGCGGGAAGTGCTACTGGCTCGTCCTGCTCCCGGTGACTAAATCGGGACGGCGCTCATATTCATGCCGCCAAAAAGCAGGGGCGCACGGCTGTGCGCCCCTGCCCGGGTTTTTGGGTCAGCCCCGTCCTTAACCCTTGAACACGGCCAGGCACTTGTTGGAGTTGAAGATGTAGGTTTCGTACCAGTCCACAATCTCCGGCTTGCGGCCCAACTCCTCCATCGCCCCGGCCAGGCACATCCAGTTCAACAACTCCTGCTGCCCGGCGTCCTCAATCTGGGGCGTCGTCAACCGGCGCCACGCCGCGTAATCCCCGGAGCTAAGCTCTTCAAACCGCGCCCGGTCGGACTCAATATCAGGCCAAAGCCAGTAGTTCTTCTCGGTCAGGAAGGCGTGGGACCAACTGGATGAACCGATTAACGCCACCCGCCAGGGGCTTTCCTGCAAGACCCGGGCCGTTGCCGCCCCCACGTCCATGCACCGGCGCGGCGAAGGCCCCGGCGGGTCCGGCTCGCTGGAGTATTCGGTTGAACCGCCCCGGTTGCGAATGACCCGGCTGCCGTAGCAATTGACCAGGAAAGGCACCACCGGATAATTCAGCCCGGTGCGGTCGTAGTCCAGGAACAGCAGGGTGTTCAGGATGGCGTGGCCCAAACCCGGCTGGTGCAGGGGTTGGTAGGCGTAAGCCATATCCACGCCCTGGTCAATCAGCCCGCCGGCCAAGGCCCGCGCCCCTGCCCGGTGGCCGGGGTAGCGGAAAACCTTGTCTCCCGCCTCGTTCCAGACGTTAGCCTTGGCGCCGCCTTCGCGGGTAGCGAAGGGCTGACATTCAATGTCGTCGTAGGCCAGTACGCAGAAGGGAGGGATGATGTCCTCCTTGAAATTTTCGTACTGGTCATCGCCCCAGATAACCACAAAGTCCGGGGCGAAAGCGTCCAACTCGGCCCGCAGTTTCCTGAAACCGGACACCATCCGCTCCCGCAGATGTTTCGACGACGCCAGCCCCTCATCCTCTCCGAACTCAATCCGCATCGGCTCCGGCCAGTTGACCGGGTTCTTCATTTCCGGCGGAATCCGGTCGTTATGGGCCAGAGTCCGTTTCAAGGCCAACTCCCCGTCACCGTCGGGGCGGGCCAGAGTTGGCGCGTGGGTCAGTCCCAGACCAAGAATTTCAGCCATTTCCTACCTCCGGTTCAAGCGTATCTATCAGTCCCAAGTTACGCCTTTTTACTCAACCCGCCCCGCCCGTGTCAAGGAGTCAGAAAATTGCGAGACTTGTGATGCCCTTGGACGGTAGCTAAGTGTGGCTCAACCCCTGAGAAATTCGTTTCGAGGTTTTGGCCGTCCTGACGGCAGGCCGGGAAATTTCCAGTAACGGGGAAATGAATGTTCCCCATCAGGAAAGCCCTCGGATAAACCTGTTGCCCCAACCCGACGACTGCCTTATCTTGTCCGGGTCCAGCTTTCCCAGTATTTCAAAGCTGTCCCGGCCCTTGTTGTAATCTCTCTTCTTCGTGCCGCGGGCAGCTTGGGCCAACCCGTTAAGGACTTCCTGCTTGGTGACACTTTCTATATCCGGGTTCCGCGGGAGAGCCTGTCGCCGGAACCCCGTCCCGTAGAACGACGCCAGCGCGTCCAGGTCCGCCAGAAACCAGGACTCCATTATCTGAACCATTAAGTGACATTGGGCGTCCGTAGCGTTGGCCGGCCGGTCCCAATTGTCACTGGCTTTCAAGTGCTGCCACGGCCCCGGCAGTGTAACCGGGATCTCTGCATCCACCAGCAACAGGGCTGACCCATTTCCGTCAATCATTGCTGTCTTGAAGGAATCATAGGCATCGTTCCGGCTTTCGCAAGGTATAACCTTGGGCATCGCTCCGGCCAAACCGGCCTTTTCCATGAACTTGGCGAACCCTCGACGGCAATCCGTCCTCAGTCGCTTGGCGTTACCCCCGCCCTCAACATACAACCGGGCGCTTACCATCTATTACCTCCCAGCTCTCCCCGCGTCCACAGTTCACCCAATCCGTATTTTTCCAGCCAGACTTTCAACCGTTCGGCGTCAAGGCGGCGTAATTGAGTTCCCCCGTCTTCCTTTTCGCACACCACCACTGCCTCCGGCGTATCCGTCAGGGCATCTACCAATATGTCGGAATGGGTGGTGACAAATAGCTGGCTGCGGGCCGACGCCTCTACCAGCAGCTTGGCGACCTCCGGTATCACGTCCGGGTGCAGCCCCAACTCCGGTTCCTCAATGCAGATTACGGGTGGCGGTGTTGGGTGACACAGTACCGCCAGCAGGCACAGATAGCGCAAGCTCCCGTCGGACAACCGCGTGGCGGGTATAGTCTGCCGCAACCCCTTTTCGTGAAAAAATATCTGCGCCGCGCCGCCGACTATGGTCACGTTGACATCGTTGAACGCCGGGTAAAAATCCCGCATCCGCTCTAGTATCTGCTCTTTCACCGGAGGCTGGTTCATCAGGTCACTTAGAACCAAGCCGAGATTCGAGGCGTCGTCCAGCAAGAAGTCCTGGGGGAGGTCTGATTTTTGCGCGAGGCGCGGTGGTGTGTATCGGCCTATGTTCCACTCTCGGTAGAACTTCATGCGCTGGAGTTGGTTCCCCAAGTAGGTCAATTCCGGGTAAGAGTCAGGGTCTCGCCGTTGAGACAGGATGGATTGATCAGGCTCCACGTCCTCCCGCATGAGTCGCCGATGGACAGGGGCTTCACCCACTACGCTTAACACCGGATGCCCTTCCTGATAGCGGTAGTAGAAAAACGGCTGCGCTTCATTGGGATTGGTCGGTTGTTCATCTTCCAATGCCTCATCCCGAAGTTCAAAGCGCGCGCCGGTTTCGGTAAACGACAGCCGATACCTAAGGGCCATCATTTTCCGGGGGTATTTGACTGTAATGTTGACAGTCCCGGGAACCACATCCCAGCTTCCCTTCCAAAGCCAATCTCTGACACCGCCCCCTGCTCGAATCGGCGCCTGGAGGTCTCGGGGAGCAGCCTGGAGTAGCGACAATGCTTCTATCAGGTTGGACTTGCCCGAGGCGTTCGGCCCAATAAGCACGTTCAAGGGTTCCAGTGGAAACGGCTCGTTCCCCGGGCCATAAGAGAGTATGTTTTCAAGGCGAATCGTCTCGATAAACTTTGTGCCTTCCATCAGCTCCCCCAACAGCGTTTGTGCAACCCCAATTATGCCCCTTTTTTACTATAACCCAAAGTCCCCCAACCCAACCCGGTGGCGCAGACTTGTAACCTGCGCATCCCCCCATACACACCAAAAAATCCCCTCCCCCCACTAGGGGGAGGGCCAGGGAGGGGGTCAAAAACGCCTCTTCCCGTCCTCTGGACTGCTAAACAACAATCGTGTAATAATAGGCCCCAATTCGTACAAGCAAAATTCCCACCCCGCCGCAACGGAGTTAGCCATGCCTACGCAAGAAGACTTGGGCCTCATCGCCCACCTCCTGCGCCGCGCCGGGTTCGGCGCCAACCGCGACCAACTGGAACGCTACGCCGCCCAGGGCTACCAGGCCACCGTCGAAGAACTGCTTCACCCGGAAGACCAGCCCCCCTTCGAGGACGACCTGGCCTATCGCTACATCCCCTACTACCGCATGGGCACCGGCATCCCCTCCTACCAGTGCTACTGGATTTACCGCATGATTAGCACCCCCCGGCCCTTGGAAGAGAAGATGACCCTATTCTGGCATCACATCTTCGCCACCAGCCACTCCAAGATGAACCGCAACCCCCAGATGAACCAGCAGTTGCAGCTTTTCCGTGGCTTCGCCTTGGGCAACTTCCGCACCATCCTGATTGAACTCTCCAAAGACCCGGCCATGATTTACTGGCTGGACAACAACGAAAACCACAACGGCGCCCCCAACGAAAACTACGGGCGGGAGTTGCTGGAACTCTTTTCCATGGGCGTCGGCATGGACAACGAGTTCAACTACTCGGAAGACGACGTTAAAGAGTGCGCCCGCGCCTTCACCGGCTGGACAATGGCCCCCCAGTTGCCCCGCTATCCCTACGGCGATTACTGCTGGGATTTCGAGTACCGCTCCGATGACCACGACCACGGCGAAAAGACCTTCCTGGGCCACACCGGACGGTTCAACGGCGATGACATCGTGGACATCATCGTCCAGCAGCCGGCCGCCGCCCGTTTCATCGCCCGCCACCTCTACAACTTCTTCGTGGCCGACGAACCCCAGGTTCCCGCCTGGCAGACCACGCCGCCACAGGACCCGGCAGCCATTGAACTGCTGGAGGACGAATACTTCCGCTCCAACGGCGACCTCCGCTCCATGCTGCGGGTGCTGTTCAACTCCGACTTCTTCAAAGAGGCCCGATTCCGCAAGGTCAAGAGTCCCGCTGAGTTAGTGGCCGGGGTCATGCGGCTGGTGGACGACTACACCCAGCCCAAGCCCAACAGCCACGAACTGGCCTTCGGCGCGGCCTACATGGGCCAGGACTTGCTCAACCCGCCCACCGTCGAGGGTTGGCACACCGGCAGGGAATGGATTGACAGCGGCGCTCTGGTGGAGCGGGTCAACTTCGCCGCCGACCGGGTGGGCAACCCGGACAACCCCGGCGTCCGCCGCATCGTGGAGCGGGTGGCCGCCGTTGGCCCCGAAATCTCCCCGTCCCAACTGGTTGACGCCTGCTTGGACTTGGCCGGCCCGGTTGCCGTCGGCCCCGCCCGCCGCGACGAGTTAATCGCCCACGTTGAACGGGAAGGCAGCGCCTCCCCTGATTCCCCCGGATTCGAGGAGCGCGTCACCGGCCTGCTCCGCCTAATCGTCTCATCCCGCGAATACCAATTCGCCTGAACATACCGTCATTCCGGCGAAAGCCGGAATCCAGAAATCCCAAAACCGGAAACATCTTGGAGGTCCAGGAACCTTAGCGGGTGTGTGAAAATCCCCGCCCCCTACCAGGGGGAGGGTTAGGGAGGGGGTGGAATCCTGTTACAAAAGGAACTAAGAGGCGAAAGCCTACTAAACTGAAAGAGCCAATATGACCACCGAAACGCTGACCACGCCCACCTACCGTTACAGCTACACCATCGGCAACCAGGCTACGCCCCCGGCCCACGGTTTTTCCGGCCCGGTGGATGTCGCCGTCGCCCCGGACGGCCTGCTTTACGTCGCTTGCAGCTACTACGAATACACCCCCAGCTGGAAATTCGTAGCCAAGTGCAACCTGGCCGAGGAATACCTGGGCCACTTCGGTTCCTACGGCGCGGGGGACGGCCAATTTACCTGGCCCAACTCCATCGCCGTTGACCGGCAGGGCCGGGTTTACGTCACCGACGAATGGCTCCAGCGCATATCCGTTTTCGACGCCGACGGCCAGTTCCTCGGCAAGTGGGGCGAAACCGGCTCCGAACCCGGCCAGTGGAACCGCCCCGCCGGAATCGTCTTCGACGCCGACAACAACCTGCTGGTGGCCGACAGCCTCAACCACCGCATCCAGAAATTGACCCCCGAAGGCCAATACATCAGTTCCTTCGGCGGATTCGGCGACGGCGAAGGCCAGTTCAATATGCCCTGGGGCCTCAACCTGGACGCCCAGGGCAACATCTACGTGGTTGACTGGCGCAACGACCGCATCCAGAAATTCACCCCCGACGGCCAATTCCTGCTCCAAATCGGCCGGAGCGGTGACGGCGAAGGCCAACTGCGCCGCCCCGCCGGCGTCGCCGTGGACTCCCAGGGCTACATTTACGTTACCGACTGGGGCCACGACATCGTTCAGGTCTTTGACCCCTCTGCCAACTACGTCACCAGGTTCATCGGCGACTGCCACGGCTATTCCAAGTGGGCCACGGCCCGCATGGCCTCCGACCCGGAAGGAATGTCCAAGGAAAGAGCCGTCGTAACCGACTTCACCATCGAGCGCGTCTTTTTCCAGCCCACCGGCATTGAAGTTGACTCCGACGACCACATCCTGGTGGTTGACACCGGACGCCACCGCATCCAAATATACGAAAAAGAACCCGCTTAGGAACCTCCCCCTTTCCAAAGGGGGAATGAGGGGGATTTCCCTTCCTCTAAAGACAACACAACAAACCGCCCAACCTGAACCGAAAGGAGCCATCGCCATGACCACCACCAAGAAGGACCCCATCCTGGTAGTAATCCAGCTTACCGGCGGCAACGACTACCTCAATACCCTCATTCCCCACGGCGATCCCCTCTACTACGACAACCGTTCCAACGTCGGCATCCCCCAGGAAGAGGTACTGGATTTGGACGGCCATTTCGGTTTCCATCCCGCCGCCGCCCCCATCAAAGACCTCTACGACCAGGGCAAGGTGGCCGTCATCAACGGCGTCGGCTATCCCCACCCCAACCGCTCCCATTTCCGGTCAATGGACATCTGGCACACCTGCGAGCCGGACAAGGTTGGCACCGAGGGCTGGCTGGGCCGGGTCATCCGCGACCTTGACCCCAGGGCCGAAAACGTCCTTACCGGCGTCAACTTTGGCCGGGGACTCCCCCGCGCCCTGGCCCTGTCCGGCGTTCCCGTGGCCTCCGTGGCCGTGCTGGAAACCTACGGCGTGCTGACCGGAATCACCGGCGAACCGGAACGCAGCGAGGCCCTGGACGTTTTCGCCCGGATGTACGCCCCCACCCTGGGCACCGGCCCGGTCATGGAGTACCTGGGGCAGACCGGTCTGGACGCCCTGAAAGGCGCCGACATCCTCAAGACCGCGCCCCAGGCTTACCACTCCTCCATTGAATACGCCGACTCCCCCATTGGCCGCAACCTCCAGGGAATCGCCAAGGTTCTGACCGCCGACTTGGGCACCCGCATTTTCTACACCCAGCACGGCGGCTATGACACCCACGCCAACCAGGGGCCGGTGCATCCCAAGCTGTGGACGGAACTTTCCCAGGCCGTAACCGACTTCTACGCCGACCTGAAAGAACACGACGTTTCCGACAACGTGCTGATGTTCGTATTCACCGAGTTTGGCCGGCGGGTCAAGGACAACGGCTCCGGCACCGACCACGGCTCCGGCGGGCTGGCCCTGGCCATCGGCGACCCGGTAAAGGGCGGGATGTACAGCGAATACCCGTCGTTGAAAGACGAAGACCTGCTGGAAGGCGACCTCCACTTCAACGTGGACTACCGCGGCGTTTACGGCGCTATGGTAGAAAAGTGGCTCAACCTCGACGCCAACGCTGTCACCGGCGGCAACTTCGAGCAGCTCGACTTCGTATAACCCGGCCAACATCCTCTAATCAAAAATCCCCTCCCCCTGATAGGGGGAGGGCCGGGGTGGGGGTGCAACTGCCATCCGCCAACGCCAACCACATAGGGGCGCACAGCTGTGCGCCCCTACCAACGTCAATGACCGGAATGGCTGCGGGAAACCTTGCCAACCGTCACCAAGCCAAGCTCTGCCGAACTGCCTCGGACGATTCGATGCTGGGGTTTGGATTGGCGGAAGCTGGTGTCAGGCGGGCCTTTTTTCCGGCGGCGGGGCGGCTATAATTGAGATTGATTACCGGGGCGGGGAACGGCGCAACCTTTCGTTCCCGGATTCCCACTCCCAGGGGAGGCAGCGGCATGAAGATGATTTCCTGGAACGTCAACGGGATTCGGGCGGCTCAGCGCAAGGGGTTCGTGGAATGGTTCGCCGCGGAAGGGCCGGACGTTTTATCGGTGCAAGAGACCAAGGCGTCGCCGGAGCAGCTTTCCGAGGAATTGGTGCAGGCGGCGGGGTATCATTCGTATTTTTCTTCGGCGGAACGCAAGGGTTACAGTGGGGTGGCTACCTATACCCGCCAGGAACCGCTAGAGGTGCGCCACGGTTTCGGGATTGAAAAGTTCGACAGCGAGGGGCGCATCCTGCGGCTGGACTACGGGGAGTTTCTGCTGTTCAACATTTACTTTCCCAACGGCAAGGCGTCGCAGGAACGGCTGGACTACAAGATGGAATTTTACGACGCTTTCCTGGAGCATCTGGGCGAATTGAGGGCCGAGGGGCGGAATGTCGTGGTGTGCGGCGACGTAAACACGGCGCACAAGGAAATTGACATTGCCCGGCCCAAAGCCAACGAAAAGATTTCCGGGTTTCTGCCGTCGGAACGGGAGTGGATGGACAAGTGGGTCAGCCACGGATACGTGGACACTTTCCGTATGTTCAACCAGGAACCCAACAACTATACGTGGTGGGACAACCGGGGTGGGGCGCGAGCCAGGAACGTGGGCTGGCGGATTGACTATTTCTTCGTCAGCGAAGGTTTCGGGGAGCGGGTGACCAACGCCTTCATCCTGCCGGAGGTCATGGGGTCGGACCATTGCCCCATCGGGATTGAGGTGGGGTAGCAAACCCGGTTGCCGCTACACTGTTATAATGTAGCCGCCTAACCGTAGATTTGGTTGTTGCCAGGACGTTGAAAGATTACCCGTAGGAGGTATCGCCAATGGCTGATGAACTGTTCCTGCTGGACGACAAGCCCACGGCCAATTACATGATCGCCGGATGGCGGCGGCAGTGGTCCAACGGGGGAAGGATTTCCAGCCGTCTGCCCCGATACCTCATTGACAAGCTGGGGGCGCGGAAAATCGGGGAGATGGGGACGGAGGTTTCCCGCCTTTGCTACCCCTTCCAGGTGGCGGGGACGCACGACGTTTACCGCCCGGCCGCGGCCTTCAAGGACGGCCTGCCGTCGCGCCAGATGCGTCGGGAGAACGAATACTTCGACGCCGGCAACGGCCTGATTATCTTCCTGGGGGAAGAGCCGTGGCAGCGGATTGACATTTACGCCGAGAGCTTTTTCCAGGTCATCAAGGAACTGGGCATCAAGCAGACGGTGGCGGTGGAAGGGGTGAACGGCCCCGCGCCGCCGGACCTGGAACGGCGGATTACCTGCACCTACAGCCGGCCGGAGATGAAGGAAAACCTGGAACGGTACGGGGTGCAGTTTTCCAGCTACGGCAGCGACGGGCGGCGGGGGCCGACCATCGGCATGGCCCTGGTGTCAATGGCCCATTTCAACTACCCGGACGTTGAGATGTTCCGGTTCGGGGCGATGGCGCCCATGTATCCCTTCGTGGCCCAGTCCAACCAGCAGTTGAACATTCCCACCGACCGGCGGTCGTTTTACGACATTATGCGGCGGGTGAACGCCATTTTCGGCCTGGATATTGACCTGGAGGAACTGCGGCGCCGGGGAGAGGAAGAGTCCAACGAACTGTTGAACACCCTGGAGCGGATAAGTTCCAGCAACGCCGAGGCCAGGCAGATTATTGACCAGGTGCGGGAGGAATACAGCTACACGCCCTTCGTGCAGCCGGTGGACCTGGACCCGGCGCTGGACCAGACGCTGGAGGACATTCTGCGGAACGCGACGGAGCAGCCGGACGAATAGCGGGCCGGCAAGGCGGCCCCGTTGACGCTGAGCAACCGCCACCGGCGCACGCTGGAAAGGGTCTTTGCCCGCCCCACTCCGGCGGATATACGCTGGGCGGAGTTGGAGTCGCTGCTGCGGGCCTTGGGCGTGGAAATCCGGCAGGGCGCGGGTTCCAGAATGCAGTTGAGGATGGGCCGGCGGCGAATGCTGACGGTGCATCGTCCCCACGGCGCCAGCGAATTAAAGCGGGAGACCATTCGGGACGTCGCGGATTTCCTACACTCTTCGGGAGTTGTCCCATAATGCAATACAAGGGATATGTCGCATCCATCTGCTACGACGATTCGGCGGATATACTCCACGGGCGGGTAATCAACGCCGCGGACTATCCTATCGCCACCTTTGAGGCGTCGGACGTGGAGGGGTTGAAGCGGGAGTTCAAGATTTCCATTGACGATTACCTGGCCTTTTGCAAGGAAGAGGGCATTGAGCCGAAGAAGCCCTATTCGGGAAAGGTCAACGTCAACCTGGGGCCAAGCCTGCACCGGAAGGTTACGCTGGTGGCGATGGAAGACGGGATGACGGTCAACGCGTGGATTAAGCGGGCGGTGCGGGAGTGCCTGAAGCCCGAGCACGTCTGGAACATACGGAAGAAGGACTAGCCGCCCAACGGCGTTGAAATAACCCAAGATTCCGAGGCGAGGTTCGCAACCGCAGGAGCGGCCCTTGCCGCCGCGCTGGTTGACAGACACCTACGCCCAATCAGTCCACCTGCCCCCGCAGTCGCGGCCAACGCCGCCCCAAGCCCCCCTGCCCCACTACGGAGTACCCCCCAACCGCAAAACCCCGGAAACCATCGCCCGCCACGCCGAGGGCGGGGGTTGACGATGCGGCGGGTGGTCTTGGAAGAGATTTTGGCGGGGAATGCGATGGATACTTGACAAGAGCTATATTCCAAGCGTCTTGCGGGGCTTCTTCGGAGGTAGGGGACATGGTATAGTTAAACACCAATTTATTGACTTAGCATTTCACCACGTAGTTTCCCGAGGGACTTATGGAGTTAACCGTCACGCAGCGGCAAGCCGTGAATTATAGCGGTCGCAATTTGCAACTGATAGCTTGCGCTGGTTCGGGAAAAACGGAAGTCGTGGCCCAACGTATAGCCCACTTGTTAACAAAGAAGGGAAAGGGACGGTTGGAGCCGCGTAATATCGTTGCTTTTACTTTCACAGATAAAGCTGCGGCTGAACTAAAAGACCGAATCGTTGAGCGTACTAGAGAGGCGGCAGGCGGTGAAGTCACTGGCATGGCCGAAATGTACGTGGGAACGATCCACGGGTTCTGTCAAGAGTTGCTCCAGAACGAAGTGCCGGAGTACCGGAAATACGAGGTGCTTGACGCGGTTCGACAGGCACTATGGGTAAATCGGAACAGCCGTGAGACTGGTTTGACCACGACAAAGGAACTATCAGGCAACAATTTGAGAAGGTGGAGAGATACTGGCCGGTACGTGAAAGCCCTATCGGTTTTACGCGAGGAAAATGTAAACCTTTCATTTCTTGACGGACATTCGATTATGGAAGGACTGGAAAAGTATCGTACACAACTGGCGCAGTATTCCTACCTGGATTTCTCCGCAATGTTGGAGAAATCCGTTAATGAACTCGAAACTAACGACGCTCTGCGTGAGGCAATATCAAATCGCGTCAAGTATGTTGTAGTTGACGAGTATCAAGACGTAAATCCCATACAAGAACACCTCGTAAGGTTGTTGCACGACCTCGGGGCAGGGCTCTGCGTTGTTGGTGACGATGACCAAACCATCTATCAATGGCGTGGTAGTCAGGTTAAAAGCATCTTGACCTTCCAAGAGCGTTACCCTCGAGTTAAGCAAATCAGGCTGGAAGAGAATTTTCGGTCCAGTGAAGGGGTAATCGACGCCGCTCGGAGGTTTATATGGAAAGTCGCCCCCAGACTGGAAAAGGCGATGAAGTACGCCGACGCGCAAGCCTACGAAACAGGTGATGTAGTCGCCCTGCATTTTGACTCCCCAGATGAGGAAGCCAAATATGTGGCAGAGACTATTCAGTCGTTGCACGGAGTTGCATTTGATGATGGAGAATGGGAGCGAGGTCTATCCTGGTCTGACATGGCTATCCTTTTGCGCAGTGTACGAAATCACGGGACAACTATCACTGATGCACTCAAAGAGGCGAACATTCCTTTCGTCGTAAAAGGGCTTGCGAACTTGTTTGAAACGGATGAATGTTCCGCTGCTCGCTCTCTGTTTCACTATATCTTGGGAGAAACCATCACGGCATATAGGAGCTATAACTCCTACGATGTAGAGACGCCAACATTGGCTTCGTTGCGGACAGCTTGGCGTAACGCTGAATTAGGAATCACGAACGCTAAGCTCAATCGTGCTTTGCGCCACGTGAAAACCTTGGCGGAAAAACTTCGCTCAGACGACGGGGGCAGTCGGCCAACCATTCAGAGCGTGTTCTTGGATTTCCTGAGAATCGCAGAACTCCGGGAAGAGCGAATACCAAATGACCGAGGGCAACTAGTGCTGTTTAACCTTGGACAATTCAGCAAGGTGATCGAAGATTGGGAGTCCATCAACTTTCGGTCCGATCCAGTTGCCTCGTTCAGGGGATTCGCAAGTTTTCTATATAACCAAGCCGAGAGCGAATATAGTGAGGGAGCCGAAGATAATGATTACTTGGTTCCCGATGCTGTGCAAGTGATGACTGTTCATCAAGCTAAGGGGCGGGAGTGGCCGGTGGTGTTTGTTCCCGCCTTGGTGCGAGACCACTTTCCGCCGAGGCCCCAAAAGAACACAAGGGATTCTTTATGGCATTTGATTCCTCCCCAAAGCATTGCAGACGCCGAACGTTACGACGGGTCAACCGACGATGAAAGAAGATTGTTCTACGTAGCGATTACTCGGAGCAAAAAATTCTTGCACATGACCTATGGTCCTAGATCGAAGGGTGGTTGGTATCGTCATAAGTCAGAGTTTTGGGACGATGTTCTTGCATCCAAGTTCGTTAGGCGTAGCAAACAGAATTATGCTAACCGAAAACGACTGGATCCGGAGCCTAAACCATCCGTGTCGGACATATCGTTCTCATTCTCTGACCTCAAGTATTTGTTCGAATGCCAGTATCAATTCAAACTAAGGGTATTGTATGGCTTTAACGGTCCCATAGAACCCGCGATGGGATTGGGTAAGTCAATGCATGATGCTTTGGCAGAGGTTCACCAGCGATCAATGCGTGGTGAAAAGGTACGGCTGGAAGACGTAGATGGCTTGGTCGAACGCCATTTCCGGGCACCCTATGCGTTTGGGGTTTTGCGTGAGAGATTACAGGAGCTAGCGCGCCAAGGAATCGAAAGGTATATAAAAGACAACGAGAACGAACTTCAACAAGTTCAATTCTCAGAACAAGCCGTGGAAATTCATCTCGATGGTGGCGTCAGTGTAACCGGCCGTATTGACCTGGTTCGCCGTACAGACACGGGTGAAACTACTATCGTGGACTTAAAGTCCAACGAAAGAAGCCAACGGGAGGCGGTAACCGAAGATCAACTGAGCACGTATGCTTTAGGGTACAGAGAACTGACGGGTAAAGACGCTGACTACCTCGAAATTTACGACTTAGAAGAAGGTAAAGGAACCGCACGTTCAGTGGACGATGTACTCGTTGACGGGATTCGTGGCAGGACTCGGGATGCTGCCGCCACACTACGCTCAATGAACCTCACGCCAGCTCCAGCATTAGCTAAGTGCCGTCGGTGCGACTTCAAAATGCTTTGCAGCGCAAGCAAGGCTTGAGTTCTTCAGCGGGTTTACTGCACCACCAAGGTCCCACGTTTTCCTGCCCCCGTCCATCCCCCCAATCCTTGCCAACCCCGTCCGCTAGGGCTTAAACTGCCCCCAATCCCCCTACTCCATCTTCGCAGCGCAGAGGTTTTGTTATGATTATCGGCCACTTTACCGAGCAACCCTGGCAGGACGATAACTCCGGCCTCATGGGCACCCAGTCCACCGACCTGAGCATCTCCAACGAACACTACAACCCCGCCGTCGGCGCCTCCCTCTACAACCGCTACCTGGACGAAAAGGTCTTCGCCGAGGAGATGGGATTCGATGCCCTGATGCTCAACGAACACCACAGCACCCCCTTCTGTATGCAGGGCGTCACCAACGTCGGCGCCTCCATCCTGGCCCGCATCACCAACAAGGCCAAAATCATCATCCTGGGCAACGTCCTTCCCATCTGGGACGACCCCCTCTGGCTGGCCGAGCAGCTGGCGATGATTGACATGATTTCCCACGGCCGGCTGGTATCGGGATTCGTCCGCGGCGGCGGACGGGAAAGCTACTCCCACAACTCGCCGCCCCACTTCAACCGCGAACGGTTTGAAGAGGCCCACGACTTCCTCATCAAGGCGTGGACTACCCCCGGCCCTTGGCGCTGGGAGGGCAAGCATTACCATTACCGCTACGTCAACCCCTGGGCGCGGCCCTTGCAGCAGCCCCATCCGCCCATCTGGATTCCCTCCACCGTCAGCGTCGAGACGGTCAAGTGGACGGCGGAGAAGGCGTATCCGCTGGTGCTGCTGGCCACCAAGCTGGAGCCGACCAAAGAGGCGTTCCAGCTTTACCACGACACCGCCGCCGAGTTCGGCCACAAGTCGGGGACGCAGAACGTGGCCTACCTGTGGAAAGTCCACGTGGACGAGACGGAAGAGAAGGCCGACGAGGTGGGGCGCAAGTACCTGTCCGGGGTCAGCAACCCCTTCCTGGCCGGAAACGAGGGCCAGGTCAACCCGGCGATTATGAACCTGCCGGGGCATACCTCGCGCACGTCGCGGCGGCTGTCGGCGACGGCCTTCGGCCCGGCGGGACGGTTCGGCGCCAACCGCCGGCCCTACGAGGACCAGGTTTCCGACAATACCATCATCAGCGGCACGCCCAAGACGGTGCTGCCCAAGATTCGCGAGGTGCTGGAGTACCTGCGGCCCGGCAGCGTGTTCTTCTGGGACGGCGACGGCGCCATGAGCCACGAAGACCAGATGCGGAGCCTGCGGCTGATGGGCCAGGAGGTCATTCCGGCGGTGCGGGAGATGGCCCAGGAGCTGGAGCTTTACAGCCCCTTCGAGCGCGACACCAAGACCGGCGAGCCGATTGAGGACCAGGCCGCCGAGCCGGTGGCGGCGGATGATTAGGCGGCCACAACCCGAGCCGGCCAAACAAGAAGGGCGCACAACCATGCGCCCCTAGTCCTCCGGGGACTCATCACATTCCTCATTGAGGGATTTGTCACATGGCGGAATATGCGCATATCAAGACCATAACCCGAAACTTGTCCGAAGCGTTTGCCGAAATGCGAGATTCCATCGGCAATTTCGAGCAGGAGTATGGTTGCACGTCTGAGCAAATGCTTCGGTCAGTCCGTTCCGGGGAGACCTATGACACGCCGGATATTGCGACATGGCTGACCCACTACCACGTCCTGAAACGGTTGGAGGCGCAGTATGGCGCCACGACTGGTATCCCTATGAAGGCTACCGAACCGTCCACGAGCGATACATAAGCAACGCCATCAACGAGGGTATCGTCACCGAAAACCGCCTTGCCATAGTGGAGTACCGGGATGGGCAAAGGCTTGCCGAAGTACGCGTAACGGGCCGTATCGCCTGCGCTTACGGCCTGTCCATATCCGTGGATAAGTGGCTTGAAGTTGATGCACGACGCAGGGTTAGAGGGTATCTATACAGTTACCATGCCTGGTTGACCGAGACCGGCCAAGAGGTCATCAGATACGATAATTCCCATGACCCTGATGACCTGCACTGTCACTTGTTCGACTTGTATACGGGAAGGGAGTCCATCTATCCTGTGCCCCGATGCCGACTTCCCACATTGGACGGATTCATCCGCATTGCGGTAAGGTTGGCGCAACAGCATCAGGATGAGGTATTGTGATCTGGTTGGCCGGGTGGTACGGGTTGACGGGTCGCTTTTTCGGGATAAATCACAGGCACGGTACTCCGTGCCACTGCCGCAACAGGGCGTGTTGAGTCCCACGGTTATTTTCCCCGGACATTCCTTCGGAGGTTTAATGTCCACTTCCGGCGTTGTCAAACAGATTATCTGCCTCGCCAATTCGCGCAAGATGAGCGGACGCTGCATTGCCGGCAAAGAGGTTCTGGCCGATGGAAAGAGCGGGGGTTGGATTCGTCCGGTAAGCGACCGGGAAAACCAGGAAGTTTCGGAGTGGGAACGCCAGTACCAGGATGGCAGCGACCCCAGAGTCCTTGACGTTTTGCACGTGCCTTTGCTGAGTCATACCCCCAAGGATTACCAGCAGGAGAATTGGCTGCTTGACCCGGATTTTTATTGGGAAAAGACGGGGCAGGTCACTGCCAACGGTCTATCGCAATATACCGACCCGGTGGAAGTCATTTGGGTTAATGGGCATCACACCTACAACGGGCGCAACGATAGAATACCGCTCCACGAAGCCCTGGCTGTTGACAACTCACTGTGTTTGATTCAGGCAACCAGCCTCGAAATCGTCGTCTCCCAGCCGGGCAGAGATTTTGGCAATACCCGCCGGAGTGTGCAGGGCCGTTTCCAATACCGCAGCGCTGAATACTGGCTGCGCATAACTGATCCGGTTTGGGAACGGGATTATCTGGCGAAACCCGACGGTTCCTATTCCATTGGCCGGTGTTTCCTGACAGTAAGCCTTGGCGAACCGTACCGGGGCTTTGTTTATAAACTCATCGCCGCAATAATTCCAGCTTAACGGAGCAGCGACAGCGTGGGCGCAACCCAATTTCCCGTGTTTACCGTGGGGCATTCCAACCACTCCCCCCAGGCTTTCATCGCCTTGCTGCGGCAACATGGAATTGATGAAGTGGTGGACGTGCGCTCTACGCCGTACAGCCGTTATGCGCCCCATTTTTCCCATGAAAGTATTGGCCGGATGCTGGAAAAGGCGGGCATTGGCTATTCGTTCATGGGCGGAGAGCTGGGCGGCAGACCCGCGGACTCATCCTGCTATGACCCCGACGGTAGGGTCAGGTATGACCTGGTGGCGGATACCGAACCTTATGAAGACGGCTTGAGGCGGATTATTTTCAACGCCGATAACCGCCGCCTGGCCTTGGTATGCACCGAGAAAGACCCTTTGGACTGTCACCGCGCCTTGCTGGTGGCGGACACATTGGCCCGCCGGGAGGTGGACGTTAATCACATCTTGGCCGACGGTGGTTTGGAGAGCCACGACGCGGCTATGGACCGTCTGATGGGAATGTTAAAATTACCCATTAACGGCGATATGTTCCGCGCAAGAGCCGAAGTAATCTCCGAAGCGTTAGACCGCCAAGCCCGAAAAATCGCCTACGTCGGCCCCAAAATGACCGATGGGGGCGACCCTTGGGGTGAAACGCGATGAGGGTTTACACCATCGGATTCACCAAGAAATCGGCGGAGGAGTTTTTTGAACTCCTCAGGAGTTCCGGGGCTAAACGCGTGGTGGACGTGCGGTTGAACAACGTCTCCCAACTGGCAGGCTTTGCCAAGAAGGGCGACCTGGAATACTTTTTGGAAAAAGTCTGCCGTATGCGGTATGTCCATCTTCCGGCCCTGGCTCCCACAAAAGAAATGCTGGACGCTTACCGGAAAGACCATCGCGATTGGGAAACCTACCATCAGCAGTTCCTGGAACTCATGGAACAGCGCCGTGTTGGACAAATGGGCATAAAAAGGACTATCTCCAACGGGTGCCTCCTCTGCAGCGAGGAAAAACCCGACCATTGTCACCGCCGGCTGGTCGCCGAATATCTTGACCGGCAGTGGGGAGGGTTAGAGATAGTCCATCTGGGGTAAGACGCTGCGTTAATCCCCCTACCCCACCGACACCTGCCTCCCTTCTTCGGTGGCGGCCCGGATGTTGTCCAGGAAGCGGTGCAGGTCAACGGCGGTGTCGAAGTCGGGTTGGCACCGGCCGCCGGCCCGGATGGCCTCGCCAAAGCGGTAGTACATCTGCCCCACGTTGAAAGGCTCCCCCGGGGGCATACCCTCCAGCACGTTGGTATAGCTGGCCGGCACCTCCACCGGCTCCAGCCGGTCGCTGCCCTGGGTGCCCCGCAGCTGCACCTCTTTCAGCTGGGGCGAATCGTCCGAGGACGCCACCAGCGTTCCCTGGCTGCCGTACACTTCCATCCGCAGGCCGCTGCCGGCGTAGGGCGTGGATGCGACGTGAACCGAGGCCACGCCGCCGTTGTCCAGGTGGCCGCTGACCAGCACGTTGTCCGGTGAAGTCACGTCCAGCACGTCGCCGGTGTCGGTGGCCTTCCACTGCTTGGCCTGGGTACTGACCACCGAGGAAACGGCGGAAAAGTCGCCCACCACGAACCGCAGAGCGTCAACGGTGTGGCCGAAGGCAATGGTCAGGGTGTTCGCCCCCAGGGAAACGTCCCGCTGCCAGGTGCGGTCGAATACCCGTTCCAGGACGCCGCCGCGAATCATGCTGCAGCTGGCGGACATGACCTCGCCCACGTAGCCCTCTTCGATAAGGTCTTTCATGTGCAGGATGGCGGGGTTGGCCCGGGCCTGCAAGCCGACCATCGTGACCACGCCCCGGGCGCGGGCGGTGTCGGCCATTTCGACAGCCTGGGCGGTGTCCTGGCCCAGGGGCCACTCGGTATAGACGTGCTTGCCGGCGTTCAGGGCGGCCATGGTCGGCTCGTAGTGGGACGGCACCCGCAGCACCACCGCCACGGCGTCAATGTCGGGATGGGCCAGCATATCCTGGTAGTTGTCGAAGGCCAGCCTGGCCCCGAACTTTTCCGCCGACTCCTGGGCGCTCTCCATGCGGGTGGTGCAAACGCCGGTCAGCTCAAATTCGGGGCTGGCCACCAGGGCGGGCAGGTGGGAGCGGGGCGCCCAACCCCGGTGAATGTTGGCCCCAATGACGCCTAGGCGAATCTTGTCAGCAGCCATGATTTTCCTCCCGTCGGGAATTTCTTTCCCAAGTCGTTTTCCAAAGGTTTGCCCGGTGATTGTAGCCGAATTGTAGCACGGGCGGGGGCGGCGGTTGTCAACAAGGTGGTACAATTCCCATATCTCTTGCAGCGGTGACTGTATCCAGAATGCTGACCAGCATAACGGTACGGAATTTCAAGCAATTCGAGGACATCTCCGTCGAACTCGACAACGTGGTGGTGTTCGTCGGCCCCAACGATTCGGGGAAAACTACCGCGCTGCAAGCCTTGGCCCTGTGGGAGTTGGGGTTGCGACGTTGGCGAGACCGATGGGGGATGGTTCCCACCAGCGACATCGAGCGTCCCGGGGTGTCTATCAACCGGCTGGACTTGTTCTCGGTGCCGGTCAACCATGCTAATTTACTGTGGCGAGGCTTGCGTACCCGGGAGGCCAACCGCCAGAACGGTGGCACCAGCAACATACGCATCGAAGTCCTGGTTACCGGGATTTCCAACGAAGGACAAGAATGGACCTGCGGGTTCGAGTTCGATTACGCCAATCCAGAGTCCTTCTACTGCCGCCCATTGCGAACATCCGCTGACGGCCAAGCCAGGATGCCCGTACCCGCCGAAGCCTTCGAAGAACGAGTCGCTTTCCTGCCGCCCATGTCCGGGTTGTCCTCAGCGGAAACATTGCAACAGCCGGGGGCGGTCAATGTCCTGTTGGGGCAGGGAAGAACGGCGGAAGTGCTACGGAACCTGTGCTATCAGGTGTTTGTCCTGCATCCGAATCAGTGGAATGATACGTTGGCACCGCAGATGAAGAGGCTGTTCGGAGCAACCATCCTGGAACCGCAGTATAACCCGGAACGGGGAGAGATTATTTTGCGTTACAGAGACGGCCACATGGCGAATCTGGAACTTGACCTGTCTTCGTCGGGCCGGGGCTTTCAACAGACCCTGCTCTTGACAGCGTATATGTTGCTCCATCCCGATTCGGTGATCATGCTGGACGAACCCGACGCCCATCTGGAAATATTGCGCCAGCGGCAGATTTACCAGGCCATAACTGAGACGGCGATTCAACAGAACAGCCAGTTGCTGATTGCCACCCATTCCGAAGTAATCTTGAATGAAGCGGGAGGGCGCCACACGGTGACGGCCTTCGTTGGCGCTCCGCACCGGATTACCGGGCGGGGGCCCCAGGTCTTGAAGTCACTGGCCGAGATAGGTTTCGAAAATTACCTCCAAGCTGCGTCAACCGGATGGGTCTTGTATCTGGAAGGTTCCACAGATTTGGCAGCTTTGCGGTCATTTGCTCACCAAGCGCGCCATCCCGCAGAAGATTGCCTGGAACGGCCTTTCGTTCATTACGTGGGCAACCAACCAATGGAAGCGCGGAGACACTACTGGGGGTTGAAAGAAGCATATCCCCAGCTACGCGGTTTTGCTTTGTTCGACCAGCTGAACTTGCCGGACGGAGGCAGCGCCGTTTTGAGGGAACACAGTTGGATGAGGAGGGAGATCGAAAACTATTTTTGTAGCCGGGAATTGCTATTGCGCTGGGTTGAGTCCGAATTTCCCATCTTCATGCACAGTATGGATGCCGCCGTTGCAGAAGTGGAAAATGCGCTCCAGGTCTTGGGGCGCTCACCGTGGGACGGCGACTCCAAAGTCTCCGATGAATTCCTTGACCCGGTGTTCCGGTCATTTTACGCCAAGACCGGGATGTCCGGCCTCCTGTCCAAGTCCGATTACCATTTCCTCATCAACGTCCTCGAACGCCATGAAATAGACGCGGAAGTCATTTCTGTCCTCGACAGTATTTATGATGTCGCCAACCAAGCAACCCCCGCCTCGTGAGGTTTTATGACCCTTCCTTCCGACAGCCGGCTCCGGTTTGTGCGCGACTTGTCCATTTGCCGTGTCCTCAACGGTATGTGGCAGGTGTCGGGGGCGCACGGGCGCATTGACCCCGCCGCCGCCGTCCGCAGTATGTTCGACTACCTGGACGCCGGGTTCACCACCTGGGACCTGGCTGACCATTACGGCCCCGCCGAGGACTTTATCGGCGAGTTTCGTCGCCAACTCGCCAACCAACGGGGGCAAGAGGCCCTGTCCCAAATCCAGGCTTTCACCAAGTGGGTGCCCCGCCCTGGGCCGATGAGCCGCCAGGTCGTCGAAAACAATGTTGACGTTTCGCTGCGGCGCATGGGCGTTGACTGTCTTGACCTGCTCCAGTTCCACTGGTGGGACTACGGCGACGACCGCTACCTGGAGGCCCTGACCCACCTGGCCGCCCTGCGCGACGAGGGCAAGATTCACCGCCTGGCCCTGACCAACTTTGACACCCAACGCCTGCGGGACATCGCCGCCCACGGCATCCGGGTGGTTTCCAACCAAGTGCAGTTTTCGCTGATTGACCGCCGCCCCCTGGTCAACATGACCGGGTTCTGCGAAGAAAACCGGGTCTGGCTGCTGCCCTACGGAGCGCTGTGCGGCGGCCTGTTGTCGGAAAATTACCTGGGCCAGCCGGAACCGGCCCCCGCCGCTTTGACCACCGCCAGCTTGCGCAAGTACAAGCAGATGATTGACGCCTGGGGCGGTTGGAGCCTCTTCCAGCAGTTGTTGGCCGTCTTGAGTTCCATCGCCGCCAAGCATAGGGTCAGCATCGCCAACGTAGCGGTGCGCTACGTCCTGGACCAGCCGGCCGTGGCGGGGGTTATAATCGGCGTCCGCCTGGGTGTGGCCGAGCATATCGGGGACAACGCCAGGGTCTTTGATTTTTCGCTGGACGCCGAGGACTTGGCGGTTATTGACGCCGTGCTGTCCCAGTCCCGCGCCCTGTACCGGATTATCGGCGACTGCGGCGACGAATACCGGCGTTAACGGGCCGGCATACGGTCAATCCCCCAACCGGCAAAGGAGCAGTTATGCAGTTCGGAGTGGTGTTCCCCCAGACGGAAATCGGCGCCGACCCGGGCGCCATCCGCGAGTACGTCCAGACCGCCGAAGGCTTGGGCTATTCCTACATTTTCATCGCCGACCACGTTTTGGGGGCCGACCCCCGCCACCATGACCACGTTGTCGGTTCCTACTACACTCACGAAAGCGTCATCCACGAAAGTTTTACCACCCTGGGCTACATTTCCGCCATCACCGAAAAGGTGGATTTGATTACCGGCATCCTCATTCTCCCGCAGAGACAGACGGCCCTGGTTGCCAAGCAAGCCGCCGAAATTGACATCCTCAGCGGGGGGCGGCTCAAGCTGGGCATCGGCGTGGGCTGGAACCACGTGGAATATGAGGCCCTGGGCCAGGACTTTCACACCCGGGGCCGGCGCAGCGAAGAGCAGATTGAGCTGCTGCGGGCCTTGTGGACTCAGGAAACGGTCAACTTCAATGGCCGTTGGGACAGGATTACCGACGCCGGAATCAACCCCTTGCCGGTGCAGCGGCCCATTCCCATCTGGCTGGGGGCCGGCGGCAGCGCCAGCCCCATCCCGGTGGAGCGGGTGCTGCGGCGCATTGGCCGCATTTCCGACGGTTGGTTCCCCAGCTTTGTCCCCGGTGAAGAAGGCCGGGCGGCGGTGGAACGGGTCAGAAATTACGCCGCCGAAGCCGGACGCGACCCCAAGGAAGTCGGCATGATTGGCCGCTTGCGACTCCCCGGCAAGCAGCCCGAAGGCTGGCTGGAAGAAGTCGAAGGCTGGCGGGAGATGGACGCCACCCACATCTCGGTGGAAGCCCGCCGCGGCGTCCTGGCCTCGGTGGATGAACACATCGCCGCCATCCAAGAAGCCAAGGAAGTTCTGGGGATTTAGCGCCCGAATCCGCCTGTGCTAAAATCTCTCTGGGGAGAAGAAAATGACCGAACCGGCCTTGGAATCACTAACCGAAAAACATACCAGGCTGGCCCGCGAAACCTTGGACGACGCCGAGCGGGAAATTGAGGCGGGAGACTTGCCCCAGGCCGCGGAAAAGCTCTGGGGGGCTACCTCCCATGCCCTCAAGGCTTACTGCGCCAGCCATAACTTGCCGCATGGCAAGTACCAGCAACGCCGTCATGCCCTGATGGAATTGGTGGCCCAGTCGGGTAATCCCTTCTTGCGCGCCGCTTTCAACGTCGCCCAGTCCTGTCACGCCAACTTCTATAACGACTGGATGGAGCGGGAAGACCTGGACAATTGCCTTCCCGACATTCGGGAGTTGGTGCGAATCGTCCTGGACGCCAGGGCAGCCTGACCGTTAAACCAATAACCCCTACCGCCCCTGCCAGCCGCCGTTTTCCACTTCCAGAAGGAAGTCCAGCGCCGTCCGGTTAAACAAGTCCGGGTCTTCCAGGTTGATGGCGTGGCCGCTGCGGGGAAACACCGACAGCCCGCAGCGGGGTATGCGTTCCTTCATAAAAACGCCCGGCTTCACGCAGGGGTCGTCCTCGTCGCCAATCATCACCAGCGTGGGAACCTGCATTTGGGCCATTCGTTCCCCCAGGTCATACACCGGCGCGCGAACCATCTGGATTCCCCGGTAGGTCAACGCCGACCCCAACGCCGAGTGGGACACCAACCCCCGGTAGAACAAATCCCAACCCTTGGGGTCTTTCCGCAGCAGTTGCACCCGGGCCGGGCCGTGAGCGTAGTCCTGGGCGAAAGCGTCCATCCCCTCGGACAGAATCTTTTCCGTCATGGCGGCCCCGTCCCGGCGAAACTGCTCCGGGTTGTCGCTGCCGGTGCCGCAGGCGGCCACCACCAGAGACCGGGCCATTTCCGGGTGGGTCAACCCGAAGTTCAACGCCACGTTGCCCCCCATAGAAAGCCCGCCGATGTGGGCCTGCCCGATGTCCAGATGTTCCAGCAGCAGCCGCAGGTCTTCCACCGCCTGCTCTTGCGAGTAGGCCGCCGGGTCTTCCGGCACGTCCGAGGGCGGGTAGCCCCGCGCCGCGTAGGTTATCACCCGGTAGCGGCGGGAGAAAAAGTTGACCTGCTGGTTCCAACTGTCGTAGTTACCGCCAAATTCGTGGCTCCACACCAGGGGAAAACCGTCGCCGTGAATTTCGTAGTAAATCTGGACGCCGTTGGCTGAAAACTTGGGCATTTTCTTTCCTCGCGAAAGCGCCGCCCATTGGCGGTTTGGCGTCTGTTGGACGGCGGGATTGCTTTGGCATACCCCGACGATGATAGTCCGTCGGCCCGCCGAATGCAAAGCCGGTATCCCCCAACCACTTTGCCCCTTGGTAGGGAAAGGTCAGGATAGAGCGGATTTCCGTTACAATGGCGGCAACAGCAATCAATCCTCCAAACATACCCTCCAACATGAAAGGAGACGCGGCATGGACGTGCAGCAATTGCGGAGCGAAATTCCGGCCTTGTCCAACGTGACCTATATGAACACCGGCTGGTCCGGCCCGCCCACCCGACGGGCCGCCGAGGCCATGAAAGACCGCATTGACCTGGAACTGCTGGAAGGGCCCGCCAGTCCCCTGGTGCAGCAGGGCAACCGGGAGATTCGCGCCCAGGCTGCCCAGGCCGCCGCCGGGCTGCTCAACGCCGACCCCCAGGACGTGCTGGTCACTCGCAACACCACCGAAGGGCTGAACATCGTCCTCAGCGGCCTGAACTGGCGCCGGGGCGACGAAATCATCACCTGCAACCTGGAACACGGCTCGGTGCTGGTTCCCAGTCTGCTGTTGGGGGAACGCTACGGCGTCAAGCTGCGGTTGGTTGACCTGAACCCCCACGACTCCAAAGAAACCATCCTTGGCAAGTTTGCCGACGCTTTCAACGACCGGACGCGGCTGCTTTTCGTCAGCCATGTCGAATACTCCACCGGGCTGCGGATGCCGGCGACGGAATTGGCGCAACTGGCCCACGACCGGGGCGCGCTAATCATGCTGGACGGCGCCCAGACCGGCGGACACCTGCATCTTGACCCGACTGGCCAGGGGTGGGACTTCTATTCCATCCCCGGCCAGAAGTGGGTATTGGGCTACGAAGGCGTGGGGGCCTTGTACCTCCGGCGGGAACTCATTGAGCAGGTGCATCCGGCCCACACCGGAGGCCGGGGCATACTGCATCCCGTTGACCCGGCCAACATCCAGGTCAACCGCGCCGGCATGGACAAATTCTCCGGCGGTTCCACCAGCGCGCCGCTGCAAGCCGCTTTCGTTGAGGCTGCCCGGTTCATCCAGTCCATCGGCGTGTCGGAAATCGAGGCCCGCAACCGGCAGTTGGCTGCCCGGTTGAAGGCCCGGTTTGGGGAAATGCCCCACGTTCAAGTCAATTCCCCCGCCGACGAGGAACTGTCTTCGGGGTTGGTGGCCTTTGCCGTTGCCGGCTGGGAACCGCCGGCAGTGGTGGAATACCTGTGGGAAGAACACAACATCGTAGTGCGGCAGGTGCCATACCCGGCGGCGGTGCGGGCGTCGCTGCACTTCTTCAACACCGAAGAAGAAGTTGACCGGCTGGCCTTGGCGGTATCGGGGTTGGGGTAGGCCGACTGCCCCAAGGTTGGTTACAGCCGGGGTTCCGGTTTTTCAATAAGCGGTTCGATTCCGAAATGCGGGATGGTGGCGGCTTAAGCGGTCAAGTCCAGCATCCGGTGGACGAAGGCGTGAACCGCCGGACGTTCCCCTTCGATTTCGTAAGGTTCCATTATCTGGTGGAAGAAATGGCGATGAAACTTTTCCGCCGCGCTGAACCCGCTAATGACGCTGAGGTCATCCAACTCGTCGGCCAGCCGGTAAACGGCATTCTTCATGGCCCGGTGGCTGTGGTATTCCCAACTGCGCTGTTGGGCGTTGGCACTTACCGCATGAGTGGCCGCGCCGTACAACTTTTCCGCCCCCTGCAACGGGTCTCCGGCGTCGAACTCGGCGTTGGACTGGGCCAGAAACACCCGGGCCGTTTCGACGTGTTCCGCCGCAGTCATCTCTCTGACTTCCATCTTGTCCTTACGCTCCTCCGTCCTTCCGCCCATTATACACGCCGGGGGTTGGCATCCTGGCAGTCTTGAGACGCCCCGGCTTCAAGCCAATTCTCTACCGCCAACCCGGGGATTCTTCGAAAATGCCGGACGTTTCCGGTAACTACCGTAAGGCCGTGCGCCAAAGCGATGGAGCCAATTCTGAGGTCTGCCTCGCCCAACGGCGTACCCAGACGCTCCACCTCCGCTCTTGCTTCGCCGTAATGGGTTGCTGCGGCGGCGTCAAAAGCCAGCACTGGCAGGTTGGGTAGGAGCGTGTCGTTCAGACGTTCCAACAGGACGCTGGTTCGAGCCCTCAATCGGTGCGCCCCATAGATTAGTTCACCCAAAGTGATGCTTGAAGTAAACTGTTCGCCGGGCGGCACCGATGCCAATTTGGCAATCAGCGACATCGAAGGTCGCGGCTTCATCAGGTTGCTAAGGATGTCCGTATCCAGAAGGTACATCAGGTCTCCAATTGCACCGGGCGGCCCGTGTCTTGCTCTCGTAGGGCGTAAAGCTCTACCACCAGAGAATCAATCTCTTCGTCCGGCACTTTCCCCCAGGCGTTCACCAGGGCCAAAGCTCCGCCAAGGCGCGGCGATGTCGCCCGGGCCTTTTCCAGAAACGCCAGATCGTCCAGGTTCACCAAGGCGACCCAGGGCTTGCCGTGACGTTCGATAACTACCGGCTGTCCCCGGTGGGCGACTTCTGCGGCCAACGCAGATAGTTGGGCTTTCGCTTGGGCGGCGCTGACTTTCTTCGCCATTGGGCAATCCTCTGCAATTCTCGGCAAATCTGCCGGAAAGGTTATTCTGACTAAATTAACCTACATCGAACATCCCCAGCAAGCGAGTTATGTCAGTAACTCCCGCCATCCCCCAGCGTGCAACCATCCCCGGCTTTGGGTAAAATGATTAGATGGACTGCCGTTGTCCGGCGTCCTTTGCTCAACAGAATGTAACCCGCCGCCGGGGGACTACGGTTCCCACTGCCGGCGCAGGTGGTGAATAGTCATGGTTTCTTTGCTGAAAAGAATCGTCGGCGACAGCCCCGAAAAGGCCGCCGACAAAATCCGCCCCATCGTTGACCGCATCAATTCCCTGGAAGACCGGACACTCCAACTGACCGATGAGCAGTTGCGGGCCAAGACCGACGAGTTTCGCGCCCGCCTGGAGCGCGGCGAAACCCTGGACGACCTGTTGGTGGAGGCTTTCGCCGTTGTCCGGGAAACCGCCCGCCGCCAGCTGGGGCAGCGTCATTACGATGTGCAGCTTATCGGCGGCGTTGTCCTGCACCGGGGCAACATCGCCGAAATGAAAACCGGCGAGGGTAAGACCCTGGTAGCCACCCTGCCGGTGTACCTCAACGCCCTGACCGGGCATGGCGTCCACGTCGTCACCGTCAACGACTACCTGGCCCGCCGCGACCCGGTCTGGATGGGGCCTATCTACCACTCCCTGGGCCTTTCCGTCGGCGTCCTCCAGCACGACGCGGCTTATATTTACGACCCGGAGGCGGTGGAATCCAGGGAACGGCGGGGGCCTTCCACCCTGGACCGATTGCGCCCGGTTTCCCGCGCCGACGCTTACCAGGCCGACGTGCTTTATGGCACCAACAACGAATTCGGCTTTGACTACCTCCGGGACAATATGTCCATCGAACTGTCCCAACGCGTGCAGCGGGAGTTGAACTACGCCATCGTTGACGAAGTGGACAACATCCTCATTGACGAGGCCCGCACCCCATTGATAATCAGCGGCCCCGCCGCTGAGCCGGTGCAGCACTACTACACCTTCGCCAAGCTGGTGCCCCGTCTGCGGCCCGAAGAGGACTACACCATTGACGACCGCACCCAGGCCGTTTCCATGACGCCGGAAGCAGTGGAGAAGATGGAACGCTGGGTCAAGGTGGGCAACCTCTACGAACCGGAAAACTACCACCTGGTCCATTACATCGAAAACGCGCTGGTCGCCCACGTTCAGAAAAAGCGCGATAAAGACTACGTGGTGCGCGACGGCGAAGTCGTCATCGTTGACGAATTTACCGGGCGGCTCCAATTCGGACGTCGCTGGTCTGACGGTCTGCACCAGGCGGTTGAGGCCAAGGAAGGCATAAAAATCCAGCGGGAAAGCGTCACCTACGCCACCGTCACCCTGCAAAACTACTTCCGAATGTACGGAAAGCTGGCCGGCATGACCGGCACCGCCGCCACCGAATCCGACGAATTTTTCAAGATTTACAAGCTGGAAGTGGCGGCCGTCCCCACCAACTTGCCCATGATTCGCGACGACACCCCCGACCTGATTTACCAGAACGACGAAGCCAAGTGGCGGGCGGTGGTCAACGACATCGTATCCAGGAACAAGGAAGGCCGCCCGGTGCTGGTAGGCACTACCTCCGTGGAAACCTCCGAATCCCTCAGCGCCCGCCTCAAGCGGCAAGGCGTGGATAACCAGGTTCTCAACGCCAAGAACCACGAACACGAGGCATCAATCATCGCCCAGGCCGGGCGGCTGGGCAGCGTCACCGTCTCCACCAACATGGCCGGCCGCGGCACCGACATCGTGCTGGGCGGCGCCGACACCGAGCGGGCGGACTGGCAGGAAGAGCATAACAAGGTTGTTGAACTCGGCGGCCTGCACGTGGTGGGAACCGAGCATCACGACGCCCGCCGGGTGGACAACCAGCTTAGGGGCCGGTCAGGACGCCAGGGCGACCCCGGCAGTTCCCAGTTCTACGTCTCCCTGGAAGATGAATTGATGCAGAGATTCGGTGGGGAACGCATCAAGTCCTTCATGGGCTGGACGGGCCTGGAGGACGATGTTCCCGTCGAAAACAAGCTAATCACCAAGTCCATCGGCAGCGCCCAGGTCAAGGTCGAGGGCTACCACTTCGACATTCGCAAGCACCTGCTGGACTTCGACGACGTGCTGAACACCCAGCGGTCTATTATCTACGGCGACCGGGAGCGTATCCTGCGGGGCGACAACCTGAAAGACCGCATTTCCGATATGCTGCGCCGCCACTTCGAGGATTTGGTCAACAAGCATCTGGCCAGCCGTCACAGCGAGGACTGGAACGCCGCCGGATTCATCGCCGAACTTTCCGTCGTCTGCCCCCCGCCGGAGGAACTCAGTACCGAAGACCTGCTTGGCCGTCACAACCGGGAAGAAGTCCAACGCATCCTGTCCGACCACGTTGAGGACGTTTACCAACGGCGGGAAGAGCAGTTGGGCGCGGAAACCATGCGGGAACTGGAGCGGCTGCTGCTATTGCGGGCCATTGACCTGCATTGGGTCAATCACCTGACCACCATGGAAAACCTGCGTACCGGCATCGGCCTCCACGCCATCGGCCAGCGCGACCCCCTGGTCATGTACCGGGCCGAGGGCCATAAAACCTTCCAGGAACTGCTGGCCCGGATGCAGGACGACGTGGTGTATGGCCTGTTCAACGCCACCCTGATGGCCCGCCCGTCCCAGGCCGGTTCGCCCCGTTCTGCCAGTGACAACGCCCCGGCCAGCCCCATGAAGAACGTCTCCGGCAGCGGACGCCGCCGCGCCCAACCCACCGGCAGCGCCAAGGTGGGCCGCAACGCCCCCTGTCCCTGCGGCAGCGGCCGCAAATACAAACGCTGCTGCGCCGCCAAGGTGTAGTGCGCCGATGGTTGCGCCCTGGGTGGAAGATCATCCCGCCCACCATCGCAACGCAGTCCGGGCAATGAAAAGGAAAACGTGCCGACAGTCCTTAGAATAACCGCCCAGGCGCTGCTGTTCGTGGTGGCCTTGGTGGTGTTTTGGATCGGGCTTTTCGTGGGGTTGCAGGTCAACTCCAACGCCGGCTCCCTGCTCTGGCTGATGGCTTTCGGCATCGCCGTGGGAAACCTGGTGTGGATAGTCATGTCCCTGCGCCGCCGGAGTTGAACCACATCGTAGGAGCAGGTTTGAAACCTGCCCCTACCCCTGCCGCTGGGTGAAAATCATTCCCGCCCCCAACCCGTCATTCCGGCGAAAGCCGGAATCCAGAAATCCTTGCCTTGGCGGATGTTGACCCCGGCCAACCCGCCCCGTAGCCGGGTAGAATCATGGCCGCCCGGCCCTAAGCTCCCTTGACGTTGACGATTTGCCGGAAGGTATGCACCACTTCCACCAAGTCTTGCGACTGTTCCATCACCAGGTCAATGTCCTTGTAGGCCCCCGGCAGTTCGTCCAGAAAAGCCTCCGACCGCCGGACTTCCACGCCTTCCATCAGCCGGTCAAAGTCGTCCATGTTGAAGGACTGGCGGGCCTGGTTGCGACTCATCCGCCGTCCCGCCCCGTGGGGAGCGGTGTTCAGCGACGCCCGATTGCCCTTGCCGCGCACCACGTAGCTAGCCTCGCCCATCGAACCCGGAATCAACCCCAACTGGCCTTCCTGGGCCTCGATGGCCCCCTTGCGGGAAACCAGGATGTCCTTGCCGAAGTGACGCTCCCGCTGGGTAAAGTTGTGGTGGCACTGGATACGCTCCAACTCTTCAAACTCCCCAACCCGGTGCATCAGCAGCCGCAGAATCCGCTCCATCATTTCGTCCCGGTTGAGCTTGGCTAAATCCTGCGCCCAACCCAGGTCGGTCAGGTATTCGTCAAATTCCGGCGTGTCCTCCACCAGGTAGGCCAAGTCCGGGTCGGGCAGCTCAATGTACCATTTTTCCATCAACGCCCTGGCTATCTTGATGTGGTAGGTAGCCAGCCGGTTGCCGATGCCCCGGGAGCCGGAGTGCAGGAAGGCCCAAACCGAGTCCTCCTCGTCCAGCACGATTTCAATGAAGTGGTTGCCCGAACCCAGGGAACCCAACTGCTTGCGCCAATTGCGGTCAATCTTGTCGTAGAACTCCAGGCGGCCCAACTCGGCGGCCTGGGACTCCAGTTGCTCAACCCGGTCTTTGGCGGTCTTTTTGACGCTGCGGTTGTAGTGACCGGCGCTCAGGGGTATCTGATGCTCAATGGCCTTGCGGATGTCCGACAGGTCTTCGAGCAGTTCGCCGGACTTCAACGGCGTCTTGACGGCAATCATGCCGCAGCCGATGTCCACCCCCACGGCGGCGGGGATAATCGCCCGCAGCGTGGGGATGCACGACCCCACCGTCGCGCCCAGCCCGAAGTGGCAGTCGGGCATGACGGCGACGTGCTGGTGGATGAAGGGCATCTGCGCCAAGTTCTTGATTTGCCGGAGAGCCGATTCCTCAATCTGCTCTTCCGGCAGCCAGGAAAGGACTTTGGGGCCAATGTTTCGGGGCGCCATGACAGTCTCCTTGCAGCATTAGCAGGAACGGATGGATAAAACCAGTGTAACACGCCCAGCCGCCCCGGTTAAGCCACCGTACCAGAAGTTCTTTCCCCGCGCGCGATTCAACCCGTCATTCCCGCCACCCCACCGTCATTCCCACGAAATCCGGAATCCCTACCACTGCGCTGCCCTTCGTCAACGAATCCCCGTTGGAGTATAATAACGGCCAATCTTGCTACGCACAGGACGGGGCCGGCCCAAAGAGGTTCGACATGACCACCAAACACCCGGAAAAAACCAGGGAGGGAGGGCGCCGGCCGGTCTTCATCCCGGACCCGCCCAAGCACAAGAACGGGGAAATGACCAGCTTTGACCATCTGGCCCTGAACGGCAACGCCCATTACCTGATTCACCACTTCGGCAACCGGGAAACGACGGTCATTGTGGGGGAAAGATACTTACTGGCCGCGCCGAGAGCGCCCCGCAACGAGTGGCGGATACCGGACCTGCTCATAGCCTTTGACGCCGATCCGGTTCTTTACAAGGCGAACAACGCCTACATCATCTCCGAACAGGGGAAGCCGCCGGACTTAGTGCTGGAAGTTGCGTCCCGGGGCACCTGGCGGCGGGACCGGTGGGCCAAGCGGGAGGATTACCTGGCGATGGGCATTCCCGAGTACTGGCGATTTGACGAAACCGGGAACTACTACGGAGAGCGGCTGGCCGGCGACCTTTTAGTAGAGGGAGAGTATCAGACCATTCCCATTGAGACGCTGGAAGAGGGGGTGCTGCAAGGGTACAGTCCCGCGCTGAACCTGTATATCCGATGGGAGCATGAGGAACTGCGGTGGCACGACCCGGCCACCGGCCAGCACATCCCCACCTTGGCGGGGGAACGCCAGGCCCGCCAGCAGGCCGAGCAGGAACGTTTGCAGGAACGCCAGGCCCGCCAGCAGGCGGAGCGGGAACGCCAGTCCGCCCAGGCCCGCATCCGCGAACTGGAAGAGCAACTACGCCAAAGAGACCAGGGACCACAGTAACCGCCATCCAGGGGGCAATCCCAACTTGCCCCCTTTCCTTTTCCCCAACCCATCATTCCCGAGCCATCGGGAATCCACAACCCATCCCGCCGTGATAAACTCTCCAAGACGGAGGCAACCGCTATGGGAACTTTCAACTACCCGATGCAAATTTCCAGCCTGGACAATAGCAGCCCACGCGACATAGAGGCGATGGTGGACACCGGCGCCGCCTATACCATGCTGCCGGCCAGTCTGCTTAGAGAATTGGGAATCGAACCTGTCAGCCGAGCTGTGTTTGAACTGGCCGACAAGCGCACAATAGAGATGGACGTTGGGCGAGCTTGGGTCACTATAAACGGCAACAGTGAAGTTACCCTGGTGATTTTTGGCGAGGACGACTCCCCCGCTCTGCTGGGTTCCTATACCCTGACAGGGTTGTTGTTGGCAGTTGACCCGGTTGCCCAAAAATTGATTCCTACCAACGCCATGTTGTGTCAGACTGGGAGCAGCCCATGACCACCCCCGACGAACTGGCTCGAAAAGCCCGGGACATGGAGCAATACTTCGCTCCTCTCAGCGACCTCGCCTCCGTTTCCCCCGACTACGCCCGGATTCAGTTGCCCCTGACCTGGGGCGGAATCTGGCAGACGCCGGGCCTGGACTTGAAACTCCGCAGTTTTGTCACCATATCCGCCCAATGCGTCGTCGGAGTGGATAACGGGTTGCGGCGGCAGATAAGGGCCGGTCTTAATGCGGGAATCACCCCCCAACAAATCAAGGGCATATTCATTCAACTGCTGTTCTACGCTGGCATCCCCGCCACCGTCAACGGCCTGTTACAAGCCCAGGAAATAATCACCGAGCGGGAAGAGTGGCAGGCTGCCGACATTCCATTGGCCGCCGACTGGCTGGACACCCTGGAAGAAAAATTGCAACGGGCCAGCGAAATCCGTAGCCGCCTTTGGGGTGAACGGGCCAACCAAGAAGTTGAATCGTCCTTCGCCCAGCGTTTGACCCCGGAGGCTTCGGACATCGTTGACGGTTACAACTTCGGCGAAGTCTGGGCCAGGGATGACCTGTCCCCCAAAGAGCGGATGGTCTGCGTGCTGGCAGTCTTGACCGCCCGGAGCCACTGGAAGGAACTGCGCCGCTATATCCGCTACGCCCTCAACATGGAGTTCACCCATCAGGAAATTTGCCAGGTCTTAGTACAAGCCGGCTGGTACTCCGGCTGGCCCCACGTCGAGGACGCCCTGGAAGAGGCCCAAGCCGTTTTCGACGAGGAAGGCGACTAACCTTAACCCGACTTCGTTCCCGCAGGAGAGTCTTGCCATAACGACGGTAGCCGAGTTGCAGGAAAAATCCGCCCAACTGCGCGCCTTTTTCGACCAGCATCTGCCCTACGCCCGGCCCACGCCGGTCTTGGCCGACTTCGTAAAGGTGCAGCACGAATTGATGTGGGGCGGCGTGTGGCTGGCCGATGGCCTGGACTTGAAACTCCGCAGTTTCGCTACGATTACCGCCCAATGCGTCAACGGCCACGACTTCGGCGTAGAACACCAGGTACGCACCGGCCTGACCGTGGGAATCACCCCCCGGCAGATTAAGGGCATAATCATTGAACTGCTGTTTTACATCGGCCTTCCCGCCACGGCCTTCGGACTCCGCGTAGCCCAGGAAGTCATTGACGAAAGGGAAGAATGGAAGGCCGACGACCTGCCCCTGGACGTGGCATGGCTGGAATCCATAGACGAAATGCTGCAACAGGGCCAGACCCGGCTGGTCAACAATTGGGGCGAGTCGGCCAACGCAGACATGGAAAACTCATTGGCCCGCCGCCTGGTTCCCGAAGTCGCCGAGTTGGTGGACGCCTATCACTTCGGCCAGGCATGGGCCGGAGCCGACCTCAACCCCAAGGAGCGGACGGTCTGTATTCTGGCCGTTCTCATGTGCCGGGGGCATTGGCGGCAGCTAAAGCGTCACGTCGGCTATGCCCTGGACGGCGGCTTGTCTCCCAAGGAAATTTGCGAAACATTCGTCCAGGCCGGTTGGTATCGGGGCTGGCCCCACGTCGAGGACGCCCTGGAACAGGCTTACCAGGTCTTTCAGTCCCGCGGTCTCTAATACCGGACTCCCGCAACTCCGCCGAAAGGAAATCAGCCCATGACCACCGACGACGACCTGGCCCGCCAAGCCGCCAACCTCCACGCCTTTATTGACCAGTACGTTCCCGCCGGGCGGTTGACCGGCGCCTTGCCCGACATCAGCAAAGACTACGTGAAACTCCAGGAAGAGGTCATGTGGGGCGGCGTCTGGCAGGTTCCGGGCTTGGACGTGACCCTGCGGAGTCTGGCGACCATCGCCGCGCAGTGCTGCAACGGTTGGGGATTCGGCCTCCAGCACCAAATCAGGGTGGGCCTGTCCCTGGGAATGTCGCCTCAGAAGATAAAGGGGATTTTCTTGCAGCTTATCTTTTACGCCGGCATTCCGGCCACCGTTTTCGCCCTGACCCAAGCCCAGCGGGTCATCAACGAACAGCAAATCTGGCGGGATGAAGACCGGGAACCCCTGCAAGCCGACTGGCTGGCGTCGGTGGAAGAGAAACTGGAACGGGGAAAACAACTCAGGGGCAGCAACTGGGGACTGGACGCCGACACCGCCCTGGAAAACTCCCTGGCCCGGCAACTGGCCCCGGAAACCGCCACCCTGGTGGACGCCTACAACTACGGCGAGGCGTGGGCCAGGGGCGACCTGACCCCCAAAGAGCGGACGGTATGCATCTTGGTGGCCCTCATGTGCCGGGGACACCACAAACAATTGCGGGAACACATCGGTTACGCCCTCAATCTGGGCATGAGCCGCCGGGAAATCTGCGAAGTCTTTTCCCAAGCCGGCTGGTATCGCGGCTGGCCCTACGTAGAAGAGGCACTGGAACAAGCCGACGCCGTGTTCACCGAGCGGGGCATCTAAGGCCGCGCACGAAAAATCCCCTCCCCCTCGTAGGGGGAGGGTTAGGGTGGGGGCTATGGACTATGAGCGAAGGATGCACCGTCATTCCGGCTTTCGCCGGAATCCAGAAATCCTAATCGCCAAGGACGATGTTGCCCTGCGAATAACCATCATTCAGCCGGGCGTCTCAAACCATTCGGCTGGCATCGGCGAAACTATATCGCCCAGTATCCGTATGCGGTCACGGTGACGGCCGAATTGTTGTAACTCCAGCTCCCGGCAAGGAGCCAGTCTTGCCACTGGCTTGCCGTTCTTGGTAATGACTATTTCCTCGCGGGTTTCTGCCACTTCATCCATCAGCTTCAGGCATTTGGCCTTGAACTCCGATGCCTTGATGGTACGGGGGCCGTTGGGTTGGCTCATTGCCGCTGCCATGCTGCTACCCTCATTTGTGCGTATCCGCTTGGGCGGTATCATGCCGTAGTCACGGCTCTTAGCAGACCATACTGCCAGCCAACCCGTCATTCCGGCGAAAGCCGGAATCCAGAAATCCCAAGCATACATCAGCGTCCGTGTGGGCAAGAAGTCCTGGATACCGGCCTGCGCCAGTATGACGGTGTATGTGAAGACACCCCCTAATCCCCCGTCCACTCAAAGCCCAGGTTGGCGTAGCGGACGTGGACGGCCCCGCCCGGCGCGCCCAGCGGCCCGTTGATTGCCAGGATTGCGATGGTATGGCTGGCCCCCGGTTGAGCGTCGCCGGTTATCATCACCCGTTGGGGCGTGTTGAACCCCTGGACAACTCCCCGGTCACGGTTGCATTCCCCGTCAATCCAGATTTCGGCGTAGTCGTCAACGCAGGTCTCGAACTGCACCCGCATCCCCTGGGTGGAACGCCCGCCGACGGTTTCCGGCACCGTAACCGTGGCCCGATACCAGACAAAGGTGAGACCGAAGGAAATCCGGTCGGGAAGATTCCCGCAAACTTCCCATTGGGAATCGTCATAATCTGCCAGCCGGGCCGGGCTGCCCTCGCCCTGGGCCACCAGGCCCTCGTTTTCCTCGCCGGGAACGTAGCCGCGGGCGTACCGCCACGTAACCCCGGTTGCCGCCTGGCCTTCCGCCTCTCCAATGTTGACCGTTAATCGTCCCATTTTCTTTCCTTTCTTATGGAGTGTTTACCCAGCCGTCTCCCAAGTAATGAGCATCTCCCGCATTGGCCGTCGCCAGATGACGCGGTAGCCGTCGCCGTCCGGGGCGAACAGGTCGTCGAACTGCTCGTCAATAATTCGGTAGGCCCGTTCCCGGTCGGGTTCCCGCGACCAGCGTCCGAACAGCGCCGACTCGATGGCCGCCTCCCGCGTGGGGTGGCTCCAGTCCTCCCACCAGCTTGGTTCGGGGAGAACGCGGACATCGGGGAGGATGCCCATTTCCCACAGCGCTGGCAGCAATTCGCGATGGCCGGGCATGGGGGCCAGCGGTTCGCCGTAGATGCGGCGGAACAGGGGCGCGCCCCGGTTGGGCGGCGGTTCGCTCCACACCGTTATCATCACCCGGCGGCGCGCTGCCGACTGCATCTTTTCGATGAACGGCGCTATGTCCCGGACGAAATAGGTCACGTCGCAGGTCAATGCCACGTCGCCGGCTACGCCCTCCGCATCCATCCAGCCCTGAGGCAGCAGCCGGGCGTTGCCGATTCCCGCCTCCCTGGCCGATTGGTCGTACTCGGCAGCCATGCCGGGGGACGGCTCTACCGTCACCACCTGGCGGCACCGGAGGGCCAGGGGCAGCGAAACCCGGCCCGCGCCGCCGCCCACGTCTATCAGAACGTCCTCCGGCCCGACGTAGGAAGCCAGAATTTCCAGGTTGGCGTCCAAACGGCGGTGGGGGTCAAAGCGGAACTGAGCCGCCGCCGGGCCGGCCCAGATGTCGGCTGCCGGCGGCCCGAAAAGACGGCGCCACTGCTCCCATACCGCGTCGTACTGCTCGGCGTATCGCTGGGCGGCGGCGGTCATAGCTGCGGATGCAAGTCGCGCCAACCGGCGGCTTGCTGGTAGGTGTAGGCGGCCTGGATGACGCCGGGTTCGTCGAAGGGCTTGCCGGCTATCTGCATCCCGATGGGCAGGCCGGTTTCGGTGAAACCGCAAGGCACCGAAATGGCCGGCAGGCCGGTGACGTTGAAGGGAGCGGTGAAACTCTTGCCCCGAGCCGTCGAGGTAGGGTCATACCCGGCGAAGGCCGCCGCCGGCTGGGTCATGGTGGGCGTAACCAGGAAGTCCACCTGTTTCAAGACCTGGGCAAATTCCCGCCGCGCCCAGGTGCGTACCCGCTGGGCCTGCAAATAGTCCGCCGCGCTCATCATGCCGCCGATGCGGAACCGCCCCCGCACAATCTCCCCGAATTCCTGGGGGCGGGTTTTAAGGTTCGGTTCGTGGTAGGCGTAAGCCTCGCTGACCATAATAACCGAGTTGGCGGCCCGCACGTAGTCCAGGCTGGGCAGCGTCACTTCCTCCACCTGTGCCCCCAACTCTTCCAGCGCGGCAACGGCCCGCTCCACCGTGGCGACGACTTCCGGGTTTACTCCGGGGTCATCGTCAAAGAAGTAGTGCCGGGGCAGCCCGATTCTGACGCCGCGAATGTCCTCCCGCAGCGACAGCGAGTAGTCCGGCACCGGCGCCCGGCTGGAAGTCGGGTCCCTGGGGTCGTGTCCGGCAATGGCCTGGAGCATATAGGCGGTGTCCTCAACGGTGCGGGTCATCGGCCCGGCGTGGTCTTGCGACCAACTCAGCGTCACCACCCCGAAGCGGCTGACCCGCCCGTAGGTAGCCTTGAGGCCCACGATACCGCACAACGACGCCGGCCCGCGGATGGAGCCGCCGGTGCATGACCCCAGCGCGCCCAGGCACTGGCCCGACGCCACCGCCGAGCCGGAGCCGCTGCTGGAGCCGCCGGTGATGTGGGCCAGGTTCCAGGGGTTGCAGGCCGGCTCAAAGGGCGTCGTCCAGTCCGGGCCGCCCAGGGCGAACTCGTGCATCGCCAGCTTGCCCAGCAGGACGCCGCCGGCCTCTTTCAGCCGCGCCGTGGTGGTGGCGTCCTCGGCGGGAACCCGGTCAATATCCACCTGGGAGCCGGAAGTGGTGCGGACGCCGGCGGTGTCGTAAAGGTCTTTCAGGGCGAAGGGTATGCCGTGCATCGGCCCCTTGTAGCCGCCCCGCAGAATTTCACCCTCGGCGGCGCGGGCCTGTTCCAACGCATCGTCGGCCAGCAGCAGGATGAACGAATTGAGCCGGTCGTCGGTATCCGCGATGCGGTCAAGACAGGCGCGGGTCAACTCCACCGGGGAAAGCTCGCCCTGCCGAATCAACTCCCCGGCTTGGCGGATGGTCAGGTAATGCAGTTGGGTGTCGGATGTAGCCATAAGGCATCGTCTCCTTAGTCCCTTCCCCCTCGATGGGGGAAGGTTAGGATGGGGGTGAAGTAGCAATAATTCGCAGCCCTTGCCAACCCGTCATACCGGCGCCGGCCGGTATCCAGGATTCCTTGCCCACAAGGACATCGTTCTGTGCATAGCCTTTCTGGATTCCGGCTTTCGCGGGAATGACGATAATTCTTTCGATAGGGAAAGTGGTACAAAGCCGGAAGTGGGACTCACCCTTCCGGCCAATCCGGGTGAAATTCCACCACCATTTCCTCGGCCCCAAAGCTCAAAGTATGGAGCTGTCGGGCATAGGCGGCGTAAAGCTCATAGACGGGCTTCAGTTCCTCCAATTCCTGCTGGCTCATCCCCAACCCGGCCAAGTCGGCCAGGGTCTTGAACTGTTCCATGGAAATTTCCCCGGTTTCGGGCATAGCCAGACCTCCGATTTTTGCGAGTGTTGGCGTTTCAGGTTAAGGGTTAACCACGCTGGAATGTTGAGCTACTACGAAAGTTTCCCGCCGTTCCACGAAATCGGCCACCAGGTCAATCAAGACTTGGGGCCGGTCGGCCATTATGTCATGCCCGGCGTCGTAAACCAGCGAGATGTTGCCGTTGCCGATTTTCTCCCGGTAAACCCGGGCCGCTTGCGGGGCGACAATTTCGTCGTTCAACCCGAAAACTGCCAGCGCGGCGCAGGGAATTTCTGCCAGCCGGCTTTCCGCCTCGGCGTCGGTTTCCCCGCCCTTGGGCAAGATGGACAACGGCGAAATCAGAATCACGGACTCCACCGTTTCCGGCGTGTGGAGCGTCTGCCACAGGGCGGCATCGGCGGCGGCGGACGCTCCGACCAGCGTGTAGGTTTCATCGGTCAGTTGGCCCACCACCGAGGCCGCTAATCGCCCCAACTCCTTGGCCGCAATGGGCCGCCCGTTGCCGGATATGGGCAGTTCCAGCCGCAAGGCCCGGTTATTGACGGACAAGGCTTGCTGCAACCGGGGCATATCCCCTGCCCCGCTGTCCAGGATAACCACCCGGCCGCCGTCGCCCGTCTCCGAATACCGGACGCTGGCGCCGTCAACTTCCAATTGTCCTTGCCTTGGCGTCATTGCTGTTGGCCTTTCATGTCATTCTGAGCGCAGCGAAGAATCTCAAATTCTTGCCCTAGCCAACGTCATCTTACCCGTAGAATTTTAGACCCTTCACTTCGTTCAGGGTGACATAAGGGTAGGCCCACCGCATCCACCGTCATACCAACCTACGCCGGAATGACGGTACACCGCTAAAACTCCCGCAGGGCCGGCAGCACTTCCCGGCCGAACAGGTCAATTTCCCGCATGACTTCCCGGTGGGGCAGTCCCGGCTGCTGGAAGAACAAGTCCACCACGCCCACGCCGCAATCGTCGCGGAACTGCTTGATTTGCTTGATGACCGTATCCGGCGAACCAGCGAAATTCAGCCCCCTGGCCATGCCCACCACGTCGCCTTGGGGACTGCCGGCCAGGGCGGCCCGCAGGTCGAACTCTTCGCCGGCGCGGGCGGCGGTGACGGCCCGGGTCACGTTGGGCCGCTGGACGATGCCCCCCGGCACCGGGCCGGTCCCGGTGCGTTGCGCCAACCAGTCCTGGGCCTGCTTATCGGTTTCCGCCAGGTAGATGCTGCCCCGGTAAACCACCTGCTCCGGCTCCGGCTGCCAGCCGGCCTCGGTGCACCAGTGGAAATACTTTTCGGTAATGGCCGCCACGCTTTCCGGCGGTATGAAGGACACGCCCAACCCCAGGCGGTTGTCGGCGGCATACTTGACCGTATCGTCGCTGCGGGTGGCGACGATTACCGGCGGCAGCGGCTGCTGCACCGGCAACGGCCACACCGCCACGGTGCGGAACTGGTAGTAACGCCCTTCCCACGAAAATGGCTGTGGTTCGGTCAATGACTTGAGGATAAGGTCCATGCCCTCAAAGAGCCGCTCCCGTCCTTCGGTGGGGTTTACGCCATAGGTCTGGTCTTCGTTGGGGGTGCCCCGCAGAAACCCGATAACCAGCCGACCGTTGCTCAGGTTGTCCAGCATCCCCAACTCTTCGGCGCAGCGCACCGGGTTGTTCAGGGGCAATAGCTGGCCCAGCAAGGCAATTTTGACCCGCTTGCACCGCTCGGCCACCGCCGCCGCCATGACCGCCGGGTTGCCCGTGGCAATGCGCCCGGAGTAGTGATGCTCGGAAAAACTAATCCAGTCGAACCCCATTTCCTCGGCGAATTCGCACTCTTCCATGCCTTCCTGGTAGCTGAGGACGGAAGTTTCCGGGTCGTGGAACCCCGGCGGGACGGGCCAGGCCGTGGGGAACAGGTGCCGCTGCGAATACCCCATCGCGCCGATATATGAAGCCTTCATCGGATCCCTCCGTGTACCGTCCGTTCCCTTAATCTACGGGTGTGCCAGCAAGCATTAACGAACTTGGTCAGTTACCTGCGCCATCCTCTGAAAATCCAGTCATGCTTGCTCAAATTCGTCTCTGGATATACCCAAGTCGCGCAAAATTGCCCTGATGGTGCCTATTTTCAGGTCTCGGCCGCCCCAGTTGGGGATTGATGTGGTGTACTGGGTTCTGGCGTTTGCCCATATCTCATGGTCGCCTCTCCCTTGGCGATCGAATTGGCAATCCAACCGGCGCAGCTTGCGGGTGAGTTCCCGATAAGTCATACCGGAACCACGATGTCACTCGCCGTTGTCTGGTCAATTACCGCCGCTTTGACTTCCTCCGGAAGTTCCCAACCACGCTCGTTATGGACTTCGATAATAGCAGCCGCCACGCTTTGCAGATAATCCAGGGTTTCTTCAGGGGTATCGCCCCAAGCGCGGCAACCCCGAAGGATAGGAATTTCGGCCATGAACTTGTCTTCGGTGTCTTCGCTGGGTTGGTGCATGACGTAAGCCAGCTTGTATAGTTTCAATTTTCCCTCCTGACCCGTCGTTGCCTGTCATCCTTGACCCGTCATTCCCACGCCACCCCTTAACCGTCATTCCCGCGAAAGCGGGAATCCAAATCCCCCCTACCAGGGGGAGGGTTAGGGTGGGGGTCAAAACAACCCCTTCACCCCCGCCAGTGGGGCGGCAAGCTGGCCTCCGCCAGACCCAACTCCCCGGCCAGCCATTCTTCGGTGTAAACGCCATCCTTGTACCCGGAATTTTCCGACTTGTGGACTTCGGTTTCACCCCCGACGGCCTGGGCCAAGGGTTCAAGAGATTCGGCGTCCAACGCCGTGCCATCGGCCCCGGAAACCAGCAGGGTTTTGGCGCTGACCTGGGGCGCGAACCACCTCAAGTCGAAGTAGGAAAGAGTATCGCGGACTTGGCCCTCCCGCTCCGGGTACATTCTAAGGTAGTCGTTGATTTCCTCCAGGGGGTAGGCCGACGTGCGCCGGGCCACATCCGCCGTCCGGTACAGCAGCGTCGGGGTGCAAACCAGGTGCGTCACTTGCGGAAACAACGCCGCCGCTATCAGCGATAAGTCGGCACCGATGGCCGCCACCCGGCTGCTGTCCACTTCCGGCCGGCTGAGAAGGTATTCCAGACCCCGGCGGCAGTCGGCGGCGATGCCCCGGTAAACGTAGGCCGCCGGGTCGGTGATGCCGTCGGTCAGCATCCCCGGAAAGCTGGCGGCGTAGGGCTGGTCGGCCTGCCGCTGGCCGCGGGCGCAGATGGAAAAGGTAACGTAATGCCGCCGCTGCCCGTTGGAAGTCCCCTGGGGAACGAAGTCAACCACGCTGCCGTAGCGGGGCAGAAAGCACTTGGCGGGAAACGGCCCGTCACCCTTGGGGATGCTCAGGTAGCCGAAAATCCGGTACGGCCCGATGGAAGTAAGCCGCACTCCGTAGGCGTCGGCAAACTCCGTTGACCGCAGGGGCATCTCTTCCACTTCCGGCGCGGCGGGAACGGCGGCCAGTTCTTCCAGGACGGACTGCCAATAATTGTCGAAATCGTCGGGTCGTGTCTCTGCGTTGGTGGTCATGACGTCAGATGCTCCGCCAGGAAAGCATCAATAATGGCGTCGTGCTGGTGGTTGTTGGCATCATGGCCGTGGCCGTCGTAGGGGTACATCCGCTTGTTGGGGCTGCCGATGGCCTCGAACATGGCATAGCCCGTTTCCGGCGGGCAAGTGCTGTCCTGCAACCCCACGCTGACGATTATCGGGCATTGGATTCGCGGAGCCAGGTTGATGCCGTCAAAGTAGGCCAGCGTATCCTCCACCTGCTGCCGGCTCTCCGGGTGCATCCGCAGGTAGTCAACGATTTCCTGGTAGGGATAGGCGTCGGTCAACTCGATAGCGTCCATGAACCCGCAGAGATAAGGCGCGCCGGCCGCCGCAACCTTGACCGTTTCGGGACGCAGCGCGGCGGTGGTGACGGTCAGGCCCCCGCCCTGGCTGTGGCCGGTAACGCCGATTCTGCCGCCGTCCACTTCCTCCCGCCCCAGCAGGAAGTCCAGGCCCCGGCAGGCGTCCATGTAGAAACCCCGGTAGGAGTAGGTATTGCGGTCAACGATGCCGTAGGTCAGCAAGCCGGGGTAGCCGGGGTTAAACTGGCGATTGCTCCGCAGCTTGCCCCGCGGGGCCACGCTGAAAGTTGCGTAACCCTTGCCAGCCCACGCCTTGGGGACGGGCGGCTCCATCTGGTAGCCGGGAACCTGGAGCAGGCCCGGCAGCCGGCTGTTGGTTTCCCTGGGACGGGCGTACCATCCGGCGATACGCACCCCGTCCAGGCTGTTGTAAAAGACCTCGTAAACGTCAATTCCCCCGGTGGAGCGCAACGGGTCATGGTTGACCTCCGGCTCCAGGGGAATCCTGGCCGTTTCCGCCAAGACCTCTTCCCAAAAACGGTCAATGTCCTTGGGCCGTTTAACCTTGGAAACGTACTTGTCCGCCGCCGGTCTGGGCATACGCCTTCCTTTTATCGCCATAGTCTTATTGCCATAGTCCCCTCCCCCTGCTAGGGGGAGGGCTAGGGTGGGGGTCAAAACCAGCTCCACCGTCATACCGGCGTAGGCCGGTATCCAGAAATTCCCAGCCCTTCCATGTCATTCTGAGCGCAGCGAAGAATCTCAAATCCTTATCTGAAACCAACGCCGCCTTAACCGGAGGATTTTAGACCCTTCCCTTCGTTCAGGGTGACATGGGGGCGCCTAACCCGTCATACCGGCGCAGGCCGGTATCCAGGAATCCTTGCCTTAAAGAACGCTGTTGCGTGCTTGCCTTTCTGGATTCCGGCCAAAGCCGGAATGACGATACATCTCCAACTGGCTGGACAATTTCCCCCGCCGTCCCCATTGTACGTACCGCCCCGCTTTCCGACAAGCCGCTTTCCCCGTTCAGTGTTGCTGCCGGCCGTCCGGCGGGTAATGCGGCGGCCCCCAGGAAACGCTGGGGTTGTCCATCATCAGCATGATGAACAACGGCGACAGAAAGGCCATCGTCAACGCCCCGTCCTGCACCTGCCGCCGGTTGACCGAACCGTTCCAGGTCGCCCCGCCGTGCAAAAGTTGGTTCCGCAGCACGTAAAGGCGGTCAAACACAATCCGCAGCGTCGCCAGGGTATCCCGCTGCGCCAGCGCGGTAGCCGCAATTTCCTTGCTCCGTTCAAACCGCTCGGCCCAGTCGTCGTAGCCGTCCACCAGGTTATAGTGTTTCCAGAAGGGTTGAAACACATATCGGTTGTTGACCAGCAGCCGGATGGGTTCGGCCAGCCGCTGCCAGATAATCGGCTGCATCCGATTATCCCGGTCAAGCTCCACCACATTGCCCAGGAAACGATTGCGGGACTCCGACTCCGCCCTTTCGTACCCGTCCGCGTGGTCTGATGCGTACATGGCGTTAAAAGCAATCCAGTAGAAAACAAAAGCGGCGTCAACGTCGTTATTTTCCCGCTCCGCCCGTTCCACCCAGCTAATCGCCCGCCGCAGCCGCAGCCGCAGGTCGTCGGAAAACCTTTCCCCAGAGGTATCGAACCTGTCGCTCAACGCCTTGGAAGTCACCGGAAAACTCCAACCCGATTTGTGGTTATGTCCTGCCAGCAGATTATCAGATACGGCCCACTTCCGCCAGATGGGACGCCCAACCCGGAGGGTCTTTCCAAAGTTGGATCGTCATTCCGGCGAAGGCCGGAATCCAGAAATCCCGGTCGTCAGGGCCGTCACTATTTCCGAAAACCCCCGGGTTGGTCCTACGGGGGCACCCCCCAAACCCTTGACCCCATCCCAACCTTGCTATACCGTTGGCAACGGGCCGACTCCGGCGGACATCAGCACAGAAAGAGGCCAGAATTATGCCGGCGCGCACCGGACAGCAATACATCCAGGGACTCAAAGACCACCCCCGCGAAGTATGGATTGACGGCGAGCTTGTCAACGACGTAACTACCCATCCCGCCCTTTGCAACGGCGTCAAGTCCGTCGCCGCCCTCTACGATATGCAGCACGACCCGGTGATGCGGGAAGAAATGACCTTCGCCTCCCCTTCCTCCGGCGACCCGGCGGGCCTGTCCTATCTTATTCCCCAGACCGCCGCCGACCTGGAACGCAAGCGCGGCATGATGACCCACTGGGCCAGGGCGTCCTGCGGCATGATGGGCCGTTCCCCCGACTTCCTCAACGTAATTTTCACCGCCTGGGCCGGCGCCTCCGGCTACTTCGCCCAGGACCGCCCCGAGTTCGCCGCCAACGTGGTCAACTACCATGAATTTCTGCGGGAAAACGACGTTGCCCTGACTCACGCCCTGGTCAACCTCCAGCGCCGCCGCACCGCCAACGCCGCCGACACCCTCAGCGACGAAGTGGCCCTGACCCTGGTTAAAGAGACCGACTCCGGCATCGTGGTGCGGGGCAGCCGGGTGCTGGCGACCCTCGGCCCCATTTCCGACGAAATCGCCATTTATCCCGTGGCGTCCCACCGGCTGGCCGACGACGATGGCCGCCAGTCCTTTTCCTTCTCCATTCCCTGCGACACGCCGGGCGTGAAATTCCTTTGCCGGGAGAGTTTCGACCTGGGCCGCTCCCATTTCAATCACCCCCTGGGTTCCCGGTTCGAGGAAATGGACTCGGTGGTCTTTTTCGACGATGTTTTCGTTCCGTGGGAGCGAGTGTTTCTGCTGGGCAGCGTCGAGCTTTGCAACGGCTACGCCGCCGGCACCAGTTCCGACGCCCACACCGGCCACCAGGTCTTGACCCGTTGCGTCGCCAAGGCCGAGTTCATGCTGGGCCTGGCCGACCTGATGGTGGACACCCTTGGCTCCGGCACGATTCCCCACGTCCAGGAACAGGTGGCCGAACTCATCGTCCAGCGCGATATGCTCCAGGCTTGCCTGCGGGCCGCCGAGGCCGACGCCGCCCCCAACCGTTGGGGCGTCATGTCCCCGGCCCTGCCGCCCATCCGCGCCGGCCGCACCCTTTTCGGACGCCAAATCTACCCCCGCATGGTGGAAATCGTGCAAATGCTTGGCACCAGCAGCCTGATGGCCCTGCCCGCCGAGGCCGACTTCGACACCCCCATCGCCGCCGAACTGCATCAATACATGGCTACCGACTCCACTTCCGCCCGGGACCGGGCCAGGCTGTTTCATCTGGCTTGGGACGCCTCTTGCAGCGCCTTCAGCGGCCGGCAAGTCCTCTACGAGCGGATGTTTGGCGGCAACCCCGTCCGCAACTCCCTGGCCCTCTACAACAACTACGACAAGGAACCCTACAAGCAACGCGTCCGCGACTTCCTGGAACTGGACGACTGAAACGGCGTCTTGAAAATCCCCTCCCCCTGGTAGGGGGAGGGCTAGGGTGGGGGTGGAAACTCCGGTTGACAAGCATCTAAAAGAACAAGGAGGCACAAAAATGGGTTACACGCCAATGAGACTCGGCCACGTGGTCATGCGCGTCCGCGACATGGAGCGGTCTCTGGACTTCTATACCCGCGTCATGGGCCTGACCGTCATGGAACGGACAGCCAGCGGCACCGTGTTCATGTCCGCCGACACCGAAAAATCCCACGAACTTGCCATCCGCGCCATCGGCATGGACTCCGGCGGCCCCGACCACTCCATCATCGGACAGGCCCACATGGCCTGGCAGATGGAAACCTTTGAGGACTTGCAGGAACTCTACCTGCGCCTCAAGGAAAACAACGTCCGAATCCAGCGCGTCGGCGACCACGGCCTTTCCCTGGGCGTTTACCTGCTGGACCCGGACGACAACGAAATCGAAGTTTACTACGAACTGCCCAGCGCCCAATGGGACCGACAAGAGGGCAAGGGCCTCTTCGAGGGCAACTTCCCCCTCCAACTGGAAGAACCCGCCGGCGTAGCCGACGATTAACCGCCAACCCATTCCGCCCCTCTGCAAAATCCCCTCCCCCTAGCAGGGGGAGGGTTAGGGTGGGGGGTGAACTCCCGATTCCTTAATTTACGCTGCGGCTACAACTGCCGGCGCATTGCGAAAGTAAACGCACTACCTAGATGCAGCCCTCCACCAAAGACTCCCGGCTGGCCGACCGAGTAGCCGCCCTTTTCGTCAGAAACTCGGGCCGCGCTATCCTCGTCATTCTTGCCTTGACCGTCCTCCTCCTCTTCCCCACGTTCCTGCTGCAACCCACCGAGCAGGCTTCCCAGGAACCCGGCGGCCCGGTTTTCGACCTGCGGGACCGGGTGAACCGGCAGTTTCCCGAACGGGTCCACATCGCCAGCTTCATCGTTGAAGACCGGGATGGCGACGTTTTGCGGCAGGCTCCCCTGTGGGAACTATACCGGGCCGAACAAGCCCTGCGGGAATCGGATATGGCCGAGTTCCTTTTCAGTGGCTACGACGTGGACACTCAGCGTCAACTGCGGGGTATCTTCACCGTGGCCGATGCCGTTAACGACGTTTTCCGGCTGCACCCCGCCAGCGACGTAACCTTGGAAACGGCCAGCGACGCCCAGGTAAAGGACGCCATTTCTCTGGCCTTGGCCGGCCCCAACGGCAACTTCATCCGGGAAAGCTTTTCCAAAGACGCCTCTATGGAGACCGTCGTAATTGATGGCCGGGAGCGGACGCATTGGAAGGCGGCGGCTCTTTCCATTTTCGTGGTGGCCGACAACGCCAAGTTGGGAGGCGGGCCGCAGACCGTTGCCATTTCCAACGACGAATCGGCGCTGGTGAAGGAACGGCTGAATCGCCGGATGCTGGCAACCCTGCGGGGAGAGCAGCGGAATTACCAACTCTGGGGCGTGGCCCTGGACGTGAATCTTACCTCCCAGGAACAGGGCCGGACGGCGATGCCCTACATCGCCGCTACCGTCGTCCTGGTCCTGGTAGTGGTGGGAGTGACGCTGCGCTCGGTGAAGGCGGTGGGTCTGGGATTTCTGGGACTGATGGTTCTCCTGGTCTGGCTCAAGGGCATCTCCAACCTCATCGGCCTCAAGTCGTCCTTGACCCTGGACCTGATTGTGCCCATCGCCATGATTTCGCTGGGGGCCGATTTCCTGATTCACGCGGTGGCCCGGTACAACGAGGAACGGGCGCGCGCCCTGAAATTGCCCGCCGCTCGTTTTCCTGTCGAGACAAGCTGCCTTGCAGGAAACCGGCGACAGGATGGAAGGTCGGCCGCGGCCCTCCGCGCCGGCCTGGCCGGGGTGCTGGGAGCCTTGGCGTTGGCTACCCTTTCCGACGGGATAGCTTTCCTGGCCAACGTAACGTCGGGAATTGAGACCATTATCGGCTTCGGAATTGCCGCCGGCATTGCGGTGCTTTCCAACTTTATCATCATGGGGTTCCTCATTCCGCTAATCATCATGCGGCTGGACCGGCGGCGGGAATCTCCCGATATGACCACTGACGGCCCGCATGAGGATGGGGACAATCCCGGTGGACAGGCCGGCTATTCCAGGTTCGGCGTTACTCGGCTGATAATGCTGCTGGCCCGGGCGCCCTGGGTGATTCTGCCCCTGGTGGCGGCCGGCACCGCCGCCACCACCTACCTGGCCTTCCAACTGGAACCCAAGTTTGACGTAAAGGACTTCTTCGACCGGGAATCCGAATTCGTGGTTGGCGTGGACAAGCTGGACCAGCACATCAGCCCTTCCCTGTCCGGCGAGCAGGCCAACATTTACCTCCGGGGGAATCTGGCCGCCCCCGAGTCTCTCCAGGGTTTGCGGGAACTGCTGGAACGCTTTGGAGACAACCCGAACCTGACCAGCGCCCGGGACGGCAGCGTGTTCCTATACAGTCGCACGGTGTTCCAGTTGCTGGGCCGCGTCACCGGGTCGGAAACGGCCCGGCAAGCCGTATTGGACGCTACCGGGACTGCCATCACCGACAACGACGGCGACGGAATCCCCGACACCGAGGAGCAACTGCGGGCCACCTACCAATACATCCTGGCTAACGGCGTGCCTTTGGATGAGCAAACCCTGGCTTATGATACGGCCCAGGTGGGGGAAATTCTGGCCCAGGACGGCGAAGAACAGGCCACCGTGATTACCTTGGGCATTCTGGGCGCCAGAGAGCAGGCCAACCTGGCAGCGGCCAGGGAGTCATTGGAGCGGGACTTGGCGCCCTTGCGGGAACTGCCGACCATTTCCGAGGCCGGCGTAACCGGCTCGCCCTTTACCCGGGAAGCTACTCTGGCCGCCACCACCCGTGCCTTGACCATATCCCTGCCGGTGGCCGCCATCGCCTGTTTCCTGCTGCTGGCCTTTTGGATGCGTTCCGTCAGCTATGCCCTGGTGACCACCCTTCCCATCGGCCTGGTGGTGTCCTGGCTGTACGCCTTCATGTACCTGACCGGCTACAGCCTAAACTTCGTAACCGCCACCATCGCCGCCGTATCCATCGGGGTGGGCATAGACTTTTCCATTCACATGACCCAGCGTTTCCGCCAGGAAATGCCCCTGCATCCCGACGCTCCGGGGGCGTTGCAAACTGCCGCCGCCGGCACCGGCGCGGCCCTGGCCGGCTCCGCCGCATCCAGCATTGTCGGATTCGCCGTTTTGGGGTTCGCCCCCATGCCCCTCTTTTCAACCTACGGGATAATCTCGGCGGTGATGGTATTGATGGCCGGCGTCGCTTCCCTGCTGGTGCTGCCGTCCTTGCTCCTGCTGGTAGCGCGGTTGAAAAGGGCGCCGTCAAACGCCAACAGCGTCGAAACGTAGGCAGCCCACCATCATTCCCGCAAGAACCCCTCATACCCGTTGGCGGCCACCTCCGACACTGCAAACGGCAGTGCTTTCACCGGCGGGGACGACTGGCCGGCAACCCTAACGTGATAAGGGCGTGTGTACCCCAGGCCCTTCACCCATTACCGCGAGGATACGGTTCGTTAATTTCTCCCGCAGGTCATCAGGGGTTTCCCAAACGATATGGTTATAGTGGCTGGTGTCGAAGTGCAATTTCTTCACATGGCTTTTGCGACAGGTGAAAATTACCGGCAAGCCGAGACCTTGAGCGAACCCCGCCTCGTAATAAACCCCACCTCTGGCCCCTCCACGTCCATGCGTAAAATCCGCTACTAGGAACCTGGAACGGCGGATTTCGGCTATAATCTCATCCTCGATTTTGTTGATATGTTCTTTGTCGTCGATTCGCCTGGGCTTATACCCTGCGTCCTCGATAGCAGGCTGGATTCCCTTGACGTAAGATTCCGTCATGCTTTCGTCGAACCACATAGCCACAAATGCTTGGGTGGAATCGGCATTGACTCGTTGTTCTCCGATGCGGCTGTGACCGTCCACGGTGACGTAACCCTTGAACATATTCTCTTGAAATGTTCCCGCGTATAGCCACTCTTTTTGTTGCAGAAATCCCAGGAGGCGGTAAACCTCTTCCCATCGAGTAGATTCCGACCACGCTAGAGCGGTAAGGGATTTTTCAGGTGACACTTCAACATACTCGCCGAATGCCCCTTGGCTGGCTATGGATCGGAGCAGTCTGTCGGCCCGCTCGTAAACTGGAAGAGGGTTACGGGTTTTGACGCGCTCGATAATGTCTTTGGATATTTGGGGCTGCTCATCTCCCATCGTTCGTTGGTCTATAAGCCAAGTTGTCAGACGGGCCTTTTGTTCTTGCGAGATTTGTCGGAGTTCCGAATTGTTCAGAACTTGGTCAAGGATATATCCTCCACCAGCACGGGGGGATTCCTCGATATGCCAAACCCGCGTCCTCTGGTCATAGTGCCCCGAAGCCTGAGTTCCCCAAATCGGGCAAGAATCAACTCTATTGGTCATCGTTGTCCTCCTTTATCGCATGGTAAAACTGTCAAAAATAGCTTTCTGCACCGCTTCATATTCCTCATAAGAGTGCAGGCACGTCCAGGATTCCAAGAGATAGCTCTTTGAGAAAGTAATGAGGAATAGTGCTTCATTCTGCTGAACGCAGTTTTCCGGAGTTCCTTGTGCACGATAGACAACGGCCCCGATGGCCCCACCTGTACCATAGGGATTTTCCTTCGTTTCCCGTTCGAGTAGTTGAAACATACTCTCGTAGGACTCCCTGGTGTTCTCGATGAATCGATCAACCCAGTCGTCGATTGAACCACCCCACGAATCGTAAGATTCTATTACGAACCCGGCGGACAACTCCGGGTTGTCAAAATGGACATAGTTCATGTTGACATTATTTGTCGACCAGTCCTCCGGCACTCTGATGTGGTAGCCGTGTGTGCTATTGATGTAAGTCTGCCACCGGACTTGTTCAGGTGCCGGCGTGGATGTGGGCGAAGGCGTTGGCACAACGCTATACCTCCCCGTCTTCAACGCCGCCAGTTGTTCCTGCACCGTTACCTCTGACACGGCGAATCCCAGACCCTCCACCGGCCGGCCGCTGTCCGAAGTCTCCCACCTGAAAGTGTTGACCCCGATGACGCTGCCGTCGGTGGTCAGCAGCGGCCCGCCGCTGTTGCCGGGGTTGATTGGCGCGTCGGTCTGTATCATCCATCGCGAGTCATTGTTGTCGAAACGGTTGGCCGACACGATGCCCTTGGTCACCGTCGCGCTGCCGGATATTCCCAGGGCATACCCCACGGCCACCACCTCAGACCCGGCTCCCAGACTGCGAGCGTTGCCAAACGGCAGGGCCGTAAAACTGCCGCAGCAAATCCGCACCACCGCCAGGTCGCGCCGGGGGTCAACTCCCTGCACCTGCCCGGCGTAGGTCATCGCATCCCACACCGTAACCCGCACTGACGCATAGCCCTCAATCACGTGATGGTTGGTCAGGATTAGCGCGCTGCCGTCCGATGGGCGGGTCTCAAAGATGAACCCGGAGCCGTTGCCGCCGCCGGTGTTAATCCGCACCACGCCCAGTTTGGCCTCTTCCACCATGTCGGCGATGGTGCGGGTTGGCGCCGGCGTGGGTTGGGGAGTCGGCGCCGGTGTGGCAGTAGGTCTTGGCGTGGGAGCAGGCGTTGGGGTTGGGGCAGGTATGGGTGTTGCCGTAGGCGTCGGTGTCATTGTCGGCGTGGGCAGCGGCGTAGCGGTGGGCGCGGCGGTCATGGTCGCCTGAATCCCCGCCTCCACCGTGGCGGCAATGTCCGGCGTCACCGTAGGCGTTGGCTTGGGCAGAGCCGCCCGCACCGCGGCCTCCACCGTAGCCTCAATGTCCGGCGTCGGCGGTGGCGCGCAGGCAACCACCGCCAACGCAACCAGGGCCATCGCCACAAGCCGGCCCACGTCAAACCCCCGCAAAAACATCACTCCAGCAAAAACCCCTCATAGCCGTTGGCCGCCACTTCCGCCCGCTTGGCCCGCATCACCGGCGCGCTGTCCGGGCTGGTCAGCAGGGCGCGCGCCTTGCCGGGAATGTTGGCCCCCACGAACCAGGAATCGGCCTTGCTGCGGAGAATGTTCTCCCCGTCTTCGTTCACGTGCCGCACCCACTCATCTTCCGCCTCCGGCGTCGGCGAAATCCGCATATATTCGTTGTCCCGGACGTAGCGGATGCACTCGCTTATCCAGTCCACCAGCGGCTCGGCGGCCCGCACAAAGTTGCCCACCGAGGCGGCGTTGACGGTGAACAGGTTGGGGTATCCCGCGCTCTGGATGCCCATGTAGGTGCGCGGCCCGCCGGCGAACTTGTCCCGCAGCAGCTCTCCGCCAATGCCCCGGATGTCTATGCGGTTCAGCGACCCGGTAACGGCGTCGTACCCGGTGGCGAAGATGATAACGTCCAGTTCGTACTCCTTTCCGTCGGCGGTACGCAGTCCCGTGGGAGTGATGCGCTCTATCGGCGCCTCCCGCACGTCCACCAGCAGCACGTTGTCCTGGTTGTAAACTTCGTAGTAGCCGCTTTCGCAGGGCAACCGCTTGGAGCCAAACAGATGGTCTTTGGGAACCAGCTTTTCCGCCACCTCCGGGTCATGCACCCGCTCCCGGATTTTGTTGCGGACAAACTCGGCATAGTCCTCGTTGGCCTCGCCGGGCAGCATCACGTCGTAAAAGTTGGACAGCCACTTCTTGAAACCCGGTTCGGCCCACAGATTTTCGTACTGCGCCTGACGTTCCTCATCGGACACTTCCAGGGCTGAGCGGGAATCAAACTCGTGGACAAAGGAACCCGCCGTTTCCATGCACTTCCTGAAAATCTCCGGGTAGCTGGCCTTGATTTCCCGCTGCATTTCGTCGTCAATCAGCCGGTTCCGCAGCGGTGCGCAGTAGTTGGCCGTCCGCTGGAAAACCGTCAGGTGGCCCACTTCCCTGGCGATTTCGGTGATTAGCTGGACTCCCGTTGCCCCGGTGCCAATCACCCCCACCCGCTTGCCGGCCAGGTCCATCCCTTCCCTGGGCCAACGCCCGGTGTGACACCACGGGCCTTGAAAGTCCTCCAGCCCCGCGAAGTCGGGAACGTAATGTGCCGACAGCAGCCCCACCGCCGTTATCAGGAATTGCCCCCTGGCCCGCCGCCCATCCTGCGTTTCCACCAGCCACAGGTTTTCGTCTTCCTGGTAGGTGGCCGATGCGATGCGGGCGTTGAACTCGATATGCCGCCGCAGGTCAAACTTGTCGGCGACGTAATTCAGGTAACGCTCGTTTTCCGGCTGGCCCGAATAAAGCTCTTTCCAGTCCCATTCCTGCAAAAGCTCTTCGGAAAAGGAATAGCCGTAGCTGTAGCTTTCCGAGTCGAAACGGGCGCCGGGATAGCGGTTCCAATACCAGGTGCCGCCCACGCCGTCGCCGTCCTCGAAACTCCGCACCGAAAACCCCAACTCCCGCAGCCGGTATAGGCTGTAAAGCCCGGTAACCCCGGCCCCGATGACGATAACGTCGTAACTGCCCAGGTCGTGAAATTCCCCCCGTCCGTTCCGCATGGATGAAGTTTGCGCCCCTTGACTGACCATATCCTTACTCCCCCAGGCCCCGGCCCGTTGCCCCGATTTGAGGACAGCAGCCGCAGCCTTCTTGCGCGTTACGTTTAACCCCGATTGCCCCGAATAATAACACGCCCACCCCGCCTTGTTCCCGCCTTTCCGGGCTGCGGTGTGGTAGGGAGGCGATTGTCAGCGGACGGCGATGGTATCCCGATTATTTGCCGATGGGTTGACTATAACCGCCGTTGGAAGGTGGAGCTTGGAAGGCGCCGACAATAGCCGTGATAACCAAAGCCAAAGCCGCCGGCACGAAAAGAATCCCGAAGGACAACATTCCCAGGATGCAGAAACCGACGGCATCCAGGGCCAACAGCCATAGGAGTATGACTTTGGCCCACCGCCCCGGGCTCCAGCGCCATACCAATAGCAATGCCAGACCGGTCAAAATCACTGGAACCGTCATGGGAAGCAGCGCCCCAATACCATTTTCCTCGACGAAAGACGCCGATACGTGAGTCACCTGGGGCGTCTCGTCGCTGCCCTCCTGGACGCTGACCCCCTGGTAGGCGAAAGGCCAAAAGGCAATCCACAAGAAGGCGACCCAGGCAGCGACGTGGGCCAGCAGGGGCCAAATCAGGAACAACTTTCGGGGTCTCAACTATGGCCCTTTTCGTTCATAAGACGGGAGACTCTTTTGGAGTCAACTTACCGTGGCGGCGCTTGCGTCAAACCAGTTTCATCTGAAAACCGCCGTTGTCCTGCGGTTGCGGCTTGCCGTCCAGGTGCAGGGCCGGATACCCCAGATGGCGCAGGTGGCCCGCCAGTTCAGGAAAGCCGTTGACGGTGTAAACCTGCTTGGGCTGTACCTGCCGCACGTAACCCACCAGGTCGTTAAAGTCGGCATGGTCGCTGTACGGCAGGCTGGCGTCGGCGCGTCCGGCCCATCGGGGTCTCTTGCCCTGCGCCCAGCCGGTCAACTCCATCGTCAGCTTGTGCCGGAAGTTGTCCAAGGCCATCAGGTTCTTTCGTCCCGGCGGGCAGATAACTACGTTCCCTTCGGGCCAATGACCGTCAAGACAGTCAAATTCGCCGGGGAATTGGACGCCGGCCCGTTGGTAGATTTCGGTAATGCGGAAACAGCTTTCTTCCACGACTACGGGGATGCCGTGGGCCAGCAGGTGGTGAAGGACTTCTTGAGACTTGCCCAACCGCCACACCTGCACCACGGGGCGGTCGCCGCGGGAAAGCCATTCCTTGAGGGTGGTGACGGCGTTGCTGATAACCCGGTCTTCGGGCGGAAAAACGTACTCCGGGAGTCCGTAGGTGGACTCCATAACCAGCACGTCGCAGGACACGGGCTTGATTGGTTCGTTCACCGGGCTGGGGCGGGTCTTGAAGTCGCCGGTGTAGAGCAGTCTCTGGCCGGTGGCTTTGGATTCTATCAATACCTGGGCCGAGCCGAGGCAGTGGCCGGCGGGGTAAAGGGTCAGGGTATAGGCGGGGGTATCGTAGGGTTCGCCGTATTCCAGGACGGTGGGGCTGGACTTTTTCAGGTAGTCGGCCAGCAGGCGTTGGGTATTGGGCGTGACCACGGGCCGGTGGTGGCGGGCGGTATGGTCCGAATGAGCGTGGGAAATAACGCCGTAGTCCTTGCGGCGCAGGGAATCCAACCACAGGTCAAGTTCGGGGATATAGATTCCCCGGTCGTAAACAACTTCCACGGCGTCCGCCTTTGGGGGTTGCCCGACAGTATAGCATTTGGGCCACGTACTAACCTTGGCCCGGCCAACCCGGTAGCGCCGTCATTCCGGCGAAAGCCGGAATCCAGAAACCCCAAGCCCATAACAGCGTCCACGACGTTGGAAAATCCCTCCCCTCATCAATGAAGAAGAGATTGTTGACCAGAACAGGGCAATCGCACGAGAGCCGCTAAACCACCGTCATTCCGGCGAAAGCCGGAATCCAGAAACCCCAAGCCCAAACCGACCTCGTCCCCGCAAAAAATCCCCTCCCCGTGCCAGTGGGAAAGGATTTTTGATTGACGGATTATGCCTATCTGTCAAGGTTGTCGGGGTGGTATGATTCGGGGGCCGGTTTCGGATAGAAACCGACATTCCATCCCACGAGTCAATCAGGAAAGGAGACAAGATGCCCGCAGAAATTGGCGATGCCGCCCCCGATTTCAAGCTGCCGTCGGTGAACGAAGGCGACATTACCCTGAGTCAGTACCTGGGCAGCAAGAACGTGGTGCTTTCCTTCCACGTTCTCGACTTCACGGGTGGTTGAACTGACCAGGCCACCTCGTTCCGGCGTTTCAACGGCCAGTTCGAGGAGAGTGATGCCCAGGTGCTGGGCATAAGCTGTGACCACCTGGCGGCCCACCGCGCGTGGACTACCTCTATGGGCGGACTGCCCTACCCGGAGTTGTCCGACTGGCACCCCAAGGGACAAGTCACCGCATCCTACGGGCTGTGGAACGAGGAACGGGGCGCCGGAACCCGCGCCGTCATCATCGTGGACAAGTCGGGAGTGGTGCGCTACCGCCAGACCTACGTGCCGGGAACGCTGCCCGACCCGGCGGAAATCGTCGCGGAAGTGCAAAAGCTCAACTAACGGGTTTTAGCCGGGTTTCATCGGGGCCGGATGGACACCCGCCCATGACGGTAGGGGCAGGTTTGAAACCTGCCCCTACATGGTGATGCGGGGTCTTGGTTGGCGGCTGGAAGTTCCGGCGAGATTGCTTTGGCGGCTAGGCCCCGATGTTTACCACGGTGTAGTGCAGGGTGCCCTTGGGTACGGTGATGGGCACTTCGTCGCCGACGGCCTTTTCCAGCAGGGCCTGGCCCACCGGGGACGCGGTGGAAATCTTGCCGGCGGATACGTCCGCCTCCCGGATGTCAACCAGGGTGTAGTTGACCAGCCGGCCTGACTCGGTGTCTTTCAGCGTGACCCGGGTGCCAACGGAGACCCGCCGGTTGTCGGAAGGGCTGCCCCCTTCGGCGATTATCTGGGCGTTGGCCAGGCTGGATTCCAGGTCTCGAATCTGGGATTCTATCAGCCCGTAGCGTTCCCGGGCGGCGTCCAAGGGGGAGTTTTCCCGGAAGTCCTTGTCTTCCATAGCCTGCCGGATGTCGTCGCCCACCTTGCCCCGTTCCGTCTTGAGTTCTTCCAACTGGTTCTGCAAGCGGTCGTAACCTTCCTGGCTGAGCTGGGCGGTGGAAACGGCGTTGACCGCGGCGTTGGCCCGCCCGCCGGAGGCCCGGCGGCTGCGGGGGATGCGAAGATGGGGCGCCAGGCTGGTTTCCACCCAACCCTGGGTTTTGAGGAAGGTCAGGAACAGCTTGACCGGGCCAAGCCGTTGGGCCGATTCGGCGCCGCCCAAGCCGACGTATTGGGCGTATTCGGCGATTTCCGAAGGTGTTACGTCCCGGACGGGCCTTTCCCGACCAACCCAGGTAATGAAACGGCTGATTTCCTGGTGTCCGTCCATGGACTTTTTGCCGCTCTTCTTGATGGTGACGTATTGGCTGAGAGCTTCGCCAAAGGACAAGCTGGTAAGCGTCACAGTGGGCAACCTCCTTATGCGTGAGGGGTCAAGGCAATAGGGATGAGGATGGGGGAATACGGATGGAATAAAACGGGGCCGGCGGTCGAGAGGAAGGGGGAAGGGCAACGTCGGGCGCGCCGTCGGCGCTGCGAGGCCGGGGAAAAGTTTTGCCGGGCGGGGGTTTCAGCCATAACGGGAACCGCGCCAACCGCAAACAATGGCCAAGGCGTTCTCTCCTGGGAGTCATCCAGGTTGATCACCGCCCACCGCACTACGGTTGCAAATAATACCAGTTTCGGACGACAAAGGCAATTCGCGCGCTGGCGTGTTTCCCCGGGAATGGCCGCTAGGACTAACCAGCAGTTGAACGGGAGCAAATCCCCCTGTATAAAGGATGCAGACGTTGGGGACATGGCCTTTGGAGCCGGTTCCCCACCAACAGGAGGTTTGCGGATGAAAGCGGTACAGATAACCGAATACGGCGGCCCGGAGGTCATGCAGTACCAGGACTTGCCCGACTTGTCCCCCGGCGATGGTCAGGTGGTGGTGCAAATTCAGGCGGCCGGCGTGAATTTCACCGACACTTACAGCCGCTCCGGGGTCAACCCGCCCCCGCTTCCCTGGGTCGTCGGCGTCGAAGGCGCCGGCGTGGTGCGGCAGTTGGGCCAAGGGGTCAGCGGCTTGAACGAAGGCGACGTAGTGGCCTATTCCAGCGTCGCCGGGTCTTACGCCGAGCAGGCCCTGGTGCCGGGCAACCGCCTCATAAAAATGCCCGACGGCCTGGACGCCAGGGACGGCGCCGCCGCCATGCTCCAGGGCATGACCGCCCATTACCTTTGCCATTCCACCTACGCCGTCCAGCCCGGCGACCGGGTGCTGGTTCACGCCGGCGCCGGCGGCGTCGGCCTGCTGCTCATCCAGATGTGCAAGCGGCTGGGCGGCTATGTCTTCACCACCGTCTCCACCGAGGCCAAGGCGCAACTGGCCAAAGACGCCGGGGCCGATGAGGTCATCCTTTACACCCAGCAGGACTTTGCCGCCGAGGTGAAGAAGTCCACCGACGGCGCCGGCTTGCAAGCGGTGTACGACGCGGTGGGCCGGACGACTTTCGACCAGAGCGTTAGCTGCCTGGGACGCCGGGGCGTCATGGTGCTGTACGGGCAGGCCAGCGGCCCGGTGCCGCCGGTGGACCCGCGGGTCTTGGGCAACGGCTCCCTGTACCTGACCCGCCCCGGCCTGGGCGACTACACCGCCACCAGGGAAGAGTTGGAGCAGCGGGCCGGCGACGTGCTGGGCTGGGTCAAGTCGGGAGAGCTGAAGCTGCGGGTGGAGCACGTCTTCCCCCTGTCCGAAGCGGCGGAAGCCCACCGCCAACTGGAATCCCGCGCCACCACCGGCAAACTCCTGCTAATTCCGTAGGCGTGGGTTGGTTTCTAAGGGGGAATGGTGGCGACTTCGTAGGTCATACCGCGCTTGCGGCACCATTCCTCCGCGGCGCTTCGCTTACGCAAGACAGCGGGAGAATCCATGCGGGAAGGGTCTTTCACTTCGATAAGCGCTTTTCGCTCGTCAGTGTACTCGATAAGGAAATCGGGCCGATAGTTGCACTTGCGCCCCTGCTGGTCAATCCACGGGATGGTTATCCCGTGCCGTTTCTGCCACTTGGCTACTTCGGCGTCCTGCTCCAGCTTAACCATCATCGTCCGTTCCAGGCCGCTGTCGTAGTTCTCGAAGTTGTAAGGGCTTTTCAGCGGATTTTCGTACCTGCCCCGTTGGCTAATCGGCATACTTGACCATCCCTTCCACCAGGCCCGGCGTGTTCTGGATACGCTGCTCCACCGTTTCCAGCATCCGCCAGGCCGTTTCCAGGTGTTGCGGTTCGGCCAAACCCAGGGATGCGCCGTCCAGGAACTTGACCCGCACGTGCCCCAACAGGTTGTTGTAGATGCGGCCCTTGAACTGGGAGGAATGACCGACGTTCGACAAGAGACGTTCCGCCATTTCCAGCAGCCCATCCTTGACCGCCTCCGCCAAGTCCTCCGGTGAAACTTCCATAACCGGCATGGCGTTTTGCCCGTAATCGGGGGCCGATTCCAGGGCCATCCATCCCGCCCCGGTCAGTTCCTGCCGTTGAACGCCGGTTATGTCCTGGTCGGTAATTTCTATGGTCTGGGTGGGATATGCCAGACCCTCAAGGATTTCCCCCCAGTTGGGCAGCGGTTCCGGTGGCCCGGTGTCCAGGTTCAACTTGAACTCGCCTTGTTCGTCGTCCATTGAGTCGGGAATGTCTATGAGCTGCCCAGGGTTGACCAACTCCTGACGCGGCGGAGTTTCCGGCAGGTCTTCATCTTCGTCAAACATATCGGCGGTGCCCACACGCCTCCGAATCTTGCTGCCAAAAATGTCCCAAAGCCATTGGTGTTCCAGCTTGGGATGGTCAACCACGGCGCAAATCTGCGGTTCGCTTTCTACAATCTTCTGGCTCCGCACCCGGCGCAGTCCCCGGCCAATTACCTGCTGACCATGAACCCGGCTACTGGTCTTACTCAGCAGCAGTATTACCCCGACTTCCGGCACGTCCCAACCTTCCCGCAACATTCGGATGTTGACCACCGCTTTGTAAGGACGCTGGCCCCGTTGCGCTCGCCCCAACTCGGTGGCTTGGCGGCGTTCTTCGTCGGTACTGTCCTCCGTCACCAACAGCGTCCTCACCCGGAAATAATCGTTCAAAGTCTTGGCTGCCTTCTGCGCGTCCAGCTTGCACACGGCCACCACGAACAATATCGGCTGGTAGCGCCCCCTGGCCCGCCGTTCCTGCTCTTTCAGACGCTGCAACGCAATGGCCATCTGCTGCTGCATCGGCTTGTCGTCCGTGACCCATTGCGTCGCGTTTATCCCCAGCCGGTCAACTTCGGCCCAATCTATTTCCTCCACGCCCCGCGTTTCGCCGGTGCGGGCGTCGGTGTAGGTCAACTCTACCGTGGCGATTTCCGGTTGATAGACCACCGGGCTTTTCACCAGCCGGTCGGCCAAAGCATCCTGTATCAGGTATTCGTAAATCATCCGGCTGTCCGGCGTCTGGCCGTCGGCCCGGTCCGGCGTGGCCGTGGTATCAACCCGCAAGGCGGTCTTGGGCCGCAATTTTTCCAGCGCGGCCTCCCACTCCGGTGCCGGGGAGTTGTGGGCTTCATCGTTAAACAGGGCGAACTTCGGCCCGTTCAACAACCCGGAAAGATTAGTCTGACCACTGTCGTTGCTGGCATAAAACTGATGGATGTTGCCCAGAATGACGCTGGCCCCCAACAGGTTGGCCCAACCGCCGGGCCGTCCACCCCCCAGGGTGGTCAACGCAAAATCGTCTTTACCGACTATCTCCCCTTGGGGAATAAGCCCCCGGTCAACGAATACCTTGCCATGCTCAAAGTCGTCCTCCAGGCGGTCACGGACGATAAGGTTGGGACACAACAACAGGAACTTCTGCACGTCATGGGCCAGACGCAGCCAGACTATCAAGGCGGCGATAATTGCCGTCTTGCCCCCGCCGGTCACTACGTTCAGCAATACTCCGTTGGGCTGGGCCAGTTCCTCCCGCCGGATTTCGTAGGCAAACACCACCCGCAAAAACGAGTCCCACTGATGCGGCCACAGCGTCCCTTCCCTGGGCGCGGCGTCGTCCTCCGGGTCGCTAAGGTGTTGAATATACTCCAGCGTTTTATCGCTGGCCCCCGGATAACCGCCCTGGACCCAATCCTGGAACTCATCCTCGTACCTGACAAACTCGTTGAACATCTAACGCGTCTCCACCTCTCCAACCCACAGTCCTTCACCGCCCCGGCTGTCCTGCACCCGGCAAGCTACCTGATGCTTGCCGGGCCGGGGGAATTTATGCGTCACCCGCACCTGGATTTTTCGGTCCTTGGGGAAGGAATAGCCGGGGGTGGCCGCAAAATGACGGCCATCGTAGTTGAAATCCCACTGTACGTTGACCATTTCCGCGCCGGGGTTGACCACCGCCGTATCCCCGGCGTCGAAGGTAACGCTGCCGCCGCCCAGCGCGCGGTAGCCGACGCTCACCACCGGCGGCTGGACAAAGGTCAAAAACTCGCTGTAGTCCGCCTTGTCGGTGGAACGCCCGATGATATGCTCCCGGAAGTCGGCGTCCCCGATGCGGACTTGCTTCAGGCGTACAAAGTTGACGTCTATCGTTTCCTGCTGGCGCAGCTGCTCGGCGGCGTCCACGGCATCGGGCCGGAACCCCCAGGCCAGCATTACCCCGTCCCGCAGGTTGGCCTGCTGGTATTGGGGCGTCCGGCGGATGGCGTTGGCGAAGTCCTGCACGTCCGACGCCCCGGCCTGCGATTCCAACGCCGGTTCCCCTACCCAGATGGGCAGTTGGTTGCGCCAACCGTGAATGTCCGGGCCGTCTCCCGTTTCGCCAATTCGGGATGACCCGTAGGCCCGCAGCACGAAATCCCGAAACTGGTCGGCCGGCATTGCCGAAAGCCGCTCCGCCTCATAAATGCCCCACTGCTCCACGGTGAAATCGGGAATGGGCGCGTCTTCCATTCCCCGGGTGATGGCTTGCTGCTTCAGCCGCTCCGCCGTAACCGCCACGGCAACCCGGGACTGGTCGCAGGCGATAAAACGCCGGCCCAAGCGTTGCGCTACCGCGGCGGTGGTGCCGCCACCGATAAAGAAGTCGGCGACGACATCCCCTTGGTTGGATGATGCCTTGATGATGCGCTCAAGCAATACTTCCGGCTTTTGAGTCGGGTAGCCCAAACGCTCGGCAGAGACTTGGTTGATGGGAGATAGGTTCCAATGATCTACTTGTGCCTTGCCTTTCTTCATGTAATAGCGTTGCACAAGTTCAGGATGGGTTTCTTCCCAACTGGGACTCACATCACGGTGTCCCCTGATCGGGCTTCCCTGGATGAACCGACCGATGAGCCTGTACTTTCCATGTTCATCTTCGTATCGGAATTTTGCCTTGCCCCTCTCATCCCAATCAATCAACACTTCGTCCCAATTGAAAGTGTGATTGGCCGATTTCGCGTAAAACAAAATCGTGTCATGGCGCCTGCCATACGCTCTTCTGGAAACACGCCCACCGAGTTCATAACACCAAACCACCTCGTTAATGAAGTTTTGGTGCCCGAAAATTCTGTCCATCTCCACCTTGATGTAGTGGCTGGCATGGTAATCGCAATGGACGTAGATAGACCCCGTGGGTTTGAGCAGCCGCTTCATTTCGTAGAGGCGGGCGTTAAGCCAGACCAGGTAGCCGTCCATTCCCCCTTCCCAAATGTCGTTGAAGGAGCGCAGTTCGTTGTTGTCGCCCCACATCACGTTATACTGCCGCCCGGAGAAAAAGGGCGGGTCAATGTAAATCAGGTCAACGCTGCCGGAGGGCATCTGCCGCATCACGTGGAGGTTGTCGCCCCAAATCAGGCGGTTGGGTTCGTGGGGTTCGGCGCTGCCCAGCGACACCCTTTCCACAATCTGAGTCGGCAGGTCAATGCTGGGGTAGTGCTTGCGGAAACCCTCGCGCCGGTCCCAACCCTTGGGTTCGGCCTCGACGGGGATGGAACCGAACCGGGCCGGAGCGCGGTAAAACTCTTCCTGTTGGGGCAGGGCCTCAACCGGAGCATCCTGGGGGTTAGGGTCAATCTCGGTTTCCCGTTCCCGTTCCCGTTCAATCATGGCAACGCAACCTCCGTTGACGTTTTGGGCCTAAAACCGCCCCAACCCAAGTCTCCCCGGCGTAAAGAAAAGCCTATAATACTGTATCATGTCAACCGGGTATTGACCTATGAACGAAAAGGCCCTGTTAGACCGAATTACGGTTAACCCGGAGATTTTCGGCGGCAAACCCATCGTCCGCGGCCGTCGTCTGGCGGTGGAGCACGTCTTGGGGATGCTGGCCGCCGGAGACTCTCCCCAAGTCATCCTCAGCGGCTATCCCTGGCTGGAACCGGACGACATCCAAGCGTGTCTGCTGTACGCCCGCAAGGTCATCGGCCGGGAACGCATTGAACCGTTGCACATCGAGACCGTTGGGTGAAACTGCTCCTGGATGCCTGCGTCTGGGGCGGAGCGATAACCGCCCTTACTGCTGCCGGCCACGAAGTTGAATGGGTTGGCGATTGGGACGAAGACCCGGGGGACGCCAGTATCCTGGGGCAGGCCCTTGCCGGCGGGCAGGTAGTGGTGACGCTGGACAAGGATTTTGGCGAACTGGCGGTTTTCCACGGGCAGCCCCATTGCGGGATTATCCGGTTGGTCAACTGGTCAGCCCGACAACAAGCGGAGGCTTGTCTGCGGGTACTGGAACGCTACGCCGAAGAACTGCCGCGCGGCGCCCTGGTTACCGCCGAGCCGGGCCGGGTACGAATCAGGTTGTAAGACCAACCGGGCAGCGTCCGCTGGTTTGGCTGAATTCGTCAATAAGCCCCCCGGCCCCGCTAAACCCGTCCCTCCAGCAGCAGCTTTACCACCTGGGGGGCCAGTTGCTGCGCCCGGTCTTCCAGTTGCCCGGCGTTGACGTTGGTGATGGGGTGGGGGCAGACCAGGTAGGGGAAATCCGGCGCTCCCATCAGCCGGGTATAGGCCCGCGCCGTGCTGGTGAACACCGACGTTATTATCGTCGCCGTGGGCATCCCCTGTTGCTCCAGGGTAATTCCGTCGTGCAAACTGCCCGACGAGCAGCCCCCTCAATCGCCCACCCCGGCGATAACAATGTCGGCGTGACGGTGCAGGTCGGCCACGATTTCCGGCGCCGGCGGCAGCGACGCCGAATGTTTCTTGGCGTAGAAAACGTCGGCGAATTCGTACTGTTCGTCCAGGATGCGGGCGATGGCGTAGAGAATCACGTCAGAGTTGGCCTTGGAGTTGTCCAGCAGGCCCAGCCGCTTGCCCCGCAAATCCGTGGGACGGGGGGCCAGGTCAAGGTTGATGAGGCCGGGGTCGGCGCCGGTGGGGTCAACCAGTTGTACCGGAGAAGTGGTCATGGCGTCCTCCCTTGTCGGTGTTGCGTTGGTTAGGGTTCATCCCCTCCCTAACCCTCCCCCTGATATGGGGAGGGGATTTTCAGGCGTCACGGATGGGGGTCGTTAATCTTGGCGGTGGTCGCCACCAACCCGTAGTAGTTCATAATCAGTTCGCTGTAAATGCCGCTGTTGCCGCCGGCCTTGACGATTAGAATGTCCTCCGGGCGGTCGGCGGCGTAAACCCTAGGCAGTGTCGTCAAAATGTCAACATAGTAGTAGATTGCTGATGTGGGAGTGAAGGTGATGTGTGGGGATATGGCTGCGCCGCATCGGCGCCATGACATTTCGGACCGGGTCTGGGAACTTCTGGAACCTCATTTGCCTGGTGGAACTGGGAAGAAAGGCCGGCCGGCCAGAGACAACCGCTTGTTCCTGAACGCGGTGTTTTGGCAGTTGCGTACCGGGATCCCCTGGCGGGACCTGCCGCCGGACTTGGGAGGCTGGAAAAACACTCATCGTCGCTTCTGCCGCTGGCGGGATCGCGGGGTATGGAAAGACCTGCTGGATACGGTCATTGATGAGCCGGACTTCGAGTGGTTGATGATTGACTCCAGCCACATCAAGGTCCACCCCGACGGAACCGGGGCCCGGGGCGGCAACCAGGCGGTAGGCCGCACAAAAGGGGGCTGAACAGCAAACTTCACCTGGCAGTGGATTCCCACGGGATGCCGGTGCGTATGATCCTGACCGAGGGAACCACGGCCGACTGCACTCAGGCTCCCGACCTGATTGCCGGCATAGCAGCCCAGTGCCTGCTGGCTGACCGAGGCTATGACAGCGATACCATCGTGGCCCAAGCCCAGGAGCAAGGGATGGAAGCGGTGATACCGCCCCGGCGCAACCGGAAGGAACCCCGGGACTACGACCGGGCGCTGTACAAGCTGCGTCACCTGGTGGAAAACGCCTTTCGGACCTTCAAGCAATGGCGTGGGGTGGCTACCAGGTATGCCAAGAATGAAACCTCATTCCTGGCAGCCTGCCAGATTCGAGCAATGGTAATGTGGACAAGATTATTTTGACGACACCCCCTAGCCTCGTGGTCGGACGGCTCGATTTCCCCCCGCACGTAACCCAGCCGTTTCAGTTCGGCGCGGCTGCGCCAGGCGTTTTCCTGGATATATCGCTGCATGGCCGGCCGGTCCCAACCCAGCCGTCCCAGGATTTCCGAATGCCAGTGGCCGACAATCCAGAACCATTTGATGTCGCGCCCGAAATAAATCGCCAGCCCGTGGGAGGCCATGCCCTCGGCGATGGAATCCATCAGGCTTTCGCCGGTGGCCCCGTAGCGGTTGCCCAGCATCTCAGGGTCTTGAATCGAGGCCACGGTAACGGTGGAGTCCTCGGCCTGGTAGCCCAGGGAAACGTGAAACGGTTCCCAAGGGCTGTTTTCCTCATCCTCGCCGAAACAGACCCCGTGCTTGCCCAGCGAACCCATGCAGCCCCTATCCAGCACACCGGGCCGCTGCTCAAAGACGTTGATTAGTATGAGCCGGATGGCCCGCCCGATGGTGGCGTTGGCCCGGTTGCCGGGGCTGAAAAGGTTGTCGGTGCAGTTCAGGCCCAACTTGTGACGGATGGGGCCGTTAATCAGCGTTAGCACGCCGACGGAGTTGGTCACGGCGGAAAGTTCGTGGATGCAATTGGGGTCGTGGTCGAAAAGCGCCTGCATCGTCGCCAGCACCACCGGAAAATACTCCGGCAAACAGCCGGCCATGACGGTGTTGGCGGCAGCCTGTTCCGCAGTCAGGACGCGGCGGCGCACCGGCACCTCGCCCAAGACCTGCTCCGGGGCCATTCCCATGTAGTCCAGCATTTCCCGCACCCGCTCCAACGTGGGCGGCACCACGGGCAGGCCGTCCGTCCAGCCCCGGCGGTAACATTCATCCACCGCGTCGGAGGGGTCATTAACCTGGTGTATCGGCGACCGGGCGGGAGTAGTCATCAAGCATCCTTAATAAAGGGAATGATAAGGAAAAGTAGTCGGCCTGAACCGCCCGGCCATTGTACCAAGGGGCGGGCGCCGTCTCAACGCCCTGTGCGATTGCCCACGCAGGGGCGGAGGTTCAGGCATGGCCTGGCCGTGTGTGGTACTATTTCCCCGGGCCGGCGGCGTCCGGCCACGATTCCAACCGGAAGGGGCTACGATGCAGAGCAGCGAATTGCGCTTGACCGAACTTTCCCACTGCGCCGGTTGAGCGGCCAAGCTCAGCCTGGAGGACCTGGTGCAGGTCCTGAGCAAGGTGCCGGTGATGACCCATCCCGACCTGCTGGTGGGTACGGAAACCGGGGACGACGCGGCGGTCTATCGTCTGAACGACCATCAGGCGTTGATAATGACGGTGGACTTCTTTCCGCCCATTACCGACGACCCCTTCGAGTTCGGGGTCATCGCCGCCGCCAACTCATTGAGCGACGTTTACGCTATGGGCGGGCGTCCGGTGGCGGCCCTGAACATCGTCGGGTTTCCGGCGTCGCTGGACAAGGACATCCTGGGCGAAGTGCTGCGAGGCGGCTACTCCAAGGCCAACGAAGCCGGCTGCTTAATCGTCGGCGGGCATACAGTGGACGACCCGGAACCCAAGTACGGCCTTTCGGTGGTGGGCTTGGTGGAACCCGGAAAGCAGGTCAGCAACGCCGGCGCCCAGCCCGGCGACGCCCTGGTTCTGACCAAGCCGCTGGGCACCGGAATTATCACCACCGCCGGCAAGCAGGGGTTGGTGGGGCCGGAGGATGCGCCGATGCGGGCCGCAGTGACGGCAATGGCTACGTTGAACCGGGCGGCCTGCGAGGCCATGACCAAGGTGGGGGTGAATGCCGCCACCGACGTTACCGGGTTCGGGCTGATGGGACATCTGAAGTCCATGACCCGAGGCAGCGGAGTTACGGCGGAGGTGGACTTGGGCCGGGTGCCGGTCTTGCCGGGGGCCAGGGAGCTGCTGGAGCGGGGTGTGGCGCCGGGCGGGACGCATCGGAACCTGCAAAGCGTGGCCGACGCGGTGGACTGGTCGCCAGAGTTGACCGAGCAAGACCAATTGCTGCTGTGCGACGCCCAGACTTCCGGCGGTCTGCTGATTTCGGTTCCGGCGGATAAGTCGGGTACGCTGCTGGCGGCATTGCGGGCCGAGGGGGTCGAGGACGCGGCGGTCATTGGCCGGGTTACGGAGGCATCGGAGGGGCGCATAAAGGCGCGGGGGTAGTGGGCAATCCTTTCCAAAGAGAGGCCCGAATGACAGCATCGCATTGGAACCCGTCAAAGTACCCTTTCCCTGAAACAAGGGAGTTGCAAATCAGGTACGACCCTGACTTGGACATATTGACCCTTTCGGACGGCACTTCTGCCAGCAACGGCTGGGATGTGGCTGAAGACCTGATGGTGTTCGTGGATAACGACGACCGGCCCCACATAATCACACTTGAAGGGGCAGCCAAGCTGTTGCGCCCGTACCTGTTCCCGGAGGCACAGCCGGCGAACGCGAAGAAAGAAAACCCTGTCCAGCGCGTTTGATTGAGCGGCAGGACTTCTACTCCCTCCCCCTGCTAGGGGCAGGGTTGGGGTTGGGGGTTCGTCTCCCTCTCCGGGGATTTTAGCCGATGCCGGAAATAAACCTGTATATGTAAGGAAGGAAAAGTTGGCGCAGCCGGATTTTGGACTGAAAAGGCCCGACCAGGTTAAAACCGCCCCCGACCAGGGTGACCGGGTGCCGCCGGGCCAGTTTTTGAGTAACAAGTTCCCGGAGTTGACCTACGGTTCGGCCCCGGAGGTCAGCCTGGACACCTGGCGGCTCCGGGTGTTCGGCCTGGTGGAGCGGGAAATTGAACTGGACTGGGCCGAGTTCGGGCAGTTGGATTGGGTAGGCGTTACCGCCGATTTTCATTGCGTTACCCAATGGAGTTCGCTGGACAACGCTTGGGAAGGCGTGGCCTTGGCAACTTTGGTTGCGGCGGCCGGCCCCAAGCCGGAGGCCCGTTTCCTCATGGCCCATTGCTACGGCGGGTACACCACCAACCTGCCGCTGGACTTGGCCTTGGAGGAAGGGCTGCTGGCCCACCGGCAGAACGGGGAGGAAATCGGCCCCGGCCACGGCTGGCCCCTGCGCCTGGTTATTCCCAGCCGCTACGGGTGGAAGAGCGCCAAGTGGGTCAACGGCATCGAGTTAATCGCCGAGGACGCGCCCGGTTTCTGGGAACAGCGGGGCTATAACAACAACGCCGATCCCTGGAAGGAAGAACGGTTCTGGCCGGAGTTGACGAAGTAGAGGGTCTGCCAAAGGGAACCGCCCCGGCCGGGAGGTAGGCTGGGGCGGTTCTTTGGGCGGCGTTTCCGCCGCCGGTCTGGAACTTGAGGGACGTTCAGACTTGGACGGCCTGCGGTTCTTTGGCCCGGCGCAGGTCGGGAACCTTGTCGGCGCCGGCAACCTGAGCGCGGGGTTCGCCGTTAAAGCCGCACTGCAAGCAGTTCCAGTACCGGCCGTACATATCCTTGGTCAGGTACAAATCCCCGTGGCACTTGGGACAACCCTTGAACTTAATCACCGTAGCCTCCTCAACCTTGATGAACTTTCCCGCAATTGGTGTGCCAACGATGTAAGCATATCCCTTGACACATAGTGTGTCAAGGGATAATATAACCTCGTATCAAGTCTGACGGCCTGGGAGACGGTTCAATTGCAGGAACGCCAGAGGCGACCAGTCAGCGAAGGGATTGACCCAGGGTTTGATTTCGGGTTCAATATCCCGCCGCGCCCGGAAAACGCCGCGCCGGCCCGCCGGGAACCGGAGGCGTCGGAATCGGCAGAGCGGGACTCGGACGGACAAGGGTTTGAAGTTCAGGGAGTCTATATCATCAGCGTGGCCGCGCGTATCTTGGATATGCACCCCCAAACGCTGCGGAAGTATGAACGGTTGGGCCTCATTCGGCCCGTCCGCACGGTGGGGATGTTGCGGCTTTACTCCCAGGACGACATTCGCAAGATTCTGCTGATTCGTCACTTGATGGACAACCTGGGGCTGAACCTGGCCGGTGTTGAATTTGCGCTGGCATTGGTGGACAATCTGGCGGGAATGTGGGAACGGGCGCGGGGGCTGGCCGATGACGACCCGGCCCGGGGCCTGATGGAACGGGAGATTTCCCGGCTTTTGCGGAACTTGAACCTGCCGGCCCAATCGTGGGCCGACGATAATCAACAACCGGGCAACCAATAACCCGGCAAACCAGGGATGGATGTATGACCCAAGAAACCGGCGACGGCTACCCCGTGGAACAGGTGGAGGTAGAGAGGGTGGAGGAAGTGGACATGGCGCTGGCGGACTACCAACACCTGACCCCGGAGGAACAGGTTGCGGCTTTGACCAGCGACCTGGGCGAGGCCCGCAAAGAAATTGACCAGAACCGCGACGCGGCCCAGAGGGCCCAGGCCGATTTGGTCAATTACCGGAAGCGGGCGGACGAAGAACGGATTTCCTTGCAGCAGTATTCCAACAGCCGGCTGATTACCAAGCTGCTGCCGGTGTACGATGAACTTGGCCTGGCTATGGACCACGCCGACCGGAGCGCAGCGGCCAACCCCTGGGTTGAAGGGGTCAAGCTGATTCAGCGGAAGGTTTACAACCTGTTGGAGTCGGAAGGAGTGTCCCGGATAGAGGCGATGGGCGCGCCCTTCGACCCGTCGGAACATGAGGCGGTGGGAACGCAAGAGTCGCCGGACTTCCCGCCGGGTCACGTGGTGGAAGTGCTGCGCAACGGCTACCGGCTGCATGACCGGGTAATCCAGGCGGCGCAGGTGGTGGTGGCGCGGGAATCCTCGCAATCGCAATAATCAGCAATCAAGCAATGAAACCTGGAACTGAGGAGACGGAAAATGGCTAAAGTCCTGGGCATAGACTTGGGCACCACCAACTCGGTGGCGGCGGTGGTGGAAGCCGGCGACCCGGTGGTGGTGGAAAACGCCGAGGGCGGTCGCTTGACCCCGTCGGTGGTGGCGGTGAACGCCCGCAGCAGCGAGCGATACGTGGGCCAGACGGCCAAGCGGCAGGCCGTCACCAACCCGGAAAATACGGTCTTTTCAGTAAAGCGGTTGATGGGCCGGAAATTCTCGGACTCGGAAGTTTCGACGGCCATCGGACGGCTGCCCTATAAAATCGTGCAGGCGTCCAACGGCGACGCCCACGTGGAAATGGCCGGGGAGAGCTACGCCCCGCCGCAGATTTCCTCAATGGTGCTGCAAAAAATCCGGCAGGACGCCGAGGCCAAGCTGGGGGAGCGAATAACCCAGGCGGTCATCACCGTTCCCGCCTACTTCAACGACGCGCAACGTCAGGCCACCAAGGACGCCGGCACCATCGCCGGCCTGGACGTGCTGCGCATCATCAACGAACCCACCGCGTCCTCGCTGGCCTACGGGCTGGACAAGAAACAGTCCGACGCTACTATCGCCGTTTTTGACCTGGGCGGCGGCACCTTCGACATCACCATCCTGAGCATGGGCGAGGGCGTCTTTGAGGTCAAGTCCACCAACGGGGATACCTACTTGGGCGGCGACGACTTCGACGAAAAGGTGCTGGAGTGGCTGCTGCAAGAGTTCCGGCAGGAAACTGGGATTGACCTGCGCAACGACAACATGGCCCTGCAACGGCTACGGGACGCAGCCGAGCGGGCTAAGATTGAGCTTTCCAGCACCCTGGAGACGGAAATCAACCTTCCCTTCATCACCGCCGACGCCAGCGGCCCGCAGCACTTGATAAAGTCGCTGAGCCGGGCCAGGCTGGAGCAGTTGGTGGCAGACTTGGTTGCCCGGACGGAAGGCCCCTGCAAGCAGGCTTTGTCCGACGCCGGCCTGTCCCCCGGCGGCATTGACGACGTTATCCTGGTGGGCGGCATGAGCCGGATGCCGGCGGTGCAGGAAAAGGTGAAGGGCATTTTCAGCCAGGACCCCAACCGCTCGGTCAATCCGGATGAGGCGGTAGCTCTGGGGGCCGCGATTCAAGGCGGCGTACTGGCCGGCGATGTCAGCGACATTGTGCTGCTGGACGTAAGCCCGTTGACCCTGGGGTTGGAAACCCTGGGCAGCGTTATGACCACGTTGATTCCCCGCAACACCACCATTCCCACGAAAAAGACGGAGACTTTTACCACGGCGGCGGACAGCCAGACCAGCGTGGATATTCACGTTTTGCAGGGGGAGAGGCCAATGGCTACCGATAACAAGTCCATTGGCCGGTTCATCCTGGACGGGATTCTGCCGGCGCCGCGGGGCGTGCCGCAGATTGACGTCACCTTTGACATTGACGCCAACGGCATTCTGAGCGTGTCAGCCCAGGACAAAGGCACCGGCAAAGAGCAGAAGATTGTCATTCAGCCCAGTTCCGGCCTGTCCCAGCAGGAAATCGAGCAGATGGTGGACGACGCCAAGTCCCACGAGGACGACGACCGGCGGCGGCGGGCGGAAATCGAGACCCGCAACCAGGCGGACAACTTGGTTTACAGCACCGAAAAGCTGGTGCAGGACAACGCGGACAAGATTCCCGAGGACTTGAAGGCCGAGGTTGACGCGAACATCACCACCCTGAAATCGGCGGTGGAGGCCAACAACGTCGCCGAAATGCAGACCGGGATGACCGCGCTGAACGAATCGGTGCAGAAAATCGGCCAGGCGGTTTACAGCCAGCCGGGTGCCGGCCAACCCGGAGACGGCGGGCCGTCCGAGTCTCCCGGCGACGGCCCTGAAGAGGGAACGGTGGAAGGGGAGTTCCGGGAGGTCTAAACTCATAGGCCAACCCCATTACCGGGGGCCGGGGTATCTGGTATAATGAACCCAGTGCAAACCCGCCATATCCAGTTGGCGAGTTTTGGAGAGTGGAGATGAGCGCACAACAAGACAGCGCCGAACAAGATTTGGTACGGGACGACGGCCCGTTGGCAATCGAAGGAGTTGACCAGTCGCTCACTCCCTTGCAGTACCATTACTTGACCCTGTTGCAGCGTTTGATAGCCACCAAGAACAGCTATCAGACCAACCCGGAAGTCGAGACGTGGATGATGGAGGCCGTCAAGAAGTCGGTCTATTCAGCCCTGCGGGACTGCATCGAGGCCAACGTGGGCGACGCCGCCAAGGAAATGCTCAACGAAGAACCCCAGGACTAACGGCGCCCCGGAATCCAGGGCCGCCGGTTTTTGACCGCCATTCCAGCCCTCTCCCTTACCGGGAGAGGGAGTTTTTTACGCCCCCAACCCGTCGTTCCGGCGAAAGCCGGAATCCAGAAAGTCCAGGCAAAGAACGGCGTCCACGACGGCAAACAGTCCTGGATACCGGCCTGCGCCGGTATGACGGTCCTCGCTCCGAAGGAACTTCCAAACCCGTAAAGAAATCCCCTCCCCCTGTCCAGGGGGAGGGTTAGGGTGGGGGTCGGTCATATTCGCCCTTTGTGCCCGCCGCCCCCCTTCCTAACCCTACCCAGTCAAGGGGGAAGGGACTATTGAAAGGGATTCTTGGCCTGAGTCAGTCGGGCAGTTGGTGTACCGAAAAAACCCGGTCTTTGATTATCGCGACGCTTTCTTCGGCCATCGCCCTGGCGTCGGCGCGGACGTGGGCCGGCACGTCCAGGGCCACCGTGTCCCGCAGTTGCCGCCAGCCGTGTTCCTGGGCTATGGCGGCGGGTATCCGGTCGGGCCATTCCTCCCCCAGCATCACGCCGTAGGCCAGCGTCCAGCAGCGGGCCACCGCGCCCAAATCGTAGCCTCCGCCACCCAACGCCAACCAGGGCAGCCCCAAGGCGGCAAACTCCCCGACGGCCTCCACGAATCCTCGGGAAGTCATTTGCAGGTGGGTCAAAGGGTCGCTGTGGTAGCTGTCAATGCCCAACTGGGTCACCAGCACGTCGGGAGCGAAGGCCCGCACCAGGGGCAAGGTCACTTCCCGGAAGGCCCATAGATAAAGCTCGTCCTCGGTATAGGGATACAGCGGCACGTTGACGGCGTAACCCAAGCCTTCGCCGGTGCCGGTCTCCCCGGGGAATCCGGTGCCGGGAAAGAGGAACCGCCCGGATTCGTGCATGGAGATGGTCAGAACACGGGGGTCATCCAGGAAAGCGTCCTGCACGCCGTCACCGTGGTGGGCGTCAATGTCCACGTAGGCGACGCGCCGGCCCAATTGCAGGAAATACTGGATGGCGATGACCGGGTCGTTGAAGATGCAGAACCCGGAGGCGTGGCCGGCGGCGGCGTGGTGCAGTCCACCGGCGATGTTGAAAGCCACCTCCGCCTGGCCCGACGCTACCAACTCCGCCGCCACTAGGGAGGCCCCGGAGCTGAGCAGGGCGGACTCGTACATTCCGGCGTAGATGGGGTTGTCCCCGGCGGCGCTGAATCCGAACCGCTCCGGATGGTAGCCGCTCAGTCCAGCGCTCAAACTGCGGACGGCGGCCAGGTAGTCCGGGGTGTGCAGCCAGCCGATTTCTTCGGGAGTGGCCGGCCGGGGATTAACCAGGGTGGAGTTGGAACCGTCAAAGGCCCCGTAAGCCTGGAGCAGGTCGTGGGTATATTTCAACCGGATGGGCCGCATGGGATGGTCGTTTCTGAGGACGTGCCGGGAAAGACCGTCTTCGTAAACAAAGGCCGCTTTTCGCATGATGGGCTGCGCCTCCTGAAACCCGTGCCTGATGAGAGTCTGGTTCCGACGATGGTTGGGGTTTCAGGGTATAGCCGGTGACGGCGATAGTCAAAGGCGGAGTTGGCGGGCCATGCTATACTGCCGGCGGTTGGGACATGAACGGCCTGGAGGTTTTGGAGTAATGGCCGATTCGGACGGGAAAGGGACGACCAAGGCCGGGGCAGCGGGCAGCTGCGGAATGTGGCCGCGCCCCGGCTCGGTGCAGGTCGTCGGGATGATTGGCGTGCAGCGGGAAGACCCGGCCAGCGCCGGGGCCAGCCTCAGCGTTTTCGGCGGCGGAATCAACCCCGGTGGGGAGATACCCGCCGGGGTGGACGCCGATTATATCGCCGAGTTTGCCCAGGCCCACGAAGCCGCCGGGTTCGACATGGTGTTGACGGGCTACTCTTCCAGCACCGCCGACGGTTTCGAGGTGGCCGGATACGCCGCCGGCCATACGGAAAGGCTGGGGTTCCTCATCGCCCATCGTCCCGGGTTCGTGACTCCCACGCTAGCCGCCCGCAAAGCCGCCACCCTGGACCAGTTGAGCCGGGGCCGCATCGCCCTGCACATCATCACCGGCGGCAGCGACGTTGAGCAGCGGCAGGACGGCGATTGGCTGGACCATGATTCCCGCTATCGCCGCACCGATGAATATATGGAGGTGTTGGGGCGGGTGTGGACGGAGACGGAACCCTTTGACCACCAGGGGGAGTTTTACCGATTCCAGGGCGCGGTTAGCCAGGTGCGTTGCCGGCAGCAGCCCCGCTTGCCTCTGTTTTTCGGCGGCGCATCGCCGGCGGCGCTGGAAGTGGGCAGCCGCCGGGCCGACGTTTTCGCCTTTCTGGGAGAGCCGCTGGCGGTGGTCAGGAAGCGCATCGGGGTTTTGCGGGAACGGGCCGCATCCCACGGCCGGCAGTTGTCTTTCAGCCTGTCGGTGCGTCCGGTGCTGGGGAATACCGAGGCCGAGGCGTGGCAGCGGGCGCGCCGCATCCTGGAACGGGTACAGGAATCCACCAGGAGAAAGATTGCGCCGGGACAGCCGGCCCGGATGCAATCGGAACTGTCCCGGCGGCTGGTTGACCTGGCGGAACGGCAGGAGGTACGATGAGCGGTTGTGGATGCCGGTAGCCTACGCCAGCGGCGGCGCGGGAAACACCACCTGCCTGGTGGGGACGGCGCAGCAGGTGGCGGAGTCACTACTGAATTATTACGACGCGGGTTGCGCCACGTTCATCCTGCGGGGGTTCGACCCGCTGGCCGACGCCATTGACTACGGCCGGGAGTTGATACCGCTGCTGCGGGAAGGGGTGGCCCATCGGCGCGGCGCCAAGGTGGAGTTGGGGCCGTCAAGAGAGCCGTAAGCACGGAAGCAGGTCGTGAGTGTATTTCAACCGGATGGGCCGCGCGTCGCATACTAGAGCAATCCTTCAACCTTTTCGACGAACCGTTCCATACAGATGATGCCGAAGTCCACCGCCCCAACCGGCATCCGGTCTTCGTAAAAGTTCTGGTGCAGGGAGTTGGCATAGCCAAACAGAGCGTGTAGTTCGTCGTCGCCCGTTTCGACGACCAAATCGCCAACGACATCCCACAACCCGTTGTGGCTGGTGTGTGGGATGCCCCGCCGGTCTGCCACGGCCTTGACTATCAAGGCCGCCGCTCCCCAAGCCTTTTCCGACGCTTGTTCCAGGTCTCCGGCGGCCAATTCCTCGCCGGCCTTTTCCAGGAAAGCCTTGCTCCGTTGCCGGTACTCAGTTACTTGCTGCATATCGCTGTCGTTCCTCGGTGTTTGCTGATGATTGCCGCCACTGTGTTTGTTCTGTCTATGCGATGCCGGGGCCGATGGACCTGGAGAAATTATACAGTATCAAGCTGGCGGTCATGGCACGTCCTCATAGGCGCCGAAGGTGAAGGTGAAGAGGGACAGTCCGGCTTCCCTGGGGCTTAGCTCCAGGTTGTGCGTCTGGAATGAGTCCAGCTTTACCAGGCCATAGAGTCGTGGTTCGGATACCGTTACCAGGCTATTGCCCTGGGCGTCAAACTCAATGTCCTGGCCGGCCTGGTTGCGGGCCAAAGGCTTGCCGTCCAGCGTTACCCGCACCGCCACCGGGCCGGGCGCGCTCATCACCGAGTTGACGCTGGTGGCGTAGAACTTAATCGCCACGTAGTCCTCGAAACCGGCGGTCTGCCGGGCGTGGGTAACGCTTTCCGGGCCGTTGTTCCAGAGCCCATGCAGGTAAATGAAATGGTTGAACCGCTCGCCGGTGACCAGGTAGGGGTCGCTGTAAAGGATGTCGGCGTTCTTCTGCTCATAATACTCTTCGTGCATGATGTAGGACGGGATTTGCCCCACCAGGGTTCCAAAGGCGGCGGAAGGCAGGCGGTTGTTGCGGTTGTAACCGGCGTAAAGCTCGCGGGTGATGCGCTGGGCCGGGTCAGGGGCAAAGGCTTCGTCAACAAAATCCGGGTCGGGGCCGGTGCGGGCCTGGATGGGGGTCAAGTCGGCGCCGGATTCCTCCAACAGTTCCCGAATCGCCTCCTCGGTCTCGGCGTAAGCGCCCTCGCCCCGATGCCCGTAGCGTAGGTGGCCCGACTGGTCAATCAGGAACTTGGTGGGCCAGGCGTTGACGCCAAAAGAGTTCCAGGTGGCGTAATTGTTGTCCAGGGCCACCGGGTACTCAATGCCGAAGGTCTGGGCGGCGTCGGCGACGTTTTCGGGTCGTTTCTCAAAGTCAAACTCCGGGGTATGCACGCCGACGATTACCAGCCCGTAGCGGGAATACTTGTCATGCCAGTCCGTCAGGTAGGGCAGGGTGCGGATGCAGTTGATACAGGAATAAGTCCAGAAGTCAATCAGGACCACCTTGCCCCGCAGTTGCTCCAGGGTCAGGCCGGGGGAGTTGACCCAGCGTTCAATGCCCCGAAATTCGGGCGCCAGGTGCGGCCCACAGCCGGCTAGGGCCGCGACGACAAGGGCGGCGGCCAGCAGGAAGATGCAGTTTTTGCGGATGGTCTTGGTCAACGGCGTCCTGCGGTTTCAGAGTTTAGATTTGCTGGCCGCTATGGTACGGGGTTGGCGGTGGAAATGGAAAGGGTTTGGTTGCCGTTGGATTAGTTTGGGGGTATAACAGGGGACACGAAACACGGTTAAATCGGAGGCGCGGTTATGATGAACGGGAATCGCCAGACTTTTACGCCGGGGCCTTACGGCGGGTATTCCCACCGGCCAATGGTGTGGGGAACGCAGGGCATGGTGGGCGCCGGCGCCCAATTGACGGCCCAGGCGGGGATGCGCGTCCTCTGGCAGGGGGGCAACGCCGTGGACGCCGCCGTGGCCAGCGCGCTGGCGGCGGGAGTCACGGAACCCACGGCCCATTATACGCTGGGCGGCGAAGTGGCCTTCCTGTTCTATGACCGCAGCAGCGGCGCCGTGCGGTCAGTGGTCGGCCAGGGTTGGGCGCCCCAAAAGGCCACCATTGACCTGTACCTGGAGCGGTGGGGGGAAATTCCTCCCGGCGTGTTGAGCAGCACCGTTCCGGGAGTCATATCGGCCCTGCTGACCATGCTGGCCGAGTACGGCACGATGACTTTCAACCAGGTGGCGGAGAGCGCGATGCGATTCGCCAGCCAGGGGTTTCCGTCCTATCAACTGTTCAGCCGGGCCATCGCCAGCGCGGAACGGATGGCGAATCTAATGAAGTACCCGGATTCGGCCCGGGTTTTCCTGCCCAACGGCGCGCCGCCGCCCCTGGGCAGCCTGTTCGTGCAAAAAGACTTGGCCCGGACGTTGGAAATGATGGCCGCGGCGGAGCAGCAGGCGGCAGCCCAAGGCCAGACCCGGAGGGCGGCGATACAAGCGGCTCGCGATGTTTTCTATAAGGGCGACCCGGCCCGTCGTATGGTGGCGGCGTTGCAGGACTTGGGCGGACTTTACACCTATGACGACTTTGCCGAGTATGAGTCGCCGTTGGAAGAACCCATATCCACCACCTACCGGGGCTATCAAATTTTCACCAACCGCACCTGGACGCAAGGCATCGCCCTGCTGGAGGCCCTGAATATCCTGGAAGGGTGCGACTTGGCCGGCATGGGCCACAACAGCCCCCAAGCGGTTCACTGGCAGGTTGAGGCGTTGAAACTGGCCTTCGCCGACCGGGAGCGGTACACCGGAGACCCGTCCCAGGTGGACGTTCCGGTGGAAGGGCTGCTTTCCAAGGAATACGCTGCCCTGCGCCGGTCGCTGATTGACCCTGCGGTTGCGCGGGCCGACTATCCGCCGGGAGACCCGCGGGCGATGCTGGCGGAACTCCCCGGATACCGGGCCAGAGATGCGGCGGCAGTCGCCGAGGCGGTTGCCGGGGACGGCGACGGCACCACCTACCTTTCCACGGCGGACGCCGCCGGCAACATGGTTTCGGCCACGCCCAGCAGTTTTGCCGGCTTGTCCCAGGGAATGGTCTTGGGGGACACTGGAATCGTGATTAACTGCCGGGGCTGCTATTTCTGGCTGGACCCCGACAACCCCAACGGGCTGGCCCCTCGCAAGCGGCCCCGGACGACGCCCTGCACCTTCATTATCCTGAAAGACGGTCAGCCCTTTATGACCCTGGGAACGCCGGGGGGTGACAGTCAACCCCAATGCAATTTGCAGGTGTTCAACAACATCGTTGATTTCGGCCTGGAAGTGCAGGAAGCGGTGGAGGCGCCCCGGTTCTGCGGGTACAGTTTCCCGCAATCGCCCTGGCCCCACCGCTACTATCCCAATCGCTTGACACTGGAAGGCCGGATTTCCGGCGACGTGGCCGACGCCTTGCGAGGGCTGGGGCATGACGTTGAGGTTGTTGGGCCGTGGGGCATCAGCAACGGGTTTGCGCCCATCGTAGCCGACGTTGAGGCGGGCGTTTACCGGGGCGGAGCCGACCCCCGCAAAGAGTCGGTAATGCTGGGCTGGTAGGGAATTTGACCCCTAATCATCCGTCATTCCCGTCCTCCTAACGTCATTCCGGCGAAAGCCGGAATCCAGAAATGCCACGGATATAACGTCGTCCGTTTGGGCAAGGAATCCTGGATACCGGCGTAGGCCGGTATGACAGCGGTATGAACAAGGGTAGGGGCGGGTTTGAAACCCGCCCCTACGGACGTTGATTGAGGTCGGCATAAGGGAAAAGGTCACGCCCAATCATCCGTCATTCCCACCCCCTACCGTCATTCCCGCCCCCTAACGTCATTCCGGCGAAAGCCGGAATCCAGAAATGCCGCGGATAGAACGACATCCGTTTCAGCAAGTAATCCTGGATACCGCCGCAGGCCGGTATAACGGCAGTATCAGCAAAAGGTGGGAATGACGGTGGGGACACCCCCATGTCACCCTGAACACCTCCATGTTACCCTGAACGAAGTGAAGGGTCTAAAATTCTTCGGGCAAGACGGCGTTGGTTTCAGGCAAGGATTCCAGATTCTTCGCTGCGCTCAGAATGACATGAAAGGGCAAGAGTGTGGATTCCCGCCCCCTACCGTCATTCCGGCGAAAGCCGGAATCCAGAAACCCCAAGCATACAACAGCATCCGTGTGGGCAAGGAATCCTGGATGCCGGCATGACAGCAGTATCGGCAATGGTAGCGGCGGGTTCGAACCTGACCTTAAGACCGTTGCCGGTGCTGGGCGCGGGTTTCGCGGTTGGTTATGAAGGTCAGGGCCTCGTCGGCGCCCATGCGCCCCACCGGGCCGGAGGCGTAAATGGAGCCAAGCACCACGCCCCCGCGTCCCAACAGGAACTCGGCCGGCTGGATATATTCGCCGTGGTGGTCATTGGCCGGCCAGGCGCCGAAGGACTCGGCCTCTTCAATGGTTACGCCGTAGGCGATGGGAAAGTCCAGGCCCTTGCCGGCTACCTGCTGAGCCTGCTCCCGTGTGTCGGCGCTGACCCCGATGATAGTGGCCTGGAAGGCGTCAAATTGGGGTTTCCTGGACTGGAACGCGGCCAACTGCCGGATGCAGTAGGGTCACCAGTGGCCCCGGTAGAAGAGTAGCACGACGTAGCGGCCCGGCATTTCCTCTGGCAGCCGCAGGGTGGAGCCGCCGGCTAGGTTGAGGGTCAGGTTGGGAAAACGGTCGCCTTGTTGCAGTTTGCGGGCCATCGGTTTACTCCGTTGCGCTAGTGGGTGAGCAACTTTGAGATGATGGTTAACCCTCCCGTTCGCCCTGAGCTTGTCGAAGGGCCACCCGTTCATGGTTCGACAAGCTCACCACGAACGGACTCCCGGTTTACCCATCAATCCAAAGTTAATGGACTACTAGTCGCCCACCGGAACCGGGGCGGCGGGAGTCGCCAGTTTCTGCGGCCACCAGTGGTCTTGGTAGCCATCCCAAAGGCCCTGGACGGCGGGCATTACTTCCCGCGCGAACAGTTCGGTGTTCTTCAAGGTCAGTTCCTTGGGCATACTGCCGATGTGGAGCAGGCACATCAGGTGGCCCACCCGCAGCATCTTGACGGCCTCGGTCAACTGCTCTCGCACGGTGGCCGGACTGCCGGCGATGATGTGGCCCTGCTCCACAAAGTCCTTCCATTCCAGTTCCTGGGCTGCTTTCTGGGCTTCCTCGCCAATCTGGGGCCGGATGGACTCCCGGATGGACGCGATGGAACGGTAGCCGGGGGCTTCGGCGTAGGGCGGGTGAATCCGCAGCATCTTGCGGTAGAAATACTTAACGTGGTCGGCGTACTCCGCCTCCGCCGAGGCGTCGGTTTCGGAAACGCAGACCAGTTGCAGGAACCCCAGACGATAGGGGTTGTCGTCAATCTCCCGCTGGGCCACCCGGTCCCAGAACCCCTGCACCACTCGCAGGCCGCGCAGGTAGCCGAAGTAGCTGAGGTAGCAATAAACGTAGTCCCGATCCAGCACCCAGTCCCAGGTTTCCAGGCTGCCGCTGCCGGGAATCCACACCGGCGGATGGGGCTGCTGCAGCGGCCGCGGCCAGATGTTGACGTAGCGCAGTTGGTTGTACTTGCCGTTGAAGATGAAAGGTTCCCGCTCCCTCCAAGCCTGCATAATCAGGTCGTGGGCCTCGGAATGCTTTTCCCGCAGGGTGATGGGCGTCTGGCCGTAGGAAAGGGTGGTATCCATCGAGGTGCCTACCGGGAACCCGGCCACCAAGCGGCCCTTGCTCATAATGTCCAGCATCGCCATTTCCTCGGCCACGCGCAGGGGCGGCTGGTACAGGGCCAGGCTGTTGCCCAGCACGATGAGGGCGCCGCGGGAGGTGGTGCGGGCCAGGATGGAGGCGATGAGATTGGGCGACGGCATCAGCCCATAGGCGTTGTTGTGGTGTTCGTTGACGCAAACGCCGTCGAAACCCATTTCGTCGGCGAATTGCAGCTCTTCCAGGTAGTCGTCGTAGTGCTGCTGGCAGAGTTCGGGGTCGAAAAGGCTGTTGGGCGGGTCAACCCAGGCGCTGCGGTACTGATGTTCAAAATCGGCGGGTAGATGCTGGTAGGGCATCAGGTGAAAGAAAGAGGTCTTCATGGCGGCTCCCCCCCAAGGCAAAGCAACGGCGGCAGTTTCAAGTAGAGGAATGATAGCATAGGGACGGCACCGGCGTCATTCGAGCTGGGCCGATGTCATTCTCGGACTTCCCGGCGAAAGAACTCGGGTGCTATTATTGGTCAACCGCGAGGACGTGATTATGGTCAAACATGGCAAAGACCGATGGGACTTGTTTGATTGGTCGCTTAGCTCATCATCAGAGGACCTGGATTTCGAGCTGAGGGGCCACTTGCCCATGCCCTGGGGCGATTTCTTCCTGAACCCCCGTCGTCTGCGGGGGAGTGATTTCCTGATGCGTTGGAACCAGGGGGTTTGGAGCGAAAACAGGATTCAGGAAGCCATAAATCAGACCCAGGAATTTTGTTCCATACCATACGGCCCCAGCGGCACCGCTCCGGACGACATTCGGGAGTACGAACTATACTTTGAACGCTTGGAACGTGCCGGCTTGTCGCAACTCAAAAGGCCCGATATTCTGATATTCAGGAAATCGGATGAAAACTCAATAAGCGAGTTGGTGGAGACTTTGGGAGGCCCAGGTGAACTTCCGTTTATCCCGGAAGACGATGAGGTTATTCGGCAGTTGCTCTCTAAGGCCGTCATCGCCGTGGAGTGCGAGAACAGTTTATGGCGCGCCCAGCAAATGCCCGGCTACGGCAGAGAGCTAAAACCCATGAGAAGGTTGGGGGGCAAGCCCGGCTTGGCGAAAAGTACAGTCTTGCCAACGGTTATCATAAAGGAAGAAGACCGTGGGCGCCTGCTAACGTGGCAGGAAGAGAACGGAATACCAATCCACGTTTGGCATTTGTTTTTTGACCTGGCCTTCGGGATTAGCCTGGCCGAAGCGGACAGTCTAATCGGTGAAGGGTTGATAGAATCGACGCCGCAAGTTTTTCAAGCGCCGGGCGGCGCAACTACGTCAAAGGACATTTACAAGGTTTATTATCACTACGCTTACCGGATTGGTGATATGGTTGAGGAACCAAGCCTGACCGCCGATTCAATAACTGACAACAACGGACATATCCTTCCATTCGTCAGGTTTGAGGGCGGCAGGTTGTCCATCAATGCGGCTACAGCTGAGCTTTTGGAGGCTGCGGCCAGGGAACGCGATGAGGGGTGAATTGACGGAATCGCAAGTCATTCCCAGGAACGGCAGCGACCGGGAAATTCTCCGTGAAAAGGGTCAATTCTGGACGCCGGACTGGGTGGCCGGCCCGATGGCTAGGTACGTCTTGGGAAACGGGTCCAATCACATATTCGACCCGGCAGTGGGAACGGGGGCCTTTTTTCGCGCCGCCAAGAGAGTGTTCCTTGAAGCCGGCAGAACTCCCCATCTGCGGGGCATAGAGATAGACCGAGAAGTCCTGGACTTGGCGCGATGTAATGGCCTCTCCCATGATGACCTGTCCGGCGTCACCATCGATGACTTTATCCTGCGGCCCCCGCAAGGCCCCTTTCAAGCCATAGTCGCCAATCCTCCTTACATCCGCCATCACCGTTTGACCAGGCGCACGAAAGACGAACTGAAGAAAATCAGCGCCAACATAATGGGTACGACGCTGGACGGGCGGGCGGGGCTGCACGTTTACTTTTTGATACGCGCTCTGCATCTTTTGGGCGACAAGGGGCGTCTGGCGTTCATCATGCCGGCGGATACCTGCGAAGGCGTATTTTCGTCAACTGTTTGGAATTGGGTCACGCAGAATTACCGGCTTGACGCCGTGATTACCTTTGCCCCAACGGCCACGCCATTCCCAAGGGTGGACACCAATCCGATTATTTTCATGATCGCTAACGAGGCTCCCAATACTCATTTCCCTTGGGTTAAGTGCATAAGACCGCAACCCGAGGCCCTGAAAGATTGGGTGGTTTCGGGTTTGGGTCAAGCTGAGTGTGGCGACATGGAAATCTCCCGGCGCAACGTGGCCGAGGCTTTATCTACCGGACTGTCCCGGAAGCCGGCAACGGGGTCTATCGGGGGAGTTACTCTGAGGGATTTCGCGGAAGTGAGGCGGGGCATAGCCACCGGGGCCAACGACTTTTTCTTCTTGACATCAACCAGAGCCGGAGAGTTGGGAATACCGGATGACTTGCTAGTCCCTGCCGTTGCGCGAACGCGGGATGTCCCTGGGAACAAAATCACCCTCGAAACGCTCCGCAACCTGGATGCTAAAGGGCGTCCCACGTTGCTTTTCTCCCCTGACGGTCGGGCAATAGATGACTTCCCGACCTCGGTTAGGGAATATCTGCTTAAGGGGGAAGCCCTGGGGATTCATCGGAAATCGCTGGTGGCCACCCGCCGGCCCTGGTACAAGATGGAGACTCGTACTCCTCCACCAATCCTTTTCGCTTATCTTGGACGCCGCAACGTCAGGTTTGTACGCAATCTGGCGGAAGTGGCGCCTTTGACCGGATTTCTTTGCGTATATCCCCACCAGGACAATCGAGAGTACGTTGACCATCTTTGGAGTGTTCTGCAACAACCGGAAACCGTCTCCAACCTGTCGTTGGTTGGGAAGTCCTATGGCGCGGGCGCCATTAAAGTCGAACCGAGGGCTTTGGAAAAGCTGCCTCTTCCCCCAGAAATTGGTCTTGAAGTCGGGCTAGACTCGCCTCCCAATTCCGAACAAGCCAAATTCTGGTAATGCCTTTGCGGTTATGCTTGTTGGCTCTCGGAAAACCGGCTTACCACCCCGGCTTGGTGGCCAGTTTCCCAACTACCCCAAAAACCGCCGCAACTGCGCTGCCTCCCCAACATAGTGGGAGATGTTGACCGGGGTGTTGGAGTTGACGCCGGCACGGATGGCGCTGGTCAAGCCTTCGTGAACCCGGTCTATTTCGTCGGTGAATTGGCCCACCAGCCCCAGGTAGTCATCGCCCAGCAGTTCCCGGACGTGACGCTCATTGGTGAAACGCAGAGCGGCCCGCAGGTCATCGTCCAGGCTGGGGTAAACCTCCCGCACGAAAGCCAGGTCCTCCGGGGACAGGGCCGCCAGTCCCAGCAACTCGGGCGGTACGCCAATGGAGTAGAGGGAGGCAGCGAATCCAATGGCCCGGGGCAGGGTAACGTCGCCCACGTTGCCCAGGGTGCGCCCGTAACCGAAGAGGCCGACGTGGAGCTTGCGCTCCCGCCGCCGGGGAACGTGGCCGGACACCGTGGTGATAACGTCTATCAACCGCCGGACTTGTGACTGGTATTCGGCGGTGGTCTGGTCAATTATGGCCCGGGCCCGCTGCTGGTCAATAGGAATGGGCGCGCCGCGTTGGTGGGCGCGGATTTCGTCAATTCCCCGCCGTACCGTGTCCCGGTCGTAGTCGTACTTGAAGGCCGATTGAACGGTGAAGGTATGCGCGCTGGGGTATTCGCTGAGGGCGCGGGGGACGTTCACCGGCGTCAGGTGGCCCCGGAAAGGCACCGAGCCGGCCCCGATGATGGGGTATAGCGGTATCCCCAGCTTGGTTTCCAGGTCATACAGCCGGGACAGTCCGACTTTCAGCACCAGTTCGGCGGCGACGATGCCGTAGTTGAGCGCCGGGTCGCTGCGGGCCAGGAACACCCGCTGGGCCGGCAGGTCTCTCCCTTGCAGGTATTCTTCCACGATGCGGTCGCAATAGAACAGGCTTTCCATGTCCTCAATAAGAGGAATCACCCGGAGTTGCTTGGGAAAAAATTCGCCCACCCAGTCCTTGACCAACCGGCCCTGGAGCAAGGGGCGGCTTTCCTGGCCCACAATCACATTGCGATAGTAGGCTTCCACCAGGGCCAGTTCCTCCGCGGAGGTGGTGAGGGGAAGGATGACTTCCTGGATGGGGGCGGCGTCCGGGCTGGCCTCGCCGTAGAAACTTTGCGCCATGTCCCACGCCGAGGGAACGCTCTGGAGGGCCTCGACCATGGACTTCCGCATATCCCGCTCAATGGCGGGATTGGGGACGCGTAGGGTCAACACCACGTCGCTGCCCAACCGCCGTTCCTGCCGGAAGAAGTCGGGGTAGCCGGTAAGCAGTTTGCGGACGACCTGGTTATCAGCCTCCTTCCCCTCCGAGTCCCACATCTGTTCGTTGCAGCCCAAGGCGAATACGTCGGCGGCCTCCCGAACTTCGCCATCGCCCCGGATAACGCCCTCGGCGTCGGCAAAAGCCGGCGGCGTGGCGTTATCCGGGTGCTGGGTGCTCATCACCTTGGGAACGGAGTTCATGGCCCGACTCCCTTTTAACCCAGGAAGTTCTTGACGGCGGCGATGAAGTCGTCGGGGTTGTCCTCAAATACCATGTGGCCGGCCCGCTCGATTTCTACCATTTGGCCGTTGGGCAGGGTTTCCACCATTTGTTGCGCCACTTCCAGGGGCAGCAGGTCGGTTTCCTTGCCCCGCACCACCAGGGTGGGAGCGTTGATGTTGGGCAGCAGCGGCCACAGGTCTTCGGCGGGGGCGGCAGTGCCGTTGCGCCGCTGCTCCCGGATGGCCAGATCGTAGCGCCAGCCAATCTTGTCGTTGGGCAGTTGACGGGTGGCGTATTGCAAGCGGCGGCGCAACACCCGTTCCGAGGCAAAACGATTCTGGCCGCCCATGTAGGCCACCACGTCCTCAAAGGAGTCGAACTCTTCTGGGACGGCCTGCAATTCCTGGGTTATCCGCTGGCCACCGCGGGGGTCAACGGTAGGGCCGATGTCCACGATAACCAGCCGTTCAATCATTTCCGGGTAACGTCCGGCGAAAGCCATGCTGTTGCGCCCGCCCATCGAGTGGCCGACGAGGGTAAAGGATTCCAGGTCAAGGGCCTGGCAAAAGCCTTTCAGGTCAGCCACAAAAGCCTCGCCGGAATAATCCCCGCCGGGCGCCCAGTCGGTTTCGCCCCGGCCCCGCTGGTCCAGGGCCAGGACGCGGTACTGGCTGCACAGGGCGGGGGAAACGTCGTCCCAGGAATGGGCGTGGCCCCGCAGCCCGTGGAGCAGGACGGCCACCGGGCTGCCGGGGCTGCCCCAGTCCAGGTAGTGCAGGTTAATGCCGTTGGCATGGACGGTCTTGTCCCTGGGTTGAACTTGCGTGGTCATAATTCACTCCGTTTCTGGATAGGGATTAGGATGTCAGGGCTTTGCCGGTAGTCTAGCACATTCGGCGGCGGGTAGGCGGCGATGTTCAGGGCCGGATGTTATAATGTCAGCCAAATCGGGTTGAGGGGGCAAGACATGGGCCGCACGGAAGTAAACGCCGCCATCATTGGGCCACGCTTGGAGCGAGAGTTCACCTTCCTGGTGGATACCGGGTCAACTTACGTGGGTCTTCTGGCGGAAGATATAGCGGAATTGGGACTGATTCGGATTCCCGACGGAAGAATGTTGTTTCGTACCGCCACCGGCATGGTGGAGCAGGATACCTTCACCGCCTTCGGGCGGCTGCAAGGGCGGGGATTCAACGCCACCGTGATTGCTACTACGACTCCTTTAATCGGGTATGAACTGCTCGAAAACATGAGGTTCAAGGTAAACCCGGTTACCCAGACCATTGAGTCGTTGCGCCCCGATGAATTCGGCCCGCCCTACATACTTTAGCGGCATCCTGGTTCCTGCCGCTATCGGGAAACCATTTGCGGCTGCATTCCGGCTGAAGAACAACCGTCATACCGGCGAAGGCCGGTATCCAGGACTCGTTGCCTTTAACGATGTTGCTCTATGCTTGGGATTTCGGGATTCCGGCGGAAGCTACAATGACGACTTTTCCCGGCCAGTCGTCAATGCGGCAGTGCCAAACCTTACCGTCCCTGCCAGTTGGGTCTCCGTTTTTCGGCGAAGGCCCGCGGGCCTTCCTTGGAGTCCTCGGTGGTCAACAACTGGTCGTACATATGGTAGGTCAGCGAGGATATGTCCTGGGTGGACATATTCAGGCCCCGGTAGGCCAGTTCCTTGAAATACTGCACCGCCAGGGGCGCGTTCCCGGCGATGGTTTCGGCCAGGGTCATCGCCTCTTCCATCAGTTGCTCCGATGGAACGACCTTGTTGACGAAACCGATGTCGTAGGCCCGCTGCGCCGTGATGGGCTGGGCCGTCATGCAAAGCTCCAGCACCGCCGAAAGGGGCAGCATCTTGGTCAGGATGGTGCCAAAGGGCGGCAGCAGGCTCCACTTGGTTTCGGTAATTCCCAACTGGGCGTCCTCGGCGGCGATGCGAAGGTCGCACATCTGGGCGATGGACCACCCCCCGGCCAGGGCGTACCCGTTGACGGCGGCGATGAGGGGTTTCCAGGTCTGGGGCCACATATAGGGCCGGTCGGGGTACATACTGTCCCGGGCCCGGGCCTGAACGCCCTCTTCGTTGTCGCTGGCCCGCTCTTTCAGGTCCCGGCCGGCGCAGAAGGCCCGCCCGGCCCCGGTGATGATGCCAACGTAGGCGTCCGATTCCCCGTCAAATTGGGTAATGGCCTCGGCCAGTTCCCTGCGCAGTTGGCGGTTGATGGAGTTCAGCGCCGCCGGGCGGTTCAGGGTCATTACCACCACGTTGCCTTGCTTTTCGTACAGGACTGTTTCGGCCATATCAATCTTTCTCCAAAACTCTGCGTTTCTCCCTCCCTTTCCCCCAGGGAAAGGGCCGGGGTGAGGGCGTAACCCCCAACCCGTCATTCCCGCACCCCAACCGTCATTCCCGCGAAAGCGGGAAACCACATCCTTCGCCCCAACCCGTCATTTTTTCCTCCGTGTATCCGCGTGAGGGACTTCTTCACCACAGTGGCGCGGAGAGGGAGAGAACCGCAAAGGACTTTTCAGGCGTATTCTCCCAGATAGGTTCCGCCGATGACGTGCAGGTGGCCGTGGCTCTGGCTTTGCAGCCCATCGTAGCCGAAGTTGGACAGAATCCGAAAGCCGTTGGGTGCATACATGGCCCCCATCGTGGTGGCGACTTGACCCAGCCTTTGCATCAACCCGCTGCTCCACATCTGCATCTGGCTAAGGTGGCGCTTGGGCATCACCAGCAGCATCACCGGCACCCAGGTCAGCCGGTTGACTATAACAATCAGGTCTTCGTCCAGGTAGCGCACCCGGGCCGGTTCCCGGCCAGCGACGATTTCGCAAAATACGCAGTATGGCGCGGCAGTCAACGGTTCACCATGACGGTACGGCTGACGGTGAATGGGCTAGGTTAGTGGGGAATCTATCGGTCATCGGGGAGGCAGTGTTGTTTGGGCATTGAGTTGGGGGTTGCGCCAGAGTTGACTATATAAGGCGGGTATGGCGGTGTCAATTGAGGGAAAAGGGCGAGGCAAGCCGTGGCTCTACGTGGTATAAGCCGGCGCCGCCTGGGAACTGTAACGGTTGGGGGGTATGGGCAGCCCCAGGTTTTCGTGAAGGGTGGAAAATTCGTACTCGGCGCGGAAGAGGCCCCGGTCTTTCAGGATGGGGATTACCCGGTCAACGAAGTCGTTAAACCCCACGGGAAGGACGGCGCAGTTAATCATAAAGCCGTCCACCACGCCGGCCTCAAACCATTCCTGCATGGCGTCGGCCACCTGCTCCGGCGTACCCATGAAGTTGGTCTTGGGGGTGGTGGTGCGAAGGGCCATCTGGCGCAGGGTCAAATTTTCATCCCTAGCCAACTGTTTCAGCCGGTCGGTGGCGCTTTCCCAGCCGTTGCGGGCGAAATCGCCCAAGTCGGGGAAGGGGTCATCCAGACCGTAGGGGGAAAAGTCCATGTCGTTGAGGTAGCGGCCCAGGTAGTTGAGGGCGTCCTGGATTTCCACCAGGGCGGCGATTTCCTGGTACTTCGCCTCAGCGTCGGCGGCGGTTTCGCCAACGATGGGGGCGCAGCCGGGGAGGATTAGCGCCTGGTTGGGGGCGCGGCCATGATGGGCGGCGCGGCCCTTAACGTCGTCGTAAAACTTGCGGGCTTCCTCAATAGAGGGTTGGCCGGTGAAGATTACGTCGGCGTGTCGAGCGGCAAAGTCCCGGCCGGCCTCGGAAGAACCGGCCTGAATCAGCACGGGCCGCCCTTGCCGGGAGCGGGATATAGTCAGCGGCCCCTGGACAGAGAAAAACTCTCCCCGGTGGTCAAGCCGGTGCATTTTGGCCGGGTCTATGAATTGGCCGGTTTCTTTGTTGCGAAGGAAAGCGTCGTCCTCCCAGGAATCCCACAGGCCCTTGGCAACTTCCAGGTACTCGTGGGCCATGCGGTAGCGGAGGTCGTGCTGGGGGTGTTCGGACTTGCCGTAGTTGAGGGCCGAACCTTCCAGGGGAGAGGTGACGATGTTCCAGCCGGCCCGCCCGTCGCTGATGTGGTCAATGGAGGCGAACTGGCGGGCGACGGTGAAGGGGTCGCTGTACGTGGTGGACAGGGTGGCGGCCAGGCCGATGTGGGTGGTATGGGCGGCCAACGCCGCCAGCAGGGTCAGGGGTTCAAAGCGGTTCAGAAAGTTGGGGTGGGACTTTTCGCTGATATACAGACCGTCGCCGAAGAAAACGAAGTCCAGCTTGGCGGCTTCGGCCTTGCGGGTCAATTCCTTGTAGTATTCAAGGTTGATGGCCCCGTCGGCCACGGCGTCGGGGTGACGCCACGACGCCATGTTGCTGCCGGTGCCGGCCAGGAAGGCCCCCAGCCGCATTTGTCGCTGATTACTCCGATTCGTTACCATCTTCGTTGCCATCAGGCCCATCCGATTCCGGGAGACGGTAGCCGAACTTGGGCGAAAACCCCGCGTCCGACCTGGTGCGGACAGGGAGCAGTCGGTCCAGAATCCGTTGCCGTTCTTCCTCCCTGCCGCGAGGATTTATGCCCAACAACCTTCCTACCCGGCGTTGGTCGGCGTAGTTTCTAATGGTGAACGCGCCGGGCGGTTTGTCCCGAAAAGCGTCCAGCTTTCCAATGAACACTTGGGCATCAGCAAGGGCGCCTTCTATGTAGGGCCAGTCCAGACCATTTTCGTAGATATTCGAGTGCATAGACGCTGCTATCATGAAGTGGTTGGAGAAAGCCGTTGCCCTTCGTTCCCGCGTCTTCCTGGACCTGGAAGTCGCCTCGGCTGATTCGGTTCCCAGCTGCCGCGCTACATCGGCCAGCTTGCTGTGGGAGTCGTGTTGCCAGCCCCGTTGTTCCGCCACCACTTTCAAGGCATGGGCCACTGACGCCCAGACTTTTTCCGATGCCTGGAGACGATCCCCCTTCTCTATTTCGATGTCCGCGTGTTCCAGGAACCGCTGGCTCATGGCGGTGTGCGCTTCCTCGTCACCGAATCCGGGAGGCGGCAAAGGGGTTTCCGGGACTTTCTGGGCCATATTCCCCGCCTACCGTCCAAGCTCTCAACGCCATGCTACCATCCCATCCGTAACAAGTAAACGGACGGGGTTGCTGGGGCAGCGTACAGTTTGGGTGGTTTCATCACTGGCCCCGCCGTCATTCCCATGCCTCCTACCGTCATTCCGGCGAAGGCCGGAATCCAGAAATCCTTGCCTTCGCCAACGTCACCTTACCCGTAGAATTTTAGACCCTTCACTTCGTTCAGGGTGACATGGCGCTGCTCCGCAATCATTCCAGCCTTATGCCTCATTTGGCGCTACCGTCCGGGCGGTCTATCAATTGGCTGAGCAGTTGGAAAGAGCGTAACCTTTGGGCGAAGTCGTCAACCTGGGTGACGGCGAAAACTTCGGATACACCGTAACGGTCTTGAATCCGGGCCAGCTTTTCCCGGACGGTGTTCGGGGAGCCGTGGACTACGTTGGCGTCCAGGACGGTGACGGTCGGTTCCTCCCCGGCCTGGCGGCCAAAGGCTTGGGCGGCTGCCAAAGAGCCAACGGTGAAGGCGCGCCCGTCGGACAGCGTGATTCTGACCACCTTAATGTCGGCGGCCAGGGCTGCGGCTTCGGCGTCGGTGTCGGCGACTATGATGGGCAGGGCCAGCATGGTTTCGGCAGCCGGGCCGGGGCCGGCGGGAAAACAACGGCGGTAGGCGGATACGGCGTCGTGCATCACCGTTTCATCGCTGTTGAGGAAGAGGGCGAAAACGTAGGGGATGCGGAGCGCCGCCGCCATTTCGCCGCTGGACGCGGTAGTCCCCAGCAGGAATAAACGGGCCGGACATTCGGGCAAGGGCTTGGGCCGGACACCGTAGCGGGGATGTTCCGGCGGCAGTTGGTTGCCGAGGAGTTGCTGCAAGTCGTCCAGCTTTTGCTGGAAGGGCTGCCGGTCAGGGCCAAACTCGGACTGCAAGGCGGCGGTGGACTGGGGAAGTCCGCCGGGGCCGCGGCCAATGCCCAGGTCAATGCGGCCGGGGGCCAGGCAAGCCAGGATGTTGAAGTTTTCGGCCACCTTGTAGGGGCTGTAATGCTGGAGCATGACGCCGCCGGAGCCGATGCGGATGCGAGAGGTGTGGGCCAGCAGGTGGCTAATCAGGACTTCCGGGGAGGAACCCATGTAGCGTTCCGAGTTGTGATGCTCGGCCACCCAGAAACGGCGGTAGCCCCACTCTTCGGCGCAGCGGGCCAGTTGGATGGTGCGCTGCAAGGCTTGGGGCCCGGTTTCGTCGCCGTGGGCCGGGCTTTGGTCGAGGATGCTGAGTTGAAGGGCCAATTCTGGCATGGCAGTTCGTCCTAGACTGGAGAAATGGCAGGGGTCAAATCCGCCCGTTCTGCCGCCAACCACATAACCCCGTCAAACGTAGGGGCGCACGGCCGTGCGCCCCTACCCCCAGCATCCTACCCAGAGTAAAGGGGGTTTTAGGCGCCGGGTATCAGCCGGCGGCCACGCCGTCGGTGAGGATAATTCCGGCGTCCAGCAGGCGTTGGTAGTCGGCGGCCAGACCGTGTTCCCGCAGGATTTGGTCGGCGTGGGAACCGGGTTTAGGGGCGGGAATGCCGGGCCGCACCGGGGTGCGGGACAGCCGGGGCGCCGGCCCGCAGGTTGTAACCAAGCCCAGGTCGTCATGCTCCCGGGTGATGCTCAATCCGTGGTTAATAACCCAGGGGTCGGTCATCAACTCCCGGACGTTGGTTATAACCCGCTGAGCGCCAACGCCGGCTTGACTCAACCGCTCAACCCAGGCGGCGACGGAGTTGCCCAGGAACCGCTCTTCCAGGGACGGGGCCAGCCCCTCCGCCGGCAGGTCATCAATTCCTGAAAGTCCCTCGACGGCGGCCAGCCGGGGCAAGTCCCGCGGCTCTGCGCCGAGGAAAAACCAGCCGTCGCTGGCCTGGTACGCCCGCTGGAGGGGGCCACTGCCCAGGGCGTCCTGCCCCTTGGTTTCGTTCCATTCCTTGCCCTCGTACATCTGCATGAAGGGCGATTGCAGGGTCATGGCGGTGTAGGCCAGGGCGGAGTCAACGTGCTGGCCCTGGCCGGTGCGCTGGCGGTGGAAAAGGGCCAAGGCAACGGCATAGGCGCCCATGAATCCTGTCCCATAGTCGTTGACCGGATTGGGTTGGGATTCGGGCTTGCCGTCGCCGCCGAAACGCCGGGTCATGCCGGCGGCGGCCTGGGCAAATCCTTCGTGGCCGGGGCGGCCGGCCCAGGGGCCAAGATGCCCGTAGGCGTTCAACGAGGCGTAGATAATATCGGGCTTGCGTTGGCAGACTTCATCGTAACCCAGGCCCAGCTTTTCCAGGGAACCGGCCCGGTAGTTCTGGGCCACTACGTCGGCGTCTTCCAGCATCCGCCAAAAAACTTCCCGCCCTTCCTCGGATTTCAGGTCCAGCAGGATGCTTCGCTTGCCCCGGTTGATGTCGTTGTGGCGGGCGATGGTCGCGCCGCGGCGGGGGTTGTCAATCTTGATAACGTCGGCCCCGTACTCGGACAGGGTGCGGCCCATCGTAGGCCCGGCCAGGATGATGCACAAGTCCAGCACCTTGACGCCTTCCAGGGCGGAACGGAGGGTCTTTTCGATGCCGTTCCCGCCATCACCGTTGGGGGATGGAGCGGGCTTGGCTTTAAGTTCGGCCAGGATTTCCTCGCGGTGCTGGTCGGGCCGGGGAGCCGGGCCTTGAACTTGTCCGGGGGTCAGGGACAGGCGGGCATTGACGCCGGGTTGCAGCATTTTGCCGTAGGCGGGGTCATCCACTTCCACCACCATTTCGGCGGCGCGGGCGTGGGGATGGTTAAACCATTCGGCGCTGGTGCGGCAGACGGCGCCCTCGCTGCCGGCCTCGGCAATCAAGTCCTCCCATTCCTGGGCGGTACGGGTCTTGAACAAGTCCTCGATGCGCCGCTCCGCCTCGGCGGTAAAGTCCGGGTTGTCCAAGGAGCGGTCAAAGTCGGTCAGACCATCATCGTCCCAGGAAGTTATGCCGGCAAGTTCTACGAACTGGCGGAAATTCTGGTTGCCGGGGCCGCCAAACCGCACCCATTCCCCGTCCTTGCAGGGGTAGATGCCGCCCCAGAGTTCGCCCAGGGTGGGACGCGACGGCGCGGCGTTGTGGACGCGAACCCCGAACCGGCCAATGGATTGAAACATACTGTCGAATAAAGGCACCTGGATAGCCTGGCCCAAGCCGCCGCGCTGGCGGGCGTTCAGGGCCATCAAAATCGCCACGGCGGACTGGAAAGCGGCGTAGGTGGATGCGATGGGTATGGCGGTGTAAACGGGCCGGTCGCCGGAGGAGCGGTAAGTGGCGGCGGCGGAGCCGATGATTCCCTCGTAGGCCGGCATGGCGGCCCGGGGGTCGTCCTGGGCGAAACCGGGGAGAGAGCAATAGACCAACCGGGGGTTGGCCTGGGTCATGGCCTCCGGGCCGACGCCCAAGCGTTCCATGACGCCGGGGCGGAAATTCTCCACCACCACGTCGGCGGTGGCGATTAAGTCGCGGGCGGCGGCCAGGTCGTCCGCTTGTTTCAGGTCAAGGGTGATGCTGCGCTTGCCCCGGTTCCAGGTGGCGTTTCCGGGGACATCCCAGCGGGGGCCGCCGGGCGGGTCAACGCGGATAACGTCGGCGCCCTGGTCGGCCAACAGCATGGCGCACAAGGGACCGGCGATGTATTGCCCGAAGTCTATTACTCGGATTCCGTCCAGCGCACCAGCCACGAAATCCTCCTGTCAAAACCCCGTCATTGTATCCGCCGGGGTTGGCGTTGGGGTATGGGATGCGGCAAAAACTCCACCCAAGGGACGCTGCCGCCTGAACGCTTGGATGTTAAGACGGGCCGAAAGGCGTGTCAACCGAAGGGGTTTTGGGTCGGCACGATTGCAAAGTCGGTAGGTACAGTGTTGGGAGGTGCTTCAATAGTCCCTTCCCCCTTGACGGGGGAAGGTTAGGATGGGGGTGAACATCACGTCAGGGGAATGTATCTCCATCCTGGACACTTCCCTATCGTTGGGAGATGGACTCTGTAGTCGTCCCGATTTTGCAAGCGACGATTCACCCCCTCCCCAACCCTCTCCCTGAATATGGGGAGGGGGATTGTCTGGCCGGTTTGTTGCCAACCCGGATTGTTGGTAAACTTGCCGGGAACGTCGGGACGGTTTGGACAAGGTGACTTGCCGAATCGCCCGACGGACTGAAACGGACAAATGGAGGAAGGACGATGATTTACGAATTGCGGACTTATACCCTGAAACCCGGGGCGGTGCCTGAGTTCGAGGAACGGTTTACCCGCCGGCTGCCGGTGCGGGAAAAGCACTCCAAGCTGGGGGCCTTCTGGCACGTGGAGTACGGGCCGTTGAACCAGGTGGTCCACGTTTGGCCCTACGAGAGCTTGCAGCACCGCATGGACGTGCGGGAGGCGATGGCCAAGGACGAGGAACTGGCCCAGCATCGCGGAACCGACTTGATTGTCGGGCAGGAGTCGGAGATTTACATTCCGGCGCCTTTCATGCGGGAGATGGGCGGCGACCAGGCGTTGGGCAACGTCTATGAGATGCGGAGCTACACCTTCCTGCCGGGGGCCATGCCGGGGCTGCTGGAAAGCTGGGGCAAGGCGATTCCGGCGCGGGAAGAGTATTCGCCGCTGGCGGCGGGGATGTTCACCGAGTTGGGCGGGTTGAACAAGTGGGTTCACATCTGGCCCTACCAGGACATGAACGAGCGCGACCGCATCCGGGCCCAGACCCGGGCCGACGGGGTTTGGCCGCCGGGCGGGGACTACCGGGAGTTGATGGTCAAGCAGGAAAACAAGGTCTTGGCCCCGGCGCCTTTCTCGCCCATGCACTAGGCGGTGTCGTCAATTTCATAAATCGTCATCCCCACTCTCTACGGTCATTCCGGCCCTTTACCGTCATTCCCGCGAAAGCGGGAATCCACAACCGGCGCCCTTAGAGGGTGTGTGATAAATCCCCTCCCCCTGGTAGGGGGAGGGTTAGAGCCTGCCCTGAGCGAAGCCGAAGGGGTGGGGGTGGCATCCGCCGCTTTAAGGGGTTGCGGCTTGATTTTGCGACACCCAAAAAAACAGGGGCGCACAACCGTGCGCCCCTACTCGGTTGAATCGTCTGTCCGGCGGTGGGGCTAATCTTCCAGGTGGACGGTGGCGGTGACGCGGGGCGCGTCGCCAACGACGCGGGTGGTGTGGCCCGAGCCGGTAATGTCCTCGGCCAGGTTAACGTCGCCGGGGCCAAGATGCTGGACGGAGCCGTCGCGGAAGCCGATTTCCGCCTGGCCGGACAGGGTGATGATGTACTGGCGGCGCGGGGCGTTGTGCCAGTCGCTGAAGTAGCCGGGTTCGGAAGAGCGGAAAACCACCGCCTTGGAACTGTGCAGCGTGGTCAATTCCGGGTGGGACGCCATATCCAGTTCTTCCATGTGGGACAAGCCATCGTCGCCGGTGTAAAGCCGGAAAATAGCCATGAGCGGGCCTCCTTAGTCTTTGGGGTCGTCGTTGGAAATGCCGGGTTGGTTCCCGCTGATTTTACACGGCAGGTTAAGGCGGTTCAATCGGGCCGCCGGTTTTGCCCTCACTTCTGCTATCTCCCTGGCGGATAGGGAGAATCGCCTTTGGGTTGGTTTCCATCGGTCAACGATATTTCCGAATTGGGGGTAGGGGCGCACGGCGGTGCGCCCCTACGTTTCCGGTGGAAAACGGTGCGGAAAATGGATGTGTCTGGCAGGGATGACCCCACCCTAACCCTCTCCCTGGTAGGGGGAGGGCACTTATTGAGGAGGCGTCGGTTGGCTAAGTTGTTGGCGATTCATGGAGCAGTGACCAGGCCGGGCCGGTTATACGCGGCGTTGCAGTTGGCCCTGGAATCGGCGGTAGAGTCGGGCCAGGGCGTTGGGCATCCGGTGGAAACGGACTTGCTGCACTTGGGAGACTACCGGATTTCCTTCGCCGACGGGCGACCACCGGAGGACTTCGGCGACGACACCGGGGCGGTGGTGCAGCGGGTGACGGCGGCGGATATGTTCCTGATTGGTACGCCGATTTTCCGGGCTACATATACCGGAGCGTTGAAAAACCTGCTGGACTTGCTGCCGGTGGAGGCGCTGCGGGGCAAGGTCTGCGGCCTGGTGGGTATGGGAGCCACCGACCACCACTACCTGGCGGTTGATACCCAACTGCGCCCGGTATTGACCTGGTTTGGGGCGCACACCGTCCCCACGTCGGTTTACTTGCAGTCCCGCCACTTCACCGATGGCCGCCTGTCAGACCCCACGGCAATAGAGTCGTTGCAGGCTCTAACCGCCGCAGTAGTCGCCATGCAGGAAAAACTGTCCCACTCGCCAAAAGCGTCAGGCCCCCCGCCCCTAGCCGGGGGGTGACGGGGGTTTAACTCCTACCCAGAATTATGGGTAGGAGTATGCCTGTGGCCGGCGGACTTTCCCGCACCTTCCTGCCTTAAAATTATTTCGTCGGATAGCATCTATATCGAAGGATGGGGCGCTCAAACCAACATCAATGCGAAGAATACTCCACTCTCCCCATCCCATTGCCATTACCGGAGCAGCAAGCCATAATCGGGATGCTGGACGGGGTGGATGTGACATTGGAACGGGCGCGACGCCAAACTCATGTGCTACAATCTACGGAAGCATTCACCGCAAACGTCCTGCTGACGGGGCGGGTGCGGGTCAATGCAAGCACACATTCATTCATCCGGACAGGTGAAAACCCATGACCTACTATCATGTCCGCATAATATCTCGGTCCGATCCATCTCGTACCGAGGTAAGGCTAGATCTTTCCTTGGAAGAATTGATGCAGCGTTTTGTGGTTCCATATCGGCAAGGGCTGCCATTGGTTATAGCCGGAACGACTATACCCTCTGATAACATTCAGAGAGTCAAGATAAGCCAGAGCGAACAAGACTCCAAAAGATTGAAGGAGACTATAGACAAAAATCGTCCTAAATCGGGGATTCTAATAAACGGGGCAACAACATCTTGGGATATAGCGAACACAGCGAAGGACGTAACCGATGATTTCATTACAGGGCCTCCGGGGAGTGAGATGCAGGAATATACGCAACCTGTCCGAGAACTCGTGCCGCCGGCCAATGCTAGGGAGGTGTTTGTTGTTCATGGCAGGAACATAGCTGCGCGTGATGCCCTGTTTGAATTTCTGAGGGCCAGCGACCTTCATCCTCTTGAATGGTCTGAGGCAGTTGGGGCTACGGGGAAGACATCGCCTTATATCGGGGAGATACTGGATGCGGCTTTTTCACGGGCACACGCAGTTGTGGTGCTCTTTACACCAGACGATGAAGCTCGACTGAGGCAAGAGCTTAGGGGAGATAGTGCCCCACCTCACGAAACTGAGCTAACAGGGCAAGCTCGGCCCGATGTCTTGTTCGAGGCTGGTATGGCGATGGGACGAAATCAAAACAGGACGGTATTGGTAGAACTCGGAAATCTGCGTCCGTTTTCTGACATTTCCGGGTTGCACATCATACGGATGGATGGATCATCACAACGGCGTCAAGAATTGGCCCAGCGACTACTGACCGCCCGTTGCCCGGTAAACTTGGACGGCACTGACTGGCATAATGCCGGAGACTTTGAGGGTGCGATCAACCATGTGTCTATGTCCACATCAGGGCGGAACGTACCCTCAGAACGGGAGCAAAGTCCTTCTATGATCCCCTCGTTGACTGAAGAGGCTTTGTTTATATTGTCAGAATCAAGCGAGGACCAGATGGGTTTAATCCATGTAATACCTACTGCTCTGGGGAAAGTTTTTCAGACCAACGGGAAACAATTCGGGAGGTCTGGCCACCGGCGGGTTGATGCAAAGCACGAAAGGGCATTAACGGAACTTATCGAGCTAGGATTGATCTCAGACAATTCCGGGGAAGGAAAATTCTTCGGCGTGACAACCAAGGGTTTCGAGTTTCTGGACACGCAACTAGAAGTATCGCCATAACGACCCCCGCCAACCTCAACCAATTCAACCATTCCGGGAAAGTCACGCTACCCCCCTGAATCGGGTGAAATCATGCGAATATCCAATCGAGGCCAGATTACTATTCCTAAGCACTTGCAGGAACGCTTTGGGCTGGGCCACAACGTGGAAGTGGAAATAACTCCCACCAACGACGGTCTGCTCATCCGCCGCCGTGTGGAGGGCCAACACCCCGTTGACCGGGTATATGGGACTCTTGGAAAAGATGCTCTCGGAGAAGGGGTCAGTGTCGACCAGTACATCGAAGAAATCCGGGGCAGATGATAACTGCCGTAGATACCAACGTCCTTCTGGACATACTCATTTCCGGCAGCGAGCATGGCCCCCAGTCCAAGGCGCGCCTCGTGAACACCCATGACGCTGGCGCGTTGGTGGTGTGCGACCTGGTGTATGCGGAGCTAGTCCCAGCCTTCGCCGACAGGACATCGCTGGACGGGGCGTTGAGCGATATTGCCGTCGTTTGTTCTCCCATTGATTCCTCCATCGCATACGAAGCGGGTTTGCGCTGGCAGCAATATCGTCGCGCCGGAGGGCCTCGAACCCGCATCATCACCGACTTTCTAGTCGGCGCTCACGCTCTGGCGGCAGCGGACGCCTTTCTGACAAGGGACCGAGGGTTTTTCACCACCTACTTTCCTGAACTCCAGGGGTTAGAGATGCCATGAACACCCCGTAGAATTTCCGTCGGGTGGTGGCCCCCGCGCTACCAGGTATGTACCATCGCCGCCGACGGCTCAGGGAAGCGGGCAAGACTCTCCCTTTGTAAGCCGATGCTGCCAACCTTCACGCCCCCAACCTTGACAACCGCCCCCGCCTCTTTGACAATCAACCAGTCTTAACCGGCCCCTCTGCGCCGGTCCTACCGTCAACCCGCGCCGGCGGCCAACCGCCGCCATCCGTTTGCGCCAAGAAAGGGACTTTATGGCTGCCACCACTCCCGCCTGGACTGAGGAAACCGTCACCGTCGCCGGAACCCAAATCCGCCTGGTCAAGGGCGGCTCCGGCGACCCGCTGCTGATTCTCCACGACGAAATGGGTCACCCCGGCTGGCTCCGCTGGCACCAGGCCCTGGCCCAGAACCATACCCTTTACATCCCGTGGCACCCCGGGTTTGGCGACTCGGAGGAAATGGACTGGGTGATGAACCTGCACGACCTGGCGGTGTGGTACCTGGGCGCGCTGGACGACCTGGGACTCGAGGGCGTGGACGTGATGGGGTTTTCCCTGGGGGGCTGGCTGGCCGCCGAGATGGCGGTGATGTGCCCCCAGCAGTTCAAGCGGCTGGCCCTGGTGGGGGCCACCGGCGTCCGCCCGCCCCAGGGCGAGATTTACGACATCTTCCAGGTGGTGGCCCGGGCCTACATCACCAACAGCGTGCTGGACCCGGCCAATACGCCGGAGTTCCAGGCGGTCTGTCCCGATGAGCCGACGCCGGAGCAGCTGGAGGTTTGGGAGAGTTCGCTGGAAGGTTCCTGCCGGTTGAGTTGGCGGCCCTATATGCACTATCCGGCGCTGCCGCGGCTGCTGCCCCGGCTGAAGCGGCTGCCGACGCTGCTGGTGTGGGGCCGCCAGGACCCGATAGTGCCGTTGAGCGCGGGCCAGTTGTACCACGACAGCATCCCCAACTCCCGCCTGGAAATCATCGAAAACTGCGGCCACCGCCCGGAAATCGAGCAGCCGGAACGGTTTATAGAGTTGGCCCAGGGGTTTTTCGGGTAGCCTAAAACCGGATGCCAGCAATGAAACTTACGATAGATAGTTCTGCCGATGCCCTGTACCTGCGTCTCGACACCTCCCGAATAGTAGAGTCGGAAGAGGTTTCCCCCGGCGTAGTGCTGGACTTCAACGAAGACAAGGAAGTTGTAGGCGTAGAAATGCTCTATCTGTCAAAACGCTCCCCGAACCTGGACTTGTCGGACTTGCAGTTGGAACAGACATGACCGGACTCTGGCCCCGGTTCATAGAATTGTTGTAGAGGTTTTTCGGCCGTAGTGTGCGGGGTGGTATAACAACCTCGTTGCCCTCCCGACGGCGAAGTCAGTCTGAAGTTCAGGGCAGGATGGCATCAATATGCCCCAAGTAAAGCCGGAAATCTTGGTCTGGGCGCGGGAAACGTCGGGTCTATCCCAAAAAGAAGCAGCCGGAAAGCTGGGATTTCAAGATAGCCGCGCCTCCACCGCACTGGACAAGTTGGCGGCTTTGGAAATCGGTGCCAAGGAACCGACCCGGGCCCAAGTCGTCAAGATGGCCGACGTTTACCGCCGCCCGTTGCTTACTTTCTACCTGTCCAAACCGCCCTTAAAGGGAAACCGGGGGGCGGACTTTCGCACACTGCTAGCCGGACATTCCCCGGCGGATGACGCTCTGCTGGACGCCTTGGTTCGGGACATCACAGCGCGCCAAAGTATGGTGCGGGCGGTCTTGGAAGACGAAGAGGAAGCGGAACCACTGGAATTCATCGGCTCTCACCGGATAGCGGATGGGCCGGGAGTAGTCTTGGCATCGCTGCGGGCAGTCCTGGGCGTGGACTTGAACGCTTATCGAGCCGAGCGCACTGCTGACTCAGCGTTTGGCTTGTTGAGGAACGGAGCCGAAAACGCGGGTATCTTCGTACTTATCAAAGGCGACTTGGGCAATTATCGCTCCGCGATTGACCTCAAGGTATTCCGAGGGTTTTCCATCGCCGACCCGGTTGCTCCTTTCATTGTTATCAACGACCAGGACGCCAGACCGGCTTGGTCATTTACCTTGCTGCACGAAACAGTGCATCTTCTGTTGGGACAGACCGGGGTTAGCGCAGAGTACTCGGAGAACGAAGTGGAGCAGTTTTGCGACCAAGTTGCTGGAGAGTTTTTGTTGCCGGAACAGGAACTGAATAAGCTCGCCCTGTCCGAAATCCAGGATTATGGCGCAGTATCCGATTGCATCAGTTCATTCGCCAGTAAAGCCAATTTAAGCCGTACCATGGTGGCGTATCGCGCTTATCGGTCGGGCCTCATCAGCCAGGAAACCTTTGGCCGGCTTAGTGATGATTACCGGCATCAGTGGCATTCTGAGCGTGAAAGTTCCCGGTCTCAAGCGCGGGAACAAGAAGGCGGCCCCAGCTTCTATACCGTTCGGCGTCACCGGCTAGGCCGGCGCATAACTGACTTGGTACAACGCATGATGGGAGCTGATGCGCTGTCAACCTCCAAGGCGGCGCGTATTTTGGGAGTCAAACCCAGGCAAGTTGAACCCTTGCTGGGTATGCCCGGCCAGTTCTAACCCACAACGATGCTATACCTATTGGATACCAATGTCCTCATTGACGCCAATCGGGATTACTACCCAATAGACCGCGTACCCCAGTTCTGGGACTGGCTGGTTGAAATGGGCCAGCAGGGACGAGTCAAAGTACCGCAGGAAATTTATGAAGAAATTGTCTTGCCCCGGCCAACTGCCGAGGATGCCTTGGTAAGTTGGCTTACCAACCACCGGGAAGCTCTACTACTGGATGAGGAGGTACTGGTGGAGTTGGTGGCCCGCGTCATTGAGGAAGGGTACGCCGATGACCTGACTGATGACGAAGTGGAGAAAGTCGGGCGTGACCCGTTCCTAATCGCCTACGCTCTGGCAGATGTGGGTCATCGTCGGGTAGTCACCAATGAACGGTCAAGGCCCAGCCGGACGCGGGCCAACCGCCATATCCCCGATGTATGCCGACATTTTAACGTCCATTCAAGGCACACTTTGGATTTGATTCGGGAATTGGATTTCCGTATCGTGTAGGATGTCCTTGAAGCCTTTGGACGTTTACTCCGGCGGGTTTATCCGGCGGCGGTTGCGCTGTTTCCATCGGACGCTTTGACGGCAAAGCGAAATCCCGTTAAACTACCGGCACCCTGGGGCGAAACCCGCGTCAGTCCCGGGTGAGATGCGGAAAAGCCAGCCCAATTCTGCGATGGAGGTAACGATTGTGGTCATTGGCGATAGACTTACGCTCAAAGCCCTGGTTCTCCTGCCCATTCTGTTAGCGGCGCTGGTTATCGTGGCCTGCGGCACGGCGGCCCCGCAGCCTGCGGCCCCGGCGTCCGAATCTCAGGCTCCGGCGGCCCCGGTTTCCCAGCCGCAAGCGCCGGCGCAGGAAGTGGCCCAACCCACCGCCGTTCCCCAGCAGCAAGCCGCTCCCCAAGAGGCCGCCAGCGGCAAGGACGAAATCGTAATCGTCATGGCCGCCGAACCCGGCAGCGTTGACCCCTGGAACCCCACCTGCAACGCTACCCTGGACACGGCGGTTTGCAACGAAATCGTCAACGAACCCATGACCTGGATTACCAGCGACACCTATGAGGTAGTCACCCTGTCCGGCGTGGAAGGCTGGAAACAGGTGGACGCCCGCAATTGGGACTTCACCCTGCGCCAAGGCGTCAAGTTCCACAACGGGGAACCGTGGAACGCCGTCACCGCCAAGGCCGGCATAGACCAGAACGGCGACGTTAACAACTCGTCGCAAAGCTACGGCAACCACGGCCCCATCACCGGCGAGGTCATCAGCGACTACGTGGTGCGGGTGGTCTGCGGCGCCGACTGCCCCAACCTGCCGCGGGGCATGATTTTCAACCGTTTCCAGCCCCCGGAATGGTACTCCACCGTTTCCAAGGACGAGTCGGCCACCCAGGTTTACGGAATCGGCCCCTACCGATTCCTCGAGTGGCGCCCCGGCATAGACATCAAGATGGAACTCTACGAGGACTACGTACCCAATCCCGACGCCTCTATCGTTGACGGCCAAGCCCCCCATATCAAGCACGTGACCAACACCTGGCGCAACGAACAGTTGGTGCGGACGGCTATGGTAGAGACCGGCGAAGCCGATTGGGCTGCGGACATCGGTTTCGAGGGCAAGGAGTCCGTCCCTCAGTGGCGGCAGTCCGGCACCACCGAGGTTTACGCCCTCATCCCGGATACCATGTGGCACCCGGAACTGAAGAAGCAGAAGGTTCGCGAGGCCCTTAACCTGGCCATAGATTGCCAGTCCATCACTGACGCCCTGCTGGAAGGGCTGCCCTGCTGGGGCAACATATCCCCTTCGGGTTCGGCCGGCCTCACCCCCGAGAACACCAAGCCCTACGCCTATGACCCGGCGCGGGCCAAGCAACTGCTGGAAGAGGCCGGATACGACCCCGACAACAAGATTATCATTTACAGCCGTCCGGGCAACTGCTGCCGTGACCTGGAGTTCCAGGAAGCCGTAGTCCAGTACTGGCAGGAAGTGGGAGTAAACGCCGAATTTCAGTTGGTGGAGCGCACCCGCCTCAAGGAACTGACCAGTTCCGGTTGCGGCAGGTTCAAGGACGACCCCAGCTATGTAGGCGTCTGGGACTGCGCCCAGCGTGACCCGCCGGGCCCGGCTTTCACCACCTCCCATACCAACGTCGTAGCTACCTCCACCGAGCAGTTGGACGTGCTGGTGCGGCTGTACGGGCGCATGGGCTGCCTCCACACCAGTTCCAAGGCTTGTTTCCCGGATATGTGGGAGAAGCTGCAAGTAGCCTCGGCGACCCCTATCGGAGACTTGCGGGAGCAGCGGTCAGTGGAGATTGCCGACTTCGTTCACAACCAGCACATCTTCATACCCCTGCTGGAAGTCCAACTGGTTTACGGCTTGGCGGAAGACCTGGACTGGCAACCCCTGTACGCTCCCAGGCTGCGGGCCAACACCATGAAGTTCACCCAGTAACCCGACCAAAAGACCCCATGCGTTCCATGCCCCGGAAGAAAACCGGGGCATGGTTTTTGTTGCCGACCGGCCCTTTTCATACCCAGGACAATTGCAAAGTCGGCAGGAACAGCATCGTGATGCGTTCCAATAGTCCCTTCCCCCTTGACGGGGGAAGGTTAGGATGGGGGTGAGGTTTACGTCAGGGGAATGGCTCTCCGTTCTGAACCACCTCCCTATCGTTGGGACATAGACTTTGCAATCGTCCTGTCCCATACCCCACACCGGCTTGCTATGCGGTATGATGGACGCGTACCAAACCGTTAACGCAAAGAGGCGCAGCCATGACCAACATTCAACTCAGCCTGGCTTTGGCCGTGTCCGAGCAGCCGGGCAACCTTACCCGTCTGGTGCTGGACGGCGCGGTCAAGCCCGACGGCATTGACCTGATACCCTCGGACGTTTACTCCGGCGAACTTATCTGGCGGCAGTTGCGCTTCGCCGAGTTCGACGTGGCCCAGATGTCGGTGACGGCCCTGCTGATGCTGGCGGAACGGGGCGAATCGCCCTGGGTGGCCCTGCCGGTGTTCCCCTTCCGGTCTTTCCACCACACCCGCTTTCAGGTGCGCCAGGGCGGGGGCATAGACTCGGTGGCCGACCTGCCCGGCAAGCGCATCGGCGTGGCCGAGTACATGATGACCGCCGCCGTCTGGTCCCGGGGCGTCCTGCGGGACGAGTTCGACGCCGATACCGACAGTTGCGTCTGGCACCAGGAACGGCTGGACAGCATCGGCGCCGAGTTCGGCTACCAGCCCCCGGCCGGGGTGCAGGTGCATCAGATTCCCGCCGGGCGTAGCATCGCCTCCATGCTGACGGCGGGAGAACTGGACGGGGTATGTATCCACATTGCCGGCCACACCCTGCTGGACCGCACCGGGCGGTCGGTGGACGCCATGCCGGCCATGCGGCCCCTGTTTCCCGACCCGGTGGCGGAGGGGGCGCGCTACTACGGGAAAACGGGGGTCTTGCCCATCAACCACTGCGTCGCGGTGAGGCGGTCGGTCTTGGAACGGCATCCGTGGGTTGCGCTGAACCTGTACAAAGCCTTCCTGGAGGCCAAAGAGCAACTGTTAGCGCCGTCGCAGCGGTTGGTTGATACCTACATCCAATTGGGCCACCTGCCGTTGGAGGCGCGGGAGTCACTGCCCCATGACCCGCTGCCCTACGGGTTGGCAGCCAACCGCAAGACCCTGGAAACCATCGCCCGCTACGCTGAAGAGCAGGCATTGACCAAGCGGCGGGTGGGCTTGGAAGAAATCTTCTCCCCCAATACTATGGACACCTAGCACTACGAAATCTTCAGACTGACTGGCAGCCGTTTGGCGGAGGGAGTGGGATTCGAACCCACGATGCCCGCAGGCATACCGGTTTTCAAGACCGGCGCAATCGTCCGCTCTGCCATCCCTCCCTTGCTGGAACCAGGGGGATTTACCAACTTTCCTATCCCCATTGTAAACCATTTGTAAATCCACCTGCCGGAAAGCCTGGGGCATTCTATCCGAATAAACTAGGCTTCCTTTCGCTACAATGGTCTGGCAAGGCCGAGCATACGGCTTGGCCGCCATTCATGCCCTTCCGGGGCAGTTAGCTCGCCCGGTTAATTTTCAGACAGCCGACAGGAAAAGGAGTAAGCGTCATGCCAAACAAGATTCGCTTGGGATTTGTAGGGGCCAATGTCAACGCAACCTGGGCCGGTCAGTCGCATTTTCCAGCGCTGCTGGCCAGCCCCGACGTGGAGTTTACCGCCGTTTGCACCACCCGCCCGGAGAGCGCGGAAGAGGCTCGCCAAGCCTTTGGCGCCAAGCTCGCCTTCCACGATTTCCGCGACATGGCAGCATCGCCGGACATTGACGCGGTGGCCGTGGTGGTGCGGGTGCCGTCGCACTATGAACCAACCAGGGCCGCCATTGAAGCCGGCAAGCACGTTTACACCGAGTGGCCCTTGGGGCGCAACACCGCCGAAGCCGAGGAACTGGCAACCCTGGCCCGGGAAAAGGGCGTCCAAACCGCCGTGGGCCTGCAATCGCGGGTCAGTCCCGCCTTGCTGTATATCAAGGAACTAATCGAATCCGGCTACGTTGGGGAAGTCCTTTCCTGTCACGTGACTACCATGCGCGACGGGACGTTGGAACGCCCTTCCAGCCGCACCTGGCAGCGGGACGCCAGCCTGGGGGCCAATACCCTGACCATCGCCAACGGTCACATCATTGACGCCCTGCGCTTTGTGGCCGGCGACTTCACGCGGGTGGCCTGCATGGTCAGCACCCAGGCCAGACAATGGTACGAAACCGACACCGAGCAGTTGGTGGACGTCACTTCCCCGGACAACGTGCGGGTCAGCGGCCAGTTGGAGAACGGCGCGGCGGCGTCAGTCCACGTTGGCGCCGTCCCCTGGGCCGGCAGCGGCTTTCGCATGGAAATTTACGGGCGGGAGGGTACGCTGGTTGCCACGGGAAGCGTATCGTCCCAGCGGGGCGAGATGCTCCGGGTGCAGGGCGCGCCGGCCAGCCACGAGTTGCAGGACATGGACATACCCGACCGTTTCGTTTACGTGCCGCCCGACTTCCCCCAGGGAGACCCCTTCAACGTCGGGCAGATGTATGCCCTGTTCGCCGAGGCCATCCGAACCGGACAAAACCGCCTGCCCACCTTCGACACGGCGGTTGACCTGCATCGGTTCATTGACACCATCAAGCAGGCGTCCGACACGGGCCAAGAGTTGCCGGTGGGCTGACCGGCAGTTTTCAATCGTCAAATACCCGTTAGAGGGTGTCGTCAATTTCATGGTTCGCCATTCCCGCCCCCAACCGTCATTCCCGCGAAACCTGTCCTGAGCGTAGCCGAAGGAGCGGGAATCCACAACCGACGCCCTTAGAGGGTGTGTGATAAATCCCCTCCCCCTGGTAGGCGGGAATCCACAACCGACGCCCTTAGAGGGTGTGTGATAAATCCCCTCCCCCTGGTAGGCGGGAATCCACAACCGACGCCCTTAGAGGGTGTGTGATAAATCCCCTCCCCCTGGTAGGGGGAGGGTTAGAGCCTGCCCTGAGCGAAGCCGAAGGGGTGGGGGTGCCCATCCCCCTCCGGCCCAAAGGCGACGGCGAAGCCGTCAGGCTTTGGCCGTTGCCGGCGCTTGGGTTTTCAGGAAGCGGCGGGCCTGGGCTACGACTTCGTCAACGTGCTCCTGGGTGTCTTTCCAGGGGAACATCGTCACCTCGGCGTTGGGGGCCAAACCGGCAACCTCCATCGCTACCGCGTAGGGGTGGGCCGGCACGTCGTCGGGCGCAATCAGCAGGGGTGTTTGCAGGGAGCGCACGAAATCCCGGGAAACGGTGAAAACGAAGTCGGCCCGGTTGGTGTACATATTGGTCAGGAAGTCGTGAACCATGTCCATGGTGATTTCAGGACGCCTTTCGCAGAGGGGCGGCCCCCATCCGGCGGTGTTGTTCTGGTAGAAAAGGTCGGGCATCTCCGGCCTGAACCCGCTGGGCTGCATCAACGCCGCCGCCACGATGCGATCCTGGGCGCGCCGGAGCAGGTTGTGAATCATCGGCCCGCCAATGCAGAAGCCTATGACCCCAAACTTCTCGATACCCAGATGGTCCATCAGCCCCAACTGGTCATCGGAGTAGGCGTCCCAAGGGCGGTCTATCTCCAAGGGACCGATGGACTGGCCCCCGTTGGCGTTGCGCAGGTCGGCGGCGATGCAACGGAAATCGTCCTTGAAGGTCTCCATCGGGTTGAAAGGCACCGAGGCGTTTAAGGACGCCACGGTGGAATTGAGTCCGCCGCCCGGAATCACCAGCAGAGGGAAACCCGCCCCGGACTCTTCGTAGTAGATGCGGTGGTCAGTGCCTCTTTCATAAAACGGCATGGTGATTTTCCTCCCTCAGCAAGATGCAAGGCTGATTTAATTCCCAACGGGCAGCCAAGCCCGGATTCTCGGCACAACGCCCGGATGCGGCGCGCCGCACGGGGCCTCGACTGCCGGTTCCAGACATGAATCTAACCCAAGACGGCGCAAGTGGTCAAGATTCCTGCCCGGAGCGACAAACCGCCGCCAATCCTTCACCGGACGGATTCGCTGGACCAACCCCGGAGCCACCGGGAGAGGTTTACCCCCACCCCCACCTGGGGTTACAATTCATACAAATCACGAGAGCGCCAACGGAAATGACCACAATCAACTCCCTGGACGATTTTCTAAAAGCCCTTGATGACAACCCGGACTGGCGGGACGCTGTCAGGTCCAGGATTTTGGGCGACGACATACTGGAACTGCCTCAGAAATTCCGTGCCCTTGTCGAACAGGTAGAATCTCTCACCAGCCAGGTAGAATCTCTCACCAGCCAGGTAGAATCTCTCGCCAACCAGGTAGAATCTCTCGCCAACCAGGTAGAATCTCTCACCAACCGGGTAGAATCTCTCACCAATAGCCTCAACCTGCTCGTCCAGCGGATGGACTCCTTTACCGAGGAACAACGCGCGTTCAATGCCAACGCTGAGGCCCGCATGGACCGGATGGACTCCTTCATTGAAGAACTGCGGGCCTCCAACTCCAAGGCCGAAGCCCGCATGGACCGGATGGACTCCTTCATTGAAGAACTGCGGGCCTCCAACTCCAAGGCCGAAGCCCGCATGGACCGGATGGACTCCTTCATTGAAGAACTGCGGGCCTCCAACTCCAAGGCCGAAGCGCGCATGGACCGGATGGACTCTTTCATCGAAGAACTGCGGGCCTCCAACTCCAAGGCCGAAGCCCGCATGGACCGGATGGACTCTTTCATCGAAGAACTGCGGGCCTCCAACTCCAAGGCCGAAGCCCGCATGGACCGGATGGACTCTTTCATCGAAGAACTGCGGGCCTCCAACTCCAAGGCCGAAGCCCGCATGGACCGGATGGACTCCTTCATTGAAGAACTGCGGGCCTCCAACTCCAAGGCCGAAGCCCGCATGGACCGGATGGACTCCTTCATTGAAGAACAACGGACGTTCAACCAAGAACTGCGGGCCTCCAACTCCAAGGCCGAAGCCCGCATGGACCGGATGGACTCCTTCATTGAAGAACAACGGACGTTCAACCAAGAACTGCGGGCCTCCAACTCCAAGGCCGAAGCCCGCATGGACCGGATGGATTCCTTCATCGAAGAACAACGGACGCTAAACGAAGAACTGCGGGCGTTCAACGAGGAACAACGGGCCTTCAACTCCAACGCCACGGCGCGTATGGACCGGATGGACTCGTTCATCGAGGAACAAAGGACTTTCAACGAAGAACAACGGACGTTCAACGAGGAACAGCGGACTTTCAACTCCAACGCCACGGCGCGTATGGGCCGGATTGAGTCCGACATCAGCGTTGCCAAAGGCGGCCATATCCGCGCTCTGCTGGTTGACCTCCTGCCTGACTTGGCGGAGGAAATGGAACTTCGGGTTGTTCGCATCATTCCCCGCGAAGAACTGGTCGAAATAGCCCGGCGAGTCTCCGGCGCTACCAGGGACGAACTCCGCAGTTTCCGTAGGGCCGACTTGGTGGCGCAGGCTAGCCAAGGCCAGGACAGCTTCTACCTTGCTATCGAGGCGTCCTGGACGGCCAGCCGGAGGGATACCGACCGGGCCGAGCGGAACGCCCGGTTCCTCGCGGAGACGACCAACGTCCCGTCCCTCCCGGTCATCGCCAGAGTACGGAATACCCGCGAGGCGGCAGATATGGTAGAGGCCGGCGCTATCCGTTGGTATCAGATTGAGGAGCGTGACGTCCAGGTTGAATGACCCCGAAGGGTCGTCCTGCCGCGGCGCTGCCGTCATGCAGGAATCCGAACAAAGCACAAACCCCCACCCGGCAACTCTCCCCGTCAAGGCAGGGCGTTTCGATTAACCCACCTTTGGCGGGGACGTTGGTTGACGCCAGGCGGGGGCTAGCGGACGGGGTTTTCCGTATAGCTGCTGAGCATCCGTTGCCGTTGGGACTCGGTGGTTGGGTTCAGGTCTTTTTCGCAAATCCAGGCGGACAACAGGACGCCGTGGGTGTGGCGATTGGAAGGGCCGATGATGTCCACCACGTCCCGCAGGCAATCGGCGCTGCTGATGCGCCAACGGTAGCGCAACCGCTCGGCAAACCAGAAGTCGTCGGTCACTTCTTGACCGGGGGGATTGGCATCCTTCACTCGATAAAAGTCGGGTTCGGCGTTTTCCGCAGCCTGCCGGACCAAGTTGAGCAGTTCATTGATGCGGTCGTCCAGCAACGTGGTAACGTCGGCCCCGTCGGGGATTTCCCAGACGCGGATATTGAGGCCCCGCGTTGCAGAGTCATCGGCGAAGAAGGAATTGCCGCCCTGTTGTGACCGCAACCGCAATCCCGGCGGGAGTTCCAGGGCGTAGGTATAACCGCCCGTTGAATGTTCATAGGGGCCGAATGCCGGCGTAGGGGTTGGCATAGGCGTTGGGGTAGGCGCCGGCGTGGGTGTGGGTGTGGGAACAGGCGTTGGAGTGGGGGCCGGCAAGGGAGTCGGCGTCGGTGGCGGCATAGGCGTTGGTTCAGGCGTAGGCGCGGGGGTGGATGTTGGCTCCGGGGTAGGGGTCGGCTCCGGCGTTGGGGTGGCCGTGGGAACGGGTGTGGGGGTGACAGCCGGCGTCTCCGTTGGTGGAGGAACTTCGGTCGGCATCTCGGTGGGCGGGGGCGGCGCGGCAATGCCCAATCCGCCGCCGTCCGGCACGGCAGGGTTGTTGGGGGCCTGGATTGGAATCTCAGTAGGTACGACTGGCGGCGCCGCTGCGCCGGCGGCGGCTATATTCGCCTGCCAGCTCATTTCGGCGCGCCAGTCAAGGAACTTGTTGACCCCCGCTTCTCCCAGGCTGAACAAGACCAAAGCGCCGAAAATCCCCATCGCGGCGATTCCGACAAAACGAATGGTTGATATGGGCCGTCGAAGGGCCGCTTTCAAGGGAAGGAACACGAACAACGCCCCCGGCAGACCCAGCATCAGCCACCACCACCAATCCGCGTAACGTCCGACGCCCCCGAGAATCAACAGCAGCACAAACCCCGCCATGGCCGACCCAATCAAGGGCAGGCTGACTTTCGAGCCGCCGACGGTAGGCACGGATGGTGGCGCCGATGGGGACGGGGTTCGCCGGGGGCGAGGCCGGCCTCGGGGGGACGGCGCCGGGGGTGGCGCACCGGGCGAAGGGGCGGGAGCCGGCGTCCGTCCCGGCGGCGCCGATGGTGCCGGCGTTGCCACCGTCGGCATTTCCCGCAGCGCATCCAGCCAATCTTCGGCGGTAGGCCGGGGTTCCCCTTCATGGTCTTTGTTGAAACAGCGGTGGAACAGCTCTTTCTGCTTGTCGGTCAGCGTGTCCCACGCCTCGTTGTATTCCTGCGCGGCGGTGGCCCGGCCGGAGGGCGGAAACAGCCAGGCGCTAATCCACTCGCCATACTGGGTGGGGCTGCCCGGGTCCGTGACATTGTAGGGATGGTATCCCGTGAGCAACTGGAAGATGACCACGGCCAGACCAAAACGGTCTTGTTCCTGGGTGCGGTTGGCGTAGTTGCCCTGAACTTCCGGCGCCTGGAAATCGGCTATTCCCATCTCGTTGGTGAAGGTGCGTCCGGTGGCGTCGGTGAACCCGTAGGAGTCGCAGTCCACCAGGGCCACGTCGTTCTGGCGGTTGACCTCGGCGTTCTTGAAGTTAATATCGCCGATAACGTAACCGGCGTCGTGAACGGCCTTGAATGCCAGGGACAGGTTGCTGGCGATGCGCACCCGATCATCAATCCGGATACGCCGGGCCTGGCTCTTTCCGGTGGAACGGGCGGCGGTGGGGTTGTAGTAGCCGATGATTGCCCTCCAGGGAAGGGCGTCGTCCAGCTTGGGCATGACATAGCCGACGACGTTCCCATTCTCGGTAACCAGATGCTGGGGCCAGGTGATGCACCAGCGACGCTCGCCGGGTTCGGCGGTCACCGGGTTGCTCACCATGTGGCGGAACTTGATGTCGGCGTCTTCCGGAATTTTGTCCGAATGCCAGATTTTCACCACCGAACCGGGATCGCCATCCACCTCGCACACCGTGCCCTCGCCGCCAGCGCCGAGAACCTCGCCTGGCACGACGGGGTTGCCGGCTTCGTCCCGGAAGTTTCTTCCGGCCAGTGGATTCCTCGATGATGTCATCGGGTACTGCCCTCGACGCCCCGGCTAGAACCACAGCCGCCGGCTGGTCACGTATTCGCTCTCAAACTCGTCATCGGTCTTCTTGAGGTACAAGAACCCTTCCGTGGCGCCAAGGATGACAGAGCCGGCAATGGCGATGATGCCCACCAGGGAGAAGATGATGTAATACACGAAGAGGATAACCAACGCCAGCGCTACGCACAAGACGATGCCTAGCGCGATTACCCAACATCCCAGGGAGGAGCCGCCGTCATCGTCGTCATCATCATACCGCCGGCGACGACGCCCCCGACCTCTGCGGCGCCACCTTCTTTCATACCGGCGTTCGCGGCGCTCCTCTTCTTCATCCTCCATAATTCTGGACCCCACCCTGGACACAAAGAAGGTGTGCCGCATCAGTCGCCAGGGCCACAGCAGCCACTGGGCCGGGCTTACCGTCTCTTGCATGGAGTGGCCGAAATGAAACCTTCGGACGTAGAAGTAGCCGGCCAGAAGAGCCAGCCAGGCTAGAATGTTTACGCCAATCACCGTGGCGCCATCCAGGGTGTTCAGGGCGATAATTGCCACCACCCCCAACCAGGTCAGTGCCAGGTGGACAACTCCAACGCCCCGGTAGCAAAGGTAAAATTTATGGACGCCGGCCCACCCCAAGCCAAAAGCTAGGAAAGCCGCTGTAGTTCTGCTTTTTGGGCCTGGCGAAAACATCGCTGCCACGCTGGCCCAAAAATCCGCCAGTTTTTGCTGCATACTTTCCTCCCGTTTGATGCCATTCTACCGGGTTGGCCCCCGCGGCATCCCCAGGACGGCGGCAGACGCGCCGGCCCGGAGAGGACGGCGTCTGATGTCCTGACCCGACCGCTTGGACTAAAAGTCCAGGTAGTCGGGTTCCGGCAGGCGGATTCGGTCGCCGACCTGGGACTGAGACACGGCAGCCACCGACCGGGAAAGCCACTCGATAGAACCTTCCAACTGTTCCATGTTGGTCAGTTCTTTCGCTTCCCGCGGGGCCAATCGGTTCAAGGCCGACATATCGGCCGGCAGGTCCGGGGAGCCGATGCCGAAAGAGTAAAACGCGATGCTGGCGTTCTGTTCCAGTTCGGCCAAGCGGGAAGCGGCCTGGGCGATGTCGGCGTCATTGTCGTGTTCCGGGTAACCGTCGGTCAGGAAATAGGCCAGGCTGCGGTAGTAGGCGATGCCGCCGTCCCGGTAGCTCTGCTTGCGGGCCTCGGTAATGTCCATCGCCAGATTGACGGCCTTGGAGTAGTTGGTGCCGCCTTTTACGGAGAGGACGGGCGGCTCAAAGTCCGTGCCGTTGGTGAAGTCCTGCACCACCCGGGCCTCGTGGTCGAATTCAATCACGGCTACGTCGGCCCGCAGGGCCGTTACCGGGTCATCCTTGATAATCTCGGCGAACTTGACCAGGGCCTGGTTCACGGTTTGGATTTTCAGGCCCCCCATCGAGCCGGAAACGTCCAGTATCAGCACGATGGAACACCGGGCCTCCGGGTTGTCGGCGAATTCCGCCGTGTCGTACACGCCTATCGAGTCTTGAACGCTCATAAGATGGTCCTCCTTACGAATTTCGGCTGCCGTGGGCAACAATGTGGGTGACTGCGTTGCATATTACAACATTTATGCCCTGGTCACTGCTTTGGACTTAGAAATTGAGGTAATCGGTGGGAGGGAGTTGGATTCGGTCGCCGGGCCGGGACTGGGAAACGACGGTCACGGAGCGGGAAAGCCACTGGATAGAACCATCCAACTGCGCCATGCTGGTCAGTTCCACCGGCGGGCGGGGCGCCAGCTTGGCCATTTCAGTCCCTGGGGTGCGCATAACTCCGGCCTCAACGCACCTAGCTACCAACTCCGGTACGCTGGTATCGAGCATTTCGGCGAGCCGGCCTAAATGGAGAGCGGTCCCGGCCTTGCCTTCAACGCCCTCTCCGCCTAAGGCGCCCCCCTCGGTTAGGGCTTCCGGGCTAAGGCCAATCACTCTGAAGAACTGGGGGACTTTATCTGCGCCAATGGAAAAAATAGGTATACCGCTGCCGTCGCCGATTAGGTAGGAGAAGAAAGCAATGCCCCGGCTTTCCTCCGCGGCGGCCAGGCGGCGGGCGGCCCGTTCCAAGTCGGCGGGGTTATCGTCGGGGACGCCATCGGTAAGAAAATAGGCCAGGCTGCGGTAGTAGGCAATGCCCCCGTCGCGGTAACTCTGCTTGCGGGCCTCAATCAGGTCCAGCGCCATGTTGATGGGTTGGGAAAAATTCGTTTCGCCACCCACTTCAAGAACCGGAGGATAGAAGTCGGTTCCGTTAGTGAAGTCCTGGGCCACCCAAGCCTCGTCGTCAAAGGCGATTATCGCCACGTCGGCCCGCAACGCCGTTACCGGGTCATCCCGGATAATTTCGCCAAACTTGACCAGGGCCTGGTTCACGGTGTCAATCTTGACGCCCTGCATGGAGCCGGAAACGTCCAGAATGAACACGATGGAACACCGGGCCTCCGGGTTGTCGGCGAATTCCGCCGTGTCGTACACGCCTACCGTGTCGCGGATGTTCATAGTTGTTACTCCCTGGGATTGCCGCCGCGTCGGACGGCAATGGCTATGGTAACGTCGTCGCCGGTGCGGGACTGCACCCGCTCGCTGGTAATGAAGGAGCGCAGCCGGTCGGGAACGGCCTCCGGCTGGTCGGTATGGGCCAGGTCATTCAACATCGGGTTCCAGAAGCCCATGAACGCCTCCCGTTGCGGCATCGTAAGGGCCAGGTTTTGCAGCCCGTCGGTAATCAGCGCCAGCGCGCCGTAATCGCCGACCGAAGCGTGTCCCACCGAGGCAACCAGGTGCGGGCGGGTGCGCGACGTGATGAAGGTGGTTTCGTTGGCTAACTCGCCGGTATGGGCGGCGCACAGCGTCCGGGCCGCGCCGTTGTCAATGTTGAAGGCGATGACTGCCCCATCGCCGACCTGGGCCGCCGTCACCAGCCGCTCGCCGGTCACGGCCACAATCAGCGTACAAGCCAACTCTCTGATGGGGACTTGGTTTGTCCTGCCGTAGCGGGCCACCGCGTTCTTGGCCCGCTTGATGGCGTTCCGCACCAGGGACGTAGCCAGGTGCTGGCTGGAAGCCGCCGCCGGGCGTTTGCTAATCCCGTCAACGATGGACTCAACTGCGGTCTTGACGGCAATTTGCGAACCCTCGTCAGAGCGCGGGGCTGAACCGGCCCCGTCGGCGACGGCCACGACCACAACCTGTTCGCCGCCGACTTGAACCAGGCGGTAGTCCACCGCATCCTGGTTGGGGGTGTTGTCTTTTGCATGAGAGGCGCCGGCAGCGGTGGCCGCCGCGACGCGCCAAATCGGAGAAGAAGTCATAAGCGCGTTCACCAGACCAGGTTGATTAGTTGCATATATCCGAATTTAACAGCATCTAGGGCCAAGGCGTCGGGCGACGCTTTACCTGTCACCATCCATTATCCTTCCATGATTCCAGGGCCGTCATTGGCAGCGACGGAATACCAGTTCGCCGTGTTGGTCTCAAATGCCATATTCCCCTCTGGAAAGCTGTTCATAACCGGGGCAACGGCAAGTCCTGGGGAATGAATTGGGGAGTGAAAATGACGGCTGCGCCAGCGGGGAATGGGGAGAGCAGAGGCCGAGTGGGGGACGGGAATCGAATCTATGAACCCGCAAAAATCGGGGCAATCACGGGGCAGGCGCGCACTAGGCTTATGTGCCATCCCTCCCGCCTACCCTCCATGATAGCAAATGCTCCCAACCCCGGCAAGTTCGGAAATTTGCCGGCCCAGGGCTATACCCATATTAGAGGTTTAGCCGCCGTCATTCCCGCCCTGGGTGAAAAATCATTCCGGCGAAGGCCGGAATCCAGAAATCCTTGCCAATATCAACCTTGCCTCCACGAAACACCCCCGACCACCCGTAGGGGCGCATGGCCGTGTGCCCTACCAACCTTCACCACCAACCCGGTTGCCGGAAACAAATCCTTCCCACACCCGTAGGGGCAACCCTTGTGGTTGCCCTGCCACCTTGCCCTAAACCATCCTCGCCTCCACGAAACACCCCCGACCACCCATAGGGGCGGGTTTGAAACCCGCCCCTACCAACCTTCACAACCAACCCGGTTGCCGGAAACAAATCCGTCCGAAAACCCGTAGGGGCGCACGGCCGTGCGCCCCTAACGACTCCAACAACCGTTCGTGGTGAGCCTGTCGAACCACTCCCCCAACTGACAAAACCCCTCTTGACAACCAACCTCCCGTTATGTAACATGACCAATGTAGGGACGACCCTCAACGTGGGGGCCGTCCCTCTTTTTTGTACCCCAATCCCAACCATCGGAGGAACCGCCTATCGAAATTGACCTACCCCGCCGTCAGCCTGGCAGACCCTCCCGGAGTGACCAGCTGCTCTCCTACCGGGGTTATGAGTGGACTCGGCGCGGCACAACCAGCCCTACCGACGGGCGCCTCTGCTTCCCTCCTAAACGGCGGGATCGGGCTATGTCGGCCTTGCGCCCCGGCTGGCGCCTTGAAGCCCCTTGACTGCGCGGCTCGGAATAGCCGGAATCGCCCACCGGCGGCAGCTTAACGTCCCCCTTGCAGGGACGGGGCAAAGCCGGAACGCCCGGCCGGGCAACCCTGAAATCCCAAAGCAGGAACCCCAAAACCAGCCAAAAGGAGGCCCAAAAACAACCGAAAAACACCCGCCCAAAACCCGCCCCAAAAGTGTCCAAAATCGCCAAAACCGCCCAAATATCCCCAAAAATGGACACCTCCTGGACACCTCCAACCCCCCAATCCACGCTCAAATGGTCAAAAATGAACACTTTTGGAGAAAAAGGTAAAATTTTCACCCCCGTCCCTTGCCAGGGGCAGGGCCAAGGAGGGGGCAACCCCCAACCAAAAATGCCCCCTAATATCCCAGAATGCCCCGGTTGGCGCACCCCCAACCCCCTGTGGTATCCTCTCCCCGTACCCAACAACCCCATCGCAGGAGTAGAAAAATGGGCGCCGGCCGGATAACCGTCTATGACCCCACCGCCGATGAACGGGTCGGCCAGGACAGTCTGGCCCCCAGATTGACCACCCTCAACGGGCGGGTAGTCGGCCTGCTGGACAACACCAAGGACCGGGCCGAGGTCATCCTCCGTCAGGTGGAAGGCCAACTGCGCGACCAGTTCCCCGGCGCCGATTTCCGCTACTACCGCAAGCAGAGCGTCAGCGGCATGGGGCCGCAGATTGAACGCCAGCTTACCGACGAGGTTGACGCGCTGATTTCCGCCGTGGGCGATTGAGGTTCCTGCACGTCGTGGAGTGTCCACGACTGCATGGCCCTGGAACGCCACGGCATCCCCACCGCTGCCGTCGTCACCCATTCCTTCGCCGACTATGGCCGCCGGTTAACCAAGCTCCAGAAGATGCCCGACTTGCCCCTGGTGATTATCCAGCACCCCGTCGCCGCCAAGCCCGAAGACCTGGTTAAGGAAGACATCGCCGCCCACTACCGCGAAGTCGTCCGCTCCCTGGTGCGGGAGTAGGCAGAGCCGTCTATGCAGGAACTTGGCCCCGCCGCCCGGCGTCTGGACGTGGAGGATGACGCCGCCGCCGTATTCGAGCGTTTCTATGAATCGGGCTGGACTGACGGCCTGCCCGTAATTCCGCCCACCGCCCCCTTGCTGGAGGCCATGCTGCGGTACACCGACCGGGACGCCCGGCAGGTGGTGGCGTCCCTGGAACCCCGCGGCGGTGAAGCCACCGTCGAAAAAATCGCCGTCAACGCGGTCATGGCCGGTTGCCGCCCTGAATATCTGCCGGTGGTAATCGCCTGCGTCGAGGCCATCGCCGAACCCGCCTACAACCTGTACGGACGCCAGACCACCACCCACCCCGGCGGCCACCTGGTCATCATCAACGGCCCCATCCGGCAGGAGCTGGAAGTCAACTGCCGCCAGAACGTCTTTGGCCACGGCTGGCGGGCCAACGCCACCATTGGCCGCGCCCTCCGGCTAATTTGCACCAACATCGGCGGCGGCATCCCCGGCGTCACCGATATGGCTACCCACGGACACCCCGGCCGCTATTCCTACTGTATCGGCGAGGACGAAGAAAACAGCCCGTGGGACTCGCTGCACGTCGAGCGCGGCCTGGAACCTGGGACAAGTTCGGTGACGGTTTTCTGCGCCGAAGCTCCCCACAACATCAACGACCTGGTGAGCCAGACCCCGGAGGTTTACCTGGAAAGCGCCGCCTCCGCCATGCGGCACCTGGGGGCCAACGGCGTTTACCGCAGCGGCATCGAGGGCGAGCAGATGTTGGTGATAACCTCCGAGGCCGCCAACTGGCTGGCCGACTACTCCCCCGGCTGGAGCAAGGACGACGTCCGGGAATACATCTATGAACGGGCGCAAAATCCGGTGGGACTGCTCCGCGACCGGGGCGGCTGGGGCACCGTCATACCCCCGGACTTCGTGGACGTGGACGACGACAACGCCATGATGCCCATTGTTCCCCGGCCCGAAAACATCCTCATCGTGGTTGCTGGCGGCTACGGACGGCACATGAACGCCGTCCTGTCCTCTTCCTACAACTTGAGCGTAACCAAGCCCATCGCCCGGCAAAACGGAACGCCCGCCGCCTCCATCCAGGACTTCCTCCGCGCCTGACCGTTCCCGTCATGCCTCATCTCTTTTCATGTCATTCTGAGCGGAGCGAAGAATCTCAAGTCCTCGCCCCAAACCAACCTCGCCGCGCCCTCTACCGTCATTCCCGCGAAAGCGGGAATCCAAGTCCCTCAAAAAACACTCTCCCCTGTGCCAACCGCCCGGATGTTGTAGAATTGGGTACACATCCCGACTGCCCGCCCCCGTCCTGTCCCGGCAGTCCCCCAGCGGAGGAACCATGTCCCAGATGATGACCGGCAAGCAGGCCCTCCTGGAAATGCTCAAGGCCGAGGGCGTCCAATACATCTTCGGCAACCCCGGCACCAGCGAAGGCCCCATCATTGACTTGCTGGCCGACTACCCCGAATTTCGCTACATCCTCACCCTCCAGGAAAGCGTCGCCGTGGGCATGGGTGAGTCCTACGCCCGGGCCACCGGGCGCGCCTCCTTCGTCAGCCTCCACGTGGACAGCGGACTGGCCAACGGCATCGCCCTGATGCTGGACGCCCTCAACACCGGCACCCCGATGGTGGTCACGTCGGCCAACTACGACGTCCGCAAGGTCAACGAAACCATGACCGACCTGGCGGGGTTAGTCCGCCCGGTGACCAAGTGGGCCGTGGAGCTTTCCCACCCCGACCAGATACCCAGCGCCATCCGCCGCGCCTTCAACGAGGCCAACAGCCACCCCAAAGGCCCGGTTTATGTCGGTTTCACTTCCAACGCACTGGAAGGCATGGCCGAAATGAACATCGCCCCTTCCAAACCCGTGTTTGACGCTCCCCGGCCCAGCCAGGAAGGAATCGCGCAAGCGGCGTCGCTGCTGCTGGACGCCAGCCGGCCCCTGCTGCTGGTGGGCGACCGCCTCTCCGACGACGACGCGGTTGACCAAGCCGTGGAATTGGCCGAACTCATGGGCCTGCCGGTTTACCAGGCCCGCGGCGCCGAAGTAGCCTTCCCCACCACTCACGGGCAGTTTTACGGCGGCCTTACCCTGCGCGTCGCCGCCCAACGCGCCGTCCTCCAGGACGCCGACCTGGTTTTGGCCGTGGGCGCAGACCCCTTTGAGGAACTGTTTTACTGGGGCGACGTTATCCTGCCGTCCCAGGCCAAGCTGGTGCATATTGACCCCGACGCCGGGCGCATTGGCCGCTCCGAACCCACCGACCTGGGAATCGTCGGCCATTGCGGGCTGGCCCTGGCCGACCTGACCGCCGCCCTTAGAGAGCGTCTGTCCCCCGGAGACCTGGCCGAAATCGAGGAACGCAAGGCAACCGTGATTGCCGAGCGCAACAGCCGCCGCCAAGCCTTTGAGGAATCGGTGGCGGAAAAGTGGGACCACAAGCCCATGACGCCAGCCCGCATGATGTCCGAACTGGCCGCCGCCATCCCCGACAACGCCATCGTGGTTGATGATTCCGTAAGCAACCGGGGCGTCATGCGCCACTACTTCCAGGCCCAACGCCGGGGCGACCTGCGCGGCGTCCGGGGCCAGTCCATCGGCGGCGGCATGGGCGCGACGATGGGAACTCAGTGCGCCAACCCCGACCGCCCGGTTTTCGGCATCATCGGCGACGGCAGCGCCATGATGACCGTTCAGGGACTCTGGACTGCCGCCAACGACAACATCCCCTGCGTGTTCGTAATTTGCAACAACGGGATGTACCGCGTCCTGAAGGTCAACTTCAACATCTACCAGCAGGACGTATTGCAACTGTCCGAAACCTCCGGCGGGCGGCTGATGTATTCCGACTTCGCCACGCCCTTTGACATGGCGGCTATCGCCAACAGCATGGGCGTTCACGGCGAAAGAATCAGCGACCCGTCGGAAATCAAGCCCGCCGTGGAACGGGCCGTAGCCTCCGGCAAGCCCGCCCTGCTGGACATCGTAATTGACGGCTCGCTGTAACAGAGGGCGCAAAAAATCCCCTCCCCCTACTAGGGGGAGGGTTAGGGTGGGGGTGTGCCCCCTACCATAAAGGAAGGAGCGATAAACCATGCGCACCAACACCACCAAGGCCAAACTCAATGACGGCCAGGTCGTTTTCGGCGCCATCATCACCCGTTACGCCCCGGACATGGTGGAAATCTTCGGCGCGCTGGGCTACGACTTCGTGATGATAGATTGCGAACACGGCCCGGCAGGTCTTGACCAGGTGGAACACATGGTTCGGGCCGCCGAGTCCTTCGGGATAACGCCCATAGCCCGCATCCCCGACCACCACGAGCAGACCATCCTGCGCTACCTGGATCGGGGACTCCAGGGCATCATCGTTCCCCACGTCAACACCGGCGAGCAGGCCGCCGCCGTGGCCCGCGCCGCCCGCTACTACCCCGACGGCTACCGGGGCATGGGCGGAGGCCGCGCCCAGGACTACGGCATCGGCGTAAACCGCGACGAGGCTACCGCTTGGATTAACTCGCAGGTGCTGGTCATCCCAATGGTTGAAGACATTGAGGCCGTGGGCAACCTGGACGACATTCTCCAGGTATCCGGCGCCGACGTGCTGCACGTAGCCGCCTCGGACTTGGGGCAAAGCCTGGGCAACCCCGGCGTGGCCGAAGTGCGGCGGGTAATGAGCGAAGTCATCCCCCGCATCCGGGCCAGCGGCAAGTACGTCGGCGTTGGCGGCAACAACCCCGCCGACACCGATGGCGTGGTCGAGTTCATCAACCTGGGAGCCAACTTCGTCACCGTATCGGCATGGGGCCTGCTCCGCATCGGGGCCGAAGACTTCCTGAAAAAAGTCAAACCCGCCCCGTGACAAGCCCAAGGCCCGCAATTGAACCCCCTCCCCAACCCTCCCCCTGGTAGGGGGCGGGGGTTATTGAAACGCCCCCAATGCCGTTTCTGACGACTTTGTAATCGTCCTGCCCAACCCTGCGCGGGTCTTTCGATATGTTGCAGTGGCCACCCCAATGTTACCCTGAACGAAGTGAAGGGTCTAAAATCCTGCGGGCCGGACGACGTTGGCTAAGGCAGGAATTTTAGATTCTTCGCTCTGCTCAGAATGACATACTTGCGCTATGGAACGACAATCAAAAGACCCTGCCAACCCTGCGCAGGGGCTAGGGCTAGCCCCGTCCCATGTTGTAAAATCAACCTATGCCCCGTCCAACCCAAAAATCCCCTGATGCGCCGTGGCTGTTCTACTATGATGGCGACTGTGGCTTGTGCCTGCGGCTGGTTAACCTGCTGGCCCGGTTGGACTACGCCAACGCCGTATCGTGGGTGGCTTTCCAGTCCCTTGACGCTCCGCCGGAGGGTTTGACCTGGCAAGCCCTGGACCGGGCGGTGCATCTGGACACCGGCTCCGGCCCCCGTCACGCCGGATTTTTCGCCGTCCGAAAACTGACCCTGAAACTGCCCGCCCTTTGGCCGTTGGCCCCCCTCTTCTGGTTCCCCGGCGTTCACCTTCCGGGGCAGGCCGTTTATGGCTGGGTGGCGGCCAACCGCCGCCGTTTTTCCCGCTGCCGTCCCTTCCGCCCGGAACCGGACGCCGCCCGCCCTTTTCCAATTGACCGGGCAACCAACCGGGAATCCTCCTGACCCGCCTTCCATGCTTGCCGCCGCCCTGAATTGGCGGAAACTTCTGTCTGCCAGGTTGTTCGCCCCGGTTAACGGCGCGTCTCTGTCCTTCTTCCGCATCGCCTTTGGCTCCGTCATGCTTTGGGAGACCTGGCGGCTCATACAAAACCAATGGGTAGAGGACTACTTTTCCGGCAAGGAATTTTACTTCACCTATCCCCTGTTCGGATTCGTCCAGCCGTGGCCCCCGGACGGGATGTACCTGCACCTGGTCGTCATGGGACTGTTCGCCTGTTTCATCGCCCTGGGGTTCCTCTACCGTTTCAGCGCCGCCTGCTTCTTCCTCATGTTCACCTACCTTTTCCTGCTGGAACAGGCCCGCTATCTTAACCACTTTTACCTGATATGCCTGCTGTCCTTCCTGTTGATTTTCCTGCCGGCCCACCGCCGCTTTTCCCTGGACGCGCTGCTGCGGCCCGGCATGGCCTCGGCCACCGCGCCGGCGTGGGCCTTGTGGCTGCTCCGGTTCCAGATAGCCGTACCCATGATTTTCGGCGGAATCGCCAAGCTCAACGGCGACTGGCTGCGGGGCGAACCCCTGCGGGCCTGGCTGTCCGTCCGCACGGACTTTCCGCTAATCGGCCCCTACTTCACCCAGGAGCCGGTGGTCTGGGTCTTCGTTTACGGCGGCTTGCTGATTGACCTGCTTTTCCTTCCCGCCATGCTTTACCGCCGGACTCGGCCCGTGGGGGTCGTCGTGACGATTTTGTTCCACCTGGCCAACGCCCGGCTTTTCAGCATCGGGATTTTCCCCTGGCTGATGATTGCCGCCACCCTGGTTTTCTTCCCCGCCGACTGGCCGGCGCGGATTTGGGCGGACATCAGGCAAGTCCACCGGCCCAAGTTGATTGCCCTGGCTTGCGGCTTTGCGTTGGGCGCGCTGCTGGCCTGGACGGTTCCCAACCAGTTCCACCCGGCGCAACTCCTGGTTGGCGGGCTGGGTATGGCTGTGGCTTTCTACTACTTGCCGGACACCTTCGCCCGTGGGCCGGTCAAGGTTGCCGGCCGGCCCGCCGCCAATTCCTCGGCCTTTACATTGCCTGCATTGACCGCGTGGCAGAAAGCCGTCCTTGGACTGCTGGGCTTGTGGATGTTGTTTCAGGTGTTGGTTCCGTTGCGCCACTTAGCCATACCCGGCAACGTCCACTGGACGGAAGAAGGGCACAACTTCGCCTGGCACATGAAACTGCGGGACAAGGAATCCCAGGCGTTGTTCTTGGTGGTTGACCGCGACACCGGGGAAGAGCGGCACGTTGACCCGGCGGATTACCTGACCCCCCGGCAGACCATGAAGATGTCCTCCCGCCCGTCGCTGGCGTTGCGATTCGCCCGCTATCTGGAGGGGCTGGCTCTGGCCGAGGGGAGCCGCAACGTAGCCGTATATGCCCACGTGGTTTCGTCGCTGAACGGCCGGCCGGAACAACTGTTGATTGACCCCGACGCTGACCTGACCCAACCCGGTCTTGTATGGCTGGGCCATGCCCATTGGATACTGCCGTTAGAGACGCCGTTGCCGCCGCGGCCCTAAACCAGCGTTCCCACCAGCACGTTGCCGCCGTAACCGCCCTGGTACGGCGGGTAATTCCGTTCCTCGGCGGTGAACCCCGCTTCCGTCAAAAGCCGCAGCCACGTTTCCCGGGGAAACAACCCGAATGTATGTCGGTCTTGCTCCACCGTCAGTTGGCCATCCCGCACGATGAGATAGAAAAACACCGACTCTACCAGCGAATCCGTTTCGTCCGGGTCGTCCGAATACTCGATGCACGTTACCCGCAGTCCCTCCCGTTCCTCCGTCGAGTGCGTCACCGTCGGCCCGGGAAAGGTCTCTTTCAGATGGTCGGGAGCGGCGACAAAAACCCCGCCCGGCCTCAAGTGTGCCCTGGCGGTCTCAAAGGCGGCGGCCAGGTCATCCTCGGTCAGCATATAGCAAATGGCGTCGTGAATCAGCACGGCGTCAAAGGTCTGGCCCAGCCGCACCGTCCGCATATCCCCCAGGTGGTGCGGCACGCCGGGATTGAGCCGCGACGACAAGGCTATCATTTCCGGCGACAAGTCCACCGCCGCCGCGTCGAAGTCGTCGGTCAGATGCGAAAGGACATGACCGCCGCCGACGCCCAGTTCCAGCAGTCGGAATCGGCTGGGCCCCAGTTTTTCCTGGATAATCTCCCGCAGCCGCCACGCCTCGACGATATACTCTTCCGGCGGGCTGATAATCGGCCAGAGGTAGGACAACTCATGGTACAAGCGTATTCTTTGCAACCTTGGGGCCTCCGCGGATAACTTGGCGTTACTATACCCCCACCCGGCCTCGCCGCCCAACCCCACGGACAGGAATGTCCATGCCACCGCGCAGCCCTTCCGCAAACCAAGTCCCGGTTGTATTATGTAAGCCACCAACCCGCCGCAGGGCCGCGGCGCCTTTCCCATCCGTCGGGCGGCCCGACGAGGATTTCTGGATTCCGGCGAAGGCCGGAATGACGGTTATGAGAAACCTGCCCAATCTGCTGGTACACCTCTTTGGCCGCAACGACGACCTGGACGGCGTATATCTCTCCGCCCTGCATGACCGCTGCCTGCTGTGCGAAGAGGAAATCAGCCGGTCCGACGCCTACCTGACCCATCGGGTCTGTCCCTACTGCCGCTTTCACTACACCCTTTCCGCCCGCCAGCGCATTCAACTGCTGGCTGACCGGCGCAGTTTCAAAGAGTCCCACAAATTCGTCCGCTCCGTCGCGCCCCTGACCTTCTCCAGCCGCGGCCCGTACCAGGAACTGCTCAACCAGGACCAGAACCGCACCGGCTTGACCGAGGCCGCCGTCATTGGCCGGTGCCGCATAGAGTCCACCGAAGTTGTCCTGGTGGTTCTTGACTTCGGTTTCATGGGCGGCAGCATGGGCAGCGTGGTGGGGGAAAAAGTCGCCCTGGCCCTGGAAACCGCCACCAAGCGGGAACTGCCCGTCGTCGCCATCGTCACCGGGGGCGGCGCCCGCCTCCAGGAAGGCATCCTGTCCCTGATGCAAATGGCCAAGACCGTCACCGCCGCCAACCGCCTGCGGGAAAAGCACCTTCCCTTCATCGCCGTCCTGGCCAACCCATCCACCGGCCAGGCTTATGCCAGCTTTGCCAACCTGGCCGACGTTATCCTGGCTGAGCCGGGCGCCCTAATCGGCCTGTCTCCCCTGCGCGCCCTGCGGGAAGTGTCGGAACATCCCTTGCCCACCGACGCCCACACCGCCGAGGCTCACCTGGGCCACGGGCTGCTGGACGGCGTGGTTGACCGGGAAGAACTGCGGGACCGGCTGGCTACCCTGCTGCGGGTCTTGACCCGCCAGAAGACCGAAGACGGCCCCGGCGACCTCTTGCGCGCCCAACTGCCGGCCCCCGGCGACCCCGAAGCCTGGGCCGCCGTCCGCCACGCGCGGCACCCGGAACGCCCGGCGGCAACGGCTTACATCCGGGCCATTTTAGACCAATTCGTTGAACTGCACGGCGACCGCCTCAAGAGCGACGACCGGACTGTAATCGCCGGCGTCGGCTACCTGGCCGGCGAACCCGTCGCCGTCATCGGCCAGCAGCGGCCCCCGCCGGCGGACGGGGAACGCAGCCATACCTTCCCCGACGGACTGCGCAAGGCCCAGCGCATCATCGGCGTCGCCAACCGTTTCGGACTGCCCTTGATGACCTTGATAGACACCCAGGGGGCCGACCCCGGCTTGCAGTCGGAAGAGGAAGGAATCGGCAGCGCCATCGCCAACACCCTGTCCCTGATGGCCGGCATTCCCAACCCGGTGGTATCGGTGATTATCGGCGAAGGCGGCAGCGAAGGCGCGCTGGCCCTGGGACTTTCCGACCGGGTATTGATGCAGGAAAACGCCATTTACTCCCCGGTGTCTCTCAATCACAACCTGGGCGGCCCGTATCCGAATCCGGCCCTGAACCGGGAGGCCGCCGAAACCCTGATGCTGACCGCCCCGGACTGCCTGGAACTGGGGATAATTGACGCCGTGGTTCCCGAACCGGAGCAGGGCGCGCACGCCGACTACAGGGAAGCGGCGCAACTCTTGAAGACGGCATTGGTGCAGGAATTTGCCCGGCTGTCCCGGCAGCCGACGGCCAAGCTGCTGCGGGAGCGTTACCGCAAATTCCGCAGGATGGGCGAACTCAGCTCTCACTCCCACGAAGCCATGACCCGGGAAATCGAACAGTTGATGAACCTGTCGGCCCGCAGACCCGCGTCCCTGCCCCAACCGGAGGAGGACGCCCACGCCGACGTTCCCATTCCCCTGTCCGACTGACCCCGGAACAAGAAACTATCCCCTTGCCGGAAAGCGCCGACGGGAGGGGAACGTCATACCGGCGCAGGCCGGTATCCGGGATTCCTTGCAATTGCGGTTTCTGGTCACCCCTTGACCTTTCTGGATTCCGGCTTTCGCCGGAATGACGGGTCTGCGCCCACCTCTGCTTCCGATAAGGGTAGGGGCACGGCAAACCGTGCCCCTACGGAGTCCAATCACCTACCATCAGGCACAGCCCGCCTACGCCGCCTCCCGGCCCAATTCCTTCAGACTCTCTTTCATAGCCCCGGCCACCGTCTCATACTCCCCCGCAACCTCATCATCCAGCAGTACCGTCGGGCGCGAACCGTCCCGGTAGGAAGGCCGCAGGGCCATCCGGCCCAGGAACGGGGCGTCCACATCCCGCGCCAATTCCTCTCCCGCGCCCTGGCCAAAGACTTCCCCGGTATAGTTTTCCACGATACCCACGATGTTCAGGTTGAGCTTTCTAATCATGTTGATGCACCGCTTGGCGTCCACATTGGCCAACTGCTGCGGGGTGCTGACCACCACGAACCCGTCCATCGGAATCGTCTGCATGACCGTCAACGGAGAATCCGAAGTACCCGGCGGCAGGTCAACCACCAGGTAATCCAGGTCTCCCCAGGCGGTGGACTGGAGGAACTGGTTGATGGCGTTGTGAATCATCGGCCCCCGCCAGATAATCGCCTCTTCCTCATTTTCCTGGAAGAACGCCATCGAGACCAGCTTGACGCCCCACTTTTCCGCCGGCCGGATTTCCCCGTCCACGTACTCCGGTGGCTCCGTCACTCCCAGCACCTTGTTGGCGTTGGGGCAGTCAATATCCACGTCCAGCAGGCCCACCCGACTGCCCTGTTTCGCCAGCGTCGCCGCCAGGTTCACCGACACCGTGGTCTTGCCCACGCCGCCCTTGCCGCTGTAAACGCCAATCTTGGTGGTGACGCCGGCCAGGCGGTCGGTTATCTGCCGCCGTTGCTCCCAACTGCGCTTGATTTGTTCCAAACGGGCTTGTTCTTGCCGTGAGGTCATACCGCCTCCAGCGACAGACTTTCGGAAACCGTTTCCGCCGGGTCAGGAATAAACTCCGGAAAACTGGCCGTCAACTTGCCCCGGCCTAATCCGCAGAAGGCAGCCGGTGGAACGCCGGGGGCGTCCCATCCCCGTGGGTATGGCCTTCCAGCAAGGCCACCAGGTCGGCGTTGTTGCGGCGCATCTCGTCCCGCAAATCCCGAACCTCGGTCTGTAAATCCCGAACTTGGGACTGCAATTCCCGGACTTGGACCTGCATATCTCGCACGTCGGTTTGCATATCTCGCACGTCGGTTTGCATATCCCGCACGTCGGTTTGAAACCCCCGAACCTGGGTCTGTATATCCCGAATCTGGGACTGGAAATCTCGGACCTCGATCCGAATATCCCGGTTCTCGGCCCACATATCCCGAATCTCGGCCCACATATCCCGAATCTCGGCCCGCATATCCCGAATCTCGGCCCGCAATTCCCGCATCAGCCAAAATACCCAGCCCCCATTGAGGGTAATCGTGGCCAGCACCAAGCCGCCCACGGCGGCCATGGCCTGGAGAGTAGCAGCGTCCATTGTCGTTTCCCCCGTTCCACCGGCTCGGAGCGCGCCAACTCCGTTAGATGCCCAACTGGGCGCGGGCCTCTTCGCTTATCAGGTCGGGACTCCAGGGGGGGTCGAAGGTAAGCTCGATTTGCACGTCCTCCACCCCTTCCACGTCCTGCACCGCCCACTCCGCTTGTTGGGCGATATGCGGCCCCATCCCGCATCCGGGGAAGGTCAGCGTCATCTGCACGAAAACGTCGTTATTGTCGTCAACCTGAACGTCGTAAATCAGGCCCAAGTCCACCACGTTGACCGGAATCTCCGGGTCATAGACCGTCTTCAGGGCCTCGTAAATATCCTGCTGGCTAATTGCTTGCGCCATGCTTCCTCCTGCCCGTTTGCCTCTTGCCAGTATAGGCATTCTTGACTAAACAGGTCAACAATCAAACCCGGCTTAGAAACTATTCCGTAACGGCATAGCTTGACGTCCCTCCACGTCGCCAACAACGCTATTGTCCCCAATTCCCAACCGTCATACCCGCGAAAGCGGGAATCCATCTCCACCCCCGGCCAAAACTGACCGCCGGCGGAACCGCCACCGCCCGTAGGCCATTGCGACGGCCAACAGCAACCGCCACGGGAATCCGCCGTCGTCGGGCGGAGATTTTCGGCGGAACTGCCGGCCGAAAATTGCCATTGGCAAGGATTCTCGGTCACGATGTGAAGAACTGTGAGGAAAGCATCCGTATCCGCCATAGCCAACCTTTTTCTTGATAGGTTGTGGGCTCGCAGGATGGGGGGCTTCCTTTGCCAATGCCAGTTTTACAATTCGCGCCAAGCGTCTTAGAGGGCGTTTGAAAATTAACCACTGGGGCCAGTCGGCGGAGCATGGTCTGGATGGAAGCGATATATACCATGCTTTCACTGCTTTGAACCAACCGCTCGTAGTCCCTTCCACCTCCACGGGGGAGGGCTAGGGAGGGGGTGAACCTCAACCCATTCCCGGCCCCAACCCGGTCATGCCGCACCTCAACCCGTCATTCGGGCGAAGGCCGGAATCCAGAAATCCTTGCCCTAGCCAACCCTGTCCTGAGCATAACCGCCGGAGTCGCCTTGCCCGAATAATTTTAGATGTGTGTGATAAAATCCCCTCCCCCTACGAGGGGGAGGGTTAGGGAGGGGGTCAACCCCAACGCATTCCCGCCCCCAACCCGTCATTCCGTCCCCCAACTCGTCATTCCGTCCCCCAACTCGTCATTCCGGCGAAGGCCGGAATCCAGAAATCCTTGCCCTAGCCAACCCTGTCCTGAGCATAGCCGCCGGAGTCGCCTTGCCCGAATAATTTTAGAGGTGTGTGACAAATCCCCTCCCCCTACGAGGGGGAGGGGGAGGGTTAGGGACTGGGTCAACCCCAACCCATTCCCGCCCCCAACCCGTCATTCCGGCGAAGGCCGGAATCCAGAAATTCTTGCCATTGCCAACCCTGTCCTGAGCATAACCGCCGGAGTCGCCTTGCCCGAAGAATTTTAGAGGTGTGTGACAAATCCCCTCCCCCTACGAGGGGGAGGGGGAGGGTTAGGGATGGGGGCAACCCCAACGCATTCCCGCCCCCAACCCGTCATTCCGGCGAAGGCCGGAATCCAGAAATTCTTGCCATTGCCAACCCTGTCCTGAGCATAACCGCCGGAGTCGCCTTGCCCGAAGAATTTTAGAGGTGTGTGACAAATCCCCTCCCCTAGTAGGGGGAGGGTTAGGGATGGGGGTAACCCCAACGCATTCCCGCCCCCAACCCGTCATTCCGGCGAAAGCCGGAATCCAGGATTCCTTGCCCTTATGGACGCTGTTGTGTGCTTGGGTGTTTTGGATTCCGGCGTAGGCTGGAATGACCCTGTGGCCGGTCCCAACAACAAAACGCCCCGGGAAACTTCCCGGGGCGTCGCCAGGTCTGCCGTCGCGTGGTTCGGCGCTACTCGCTGAACCACATGGTATTGACCCGGATGCGCGGGGCGTAGTGGGGTTCCCAGTTCAACCCCTCCGACAGCCCGTAGATTTGCACTACCTGGAAGTTGGGGTAGAAGTAGTGTTCGTTATGCACCCGGTCAGCTATGGCCTCCATCCGCTGCCGGCGCAAATCGCCGGTGGGGGTGGCTGAAGCCTCCGTGATGGCTTCCTGCAAGTCGCCGAAGCATACGCCGCTGCTGCGCTGTAGCAGCTGTTCCGCAGGTTGGCTTGGCGGGAGTAGTCCAGCGACTCGGTGGACGTGGCGGACTCCACAATGTGCATGGAAGTGTGCTGCGGGGGGCCAGGCCCCAGGGTGACGCACTTATCGTGGAGGTCGTCCCCCAGCGCGGCCTCGAACTCTTCGCGAGTACGTTGGTGGCCGCAGTTGGAACGGGAAATCTTGGCCCTGACCGATGATTCGACGACGTTCAGTTCGGCGTTGATTCCCACCTCGCGCCAGAAGGTGACTACCGCCTCGGCGTATTCCACGTCCTTGGGAACCCGGTTGGCCCGGATGTAGAGTTTAATCTCGTTTTCTTCGTCGTAGTTGGCCGCGGCCAGCAGTTCCCTGGCCTGGGCCGGGTCGTAGGGGTAGGGCTTGGTGTTGTCCGCCGTTATTCCCACCGTCCCGGTTTGCGCCAGGTTGGTGTGGCAGGACAGCAGCCCGTCGAAAATCTCTTCCATCAACGTCGGGCAGTCAATGGCGTAGGCCAGCGCCTTCCGGACATCCTTCTTGCTCAGTTCCGGGTGGTGAACGGTGTCAATGGCGTAGATATAGACTTCGTTGTTGGTGCCGGACTTCCACTGAGGCACCCGATCCCGGTCTTCCAGGGCGATTTCGGCCCAATCGGCCTCGCCGGCGGCCAGGGCCGAAGCCCGCACCAGCGGCTCGTTACGCCACTGCTGTTTTACCGTCTTGATGGCCGGGGCGCGGGAGTAAACGGTGTTGGGGTTGGGGTTGTAGTCTTCGTAGGCTTCCAGCTCTACTTCCTGACCGTCCCGCCACTCGACGATGCGGTAGGGGCCGAGGCCGACGGTAAACCGCTCGATTTCCTCTTCCGAAGCCTGCTCAAACCAACCCACATCCTGGAACTTGGTGAAGATAGTGGTGCGGGGCAGAATCGGGCAAGCTTCCTTGCATACCACGTCCAGGGTGTAGTCGTCCACCACTTCCCCGCCGATGACCCCGTGGAAGCTGAAGTCATTGGAATTGTGGTGGCCGCTGGTCTCTTCGTCGCCGAAGTAGTCAATCCAGAACACCGTCATTCCGGCGCAAGCCGGAATCAAGAAATCCTTGCCCTAGCCAACCCTGTCCTGAGCATAACCGCCGGAGTCGCCTTGCCCACAGAATTTTAGAGGTGTGTGACAAATCCCCTCCCCCTACGAGGGGGAGGGGGAGGGTTAGGGAGGGGGTGAACCCCAAAGCATTCCCGCCGCCAACCCGTCATTCCGTCCCCCAACCCGTCATTCCGTCCCCCAACCCGTCATTCCGTCCCCCAACCCGTCATTCCGGCGAAGGCCGGAATCCAGAAATCCTTGCCCTAGCCAACCCTGTCCTGAGCATAACAGCCGGAGTCGCCTTGCCCGAATAATTTTAGAGGTGTGTGACAAATCCCCTCCCCCTACGAGGGGGAGGGGGAGGGTTAGGGAAGGGGTCAACCCCAACCCATTCCCGCCCCCCAACCCGTTACTCCGTCCCCCAACCCGTCATTCCGGCGAAGGCCGGAATCCAGAAATCCTTGCCATCGCCAACCCTGCCCTGAGCATAGCCGCCGGAGTCGCCTTACCCGAAGAATTTTAGAGGTGTGTGACAAATCCCATCCCCCAACGAGGGGGAGGGGGAGGGTTAGGGAGGAGGTCAACCCCAACCCATTCCCGCCCCCCAACCCGTCATTCCGGCCTGTGCCTGTAAGACGTTCTTCCGCCGGAATGACGACCAAGGTTGCTTGGGGGCAAGGAATGAGCGGCCCTTACTTGAACCTCATCGTGTTCCCCCGCAGCCGGGGCGCGTAATACGGCTCCCATTCCAGGTCGTCGGACATCCCATAGACGTACACCACTTCAAAGAAGGGTATGAAATACACTTCATCGTAGGCAATCTGGCCAATGGCCTCCATCGCCGCCGTCCGGTCCGGGCCTTCGGGCAGTGAGTTGGCCGCCACCATAACGGCCTCCAGTTCCTGGTCGCACACCCGGCTGATGCGGCTGAAGCAGGTCAACCGGGCATTGTTGAACCGCTGCATATCCAGAATTTCGTTGGAAGTCGCCACTTCGTAGGCGTGGGACGACTGGAAGAAGGGGCCGGGCGGGTCCCGGTCCGCGCAGTCCATCGCCTCGTCGTAACCGGGTTCATGGGCGAACTGGCCGCAGCCGGAAATCTGCACTTCCCGCGCCTTGCCCAGGTCTGACCAGACGTTGAGGTTGGCATTGACCCCGACTTCCCGCCAGAAGTTGACGGTGGACTCCACTATCTCCATGCCCTTGATGTTGGAGCCGGGGCGGGTGTGGATGTTTATTTCGTTGGCCGGGTTGTATCCGGCCTCGGCCAGCAACTGCCGGGACAGGTCAGGGTCGTACTGCCGGACTTGGGAGTTGGCGTCGTTGATGCCCACGGTGCCGTTCATGGATATGGCCCCGTGGCAAGGGATTCGCCCGCCGAAAAGCGAGTCCAGCAGACCCTCGCAGTCAATAGCGTGGGCCAGGGCCAGGCGCACTTTTTGTTTCTTCAATTCCGGGTGGAACACCGTGTCCAGCACCAGCGTATAGACTTCCGAGGTCTTGCCGATGGCGTGGTTGCGAACCCGCAGGATTTCCTCAAACCCGATGTCCGCCGCCCAGTCGGCCTCCCCGGTCTGAATCATCGAAGACCGCACCGCCGGTTCGGGCCGGTAAACGTGAGTAATGTACGGGATGTCGGGGGCCCGGGAAAACCAGTTGTCGTTGGGCTTGTAGTCCGCGTAAGCCTCGAACCTGGTATGGACGCCGGGGCTGTGCTCGATAATCCGGTACGGCCCAAGACCCACCGTAAGCTGAGAGCGTTCCGACTCGCTGGCGGATTCGTACCAAGCCGGATCCTGGAAGGCCGTGAACAAGGCGGTGCGTGGGAAAATGGGACAGGCTTGGGGGCAAATTACGTCGAAAGTGAACTCGTCAATCACTTCCGAGGTAATCCCCACTCCCGTCCATTGGACCGCCGTAGTGGAATTAGTGGGGTCTGCGCTGTAGTCTATCCCGTACTTGGCGGCGTCGGCGTTCCAGGGAGCGCCGTTGTGGAAAGCGACCCCTTCCCGCAGGTGAAACCGCCAGCGGTCCAGGTCCTGCTGCTCCCAACTCTCGACGCTGGACATCGGCACAATCTCATTGGTGTTGTCATCCAGCCAGGTCAGGTAATCGGTGACAAACTCCTGGCAGCCCAGGCTGTGGATTTCGGCGGTGCACCCTTCGCTCCACGCGCCGACGCTGGCGGGTTCGGCCTCCGTTATAACGACGGCCAGGTCTCGGGCGCCTTGGGGGAAATCGGGCGGGTTGGCCTGCCGGGGGGTTGGAGTGGGCGCGGCCTGGGTTGGTTGGGCCGCCGCATCGCCCACCGATTCCGGGGCGGCTGGCTGAGCCGGAGTCCGGCAGCCCAGTACCAGCAGCATCGTCAAAGACAATGCCAACGACAGCCATAAGCCTTTACGAATCCCGTCCATGAAACGCCCGGATATATTGCCACCCATTAAACGTCATTCTCCAATTGCATTGTGTCAAGGCGCAAGTTTTGCATTAAGCCACCATCGTAAGATAAGCCCAATAATACGTCAAATTGACCCCAGGACAATTGCAAAGTAAGGGCTCATGGCCGTATGTCTGGTGGCATGGACATTCCTGTCCGTGCGTAGGTATCCACACTTTGCAACCGTCCTGAAATAGACCCCGGGGTCTTGTGATTTTCACTCCATATCCCAAGTATGTCACTCTGAGCGTCCCCCATGTCATTCTGAGCGCAGCGAAGAATCTCAAATCCTTGCTATTGCCAACGTCGCCTTGCCCGAAGAATTTTAGACCCCTCCCTTCGTTCAGGGAAACAATCAAAAGACCCGGCCCTAACCGTCCCCGCCAAGTTGACGCCGCCGCCGTCAGCCGGGATACTGCCCTTGGATTGAAAACCCAACACGCAAACCCACCGGCGAAACGCCACCCCCGCGATTATTCAACCTTCGACCATAAAGGAGGCCGTGATGCAGCTAGGAGCCATATTCCCCCAGACCGAAATCGGTTCAGACCCGGCGGCGGTCAAGGACTTCGCCCAGGCCGCCGAAGACCTGGGCTACGAACATCTGCTGGTCTTTGACCACGTGCTGGGCGCCGACGCCAGCAAGCGGGAACAATGGGAGCGGCCCTATTCCCACACCGACACTTTCCACGAACCCTTTGTCCTCTTCGGCTACCTGGCCGCCATCACCGAAAAAATCGAAATGACCACCGGCATCCTGATTCTCCCCCAGCGTCAGACCGCCCTGGTGGCCAAGCAAGCTGCCGCCGTGGACGTGCTGACCGGCGGACGCCTGCGCCTGGGCATCGGCATCGGCTGGAACGATGTTGAATACGAGGCCCTGGGCGAAAACTTCGGCAACCGGGGCCGCCGCTCCGCCGAGCAAATCGAGTTGCTGAAACTCCTCTGGACGCAGGACGTGGTCAACTACGAAGGCCGCTACCACAAAGTGACCCACGCCGGAATCAACCCCTTGCCGGTGCAGCGGCCCATCCCCATCTGGTTCGGCGGCGGCGCCCCCCAGGTCGTCCGGCGGCTGGCCCGCCTCGGCGACGGCTGGTTCCCCCAGTTCCAGCCCGACAGCGAGGGACAGGAAAAAATCGGCGAGATGCGGGAGTTGACCCGCGCCGCCGGCCGCGACCCGGCGGACATCGGCATCGAAGGACGAGTCAGCCTGACCCAGGGCGGCCCCGACGAATGGAACCAACTGGCCGCGGCCTGGGATGAAGCCGGCGCAACCCACCTGTCCATCAACACCATGCGCTCCGGCCTGAAATCCCCCGACGACCACATAGAAGCCATCCGCCGTTTCAAAGAAGCCGTTTCAGGCTAAGTTCCGGACTGGACGCCAGTAAGCCGTCACCGTTGCATTGGTGACTACCCCAACAGACCCGTCATTCCGGCACTCCCACCGTCATTCCGGCGTAGGCCGGAATCCAGAAATTCCAGGCACGGAACACCGTCCGCAGTGACAATGATTCCTGGACACTGGCCTGCGCCGGTATGACGGTAGGCGTCAGCATCGCTTCCCGGTTGTATTGTAAGGGCGGGTTTGAAACCCGCCCCTACCACGCGAAGGATGGCCAATGACGGCAGGGCACTTTGATTGTTACCCCGAACGCCCCACTGTTACCCTGAACAAAGTGAAGGGTCTAAAATTCTAAGGGTAACGCACGTTTGGCGAAGGCAAGAATTTTGGATTCTTCGCTTTGCTCAGAACTACATACTCACGGGCGGACGGAGAATCAAAAGGGCATGACTATGCAGGAACCAATTACTCCCGGCGAGATTCTGCTGGAAGAGTACCTCAAGCCGATGGGAATTTCGCAGAACGCAATGTCCCGCGCCATTGGAGTTGCCCCGCGGGTAATCAACGAGATTGTCCACGGCAAGCGTTCCATCACGCCTGCCATGTCAATTCGCTTTGGGGCATTTTTTGGACAGTCGGACCAATTCTGGCACGGAATCCAGGTTGAGTGCGATTTTCGCCAACTGGCCCAAGAAAAGCCGAACCTTACCGCCGGCATACAACCGGCATCGGCCCTGAGCAAATCATCCTAAAGTACCCGGCGGCTTTGCGATTCGGGTGGTACGACTCCGTGCAACGGCGACAATTGGGACACAGTGGGCAACCCTTATGGTTGCCCCTCCGGGTAATCCAGAGGGTTTCGCGGATAGCAACGGCGTTGAAGTCGGGGGCTTCTGGATTTCCGCTTTCGCGGGAATGACGGTAGAGGGCGCCAGGCCCGTCATTCCGGCGTAGGCCGGAATCCAGGAATCCTTGCCCTTGCGGACGCTGTTTAGCGCCTAAACTTTCTGGATTCCCGCTTTCGCGGGAATGACGGTAGAGGACGCCAGGCCCGTCATTCCGGCGTAGGCCGGAATCCAGGAATCCTTGCCCTTGCGGACGCTGTTTGGCGCCTGGACTTTCTGGATTCCGGCGAAAGCCGGAATGACGATTCCTGGGGATAGTCCCTCACTCCCCCAACAAATCCCGCACCCGGTCCAGGATGCGGTTGCCCACTTCGTACTTGCTCAGCACCGGCAGTTCCTCCACCTCCAGGTTGCGGTCAATCAGCGCCACCCGGTTGGTATCCCGCCCAAACCCGCTGTCCGGGTCGGTAATGTCGTTGGCAACCATCAAGTCCAGCGACTTGCGCGCCACCTTCTCCGATGCGTTGGCGATGAGGTTTTCGCTCTCGGCGGAAAACCCCACTTTGACGAAAGGCCCGTTGGATGATTCCAGAATGTCAATAGTCCGGGTCAGGTCAATGCTCAACTCGGCGTTGGACTTCTTGATTTTCTGCTCGGCGGCGGATACCGGGCGGTAGTCGGCGACGGCGGCGGCCATGATCAGCGCGTCAGCGCCGGCCAACTGCCCCTGCACCGCGTCGCACATCTCCCCGGCCGTCTGCACCCGAATAACCTCCACCAGCGGCGGGTCCGGCAAGCCGGTGGGGGCTGTCACCAGCACGGCATGGGCGCCCCGGTCCCGCGCCGCCTCCGCCAAAGCGTAGCCCATCTTGCCCGATGAGTTGTTGGTGATTACCCGCACCGGGTCAATCGGTTCCTGGGTGCCGCCGGCGCTGACCACCACCCGCCGCCCGGCCAGGTCTCCCTGCCGGCCCAGCGTGGCGGTAATGTACCCCAGCAACTCCGGCGTCTCCAGCAGCCGGCCCATCCCCGACAGACCGGAGGCCAGGTAGCCCGCCGCCGGCCCGACGATGACGGCTCCCCGTTCCCGCAGCGTGGAAAGATTGGCCTGCGTCGCCGGGTGAGCGTACATATTCCCGTCCATCGCCGGGGCCACCAGCAGCGGCGCGGCGCTGGCAACCGCCGCCGTGGTCAAAGCGTCGTCGGCCAGCCCCAGGGCCAGCTTGGCGATGCAGTGCACCGTGGCCGGCGCCACCACCACAATATCGGCCCGGTGCGCCAACATGACGTGTTCCACCGTCAACTCGGAGTCAGGATTGAAAGTGTCGGTAACCACTTCCCGGTGGGTGATGCTGCGGAATGTCAAAGGCGTGACGAACCGGGTTGCGCCGTAGCTAAGCACGGCGTCCACCAGCGCGCCGGCCTGGGTCAGCTTGCTGGCCAGGTCAACCGCCTTGTAGCAGGCGATACTGCCGGTCACTCCCAGGATGATATGCTTGCCGGCCAGCGGCCCACTCATGGTTGTCTCCCCCGGCTGTCGCCCGTAGGATTTTGCGCCCGGTTCATTCGGTAGATTAGCCGCAGCCCCATCAAGGTCAAGTCCTGGTTGATTTCATGGAAGACCGGGGCTTCTTCGGCAATCAGCGGCACCAGCCCGCCCGTGCCGATAACCTTGGCGTCGTGACCGATTTCGTCCTTGAACCGTTCCACCATCGTCGTAATCAGCCCGGCGTAGCCCAGCACCAGCCCCGATTGCAGCGAGGCGATGGTGCTGCGGCCCACCGCCGCCTTGGGCGCCACCAGTTCCACCCGGCGCAGTTGCGAGGTGTTGAAAAACAGGGCATCGGCGGCCAGGTTGATGCCGGGAGCGATGGCTCCCCCCAGGTATTCCCCCTCGCGGGAAACGGCGTCGAACACGGTGGCCGTGCCCAGGTCAACCACGATTAAGGGCGGGCCGTAAAGTTCAATGGCGGCCACGGCGTCGGCGATGCGGTCAGCCCCCACGTCCCGCGGGTTGTCGTAAAGAATCGGCAGCCCGGTGCGAACCCCGGCGGACACGATTAACGGCGCAACGTCGAAAAATGACTGGCAAACGTCGGAAAACACCACCGTCAGCGGCGGCACCACGCTGCACAGGCAGGCCGCGTTGATGCTGGACGGGTCAACGCCCTTAATCCGCAGCACGTCGCACAGCATAGCCCCGTATTCATCGGCCAGCCGCCGGGTATCGGTAGCCACCCGCAAAGTGGTGGTCAGGCGGGAGCCGTCGAAAACGCCCAGAGTCACCGCGGTGTTGCCCACGTCAATAGTCAGCAGCATAGCCAGTCCGGCGCCGCGCGCCCCAACAGTTGCCGCCGATTATATGCCGCCCGCCCACAACGGGCAACGTCAGCTTGTGCCGCCATGAAACTATCCAAATATCACTTCCCACTGGATAGGGGAAAGGTCAGGACATGGTGAACTCGTTGCTCGTGTGGACGCAACTCATCCCGTCATTCCGGCGTGGCCCGGAATCCGGGAATCCTTGCTTTACTGGACGTTGCCCTTTGCGTAGCCTTCTGGACTCCGGCTTTCGTCGGAGTGACGGGCTAGGGCCGGAAATGTTTTCGCCCCAACTGTCAGATGGGAAAGGTCAGAACGGGAGTGAACTTGTTGCTTGTGTGGCCGCAACCCATCCCGTCATTCCGGCGTAGGCCGGAATCCAGGGATCCTTGCTTTACTGGACGTTGCCCTTTGCGTAGCCTTCTGGACTCCGGCTTTCTCCGGAGTGACGGGCTAGGGCCGGAAATGTTTTCGCCTCAACGGCCAGATGGGAAAGGTCATAACGGGAGTGAACTCGTTGCTCGTGTGGACGCAACTCATCCCGTCATTCCGGCGTAGGCCGGAATCCAGGAATCCCTGCTTTGCCGGACGTTGACCTTTGCGTAGCCTTCTGGACTCCGGCTTTCTCCGGAGTGACGGGCTAGAGCCGGAAATGTTTTCGCCCCAACGGTCAGACCACCCGAATCGTTGCGTTGGTGTCCAACAGCATTTTCATACCCTGGCATCCGGGTCAATGGCCCATCCTGGTCACGTGGTAAGGACGCACCGCCGCGCGCCTACATTGCAATCGCCCTGATATCCAGACCAATGGCTTTTCATTTTCGTCCCCCTCCCCTTGCCCCAACACGCCGGCGTTGGCTTATGCTAAAATCCCCTTGCGCTTGCGAGCCAACCCTACAACGATTTAGCGGAGAAACTGACATGGCCGATATGGAACAGGTTCAGATTGTCCGGCGGGGCCGGGACGCGGTAGCCAAGTGGCGCGAGGATCACCCCGGCGAGTCTATGGACCTCTACAATTGTTACATGAGCCACGCCCGCATCCCCATGGTTGACCTCCACGGGGCCGATATGCGGGACTCGGACTTGATGGGGGCGATGCTGCGCCGGGCCAACCTGTCCGGCTGCTACCTCAACCCCGTCCACCTTTACCGTTCCGACCTGCGGGAAGTGGACATGAGCCGGTCACTGCTCAACCGGGCCAACCTGCGGGGCGCCAACCTGACCGGCGCCAACCTGGAACAGTGTGACCTGGACGCGGCCGTCCTTTCCGACGCCAACCTGACCGGGGCCAACCTGCGCCGGGCCAACCTGTCGCGGGTCAACCTCAACGGCGCCAACCTGACCGACGCCGACCTGACCGAGGCCAACTTCAACGGGGCCGCCCTGACCCGAACCAACCTCAGCGGCGCGACCCTGGACGGAACCGACTTCTACGAAGCTATCTTCAACGATACCCCGGCGGTGGGAACCAGGTTCGCCGGGGGAATCATCGGCTACACCGTCTTCCAGAATTGCGACTTGAGCCAGGCGGTGGACTTGGAACAAGTCCGGCACGACGCCCCCAGCACCCTGGGACTGGACACCCTGATACGCTCCGGCGGCAACATCCCGGCGTCCTTCCTCATGGGCATCGGCGCCCCCCAGGAAATGCTGGCCCTGCTCGACTCCAGCGCCGGTATGCCGGCTTTGGGCGGGGAATTCTACATTTCCTGCGCCGCGGCGGATGTGGCCTTTGCCGAGCAGTTGCGGGACCACCTGCGAAACCAGGGCGTGCGTTCCTGGGTGTTCGCCGAAAATTTCCGGGGCAACGCCCTGGTTGACCGCCGCAGCACCTCCGAGGAAGAGGAAATCGAGCGTTGGGTGCGTCACTACGACAAGCTCATGGTCGTCTGTTCCCAGGCCGGGCTGGACAGCGAGACGGTGCGCAACGACCTGACCGCCGCCAAGGACTTGCAGCAGAGCCAGGACAAATGGATTGTTTACCTGGTTGACCCGGACGGCACCCTGGACAACCCCCGGGCCCGGTCTGCCCGCAACCTGACCTACGAGCACGTCATTTTTGATATGCGGGGCCAGGAAGGGCCGGCGGAAAATTACCGGAGCGCCTTGACCAACCTGGCCGACAACCTGAAACAGGAACAGCCGGCCCGCGCTGGTCTCCCCACCTTCTCCAACTCCGACCAACTCTAACCCCGGCGCAACCGGGCCTGAGAATTACCGTAGGGGCGGGTTTGAAACCCGCCCCCTCCTCGCCCAAACCATCCGGCCCCAACAAAACGCCCCATCAATAGCCCCCTCCCCCTGGTACGGGACGATTGCAAAGTCGGTAGGAACGGTGGTGAGGGGTACTTCAATAGTCCCTTCCCCCTTGACGGGGGAAGGTTAGGATGGGGGTGAACGTCACGTGAGAGGAATGTATCCCCGTCCTGAACCATCTTCCCATAGTTGGAGCAAAGACTTTGCAATCGTCCTGCCCCCTACCAGGGGCAGGGACGGGGAGGAGGTGAACCCCCCGTCCTTCCGGCGCAACCTGTCCTGAACGTAGCCGAAGGAACCGGAATCCAGAAACCCCAATCCCCAAGGGCGCCACGCCGGAAAAACGCCGCCATTAGTGCCAACCGTAGGGGCGCACAGCCGTGCGCCCCTACTTTCGCAATCGCCTTCTAGCAGAAAAGGGGGGTGTTGCGGTCAAAACCCGTCAATGATGGCCGGAGGTTCCTTCTTCCACTATGTAGCCCTGAACTCCATCATGTCACCCTGAACGAAGTGAAGGGTCTAAAATCCTTCGGAAAAGGCGGCGTTGGTTTCAGGCAGGGACTTCAGATTCTTAGATGCCCTCAGAATAACGTGAAAGGGCAAGAACGTGGATTCCCCCTTGGGCGAAAATCATTCCCACGGCCCCCACCCGTCATTCCGGCGTAGGCCGGAATCCAGAAACCCGAATCCCCAAGGGCGCCACGCCGGAAAAACGACGCCATTCATGCCAACCGTAGGGGCGCACGGCTGTGCGCCCCTACTTTCGCAATCGCCTTGCCGAAGGGAGAGGATTTTGCGGTTGCAACCCGTCATTCCGGCGAAAGCCGGAATCCAGAAATCCACCGACGGGGAAACCTCGGCAAGACACAACCCCTCTCCTCGCCGGCAAAAAATCAGGGCCGGGGCATATTCACCCCGGCCCTTTCCGTGACCCGTGACGGTTGCGACGTTTAGATGTAGTCGCTGTCCTGGTCCATCATGGCGATGTTGTCGGTGCTCAGCGCCAGGGCGCGGGTCATCTCGGCCCGGAAGACCTCGATGAGTTCGTCCGTGATTTCCCCGCCGGACTCCCGGGCCTTGACCTTGAACTGGTCGAAGGCCCATTCCCCGGCGTCGCCGTGGGGCATGGAGGTGAAGAAGTCGGACTCGAATACCGGCAGTTCGCCGGGGCCGAAGTAGCCCTTGCCCTCAAGTTCGTAACCTTCCAGGTCGTGGGTTCCCTTGCCCAGCACCTGCCCGGTGGCGGCGTAGTGGTCCATCACGTTCTGGAGGCCGTACTTCTGGATGGGGCAAACCTTCATGCAGATGCCGCAGCCCAGGTAGCGGGCCATCACCGGGCGGCAGCGCTTGAAGTAGAGCTTGTTCTTCTCGACGCCCCTCCACCAGACCTTGTCGCGCATCAGGGCGCGGCCGGGGCAGCGGTTGACGCACACCTGGCACACCTGGCAGAAAGCGTGAATGCCGTAGTCCACCGGCTGGTCATAGCTGACGTTGGCGTCGGTGGTAATCATCATAATGCGGCAGCGCGAGCCGACGTGGGGAGTCAGCAGGTAGCCGCAAGCCCCCAACTGCCCGATACCGGCGGCCACCATCATCGGGATGTACGGGCCGGTGTTGTCGTTGGGGCTGTGAACCTGGGAGTGGTAGCCCAGACCCAGGATGAAGTTGGACAGTTCCAGCGCCGCGGCGCCTTCCGTCCGGTAGGTGCTGGAGTGGACGATTTCGGCGTCAACGCTGGGGATGGTCTGCGTCGGCTCGAAGTCCTGTTCGTAGGCCATGCAGATGACGTGAGGATACCGCACGAAGCTCTTCATGCTCTGATAGACGTAGCGGGGGTCGTAGGCGGTGATGCCGACTTCGACGAAGCCCAGGTCCCGCGCCTTGGTCTTGATAACCTCGGTAACGTCCTCGCCGGTCGCTTCGGCGGTGGGTTCCATGTCGCCGGTCAGACGGGCGGCCATGATAAGGGAGCGGTTCAGCTTGTCGTGTTCCTTGCGGATTTCCCGCATCTCGACGTGCTGGTCCCGCAGGGCGTTGGCCCAGTCGCGGGAGGCCCGCTCGGTGATGTTCATGGTTTCCAGGGGATACTCCCGGGCGTACCAGTCCACTTCCCGCTGTTCCATCGGAATGCCGGGAACCGTGGCCAATTCCTCGGGAACCGGAATCGTCACCGGGGCGTCGCCCGGATTCTTGCCGGGCCGGACAACCTCATGCCCAATCTTTAACATATCAACTCCTCCCTGTCTTTCAGGATTCCAGGGGCGTTATTCCTTCCCCCAACCATATACTCCCGGATGTTATTTGTCAACACTATGTCAAAACCGGGTTAATATCGTCAACCGCAATGGGCCTAAAATCCTTACGCAGGATAGGGGAGCCAAAAAATCCCCTCCCCCTGGTAGGGGGAGGGTTAGGGTGGGGGTCGAACGGCCGTCACTTCGCCCCGCCAATCCCGTCATACCGTCCCAACAACCACCGTCAAACCTACCGACCCCCCACCGTCATTCCGGCGAAGGCCGGAATCCAAAAAGTCCACGCCCAGAACAGCATCCGATAGGGCAAGGAATCCCGGACACCGGCCCCGTATCGTGTACGAGGCAGTCTTTTCGCCGGAACGACAGGTTCCAGGCGCAAAAAATCCCCTCCCCCTGGCAGGGGGAGGGTTAGGGTGGGGGTCGAACAGCTGTCATACCGCCCCAACAACCACCGTCAAACCTACCCACCCCCTACCGTCATTCCGGCGAAAGCCGGAATCCAGAAATCCTTGCCTTCACGGACGCTGTCCTTTGCGTGGACTTTCTGGATTCCTTACCCTAACGCCGGGTTGGCGACGCAAAAAATCCCCTCCCCCTACCAGGGGGAGGGTTAGGGTGGGGGTCGAACCCCAAAAAGAAGGGGCCGGCGGTAACACCGCCGGCCCCTGGGGATACCTGGTTGAAGAAGCGGGGACTAGATGTAGTCCTGCTCTTCGGCCATCATGGCGAGAACGTCGCCGGAGTTCAGACCAATGGCGCGGGTCAGCTGGTCCTTGAACTCGTCAATCATCTCGTCGGTGATGTCCCCGCCGGCGGCCCTGGCCTTCTCGCGGAACTGCTCGAAAGCCCATTCGTCGGCGTTGCCGTGAGGCATGGAGGTGAAGAAGTCGGACTCGAAGACCGGCAGTTCACCGGGGCCGAAGTAGCCCTTGCCCTCAAGGGTGTAGCCTTCCAGGTCATGCGTGCCCTTGCCCAGCACCTGACCCGTGGCGGCGTAGTGGTCCATGACGTTCTTCAGACCGTACTTCTGGACCGGGCAAACCCTCATGCAGATGCCGCAGCCCAGGTAGCGGGCCATGACCGGGCGGCAGCGCTTGAAGTAGAGCTTGTTCTTCTCGATGCCCCTCCACCAGATCTTGTCGCGCATCAGAGCGCGGCCCGGGCAGCGGTTAACGCACACCTGGCAGACCTGACAGAAAGCGTGGATGCCATAGTCCACCGGCTCGTCATAGGTGACGTTGGCGTCGGTGGTGACCATGAGCAGCCGCTGGCGGTTGCCAGCGTGGGGGGTCAACAGGTAGCCGCAGGCGCCCTGCTGCCCGACACCGGCGGCAACCATCATCGCAATGATGGGGCCGGTGGCGTCGCTGGAGTGGATGACCTGGGCGTGGTAGCCCTGGCCGCGAATGTGGTTGGCCAGTTCCAGCGCGGCGGCGGCCTGCGTCCGGTAGGTGCTGGAGTGGACGATTTCAGCGTCAACGCTGGGAATGGTCTGCGTGGGCTCGAAGTCCTGCTCGAAGGCCAGGCAGATGGCGTGGGGATAGCGGTTGAACCCGCGCTTGCTCTGGTATTCGTAGTGGGTGTCGTACTGCGTGATGCCCACTTCCAGGAAGCCCAGTTCCCGCGCCTTGTCCTTGATGCTGGCGCTGATGTCTTCGCCCGTAGGCTCGGCGGTGGGCTCAATGTCCGCGCTCTCGCGGGTCGCCATAATCAGGTTGGTGTTCAGCTTGTCGTGTTCCTTGCGGATTTCCCGCATCTCCACGTGCTGGTCGCGCAGGGTGTTGGCCCAGTCGCGAGAGGCCCGCTCGGTGATGTTCATGGTCTCCAGGGGATACTCCCGCGAATACCAGTCAACTTCCCGCTGGTTGGCGGGGACACCGGGGGTGGTTTCCAGTTCTTCGGGAATCGGAATCGTTACGTCGGCATCGCCGTACTTCTTGCCGGGTCGCACGACCTCATGGCCGATTTTCAGCATACCTTTGCTCCTCCCGTCTAAAATCGCTTGGCTCTCTAGCCCAAGCCTTATCGAAAACCTTAAACCCCCCAATTACCGTTGTCAACACTTATACTAACGGATATTCTATATTCCTCGGAACGATATTATCCCAGCCCGGTTCAACAACCGTTAATCGCAACAAAACCGCCATCCATAAGCGGAAACCGCCAATGCCAATTATTGTTTCGTAACCCCCGGGATGCCAGGGGTTGCCGCCCAATCCCGGCCCGGCCCAGGCCGGGTTAAACCCCGGAAAGGCGCTACTGGCTCAGGGCAATCGCATATCAGCGTTTAGCTACCGTCATTCCCGTGAAAGCGGGAATCCAGATACCGCGATCAACTGCCAGGTTACGCAAATCAAACGCATCGCGCGCTATTGACTCCTGCTTTCGCCGGAGTGACGACGCCCCAATTTCATGAGCGATAGCCCTGACTACTGGCTGGCGGTCAGCGGCAGTTCCCGGCTGATGGCGATTTGCAGGCACGCGGGGCAGCGCTGTTCCTCGGTGTGTCCGGTGGCCGTCCAGATGTTTTCGCTGACCAGCCCGCAGAGGAATTGAGGGATAATCTCTTCGATTCCGATGTCCTCAACGTAATGCACCGGCCCCGACCGCTCGGCGTTGTTCCACCACCAGGGCGACAACCCTTCGGCCAGGCGGAGATACGCTTCCTTCTCGCTGTCCAGCCAGCCGTCTTCGGGCAGTTCCACCATCCAGATGTTGCCCCGCGGCCCCTGCTCCCGGACGGCGTTCAACTTGCCGTCGCGGATATACCGCCGGATAGTGGCCTGGGGCATATTCAGCCGCCGAGAGGCTTCCAGTATTGAGACCCGCTCCATCGGTGCAACTCCAGGAATCGAATTGAATCGAATCGGTATTGAAATGGTATCGGGATAGTATCGGAACGGCAATGGGATGGTAATCAGATGGATATTGCCGCAACAGAATTTAACCCTTTCCAAGCCCCCTTGCCAATACCCCCACCTGTTTCCCCTGGAAACGCCGTCGCAAAAGTCCCTTCCCCCTCGACGGGGGAAGGTTAGGATGGGGGTGAGAACGTCGCTTTCTGACTTCCAAAAGAGGGGCCGGCGGCGTTGTCGCCGGCCCCAGGGATGCCTTGGGGCAAGAATGTGAATTTCCGCCACTGTCAACGGCATGGGACTTTAACCATGTAGGGGCGCACGGCCGTGCGCCCCTACCTCCCAATCGTGCGGCCTCCGTCCAAAGACTATTGGCGTTTGGGTTGACGCCGTTTCTTCGGTCGGGATGTTGCCGAAAATTGTAGGGGCAGGTTTGAAACCTCCCCCTACCCTTGCCGCAACTACCGTCATTCCGGCGAAAGCCGGAATCCAGAAATCCCACCCCAACCCAAGGCCGGGGGCAGTGGCGGCCCCCACCGTCATTCCCGCGAAAGCGGGAATCCACAACCGGCGCCCTTAGAGGGTGTCTGACAAACCTCTCCCCTGACCCCCCATGTCATTCTGAGCAAAGCGAAGAATCTAAAATTCCCGCCTTAACCAACCCTGTCCTGAGCGCAACCGACCACGCCCCCTACCGTCATTCCGGCGAAAGCCGGAATCCAGAAAATACGCACAGAGCAGACTCCGCGAGGAACCGGAATCCACGTCCCCGGCCAACGCCAAACCCCAAAAGAAGAGGCCGGCGACAACGCCGCCGGCCTCCGGAGTGCCTTGGGGTAAAGAACGCTGGCTAGATGTAGTCGGCGTCCTGGTCCATCATAACCAACTGGTCCGTGGTCTCGTTGGAGAGATGGCTGGCCAACTGGGCCCGGAAGTCCTCGATCAGGTCGTCGGTAATCTCGCCGCCGGCGGCGCGAGCCTTGTCCTTGAACTGCTCGAAGGCCCACTCGAACTCGTTGCCGTGAGGCATGGAGGTGAAGAAGTCGGACTCGAAGACCGGCAGTTCACCGGGGCCGAAGTAGCCCTTGCCCTCAAGGGTGTAGCCTTCCAGGTCGTGCGTGCCCTTGCCCAGCACCTGACCCGTGGCGGCGTAGTGGTCCATGACGTTCTTCAGACCGTACTTCTGGACCGGGCAAACCTTCATGCAGATGCCGCAGCCGAGATAGCGGGCCATGACCGGGCGGCAGCGCTTGAAGTAGAGCTTGTTCTTCTCGACGCCCCTCCACCAGATCTTGTCGCGCATCAGAGCGCGGCCCGGGCAGCGGTTGACGCACACCTGGCAGACCTGACAGAAAGCGTGGATGCCGTAGTCCACCGGCTCGTCATAGCTGACGTTGGCGTCGGTGGTGATGGAGACCAGCCGGCAGCGGGAGCCGACGTGGGGGGTCAACAGGTAGCCGCAAGCGCCCTGCTGCCCTACGCCCGCCGCAACGTGCAACGGAATGTACGGGCCGACGGCGTCGCCGGAGCCGCTCACCTGGGCGTGGTAGCCGAGGCCGCGGATGAAGTTGCCCAGTTCCAGCGCCGCGGCGCCTTCCGTCCGGTAGGTGCTGGAGTGGACGATTTCAGCGTCAACGCTGGGAATGGTCTGGGTCGGCTCAAAGTCCTGCTCGAAAGCCAGAGCGATGAAGTGCTGGTAGAAGGTGCTCTGGTTCTTCTTGCTGCTGTAGCTGTAGCGGGGGTCAAAGGCGGTGATGCCGACTTCGACGAAGCCCAGCTCGCGGGCCTTGGCTTTGATGACTTCGGTAACGTCCTCGCCCGTAGGCTCGGCGGTGGGTTCCAGTTCCGAGCTGGCCCGGGCGGCCATAATCAGCGGCCGGTTCAGCTTCTCGTGTTCCTTGCGGATTTCCCGCATCTCAACGTGCTGGTCGCGAAGGGTGTTCGCCCAGTCGCGGGAAGCCCGCTCCGTGATGTTCATGCTCTCCAGGGGATACTCCCGGGAGTACCAGTCAACTTCCCGCTGGTTCAAGGGAACCCCGGGGGTCGTGGCCAGCTCTTCCGGAATACCGATGGTTACCGGCTCATCGGTGTGGGTCTTGCCGGGTCTGACGACCTCATGCCCAATCTTAAGCATTCTGCCTCCTCCTTTATATATTCGCCGAATTGGGACAATGCGTGGGTTGGGACTCTTGCCGCATAAGATAGACCCCGCCAAAACAATTGTCAAGCATATTTCACCAACTAAATTTTTTGGTTCCAAAATGACGCCCCAGCCCGCAACAGTGTATGCCAATCGTAACCCACCCCACCCCAACCCGCCGCCGCTGCGGATGTTTACCCTTCCAACGACAACCGGCCAGAACCCCCTCCCCCTACCAGGGGGAGGGTTGGGGTGGGGGTCGTTCCCCCGGCTTCCTACGTCCCCAACGGATGTTTGACCCGCAAACGTAGGGGCGCACGGCCGTGCGCCCCTACCCCCTTCCGACGGCAACCGGCCAGAACCCCCTCCCCCTACCAGGGGGAGGGCTGGGGTGGGGGTAATTCCCGCGGCGATTCCCCACCCCAATCAACCCGGATTTGACCAATCCCGGTCTTGGGGGAGTATAATCACCGCAACGGCCCCAAGTGGCCGCGGATTTCCCCACAAAACTTTATCAGGGAGGAGGAACAGAACCATGACTCAGGCTATGCACGCTCAGATGGGCGGGTCGGTCGCCGGAACCGAGGAGCTGATTCCTGCGGGAGCGGTTACCTTCGGCCTCATGTATCGCACCGGCGTCGGCGCCAAGAACGACGAGGGTATCTGCATCCACGTTTACGGCAACGACATCCCCGGCGACGACAAGGAACTGCTCCGCTTGGACTGCTTCAAGTACGAACCCCACTACCACTACCGCAACGCCAACATCAAGCAGAACGAGCGCCTGATGCTGGACTACACCGCCGAGGGCGGCTCCGTCGAGTGGGCCTTGGACAAGATTCGCCACCGCCTGCCCGTCATGCTGCTCCGCTGCGGCGCCGACGAAACCGCCCGCAACTTCGACCAGCGCGAAGTCAACGCCGTCCTGCCCAAGATTGTCGCTTGGGCCGAGAGCAAGACCCGGGCCAGCTACGAATAGCCTGCCCCAACCGGGGTACGCCCCCTCCGGCGCGCCCCGGCTCTCTTCGTTTTCCGTCACCGGCGGTTTGGGGGCCTTGGCGTTTCGGCCAGGCCCCCGTGTTTTTGTCCCGGCGCAGCCGCCCCGACGTCCACCGTCATCCTCCATCCATCCTATCTTTATATAAGGAAAGAAAAATGCCGCCGAAACAGTACCAGCATTCCCCCGCCTTAATCCTCAACCCATCCATGCGCTACACCGCCACCGTCAAGACCGGCCAGGGCGACATCGTTATCGAACTTTTCCCGGCCGAGGCCCCCCGCGCGGTCAACAACTTCGTATTTTTGGCCCGCGACGGATTTTACGAAGGCGGCTGCTTCCACCGGGTCATCAAGGACTTCATGATTCAGGGCGGCTGTCCCAAGGGCGACGGCACCGGCGGCCCCGGCTACACCTTCCCGGACGAAGAAGTTAAACGCTCTTACGTCAAAGGCACGCTGGCCATGGCCAACGCCGGCCCCAACACCAACGGCTGCCAGTTCTTCATCGTCCACGGCCGGCAGGTCAACCTGCCCCCCAACTACACCATCTTCGGCATGATGCTGACCGGCGAAGAGACCCTGGACGCCCTGGCCAACTCGTCAGTAACCCGCGGTTCCGGCGGCGAAAACTCCCGCCCGGCGGAACGCCTGGAAATCCTAAACATCGAAATCACCGAACAGCCGCTCCCCCCGGCGTAGAAGATGGGTCAACCCCCCTGTCTGCTGAAAGGGGTGTACGAAAATCCCATCCCCCTGGCGTGGAAGATGGGTCAACCCCCTGTCTGAAAGGGGTGTACGAAAATCCCATCCCCCTGGCGTAGAAGATGGGTCAACCCCCTGTCTGAAAGGGATGTACGAAAATCCCCTCCCCCTACCAGGGGGAGGGTTAGGGAGGGGGTGAAACCGCCCCAACCCGTCATTCCGGCGAAACCTGTCCTGAGCGTATCCGAAGGAGCCGGAATCCAGAAATCCCCCGCCATCCCGTTCGTGGTGAGCCTGTCGAACCACCCCAACCCGCCATTCCCGCGAAAGCGGGAATCCAAGTCCGGGCAAAGGGTGGAATCGCCCGCCCTTCCATGTCACTCTGAGCGCCCCCCATGTTATTCTGAGCGCAGCGAAGAATCTCAAGCCCTTGTCCGAAACCAACGCCGCCTATCGGGAGGAATTTTAGACCCTGGGTGAAAAATCGTTCAGGGTGACAGTGCAGTGAAACCATACCGTCATTCCGGCGAAAGCCGGAATCCAGAAATCCCAGGCGCATGACGGCATACTCGAGGGCGAAACCCCGGCGTTTTCACACATTTTCCATTTACTAAGGAAGGAAAGCCATGAAGTACGATGTCATCGTGGTAGGCGGCGGCTCCGCCGGATGCGCCATCGCCAGCCGTTTGTCCGAAGACCCCCAGCGTTCCGTCCTCCTGCTGGAAGCCGGCCCCGACTATCCCGACTTCGACACGCTCCCCGACGACCTGAAACTGGGCAACAACGTCTGGCTGTCCGCCTACGGCCCCCACAACTGGGGCTACACCGCCCAACTGACCCCGGAGCAGACCGAGTTGATTATCCCCCGCGGCAAAACCACCGGCGGCTCCAGCGCCGTCAACGGCCAGGTCTTGTTCCGCGGCATCCCGGAGGACTACGACCGTTGGGCCGAATGGGGCAACGACGAATGGGGTTTCACCAGGGTGCTGCCCTACTTCAACAAGCTGGAAACCGACCTCGACTTCGGCGGCGACGACTTCCACGGCACCGACGGCCCGGTGCCGGTGCGCCGCGCCCCCCGCAGCGAATGGCTGCCCCACGCCCTGGCCTTCGAGCAGGCTTGCGTCGCCGAAGGCTACCCCATTGACCAAGACCAGAACCACCCCGAATCCACCGGCGTCTCTCCCCGCGCCCGCAACACCATTGACGGCGTGCGGATGAGCAACGCCATCAACTACCTGGACTTGGCCCGCCACCGCCTCAACCTGACCATCCGGGCCAACGTCACCGCCCGCCGCGTCCTCTTCGACGACAAGCGGGCAATTGGCGTTGAAGCCGAAAGCGGCGGCGAAGTCTTTACCGTTGATGCCGATGAAATCGTCGTCAGCAGCGGGGCCATCGCCTCCCCCCAGCTGTTGATGCTTTCCGGCGTCGGCCCGGCGGAGCATCTGCAAAGTTTCGGCATCGAAGTCGTCCACGACTCGCCCGGCGTCGGCCAGAACCTGCGCGACCATCCCTCCGCCGCCGTCATTTACCACGCCACCGGCGACCCGCCCGACTTGCAGGCCCCGGTAATCCAGGTGGGATTGCGCTACACCGTCGAGGGTTCCGACCTTCGCAACGATATGCAGCTAAGCCCCATGCTGATGACCAGCGAACACCGCCCCGCCCAGGTAGTTGTCGAGGACGACGTCAACTACATCGGCATGAGCGCCAGCTTGCAGTTGGCCTTGGGCCAGGGCGAGTTGACCTTGCAGTCCACCGACCCCCACGTCCAGCCCCGGCTCAACTACAACTACTACCAGGAAGAGGAAGACCTGCGCCGCATGAGAGAGGCGATACGTCTCGGCGTCCGCCTGGCCGAGCACCCCGATTTCGCCGGTATGCTGCTGGAAAGGCTGATGCCCACCGACGAGGAACTGGAGTCCGACGAGGCGTTGAACGACTGGCTGCGCCGCAACTCCGGAACTTCCCACCACGTTTCCGGCACCTGCAAGATGGGCCCCGACTCGGACCCGATGGCCGTCGTTGACCAGTACCTCAAAGTCAAGGGAGTAGAAGGTTTGCGGGTAGCCGACGCCTCAGTCATGCCCGACTGCATCCGCGCCAACACCAACGCCACCACCATAATGATAGCCGAAAAACTCTCCGACTACATAAAACAAGGCCGCTAAGTCGGGCAGCGCCAGCGGCGGCTATGCCGTTTTTCCAACCACCCTGAAATTGCGGGGGTTCTTCAACACATACTGCCGGCCTTCCCGGTGAACATCTCCGTCCAGGCTGATTTCGCTGCTATCCTGAAAAGCGGCCAATACCTCATCCCGGTCAGCCATATCAAACTGGACGCGCAACCCCACCGGGCGACCGTCCAGCAGATACAATACCACCGACCGGCCGTCAAATTCCTCCCGCGATGGACGTTCCAGCCGGACAATCTCGCCAGTGACGTGGGCATCGTTAAACGGGCTGTTTTGCCGCAGCAACTCCGCGCTGTCGGCCAAAACGTCGGCGGCGCTCTCCGTAAATGGGAACTCATCATCAGGGGCATCGGCTGGCCGCAAAATCGCCCAGGACAGGTTTACCCCAACGCCATTCCCGCGACGCGCCAAAGCAGCCACCGCATCGCAAAGATTGGCGCTGAGTCCCTGGGGCGTGTTTTCTTCCAATGCCTTGGAAATATCGCCCCCGGCATTCGCAGTTTCGGCGGTCAGCTTCGCCCCTTGAAGGCCCGAACTCAAGGCTAGTACGGCGCGCCGGGGGAACGGCGCACGAACCGAGTCGCCCAAATCCAATTGTCGGGCATATCCGGCCGGCACCGGGGAATGGAGCGTCAAGGCCGGCCCGGTTTCATATCCCGGCATCGGGCGCACTCCCCGCACGTAGTCCGTAACTTCCCCGCTGGCCCGCCCCCGGTACACCGGCTGGCCCGGACGCTCGGCAGCCCGGGCCGCCGCCATAATCAGGTCGCGGGAATGGGCCAGAAAGTCCGCGCTTTCGCCCAGACTCCAACCGGATTGCCCGGCCCCGTTCAAGGGCCGCAGCCGGATAACGTCAGCCCCGGTCGCCATCAAGTCATAGTAGATTTCCAGTTGAGAGCGGCCTTCGATTTCGGAGAGCAGGGCTACCGCTTCGGAAATCCGCAGGGCATAAGCGTCGGAGTGTTCCCGCACCGGCGCCAGAATTTCCTTGGCCTGTTCGTTGTGGGATTTAGACCAGACCAGAATCCGGTTGCGCCACGTCTGCTCGTGTACCCACCCGTTGGCCTGGAGGTAGGCTTGCAGCATCGCCGGGGATACCCGGCCCAGGGCTGCCGCATCTTTGATTTGCACGTCCATACCGGATTTCCGTTACACCGTCAGACGGCTGAACATATTGAGCAAGCCATTCCCGTCAAATACATCCGCCGAAGCCACCTCAACCCGCACTGTGGAAGTGTTCGCGGACGGCGCCTTTCCCATCAAATCGGCCCAAAACGCGCACTTCCGTAGGCACAATTCCTCCCGGCTTTGGGCCAACCATTGGCCTTCGTCGTTAGGCATCAAAAACAAAATCAGAACCCTTGGCACATCATCCTCTCTGACCAATCGGTTGTAGTCCTCAACCCTCAAGTCATAGAGAATCACATCGCCGTTGACTTGCCAACGGGTAGTCGCCTTGAGTTGGTAATCAACCCGGTTGACACCCCTGGCAGCGGGGTTAACGATGGTGCCGTCTATCCCGTGGTTGTCAATCTCCGGTCGGTACAGGTTAAACCCGGTGCGAAACACCACGGCCCTAACGTAAGATACGGACAACTGCTCCTGAATAAAGTTGACCGTTGTCACGCTATCCCCTCACCATTCGGGCGGCTTGCGGGGATATTACAGTTACAGCCAGCCCTTATCAACAACCAACCGTCACCCCAGGACGATTGCCAAGTAGGGGCTCACGGCCGTCCTGTCCGTAGCATGGACTTTTGGCTGGTGGCATGGACATTCCTGTCCGTGGCATTGGTATCCAGACCTTGCAATCGTCCTGACCGTCACCCCAGGGCAATCGCAAAGTCGGTAGAAATGACGACAAGGGCGTTTCAATAGTCCCTTCCCCCTTGACGGGGGAAGGTTAGGGCCTGTCCTGAGCGGCGCCGAAGGAATGGGGGTGAACGTTACATCAGGGGAATGTATCCCTGTCCTGGACTATCTCCCACCGCGGGAGACATGGACTTTGCAATCGCCCTGACCGTCACCCCTCAACCCAAAACCGCCGCCACCCCGCTTTTCATAGACTCATAGGCTTTCAACACCACCGCCAGGTCTTTCAACCCCTCTTCCCCCGGCGTTTCCGGCGTCCGGCTCTCCCCGACGCTGGCGATGAACTCCCGCGCCATGCCCAACAACCCGCCGGAGTCGTGGGGCAATTCCAGCGTCTCCTCACCGTCGGCCCGCTCCAGCCGCAGCCGGTCACTCTCAACCTCGAAGTAAATCCGCCCGCCGGGGCCGGAAACCGACGCCCATTGCGGCCACGGACGGCGCGCCCCCGTCCAGGCGTGGTTAATCAGCCCCACCGCACCGCCGGGCCAGCGCAGGGTCAACGCCACGCCGTCCTCCCCCTCATGCCCGGCCAGCCCGTGGGACAACTCCGCCGCATAAACCTGGGACGGTTCCCCCAGCAGCCAGCGCAGGAAATGGACTTTGTGGATTCCCCCGTCAATCAGCACGCCGCCGCCGCTCAACTCCCGCCGCGCGCGCCACCCTCCGGGACGGAAGGGAGCCTCTTCCTGCGCCTGAGCCAACCGCACCGGGCCGATTGCCCCGTCGTCCACCAACCCCTTGCAAGCCCTGACCACCGGCAGGAAATGGTAATTTTCGGCCACCATCAGAGTAACCCCGGCCCGCCGGGCCGCCAATATGATTGCCTCCGCTTCCTCCAGGCTGCGAGCGATGGGTTTTTCCAGCAGGATGGGCTTGCCCGCCGCTGCCGCCAGTTCCACGTGGGCCAGGTGCAAATGGTGGGGTGTGCAGACATACACCCCGTCAACCCGCGGGTCAGCCACCGCCGCATCGTAGGAACCGAAAGCCGCCACGCCGCCAAACCGGGCGGCATACTCCCCGGCCCGGGCCGAGCTGCGGCTGGCAAAGTAAAGGTCAACCTCATCCCGCAAAGGAGCCAAAGCGCGAGCAAAAGTAGCCGCGAAACTCCCACACCCCAGAACGCACAACCCGAATTTCAACCGTCCCTCCCGTCCCCCTGGCAAAATTCAACCCGCCATCCCCGCGAAACCTGTCCTGAGCGTAGCCGAATGAATGGGGGATGAAAACCAACCTCCACCGTCATTCCGGCGAAAGCCGGAATCCGAGTCCGCGCAAAAAGTGGAATCGCCCGCCCTCCACCGTCATTCCGGCGTAGGCCGGAATCCAGAAAACCCCCGCCAACCCGTTCGTGGTGAGCCTGTCGAACCACCCCCAACCGTCATTCCCGCCCTCCACCGTCATTCCGGCGTAGGCCGGAATCCAGAAAATCTAGCATAGGACAACGCATTCACGGGCAAGCATCCCCGATACCAGCGCAACCCGTATGAGTGGAATCGCCCGCCCTCCACCGTCATCCAGCGTAGGCCGGAATCCAGGAAACCCCCGCCAACCCGTTCGTGGTGAGCCTGTCGAACCACCCCCAACCGTCATGCCGGCCCCCCAACCGTCATTCCGGCGTAGGCCGGAATCCAGAAAATCTAGCACAAGACAACATACTCATGGGCAAGCATCCTCGATACCAGCGCAACCCGTATGAGTGGAATCGCCCGCCCTCCACCGTCATTCCGGCGTAGGCCGGAATCCAGAAAATGCAGCATAGGACAACATACTCATGGACAAGCATCCTCGATAACGGCCCAGCCCGTCATGCCGGGTTTCCCGGTCATAAACTACGGCGAACCTCCCGGACTTTCCCCGGCAGTCGTCAGCCATACCTCGTAAACCCGACGCCGGGGCCAACCGGAAAAAGCCGCGACTTCAGCCACGGACTCCCTGGCCTTGCCCCCGGCCTGGCGTCGGGTCAGCAATTCCTGGAACACGGTTTCCGAGTCCACTTCCTTGCCCTGGCCGGCGTCCGCATCGTCAGCCCCCCGCACCACCAGCACGAACTCCCCCCGGGGAGCAGTGAAGTGTACGACGGCCTCCGAAAGTGTGCCCCGAAAGACTTCCTCGTAACGCTTGGTCAACTCCCGGCAAACCGCAACTTCCCGGTCTCCCAAGGCCCGGCGCAAGTCCTCCAGCGTATCGGTAAGCCGGTGCGGAGCCTCAAAGAAAACCAGCGTATCCGCAGAACGCGACGACTCCAACAACCGCCGCTCCCGTTCCCGCCGGCGTCGCGGCAGAAACCCCACAAACAAGAAACAATCGGCCGGCAGCCCGGACACCGCCAACGCCGACGTCACGGCGGAAACCCCCGGAATAACCTCCACCCGGAAACCGGCAGCGGCCGCCTGCGCCACAACTTCGCTCCCCGGATCGCTGACTGCCGGCATCCCGGCGTCCGTCACCAGGGCCACGTCCCCCGATTCCAGGGCTTTGAGGATAACCGGCAGCTTGTCGGGCCAGTTGTGCCGGTGGCAACTGGTCAACCGCGCCTTCACCCCCAGGTGATTCAGCAGCTTGCGGGTGACGCGGGTATCTTCGGCGGCCACCAGGCCAACCTCCCCCAGGACCCGCGCCGCCCGCAGCGTAAGGTCTTCCAGGTTGCCAATGGGTGTCCCCACAACGCAAAGAGTGCCCATACCGGGGAGTATATCGCAAGTCCCTCCCAGTTGGCGGGTATAGGGGGATTGGCATTAAGTCCCAAATGCGATTGCCCTAAGCATCAGTGGACAGGACGATTTCCAAGTCGGTAGCAACAGCATTGGGAGGTATTTCAATAGTCCCTTCCCCCTTGACGGGGGAAGGTTAGGATGGGGGTGAGTGCCAACTCAGGGGAAATGTATCTCTGTCCCAAACCATATCCCTCCGTTGGGAGATGGACTTTGCAATCGTCCCGCATCAGTGGATGCAAAGTCGGGAATTTTTCATATATTATAGTAAGCAGTTGAACAGACATTAGGATATACGTACCCTGATTGCGAAAGGGAGGCAAACATGGTCTCCAAGAAAAAACCCCGCAGATTCCCTCCCTTAAAGATGGACATCCATACCATGCGTAGAAACTTGGCCTTGCTCCGGCAGGGTAAATTCGCGTCATCACCCAAGAAGGACAAGCGCCGCAAACCTCGCTAAGCGTTTTTAAGGAGCCGTCATGCCCGCTCTCAACGGTGGTCACCTCTTCGTCCGCTGCCTCAAGCAGGAAGGAATCCAGAAAGTCTTTACCATCGTCGGCGACACCATCCTGCCCCTCGTGGACGCCGCCGCTGACGAAGGCATCGAGTTCATTGACACCCGCCACGAAGGCGCCGCCATGCACATAGCCGACGGCTACGCCCGCATCACCGGCCGGCCCGCCGTCGCCATGTTCACCGGCGGCCCCGGTTTCTCCAACGCCATCTCCGGCCTCCCCGCCATCTACACCTCCGAAAGCCCCGTCATATTCGTCGCCGGCGCCGCCGAACTCCCCGAAAAGGGCATGACCACCTTCCAGGAAATTGACCAGGTGAGCATGGCCGCCCCCGTAACCAAGGGTTCCTGGCTCATCCACGACCGCCGCCGCATCCCCGAATACGTCGCCACCGCCTTCCGCACCGCCATGTCCGGCCGGCCCGGCCCGGTCCATCTGACCCTCCCCATTGACATCCAGGAACAAACCGTCTCCGAAGAGGAACTGCCCCCCTACCTGCCCCATGAGTACCGCAACATGGGCCGTCCCCAGGGCGACGCCGCCCTGATTGACGAGGCCGCGTCCCTGCTCTCCAACGCCCAACGCCCGGTCATTATCGTCGGCAACCCGGCCCGCTACTCGGTATCCCCGGAGCAACTGGAATCGCTGGTTGAAGCCACCGGCGCGCCCATCTTCACCGTCGAGCAGGCCCGCGGGCTGATTGACGACGAGCATCCCCTCTGTTTTGGCTACGCCGACGGCGCGCTTAACCGCGCCGCCCGCAAGTTCCGCGAGGCCGACGTGGTGCTGCTGCTGGGCAAGCGCCTTGACCACCGCTACCGCTACGGCCAGATATTCGACCCCGACGCCCGGCTTATCCAGGCCGACCCCGCCGAGGCTGAAATTGGCCGCAACCGCGGCGTGGCCGTGGGACTGCTGGGCGACCTGGGCGCCATCACCGAGCAGTTGACCGCCGCCGCTCAACAGAAAGGCCAGGCCAACGCCGGGCCGTGGATTGCCGAAATCCGCCGCGAAAGGGATTCATGGCTGGAAGAACTGGCCGGCCGCGCCACCGGCGAAGACCCCATGCACCCCCTGGACGTTTACACCGGCTTGGAACCCCTGATTGACGACAATACCTTTATCGTCATGGACGGCGGCGACTACGTTCAATGGGGCCGTTCCTACCTGAAAGCCCGAAAGCCCGGCCACTTCCTCCGGTTGGGGCCGTTGAGCCATCTGGGGGCCGGCATCCCCTACGGCATGGCTGCCAAGCTGGCCGAACCCGACAGCCGGGTGCTGGTTTTCAGCGGCGACGGCTCCTTCGGGTTCTACACTATGGAGTACGACACCTGCATCCGCCACAACCTGCCCATCACCGTCGTCATGGGCAACGACTCCAACTGGGGCATTGACAAGACCTTCCAACTGGCCTACTACAACCGGGCCATTGGCACCGACCTGCGTTTCATCCGCTACGATAAGGTAGTCGAGGCCATCGGCGGCCACGCCGAATTTGTAGAAACGCCCGACGCAGTAGCCCCGGCGGTGGAAAGGGCCTTGCAGTCCGGGCTGCCGTCCCTGGTCAACGTAGTAGTCCGCCCCGGCGCCAGCCCCCTGGCCGACGCCATGATAGCCCGCCGCACCGGCCGCTAGGGGGCAGCCAACCCCCGTCCCGCCGCCAACCTCGCCCGCACGAAACACCCCTGACCGACCGTAGGGGCGCACGGCCGTGCGCCCCTACCAACCTTCACCACCGACCCGGTTGCCGGAAACAAATCCTCCCCAACCCCCCGTAGGGGCAACCCTTGTGGTTGCCCTACCATCGCCACCGTAAACCAACCATACACCCACGAAACCAACCCCACACCCCAACCCGTCATTCCGGCTTTCGCCGGAATCCACATCCTCGCCTGGAACCAACATCGCCCACCCCAACTACCATCATTCCGGCGAAAGCCGGAATCCAGTAACCCCCGCCCCAAACCAGTCTTGCGCCCACTAGACACCTCATCAATAACCCCCTCCCCCTACCAGGGGGAGGGCTGGGGAGGGGGTGCGTCCCCCCAACTGACCAAACTCCCATTGACAAAGACCGTACACCCGTTCTATGATTACCGCATCGGCAACATCCCAGGAACCCCCAATCCCAACCATCGGAGGAACCGCCTATGCAGCAACCCGCCCCGCCGTTTGCGTCGAGAGTCCCTCCCGGATAACCATGGCTCTTATCCGATGCGAGGTCTAACGACTCCGCTGCGGCAACTGCCCCCACCGACGGGCGCCATCCAGCCCCCTCCACCGAGCGGCGGCTTCGGCAAAAGTCGGGCGTGCCCCTGGACGACGGGTGGCTGCTCCCCTACGGGGTGGTAGCGGCGGTAGTCGGCCCGTGCCCCTGGACGACGGGTGGCTGCTCCCCTGCGGGGTGGTAGCGGCGGTAGTCGCCCATACCCACCGGCGGGCGCCACGTCCCCCTTGAAGGGACGGGGCAAAGCCGGAACGCCCGGCCGGGCAATCCCTGGAAAATCGGCAACCAAAATCCCAACGCCGGAACCCCAAAACCAACCAAAAGGAGGCCCCAAAACAACCGAATAGACCTGCTCAAAAATGGTCAAAACCGCTCAAAACTAATCATTTTTCCCCCGAAAATGAGCGCTTTTGAGCGCATCGGACTTCCCAAATCCACGCTTAAATGAGCGCTTTTGATTAAGGATGAGCGCTTTTTCCAACAAAAAAGCAAAATTTCACCCGCCGTCATATCTCCGGTCAAAACCCCCGCCCCCTATCAGGGGGAGGGCTGGGGAGGGGGTAAGACCTTGACCAAAACCCGCCCAAAAAGTGTCCAAAATCGCCAAAACCGCCCAAATTTCCCCCAAAATGGACACACCTTGGACACATCCAACCCCCCAATCCACGCTCAAATGGTCAAAAATGGACGAAAATGGACAAAAAGGTAAAATTTTCACCCGCCGCCCCCCTATTCAGGGGCCGGGCCGCGGCGGCGGTCAACCCAAACGCCCCAACCCGCGCCGCTCAATCAGTGTTGCCGGGGCATCGGCGCAGGTATAATTGAAGTGTGCCCCCCTTCCCTGGCCTATCCCCCTGATTAAGGAGGCGCCGCAATGCAGATTTTCGACCGCATGGCCCAGTACGGCTACGAACAACTGGCGATGTTCACCGACCCGGCGGTGGGCCTCAGAGCCTTGGTTGCCATCCACGACACCACCCTGGGGCCATCCTGCGGCGGCACCCGCATCTGGCCCTACGCCACCGAGGAAGACGCCATTACCGACGCCCTCCGCCTTTCCCGCGCCATGACCTACAAGTCGGCGGTGGCCGATTTGCCCCTCGGCGGCGGCAAGGCCGTCATCATCGCCGACTCCCGCACCCAGAAGACCGAGGCCCTGCTCCGCGCCTATGGCCGCTTCGTGGACACCCTGGGGGGCCGCTACCTGACCACCACCGACGTCGGCAGCACCGGCTCCGACCTCGAGTACATCCGCCAGGAAACCCGGCACGTCGTCGGTTTGCCCATTTCCTCCGGGGGCAGCGGCGACACTTCCATAATGACCGGCCTCGGCGTTTACATGGGCATGAAAGCCTGCGCCAAACAGGTCTGGGGAACCGACTCCCTGACCGGGATAAGAGTTGCCTTGCAGGGATTCGGCAAGGTCGCCTTCAACACCGCCCACCACCTGCTGAAGGAAGGGGCGCGGGTGGTGGCTACCGACGTTTACCCGGAACCCCTGGAACGAGCGCGGGGCATGGGCATCGAAGTCGTCCGCCCCGAAGAAATCTACGACGTGGACAGCGACATCTTTTCCCCCAACGCCCTGGGCGGCGTCATCAACCCCGACACCATTCCCAAGCTCAACTGCCGCATAGTGGCCGGCGGCGCCAACAACCAGTTGTTGACCGAGGCCGACGGCGAGGAACTGCACCGCCGCGGCATCCTCTACGCCCCCGACTACGTTATCAACGCCGGCGGCATCATCAACGTCGAGGCCGAAATCGGCGCCGATTACAACCCGGAGCGAGCCAGGGAAAAGACCGAGCGCATCTACGACATCATGAGCCGGGTTATCCAGGTATCCAAGCGGGAGGAAATCACCACCGCCCAGGCCGCCGACCGCCTGGCCGAAGAACGAATCGCCGCCGTCCGCAACATCAAGCCCATCCACCGCGCCAGCTAACGCCGGAGTCCCGTAGGGGCGCACGGCTGTGCGCCCTACCCCCGCGCAATCCAACCCGTCATTCCGGCGTAGGCCGGAATCCAGGAACATCACGATGTTTATACTTGCCCATCAATGCAAGAAAACCACCTGAAACGGAACTCCACCCTGCGGAAACGTCCTATTGCCAAAACCCGTAGGGGCGCACGGCAGTGCGCCCTACCCCCACGCAATCCAACCCGTCATTCCGGCGCAGGCCGGAATCCAGGAACATCACGATGTCTATACTTGCCCATCAATGCAAGAAAACCACCTGAAACGGAACTCCACCCTGCGGAAACTTCCTGTTGCCAAAACCCGTAGGGGCGCCCGGCTGTGCGCCCCTACCCCCGCGCAATCCAACCCGTCATTCCGGCGCAGGCCGGAATCCAGGAACATCACGATGTTTATACTTGCCCATCAATGCACGAAAACCACCTGAAACGGAACTCTACCCTGCGGAAACTTCCTGTTGCCAAAACCCGTAGGGGCGCACGGCTGTGCGCCCTACCCCCGCGCAATCCAGCCCGTCATTCCGGCCTACGCCGGAATGACCGTGGCAGCCAAACGGCAGACCTTGGGACAGCCGGCCCCCGGCCCGCCGGATAGGGTACAATAGCATCCAATCGGCCCCCGGTTAGAGGAGTAACAACATGGCCCCATCCATGCGGCGGCGTCCCGGCGTGGCGGTGGTTGAAATGCACGGCGTTATCGGTTCCAGGATTCGGGAACCCGCCTACTCCCGCTTGCTCGACTCCCTGGCCCGCAGCCCCCGCTACCGGGCGGTCATCCTGGACATCAACTCCCCCGGTGGTTCGGCTGCCGCCTCCGACTTGCTCTACAACTCCGTCAGGAAGATGGCCCAGCGCAAGCCCGTGGTGGCCTACGTGCGGGGCATGGCGGCCTCCGGCGGATATTACATCTGCTGCGCCGCCCACAAGGTGATTGCCCTACCCACCGCTATGGTCGGCTCCATCGGCGTAATCTACATCCAGCCCATCCTGGAACAGCTCTTGGGACGGGTAGGCGTGGAAATGTCGGTTTACAAGAGCGGGCCGTTGAAGGACATGACCGCCTTCTGGCAGCGGCCCAGCGACCAGGCGGCGGACAAGTTCCAGAGCCTTATCAACGAAATGTTCGATACCTTCGTCGGCGTGGTGTCCCAGGGCCGTTCAATGGAAGAGGAAAAGGTGCGGGAACTGGCTACCGGCGAGCTTTACACCGGCCGCGCCGGTCACGAAATGGGTTTGGTGGACGAGATGGGCGACTTTGACGAGGCCCTGGTCTGGGCCGCCGCGTTGGGCAAGGCCCGTCCCCGGCCCCGCTGGATTCGGCCCCACCGCAGTCTGGCGGAACGCCTGACCGGACGGAGCGACGCCCGGGCCGCGGGGTTGGCGTCCCTGTCCGGCATGGCCGGCCTGATGTCCGGCGGGCTGTATATGCTGGAGCCGTCCCTGCTGTCCGCCGAACACTGGCCGGACTGAACGCGCCAACCCGCCGCCGCGCAGTTCGACTCGTCATTCCGGCGAAGAGCCTGCCCCGTACCACGATACGGGGCCGGAATCCAGTCCCTCCCCCTTGCCGGGGGAAGTCAGAGCCTGTCCCGAGCCTAGCCGAAGAAAAGGGGGTGAAAAACCGCAATGGTCAGACCCGGATGGATTCGGGAACACCCGCCGGCCTGCACCTGCAACGCCTGCGAAGAAAAGAAGTTTATCCGCCGCGACCAGGACCGCAAGATTGGCCGCAACGAAAAATGTCCCTGCGGCAGTGGCCGCAAGTACAAGCGCTGCCACGGAACATAGAGGGGTGTCGTCGTATTGAGGACGGAAGTATGCAAGCGTCTGTTTTCGTCATTCCGGCGAACTATGACAACCGCTAGGGGGTACGTGAGAATCCCGCCCCGCAGGACGATTGCCAAGCCGGTAGTAGCAGCATCGGGAGGTATTTCAATAGTCCCTTCCCCCTTGACGGGGGAAAGTTAGAGCCAGTCCTGAGCGGCGCCGAAGGAATGGGGGTGAAATTCACGTCGATGGACTTTTCAACTATCCTGACCGGCCCTTACCCCTCCAGTCCCTTGGCCTCTTGCCAAAGTTTTTCCTTGTCGTCCAGGGGCATAGCCGCGAAGTCCAGCCCCCGCTGCCGGGCCAACTCTTCCATCTTGGTGTAACGCCACTGGAAACGACGGTTGCCCTGGCGCAAGGCGTCCTCCGCCTGGACGTTCAGCCATCGGGCCAGGTTGACCATCGCAAAGAACAGGTCTCCCAGTTCGTGAATCGTATCGGCGGAGGGAGGGCCGGAGGACTTGCCCGCCATGCCGCCGGCTGCCTCCCGCAGTTCCTGCGCCTCCTCCACGATTTTGTCGAGGACGCCGGAAAGGTCATCCCAGTCAAAGCCGGCCCTGGCCGCCCGGTCTTGCATCAATTGAGCGTAGCTCAGGGCCGGCAGGTCTCTGGGGATTCCTTCAACCACCGAGCGGGTCTCGCCCTTTTCCTGGCGTTCCCGTTCCTTGATGCGTTCCCAGTTCCGTTCCACCTCGCGGGCATCGGCAACGCTGGCATCGCCGAAAACGTGGGGATGGCGGCGCACCAGCTTGCGGTTGACGCTGCTCAGCACGTCCGACGGCTGGAACTCCCCGGCCTCCCGGGCAATGTCGGCGTGAAAGGCCACCTGCACCAGCAAGTCGCCCAACTCTTCCGACAGCCGTTGCGGGTCTTGCAGGTCAATGGCCTCCAGCACCTCATAGGCTTCTTCCACCAGGTTGCGCTTCAACGATTCGTGAGTCTGCTCTCTATCCCAGGGGCAGCCCCCCGGCGCCCGCAGACGTTCCACAATGTCCATCAACGTCTGGAATTGCCCCAAGTCCCGGTCTGAAAATTCTGCTGCACTCATGGAGACATTATAACGCTTACACGACCCCGCCATGCAGGACAACCGGCAAACTTGCCCCGCAACTCAGCCCGTCATTCCCGCGAAAGCGGGAATCCACATCCCCCGGCGCAACCAACCTTGCCTATCCCCCGCCCCTGGGGCACCCGCCAAACTTGCCCCGCAACCCGTCCGATGCTACCGTGAAGTCGTCATGTGGGAACCGAAGGTCATGGAAACCTGGACTCAAGCCTTGGGCGCGCTCTTCGCGCTGGCGGTGCCGCTATTGCTGGTGTGCGGCAGCGTAACCTGGGCCGTCAACGACCCCGGACTGTATCGCCGGGGTTTCGCCAAGTACGGCGTCTCCCAATATACCGGCATCCCCCCGGCGGAACTGGAACGGGCCGGGGCCGGCATCCGGCGTTACTTCAACTCCGGCGCAGAGCCGTTGGAAGTGCGGGCGCAAGTCTGGGGCGAAGACCGGGAACTCTTCAACCAACGGGAAGTTCATCACATGAGGGACGTTAAAGGGCTGGTGCGGGGCGTTTACCTGGCGGCGGGCATCGCCCTGGTTTACCTGCTGGGGGCAATCGTCGGCGGACTAGTTGGGAGTGGAGCCGCTTTCCTGCCCCGGCTGGCCCGGTGGACGCTGGCGGGAAGCCTGCTGACCCTGTTGCTGGTAGCGACGGTGGGGCTGCTTTCGGCGGTGGGATTCGAGTCCCTGTTCCTGGTCTTTCACCAGCTCAGCTTTTCCAACGACCTGTGGCAGTTAGACCCTCAGCGGGACTACCTGTTGATGATGTTCCCCTTGGGATTCTGGTTCGACGCCACGCTGCAAGTAGCGGCGGCCTCCGTCCTGGCCGCAGTGGTCCTCGGCGCCGCTGCCGGGTTATACCTGCTGACGCTGGGCCGTTCTGCCGGGTCAACAGCCAAGCGAAAGGCCGGGGAACCTTCTTGATAGTTCTTTCCCCTTTGCTGTCACCGTCATTCCGGCGAAAAGCCGGCCCCGTACCACGATACGGGGCCGGAATCCAGAAATCCTTGTCGGGAACGTCGGTTGCCTAGTGGCCGTGTCCGCAGGAACCGCCGCAGCAACCGCCCCCGCCCATCGGCGGCAACGGGCTGAAGTCGCTAAGGCCGCTGTCTCCCTTGGAAACGGCGGCGAAAACCGATATGGCCCGGCGCGCCGGCTGTTCGCACCGCGGGCAGTCGGCCCCGGTGGAGTTCATGGGCTGGAGCTTTTCAAACTTGTTGTCGCAGGTGGGGCAGTGATATTCGTAGAGAGGCATAAGCGCTTTCCTCGCGTTTCAAACTTTGGCAAAAGGTTGACCCCAAGAATGTACCCGACTGCCCCCAGGCCAGTCAACCCACTGTCCGGTGACAATCCCAACTTGACAATATAAACCTCGGATGTCACAGTAACGGAAACGCTGGCGCACGCACCGGGCGTTGTGACGGCGTTAATTTTTTGCAACGTCTTCGGAGGAAATTATGGCAGACGTTAAGGTTGAAATTCGCGCCAACGGCCCCTACCGGGTCACCGGGCCTATTGACCTGGCCGACCAGCAGGGCAACCCCTACACCATCCCGGAAGGCCAGTGGGTCTCCCTCTGCCGGTGCGGCGCCTCTTCCAACAAGCCCTTCTGCGACGGCACCCACCGCGACGCCGGTTTCGAGGCTCCCAGCGAAGCCAGCTAACCCCTCGCATCTTCAAGGGAAACCTTGGCCGGGGAACGCTGATAGACGCCGCACCCCGGCCTTTGCTTTTCCCCAACCTTCATTGTTTATCGCATTGAGGAGAGAGTATGTCCACCGCCGATAATGCCAGGGACGCGGCCCGGTTGCTCTACGACGCCCACCGCGCCCGGCAGACCTTCCAGCCCTTGCCGGAAAATCTGGCTCCCCAAACCATTGAAGACGCCTACTCCGTACAGGACGAGTTGCTGCGTCTGTTGTCCGCCGATTGGGGGCCGCTGGCCGGTTACAAGCTGGCCTACACCACGCCCACCATGCAGGAACGGGCCAACCTGACCGAGCCTTGCGCCGGCGGGCTGCTCAAAAACACCGTCCTGCGCTCTCCCGCAACGCTGGACAGTTCCACCTACGTCCGGCTGGGGGTGGAGTGTGAAATCGGCGTTGAGTTGGGTGCCGACTTGCCGCCGGAAGGCGCGCCTTACACCAGGGACAAGGTGGCCCAGGCCGTCGGCGCAATCATGCCGGCCTTCGAAGTGGTGGACATGAGGACGCCCGACCTCCAAGGGATGGCCCGGGCCTTGACGGCCATATCCACCAACATATCCAACGCCGGCGTGGTGTTGGGGCCGGCCGTTGCCGACTGGCGGGGGATTGACCTGGTATCGGCCCGCGGCATCCTGGAAATCAACGGCGAAGTGGTGGGCGAGGGCCTTGGCTCCGACATCATGGGCCACCCCTTGGAACCGCTGGTCTGGCTGGCCAACCGGCTGTCCCAACGGGGCGTAACCATCCCCGCCGGATTCGTCGTCATCACCGGCAGCATCGTCCCGCCCAAACCCCTGAACGCCGGAGACACTTCCCGCGTCCTGGTAGAGGGTTTGGGGAATGCGGAGTTAAGCGTCACGTAGGCGGGGCCGGCTGGCCGGAGGGCAAACCGTTCATGTCCATAAAAGGCAATGCTCTGCTGGTTATTTGCGCTTGGGGGATTGTCGTCTTCGTGACCCTGTGGATGGTAGGCATAGTGCCTCTGGACAATCCCAGTCCCATATCGCCCTTCAACCTGGCCGTGGGCTTGGGGCTGGTGGGTTCAGCCGCCGTTATCAAGGAACTGCGGGAATTCGGCTTTCGCAAAGTAACCCTGCTGCGAATCCTCACCCACACCGTAGAATGGTTCCTGCTGGCCCTGGCCGCCGCCTACCTGCTGGACCCTCTGGTCTAGCCAACCTTGACACTCTTGGGCCGCTACTTTACCATCGGCCCCAAGTCAACCATGCCGGAAGCGGCTTTTTCGTGAGGAGATTCTTATGGAATTCGGACTGTTTATGATGCCGCTGCATCCCCCCCACCGGGGCTATGCCGACTCTTACGACCGCGACATTGACCTGCTGGTGCTGGCCGACAAGCTGGGCTACCATGAGGCTTGGGTCGGCGAGCATATCACCGAGATGTGGGAAAACGCCCCGGTGCCGGAACTGCTCATCGCCAAGGCCCTGGCCCTTACCGAGAACATCGTTTTCGCCACCGGCGTCACCATGCTCCCCCTGCATCATCCCGTGGACACCGCCCACCGCATCGCCATGCTCGACCACATGGCCCGCGGCCGGTTCTACTGGGGCATCGGCGTCCGCTCTCTGCCCACCGACCTGCACCTCTACGGCGTCGAATACAATTCCATGAACGACGTAAGGGAGCAGGGCAAGGAAGCCCTGGAAGTCATCCTGGGTCTGTGGGGCGCCGAGGACGGTCATTTCGGCTACGAGGGCAAGTACTACCAGGTTCACGCCCCCGAAACCGACCCGGAACTGGAACGGCGGCTGCACTACAAGCCATATCAACTCCCCCACCCGCCCATCGGCGTCGCCGCGTCAACTCCCGGCTCCGACTCCATCCGCATGGCCGGGGAACGGGGCTGGATTCCCATGACCAACCTCATGTCCCAGCACGCCAAGGAGCTTTGGGAGACGGTGGAAGACGGCGCCGCCAGTACCGGCCTTGCCGCCGACCGCAGCCAGTTCCGCTTGGGCCGGGAAGTGTATGTCGGGGAAACCCCGGAAAAGGCCCGGGAAGAGGCCCGCATCGTCCTCGGCCGGCCCTTTGACCAACACCAGTGGAAGAACCGCAAGGCCGGCGGCAACCTGGCCTACGTCAAGGTTGACCCCAACATGGCCGACGAGGCCGTGACCGTGGACTACATGATAGAAAACGTCTGGATTGTTGGCGACCCCCAGGAATGCGCCGACAAAATCCGCGCCCAGTACGAGGACATCGGCGGCTTCGGCCACCTGCTGATGATTACCCACGACCCCGACGACCATTCCCTGGTGCAGAACTCCATGCGCCGCCTCATGGAAGACGTTTCCCCCCTGGTAGCCGACCTGACATAACCCGGCGGACTTCCGTTGCCGCTTGGCGTAAGAGGGGCCGGCCTCAAACCGGCCCCCGATTCGTTTCCGGCATTTCCCCCGCATCACTGACAGCCGGCCGTTGACGTGACGAAATTGCATCGGTAAGGTGCCCCTTAAATCAAACGGAGGACAACATTCTTATGCCGGACGGTTACATCAAGTGCAAAATAAATCCCAACGGTTTCGGCGTTTTCCCAGGGCTGGAGTACGGGGTTGAACTGGACGTGGGACGGAAGGAACCCCTGTACGCCTGGGTACAAAAATGGAAAAACTTCATTGACGTGGACGAGGAAAAAATGGAGGCCAAAGTCCGGGTTTGCGTTGACCCACGCCGGGAACGGGAGGACGGCGTGTGGGTTTACTTCCCCCACGGGTCGTTGAATGGGCCGTCTTCTTTTCTCGTGGACCCCGCTCAAATTAAGTACCCTGACCCGTGATTCTCAGCGACCATGAAATAAGGCTCGCCATCGAAAACGGCGAGTTGTTAATTGACCCTCTGCCGCAAAGGCCGCAGTATTCATCGTCGGCCCTGGACCTTTTCCTGGGAGAGCCGTTCCAGGTCTGGGACACGGAGGGCATTGACCGGATTACTGACATGGGGTTGAGCAATAACCTGGACCCTTCCAAGCTAGTCCATTTCCAGGCTTTGAGTTCCCAGTACCTGATTCCCGCGCCAACCGACGCCGAGGGTTGTTTCGTCCTGCAACCGTGGGGGTTCGTTTTGGGTGTAACCCGGGAGCAAGTGGGATTGCCCCGGGAATCAAGAATCGCCGCCCGTGTTGAGGGCCGCAGCACCTTGGCCCGCATCGGCCTTATGGTCCACGTCACCGCCCCTACTATTCATGTTGGCTGGAGCGGGAAAATAGCGTTGGAAATGCTCAACATAGGCCCTTGGCCCCTGACGCTGCGCCCTAACGAACTGCCCATCTGTCAGTTAATCTTTGAGCGCGTCGGCGAATCAGCCCCCAACGGCCCGGCGTCCCAATTCCAGGGCCAGGTCTCCCCAGGCGGCAGTTAGACCCCGGCCTTCCCTCAACTGCCCGGTTTCCTCCCCTTGGCGGCAGCCCCTACGTGGAAACCTTTCCCAAGCTAGACTCCCCAATGCTCCTCCTTCGTAGAGGGGGATTGTTTTCATTACGCCCCTGACCGACGTAGTTATTCACTTCTGACAAATTGTTGCGGCAACAGTTGACAAGTGTTGACAATACGCTTTCCATGAATTATATTTGAAATTAGACGCATATATACCCAGAGGCCAGGGGTGAGCAATGGCCGATGAGCCGACAAACCATGTGATGCAGCAGTTCTTGCCCAACGATTTGGGATATTGCGTCTCCGCCGTGGTCAATGCGGTCGCCAAGGTCATTGAGGAAGAAGTGGAACCCTTCGGCATTTCCAGCCTGGAGTTCGCCATGCTTCGTATGTGCCGCGAGACCGGCGGAACCACCGCCCGCGACTTGACCGTTATGCTGCCGGTGGACGCCTCTCGCATCAGCCGCACCGTTGATATGCTGGTCAACAAGGGCTTAATGGGCCGCAGTCGCTCCCGCGAAGACCGGCGCGTGGTCCGGCTGGAACTTACCGAAGAAGGGATTGATGTCACCGAAGACCTTATCCACCGGGTGGAAGACCGTAACGCGGTCCTGGTGGCCGGCGTCACTAGTAAGGAAATAAATGGATTCTTTGCCACCAGTCAAAAGATAATCGCCAACTACGCGGCGGAGGAAGCGGCCAAAGCCGCCCTTCCTTAACCCGCCGCCGGTTCGACCCGTCAGCCTGCCCGTGACCCGCTTCGGCCAAGCGGGCGCGTATCCTATCATTCCTTGGGGGAGCTGTGGTTGAGCAAGTGAGTGAGAATACGTTTGAGCAAGAACCTTCGGGCCTGGCATTCTGGCTGGTCCAAGTCGGGGAAATGACCCTGCGCGACGTTAGGAGTTATTTCCAACCCTTCAACATCAATCCCCTCCAGTTCGGGATTCTCCACGCCTGCCGCAACCAGTCCACCACCCTGACCGCCATTGCCCGCCTGCTGCCCGTTGGCCCTTCGGCTATCAGCCGCCAGGTGGACATCCTGTTTGAACGCGGCCTCCTCGACCGGGTGCCCGGTATGTACGACCGCCGGGTCATCAACCTGGTCTTGACCGACGCCGGCCGTGAGCTCCTCACCCAACTGGTAGCCGTTGTAGTGGAACGGGAAACCCGGATTGGCGCCGGCCTTAACGACGAGGAATTAGCCGCCCTCATCTCTTACGCCCGGCGCGTCTGCGGCAACCTGGAAGAACTCCAGACCTGACCCGCCATTCTTTGCGCCGGAACTAAAACCCCATCTCTGGCGGACTTGGTCAGGAACGCCTATACTTCTCCAAAATTCCCACGCTTGTTGACATATTTGAGAGGCGCTTCAAGCTGGCGTCAGCTTGCGGAATCCCTATGATACAACAGGAGTTCCATGGAAATTGAACACTTGGTGGAAGATGATCGGGATAGAGGCGTTTTCAGGGTTCACCGTTCCTCCATGACCTCCGCAGATTTGTTCCACCTGGAACAAGCGCGGATCCTGGAAAAGTGCTGGATGTATATTGGGCACGATTCGGAGGTCGAAAACCCCGGCGATTACCGGCGCCGCACGGTAGCCGGTCGCCCGGTTTTCCTGGTACGCAGCCGGGACGGTCAAGTAAGGGTCTTTCTCAATTCCTGTACCCATCGCGGCGCGTTGGTCTGCCGCAAGGACACCGGGAACGCTCTGTCTTTTCAGTGCTTCTTTCACGCCTGGACATTCAATACCTATGGAGAACTTATCGGGGTCCCCGGCGAGGATGCTTACGGGCCGGCCTTCGACCGGAAAGAGTTGGGCCTCAGACAACCGCCCAGGGTGGACAACTACCGGGGTTTCTACTTTGTGAGCTTCAATCCCCTGGCTGACGACCTGATTACCTATCTGGCAGGAGCCAGAGACTACCTCGACCTGGTACTGGACCAGTCACGCTCGGGGATGAGGGTAATCCCGGGTTCCAACAAATACACGGTGAAAGCCAACTGGAAACTCATGGTTGAGAGCAGCCTTGATGGATACCACATTGTCCCAACCCATCGGACTTATCTCGACTACATGGCCAGCCTGGGAACGGACGAAAGCGGCCAGACCATGCACGGTCGCGTACCCGCCACCGCGAAATCCCTGGGCAACGGGCACTGCGTGGTGGAGGCCGCAGCCCGCAACGGGCGCCCCATCGCCCATTGGCATCCCCTATTCGGAGAGGATACCAGGGGAGAGGTAGCGGAAACCCGCCAGCAGTTGGTGGAGACATACGGGGAAAGCCGTGCCTGCCAGATTGCCGATACCTACCGGAACCTGCTCATCTATCCCAACCTGATAATCAACGACATCATGGTCACCACGGTTAGGTATATCGAGCCGCTGGATGCCCAGCAAATGGAAATCACTGCCTGGCACCTGGTCCCAAGAGAAGAGTCCCAGAGAATGCAGTCCATTCGGTTGGACTCATATCTGACTTTCCTTGGGCCGGGAGGATTTGCAACTCCCGATGATGTAGAGGCTTTGGAATCCTGCCAATCCGGCTTCCGGGCTACCGAAACCGAGTGGTCCGACATCTCCAGGGGAATGCTCAGGACCGTTCCCGAGGGGACGGATGAATTGCAGATGCGGGGCTTCTGGCGTCAATGGCACGCCAATATGCAAGGCTTCAGCAAGACCAACGTGCAAGATAGGGACACCACGGAGAGCGAATCTACAACTATCCCGGGCATGGGCAGATGAACCCGAACTGGGACAGGTGAATGATGGCACACGCCAGCAACCCCACATTGCGCCAACAGGTTGAGGACTTCCTGTTCAGGGAAGCCACCATTCTTGACGAGTGGCGTCTGGACGACTGGAGCGAACTCTTTACCGAAGATGCCCGTTATGTGGTTCCCACCACCGACCTGCCCGAGGGAGACCCCGAACGCGACCTGGTTTTCATAGACGACGACATCTTCCGTTTGCGGGCCCGGGTGAAGCGGTTGAATAGCCGCCATGCCCATCGGGAGTATCCCTGGTCCCGAACGCGCCGGTTTGTTTCCAACATTCAGGTTCAGGAAAGCGCTAACGGCGAGATTTCAGTCAAGTCAAACGTGCTGGTCTATCGGTTCCGCAGTGGCGAGGAAGCTCCTTACGTTGGAAGCATAGACTACACTTTGCGTTGGGAGAAGGGGGACTTGAAAATAGCTTATCGCCGAGCGGTACTGGACCTGGAAAGTCTTTCCTCGCACGGAGCGCTGAGCATCATCTTTTGAAAGTGCTGGAGGCTATACGAATTTCCTGCAAAGTGTTGCAGGAAAGAAATTGGTGGAGACGGGGGAGGGTCGAACTCCCCGTCCAAAAGGCCCTCTGACTGGATGTGCTACAAGCTTGTCCGACGCTTTATTTCTCACCATCGGGGGCTTCCGCCGGCCAAATCAACCGATGGTCAGCCGATAAGTCTTTAGCCGCCGGCTATCGGCGTCGCGGCAACTGCATCCCGGACTTATGGCGCCCGCATCCCCGCCTCCGGGCCAAACAGGGAGCAGACGTAGCCGCGTTTAGGCGGCTAGAGCGAATTCACGTTCGCCAGTTAATTGTTGCCATCTGATTAACGAGGTTGATGGCGCCTCGGCTTGCAATCCGCCACAGGACGCTCCTGTCGAACCCACGCGTCCCCATGCCACTATTATACACCAAACACCGCCGCCCATCCAAAACAATCGGCCCTATTTGAACCGCACCATAAAACTGGCCTCGCCCACCGGCCGGCCGTCCAGATGGATGACCGCCACGTGGCGGCCCACCCGCTGCACCGGGATGCGGAAAGTCTTTATCCACCGCTGGAACATTATCCCCTCTTCCCAGTTCACCGTCTCCGACGGCGGCGCGCCCAGGGGCAGCCCCGGCGCCCGGATTTCCACCTGGAGCGTGTGTTCCCCCGGCGTGGCCCCGGCGATGCAAAAGGCCAGGTTAACGTCCAACTCCCCCAGCAGAGGAGCGTCTCCCGAGGGCGGTTCCGAGGGCATGGGGACTTCGTACAGGTCAATAACGCCCTTGAAGGTCAGGTCATCCCCCGGCCCTTCCTCGGTGTCCCGGCAGAACAGCGCATATTTCAGGTAACTTCCAGGCCGCTCGGTAGCCAAATGCAAAACCCCTTAGCAAAGTTTCTTTTCAGGTCTGGAACCGACTTCATTTTATCACGATTCCGGCCCGTCCCAAGACCAACCAAATCCACCGGCCACAAGTCGGCCCGGAAATTTGCCAATCCGCCCCATTACTGCGAAACTATCGTTACCCAAACCCATCGGGAGGTGAACCGTCATGGCCCTGTCCGCAGAAAAGTTCGCCGAGGGACTGTCCCCCCAGGACTACGTTAAGCAGATGAAGGTGAACAAGCTGCCCTTCGAGGAAATCTACCGCTCCATCGAGATACCCGACGACGTGCAAAGCTACTTTGACGGCCTCGGCGAGCCGTTGAACTTGGCCGTGTTTCACGCTGAGTGGTGCGGCGACGCCGTAAGCACCACCCCGGCCATCCTGCGCCTGGCGGAAAACACCGCCAACCTGAACGTGCTGGTTTTCAACCGGGACGAAGAGGTTGACCTGACCAACACTTTCCTCCCTGAACACCGGGCCAACACCGTGCCGGTTTTCGTCGTTTTCGACCGGGACATGGGGGAAGTCGCCCGGTTTGTCGAGACCGCCAAGGCCCTGGTGCCCAGCATTGATGCAATGGACGAAGCCATCGCCCAGGAAACGGCCAACGAGGGCGACAACGCCCGCACCGTGGCCCGCGGCAAGCGCACCGCCCACCGGGTGGCCCACGCCCGCGAGTGGGGTGAGGTCATTCTCAACGAGTTCAAGCAGGTGGTCAGCGACGGCCTATCCCTGGCCCCGCAGGATAGGCCCTCCGAGGGCGGCACCGAGTGGCCCCCGCCCCAGGACTAATCCAGGCCCACCAATTGCCGCCAACCCCCGCCAGCGAGGTCTGAAACATGGCGTCACCGCCCGAAGGCATCATCACCATGCAGGATATGCAGGTCATCTTCGGCGTAACCGACCTGATGGGCATACATCGGGAATCGGTCAGTGTCGAACTGACCAAAGAAGACCCCGGAACCATAACCCAGGCAGCCGGCGGCAAAATCGAGATAACCGTTCCCCAGTCGGAAGCGGTGGAACAATTCGCCCTGCGCCTCCGGGCTGAGTTGGACGCCCTGGGCTACACCGAAGTAGAGTTGGTTGACGACGAGGATGACGAGGACTGACCCATGAAATATACCCTCCCCCTGGATAGGGGGAGGGTTAGGGTGGGGGTGGATTCCATCAACCGTCAGGTATTCCGGTTATTGCCGCCCCGCCGTCCGTCCTAGTATCCCGGCTCACGCCACTCAAACGCTAAGGTTGCGTAGCGGACGAAAACCGCTCCTCCCGGCGCGCCCAGCGGCCCGTTGACCCCCAAAATGGCGATGGTATGCTGGTCGCCGGGCTTGGGTTCGGCGTCAACCACCACCCGCTGCGGCACGTTGAACCCCTGCACCGTCCCCCGGTCGCGGTTGCAATCGCCGTCAATCCAAATCTCCCCGTAGTCGTCAACGCAGGTCTCGAACAGACAGCGCGCCCCGGCCAACTCCCGCCCCTTCACCGTCTCCGGCAGCGTCACCTTGATGCGATACCATGCGAAGGCCACCCCCCGCGAGTGCCACTTGGTCAAGTCGTCGCAAACATCCCAACCCGAATCGTCAAAGTCCGGCAGCCGGGCCGGACTTCCTTCGGCCTGGGACACGATTCCCTCATTGGGTTCACCGGGAACGAATCCCCCGGCAAACCGCCAAACACCGTTGACCAACTCCAGGTCTGCCGCGTCCTGCAAGTCCAAATTTCCTCTGGGCATCAGCAAATCCTCCTGCGCTTATTCTTTCACCGTTGGCAAGCGTCCCTTGCCTAATCCCCGTCCGGCACCCCTACAATGCGGATGCCGGCATGAATCCGGTAAATCCGGTTGATATTGACCAGCAGCGGGGTTATCTGCTCCACGTACTTCGAGTTTTCCAGCCGCCCGCCGTCCACCGGCCTGAGCCGGGGTATCCGCCGGGTCAAGTCCATCACCAACGCCTTGGCCTCGGCGTGGTCGGAACACACCACCACGTCACCCTCCATCAACGTTTCCGGCGCCAGCAGTTCCTCGGCGCTGACGTTCTGAAAAGCCGAAACCACTAACGATTGGGGCAGCAGTTCCTGGGATTCCTGGGCCGCCGAACCCGCCGCAACTTCCACCGCAAACGCGCCCCGTCCCCGCTCAAAGCCCATCGGCGCAATCACGTTGACCACCACCTTGCCGGCCAGTCCATCGCCCAGGGACTCCATCAGGGGCCGCTGCCCCTGGTAGGGAACCGTCAGAAAGACCGTATCCGCCTGGGCCGCCGCTTGGGGATTTTCGGCCCCGCCAATCCGCGCCCCCGGCGCCAGGGCCGACAATTCCACCGCCGCATCAGCGGCCCGGGCCGCGTCCCGGGAGCCGATAACCACGCTTTCCCCCGCCAGGGCCAGCCGCAGGGCCAACCCCTTGCCTTCGGGCCCGGTGCCTCCCAGGAATGCCAGCATATTTACCCCCGCCGATGGACTTGCCCGAATCATACCACTAATGGCCCATTCCCCGGAAACCAATCCTGTCATCAATACAACAGTGGCAGACTACTAAACCTCATCGCGGAACGCCGTTTATGCTAGAATGAGGTCATCCCAACGCCCGGAGGACAACAATGGCTTTCAAACTTAACCACGTCCACCTCAAGAGTCCCGACCCCAAGGAAACCGCCGATTTCTACGTCAACAACCTGGGTGCCACCGTCGTCGCCGAAACCGCCAACGGCGGCTTTCGCCTCGACCTGCACGGCCTCCCCCTCAACGTCACCGGCAAGATAGACAGCCAGACCCACGAGCAAGTTTTTGGCATGGAACACATCGCCATTGACACCGACGACCTGGACGGCACGGTTGCGGCCCTGAAGGCCGGCGGCGCCAAAATACTGGAAGAGACCCAGGTAGGCGGCGGCCGGCGGGTCTGCTTCTTCGAAGGCCCCCAAGGTGTCTGCCTGGAAGTCCTGGAAATACCTTCCTGACGTCAGCGCTCCAGCGAAAAGTCCCCTCCCTCTGTCAGGGGGAGGGTTAGGGAGGGGGTCATACCCCACCATCCCCCATCCCCGAACCGAGGAAACCATGCCCAACCATCGTCTCCTGGCCTGCTTCGCCCACCCCGACGACGAGGCCTTTCCCGTCGGCGCGGCCCTGGCCGCCCACGCCGCTCGCGGTGTAACCGTCCGGCTCATAACCGCTACCCTGGGCGAAGAAGGGGAAATCCGGCAGGAAGGGGCGGCCACCCGCGACACCATCGGCGACGTGCGCCGCAACGAACTGGCGGCCTCGGCGGAAACCTTGGGCATCGCCAGCCACGACGTGCTGCGCTACCGCGACTCCGGCATGGCCGGAACGCCGCCCAACCAACACCCGCAAGCCTACGTCAACGCTGACCCCGGCCCGGTGGTGGAGCGGCTGATTCGGGAAATCCGCGCTTTCCGGCCCCAGGTGGTTTTGACCTTCGGCGCCGATGGTCTTTACGGGCATCCCGACCACATCGCCATCAGCCGTCATGCTACCCAAGCCTTCCACCAGGCCGCCAACCCCCAGGTCTATCCGCAGCAGTTGGCCGACGGGCTGGCGCCCCGCCAACCGGAGCGGCTGCTATACAGCGTCCGCCCCCGGGGATTCCGCACCGGCATGGCCTTGCGGCTGCGCGAGGCGGGCATAGACTTTCCCCTGCCCTCGGCGGAGCGGGTCAACGACGGCGTGCCGGCCGAGGAAATCCACCTGGAATTTCACGCCGGCGACCACCTGGACACCAAGCTGGCCTGCATCAAGCGTCACCTGACCCAACTGGCCCCGGACTGGCCTTATGAAACCGTCCCGCGGGAAGTAACCGTTCAAAACATGGGGCGGGAATACTACGTCCGGGCCTGGCCTCCCCTGCGCCCCGGCGAGCAAGTCCTCCCCGACTTCTTCGCCAACCTCACCCAAGACGCCGAGTAACTCCAGCCGCTTTCGTTGACGCTGCCGGGCCGTCTCCCTATAATCGTCCCTGATTTCAACGGTCAGGCAGGTTGGGAAAGCATGGTCAAGACAGGTCAGCGATACGTCAGTCCCGGCGGGGCCGAAATGGTAGTCACCAAAGGCGGCGACGGGAATTTAACCGACGGCGACGTGGAGTTGCAGCCCAAGGGTTCCGAGGCGGCCTTTGCCGGTGCCGGCCCTGGCCCCGACGCCCAGGAACTGGCATTGGGCAAGCGTTTCAACTCCCCCGACGGCGGCGTATCGGTGCTGGTGACCAAGGCTGGCAGCTGCGACCTGCGCTACAACGGCGAACCGATGGAACTGCAAGAACCCCGCAAGCTGCCCAGCTCCGACTAACCCCAACCTTCCGGCTTATCCGCAAAGTCGCGCGTAGCAAACCACTTCAGGTAGTGGTCAAGCGCAGGGCATGGTTGAAAACCTCGTCGAAGAACTCCCTTTGCCGGGCTTCGTCGGACAACAATTCAACCATGTTGAAGTATTTCTCGAATAGCCGCTCCTGCTCAAGCCGGTGGCGCATTTCGTCGGTAATTACCCCCGCAACCAGAAAGTTCTTGCAACGGGGATTGTCTGCCAGTGCGGCGGTGGCGGACTTGACGGCAGCTCCCAATCGTTCCAGGGCGCCGGCAGGGTCGGTTCCGCCCTTGACTTCGATGGTGGATTCTAGAGAACCTTCTTTCCGAAAGGCAACGTCCGGTTCAGACCCGAAGGCCATAACCACGCCTTCCCTCAACCGCCACTGGCTCCCGCCCTCAATCGGACTATCCAGGCTAGGATAGTCCGGCTCGACTAACAACCCGTGTTTGTCGCAAAATCGCAGCAACAGACGGCGCACCCGTTGCTCCGCTTCCTGTCCGATGCGGTTCCTCATTGTGCCGTCAAAGGAAATTCCCAGAGAGGCAATTATAGTCCGGTAGCCGTTTTCAAGAACCCAATTGGAAGTGTTTTCGATGATGGATGATGTTACGCAGTTGTAAAGGCAAGCGACATCATTGGCCGCAGAACTGGTTAGTCGGGGCTTTCGTTTCCGGCTTGCCGGGTCTCTCTCCCAAGTCGTCACGGAACGGGCCTGAATCTGGACTTCCTTCAAAGACAGCCCTCCGATTCCCCGGTAGTACAAAGAGACAAACGGTTCTTTCTCCAGCATATCGGGGTGACAGAAAACCAGGGCCGGTTCAATCCCTAGATCTGCAACGTGATCCCAGGAATCTTGCGAAATCAGGTACGCCTCCAGAGGTGGTTCAAAGCTGACTTCCCCGACCATCGCCTCCACGATGCCCCTCACCCGCAAGTCCAGCCGTTGCTGGAGATTACGGGCCATTGCCTGGGACCGCAGTTGACTTTGTACCCTTCGGTACTCCGAGCTCACCGCCGTTCCCACCAATAGACGCATTTCCTGAGTTCCCGGCGTCCGAACCGGCCCATTTGTTGGCTGGCGTTGCCCTTGCCGCGGGCCAGAGTCCAGATTTTGTTGACCTTGAACCCGCACTGCTCCGCCAAGTCGGAAAGTATCAAGTCCACCGGCACTTCTTCGCCGTGGTATTGGACGTTATCGTTCACCATGAATACCGACGCGCCCGGCTTGCAGACCCGGGCCAGTTCAGCAATGACCACCGCCATCTCCAAACAGTAGTTGCTAACCAGCCTTATAACGTGGGGATTGGGAAGTTCGCCCCGTATATTGGCTTCTTCCAGCGCGGTGACTATCTCATTGATTGCGGGGTGACCGTCGAATAGCTCCAAAATCCCGCCATAATTCCCCGACAGTTGCTCTCTTTTTGACTGGTTTTCAACCGTGGCGGACAACAGGCGTTGGCGCAGCCGGCCTATACCAGCGTCATCAAACCCCAACCATGCCAGCTCCAGGGCATAAGTGCGGGTATAGTCGTAGCGGTTGGCGTAGGGTGGTGAAGTGACTACGGCGTCGAATGAATCAGCCGGCAGGTCTTTCAACTTGTCGTGGCAGGAACCCTCAATTATCTCTACAGTGGCGGGATTCAACGAGCCGGCCAATAACGGCAAGTCGTCGGCCATGACGCTAAGCTTGTCCCTAAGTGACTCCGCATAGGACAATACACGCCTTTTTTCCATACGGGCTTTCAGGTTTCTGCCGGAACGGTGGTCCCAGCGCAAATACTGCCCGTCCTTGCTGGTCCAACTGGCGTCTTCCAGCACGCTCAAAGCTGCCAAGGTAAGCAACTCGGTTTCAACGTCCGGCGGCGATTCGGCAAGCCAATCTCTTGCGGCAACTACCGCCCTTTCGTTTTCTGCCGGGAAAGCCTTTTCAGTGATGCGGACATGGGGAAAGCAGCCATTTGAGGGGGAATCGCCGGCGTTGGCGAAATCCACGCATTCCAGCAGATTGCCGCTTTTCCGGCGGAAAGTTTCAATGTCCACAAGGGGAGCATTCCGCAGTCCGTCGGCTACCCTGACCGCAATGGGCAAAATTTCTATGCCAACCCCCTGCCAACCGTTGCTGGCGGCGGTAAGGGGAGCGCAGCCGGTTCCCGCAAAAGGGTCAAGCAGTCGCCCCTGCTTTCCGAGGCACTGGAACAGATAGTCAACCAATGCCGTGCTGAATCCCTCTTTGAACTTGAACCAGCGAAACCCGGCGGCCTTTTTGTTGGATTGCCAGGACACCAGTTGCCGGGTCAAGTCGTGATTGACCGCTATCCGGTCACTGAATCGGCCTAGCAGATTGTCCCGGTGGGTGGTATTGGGACTTCCGGTTTTGGCGGGCGCTAATGCCATTGTCGTTCCTTACGTTGAGTTATCGGCGCAAGGTATTCTTGGGCTAAGCGGGGCAGCGTGTCAACCGGCAAGTGTCAGTAGAGGTTCCCACCCCCTACCGGAAATATGGAATCACGTATTTCCCGAACAGCTTTATCGAGTCCATGATTCGGGAGTGGGCCAAGTTGCCCATCTGCATGAAGCATAGAATCTGGTCAACCCCCGCCTCTTCGTACTTCTGCAGCGTCTTGATTACCGTGTCCGGCGTCCCCATGGCAAAGGCCCCTGACTCCAGGTGGTCTTGCACCGTCTTGTCCACCCGCTCCTCCTGCACCGCGTTCACCGCGAATTGATACGACGACGGCACGTTGCGGCCCTGCCACGGGCGGTAGAGTTCCTCCGCCTTCCCCACGAACCAGGCCCCTTCCGGCCCGGCCACCGTCCGGGCCTCGTCATCGTCCTCGCCGCAGTGAATCAGGCACAGGGCGGCCACTTGGTCGTTGACGAAAGCGCCCACCGGCCTGGCGTTCTTCACCGCCGCCCGGTACGCCTGCACCCGTTCCTCCATCTGCCCGTACCCGCCCAGGTTGAAGCACAGCACCCCCAGACCCATTTCCCCGGCCACCCGGAAGCTATCGGGCTGGCTGCACGCCACCCACAGCGGCGGATGGGGCTGTTGGACGGGTTTCGGCACCACCGAGCGGGCCGGCACGGTGTAGAAGCGGCCCTCATGGGAAAAGGGGTCTTCCGTCCACATCCGGGGAATCATGCCGATGGCCTCTTCCCACTGAGCGCGGGTATCCTCCGGGTTAACCTCGAAACCGTCCATCTCGATAAGGGTGGTTGACCGCCCGGTGCCCAGGTCCATGCGCCCGTTGCTAACGATGTCCAGGACGGCGGCGCGCTCGGCCACCCGCACCGGATGGTTGTATTGGCCGGGCAGCAGGGCGACGGCGTGGCCGATGCGGATGCGCTTGGTGCGCTGGGAAATGGCCCCGTAGAGGACTTCCGGCGCGGAGCAGTGGGAAAACTCCCGCAGGAAGTGATGCTCCACCGTCCAGAAGTAATCGAACCCCACTTCGTCGGCCAACTCCACCTGGGCCATAACCTGATGGTAACGCTGCTGTTCAATCCCCGGCGTATGGGGCTCCGGAATCTGGATTTCATACATCAGCCCGAATTTCATTTTCTAACCCCCACAGTCGCGTTTGCAGTGCATCTTAACACAGGGGAGCCGGGCCCGGCGTTTGCGCCTAATGGCGTAGCCGACGCCTCAAGGCGGCGGGCGTTATTATTGGGACGGAAAACTCCGGCGTTAGGGTCAGCAAGTCATCGTCGCCGGTCACCAAGGCATCGGCATGGCCGGCCAACGCCAGTTGCGGAAAGGGACGGTCCCGGGAAGCCGGCACTCTGGAACTTGCAGCGTTAGAGAGACCTGTACCGTCTCGCGCCAAGGGAAATAGTCCGCCAAAAGCTCCTTCCGGTCATGGTTGTCAAGGGCGAACTTGGGGTAGGACAACGCCTGGTATAGTTCCAGGGTAGTATCCCGGTTGGCCAAGGGCAAAATAGCATCCGACTGCCACGCGGTTCTAATCCAGACCAGCGTTCCGGCCCGGAAAACCAGGGCCGACAAGACGACGTTGGTATCGAGGACTAACCGGAGTCGGGACACTCAGTTTTGCCGCGCCCAAGCCACCGCGTCGGCTATGTCCTGGCTGGTCAGTTGCAACTCGGCCAGCTTGTCCCGTACCGGGTCGGCTTGGGCGATGCGAATGGGGGTTAGAATGATGCGCCCGTTTTCTTCCGCAACGTCAAAGCGCTCCACGCCGGGAAAAGCGGAAATTACCGCCTTGGGCAGGGTTAGCTGGTTCTCGACAGTCAACTTGGCTTGCATTAAACATCCCTCGTTGCGGTAAGGAACCGAGGAAATAATACGTCGGGCATCGCAGACACGCAACGCCCCCGGCGCATATCTGCCCGACACCCTTACTCGGTTCGCCGCAACTTCTACTCCGCCCGGCTACTCTTTCCCCAATCGTCCAGCGTTGCGGGGGTATCCGGCCGGGGGGTGACCTCCTTGTTAATCCGTGGCCCCAACTGGACTTCCGCTAATCGCAGTTCGTAAGTCTTTTGCAGGTTCATCCAAAGCTCCGCCGTGGTGCCGAAGTACCGGGACAAGCGCAGGGCTATTTCGCCGGTGATGCCTTCGTCGCACTGGAGGATAGCCTTGACCTGGCTCGCGGGGGCCACCAAAGCCGAGGCAAACTCGCTGACGCTCAGATCCAATTCCACCAGTTCTTCTACCAGTATCTCGCCTGGATGGACTGGCGGCATCCCGTTCTTGAATCGCCTGTTGCTTTCGGACATCTCGACCCCTTCAGGAGTGGTAATCCACGATTTCAACGTCGTAAGGCCCATCGTTCCCCCAACGAAAGCAGATTCGCCATTGTCGGTTGATGCGGATGCTGTATTGACCGGCGCGGTTGCCGGACAGCGACTCCAGATGGTTTCCGGGCATTGCCCGCAATTCTTGAAGGGAGTCAGCTTTGTTAAGTAGGCCAAGGCGACGAGCCGCCTGCCTGGCTATTCCCTGAAATCGCCCGGTTTCTTCACCCAGGAACAACCGTCGGGTAGCCCGGTCGCGGAAGCTTTGTATCACTATGCTATCATAACGCGGCCCATCCGCCAGCCCGGTTTTACGGCACCAGCATGGTGCGCGTTACCTCCGTCTGGCGTTGATCCCACTCCGAGCGGACAAAGGCTTCGTTGACCTCGGCCAAGGGGTAGGTGTGGGAAACTATCTTGTGGAAGGGAACCTTGTTCTGGTTGCGGACCAGGTAGTCCAGCAGGGTGGGCAGCAGCGACGCCCGGTACATCCGCGAACCCAGGATGTTCTTCCCAGACAGCAGCTTGGACGGGTCAATGGACACTTCCCGCCCCCGCACGATGTCGCCGATTTCAACAAACGTCCCGCCGTTGCTGAGCATATCAATGCCCTCGGCCAGCAGGTCGGCCCGTCCCACCAACTCCATCACCACGTCGGCGCCCCGCCCGTTGGTCAACTCCCAGACCCGCCGGACGCGGGTTTCCGGGGTGTTGAATTCCTCGATGTTGATGGTGTGGTCAGCCCCGAACTCTTCGGCCAGTTGCAGCCGGTTTTCCAACCTATCCAGCACGATTACCCGGTCTGCCCCCATGTCCTTGGCCATAGCTACGGCGTTCAAGCCCAGGCCGCCAGCCCCCTGGATGACCACGTATTCGCCTTCCCCCAACCCGGCCCGCTGCAATCCGGTGGTGACGGTGCCCAGGGCGCAGTTGACCGGCCCCAGGATGTGGTCGGGCAGTTCGTCGGGAACCCGGAACAGGGGATGGCGCGGCGGCAGGTACAGGAAATCGGCGTAGGTGCCGGTGAAGTAGGGCCACAACCCGGCAGTAGGATACTCCCGGTTGGCGCACCAATTGGTGTCGCCCCGCAGGCACAAGTGGCAACGGTAGCAGGGAAAGACGGCGGAATAGATAACCCGATCGCCTTCTTGCAGCGGCGTTCCCAGGGTATCGGTGGTCACGCCTTCGCCCAGTGCCTCTACCACGCCGGTGCCTTCGTGGCCCATAACCCGCCCGGTGGACGGCAGGGGCATAAACTCTTGCGTCTGGTCGCCGCGCCAGGTATGCAGGTCTGACCCGCAGACCCCGGCCTGGGTCATGCGCAGCAGTATCGCCCCCCGTTCCGGTTCGGGAACGTCGTACTCTTCAATCTCAAAGGGTTTGCCGTACTCTTTGACCACCACGATGCGGCCCTTCATAGTTAACCTCCCGAAAAATGTTGTTGCGCGTGGCTGCCCCCTGGCTCAGCCCTGTTTGACCGGGTTGTCGCCGTCCAAGTCGAGGGGTCCGGGTATCGGTGTTCGGGGTTCGTAAAGTTGGAACTCCTCATCAATGCCGTTGATTCCATTGACTACCATCGGCGGACGGCCCGGAAACTCGGCCACCAGACGCAACTGGCCACCCATCGCCTCGACATAGCCGGCCAGGGTGGACAGCAGCAAATCGGCCTGTTCTTCCATACGGCAAACCTCTTCCAGGCTGACACCCAATTCCTTAGCCAAGTGCGTTTGAGTCTTAACTCTGGTCTTGCGAAGGTCTTGGCGCGTTCTTTCTTCAACAATCATCTCTTGCGCTCGCTCCTCCACCCTCTTGCGCCGTTCTTCCGGCCACGACTCCGTAATCTCAGATATGGAAACCATGCCGTTCTCCTTATCGTTGTTCCAATTCTGCCAGATGTTGGCCGTATCGCTCATCGGCCCTTCTGATGAGTTCCCGATAAAACCGACGCTCGCTTACCCCCGACTTATCGCCAGCCACTAACACGATGGCTTGACGGTTGGGGTCAAAGGCGAAGGCCACCCGCCAAACCCCATTTTCTGCGTTGAATCTGAGTTCCTTCATGTTGGAGTATCTGGAACCGTGCAGCGCATCGGCGTGGGGACGGCCCAGATATGGCCCACTATCCCCAAGAATTCGGGTGAGGGGTATGAGTTCGTCTTGGACTTCCTCAGAAAGGTCTTCGAACTCCCGCCGGAAAGCCGGATGAAATAAAACTTCCCAAGGCACGGCCCAATTTTGGGTGTGCCGCCATACACCGTCAAGCGCATCAAACGCCCAACTCCCATACTCCAGACCCAGGAACGGTTGCCATTGACCCAATGATGGGAAAATCGCCAGGGACTGAAATGCCGCGGCCGGTGGACGAAAACCCCGTTCTTAGCGTGGGTCAGGGTGGAAGCGCAAGTTGTCCCGCAGGACAGGCCGAAATCGGCATTGGCTCCCAACCCGCCGGTGTCGCCAACGCGGGTTGCCGCCCCTACTTGGCGAAAAGCTCCTGGTAACCCCGTAGTTCGTTTTCGTCGTACTGGAACGCCGCCGGGTCCCAGGTCATGTTCGGCCACGGCGGGGTGTCCACCCGGACAATCGTACCGGTCAGACGGATGGCTTTATGCGGGCTGGCGTTGGCTAGGTAGATGCGCGACACCAATCCCACCTTGCAGTTGTCAGAATAGCGGTGCATCTTGTCCCGCCCGCACCCGGGGTAGGAACTCCCCGTACCCGTGGAGTAGTCCTTGCCGTCCACCCCCGGCGGCAGCACCGCAATATCAAACGGGTCCTGACGCCCTTCGGTCTCGAAGGAATAGCGATACTCCCCGTCGGCGCACAACGGAGTCACGTAGTACCACCCCACGGCGATGATTTCCGAAATGAACTGGTCAATCTGGAACCGCGTCTCCGTCACCGGATACATCACGTTATCCGGCAGCTTGCTGTGGCCGTACCCCATCGCGTGTCCCATTTCGTGCCACAGGATTTTCTTCACCGTGTTGCTGTCGAAAGCCATCCAGTTCCCCACGCAGTTGGTATGCCCCAGCCCCACCTTGATGTGGCTGCGGAAGATGGACTCCCCGATGGTGTGCGAGCCGTAGTCCCTGACCCAACCGATGGTAATGTCGGCTTGGGCGGCGGAATCCACCCGCCGGACCTCCGCCTCGTAGAAGTTGCCCTGGGTGAAACTCCGGGCGATTTCGTCCACCGCCTCGGACACGCCCTTGCCGGCGTACTCCGGCAGCGGCTCAAAGTAAAAGGTCAACTCCCCGCTGACGACGGCCCGAATCATCGGATGCGTGCGGGCCATTTCCAGCACCCGTTCCTTTTCCGCCCGGACTTGCTCCTGGGACATCTCTCCCTGGAGGACGGGGACGCGGCGGGCCGTATCCGCCTCCACCTGGTCAACGGCGTGGGTGTGGGGGTCGCGTTGAATCTCCAACTGCGCTTCGGCGGCGGCCTGGGCCGTTTCCGCCGCCACCCGCCGGGCTATCTCCGCCTCGGCCTGTTCCTCGGCGGCCAGCCGCAGACGCACCTGCTCCACGGCGTCCTGCTCCGCTGAAACGCGGGCTTGCTGCTGCCGCATCGAGTCCTGTTCGGCGGCGATGCGGGCGGACTTCTCCCGCTCGGCGGTGTGCTGGACCTCCATCCGGGCGGCCATTTCCTGCTCCACCACGTCCAGGGCCGCCAGCTTGGCCTGCTCCTCGGCCAGCGCCCGGGTTTCGGCGGTGGCCCGCGCCGCCTGTTCCGTCCGCAGTTCCCACAGGCCCAGGAACCCCAGGCCCACGCCGCCGAGGATTACCAGCACCAGCACGGCCAGCAGGTATCGGGGGGTTCGGTCGGGCTTTTGCCAGGCGATGGGCGGGTCTTGCACGCTGCCTCACAAATATGATTATCTGCGAGTATTGAGCATACCATAATTGACGGCGCGGCGTTTATACCCTTGCCACCCTCGCCGCCCCTGGGTTATCCTTCCCCCAACAACCTTACGACTCCCCCGAAGGACGTATGACATGACTACCCAGCAGACCGGCTCCGTGGAAGACCAGATTCGCGAGTTGCAGGTTGCCAACGCCACGATTCAAGCCTTGATTCCCACCCTGACCACCAGGGAAGACTCGGAACGCTATCGCGCCGAAGCCAAGGCCGACATCGCAAATGTCCTAGCCTTGATTGAGCGTTATCACGGCGAGGCCAGGGCCGAAAATGAAAGCCTTCGCACTCTCATGGAGACTTACCGCGCCGAAGCCAAGGCAGACATCGCAAACGTCCATGCCTTGATTGAGCGTTATCACGGCGAGGCCAAGGCCGACAATGAAAGCCTCCGCACTCTCATGGAGACTTACCGCGGCGAGGCCAAGGCCGACAATGAAAGCCTCCGCACTCTCATTGAGCGTTATCACGGGGAGGCCAGGGCCGACAATGAAAGCCTTCGCAGTCTCATGGAAACCTATCGCGGGGAAGCCAGGGCTGACAATCAGGCTGCCCGCGCCGAAGCCAAGGCCGACATTGCAAACCTCCTGGCCTTGATTGAGCGTTATCACGGGGAGGCCAAGGCTGACAATAAGAACCTCCGCGCTGAGATGTACCGGATGGAGGCCCGCCTCATCCGGTGGATGATTGGCTCCGCCATCGCCTCCGCTGCGGCTACGGCTACCATCGTCGGCATCGGCGCTACCGTGCTGATTTACGTTCTTGGTTGACCTTCCCCCAACAACCACCCTGGTTATTGACGTTGGTAGGGGCGCACGGCGGTGCGCCCCTGCGTCGTTCCCCCGCAACGCCGTTGCGTCACAAAAAAATCCCCTCCCCCTGTCAGGGGGAGGGTTAGGGAGGGGGTCGCAACCCCCTCCGCCGTTGGTTAACCTTGCCGTTGGTTGGCTTGCTTGCCCGCCGGCAATCCCTAGCTGGCGCTCATGCGGCCGGCGAAGTAAACGCCGCCTACCGCTATCAGGGCTACTATGGACACGATTAGGGCGATGATGCCCAGCGCCCCGCTGGCGTCCTGTCCGGCGGCTCCCGCCGGGCCGGCCGGGCCTTGCGGGCCGGTGGCCCCAGCCGGGCCTGCCTCGCCCGGGGCTCCCTGGGCGCCGGCAGCCCCGTTGGAACCGTCAGCGCCGTTGGAGCCGTCAGCCCCGTCAGCGCCGGCCGGCCCCGCCGGGCCCCGTTCGCCCGCCGGACCTTGCGGGCCTTCCGGCCCAGGCGCGCCCATGCGTCCCTGGGGGCCTTGCGGCCCGGGCGGCGGGTCGTCCGGCTCGGCCAGGGCGCTGGCCGACAGGTCCAGTACCGACCCGCCGCCAAACTCCCAGTCCAGCTTTTCCATCGCCATCAGGTTGCCTACCATGAAACTGATTTCGTCGCCCTGTTGACCCTGCACTTGCACGGTGTACGAGCCGCCGGCCATGACCATCGCCATGCCCCGGGTTTCGTCGCCCACCATTGCCGTGACCGACGTGCCTTGCGGCGCGTTCACGCCGTTGACCATCGCCATCCCCTTTACTATGTGGGGCGGCTGGCTCTGGGCGCTGGCCACGGCCGGCACTGCCAGCAGCACCGCCAGCGCCGTCACCAGGGCCAAGACTCTAAGTTTGAGCATTTATGCCTCCTGTGAGGTTGGTTTACCTTGGGGGTTGTCCCCCCTGGGGCTGCCGCACTTTTTGTTAAGTGTGACATTCCGTTGCATTGTGGGGCATTTGCGGGGTTTGACCCCCTTCCTAACCTTCCCCCTGGTAGGGGGCAGGGACTATTGATGCCCCTTCCTTGGTCTTTTCCCCTCTCCCTTTTTACGGGGAGAGGGGGTTTTGGCCCTTGGGTTGGGACTACGGGAAGTTAATGAGGTTCCAGCAGTCTTCTCCCACGCAGGTCAGGCTGACCGAGCGGTTGTTCAGCATGACGGTGGTGGACTCGGTTACCATTATCCACACCGGCGCGCCGGATACGATTTCCTCCAGGTTGTTGGTGGAGGCCAAGTCCGGGTTGGTGAAGTACCAGGTCCAGGTCTTGGTGTCGTTGTTGAAGTAGAAGATGCGGTCCAGCATACCGGCATCCAACAGAGGCTTGAGGGCCTCGGCTACCGGCATAGTTACCGCGCCGACTACGCCGCTGGGGTCAAGAATCTCCAGGGCCGCGCCGACTTCGATGCCGCCGACTCCTTGCGGGTCTGCGCCTATCTTGACGGTGACGGTCTCAACTCCGGGGTCACGGCCGGGAACCATGAACTCGAACTCAACCGCGCCGTTGCGGTCGGTGGACGCCGTGGACGGCCTGATGGTGCCGTACACGTTGCCAACCTTGACGTGGTTCACCGGGGCGTACCGGGTGAACCCGCCGCCGGTCACCTTGACCATGCTGCCCTCAACGGCCGCGGCCGGTTCCAGGGTGATGCTGGCCGGGGGTACCCGGTGCGCGAAGGAGTCTATCACCGTGGTGCGGTCGGTCAGCACTGTCTCTTTCGTAGTGAACTGTACCTTCACCACGTTGTCCGAAGGAACGCCTATGGCGCTACCGTCTTCGTTCTCGCTAGGCACCTTGAAGGTGTGGGTCCAATTGCCCAGGGAGTCCGGCTCCACAGTTTCGATATCTACTTTGTTGTAGAAGATGTCCACGTCCACCTTGTCGTCACCGGGGTAGCCGGAGCCGGTCAGGGTGATGGTGGTGCCGGGGTGTCCTTCCATCGGCGACATATCCACTGTCCGGTCCTGGAAGGTAAGGGAGACCACGCCGGCCCGGTCATTTTGGTCGGTAGCCCGCAGAGAGCGGACGCTGCCCTTAGCGTTGGCTGTGCCAGTGGTCAGCGGTATCTCCACCGTGGCGTTCCAGTTGCCACTGGCATCGGTCTGGATATGGGAATTTGCTCTGGTCTGAGCGTTGGTGCCGCCAGAGTGAAAGGCCGTTTTGCCCGAAGGGAATACGTCGTCAGCGCCCAGCTTGATGGACTTGATGTAGCTGCTCTTGGTATAGCCGGAGCCGGTCAACAACACTTCCTGCTTGGGAACAACCATCATCCCCGTGGTGGTGGAAAGCATTGCGCCGCCGATTTCGATTTCGACGTCAGCCTTGGCCTTGGTGTCGCCAGAGCCAATCTGCACTTCCAGTTTCCGGGTGCCGGTGGGCGTATCGTCCGGGATGGTGATTTCAAAACGCCCTTGGCCTTTGGCCAAAGTAAACCCCGAAGCTGTAACATCTTCCGCGTCCAGTTGCACCCACCCAAGAGCTGTGCCCGCACTGGTAGGGAAGTCCTGCAACTGGACAGTAATGGTTGAGCCAGGGTTGGCAGTGCTGGGGCTAGCCGTGATGGACTGCTTGAGCAGGATGACGTCGTCCTCTTCCAACGTGCCGTCGTAGTTCTGGATGTCCGCGGTCACGTTGACGGCTTTAGCGTTGATGAGGTTCCGAGTCGCCATCATGTAATCGCCCATCCCGGGCTGGAAGTCCGGGTAGTCCACGGTGAAGGAGCAAGAACCGACGTTGCCGCTGAGTTGAGCCGAGCAAAGCCGCGCCTCACCGTCGTCAACTACGCCGTTGGCGTCGGCGTCCCGCCAGAAGTCCACCGTGCCGGTCTCAAACCCCTTGGCGGTGGCCTGTACCGTTTCTCCCCGGGCTACCTTGTTCTTGTCCAAGGTTACCAAGAGGGGGAGGTAGAGGTCAATCTTGCTCCGCAGCCCGTCGTCTGCGTTGTTAGCGGAGTCAGTCTTGTCCACGTCGGTATCCGGGTCCACGGAGTAGGCGATTTTATAGGTCTTGCCGCCTTCGGTCGGAGCAGTAATGCCAGCGGCCTTGGAGATTACGACCACGACCAAGTCGGTGCCAGAGACCTCACCTACGCCAGTCCTAGTGTTATCTTCGGGGTTCCCGTCGTAGTCGGCGATTCGCAAGCTGATGATGTCGTCCTTGTTGCCGGCATCATAGATGTCGCTGTCGTCAACGATTACGGCGCTGGGATTTTTGAAATCCAGCAATTCGGAGGATAGGTTGTCATCTGCGACATTACGGGCCTGGATCTCAATGAGATTGGGCGAGATGGTGCTTGGGACATCGAAGTCTTCGTGCAGGACCACGTGAATCCAGCTACCGTCTCCCAAAGCGTTACTAGCCACTCGCTCAGCCTGACTACCCACGGGGATATGGAGCTGAATCTTGTCGGTCTTGGCCGGCTTGTTGGGAACGGTGTCCCAAACCGTGCCGAGCCCGACTTTGCCCCTGACCGTCATTTCAGCGTCAGTACCCACTTTGACCATGATGGCAAAGGGCATATTGCCGGCGAGGGACGTGACCTGGGTTTCCTGGTCACTTGTGGGGCTAGCGGTGCCGATGGCTACCGTCACCGTGGTTTTTGTGTCTGCCGGGAGGCTTGCCATAGTGTAGGACACGGTAACCTTCCGGGCCGTAGCATCAATGGTGGCGGTGCCGCTTTTCTCAGCGGTTGAAGTTTCATTGGTATCGGCCACCGTGACGTGGGCATCGGCCACATTTGCTCCGATAACGGTGTCCTCAGCCAGGGTGATGACTATCGGAGTAGCATCGGTTGTGTTGGAATCGGTAACGAACGAAACCTTAACCTGGCCTTTTGAGTTGGCAGGCGGATACTCCACCTTGTAGTCGGAGACCGCCGCGTGGGCGGGGTTGGCGGAGAGGGTGAAGATAGCCAGCAGGCCGGCAATGGCCAGGACGGCCAGGGCGGCGATGCCGGCGGGAATCGCGAATTTTCTATCCATTTACCGGAATCTCCTTTCCGAATTTGGGGAGGGGTTTGCCAGGGGTTTGCCGGTTATTTCATGGGCGCTCCTTGCAAAAGTGGGATGGTGGGCGCAACGACGCCCAAAAGATGCCTGCCAGGGAAGGGGCCGGCGCCGGGGCGGCCAGGCGTGGGCCTGGGGGCCAGGGGCGCTGGCCGGCGGGGGCGTAAAGGCAAGGTAACGCTGGCAGAGTTACGCAAGTGTTACCGCAGCAGGTAGGGAAAGCCCCCCGGGAAAAGCAACCGCCAGCAATCTAGCAACGCCGGCCAGCAAGTGTCAAGGAAAAACGGCAGTATTTTTAGCCCCAATTTAGAAAAACATCAAAGAAAAGTTCAAGAACAAGCCAGGGTTTGGCGGCGGTTGGCGGTTGGTGGTGGTGGTTGGCGGGCGGTGATGGTTGGCGGTTGGTTGGTGGCGGTGGCGGTTGGTGGTGGTTGGTGGTGGCGGTTGGTGGTGGTTAACCCCCTTCCTAACCTTCCCCCTGGCAGGGGGCAGGGGGTTGGTGGGGGTTAGAAGAATTGGCCAATACTGATGAAAGCGGCAATGGCGGCTACGGAGGCGACGGCGGAGGCTACGACCCAGCGGATTAAGCGGGATTCCATGCGGTACATTTCAGCGCGGAGGCGTTCAATTTCGGTGCGGAGGGATTCGTTGTCGGCCTTGGCCTCGCCGCGAATGCGTTCAAGTTCGGTGGTCAGGTCGGCTCGGAGGGCTTCCAAGCTGGTCAAGAGTTCGGCGCGGAGGCGTTCCTGGTCGGCGCGGAGGGCTTCATTGTCGGCCCTGGCTTCGCCTCGGGAGCGTTCTACGTCCTCCTTGGAGGAGATGGTGAGCAGGGTAGCGTCAATGCGGGCAATGGCGGTTTCGAGTCGGCGAATGCGCTGTTCGTGTTCCTGCTGCTGGGTGGTCATGGCTGGCGTGTCCTTTGGGTGAATTGTTGGGGATGATTTGGGGGCAAGGATAACGCAGGGGTGGTTGGCGGGGCAAGGGGGGGTTGGTTGACCCCCTTCCTAACCTTCCCCCTGGTAGGGGGCAGGGACTTGGGGGGTTGTTGGTGGTTGGTGGGGAATTCGGTTCCCGGACGTAGGGGCGCACGGCCGTGCGCCCCTACCAACGCTGGCAGGGGGATGGTTTAGCCGAGGACGCGGTAAAGGATGGCCATGGCGGTGACGGCGATGGTAAGCATACCGGCGAAGGCAGTCAGGAGGGTAAATTTCTGGCGTTCCAGGTCTTCCTTGGTGGCCAGGGTTGGGATGATGGCTTCAATGCGTTCCAGGCGGGCGGTAAGGTCGGCGCGGAGGCGTTCCACGTCTTCCTTGGTGGAGAATTGGTCGAGACGGGCGCGGAGGGTTTCCAGTTCACCGCGAAAGCGTTCCAGTTCGGCGCGGAGGCGTTCCTGGTCTTCCTTGGTGGCGAGGGTGGGGATGATGGTTTCGATGCGGACGATGGCAAGTTGCAACTCGCGGATGCTCTCTTCCAAGTCCTGCCGTTGGGTTGTCATGGCGCAATTCCTCTATGGTGGCAAGACGTTAAGGCGGGGATTGTTGGGGTAAGGATAGCGCAGGGGGGTTGGAGGGGCAAGGGGGGGTTAGGTCAAAGACTCCCGCCCCCTGGCAGGGGGAGGGCCGGGGAGGGGGTTGGGGGACGTAGGGGGTTGTGGCGGGTTAGCCGAGGACGTTGATGGTTATGGTGGCGCCGACGCCGACGATAGCGGCAATGGCGGCAACGGAGGCAACGGCGGAGGCGACAACCCAGCGGATAAGGCGAGCTTCCATGCGGTACATTTCAGCGCGGAGGGATTCGTTGTCGGCCTTGGCCTCGCCGCGGACGCGTTCAAGTTCGGCCATAAAGTCGGCGCGGAGGGCTTCCAGGCTGGCGCGGAGGGCTTCGTTGTCGGCCCTGGCTTCGCCGCGGGAGCGTTCGTTGTCGGCCCTGGCCTCGCCGCGGGAGCGTTCCACGTCTTCTTTGGTAGAGATGGTGAGGAGTGTAGCGTCAATGCGGGCGATGGCGGTTTCGAGTCGGCGGATGCGCTGTTCGTGTTCCTGCTGCTGAGTGGTCATGGCTGGCGTGTCCTTTGGGGGAATTGTTGGGGATGATTTGGGGGCAAGGATAACGCAGGGGTGGTTGGCGGGGCAAGGGGGGGTTGTTAGTTTTTCCAGCGGGGTTGGCGCTTTTGGAGGAAGGCAGTTATGCCTTCCTGGGCATCGTCTTCCAGCAGGTTGTCCACCATGACTTGCTGGGCCATTTCGTAGGCCGCCGGGCGTTCCAGGTCCAGTTGGCGGTAGAAGGCCGGTTTGCCCAGGGCCAGGGTGCGGGCGCTGGCCTGGGCGATGCGGCGGGCCAGTTCCATGACTTCCTCTTCCAGCTTGTCGGGGGCAACCGCCCGGTTAATCAGGCCGAACTCCACCGCCTCGGCGGCGGGAATGGGCGCGCCGGTCAGCAGCATTTCCATGGCCTTCTTGGGCATGACGGCCCGGGCTACGGCCACGCCGGGGGTGGTGCAGAACAGGCCAATCTGGACGCCGGGGGTGGCGAAGGCGGCGGTGTCGGCGGCGACGGCCAGGTCGCAGGTGGCGGCCAGTTGGCAGCCGGCGGCGGTGGCCAGGCCCTGCACCTGGGCGATGACGGGCTTGGGCAGCAGCCGGATAAGTTCCATGACGCGGGTGCAGTCGGCGAATACGGTAGCGTAGGTTTCCCGGTCGTGGCCCACCAGTTCGTTCAGGTCGTGGCCGGAGCTGAATACCGGGCCGGTGGAGCGCAGGACGATGACCCGCACGGCGGAATCGTCGCCGGCCTGGGTCAGGTAGCGGTGCAGCAGGTCGAGGGTTTGGGAGGACAGGACGTTGCGGCGTTCCGGGTTGTTGAGGGTCAGCACGGCGATGCCGTCCTGTTGGTGGTAAAGAACCGGGTCTTGGGACATGGCAGGGCCTCCTGGGGAGTTGGGGTAGCGGGACTTACATGGTTACGTATTATATATGGGGTTTCACGGTTGGCAAAAACCCCGGCAAACCGCCGATTCCAACGTTGACAATAACCTAAAAATGTGTATAATGGCTCGTTACTGGCCTATGCCAAGCATACCTTCTTGGGCTACCCTCCAGCGTCCTCTCCAGACCCTACCCCATTTGCGCCCTTTTTCAGCGGCCCCCCGTTTCCACATCGTCAACTTCCTCTAAGGAGACGCCAGTATGAGTATCGCTCCGGCTCATAACGGTTTCGCTATGCGTTCCTCCCGTTTCAAGTCCTACGCCCGCATCCCGCAAGTGCTGGACGTACCCAACCTTATCCAAAGCCAAATCCAGTCTTACGACTGGTTCAAGAGAGATGCCCTGACCGAAGTCCTCCGGGAAATCTCTCCCATCGTTGACTACACCGGGAAGAAGTACGAACTCCACTTCCTCAATCACGAATTCCGCGACCCCAAGTACCTGCCCCACGAATGCAAGGAACGGGAGATAACCTTTTCCCAGCCGCTCTACGTCAAGACCCAGTTGGTGATGAAGGACACCGGCGAAATCAAGGAGTCGGAAATCTTCATGGGCGACATTCCCATGATGACCGACAACGGCACGTTCATTATTAACGGCGCGGAACGGGTTGTCGTCAGCCAGTTGGTTCGTTCCCCCGGCGTTTACTTCACCACCACCACCGACGCGGCCACCGGGCGCAGCTTGTGTTTCGCCAAGCTGATTCCCACCCGCGGCGCCTGGCTGGAATTTGAGACCAGCAACAAGGACATCCTTTCCGTCAAGGTTGACCGCAAGCGCAAGGTGTCCGCCTCCGCTTTTCTGCGCGCTCTCGGCGTGGCCGACGACGAAGAACTGCTGGCGCTTTTCAAGAACGTGGACAACGACGAAAACCACCTTTATATGAAGTCCACCCTGGAACGCGACCCCGTACCGGAGGAAAAAGACCTCAACTTCCGGGCGGACGACCTGAAAGCCGTCTGGGAAGGGCTGCACCCGGACAAGGAATACGACTCGGCCCTGGCCCGGCGCATCGCCAACGCCCAGGTGGAGTTCTACCGACGTTTGCGTCCCGGCGAACCGCCCAACCCGGAGAACGCCCGCAACCTCATTAAAGGACTGTTTTTCGACGGCCGCCGCTATGACCTGGGCCGGGTGGGCCGGTTCAAGCTGAACCGGCGCCTGAGCCAGACCGAGCGGGCCGATGAACGCACCCTCACCTTGGAAGACGTGATTGAAGTCCTCCGCACCATGATTCGCGTAAACCAGGGCGGAGGCCCCCCCGACGACATTGACCACTTGGGCAACCGGCGCGTCCGGGCCGTGGGCGAACTGGTACAGAACCAGGTTCGCATTGGTCTGCTGCGCATGGAGCGCATGGTCAAGGAAAAGATGACCCTGGTGGACCCGGAAGCCGCCATTCCCCAACTGTTGGTCAACATCCGCCCGGTGGTGGCCTCGGTGCGCGAATTTTTCGGCGGTTCCCAGCTTTCCCAGTTCATGGACCAGACCAACCCCCTGGCCGAGTTGACCCACAAGCGCCGCCTTTCCGCCCTTGGCCCCGGCGGTCTTTCCCGGGAGCGGGCCGGTTTCGACGTGCGCGACGTTCACTTCTCCCACTACGGGCGCATTTGCCCCATCGAGACCCCGGAAGGGCCGAATATCGGCCTGCTCAGCTCGCTGGCTTCCTATGCCCGCACCAACGCTTACGGGTTCATCGAGTCCCCCTATCGCCGGGTGCTCAAGACCCTGCCCAACACTTCCGACGACCTGGCCGGCAGGATTGTCACCGAGCCGGTGGTTGACCAGTCGGGCAAGACCATCGTCGCCCGGGGCAAGCCCATCCCCCGCAACCGGGTTTCCACCATCAACAAGCTGTCCGAAGGCACCGAAATCCACGTCCGGCCCTTCGTCGCCGGCGGTGAAAACGATGTCATTTACCTGTCCGCCGACCAGGAAGAAAATTACTACGTCGCCCAGGCCAACTCCGCCTTGGACGACCGCAACCAGTTCATCCACGACCGGGTGGAAGTCCGTATGGGGGAGGATTACGGCGAAGAGTCCCCTGAAATGGTCCACTTGATGGACGTTTCCCCCATGCAGATTATGAGCATTTCCGCCGCCCTGATTCCCTTCCTGGAACACGACGACGCCAACCGCGCCCTCATGGGTTCCAATATGCAGCGCCAGGCCGTGCCTCTGCTGCGCCCCCAGACTCCCAGAGTCGGCACCGGCATTGAGCGGCGGGTGGCCCGCGACAGCGGCCAGGTGTTGCTCTCCCGCGCCGCCGGTACCGTCACTTCCGTGGACGGCAAGGAAATCGTGGTGGTGGACGATGAAGGCGTCGAATACCGCCACTCCCTGATTAAGTTCTCCCGCACCAACCAGGGCACCTGCTTTGACCAGCGGCCCACCGTGCAGAAGGGCGACCTGGTGCATGAGGGCGACCCGCTGGCCGACAGCCTTTCCACAGACAACGGCGACCTGGCGTTGGGCCAGAACGTGCTGGTGGCCTTCATGTCCTGGGAAGGCTACAACTACGAGGACGCCATCATCCTCAGCGAGCGGCTGGTCAAGGATGATATGTTCACTTCCATCCATATTGAAAAGCACGAGATGGAAGCCCGCGAAACCAAGCTGGGCCCCGAAGAAATCACCCGCGACATCCCCAACGTCGGCGAGGCCAGCCTGCGCGACCTGGACGAACTCGGCATCATCCGCGTCGGCGCCGACGTTGGCCCCGGCGACATCCTCGTCGGCAAGGTCACGCCCAAGGGTGAGACCGAGTTGACTGCCGAGGAAAAGCTGCTGCGGGCCATCTTCGGCGAAAAGTCCCGCGACGTTAAGGACACTTCCCTCCGTGTCCCCCACGGCGAGCGGGGCAAGGTCATCGAAGTCAAGGTTCTCAGTCGGGAAAACCGGGACGACCTTCCCCCCGGCGTCAACCACGCCGTCCGCGTCTGGATTGCCCAGACCCGCAAGATTTCCGTCGGCGACAAGATGGCCGGGCGTCACGGCAACAAGGGCGTTGTCTCCCGCATCCTCGCCCAGGAAGATATGCCCTTCCTGGAAGACGGCACCCCGGTGGACATTATCCTCAACCCCATCGGCGTTCCTTCCCGCATGAACCTGGGGCAAGTCCTGGAAACTCACCTGGGTTGGGCCGCCCGCGGCCTGGACTACAACGCCCAAACCCCGGTGTTCGACGGCGCCAAGGACGATTCCATTGAAGACGCCCTGGGCCGCCTCTGGTTCGCTGAACAGGCCCAGGCCATTGACTACGCCCCGGCGGCCAACGACTCGCCCCTCATTGACTTTGACAAGGTTGAGGGATGGCTGACCCAGCGCGGCTACGACGCCAACCGTCTCTTCGATGAACAGGTGCTGGGCGAAGCCAGGGAAGCCTGCCTCCGCCTGTGGCTGGAAGAAGTCGCCGGCGAAAACACCGACGACCTTCACACCGTTGAGGAAATGCACCAGCGGGCCTTGAAAGTCCACCGGGACAAGCTCATCGCGCCCCCCACTTTCGGAAAGTTCCAACTTTACGACGGGCGCACCGGAGAACCCTTCGACCAGTTGGTGACAGTTGGCAGCATCTATATGCTCAAGCTCATCCACCTGGTTGAGGACAAGATTCACGCCCGTTCCACCGGCCCCTACTCCATGATTACCCAGCAGCCGCTGGGCGGCAAGGCCCAGTTCGGCGGCCAGCGTTTTGGCGAAATGGAAGTCTGGGCCTTGGAGGCGTACAGCGCAGCCCACAATTTGCAGGAGGTGTTGACCGTCAAGTCCGACGACGTGGCCGGACGCGTAAAGACCTACGAAGCCATCGTCAAGGGTGAACCCATCGGCCAGCCCGGCGTTCCCGAGTCCTTTAACGTCCTGCTTAAAGAGTTGCAGAGCTTGGGACTGGCCGTTGAGCTGCTGAACGAAGAGGAGCGGATGCCCCTGAGCGCCGGCGTCCGCGACGAAAGCGAACTATACCAACCGCTGGAGGCCGACTAATGGTAAGAATGAGCGACCGGACCGAAGCGCCCGCCACCAACTTCAACGCTATCCGCATTTCCGTCGCTTCCCCGGAGCAAATCCTCAACTGGTCTCACGGTGAGGTTACCAAGCCCGAAACCATCAACTACCGCACCCTGCGGCCAGAAAAGGACGGCCTCTTCTGCGAGAGGCTGTTCGGCCCCACCAAGGACTGGGAGTGTTTCTGCGGCAAATACAAGCGCATCCGCTACCGCGGCGTCGTTTGCGACCGCTGCGGCGTGGAAGTCACCCGCTCCAAGGTGCGCCGCGAGCGCATGGGCCACATCCGCCTGGCTGCTCCGGTAGCCCATATCTGGTTCAGCAAGACCACACCCAGCCGCCTGGGGCTGCTGCTCGACCTTTCCCCCCGCAACCTGGAACGGGTGCTTTACTTCGCCCAGCACATCGTCGTCTCCGTGGACGAATATATCCGGGAAGAACGAATCGAGGAACGGCGGGCCGAGTTGGACTTCGAGGCTGGCAAGTTGCGCCGCGCCACCGAGTCCCAACTGGAAGAGCTTAACGCCAAAATCGCCGCCCTGCCCCCGGAAGGCGAAGACCCGGCGGCGGACGCCAACCGTTTCGCCCTCTTGACCGAGATTGACGCCGTTAACGACCAGTTGGCCCAGGGCGAAGGCAAGCTCCAAGAAGACGCCCAATTCGCCATTGACGAACTGCAAGACCTTAAAGTAATGCAGTTGCTCAGCGACGCCCGCTACCGGGAACTCAAAGACCGTTACGAAGGGGTTTTCCAGGCCGACATGGGCGCCGGCGCCATCATGGACATCCTCAAGGCGCAGGACTTGGAAGCCTTGCGGGAAAAGCTGTCCCAGGAAATGCGCTCCACCTCCGGCCAACGGCGCAAGAAGGCAATCAAGCGCCTCCGCGTCGTAGAGTCCTTCCGCAAGAGCGGCAACCGGGTATCCGACATGATTTTGACCGTCCTGCCGGTGCTGCCCCCGGAACTGCGCCCTATGGTGCAGTTGGACGGCGGACGTTTCGCCACCAGCGACCTCAACGACCTCTACCGCCGCGTCATCAACCGCAACAACCGGCTCAAGCGGCTCATGGACTTGGGCGCCCCGGAAATCATCATCCGCAACGAAAAGCGGATGCTCCAGGAGTCCGTGGACGCCCTGATTGACAACGGACGCCGCGGCCGCCCCATCCAGGGCAGCCACAACCACAAGCTCAAGTCCCTGTCCGACCTGCTGCGGGGCAAACAGGGCCGTTTCCGCCAGAACCTGCTGGGCAAGCGCGTGGACTACAGCGGCCGTTCCGTCATCGTCGTCGGCCCCGAACTGAACATGAACCAGTGCGGCCTCCCCAAGCGCATGGCCCTGGAGTTGTTCAAGCCCTTTGTCATGCACCGCCTGGTGATGCTGGGCATTTCCCCCAATATCAAGAGCGCCAAGCGCATGGTTGAGCGCGCCCGCCCCGAAGTCTGGGACATCCTGGAAGACGTTATCCGCGACCGTCCCGTCATGCTCAACCGCGCGCCCACCCTGCACCGCCTGGGCATCCAGGCGTTCATGCCCACCCTCATTGAAGGCAACGCCATCCAGATTCACCCCCTGGTCTGCTCCGCCTTCAACGCCGACTTCGACGGCGACCAGATGGCCGTCCACGTTCCCCTGTCCAGCATGGCCGTCAACGAAGCCCGCGTCGCCATGCTCAGCACCCACAATATGCTGTCCCCCGCCTCCGGCCAACCCCTGGTATCGCCCACCCTGGACATGGTAATGGGGTGCTACTACCTCACCGATGTCCTCCCCGGCGCCACGGGCGAAGGCCGCCGGTTCTACGACCCCCAGGAAGCCCATGTCGCCTACGCTTCCGAACTGATAGACCTCCGCGCCTTGATTCAGGTCAGGGAAATGTCCAAGGAAGTCCACGGCGTCGAACCCGGCGAATGGATTGAGACTACCCTGGGTCGGATTATCTTCAACGAAATCCTCCCCGACAGCATCGAGTTCAAGAACGTGCAGATGGACCGTAACCAGATGCGCGACTTGACCGATGAACTGTATCGCAGCCTCTCCAACGAAGAGACCGCCCAAATCCTCGACGACATCAAGGAACTCGGTTTCCGCTACGCCACTACCTCCGGCATAACCATCGCCATCAACGACTTGCAGGTGCCCACGGGCAAAGACGGCATCCTTCGGGAAACCGCCAGCCAGGTCGCCAGTTTTCAGGACCTCTACCTCGACGGCCTTATGTCCGAGGAGGAGCGTTTTGGCCAGGTGGTGCAGGCTTGGACGGACGCCTCCGAGCAGACGGAAAAGCTGGTGGGCGAGCACCTGTCCGAGTACGGCGGCGTCGCCCTCATGGCCATGTCCGGCACCAAGGGAAACATCACCCAGATTAAGCAAATGGCCGGTATGCGCGGCTTGATGAGCAAGCCCACCCAGAAGGGTATGGCCCAGAAGGTCATTGAGCTTCCCGTCAAGTCCAGTTTCCGCGAGGGACTGACCGCCCTGGAGTATTTCATCTCTACCCACGGCGCGCGCAAGGGCCTTACCGACACCGCCTTGAACACCGCCAACAGCGGATACATGACCCGGCGGTTGATTGACATTGCCCAGGAAGTAATCGCCCTGGAAGAGGACTGCGGCACCTACGACGCCTGTTGGGTTTACCCCCGCCCCGACGACGAATCCGGCGAATCCCTCAACACCTTGGTGGAGCGGGTCACCGGACGGTTGATTGCCACCGCCGTCGCCAACCCCCAGACCGGCGAAATCATCCTTGACCGCAACGAAGTAATCAGCGAGTCCCACGCCCGCGAAATGGTTGAAGCCGGCGTTGTCCCCATTCCGGTGCGCTCCCCCCTGACCTGCGAGTCCCGCCGGGGCGTGTGCCAGCTTTGCTATGGCCGTTTGCCGGCTACCGGCGAACTCATTGAAATCGGCCAGGCCGCCGGCATCATCGCCGCCCAGAGCATCGGCGAACCCGGCACCCAGTTGACCATGCGCACCTTCCACACCGGCGGCGTCGCCGGTTCCGACATCACCAGCGGCCTCCCCAGGGTCGAAGAATTGTTCGAGGCCCGCATCCCCAAAGGCTCCGCCCTGCTGGCCGACATTGACGGCTTGGTGGAAATCAACTCCGAGGACGAAGAACGCCGCATCCGCGTGGTCAGCCGCGAAGAATTTCGCGAGGACTACCCCTTGCCCCCCGGCGCAACCGTCCTGGTGGACGCCGGCGAATACGTCGAACCCGGCATGATTCTGGCCCAAGCCGAGATGGAATCCGAGGACTACGCAGCCCTGAACGCCGACGGCGAACCGTCGGCCCTGCCGGCCGTAGAGGTAATCGCCACCATTGACGGGCGGGTTGAAATTCAGGGCGATACCCTTTCCATCGTTTGGGAAGACGTGGACTTGCGGGAGTACCTGGTTCCCCCGTCCCATTACTTCATGGTGTCCGATGGGCAGTCCGTCAACGCCGGCGAGGCCCTGGCCGTTAGCGACCCGCGTTCCTTCACCGACGCCCGCTCCACCCGGAACATCAGCCCCCACGACATCCTTCGCATCATGGGCAGGGATGAACTCCAGCGGTTCCTGGTGGACGAAGTGCAGAAGGTGTACCGTTCCCAAGGTGTCGCCATCCACGACAAGCACATCGAAATCATCCTCCGCCAGATGCTGCGCCGTGTGGAGGTCGAGTCTCCCGGCGATTCGGACTTCATCCCCGGTCAAGTGGCCGACAAGTTCGAGTTCCAGGAAAAGAACGCCCGGGTGCTGGCCGAGGGCGGTGAACCCGCCACCGCCAAGCCCATCCTGTTGGGCGTCACCCGCGCGTCTCTGCTTACCGACAGCTTCCTGGCCGCGGCGTCCTTCCAAGAGACCACCCGCGTGCTGACCCAGGCCGCCGTCAGCGGCGCTCACGACTGGCTTCTGGGTCTCAAGGAGAACGTCATCATCGGCCGGCTAATCCCCGCCAAGCTGGAAAGCCTCAGCATGGTCGCCGAACCAGAACCCGAAATCCCCCTGGAACTGGCGGACATGATGCCCGATGACTGGCACGAACTTGCCAGCCAGGCGTCCTCCCAATTCCCTTATCCCCCTCAGGAAACCCAGGGTGTTGAATCCGCCGGAATGTCCATTGAAGGCCCGGACGATGACGCCTTGGCGGAGGATGACGACGGAGACGATGATTTCCCCATCGAGGCCGCCGCGGCCGAAGTGAACGGGTCGTCCATCTTCTCCCCCTTCGACGACTCCGACGACGATTAACCGGGGGTTGACTGGAAACTATCGGGGGGCGTCGTGGCTGCTGACCAAAGCCCGAAAATGGCGGTTGACTTGGCGCCCCGCCGCCCCCAGGGGTTGCCGTTAGCCAACCCGGTCATCATCGCCTCTGGCACCTTCGGGTACGACGGTTATGGCCGCGGCATCACCCCCGATATACCCCTGGGACGGTTGGGCGCCGTTATCCCTAAGACCGTTACCCGCCAACCCCGCGAGGGCAACCCAGAACCCCGCTGGTATCCAGTCTCGTACCGGGAGGGACGGAAGGCCGGCGAGTGCGTTTACATCAACTCCATCGGGCTGGCCAACCCCGGCATTGAAGCCGCCCTGGAAACCCTGGCCCCCCAGTGGGCCGGTTGGGACGCCACCGTTTTCCTCAGCCTTTCCGCCGAGAGCGTCTCCGAGTTTGGCGAAATGGCTGCCATGACCCGCAACGTGGACGGCTTTCGCGCCGTCGAGCTTAACCTTAGCTGTCCCAATATCGAAAACGGCGCCTTATTCAGCCACGACGCCGAATCAGCAGCGGCAGCCGTCGCTGCCGTGCGACCCCACGTTGACCTGCCCCTGCTGGTCAAGCTGGCCCCCAACGTGCCGGACATTGCTCCCATCGCCACGGCGGTAGTGGACGCCGGGGCTGACGCCCTGACCATTTCCAACACCCTGCCCGCCCTGGTCATAGACGTTGAAAGCCGAAAGCCGGTTCTTGGCGCCGTCACCGGCGGACTCTCCGGGCCGGGCCTGCGCCCGGTAGCGGTGGCCCTGGTTTACCGGGCGGCGCAGACCGTGGACGTGCCGATTATCGGCGTTGGCGGCATATTCACCGCCGGGGACGCCCTGCAATTCCTCATGGCCGGCGCCACCGCCGTCCAAATCGGCAGCGCCAACCTGGCTAATCTATGGGCGCCCTTCCAAATCCTCGAAGACCTGGAGCGTTACCTGTGGGAACGCGAAATCCCTGACGTTCACGAAATCATCGGCGCCATCCTCCCCAAACATCCTAATCGGTAGGGCCAAAAAACTCCCTCCCCCTGCACAGGGGGAGGGCTAAGATAGGGGTGAACCCCCGGTTACAACAGCGTCGGCCTAGACCGCCGCCGCTGCCGCCGTCTCCCGCTTTGCCAAGGCCAGTCCCCCTTCCGCTGCGTTGGCCACATCCACTACGATGTGGTCGCCGTCCTGGAAATCCCCCGCCAGAATCCCTTTGGACAGCGGGTTTTCCAGGAACCGTTGAATCGCCCGGCGCAGCGGGCGCGCCCCGTAAACCGGGGCAAACCCTTCCCGCGCCAGCCACTCCCCGGCCGCGTCGGTCAACTCAAAGCTAATTCCCCGCTTGGTTATGCGCCCCTGCACGTCCTTGACCATCAGCCCCACCACCTGCACGATTTCCTCCTGGGTCAATGGGTGAAAGACGATGGTTTCGTCAATGCGATTCAGAAACTCGGGCCGGAAGGTCTTTTTCAACGCCTCGTCCACCGAACTCTTCAGCCGCCGGTAGTCTGGCTGCCCGTCCCGCCCCGCGGTCCTGAACCCGTAGGGCTGGCGGGCCAGGTCTCCGGTGCCCAAGTTGCTGGTCATAATCACCACCGTATTGCGGAAGTCCACCGTCCGCCCGTGGCCGTCGGTCAACCGCCCGTCCTCCAGGATTTGCAACAGGGCGTTGAAAACGTCGGGATGCGCCTTTTCGATTTCGTCGAACAGCACCACCCGGTAGGGACGGCGGCGGATGGCCTCGGTCAACTGTCCCGCGTCATCGTAACCCACGTACCCCGGCGGCGCGCCGATAAGCCGCGAAACGGCGTGATTTTCCATGTATTCCGACATATCCACCCGCACCATGTTGGCCTCGTCGTCAAACAGGAACTCGGCCAACGCCTTGCACAACTCGGTCTTGCCCACCCCGGTCGGCCCCAGGAAAATGAAACTGCCGATGGGCCGGCGCGGGTCGCTGAGGCCGGAACGGGAACGCCGGATGGCCTCGGAAACCGCCGCAATCGCTTCCTCTTGCCCAATCAACCGCCGGTGCAGCGCCTCTTCCATGTGAATCAGCCGGGCCGCCTCATTTTCCAGCAGACGCCCGGCGGGAATCCCCGTCCAGCGCGCCACCAACTCGGCGATGTCCTCTTCCCGCACCGTTTTATCCGGTTCCGCCGCCCCAATGGACAGCAGTTGTTCCTCCCGGTACTGCTCTTCCAACCGCAACCGCTCCGTCTTATGCTCGGCGGCCTGGCGGTATTCTCCCTTTTGTGATGCGGCCAATTCCTCATCGTTCAGCCGGCGAATCCGGTCTTCCAGTTCTTGCAGGCCGCTGGGCCGGGTTTCGGCATCAATGCGGATTTTGCTGGCCGCTTCGTCAATGAAGTCAATGGCCTTATCCGGCAGCTGCCGGTCGCTGATGTAGCGGTCGCTGAGCCGCGCTGCCGCTACCAGAGCCGAATCTTCAATGGTAACGCCGTGGTGGGCTTCGTACCTGGGCCGCAAGGCCCGCAGAATCTCCACGGTGTCGTCCAAGCTGGGTTCATCCAGATAAACCGGCTGGAACCGACGCTCCAGGGCAGCGTCCTTTTCGATGTAACGCCGGTATTCGTCCAGCGTGGTGGCCCCGATGGCCTGCAACTCACCCCGGGCCAGGGCCGGTTTCAGCATATTCCCGGCGTCTATGCCGCCTTCCGACGCGCCGGCCCCCACCAGGGTATGAATTTCGTCCAGGAACAGGATTACTTCTCGCTGCGCCTGCTTGACCTCTTCCATCACCGATTTCAACCGTTCCTCGAACTCCCCGCGGAACTTGGAACCGGCCACCAGCGCGCCCATGTCCAGGGCCAGCACTCGCCGCCCTTTCAGCGACGAAGGCACATCCCCGGAGGCGATGCGGGCCGCCAACCCTTCGGCGATAGCCGTCTTGCCCACCCCGGCCTCTCCGATGATTACCGGGTTGTTTTTCTTGCGGCGGGTTAGGGTCTGCATGACCTGGCGGATTTCCTGGTCGCGGCCAATCACCGGGTCCTGCTTGCCTTCGGAGGCCAGCCTGGTCAGGTCAACGCTGTATTTTTCCAACGCCCGGTAGTGACTTTCCGCCCGCGGGTCTTCTACCCGGTGGCTACCCCGAACTTTCAGCAATGCCTGGTACACCAGGTCTTTGTTGACGCCGAACTCCGCCAGAATCTTGGCCGCATCCCCCTGCGGTTCCATCGTCGCCGCTAGCAGCAGGTGGTCAACGCTGACGAACTGGTCGTTCAAGTGTTGGGATTCCTGCCGGGCGTTTTCCAGCAGCCGCTGCACCCGGGGCGTGGCGAAAATTTGCGTCCCTTCCTGCACCGCTTTGGGAGCGGCCTCCAGAGCTCGGTGGAGCCGGCTTTTCATCGCCTCCACCGGCGCCCCCAACTCTTCCAGAATCCTGGCCGGAATCCCGTTTTCCGCCCCCACCAGGGCCAGCAAAACGTGCTCCACGTCCCATTGGGTATGCCGGTAACGGCGCACCAGGTCGTGAGAACTCTGAATCACCGCTTGCGCTTGTTCCGTAAACTGTTCCGGTCGCATAACCATAATTGGCCTCCCTTGGCGCTCTGTGCGCCGTGGTCATTTCCTCCTTCTCTGCATAATCGTCATACCGGCGCAGGCCGGTATCCAGGATTCCTTGCCCTTATGGACTGTGTTCCATGATGGACTGTCTGGATTCCGGCTTTCGCCGGTATGACGGCGGTTAGCCGGCGCTGCTCCCGCCGTGGGCCGTCAGCCGGTGGACTTGGGCCGTCAGCGACTGGACTTGCTCTTCCAGTTCCTCGATGCGCTCCACCAACTTCAACGCCACTTCCGCCCCGGCCAGGTTCATGCCCATTTCGTCGGTAAAGGTCTTTATCCGGCGCAGCCGTTCAATGTCCGCCTGGGAATAGAGCCGCTGCCGCCCCACCGTGCGCGACGGCCAGATTAGCCCGACCCTTTCGTAATAACGCAAAGTCTGGGCGTGCAGCCCCACCATGCGGGCCGCAATGCTGATGACGAAACAAGGTTCGTCTCTCGAAGAATCTTGGTACATCACACTTACCTCCTGGCTCCCGACCGGAGTTCCTTCAATCGGCGGAACAAGTCCTTTTCTTCTTCCGTCAAGCCCGTGGGCAGTTTCACCCTGACGGTGGCGTACAGGTCTCCCCAGGAACCCGGCGAGTTGAGACTTGGCATCCCCTGCCTTGCCAGCCGGAACCGTTGTTCGTTCTGCGTCTCCGGCGGAATCCGCAGCGCCACCCGGCTCCGCAGCGTGGGAACGGTAATCTCTCCCCCCAGGATGGAATCCTCCAGGGAAACCTCAATATCCCGGTGCAGATTTCGCCCGCGGCGTTCAAAAACCGGATGAGGATTCACCGACACCACCAGGTTGAAATTCGACTCCCGGTCTTGCCCCGCCGCCACCGACACCTTGGACCCGTCGTCCACGCCAGGGGGAATCTTCACCTCCAGCCGCCGCCCGCCGGGCAGGTCTATCAGCCGCACTGTCCCCTCATACGCTTCTTCCAGGGTCAGGTCCACCGGAACATCCGCCGTCGGCTGTTGGCGCAAATCCTGGCCCAGGTTGCGAAACAGGTTCTCGAAGATGTGGCCCGTGCCGCTTTCCTCAAAAGTGACCGTGGGCCGGTCTCCGCTGACATTCGTCCAATGGAAGGAATTGCGGCTCCCCCTGACCCTGGCCTGGGCCTCCGCCTGCTCCAGGTGGTCAGCCTGCTCCCATCGGTCGCCCCATTTGTCGTACTTGCGCCGCTTTTCCGGGTCCGAAAGAACGCTGTGGGCTTCGTTAACCCGCTTGAAGGTTTCCTCCGCGCTTTCGTCTCCCGGATTCACGTCGGGGTGGTACTGCCGGGCCATCCGGCGATAAGCCTGCCGGATGTCTTTTTCTTCGGCGTCCCGGGAGATGCCCAATACATCGTAGTAATTCGCCATGAATTTTCTCCCGTCGGGTAGCGTTGCAAGTCAAGTCGTCCAATTCCCGACCCCACCCGTCACGCCCGCGCCTGGGCGAAAGACACTCCCGCACATCTCCACCATTCCCGTTTTCACGGGAATCCGCCATACTTTCGCCGGCTGCCCCAACCACCTGAACCGGAACGCAACCCTCCAGTTACCTTAACGATGCGCCAATTATAGTTATAATGACTGGCGGTTACAAGATAACATGATGCAGTATCAGTAATCACTTTTATAATAATACCAATAAGGATAGTTGACAAGTAGCAAGCAACTATATATAATGCTCAGTGTCAGGTTGAGTCGGGACGATGCGATTCCCGGCCAACCCCAAGACCCAGGCAATCAAAACATGAGGAGGAACGAATAATGTTACTACGGAGATGGGAACCCTTCGGCGACTTTCGCCGGATGCACCAGAACATGGACCAGATGTTCCGGGATTTCTATCCCCTGCAGGGCCAGGCCCGGCGCCCCGGAAAGTGGGCCATTCCCCTAGACGTGGTGGAGGAAGAGGACCAGGTCTTTGTCCACGCCTCCGTCCCCGGGGTTGACCCCGAGGCCATCGAGGTACTTATCGAGAAGGACGTGCTGACCATCAAGGGCCAGTCCCGGCAGGAACGCGATTACAAGGATGGCGACTACGTGATGCGGGAGCGTCACACCGGCGCGTTCCATCGGGCGGTGCGTCTGCCCGACACCCTGGACGTGGAAAACGCCGCCTCCGGCTACCGCAACGGCGTCCTCACCGTCACCTTCCCCAAGGCCGAGGCCAAGAAGGTCAAGAGGCTCCCCGTAGCCGCCGCCGAGGTGACCGAGTCCTAAGCCACCCCATCAACCCGCGGGACGGCCACCCCGTCCCGCTGCACCAATCGCCAACGGGGGGAGCGTCACGCGGCGCTCCCCCCGGTTTTTGTGCCGCTCATGGGGCAGCGTACTGAAATCAAAGGGAGGTTGGACTGGGTGACACTTTGGAAGTAACGCAAAACTGCGAAACCGCCGGCGCGCTTGACATCACCGGCCCAAGCGGTTGTGCGAAAGCCATCGTCAACCCTACGGCGAACTGCTATAATTTTGCCAAGGGGACTCCCCGCCCCGGATAATGTGCATCGAAGAAGGAGGAAATCATGGCGGTTTTGGAAAAGGAAATCGCTCGTTACGAATCGATGCGCGATGACTTGGAAAAGGAACATCCAGGGGAATGGGTTGTTATCTGTGAGGAGCAATTCGCCGGGACATACGCATCGTTTGAAGACGCTGGCAAAGCGGCGGTTCGCAAATTCGGCCGGGGCCCTTACTTGATTAGGAAGATTGGCGCACCGCCCCTAACTCTGTCCCCTTCGGTGCTATACCGATTCACAAATGCCGGAGATTAACTGCGGCTTCAGTGATTCCAGCCAGGCATCGGGAAGCGAGTTACTGGCGGCATACGGCCCCACACTGCCGGTTTACGTCGGCTTTGACATCAGGTTCTGGGAGGGCAACGTCCCGGAACCCGAACTCCCTTCGCGCATACTGCCGGCGCTGGTGGATACCGGCGCAAGCCACAGTTGCATAGACTCGGAGATAGCTCGGGACTTGGGCTTACCCGTAGTCGACCAAGCAACTGTCGGAGGTGTCGGCGGAGCATTGAACGTGGATGTGTTCTGGGCGCAACTGTATGCGCCTGAACTGCGTGTGGATTTCAGCGGCCAAGTGGCCGGCGTACATCTGAACCAAGGGGAACAACCCCACTTGGTACTGATCGGCAGGGACTTCCTGCAACGCTTCACGATGGTTTATGAGGGGCGAACCGGCGCGGTAAGAATAACCGACAGTCCACCCCGTCCGTCGCTGGCGAGTATCGTCCGGAAATTTCTGCTGCCTTATGGCCGGTTGTGACTCCACCACAAAAATGCTAAAATGCCTAAGTTGCGCATCCTCCGGCGCATCGCCTCATTCCCCAGTAGCTCAGCGGTAGAGCGGGCGGCTGTTAACCGCTAGGTCGCAGGTTCGAATCCTGCCTGGGGAGCCAGCAACCATTTGTCCCCCGTCATCGGCAACTAACCCCGTCCCCCTACACCCCCAAAAGTTTCCAAATCCCCGTCACTTGCTGGTATAGTCCCTCCGTGCATCTTGTCGCCGGGGGCTTGGGCCATCCCGGCCGGGGGTTGACCGTTGGCTGCATCCGCCGTAAACGAAAGCATCCGCTACGAACCCGAAGAAAACCCGCCCCTCTTGGTGGCTGTCGGCGCCGGATTCCAAGCCGCCATGATTATCGTTGCCCCGGTGGTTTTGACCGTGGCAATCGTGGCCCGGATTGCTGGGCAGGCCGAGGTTTACCTGTCCTGGGCCGTCTTTGGTGCCCTGCTGGTTAGCGGAACCACTACCGTCCTGCAAGCTGTCCGGGTTGGCCGCTTCGGGGCGGGGCACACCCTAGTCATGGGAACCTCCGGGGTTTTCATCGCCGTCTGCATCGCCGCGCTGGCCCAGGCCGGCCCGGCCACCATGGCCGGCCTCATCGTCATATCCTCCCTCTTCCAATTCCTGCTGGCGGCCCGCCTGTCCTTGCTGCGGCGCATATTCACCCCCGCCGTTTCCGGCACGGTCATCATGCTGATTCCTGTCACCGTGGCGGGCTTGATGTTTGATGCTCTGCGAGAAGTCCCCGAAGGCGTTTCCCTCGCCCCTGCGGGACTGGCCGCCCTGGTTACCCTGCTGGTGGTCGCCGGCCTGATATTGCAGGCCCCGGCCCGACTGCGATTATGGTCGCCCATTTTCGGCATCATTGCCGGTTGCGCCGTTGCCGCCCCCTTCGGGTTGTATGATGTGCAGACTATCCTCGACGCTCCCTGGTTCGGAGTTCCCTTCCGCGGTTGGCCCGGATTCGACTTTACCCCCGGCGTAACCTTCTGGGGCCTGCTGCCGGCCTTTATCGTAGTCACCCTGGTGGGCGCGGTGGAAACCATCGGCGACGGAGTTGCCATCCAGCGCGTTTCCCGCCGCCAACCACGCACTACCGATTTCCGCGTCGTCCAAGGCGCCCTCAACGCCGACGGCGTGGGCAACTTCCTTTCCGGCATCGTCGGCACCATGCCCAACACCACCTACTCCACCAGCATTTCCCTGGCCGAAGTCACCGGAATCGCCGCCCGCCGGGTGGGTATCTTCCTGGGCATCATATTTGTTGGCCTGGCCTTCCTTCCCAAGTTCACCGCCCTGCTGGTTGCCATCCCCGGCTCCGTAGCCGGCGCCTACCTGATGGTGATGCTGGCGCTGCTCTTCGTGCAGGGCATGAAAATTGTCATCAACGACGGCATTGACTACCGCAAGGCCGCCGTGGTGGGAGTATCCTTCTGGATTGGCGTCGGATTCCAGAACCAGGCCATTTTCCCCGAACTGCTGGGCGACGGTTTCCTGGGCGTGCTGCTGGGCAACGGCATGACCTCCGGCGCCTTGTGCGCCATACTGATGACCGTGGTCATGGAACTGAAAGGTTCTCGCCGCCGCCGCTTGCGCGTTCCCCTGGACGAGGAAACCTTGCCCCAGTTGCAAGAATTTCTGCGGGGCGTCGCCTCTCGCGCCCACTGGAACCCCGCCGCCGCCGAGCGTCTGGTGCTGGTGGGCGAGGAAACGCTGTCCAGTTTGCTGGCCGAAGGCGATGATGCGCCGGAAAGAACCGGCCCCCGGCGGTTGGTGGTCACCGGCCGCACCGAGGGCCGAGAGGCCGAGTTGGAATTTGTGACTGGCGTGGAGGGGGAAAACCTGGAAGACAAGCTGCTCTACCTGGGAGAAACGCCGGACATATCCGACGAGCGGGAAATATCCTTCAACCTGCTCCGCCACTACGCCTCATCCGTCCGCCACCAGAAATACCACGGCGAAGACATCGTAACCGTAAGGGTAGAAGGGGCGCGTTGAGCATACCCCAAATGTCAAGCTCCCCAACGTACCCCTATCGCCGGGGGCTTGCTACACCCCGGGCCAGGGTTTGACCGTTGGCCGTGTCCGCCGTAAACTAAAGTATCCTCTGCTAACCTGAGTAACACTCGTCCTCTTTTGATGGTGGTGGTCGCCGGGTTCCTTGGCAGCCATGATTGTAGTTACGCAGGTCGTGTTGACCGAGGTAATCGTCGCCCGGATTGCCCAGCTTTGGAGGGATATGGAATGACTACCGAGAATTTTTGGGAGGCCAATGACCTTTCCGCCAAGGTCATCCAGGTATTGGCGGAGACCACCTATTACGAGCCGGACCATCACTTCGGCAGGCCGTTCCTGACGGCATATCAACTTGCTATTTTGTTGAAAGACAGATTCCCGGAAACATTCCAAAACTTTGGTCATCCCTTGGGTGGAAGGGGTGTTGGGGTGAATTTTAGCTTCACGAGCTACGTGGCTGGACAGCTATCACGGAAAATTAACGATGGCGAGATCACGAACGTCGAAGGGGGATTCCTGTCTAACCGGCAACTCGTAGAAATTGAATTCAGCGATGGGGGAGAGTCGGTCGTCTCCTCATTGACCGACAGCCAGTACGATCTGTCGATGTTCCGCTACACGGGCTGAGTTCGCTACTGTTCCTGAGTTGAATGAAACGGGTTAACGAAACATCGGCATCACCTTTTCGCTGAACAGCCGCAGCGATTTGGCCGTCTTTTCCGGCGACATCAGCCCCCGGTTGGTCAGCATCAGGTTGCGAATCCCCGCATCCCGCATCTGCGCCAACTGCTCCGCCACCCGCCGCGGGCTCCCCACCAGGTTCTCCGGCGCGTCCGGGTCCGGCGTCGCGGTGTATCCATCCCGGCCCATGGGCGGCGGCTGTCGTTCCATCGGGTACTCCGACGGATTCCAACGAGTGCGGTAGTCCTGCATCCGGGAATATGCGTCGTATTGGGCCGGCAGAAACTCCCCCATCGCTTCGTCATCCGTCTCCGCCAGGTGCATCTCCCGCCACACCCAAATCTGGTCCAGGCACGACTCAATGGCAGACTTATCGAAACCCGCCTGCTGCATCGTATCCCGGTACAGCCGGATGTTGTCCGCCGTGGAGTTGGTAGAGCGTCCCCGCAGCAGGATGGGACGGCCAATGCGCGCCATATCCTTGATGGACTCCTCGTTGATACAGGCCCGGGCCAGCCGGGGATGGGGCTTTTGGTAGGGCCGGGGACGCACCGATGGAAACGACACCCGGTAATGCTTGCCGGCGAATTCCAGGTTGTCGGTAGTCCACGCCTTGACCAGCAGTTCCTCTGCCTCTTCCATCTGATCCACCCCCAAGGCCGGGTTGGAGCCGAACCCAATGTATTCGTAGGCGTTGTAGTTGGAACCCTTGGCCGTTCCCACAATCAAGCGGCCCTGGCAAAGATTGTCCAGCAGCGCCGTTTGGATGGCTACCCGCACCGGGTTGTGCAGCGGCAGTTCCAGGATGCCGAACCCGATTTCGATTCTTTTGGTCTTGACGGCCAGGGCGCCGGCGAAAACCAGCGGGTCGCCGTAAACACATTCTCCGGTAAAGTAATGCTCGGCAATCCAAATGGCGTCGAAACCCAACTCTTCCACTAACTCCGCTTCAGCCAGGCACTCTTGAATCGCACTTTCGTCTCGGGAGTCGTCGAACTTCATTGGGTAGAAAAAATGACCGAACCGCATCCTGATACCACCGTCACCGGGCCAAAACCCGGCCAAAAATCTCCGCATCCGCGTGCGGGGAGTATAAGTCCGGCACCCAGGGGATTCAACAAGGGGCGAACCAACCTCGGGGTCTTTTTGGTAGTCGCCCCGAACACAGCCAAGGGTCAAAATCCTTCGGGTGAGGGGACGTTGGTCGCGGCAAGGATTTCAGGGGTTGTTGATTCGAGGGACGGGTTGATATGATTCCGTGGGCAGGATAGAGGGCCGGGCGGGAACACGACCACGGACAAAGGGAGCGGATATGGCAATCAAGTATTCGGGGCTGGCATTGGTGGTAGGCGTGCTGCTAGCCTTTGTGGCTCCCGTATTCATGCCAGGGTACGCCCTTATCAACCCGGTGGACCAGACCGACTTCGCGGCGGCGCGGGACGCGATGGGCGATGCGGCGGTGCTGGCGCATTGGGTAAATTTCATCACGCTTATTTCGCTGTTGCTGATGATTTTCGGGTTCCTGGGTCTTTACCCGTTGGCAAGTCGGCAAGGGGGTCTGGGGGGCAAACTGCTATTGTTCGGGATTGTCGCATCCATCATCGAATGGAGCATCCTAATCGTGGCGACGGGGATGCGGCACTTCGTAATCCACCTGATGCAACTGGCCGAACTGGGGACGGAGGGGCCGCCGGAAGTGTACCGGGAGGCAGCGCTGGCAGTGCACACCGATATGACTGGGGTGACGTTGGCGTTTGTGGCGTTGGTTCCGCTGGCGTCCATCATGTTCGGCTTGGGGCTTAGCCGACGGTTCGGCTCAATGAACCTCTACAAAGGGGCGACTTACGTGCAGGTAGCCGCCGGCTTGGTGGGTCTGGTCAACTTCCTGATAGCGATGACCTTGCCCAGCCAGGGCATTCAATCCCTGTTGCTGGTAAACAATATATGCCTCTACATTGGGGGGATTTGCCTTATCATCGTGGGGTACGGTATGTACCGGGAACGGAGGGGGTTGACGGAGGACGGTTCCCTGGGCTAAGCGCGGGGCTTTCTGCCACTACACTGTCCCCCTCTTTCCCAGGTAGAGGGGGAGTCGTGGGGATGGAAAGGCCGGCCCGGCCCATTGTTGCCGCCGTGTCCGACCCATATAATGGCCCGGATACGGCGGGAAGGTTCACCCCGCCGACTTCCGTAACCGAATCCGACGCAAGCGGGGCAGCACAATGACCACATCAGCAGCAGTCTTGCAGGGCAAAATCGCTATCGTCACCGGCGCGGCCAGTCCCATCGGCATGGGCCGTTCCATCACCACCGCCCTGGTACGGGCCGGCGCGCGGGTCGCCATGCTGGACATCAACGAAGACTGGCTGGACCAAACCGCCAACGATATGCGGGAAATCGGCGGCGATGATTCCGTGCTGCCCATCGTCGCCGACGTAACCAACCCCGAATCGGCGCAACAGGCCGTTGACCGCACCATCGCGGAAATGGGCGGCCTGCATATCCTGGTCAACAACGCCGGCATCAACCTGCGTTCCGGCGGATTCACCAACCCCGATGTGTCGGGCCGTCGCACCGACTTCTGGGACATTGACCCCGCCGGCTGGCTGCGGGTCATCGCCGTCAACCTCAGCGGCCCCTTCATCATGTCCCACGCCGTCGCCGGTCACATGAGTCGGGAAGGACACGGGCGCATCATCGGCGTCACCACCAGCATGGATACCATGTGGCGCAAGGGCGGCGCGCCCTACGGCCCATCCAAGGCGGGGCATGAGGCCCTTATCGCCATCATGGCCCAGGACCTGGAAGGCACCGGCGTCACCGCCAACGTCCTGACCCCCGGCGGGGCCACCGCCACCAACATGGTCATACCGCCGGAAGGGACGGGCGCCAGCACCCTCATCCAGCCGGAAGTCATGCAATCCCCGGTGGTCTGGATTGCCTCGGACGACGCGGCCCACTGGAACGGACGCCGCATCATCGCCTACCACTGGGATGACACCCTGCCGTTGGAAGAACGATTGGAGCGGTGCAGCGCGCCGGCAGCGTGGCCGCAGCTGGGCCTCCAGGCCGTCCACCCCGCCTGGTACGGGCGGGATTAAGGGACTAGCTCGAAACGCGACATTGGTGGAATCCTACACGGTTCAAGTACCCTATCTCCCACCACTGGCGACATTTCCAGCATTCCCAGACCGATTCGTTTTTCGGGTTGTCTGGCACCTTATTGGCCCAGATAGTTTTTCTGCTACTCGGCATACTCGCCTCCTCAAGCGTAAATCCTCTCACTTATATTATCGGCAAAACGTCGACGTAAAGTCTCTCTTCACTAACCTCCCCTTTGTTTCGCCATTGTGCCTTGTGGTAAACTCCCGTCGCCACAGCAGTCCCTAACCCTGGTTGAACTTCTTTTCAGTGTAGAACCTTCCCCGGTATCGGAGTGGGGCCTCGTGCCCCCTTGTAGGTTCTACACTAGGGAGTGGCTGCTGTGGCGGTAGCCCCATCCTATGCCGCAAGGGGGTCCCCAATGCCCCGACCTACTGCCGCGCTGTTTCTCACCGTTTGCCTCTTGTCCCTGTTCCTCCTGGCCTGCTCCGGCGCATCAGAACCAGCCGGCCCCACGCCGACGCCCACACCGCCTCCAACATCCACACCCACGCCAGTCCCTACGCCTACTCCTGTCCCCTTGGAAGTTTCCGCATCGGAAATCTACCACGACTACGATAGCAACGAAGTCGCGGCTAAGGCCAAGTACGAGGGTCAATTTGCCAAGATTAGCGGTTCTATTTCCAGTGTTACGGAAAAGGGCGGCAGGTACGAGGTCAAACTATCCACCGACGAACTATTTTCGGTGATGGAAATAGTTTGCAAAGTTGACGCTGATTACCTTGATTCCATCATCACCTTGAAGGAAGGCCAGCAAGTCACCGTGTTGGGGGAAATAAAGGGGAAAGGCGTATTCGACGTATCGGTTGAGGACTGCACTGTCCAAGATGTCCAATAGCCCTGCTTATCGCCGCCCAAAAAGTTTTTCACCAGGGAGGTCAACAATGAAAATAGCGGCTTTGATTATCGGAATCTTCGGCTCCGCCGCCGGGTTCATTGCGGCTTTGTTCGGTCTTCTAATTGGCGGTATTGACGCCGCTATCGGTGGCGGAACCCAAATCGCCTGGATGGCTTTCGTGGCCTTGGGTGTGTCCGTCCTTGCTCTGGTAGGTGCTGCCCTGGCGATAGCCAAACCTCGGTTTTCCGCGGTGGTGATGGTTGTTTGTGGTGTGGTAGGTCTGGTGTTCGTTGGCCTTTTCTGGATTGTCGCCGCCATACTCCTGGCAATCGCCGCTCTGTTGGCGTTCTTGGGAAGGAAAGGCTGAATGGCTGGAATCTATCCACTCGCCCATTGACGCCGCCGCAACTTAGCCATATCGTTACCCAAAGCAATGCCTTAGGACATTGACCATGTTGCCGGTTGACGTTCACGACGCCCAAGTCCGTTTCTATCACCTGCTGGCCCAGGTTGAGGTCGGGGAGGAAGTCGTTATCTCCCGCAACGGCCAACCCGTCGCCCGGTTGGTACGTTTCCAACGTCAGGGCCGCCGCCAATTCGGTTCGTGGAAGGGCCGCATAGTCGTGGATGACCGTTTCTTCGACGCCCTGCCGGATGAAGAGTTGGCCCCCTGGGAACCGTGACCACTTTCGACCCCCGCCGTCTTGTCCCGGCCACCCGCAACTCCCTGGCCGGACTCCGCAGCGCTTTCCGCCACGAAGCCGCCTTCCGGCAAGAGTTAATCGCCACCGCTATTCTGACGCCCGTCGCCTTCCTGCTGGGCGATGATGGCGTGGAACGGGCCTTGATGATTGGCGTCCTCTTGCTGGTGCTTGTCGTTGAGTTGCTCAACTCGGCCATCGAAGCCGCCGTTGACCGCATCGGCCCCGAACAACATGAACTGTCGGGAAGGGCCAAGGACTTCGGCTCGGCGGCGGTGTTCCTATCCCTGCTGGCCGTTCCAGTGGTGTGGGGGCTGGTCTTGCTTGGCTGAACGCCCTTGGGAACTGCCCGAAACGAAACGGCAGAGGCCGGGGCAAATGCTCTATAATGGCCCCACAAACCCGGAGGGAAGTCCCTTCGCCGCAACTTACCCGCAAATGAGAGCCGCGAGGCCCGATATGACCACCAATCCCGCCAAGCCGGCAGCCCAACCCGCCGGATTCATCCAACTTCCGGATGCCCCAACACCGGAGGACATGAACAACTACACCTACTTTAACGCCCTGGGCAACGGCAACTATTTAGCCGAGCATCTGGGCAGCGAGGAAACCACCCTCATCACCAGCGAAGCCTACATCAGCCGGGAGCCGACTTCCAGCAGCCGGGGCATCTTCGCGCCGGACTTGCTCATCGCTTTTAACGTCAACCCGGATGCGGCCATCGCGCGCAACGGCTACGTCATCCAAGAGCAGGGCAAGCCGCCGGACTTCGTGCTGGAAATCGGTTCGGCCAGAACCGGACGCCGGGATACCACGGTGAAACGGGAAGGGTACGCCGCCTTGGGCATTCCCGAATACTGGCGGTTCGACCACTCCGGCGGTCGGCATCACGGGGCGGCGCTGGCCGGTGACCGGCTGGTTAACGGGGTGTACCACCCCATCCTCATTGAACGCATTGACGACCGCACCTACCAGGGTTACAGCGAAGTCCTGAACCTGTATCTTCGTTGGGAAGACGGCAATCTGGGCTGGTATGACCCGGCCACCGGGCGGCATATCCCCAGGTTCAGGGATGAGCGGGAAAGGGCCGACCGTGAGGAGGAACGGGCTGACCGGGCGGAGGCCAGGGTGCGGGAACTGGAAGCCGAACTGCGACGCCGGCAAGAAGGCTGACCGTTCAGCCTCCGCTCTCGAGGGAATGTTTCTGCAAAGGACGGGAATTGTGGACGGGGCCGGGGTATCATAGAGTCATGGACGGTTATGGCAATAGCGGGGGATTTTTGGACTCGCCGGGGTTGATTGTCGGGCGACAGTCTCCGGCGTTGCGGGAAATGCTTTGGAACTTGGTTAGCTCGGCCAAGGGCGACGACCCTCTGACGCCGGTTACGGTGGTGGCCCCTTCCCGCTACGCCAGTCTCAGCTTGCGCCAGGAATTGAGTCGGCAAGGATTTGCCAACGTCAAGTTCATAGAGCTTCCCGCGCTGGCTGAGCTTCTGGGGGCCGCCGCGCTGGCTGGCCGCCGTCCCCTAACGTCAATCCTGGCCAGCATCCACCTGCGGCAAGTCCTGGCGCAAACCGCCGGGTTGCTGGCCACGGTAAAGGAACACCGCAGCACCCAGGCCAGCGTCCGCGCCGCTTTCCAAGAACTACGCCGGCTGGACGATGAGGCCCTGACTGCCCTGGAATTCAGAGGCGGCGTTTCCGGGGAAGTGGCGGGTCTTTACCGGGAATTCCAGCGCAGAACCGCCGGCGAATGGTATGACGTGGATGACCTGGCCGCGGCAGCGGCGGACGCGGTGCGGCGGGATTCGGCCCCCGCTTTGGCTGACTTGGGCCGGATTGCCTTTTATCTGCCCTACAATCCTACCCCCGCCGAAGTCGCGCTGGTGAAAGCCCTCGCGGAACGGGGCCGGTGCCACGTCATCCTGGGCTTGACCAACGACGACGATGCTGACAAGCCGGCGCGGAAATTGGCCGATGATTTGGCTCCGGCTCTGGGGGGACCAGCAGAATCGGCAGTTACTAACGACGATATTCCGCCGCTGGCCGGCGAAGTCCACCTCCACGTGGCCCCCAACACCCATGAGGAACTGCGTTGGGTTATCCGGCAGATAGCGCGGGAGGCCAGCGAAAAGGGTACTCCCTTCCACCGGATGGCCATTCTCTACCGGATGGAGAGTCCCTACGGTACGTTGATACGGGAAGAATTGGAAACGGCCGGCTTGCCCTTGGCCGGGCCAAGCCGGGAATCGCTGGCGGACACCGCCGCGGGGCGCACCTTGACCGGGCTATTGGAGTTGGCCGGGGGCGACTTCCCGCGGGCCGGGCTGATGACTTGGCTTACCGGCTGCCCGGTGCGTCCGCCGGGCGGTGGGTACGGTTTCAATCCCAGCCAGTGGGATTCCCTGACCCGACGGGTGGGAATCATCGCCGGCCTGGAACAGTGGCGCGAGCGACTGGGCCGCCATGCCCGTCAATTGGTGGAGCACGCTGACCGACAGGTAATGGTGGAGGAAATTACCGAGGCCCGCGCCTACCGCATGAAAGAGGAGGCGGACACCGCCCACCGCGTCCTGGCTTTCGTGGAGCGATTAGCCGCAGACTTGACCCCGCCGAAGGCCGGCAGTTCCTGGTCAACATACTGCGATTGGGCCATCGGCCTCCTCAACGATTACCTGGCGCCGGACATTCCCGACGACGAATTTACCATGCAGGAGCGGATTGTCCGGGCGTTGCAGGAACTGAAAAGCGCGGACAGGATTCGCGACAGGACGACACCCGAAGAGTTCCGGCAGACGGTGGCCGACTTGATTCGGGGCGCGGCGGGTCACTTGGGGGCGACCGGGCAAGGGGTATTTGTGTCGCCCTTTTCCATCGCCGCCGGAATGAGTTTCGACGTGGTATGGCTGGTGGGCATGATTGAAGGGGGTGTGCCGCCGTCCTTCGGGCCGGACCCCTTGCTGCCGGAAACCGCTTGGCAAGAGGTGGGCGGGCCGCCCCGCCGGCAGCGGCGTATGGGCGAGGAACGATACGCATACCTATCGGCGGCTGCGTCGGCGCCCCGGCGGTTCCTGTCCTATCCGGTGGCGGATGCGGCGTCGCAGCGTCAGGCCCATCCGTCCCGCTGGTTCTTGGAGCAGGCGTCGGAGTTGGAAGGGACGCCGGTGCATACCAGCGGGCTGGCAAAGATTGGGCCGCGTCCCTGGCTGTCCAGGGACTTGTCCGCCCAACAAGCCGTCGCGTCCCTGCCCGACCCGGCCTTGGCCGACGGCCACGATTATCGTCTGAATCGCCTGCTGCGGTGGCGCAGTGTACAGGGCCGGCTGGAAAGTCACCCGTTGGCGCAAGAAGGGACATTGGCCCGGGCCAATCGTCTGGGCCGCAGCCGATTCCATCCCCGGCTCACCGAGTTTGACGGCAACCTGTCGGCATTGGCCGCCGTCGCCGGATTCGGCGGGACGCTGCAAAGCGGGCCGGTGTCGCCCACCAGCCTGGAAAGTTGGGCCACCTGCCCTTACCGCTACTTCCTGGGCCACGTCCTGCGGCTGAGCGCCCAGGAAACGCCGGAGGAAACCGCCGCTATCAACGCTTTGGAGCGGGGCAGCCTGATGCACCAGGTCTTGGAACGGTTCGTAATTGACACCCAGGCGGCCAGGGCGATGCCCGCCCCCGGCCAGCCTTGGGGCGAAGATGACCGGCGGCGGCTGATGCAAATCGCCGAGCAGTCCTTTGCTGAGGCCGAGTCCCGCGGCGTTACCGGCAAACCGCTGCTGTGGGACTTGGCCAAGCAGGACATGAGAGATGATTTGACTACCTTTTTGGAAGAGGATGACCGTCTCCGAGCCGACACCGGAACGGCCCGGTTGTCGCCGGAGGCCAGGTTCGGATTGGGCGGCGACACGCCGGAGGTGGCCGATGAAACGACCCAAGTACGTTTCCGCGGCGTGATAGACCGGGTGGACATCAGCGCCGACGGTTCTTCCGCTTTGGTCATTGACTACAAAACCGGGGGCCACCGTCCCTATGAAAAGCTGGAGGACGACCCCATAGACCAAGGCAAACGGCTGCAACTTGGAGTCTATTCGCTGGCAGTGCAGAAGATTTTCCCCGACGTCAGCCGGGTTCGAGCCGCCTATTGGTTCACTACCACCCGCGGCGAATTCCGGTTTCACCCCAGGGATTATTTCGACTTGGACGATGCGGAAACGGCAATGCGGTTCCGTGACGGGATTTCCACCATCGTTGCGGGTATCCGCGGCGGGGTATTTCCCGCCAACCCCGGCCGGCCGGACCGGGGAAGCTCTGACAACTGCCGGTTCTGCGACTTCAACTCCCTTTGCCCGGCCCGCCGTCTGGAAATCTGGGAACGCAAGAAGAATGACCCGCTGTTGACTTCCTACCGGGCATTGGCCGATGACCCGACGGCGGAGGCCGACGATGGAGACGAGTAGCATGGCCCGGCAGTGGACAACGGGCGTCGCCCCGGAGGGCCGATTTGTACCCAGCGACCAGGAAGCCCGCGACATCATCGAGAATCGGTTGGACGAAACCCTTTTCGTCGAGGCCAGCGCCGGCACCGGCAAGACGTACAGCCTGGTGGCCCGGGTGGTCAACCTGGTGGCCGAGGGCCGGACAACCCTGGACCGCATCGCCGCCATCACCTTCACCGAGGCCGCCGCCGCCGAACTCCGCCACCGCATCCGGGAAAAGCTGGAAGAGGCGGCTGAGGAAGCGACGGACGTTGACCGGCAAGCCCGTTGTCAGCAGGGCATCGCCGACCTGGACCAAGCCACTATCCGCACCTTGCACTCCTTCGCCGGAATGTTGCTGCGGGAAAGCCCGTTGGAGGCCGGTCTGCCGCCGGGTTTCGAGACTAACGACGAAATCGCCGCTGGAATCAAGTTCAACGAAGCGTTGAACGTTTGGCTGGACGCCGCCTTTACGGAGGATTCGCCACTGGCCCCCCACCTGTCGCTGGCCTTCACCCAGGGGCTTACCCTGAATAACCTCAAGACGGTGGCGCTGGCCTTCCACGCTAACTATGCCGACCTGCAAGACGCCGCGTTTGACCCCGCCCCGCCGCCGGCCCGCGTTGCCGCTCAAACCCTCTTGGCCCAATGGCCGGCGGCGGAAAGGCTGTGCGGCTTCGCCCGGCTGGGCGACGATGACCGATTGGTCAATCACGTCCAGGCAAAGCGGGGCGCGCTCCGCCGGCTCTCGGAGACCGAACCCGGCTCGGTGCCTTCCTACCGCCTGCTGGGCCGGGGCTTGCCCCTCAGTCGCAACGTAGGCCGTCAATCCGACTGGGACAATGACCCGGAAACCGGAATCAACGCCTGCAAAGCCCTGAAAGACCTGCTGGCAGAATTGAACGGCATTGTCCGGGATGAAATAGAGGTTGCCCGTCGTCATGCCCTGTCCCACGTCCTGAAAGACCTGCGGAAATTTGCTCTGGATTACGCGGAACAGCGTCGGGCCGAGGGCCGGGCCGAGTTCCACGACCTGCTGGTCTGGGCCAGGGACTTGCTGCGGGACAACCCCGAAGTGCGAGACCGATTCATCCGCCGATTTTCCCACCTGCTGGTTGACGAGTCCCAGGACACCGATCCCATCCAGGCCGAAATCGTCATGTTCTTGGCGGAAGGCGTACCCGACGGCCAGCCGGCGGAGTCCCGCCCCACCGCTTGGGAAAGCATCAACCCGGTAAGGGGCAAGCTGTTTGTCGTCGGCGACCCCAAGCAGTCCATCTATCGTTTCCGTCGGGCCGACGTGGAGCAGATGCGCCGGTTGCAGCAGCGCATGGTTCAGTCCGGGGGCCGGACGGTCAGTTTGGTGCAGAATTTCCGTTCCCAGGAACCCGTCACCACTTGGGTAAATCACCTTTTTGAGCGCTGGATGAGCGACGGGGCTGCCGATGACAGCGCCGGGTACGTCCAGGCCCACTACGAGGCCATGACTCCACGTTGGAAAGCCGTTACGGACAACCCCCAGGGGCCGAGGGTATGGGCTTTGGCGGACGAGGCCGTAGATGGGCGGATAGAGGAAATCCGGCGGCAGGAAGCCGAGGATATTTCCGCATTGCTGGGGCAAGTCGTGGCCGACGGTTGGCAAATTCTGGATCGGGAATCCACCGAATCCACGGGAGTTGAGACCTATAAGCCGGCCGCCTATTCCGACATCTGCATCCTCATGCCGGCCCGCACCGCACTGCCCTACCTGGAACGGGCTATGGAGGCCCGCAACATCCCCTATCGCTTGGAAAGCGCATCTCTCATCTTCGAGACCCAGGAAATCCGCGACTTGCTCAACTGCCTCAAGGCCGTTGATGACCCGGCCGACCAGGTGGCGACGGTGGCAGCGCTGCGGTCGGTGGCCTTCGGTTGCAGCGACGTTGAGCTGTTCCTCCACCACCGGGCAGGTGGCCGTTTCAACTGTCTGGCGGAACCATCCGGCAATCCGAATGGGCCGGTATCCGAGTCCTTGGACGCGCTGCGCCGCTATCACCAGGCCCGCCTGTGGAAATCTCCCGCCGCCCTGATTGACCAATTTGTGCGGGAACGGGGCTTGATGGAAACGGCGGCAGGCCAACCCCGGATGCGGGAGCAATGGCGCCGCTATCGTTTCATGGTGGAACGGGCTTGGCAGTTTTCCGCCGCCGGGGGCGGTTCCCTGCGCTCTTTCCTGGATTGGGTGGCAGACCAGATAGCCGAAGGCGCGCGGGTCGCCGAGTCGCCAATGCCGGAATCGGACGAGGATTCGGTGCGGGTGATGACCACCCACGGCGCCAAGGGGCTGGAGTTTCCGGTGGTAATTTTAACCGGCATAAACTCTGCCCGTAACCGCTCCGGCGGTTCCGTCCTTTTTGACCGGCCCAACGGTGCGGTGGAAGTGGGCATAGGGCCGCAATCCAATCGTTTCAGCACCCCCGGCTACGAGGAACTCGACGCCAGAGAAAGGCTGATGTCCGAGGCGGAAGAAGTGCGCTTGATGTACGTGGCCGCCACCCGCGCCCGTGACCACCTGGTCATCAGCGGTCGCCGTTCCGCGTCCAGGGTCGCAAAATCCGCTGCCGCTGCCATTTCCGATTACCTGGCGGACTTTCCCCACCTTTGGCAGCCGGTGACGCTGATTCCGCAGTTGACAGACGCCGGGCCCGGTGAGCATGGGGTTGACCGTCAACCGGCCATTGCCCCCGAACATACCGTCGCCGCCTGGAACGCATGGGAACGGGAACGGGATGGCTTGTTGGCTGACCGGGGCCGGGCGTCTCTGGCCGCTGCCACCGCTTTACGCCAGGACGAAACCGAAGACAAGCCGGAGCAGGAAACACCCGAACCCTGGCGGCGGGGCCGGGCCGGCACGTCGGTGGGCCGGGCTGTCCACGCGGTGCTCCAGTCCATTGACCTGGATACCCGCGAAGGGTTGAAAGAGAGGGCGCGCGCCCAGGCTGCGGCGGAAGGCGTACCCGACCGGGAGGATGAAATCGCCCGACTGGCGCGGGCTGCCGTTAACAGCGATATAGTACGTCGGGCCGTGGCCTCGGGGCAGCTTTGGCGGGAGGTTCCGGTGGCTACTCCCATCGGCCAAGGCGCCCTGCACGGTTTCATTGACCTGCTGTTTGAGGAACCGGACGGGCTGGTGGTGGTGGACTACAAGACAGACAGCGTGACCGCCGACGAAGCGGGGGAGGCAGTAGCGCGCTACCGGCTTCAGGGGGGCGCCTACGCCCACGCCATCGGAGCGGCCACCGGCAAGCCGGTCAAGGAAGTGGTCTTTCTATACCTGCAACCCCAACGGGAAGTGACGCTGGAGGACGTGCCGGGGGCAATGCGGCAAGCGGCGGAAGCAGCCGAGCAATTGCTGGGTTAATTGATAAGCTGCCCCGGCGTCCCCTCAACCGTCCAACGGATAGTTGCCGCCGTTCTTGTTGATTATTCGGCTAACTTTTGTCCGGGGTATCTTGCGGGCCGAAGGCGGCTTCCCGAAGGATGGCGTTGATGCGGGAATGCCAATCCGGGCCGGCGGCCTTGAAGTGGTTTACCACATCAAAATCTAATTGAAGGGTAACTTCCCACTTGGCGCGTTTCATCCGCCAGCCGTTGCGCTCCAACTCCGCCGCAAATTCCGGGTCAATTTCTTTGAGGGGGCGGGCGCGTTTGAACCATTCCTCGTCAAGCTCGAAAGTATCCGGGTCCCTTTCAATGCCGACGTTGATAGCAGTCTCTTCCCCGTATTGTTCTTCAATCTCGAAGTAGGTCATTTCGCTGGCGGCAAGCTGCTCGAAGGACAGCCTGCAGTGTTCGGGAATGCCATGCTCCTTTGCCCCTTCCTCCGCCATAATCCTGGCGTACTCTGCAAAGGGCAATTTATCCAGGTCAACGTCGTTGTTCACAAAAGCCACAACGTCATTCTACGAATTAGGAATCTGAGGGACAACCAGGCTCTCAGGCGTCGTACAAACCCTCGTCAGAGAAGAAGGGTTTTTCCAGATCAGGGTCGGAGACTCCCATGAGTCGGTTGGTGTGCAGGCGGCAAGCCCGGTTCCACAGGACGATGATGGCGTTGTTGATGCGTTCCTGGGGGAAACGGAAACCGTATTTTTCGTAGGCCCAGGCGCTGTATCCGGCTCCGAAGAACTCTTCCAGGAAGGGGGTCGGTTCGGCGTCGTCGGTGCAGGCCACCAGGATTTCCAGGGGCGCGTCGGCGCACAGCAGGCCGGGGTTATTCAGAGCAAGGTCCAGGAATTTTTCCTCGTCGGCAGAGTCCATAACTTTTCCGTTTGAAGTGCGTCACGGCCAGCGATAGGTTTAGGGGTGTCCGGGAAATGGCAGGGGCGCACCGTGGTGCGCCCCTGCGGATGGGCGGAGCCGTACCGACAGGTTAGAGGTTCATCTGTGGAACCAGGTAGGACTGCAACTTGTTGTAAATCTGGAGGCGGCTGCGCTGGTTGTCCACCACCAGGAGACGGCCCTTTTCGGCGTCGTAGGCCAGGCCGGTGGGGACGGCGAACTTCCACTCCGATTCCATGTTGCGCAGGTCAACTTCCCGCCGCCGCTTGATGTAGTCGGCGTTGGAGTCAACGGTCATCTGCGCCCACTTGGAAAGCTGCTGGGCGTCGCCGCTGAGAGTGATAATGAACTTGCCGTCCTTGTCGAAAATATGCACCTGGCCGGGGTGGAAACCGTTGTCGGCCCAGTCGCAAACGTAAACGTCGCCTTGGGGGTCAACGGCTACGTCGGTGGGGTTGTGCAGGCTGCCGCGGCCTTGGCCCGGCCCGCCGATTTGGGCCAGCCATTGACCGTCGGCGGTGAACTTCTGCACCCGGTCGTTGCGGTGGTCGGCCACGTAAACGCAACCTTCCCGGTCAACAGTGATGCCCCAAGGGGAATCAAATTGCCCGTTTTCGGAGCCGTGACCGCCCCAAGCCGCCAGGAACTTGCCGTCCCTGGTGAACTTGCGGACTTCGTGACTGCGTCCGTCGGTCAGGTAGAGGTTGTCGGCGGAGTCGGAGGCAATGTTGGCGACGCCGTGGGGCTGGCCGTCGTCCTTTTCCAGCGCGCTCCACCGGGTTTTGAAAGCGCCGTCGGGGTCAAAAACGGATACCTGGTTCAGCCATTCGTCGGAGACGTAAACATTGCCCTGGCTGTCCAGGGCGACGCCGGAACCCCAGATAAATTCGCCGGCGTTGCTGCCGTACTTGCTGAACTCGCCGAGGAACTCTTCATCCCCGGGGTTGGGGCCGATGGAGAGGCGGCTGACCCGCGCGCCGATGCCGGTGCGGTTCCAGGCCACGTTACTGATGCTCTCGCTGCCCCGGTTGACCACGAAAACCGTGTCGTCCTGCCCCAGGGCTATGGAGACGGGTTGGCTGAATCCCATGCCGGACTGGGCGCCCCGACCAACCGAGTGGCTGTAATCGTAGGTTCTGCCGGCTGCCATCTGTGTAAGCATTGCGTTCTCCCAAGTTGGTTGCTAAATCGGTCTGGCGCGCAATGGTTTGTTGACCAGTCGTTCTTCCGCCGGGTCTATCATCAGGTTGAAGATTTCCAAGGTAGTCGAACCCAGCAGATACTCTTCGTCGGGACCGAAAATCACCGGGCAAGGCAATTGCCGCCCTTCAATGCCGACGTTCATCATGCCGTAACCGTATTCTACGATTCTGCCGTCGGCCAAGGCATACTCCCGAAGTTCCAACGGTTCTACGTTGAGGCGCGCCAAAAGCGACGCCGGTATAACCGAGTGGGTTGCCCCGGTGTCAACCATCGCCTCCACCGGGGTTAGTTGGCCGCCGCCGGGACGGCCAACCGCGATTTCAACGCTGAAGATGCCCATTGACGGTTAGACGAAGGCGGGCTTTTCAAAGACGCCGCCCACCAGGGGGTTGGCGTCCAGGCCCATCCAGTCCTCCAGGATGGTGGAGTAAACGCCCCGGAAGTCCATGTTGGGAACCAGGTCGCCCTGTTCCAGGTCTTCGGGCGCGGTGGACGGGTATTCGCTGTATTCGCCGCCCTTGACCTTTTCGCCCATGATGAAGGCCGCGCCGGCTGCACCGTGGTCGGTGCCGGAGCCGTTGTCGTGAACCCGCCGGCCAAACTCGGTGAACACCAGCATGATTACGTTGTCGCCGGCGTTGTTTTCCCGCAGGTCGTCAAAGAAAGCCTCGACGCCTTGGGAAACGTCCTTCCAGAGCTTGTCGTGCATCCCCACCTGGTTAGAGTGGCTGTCAAAGCTGCCGTGGTCGCAGTAGAAGATGCGGGTGCCCAGGCCGGCCTGATGCACTTGGGAAATGCCCTTCAACTTGTTGGCGATGGGCGTGTCCGGGTACTCGACGCTGGAGGAGTACCGTTGCGGGGCCACCTTGAGAATGTCGGCGGCAGCCAGGGAGTCCAAGCCGGTCTGTCCCAGGTAGTCCATGACGAAACCGCTGCCGATGGTGGGGGAGTAGAGGCGGCTGAAACGGTCAATAATCTTGTTGCGCTGCTCCGCCTCGGTGATGCCGGTGAGCATCCCGAAGTTGTTGAGGTCGTCAACGCAGGACACCGGCACGCCGGGCAGGGCCAGGGCGCGGAAGAGGCTGGGGCCGAAACTGACGGTGGTGACTACGTTTTCCTTGTTGGGGTCAATTTCCCTCGTGGCCCGGCCCAACCAGCCCTCGGTGCCCAGCTTGTCCGGTTCGCAGGTGTGCCAGATGTCCATAGACCGGAAATGCGAGCGGGGGGAGTTGGCGTAGCCGACGCCGTGGATAATGGCCAAGTCGCCCCGGTCCCAGATGTTCTTGACGGGGCCCATTTCCGGGTGCAGGCCCACCTTGTCGTTGAGCTTGATTACCCGCTCTTCGGCAACGCCCACGGTGGGGCGGTTGTCCATGTAGCGGGGATCGGTGTAGGGGATGACGGTGTTGAAGTAGTCGTTGCCGCCGCTGAGCTGCAACACCACCAAGACCGGGTCTTTCGTCGTAGAGGTCATATTGGGTTATCCTCCGTTGATTTGGTTGCGTCACCGCCGGCGCCAGCCGCCGGCGGTGGTGAAGGCGTTTTTGACCCTCGGTTTAGGCGTACTGGTAATCCCGCAGGGAGACTATCAGTTGCAGCATTTCGGAGACGCGTTCCCCGGCAGCCTGGTCGTTCCAGGTCAGCGGGCCGGAGACGCCGGCGTGTTCGATGAGTTCCTGGCGGGTGTCGCCGTCAACTTCCAGCGGCCCCATCAGGTCCAGGCAGGTATCCACGAAACGGTCGGGTTCCAGGTCGCCCTGGACCTGGAGGCGGCTGATGATGGACTGGACGCCGGGGCGTTCCAGGTCGCCCACCAGGTCTGCGGTGAAGTTGATGCGGCGCATCAGGGAGCCGCTGTTAATCCACTCGACGCCGGTGTGCCAGCCCTCCACGCTGGGCGGGTTGAGCAAGTCCTGGCCCATGTATTGAGCCTGGCGGGAAAGTTCGCCGATGCCGGGAGCGGGAAAGCCGTAGCCGCCCACCAGTTTCATGGTGCCGACCACCACTTCGGCGGGGTTCTTCAACCGGGCGTAGCGGGCGTTCTTGAAGAAGTCGGAGTTGAACAGCACCCGCAGCACGGCCTTGATGTCGTAGCCGGAATCCACGAAGGCATCGGCCAGCACGTCAATGGCGTCCTGGTCCCGGGGCGGCGTCACCGCCCAGGCGGGAACCTGGGCCTCGTCGGCTACGAAGTAGTTGTAAAGGTGGCGGGCGATGAAGGTGGCGGTGGCGGGATGCTGGCAAACGATGTCTATGATGTCGTCGCCGTTGAAGTTGCCCGTCTCGCCCAGGAAGGTCTTGTCGGTGTTGTCGTGGTCATCGGAGAGATAGGTGAAGTGCCAGTCGTGGCGTCCCACCGGCCCGCGGGGCAGCTTGGGTTCGATAGTCCAGCCGGTGAAGGCGCGGGAAGCCTCGCGCACGTCCACCTCGGTGTAGTTGCCCACGCCCATGCTGAAGAGTTCCAGCAGTTCCCGGCCCCAGTTTTCGTTGACGGCATCGGCGTGGTTTTCGCAGTTGTCCAGCCAGTAAATCATGGCCGGATTCTGCGACAACTCCAGCAGGAGTTCCTTGTAGTTGCCCATGCCCTTTTCCCGGAACATGGCCACCATGCGGGTGATTTCGTCGTAGTGGTCAACCTTGGAGACGCCGGTGGCAAAGACCTGGTGCCAGAAGAGGGCCATCTTCTCTTCCAGTGGCCGTTGGGTGTTGACCATGAACCAGAGCCATTCGGCGGCGCCCATGCCGGGCAGGGTGCCGGGTTTCCAGGTCCAGGGGTGGTAGCGGACCAGTTCGTAACGGTCCAGGGCGGGTTGCGATTCGGGGTTGAGCAGTTCTTCCACCGTGGCCTCGTAGCCGCGAGCGGCCCGCTCCTCCAGCTCCTCCCTGGTGGCGCCGAAACCGGCCCGGCGCATCAGGTGGGCCATCAAGGCAATGTCCTGGTTAGCCATAGATGTCCTCCGCAGAATAAGGTTTTTTCCGGGGCGCAATTGTAGCCGTGTAAAGTTGACAGAGATTATCGGCCAGTGGGCAAGAAAATGTCAAATTGCAGGTTGGCCCCCCAGGGCAATTGCGTCTTAATGGGATTTTTTGGAAAAATGCTAATGTCCGACGATACATTACGGTCGTGGAGGTAGGAGGGCATGGCACAATCACCCAAGGCGACCATTCTCGATCATTTCGCCGAGTTAGACGATCCGCGAGTAGAACGTACCCGGCATCACAAACTGGTGGACATTCTGGACATCGCCATCTGCGCCACCATCTGCGAGGCCGATTCCTGGGTTCATATCGAACTGTTCGGCAAGAGCAAGCTGGCCTGGTTTCAGGGCTTCCTGGAACTGTCCCAGGGCATTCCATCCCACGACACCTTTGGCGATGTCTTCGCTCGCCTGGACCCAGTGCAGTTGCAGAACTGCTTCATCGCCTGGACTCAGGCCATGGCCGAGTTGTTGCCTGGCCAGGTGGTGGCCATTGACGGCAAGACCGCCCGACGGTCCTATGACCGGGCCGGCAAGAAGGGAGCCATTCACATGGTCAGCGCCTGGGCCACCCAGCAGAGCCTGACCCTGGGCCAGGTCAAGACCGACGATAAATCCAACGAGATCACCGCCATTCCCCGACTGTTGGAGATGCCGGAGTTGCATGGTTGCATCGTCACCATCGACGCCATGGGCTGCCAGCGGGAGATTGCCCAGCAGATCACCGGGGGCGGGGCCGATTACGCGCTGGCGGTGAAGGAGAACCAGGGGCAACTGCACGAGGGCATCCGCGACCTGTTCGAGGGCGCCGCGGCATTGGGATTTGACGGCGTGCCTTATGACTGCACTGCGACGGTGGACAAGGGACATGGGCGGGTGGAACGGCGGGAATGCTGGGTCATCACCGATCAAGACTGCCTGGACTATCTGGCCCCCCAGGGACAATGGCCCCAACTGAAAGCCGCCGTCAGAGTGGTGGGCCATCGTCAGACTGCCGAAGGCAGCGCCAGTCAGCCCCGCTACTACATCAGCAGCCTGACGGGATCAGCAGAACAACTGCTGGCCGACGTCCGAAGCCACCGGAGCATCGAAAACTCGCTTCATTGGACCCTGGACGTGTCCTTTCGTGAAGACCAGTGCCGAGTGCGCCAGGATCACGGACCACAGAACATCAACACCCTGCGGCAGATCGGACACAACCTATTGAAAAACGAGACCACTCTGAAAGTGGGCATCCAGGGCAAGCGACTCAACGCCGGCTGGGATGAGAACTACCTGCTCAAAGTCCTCCTCGGATAAGACACGATTGCCCTGAGTTGGCCCCCCGCACCCCCCCTTGTCAATGGAGGACCTACCCCCCTCCTCCTGCCGAGGGAAGGAATCAAGTGGGAGCAAAGCCAGGAATGTGAAGATATACTTTGAGACCTGACTCATCGCCTCTGGTAACGCCAGCGTTCGGCAACGACGGCAAGTTGTTCAGGGCTCATTGCGTCTGATTGCCAGCCAATGTCGAAGTCGATATCTTTGGACGACGGAAGTTCATCGTCAGACAGGTCTCTAATCATGATTCGTGAGGGTAGCGTAGCCGCCTGCTCTACAAAGATGGCCTCTTGGCGGCGCAATCCTGAGAGCATTTTGGTCAGGCCCTCCAATGAGTCTGGAAGAATCCCACGCACATGGCTTCTGTCGGAATCTTAGTTATCCGAAGAACAATCCACGAATTACATTGCGAGAGCACGGTAGATTCAACCTCACTAGGCCGCTGTGAAACCAGAATCAATCCTACGCCATATTTGCGGCCTTCTTTGGCAATCCTTCTAATCGATTCCTGAGCAGCTTCATACTGGGCTTCCCCGCTATTCGGTACATATCTATGTGCCTCTTCACAAACAAGTAACACAGGGGCGGCAATCCGCTCCTCTTCGGTTTGCCAAACCTTCAAGTTGAATAATGTCCTGGCTATGACTGCGCTGGCTACCCCAGCCACTTCATTGGGAACTCCCGATAGGTCAACTACCCGCGGAGCAGCGTCTTTCCCAATAATTTGACCGATGATCGTCGCAAACTCGTCTTGATAGTCTTTTTCCCAATCGGCCATCAAGAACCTTAACCGACTATCGCTATCGGCACACAAGAAATCCAGGGAACCTCTTATATTAGAGGACGTTTGAAAATCAACCACTGGGGGCCAGTCGGCGGAGCATGGTCTGGATGGAAGCGATATAAACCATGCTTTCACTGCTTTGAACTAACCGCTCGTAGTCATTGCTGAGGCGGCGGCAGCGATTGAACCAGCCCAGAGTGCGCTCCACCCTCCCCACCGCCGGGGCAATACTTGGAAGCCCGGCTGGTGGCTGGGCCGGGAAACCACCTCCAACAGGGCGTCCAGCCTTTCCCTGACCCAACCCACTAGCCGACCTTTGTAGGTTCCATCGGCCCAGATCCGCCTTATGCTTGACGTGACTCTTTCCCCCAACCGTCCCGGCAACAGCCGGGCCCCGTCCCGGTCCTGAATGTTGGCGGCATGAACCACCACCTCCAGCAGATTGCCCAAGGTGCCTACGGCGATATGCCGATGGCGGCCCTTGACCCGATTGCCAGCGTCATATCCCCTCACTCCCCCTGCTTCCGTGGCATTGATGCTTTGGCTGTCTATGATGGCGGCGCTGGGTTCAGCCCCTCGGCCCTGCCAGCCTCTTTCCAGTTGGCGCAGAATTTCGTTAACCTGACGCCAAAGGCCATCGCCGCGCCACTTGTTGTTGTAGCAAATAGATGCTGTTGTGATTGGGGTAGTCCTTGGAGAGGTTCTTCCACTGCCAACCGGTGCGGGTCAGGTAAAAATGGCGTTGACCACCCGCCCCAGATCCAACTCCAGCGGACGGCCCGGCCCGCGCTGTTCCAAGGCCAGCAGTGGCCGCAGGATTCCCCACTGCCGGTCGGTCATATCTCTGGTGTATCGCGCTTCCTTGTGCAACAATCGCTATCTCCTGTCTCGGTACGTGGGGTGGGGTGGTTGCTTCCCATACTACCAGGCAGGAATTTTCAAATAGCCTCTGAAAAATATTGGGTGTGGCAAACTGGGGGTAGAGCAGCCCGTGGTGAACGAGGAGAGGATGACCGAGCAACCTACTTTCGCCGATTTGGACTATCAGGGCAAGAAGCGCCAGACCCGAAGAGAAGTCTTCCTGGAACGAATGGAGTCGCTGGTTCCCTGGGAGAAGCTGGAGCAGCGCATCCGACCCCATTACTTTCGGGGCCAGCGGGGTCGGCGGCCTTACTCTCTGTCGGTGATGCTGCGGGCGCACATCGTCCAACTGTGCTACAACCTCAGTGACCCAGCCATGGAGGATCTCTTGTACGAAGCGGAGTCGGCGCGGCGCTTTGTCGGGTTGCGACTGACGGACGCGCTTCCCGATGAGACTACCATTCTCCACTTCCGTCACCTGCTGGAGCGGCATCAGCTGGGCCGGGGACTGTTTGAGGAAATCAAGGGTCACCTGGAAGAACCGGGAGTGGGGCTCCGAGAGGGAACCATCGTGGACGCCACCATCATAGAGGCGCCGTCATCCACCAAGAACCGTACTGGACAGCGGGACCCGGAGATGCGCCAGGTGAAGAAGGGGAACCAATACCACTTCGGGATGAAGCTGCACATCGGGGTGGACGCAGAGACGGGGATAGTCCACAGCCTGAGCGCCACCTCGGCCAACGTGCATGACGTGACCCAGGCCCACCGGTTGCTCCACGGGGGAGAGCGGCAGGTGTGGGGAGACGCGGGCTACCTCGGAGTGCAGAAACGGGCGGAGAACCTGGGGCTGGACGTGGATTGGCAGGTGGCGCTGCGGCCGGGCCAGCGGCAAAAGTTGGAACCGGGCTGTCCGGCGGCGGTGGTGGAAAAGGCCAAGGCATCAATACGGGCCAAGGTGGAGCATCCCTTCCTGTACCTGAAGCGGCTGTTCGGCTATGCCAGGGTACGCTACCGGGGTCTGGCCAAGAACACGGAACGAATGGCCCTGCTGCTGGGGCTGTTTAATCTGAGACGGGCGCATAGCTTGATGGCTGGCTGACACGGGGACTGGTGCGCCCCATTGGCCCGGCCCCCCTGACCACCCCGAAAGCAGGGGTCAGGCAGGGTCGGAAAGACCCAAAAGAGAGCCAATTGGCGGGATCTGCGCCTTCCCGCCAGCCCGCACTAATCAAAAGGTCTATGGAACGCAATTGTTCAGAGGTTCCTTAGGGCGTGTTGACACTAAGTTGTCGGAAAAAAGCCTCATAGACGCAGGCCAAGGTCACATACCCCAGGTACATCCAATCCAGCTTGTCGTAGCGGGTGAAGACCCGCCGGAACCCCTTCAGTCGCCGGATCAACCGTTCCACGATGTTCCGCTGAGCGTATAGCTCCCGGCTGTACTCCCACCGGACTTTCCGATGCCGCCGGGGAGGTACCGTCGGAATGTAGCCCAACTCCTCCGCCAGTTGCCGGGTCGCGTTCCCCTCATAAGCCCGGTCCATGACCAGGTCCCGCGGTTCCGCAAGGCGGCCTACCCGCGTCAGCAGTTTCCGTCCTTCCACCCCGTCATGGGCCTGGCCCGGAGAGAGGGAGCAGGCCAGGCTGGTCCGCTCATCGGCGGCCATCAGGTGGACTTTGGTATTCCAGCCACCGTGGGACTTGCCAATGGCTTGCGGCCCATGTTTTTTAAGGCGCCAGCGCCGTCGGGATGCACCTTGACACTGGTGGAGTCCAACGCTGCCAGCCCGGTTTCCGCCCAGGTCTCCCCCGTCTCTTGCAGGTATTCCATCACCTGCCGCATCAGTCCCTTCCGGTTCCACCGATACCAGCGCTGATAGAAGGTGTTCCAGTTGCCCACGCTGTCCGGCAAACCCCGCCACTTGCAGCCGTTCTCCGTGGCGTAGAGAATCACGTTCAGCACTTCCAGGTTGCCGTGGCGGACGTTGCCCCGGTGCTTGGGAAAGAGATGCGCTATTCGCTGGTATTGCGCCTCGGTAATTTCCACGCCGCCGCCTCCCCGCCCAGCTCTTTGTCCCGCTATCTTACTACCTCCGATTCCCCATTGCCTGGCCCATCTTTACCCAATTCCACCCTTTTTGTGTCAACACGCCCTAGATTCTTCGCTGCGCTCAGAATCAAATGGAAGGGCGGGGAGTGAAAACCGAAAGACTTGGGCCGGGGGGCGGGTTGCTTGACAAGGCTTGGCTGTTCCTTTATATAAGGGTGACGTTGACGGCCCGGCGTCCGAATCCGGGGCAGAATCGGGCTGTTTGTGCGTTATGTCAATGGAACTCGTAATCGTTTAGGAGGTTTTGGATGAAAAAACGCTACTCATTACCGGATTACGCCAGAATTCATTGGGCGCTTATCCTTGCCGCTATGGTGGCGCTGCTGATTGTGGCCTGCGGTTCGGCGGCCGCTCCGACGGAACAGCAGCCCGCCGCCGCGCCGGCGGATACCACGGTCAGCCAGCCTACCGCAGTGGCGCAGCCAGCCCCGGCGGAGGAACCGGCGGTCAGCACCTCGGCCAAGGACAGCATTACCATCGTCATGTCGGCGGAACCGGGCAGCGTCAACCCTTGGGATCCCAACTGCAACGCTACCCTGGACACCGCCGTCTGCAACGAAATCGTCAACGAACCCTTTACCTGGATTACCAGCGACGATTTCGAGTTGGTTCCCTTGTCCGGCGTCGAAAGCTGGGAGCAGGTGGATGAGAAGACCTGGCACTTCACCCTGCGCCAGGGCGTGAAGTTCCACAACGGGGAGCCTTGGAACGCCACCGCCGCCAAGGCCGCGGTGGACCAGAACGGCAACGTGGACAACTCGTCCCAGAGCTACACCTACCACGGGGCCATTTCCGGCAAGGTGGTGGACGAGCACACCCTGGAAGTCAACTGCGAGACCGCTTGTCCCGTCCTGCCCCGGGGCATGATTTTCAGCCGGATGCAGGCCCCGCAGTGGTACGAAAGCGCCTCGGAGGACGACAGGGGCCGCATGGTCGTCGGCATCGGCCCGTACCAACTGGTTGAATGGCGCCCCGGCATTGACATCAAGATGGAAGCCTACGAGGGATACGTCCCCAACCCGGACACCTCCATCGAAGACGCCCAGCCGGCCAAAATCAAGTACCTGACCAACGTCTGGCGGCCTGAGGAACTGGTGCGGGCCACCATGATTGAGGCCGGCGAGGCGGAATGGGCCGCCGACATCGGTTTCGACAAGAAGGACCAGGTTCCCCAGTGGCGGCAGTCGGGCACCGCCGAAGTCTATGCCCTGATTCCCGATACCATGTGGCACCCGGAACTGAAGAAGAAGAAGGTGCGGGAGGCCATCAACCTGGCTATTGACTGCGAGGAAATCACCGCGGCCCTGCTGGACGGGATTCCCTGCTGGGGCAACATCTCCCCATCGGGAACCGTGGGTCTGACCGAGCGCAACTCGGCCCCCTATCCCTACGACCCGACGCGGGCCAAGGAGCTGCTGGCGGAGGCCAATTACGACCCCAATAACGCCATCACCATCTATACCCGTTCCGGTCGGTGCTGCCGCGACCCCGAATTCCAGGAAGCGGTGCTGAACTACTTGCAGGAAGTTGGCATCAACGCCGAACTCCAGATTGTAGAGCGCACGCGCCACAAGGAAATCACCAGTTCCGGCTGCGGGCGGTTCAAGAAGGAAGATGGCTACGTCGGCGTTTGGGACTGCGCGCAGCGGGACCCGCCCGGCCCCAACTTCAACACCTCCCACATGAGCACCACCAACACCTCTAACGAGATGCTGGACTCGGAAGTTCAGGTCAACCGGCGGGTGGGCTGCGAGCATACCAGCTCCTTCGCCTGCTACCCGGAAATCTGGGAGAAGTTCCTCGTCGCCAAAGCCACCCCACCGGGGGACCTGCGGCAGGAACGCATGGCCGAACTCGCCGACTTCATCCACGACGAACACATCTTCATCCCCTTCGTCGAAGTGCAGTTGGTTTACGGCCTGGCGGCCAACCTGAACTGGGAACCGCTGTACGCTCCCCGCCTGCGGGTGAACACCATGAGCTACAGCAACTAGACTTTCCCAACACCCCAAGGGCCAACATGGGCGGCCCCGGCGATGGTCGGGGCCGCTTTTTTGTCGGAATGACGGGTTGGGGGGGTGGGGCGAGCGCAGGCTGAAAGTCTGCGCCACCGGGCTGGGCTTAGAGTTTCCAGAAGTTGCCCACCTGACAAATCATGTCCACTTTGTTGATGGACTCGGCGGGCCAGCCTACGAGGTTAATCCAGTCTTCGAAGTGGGACTGTTCGACGGCCTCGCACTCGGAGATGAGGCGTCCGTTTTCCAGGTCGCCGTACACCTTGACGATGGTGGTGCGGCGGTCGGGGCGCCATTTGCGGACGGCGTCGAGCTTGTCGCGGAAGTCTGCTTCGGTGATGCCGGGTACGTTGTGGACGGCTATGAATCGGGGCATTTTTGTTGTCCTCTTGGGTTTTTTTCTGGGTTGGGAATGGGTGGGGGAAATCCCCCACATATCAATTCCTTGGCCCCCTTTACAAAGGGGGATATTGGCTTTTCTGGTGGACTTGGATTCCCGCTTTCGCGGGAATGACGGTTGTGGCGGCGGGGTTGACCGCAGGCTAAAAGTCTGCGCCACCGGGGGAGGGATTTTCGCCTTCACCCCGGACCTCTCCCTAGCAGGGGGAGGGGGTTTTCAACCCAGCGTCCTTACCAAGGCCGAGGTTGGTCTTGGCGGGGATTTCTGGATTCCGGCCTACGCCGGAATGACGGTTATTTTTCGTGGGATGGCTTGGCCAGTTGGGGCCAGTCAACCACATCGTTGACCCCCACCCCGGCCCTCCCCCTGGTAGGGGGAGGGGGATTATCACCCCCATCCTAACCTTCCCCCGTCCAGGGGGAAGGGATTTTTGCGCGTCTAGTCGGCTGGGGGGACGAAGGGGTAGGGGATGGGGGGGCCGTCTTTCAGGGGCAGGACTACGGTGGCGGAGCCGGGCATACTTTCGACGCCGTCCTGGGTTTTCATGCCGATTTCCAGGTCGATTAGGCCCATGCCGTCCTTTTCGTTTTTGCCGGTGACGACGCCCCACATTATCAGGATGTCGCCGGGGACCAGCATGGCGCGGTGCTCGAACCGGGCTTTCCAGGGCCAGCCACCGGGGGAAGTCCAGTCTTTGAGGAATTGGGGGACGACGCTTTGTTTCCAGGAACCATGCACCAGGATGCTGGGGTTCTTGTCGTGGTTCAGGCCGAAGTCCAAATCGTAGTGGATGCGGTGGAAGTTTTCGATGGCGGCGCTCCACCGGAACAGGTGGGTGGGGGTGGGTTTGTAGATGTACTTGGGCAGTTCCAGGCCCTCGTCCACGTCTTCGTAGTAAATCTGCTGCTTGGCGCGCATCTGGTCGGCGGTGGGGCGTTCGTTGCGCTGCCAGATTTCTTCCGGCTCCATTTGGAGCAGTTCTTCCAGGGGTGTGGTCATGGCGTAACCTCTTCAATTGGTAGTCTGTTGCCGTTGTATTGAGGCTAATCCTATCATGCCGACGCGGGCAGGTATGGGGGATTCCTTGCCTTTGGGGATGCTGTTCTGCGCCTGGATTTTCTGGATTCCGGCCCCGTATCGTGGTACGGGGCAGGCTCTTCGCCGGAATGACGACTCTTTCGTTGTATTGAGGCTAATCCCGCCATACCGGAGCGGGCCGGTGTCCAGGATTCTTGCCCGTGAGTCTCTTGTCCCGTGCTAGATTTTCTGGATTCCGGCCTTCGCCGAAATGACGACTCTTCCTTCACCAATCATTAGTTCAAGCAGGTTAGGCCGGCGCAATGGACTAGGCGGGGGTTAGCGGCGGATGGTGGAGGCGCGGGTGATGCACAGGGTTTGGTCGTTCTGGTTCCAGAAACGGGTTTCGCGGGTGATTATGAGGAAGGGGCGGCCGTCGCGGCCGAAGCGCTCGCGGATGTCGGAGTAGCTGTTCTGGAAGAAGACCTTATCGCCGATGCTGGGGTACTTGAAGATTTCCAGTTCGTTGCCGGCGTTGAGGACGCGGACCAGGTTGGTGGGAACGGGGGGCAGTTCGCCGGGGCGTCGGACGGAGCCGATGCCGTCGGATTCGGGGTTTTCCTCGAAGGCGCGGGTGATGGCGTCTTCCTGGTCGGGGGGGATGCGGCTGCTGAGATAGCTGACCATGATGGGCGGGGCGGTGATTTCGCCGTAGCGGGAGTTTTGGGCAAATTCTTCATCCCAATACATGGGGTCGGGGTCCATGACGGCCTGGGTAAAGCGGCGGAGGTATTCGGCGTCCACGACGCCCCAGGACTCGACGACATCGCCGGCGACGCCAATCATGGCCCGGACTTCGGGGGTGAGGGCGGACTCGGTTTGCTGGGTCATGTTTTCACCGTGTTGGTAGGGGTTGTTGGTGGATTCAGACTAACCCAGGGCAGCCGGGTTAGTCAATACGCCGGGGGGACGCAGCCAAGTACGATTGCAAAGTCTATGTCCCAACTGTGGTAGGTAGGTCAGGATGGAAATACATTCCTCTAACATTAAGTTCACCTCCATCCTAACCTTCCCCCGCCAAGGGGGAATGGACTACTGAAGTACCTCTCGCCACCGTTCCTAGCGACTTTGCAATCGTCCTGGGCGTCACCCTTACCCCGGCCCTCTCCTTGGAAGGGGGCAACCCTTGTGGTTGCCCCTACGGAGTTGGCCACGGCCCTACCGGGGAAAGGACTTTGCTATAATTCCGCCAATATAACTGTTCAAGAAGGTGGCCCGGTACGGTGACGGTTATCGCGATTGATGGGCCGGTGGCGGCCGGCAAAACTTCGGTGGGGCGGGAGTTGGCCCGACGGCTGGGGTTCGCTTACGTGGATACCGGGGTTATGTACCGGGCCGTGGGCTGGCTGTCGAGGGAGATGCAGGTCTCTCTGGAAGACGATGACGCCCTGGCAAGACTGTCCGAGGAAACGCCGCTGCGGGTGGAAGGACCGGACGGGGAATTGGTGACGGCGGGAGACCGGCAGTTGGGGGCCGAGTTGGAAGAGCAGGACGTGGCCCGGCGGGCCTCGCTGGTGGCGACGATTCCGGGGGTGCGGCGGGCTTTGGTGGCCCAGCAGCGGGACATGGCCGCCGGGGGGCGCATCGTCATGGTGGGGCGGGATATTGGCACGGTGGTGGCCCCGGAGGCGGACTTGAAAATCTACATCACCGGGTCAGTGCGGGAACGGGCGCGGCGTCGCTGGCGGGACCTGCAACGTCAGGGGCGGGAAATGGACTTTGAGCAAGTGCTGGAGGATACCCGGGCCCGGGACCACCGGGACAGCACCCGCGCCGATTCGCCGCTGCTGGCTGCGCCGGAGGCCGTTACCATTGATACGGATGGCCTTACCATTGACCAGGTGGTGCAGCGCATCATCGGCCATTTGCCGGCGGGAGGCGGGCCATGACCGCGCTTTACCGTCCGGGGCGGCTGCTGGCCCGGTTCTGCTTTAACGTCTTCGGGCGGCTGGAGGTTACAGGGCAGGAGTGCGTGCCACCCTACGGGCCGTTGATTGTGGCGGTGAACCATCTTTCCTACAACGACCCGCCGGCCTTGGTGCCGAGCCTGCCCCGGCCGCTGGACTTCATGGGCAAGAAGGAGCTATTCGAGAAGCCCATCAGCCGGTTTTTGATGCGGGAGTTCCGGGTGCATCCCCTGGACCGCTCGACGGCGGGGGTGGACGCCATGCGGACGGCGATGGAACTGCTGGCCCAGGACAAGGCGGTGGTGTTGTTCCCGGAGGGACGAATCAGCGAGGCAGGGGGGTTGCAGCCGCCCAAGCCGGGGGTGGCTTTCCTGGCTATCAAGACTCAGGCGCCGGTGCTGCCGGTGGGAGTTTACGGCACGGAAAAGTTTCCGCCCAAACGGATGCCGTTCCCCCTGTGCCGGTTTCACGTGAACATCGGCGCGCCCTTCACGCCGCCGCCGTTGGAGGGGCCGGTGCCAAGGGCGGCGGTCAACGGCGTTGCCGACATGATTATGGCCCGGATTGCGGCGCTGCTGCCGGAAGAGTACCGGGGGGTTTACGCAACTGGCCGGGAATCACTGGAATGATGGTGTTCACCCCCATCCTAACCTTCCCCCGTCAAGGGGGAAGGGACTAGATTCCCGCTTGCGCCCGGAATGACGGTTGGGGGTAAGGGAGTTTTTGGTTGGGGATGGGTGGTTGGGTATTGAGGGGGATTTGTCCCCGGCAACTGGCGCGGTCGTTAATGTTGTTAGGGTCGGGTTTGAAACCCGCCCTTGCCGTATTCTGAAAGGCTGAACCTGTTGAACAACATTCCCACGATAACCGTAGGGGCGCACGGCCGTGCGCCCCTACACCAAAGGCAATCACATTATCGGTTACACCGGGGTTTCCAAAGGCGTTCTCCGGTTTCGTTGACCGTTCTTCACGAGGCGGTTGGTAGGGGCGGGTTTGAAACCCGCCCCTACGGATTTTGCGAGTGCCTCCAGAAGTTATGTGGAGACAGGGTTTTCACCCCCATCCTAACCTTCCCCCGTCAAGGGGGAAGGGATTGGTCAACACAAGCGATTTGGGAATAGTCTCTAAACCGGCAAGTCTATTTCGTAGCGGGAAACCACCCCGTCAATTTGCGCTGCCGTGGCGTCGTCGGGGGGCACCAGGGGCAGGCGGGGGGAACCGGCGTCCAGACCGGCCCGGTTGACCGAGTGCTTGACCGGGATGGGGTTGGATACGACGAAAAGAACCTTGAACATGGGCATGAGCCGGTGATGTTCGGCGGCGGCCTTTTCGATGTCGCCCTCCAGCAGCAAGCCCATCATCTGCTTGATTTGCGCTCCTACCAAGTGGGAGGCGACGCTGACCACGCCGTAGCCGCCCATCGCCATGATGTAGAAAGTTTCGTTGTCGTTGCCGCTCCATACCCGGAACCCCTCGGGGGCGCCGCCGATGATGCGCTCAATCTGGTCCAGGTCGCTGCTGGCCTCTTTGACGCCGATGATGTTGTCCACCTGGCTGAGGCGCAGGGTGGTGTCGGAGGTCATGTTGATGCTGGTGCGGCTGGGGACGTTGTAGAGCATACAGGGGATGCTGACGCTCTCGGCGATTTTCTTGAAGTGCTGGTACATCCCTTCCTGGGGGGGCTTGTTGTAGTAGGGGACGGTCAGGAGCAGTCCGTCGGCGCCGACCTTTTCGGCCTCGCGGCTTTGCTCGATGCTCTCGGCGGTGTTGTAGTTGCCGGTGCCGGCGACGACGGCGCCGCGGTCACCGATGGCTTCCTTGACTTCGGCGAAGAGGCGGATTTTCTCCTCAAAAGTGAGGGAAGGGGATTCCCCGGTGGTGCCGGAGACAACGAGGCCGTCGCTGCCGGAGTCGAGCAAGGCGTTGGCGAGACGCCGGGCCTGGGGGTAGTCCACGTTCCCATCGTCGTCGAAGGGGGTAATCATCGCCGTGATTAGCCGGCCAATCTCAGTCATGGTTAACCCTCCCAAAAGTGCGTTGCCGTATTATACATGAGGATGGGGAGATAAGCTAAGCGGGTGGCTTGAAACCGGGATTTGACCCCCGCATCGAATAGCAGGGCCTTTCCAAAGTTGGACCGTCATTCCGGCGAAGGCCGGAATCCAGGAACGTCTCGACGCTTATACTTGCCCATCAATGCAAGAAAACCACCTGAAACGGAATGCTATCATAAGCTAAGCGGGTGTGGGAAATGCCATCCTCATTCGCCAGTCAAGCGCCGGCAAGACGGTACCCGGCGCCCCATTGGGACAGTATGTAGCGGGGGGTTTTGGGGTCTGCTTCCAGCTTGCGGCGGAGGCGGCTGATGTAGCTGCGGACGTACACCTCTTCGCGCCGGTACTCCGGCCCCCAGGCTTCTTGCAGCAGCAGCCGCGCCGGGGCGGGTTGGCCCCGGTACTTGACCAACGCCAGCAACAAGGCCCATTCCCGCTTGGTCAGTTTCACCGGCCGTCCGTGGAGCGTCACCGCGCCGGCCGGTGTGTCAATACGCAGGCCGTCCCAGTCATAAACGGGGGCGGGCTGAAAAACAGGCTGGAATGTGGGGTTGGCGAAGGACGCGGCCCGGCGCTTGCCGCCGGTCATGGCGCAAGGGTCACGAATCCACGAATACGCTCCAACACTGCCTCCCTTCGGGGGCCGGGGAATAAGATCCGGCGTCAACTCATCTGGCGGAGTTCGTCACACTTGTCCTGGTCGGCCTGGGCCAGGTCCATCTGGTCGTTGAACAGATAGGCCAAGGCCCGGCGGCCATAGTAGTTGTCATCGGTGGGGTTCAGGTCAATGGCCCGGGTCAAGTCTGCTATGGCTTCCTGGTACAGACCCAACTCGTAATGGGAAACGCCGCGGTTGAAATAGGCTTCGGCGAAGGTGTCCTCCATTTCGATAGCCCGGCTGTAATTTTCGATGGCCTGCTCATAGACCCCGTTGCGGCTGTAACGGTTGCCCATTTCGTTGAAACCGGCGGCGTCCCGCGGTTCCTCCGGGGGGTTGGGTCTTGGCCTCATGGGGTTGGCTGGGCCTTGGGGGTTGGCTGGGCCTTGGGGGTTGGCGATTGCGCCACGCTGCTATTTTGGTGCTGCGAATCGGGAAACAGGTAGGGCCGCAACAACGCCGCCGCATTTTCCAAGGTGACGATTTGGGGGTCGCCTTCCTCTTCGTCATTGTAGAAAACCATGAGGCCCTTCGCTATTGAAGACCCCATGCTCGCCGGCGTTCCGTTCCACAGCGTAAGAATGTCCACGTCCGGGTCGTAGTCAATCAGCAACTCTCTCTCCGGGGGGATAGGGTACTTGGATGGGTTCCAGTTGGATTTTTTCATTCTTCCGGCCTCCCCAATTTGCTGGCTCTCAGTAGTGTCCTGTCAAAGTAGGCGTTGAAAAGCTGGTCATTCTGGACTATTACCAATAACCAGTGTCCTCTCCCAAATTCAGGGATATATGAGTAGTAAACCGTCCTATGCGGGTGGTTCGAGTCCTCTTTGGCGGTGTAAGGGTTGGTTAGTGTCCGTTCAATCCACTCTGCATCAGGCTCTTGATGGCGGACAATGGCCCGCTGCACATAATAGGGGTGCGGGTTGCTCATTACCGTCCGGGCATATCGCCTGCCCTTCTTGATCCGTGCCACCCTGCTTTGGGATTGGGACCTTCTGCGCTCTCTGGAACGGTTAAGCGCGGAGCGGTTCGGGCGTCTTCCCCGACTGCGATACCATCTTCGCCCTCGTTGAGGCCCCATTGACGCATCCTCACAAGAATTGGCGGAGACTTAGCCACCAGCGGCCCGGTTCCAAGAAACTGTCTCAATGCGGGGTTTTCACCCCCATCCTAACCTTCCCCCATCAAGGGGGAAGGGACTGGAATCCGGCTTTCGCCGGAATGACGGGTTGAGTTGCGCAAGGGGGAAGGGAGTTTTGAGACAGTTTCTAAATAACCGCCCGCACCAAGCCGCCGTCAACCAGGATGGTGGTGCCGGTGATGTAGCTGGACTTGCCGGAGGCCAAGAATCCCACCAGGTAGCCCAACTCCTTGGGTTCCCCGATGCGGCCCACGGCGGTCTCGCCGGCGCGCTGCTCCAAGCCCTCCTCTATGGAAATGCCCAACTCCTGGGAACGGGCGGTCACGTTGGACATCATCCGCTCGGTGAGGATGGAACCGGGGCAGACGTTGTTGACCAGAATCCCGTCGCGGCCAACCTCGTCGGCCAGGCTTTTGGCGAAGGCCACCACGCCCATGCGGGTGGCGCCGGACAAGGCCAGGTTGGGGATGGGCTGATAGACGGTGCTGGCGAGGATGTTGATGATGCGTCCGCCGCCCTGTTCTTTCAGGTGGGGCACCGCCTCCCGCGACATTCGGGCGAAGAAGAAGAGGGAACGCTGTACCGCCGTTTCCCACTGTTCTTCGGTGGCGTTGAAAGACCGGGCCAGGGGCGGGCCGCCGGAGTTGTTGACCATCACGTCCAGCCGGCCGAAATGGGAAACCGTGGTCTGAATCAAGTCCTTGATGGTGTCGTAGTCCTCCAGGTCGCCGGCGTAGGTCAGCACGTCGGCCCCGGTGGTGTCGCGAATCTCCGCCGCCGCCTGTTCCAAATCTGCGCTGGTGCGGCTGCAAATGGTAATTTTGGCGCCTTCCTCGGCCAGCACGTCGGCGCAGGCGCGGCCTAAACCCTTGCTGGCGCCGCCGATAATCGCCACTTTTCCGTTAAGTTCCAGGTCCATTAACCCGTCTCCTTTGGCGTTTAAGAAAGTGCGTTGAAATTCCTCCGGCTGTTCATCCACTACAGGACGCCACCCCCACCCCTGCCCTCCCCCTCAAAGGGGGAGGGTATTTTTCACGCCGTCTGAATCGCCCCGTCAGCCCCAACTTCGGCGGGGCTTTTCCGGGGCGATTATAGCAAAGCGCCGCCCCCAGGCCAAACGGTGATGCTATACTTGGGCCACTTCCCCACCTACGATTTAAGACTTCGCCAAGGCGATTCCGACATGACTTCCAACATGAATGAGCAGGACGCCCGGCTGACCCGGGACATCGAAATGGCCGCCGTAGAAATGGCCCGGGGCGCCGGCGAAATACTGACCGGCTCCTTTGGCCGCCGGTTGTCGGTGGAATACAAGGACAAGCAACAGCGGGACCCGGTGACCTCCGCCGACAAGGACACCCAGCAGTTCCTCCAACGGGAAATCAGCCGCCAATTTCCCGGTCACGGCATTTTGGGCGAAGAAAAGCTGGAAGAGGACGGACCCCAGGGGCCGGCCCCGGACTATCTATGGGTGCTGGACCCCTTGGACGGCACCACCAACTTCCTGAACGGCCTGCCGGTTTACGCCTCGTCCATCGGGGTTTTGCACCGGGGCCGTCCGGTGGCCGGGGCGGTTTACATTCCCTGGCCCACGCCCACCGGCGGGTTTGTGCTGCACTGCCGCCGGGGGAACGGCTGCTTTGCCGACGGGGAGCCGGTTTCGGTTTTGGAGACGGAAAAGCCGATCCCCAACCGTTTGACGGGGTTGCCCGGTTCCTTCGGGCAGACCACCCGCTTTCATAACAGTCTGAAGGGCGGGATGGGGGAACTTCGCGTTACCGGGAGCATCGCCTACGAACTTGCCTTGACCGCTATGGGGGCGATGCAGTACGCCGTTTTCGGCGCGCCGCGGATGTGGGATATGCTGGGCGGTGCCATCGCGGTGCAGGAGGCCGGCGGCGCGGTGATGGTGCGGTTCCGGGGACGGAAAAAGTGGCAGCCCCTGGATACGTTGACTCCCAATTGGGAGGACGACCCGCCCAGCCTGCCAGACCTGCGGCAATGGGTGGCCCCGGTGGTGGCGGGGAACGAAAACCTCGCGCCGTTGATAGCCCACAACCTGCGCCCCAGGTTCAGGCCAGTGGCGAAGTTCAAGCGTACAACCCGCCGGCTGGGCCGGGCGGTGAAACCGAAAAACCGGAGCAACTAGGAGTTGCCCCTGGCTCACTCACCCACCAGGGGCTGGTAATCCGGCCCGCTCATGGGTCGGTGGTTCTCCCAACGGCTGGACAGTTGCGCCAATACCCGTTGGGACGCCGGAGCAGGCACCGGGTTTACCCGCACTACCGAGGCGCGGTACTCGCCCTGGGATTCGGCCATCGCTTGGGCCAGGTCGTCCACCAGGTAGCGCGGCGCCCAACCAATCATGTGGTAATCGGTGGTCTGGATTTGGACTGCCAGAACGGTCTGCGGGTTGGTCAGTTCCACCGCAACATTTAGCTTTTCACGGCTTTGGAGGGAGTCAATCCGCTCTTGGGCGGCTTTGCTGGCGTGTCGCCAACCATGCAGGAAGAAACGGCACACGAAACTGCCGTCTTCGTTCTTTTGCAGATGGGGAAAGACCTCGAGAGTGTCGGTCATGCGGCGGCCTCCGTTGACCGCCAGCATAGCGATTGGGTCGGCGTTCCCCGTCAAGTCCAGAGCGCGCAGGTATTCCTCAAAATCCGGCCGCTTGGGGGAAAGCACCCGGTTCTTGAAAACGGGAAATAGTTCCGGGGAACGATAGTCCCAATCCCAATCAGGGAAGCCAACCAACGGATGGAAATTTGCTTCCCGCGCCGCTCGCGCCGCGCCTCCTACATACCGGAACCTATATTCCGAGTTTTCGGTGTCCGCATCCAGCCGGCCGACGGGAAACCATTGCCGGCTGGCTTCCTGGTCTTGCCAGGCCAAAAAAAGGGTGTTGGTACTCATGAAGAAAACTCTTGCAACAGGGTGTCCAATTGTACGCAGTTATAGCACATCAACGCAATGGCAAACTTGCGAGACACATCGGACATCCAATCCGGCGGGACTCGGTTGACTGCCAATGCCAAGTCCTGAAACTCGATGGCCTCCACGCGTTGCAAGACAGGTTGGAAAAGATTCGGATACTGGTGAGCGGCCAAGCGCACCAGTTTCAACGGACTCGGAGGCCGGTCTATTTCCGACCAGTAAACGCGGCCCCGTCCTCGCCCAGAATAGGTCCCAACTTTCATATCGGCCAGAGTTCTCTCTCCATTGGTCAGACTGTTCACGACCCAGAGACGACGCATGGTCGAATGTCGGCGCAATGTCCAGGGTAAAGTCACCGTCAATTCTTTTCGCCAGCACACCCCAGTTGTCATGGTGCCGGTCGGTGTTTCCTATCACCGCGTCCAAAACCAGGTACTCGCAAAATCTCTGTTTCACCCTTTGCGATCCCGCAACATCATCTTGGAACAGGATGCGGAGGCCATGCAATACGTTGTCCAAGGTGTGTTGTGACTGCCTAAGCCGCAAGTCCTCGCGATAGTCGGCTAGCCCGTGGGCCATTATCTGGTTTCCAGGAATCAAGCGGGTTGTTGCATCAGTGAAGGACTCCGACGTTGTTCCCCGGGTGGGTGGCGACCTGTCCGACTCCTTCTCAATTTCCGCCAACTCCACCCGCGCGTGAGGAATCTCCAGGATTTCCGCTATCTCGGCGGCAATCTTTTCGGCCCAATGCTCGCCGGTGTTCTGGCGAGGGTACTTGAACAACCAGGCCGGTTCGTCACCGTCGGGCGGTTGATACCAGAACTTGCGCTTGGTACCCATCCCTTCCTCTTCCAAGGCCCACTTCGGCTTGACTGTGACGATGGGATAAACGTCAGTCATTCCAAACCAACCCCAATACCCTCGTTACTTCATCCAGCCCGTTACCGGCACCAGCCGCTCCGTTACCGGGTCAATACCTAGCCCGAACAACTCCAGCGTTGTCATGCCCAGCAGGGGAGAAGAACCTTCCGGCCCGAAACCACTATAATGAAGCGTTCCCGCCCGTCCAGCCGCAGCCTGGCGTCCCCGATAGCGTACTCTACAATCCGGTCGTCGGCCAACTCGAAGGGACGCCGCTCTGACACTGATACCCCTAAACCGGACAGGACGCTCCCCGGCAGGCAGGTGTAGGTCGAGCCGGTGTCCACCACCGCGTCAACTCCGACAAACCGTTCCCCCAAGATGTTGCCAACCTCAATCGGAACGGAGAAAGTACCCATGAAACGCCCCCCGATTAGTGACTTGCGGGGCCACCCCCACCCTAACCCTCCCCCTCGTAGGGGGAGGGGATTTTCACATACCCTCTAAGCCGTGTCGGGTTCCCAGCCCCAGGTGCGGGGGCCCCAGCCGGCCTCAAAGACCTCGCCCCGTTTCACGGCCATTACCGGCGTCACCGCTTGGTCAATGCGGCGGGATGCGCCTACCACGTCATAGACCACCCAGTCGCCTTCGCGGATGTCCAGCACCGAAACGTCGCCCTGCTTGCCGACTTCCAGGGAACCAAGGCGCCCTTCTTCGCCCAAGGCTTTGGCCGGGTTGACGGTGCACATTTCCACCACCTGCTCCAGGGTGAATCCCATGGCCAGGAACCGGGTCATCATTTCGGTCATGCTGTGGACGGTGTTCTGGCGTCCGGGGACGGTCAGGTCGGTGCTGATGCAGTGGGGCAGCAGTCCTTGATCCAGGATGCGGGCGCCAATATCGAAGCTGAAGTTGGCCCGCCCGTGGGCCGTGTCCAGCCAGACGCCCCGGTCGTTGGCCTCCTTGGCTTCCGGCACCAGCTTGCCGTCGGAATCTATCACGCCGCCGGGGTTGGCGGTGAACAGGTGGGTTACAATGTCGCCCTCCTCCATTATGGGCAGCAGTTCCCGAATCACGTCGGGGTCGTAGCGGTGTTCGGTGTCGCCGATGTGCACCATCAGCTTGATTCCGGCCTCGGTGGCGGCGCGCTTGGCCATTTTGGGCATTTCGATGCCCATGATTTCCAGGGCCGGGGACACCATGCGGGCCTTGATGCCGCGGATTACCCCGGCGTTGGCCTCGCAGACGGCGATGGTGCGGTCCAGGTCAATGCTGGCCGGGCTGAAAATGTCAGGGGTTGTGGCCAGCCCGGTGCGGCAGATGTGCAGGAAGGGCAAGACCTCGGTATGGTTGTTGGGGATGATGTGGTTGGGGAACCCGCCGAAGGTGTCGCAGCCGGAACTGCCGGCGTCCACCATCGTAGTGACGCCGGCGCGGACGCCGCCCAGGTCAGCCTTTACCCCGTTGCCGTTCACGCCGTCGTAAACGTGGGTGTGCAGGTCAATCAGCCCCGGCGTGACGATTTTGCCCTTGACTTCCACCACCCGGCGGCCTTCGGCGGCGGGAATGTCGGAGTCCACCAGGGCGATTTTGCCGTCGTCCACCGCCACGTCCCGCAGGCCGTTGATTCCCTGGGCCGGGTCAATAACCGTGCCGCCTTTGATAATCAGGTCGTACATACTTGACCGTCCTCAACGTAAGATTAAAGCGCCGCCGGCCGGAAATCATCGAACATCCTGCGGCGGCGGGATTGGCCGGAATTTTAGACCGCGCCCCGGGGCCAGTCAAACGGGGGTGGGGTTGTTGCGTCGTTGGCGGCATGGGCCGTTAACCGGGGGTTGACCCCCGTCCAGCGGGCGACCTACTCCGGGTTGGCGGGTTGGGGCTGGCCGGGGAGCGCCGGTTGCCGCCGGGTGCGCGGGCCGTTGAGGGCGCGGCCGATGAAGGTGTAGCGCACCCCCAGTTGGTAGGTCGCTACCAGAAAGGCGGTGGCCGCGACGCATACTATCAGGAACTTGATATGGTAGTGGATGGGCAGGTACAAGACCAGGTACTGGGCAACCATCACTACCGGCAGATGCGCCAGGTACATCCAATAAGAGGCGTCGGAAAGGTAGCGCACGGTGAAACTTTCCCGGGACGCCGCCCACCGGAACAGGCCCATCAATCCGAAACACATCAGCCAGGCGCAGACGGCTCCAATCAGCGCGGCGGCCAGGGTCAGCGGGTTCTGGAACATGAAGGCTTCCGGGACGTGGCTCAGGTACTCCGATGGGGGTTCGCCCGGAGGAAGGGCAGCCTCATAAGGCTCCAGGTATAGCCCCAGCAGGTAGAAACCGGCGAAGAAGGCTCCGGCGGCGGGCAGCAGGGCGACGGTCCACCAGCGTCGGATGGTGAATCCCCGCCGGTAGAAGAACACGCCGAATATGAAGAAACAGGCGTAGTAGGCGATGATCGCCGGCCCGGGGATAATCCCCGTGGCGTTGTCCGCCCCGTAAATGGGTTCAACCATCACCAGGGAAATCGCCATTGAAATCGGGATGACCAGCCACCAAAACGGAGTATGGCGGAATTGGAGACCCAAGCGGACAGCCAGCGCGAAACCGCCGGCCATGAGCAGCAAGTACCAGAGAAACCAGAGGTGGGCCAGGCCGAAAATCCATACCAGGGGCAGTATCCAGAGGGGGAAATCGTAAGGCTCGCGGTAGCCGCCGGCGGCGGCCAGAATCCAGATGCTGAGGGGAACGACGGTGACGGCGCCGACGGCCAGGGGCAGACCCACCCGCCGCAGCCGCTGCATCACCAGGGCGCGCAGGCTCCGCCGTTGCCAGAGCAGCGCGCTGAAAAAGCCGCTGAGCAGAAAGAATACCGGCATCCGGAAGCCGTGGATGGTCTCGGTCAAGACCTTGTAGGTGGAGTCGCCGCGGGCCGCCGGGTCCTGGATGGGCCAGATGGCTGCCGCCTCGGGCAGCACGAAAATGCTGCTGTGCAACACTACCCCCAGGAACATCGCCACCGCCCGCAGCGCGTCCAGGTCGTAGAAACGCGGCGACTGCCCGCCGGCGCCGGCCTCTGCCATGACTTCCCCCTCCCGTCCTTACCGGCGGGGTATCAGCCGCACCCGGAACTTCCGGTTGGGCCTGGGGGCGGGAATATAGCTCATCTTCAGCCGATAGTTGGGAGGGTCCAGGACAACATCGGCCCGGTGCAGCAGCGTCGCGATAGTCACCGCCATCTGCACATCGGCGAACCCCTGGCCCATGCAGGAATGATGCCCCAGGCCAAAGGGGACATAAGCGCCGGGCTGATGGTGTTCTCTCCGCTCCGGCGAGTAACGGTCAATGTCGAACCGCTCCGGGTCGGGGAAATACTCAGGCAATTTGTGGGGAACGGAGGACACCATGAGCAGCGTGGTTCCGTGGGGTATGACGTAGCCGGCGAATTCGAAGGAATTGACTACCTGGCGGGGCGGCAGCATCACGCCGATGGGATACATTCGCAGGGCTTCCATCGCCAGCCATCGGGTGGCCATCATCCGCTCAAAGAGTTCCGGGGTCGGCCCGCCGGCGGCGAACATCTCATCCGCTTCCCGCCGCACCCGCTCCGCCACTTCGGGATTTTGCAGCAGGGCGTAGAGAGCGAAGGAGATGGTTCCCGCGACGCTTTCCAATCCCACCAGGAAAGGCCCCATCACGTTGGCGCACAGGTCTGCCTGCGATATGAAATCGGGATGGGAACGGTGCAGTTCAACCAGATTGTCTATCAGGTCCGGCTGGTCCTCCGGGCCGGGCTGCCTTTCGTGGTCGCGCAGCACCCGCTCCGACAGCAATTCCATGTTCCGCCGCGCCCGTCTCACCCGCGGCAGCCGCATCGCCAGCTTGGGGTAACGCCCGATTACGTGAGTCAGCAGGCCGAATGCCAGGAATCTAGCCAGGTCCGGCACATGGTCCCGCGAAGGAGTTCCGGTGGTCATCGTGGTAATCTGCTCGGACACGATGCGCTGCATCATGTTGAAAACCGCCACCGGACGGTCGGGCGAATGGCCGGCCAGTTCCTGGTCCACCACATCCACGACGGCCGGCAAACGCTCCAGGATGAAATTCCGGGAGTAGGGGTCGCGCAGCGTGCCTCGCAGCAGCCGGTGTTCCGCCCCGTCCAGCCCGATGAGGATGTTGGAGGCGCCCAGTTCCCCGGCCCATGCGTCCCAGGTTTCCCGGTTGCGCAGGTGGGCTCTGCCCTCCCGTCCGAAGAACAGGTTGGCTTCCGGCCCGGCCAGCGCGACGAAGCACCGGCCCGGCGCTTTCAGCCCGAACACCGGGCCATGCTTGCGGTATTGTTCGGTGAAGTAGGCCATGAGGTCGCCGTTCAGGGCGAGAGCGTGGCCCAGGATGGGGAGGCTGCCCGAGGCCATCGGCCAACCGCCGCCCTGGGCCTGGATAATCCGTCGGGACGCTACGGCTTCGGCCACCGTCATGGTGCGGAGGGCTTCGGTCAGGGCCCGGGCCGATTGTTCGAACCGGCCGATTAGCTCGATGCGGCCCTTTACTTCGTCGTATTCCTCGGCGGTCAGCATTTGGCGGAAGAGGTCGCAAGCCTGGCAAAGGCTGATGATGACGGCATCGCGGGGCGACGGGATTACATCGTCGTTGAAGAGAATGTCCATGATGCGGGTATGGATTTCCTGTTCGGTGGATTCGGCGACGGCGGTGGGGTAGCGGCGCGATTGGCGCACACGGAAGGCCAGGCCGAAAAGCCCCCCGTCGTCGGATTCCATGATGCCCTGGGCCGCCAGCCGCTCCAGGACCTGCTGGTGGAGGTCGTCACCCTTTTCGGCAATCCGCCTGACCCAAAATTCGCAGGACTGGGATTGTGGCCCCTGGGCGATTTGGGCCAGAACCGGGTCCAGCAGGTCATCGTCCAGCGGCGCGGCGTCGGTCAGGTACAGGGTTTCCAGGTCGGTGTCAATGCGATGTTCCAGGGCCAGGTCCATCAGCGCGGCCCCGGCCAGGGCGTAGCGCAGCGTCCGGTTGGGAACCTGTTCCTCTTCGATGAGGATGAGCAATTCTTCGAGGAGCCGGAGTTCCATGAGTACCACCTGTCTGGCGAGGTACAAAGGATGACGCCGTGACTTAACCCGAGATAGCGGCAGTGTCCTTACATTAAGATGATACGTTGTTGCAGGTCAAGCGGTTTGGCGGCGGGGTAGGGGCAAGAGTTTTACAGCCGTCAACGCCGGTTAGGGGCAGGTTTGCCTTGGGGGTAAGAGGCTACCCCCTAACCGGGGGAAGGGGTGGGGCAATCGCATTTCAACTTCAGCGCGCAACCCTGAAATTCATCATGTCACCCTGAACGAAGTGAAAGGTCTAAAATCCTTCGGCCAAGGCGACGTTGACTAAGGCCAGGATTTCAGATTCTTCGCTTTGCTCAGAATGACATCCAGGGGGCAGAGGGTGACGATGGTTTAGGGCCAGGGACGGGCGTGTATGATATAAACGGCCATCATTGACGTTATGGATACAATAATACGTTGTTTATTGCAAAGTGTAAGACGAAATAGGGTTATAGTCTGACATAATATCGTTGCCTTTCACATATTATCGTCCATACAATCAATGTCATTTGCTGAATCTCCACACGAAAAGCGAGGTTGTCCGCCAAGCGCAGGAATCCGGCAACGTCTGCGAATTTATCCCCAACGCCCCATGTTTGGAGAAGGAGGAACAGCCATGTCCGGTACGACCGTGGATATCCAGATTGTGGTTGCCATACTAACGATGGCTGCGACAGCCATTGCCATTTTCGCCTACTTCCAGAACCAGGGCCGACACCGAAAGGAAGAGTGGCAGAACGAACTGGCGGCGGCGGTGGAAACCCTCAAAGAAAGCGTCAAGGCGGAAATCGCTGCGGTGGAAACCAGGCTTGACGGACGCATCACGCCGATTGAAACCGCGCTGTCCAACATCGAAAGCACCATCGCAGGCCAGATTGCCCCGGCGGAAACCAGGCTCGACGGGCGCGTCACCGCTCTTGAATCCGCCATTGCCAACGTCGAGGGCGCCATAGACGGACGAATTGCCCCTGTTGAGGCCACCATTGGCGGGCGCATCACCGCCGTCGAATCCACCATCGCCAACATTGAGTCCACCATGGACACCCGTATCGCCCCGGTGGAGGCCAACCTGGGCGGACGCATCACCGCCGTCGAATCCACCATTGCCAACATTGAATCCACCATAGACACCCGCATCGCCCCGGTGGAGGCTAACCTGGGCGGACGCATCACTGCCGTCGAATCCACCATTGCCAACATTGAATCCACCATAGACACCCGCATCGCCCCGGCGGAGACCAGACTTGACGGGCGCATCACCGCCGTCGAGTCCACCATGGCCAACATTGAGTCCACCATAGACACCCGCATCGCCCCGGCGGAAACCAGACTCGACGGGCGTATCACCAGTATCGAGTCCACGCTGGCCAATGTTGAAACCACCATAGACATCCGCATCGCCCCGGTGGAAGCCAGGCTTGACGGGCGTCTGACTACCGTAGAGTCCACGCTGGCCAACATGGAAACCACCATAGACACCCGCATCGCTCCGGTGGAAACCAGACTTGACGGACGCCTTACCAGCGTCGAGTCCACGCTGGCCAACACGGAAACCACCATAGACTCCCACATCGCCCCGGTGGATACCAGACTTGACGGGCGCATCAGCAACGTAGAAACCCGCATGGAACAGCGATTTGACGCCATCGACGACAAGATGGCGGCCGCGGAAAAACAGTTGGAGCAGCGGTTTGACAACCGGGACACCAAGAGGGACGGCGACGTACAGAGGTTGGACCAACGAATTGACAGCCGGGACGCCAGAATAGATGACGTCGAAAAACGCTTGTCCGAGCGAATAGACTCGGTGGAAACCCAGGTGGACCGGCACCGGGAACACACATCGCAATCCCGGGACAGCTTGCAGGACTTGTTGATTCGCTTTGGCGTGCATCACCACGGCGACGGGAATCAGCCCACCAGCGTGGCTACCCATTCAAAGCAGGCCAGCTAGTCAGGGGGGTTTTTTGGCGGAGGCTGTGGGTTGTTGAGGATTCTCCGGTCAAGAGGGTAGGGGCACGGTTTGCCGTGCCCCTACGGAAATGTCTCCCCTTTCGCAAAAGGAAAGTCCCCCTGAACCTTGCCTGTCATTCTGAGCAAAGCAAAGAATCTAAAATTCTTGCCAACAAGCCAGATTGTCGTCGGCAGGAATTTTGGATTCCTCCCGTTGGTCGGGATAACAGACTTGAGGCAAGAGTCTCGCGGTGGTTAACGCCGGGTAGGGACAGGTTTCAAACCCACTCGTACCCTTGCCGCTGGGTGAAAAATCATTCCGGCGTCCCCAGCCCGTCATTCCTGCCCAGGCCGGAATCCAGAAATCCCGCGACATCAACGTTGTTGCCAATTGCGGAATTTTCCTGATTACCCGTAGGGGCAACCCTCGTGGTTGCTCTGTTGCCACTCCCGCCGGTGGTCAAGCAGCCCATTCGGCGTTCAGCCAGAGGGCTTCCAGGCCGCGGAGGACCATCTGGTTGCGGTAGCGGGGTTCTTCGGCGATGCTTAGGGACTTGAACCGGGACAGCAGGGCGGTGAAGGCTACGCGGGCCTCCAGCCGGGCCAGGGGCGCGCCCAGGCAGTAGTGGATGCCCCGGCCAAAGGCTACGTGGTTGCCGGGGGCCCGCCCGATGTCCAGCGCGTCGGGGTTGGGAAAGACTTCCGGGTCGCGGTTAGCCGACCCCAAGGCGCAGACTATCAACTGGCCCGGGGAAATCCGCTTGCCGCCAATCTCAAATTCCTCCCGGACAAACCGGCTGTCCAGTTGCACCGGGCTGTCGTAGCGCAGAAATTCGTCAATAGCCGAGTCCAGCAGGTCGGGGTTATCCCGCAGCCGTTGCAGTTCCGAAGGGTTTTTCAGCAGGGCCCGGGTGCCGTTGCCGATGAGGTTGCGGGTGGTTTCGTTCCCGGCCACCAGCACCAATACCAGGTTGATGAGCAAGTCATCGCGGCTCAAGCGCTGCCCGTCTTCCTCGGCCAGGGCCAGGGCGGTTACCAGGTCTTCCCGGGGTTCCTCCCGCCGGGCCGCGGCAACGCCGTCCAGGTACTCGAACAATTCCTCAACCGCCTGGCGCAGCCGGCGAATCTGCCCGCTGTTCAACAGGGGGTCAACGGTCAAGGCCACCACCCGGGACCATTGCTCAAACTGGTCCCGGTCTTCGGGCGGCACCCCCAGCAACTCGGCGATGATGATTATGGGCAGCGGGTAGGCGAAATCCCGGATGAGGTCAAAGCGTTCCCTACCTTCCAGGTTGGCAAGCAGTTGGTCCACGGTTTGCTGGATGCGGGGTTCCAGGGCGGCGACGGAGCGGGGAGTGAACCCGTGGGCCACCAGTCCGCGCAGCATGGTGTGTTCGGTGGGGTCTTTGTCCAGCATACTGCTGTATGGGATGTAGCCGTATTCCCGTCCGGTATTGGTGAACCGCCGGTGGTCGCGCAGGGCCAGGTCCACGTGGGGATATTGGGACAAGACCCAGGCGTTTTGCAGGCGCATCCGGTGCACCGGGTCTTTGCGGCGCAATTCTTCGTAGATGGGGTAGGGATTGGCTCGCATTTTCCGGGAAAGGGGGTTAAATGCAACGCCGGATTCCAGCCGTTCCCAAGTCAGCAGCGTTTGCATCGCCGCCGGCCTGATGGTGGCGTCCGTCAACCGGGAAACAAGCTCCACGTCAACCTCCGGAAGGGGCCTTGGGGTTATTTTGGGGAATTACATACAAGTTTACACAAGGCATAACTGTACGCAGTTATGGCGAGTCAAGCTGACCGACGGAGCGTTCCCACCTGGCAAACTTTTTCTCAGAATGGTGACTGAGGCGTTTATGTCGGCGTCCGCTTCATACCCGCAATACGGGCAACGGAAGTATTTGCCCTTCCGCCCGTCGCCAATTTTCCCGCACTTGGAACAGGTCTGACTGGTAAACCTGGGGTCAACCTCAACAAATTGCCGACCGGCCCATTCTGCCTTGTAAGCAAGTTGCTGTCGCAATAGACCCCAAGTGTTCCGTTGGATTTCCCGGTTAAGCCCCGACTTAGCCGCGACGTTGGTTCCCGGTTCTTCGATGGTTCCCTTGGCGGAACGGGTCATATTGCGGATGTTCAGCCCTTCAACGGCGATGTGACCGAACCTCCGCACAATCTCGGTGGTCGCCCGGTGGCACTCATTCTTTTCGCGGATGCGCTTACGGCCGCGGGCGTTTGCCAGGATTGCGGCCCTCTTCCGCCATTCCCTGCTTCCCTTCCTGCATCGTGCTAATCGCCGCTGCATTTCCTTGATGGGGTCATGAAGTTCGTCAGGGGAGTCCGTCACGTCCGGGGCAACCCCAAGATTCAGCGGGAGTAGTAATGCACTATCAGGGGAGTCCGTCACGTCCGGGGCAACCTCATTCCGGGCGTGTACTAATGCGTATCGACGGGGGGAGTCCGTCACGTCCGGGGCAACCTTATGCGTTTGCTTTCCTGCGCCGTGCGTTGTGGGGGAGTCCGTCACGTCCGGGGCAACCCCCGTGTCTCCGTCGCCGCGTTCCCGACGCCTAGGGGAGTCCGTCACGTCCGGGGCAACCCGCAATTGGGGTTGAGAATCTGGGCCGATAAAAGGGGAGTCCGTCACGTCCGGGGCAACCGGACGCGCCGGGCAACCAACGGGTAAGGGAGTAGGGGAGTCCGTCACGTCCGGGGCAACCCCAAGATTCAGCGGGAGTAGTAATGCACTATCAGGGGAGTCCGTCACGTCCGGGGCAACCTCATTCCGGGCGTGTACTAATGCGTATCGACGGGGGGAGTCCGTCACGTCCGGGGCAACCTCACCCGCTATGAGTATCAGCAGGACGGGGGGAGGGGAGTCCGTCACGTCCGGGGCAACCGTTTCTGGTCTCCGGCGGTTATAGTGACATTGGGGGGAGTCCGTCACGTCCGGGGCAACCGATATTGAATCTTCATCAGGGTCGGATTGAAAAGGGGAGTCCGTCACGTCCGGGGCAACCGGAATATACGCCGTCCGTATAGAGATAGGAATAGGGGAGTCCGTCACGTCCGGGGCAACCCCCTGTTCCCCGAAGGAAGTTATCGGCGCCCCGGATATGGTGGAATTCTGGCGTTTGCTGGAACGCCGGCGGGAGCGGCCCAAGTCCGCCTTCTCCCCACCCGCCATCATTACTTCGCCGGTGGACAACGCCATCCGGTCAATAATGCCCATGTCAATTCCCACGCAGGCGGGATTCGGGGGCAACGGCTCCCGTTCCACCGCGTAGGTCAAGCTAATCGTTACCCGCCGTCCCTGGCGGGTTATCCGAAGGGATTTCAGATCTGCCGACGGGGGCAACCCCTCTTTCTTGATTTCTATGACGGGCAGCCCCTTCACCTTGACCCGGTTGCCCTTGACCATCCCCGGTCTGACTTCGGAAAGGTCAATCGTTTTCCACCGCCGCCCGCTTTTCCACCGGGGATAGCCGGGCTTTTCTCCGGCCTTCAGCCGCCGGAAAAAGGCTTGCTTTGCCCGTTCAAAACGTTGCAGGACGCCCCGGCTTATCGTTGTGTCCAAGGCGGCCCAATAGTCGTCCTCGCCACGCAAGGCGGTCAATTCCTTGTAGAGGTCATACAGACCGGATGGCCCAGGTTCGGCCCGCTTCTGGCGGGTTTCATTCCACAGAAAGCGTTGCCCGTCCCTGGACAGCTTTGGTTTGCCGTCGCTATCCGTGGCGTGTTCGTAACCCACGTGGACGGAGTAGGCATCTCGCCAGTGTTGCAGTCCGGCGTTGTAGAGGGTAGCGCACCACCGCAACACCTCGTCCAGTTGGGCGTAGCCTTTCCTGGTCAGGTATCCCCTGCGCTGGTATGTTGTATGAACGGTTGTCATAGCAAGATGATACAAAACTACCGGGAATCGTGAATCCATCCGGGTACGATTTTATGTCGCTACCTTATTTTACTATACAGTATGCGGGGGATGCTCGCCGGGGATGTCATTTCATGGTCGTTAGCCCGAAAAGCGTTCCTGGGCCAGGTTGCGGAGCAGGTACTTCTGCACCTTGCCGCTGGAGGTCATGGGGTAGTCGTCAACCAGCATCAGGTAGCGGGGAATCTTGAAACCGGCCATTCGGCCCCGGCAAAAAGCGTCCACGTCTTCCAGGGTCAACTCGGCTCCCGGTTCCGGGACTACGCAAGCGCAGGCTACTTCGCTCAACCTTTGGTCGGGAACCCCCACCACCTGCACCTTGTTTACCGACGGATGGGCCATGAGGAACGCCTCGACTTCCATCGGGTCCACGTTTTCGCCGCCCACTTTGAGCATATCCTTGTAGCGGCCAAAGAACCGCATCCGCTCATCATCGCGCATCACGGCCACGTCGCCGGTGTGCAGCCAGCCGTCGGCGTCCACGGCCTGGGCGGTCTCTTCGGGTTTCTTGTAGTAGCCCTGCATGACGGAATAGCCGCGGACGCAAAGCTCGCCCAGTTCGCCCCAGGGCTGGGTCTGGCCGGTGTCCGGGTCAATGACCTTGAATTCGTAGCCGGGCAGGGGATGGCCCGAGGCGGCGCAACGGTCATCCTCCGAGGAGTCCAGGAAAGAGCGGGTCGCGCCCACGCCCACCTCGGTCATGCCCCAGGCGGTGATGGTGGGGCAGAGGGACTGCTGGGCCTGGCGGGCCACCGGCTCGCTGCTGGCCATGCCGGCGGCGAAGAGGGCCGTCCGCAGGCTGGTCTTGTCGGTGGCGGCGCAGTCGGGATGGTTAATCAGGTCGAAAAAGTGGGTGTCGAACCCGTTGAGGACGGTGGCGCTTTCCTGCTGAATGAGTTGCAGGGCCAGGCCGGGGTCGAACAGAGGCATCAGCACCATCCGGGCGCCGCAGACCAGGGACATCAGCGGGCCTTCGTACAGGCCGAAACAGTGAAAGAGGGGCAGGTACATCAGGATAACGTCCCTGGGGGTCATGCCCTGGCGGTTGGCGGCGTCCACCAGGGTGCGCTGGATGTTGTGGTTGTGCATGACGCCCTTGGGAAAGCCGGTGGTGCCGGAGGTGTACATGAGCAGCACGGTGCCGTCGGGGTCAACGGACTGCTGGCGTTGTTCCAGTTCGCTCGCCGGAACTTCGTCGGCGGAGGCCAGTACGTCATCCCAGGACCGGGTTCCGGGACGGCGTTCCTCGCCGAGGACAACCACTCTTTTCAGTTGGGGGAACCGGGTTGCCGATAGCCGGGGCGCGGCCGCCTGGCCGATTTCGGGGCAGACTTCTTCCAGCATCGCCAGGTAGTCCACCGGGCCGGAGCGGTCTTGCATGATGACGGTTGAGCTTTCGGACTGCTGGACGACGTATTCCATGTCGTTGGTGCGGAAACGGGTGTTGATGGGCACCAGGGCGGCGCCCACCTTGGCGGCGGCGAACATGGCGAACAGCCACTCCGGGCGGTTGTTCATCCACAGGGAAACCTTGTCCCCAGGCTGGATTCCCAGGCTGATGAAAGCGCGGGCTGTCCGGTCAACTTCCGATTGGAACTCGCGGAAAGTCCAGCGCTGCCCCTGAAAGTAGAGGGCTTGCCGGGAACCGAACCGGCGGGCGGCGTCGTCCAGCAGGGCGCCCAGGGTGCGCTTCTCAAACCACTCGGCCATGATGCTGCCTCCCCTAGCGATGTTCACGTCCTGGGGAAAAATGTAAACAGGACTGGCGCAAACGTCAACCAATTGCGGTCAGTCCATCGCCCCCGCCGGGGGCAATGACCGGCGGGATGGTAGAATTACTCAAGGACACCGGGGGTATTGTTGCCCCGTTGAATCGGTTGGCGGGAAGGGAAACGATGCGGCAAGTAACGGCAACGGAAGTAAAGGCCCGTTGGGGGGAGCTTTTGCGGGAGGCAGAGGCGGGAGAAACCATTGCCATAACCCGCCGGGGCAAGGTGGTAGCGCACTTGTCGCCGGCGGGGGCGCTGGACGTGGGAGACGGGGCGTCGGAGGCGTCGGCGAAGGAAGAACCTGCGTGGGAAGAAGCCGGGGAGGAATCCCCGGATGAAAAGCGGCTGCCGACAACCTGGCACGAATGGGCGCAGATGGTCAGGGAACGCCGGGCCAGGTTGGAAGGTGTGACGGTTAGCACCGAGGAGATACTTTCGTGGATACGGGAGGGCCGCCGATGATGCGTCGGCTGGTTCTGGATGCGTCTATAGTCTTGGCTTGGCTGCATGACGACGAGTATGACCCTTTCGCTGACAGGATTATGGAGAACCTGCAAGAGGAAAATACGTGGGTTCCGCAGCACTGGCGCTTTGAAGTCCGCAATGGGCTGCTGATGGGGGAAAGGCGGGGCAGGCTTTCCAGGGAACAGTGTGACAATTGCATCGTTTCTTTGGAAACGGTATCAGTCCAAACGGATGTTGAGGCCGACTTGGACGTTACGTTGGAGTTGGCCCGGGCGCATGGGCTGACTTTCTATGACGCCCTCTACCTGGAGTTGGCCCGGCGGCGGGCGGCGGAGTTGGCTACCCTGGACGGGACCTTGCGCCGCTCGGCCCGCGCCGTAGGGGTCGAGAGCGGCTAGTGGCCGGCGTCGGTATGACGGTTATTCGGGGGCCAACATCGGCTCCGGCGGGGACTTCTGGATACCGGCCTGCGCCGGTATGACGGGTTGGGGGCGTCGGTTTAATCCCATCCTTTCGGCTATGCTCAGGGCAGGCCCTAACATTCCCCCATCAAGGGGGAAGGGACTTTTGATTGGGCCCCTAATCTTGGAAGAGTTCGCCTACTGAGTGGCCGTTGTGGATGCGGTAGATGGCTTCGCCCAGCAGGGAGGCTACCGACAAGACGTTAATCTTGCCGTTGCGCCGTTCCGACGGAACCGGCACCGTGTCGGTGACCACCACTTCGGCGAAAGGGCTGGCCGCGATGCGTCTATAGGCCTCGGTGGAAAATACCGGGTGGGTGGCGCAGCAATAGACCTGGGTAACGCCGGCCTCCACCAGGGCTTGCGCGGCGTTGATGACTGTTCCCCCGGTCAGAATTTCGTCATCAAAGGTCAGGGCAACCATGCCGTCAACGTCGCCGATGACGTTCAGGGTTTCGGACATATCGGCGTTGCCGATGCGCCGCTTTTCGATGATGGCCAAGGGGGCGTTCAGGGCCTCGGCCACGTCCCGCGCCCGCTTGCTGATGCCGATGTCCACGGCCACCACGACCAGGTTGGAAATTTCCTTTTCCCGGAAGTAGCGGGTCAAGATGGGAATGGCGGTCAGTTCGTCCACCGGGATGTTGAAAAACCCCTGGATTTGCCCGGCGTGCAAGTCCACGGTCAGCAACCGCTCGGCGCCGGCGGCGGTCAGCAGGTCGGCCACCAGCCGGCCGGTAATGGGGACGCGGGGCTGGTCTTTCTTGTCGGTGCGCCCGTAGCCGTAGTAGGGAACCACGGCGGTGATGCGCCCCGCCGACGCCCGCTTGCAGGCGTCAATCATAATCAGCAGTTCCATCAGGTTGTCGTTGGTGGGGGCGCAAGTGGGCTGGATAATGAAAACGTCCCTCTGCCGGATGTTTTCCAGAATCCGCACAAAGGTATTGTCGTTGGCGAACTTGAACGCCTCGGACTGGCCCACGGGAATGTCCAGGTAGTCGCAAACCGCCTGGGCCAACTCCGGGTGGGCCGTCCCGGAAAATACCTTCATTTCGTCCATGTAACGGTTCATCAGGCGCCCTCGTAATTCGGCGGTCTGGATTCCCGGAACGCCGACGTTCCTTCGGCGTGGTCGCGGGAGGTAAGGGTGATGGTTTCGGCGGCGGCGGCCATCTTCATGGCCGTTTCCAGGTCGAAGTCCAACCCCTGATACAGCATCAGCTTGGACAGGCGAATGGCGATGGGCGGCCCGTTGGCAATCTTGCGGGCCATTTCCAGGGTTACGGCGTCCAGCTCTTCCTCGGAAACCAGTTGATTCAGGAAACCCAGGCGGTGGGCTTCGTCGGCTTCCATGAAATCGCCGGTAAAGAGCATCTCCGCGGCCTTGCCGATGCTGCCCAGCATCCGGGGGTAAAGCCAGGTGCCGCCAAAGCCGGGGAAAAGGCCGATGCGGACGTAGGCCACCATGAACCGGGCGCGGGGCGTGCCGATGCGGATGTCGCAGCCGCAAGCCAGGTCGAAACCGGCGCCCACCGCCGCGCCGTTAACCTTGGCGATGACCGGCTTTTCCAGCCGCTGCAAGGCCAGCATGAACCGCTGGGTGCGGCGGAAAGCCCGCCGGATGTCGTCCACGTTGTCGGTGACCCAGGTGCCGGGTTCGCTGCCGCCCCTTAACTGCTCCAGGTCGCCGCCGGCGCAGAACACGCGCCCGGCCCCGGTGACTATCAACACACGGGTCGAGTCGTCGTTTTCCACTTCCTCGATAGCGTCGCCGATTTCGTCCTGCATCACGTCGTTCAGGGCGTTGCGGCGCTCCGGGCGGTTGAGGGTCAGGGTGGCGATGCGTTCCGCCGGGTCTTTTTCCAGGGTAATAAACTGATAATCTGCCATGCGCCTCCTCCCAAAGCAACGCAGATTATAGCACAGGGCGTCCCCGGTCACCGTTGGGGTGGACGGGTCTTTTGCCTTTTATTGGGGGTTTTGGGCCTGGCCCCGGTCATTCCGCCGTTCTCCGGAGGAGGGACGACGGACAGGAATGTCCATCGCACCGCGGGGGGGGTGAAAATTTTACCTTTTTGTCCATTTTCGTCCATTTTTGACCATTTGAGCGTGGATTGGGGGGTTGTATGTGTCCAGGAAGTGTCCATTTTGGGGGATATTTGGGCGGTTTTGGCGATTTTGGACACTTTTTGGGCGGGTTTTGGGCGGGTGTTTTTCGGTTGTTTTGAGGTCTCCTTTTGGTTGGTTTGAGGTTGGCGGGACGGGCAACCACAAGGGTTGCCCCTACGGGTTGGGAAATCCGAGATTCCAAGGAAAGACCAACGCCGGCACTCGCCAGGATTTCTGGATTCCGGCCCGTTCGGCGATGCTCAGGGCAGGCTCTTCGCCGGAATGACGGGTAGATGGCGGCCGGCGTTTTCACCCCCTCCCCGGCCCTCCCCCTGGTAGGGGGCGGGAGCAATCGGGCGGGTGAAATTTTGCTTTTTTGTTGGAAAAAGCGCTCATTTTTAATCAAAAGCGCTCATTTGAGCGTGGATTTGGTGAGTCCGATGCGCTCAAAAGCGCTCATTTTTCTCCCCAAAATGATTAGTTTTGAGCGGTTTTGACCACTTTTGAGCAGGTTTTGAGCAGGTGTTTTTCGGTTGTTTTGGGGTCTCCTTTTGGTTGGTTTTGGGGTTGCCGATGCCGGGTTTTGGGATTGCCGCTTGTTTCAAGGGTTGCCCGGCCGGGCGTTCCGGCTTTGCCCCGTCCCTTCAAGGGGGACGTTAAGCTGCCGCCGGTGGGCGTGGCCGACTACCGCCGCTACCACCCCGCAGGGGAGCAGCCACCCGTCGTCCAGGGGCACGGGCCGACTACCGCCGCTACCACCCCGAAGGGGAGCAGCCACCCGTCAGCTAAGGGCACGCCCGACTTTTGCCGAAGCCGCCGCTCGGTGGAGGGGGCTGCATGGCGCCCGTCGGTGGGGGCAGTTGCCGCAGCGGAGTCGTTAGACCTCGCATCGGATAAGAGCCATGGTTATCCGGGAGGGACTCTCGACGCAAACGGCGGGATTGGTGTTACATGGGCGGTTCCTCCGATGGTTGGGGTTAAGGGTTCCTGGGATGTTGCCGATGGGGTAATCATAGAACGTATGTACGGTGATTGTCAAGGGGGGTTTTGTCGGTTGGGGGGTGGTTCGACAGGCTCACCACGAACGGGTTGGCGGGGGCAAGGTTGGTATGGGATTAGGGTTTCTGGATTCCGGCCTTCGCCGGAATGACGGGTTAGGGTGTGGGTCGGTTTGGTTGGGGTAAGGTTGGTATAGGCGGGGATGTGGATTCCCGCTTTCGCGGGAATGACGGTGGGAGGCGGGAATGACGGTGGGAGGTGGTTCGACAGGCTCACCACGAACGGGATGGCGGAGGGTTTTCTGGATTCCGGCTTTCGCGGGAATGACGGGTTGGGGGTGTGGGACTGGTTTCGTGGGGGGAAGGTTGGTTTGGGATGGGGTTTTCTGGATTCCGGCCTTCGCCGGAATGACGGGTTGGGAGGTGGGGTTGGTTTCGTGGGGGGAAGGTTGGTTTGGGGGAAGGATTTTGGATTCTTCGCTTTGCTCAGAATGACATGGAAAGGCGAGGATGTGGATTCCCGCTCCTTCGGCTACGCTCAGGACAGGTTTCGCGGGAATGACGAATTGAGGTGGTTCGACAGGCTCACCACGAACGGGATTGGGGGGGGTTCTGGATTCCGGCTTTCGCCGGAATGACGGTTAGGGGTGGGGGTTGGTTTGGGGGGGTAAGGTTGGTTTGGGGGAAGGATTTTCGGTTCTTCGCTTTGCTCAGATGTCACGCTTGGGCTATGGAATGAAAATCAAAAAGGCCCTGCAACCGAGGCCCGACTCTTCCACAATGTCGGGAAATCTGTTATTGTTAACTGACACCGGGAAGGAAATTCGCTCCTTTCAGGGCGTCGCGCAGTTTACTGAAACAACCAAAACCAGCCGCCGCTAAGCATGGAGGAATGATGGGTGGATGGAGTGCGTTTAGACTAGTCGGCTTGGGCGTGTTGCCGGTTCTGTTGATGGCCTTGCTGCTGGCCGCTTGCAACGGGGGAGATTCCCAGCCGGAGACAGCGGCCCCGGCGCCTGCGCCTGCTGCGGCCCCGGCAGCGGCGTCTCCCACGGCTACATCGCCGCCACCGCCTGCGCCTACGTCCGCGCCGGCGCCCACGGCCACCAGCGTTCCGGCGCCGACTCCAACGACTCCGCCGACGCCGGTCATATCCATAGTTGCATCCACCCCGGCCCCGGCTCCGGCTGCCACTGCGACGCCGGTTCCCGCCGCGCCCGCGCCCGCGCCGACGGCAGCGCCGGCTCCAACCGCCGCGCCGGCCCCGGAACCTACTGCCACTCCGTCCGCGCCACAAGCCACGCCGCTGCCGGAGTTGACGCCTAATAACAGCGTACCGCCCCACGTATTCGTCGGGGAGGCCCGCCTGGATGGAAACCTGGCTTCCGGCGCCGTCGTCACCGCCCACATCCTGGGGCACGAAGTCGCCGGCGTGCTGGCGGGCGCTGATGGGAAATTCCCCGCCATGGCGCTGCCCTACCACAACCAGACGGTCATATTCGCCATTAACGGCTACCCCGCCGCCCAGACGCATCCCAAGACGGAGGTTGGCGGCGGAACGAAGATGGCCTTGACTGCCTGCACCGGAGGCCAGCCGGCGCCGGAACCGCCGTTGACCGCGCCATCGGATTCTTCCGGCTGCTGAGCGCAGGGCCGGGATGTCCGGGGTTGGGGCGGTTTGGTTCCGGGGGTTGGGGCTGACCACGTAATCGCCGGCAACCCTTGGGGGCGGGTTTCAGACCCGCGCCGAAGTGGGGTTTTGTTGCCGTGGGGTTCACTCCCATCCCAGGGCAATCAGATACTAGGGATGCCAAGGCGTCGTCGTGGGTTTGCTGGTCGTCGCAACCGCGGAAGTCTAGCACTGTTCCCTCTTTCAGGGAGTTGCAAAGGTGGTCTTCCCGCCAGTAGAGCAGGTCGTCGGCTACTTGGGCCAGGATGGTCTGGCCCGACGGGTCGAGCCGCAGTTTCACAATCAACCTTTAAACTGACGAACTGAAATGGAGTGCACGCCGTTCTTCGCGAGAAATGGTGGGGCCAAACTCGACGCGGGGCCATTCCTTAAGGAAGGGATGGGCATTCCACAAATAGGGATAGAAGTTCTGGAACACAAACTGAATGAAGTGCCCAAGACTCAAAGGGGACATTACAGGGATTCTAGAATGTTCCCATTGGAAGGTCATATGAGATGCGGGGTGGATTTCTGAACTGGCGCCAGGGTCATAGTCGAATCGTACAGGTGTCCTAAGTCTCACGTTGTCGATTCCTTCGTCCAGATATAAATGGACTAACTCTGTTAATGGCAGATCGTTTAGTAACTCCACATCCAAATCAAACGGGCAAGGAAAATATAGTAAGCGATGCCCTTTCAATTCTGCATACTCGAAATCGTAAGAAATTTGAACAAAGGAACCGTCAAGAAGTACAGCAGAATAACCTTGCCAATCTATCCAATCCCGGTACTCGGAGACTGTTGAGGAATTGTTGCGAAAAAGGTCGCCCGGAACAGCACTGTTGCGAGACCATGTGATCCTCCGCAATCCCCGAGGCCCTCGAGTTTCAACAGGACTAGTAGTGGAAATAGCGACCCCTGACCTGAGCAAAAGAGAGAGAAAGTTAGTCAACTCCCGGATGATGCTGTCTGGTGTCATCAATGGGATCTCCAAGATGCCTTGCGAAGTAATCTGCTACTTCTGTTTTCAACTCGATTGGAAGTTCATCGAATGAAATGCGTCCACGCTTCACGGCTTCAAAGAAATTCCTGAGAGCGGTTTCTGCCTCGTTGGCTCTAGCCCGTTCACTGGCAGTGAGCTCTCGATGAATCCGGCGCATTTCACTCAACTGTCCATCAGTTGGTATGGGAAATTTCAGCTTGTAATCGTTATTCTTGATTGATTCGATTTCTGCTTGCAATTCATTCATTTCAGTACCCCACCCGCATATTCTCACCCAAGCTTTGGACCGAGTGATTGCGGTAAACAAAATGTTCCTTAGAGTGGTCAACCCTCGTCCTTTGACGCAGTGTTGCGAATTGAGAATATACACCATGGGTGATTCATTCCCTTTTGATCGGAAGATGTGGGCGATGGCTATCGAATCGGGTTTGAACATTTCGTCTCGGGCTGAAGTCACTCCTACTAGATGCCCATTGATCCCAATCCCATGTAAAGCCTCTAAAACAAGTGTAGCCTGGGTCCTCGACGTGTAGGCATCTGGAAGAACTATCAAGATGTCATCGTGTTCAAGTTCATCCTCGTCAATGTTCTGTTTAATGCTCCGCGCGACCCAGCGGGCTTGCTGTTCCACATCTGAGAATACGACGGTCTTGATGGCGTCATCCCTGTCTAGAAACTCGTTAAAGTAACTGGGGTATGAATCTGGAGCCCGCTCCAACATTACCGTTGATCCTTTTCGGAGTTCTCCATCGGTCACTCTGTATCCAACGTCCGTCCATTGTGATGGATCATCGAAACTCTGCACCAGGCCATCCCGCCGGGATGTGCCCAAGCCTAGGCCATGGGCAAGAGCGAGTGCCCACGGTGTATTTCTATAGCAAATTGGCAACACGATATCCTGTTGTGGGGCATTTTCAGAATTCACTAAAGTGATATTAGGCCGTCCGTCATCGTCTTTGCCAAACAGGTCGTCAACTGTAGGCATTCCCAAATCCGACAATTGTTGGAGTTCGTCGTAAGCCCATATTATCCTTTTTGGGTTTGCGACCATTTTGTAGACCATCTGGAAGAAAGAAGCCGGCAAATCTTGGGCTTCATCGATTAGAACGACATCAAACATGGGTTCCACAGACATATTGCTTACTGTAGCCAAAAACTCGCTGCACACGCCTTCAAAGGCTCTATCCCTTCCATAAGCGGACCTTCCGTAGAGGTAATTGCGGGGGGTTACCCCACAGTTAACTGCGATTCGTTGGTACAAACCGTCACGTCCGCTCCCACCCCAAGCATGGAGGATGCGAAGGTTTTCCCAATTTGGCTCGTTGTTTGAATGTTCGAACGAAAACCTTCGCACGAGGTCTTGGAACTGTTGATACAATGCTTGACTCCAGAAAGTGACTGCTATAGACCAATCAGGGTTCTCCGCATGAAGGTACGCAGCCTTTAAGGCCAAGACTACTGTTTTCCCCGATCCTGCCAAACCGCGAATTCTCTGGGGGCCCTCAGGTGACTCAATTGCGGCCCGCTTTTGCCATTGATCTAGGTTTGCTATTTCGGCTTCAATTTTCCGCATTGCTGCTCCCCTAGAACTTGAAGAACTAACCTTATTTCGTCTCTTGGGGGATTTAATCGTAGATACCCGTTGCAACGCGGCCTGTAATGGCTTAAACAGCTCTTCGTCAATGGACGAAAATTTTTTCAACAGTTCAGAAACGCCATTTAGGTCGCAATACTCTCCTTCCAGACCCTTGGGGCGGTGAGCCCCGGTTGGTACAACTGTAACAGTTTGAATGTCTACAGCGAGTCGACGTCCTTTTCTTAAAGACTCATGGCGTCGAAGATTGTTCTCTACCGCGACGAAGAGTTGATTCTGGCGATCCTCACATCGTTGCCAGTAGTTTTCATTAGGTTTGAGCGTCGAAGAACCTTCATCGAACAAGAAGGCAACTAAGCCGTATTGGAGAGTTACCAGCAACGCGTCCACCGTGATCGATTCATCAGCGGTGGCTAGAATCGGATAACCAATGTATAGACTTCCGTCGAGGCCCAAATCTAGGAGCAATCTCCTCATATCATTTGCGACCAACTGGTTCTTGGTTCGGCCATGAGTTACTTCCAACATTTTTGACCACCTTTTCGACGCAAGTATATGGCAAGGCATTCTTGCCGGCAATCCACCCATTCCGAGGGAAGGGACTTGGCATTTATCACGAACCCTACGACCAAACCTAACCCAAACTTAGTACAATGTAGGCTCCAACCTCCTGCACTAATTCCGACCCGCATTTTCATTGACCCTCGCCCGATATGCCTCAGCCATTGGGGGCCACGGTCCAACCTTTAGTTAGAAGGGTTTGCGGGATAGGACGGTTGCGAGGGAGGCGAGGGCGTCGTCGTAGGTTGGTTGGTCGTTGGAGTTGCGGAAGTCCAGGACGGTTCCTTCTTTCAGGGAGTTGCAAAGGTGGTCGTCCCGCCGGTAAAGCTGGTCGTCGGCGGCCAGGGCCAGGATGGTCTGGCCGGACTGGGAGCGGCGGCTGCCTATCAGTTGGGCGAAGTGCCGGCTGGCTAGCGAGTTGTCCAGGGATTGGGCGGTGCAGAGCAGGATGTGGCGGTCGTAGTAGGGGGTGTGCTCGAAGAGGATGTCGCCGGAATGCAACGCCGATTCGTCGTCGGCGGCCATGAACCAGGCGGGGATTTGCGATTCGGCCAGCCCGGAGCGGATGCGGCCGGCCAGTTCGCTGTCCTCGGAGGAGCCGACAATCAGGACGGTGGGGAAGGCCCGGTTGACGCCCCGCATGGCGTCCTGGGCGGCCAGCAGCGGGCCGGCCACGCCGGCGCGTTCCAGGAAAACCCGGGGAATCATGCCGCCGGAGCGGGCGATGGTGTCCATAGTCAGGGCGCTGGGGCCGGTGTGCCTGGCGAAGTCCAGTCCGATGACGCTGCTCAGGTCGCAGTTGACGAACTTGGTTATGCCCACCACAGCGTTCATAAGGATAGAGCTTTCCAGGTCGGCGTTGGTGATGACCGCGCCCCGCAGGTCGGCCCCGGTCAAGTCGGCCATCGTGAAAATTGTGGCATCCAACTGCGCGCCCCGCAGGTTGGCCCCGTTGAGGTTGCTCCACGAAAAGTCGGCGGAGGTCAGGTTGGCCCCGGACAGCACGGCGTCCTGCAAGTTGGCGTAAGTGAGGTTGCAGTAGGACAGGTCGGCCCCGCTCAGGTCGGCCCGCTCCAAAGTGCTGCTGGACAGGTCGCTGCGAATGAGGGAGCAGCCGTTCATCTTGGCGCGGGTACAGTCGGCGTGGGAAAGGTTGGAGCGGGAGATGTAGGCCGATTGCAGGTTGGCGCCGGCGAGTTCGGCCAGGCGCAGGTTGCAGCCGGTCAGGTCGGCGCGGCTGAGGTCGTCGTGGGCCAGGTCGGCCCGGGGCAGCTTGACGCCGCTAAGATAGCCGCCGGACAGGTCCAGCTTGGCCCGCCCGTGGATAAATTCGCGCTCGAAGGTCTCGCCAGCGGAACGGTCGCCCAAGCTGTAACTGAGGCTGTAAACCATCAGCCGGTCGTTGGGGATGAAAAAGGTCAATTCCCGCCAACGGGATACGGCGTTGGGGCCGGACTTGGCGATGGCGATGTGTTCAGGATTAGCCAAAGTGCCTCCTGAAATCCGGTGATTCAGTCCTGGGCCGGCGGCAAGCTGCGACGCGCGGGCGGCGTTGACGGGTTCAGTGGACGCTGCGCCGGCGTGGTAGGCCCGGTTGACTATACCATACACCCGGAGGCGGCATGATGGAATATGGGCGGGCGGTTGCGGGGCGATTGCGTTTGGATTCTTCCATCGGTGGGTTCGTGGAGGCGAGGTTGGTTTGCGCCGGGGATTTCTGGATTCCGGCCCCGTATCGTGGTACGGGGCCGGCTCTGCGCCGGAATGACGGGTTGGGATGTGGGTTGGTTTTCACCCAGGGGCAGGGCAACCACAAGGGTTGCCCCTACGGGGTTCACCCCCTCCCCGGCCCTCCCCCTGGTAGGGGGAGGGGGTTATTGATGGGGTGTCCAATGGGCGCAAGACTCGTTTGGGGAGTAGGATTCCTGGATTCCGGCCTTCGCCGGAATGACGGGTTGGGGTGGGGGTTGGTTTCGGGCTAGGGATGTGGATTCCCGCTTTCGCGGAAATGACGGTGGGGGCGGGAATGACGGCTATTCGGGGGACAGCCTGGGGTTAGGGGGTTGGATTGGCGGGCGGGTGGTGGCGCAGGGAAAAGCCTACCTGGGAGGCATCGCCAACTTGCAGGGTCGTGTCCCCGGTCAGTTCCTCCAACCGTCGCCGCTGGGTGTTGGACGTGATTTGGAAAGGACGGGGCAGCAGGTCTTCCATGACTTCCAAGACGGGCAGGGCGTTTTCAACCCCTTCCACGGTGTCCGCGACTTCATCGGGGCTGCGCCGGTTCTCGTAGAAATTCTCATGGCCCTTGTGGTAGGCGTCGGACAGGGCATCGGCAAAGGCCGGGGAATCGCAATCGGGATACTCGGCCCGAATTTGCCGCCCAATGCTTTCCAGTTGCCGGTGGGAACCGTGATTCCAGCCCCGGCCTTCGGCGATGATTTTGAGGCGTTGGGCCACGGCTCCCCAAGCCTTTTCCCCGGCCTGGAGACGGTTGCCCTGAGCAAGTTCCTGCCTGGCCTGCGCGATAAAACGCTGGCTTATAATCCTGCGGTCGGCGCGGCTTTGTACGCCGTGTTCCGGCAATGGCGGTATGGTGGTCATGGCGGCTCTTGTTTTGTTGTGGATGGAGACATTATAGCAAAGCGGGGCAGCGGCATTTGGACTATTCCATTGTGGGGGCGGGTTGGTAAAGACGGGGGATGTGGATTCCCGCTTTCGCGGGAATGACGGGTTGGGATGTTGGTTGGGTTCGTGGAGGCAAGGTTGGTTGGCGCCGGGGATTTCTGGATTCCGGCCTTCGCCGGAATGACGGGTTGAGGTGTGGGTTGGTTTTCACCCAGGGGCAGGGCAACCACAAGGGTTGCCCCTACGGGGTTCACCCCCTCCCCGGCCCTCCCCCTGGTAGGGGGAGGGGGTTTTGTGTGGGGTAGCTCTGAGGGCGGGGCGGGTTGTCGTGGGGGCGGGGGCGGCGTATCATCCCTTGCAACAGGGGGCGGATGGGCGTTGTTGGCCCGTCGCCGCCGGTCTATGCCGCCCCGGTGGGTGGATATGACAGGATATTGAGGAGGATAATCATGGCGCGTTTATCACCGATTACCCGGGAGCAGGTGGCCGAGGAGCACCAGGGGGCCTTTGACGAAATTACCGCCGCGCCGGACGGGGTGGGTTCGGGGCCAACCTCGATTATGAAGAACAGCCCGGAAATGGCGAAACGGGCGATGGCGCTGTCGGCCTATCTGCGGAACGAGTCCAGCCTGCCCAAGAAAATCCAGGAGTTGACCATGCTGGTGGCGGCCCGCAACATGGATTGCCAGTATATCTGGAACGCTCACGCCGCCTCCGGTCGCCGGGAAGGGTTGAGCGACGCGCTGGTTGACGCTCTGCGGGACAACCAACCCCTGCCGTCGCTGGCCGACGACGAAGCCGCCGTCATCAACCTGGGCACGGAGTTTTACCAGACGCACCGGGTCACCGAGTCGGCCTTTCAAGCGGCGCTGGACGTTTTCGGGCGGCAGGGTTTCGCCGAAGTGGTGGGGCTGATGGGGTACTACGCCATGCTGTCCTTCAACGCCAATTCGGTGGTTTTGGACTTGCCGGAGAATATGACGGAGACGGAATTGCCGATTTAGCAACCGTCTGAAAGGCCCGGCTTACTGGCGCAATTCAACCCGTCATACCGGGGTAGGCCGGTATCCAGGACTCCTTGACCTGGCGGACGTTGCTCCATGCCTGGGATTGCTGGATTCCGGCTTTCGCCGGAATGACGGTGGGGGGTGGCGTTGGTTCCGGGCGAGGATGTGGATTCCCGCTTTCGCGGGAATGACGGTGGGGGACGCGAATGGCAATTGCGGGACGCGGTTCTGCGCTTGGGATTTCTGGATTCCGGCTTTCGCCGGAATGATTTTTCACCCAGGGCGGGAATGACGACAAGGGGGCGACAGGGCGAGAATGTGGATTCCCGCTTTCGCGGGAATGACGGTGGGGGACGGGGATGGCAATTGAGGGACGCGGTTCTGCGCTTGGGATTTCTGGATTCCGGCTTTCGCCGGAATGACGGTGGGGGACGGGAGTGACGGTGGGGGGCGGTGTCCTGTCGGGAAAGGTTTGGTGGAAGGTGAGAGCGATGCCAAGGAAGAGCTTTTGGGCCTGGGGGCTGGAGTCGGAGGAGCCGACGGAGGCGCAGCGCGTTCAACTGGCGGAACGCCTGTCCCGGTCTTACGGCGTTCCGGTGAACGTCCCGCCCGTCCCAACCAGCGACGACCTGGAACTGCGGAAACCGCGGATAACCCCGCCGGCCGGGCTGGCGGACATCTGCTCCACCGATACCCATGACCGGGCGGCGCACAATTATGGCCGCAGCTTTCGGGACCGCATCCGCGCCTTTAATCGCGACTTCCCCAATCCCCCGGACGTGGTGGCCTATCCCCGGGACGAAAACGAAGTCGCCGCAGTCTTGGACTGGTGTTCCGACCAGGGGTACGCGGCCATTCCCTACGGCGGCGGCAGTTCGGTGGTGGGCGGCGTGGAACCGCCGGAAGATACGGACGGCAGCGTGGTTATTGACCTGGCCGGGCTGGACCGGGTGTTGGAAATTGACGACGTATCGCGGGCGGCGCGAATCCAGGCCGGGGTTTACGGGCCGGCGCTGGAAGAGCAATTGCGGCCCCACGGGTTCACGCTGCGGCATTTCCCGCAGAGCTTTGAGTTTTCGACGCTAGGGGGCTGGATTGCCACTCGTTCCGGCGGCCACTACGCCACCAACCAGACGCATATTGACGATTTCGTGGAGTCGGTGCGGATGGTGACGCCCAAGGGAATCTGGGAGTCGCGGCGGTTGCCGGGGAGCGGCGCCGGCCCCAGCCCTGACCGGCTGGCCCTGGGCAGCGAGGGGATTCTGGGAATCATTACCGAGGCGTGGATGCGGATTCAGGCCCGGCCCCGCTACCGGGCATCGGCGGCGGTAACTTTTTCGTCTTTCGCCGCCGGCGCGGAGGCGGTGCGTCACATCGTGCAGACGAAGAGCTGGCCGGCCAACTGCCGCCTGCTGGACCCGGGCGAGGCGGCGGACGCACTGGGCTTTGACGGCCAGCGGGCTGTGCTGGTGCTGGGTTTCGAGTCGGGGGAGTTGCCCCAGGGGGAACCGATGCGGCAAGCGGCAACCATCGCCCGCGACAACGGCGGCACGGTGGACGAAGCGGACATTCGGATTGTTGACTCGCCCGGCGAGGCGGCGGGAAGGCCGGAAGCGGTGGGGGCCTGGCGCAACGCTTTCATCCGCGCCCCGTACCAGCGCAACATCGCGATGGGGCTGGGGTTGGTGGCGGAAACGCTGGAAACGGCTATCACCTGGGAACGGTGGCCGGCCCTGGATGAGTCAGTGCGGAACGCGCTCCAGGATACCTTGAACCGGGTCTGCGGCGGCGGGCGGGTCACTTGCCGGTTTACCCACGTCTATCCCGATGGCCCGGCCCCGTACTTCACTTTTGAGGGCATGGGACGGCGGGGCGCTGAGTTGGAGATGCACGAGGAAATCAAGCAAGCGGCGTCCGATGCGGTTATGGCCGCCGGGGGGACGATTACCCACCACCACGCGGTAGGGCGGGCGCACCGGCCCTGGTACGACCAGCAGCGGCCAGAACCTTTTGCGGAGGCGCTGCGGGCGGCCAAGTCCGCCGTTGACCCCAATTGGGTCTTGAATCCGGGAATTTTGGTTGACCGGGAATGACCGGGCCGGCGGATGGGGGAATTTTTCACCCATCTCAGGGAAGGATTACAGGGTATTTTGATTGTCCGTCCACCCGCGAGTATGTCATTCTGAGGGTAGCGAAGAATCTAAGATTCTTGCCGTCAACCGTCCTTGGACTCCCGGAGGGGTCTTTAGTGGAGGATTTCAGACCCTTCGCTACGCTCAGGGTTACATGGTGACGTTCAGGGTGACATGACGACGTTCAGGGTTACATTTCGATTGTCTGTACACCCGCGAGTATGTCATTCTGAGCAAAGCGAAGAATCTAAATTTCTTGCCGTCAACCATCCTTCGACTGCCGGAGGTGTCTTTGTTGGAGGATTTTAGACCCTTCGCTACGCTCAAGGTGACATAATGAGGTGGAGGGTGGCTTGATGAAGTTCGGGGTTACAATTGAAAGACTCTGGGAAAGTTAAGGGGTGTGGTCATATTCGTCGTCATACCGGCCTGCGCCGGTATCCAGAATTCTTTGCCCACACGGACGCTGTTGTATGCTTGGGTTTCTGGATTCCGGCTTTCGCCGGAATGACGGTGGGGGGGCGGGGGCGTTGGTTCCGGGTGAGGATGTGGATTCCCGCTTTCGCGGGAATGACGGTGGGGGACGGGAATGGCTATTGAGGGACGCGGTTCTGCGCTTGGGATTGCTGGATTCCGGCTTTCGCCGGTATGACGGTGGAGGGTGGTGGCGTTGGTTCCGGGCGAGGATGTGGATTCCCGCTTTCGCGGGAATGACGGTGGGGGACGGGAATGGCTATTGAGGGACGCGGTTCTGCGCTTGGGATTGCTGGATTCCGGCTCCTTCGGCTACGCTCAGGACAGGTTTTGCCGGAATGACGGTCAGAATGCGGGAATTGTAACGGATGATTTTGGCGACACTCCCCAGGGTGGGGTGGCACGTTCTCTTGGCAAGGAGTTGATATGGGAATTTCGGACGAAACTATCAGGGCGATGATTCGCGATTACCAGGGCGTTGAGCTTTCCGACGAAGAAGTGGGGCTTGTCCGCCCTGAAATTGACAGCTACCTGGAGGCGATGGCGGGAATTGGGGAGTTGGACTTGTCCAACGTCATGTCCGGCCGGCTGCTCCACGCCGACGAAGGGGGTACTTCCGATGCCGAATGAGGGACTGCTGGAACTGACCATAACCGAACTGGCCCCCAGAATCCGGGCGGGGGAAGTGTCTCCCGTCGAAGTAACCGAGGCGGCGCTGGCCCGGGCGGAACGGCTGCAACCGCAGCTTAACTCTTTCATTACGCTGCTCCATGACCGGGCTTTGAGCCAAGCGCGGGAAAGGGAGGCGGAAATAGCCCGGGGCGAGTGCCGCGGGCCGCTGCACGGAATCCCCATCGGCATCAAGGACAACATCGCCACGGCGGGGATTCGCACCACCGTCGGAACCAAGGTGCTGGCGGACAACGTGCCGGAGGAAGACGCCCACGTTGTAAGCCGTTGCGAATCCGCCGGGGCGATTATCCTGGGCAAGGAAAACCTGGAAGAGTTCGCCGCCGGCGCCACTTCCAACAACCCCCATTACGGCCCGGTGCATAACCCCTGGGGCCTGGACCATATCCCCGGCGGTTCCAGCGGCGGGGGCGGGGCCAACGTCGCCGCCGGGGTGACTTTCGCCTCGCTGGGAACTGACCTGGGCGGCTCGGTGCGGCTGCCGGCCACCTTCTGCGGCGTGGTGGGCTTGAAACAGACCTTCGGGCGGGTCAGCCAACGGGGTCTGCTGGTGACCAGTTTCAACGGCGACCATATCGGCCCGATGACCCGCTCGGTCAGTGACAGCGCGCTGGTTTTGCAGGCCATCGCCGGTTACGACCCTCTGGACCCCAGCACGGTTCCCGTTCCCACGCCGGATTACCTGGAAAGGGTGGGCCGGGATTTGGCCGGCTTGACGGCGGGGCTGCCCTCCAACTACTACTTCGACGTGGTGGACGCCGAGGTTGAGGCCAGCGTCCGGCAAGCGATAGCCGCGCTGGAAGACCTGGGCGTGACGGTGCGGGAGGTCAGCCTGCCCAGCATGGAATACGTGGGGGCACTGCGGGCGGCCAGCCTGGCCGACGGCGTGGTGACGCATGAGCCTTACTTGAAGGAACGGCGGGAGGACTACGGCCCGGACGTTTTGTATCGCACGCTGGCCGGCCATTTCGTGCTGGGCCGGGACTACTCCAAGGCCATGAAGGTGCAACGGATTATCAAGGAAGAGTACGCCGCCGTTCTGCGGGACGTGGATTTCCTGGTGACGCCCACCGCGCCGGTAGCGGCACCGCGCATTGACGCTCCCTATGTCACGTTGCAGGGAGAGAGTTACCGGGTGCGGGGGCCGGGTTCGGGCATGATTTCCCGCAATACCAGCCCGATGAACGCCACCGGATTGCCGGCCATCTCAACGCCCTGCGGTTTCAACGGCCAGGGGTTGCCCATCGGAGTTCAGTTCATCGGCCGGCCTTTTGAGGAAGGACTGCTGTTCCAAGTGGCCGACGCCTACGAAAAGGTTTCCCCGGCCAGGGGCGCGACGCCGGGTTTGTAGGGACGGGAATGACGTTGAGAGGACGACCCCCACCCCAACCCTCCCCCTGGTAGGGGGAGGGGGTTTTCCCGGCCTTTGGAAACCGCCTGAACGGGATTACGGATGGGTGGCTACATGAATGAGGTAGGGGCGGGTTTGAAACCTGCCCCTACGCTTGCCGCAACTGCCGTCATACCGTCGCAGGCCGGTATCCAGGATTTTGCTCACATGGATGCTGTTGTTTGCTTGGGATTTCTGGATTCCCGCTTTCGCGGGAATGACGGTGGAGGGCGGGAATGACGGTTATTTGGCCCCCACCCTTTCGACAAGCTTAGGGTGAACGGGAAAAGTAACCGTCATTTCAAGGTTGTTTGCTCACTAGGCGGCGGGGATTTCCAGTTGTTGGAAGAGGTGGGCTACGTTTTCTTCCTGTTCTACGGCCAGCAGTTTCTTTTCCAGGTCTAACGCCTGGTCTGGGGTTACTCGCAGGCCCACCAGGGCGCGGAACTTCTGGCGTATCTCTTCGTCGCTCATCAGAGGGTAGCGCAGGTCTTGGCGTATCGCCTCCCCGGAGCGGGTGCGGACGGTGATGCCCATTTCCAGCCGCTCGCCCTGGCTGGCCGGGCCGACTCGCGGGATAATCATTATCCTGGCCCGCTCCCGGAACGCCTGGCAACGGGGGTCTTGCAGGTAGGCCGGATCGTGGATGTGGTTGAAGGTAATGTCCCCGTAAACGGCGGCCAGGGTCAGCACCGTTTCCATGTGCACCGAAGGATGGTGGTTGGTCTTGACGGTGTGGAAGGCCGAACCGGAAACGGAAACTTCAATCTGGTCAATGTCTTCGGCGGTGAACTCGTTGCTGCGCATCAACTGGAGGAAAGCGTACAAGGGCGTCTGGTCAGGGCCGCCCACCGGGTAACGCTTGTAGGCGACTTCCCGCATCAGGTACTCGTCGCCTAAGCCGTCCATCACGTCATGGCCGGCGTCGGGCAGTCCCAGGAAAGCGTCGAAAAACCCGTGTTCGGTGGTCATAACTTCCTTGGGGCCGTGGAAACCCTGTTGGGCCAGCAAGGCGGAAAGGACGGCGGCCTCGGCGGCGCGCCCGTGGTTCAGAGACTTGATTTGGTGGGTGTCGTCCTGGTGGTGGCTGGACAGGCCGCAAGCCCCAGAGGCGGCCAGAGCCAGGGCGTTTTCCATCCGGTCGTCGTCCAGGCCCAGCAGCAGGCCGGCGCTGACCGCCGCGCCCATCGTTCCGCCCACGCTGCCGACAAATTCGGGGCGGGCGCCGTAGTGTCCCAGCACGCTTTGGAATCGCGCCGCCACTTCGGAACCCAGGGTCAGGGAACGCATGAAGTCCTCGCCGCTGGCGCCGGTGTGCTGGGCCATAGCAACCGCGGCGGGGACGGTGGTGGCGGCGTAATGGCCGGTGCCCTGCTGCCCGGTGGAGTCCACTTCGTCGCCGTGGGCGATGGTGCCGTTGGCGAGGGCCGCGTTGGTAACCGACGTGCGGAGGGGCAGGCCGACGATGCTGCAATTGCCGGGGCCGCCGATACTGGCGGCCAGGTCAGCCACCGGGCGGCAGGAGGGGAGGGTTGCGCTGGCAATCATGCCGCCCAACTGGTCGTAAAGGAGGGTGACGGTTTCCTGGCGGACTTCCTGGGGGATGTCGTGGTATCCGGTTTGGCCGGCCCATTGGCAGAGCCGGGCGGTGGGGCCGTTAGCAGCCATGATTGCCTCCTTGGGGGGGTGGATTTCGTTTCCGGGGTTATTGCCATTATATCCGATGAAAAGGCGGAAATGGCTGACGCCCTCCCTAACAGGACGATTGTAAAGTCTATGTCCCAACGATGGGGAAGTGTTGAGGATGGGGATACATTCCACCGAGTTGGCACTCACCCCCATCCTAACCTTCCCCCGTCAAGGGGGAAGGGACTATTGAAACGCCTCCCAACACTGTTCCTACCGACTTTGCGATCGTCCTGCTCTCCCTAACTCTCCCCTAACTTGGGGGAGAGGATTTTGCGGGAGCGGTTTCGGCCCTCATGTACGTTGTTCTGGGCCGGGAATTTCTGGATTCCGGCCTTCGCCGGAATGACGGTTGGGGGGCGTCGGTGTGACGGTGGAGATGCGTCGTTGTGACCGTGGGGATGCAGTGGTATGACGGTGGGGATGCGGTGGTGTGACGGTGCGGATGCGGTGGTATGACGGTGGGGATGCAGTGGTATGACGGGTTGGTCATCAATGCAAACCTGACGGATTGTTAGCCGGCCAAGGTTGGGCCGTTTCGATTCTGGGTTCTTTGGTAATTTGCCAGAATCTTTTCGACGATGGCAACTAAAGCCTGTTTTTCCTCTTCGGTCACGCCGGCCAGCAGCGCGGCTTCGTTCTCGGAGCGGTGGCGCAGGAAATCGGGAATCATGTTTTCTGCCTTTTCCGTCAGGCAGAGATGGGCCACGCGGCGGTCGTCTTCCGGGTATTTCCGGGAAATCAGTTCCAGCTTGACCAGGTGTTCCACCTGGCGGCTGATGAGGGCGACGCTCAGGGGGATTATTCGTCCCAACTCGGTGACGGTGGAGGCGTCGCCGGTGTGACAGCGGAGGATAATCGCCATCTGCACCGGGGTGACGCCCAGGGGTTTGAGCCGATGGGCCAGCCCATTATGGACGGCGTTGCGGAAATTGTGGGACATATACGCCAGGAAAAGATGGTCAGAATTCTCTCGCACCGGGTTGCCCGGCGACCGGAATCGCATGGGGTCACGCTCCCGACTAAGGAAATAGGTTTCTTAACGGTATATACGTTTTGCCAAGGGTGTCGGATGCGTTTTCCGCGCCTCATTTCGGCAATTCGGGCCGGGAAACGGAAGGGCCAGCAGGCTGACAACTTTGCAATGGCAGTTATTTTTCCCAAGGCCGTCCGTTCATGGTTCGACAAGCTCACCACGAACGGACTGCCAGTTTATCCACAAGCTCACCAGGAAGGGACTCCGGTTTGTCCACAAGCTCACCGGGAAGGGACTGCCGGTTTATCCACAAGCTCACCAGGAACGGACGGACGGTTTGTCCACAAGCTCACTAAGTGGTGTCGTCAAAATCATCCGTTGCAATTCCCCCGTCCCCGCCATTATTCCGGCTTTCGCCGGAATCCAGAAATTCCAAGCACGGAACAGCGTCCTTGAGGGCCAAAGAGTCCTGGATACCGGCCTACGCCGGTATGACGGTGGAATATGACGACACGCCCCAGGAACGGACTTGCCGGTTTGTCCGTCGTCCATTGGGACAAAGACGGTGGACGGCTATTGCAGCTTGGGGCCGACTTCCTCACCGTAAAGGCGGATGGAGTTGAGAACCTGCTCGGCAGTCAACTGGCCGCCGACGTTGGGCTCCATGATGATGCCGGACAGCCCCAGTTCGTCCTTCAACCGCCGGAGTTTCTTGACCACGGTGTCGGGGCCGCCATAGGCCAGCCGGTCTTCCAGCAGTTCGTCGTAGGTGACGTTGGAAAGACGCTCGTAACGCTCGCGGCGTTCCTCGGATATGGTGGTGCCGGCGGCGTCGGCGGACTGGCGGAAGGTTTCGGCAAGCCGCAGGTAAGAGCGCATGGTGCTTTCTTCGGGTTCGGAGATTCCTTTTTCGTCGTTTTCGGCGACGTAGATAGGCACCCGCAGGAAAACGTCGCCCTCCCCTTCGTGGCCCGACTCGGCCAAGGCGGTGCGGTAGCCTTCCAGGTTGCGGGCGACTTCGGGGATGGTGAATCCGCGCAGGCCGGAAACCAGAGAGTAGCCCATGCTGCCGACGATGGGGAAAGTGTCCTGGGTGGTGGCGGCGATGCGGATGGGCGGGTGCGGCTTCTGGTAGGGCCGGGGCATTACGGAGAGGTTGTCGAAGGAATAGTACTTGCCTTCGTAGGTAAGGCGGTCGTCCTCCCAGGCTTTGACGATGATGTCCAGGTTTTCCTGGAAGCGTTCGCGGCTTTCGCCGTAGGGGATGCCGTAGCCGATGTAGGAACGGGGGAAACCGCTGCGGCCCACGCCGAAGTCCAGGCGTCCCTGGCTGATTTGGTCAACGGTGGCGGCTTCTTCGGCCAGCCGGATGGGGTGGCACAGGGGCAGGACGCTTACGCCGGTGCCTACCCGCAGCCGCTTGGTGCGGGCGGCGATGGCCGAGGCCCAGACCAAGGGGACGGACACGACGGAGGGGATGCCGGCGCCCATAGCGTCGCCGGGGCGGCGGTGGGTGGCGAAGTGACGCTCGGCCAGCCAAACGCCGTCAATGCCGGACTCTTCGGCGGTTTCGGCAATCTCAAAGGCTTCGGCGAAAGCCTCTTCCTGGGTGCGGTCGCGGCGGTAATCACATTCCATTACCAGACCGATGTGCATGGTTTTCCTCCTCCGGCCCACGGTTGGGCAGATGGTTATATTCGGTTACTTTCCGGGCAAATGGTCAATCGCCCCGCAATAGCCGGGTTCCGCCGGCAACTTCAGCGGCGTTACCCGGCATATGTGTTGGGGCTGGCCAGGAACTTGGTGCGACATTCCAGGCTGCAAAAGTAGTACCACTGGCCGTTGTGGAAGCTGCGGGTGCCCATGTTGGGGTCAACTTCCGAGGCTCCGAAGGCGGTCTGGCCGGTGGAGGCGCGGGCGCTTTCCTGGTCAATGTCTTTGCCGCATATCGGGTCTTTGGGCATCAAGCTGACTCCTGGCGGGTTTTTCGGGTCAATTTACCGGGTCAAGGACTGGTCAGGGAACGGGAAGAAAGTCCATGCCCAGGCGGACTTTGCCGGGTTGGTCCAGCAGGGCGTCGGCCAAGCGGGCCCGGTGTTCAAAGCTGGTTCCCAGCCGCATGGTCCAGGCGCAAACCCGGCGATACCACAGGTGCAGGTCAAACTCCATCATAAAGCCCATGCCGCCGTGCAAGACCTGGCTGGAACGGACGGCGGCCTGGCAGCGGTCGTTGCAGAAAGCCTTGGCTTGGGAAACCTCGATGCTGGCGGGAAGGCCCTCGTCCATTTTCCATAGGGCCTCGTAGGTGAGCATTTGGGCGCCGTCAACCCAGATGGTCATGTCGGCGCACATATGTTGAACCGACTGGAAGGCGCCGATGGGCCGGCCAAAGGCCACCCGGTTCTTGGCGTACTCGATGCCCATTTCCACGTCTTTGCGGGCCGCGCCGACAATCTGGGCGCAGAGCAGGGCGGTGGCCTGGTCCAGCATCTTGCGGGCCGCCGGCCAACCCTGGTTGAGTTGGCCCACCAAGGCGGAGGCGGGAACCTTGACTCCGTTAAATTCCACCTTGCTTTGCTTGTCCTTGGCCAGGGTGGTCAAGGGAGTGTGGGAAATGCCGGGCAGGTTGGTATCTATCAGGAAGATGGACAACCCTTCGTTGTCCGGGGTTGCGTCGGCGGTGCGGCAGACCAGCAGGCACTTTTCGGCGACGTTGAAGTTGTCCACGAAGTTCTTGACGCCGTTAATCACGTAGCCGTCGCCGTCTCTATCAGATGTGGCGGCGCAGTTGACGGCGGAGGGGAGCAGCCGGGGGTCTTGTTCCTGGAAGGCCCAGGTCATAATCAGGCTGCCGCTGCACGCGCGGGGCAAAACTTCCTGTTTCTGCGCGTCGCTGCCGATGTCGGCCACCACCAGGGCGGGAACGGCGGTACTGTGGAAGGGAACGGGAGCGATGGCCCGGCCCACCTCTTCCAGAATCAGGCCCAGGTAGGTCAGGGGGAGGCCCTGGCCGCCGTAGGATTCGGGCAGGGACATACCGAACCAACCCAGGTCGGCCATCTTGTTCCAGAGTTCCGGGGGGTAGCCCTGTTCGTCTTTTTCCATGTCCCGGGCCAACCGGGGAGGACATTCGGCCTCCAGGAACTCCCGGGCCAGGTTTTTCACCATCTGTTCTTCTTCGCTGGGCAGTATGTCCATAAAACCGGCTGACCTTTTCTTGGCTTTGGGGAAGGGAGACTTATAACCTGTTATGGTTAGGTTGATGACAGACTTGACAAACCCGTCATACCGGCCTCCGCCGGCATCCGGGATTTCTTGCCTTCAAGAACGCTGTTCTATGCCGGGCCTCTCTGGATTCCGGCTTTCGCCGGAATGACGATACATCCTTCACCAGTCATCAGTTCAAGCAGGCTGCGCCGCTAGCCGCGGGGCATTCCCAGGCCCCGGCGGGCTACCTGGTCGCGCATGACCTGGGCGCTGCCGTGGTTGATGCCGGACTGGAAAGCGCCCATCAGGTTGTGGGCGAAAATGCCGTCCTCAACGGCGTCCTCGGAACCGTTGAGCAACTGTCCGTAGGGGCCGAGAATCTGGGCGATGGTTTCGGTGGTCTTGACGCCGTGTTCCGGCGCCCAGACCTTTTCGGCGGAGCCTTCGTAGGTGAAGTTGCCGCCCCGTTCCACCAGGGACATACTGCGGAGGGTCATCAGGCGACAGACCTGGGCTTCAATCCAGAGTTCGGCCAGGCGGTCGCGGACGGCGGGGTCTTGGGACGGGCCATAGCCGTCCAGGTCGTTGTCCTTGACCCAGTTGATGATGTCCTCGTCGCGCTGGACGGAAATCAGATAGCGGCTGGCGCCCACCCGGTCCAGGTTCAGGCCCATTGCGCCGACGTACCAACCCATGTTTTCCTCGCCCAGCATGGTGGAGGCGGGAATCCGCACGTCCTCGAAAAAGACTTCGTTGGTGCGGCGGTCGCCGTAGGTGGTGCGGGGGGGCGCCGGCGGGTCGTTCTGAATCGTCCACAGGGGGCGGACGGTGATTCCGGGGGTGTCAATGGGAACCAGGAAGATGGATATTCCCCGGTGGCGCGGGGCCTCCGGGTCGGTGCGGGCCATCAGGTAAATGTGGGTGCCGTAGTGGGCCGCGGTGGTAAACATCTTCTGGCCGTTGATGACGAAATCGTCGCCGTCGCGGACGGCCCGGCACTGGAGGCCGGCCAAGTCGGCGCCGGCCTGGGGTTCGGTGAAACCCAGGGCGAAGATGATTTCGCCGCGGATGAGGCCGGGGAGGAAGTATTTCTTCTGCTCTTCGGTGCCGGCGGCCAGGATGGCCGGGGCGCCGCTGCCGGCGCCGCCGACGGTTATGCCAATGCGGGCGAACTCTTCCTCGACGATATACTGGTCAATGCGGCTGCCGCTCTGCCCGCCGTACTCCTTGGGCCAGCTCATGCCAATCCAGCCCTTTTCGCCGATTTTACGGTACATTTCCCGGGTCTGGGGGCCGCGGTTGCGGACGCCGGATTCCTCGATTTCGGAGAGGATTTCCGGGGTTACGTTGTCCTGGATGAATTGGCGCACCTCATCCCGCAGGGATTCCTGTTCCGGCGTGAATGCGAAGTCCATAAGACGCCTCTCAACAACTTGCGCTGGGGCCAGGCCGTCCCCGTCGGGGCGGCGCACGGGGCCATTATATTACGCCGAATAGGGAAGTGTCACCCAAGGGTTTTTTGGGGCGGGGCGCTGCCAGCCGCTCAGTGTTTCCGGCTCTGGAAGATGGCGGGTATAATGTCGGTACGTTGCCGCGGTACTCCGCCCCGGCCCCATTCGCTGCAACCAAGGGGGAAGGCCAACTGATGACACTGACCGCAGAAGTGCAAGAGATTTTCACGGATGCCCGGCGGATGCAGTCCCAAGCGGTGGAGCGGCTGGACGCCGGGGACATTCGGGACGCGGCGGAAAAGGCTTGGTGTGCCACGTTGCGGGCGACGGATGCTTTGATTCTGGCCCGGACGGGCGCGACAACGGAAAGGTCGCCGGAAACATCCCGCTATCTGGATGAGTTGGCCGCCCAGGATGCGCGGATAAAGACGTTAATTGGGCGTTACTTCACCCGCCAGAGGCGTCTGCACGGGGATTGTTTCTACCTGGGACTTTGCGAGCCGGTGGGGGAAACGGAGCGGCGCATCCGGGAGACGATTGACTACATCAGGGACGCGGAGGAACTGGCGCAATAACCGCCGGGGGCGGGCGGATAGCGCAGCGGTTGACTGTCACAGGGTTGCCAGTTGGGGAGGTGGTGCCGAGGGACAGACTCGAACTGTCGACACCGGCATTTTCAGTGCCGTGCTCTACCACCTGAGCTACCTCGGCAGGACTCCTATATTAAAAGCCAGCCGATAGGGGCGTGTCAAGTCGGGGGCTTTCCGATGGTAGCGTTCTGTTTCGGGTGGTTTCTTGCATTGATGGGCAAGAATAAGGGTCGTGACGTTTCTGGATGCCGGCCTGCGCCGGTATGACGGTGGAGGATGTCTCATGTCACCCTAAACGAAGTTAAGGGTCTAAAATTCTTCGGATTAGGGACGTTGGCTCCGGCAAGAATTTTAGATTCTTCGCCTTGCTCAGAATGACATACTTGGGCCGTGGAATGAAAATCGAAAGACCTTGGCCGGGTTGGTGAAGGCAAGAATTTTAGATTCTTCGCTCCGCTCAGAATGACATGGGGGCTGCTTAGGATGACATGGAAGGGCATGGGACGAAAACCGGCATTGGTAGCGTTCTGTTTCGGGTGGTTTCTTGCATTGATGGGCAAGAATAAGGGTCGTGACGTTTCTGGATACCGGCCTGCGCCGGTATGACGGTGGAGGATGTCTCATGTCACCCTGAACGAAGTGAAGGGTCTAAAATTCTTCGGATTAGGGACGTTGGCGCCGGCAAGAATTTTGGATTCTTCGCTTTGCTCAGAATTACATACTTGGGCCGTGGAATGAAAATCGAAAGATCTTGGCCGGGTTGGTGAAGGCAAGAGTTTTGGATTCTTCGCTGCGCTCAGAATGACATGGGGGCTGCTTAGGATGACATGGAAGGGCATGGGATGAAAAGCGGCATTGGTAGCGTTCTGTTTCGGGTGGTTTCTTGCATTGATGGGCAAGAATAAGGGTCGTGACGTTTCTGGATGCCGGCCTGCGCCGGTATGACGGTGGAGGATGTCTCATGTCACCCTAAACGAAGTTAAGGGTCTAAAATTCTTCGGATTAGGGACGTTGGCTCCGGCAAGAATTTTAGATTCTTCGCTTTGCTCAGAATGACATACTTGGGCCGTGGAATGAAAATCGAAAGACCTTGGCCGGGTTGGTGAAGGCAAGAATTTTGGATTCTTCGCTGCGCTCAGAATGACATGGGGCTGCTCAGAATTACATGGAAGGGCATGGGATTAAAAGCGGCGTTAGGCTGGTGGACAGGTTTTGGGGAGTTGTGCTAGAATCGGCGCGGTATAAAACTCCCTACACTTAGGAGGACACCGATGGAAGGTAAAGTCCAGGTTGAAATCACCTACTGCGTTCCTTGACAGCATCACGCTACCGCCACGTGGATGGCGAACGAGTTCTTCCGGGCCTACGGCGCCGATGTTTCCATAACCATCTCCCCGCGGGGGCAGGGCATTATGGAAGTGTTCTGCGACGGTGAGAAGATTTTTGACAAGATTGCCGAAGGTCAGGTCTATCCCGACCTGGCCCGCGTCCGCCAGATGAAGCAGGCCATCACCGCCCGCATTGCGGAGGTGGATGCCGTTCCGGTTCCCGCCGACAACTAACGTCGGCCGGCGCCGGTTTTCCAGCGCGGAAACGCCAAGCCCCTCCCGTTTGACGGGAGGGGCTTTCTTTGTTCAGGGGGGGAGCATACAAAAATCGCCGCGCCATCGCAGGGGGCGGGTTAGGGTGTGTCGTCATACCGGCGCAGGCCGGTATCCAGGATTCCTTGGCCACACGGACGTTGTTGTATGCTTCGGATTTCGGGATACCGGCTTTCGCCGGAATGACGAATACAGACGCCGGCATACTTCCGTCCTTAACTTGACGACGCCCCTAGGGAGGAGGTGAGGCTACCCCAGCCGTTGCTGGACTGTGCGCCAAATGCGTTCCTCGATTTCTTCAGGGGGCCGGTTGGCGTCAATTACTAGCCACCGTTGGGGGTTGGCTGCCGCCAAGGCCAGGAAACCCTCTCTGACGCGGCGGTGGAAGTCCAGGGGGGCATCCTCAAAACGCCGTTCATCGGAGTCGTCCGGGCCGCCGTTGTCTTCCGGTATTAGAGCTTGCTGGGAAGTATCGCCCCGGCGCAGTCCCTCCGCCGGGTCAATGTCCAGCAGGAAGGTCAAGTCCGGCAGAGTATCCTGGACGGCGAATTGGTTGAAACGGTCAATGGCTACCAGGTTCAGGCCGCGCCCGTAACCCTGGTAGGCAATGGTGGAACCCTCGAAACGGTCGGTTATGACAGTAACGCCCTGGGCCAGGCTGGGCTTGATGATGTCCAGCACCAGTTGGACACGGGCCGCTTCAAACAACAGCAGTTCGGCCTCGGCGGAGAGGGGTCGCTGGCTTTTCAGGTATTCCCGCAGATGCTCGCCCAAGGGGGTTGCGCCCGGCTCCCGCACCAGCAGGGCGGGGATTCCGGCGTCGCTCAACTGCCGGTACAGCCGCTCCGCCTGGGTGGACTTACCGGCGCCGTCGCCGCCTTCGAGGGATATGAACATTGGCAAAGCCAAGGCTTGCTCCCCCGGCTCACGGCTTGTAAATGAGGACGCCCCGTTCCGGTTCCCGACCCCGGCTGGTGGAGGCCAGGCTGAACCTTTGGGCCAACATATGCTGCAACCGGCGGACGTAGGGACGCTGGGGATTGAGCAAGACGCTGAACTCGCCGCCCAAAACCCGTTCCGCCGCCCGTTCCGCTTCCTGCATCGCCTGGTCCAGCGAGGCTTTGGAGGCTTCGTTGGATTCTTCGGTTCTGGGCGGTGGGCCAACGTCCAAACCCCGGTCCCGGGCCAGTGTCCGCAGGAAGTCTATCAGCTGCGGCACGGTGTTTTTCCGCAGGACGTAAACCGGCGTTCCGCTGGACTCGGCCACCCGCACCAGTTGGGCGCCCCGGCGGTAGTGGGTCTTGGTGGTCAAGACCAGGGTGGCCCGGCGGAGTTCGTTGGCGATGTCCAGGAAAATGCCGCTCTCGGTCTGGGCCGCTTCCAGTTTGTCCCGGCCCACGCCGAAGAGGAAAACCCGCTCATCTATGACCGGGGCCGGCGGGCGTCCATCATCGCCGCCGGGCGGGGGCGCGGAGGTTTCCACCACGTCGGAATCCCGCCGGGAATTGGGCGCGGAACCGCGGGGCGACCAAGGGGCCGGCGTTCCCTGGCTGCGGCGGGGCGCGTCCTGGCTTTTGACCACCTGGCCGTCGTCACCCAAGCGGCGGATTACCGGGGCGGTCTGGTATCCGCGCAAGCCCTGGTCAACCACGTGGGCCACGTCCTCATGGACGGCCACCTGCTCCCAGCTCTGGATTTCCACCACCACGTCAAAAGTGGGCGGGGCCTTGCGTTCCAGCACCGTCTTTTGCGTTCCCCGGTACTTGGCCTCCTGGTCGCCCAGAGTGACGGTCTGGATGCCGCCAATCAGGTCGGAAAGGGTGGGATTCAGAACCAGGTTGTCCAGGGTGTTGCCGTGGGCGGTGGCGACGAGTTGGACGCCGCGCTCGGCGATGGTGCGGGCGGCGGCGGCTTCCTGCTCGTTGCCCATTTCGTCAATGATGATGACCTGGGGCATATGGTTTTCGACGGCCTCAATCATAACGGCGTGCTGCTGGCTGGGGGTCGCCACCTGCATCCGGCGGGCGTGGCCGATGGCCGGGTGGGGAACGTCGCCATCGCCGGCGATTTCGTTGGAAGTGTCCACGATTACCACCCGCTTGCGGGCGTCGTCGGCCAGGACGCGGGCCATTTCCCGCAGCATGGTGGTCTTGCCGACGCCGGGGCGTCCCAACAGCAGGATGTTCTGGCCGGAAAAGGCCAGGTCTTCGATGATTCGGATGGTGCCGTAAACGGCCCGCCCGACGCGGCAGGTGATACCGATGACCTCGCCCTTGCGGTTGCGAATGGCAGAAATTCGGTGCAGCGTTCTTTCGATGCCGGCCCGGTTGTCGTCTCCGAAATCGCCGATTCGCTGAGCGACTCCCGCCAGGTCTTCGCGGGTGACTTCCGAATCGTCCAGGGCGGCGTCGCCGGAAATGAAACGGGCTTCGGGCAGCCGTCCCAAGTCCAGCACCACTTCCAGCAGGTCGGACAGGTCTTCCCGCTGCTGCAAGGCGCGGGTCACCCGCGGGGGCAACGCCTCCAGGTAAAGCTGCAAATCTTCCTGGACTGAGCTTTCCACAACCACCAAAGTCAAGCCTCCACTGGGGTCATAGCGTAAGATTCCACCGGCTTGGCAACCGGGTTAATCAAGACCTGGTAGGCGCCGGCGTCCGCCAACCCGCGCTGCCGCAGCATTGCCGCAGTTTCCGGCTGGTAGTCGGGAGCTAGCCACCTTTGGAAACCGGGGCGGCTGAAGGCCAGGTCTAACAATTCCCGGGACAGACCGGGCCGGTCAGGGTGGGCCATGATGCGGCCTTCCAGGGCGTCCCTGCCTTGGAAAAGGCCCAGCCAGCCAGCGATTCTGCTGTCATGTTCCTTGACCCATTCACGGCGGTGGCCGGGCCACAGCCGCTGCACTTCCCGCCAGCGTTCCAGGGTGGGGGCCAAGGCCATCCGCACCGGCGCGGGGGTGGCGGCGGCAAAGAGTTGAAACAAGCCGTGTTGGTCAAGGGGCTGGCTGACCCGGAACCCGTGGCAGGGGTGATGCCCGTTGCCCGGAGCAGGTTGGGGCCAACCCTCCAGCCGGGTTTCCTGATAGCAGGGGAAAAATCCGGCTTGCCGGGCCGCTTTTGTCGCCGGGGAGCCGGACGGCAGCCGCAGCAAGACTCTTTCCGCCCCGCGGCAACCGGCCTGGCTAACCAGTTGTTCCAGCAGTTCCAACCCGGCGAGGGATGGACGTTGCGCCGGCGCGTCGGGGTCAAGGGTTTCCGACGGCAGGTAGAAATGGTCAATTTCCCAGCAGGTTGGGGCAGCGTCGGGCCGGCCGGCGGCGCGGGCGGAAACCAGGCCGGCCGGCTGCCGGCCGTTCCATCGGGCCAGGGTAATGCGGTGGCCGCGCTGGGCCGCCGCCTGCCGCCACAAGCGCCAGCTCTGGAGGCGGGGGGTTCCGCCGCCGTTCAGCCGGGGGTTGGCCAGGTTGGGCATGGCCGGCTGGTTCAATATGATGCAGCGCAGGGCGTCGCTCACCCGGAAGGATGGGGTCATGGCATTGGCCCGCCGGCGGATTGACCGGCCAGTTCCAGAAAGCGTTGGTGGAAACGGAGGTCGCCGGTCAATTCGGGATGGAAGGACGTTGCCATGAGGTTGCCCTGGCGCACCGCCACCGGGCGGCCGTCGGGCAGTTGGGCCAGGGTTTCCACGTCGTCGCCGACGCGGATGATGACCGGGGCGCGGATGAATACGGCGTGGAAGGGCGGGCCGTCGAACCCGGCAATGTCCAGGTCCTGCTCAAAGCTGTCTATCTGCCGCCCGAAGGCGTTGCGGCGCACGCCAATGTTCATCAATTGCAGGGGAACCGGGTCTGCTTCGGTAATTTCCCGGGCCATCATAATCATGCCGGCGCAGGTGCCCCAGACGGTTTTTTGCTGTCGGGCCAGGCGGGAGACCGGCTCCCGCAAGTCGTAAATGCTCATCAGCCGGCTCAGGGTGGTGCTTTCGCCGCCGGGGATTATCAGGCCGTCCAGCCCTTCAAATTCCTGCGGCAAACGGACTTCCCGGCTGTCAACGCCCAGCTGGCGGAGGATGGCGATATGTTCGATGAAGTCTCCCTGGACTGCCAGAACGCCAATCTTCAAGTCGCTAACCTGAAATCACTGACTTGCTTGGGCCGGATGTAAAGTTGCGGGCCGGGGATAGTACGCCGCCCCTGCGGTTGTCGTCAAATGAAGCCGTTAATCCTAGTTATGTCGGGGCTTTTCACCCCCACCCCGACCCTCCCCCTCCCAGGGGGAGGGGGTTCAGATTTCCGCTTTCGTGGGAATCACGACAATAGAATTAACGACACCCTTTAAGCTGCCGGGCGGGGCATCTCGAAGGCGATTTCCTTGCTGATTTTGCCGTCGCGCATTTCAAAGATATGCACCAACCGCATTTCCACCTTCTGCCCCACGGGGAAGGGCAGAAAGCCGTCCCCGGTCAGGGTGAAGGTCAAGATGCTGTCGTCGGTAACCCGGTCTTCGGTGGCGAAACGGTCCAGGGTGCGGATTTCCACGTCCTTCATGCAGCCGAAGATGCTGCGGTAGTTGTCCGCCACCGGCTGCTTGCCGGTAAAGACCAGTTGGCGGGCCGGGGCTTCCCAAACGATGTCGTCGGTGTAAAGCTCCAGGGCCTTTTCGACTTCGTTTTCCGCCTCGCTGTGGAAGTGGGCTTCAACCACGGCCAGGTTTTGGGCGATGATGTCCTGCGCGGTCATTGACCCTCCCCGCCGGAACGAAGATTGTCCGGCTGTCGGCGTATATTCCCCATTGTCTTAACCGGGGCGTCCACAAGCAAACCGGGGCGCGCGAAACCAGCCTGTCACCCCCATCCTAACCTTCCCCCATCGAGGGGGAAGGGACTTGGGGATGGCTGCTAAACGCTGCGGGGCGCCAGCAGTTCGTCCTGGGGGATGCTGCGGGCGCTGATGCCGACCATCGCTTCGCCCAGGTCTTTGGAGACTTCGGCGATGATTTCCGGGTTGTTGTAGTGGGTGACGGCCTGGACGATGGCGTAGGCGCGCTTTTCCGGGTCTCCCGACTTGAAGATTCCCGACCCGACGAAGCAGCCGTCGGCGCCCAACTGCATCATCAGCGCGGCGTCGGCGGGGGTGGCTACGCCGCCGGCGGCGAAGTTGACCACCGGCAGACGGCCCATTTCGCGAGTCTTGGTCAGCAGGTCGAGACTGACGCCCAGGTTGCGGGCCTCCACCACCAACTCATCTTCGGGCATGGTCTGGAGCTTGCGGATGGCGTCCTGGACGGCTCTCATGTGGCGGACGGCCTCCACCACGTCGCCGGTGCCGGCCTCGCCCTTGGTGCGAATCATGGCCGCGCCCTCGGAGATGCGGCGCAGGGCCTCGCCCAGGTCGCGGCAGCCGCAGACGAAGGGAACCTTGAAATCGTGTTTCCAGACGTGGTGAACTTCGTCGGCGGGGGTCAGCACTTCGGACTCGTCAACGTAGTCCACGCCCAGGGACTCCAGCACCTGGGCCTCGACGAAATGCCCGATGCGGCACTTGGCCATGACCGGGATGCTGACGGCCTCGATGATTTCGCAAATCTTGACCGGGTCGGTCATGCGGGCGACGCCGCCTTCGGCGCGGATGTCGGCGGGGACGCGCTCCAGGGCCATGACGGCCACGGCGCCGGCCTCCGCCGCAATCTGGGCCTGCTCGGCGCTGACCACGTCCATTATGACGCCGCCCTTGAGCATCTGGGCGTGGCCGGACTTAACGGTAAAAGTGCCTGTCAAAACGTCAACCATGCGTATTTTCCTCCAACGGGGGCGCGCCGCCAAGGGGCGGGGCTGCCAGAATGTCAACAAAGCAGGGTAAAGCAACCCCATTATACGATGGTTAAAGTTTGATTATCAATTCGGGGGTGGTTGAGGATGGGGATTAAGAAAAGGCCCCTGACGTTGCCAGGGGGCCCACTGCAAGACTGTGGGATTGCTTGCTAGGCGCTAGCCAATTGTTGCGGGACAAGGCTGGCGCCGGGGACAACCATTGAATCTACATCCCCAGACAAAACTTCGCTGGCGTGTTGGATGTCCACGCCCACGATGGTATTGTCTTCAGCCAAATCGAACAGGACGTCACGGGTGTATTCGTAGGTATGGCTAATGGGCTGGTCGCTGAACTCGACATAGAGGGTATCGGATTTCTGGTTCAGGACAATCCTGAGATGTTGCATATCACTTCCTCCTTAGTGATAGGTGAAAGCATTGGTCACAGTTTCCGGCGAATCGGTGAGGACACTAACCTTGAGGTTACGCCCATCCGGCAGTTCTATGCCAAACACATCCGTGTTTCTATGGCGATACAAAAAACTGCCGAGGAGCAGACAATGTTAGATGTCGGCGGTCGAAATCCGGCGTCTCTCGATGCGGACTCGCGTTTCTTGATCCAGGAATTGCAAGATTTAAGCCGCCGACTTGTAGAGTTGCGGGAGTATTGGGAAAGGCATCAACAGCCCATCAACAAAGGCTGCTACCCCAAAGTGCGCGTGATTATAACACCATACGCATCGCGAGTCACCAAGCAATTTTATCGAGACTATTTCCCTTGCCGAGACGTTTGGAAAGGAGGAGGATGCGCTGCAAATCGCTACGTTCCAATACGCCCTCTTGACCGAAAGAAGTCGCACTAATCTTGTCCAACTTCTCTTTGTTTCCCACCATCTTGTAAATGGCCATTGCTTGTACCTCTTGCGGGCTGGCCTTCGGGAACGGCGGCGGGGGTTTCTGTTTCTATTTCTATGCGGTTGGCTTCGCGGTAGGCAGCGTGGATAGTTGCCAGAATGGGGTCTAGGTCTTCCTCTTTGATTCTGGACAATCTGCGATGGCGGAATCCCGATTTTGAGGTACTTGGCCCAATCAGCCGGTCAATTCCGCTCAGTGAATTTATGGCTATGTCCTGCAAATCCGGCAAAACGGATATTTCTCCTCCCCTCCCACCCTTGTGAAGAAGATTACCGAACCATACCAGGCTCCGGTCTGAACCCGGAACTCGGAGTTCCAGTCTGACGTAATCTTCTTTGCCGTTAACGAAAGTGGACAACTCGGCAAGATTCTCCCGTTCCATGTTCACTGCTGCATCATAAAGGCGTTGCAATCCCGGTTGAAACTTCTCTTGGGCTTGCCCTATGGAGACCTCGAAAGCGTCCGTTCCTTGAGTACGTTGGACCTTTCCCGAACTCTGCTCCCTGGCTTCTTGCTTCAGTTGCCCGATTTGTGTCTGGTAATCCGCAGCTTCCGGCAACGGGACTATTACGCTGGTTTCCACCAAAATTTCATCCCCGTTTCGATATGGTTGGAGCCGGATACACTTGATTTCCTGCCCGGCGCTCCTCAGCCAGGAATCGTTGAGCCACATTACGCAAGTGGTCAATTCCTTGCCGAAGTTCTCCGACGCCAAAATGATTCGGGGTACATCGGTAAAAATATCCTGGTATCCTTCCTCCTTGATTTCAAGATGTTCCCGGATGAGGCTTTCGGCAGCGTCTTCCTCGACAGCTTTCCCTTCTTCCTTGGCCCGCTTCTCCAGATAGGCTTGGCAATTGACTACGACCTGCTCAAAGGTCATGTTGGCGACCATCGCCGCGTATCGAATCGCCTGCAAGTCCATGTGGCTGCCGGTGTCGCCCCGCTTCAACTCAATGACGACTAAACGCCCGTCAGCGTCCAGGGCCAGCAGGTCAATTCGGCGGTTGGAGTCTTGCCAATTGCCGAACTCCTCGGAGATTATCAGCAACCTCTTTTCCAGGACTTCGGGCTGGTCTCGCAAGATACGTTGCAAGTCCGAGCGTTCCAATACGCCCTCTTGACCGAAAGAAGTCGCACTAATCTTGTCCAACTTTTCTTTGTTTCCCACCATTTTGTAAATCGCCATTGCTTGTACCTCACTTCTCGCGGAGAGTGTGTTGAATTTCCTCTGTCGGCTCCTTCCGCAACAGTTGGCACCCCCACCCTAACCCTCCCCCGTCGAGGGGGAGGGGATTTTTCACCAGGCCCTTTACTGGTAAACCTTTCTGGGGCCTACGGTTTTCAGGTAGCCTTGCAGGTTGCGGCGGGTTTCGGGGATGGAGTCGCCGCCGAATTTTTCCAGGAATGACCCGGCCAGGGTCAGGGCAACCATCGCCTCGCCGATTACCCCGGCGGGGGGAACCTGGCAAACGTCGGAACGCTCAAAGTGGGCCTGCACCGGCTCGCCGGTGTCCAGGTCAACCGAGGGCAGCGGGTTGTGCAGCGTGGCGATGGGCTTGATGGCGAACCGGGCCACCAAGGGCATCCCGTCGGTCATGCCGCCCTCGGTGCCACCGGCCCGGTTGGTCCGGCGCTGCCAGGGGTTGTCCGGGTCGGTGACCGGCTCAATCACGTCCTGCCACTGGGAACCGCGCCGGTCCATAATCTCCCAGCCGGGGCCGATGGACACGGCCTTGACCGCGTTGATGGACATGAGGGCCTGGGCGATGAGGCCGTCAATCTTCCGGTCCCAATGGACGTGAGAGCCGATGCCGATGGGCAGCCCGTCGGCGATTACTTCGACGATGCCGCCGATGGTGTCGCCGTCGGCCTTGGCGGCGTCAATTTCCGCCATCATCAACTCGGCGGCGGCGGGGTCGGAACAGCGCACCGGGGACTCTTCCACCGCCTCCCAGTCTATGACTTCGGGCAAGTCGGCTTTGACTCCGCCAATGGCGACGACGTGGCTGTGCAGACGGATGCCGAACTCTTCCAAGAGGCGCATGGCGATGGAACCGGCGGCGACACGGGCGGCGGTTTCCCGGGCGCTGGCCCGTTCCAGGGAGTTGCGCACGTCGTCAAAGCCGTACTTCATGGTGCCGGGCAGGTCGGCGTGGCCGGGGCGGATGCGGGTGACGCGGCGGTTGCGGCCTTCCTGGGACGGGTTTTCCACGTATTCAATCGCCATTGCCTCCGTCCAGTTGGCCCAGTCCTTGTTTTCGATGGTCATGCCGATGGGACTGCCCAGGGTGCGCCCGTGGCGGACGCCGGACATGAGCACGGCGCGGTCTTGCTCAATGAGCATCCGGCCCCCGCGCCCGTAACCCTTCTGGCGGCGGCCCAACTGGACGCCGATATAGTCTTCGCCGATGGGCAGTCCCGCCGGCACGCCTTCAACGATAATCATCAAGCCGGGGCCGTGGGACTCGCCGGCGGTGAACCATCTAATCATGCTCAAAACATACCTCTAAAAGACTCTGCGCAACTCGGCGACTCTGCGCCTCCGGGGTGCAATTCAACCACAGAGACACGGAGAACCGGAGTTTGGGAGAGTTGGCTAACGGGGGTGTTGCATCGCCCGCGTCGCTGCCGCCAGCATCACGTCCACCGGGGCGGGCCGGCCCGTCCACATCTCGAAAGAGGCCGCGCCCTGGTGTACCAGCATCTGAATCCCGCCCAGGACTCCGGCGCCGGCCCGCACGGCTTCCCGCAGCAACGGCGTTTCCATCGGATTATAAACCAGGTCGTAAACCAGGGACGTTGGGGGAATCTGGTACATCAGCAGCGGCGCGCCGGCGGGGTCGGGGCCGTGGGCCATGCCCAGGGTGGTGCAGTTGACAATCAAATCCGAGTTGACGGCGGCCAGGGAGAGTTCGTTCCAGGACAGGGGAATGGCCTGGGCGGGAATGTTCCGGGGCTGGGCCAGCTTGACCAGGGCCTCGGCCCGTTCCAGGGTGCGGTTGGCTACCAGCAGTTGCCCGACGCCTTCCCGCAGCAGGGCCAGCACGACGCCCCTAGCCGCGCCGCCGGCACCCAAGACCAGCGCCCTATGTCCCGCCGGCTCAAATCCGGCGCCGTCTTTCAAGCCCTGGAGGAAACCGTAGCCGTCAGTGTTGTGGCCGGTCAGCCGTCCGTCGCGGTTGACGATGGTGTTCACTGCCCCGGCTTCGGCGGCCCATTCGTCCACCTCGTCCAGGTGGGGAATGACGGCCTCTTTGTGGGGTACGGTTACGTTGATTCCCATGACTCCGGGCTGGCGGAGTCCCTGCACAAACTCGGCTACTCCGTCGGGGGCCACTTCCCAAGCCCGGTAGGCGGCGTTGATTTGGAGGTGGTCTAGGGCGGCCTGCTGGAACGCCGGAGATATGGAGTGTCCGATGGGGTAGCCGATGATGCCAAGTTCGCTGTCCAAAATAAGCGGCCCCGGTAAGGATTTTTCCCGCAACGGCGGCGGTTTTGCCGAGTATAACAAGGGCGGTTGACGCCGGACAACTTGGGGGGTGTCCGGGACGGGGGTTCCTCTACCCTGGCCCCAATTGGGTTGATGCGAGTTGATATAATGGCGCTTACCCTGCCGGGGCGTTAATTCCGTCGGACACGAACCCGGTTCCCCTACTGATTCGTTGCCAGGTACAGGAATGCCGATACCGTTTGAGTTTGTCATAGCCGGACGGCCCGTGTCGCAGCAGACTCGTCGAAGGGAGTTGGTGAGGCAGTGGACGGGACAAGTAGCCAACGCCGCCCGGCACGTTTGGGGCACAAGCCCCCCGGTTGCCGGGCCGCTGATGGTGTCCATAACTTATTTCTTTGACAACACCCCATTGGACGTTGACAATATCCCCAAGCCGATTCTGGATGCTTTGAAGGGGATGGTCTATGTGGACGACTCTGAGGTTTTTGACCTGCTTTGCCGCAAGAGAGACATTAAAGACGAACCGCTAATTGAGAATGGCCCGCCGGACTTGACGGGATACGTGAATCAATCCCAGCCGGTTCTTCATATTGCCGTGACTGCTACATCAAACCTGGAGGTGATTCTTGGCTGAAAATTCAACCAACGCCGAGTATCTGATAGTTCGCAAGACTGCCGAAGAGTATCGCAGCAAGGGCTACGAGGTCACAATAGACGCTCCCCTGGATTTCATGCCGGGTTTCACGGCGGACTTGTTAGTTCGCAAAGGCGATGAAGCGAAGGTCATCGAGGTTAAGTCCAGGGGTTCGCTGGAAGCCGGTTCCCGGTTCAAGGAATTGGCCGAAATCCTGTACTCCAAGCCTGGGTGGAGTTTTGCTTGGCAAGTGGTGTCAACCCCGGAGCGACTGGATTCTCCGGAGGGCGCCCAAGCCTTTGACCGTGAATACGTCTTCCGGCGGATATGGGAAGTAGAGCAGTTGATGGAATCGGGCCATTCCGAGGCGGCCCTGGCGCTGGCCTGGTCTGCCTGCGAGGCTGCTATCAGATTGATGGTTGCCGAGGAGGGCGTGGTCACAAAAGGCATTACCACGGCGGGCTACGTTCTGGATCAGGCCGTTTTCCTGGGGGTAATCTCCCGGGACGAAGGCAGCCATTTGGACGACGTGAAAAGGTACAGGAACGCCGTTGTCCACGGGTTCAGACACGACGGTTTTGACGATGCCATGATAACCGACCTGGTAGAGACTGCGCGACGGATTATGGCGGGGGGTTGACTCGCCCCTGTGTTCTAACAGGACGATTGCGAATTCCATGTCCCAACGATGGGGATACATTTCCTTGACGGGGCAGTCACCCCCATTCCTTCGGCGATGCTCAGGACAGGCTCTAACCTTCCCCCTTGACGGGGGAAGGGACTATTGAACACCTCCCAATACTGTTCCTACCGACTTTGCAATCGTCCTGTGTCTTATAACTCCTCAACTTGTGCCGGGCTGGTCAAGGGGATATACTGCCGGCATTATGCAGCCTTCGCCGGAAATTCCCCGGGACGATTTGACCGAACTGCCGCTGTTTCCGTTGAACAACGTGGTGTTGTTTCCCGGCATGAAACTGCCCCTGCATATCTTTGAGGAGCGGTACAAGGAAATGATTGGCCGCTGCTCTGAGGCCGATTCACCCTTCGGTGTGCTGCTCATTAAAGAAGGCCGGGAAGTGGGCGAAACCGCCGAACCCTTTACCGTCGGCACTACCGCCCGCATCAGCGAGGTGCAGCGGCTGGATGATGGCCGCATGAATATCCTGACCCAGGGAGAGCAACGGTTCCGGGTGGTTGAGGTAATCCAGGAAATCCCCTACATGGTGGGCCTGGTGCAATTGCTGGAAGAAGAACCGGGCGACGTGGCCCCGGTACTGGTAGAGGAAATCCGGCAGGAATACGTGGCCTTTCTGACGCACCAGGCAACCATCGCCGGCGGCTGGAACAGCCGGGTTGACGTGACCGACGACCCGCCGCAACTATTCTGGGACGTGATGGCCTCCCTGTCCTCTAGCCTGGACGTGCCGAAAGAATTGCGGCAACGGCTGTTGGAAAGCGCCACTACCCAGCAGCGGTTGGAGCTGGCGCTGCCGGTGCTCAACCGCAGCAACCAGATAATGCGCGAGCACGTGGAGAAGAACAACCCCTTCCGAGGCAACCGCTTGAACTGAACGGGCAATCGCGTTTGGATTCCGATTCATCCGGCAGTTGAGCGGGAATCGGTTGAGTATGACCGGGGCGGGTTTGGAACCCGCCTTTGCCGTTTATGGCCCTTTGGCCTTTTCGTCGCGGGGTGGACACCGGGGCGTTGGATGGTGACGATTGAAAGACATTGGGAACGGCGCAAGACGATTGCAGGGTAGGGGCGCATGGCCGTGCGCCCCTGCGGGTGGTCAGGGGTGTTTCGTTGGGGCAAGGTTGATATAGGGCAAGGATGTGGATTCCCGCTCCTTCGGCTACGCTCAGGACAGGTTTTGCCGGAATGACGGTGGGGTGGGAGTTGGTTTCGTTGAGGTAAGGTTGGTAGGGGCGAGGATTTCTGGATTCCGGCTTTCGCCGGAATGACGGGCTGGGGGTGGTTCGACAGGCTCACCACGAACGGGTTGGCGGAGGCAAGGTTAGTAGGGGCGAGGATTTCTGGATTCCGGCCTTCGCCGGAATGACGGTGGGGTGGTTCGACAGGCTCACCACGAACGGGTTGGCGGAGGCAAAGTTGGTAGGGGCGAGGATTTCTGGATTCCGGCCTTCGCCGGAATGACGGGCTGGGGGTGGTTCGACAGGCTCACCACGAACGGGTTGGCGGGGGCAAGGTTGGTAGGGGCGAGGATTTCTGGATTCCGGCCTTCGCCGGAATGACGGGCTGGGGGTGGTTCGACAGGCTCACCACGAACGGGTTGGCGGGGGCAAGGTTGGTAGGGGCGAGGATTCCTGGATTCCGGCTCCTTCGGCTACGCTCAGGACAGGTTTTGCGGGAATGACGGTGGGGCATGGGAGGGTTGGCGTTTACAAGGGGCGGGCCAGCGTGTTACAAAATGTTGGCTAATTCTGGAATTAAGCGACGCCGGTCGGACAAGTTCGGCCGGGCGTTTCATCCATTTTCGTCCCTATTCGCAGCGGTGTGACGGAGGTAAACCAATGGTGGAAAACGTGGGAAATATCGAGGCTCTGCTCCAGGAAGACCGCACCTTCCCGCCACCCCCGGAATTCGCCCGAAACGCCAACATCAATGACCCGGCGGTTTACGAAGAGGCGGCCAAGGATTCGGAAGCCTTCTGGTCGCGGTTTGCCGGGGAATTGGACTGGTTCCATCCGTGGGAGCAAGTCCTGGAATGGAATCCGCCCTTTGCCAAGTGGTTTCTGGGGGGCAAGCTCAACGTCTCTTACAACTGCATTGACCGGCACTTGAAAACGGCGCGGCGCAACAAGGCGGCGATTATCTGGGAAGGGGAACCGGGCGATTGGGCGGTTTACACTTACCAAGACCTTTATCGCGAGGTCTGCAAGTTCGCCAACGGTCTGAAGAGCATCGGGGTTGCCAAGGGCGACCGGGTGACGATTTATCTTCCGATGGTGCCGGAACTGCCCATCGCCATGCTGGCCTGCGCCCGCATCGGGGCGGCGCACAGCATAGTTTTCGGCGGGTTCAGCGCCGAGTCGCTAAGGGACCGGATTAACGATTCCCAGTCCAAGGTGATGATTACCGCCGACGGGGGTTGGCGGCGGGGCAACGTGGTGCCGCTGAAACAGAACGCCGACGATTCGGTTACCGGGGAGACCACCATCGAAAAAATGGTGGTGGTGCGGCGCACGGCCAACGCTGATGACAAGATGGTCGAGGGGCGGGATGTCTGGTGGCACGACCTGGTCGCCGGCCAGCCGCTGACCTGCGAGCCGGAGCCGATGGACAGCGAGGATATGCTGTTCATGCTCTATACCAGCGGCACCACCGGCAAGCCCAAGGGAATCGTACATACCACCGGGGGCTACCTGACGGGCACCTACGCCACGACCAAGTGGATTTTCGACATTAAAGAGGATGACGTTTACTGGTGCACCGCCGATATTGGTTGGGTCACGGGCCACAGCTATATAGTGTATGGGCCGCTGGCCAACGGGGCGACTTCGGTGATGTACGAAGGTTCGCCGGACTATCCCGACCGGGACAGGTTCTGGGCCATCGTCGAAAAGTACGCCTGCACCATCCTTTACACCGCGCCGACGGCCATTCGGACGTTTATGCGGTGGGGGGAGGAATACCCCGACAAGCATGATATGTCCAGCCTGCGGCTGCTGGGCAGTGTCGGCGAACCCATCAACCCGGAGGCGTGGGTGTGGTACTGGCAGCACATCGGCGGAGGAAACTGCCCGGTGGTGGATACCTGGTGGCAAACGGAGACCGGCTCAATCCTGATTACGCCCTTGCCGGGGATAACCACGCTGGTGCCGGGTTCGGCGACGCATCCCTTCCCGGGGATTGAGGTTGACGTGCTGGACGAAGCGGGCAATTCCGTCGGGCCGGGCGGGGGCGGCTACCTGGTGGTCAAGAAACCGTGGCCGTCCATGCTGCGCACTATCTACGGCGACCCGGAACGGTTCAAGGAACAATACTGGTCGAAGTACGAAAACATCTACTTCACCGGGGACGGGGCCAAGGTTGACGAACAGGGGTACCACTGGGTTTTGGGGCGAGTGGACGACGTTATCAACGTGGCGGCGCACCGGGTCAGCACGATGGAGGTGGAAAGCGCGCTGGTGGACAACGCCAACGTAGCGGAGGCGGCGTGCATCGGGCGCAGCGACGAAATCAAGGGACAGGCGATTGTGGCCTTCGTGACCATCAAAGAGCACGTCTCCGCTTCGGACGCGCTGATTACCGAGTTGAAGCAGCACGTGGCAACGAAGATAGGCCCCATCTGCCGGCCCGACGACATACACTTCGCCGCCGAACTGCCCAAGACCCGCAGCGGGAAGATAATGCGGCGGCTGCTGCGGGACGTGGCGGAGGGCCGCGCCCTGGGGGACACGACGACGCTGGCAGACCCGGCGGTGGTGGAGGCGTTAAAGACGCAGTACGGGGATGAGGAGTAGGGGGTTGCGCCCTTAACAAAGGGAATCAGGCCCAGATTAGACTAAAATGGCACTCGCCCAATGCCGCCTGAGGTGAGAAATGGATAATTTCAGGTCCGACGCTCGGGCGGTTTTGGGCGGGGCCGTAGCAGTCGCTTTGGGCATTACTGCTACCACCTTGAATAAGGCGGCTTTGTCGTGGCTACCAAGTGAGGTTTGGACTGCTTGGGGAGCATTGTTGATTGTTTTCTTGAGTATGTGGGTGCCGCTTTTCGGGTTTGTAACCTATTTATCCGTAAAGGCCAAAGTCAGAAGGAAAGTCGATTTCCCATATAGCATCTTGTTATATGTCGCAATCATCAGGGGGTTGCCCTTTTTCGGTGGTACGGGTCAAGGCAGAAAAGTTGATTCCACGGTTGTTTGGTGGAGTATCCCGCCGTATATCACAATAGTCGGGATTGGGTTGTTTTTCGGCGGGGCTACGGTGATGACGATATACGGCGATGATGTTGCCGGTGGCGGAGTGTCTGCCACCGTTCAGGTCGGATTTTTGGCCGCATACTTTGCAAGCGCGTTCTGGGCCGGACTGTCACTTGGTTCCAGGTATTCCGGCAGCTACATCCCATCAGCAAAACAGTTGCGTCTGTTGAAAGAACGACCTAACCTGTGACAATAGCTAACGTCCGATTGATACGGATATAATTTCGAGGGGAGTTTTTTGACCACTGTTATTTGCGTAGTCTGCGGACGGGAAGGAGCGCGCTTAGTAAAGGCGCCCTTCGACGCCATTTACAACAAAATCCCCATCCGTCTGGAGGATGTGGAGCGGTACGAGTGCGACCGTTGCGGGGAAAGCACGTTTGACCCGGGGCAGGATAAGGCGGTGTCCGACAGGGTTAAAGCCAAGTCCCGGGAGCATCTGGGTCTGCTGCCGCCGGAGGCCATAGTCGGGATTCGGAAACGCTGCAACCTTTCCCAAGAGGACATGGAAGGTCTTTTCGGCGTGGAAAAGAAGGCGGTGGGCCGTTGGGAGGGAGGCAGGTCACTGCAAAGCAAGACCGCCGATGTTCTGCTGCGGCTGATGGACCGGAACCCGGATATTGTTGAGGAATTGCGGAAAGTGCGCCCGTAGGAGGAAAACCCATAGCGACCACCATGCAGTACGAAACGGTTATTGGGCTGGAAGTCCACGTGCAGTTGCAGACGCGGAGCAAGATGTTCTGCGCCTGCCCCGCCGAGTACCAGAACGCGCCGGTGAACAGCAACGTCTGTCCGGTGTGCCTGGGTCTGCCCGGTTCGCTGCCGGTCATCAACCGCCGGGCGGTGGAGTACACCATTACCACCGCTTTGGCCCTGGGCTGTGAAATTCCGGGGTATTCCAAGTTTGACCGCAAGAATTATCCCTATCCCGACTTGATGAAGGGCTACCAGATTTCCCAGTATGACCTGCCTTTGGGACTGCGGGGGAATCTGGAAATTGAGGTTGACGGGGCGACGAAAAGCGTCGGCATTGACCGGGTGCATCTGGAAGAGGACGTTGCCAAACTCCAGCACGTCAGCCCGCCCTCCGGCCCGGCTTACAGCCTGGTGGACGTTAACCGCTCCGGCACGCCGCTAATGGAAATCGTCAGCGCGCCGGACTTGCGCTCTCCCGAAGAGGCGCGGGCCTACCTGACCACGCTGCACTCTATCGTGCAATACCTGGGGGTGTCGGCAGGGAATATGCAGGAAGGGAATTTCCGGTGCGACGCCAACGTCAGCATCCGGCCCCTGGGGGCGGAGCAGTTCGGCACCCGCACCGAGGTCAAGAACATGAACAGCTTTCGCTCCGTGTTCCTGGCCCTCAACTATGAAGTGGAACGGCAACGGAAGGCGCTGGAGGACGGGGGCCAGGTGACGCAGGAAACCCGGGGCTGGCTGGACGACCGCAGCGTCACCGTATCGCAACGCAGCAAAGAGTACGCCCACGATTACCGCTACTTCCCGGAACCGGACTTGCCGCCGTTGGTGGTGTCGCCGGATTGGGTGGAGGAAATTCGGGCGGCGCTGCCGGAATTGGCCGGCCATAAGCAGCGGCGGTACATGGCCGAGTATGGCCTTTCGGAGTATGACGCGCGGGGCCTGACCGCCGCCAAGCCCACCGCCGACTATTTCGAGGAGGCCCTGTCGCTGGAACCGTTGGCCGGGGACAAGCTGGCGGCGCGGGCCAAGAACCTAGGCAACTGGGTGCTGGGCGACCTGAGCCGGCTGCTGAACCTGTCCGGCGTGGACATTAGCGACGCTACGGTTTCCCCGGAACGGCTGGTTGAGCTGGTGCGGCTGGTGGAGTCCGGCGCGCTGAGTGTTACAATGGCTAAAACCGTGCTGGAAGAGGCTTTTAACACCGGGGAGACGCCGGGTAAGATAGTGGCGGAAAAGGGGTACGCCCAAATCAGCGATACTTCGGTGGTGGAGGCAGCGGTGGCGGAGGCGCTGGAGGCCAACCCCAAGGCGGTGGCCGATTACGTCGGGGGCAAGGAATCCGCCGCCGGTTTCCTGGTGGGACAGGTCATGCGAATCACCAAGGGGCAGGCCAAGCCGGACCTGGCGCTGCAACTGGTCAGGGAAAAGCTGGAGGCCGCCCGCGGTTCCTGAAACAGCCGGGTTGAAGCGCTTAGGGCGTGTCTCATATTCACCGTCATACCGGCCTGTGCCGGTATCCAGGATTCCTTGCCCACGCGGGGACGCTGTTGTATGTTTGGGAGTTCTGGATTCCGGCTTTCGCCGGAATGACCAATACAGACCCTTGCATACTTCCATCCTCAATTTGACGACACCCACTAGAGAAGTTGAATGTCTTATCTTAACGTGGCGCAAATCATAGTTTCGGTTGTCCTGGTGATAATCATTCTGGCGCAGGTGCGGGAGGGGGGCAGCGGCCTTTTCGGCAGCGCGCAGACGGCCGGGCGCACCCGGCGGGGGGTGGAGAAAACCCTGTTCCAGTTGACCATCGCTTTAAGCGCGGTGTTTGTGCTGGTGTCCATCATCAGCGTCAGGTTTGCCTGAGTCTCCGTTACGCCGGGAACCAATGGCAGCCGACGGCGTATCGCGGCCCATCGTCCTGACCACCGACTTCGGGCTTTCCGACGCCTACGTCGGGGTTATGAAGGGCGTCATCCTGGGCATTAACCCGCGGGCCAGCATCGTTGACCTGACTCACCAGATTGGGCCGCAAAACGTCCGGCAGGGCGCTTTCGTGCTGGGGGCCAGCTACCGCTATTTTCCAACCGGGTCTATCCACGTTGCTGTGGTTGACCCGGGAGTTGGCACTTCAAGAAAGGCCCTGGTCTTGACCACCCCCGACGCCGTGTTTCTGGCCCCGGATAACGGCCTGCTGAGCGGCGTCCTGGCGGATTACGTTTCGGAACCTGCGCCGCCGGCGGGGGTGATTCCAGCGCCGGCGGGGTGCGTTGCTTTTGAGTTGTCCAACCCCAAGTACCGGCTGCACCCGGTAAGCTCGACTTTTCACGGGCGGGACGTTTTTTCTCCCGCCGCGGCCTACCTGTCCCTGGGGGTGGCGCCGGCGGAAATGGGCGACCCGGTGGGGGAAATCGTCTGGCGGCCGGCGCCGGTTCCATCGTTGGATGGGGATTGGCTGCGGGGCGAAGTGATTTACGCCGACCATTTCGGGAACTTGATTACCAACATTCCGGCGGCGATGCTGGGCGATGCGGCGGGGTTGGAAGTACGAATCAAGAATTGGCGGATTGTCGGGTTGAGCGTGACGTTTCACCAGCCTGGCGGTACGGTTGACGGCCAGCCGATTGCGTTGGTGGGGAGCAACGGACACCTGGAAATCGCCGTTGCCGACGGGAGCGCGGCGCGGGTTCTGGAGGCCGGGGCGGGGGAGTTGGTGTCGGTGCGGTTTGACGGGAGTTAGGCCGTTTGCGTGGGCGTCACCCCCACCCTAACCCTGCCCCTGGTAGGGGGAGGGGATTTTCCGTTCCTTTCTCCGGCGAGGTTGGTAGGGGCGGGTTTGAAACCCGCCCCTACGGGTGGAGGGGGATTTTTTGTTGGGGCGTGTTGTGGTTGCAACGCTAACCGCATTGCCGAATGTTGCTGCCCGATGCTACTATGAGGGCGATTTGACTTCCCACCAGTTTTGTCCGCAAGGGGGCGCTATGGATTTGGATCGCGAGACCCTCATGAACCTTTACAAGACCATGACTACCATCCGGCATTTCGAGGAACGGGGCATTCCCGAAACCGGGCAGCGGCAGATGTCGGCGTCGGTACATTCCTCCGCCGGCCAGGAAGCCGTGCCTACCGGGATTTGCGCCCACCTGACCGTGGACGACTATATCGGCAGCACCCACCGGGGCCACGGGCATTGCATCGCCAAGGGGGTTGACCCCAAGCTGATGATGGCGGAGCTTTTCGGGCGGGCTACCGGCCCCAACAAGGGCAAGGGCGGCTCGATGCACATTGCCGACATGAGCAAGGGGATGCTGGGCACCAACGGCGTGGTGGCCGCCAGCGTTCCCCTGGCCGTGGGCGCGGCGCTTACGTCCAAGCTGAAGGGACTGGGACGGGTGGCGGTGGCCTTTTTCGGCGACGGCGGGGCCAATCAGGGCGTTTTGCACGAGTGCATGAACCTGGCGTCGGTGTGGAAACTGCCGGTGATTTTCTGCTGCGAAAACAACGGTTACGCCGAGTCAACGCCGGTGGAGTACGGACTTTCGGCGCAGCGGGTTTCCGACCGGGCGCCGGGCTATGATATGCCCGGTTTTACGGTGGACGGCATGGACGTTTTCGCCGTTTATGAGGCGGCGGGGCAGGCGGTGGCGCGGGCGCGGGCCGGCCAGGGGCCGACGCTGCTGGAGTGCCGCACTTACCGCTTTTACGGGCATACGGTTTTTGACAATCCGTTGACCTACCGCACCAAGGAAGAGGAAGACCAGTGGCGGGCCAGGGACCCGCTGAAGCAGTTTCGGGAGCGGGTGGTGCCGGAGGGGTTGATTGCGGCATACGAGTTGGACCGGCTGGACCGGGACGCCGAAGAGTTGATGGAAGAGGCCATCAAGTTCGCCGACGAAAGCCCGATGCCGGAACCGGGGGAGCTTTACGAGGACGTTTACGTGGATTACCCGGTGGATATGATGCGGCGGGGCGCGAATATGGAGGTTTAGGCGGGGAACGTGGTTTATGTTGGAAGAGCCACAACTTAACGGGCGCATCGCCAGCGTCATTAACAAGTTGACCGGCACGGCCGGCTGGCTGGCCCGCGAAGAGCTTTGGGACGCATTGCGCGGGAATAGAACCAAGCCGGACGTGCTGATTACTCGCGCCGACGGCCCGCCTATCGTGCTGGAAACCGAGTACCCGCCGGCGGCAACCGTTGCCGACGACTGCATGAAAAGCATCGGGCGGGAACTGGACCCGGCGGTGGCCCAAGCCTCGGGACGGGTCAGCGCGGTTATCGCTATTCGGGCCACGGAGGAACTGCACCTGTGCTTGACGGGTGATGACGCCCAAAAGATGCTGGAAGAGGGCCACGAAATTGATTACGCCGTCTATCAAGGGACGGAAACCGAGCAGGCCCGTTTCCCGGAATCCGGCTATATCCGGGGCAACGTCAAAGACCTGGTGGACTTCATCCGGCCAGCGGCGGAACCGCAGGACACCATCAACGCGGCAACCCAGGCTTTTGAGGATGGGGTGGAGGACGCCGCCGCTTTGATTATGGGCCGGGCGCAAGTCACCAACATCGGCGAAACCATCGCCAAGACCCTGCGCCAGCAATGGCCGGCCTATCCCAAAACGCCGCCAACCAGGGCCGAGGCGCAGAAACAGGAAAGGGCCGACCAGAACGCCCGGCAGCAGACGGCGAAAATGACCGCCACCATGCTGATTAACGCCCTGGCCTACCAGCAGAACCTGGCCGGCTACTCCGCCGAGGTTGAGGTTGACGGGCATAGGGAAACCCGCACCATCAAAAGTTTGGGGCAAATCCGCAAGCCCACCGGGTTGCATCCCGACGACGTTATCGCCGAGTGGGACAACATCCTGTCCATCAACTATTGGCCCATCTTCCACATCGCCCGGCAGTTGTTGCAGATTATCCCGCCCACGACGGCGGCTCAACTGCTGGAAAAGATGGTTGACACGGCCAACGCCATCCAGGACGCCATCAAGCAGAACGACGTTGCCGGCACGGTTTTCCAACGGCTGATTGCCGACCGGCAAACGCTGGCTACCTACTACACCCGCCCGGAAAGCACCACCCTGGCGGCTTACCTGGCCGTTCCCGACGACCTGGATTGGGCCAACCCGGAAACGCTGAAGAATTACCATATCGCCGACTACGCCTGCGGTTCCGGCGGGCTGGTTCTGGCGGCCTACCAGCGGGCGCGGGACCTGCATCGCAACCACGGCGGCAACCCGGACGCGGTTCACGCTTACATGATGGAAAACAGCCTGACCGCCTGCGACATTATGCCGGCGGCGGTGCATCTGACCTCGTCGCTGCTGTCGTCGGTGGCGCCCCGGGAACGGTACACCGGCACCCGCAACGTGCTTTATCCCTTTGGCGGCACGGGAGAGTTGGACAACAAGGGCAAGCCCATCGTGGACGTGGGTTCGCTGGAACTGCTGGACATCAACAACACCAAGCGGCAAGCGGTCTTGCCGTTGAACGAGCAGATGGCCCTGGGCGCCACCCAGGAACGGCGGGCCATTGAAGTGGAGATGAGTCCCAACAGCCAGTCGCTAGTGATAATGAACCCGCCCTTTACCACCCCCACCAATCACGCCGCCGACCACGCCAAGCCGGGCAACCCGGCCTACGCCGCCTTCAACACCACCCAGGCGGAACAGAAGGCCATGTCGGAAAAGGTCAAGCGTCTGGCAGCCGACACCATCAGCGACGGCAACGCCGGGCTGGGCACCCAATTCACCGCCATCGCTCACAACATGGTCAAGCCGGGCGGACACATTGCGCTGATACTGCCCCTGTCGGCCATGCTGGGCGGGAGCGACAGTCCATCGGCCCGGAGTTGGCTGAAACTGCGGGGGCTGCTGGCCCGAAGGTACAACGACATTACGGTGGTCAGCATCGCGCAGAATAAAGACGTAGATTCCTCCTTCTCCGCCGATACGGGCATGGCCGAAGTAATCATCGTTGCCCGGCGGCTGGCTGGACGGGAACGGGCGCGGCGATTGGCCCGATTCGTGAACCTGATGGAACGGCCGGCCAACAAGTTAGCGGCGCAGGAAACCGCCAAGGCAATTAAGCGAGTCATGGCCGGCTTGACCAATGCGGGCGATTGCTCCGAAATCAGAGTAGGCAATGAGCAGGTGGGGACGGTCCGCCTGGAAAGGGTCAGCCCAACGGATAAATGGACGACGGTTCGCGTTGCCAATATGGATTTGGTGCAAACGGCAGAAGGATTAGCCGGGGGGAAACTACGGTTGCCGCAGCGAAAAAGCGCCGTTTCCGTCCCAATGACCCGGATGGGGAATATCGGTAGAGTTGGCCCCCTGCACAGAGACATAGCCAGCGGGCCGCAAGAGCCTGACCGTGGGCCGTTCACCAAGCACGCCGGGGCCAACAGTGGGACGGAGTGGCCCTTTCTCTGGAATCGCGACAGCACGAAACAACAAAGCATGGAAGTGTCGCCGGACAGCCACGGCATAATCAAGTCGGGAAAGGATGAAGAAGCCGCGGAAATCTGGTGGCGGGCCAGCAACCTGCACGTCACCAACGAATTCAGGTTTAACGCCAACCCCACTTGCGCTACATTCACAAAACGGGTTTCAATGGGCGGTAGTTCTTGGCCCAACTTTAGCATGAATACACCGGAGACGGAAAAGGCGGCGTGCGTTTGGCTCAATGGAACGCTGGGTTTGATTAGCTTTTGGATAAAGAGCAATCGTACTCAGAGCGGGCGCGGTAGAACTACGGTCAGGGCAATACCGGACATTCCGATACTGGACTTTTCCCGACTGTCCGCCCAACGGATTGAGGCAGCGGCCAAAATTTACGATGACTTGTGCCAAAAGCCGCTACTGCCCACCAACGAGGCGTGGCGGGACCCGGTGCGGCAGGAACTGGACCGGCGGCTGCTGACGGAAGTTTTGGGGCTGGACGATAGCGCGGTGGAGCAGTTGGCAATCCTGCGGAACCAGTGGTGCCGGGAGCCGACGGTTACGGGGACGAAGAAGACCGGGCCGGATAGTTGACCACCAACAGGAGCGATGCCGCTAATGGCAACGGGCGCATTTACGTTTGGACGGAATACCTCAAGTATCGGGCCGTTTCCCGGGGATTCGTCCTGGAACTCATCGAAGAAATCCTCAGATATTCGGGGGAAAGATATTTCGACACCTCAACACGCCGAAGGGTTGTGATTGGAAGGCACGGAAACCAGTTGGTCTTGGTGCCATACGAACAGGACGGCAACGCAATTACACCAATTACAATCCATTCGATTACCCGTCAAGAAATCAACTATTATCTGATGAGCGGGAGGTTTGTCCCATGAACAATACCAAGCTGCGCTACTTCGAGACGGAGGACATTCTACACCTGGTCATCGCGGAGGGGGATGAGGCCAAGAGCGTTGAACTGTCCCCCAACATAACCGTCGAAATTAACGGCGAAGGCCAGCTAATCGGCATTGAGATATTGAACGCACGGGATTACCTGCGGGATTCGCTGCTGTCCACGGCGCAGGCAAAGCTGTTGGGGCTGACCGGGCCGGAGGGATAAGGAGTGGATTCCGGCTTTCGCGGGAATGACGGTGGGGGGCGGGGATAGTTTTTTGAGTTGGGGGTTGGCTAAGGCGAGGATTTGAGATTCTTCGCTTTGCTCAGAATGACATGGGGGAGTCTCAGGATTACATGGAAGGGTGGGGAATGACGGGGCTACCCTGTCGAGGATAGGGGATTCTGGCGTCGCGGAGGGTGTTGTATGCTTAGGATTCCTGGATTCCGGCTTTCGCCGGAATGACGGTTGGGGGCGGGGATGACGTGGAAGGGTGGGGAATGACGGACTTGAGGCAAGGAAGGGTGACATTATGACTATGACCAGCACGGCTACCAGGGAACTCCAGTACCGGGAGGCTATTAACGAGGCCCTGCGCCAGGAAATGGAGCGGGATGAAAACGTCATCATCATGGGGGAGGAAATCGCCGGCGGGGCCGGACGGGAACACCTGGGCATCGTGGACGCCTGGGGTGGGCCTTTCCGCACCACCGTGGGGCTGATTCAGCAGTTCGGCAACCAACGGGTGCTGGATACTCCCCTGTCCGAAGCCGCTTTCGTGGGGACGGCCATCGGGGCCGCGTCCACCGGGATGCGGGCAGTGGCGGAGTTGATGTTCGTGGACTTCGTGGGGGTCTGCATGGACCAGCTGCTGAACAACGCCGCCAAGATGCGGTATATGTTCGGCGGCCAGGTGAAGGTGCCTTTCACGCTGCTGACCCGCATCGGGGCGGGATTCGGCAGCGCGGCGCAACATTCGGAGTCCTTCTATTCCATATTCAGCCACATCCCCGGCCTGAAGGGGGTAGTGCCGTCGGACCCGTACACGGCCAAGGGGCTGCTGATGTCGGCGATTCGGGACGATGACCCGGTGGTGTATTTCGAGCACAAGGGGCTGTACGGCAACCGGGGGCCGGTGCCGGAGGAGTTGTACACGCTGCCGCTGGGGAAGGCGCGCACGGTGCGGCCCGGCGGAGACGTTACGCTGGTGGGGATTTCGCGGATGACCTGGGTTTGCACCGACGCGGCGGAGCAACTAGCGGCGCAGGATATTGACGCCGAGGTGGTGGACTTGCTGAGCGTGTCGCCCATTGACTACGACCATATCATCGAGTCGGTGAAGAAGACGCACCGGCTGGTGGTGGTGGACGAGGACACGCCGGTTTGCAGCATCGCATCGGACATTTGCGCGCGGGTGGCGGAGGAGGCGTTTGAGTACCTGGACGCGCCGCCGTCGCGGGTGACGGCGCCGCATACGCCGGTGCCGTACAGCCGGCCGCTGGAAAACACTTACCTGCCCAACGCGGGGCGGGTGGTTAACACCGTTGCGCGGCTGATTAACGGGTAAGCTACAACCCCCACCCCAACCCTCCCCCTAGCAGGGGGAGGGGGTGGAAAATACGCCGTCATTCCGGCGAAAGCCGGAATCCAAAAAGTCCACGCATAGAGCAACATTCTTGAAGGCAAGGAATCCTGGATACCGGCCTGCGCCGGTATGACGGGTTTGCCGGATGAGTCGCAAGCACGACAAGGACGGCCTATAAAGGGGAGGGTTGGCTAAGGCAAGGAATCCTGGATGCCGGCCTACGCCGGTATGACGGGTTTGCCGGATGAGTCGCCAGCGCAACAAGGACGGTCTATAAAGTGGAGGGTTGGCTTAAAGCAAGAATCCTGGATACCGGCCTACGCCGGTATGACGGGTTGGCCGGATGGGTCGCAAGCACGACAAGGACGGCCTATAAAGTTGATGGTTGGCCAAGGCAAGGAATCCTGGATACCGGCCTGCGCCGGTATGACGGGTTTGCCGGGTAAGTCGTCAGCGCAACAATGACGGCCTATAAAATGGATGGTTGGCGAAGGCAAGGAATCCTGGATACCGGCGTAGGCCGGTATGACGGGTTTGCCGGGTAAGTCGCCAGCGCAACAAGGACGGTCTATAAAGGGGAGGGTTGGCTAAGGCAAGGAATCCTGGATACCGGCGCAGGCCGGTATGACGGGTTTGCCGGGTAAGTCGCCAGCGCAACAAGGACGGTCTATAAAGGGGAGGGTTGGCTAAGGCAAGGAATCCTGGATACCGGCGCAGGCCGGTATGACGGGTTTGCCGGGTAAGTCGCCAGCGCAACAAGGACGGCCTATAAAGTGGAGGGTTGGTTAAGGCAAGGATTTTGGATTCTTCGCTTTGCTCAGAATTACATACTAAACAAGGGGGATTCGCCATGACCACTGTTGGCACGGGAACCTATACCTACGAGGAAGTCCGGGACTGGCCCAAGCTGCCGGACGGGATGACGCTGGGTTCGGTCAGCGCCATCGCCACCGACTCCCAGGACAACGTCTATATCTTCAACCGGAAAGACCCGCCCGTCGTGGTGTGCGACCCGGAGGGCAACTATATCAACGGCTGGGGCAACGGGGCTTTCGTGTACGCCCACGGGTTTTACATCGCCCACGACATCGTTTACCTGACGGACCGGGACACTTCCATCTGCATGATGTACACGCTGGATGGCAAGCCCATCAAGATGCTGGGGCAGCACAACGTCCACTCGGACACGGGCTGCGAGCGTCCGATGGACCCGGTGCCGCGCCCGGCGGGGCCGTTCAACTACCCCAGCGAACTGGTGCCCAGTCCTTGGGGAGACCTGTACGTTTCCGACGGCTACCGCAACGCGCGGGTGCATCGTTTTGACGGGGGCGGCAACCTGCTGCAAAGCTGGGGAACCTGGGGCAAGACCGACCCCGGCGCGTTCCACCTGCCCCACAGCATTCTGGTGGACGAGACGCACACGGTTTACGTCTGCGACCGGGAAAACCACCGGGTTCAGGTGTTTACGGCCAACGGGGTTTTCAAGGAAATGTGGACGGACATCCAGCGGCCGATGGACATTGCCGAGTTCACCGAGGGGACTTTCCTGATTAGCGAAGGCACCCGCGCCACCGACGCCGGGGAGGAACTGCCGTCGCGGTGCAGCATCGTGGGCAAGCACGGGGAAGTGCTGGCGCGGTGGCTGTCACGGTCGGCGCATGGCTGCTGGGTTGACTCCAAGGGCAACGTCTTTCTGGCGTTGACGGGAGACGCCAGCGTGGACAAGTTTGTGCGGCAGGGGTAGGGCTAACCCCGGTCACCCCCATCCTAACCTTCCCCCGTCAAGGGGGAAGGGACTATTGAAACGCCTCCCAACACTGTTCATACAGACCTTGCAATCGTCCTGCCCTCCCCCTAGCCAGGGGGAGGGGTTTTTGCGCGGCGTTTGGTATAATGGCGCGGGAGGTTTTGTTATGACCACCCGCTATTATCGGCAGTTTATTCCCGACTTGGCCCTTTCCATTGAACGGGCTACCGGGGAGGTTCCCGACGATGGGAAGTATCACGTTTTGCACGATGGGGCGTCCGTAGGGTCTTTCCGTTCCTTGAAAGCCGCGCAGGAGGCGTTTCGCAGGATTGTGACGGAAAGCGGCTACCGGCCCCCTACTCCCCAGGATTCGGGCAAGACGGCTTCGGAGATGATGACGGAGCGTTACATGGAGGCCAAGGACTTGTATTGGGCCTCCAGCCACCGCTACCGGCAACGGGGCGGCCAGGGGCGGTAAGCTGCGGATGGTTAACCGATGATTGCCAAGATACCCTTGATTCTTGACCCTCAGCCCGAAGGGGGCTACACGGTTACGTCTCCCTTGTTGCCGGAGTTGATAACCGAGGGCGACAGCATAGCGGAGGCGCTGTCCAACGCCGAGGACGCCTTTGCCGCGGTGGTCGAAATCTACCGGGATAAAGGGCGTCCCCTGCCGGCGGGAATTTGCGTGGACGACACCGGCGGCCCCCTGTCCATAGAGGCGGTCGTCTCTATGCCATGACCTACCGGGATGCGGCCCGAAAGTTGGTCAACCTGGGATGCTACGAGGTTCCCCGGAGCGGTGGCGGCTCCCACAGAAAATGGTTCAATCCCCAAACGCAAAGAGCCGCAGTGTTGCCTGACTGGGGAGGCCGTGACCTGAAAATAGGAACTTTGCGGGCCGCAGTCCGCCAGTTGGGTATAGACTGGCAAGAGTTTCAAACGTCGTAACGCCATAAACCAAAGCCGCCGCCTTTTCGCCTTTCCAGAGTCACCCCCACCCCAACCCTCCCCCTGAATAGGGGGAGGGGGTATTGGAAGGATTGTGACCCGTGACCGTAGCTTGCGCCTTGATGCGGCGGGCGCGATAATTCCGCGCGTTTTGACTACGCCTGAATTTACCCCCCCCCCCCCCCGAGAAAATGGGCGAAATACCCGCACTTCGGCTTTTGGTTCGCCGGGGCGTCGGGGGCACGACTCGACTCCGTTTTACGGGGGACGCCTCTACGACGGCTTGCCGACAGAACGGCGGGTTGACTACTTCGAGAATCCTCTTCCCGTAACTGCCGCCAACACGATTTTTCCCCAGTCCGCCGAGTTCATGGACGCTCTGCCCGATGCGAGCGTTCACCTGATGGTCACGTCGCCGCCCTACAACGTGGGCAAAGATTATGACGAAGACCTGACGCTGGGGGAGTACCGGGCTTTCCTTGACCGGGTGATGCGGGAGGTTTATCGGGCGTTGGTTCCGGGGGGCCGGTTGTGTTTCAACATCGCCAACCTGGGACGCCGTCCGTATCTTCCCCTACACCGCTACATCATCGAAGACCTGACCGGCATCGGGTTCCTGATGCGGGGGGAAATCATCTGGGACAAAGGGGCCAGCGCGGCGTCCTCGACGGCGTGGGGCAGTTGGATGTCCGCCGCCAACCCGACGCTGCGGGACGTTCACGAATATATCCTGGTGCTGTGCAAAGACACTTTCCGCCGGCCGCGGGTTGAAGGGCGGCAGTCCACCATTGGGCGGGATGACTTTCTGGCCTGGACCAAGAGCGTGTGGCAGTTTCCGGCGGAGTCGGCCCGGCGGGTGGGGCATCCGGCGCCCTTTCCGGTGGAACTGCCGCGCCGGTGCATCGAGCTTTACACCTACTCGGATGAGGTGGCGCTGGACCCGTTCATGGGCAGCGGCACGACGGCCATTGCGGCGCTGCAAACCGGGCGGCGGTTCGTGGGGTACGAAATATCCGCCGAATACCGGGAGTTGGCCTACCGGCGGTTGGCGGACGTTCCCAGCTTCTTTACCCGAACCGGCGGCGACGGGCGGATTGTTGCGGAGGTTGGCAGTTCTCCTTACGAGACGAAACATCGGGCGGCGGAAGGGGGAACGTCTTGATTCCTGAACTGGTCACCCTCTTTCGCAACGAGTATTACGTTGAGCTGTTACGGCACAACCTGCCGCGGGCTTTTGAAGTAGCCGATGCCGAGTCACGCCGCATTCAACAACGAAGGGGAGGGCAAACCTACGAATCGGTGGGGCAGGAAGTGGGAGTAGTCCGGGAAAGAATCTTGGTTTCTTTCCTTAGGCACACCCTGGGGGATATGCACATTGAATTGCCTACCGCGAATACAGCGATGCGGGATGTCATGGTTTTCCAACAACCGTTAGAAATCAAGACCGCCACCCGCGATGGCCTGGTTACTGCCAAATGGACTGCCGACACCGAATCCGCCAGCCGGGACATAGGCGGCTTTGAGTTTACTGCCGACCTGCTGCTGGCCCGAATCTGGTGGGGCATGGACAAGGACAGCATCTTCTATATTCCGCAGGAAGTCTTGCGGGAAGTTGCCGCCGGGCAGGAACCCGCAGACTATCTGAGCAGCGCGCAAGGCACCAACAACCGGGGCATCAAGATTAAGGCCGGGTTTATCAACCAAGCGCAAGAACACCCTGCCACCGTTCGCATCCCGATATACTGGGAACGCAGCGACATTCGGTTAGACCCGATGGCCCGGTGGATGGGTTTCTGGTCTGACCGGGGCGGACGAGACCCGCTTTATGCGTAGTTCCTTGGGGTCGGGGGAGTGAGGGATTAGCCGGAGGAAAAACGGCCTCGGTACACCTGGTCGGCCGGCCGGCCAAGCCGCTCCACTATCAGGGCGGCTATTTCCATCATCGGGTACAGGGAAACTCGAAATTGGGCCAGGTTGATGATTTCCAACGTGATTTTGTTCAGAGGCCAACCGGGGTCTATTTTGGGAGCCGTCAGGTGCACTTGAACGCCGAATCGGGCCAGGGAACTCTTCCCCTCAATCCTCGCGGCCAGAGAATTGGGCAACCCGACCATCTCGGCTGTTAGTCCTATGACAAAGACGCCGGGTTCCAGGATGAACGGTTGATCGGGGTACAACCGCCGTTCCTCGGAACAGCTAGCGATTTTGCCGCCGATGTCTGCCATTGTAGTTGGGTCAATGGTTTCGGCTCTACTGATTTTTTCGGGCCGGATGACCTGTATGACAGGATCCAGGCGCATATCCACCGAGGACGGTTTGACCAGTACGTTGTATCCGGCGGGTGGAGAAATTTGCAACTCGCCTCTTTCCAATGACTCCACTATCTCCCCATCTGACAGCACCATCTCCGGTTATTCCTCGTACCGAAGGGCAGCCAGCGCATCCTCGGTAATGCGCCAGATTGATGTCCCAAATGACGAAGGCGCGAACACAATCACTCTGTTCTCCCCTTGGGTGCCAACAAAACAACCGGATACGACCGGAGGGTCTTGGCATACGACCGTCACAGCCGGGATGCAGGCTTCGAACTTCTCTCCTCCCACTTCCACCGCTACAACGTATTCCAGTCCGAAAGGCATCTTGAGCACCTGGTCCATCTTCAACAAGTACTCCTGCGGCTCTGCGAGAAATTTCAGGGTTTCAGAGTTCTGCGCCAAACCTGACCTCCTTTGCGTGCCTGTCATTGCGCCGGCTCCATCCGAAATTGTATGTCTCGGCGCTGAGGGAGCGGCGCTGCTTGGGTTGATGGATTATAGCCCGCTCTATCGTGGGGCGAAAGGACGTACTGTCATACGCTTTCAACAATGTGACTGTTGCCCGCCCGCTTTCGGCCCCGGAGGGCCGTATGTTATACTCGCACCCGGCGGGGCGGGGCCTTTTGCTTGCCCGGTTTCCGCCCTTAACGCTTTACGCGACAGCTTTGCCGACTACGGGGGAATGAGTCAAATGCCCGGCCCGATTACGTTTATTGAAGACGGCACCGTTACTACGCCCCAGGGCTTTTCCGCCGGGGCCACTTTCGCCGGGTTGAAGACCTATTCCGAGGACAAGCTGGACCTGGGGCTTATCGTGTCCGAGCAGCCCTGCGTCGCCGCCGGGGTCTTTACCACCAGCGCCATCAAGTCCCCGACGATTACGGTTAACCGGGAGAACCTGGCCCAAGGTCCCAGCCGGGCGATTATTGTCAACGCCGGAATCGCCAATACATCGGTGGGCCAGCAGGGGTACATTGACGCCCAGGAAATGACATCCCTGGCCGCCGGAAAGATTGACGCCAGGCCGGGGGAAGTGCTGGTTTGCAGCACCGGGGTTATCGGGGTTGAGCTGCCCATGTCGCTGATTCGCGACGGGGTGGCGGCGATAGAGCTTTCGCCCACCGGCGGGCACAACGTGGCGCGGGCGATGATGACCACCGATACCCGCCCCAAGGAAGTCGCGGTGTCTTTCGAGATTGATGGGCGGCAAGTCCATTTGGGAGGCGTAGCCAAGGGGTCGGGGATGATTCATCCCAACATGGCTACCATGCTGTCATTCATCACCACGGACGCCGCCGTTGAAGGCGGGTTTCTCCAAGACACGCTGCGGGAAGTGGCCGATTCTTCGCTGAATATGCTTTCCGTTGACGGAGACACCAGCACCAACGATACGGTGCTGGCGCTGGCCAACGGCATGGCGGGCAACGCGGCCATATCCGCCGGCTCCGCCGGGGCCGACACTTTCAGACAAGCCTTGCTGGAGGCGTGCGTTTACCTGACCCGGGAGTTGGCCCGGGACGGCGAGGGCGCGTCCCACCTGATAACGGTGGAGGTGGCCGGGGCCGAGAGCGTCAGCGACGCGCGCCAGGCGGCCCGCACGATTTCCGCATCCAACCTAGTCAAGTCGGCGGTTTACGGAGCCGACCCCAATTGGGGCCGAATCCTGATGGCCGTGGGGCGCAGCGGCGCAGTTGCCGACGAAAGCAAGATTGACCTGTTCATCAACGGAGTTTGCATCATGGAGGCCGGGGTGCCGGTGCCTTTCCACAAGGATGCGGTGGTGGCGTTGATGCGGCAGCCGGAGGTGTCCATCCGGGTGCAGTTGAACCTGGGGCCGGGAGAGGCGACGGCTTGGGGCTGCGACCTGACGGAAGAATACGTCATCATCAACAGCGCTTATACCACCTAGCCGGGGCTGGCCGCTTTCCGGTCTGTCCGGCCAAGCAATTATGACCGCCCCTCTCATCGCCAAGCGGCGTTGCCTTATCGTGGAATTTAGAGGGTGTGTTGAAGGTTCCTTTTTCGCTTCTTTCCCAACGGTATGCCACCCCCACTCCTTCGGCTATGCTCAGGACAGGCTCTAGCCCTCCCCCTGCGGGGGGGAGGGGATTCGGCACCCACATTCTTAGGCCCTCTGCTCCGTTCAGAGTGACAATAATCTGCCTGGAGGCGTAATTGCCCGTCCCGCCCATCGTGGTCAAAATCGGGGGCAGCACCCTGGGGAGCCACGACACCAGCCTGAAAGACCTGGTGACCCTGCAACAGCAGGGCCGCAACGTGGTGGTCGTCCACGGGGGCGGCAACGTGATTTCGGACTGGATGCAAAGGCAGGGGATTCCGCCCCGTTTCGTGAACGGGCTGCGGGTGACGGACGCGCCCAGCCTGGATATTGTGGTGGCCGTCCTGACCGGACTTATCAACAAGGAACTGGTGTGCCTGCTGCACCAGCTGGGCGGTCAGGCGGTGGGAATCAGCGGGATTGACGGGGGCATCCTGGAGGCGTATATCGCCAACCCAGACCTGGGTTTCGTGGGGGAGATAACGAAGGTGAATCCCCAGCCGCTGCAAGCTCTTTCCGACGCCGGGTTTATCCCGATGATGGCGCCGCTGGCGATGCACCGGCACGACGGGACGGCCCACGCCGGAAAGCCGCTGAACGTGAACGGGGATACGGTGGCGGGGGCCGTCGCCAGGGCGTTGGGGGCGGAGCGGCTGATTTTCCTGACCGACGTGCCGGGGATTATGGACGGCGGCGGGCGGGTGATTCCGCGGCTGGACCGGCGGCGGGCGGAGATTCTACGGCGGTCGCCGGTAATCAGCGGGGGGATGATTCCCAAGCTGGATGCCTGCCTGACGGCCCTGGAAAACGTGCCGCAGGCGGACATTGTGGACGGCACCCAGCCGGATATGCTGCTGGAGTGTCTGAACGGGACGGCCTCCGGCACCAGGATTGTCGCCGGGGGGTAACTGCCGGCCGTTGTTCCGCCCTTCGACTACCATGTGGGGCGACACCGAGGCCATCAGGCGCAGAATTGCGGCGGGCCAACCGTGTCGTTAGACTCGTATCCACAACCCGCCAAAGGACAGCAACCTATGTCCGAAAAAATCCTGGATAAAGACCTTCACCTTCCCAGCCTGTCAATCCAGGGCTTCCGGGGAATTAAGGACCTGACCATCCCTAAGTTGGGCCGGGTGACGCTGCTGGCCGGGAAGAACGGCGTCGGCAAGACAACGGTGCTTGATGCGGTGCGCCTTTACGCTGACCGGGGCAGTTACTTCACCATCATGGACATATTGCAAGACCGGGATGAACTTACCATGTCCGTGGATGAAAATGGGGAAGATGCGGCGGCGCCCGACTTCGCCGGCCTTTTCTTTGACCGGCGGCCTTTCGACGCCTGCATATCAATAGGCCCTCAAAGTTACGGTCCGCAACTGAGCATCAAGACCGGGCCAGGGTTGCAACAACGGGAGCCAGTCTTTCTTGGCCAGTTTACCGACGTTAACGAACTTCCCCTGAAGATTGACTTTGGAGGTATTGAACAGGCGTACAATCTTCCTTCCCTTCGGAGAGCCTACCGACTTCCGAGGGGGCGAGGGAGATATACGGAATCGGAGAATCGGTCGGGCATTCGCTGTCAATCTTCGGGGCCGAATGTGCCGTACAACAGCGACATTGGCCGTTTCTGGGACAGGGTGACGCTGAACAACCAGGATGACCGGGCTATGGATGCGCTGCGGCTGGTTTACGGCGATTCAGTGAAACGGGTTACGATGGTCGCTGACAATAGAGGCACCAAGGGGAGGGGCGACAGCCGCATGGCTATGGTCAGTGTAGAAGGACAGGGCCAGATGATACCGCTGCGGAGTCTGGGTGACGGCGCTGTCCGTATGTACAGCATCGCGTTGGCTCTGGCTAACAGCCGGGGCGGGTTTCTGGTTATTGATGAAGCGGAGAACGGCATTCACCACACGGTACAAGCCGCCTTTTGGAGGATGGTGCTGCGAGCGTCTTTGGACAACAACGTCCAGGTAATTGCCACCACCCATAGCTGGGACTGCGTTGTTGGTTTCAGTCGGGCCGCTACGGAGATTGAGGAGGTGGACGGCCTGCTGGTGCGCCTGGAAAAAGACGACCATGGAATTAAAGCCGTACATTATTCCGAGAGGAACCTGGCGGCGGCGGCCGATTACGGGATTGAGACCAGGTAATTCATGGCCCATATTGTAGAAATCAAACCGGAGCCTCGGGTCTTGTTGGTCGAGGGTCAGGACGACAAGCACGTGGTTCGGCATTTGTGCGACCGTCATCCGTCGTTGCCGGACTTTTTCGTCCGAGAGAGAAATGGATTTGACCAATTGCTTGATACAATCGGGGCAGAGTTAAACGCCCCCGGTTTGCAAGCGCCAGGCATTCTTGTAGATGCGGACACGGACGAATCAGCGCGCTGGAATGCTGTAAGACATCGGTTATTGGAGGAAGATATAAATCCTGACAGTTTGAGTGCAACGGGAAGGGTAGTAAATCCGCAAGGGAAACCTCGCGTCGGTATCTGGCTTATGCCGGACAACGAATCGCCCGGTGAACTCGAAGATTTTGTAACACGAATGATTCCCAGTGGCGATCCGGTATGGCCCCTTTCCGAGCGATATATAGACCGAATCCCTCTGGAAAACAGGAAATTCACGGAGAAAAAGACCTCTCGCGCCAAGCTCTACGCTTGGCTGGCTGCTCGCGAAGAACCCAGGCAAATGGGTTTGGCCATTGGCGCCCGAGACCTGGAAGTTGATGGCCCCCTTTGCCGCAATTTCCTGGTCTGGCTTACCAACCTCTTCGGTTAAACGTCGCAACCATTTTGACGCCTCCGTTTATCTCTTCACCTCAGGGCCAATTGCGGGGGGTGGGGATAATCTCCCCAAACCTGCTAAAATTCGTTCATGCGCTACGACCTTAGCAACGACGCCGAAGGATCGCCCAACCTGCTGCCCGGCATTTCTTCAAGGCAACTGGACCGGATTATCCGCTACGGCACGATTCTGGTAATCGTGGTCTGCATCCTCTTGCTGTGCTGGTGGATGCTGTGGGTCTATACCAACGTCCTTTGGTTCAAGCACCTGGGGTTTTCCGAAGTCTTCAGCCGGATTGCCATGTTCCGGGTGGTCATGTTCGGCGTTGGCACCATGATTGCCATGGTCGTCCTGCTGGGCAACTTCCATCTCGCGGTGCGGGTTTCCCTGGGGCTGTCGTCGCTGCCCATTGCAATGGACTCGCTGCGCTTGATGGCTACCACCCTGGGCATAGGGGTGGTGCTGACCGTCCTCATTGCCAGTCCCCTCTTCGGGCTGGCCGCCTCCGGGGGATGGGAGCCGTTGGTTCTCCTGTTCAACTACATCCCCTTCGGGGTGGCCGATCCTGCCTTTGGCCGGGACGTTTCTTTCTACGTGGTGGTTTTGCCCCTGCTGCAAATGCTGCGGGGCTGGTTGACCGGACTGTTAATCACGGCCCTGGTTGCCACGGTGATACTGTACCTGGCGATTTTCAGCATACGGGGGGTGAATCTGCCTTTGCGGACCAGGGAGAGGCAGGGGGAGACCGGGGAGCAGATTTACCGGATGCTCAAGCACCTGGCCTTTCTGGGGGCGGCCCTGTTGGTGACCCTGGCGGCGATGCACGCGCTGGCGATTTACGAACTGGCATTGTCCGCCGGGGGCGCGGTGTATGGGGCGACCTATACCGACATTAAAGCCCGGATTCCGGCGTATTGGTTCCTTACGGCCATTGCCCTGCTGTCGGCGGCAGGGCTGATTATCAGTCCCTTCTACCGGGGCCTGCGTCTGGCGGCGGGTTCGGTCAGCCTTTGGGTGGTCATGGCCTTGTTGGCGGGGCTGGCGTTTCCGGCGCTGTTCCAACGGTTCCAGGTGTCGCCCAACGAATTTACCCGGGAGGAACCGTACATCCGGCACAACATCGAGGCCACCCGCGCGGCGTATCAACTGGACCTGATTGAGGAACGCCCCTATGCCGCCGACGGCCACCTGGACCGGGCAGCGCTGGACAATAACCGCAACACGCTGGACAACATCCGGCTTTGGGACTTGACGCCCCTGAAAGACGCTTACAACCAGCTTCAATTCATGGAGCTTTACTACAACTTCCTCAATATGGACTCGGATCGTTACCAGGTGGACGGACGGTTGCGGCAAGTGCTGGTGGCGGCGCGGGAACTGAACCCCAACCTGCCGCCAGGGGCGAGCAACTGGGTTAACCAGCGGCTCCAGTACACCCACGGCTACGGGGTAGCGATGAGTCCCGCTACCGGGTTCACCCCCGGGGAGGGACGCCCGGAGTTCTTTATCCGCGACATTCCTATCCAGAGCAAGCTGCCGGTAGCGCGCCCGGAGGTTTATTACGGGGAGTCGGCGGAGAAGTTCGCCATCGTCAACACCAGCCTGCGGGAAGTGAACCCGGCCCTGGACGACTATGAGGGATATTCCGGTTCCGGGGGGGTTGCCCTTTCCTCTCCGATGCGGCGGCTGGCTTTCGCCACGCTGCTGACCGACGTGAACGTGCTGCTCAGCGACCGCATCGGAAAGGAAAGTCGGTTGCAGTTCCGGCGGCAAATCCGGGAACGGGTGGGCGTCCTGGCCCCCTTCCTGACCCTGGACAAAGACCCCTATCCGGTGCTGGACAAGGAGGGCAAGCTCTGGTGGATTCTTGACGCCTACACCACCACCGACCGCTATCCCTACTCGACGCCGGTGCAGGGAGACCAGGGGGAACTGCCGCCCATCCTGTCCGACAGCGGGGATGAAAAAGTCAACTACATCCGCAACAGCGTCAAGGTGGTGATTGACGCCTACAACGGCTCGGTGGACTTTTACCTGATAGACCCGGAGGACCCGCTGGCCCAAATGTACCAACGGGCTTTTCCCGAACTGTTCCAGGAAATTGGGGATATGCCGGCGGACTTGCGGGAACACCTGCGCTATCCGGTAGGGTTGTTTTCCACCCAGGCGCGGCTGTACCTGCGCTATCACGTCACCGACCCCCAAGTGTGGTTCAACCAAGCCGAGCAGTGGGCGCTGCCGCTGGAAACCCGCATCGCCAAGACCGGGGTTGAGGTGGTGCCGTCCTACCTGGTGATGCAACTGCCGGAAGAGGAACGGGAAGAGTTCGTGCTGCTGCTGCCGTTGACTCCGGCGGGGGAGAAGAAGAACCTGGTGGCGTGGCTGGCCGCCCGCAACGATTGGCCGGACTACGGGCAGTTGATGAGTTTCCAGCTTCCCGACCACCGGCAGATTGACGGCCCCAGCCAGGTTGAGGCCCGCATTGAAAACGACCAGTCGGTTTCCCAGCAGTTCACGCTTTGGGACGGCTCCGGCTCGGAGATTATCCGGGGGCAACTGCTGGTAATTCCCATCGCCGATACGATAATCTACGTTGAACCGTTGTATCTCCAATCGGAGGCGTTGGCCTTTCCGGAGTTGAAAAAGGTTATACTAGCCGACGACAGCAACCTGGTAATGGCGGACACCATAGACGAAGGGATTGACCGGCTGTTGGACGCCATTGCCGCCCAGGGTAGGGCGTCGCCGGAGGCCCCGGTCGCGTCGGGAACGGCGGCAACGGAGGACGGCGCGCCGGCCGGTTCCCTGCCCCAACTTAATGACCTGGAGCGTCAGGTGGGAGAATTGAAGGAAACCCTGGGCCAACTGGAGGAAATTCTGTCCCAACTGAAAGAGACGCTGGAAGAAGACGGGGCAGCATCGGCGCCCAATTGACCAAGCCAGCTATGCAAGAACCAAAGGCCCATTCCCCCACGTCCGAAGGGTAAGGGACGGGGATACGGGCAGGACGGGGGCGGCGACTCCCGGCCACCAATCGAAAAGGAGGAACCCCATGACCAAGAGCGAAGAGTGGATTGCCATTGAGCAGAAGTACTATGCCCAGACGGTGCGGCGTCAACCCGTGGTCATCGTCCGGGGGGAAGGCACCCGGGTTTGGGACGCCGACGGGAAGGAATACCTGGACTTCGTGGCCGGTTGGGCCGTGGACAACCTGGGTCACTCCCACCCGGTTATTACCCAAGCCATCGTGGAGCAGGCCGGCACCCTGATTCAGACTTCCAACCAGTTCTTCACCGTGCCGCAGCTTCAACTGGCGGAGTTGCTGGTGGAAAATAGCTGCCTCGACCGGGTGTTTTTCGGCAACAGCGGCGCGGAGGCCAACGAAGGCGCTCTGAAGCTGGCCAAGAAGTACGGCAAGCAGAACCGGGACGGTGCCTACGAAGTCATTACGGCCTTCAATTCCTTCCACGGGCGCACCGCCACCACGGTGGCCGCCACCGGCCAGCCCCACTACCAGGAGGCGTTTTTGCCCCTCCAGCCCGGTTTCGTTCACGTGGACTTTAACGACGTTGAGGCCATTATGAACGCCACCACCGACCGCACCGCCGCGGTGATGCTGGAGCCGGTGCAGGGCGAGGGCGGGGTCAACATCCCCGACGACGATTATCTTATCCGCGTCCGGGAGTGGTGCGACCGCAACAACCTGCTGCTGATTCTGGACGAAGTGCAGACGGGCCTGGGACGGCTGGGCAGTCTCTTCGGCTACCAGGAATACAACGTCGAGCCGGACGTGATGACCCTGGCCAAGGGACTGGGCTACGGCGTTCCCATCGGGGCTTTCATGTCCAAGGAGGCGGCGATGGCCCTGACCCCCGGCGACCACGGCTCTACTTTCGGGGGCAACGCCCTGACCACCGCCGCCGCCTATGCCGGCACCAAGTTTTTGATTGACAACGACATTCCGGCCCACGTCAAGCGGATGGAGTCGCACCTGCTGGATCGGCTGAACGGACTGAAGGCGCGTTTTTCCTTCATCGCCGAGGCCAGGGGCAAGGGGTTGCTGGCCGCCCTGGAGTTTGACGGGGACATTTCCGGCCAAGTGCTGACCAACGCCAACGCAGCCGGGGTACTGCTGAACGGTGTCCGGCCCAATGCGGTGCGGTTCATGCCGCCGCTGACCGTCACGCCGGAGGAAATTGACGAAGCCGTAGGCCGGTTGGAGGAAGCCCTGGGGAAGATTTAGCGGGCAAATCCCGTTTCCTGTCCTAGTGGGTGTCGTCGAACCAAGCCGTTATTCTTGAAAGCGACGGATGCCGGAATTACTCGCCACCGAAAACGTATCTAAGGGCGCCGGTTGTGGATTCCCGCTTTCGCGGGAATGACGGTTGGGGGACGGGAATGACGGTTGGGGGGCGGGTATGGCGGGTTATGAAATTGGCGATACCCACCAGATGGAGAGGGTCAAGTGCCAAACCGAGAGTTCTACGTCGTAATCGAGAAGGGCCAAGACGGTTGCCTTGTCGGTGAGGCCCCCCAACTTCGGGAGTGCGTCAATCAAGGCTGGACTCTGGATGAACTGATGGCAAATATGCGGCAGTCAATCCAAGCCTGCCTGGTGGACGATGACCTGGATGACCGCGCCGAGTTCGTCGGGGTTTACAAGACGGAATTGGCTATAAAAGGTAAGAATCGGGAGTTCTTCGTGGTGGTCGAGAAGGACGAGGATGATTTCCTGGTGGGAGAGGTAACCCAACTTCCAGCGTGTTTCAGCCAGGGCCGCGCCCTGGAAGAGTTTATGGAGAATATGAAAGAGGTCATCGGCCTGTGTCTCAACGATGAAGATTGCGACGTGAATTCATTGCCCCATTTCGTCGGGGTGCAGAAAGAGAGGGGTAAACCATGAGCCTGGTCATTCCCGACGAAACGCTGCGTTATGCCGGAATGTCGGAGGCGGAACTGCGGGAGGAAATCGCCGTCCTGCTTTTTCAGAAAGAAAAACTTACCCTGGGGCAAGCCAGCCAACTCGCCGGCGTCAGTCAATACCGCTTCCAACGGACGCTGGGCGACCGGCGGATAGCCATACATTACGGCCTATCGGAGTTGGAGGAGGACTTGAAAACTCTGGGAGGGTAACGGCGATATGACGGCGGTCAGTAATGCGTCTCCCTTAATCTACCTAGCCGCCATCAAACGATTGGACATTCTGGAACGGATTTTTGGAAGGAGTTGATATGAACGAAAAAGAAAGGCAACTGCTGGAACGCATAGCCATTAACCCCAAGGTCATGGTGGGCAAGCCGGTCATTCGGGGGAGCCGTCTGACGGTACAACTTATCCTGGGACTGCTGGGGCATGATATGACCATTGAGCAAATCCTGGCCGAATATCCCGGGTTGACCCGGGAAGACATTCTGGCGTGCCTGCTGTTCGCTCAAAAATCCCTAGAGGACATAACTTTCATGCCCTTGACGGTGGAGAGCGCCTGATTCGCTTTCTGGTGGACGAATGCGTCGGCCCCTTGGTGGCGCACTGGCTTTTTTTGGAAGAGCACAATGTCGTCTCCGTTTTCCGGGATCGCCGGGGAATGGACGATGTTGACATCTTGCGGTGGGCGTTTGCCGAAAACCGCATCGTGGTTACGTGCGATAAAGACTACGGCGAGTTGGTTTTCCGTCAGGGCCATCCGCACAAGGGAGTGGTCTTGCTAAGGCTGGACGATGAAACGCCCGACAGCAAAATTGCCGTGCTGCGGGATTTGATGGCAGAATTCATTTCCCGGCTGGAAGGAAACTTTGTGGTCGTTACCGAGTCAAAAGTCCGAATCAACCAGGGTCACGACACCGAATCTTGAACTGCCCCTCTAACTCAACCGACAGGAGACTAAACTCCATGACCCAATCGCCCCAACCCGTTGAAAAAATCGTGCTGGCTTACAGTGGCGGCCTGGATACTTCGGTGGCCGTGCCGTGGCTGAAGGAAAAGTACGACGCCGAGGTCATTACGTTGACTATGGACCTGGGCATGGTTGACCTGGAGTCCATTCGCAGCCGCGCGCTGGCCGTGGGCGCATCCAAGGCGTTGACCATAGACGCCAGGGATACCCTGGTTAAAGAGTTCGTCTTTCCCGCGCTCCAGGCCGGGGCCATCTACGAGGGGATGTACCCCCTGGCTACCGCCCTGGGCCGTCCGCTCATCGCCCGATGCCTGGCCGAAGCCGCCCTCAGCGAAGGGGCCTCCGCGGTGGCCCACGGCTGCACCGGCAAGGGGAACGACCAGGTACGCATTGACGTTGGGGTGGCGGCCCTGGCTCCCGGCGTGCGGGTGATTGCGCCCATCCGGGAGTGGGGAATGTCGCGGGAGGACGAACTGGACTACGCGCGGGAGCGCAATCTGCCCATCAGTCCCAGCCGGAGCCGGTTCTCGGTGGACGAAAACCTTTGGGGACGCAGCGCCGAGGCCGGGGAGCTGGAAGACCCGGACCTGGAACCCCCGGAAGAGGCTTTCGAGTGGACCAGGCCGATGAACCAGACTCCGACCGGCCCGACGTACCTGGAAATTCACTTTGAGCAGGGCATTCCCACGGCCATTGAAGGCGAGGAAATGAACGGGGTGGCCTTGATTCGGCACCTGAACGCCGTGGCCGGTGAAAACGGAATCGGCCGCATTGACCACGTGGAAAACCGGCTGGTGGGCATCAAGTCCCGGGAAATTTACGAGGCTCCGGCGGCGGTGGCGCTGCACACGGCCCACCAAGCTCTGGAGGCCATGACCCTGAGCAAAGACCAGGCCCGCACCAAGGCCCGCATCGCCCAGGAATACGCCGACATTGTTTATAACGGCCTGTGGTTCACCGCCCACCGGGAGGATTTGGACGCCTACGTGCAGAGTACCCAGCGGTACGTTACCGGCGATATTCGGGTAAAGCTGCACCGGGGCGTTTGCACCGTGGTGGGACGCCGCGCTCCGCAAGCGCTGTACCAGCACCAGCTAGCCACCTACGACCGGGGCGACGCCTTTGACCATTCCGCCGCCGAGGGGTTCATTTCCATCTACGGACTGCCGGTTCGCACCCAGAACCGGGTGCAGCGGGGCGCGGAATAAATGACCGCTCCCGCGACACAAACCGCCCGCCTGGACGCAGCCCTGCAAAGGGTGGTTGCCGGGTTGATGGCGTATGAACCGGAGCAGATAGTGCTGTTCGGTTCGCTGGCGCGGGGCGACGCTGGCGAACACAGCGACATTGACTTGATTGTTATCAAAGATACCAACCTGCCCCGGCAGGAACGGCGGCGGGAATGCGAAAACCTCCTCCCGGCCCTGTCGGGCGTCGGCGTGGACATCATCGTTTACACGCCGAAGGAAGTGGAAGGGATGATTGAACGGCGCAACCCCTTCCTGGCGGCAGCCTTTACCGACGGCGTGGTGGTTTACGACAGCAGCCCCACCCCAGGCGCGCCGCCGCTTAAGTCGCGCTTGAAGGAACCGACTATGGAGACAAGGATTCTCAACGGGCGCGTTTGGCTGGACAGCGCCAATTACGATTTGCGGGCAAGCCGGATGTTGTTGAACCCCGATGCCGCCAATGCCGCTTGTTTCCACGCCCAGCAAGCCGCCGAAAAAGCCCTGAAAGCCTTCCTTATTTATTGCGGCTTTATCTTGGAGCGCAGTCATTCGGTAATGGGATTGGCCGCCCGGTGCATCGAGCAGGACCCAGATTTTCGTTCCATCGCCGCTGACGCCAACGCAGTGACCGGCCTTTACACCGATACCCGATACGCGGAAGAAGGCAACGGGTTCGTGTTCAAGAACTACGAACTGCCGGAGGCAGAACGGGCAGTTGAAGCCGCCGCGCGCATCGTTGCCCTGGTTGAATCCAAAATACCGCCCCGGCCAGAGGCGTAAATGACCTCCCCGGCGACTCAACCCACCCGCCTGGACGCTGCTCTGCAAAGGGTGGTCGCCGGGTTGCGGAAGTATGAACCGGAGCAGATTGTCCTGTTCGGTTCGCTGGCGCGGGGCGACGCCGGGGAACACAGCGACATTGACCTGATTGTTATCAAAGATACCGACCTGCACCGTCAGGAACGGCGGCGGGAATGCGAAGACCTTCTCCCGGCCCTGTTGGGCGTTGGCGTGGACATCATCGTTTATACCCCCGCGGAAGTGGAAGGGATGATTGAACGGCGCAACCCCTTCCTGGCGGCAGCCTTCACCGACGGCGTGGTGGTTTATGACCGGAACCCCATCCCCGGCGCGCCGCCGCTTAAATCGCGCTTGAAGGAACCGACTATGGAATCAAGGCTGTTATATGGTCGAAACTGGCTGCAAGGTGCGGGAGAAGATTTGTACAATGCCAAGGTCTTGCTGGATGCCGAATCTACCAACGGGGCTTGTTTCTATTCCCAACAAGCCGTTGAGAAAGCCCTAAAGGGATTCCTAGTTTACCGTGGCTTGCCTTTGGAGCGTACCCACTTGGCGGCAGAGTTGGCCGACAGGTGCGCCGGGCAAGACCAGGACTTTGCCGCCCACATAACCGACGCCGAAGCCTTGGATTCTTATTACATTCACTCTCGCTACCCGGACGCCAACACCCACGCATTCAGGCGGTACGAACTAGCCGATGCGGAGACGGCGGTCCGGTCAGCGGAAAGAATTGTTGCCCTGGTTGAATCCAAAATACCGGCCCGGCCAGAGGAATAACCGTCCCTACTACTCTCCAACGGAGGATCCATGACCGTAGCCAACCGCATGATGAACCTGGGCACCGAGACCGCTTTTGAGGTTTTGGCCAAGGCCCGCGCCCTGGAAGCCCAGGGAAGGGAAATCGTTCACCTGGAAATCGGAGAGCCGGACTTTGACACGCCCCGGCACATCGTCGAGGCGGGTATCCGCGCCCTCCAGGACGGCCAGACCCATTACGGCCCCACTCCCGGGCTGCCCCAACTGCGGGAGGCTATCGCCCGCAACAGCCGGGAAGTGCGGGGCATAGACACCGACCCGTCCCACGTCGTCGTTACTCCCGGCGCCAAGCCCATCATGTTCTACGTGATTCTGGCCCTGGGAGAACCCGGCGTGGAAATCGTCTATCCCAACCCCGGCTTTCCCATTTACGAGTCCATGATTCGGTTTTCCGGGGCCACGCCGGTGCCAATGCGCCTGATGGAAGAGTCGGGCTATCACCCGGAATTGGACGACCTGGCGGAAAGAATCACCGATAAGACCCGCCTGATTATCCTCAACTCCCCGGAAAACCCTTGCGGTTCGGCCCTTAGCCGACAGGAATTGGAAACCATCGCCAACATGACCAAACAGCGCGATGGCCTTTACGTCATGGCCGACGAAATTTACAAGGACATCCTCTATACCGGCGAACACTTCAGCATCGCCGCTTTCCCCGATATGCCGCAACGCACCATCATCCTGGACGGTTTCTCCAAGAGCTACGCTATGACCGGCTGGCGGCTGGGCTATGGCATCATGCCGCCGGAACTGGTGCCGCACATCACCCGGCTGGCGGTGAACAGCGTTTCCTGCGCCGCCACTTTCAGCCAGATTGCCGCTGTCGCCGCCCTAGACGGCCCCCAGGACGAAGTGCAGGCCATGACCGCCGAGTTTTCGCAACGGCGACGGCTGATTACCGACGGCTTGCGCAGCATCCCCGGCGTAAACTGTCCCGAACCGGAGGGGGCTTTCTACGTCTTTCCCAGCATCCGAGGCACCGGGTTGACCAGCGCCGAATTTGAGGAACGGTCGCTCCAGGAAGCCGGGGTTGCCATCCTTTCCGGCTCCGCTTTCGGCGAATACGGCGAGGGGTACGTCCGGTTGTCCTACGCCAACTCGCAGGAAAATATCAAGATAGCGTTGGAACGATTGACCCGATTCGTGCAGGGTCTTTAGTCGCCGAGGTCTGCCATGTTCATCAAGGTCGAACCCGCCGGGTTTTTCATGTACACCGTCCAGATGGTTTTCGACACCGAAAACCCGGACAACGAGGACGCCCAGGTGAAGGACTACCTGGCGCAGCACCAACTGGAACCCCGCTACCAGTGGGATGCGGACTTTGAGGGCCGCAGCTGCCAGTGGCTCCAGTTCGGGGGGTGCTACCTGGGCAGCCACCTTCAAGGCATTGGACAAATCCAGCGTCAAGCGGTGGAAGTGGAACTGCTGACGGAAGAGATTGACCGCTACCTGGAATCCAATCCGCCGGGGTTGGCGGCCTTAACCGGCCAGGCCCGGCGGGAGTTGGTGACAGCCCTGGTAGCGGAGTTCCAACGGGAAGAGAACTTTGCCCCGGATGAGCAGGGACAGTTGACGGCCTACCTGGACACGGAACAACTGGCGCAAGCGGTGGAAAGGCGGTTGGCGGGGTAACCAACCTCGCCCTTGGCGTATTTGCAAAACCTACAACTGTTGCCGTCATTCCCGCTTTCGCGGGAATCAACCCTTTCCCAGCAAGAAACCCCGCCGCAGTTGGCGGGGTTTTTCTTATTGGCCCGTATGCGTTGGAGCGGGCGATGGGAATCGAACCCACGTAACTAGCTTGGAAGGCTAGGGCTCTACCACTGAGCTACGCCCGCTGATGGTCTTGGGATGTTCAATTATAACTGCCGGCCCTGTGTCTTACCACCCGTTGATTGGCGAAGGACGGGGGAATCGCGCTTAGGGATTAGACTTGACGGACGCTAGGTTCTAGGGCGGTGCCTGGTCCGGTAGTCCGGAACGTCAAGCGGGCACCATTCCACCATTTCAGGGTTCTGAAGCCGAGATGCGATACGGGGTTTCGTTTTTTCCAACTCTTTTATCGGGCCGAACACTGTAAGTATGGTGGGGAGGTAATTATCGTATCTGTAGACGATAATTTGGTGTAACTTGTCCTCGGCCCAAGGTGTATTACTCGCAGCCCCAAGGTCATCGAGGACCAAAAATGGCGCTGTTTTGACTTGTTCAAAAACTTCATCGTAGTCGTAGGGGCTGTCAGGTCGGAAAGTTGCCCTTAGATGGTCCATCAATTCGGGAACGAAGGCAAAAAGCACTGCCTCGCCTCGCTTGATAATCTCCCCTGCAATGGCCACTGCCAAGTGGGTTTTTCCCACACCCGACGGGCCAATAAACATGATCCAACCTTTCGGAAAGTTTGCAAAGTTTACCGCGGATTTTCGGGCGAAATTCAGCATGGCTTGTTGCTCAACGGTAGTTGTGCCACTCCCGCGAGGACTAAACTTCGCGAATGTCATCAACGGGAGCATATCCGGGTTGAGGACACCTAAACGCCGGGCCAAGCGCATATTGTATTGGCCCAGTCTAAGCACGTGGGAAAAATTTTCTGCTTCCAACCGGGTGCGAAGGCTCTCTTCCAGCCGCTCCAGAGGGCCGCGGACGGTGAACACGGTGGGCAGTTGGGCGTTGAAACGGTGGTTGATGACCTGGAAAAGTTTTTCCTGCGCCCAAGGGGTGGCGGTCTGGAGGTTCAGGTCGTCCAGGACCAGCACCGGAACCTGGCGCACCTGGTCGAAAAGGACGCTGAAATTGTCGGGATTATCCGGGGCATAAGCGGCCCGCAGGTGGTCCAGCAAGTCGGCGGCAACGATGAAGTAGGTGGTCTGCTCGCGCTCAATGCAGCGGTTGGCGATGGCGGCGGCCAAATGGGTCTTGCCGGACCCGCTGGGGCCGGTCAGAACCAGCCACCCCTGTGGGTTTTCGCTGAACCTCATAGCGGCGGTCAGGGCCTGTTTGAACAGTTGCCGGCTACCAGCATCAGCAATGGTTCCCTCAGTGTTGGTAACGGCGAAAGTCAACCGACTGAGCGGGCCCAGATTGCTATAACGGCGCAGCGACGCTACCCGCCCGGCGGGGCTGTCCGCCTGCTGGCAGCGGCAGGGGAAGGCTTGTCCAAAGTCGGTATGGCCGACGGGGACGGCGCGGCTGACCCAACCGGCGCCTTCGCACAGGGGGCAGAAGTCAGCCGGATTGATACTCTCCTGGAATTTCTCCTCTCCTAAGTCGGAACTCCTCAATGTATTCCCCTCGGTTATCCTGCGCAGAATGTCCCCCAGACTTTCCATCGTCTTTTCCTTCCTCTTCCCAGCGTTTCAGGATGGCCGAGATATAGGCCCAACTGCGTTTATTTTGAGTGACGGCGATTTGGAAAGCGTCGTTAATCCATGCCCGTGGGTATTCGTTTTCGGCGTCTCGAAGCCTTTCCGACATTAAGGGGCCAATGGTGCCAATGTTGTTTTCGTAGAGGGCGAAAATGTTGGGTTTTTCCTCCGCGGGTTCGTAGGCCGGCTGCTCCAAAGGAGGCGGAGCGGCTCCGAATACAACACCAAATTGCCTGGTAAGGGCCCGGCGGTTAGATGCCATGTTGATGGCGTAACACACTTGGCCGGGCCGAGCGCGGTCCGGATGGAAAGCAAGAATTGTTTGCCGGTTAACCGCCAAATCCAACCCACGTTGTATATTTTCCTTGGGTGTCCCGTCCAACCGGGATAAGGTCTGCACCAGTACCTTGTCATTCAGAAATTCATCCTGGGGTACAGCTGGGAGTATGCCACGACGACCCTTGACCAACCAGAAGAATCTCAGGGTAACTATGAGTTCGGCTAGGTCCTGAATCTGTTCCAGCAGTTCGCCCAGTACCGGCTCCGGTACGGCGATGGCGTTTACGTTGGGGGGAAAGCCGGAAAACTGCATGGCTAGAAATCGTCGGCCCGGGCCAGCAGGGACTCAAACCGCACCAGGTGGTCGCGGAAACGGAGGCGGACGCTGCCGGTGGGGCCGTGACGGTGCTTGGCGACGATGATTTCGGCGATGCTGCGAGGGTAGGGACGGCCCGGAAAATGCTGGTCCCATTCGTCTTCGGTGTAGTAAATGTCCTCCCGGTGAATGAAGGCAACGATGTCGGCGTCCTGCTCAATACTGCCGCTGTCGCGCAGGTCGGAAAGCTGGGGCCGGTGGCCAGTGCGCCCTTCTACCAGGCGATTGAGCTGGGAGCAGGTGATGACCGGGATGTTGAGGTCGCGGGCCATGCCCTTGATGCGGCGGGAGATTTCGCTGATTTCCTGGACGCGGTTTTCGCCGAGGCGCCCCCGCTGGTTGCCCTGCACCAACTGGAGGTAGTCCACCACCAGCAGGTCGAGGCCGTGTTCCAGGGACAGGCGGCGGGCCTTGCCCTGCATTTCCACCATTCCTTGAAAGGGGGTGTCGTCAATAAACACGGGCAGGTCGGAAAGGCGGCCAATGGAGTCAATCATGCGCTGTTCTTCGGCCTCGGTGTAAAGGCCCAGGCGGAGGCGGTGGGCGTCCACTTGGGCGTCGTCGGCCAAAATGCGGTAGGCCAACTGCTCCCGGCTCATTTCCAGGCTGAAAATGCCGCAGGTCACGCCGTTGCGGGCGGCGTTGAGGCAGACGTTGACGGCCAGAGCGCTCTTGCCCAGGCCGGGGCGGGCGCCCAGGATAACCATGTCGGAGCGCTGGATACCGCCCAGCAGTTCATCCAAGTCGTTGAACCCGGTTATCAGGGGGGCATCGTCCTGGAAAGCCGCGGTTAAGTCGGCCCGCTCTTCCAGGAAGGCGTCAAAGACCTGGCGGAGGGGGATAAAGCCCCGCTCCACCGGGCCGGTGCGGACGCTGAAAAGGGTTTCTTCGGCGCGGCGGAGGGTGGCCTCTACGTTGTCAGTATCCTCATAGCCCAAGGCGGAGATACGGGATGCGGCGTCAATAAGGCGGCGCATGGTGGCGGTGCGGGATATGAGCTGGGCGTAATGCTCGGCGTGGGCCGAGGTTGGCGTGATGGAAACCAGGTGGCTGAGGTAGGCCATGCCGCCGGCGGCTTCCAGTTGGTTGGTGCGGGAAAGCTCCCGGGCCAGCGTCACCTGGTCAATGGCTTCGCTGCGTTGGAAAAGGTCAACGCAGGAGGCGAAGCAAAGGCGGTTGCGCTCCCGGTAGAAGTCCTCGGGCTTGATGAGGTGGGACACCCGGAGAAAGGAATCGCCGTCAATGAGCAGCGACCCCACCAACGCCTCCTCCGCCTCAATGTCGTGGGGAAGGAGTCGCTCCGCGTACATCAGTCCTATTCTTCCGCCTCGGCGTTGATGATGATGGTGGCCGAGATGTCGGCGGAGAGCCGCAGGGCGATTTCGTACTCGCCGGGTTCCCGGATGGGTTCGATAACGTCAACGATGCGGCGGTCAATGTCGCGGCCGATGGTCTCGGTGAGGGTCTGGGAGATGCGGGTGCTGGTGATGGCGCCGTAGTAGCGTCCGGTGGGGGTGACGCGGGCGGCCAGGCTGATACTGGTGTTGTCCAGCATTTGGGCCAGTTCTTCCATCGCCTCGGTTTCCCGGAGGCGGCGTTCATCGCCGGCGGCCTTGATTTTGTGGACGCGCTTCATTATTTCGGCGGTGGCGGGTTCGGCCAGGGCCTTGGGGAGCAGGTAGTTGCGGGCGTAGCCGTCGGCGACCTGCTTAATTTCGCCGGCGTGGGCCTGGTTGGGAACGTCCTGGAGGAATATGACGTGCATGGCGGTTCCTTTGCGGGGCCGGTTGTAGGGCCAGGGACTAAAGGATTTGGTGGCACAAGGGATTATAGTATATAAACGGCTCTGCATCCAAGGACGTTTTGTCAGTCCAAAAAGCCACTCCGGGGCCGGATATGCTGTCCCTAACCTTCCCCCTCGATGGAGGAAGGGACTTTTCATCCTCACCCAGTCCATGCCCCACCGTTGGGATTTCTGGATTCCGGCCCCGTATCGTGGTACAGGGCCGGCTTTTCGCCGGAATGACGGGTTGGGCGGCGTTGCCGCCGGTTCCGGGTAAGGATGTGGATTCCCGCTTTCGCGGGAATGACGGTAGTTGCGGCAAGGATAGACCGGGGTGAAACCTGCCCTACCGACATGGCTGGTGTGTTGGTTTCTGGATTCCGGCCTACGCCGGAATGACGGTAGAGGGCGGTGGTTTTGGTTTTGACCCGATTTGGCGGGGGAACTACAAGCAGGCGTTGCGGACGGCTTGGGAGATTTCGGCCAGGCGGGGGACGTTGGTGTCCTCGGAACGGGCGCCGTTGGTGATGTAGGCGACGGCCAAGCCCAGCTTACGGTCAGCCCAGCCGACGGAAGTAGCCTGACCGCCGTGGCCGAAGCAGTTGATTCCCGAATCCTCTGCAACGCCCATGCGGGGGTCGTCCAGCACCAGACCCAGGGAGCGGCGTTTGCGCTGGGCCAGGGAAAGGTCCATGCCCTCAACTTGCAGGGCGGTGACTTCGGCGACGGTTTCCGGGGTCAGGACTTGCACGCCGTCCAGGGAACCTTCGCCGGCCAGCATGGCGTAGAAACGGGCCAGGTCGCGGGCGGTGGTGATGCCCCCGCCGGCCGGGTGTACCGCCTGGTGGACTTCCGGCTGATTGTAGGCCGGGATGGACACCGGGCGGTCGCAGTCTTCCATTGCGTGAACCCGGGAGACCCGCCATTCCAGTTCCGGGGGCAGACCCACGTAGGCGTCGTTCATGCCCAAGGGCGCGGTGACTTCTTCCCGCAGAAACTGGTTGAAGGGGCGTCCGTCAACGCGGCGCACCAGTTCGCCGATTATCCAGCCGAAGTTACGGGGATGGTAGGCCATGACCTCGCCGGACTGGTATTCGGGAACCAGGTCTTCCATGCACTTGACCACGAAATCCCAGTCGCGCCACTTGTTCCAAGTCAGGGACGGGGGCGTTTCGGGAAAACCGGCCTGGTGGGTCAGGATGTGGCGGATGGTAACGGAGTCCTTGCCGTGGGCGGCGAACTCGGGCCAGTAGTCGGCTACCGGGTCGTCCCAGGCCAAACGGCCCCGTTCCCAGAGGATATGCAGGCAGATGGCGGCCAGGGGCTTGGTGGAGGAGTAGAGGATAAACATGGTGCCGCGGTTGACGGGCTTGAAGGCGTCGCGGTCGGCGAGGCCGCCGAAAACGTCGAGAACGAGCCGCCCGTGGCGGTAAACGGCCAGGGCCGCGCCGGGATGGAGGCCGCTTTCCAACTGGCGGTGGAAAAGCTGCTCCACTCGCCGGAGGGCTTGCGGGTCCATCTGAACGCTGTCGGGGGCGGCGGTCATGCGGTCACGTTCCCTGTTCCGGCAACATCCTGCTGGGAGTCTGGTATTTGGAAATTTGCATCACTCTTCCTAGCAACGCAACTTATTGGGACTTATGACCCGTGAAGGACGTATCGTCATACCGGCGAAAGCCGGAATCCAGAAAATCCCGGCGTAAGATACCGTCCTTGAGGGCAAGGAATCCTGGATACCGGCCTGCGCCGGTATGACGGGTTTGCATGAACGCAACGACGCCACCCTAGTCGGCGGGGGCAGCAACCTGGGTCTGGTTGGCGAACTTGGGGAGGACGGCCTCGCCGAACCATTCCAGTTGCTCCAGGGTGGCTTTCAAGGGCATACCCATGTTGGTGACGCCGATGTTGATTTCTTCCAGGCCGGGGTAGCGGTCTTGGACTTCCTGAATCTTCTCGATGATGGTTTCGGGCGGGCCGACGAACCAGGAACCGCTTTCCACGCCCTGCTCGATGGTGGGCAGACCGGCGGAACGGGCGCGGCGGGGGTCGGCCAGCATTTCCAACTGCTGGGGCGTCAGGCCGGGGACGAATCCCAGCGGGCCGAACATCTTGACGCGCTCTTCCACCCACTCGCGGGCTTCGTCAATGGCTTTCTGCTCGGTGTCGGCGATTTGCACCGAGTAGCTGATGATGAGGTCGCCGCCCAGTTCGGTTTCCTTGCCGTGCCGGGCTAGCGTTTCCTGCCACCGCTTGACCACTTCATCGCTGGCGCCGCCGGTGGCCGCGCCGCCGCCAATCATGCCCTTGATTCCGTGCTTGCACATGAAATCCAGGGCGCGCTGGCTGGCGCTGACGATGGGCTGCCAACACTCCACGGGCAAAGTGCGGGGCCGAGGCACCAGGGTGATTTCCTTCAAGTCGTAACCCCGGTAAGGAACATCGGGCGGTATGTCGTAGTGCTTGCCGTGGTGGGAGAAAGACCGTTCGTTGAAGGACTTGAAGATAACCTCGATTTGCTCTTCAAACAACTCCCGGTTGGCGTCCTGGTCGAGGATGGGATTGCCGAAGGTCTCGACTTCCCGGGAGTGGTAGCCACGGCCCACGCCGAAGATAACCCGGCCCTGGGTAAGGATGTCGGCGGTGGCGTAGTCCTCGGCCAGCCGTAGGGGGTGCCACATGGGGTTGATGTTGAACCCGCAGCCGAATTTGAGTTGCCGGGTCAGGTGGGCCAAGTGTACGAAAAGCATCAGCAGGTTGGGGATGCACTCGTAGCCTTCCCGCTGGAAGTGGTGTTCGGCGGCCCAAAAGGTGCTGTAACCGCGGCGATCCATGACTTCGCAGATGGCTTCGCACTTGGGGAATATCGCGGCCAGGTCTTCGTCGGAAAGCCAGCGGTCGTTGGCCGCGATGCCTTCCAATCCGATGTCGTCCAAATCCACGTTGCCCGCAAAGAGGCTGCCAACCTTGGTAATCATCAGTTACCTCCCGCCATGATGGTGATGGGAAAAGGGAACCAGGAATCAGTGGGGTAATGATACAGGATTTTCGGGGTTTGGGGTACGTTGGGGATTGGCATGGCGGGAATTGAGGATGTGCGGGGTTGATTGGCGATGCGTCATGCTCCGGCAACGGCGTGGGTGTAGCGGTGTTATAATTGGTCAATGAATAGCCGCCGGGTGGAATTGCTGATAACGGTTTCCTTTGGCTTGGCGGCGGGCATCGCTTTATTCATCGTGTCAATCCGGGCCTTTGCCCCGGAAAGCTGGCCGATGCGCCGGTGGGTTGCCTACGAACCGGCAATCGAATTCCTCGGCACTTTGGCCGGCGTAAGCGGCGGGCTCATTGTTATAATCTTCGTCGCAGTTTTGGGAGGAAGTGGCGTTATGTCGTTGCTGTTCAGCGGGATCGACAAGTACCGGGCCATGAAGGAGCGGGATAGACTACTCAGGGAAGAGGCGCGCAAAGAGGGTCTGCAAGAGGGGCTTGAACAAGGGATTGAGCAGGGTCTTGAAAGAGGCCAACAAGAAGGCCGCGAAGTTGCCATCGCAGAAGTGCGCTCCCTGCTCCGGGCCAAAGGCTATGACCCGGACGAAATCCTGCCACCAGAAGAGACGGAAATCGCGTAAGGGTTAATCGGCGGAGGGGCCGGGGCGTGTTGTCACGACATCGCCGGGTTGGGACAGCAAAGCATCTACGTTGCGAATGCGCGGGTTCAGCAAGGCGGGACCGATAGCGAAGGCCGCCACGGCCAGCCCGCCAATGGCCACGGCTACGGGGGCGGTGACTATGCTGGCCAGGGCGCCGGCCTGCAACCCGCCCAGGGGCATGACGCTCCAGGTCATGCCGAAGAAACCCATGACCCGTCCCCGCATCTGGTCCGGAACCAAGCTGTGAAGGAGTCCCTGTACGTTAATCATATAGACGGAGTTGGCGAATCCGGCCAGAAACAGGATACCCAATGCCAGGGGGAAGGACCCCACCAACCGGGAGGTAATGGCGAAGGCGGCAACCAGCGCCCCGAACAGCACTGCGCCGCCAATCATCAGAAAGCCTTGGTGGGACACCCGGCTGCGGGAGCCGAACCATAGCGAGGTTGCCAAGGCAGCTATGCCGCTGGCGCTGACCAGCAGCCCCTGGCCTTCTGCGCCGACCTTGAGGATGTCCACCGCGAAAACGGGCATCATTATGATATAGCTCATGCCGAAGAAGCTGTTGATGAAGGTCATGCCGATTAGGAAGGCAAAGACCGGGTTCCGCCGGATAAAGCTTAATCCTTCCCACATTCCCCGGGCCGCGCTGCCCCGGCTGTCCCGGTCAATGGCCGGCAGCTTCAAGAAGAATATGACCAGGGCCATCACCACCGAACCCACGCCGGCCAGGTAAAATGCGGCGGCGGTGTCCACCAGGGCAATGATGACTCCGGCCACTGCGGGGGCGACGATGCGGGTTCCCTGCCAGACGGAGGAGTTGAGAGCAATGGCGCTGACCAGGACCCGGCGCTCAATGAGGTGGGGATACAGGGACTGACGGGCCGGTTGGTTGAACGCCTCCACCGCTCCGACGGAAAAGGCGACGGCCAAAATGTGCCACTGCCGCACCAGGTCCAGCAGGGTCAGGGTAGCCAGGAGGAATACCAGGGCCGAGGTAATAAGTTGGGCCACCACTATGAGACGCCGTTGGTCGAGGCGGTCAGCGTAAACGCCGCCGAATAGGTTGAGGACGATTCCGGGGATGGCGTTGGCCAAACCGACGTAGCCCAGGGAAAGGGCGGAGCCGGTAATCTGGTACATGAGCCAAAGCTGGCCGAACTGGAAAACCTGGTAGCCGACGACCGAGGCCAGCATACCCAGCCAGAAAGCCCGAAACTTGGGGTAATGCAGGGCCGGCGGAATCGCTCCGCGCAACCGAGCCGGCAGGGAACTAGTAGATGGGCCGGCGGGGCCGGTCATAGCGGGAGAGGGCCTAGCTGCGTCATTGGTGGAACAGGGGCAGGACTTCCTGGCCCATTATTTCCAACTGCTCCAGGGATTCATCGCCGGCGCAGAGGGGACGGACGGCGAACTTGAAGGCTCCGGCGTCAATGTAGCTCTGGATTAACTCGGCTACCTGCTGGGTGGTTCCCAGGGCGGTGAACTCGGTAAAGTGGGCGTCGGGCCGGTGGCGGGTCACGTACTGGTGGGACTTGGTGGCCGCTTGTTCGTAATCGTCGCAGATGTAGTAACCCAGCAGTACGCCGATGTGGTCTTCTTCGATTTCCCGGTGGTTGTCGGCGGCGGTGTCGAAAACGATGTCGCGCCCTTCGGCCACTTCGCCGGGGGTGGCGCTGGAAACCAGCCAGCCGTCGCCGACGCGGCCCACCCGCCGGGCGGCGGCGGGGCTGCGTCCGCCAATCCAGACCGGGGGCGAAGGCTGGAACACCGGCTTGGGGGTGATGCTAACGTCGTGGCAAGCAAAGAAACGGCCTTCGTGGGTAACGCTGTCCTCTTCCCAGAGGCGGCGCATGAGGACGATAGCCTCATCGGTGCGGGCGGCCCGGTCGGTCTTGGGAACGCCGCAGGCTTCGTACTCTTCCGGCTCTTCCTGCCCCAGTCCGACGGCGGGAAAGAAACGGCCCTGGGAAAGGTAGTCCAGGGTGGCTACCTGCTTGGCCAGCACCACCGGATTGCGGAGGGGGAGGGCCAGGACGCTGGTGCCGAACTTCATGCGGTCGGAGTAGGCAGCGACCATTGAAAGGGCAATGAGGGGTTCCAGGCTGAAACGGCTGCTGACGATGCGGTCGCTGAGCCAGATGGAATCGTAGCCGTACCTGTCGCCGACTTCCACCAACTCCCGCAGGAAGTTGGGATTATCGCCGCTCTGTCCAAAGGCTCCCGGGACGTATCCGATTGCCACGCTCATAACTGCCCCCTTAGATTGCCGGGGTGGGTAATGTCGGGGGTATTATAACGCAAAAGGGCCGGCGGGTATGCGGCGCGTGGGGCATGGATGGATTTCGCCCGGACTTTATCACTTAGCTGGATGTTATAATGACTGAGTTGTCCGCCTATCAAACCCAACGCCGGACAGTCGTGACTGCTAATCACTATGCGGGCGGGGCGCATGGACGTTGTGCAAAACTGGTTCTCTTTCGTACTGCTGACGATTTGCGTCCTTACGGCGGTTACCGTTGTAGGACTCACTGCATTCCGGGAACTGACCACTTTTGAGGTCGGACTTCTTCAACTGCTGATTTTGGCAACGGGGCTACTGGGTTCCTACATATTCGGCAGGAACGCGGCCAGGGCGGGGGCGGTCGAATTGGTAAAACCTCACGCTAGGGCAGCGTTCCGGCGGGTTACTGCTCTTTATGAGAGTCAGCACCGTCTGTCAAACAGAATCGAGGAATTGAAAAGGGAACATCCCGACCACCGTTTGGACTTGATTCAGGCTCTGGTGAATGAGCAAATTGCGACGGGACGGGACGCCTTAGAAGATTGGCGGGACATCGTGCCGGAAGAGGTTGAGGAAATAGAAAGGAGGCAGCCAGGGATATGACCAGTATCGTTGAGCCGATTCGCGGCAAGGTGGCCCGGGTACTCAGCGACCGGGAAGTTGCCCTGAACAAAGGGGCGGCTGACGGGGTGCAAATCGGTATGGTCTTCAAAATCCTTAGCTCACCGGGCGCGTCAATCACCGACCCGGACACCGGGGAATTCATTGGGTCGGTGGAATTGGAAAAAACAAGCGTTAAGGTAACGTCGGTTCAAGAACGGATTTGCGTTGCGTCAACATTTCGTACCCGCAAGGTTAACGTCGGCGGCACCGGAAAAAGGATGCCAACGATTGATTTGTTTGAGCCTCCCAAGTGGGAAACTCGGGTCGAGTCTTTTAAGACGGACGAGCCCACGGTACAGGATGCGGGGCGGGAGAATGATATGGTCAAGACGGGAGACCCGGTAGTGCAAGACATCCTATTCGGTGAACCCGGCGGCTCCCGGCAACAAACAGGGTCGTCCACGTCGCCGGTGTAGCCAACTGCGCGGTTAGTGGCGCAGGGAAAATCCTGCCGGCGAGTCGTCGCCGACTTGCAAGGCGTGGTTTCCGGTCAGTTCTACCAACCGACGCCGTTGGGTGTTGGACTCGATACGGAAGGGACGGGGAGGCAGCGTTCCCAGGATTTCCAATACCGGCAAGGCCCTTTTCCCCACTTCTTCCACCACGTCCGAGACTTCGCTGAAACTGCTACTGTTGTTGTAGAAGTTCTCATGTCCCTTGTGGTAAGCGTCGGACAGGGCCTCCATAAACGCCGGAGACGCATAATCGGGGTACTCGGCGCAGATTTGCCGCCCGATGCTTTCCAGTTGCCGGTGGGTGTGGTTGTTCCAGCCCCTATCGGCGCCGATGATTTTCAAGTGCTGGGCTACCGCTCCCCACGCCTTTTCCCCGGCTTGGAGACGGTTGCCTTGGGCCAGTTCTTCCTGGGCCTGCAAAATGAACCGTCGGCTTATCGTCCTTCGGTTTTCGGGGCTTTGCTCGCCGTGTTCCGGCAACGACGGTATGGTGGTCATATTCGCTCCCCCGCCCCGATTGGGGCAGCCATGATTGTAGGGGAATCGGTCAATTGCCGCATTACCCCTCTATCGGCGACATTCCCGCTTCCCGGCGAGCGTCGTTGATGTGTTCCAGCACTCTTACCCGCAGGGGCGGCATTTCGTAACCGATGTCGGCCAGCATCCGGCTGTTGTCCACCAGGTAAACGTGGGGAACCGGGCGGTCTCCAGTGGTGATTTGGGCATCGGGGATAAACTCGCGCACAGTGTCGGCCATATCCTGAATCGTCGCCAGGTGTCCGCCGCTGATATAAACCTGGTGGGACAGGTCTTGCTTCAAGGCGACTTCTACGAAAATTTCGGCGGCGTCCTCGGCGTGAATCATGGGCGACGCCTCTTGTGGGTCGAAGTTCATGGACACCGGCCGGCCGATGGCGGGCAGCGACACCATCAGGCCGCCAATCATGCCGGTCATGCCGGTAACGCGCCCGTGGCCGAAAACGGTGCAGATGCGGACGCCGCGAATGTCCAGCCCGTAGTTGTCCCGGTACTTGGCGGCGGCGAAGTCGTTGGCGGCCTTGGTCATGCCGTACATATTGATGGGGGCGGCCAGATCGTCCTCGTTGATGGGCCGGTCGCCAAAAGTGTCCTGCACGCCATAGACGGCGATGGAACTGGCGTAAACCACCCGCTCAATGCCCGTCCAGCGGGCCACCTCAAAGACGTTGTTGGTTCCCTGGATATTGACCAGCATCCCGAAGTGGGGGCGGTCTTCGGTGTCGGGGGGCAGCAGGGCCGCCATGTGGATGATTTTGTGGACGCCGTGGGTGTTGACGGCTTCCAGCAGGTGGGGAATCTGGGTAATGTCGCCCCGGTAAAGGCTGATGCGGTCCAGGTAGGGTTCCAGGTTGGCGCGGGGCGGGGCCAGGTCGAAACAGACCACTTCTTCGCCCCGTTCCACCAGTTTGCGGATGATGCGGTTGCCGATAAAGCCGGTGCCGCCGGTGACCATTACGGACATGAAGGCCCTCCTGAACAATCTCTTCGCCTGTCGTCATTCCCGCGCAAGCGGGAATCCACATTCCCGGCGTCTAATCCGTCCCGGGGAGGCTTGGCCGGAATGAAACGCCGTCAATCGTCAATGATACCTTGGGGGTTGGCGGGCCGCAAATTGGGGGATTGCATAAGGCAGTCGCATTTTGACGCCAAGGTTTTCACCCCCACCCTAACCCTCCCCCTCGTAGGGGGAGGGGATTTTTTTCCACATCCGCTAAAGTTTACGGGGTTTTAGCGGCCGTTTGGCGGGGATTCCGACGCGGCGGGGGTAGTTGGGCGGCGTGGGTTTTACCTTTTCGGTTACAACCAGGATGCGGTTGTCGGTGAGGCCGGGCAGGTTGACGGGATGGACGGCGGTTATCCGGCCCCCCAAAACCGGGGCGGCGTTTTCGGCGGCGGCAAGTTCTTCGTCAATGTCGCCGCGTTTCCAGGCCGCTACCCGCCCGCCGATTTTGCAGAATGGCAAGGTATATTCCAGCAAGACGGGCAGTTTGGCGACGCCCCGGGCCAAGGCCAGCTCGAAAGATTCGCGCAGTTGGGGGTCGTGGGCCAGTTCCTCGGCGCGTCTGGTGTGGATGTCAACGCCGGTCAATCCCAGGGTGGCGGCCAGGTGACTCAGGAAACGGGTCTTTTTGGCCACCGAGTCGGCCAGGGTCAAGGCGATTCCGGGGAAGGCCAGCTTTACCGGCAGACCGGGGAATCCGGCGCCGGCCCCCACGTCAATGACGGAATAATGGGCCAAGTCCACAGGGGAAACGGCCAAGCACAACGTCAGGGAGTCGAGGAAATGCCCGGTTTCGACTTCGTCCGGTGCGGTGATGGCGGTCAGGTTGGCGCGGCGGTTCCAGTCGGCAAGTTCCCGTTGATAGACCTGGAATTGGGCCAGTTGGTCATTGGTTAGAGAGACGCCCAGTTGGGCGGCGCCGTCTTGAAGGGTTGGCATGGTGCGGGCCATGACGAGATTATACGCTAGTCCCTTCCCCTTCAATGGGGGAAGGTTGGGATGGGGGTTACAGGGTTGAACAACCGCAATCCTAAATTGACACACGCCGGGGCGGTTCGTAGAATTAGCCCCAGGCTGTCCAGACGGCCCGGCAAGGACAATTTCCCTCATTCGACCCCAACTTTCCCCCATTGGCCAAGGAGGCAGCATGGCTACCAAGGCGTATCTGTTGGTTGAAACCGCCGTGGGCAAGACCCGGGACGTAGCGGCGACGCTGCGCGACCTGGAGGGCGTTGACACGGTGGACGTGGTGACCGGCCCCTACGACATCATCGCCGTCATTGAAGGCGATGATATGTCAGTGGTGGGCAACGTGGTTACGGAGCGCATTCACACCGTGACCGGCGTAGTCAGGACGGTGACGTGCGTGGCGGTGGGAGCTTAGCGTCCCACGCCATCGCGGCATAAATGTGCCTACCCTGCTGTCAGTGTCGGGCACCGTAGCAACCCGCCGGGTTTATGCCCGGCGGGGTTTTGTCCCATCCCGTCATTTCCCCTTTGCCTGGGGAAGGAGTTTGAATCAGGGTTTTGCGATTAAGAAGTGTCGTCATATTCACCGTCATTCCGACTCCTTCGGCCATGCTCAGGACAGACTTAGGCCGGAATCCGGGAACTTTCCTCCAATGCGACGTTACGGGATTGGGACTTTTGGATTCCCGCTTTCGCGGGAATGACGGAAACAGACGCGGGGATACTTCATCCTTAATTTGACGATACCCCATAGACAGGAGCCGTTCAGTGGAGTTTAAGTTTACCCCGGAAGATGACGCTTTCCGCCATGAGTTGCGGAGTTTTGTGCAGCAGGAACTTCCCGACGACTGGGAGGGCGGCGGACGCTGGCCCGAGGAATGGGACTGGGAGTTTACCAGGGATATGCGTCAAAAGCTGGCGGCTAAAGGCTGGCTGACCATGCACTGGCCCCAGGAATACGGAGGCCAGGACGCTTCGCCAGTTCGGTCGGCCATTTACAACGAGGAACTGGCCTACCTGCGGGCGCCGGGGCGGGACATTTTCGGGGTGCGGATGCTGGGGCCGACTTTGATGATTCACGGCTCCCAAGAGCAGAAGCAGACCCATTTACCGCCCATCGCCCGGGCCGAAGTGCAATGGTGCCAGGGGTACAGCGAACCGGAGTCCGGCTCGGACTTGGCGTCGCTGAACACCCGGGCGGTGCTGGACGGGGATGACTTCGTTATCAACGGGGCCAAGATTTGGACCACGCTGGCCCACCGCTCGGACTGGATAATGTGTCTGGCACGGACGGATACCGAGGCGCCCCGGCACCGGGGCATCAGTTTTATCCTGGTGGACATGAAAACGCCGGGCATAGAGGTGCGGCCCATCATCAACATGGCCGGCGGCCACGAATTCAACCAGGTCATCTTTGACAACGTGCGGGTTCCCCGGCGGAACGTGGTGGGTGAGGAAAACATGGGCTGGTACGTGGCGGTGACGCTGCTGGACTTCGAGCGGTCGGGGATTGATTACTCGGCGATGGGCCGGCGGCTGCTGGACGAGACCCGGCAGTACGCCGAGGACACCCGGCGTCAGGGACAGCCGTTGATTAAGACGCCCTGGGTGCGGAACCTGCTGGCCGACCGTTATATCGAGTGCGAAGTGGCCCGGCTGATGGCCTATAACGTGGCCTACCTGCAAGGGGAGGGGCAGGTTCCCAACAAGGAGGCGTCCATCAGCAAAGTCTTCGGCAGCGAAAGCCTCCAGCGCAGCGCCAACGCCTGCCTGGAGATTCTGGGGATGTATGGCGCGCTGGCGCGGGGAGAGCCGCGGGCTGCGTTGAAGGGCCGGGTGCAGGAACATTGGATGATTGCCTTTTCCCACAAGATTGCGGCGGGAACGTCGGAAGTGCAGCGCAACATCATCGCCGGGCGGGGGTTGGGCCTGCCCCGGGGCTAGCCAGCCTTTCCGGGAGCGCGGAGAGACAATGGAAGAAGTATTTGTTTATTGGGACAACTCCAACATTTTCATCGAAGCCCAGCGTATCGCTGAGGAACAAAACGAGCACATTGACGCACGCCAAAGGGTGCGTATCAACTTCGACAACATTTTGCGCTTGGCCCATGCAGACCGGCCTTTAAGGAAAGCCATTGCCGCCGGGTCGGTGCCGCCGGAAATGCGTAATTTATGGAACCGGATAGAGAACCTGGGCGTTGAAGTCAAACTGTTCAACCAACTCAGGTTAGACTTGGGGTAACATGAAATACCAGACCGGCTACTGCAACTGGCGATGCTGCAAGACGCTATGGACTATAACGGTGCCCCGGGCGTTGTAGTCCTGCTGACCGGGGACGGGGCCGGCTATCTGAAAAATGATGGGTTCCACATAACTCTGGAGCTAATGCGACAACGGGGCTGGCGGGTGGAAGTCCTTTCCTGGACCCATTCCTGCAACCGGCGGATGAAAGAATGGGCCGAGCTGAACGGCGTTTTCGTGGCCCTGGACGACTTTTACGACTCCATTACCTTCCTGGAACCTTCCAGCCCGGGGCATCGGCTGGCGGAGTCGCGCGATTCGTCTCCCCTGGACCTGTCCGTCCGGGCTACTGCGTAACCGCCTTGGCCGACCCAGATTTGCATTAACCCTAAGAGGGTGGGTTGAAAGTCCTTTCTTCACTCCTTTCCTGATGGGATGCCACCCCCACCCTAACCCTCCCCCTCGTAGGGGGAGGGGATTTGTACACATCTCCCAAGATTTCCGAAGGATATTCAAGAATATGTCCAGCTAAACGGCGAAGAGGACCAATTCCTGGGAGTTGGCCCCGTTGTCCAGGGCCTCCCGGCAGCGCTGCATGATGCGGAAGATGGTTCGCACCGTCACCGAAAAACGGTCGGCGGCCTCTTCCACCGATAGCTGTTCGTCTTCGATGGCGGTAAAGACCTGGAAATCCTTGGCCAAGCGGCGGTTCTTGAAATACCAGGCCGGGTCGTCGTACCGGCATTGGGGCAGGGGGCAGTTCAGGCAGGCGGCGGCAACCTCGCAGCCGGTGTCTTCATAGGGATAGAACTCAGGGACGGTATCCACTTGGGGACTGGCGACGGCAGAACTGACCATGTGAAAAACTCCGAAAAATTGTTCTATCACGTGATAGCCGGAGTATAGAACTGGAGTTCCGAATTTGTCAACATAGTTTTTCAGCAAATTTAGACGAATGTTCCAGAGCATCCGGCGGGTTTCACGTCGGAGTGTTTGACGGGGCCGGGGGGCGTTGCTATATTCGCCCTGCCGGGGAAGAATCCGGCGGCCTGCCTCCCAAGTGGCGGACGGGTGAAGAAGGAGCGCAGTATGTCGGAATACGAAACGATGACCTATGAGCGGCGGGGCAGGATTGGCTACCTGACTTTCAATCGTCCCCAGGCGTTGAACGCAGTCAACGACCAGTTTGAGCAGGACATTAACGACGCCCTGCTGGAGTTTGACATTGACGAAGAGGCTTGGGTGTGCATCGTCCACGGTGCGGGCCGCTGCTTCTGCGCCGGGGCGGACATCAAGCAGCGGTTTGTCAGCATGACTCCCCAGCAGCGGGCGCGGCGGGCCCGGGGGAACAACCCGGAGGGCTACCTGGGCCGTTCCATCAACTGGAAGCCGGTCATCGCCGCCGTCCACGGGTACGCGCTGGGGGCCGGCATGGCCATCGCCGCCGAGTGCGATCTGATTGTAGCTTCGGAGGACGCCCAATTCGGGATTACCGAGACCAAGCGGGGGCTGCCCGGCGGACGGGTGTGGGCCAAGGTCAGCGCCTTCATGCCGTCCAAAGTGGCTACGGAGATGCTGATTACCGGCGAACCCATCGGCGCGGTGGAGCTTTACCGGCTGGGGCTGATTAACCGGCTGGTGGAGCCGGGGAACCACGTTGAGGTGGCCCAGGAACTGGCGGAGAAGATTATGCAGGCGCCCCCACTGGCATCACGGGCGGGAGTGCGGTTGACCCGGCGCACCTGGGTTCCAGCGTCGGCGGACGCGGATATGTATATCCAGCCGTTAAAGCTGCACCTGACCGAGGACTTTCAAGAGGCCAGCCGTTCCTTCGTAGAAAAGCGCCCCCCGGACTACCAGGCCCGGTAGTAAGCATCGAAGCGCGGCTGGAGAAGCGCATGAGGCACAACGGGCGAGAATGGCATAAAAATTTGGATTTATGACTTGCCCGTGGGGAGCGAATTGTCGAGTACACAGAAGGACTGCCCCGGCTGTGGGCCGGCGTCAAGGCGACGGCTACCAGCCTCCATCACTGCTGGCGGCAAGGCGCGAGTAGTCACCCGATACCTGCAAGACAACGCTCGCCCCGGTATTACGGCCCATAGGGTAGGCTACGTTCTTGAACGCTGGTTGATTCGCGGAGTCCGCACCGAGGACGGTGGAAGGCAGAGTATATGCTATATCGCCTTCGTGCCCGGTTTGACGGAAATGGTGCGGGTGGCGGTCTCCACGGACGACGAGAGAATCATCAATGCCTTCCCGGACCGGACCGCTACTCGGCATTGGAACAAAGGGAATAGGGATTACTTCGTTCGCGTCTATCAAGATGTGGAGGTGCGCAATGAAAACCAACTATGATTCGGAGGCCGATGTGTTAAGCCTCTCCACCGATGTACGGCCAGCGACTTCCGCATCGCTGTTGGATGACCCCGATATAGTGGTTGACCTCGCCGAGTCGGACGGGCATGACATCGTGGGCCTTATGGTTATGTGGGCATCTGCGTATCTCCCTTTGAAGAAGGGATACGACCCAAAAGGGGATACCTTGCTCCTGGGCACAAAGACCGACTCTCCAGACCTGATTACGGAAAACAGCGATTTTGTCGGGTACTGGCGAGCGTATGAGGGCGAACCGGACGGGTTTATGGACCCGGTGGGGGTGTTGATTCGGGACGCCTCAAAGCATCTAGCCCCGGTGATTACCAGCCTTGCGAGATAGACTTTTCGTGCAATGCCACGGATGGGCCAAAAATCAGAGAGGTATCACCGGCTGGTTGAAGGTGTAGCGCCTTCATTGTAGAACAATGGCGCAGGTAGTCGTCAATTGAATTTTGTCACTACCGCCCTGGCAATCAACCTCAACAGGCCCTATCTCACCCGGTCTCGGCGAAATGGGGCAGGACTTCCTGGCCGAATAGTTCCACCGCCCGTAGGGAGTCCGCGTCGGGCATACCCGGCCATTGACAGCGCAGCACCAGTTCCTCAATTCCCAATTCCCGGTACTTTTCTATTTCCTCAATGCAATCCCGGGGGCTGCCGATGATAAAGCGGCCTTCCAGCACTTGCTCAAAGCCCACGTCTATGCGGTCGGCGGCGGGCAGTTCGTTGCTGTGACCGGCGGCGGCACGGTCACGGTACAGCCATTCCACGTGGGGGCGGGCGATGTCTATGGCCTGCCGGCGGGTTTCGGCGACGAACATTTCCCGCCAGGCCGATATGTAGGGAGGCTTGCCCGACTTTTCAGCCGCTTCCCGGTACAGAGACGCCTGCCGGGTGATGGTCAGCAGGGTGGAACGGGAGCTGACCAGCCAGCCATCGCCCAGTCGCGCCGCCCGACGAACGCCCCGGTCTTGGTTGGCGGCCAGCAATATGCGCGGGTAGGGCTGTTGGAGGGGCTTGCCGGCGCCGGGAACATCCTCCATCTGAAAATGCTGGCCCTGGTGAGTGACCCGTTCCTCGGTCCAAAATTGTTTCATTACCTCCAGGACTTCCCGGAACCGGGAGAGGCGTTGGGACTTGGGGACACCAAAGCCGTCGAACTGGAAGTCGCGCCAGCCCAGGGCCGGGGCCAGCACAAACCGGCCACCACTGATAACGTCCAAGGTGGAAATCTGCTCAGCGGCCTCTACCGGGTGATAGAGGGGCAGCAAAGCTACGATTCCCAATTCCAGACCCGGCGCCTCCGCCGCGGCCCGGGATAGCAGCAGCATGGGGTGAAAGTCGTTATTGAGGTAGCCGGCCCCGCTCCAAAGTGAGCTGAAGCCGTACTGGTAGGCCAGACGACACTTTTCCAGCCGGCCCTCCAGGGCTGCTGCGCGGGACTCGGTGGGAAGGTGTCCGCCTCCCAGGTTGAGGCCGAATTTCATGGTTGGAATCCCTCGTAGTTCTGATTCAGGCACGGGACTTGGGGAAACCGGGAATGCGGCAACCCCGGTCAACCCAAGGACGCAATCAGGTGGTTGCGGGTTTCTACCAGTTGGGGGTGAATCAGGTGGCCCCGTTGGGTCTGGGCGGCCAGTTCGTTGGTTAGAAATTCCAGGATGGCGCCATCCAAGTCAACGCCGGCCAGTTCTTTCAGCCGGGGCTGGTAGGGGTAGCGGCCCGCCTTCTGCGGGTCCAGCTTGTCGGCCAGAAAGACTACTTTCCCCAAGGCGTCCAGCGATGGATGGGCGTAGGTGTGCCAATAAACGGCGGAGTGAATGGACTTGTCACCAAGGCCGTCCTCCCGCCGCAGGATTTCCGCCCCCACCGGGCCGTGGAGCAGGACGGGGGCTTGTCCATCCACGAAACCGACGGGAACGCCGAGCCGCCGGGCGTGGGCCAGCAGTTCTACGCCGGACATTGCCCTGGCTACATCGTGGGCCAAGGCCGCCAGCGACGCCCGTTGCGGGTCAACGCCGTGGAGCGGTGCCAACTCTGCGGCGATTTCCCTGACCCGTTGGATATGGGCCTGGAGTCCGGCGGGGAGTTGGGCCACCCGCTCGGCGATGCGGCGTTCCAGTCCTTCCAAACTCTGGTTTTAGCCCATGCCTTCCAGCTTGCGGCCCCCCAACAGGTGCATATGCAGGTGGGCGATTTCCTGGCCGGAGTCGTCGCCCTGGTTGACCACCAGCCGAAAGCCGCTGCCGGTAACGCCTTCCCGACGGGCCATTTCTTCGGCGACGACGAACATATGGCCGATGAGGGACTGCTGGTTGGGGCCGATTTGGGCCAGGGACATGAGGGGCATTATGGGGATAATCAGCAGGTGCACCGGAGCCTTGGGGTTAATGTCCCGCAGGACGATTACCTGCTCATCCCGGTAGATGGGCGCGGGATGGAGCGGGTCGCGGGCGATGTCGGAAAAGACCGATTGGCTGGTGGTCACGGTGTCGTTACCTCCGAATGGTTGTGACGGACGCTGGCCCGGCGGGAGGCCGGGACGGGTTAAATCCCGGGGCCCGGGGTGTCGTTGTGATGAAAGTATGCCGCGTTGCCCTGTTGGGCGGCGTTGACTTCCATATCGGCCTTGCGGTGGCGGCGGACGCTGCCCAACATCAGCAGCAAGCCCAGCAGGAGAACTGCCCCGGCCGCCATGAGCACGACGCCGAATATCGTACCGCGAAACGCCAAGTCAACCAGGACTCCCGAAACCAGAAGACCACCGCCGATAAGGGCCGCAATCCAGAACTTCTTTCTTGACAAGATTTGCGCCTCCCAGAGCCTTTTGGGTTGTTTACAGCACGACGACCATGACCCCCAGGGAATCGGCCATTTCCTGTTCCTCCTGGCGGATTCCGTTCCCGGCAACGGCGGCCAGCGCGGTCTCGGAATACGCCGCGGCCAGGATGTCGGCGCGTTCCCGGGCCCGGGTAATGTCGTGCTGGTCAATGGTGTTGGAAATTTCCACCGCCACCCAGACCGTTTCCCGGTCGGTTTGGCGTTGGGCGCGCAGGATAACGTCGGTCTGGAGGACTTCCAAATCGGCACCGGCATCTATGGCGCCCTGTTCCTCTGCGTAATACAAGTTTTCCAGCGTGTTGCCGGACATGGGCGCATTCAGCGAGTGAACAATTGCGGGACGGCGCAGACCCATTCGTTGGAAGAGGATCGCCGGAATGCGCCTGGCGCCGGTAATTTCCAGGTTGGTTCCCTTCAGGTCCGAAACGTCGGATTCCAGGCGGGTCAACCGGGCCTTGGTATCGACACCATCAGCTTTGAGTTGTTCAACGTCGCTCTGGAGTTGTTTCACACTGCCCTGGAGTTGTCCCACGGTGCCTTGGAGTTGTTCCACGGTGCCCTGGAGTTGTTTCACATCGCCCTGGAGTTCGGCGACGTTTTCTTCTATGCGGACAACGCTTTCTTCTACGCGCGTCAGGCGCGCCGGCACACCGAGAAACTCATCGGTCAGCAAGGCCCGGAGCAACAGGATACGCGCCTCCGGGTACTCCTGGAGTTCCGCTATTATCCGCGCTGTCAGGGATTCGGGGGTCAACTCCGGTTGGGTGGTCATGGCCGAAATCTACGTCGCCTTTTGCCGGGATTCAGCTTAGGGGCCGGACTCTACTATACACCATGCCGCGCCATGCTGTTGGACTACGCCGGCCGGCGGTTGGGCCGGTTTAATCGTCAACGTGCTGGAGGGCCAGTTCCTTGTGGAAATTAACGTCGCCCAGGGTCAGTTCCTGGATTTTGGCCCGGCGGGTGAAAAGCTGGAGGTTATGCTCTTTGGTAAAGCCGATGGCGCCGTGGCACTGGTGGGCGGTGGCGCAAACCCGCTGGTAAGCCCCGCTGCACCACGCCTTGGCCATAGAGACTTCCCGCTCCGCCGGCAACCCCTGGGAGACGCGCCAAGCGGCTTGATAGGCCATGTGGCGGCAGCCCTCTACGTCGGTTGCCATGTTGGAGCAGTGGTGCTGCACGGCCTGGAAACTGCCCACCGGACGGCCAAACTGGGTGCGCTGCTTGACGTACTCAACCGTCATATCCAACACAGCCTCAGAGCCGCCTACCATTTCCAGACATTGCCCAACTATGGCCCGCTGCAAGGCCCGCTGAACGATGGGCCAACCCTGGTCAACTTGACCCAGGACGGCGGAACCATCCACCGCTGCGTTGGTCAAGGCGACTTCGCACAGTCGCACCGGGGCGATGGTCTGGAGCTGCTCGACGCTGACGCCGGGGTTATTGGCGTCCACCAGGAACAGGGTGACGCCGTGGGCCGGGTCGTCCCCGGCGGTGGTGCGGGCCGCCACCAGCAGCAGGTCGGCGGCGTGGGCGTCGGGAACGAAGAGCTTGACGCCGTTGAGGATGTAGCCGTTGCCGTCGGTGACGGCGGTGGCCTCAATGCCGTCGGGTTCCAGGGTGGCGGAAGGCTCGGTAAGGGCCAGGGTCATTCGGAGGCGGCCATCGCAAATCCGGGGAATAATGTCCTGTTGCTGGGCGTCGCTGCCGGCGTCCAGGACGGTAAGGCCGCCCAGGACTACGGTGGAGACCAAGGGGCCGGGGAGCAGAGAGCGGCCCGTTTCTTCCAGCAGCACCGCCAGGTCTATGAAGTCGCCGCCGGTGCCTCCGTACTGCTCCGGGAACACGAGACCGGGCCAGCCGAGGGAAACAATCTGGCGCCAAAGGTCGTCGGTGTAGCCGCGGGGGTCTTCTTCCATTTCCCGCACCAGTTCCAGGGGACATTGCTGGGAAAGGAACTCGCGGGCGCTGTTTTTGAGCATCTGCTGGACTTCGGTGAGGCCCAGGTCCATGAAACATCTCCCATTGGGCGGGTTTGAGACGCGGTTAGTATAGCCCAAAGGGTAGGGCCACTCAACACGAGCATGACGGTGGTTGCGGCGAGGGTGGGGCGGGTTTGAAACCCGCCCCTACGGGGGTGGGGGTTTCCGGGGATAGCGGACGGTCTTGGCATGGGTTTCTGGATTCCGGCCTTCGCCGGAATGACAGATGAGGGACGGAAGGTTGGGAGTTATTGAAACTCCCTTGACGCCATTCCTGGCGGCTTGGCAATCGTGCTGCATCTCATCAATCGGGGGCCAAATCGACGGCGATTTCTTCCAGTTGCTCTAAGGCGGAGCGGGGGTCTTCTACGATTTCTTCGGCAATTGCGTCCGGCGGGGGCAAGGACACCGAATCTTCCATGCTTTCGTCCCGCAGCCAGAAGATGTCCAGGTTGGACTTGTCGCGCTGCGTCAATTCTTCGTAGGTAAAGCGGCGGAAATGTTCCGTCTCCTCGCATCGGAGAAGGTAAGGCTGGACTTGCGGCCAAAGGGCGGGTTGGTCAACACCAGGTCGTAGTAGTCCCCCGGATGGCCGCGCAGACTGTCGTCCACCCGGATGGTGGTCTCATAGCCGCCGATGCCTGGAGGTACAGGTTCATCACGCAGAGCCGGGCCGCGCCGTCCACAATCTCCCAGCCGTGCAGGGCGTGGTTCGGCTATCTTGGTAGGGGCCGAACACCACTTGACCGCCATTGGGTAAGTGTCGCCAAATTCCGCCTTGCCTTGCAGAATGGCAGTCCGACGCCATCAGCATTGTAGGTTGCACTGGGCGGCGATTGCCCTTGAATGCTTGGCAAGCGTCGGCCAGCGTGGCGGTAGCCCAGCCGGGGGGCAAGTCTTGTTGAGTCATCTGCCAAACAATTCCTGCATCAGCTCGTCTTGTTCCATTTCCAGGTATCCCGCCACGTTCCCGAGGATGTATTCCAAAGTCCCGACCTTTAGCGGGTTGTGCCGGGGAACCAAGACGTGATGCTGGTATCCCATATAGTAGCTAACCAGCCTGATGTGGCTGCCCCTCTGCCGGACAAAGCTGTAACCGTACCGTCGTCGCAACAGGGCAACCAGCTCCATGCCGGTTAATTCCGGGGCATTCTCACACTGGTATGACCTCATTTTGGACCAGGTGAATACGAATCGCCTCCGGCAATTCATTTTCATCAAAGTAGCACAGCACGGCGTCGCGAAGCATGAACTTAAGGTCTTCCCAGGCTTCGCCTTGGGTGAAGATGTTGTAGCCTATGGCGCGGGCGATGTAGCCGCCTTCCGGGGCTTCGCGTACCTGGAACACTATTTCAGCGTCGGGCATTGCTGGTCTCCTTTCACCTTCCGGCCCTGATTATCCGGTCGTATTCGTCATGCGGGCCAATCCAGAACCAAATAAAGCGGCTTCCATCTTCAACAGCCAACGCCCGGTATTCCCGGCCGATTCTAGCCGACCAATACCGCCCGGCTTTCTTGAAATGGAGCGATGGATGCCTGGGGTCTTCCTTCAACAGGACAAAATTCTGTCTGGCAACGCTCTGGACTTCTTGCGGCAGTCGCTCCAGATAATCCCAGAAACGGGGTGTAGTGCTATGCACTTACAAGTCCATCAGCGTGCCATTGGCCTTGGCTTCCCATGCTTCGGCGGCCAGGGCGTCCAGCCGGCCGGCCAGGGCGTCTTCTTCAATCTGGCGGTCCCATTCTTCCGCTTCCAACTCTTGCAGCCATTCCTTCAGTTTGGCGTACTCAGCCTTCGGCAGGTCAAGAATGGCCTGTTTAATCTCCGCAACGGTGGTCATAGACCGTCCTCCAATGCGCTAAACTATCCTTGACTACGGCCCGTATCCGCCGCCAGTTCCCCGGCCACCGCCGGTATCTCCACCTCCACCTCGATGGCGACACTGATGGGTTGGGGGATGGTTTCGCCGTCCTCAATCATGCCTTCCACGTGGAAATTGGCGGCTTCCTGGATTAGCTGACTGGTTTCCTCAAAGGTCCTTGCCGCCGCGATGCAACCGGGCAGGTCGGGCAGGTGCGCCGAATAGCCGTTGCCGGTTTTTGCCACTAGCGCCACGTATTTCATCGGTAATCCCTCCTATCCAACCCCGCTTGGCGGAGGATGGTGTACCAAGTCCCAATATCGAGTTCTTCCCCCGGATTCCCTGCAATGGTCACCCGCCCCGGTTTTTCGGGATGTCTGAATTGCCGGTGGCTCCCCCGTGTCCTCACATAGTACCAGCCATCCCGTTCAACAATACGCATTGCTTCTCGCACTGTGGGCGGCATTAAACGATTCCGCTCCCTTTACCTTTCGGCCCCTATTATCCTGTCGTCCAGGTATCCCAACGTGCCGTTCCGTTTGGCTTCCAAGGCTTTCTCTTTGAAGAAATCCAGCCTGCCGGCCTTGACGTCTTCTTCAATCTGGCGGTCCCACTCTTCCCACTCACATTCGGCCATTTCGTACAGCCATTCAACCAATTCCACGTATTCGGCCCTGGGCAGGTCAAGAATGGCCTGCTTAATCTCCGCAACGGTGGTCATAGACCGTCCTCCAATGCGCTAAACTATCCCTGACTCCGGCCCATATCCGGCGCCAGTTCCCCGGCCACCGCCGGTATCTCCACCTCCACCTCAATAGCGATGCTGATGGGCTGGGGGATGGTTTCGCCGTCCTCAATCATGCCTTCCACGTGGAAATTGGCGGCTTCCTGGATTAGCTGACTGGTTTCCTCAAAGGTCCTTGCCGCCGCGATGCAACCGGGCAGGTCGGGCAGGTGCGCCGAATAGCCGTTGCCGGTTTTTGCCACTAGCGCCACGTATTTCATCGGTAATCCCTCCTATCCAACCCCGCTTGGCGGAGAAGGCCCGGCATAGGCACGTCCACCGTGACAGCAGTGGAGGCAGGTTCGGGGATGGTTTCGCCATGCTCGGCCGTCAATTCAACGTGGTCGGCGACAGCCGCCGTAATCAGGGTTACGACTTCCTCTTTGGTGTCTGCCGCGGCGATGCAACCGGGCAGGTCGGGAATATAGGCTCCGTAGCTGGTGGGGCCCCTTTCGATTATGGCGGTGTATTTCATATACCCCCTTGCCGGTTCCTCCATTATTGGGGGCTATAGCAGTTCGGTCAAGAACCATTTTGACGGAACAGGACGGTTTGCGGCTCCGCCGGCCTAACCCGCCAGGGCCAGGTTCAGCTCTTCCAGCAGGGGCAGCAGACTTTCGCCGAAGAGGGCATAGGCGTGGCTGATGCCGCCCCGCTGGGCAAAGGGGGCGTATTGCAGGTCGTCGGGTTGGATGCTGACGCTGGCGGCGATGTGGTCTTTGATGTCCACCAGCTATTGCCGCTGTTCGGGGGTAAATTCCCGTCCGGCGATTTCCTGGGCGGCCAGCCAGCCGTTGAACCGTTCCTCAACCCGGTCGGCGAAGGGGGCCAACTCGTCGTCGCTGCCGATGGCGTAGCGCACCAGGGAAACGATGTCGGCCAGCGCCCGTTGGCCGGAGCCGCGAACCCGGGATTGGTCCAGCCGGCGGTAGGCGTCCCAAAGTCCGTCGGGGGTCCAGGAACGGGGCGGGCTGCGGAGGGCGTCGGCCAGGGCGCGGATGTCGGCGTAGCTGAGCCGCTGGCGGTAGGGGCGCTGGTACAGGACTTGCAGGGCGGTAATTTCGTCGCGGTTTTCCTCGATATAGGCTTGGAAGGAGCGGGCGAGGGCGTCGGCCTCTGCGCCGGAAAATTCGGCCCGGGTCACCACGTCCCGGGATACGGTGTCAATGGTCTGCTCATAGGCGCGGTGAATTTCGATTAACCGCTGGCGCAGGTCGGGGTTGGCGGCGAAGGGACGGGCGGCGGCGGCCAGCAGTTGCCGCTCCGCCTGGGCGACGGCCTCTTCCGGGGGGTCGTCGTGGCCGGTGGACTGGCGGGCAGCGTCCAGGGCGGCGTCGGGGTCGGTGGCGTTTACCAGGTTCTTGACCAGTTGCCGGAGGGTGGCGCCTTCGGCCACGGATTCCACTACCTGCCGGTCTTGGGGTCACAGCCGGCGGTCGAGGCGGGCCAGTCGGCCGGCCAGGGATGAAAGGGTGTCCGGGGTGCGGTCGCCCGTCGCCACCAAGTCCAGCAGATGGCCGAAGGATACCGACGGTTTCCGGTCCAGGGAGTAGGACTCGGATAGCTGGCTTTCGGTGACGCCCACGGCGTCCACGATGACGAAACGGTCTTTGCCGTCGGCGTCGGGGGTAACCTGCTTGAAGTCGGTGGCGCAGATGGTGCGGACGCCGCGGCCCTTCATCTGCTCGAAGAAATTGCGGCTGCGGACGTTACGCATGAAGAACACCACCTCGACGGGCTTGATGTCGGTGCCGGTGGCAATCATGTCCACGGTGACGACGATGCGGGGGTTGAAGCTGTTGCGGAACTGGGCAATCAGGTCTTCCGGCCTGGCCCCGGTGGTGCGGTAGGTAATCTTCTGGCAGAAGTCGTTGCCCCGTCCGAACTCTTCCCGCACTATTCTTACGATGTCGTCGGCGTGGCTGTCGTCCTTGGCGAAGATGATGGTCTTGGGAACGTGCTGGCGGCCGGGGAAATTCTCGGTGGTTATCTTGTCGCGGAAGGTTTGGATAACCGTGCGTATCTGGTCTTCGGCCACCACGTCGCGGTCAAGCTGGCCCGAGGTGTAGGTCAGGTCTGCGCTGCCAGCCAGTCATATTGCTGGCGTATCACCCTTCCTTGTGCAACAATAACCACCTCCTGTCTTGGTAAGTAGGGTAGGTTGGATACTTCACCATATTACCGAACAGGAAATTTTCAAATGCGCTCTTATGGATGAGGCACCAATGAGCACTTCTCCATCTTCGGGGACATTTGGATACCCGAATGCGATTCGGTTGTTCGAGGAATTAGCTTGCTCCACTTGGAATTGGCTAGCTGACGCCAAGCATCTCGGTCTTGGTTTTTCGGAAGATACGGTCTCGGACTTAAATATGTTGCAAATCGCTCGGTCTCAACTCCACGCGGTCAAAGTCGGGCGGGTCACCAAAGGTCGAGAACATTTTGTCGGTTTCGATTGGATGTGGTTGGTTTCCGCACCCGGAGTTGGTAGAGTCATCTATGTTGTGCAGGCCAAGAAAATGAGGTTGGACAATGCGCCAAGTTATGCCTATGGAAGCCTGAGATATCCTCGCCAACCACCTTTTCAAATCGACGCTCTGCAAGCCTTCGCAGGCTCGGTAGGAGCAGTTCCTCTCTATTGTTTCTACAACAACGTATCCGATTCGGAAGCAACTAACCACTGGCACTGCCGCCAGCAACCTGATCCACCACAGATGGGATGCACACTTGTGCCATTGTATACAGTGCGTACGGTTCACAACGGAACCGGGAAAAGAGATTTTCATCGCATACATCAATACCCGTGTGCGCTGCCGTGGAGGTGTTTGTTCCATCCAAAAGGCAGTAAGTTCAGCTTCCAGAGAGAAACTGATGACGCGCAGATGAACACAGCTCGGAACCTGGACAACGGCGTGGGAAGAGACGTAGCATTCGATTACCTTTCTGGAGAGCTGTCAGACGATGCCGATACGGTCGACCTTGACGCATCCATTCTTCAGCTCAACTTAAGGGGTCTGGTGGATAGTTATTCAAAGGGAAAATTTGTCCCCTTCCCTGAAAGGCTCGCGTTGTTGAACTTAGAAGGCTAGTCGGCAAAGCCGTGCCCGGGCCGCAGGAGGAACTCGCGCACCGCCACGCCCCGCGCGGCGTCAAGGTTGAGGGCGGCAACGTCCTGCACCGCCCACCCCGACTTTTTCAACAGCCGGTCTATGTTTACGCGGGCCTGTTCTTCGGGGGTCATAATGATATGTTATCCGAGTTTCCAGGTTCAGGGCTACTCACTATTTCCGATGCCTAAAGGACGCAACTATCTGATGGCGGGGCGGTTAGTCCACCTGGTTGTATTGGGCGGGGAGGTTGCGGGGGCGGTAGTTGTTGGCGGGGTTGTCCATGCGCTGGAAGACGCTGGAGTGAATCATGGAACATTCAGGGATTTCCCGCTCCGCCGGAGGCCAGAGCCGCCACAGGCCGGCGCGGGATTGGTGAATCCGGCCCGACGGGTCGGGGTTCAGCTTGTCCGCCCATCCTTCCCTTAACCGCAATTTCCGCTCCTGCGCTTTTTCCAGCATCCACTTCAAGGCGATGTCCGATAATCCCGCATCGGCGTAGGAACCGCCCACGTCGGAATGAACGCCCGGAAACCAGACCTGTTCTATCGTTTGTCCTTCGTTCTGGCGGCTTTCGTCCCACAGGTTAACGGGGAATTTCCGGCGGCATTCGTCAATGGAGACCGCCTGGAATCCGAAGGTCACGTCTCCGTTGAGGCGGGCGTTGAAGAACTTTTTGCCCCAGAACCAGCCCAATGACCCCACCGTGTCCCAAACGCCGATGAAGTAGGGCTTACATTCCTGGCAAAAGGTGTCCTTGAATCCGGCGGCGACGGCGTCGCTGTCCCGCCGGTTGTAGATTTTGGAGGCGTAGGGGACGAGGTTGCTGCTGCCCCTTTGCAGCAGCCCGCACTTGTGCAGCATCCCGGCCAAGGCCCGCACGGTGAAAGCGCCGCGGCTGAATCCGAAGAGGAACACCCGGTCGCCGGGACGGTAACGGGCCATCAGGTATCGGTAGGCGTCTTCTACGTTGACCTGGAGGCCGGCACCGAAAGCCTTGCCCAGCAGGATGCCGGTGCGTCGGCCCAGGCTGCGCCCCAGGAAACTGAATGTCCCCACGCCGGGGTCGTAAAAGGCTATCTGGTCCGAATCCCGGATGACCCGCTGGTAGAGCTTGACCACGTTGGAGTTGTGCCGGCCATACTCGTTGCCGGTTCCGTCGCAGCAGATGACGATGTTTTTCATGCCAACTCCGGGGCGTTAGGGACGCCATAATTGGACTGATGGATAAACCGGGAGTCCGTTGTTGATGAGCTTGTTGAACTGTGAACGGGCGGGCCTTCGATAAGCGGGTGGCCTTTCGACAAGCTCAGGGTGAACGGGAAAGTCAGCCACCATTTTAGTCTAACGGGAATTTTGGATTCTTCGCTTCGCTTAGAATGACACGAAAGGGCGAGGATGTGGATTCCCGCTTTTTCGGCTACGCTCAGGACAGGTTTCGCGGGAATGACGGGTTGGGGAGCGTGGTAATGATGGTGCCAGGGCAACCACAAGGGTTGTCCCTACGGGTCGGGGTAGTCTGCGGTAGGCCAGTGTCGGCCGTGGCGGAGATTTCTGGATTGCGGCCTACGCCGGAATGACGGTGTTTGCGGCAAGGGTGGGGCGGGTTTGAAACCCACCCCTACGGGTGGTCAGAGGTGTTTCGTGGAGGCGAGGATGGTTTGGGGGAAGGATTCGAGATTCTTCGCTTTGCTCAGAATTACATGAGGGCGCTCAGGACGACATGGAAGGGCGAGGAAGGAAAATTGAGGGACTCTGCGAAAATGGACCGGGAAATTTTTTGAGGCTGCTCCCTGTGCTAGAATCGGTTTGTTATGACTGCTGACCCAACAACCGCCGCGCCGGCGCAGGGACAAACCCGGAACGACAAGAAAGCCGTGGGGTTCATGCTGCTGGCGGCGGCCGGCTACTCGGTAATGCCCCTGGCGGTGGTGCTGCTGGGGGCCAAGGATTTCCCCCTCCTGTTTGGCGCGGTGTGGCGCGGCGGTATCGCTATCGTCTATGCCGTTTTTCTGGCGATAGTCTTTCGCGAAATTTTATTTGACCGCGAAGTAATGGAGGCCGTCAGGAGGAGGATTCTGCATTGGAAGATTCTCCTGGCAACGGTGGCCTACCTGGACGTAGCCTTGTTTGCCATGTCCATCAGGTATCTGGAAGTCCCCACGGCTACCATATTGTTCGTAATCTCGCCCTTGTTTCGCGTTTTTTACAAATGGGCTTTCAGAAAAGACCTTCGCGACCTGGACACTCTTGAGTCTGATGGAGAAGAAGGAAAAATCGAAATCAACAAGTCGGTGATTGCCTTCTTTTTGATGGGCATATTCGCGGTGGTCTTTGTGGTGCTCAGCCAGGTGATAGCCGATGAGCGGCTTTCGGAAGTGGAGTGGAACCGTCTGGGAAGCATCGCGTCCAATCCCGACGCGCAGCATTTTGCGTTGGGCCTGCTGCTGGCGGTGGCGGCGGTGATTATCTCTTCGTTGAATATGTTTGGAATTCAATGGCGGGATGAAGTAGAGGGCGACTTGTCCGACGCGGTGAAGGGCAAGTACGCCTCTCAGCCAGTCAAGGTTGATATGTTCTTCTCCTTACTTATCGCCCTTATCGCGTCCATTGCGATTATTCCCTTGAGCGGGGGCATCGGCTTGATAAGCGTCGGGGCCGGCGGCGACGTATTCGGCTCTGTCGTCGGCGTCACCAGCCGCTTGTTCCTGGAAAGCGGCGCATTTGACGCGAAGATGTTAATTGTTATTGCAGTAGGGGCGTTAATCTTCGCCGGCGGCGGCATCGCCATACGCAAGGCCAACGCGATTTCCGACAATCCGGGCATAAACGGCGTGGAACAGCTAAGCCCCGTATTCAGCCTGATGGGACTCTGGTTGCTGGGAACGTGGGCCGTGATTTTGGACCTGTTCCCACACCTGGAGCCGGACCTTTTTTCGGGAGTGAAGGAAGATTACCTGGTAATTGGCACGGCGGCGATTATCACGGCCAATATCCTCATCAATTTTGAGGGGGAAGTCCGGGCGGGATTCAAGGCGCTGCTTATCGGCCTGGGGGCCTGCGGGGCAATAGTATATTTGCGGGAAGACGTTTACGAATTCCTGAACATTCCAGGCGCCGGGGCGACCGCCACCGGCGACTATCTGGGCTGGGTCGCTTTGGCGGCCACCATATTCACCCTTTTGCTGGCCTTTCGCGTGGCGACTACGGTGTCACGAACCAGCGCGGAAGAAGCCTACGCTTTCAGCGCTTTGCGGAAGATGGAGGCCCTGGTCGAAAGGGAGGTTATTGACGCGAAAGTGCTGGAACAGATTGCGATAATGGACTCGCCGCAAAACAATGCCCAGCTTAAAGACGCTTATCAGAATACCAGCAGAATTATCGCCGAAACCAAGACCCCGGAGGATGCCTTAGACCGGGAACTACTGGCTACCGCAGAAGCCGAAATAGATACGCTGGCCCGCTCAAAACAGTTGCGGTTGGTCTTGGGCGAATTGTTCGCCTTGAACATTTTCGCCGGGATTACCATTGCCTTTGCCCTGCTCTTGCGGCCCGACATTGGCGGAGAGTTAACCACATTGCTGAACGATTTGTTCGCCATGCTGATTTCCGGCGTGGTGATTTTCCTGACCGTCCACATCTGGGACCTGCATCACGAGCGCGCCAGAAGACAATTGAGGGAAAATCGGGAGACCGGGAGATACGAACTCCAGTTTGGCGACGTGGACCAGCGCGTTTCCGACGTATGGATTTCGGTAATAGCCGGCGTCGCCATTGTCGCGACCTACACCTTGCTGCTGGCGGACAAGTGGCTGGACCTGGGCCAAGTGATGTCTGCCTTCGGGGGCTGGTTCGGCTGACGGCGCGCATATTGTTGCGGCTACCGGCGGCGCGAGGACGATAGGATGCCCCACGGCGAAGGGGACATTATTCGGATGTGGCGCGAGGTCAGGACGCCGGCGTCCATCTGACGGTTCCCGGTTTATCCGGGGCAAGTTGGGCAACGGGAGAGCAGACCGTCATGGTCGAAAGCCGTCAACCCTTGAATGAAGAGTCCTCCGCAGTTCAGACCCACCTGACGATTATGCAGGGGGTGATTAACCGGATGGCGGAGAACAGCCGCTCGTGCAAGGTTTGGTGCGTTACCCTGGTGGCGGCTACGCTGGTGCTGGTAGCCAGGACGGGGGAGCCGCAGCACGCGCTGATAGCGTTGGTTCCGACGCTGCTGTTCCTGTTCCTGGACGCTTACTATCTTGGGCTGGAGCGGGCGTTTCGCTATTCGTACAATGACTTCGTAGGTCAACTGCATCGGAGCGAACTTTCCCAGTCCAGCGTATTCAGGGTAGAGCCAACCGGGATGGGATTGCCGCTGGTATTGCGTTGTCTCGGGTCGGTCTCGATTTGGCTGTTCTATCCCTTGGTGGTTCTCACGATACTTTTGGCCTGGCTGCTGATAATCCCATCAGATACCCCGCTAGCCGGAGGATGGTTGTGACCACGAGACAAGTACCCAAGTATGGCGATTAAAGCGCATCAACAAGGGGCGGGGTTGGAACCCGCCCCTGCGATGTTAGTACGGGCCGGCTACCCCGGCACGGGGCCGGCCTTGGCGTTGCGGCTGCTATTCGTACCAGCCTGACGCGAAGATTAAGCCGTCGTGGAGCACCGCCCAAGTGTGCTTCTGGCGGTCTGCGCCGGTTTCGGGATTGAGCAGCACGTAGTCAACCCAGCGTCCGGCTTCGTTGGCGCTGCGCAGGTCGTCGCCGTAGAAGTAACCCTTGGCGTCAAAGCGCAGGGCAGGGTCGCGGCCGATATACTTGGGTTGATGGTGGGATAGGGTGTAGCCATTCCCGTCCACGATGAAGATGTACCATTGGCCGTCCACGCTATCGGTGGTCTTGTAGTATTCCAGCGTCCGGTCGAGGCCGACGGCGTTATACAGGTTGATGGCCCCTTCCACAAAAGCCTTGGTGTAGGCGGGGGCGTTGGACTTGGGCGGCCCCGGCTCGTACCAGCCGGACCCAAAGATGTAGCCGTCATACGAAACGACCCAGGAGTGCTTGGCCTGGACGCCTCCGGTGGACGGGTTGGGGTAGGTGTAACTGAACCAGGCGCCGCTCTCGTTGGCGGAGGCGGCCAGGGCCTCGCCGGCGGGGTAGTTGTTGGGGCCGACGGCGTATGAGGCGGGCCTGCCAACGAGGTCAGGGTTGGCGGCGTGGGCCAGCATCGTGTCTTCGGACTCATCGTAGATGAAGATGTACCATTGGCCGTCAACGCTTTCCTCCATGTTGTAGTAGTCCACCGTGTCCTCAATGCCAACGGCGTTGTAGAGGTTGATGGCACTTTCCACGAAAGCCTGGGTGTAGGCGGGAGTGTCGGACTTGGGCGGCCCCGGCTCGTACCAGCCGGAACCAAAGATGTAGCCGTCATAAGAGACAACCCAGGAATGTTTCGCTTGGACGCCCCCGGTGGCCGGGTTGGGGAAGGTGTAGCTGAACCAGACGCCGCTCTCGTTGGCGGAGGCGGCCAGGGCCTCGCCGGCGGGGTAGTTGTTGGGGCCGACGGCGTATGAGGCGGGCCGGCCAACCAAGTCAGGGTTGGCGGCGTGGGCCAGCATCGTGTCTTCGGACTCATCGTAAATAAAGATGTACCATTGGCCGTCAACGCTTTCCTTGGTGTTGTAGTGGGCGACGGTGGCATCGAGACCATCGGAGTCGTACATTTTGATGGCTTTTTTGACCAGGTGCCGGGTGTAATCGGCGGTTTCCCACTTGGGAGGCATGGAGCGTCGCGACTTGCCATCGGGGGAATCCGCTTTATCCGTCCTAGAAGAGTCCTTAATCCGCTCCATGATGGAGGCAATGGCGGCTTGGTCCAAGGAGGCGCTGTCTCCGGCGGGGCCAGCGGGGCCAGCAGGTCCGGCAGGGCCGCGCGCTCCCGTCGGTCCCGGAGGGCCGGCGGGGCCGATAGCGCCAGCCTTACCCTGGGGGCCGGCCGGCCCGGCGACTCCCCCCGGGCCTTCAGACCCGGCAGGCCCGGCAACCCCCGACGGGCCTTGAGGTCCGGCGGGGCCGGTGGTTGACTGGCAGGCAACCACCGACAGGGCAAGGGCGAGGACAAAAAGTGCGGTGACAAATTGGCGCATCGTTATCCTTTCCACCGGCGCAACGCTGACCGCTCAGCGCGCCGGCGTGTTATGGCATGAATTGGGGGCGGCATAACGCCAAGGCCCAAATTCCAGTATCCCGCAACGATTCCGGGAAAGTCAAACGTCACGCCGAACCGGACATTACCAACGGGGGTTGGGTTGCGGCCAAGGTCTTTCCTTCTGCTTGAATCGGGCCAGGTTTCACGGCTATGGGCGCTGGCATTGCCCTGGGATTGCTACGGGAAACCGGGGGTTTTCGATTCCCGCTTTCGCGGGAATGACGGTGGGAGGATGGATTTTCCGGATTCCCGTATCTTGGCGGGTTAGGGTATAATCCGGGCGTGACTACGTTGAACACGATTGAGGACTTGGCCCAACAGAACAGGTGGACACCAACCGAGGGGTTGACGGGCGGCTGGACAGTCCAGAGGTACGCATGGACAAGGGCGAAGAACAGCTGAGCGCCCTGGAGGTCTGGCATTACAAGAGCTCCGTCCGTACCAAAACCCTGGGCCGATGCCAAGCCTATCTGGGACTCCGTTATGCTTACATCGCGCTCGACCAGGAAGGTCACATTGACCCCCGGTTGGACAACGCCGCAGCCCGGGCTTGGCGGAGCGGTCTAATTGCCTCGGAAGATTTCTTGAACCTCTACGAATCCGACATCATAATCTCGGCGGACGGCAACCGCCACGCCGTCGTCGAGGTGTCCATCACCGCCGACCGGAACGACATTGAACGGGCCAAGTCCCGGGCCGACGTTCTCTCCGCCGTCACCGACGGCACGGTTACCCCGGTGGTCATCACTTCCCGGCTTAACCCGGCGCAGTCGGCCCAGGCAACGTCGGCGGACGTGGCCGCTTTTGTGATTCCTTACCCGTCCGTAACATTCCAAGAGTAACGTAGCAAGCCCGGTTTTGAGATAGTTTCCAAGGAGCCGTCATGCCCAATCCCCGCGCCGAATACTCTCCGCTGTTTCACCGCCCACCCTTGAAGCTGCCCAACAACGCCAGGGTTGCCGTCTGGCCGATTATCAACGTGGAGGAATGGGACATCGGCGAGCCTATGGCCCGCACGGTGCTGCCCACGCCCCAAGGCGTGACCACCATCCCCGACGTGCCCAACTTCGCCTGGTTCGACTACGGGCTGCGGGCCGGTTTCTGGCGCATGAAACGGGTGTTGGACAGCCACGGCATCCGGGCCACCGTCAGCCTGAACGCATCGGTGTGCCTGTCGTATCCCCAACTGGTGCGGGAAAGCCTGGATTCGGGTTGGGAGATGCTGGGCCACGGTTTCATTCAACGGGTGCTGAACCGGGAGGAAGATGAGCGGGCAGTGATTCGCAAGACCATTGACACCATCCGCGACTTTACAGGCCAGCCGCCGCGGGGCTGGATGGGGCCGGGTTTGGCGGAGACCTTTGACACGCCGGACATTCTGGCGGAGGAAGGCATCGAGTATATCTGCGACTGGTGCAACGACGACCAGCCCTATCCCATGAAGGTCAAGTCGGGCCGGTTGACTTCCATCCCCTACACCGTGGAGTTGAACGACATTCCCATCTACCTGGTGCAGCACCACCGGGCGCCGGAGATTTTTGAGCGGGCCAAGGACCAGTTCGACCAGCTTTACGAAGAAGGGGCGGAAAGCGCGCGGGTGATGGCGGTTTCCACCCACCCCTACATTACCGGCGTTCCCTACCGCATCAAGTATTACAACCAGATTTGGGAATACATCCGCCGGTTCGAGGGCGTAGTCTTTATGACCGGCAGCGAAATTCTGGACTGGTACCTGGAGGCCACCGGCGGGTAGGGGCAGCAACTTAATTGCGCTGATGCCTGACGGGGGATGTATCGTGACTCCGGCTTTCGCCGGAGTCCAGGAAAGCCAGGCACTAAATAATCTGCCTGTTCGCCAGGAATCCTCGATACCAGGACACTGGACTACGCCCGAAAGACATTCTGACTGAACCACCTAGATTCGGAATGCTGCCCCGTGGTCAGGGTCTTTTGATTTTCCATCCACCCGTGGATATGTAATTCTGAGCAAAGCGAAGAATCTAAAATTCTTGCCGGAGCCAACGTCCCTAACCCGAAGAATTTTAGACCCCTCACTTCGTTCAGGGTAACATTGGGGTGGCCACTGCAACAATCGAAAGACCCTTACCCGCTGACACCCAACGGTTGAATACGCCGAACCCCCGTGCTATCCTTGACGCATGAATCCGGTCAAGAAAACGACGCAGGTTTCCCGAGAGTTCGCCCGGCAGATTGCCATTCTGACCCCGCTGCTGGGGTACGGGCTGGCGTTGCTGCTGTTCGCCCTGCTGGCGCTGTCCTCCATCTTGGCGGGGCAGCCGTTGGGGGAATTTGTACGGGAGTCCGGCGGCGTTTTCGTATCCGTGACCCAATCTCTGGGCGCTTTCTGGGTGTTTGGAGCATTCTTCGCCGCAATTGCCGCTTTTGGCTGGTGGTGTCTTGCGATGGCCAACGTGCGGGGGCCGGGCTTGGCGTTGCTGTCGCTGGCCTTCCGCTGGGCAACCCGGGCCGCCTCTCTGGGCAAGTCCAGGACGGTTGATGTCACGGTCAGCCGCTTTGCACTGCCTGGAGGCTTTCCCCTCATCGCCTTTCCCAACCGGGTGACGCTACTCACCCCGTCGGGACTAACTGGCGCCGCTCCCCTGCTGGAATAACGACCTCTTCAAACGCGACGGTTCCCCTATCCTTCGCCGATGCGTCCCGCACCGGCGGGGTAATTCACGTTTGAAGAGGTCTTGTCATGGAATTGGAATACAAGCCCTTGAAGGGCCGCGCCGCCTGGGCGACGCTGCTGCTGGCGACCCTGGGCGTCATCAGCATCGCGTTCATCATTTCCACCATCGCCGAAATCAACCTGCTGCGGCAGATTGAAAGCGGCCAATTCATAACCGAGGCCCAAGCCACCGCCAACGACACCCGCCAAGCGGCCATCGGCGGGCTGTACCTGGCGGCGTATATTGCCGCCGTCGTCGGGTTTCTGGCGTGGATGTACCGCGCCCACAAAAACCTGGACGCCCTGGGTTACGACTCTCGGTTTTACCCTCGCGACACGATAATCTGGTGGTTTATCCCCATCGCCAACCTGTTCCGGCCCTACCAGGTAATGAAGGAAATCTGGAAGGGCAGCCATCCCGACCTGGGCCACGCCAGCCTCGAACTCTACGCCTCGTCATCGCCCCTGCTGCCCGTCTGGTGGGCGTTATGGATTGTGTCGTCGTTCATTGGCAACCGGCTCTTTTTCGCCCTGTTCAGCCAGCCCACGGTGAGCGACCTCATCAGGAACGACATTCTCTCCATCGTAGCCGACTCCATCAGCCTGACCGCCCTGGGGCTGGCGCTGATTCTGATGTGGCGGATTACCCGGAACCAAGTCAGGAAAGCTGCCATAAAGACGGAAACCGTCACTCCCGCGTAAGCCGATAATTCAAACCTCCCTCCCCCTATCCGGGGGGAGGGTTGGGGTGGAAACCCGGTCTGAAGATACTTCCCAAGAGAGTCGAAATGATTACGTTGAACACTTCCAAATACTGGAAACCCTGGCTGCTGCTGACGGCGGTGGGCCTGCTGGCGTTGGGATTGCTGGGCTGCCAAGGGAATACGCCCACGCCGACGGCTACGCCGCAACCCACGCCGACGCCATATCCGACGTACACGCCCTTTCCCACCTACACGCCTTACCCCACGGCCACGCCTACGCCCAGGCCGACGGCTACGCCGGAACCAACACCAACCCCGATGCCACGGCCAACGGCTACCCCTACGCCAACACCGACACCAACACCTACTCCTACACCGACGCCGCAACCTACGGCCACCCCTACGCCAACACCGATACCGACGCCTACTCCCACGCCGCGGCCAACGGCCACACCTCGGCCAACGGCTACGCCGGTTCCCACCACCGGCGACTGGCAGACTTGGCTGGAAATACAACAAATGGGGTTTGAAGAAGACAAGGACGGGCTGCCCCGTATCTTCCTGATGGAAGACCGGGCCTATGCTACCGGTCTTCTCCATTTCGGCTGCCAATTCATGGAAGACACCAAAAGGCGGGAGTTGGTGTTGTACGTGGTTTGGACCGTAGGGTTAGTTCCCGCACCATTTCCCTTTGCCGCTGAACCGAGCCTCCGAGTGGAGTACCAGATTCAAGGGGCCCGGACGTTGACCCGTCATTGGGACCCGGGCGAATACACGAAGGGTGTCAAGTCTTATTTCGCGCCGCCGTCGGTGGTGACGGAGATTGTCAAGGCCATGCAAAACGACGGCGGCATTTTGCAACTCAACCCCGGCACAAAGAAATTCCAGTTCGACACGGCAGGTTTCGAACAGGCCGCCGCCCCGGTAATCCGGGCTTGCCCGTAATCCAAGCCCCCTCCCCCCATCAAGGGGGAGGGTGGGGGTGAACCCCGCCGTCAATTCCCAACCCCGTTGCCCGGCTCCCCTCGGGCCGGGCCTTCCCCAAATTCAAGGAAACGGCCTTATTGATGACCTTGTTCACCTGGCGGGAGAAATATCGGGATAGATGATTGAGAGGTATATAATCACCCCCACCAACCAAGGGAGGAAACGAAAGTGACTACCCAACCGGGAATCATTACCACTATCGCCGGCACGGGCGAGGCCGGTTATTCGGGGGACGGCGGCCCAGCTATCGCCGCCACCATGCGGGAACCCTTCATGTGCGCTTTCGACGCGGCGGGCAATATGTTCGTATGCGAGGCGCGGAACCACTGCGTCCGCCGCATTGACGGCCAGACCGGGGCCATTACCACCGTGGCCGGCACGGGAGAACCGGGCTACTCCGGCGACGGAGGCCCGGCAACCCAGGCCCAGCTCTACGAACCTTACGCCCTGACGGTGGACGGCAACGGCGACATTTACATCGTTGACCGTCTCAACGCCGCGGTGCGGAAGGTTGACGCCGCCAGCGGGGTGATGACCACGGTGGCCGGAACGGGAGAGCCGGGCTATTCCGGCGACGGCGGGCCAGGGGTCAACGCCCAGCTGCGGGAACCCAACGACGTTTTCCTGGACGGGCGGGGCAACCTGCTCATCGCCGACATTCAGGACCAGCGAATCCGCCGGCTCAACCTGTCCACCGGGATTATTGACACTTTCGCCGGAAACGGGGAGAAGGAACGGGGCGGCGACGGACTGCCAGCGGCGCAGGCGTCCATCCTGGGGTCGCGGGCCGTTTGCATGGACTCCCAAGGCAACACCTACGTCGCCGAGCGGGAGGGCAACGGCGTCCGAAAGGTGGACACCCAGGGGATTATGTCCACGCTGGCCGGGGCCGCGGCGGAACGGGGCTACACTGGCGACGGCGGGCCAGCCATTGACGCTGCCTGGGGCGCGCCCAAGGCTATTCGCTGCGACGCCGGGGATAACGTCATAGTGGTGGACACGGAGAACCACGCCATCCGCCGGATTGACGCCGCCACGGGCCTGGTGACGACCATTGCCGGGGGACGTTTGGGCGGAGAGGGCGACGGCGGCCCGGCGGTGGAGGCGGCGCTGGACCGTCCCCACGGCTGCGGCATCAGCAGCGACGGGCGGATTTACATCGCCGACAGCAACAACCACCGGGTAAGGGTGTTTGGGGTGTAGCGGTCAGGGTTAGGGGTTGCGGCTGCGTCAACCAGGGCGTCAAAATGCAGGGAAGGCTAATTTTGTGGTACGCATGGAAAACGTCGTACATAACCTTAAATCGCCAAACTCGGCACGTCCGCCAACGGCCATGAGCGGGGATTTGCAACTGCCGGCCCGAAGGACGAACCGTTATCCCAGCAAATGCTGGACGGCCTTTACAAGCTGGTGAGCTGGCTCTGTCAACAGTCGGATACGGTTTCCGCCACCGTATCCGAGGACGGGGCGCTGTCCATCGCAACGGTTTTCCCCAAAGACGTGCGGTTGTACGTGGAGATTGAGCGGGATGGGAGTACCGGCGCCACCGTGACACGGGAGCGGCGGTACGCCAAGGACATTGCCGTGACAACCATCGTTGACCTTACGCCGGAGGTAATTCTTGACGCCGTCGGAAGTGTCTAGGGACAACCGGATTTGCCGATTCATCACTGCGGATAATTGGGACGACGTACTCCAGCAACCGACGCCAAGGGCCTTCCGGGCCAGCGACAGGCAGTTGTCCGTTTTTCACGTCCAACGGGTTCAAGAAACCGGAGATTCGCTGCAAGACTTGTGTATTGAGCAACTTAGCGGGGCAGGAGAAGCCCATTTGTCGGTGTCAGACTGCATTGAGTTGGGCCAAGGGATTTCCGACCGGTTTGACCCAAGGGTTTACTGGCGGCCCGAGAAGACTAGCGAACTCTGGGAGCGCTGGAAGGACATCCACTCCCAGATTGAATCGTCCGGCGGCAATGCCGGATTTCCGGTTTCATACAGGTCTATACTCGCTGAAACTGCAACCTGCCCCGCCACCCGGCAAACGCCTCATCTCCCCCGGATTAAAGGATTGTCACGCACACTCAGCTTGACCACCGGATGCTATGCACGACTCTGTTAATCCAGAGGGGTGTCTGTTGGGAGATAGGCCGGGTGGGTTAGGTGGTGGTGGGTCCAGACGCCGCGCATTCCCTGGAGGAAGAGGTAGGCGGGGATTGCCTGCAATATCAGGAACTTGGCGATTTCTCCCAAGGAACCCAGGGCAATGGCCCCGACGGTAATCCAGAAAATCCGGCTAAGCCAGAAGTACCCCAGCAGAATGGCCGCAGCCGGCCGCCAGCGGCGCATCACTCCGTAGGAAAGGAAGGCTACCAACCCGACTTCTAGCACGGCCAGGATGAACAGCCGGAGGTCAAGACGGTCGGCAACCTCGGGGGCCAGGCTCCAGATGCCGGCCATGACGCCGATGAAACTCCAGGCGGCCCAGAGGAATCCCACAGCCCAGGCCCAACGCATCCGGCGGCGGGCTTGTTCCAGGTCTTGGCCCACCAACAGCGCGGCCAATGCCCGGAGCCAGTCGCCTTTTCCCGGAACGCTGTCATTCATAACTGGCAACCCGCCGGCGCTTGTGCTACGCTTAGTTGCGTTGCCATGACTACTATCAACACCATAGAAGATTTAATCCGGCTGCTGGACGAAAACCCGGAATGGCTGGAGGCGATTCGGCGCCGGCTGCTGCCCCCGGAAGTGCTGGAACTTCCCGCCGCCGTTGCCCGTTTAACCGAAAGGGTTGACCGCCTGACCGAGAGAGTTGACGGTCTGACCGAAGATGTTAAGCACCTGACCGGCCGGGTTGACGGTCTGACCGAGGATGTTAAGCACCTGACCGGGGAAGTCAATAGAAGGTTTGACCAAGTGGACGGCAGGTTTGACAGGATGGAAAGAGAATCGGGGATTCTGCGAGGCGCCCACGCCCGCCTCGCCGTCACCCGGGAGGCGGCTTTGATTGCCCGCCGATTAGGTTTGCGGCGGGTGCGGACGCTGACCATTGATGACGTAATCGACCTGGCGGATGCCGCGGACACTGCCGACCTTCCCCATAACGAGTTGGAAAGTTTCTACCGGGCCGACTTGGTTATTGAGGCGTCGGACGCCCAGGGCGAACTGTCCTACATTGCGGTGGAAGTTTCCTATACCGTGGACGGAAACGACACCCGCCGGGCCATCCGCAACGCCCAATGGCTGGAAAGATTCACCGGCAGGACGGCCCGTGCGGTCGTCGCCGGGCTGAACCTCCACGGCAGCGCCCAGGAAAGCGTCAACGCCGGCGCGGTGACTTGGTACTTCGTCCCCGCCAGGATTCTGGCAGCCGAATAGACTAACCCACCTAGTCCAGCAGGGGAATCCGGCCCCAGGTGATGGCCTCGGCATCGGATACCAACCCCTTTTCCCTTGCCATGTCGCGGATTTCCAGCAGGGTGGCATTCACTTCCGGGGTCAGCATCACCCAGTCGGGTTCTTCGGGTATCCAGTAGGGCGAGTTTATCCGCACCACCCGGCTTTCGCTGGCGTTGAGGTAAATCCCAAACTTGCTGATGTGCTGCATTTCCCGGCCTGGGCCTCCTTAGTTTGCCTTGGGAGTTTGCGTGAGGGTTGGCGTTGGTGGATTCCCGATTGCGCGGGAATGACGACGCTTGCTAGGCTACCACCGGCTCCCGCAGGATGGTCTCGTGCCGGCTGGGGCCGGTGGAAATTATCTGCGCGCGGATTCCGGTCAATTCCTCAATCCGTTGGACGTAGGCCACGGCGGCCGGCGGCAATTGTTCCATCGTCGTCGCTCCCGACGTGGCGCCGTCCCAACCGGGCATTTCTTCATAAACCGGCTGGCACTGGCCCAGCAGGCCGGTATTGGAAGGAAACCGCTCAACGTCTTGGCCGTCAATGCGGTAACCCACACAGATTTTCACCGACGGGAACCCGTCCAGGATGTCCAGGCGGGTAATGACCAAGCCGGTGAACCCGTTGACCAACACGCTGTACCGGCCAGCCACGGCGTCGAACCAGCCCACCCGCCGGGCGCGTCCGGTGGTGGTGCCGTATTCCTGGGCCTTTTCCCGCAGGTACTCGGCAGCCTCGCCTTCCAGTTCCGAGGGCATGGGGCCGCTGCCGACGCGAGTGGAGTAGGCTTTGAAAACGCCGAGGACTCCGGCGATGGCCTGGGGGTTCAGCCCCAGCCCGGTGCAGGCGCCGCCGATGGAGGGCGAGGAAGAGGTCACGTAGGGATAGGAACCGTGGTCCAGGTCAAGCAGGGTGCCTTGCGCCCCTTCCAGCAGGACGTTTTTACCGGCCAACAGCATATCCTGGACAATCTGCTCGGTGGGCTTGACGTGGGGACGCAGCCGCTCGGCCCAGCCGGCGCACTTGTCCAGCATTTCGTCCATGCCAACCGCGGAGCCGCCGTAAACCTTGGTTATGACCTTATTCTTGAAGGCCAGGGCCTGCTCCAAGCGGGAAGTCAGCGTCCCTTCCAGGTCCAGCAGGTCGCCGACGCGAATCCCCAGGCGGCTTACCTTGTCGGTATAGGCGGGGCCGACTCCCTGGCCGGTGGTGCCGATGGCGCCGGCGCCCTTGGCCTCTTCTTCCAGCCGGTCCAGGGTGACATGGTAGGGCATGATGACGTGGGCGCGCTCGCTGAGATAGACGCGGCTGACGTCAATGCCCCGCTCTTCCAGTCCGGCGAGTTCTTCCAGCATAACGTCCGGGTTCACCACCACGCCGTTGCCGATGATGCCGTAAACGTCAGGCCAGCAGACGCCCGAAGGTATCAGGTGCAATTGGAAGGTGCCTTTATCGTTGACTACGGTATGCCCGGCGTTGTTGCCCCCGGCATATCGCACCACCGCTTTAACGCTGCCCCCCAGGTAGTCAATGACCTTTCCCTTCCCTTCATCGCCCCATTGACCACCGATTACGGCATAAGCCGGCATCTTTTCCTCCGATTTCGCAATGCAAACAACTAGAGCCGACCCACGGGCCAGACCGCAGGCAGTATAACAAAACGCCCGCCCCTTGCAAAGTTGGGGAGATTTGGCGATTTAGGGCCGACTCGTCAGCACCCCCACCCCAACCCTCCCCCTAAATAGGGGGAGGGAGAATTGAACGACCCTGGCCTCCACGAAATTGGCGTTGACACCGTGTAGCGCATCCGATTAGATTCTTGCGGGCGTTTCATCGTTTCATTCTTTCGCGCCCGACGGATGGAGGGGAATCATGGCTGACGATTTTGACGTGCTGGTAATCGGGGGCGGGCTGGCCGGCCTGACCGCCGGGATGTACGCGGCGCGCTACGGGCTGAATACCTGCGTCATCGAGCAGATGATGGGCGGGGCGCAGATTATCAACCTGGAGAAGATTGAAAACTTCCCCGGTTTCCCGGAGGGGATTTCCGGCGCGGAGTTGGGGCCGGCCGCCCAGGAACAGGCGATGAACGCCGGAGCGCAGTTCGTCATGGCCGAGGCCAACCGGGTGTCGCAGGACGGGGATTACAAGGTGGTAAGCAGCGACGCCGGAGAGTACCGGGCCAAGGCGGTTATCGTGGCTGCCGGTTCCAGCCTGCGGGAGTTGGGCATTCCCGGCGAAACCGAGTTCAACGGGCGGGGCGTGTCCCATTGCGCTACCTGCGATGGCCCCATGTTCATGGGGGAGACCGTTGGCGTAGTGGGCGGCGGCGATTCGGCGGCGGACGAGGCCCTGACCCTGACGGACTACGCTGGGAAGGTGCTGCTGTTCCACCGGCGGGGAGAGTTGCGGGCGCAACAGGTCTTGCAGGACAGGCTGCTGGCAAACCCCAAGGTCGAAGTTTACTGGAACACGCTGGTGGAGGAAGTAATCGGCGAAGACACGGTTTCCGGGGTGCGAGTCAGGAACGTCGAAACCAACCGGGAGGAAACGGTAGGACTGTCGGGGCTGTTCGTTTACGTGGGTCTGGACCCCAACTCGGCGCTGGTTAACGGGCTGGCCAACTTGGACAACTCCGGCCATATCGAGGTCAACCTGTCCATGGAAACGTCGGCGCCCGGTCTTTACGCGGTGGGCGACATCCGCCAACACTCGGCAGCGCAACTGGTAGCCTCGGCGGGGGACGGGGCAACGGCAGCGGTAGCGGCGTTCAGGTACGTTAGGGGGAGGTGTTGGTAAGTTTCAGATAGTGGGGGCATATTTAGCTTCATGGTTAGAAGACAACGCGAAATGCGAAGCGTTTACCTCGCCTTTGAGTTTGAAAGAGACGCACACCGCCGGAAAGCGTTCATTCATCAGGCGAAAACCCTTTGCGATTTTGAGTTGCTGGACAAGTCTCTACCAGCCGCCGAACACAATTCCGTCTGGCAACGAAGGGTTCTCCCAAGAATACAAGCGTCAGATGTTGTAATAGTTCTGCTAGGACGTGACACCCATAACTCCCCTGGGGTTCTGGATGAATTGAGCTTAGCCGGTCAAGTTAGGTGTCCCGTGGTCCAGTTGATGCCGCAACATTGCAATTACGGGCTGGTCTCGGAAAATGGCACCGTCTGTATCTACCGATGGAAACGCATCAACGAGATGCTAAGAGACCCCTTAGCGTTTGCCAACAACCCTGCCAACCACCGGCGTTGAGAGTTCGGCGTGGATGCGCTGATGACAATCCAAGTCTGAAATGATGGGAAACAGGACGAAGGCTGACGCCAGCAAGTGGTTAAAGCCGAACCGCGTTTATGAACTCTTCGGTAATCCGGGTACGCTCGTCACATTCCTGCCACAGTTCGTTGTGCGGATTCAGGCCATGAAAAAGCCGCACCAGGACGCCCTCAAACTTCGCCGATGTAACTGCCGGGATAAAGTCGCTGTCTCCGGCGACCAGCACCGCTTCCTGAATTACTTGTTTGGTCGCCAGCTGCACCAGGTCAACCCCCAACAAAATGTCAACCTGCTTTTGCTCGAAAATAGGATTGCCGGAAGAGTCGTTACCACGGTACGCCAACCTCCCAAGGCGAACCGAGTACCTGGGCAGCCGCTCCAAGGCAATAACGAAACTGCGAAACCGCGAGTACCTGTCGCTCTCTTCTTGCGCCGAAGAAACGCCCTGATAAGGGGGACAATTGTAATAGTATGTCCTGAGGATTTCCGCTTCCCCGGCTATGGCCCTGGACAAAGAATCAAAGTCCAAGCGAGCATGTTGGAACTCCTCGGCCACCACTTTTTGCAAATACGCGCCGTCAATGAAGATAGCGACTCGGCTGGGCATAACAACTCCTAAAAAAGTAAAAATAGACGGCATAGAGTAAATCTACACCGCCTACCGTCCAGATATTAGCCTAGCGTGCGCGGTCCATCGGACACTTCGGACACTAGGGAAGATGATTAGCCTACTGTACACTTTATCTCGAAGTTTGTAAACGTATTTTTCAGGACATATTCCAAGGCTTATCCCGGACTGTTTTTTGCGCGTGGAAGTTGAATCCAACAATTGACCCTTACGTTCAACGCCAATGCGAAAACCCTCAACAAACTCCCTTGCCGGCGTATGGACTTTGTACTCAATAACGATTACCATTTTGGAAACAATTTTATTCTGCTCCGTTTCTTGCAACGGCGACGGTTTCCGGGGGTTCGATGACTACAACCGGGCTGGCTCCCGCCGACGTTAAACCCCTGCTGGAGCGGGTTTCCGCCTACCTGCCGGAGGAAAAGACCGTCCAGGTGCGGGAAGCCTACGATTACGCCGACTACTGCCACCGCGGTCAAACCCGCAAGTCCGGCGAACCCTACATCGCGCATCCCCTGGAAACGGCCATCTACCTGGCGGACCTGAACCTGGACGCCAATACGATTATCGCCGCCCTGCTTCACGATGTCGTCGAGGACTGCGGCGTCACCGTGGACGACGTAAAGGCCCGTTTCAACCCCGAAGTTGCCCGGCTGGTTGACGGCGTTACCAAGCTGACCCGCATGGACTACCGGCCTCCCGGCTCGCCGGAGGACGACCATTCCGACGCATCGGTGAACCTTTACGCCGAAAGCCTGCGGAAGATGCTGGTGGCGATGGCGGAGGATATCCGCGTCGTACTAATCAAGCTGGCCGATAGGCTCCACAATATGCGTACCCTGGATGCCCTTTCCGAAGACAAGCGAGTGCGTATTTCCCAGGAAACCCTGGACATTTACTCTCCCCTGGCGCACCGGCTGGGCATCTGGGAAATCAAGTGGCGGCTGGACGACCTGGCTTTCCGTCACCTGCACCCCAAGCAGTACCGGGAAATTTCCAAGATTCTGGCTACCCGGCGGGCGGAACGGGAGGACTACGTTGGCCGGGTGTCCCAACTGCTGCTGGCCGAGTTGGAGGAATACGGTCTGGAGGCCGAAGTTACCGGACGGCCCAAGGGGATTTACAGCATCTACCAGAAGATGCAGAAGTACGCCGACCAGGGCAAGGAATTGAGCGATATTTACGACCTGTACGCCCTGCGGGTGCTGGTGGACAGCAAGGCCGACTGCTACACGGCCCTGGGCGTGGTTCACCAGCGTTGGAGTCCCATCCCCGGCCAGTTCGACGACTACATCGCCAATCCCAAGGAAAACCTGTACCAAGCCCTGCACACAACAGTCATTTGCGAAGAAGGCACCCCCCTGGAAGTGCAAATCAAGACCGGGGAGATGCACCAGACTGCCGAGTACGGCATCGCCGCCCACTGGCGCTACAAGGAAGGCAAGGCCCACGACCTGCGCTTTGAGGAAAAAATGACCTGGATGCGGCAGTTGCTGGAATGGCAGCGTGATTCCGGGGGCGCCGATGAGTTCATCGAGTCGGTGAAGCAGGACATCTTTCACGACCAGGTTTTCGTCTATACCCCCAAAGGGGACATTGTGGAGCTGGCCGCCGGCTCCACGCCCGTTGACTTCGCCTACAAGATTCACACCGAGTTGGGTCACCGCTGCATCGGAGGCAAGGTCAACGGCCGGCTGATGTCCCTGGACACGCAGTTGCAGAACGGCGACACCGTGGAAATCATGGCATCCAAGGCCGAGCGCGGCCCCAGCCCCGACTGGCTGAATCCCAACCTGGGCTATGTCCGCTCCGCCGGCGCCCGGCAGAAAGTCCGCCACTGGTTCCGCCGCCAGGCGCGGGAAACCAACATCGGACGGGGCAAGGAACTGCTGCGCCGGGAACTGCGCCGCCTGAACCTGAAACTGGACGACGCCGAGATTCTAACCCTGGTCAAGTACCCCAACATGGACGACCTGCTGGCCGCTCTGGGTTCCGGCGGCATTACCGAGGCCCAGGTCTCCTACCGGCTGTCCCAGTCCCGCCACGAACAAGAACGGGAAGACCCCTTCCCCAACAAGTCCAAGCTGCCGTTGTCCAGCCCAGGCTCCGGCGTTTCCGTCCTGGGCGTCGGCGACCTGCTGACCCGCATGGGCAAGTGCTGCAACCCCATTCCCGGCGACGACATTCTGGGCTACGTCACGCGCGCCCAGGGCGTCACCGTCCACAAGTCCGACTGCCCCAACCTTCGCAACGAGGACGAAAAGGAACGCATCGTCCACGTTTCCTGGGGTTCCATCAAAGACCTGTACCCGGTGCGGGTGCGGATGGAAGCATACGACCGGGTGGGCCTGCTGCGGGATACCACGATGCTGGTGTCGGAGGAACGGGTTAACATCGCCTCGGTGGTCACGTCGGAAAACAACCACGACGGCACGGTTACGATGGAGTTGACCCTGCACACGACGGGCCTGGACCAACTGGGCAAGCTGTTTTCCAAGCTGGAAAGCGTGCGGGGAGTGACCAGCGTAACCCGGGTGCGCTCCGGGGCGGCGCCGGCCCCGGCCAAAGGGTGAGGGGTGGCTCTTCCGGTTAACCATCCCAAGTTATTGGGAGCGCTTGCAACAGACTTGCCGCAATCCGGTTCGTGGTTCGACAAGCTCACCACGAACCGCCGGTCGGGGCATTGTCACTGACCGTCGCGCAACGCGCGTTCTTCCGCCAACAGGGTCGCCGCATCTACGCCCAAGTCGGTCTCCGGCCTTTGGGCAAGTAGCCGGCGCCACTCCCAACGGTCCAACTCCCACTCAATGGCGTTTAGCGCCGCCGCGCTGATGGTGCAGTTGTTTTCCCGCGCATGACGCCGCAACCGCTCGTGAAGGGCATCCGGCACGATCTTTATTTGCAGGTTAGCCATGCAAGTATATTAGCATGGCCCAAGGATCATGGACAAAAGATGCACCGCCCCATCCCACCTGCTAACTCAAACGCACAATCGCCTCGATTTCCACCAGGTACTCCGGCAGCACCAAGCCGGCTACAACGACGGTGGTGCTGGCCGGCGGGTCGGTGGGGAAAGTTTCGCTGCGTACCTTGCTGAATCCGGGGTAATGGGCAATGTCGGTCAGGTAGGTGGTGGTCTTGGCTACGTCAGACATGGAGCCGCCGGCGGTTTCCACCACAGCCCGGATGCGCTCGAAAATCCGCCGGGTCTGAGCCTCGGCATCTCCCACGCCGAAGGGACGGCCCTCGTCGTCTTGGGACACCTGGCCAGAGACAAACAGCAGGTCGCCCACGATTACCCCCGGCGAAAAGGCCGGATTGGATTGGATTCCCTGGGGTACAACAGTCCTTCTGTCAGCCATTGGGCAACCTCCGCCTGATTCAGTTTCTTGTCTTGATTGCTCCCCCTTGGATGGGGCATGACCGCCGCGGTTGCTTTTCAGCCGGGCAGCGTCAATACTTTACGGCATAAGGGAGATAATCGCCAACCTGGGGCGGCGCAATTCCCGCTTCCCATCGGGGCTGCAACGGTTCTTGAACGATGACCCTACGCCGGCAATCCACCCGACTGCCCGGATATGACTATGCCCAGCCGGGCGGTTATTTCATAACCGTCTGCACCCATAACCGGGATTACATTTCGGCGACGTGGTTGACGGCGCAATGGCGTTGAATGATGCAGGGCGTATTGTGCAACATTGTTGGGATGACCTGGCCAACCATTTTGCCCACGTTGAATTAGACGCATTTGTTGTCATGCCGAATCATGTGCATGGGATAATTGTCCTTACCGACGGGGTAGGGGCGGGTTTGAAACCCGCCCCTACGTCCATGAAACGTCATCCGTTGCCGGAAATCGTGCGCGCGTTTAAAACTTTTTCTTCCCGGCGCGTCAACCAACTCCATCAAACGCCGGGAACCCCGGTGTGGCAACGCAACTACTACGACCATGTTATTCGGACGGAAAACGACCTGTCCAACATCCGCGAATACATCGTCAACAATCCGCTAAAATGGGGATTGGACGCCCTGAACCCCGCCAACTTGTAACGCCTACTCCCTCGGCAGCGTCCCCATAACCTGAACTTGCGAACTGGGAGGCAAACCATGCACAACGAATTTACGGTGGTTTACGAAAAGACCGAAGGCTGGTACATCGGCTATTGCCTGGAAATTCCGGGGGCCAACGGTCAGGGCAAGACGAAAGAAGATTGCCAAACTAACCTGGCTGAGGCCATCGCCCTCATCCTGACCCACCGGCGGGAAAGCGGTATGAAGGGCCTTCCTTACGGAATCAGACCCGAAACCATCGTCCTGCCCGACGCCCTCCCCGACGGGGCGGATTACATCGTATGAAATTGAACGACCTGCTCCGTCACCTCCGGCGCAACGGTTGCGAATTTGTGCGACACGGACGCTCTCACGACTTGTGGGCCAATGCCGAAACCGGGGAATGGCAAGCCATACCCCGCCATACCGAGATTGAGAACACACTGGCCGACCAGATTTGCCGGCGGCTTTCCATTCCCAGGATTGGGCGGCAATAACCGAATACCCTGGAATCTCCAACCTTCCCCACCAAGAGGCACGGCATGGACATTGAAGTAACCCGATACAGGTTTAACACTGACCAATACTCCAAGATGAGTGAAGCAGGCATTCTCCCGCAAGGCGGCGGCATAGAACTGCATGGCGGCTTCGTGTGGGACGTTTCTCCCCTGGTTCGCAACCGATGCCATCCCCTGCTCAACGGCGGCGTTACCCGTTTTCTTAACAAACAACTGGGCTGGCCCGAAGAATGCGACGCCCACATCCACAAGTTCACCGCCGCGGAATACCAGGTCATGGGCGACGCCGGCGTCCTGACTCGCAATGACCGGGTGGAGTTAATCGAGGGAGAGATTGTCCTGATGCCCCCAATGCTCAGCCCCCACGCCTCCGTCATTATGCGCATCATCCGGTTGTTCACCCGGCTGCTGTCCGAAGACCAGGCCGCCGTCCAAGCCCAATGTCCCCTCTACCTGCCCAACGACCAGGAGCCCGAACCCGACCTGATGCTGCTCCGTCCCCGTCCCGACTTTTACTATCAGGCCCATCCCATGCCCCAGGACGCGCTCCTGCTGCTGGAGGTCTCCGAATCCACCCTGCGCTACGACCGCGCCGTCAAAGCGCCCCTCTACGCCCTGCACCGCATCCCGGAATACTGGATAGTAAACATCCCCGGCCAAGCCATTGAGGTCCACCGCAACCCCGACCTAGGGGCTTACCAGGAGACCGCCGTCCTGACTCACGGCTCAACGCTGACCCCCCAAGCCTTCCCCAACCTGTCCATCCCCACATCGGACATCCTCGGCCCACAGTTGTAACAGCCACCCGCAAATCATTCCGGAGGTTTAACGTCATGGTACAGCAAGGCCAGATTGACCACCTGCTCCAGGAAACCGGCCAGGTTCCGCCGCCGCCCCACGTCGCCCGGCAGGCTACGCTCCAGGACTACCATGAAACCTACGCCCGCTCCATCGCCGACCCGGAAACCTTCTGGGCCGAAGTCGCCGGCGAACTGGATTGGTTCCGCCCCTGGGACAAGGTATTCCAGTGGGACTACCCCACCTTCCAGTGGTTCCTGGGCGGCCAGTGCAACATCACCTACAACTGCCTTGACCGTCACCTCAATTCTCCCACCAGGAACAAGGCTGCCCTTATCTGGCTGGGGGAGGACGGGACGGAACGGGTGTTTACCTACGGGCGGCTGGCCCAACTGGTCAACAAGTTCGCCAACGGCCTGAAATCCCTGGGCATCGGCAAGGGCGACCGGGTGGTTATCTATATGCCGCTGACGCCGGAAGGGGCCATCGCCATGCTGGCCTGCGCCCGCATCGGCGCCATTCACAGCGTAGTTTACGCCGGTTTCAGCGTCGGCTCATTGCGCGACCGCATCATTGACGCCCAGGCCAAGGCCCTGATTACCGGGGACGCCGGTTACCGCCGGGGCAACCGGGTGGACTTGAAGGGCATCGCCGACGACGCCGTTCCGGGCTTGGACTTCCTGGAACATATCATCGTCTGGCGGCGGGAAGACGAAAAGCCGCCCTTGGGCGATAAAGAGGTTGACTTTGACGAACTGCTGGCCTCCGGCGGCATCGAGTGTCCCGCGGAGGTCATGGACTCGGAAGACCCCCTTTACATCCTCTACACCAGCGGCACCACCGGCAAGCCCAAGGGGGTGCAGCACGTCCACGGCGGCTATATGGTGGGAACCTATTACCACTTCAAGACGTTCTGGGACGTGAAGGACGACGACGTTTTCTTCTGCACCTCCGACATCGGTTGGGTGGTCGGCCACAGCTACATCGTTTACGCCCCGCTGGTAGCCGGGGCAACCACGGTCTTCCGGGAAGGCGCGCCGGACTTCCCCGGCCCCCACATCTTCTATGAGGTCATCGAAAAGTACGGCGTCAACGTCATCTTCACCGCTCCCACCCTTGTGCGAATGCTGATGCGTTTCGGCGACGACCTGCCCCGACAGTACGACCTGCGCTCGCTGAGGTTCCTGACCTGCGCCGGGGAGCCGCTGAACCCGGAGGCGCAGCGGTGGGCCTACGAACATATCTGCGGCAACGGGGAATGGGCCTACCTGGTGGACAACTGGTGGCAGACCGAGACCGGCGGCCCCTGCCTGGGCACCCTGGCGAACATGACCAGCAAGCCCGGACGGGTGGGCAAGCCTTTGCCGGGGGCGGAACTGGACATCGTTGACCGGGAAGGCCAGCCCATCGAGGAACCCGACAAGGGCGGCATCCTGGTAATCAAGCGGCCCTTCCCCCATTTCTTCCGCACGGTGTGGGGCGACCCGGAACGCTACGCCGAAAACTGGAACACCATTCCCGGCGTTTACTTCACCGGCGACGTGGCCCTGCGCGACGCCGATGGCTACTACATGGTGGTAGGCCGGGCGGACGACGTGCTGAACGTGGCGGGCCACCGCATCGGCTCCGCCGAAGTGGAAAGCGCCCTGGTGTCCCATCCGGCGGTGGCGGAGGCGGCGGTAATCGGCAAGCCCGACGAACTGCGGGGGGAGTCCATCAAAGGTTTCGTCACCCTGCGGGTGGGCAACGACCCTTCCGACCGGATGATTGGCGATTTGCAGCAGCACGTCCGGCGGGAACTTGGCCCCATCGCCATGCCGTCGGAAATCGAATTTACCCCGGCGCTGCCCAAGACCCGCTCCGGCAAAATCATGCGCCGCCTGTTGAAGGCGCGGGAACTGGGCCTCGACCCGGGGGACATTACGACGCTGGAGGACTAACCGGAAGCCTTTCACCCCACGGCAATCTCATTGGAGGGAATCATGTCCGTAACATTAGACCCGGAAACCGAAGCCCGCTTTGCCGCCATAGGCCGCCGCCTGGGCTGGCAAGGCCCCGACGCCTGCCGGCAAGCCGTGGCCATGGCCCTGCAAATGCTGGAAAGCCAATACCCTCCCCGCCCCAAAATGTCCAAAGAGGAAATCGGCAAGAGCCTCCAGTCCTTCATTGAAGCCGGGCGCAAGTGGCGCGAGGAAAACCCGCACCTGTACGACGAAAACAACCCGCCTTCCAAAGCCGGGCAGGAAGAACTCTACGATGAGAAAGGGCTGCCTAAATGATGGTGGCCGACACCTCAGCAATAATGGCAGTCCTCACCAACGAACCGGAAAGCCAGGCTTTTGCGGCGACAATGCGGGAAGACGGCGAAGTGTTGGTGTCGGCGGCCACCGCCGTCGAACTTATGATTGTTGCCCAAGGGAAGGGAGAATTGGTGTACCAGGATTCCATCAGATTCTTGGAGGAATCCTACATAGAAGTCGTGCCTTTCGACGAGGCCCAAGCTTTGACGGCGGCCCAGGCATATCAGACCTTTGGCCGGGGAAACCACCCGGCGGCTCTGAATTTCGGCGACACTTTCGCCTATGCCTTGGCCTCCGTCCGCGGGCTGCCCCTGCTCTTCAAGGGCAACGATTTCAGCCTTACCGACATCGGGATTGCAGCCCCCGCAGACCAGGGAACATGAACCGGAAATACCTGGATAAACGGGCGTGAATTCATCCGGCGGGCCCGTCGCTACGCCCGGAGAAATGGGTTGGAGTGGTACTATTATCCTAATTGGGGCAAGGGTAGCCACGGCAGATTTTATATTGGCCAACGCTTCACCACGGTGCAGGAAGGCGAACTCTCCCGGCCAATGCTGGCCGCCATGCTGCGTCAATTGGGCATCAATCGGAGGGATTTTTGAATAATGCGATACGTCTATCCTTTCGACGTTACCGGCAATTGTCAGGATGGAGACGGGTTTCTGGTTACATTTCCTGACATACCGGAGGCCATTACGGGCGGAAACACCCGGGCCGAAGCGCTGGAAATGGCCGAAGACTGCCTGGCCGTCGCTCTTGGGGGATACGTACACATGGGTTGGGACTTGCCCACCCCCAGCCCTGTCGCCGAAGGTCAACAACTGGTAGCCGTGCGTCCCTTGGTGGCGGCGAAGCTGGCCCTGTACACCGCTATGCGGCAGCAGGACATTGCCCCGGCAGATTTGGCCGAGAGGTTGAGCCTAAACGAATCGGCCATCAAGCAAATCCTCAACCCCGACCGTTTGACCCATATCGCCCGGGTAGCCAAAGCCCTCCAAGCCTTGGGCCGCACGTTGGTAGTTGAAGACCAAGCTGCCTAATTGTTTCCAGGGAGACCTGCTATGCAAAACCAAAGCAAACCCACCGAAATCACCCGCTACAAGTTCAACGTCCACCAATTCAAGAAAATGGCCGAGGTCGGCATTCTGCCCCGAGAAGGTACGCAGGAATTGCTGGGCGGCGCCGTGCTGGACCGCTCTCCCCTGGTGCGAAACCGCTGCCACCCCGACTTGAAGGGCGGCGTCACCCGTTTCCTCAACGAACTGGCCGGCATCCCCTCGGATATGGACGACCGGATACACAAATACACCGTCGCCGAATATCACGTCATGGGCGAGGCCGGCATCCTGACCGCAGATGAACGAGTGGAATTGATTGACGGAGAAATCGTGCAAATGCCTCCCATCGGAAGTTCCCACCAGGAAACGGTAGATATTCTTACCGAGCTTTTCGTCTCCGCGTTCTCCGGCGTGGCCCGGGTACGGGTGCAAGGGCCGGTGCGGCTGAGCGACCGGGGCGAGCCGGAACCAGACTTGTTGCTGCTTCGCCGGAGAGAGGGCTTTTACCGTTCCTCTCATCCTCAGCCCAATGACGTTTTCCTAGCGGTGGAAGTCTCCGAAACCACGCTGCGCTACGACCGCAACGTGAAAGTGCCCCTGTACGCACAGCAAGGCATTTCCGAAGTGTGGATAGTGAACCTGCGCGAAGAGACCGTCGAGGTTTACCGCGCCCCGGAGGCGGCCGCTTACCGGGAAACCACCCAACACCGCCGGGGTGATACCGTCTCCCCTCAAGCCTTCCCCGACCTGCAAATAACGGTAGAGCAACTGCTGGGGTGACGAACCTCCGCCTGCTGATGTATGATTGCCAAGGAAACCCAATCCCGAGGTGAGAGCCATGTTGCTAGATGAGTTGGTCACAGTCATCGAAACCTTGAAAGGCCGCATGACTCAATACCAAACTGAGCTCGGCAAAAGCGAAGCGTTGACCCGTTATGTGCTGATAGACCCGTTGCTACACGCGTTGGGCTGGGATTTGGGAGACCCTGGACAAGTACGTCCTGAATACTCTGGCGCAGGCGGTGGATTGGCCGATTATGCCCTTTTGGGTGACTCCGGAGCGGACAAGCCAGAGGTTATTGTAGAAGCTAAGTCACTAGCGTCGCCGTTGACCGACAACGTAGTCAACCAGGCCTTCCAGTACTGTTTCCAACGGGGTATCGGCCACATGGTTGTCACCAACGGAAACAGTTGGAGACTGTTCGAGTTGCTCTCTTCCGGAACGCCCATGCCCGACCGCGAGATGGCGTCCATCACACTTAACGCCGACCCATCCCATCAGTGCGCTCTGAAACTGCTATTGCTTTGGCGTCCCAACCTGGCGTCCGGGCGGCCCATCCCAGCCAGCGAACCGATTTTGTCCGGCGCATTCCAAAATACGCCAACCACCACCGAGCCAGTTGTAAATCCCCAACCGCCTGTCACTCCACCGCCAACCGGTGAAGGGTGGACTCCCCTCACCGATTTCCTGCCCGAAAACTCAAGCCAACCGCCGCACATTCGCCTTCCCGACGGGACAGAAAAGCAACTCCAACACTGGTACGGGGTACTACTGGAAACCGCCGAGTGGTTAATCCGCGCCGGGCAGTTGACCCCTAAGCAATGTCCGGTAACCAACAATGGCAAGGTCTCCATCGTCCATACCGAACCCCGACACCAAAGCGGCAATACGTTCCACGGTCATCATACATTGTCCAATGGTCTTTTCCTCAATAAGCATGGGAGCAGAAGAAGAATGTTGGACTACACCCGGTTGATGTTGGCGCGATGTGGTCAAAACCCGGTATCGGTCTTGCTGAAATCAAACTGAAGTCCACCACCGGAAAAAGCTTGGCAGGAAGAATTCTACGATGAGAACGGGCTGCCCAAATGATGGTTCCCATCCGCTAGGGACGCAACCGCCTTGACGCCGTTGCCCCGGCAACCCTAAAATTAGGCCAGCTTAGACAGTCAACAGCCCGCATAGGGTACGGGGACAGGCCCCGTTAAGAAGGAGAATCTTATGGCTATCACCATGGACGGGGTGGAACTGGGCGTCGCCATCAGCGAAAAGGCCGCCGAGAAAATCAAGTATTTCGCATCCAAAGAGGGCCTCAGCGACAACGTGGGCCTGCGGGTCGCCGTCAAGGGCGGCGGCTGCTCCGGCTTGACCTACGACCTGTCCATCACCGACCAGGAACTGGAGACCGACAAGGTGGTTGAGCAGTACGGCGTCAAGGTGATGGTGGACAAGAAGAGCTACATCTACCTGGTGGGTACGGAGCTGGACTTTTCCGACGGGCTGAACGGCAAGGGGTTCGTTTTCAGCAACCCCAACGCAAAGAAAAGCTGCGGCTGCGGCACTTCTTTCAGCGTATAACCCGCCCGTCAACCCATAGGGCGCGCGGCGTATGCCCTGGGGTCTGCGCTTTCCGAACCAATCCGCCCGGAGGGGGCGGGGATAAAATCTGCTACACTAATGGCGTCGCCACCGATAAACGGCGACGCCCTTTTTGTGCAAAGCCATCTAACCGACGCCAGGAGGCCGCCATGACCGCGCCCGCCGTTTACACCGACGCAACCGCCGAGTTCCGGGCCGCCACCGAAACAGTTGCCCTGTACGACAACAGCGATGCGGGCCGTCTCAAAGCCGTCGGCACCGACGCTCTGGACTTGCTCAACCGCCTGTCCACCAACAAGGTGGTTGACCTCCAGCCCGGCCAAGGCGCGCCGACAATTTTGACCACCGACCGGGGCCGCATCCTGGACCTCATTGGCGTGGTCAACCTGGGCGATTACACCCTGCTGTTGACCAGCCCCGGCCAGCAGCAGGCAGTCAATGACTGGCTGGACAAGTACACCATCATGGAAGACTTGGAAGTCTCCGACATCACCGCTGAAACCGCCTTACTCACCCTCTGCGGCCCCGACGCAGAGGAATCCCTGTCCGACGCGGCCGGTACGTCCCCGGCCCAACTGCTACCCTACCATTCCCTTGCCGCATCCATCGCCGGTCAGGAAGTCAACGTCATCCGCCGGCCGCTGGGACAACTCCCTTCCTTCGACTTGCTGCTGGCCCCGGAGTCGCAACCGCCGGTGTGGGACTGCTTGACCGCCGCCGGAATTACTCCCCTGGGGGCGGAGGCTTTCGAGTCGGCGCGGGTGTCCCTGGCCATTCCCCGGCACGGTTCCGAAATGGGCGACGCTTTCAACCCCTTGGAGGCCGGACTCATCGGCTCCATAGACTTCCACAAGGGTTGCTACATCGGGCAGGAAGTCATCGCCCGGCTGGACACCTACCAGAAGGTGCAGAAACGGTTGGCCCTGCTGCGGTTTCCCGACGACGCCAAGGTATCTGCCGGGGACTCCCTGGAACGGGACGGTCAAGCCGTGGGCGCGATAACCTCGGTCAGCCGCAACCCCGCCGACGGCCAATTGGTCGGGTTGGGCTACGTCCGCAACGCCGCGGCCAAGGTGGGGGAACGCCTGGGCCTGGCCGGAGACGCCCCCGGTTGGGCCGAAATCCAGGACCTGCCCCAACTCTTCGGCCCGGGGCAGGACTAGAGAACGCGGGACTGTTTCAAGTCATACCGGCGTCCGTAGCCGGCGGAACCGGGGCAATCGTCCCGGAAATGACAACGCCGGATTGACACCCTAGGCGCTGCATCTTTATCCTGAGCGCAGGCGTTGCGCCAACGCTGGAGGCCGCCGATATGGGACATGGAACCGGGAAATAATAGTGGGCCGTATTGGGCCCTCTACTGCGCGGTGTTCATCATCTGCGTGGTGGGCGGCTCCCTGTACCAGTGGCTTTACCTGGACGCATGGAGCCGGGATACCTGGATGTCCACGCTGTCCGATGTGTTCAGCGTGGCACTGGGTTCGGCGTTATCCTTGGCAATTTTGGTGGAGGGAGGCGTAAGTATGGTACTGTTCGCTCCCAAGATTATGAGGAGATTCAGAGAACAAGGCCGCCAACAAGGGCTTGAAGAGGGCCGGCAAGAAGGGATCGTGGAGGGCCGACAGGAAGGGCTACAAGAAGCCAACGCCGCATGGGAGGCTTGGAACAATAGGCGGCTGGAAGCGGAATCCAACAACCTTCCTTTCAACGAACCACCGCCCTCCCAAGACTTCCCTAACGGCAAGGTGTAACTGTGGTGCTGTTCGCTCCCATGATTATCAGGAAGTTCCGAGAAGAGGGCCGACAACAAGGGTTGCAAGAGGGTCTTGCGCAAGGCCGGCAAGAAACCAACGCCGCTTGGGAGGCTTGGTACAAGCGCTGGCAAGAAGCCCAAGCCAATGGTCAACCTTTCGACGAACCGCCGCCCTCCCAAGACTTCCCTAACGGCAAGACTTAACCAATGCAAGGGGCGGGTTTGAAACCCGCCCTTATCCTTAGCGCCGGCTTTCCCTACCGGGAATTACCACTTCTGGATTTCCGGCAGCACTTCTTTTCCGAACAGCCCGATGTTGCTCATGGTCGCTTCGTGGGACATCCGAGATTCCTGGCCATAGAAAATCAGGTGGTCCATCCCCAGGCGGTCGTGCAGGTACTTGATTTTTTCCAGCACCGTGTCCGGCGTTCCCGCAACGATGTGGTAGTTCTCGTTAAGCTCTTCGTAGCTCTGCTGGATTAACGGGCGGACGGCGCGCCGGGCCGCAACCTGCTCTCCGGCCTGGGTGCGGTATCCCACCGGGTTCATGTACTCCCGCGGCCCGCGGGTGGTGGTGCCCATGCGCCAGATGAAGTGCCGCGCCTCTTCGTCGGCCTTTTCTTGGGTCTCCGCCACGTAGCAACACAGCAGGTAGCCGAAGTTGTCCGCCGTCGGCTCATAACCCACCTCCGCCGCGGTGTCCCGGTAAATCTGGAACAGGTCTTCGGTAACATCCAAGGGAGTCAGGAAAGCGACGTAGGTGTAGCCGTGGCTGGCCGCCCATTGCGCCGTCTCCGGGCTGGCCGTGCCGGGCACCCACACCGGCGGATGGGGTTTCTGAACCGGCACTACCCAGGGGTTGACCACCCGGAAGTTATAATGCGTCCCTTCCCAGCGGAAGGGCCCGGGGGTGGACCAAGTCTTGATAACCAGGTCGTGACATTCCTCGAACCGCTCCCGATTGTGGATGGGATTGCCGTTGGTAGCCAGGGTTTCGACCCCGGTGCCGCGCACCATGCCGGAAATGACCCGCCCGCCGGAGATTACGTCAATCATGGCGATTTCTTCGGCCAGGCGCACCGGGTTTTCGTGGATGGGCAGGATGTTGCCCAGCAGCAGTATCTTGGCCTGTTTGGTGATGCGGGCCAGCACCGCCGCCGACAGGTTGCAGGACGCGTTCATGCAGGATGGCGTGTTGTGGTGTTCGTTGACCATAATGCCGTCGAAACCCATTTCGTCCACATAGACGCACTCGTCAAAGTACCGCTTGAACAGGCCGTTGGCGGTGTCGGGGTCGAAGTAGGTGTTGGGGAAGGTCAGCCGCAGGGACGGGTACTTTTCGCCCTCCTCGTCGGGATATTCGTGATACGGGAACTCGCTGAAATAATAGACTTTCATTCAGGCGCTCTTCTCCTCGATTCCTGCCAACTTCAACAATTCCGGCATATCCGGCCGGGGCAGGGGTTCTATGCCGTTCAGGATTTCCTCGTCCGACTTCAGGGCAACGTACAAGTCCCAACTGAGCTGCATATTCATCCAAAACCCCACCGACATACCCAGGTAAATCGCCAAACGCAGGGCTATGGGCGCAGTAATCCCGCGCCGTCCGTTGATAATCTCGTTTACTTGCCGGTAAGGAAGGCGAATGTCCTTTGCCAACTGCCGTTGGGAGACTCCAAGGGGCTTCAGGAAATCTTCCAGAATCATCTCCCCCGGGTGGGTGGGGCAGCGATGCAGGGGCAGGTTAATGCGCCCCAGGGCTTTGCTCAACCTCTTCGATTCAGGAGTGATAGTCGACAATTTCCACTCCGTCGGGGCCATCATCAGTCCACCGGAAGATAATGCGCCACCTGATGTTGATGCCTTGGAATATATCGCTGGTTCCCCGACTGCCAAACCCGACAATCACCCGTGCATGATACCACGTTTGGCTGAATTGAAACCGCCTTCCGGCTAACGGTACTTGTCCAACAAATCCTGCAACCCGGTCCGGCCCAAGCCGGTCTGCTTAACGCTGAGGATAGCCCCCAAGGTAGTCGGAGGCAAGGGTTCCGACTTGTCGGGGATTACGGTGGAACGGGGGAACCTTTCGCCAGGGAAACTTCGGGAATAAAAGACGCCGTGATTCCGACGCCCGCCCCGTACCCCAGCCGTCCAACTCGAGAAGGCGCATCAAGTCGCGCCCGGAGACGTTCAACTCGCCCTGCTAAGCGCTGGGAGTTACGGCAAACCCGGCGATGGGGGCAGCGGCGCCCGGACTTATTCGGTACGACGCGGACGTGATTCTCGGCCAGGTATTCCTGCACCTTGGTGAGACGCTCCAACTCATTCAACCGGAGCTCCACGGCATCGTGAAGTTCCGTCTGGGCCTGTTCCAGCGTTTCGGCAAAGGCCGAAGTTCCCAACTCCAGGGCTACGCCTACCCACTGCCGGCCTTCTTGGTGGTACTCGGAGGTCAGGACAACCACGTAGTCCGGGGAGCCGTCGCCATCCCGATGAATAACCGTAACCGTATCGCGCAAAGGAACCTCCCTGCGTGGCAACAAAACGATTCTACCCCGGAAAGACCTACCCCGCCACCATCAAGGGCAACCAGCGCCTTTCACGTACCCCAATAGCGGTCGCCGTAGTCGCCCAAACCGGGAACGATGAATTTCCGTTCGTCCAGCCCGGCATCCACCATTGCCACCGTGATGTTTTCCTCGGGGATTAACCCGCTCAGACGTTGCCAGCCTTCGGGGGAGGCCAGGACTCCGGTGTAGAAAATGGCTGACGGCTGGTATCCCCGTTGCAGCAGCAGGTCAACGGCCAGCGCGGTGCTGCCCCCGGTAGCCAGCATGGGGTCAAGAATCAGGGCCACGGGCGGCAGATGAGCCGGAAGTTTTTGGTAATAGAACCGGGCCTGGCCGGTGGCCTCGTCGCGGGCCATGCCCAGCATGGCAACCGGACTGTCGGCCAAGACTCGGACGAATGCGGGCAACAACGCCAGTCCCGCCCGCAGGATGGGCACCAGCATCACGTCGCGGGACATCGCCAACGGGTCGGCGGCTCTGTTCCCCAAGGCGTCAGCCAGTTTTGCCACCGTTTCGTCACACAGCAACCGGGCCATAGCGTCGGAGGCTTGACGGAACGCCGCCGCGCCGTTGCTGCGGTCACGCAAGGCCGTCAGGATGGTTTGCTGGTCAGCGTTCAAATCTAAGCCTGTCCCAACGCAAGAGCGACGCTCGCAATGTAGCGTCGCTCCGCTCGTTAGTCCTTCGGTGACGTCCTTCCCGATTAGGCTACGCACCCTTGCCATTAAACAGGAACTCTATATTGCCTTCCTCAGCGCGCGACACGGTGAAGAGGGACCAAAATTTGTAACCCCGCCTTTCGATGGCCTCCCTTCCACCCTCATCCCGGTCCACCAAAGCGATGGTATGAGTGACACGACAACCCTTTTCTTCTGCCTGAAAAACGGCGTCGAGCAGGGACTTTCCACTTGTCACCACGTCTTCCACGATGGCGACTTCGGTTCCAGCTTCAGGTATCTTTCCCTCTACCAATTGGTCGGTGCCGTGGCCTTTTGACTCTTTTCGGATATAAAAGGCGTTGATACGCCGTTGCGAAGTCTCCATCTCCGTGTACAAGCAAATGTGAGAGACTATCGGAATCGCGCTGTATGCCGTGCCGCCCACGTATTCGATTCCTTCTTGGTGGATTTTCTCAACCAAGTTCTTTGCTACGAACTTGGCGCCTTGGGGGTCCATCGTCAACTGCTTGGAATCGAAGTAATAATCGCTTTCTTTCCCCGACGCCAGCGTGAACTTTCCAAACAGAAGGGCACCGCACCGTTTCAAGAGCGCTACCGCCTCTTCCTGTGCTTTACTAGGAACCTTTGTTTGAACCATCACGCCCCGCAGTATGACAACTTTCCGAAACTAAGTTTATGTGAAGTATGTGACACACTTCACAAACGCCGCAGATAATTGGGACGCATATTACACTCCCAACCATTAGAGTGCAAACCGTGCCTCCTCAAAGATAAAGCCCTTCCCGGCTGATGTATTCCTCCACCGGCTCAGGGACCAGGTAGCGCACGGAGACGCCTTGCCGGAGACGGCGGCGGATTTCCGATGAGCTGATTTCCATACGGGGCACGTTCACCAGCGTCAGCCCCGGCCCCGCCTCGGGGAATTGCCCGACTACCTGGTTCACGTCACTTCCCTGGTGGCCGGGCCGGTTGACCACCGCCAGCCGACAATGCCGCAGCAGCCGCTCCGGGTCTTTCCATCGGTGTAATTGGTCCAGGGCGTCCATGCCGATTATGAAGTGCAACGTCGCCTCCGGGCCAAGCTCGGCGGAGAGTTGTTCCAGCGTATCCGCCGAGTAGGTAGGGCCTTCCCGACGGACTTCGTTGTTTCCGGCGACAAAAGCCGGGTTGGACTCCACGGCCAACTCCACCATTCGCAGGCGGTGGGCAGATTCGGCGACAGGGGCGGACTCCCGCAGCCAGGGTTGGCCGGCCACCATGAAGACGACCCTGTGCAGGCCCAGGCGGATGCGGGCTTCTTCGGCAATGACCAGGTGGCCCCAATGCACCGGGTCGAAGGTGCCGCCCAGGACGCCTATCTGCACGCTAGAACCACTCCATTTCCGCCCGCCCGATGCGGATGATGTCGCCGGGGACGATTCCCGCCTCCTGCAACCGGCGGGCGATTCCCAGACGATTCATCTCCCGCCAAAGTTGCAACAACACCCGGTAATCGCGCAGGTCGGCGTTGAAGGTCAGTCGTTCCAGGTCTTCGGACTCCACCACGAAAACGCCGCGGTCCATGTAGAAGCGGTTGCCTCTTCTGCCCCGCTGCCGGGTGGGGAAATTGTCAACATCCGAAACACGGGCCTGTTCACTTCCAACCCGCCGGTCAAGGACATTCCCAACCTTGGCCGCAGAAGTGACGGGCCTGGCCACGGACAAAGCCGGTTGGGGCAACGGCATTTCTCTGGGGACTTCCTTCAGACGCTGGAAAAGATGCCCCACCAGTTCCTCGATACCTTCGCCGCTGACCGCCGATATGAAGAAAATCCGTGGAATTTCGCCCATCAATGCGCCCAACTCTTCCCGCAGGACAAACTCCAACTCTTCCCGCCGTTCTCTAACTTCGGTCACGTCCATCTTGGTGACGGCCAACACCTGGGGTTTTTCGGCCATCATAGGGTCGAACTGCATCAGTTCATTGTTAATCATGTGGAAGTCTTTAACAGGGTCAGGGGAAAGTCCGTCAATCAGGTGCAGGTAGAGGCGGGAGCGTTCAGCGTGGCGGAGGAATTGGTCTCCCAAGCCGACGCCTTCGTGGGCGCCTTCCAGCAGACCCGGAACTTCCATCATTACAAAGTCGTCGTTGCCGCGGTTCACCACCCCAAGAATCGGCTCCACGGTGGTAAACGGGTAATCGGCGATGCGGGGCTTGGCCGCGGAGCAGCGGGAAATGAGGGTTGACTTGCCGACGTTGGGCTTGGCCAGCAGGCCCACGTCGGCCAGCAGTTTCAACTCAAGGAAAAGAACGACGGCCTCTCCCGCCTCTCCCTGCTGGGCCAGCATCGGCTCTTGATTCGTCGGGGAAACGTAATGGGTGTTGCCCCAGCCGCCCTTGCCTCCCTGGGCCACCAAGGACGGAGTTTCGTCCACAATGTCGGCGACAAATTCCTGGTCATACCGGCTGCGGCCGGCCATGCGCCAAACCACGGTGCCGATGGGAACTTTGATATAAGTGTCGGCGCCGTTGGCTCCCCGCTGGTCTTTACCCTTGCCATGACCGCCCCGGTCAACGTAAAAGGTGCTGTTGAATTTCAGATGTATGAGGGTGTTAAGGGAGGAGTCGCCAACGATATAGGCGCTGCCACCGTCACCGCCGTCACCGCCGTTAGGCCCACCTCTCGGTCGAAACTTTTCGCGCAAAAAGCTGACGCAACCGTTTCCACCATTGCCTGCTTTTATGTTGATTCTAACTGTATCAATCATCTGGACATGAATTTAACGGTGGTAATGATTGGGTGGACAACGAGGATAAGCCTTCGTGACGATGCTGGACTACTGGTTGAGTGATGTTATTTTAACACGGACAACTGACGGCGTTATCTTTGATATGTGTTGTTCGTGGGTTGAAAAGGGAGTGGGCGTCTGCAGGATGGAATGAGTCAAGACAGATGGGCATGGCAGTAGTTCACACCGGCGGCTGGATTTTCCACCGGAGTTTACATAGTTTTCAACCGGGTTGGGAAGTTATCAACGGAAAACCGGGGGTTATCAACGAAATCGGGGGTCAGGTGAAGATGGCTTCCTTGACGGTGAGGACGGACTGGCGGAGTTGGTGGTCTTCGTTGATTTCGCCGTTAATCTTGCCAGCTCCGTGAATGACCGTTGCGTGGTCGCGTCCACCTAGCAGACGGCCCACCTGCGTCGGAGACATTTCAAGTTCGTACATCAGCAGGTACATGGCTACCTGGCGGGCCTGGGCGACTTGCTTGGTGCGGCGGCGGCCCAACAGTTCGTCGTTGGAGACCTTGAATTGGGCGGCCACCTGCTCGATGATTCGCTGGGGGTCAATGGCGTGGCGGGCGGTGCCGGCAACCAGGTCGTCCAGCACGGCGGAAGCCATTTGCAGTGTGATGGGCTGGTTCATCATCTGGGAATAGGCTTCCAGGCGATTGAGGACGCCTTCCAGTTCGCGGACGTTGCGCTGCACCCGCTTGGCGATGAGTTCCAGGATGCTTTCATCCAGCGATACACGGATTTCCTCGGCCTTGGCGGACAGGATGGCCATGCGGGTTTCCAGGTTGGGGGGTTGGATGTCGGCGATGAGGCCCCACTCGAACCTGGAGCGCAGGCGGTCTTCCAGCAGGGCGAGGGCGTTGGGGGGCCGGTCGGAGGTAATCACCACCTGACGGCCCGAATTGTGCAGGTCGTTGAAGGTGTGGAAAAAGCTCTCCTTGGTCTGCTCCTTGCCGCTCATAAACTGCACGTCGTCCATTAGCAATACCTGGACGCTGCGGTAGCGGTTGCGAAATTCCTCGGTGGTCTGGGCGCGGATGGCGGAAATGAACTCGTTGGTGAACTGCTCGGAGGTCACGTATTGCACCGACTGGCCCCGTTGCAGGCAGTCGTGTCCGATGGCGTGGAGCAGGTGGGTCTTGCCCAACCCGACGCCGGAGTACAGGAACAGGGGGTTGTACCCCTGGCCGGGGGCGTCGGCCACCGCCCGGGCCGCGTTGCAGGCCATCTGGTTGGATGGGCCGACGACGAAGGAATCGAAGGTGTACTTGGGGTTGAAGGCCGCTCCGTTGGCGTGCTTGGAACCGGCGGCGACTGACGGCGGCAGGTCTGCGGGGCCGGACAGTTCCGTGGCAAAATCATCGTCGGGCATAATGGACGGCGTTCCGTTGGGAGAATCGGCGCCGGATACCCGGAAGTGAAGGTCAACCGGCTGGCTGGTAAACTGTTCCAGGGTCAGCCGAATATCGCGGTACATCCGCCGTTCCAGCCAGGCCACGGCGAAGGACGTGGGGACTTCCACCACCAAGGCGGAATCGTCGAGGACCACGGCCCGGCTCTCCCTCAGGAACTGGTCGAAAGTTGTTTGAGGCATCTGGAGTTGCAGCTTGCCCAGGACGGCGCGCCACAACTCCCGGGCCGATCGCTCTTGCATTGGCCTTGACCCCGCAGGAAATTTTTGCCGGGCAAGGATAACATTGCCGCAAGGCGGGGATGCAACCGCCGGGCAATGCCGATTTATGCTTGCGGCGTTGACGAATCGGAGAAATTGACCGGGGGCCGGGAAAAATCGGCCCGGCCCCCGGCATTGCCCGGATGGTTCCGAAACAGCGATACCGGCGGCGATGGGATAAAATTGGCCCGTATTTCGTCCAGCTAGGGACATTTTCGGGTCAGGAAAGGCCCGCCGGGTAAAAGGATGCGGCCCGGCAAAGGGAAGGCCGGGAGTCCGGGCCGACGGCTAACGATTATGGTAAGGCCTTGGCGGACGGGAGGGAACCAATGGCGAAGGAGCGGCCGGCGCCGCGGGAGGAGCTGAAACCCTGGTATTACCAGTATTGGTTTCTATACCCGGTAATCGTGTTCTGGCCGGTCTGGCCGGTGCTGATAATCCGCAGCCCGTGGCACAACGGCCTGGTTTCGGGCGCGGTGGCCTGGGCCATGCTCATCGTGGGAACGTACCTCATCGGCTATCAACAGCTATGGCTGGAACGGTCGTTGAACAACTTCACCGTTACGCTGCTGGTTCCGGGGGTGGCCCTGACGGTGGTGACGCAAGCGTTGTGGGTAAGGGACCGGCGGATGATACGGGCGGCCAGGGATTTAATGGAGAGCGTCCAGGATGCCGCCGCGGAGGGTTGGGAAGCGATTGACTCCAGCGGCAAGAGTCCCGACGTGACGCCCGGCCCAAGAAGGACGCCCCGCCGGGCGCGGCGGCGCAACCGGGGCCGGGGCAACCGCCGGAGGGGCTAGGGGACGCTCTACGGTTTTTGACGGGGCCGGGGCGCTTTTCCTGAGTCAGGCTTGTCCGGCGGTTGGCCCTTTTCGGCGCACATGGCCAGGTAGTCGTCTATGGAAAACCGAAATTCTTCCTCTAACTGGCTAACCGATGGCGCCTCGCAGAAAATTATGTCACGGATGCCAGCCATGTCCGAGTGGAAAACACCGTCATCTTGGTCAAAATTAACGGTGGCCCGGTACCCCTTGTATTCCATAATGCTGGCCTTCAATGCAGCGTCGGTTGAAACCGCTCAACTTGGATTTCGTCGGCTTCTTCCCGGGCCCGCCAAATATCGTAAGCCATCTGCATTTGCAGCCAGGTTTCAGGGGATGAGCCGAAGGCTTTGGAAAGGCGGATAGCCATTTCTACCGAAACCCCCGTCTTTGCATTGACCAAATTGGAAAGCGTTTGGCGAGTGACGCCGAGGCCCTGAGCGGCCGTGGTTATGGACAGCCCCAGGGGTTCCAGACATTCGTACTGGATTATTTCACCGGGGTGCGGAGGGTTTTGCATGGGCATACAATCCCCTTCGATTTCACCCCAACCGGAAACGCTTGAACGATTCGGCGTATTCCATGCCTACCTCCTGCCCGGTGCGGCGGCGCCAGTTGCGGAGGTATTTTTCGGCGTCTTCGGGGGATACTTGGCTGCGGTGTTCTTTCAGGGCGGCTACGGCGGTATCAACGTAGTCGGCAACGTCAACGTACTGGTCGGCGTTGTCCGGTTCCATTATCCAGACTTCGCTGACCTTGTGCGGTTCCAGCCCCTCGGCCAGCAGTTCCGGGAAAGTAAGGCGGTCCCGCGCGGCGGGATAGACTGCCGACAGAGTGGCCTCGCCGGCGGCCAGATGGTCCGGGTGTCCCAGGTAGCCCTCTCCGCTCAACTGGCGGGCCGGCCCCATTGCGATGACAATATCGGGCCGCCAACGGCGAATCTGCCGCACGATGTCGCGGCGCAGTTCCAGGGTGGGTTGCAGCATGGCGTCTTCGTGGTCGAGGAACACCACGTCATGCAGGCCCAGCACCCGCCCGGCGGCCAGTTGCTCTTCCCGACGCAGCTTGACCAGTTCGGGGCCGGTCATTGCCGGGTCGTCGCTGCCCTTGCTCCCGTCGGTGCAAAGGACGTAAACCACCTGCCAGCCCTCGGCGCACCACTTGGCGACGGTGCCGGAGCATACCCATTCGGCGTCGTCGGCGTGGGCGACGACCACCATCGCCCGGCGGGGCTGTTCGTCGTCAGCGTCCGGTGCGTCCATTAGGCGCGTCCTCTCGGTAGGTTTTTGGCGGTTATGCCGCCGCCGGCTTGAAGTAGGGGATGATTATCTGGTTGGTGGCGGGGACGAAGGTCACTTCCACCGGCATACCGATGGTTACTTCCCGCGGGTTGCACTCGACGATGTTGGTGAACATCCGCACCCCTTCCTCCAGTTCCACCAGGGCCAGCACGTAGGGAACGTCCTGGGCGAAACCCGGCGTGCGGTTCTGGTAGGTGACGGTATAAGTCCACACCGTCCCCCGGCCGCTGGCCTTGACCCACTTGATGTCGTTAGACCAGCAGTTGGCGCAGATTCCCCGCGGATAGAACTGGTATTCACCGCAAGCGTCGCAGCGCTGGATTATCAACTCTCCCCGGCGGCACGAGTCCCAGTAGGGCTTGGTTTCGCCGACGATGCTGGGCAACGGCTTGTTCCATTCAGGCATGGCTAGTCCCTCCCAAGGATTACGGTGCCGCCGCTGTGGCGGGAACCCAGGGCGCCGCCGGTGCCGTGGCACAGGGCGATTTGGCAGTTGGCAACCTGGCGGGGAGCGCCGTCAAACTGGTGGCGCAGTTGGCGGGTGGCTTCCAGCAAGAGGAAGATTCCCCGCATACCCGGATGGTTGGAGGACAGGCCGCCGCCGTCGGTGTTGATGGGCAGCTCGCCGCCGACTTTCAGCCGCCCGCCGGAAACGAAATCGCCGCCTTCGCCTTTCTTGCAGAAACCCAGGTCTTCCAAGGTTTCAACGACGGTGATGGTGAAAGAGTCGTAAACCATCGCCATATCAATGTCGGCATGGGTGACACCGGCCATCTCAAAGGCGCGGGGCGCGCTCTGGTGGGCGGCGATGTAGATGAGGTCGCGCTGGCCGGCCCCCTGGTGGGCCAGGGCTTCGCCGGTTCCCAGCACCCAGACGGGATGCTGGCGGCAGTTGCGGGCCACTTCCGGCGATGCCACCACCACCGCGCCGCCGCCGTCGGTGATGACGCAGCAGTCCAGCAGGTGCAGCGGCGAGGAAATCATGCGGGCGTTCACCACGTCGCCGACGGTTATGGGAGTGCGGAAAAGGGCCTCCGGGTTCATGGAGGCGTGATGCCGGACGGCGACGGACACTTCGGCCAACTGCTCGGAGGTGGTGCCATAGAGGTGCATATGGCGTTGGGCAATCATGGCATAGAGGCCCACGGTGGTCAGCCCGTAAAGCTCTTCAAAGCTGTCCGGCGACGGGTCCAGCCGGGGGTGGCCGAATCGGGCGACGCCGCCGGTGCCGACGGAAACCCCGCCGGAGCGGGCCAGGCTGCTGTACGTGATGACGGCGCAGTTAATCCGGCCGGCGGCGATGGCGGTCAGGGCGTGGGAAAGGTGGAACTCGAAGGAACCGCCGCCGACGGTGGTGTTGTCCACGTACTTGGGGTACATATTCAGGTAGTCGGCCAGGTTCATGCCGCTGTTGCGAATGCTGCTGGAGGCGGTGAACAGGCCCTCAACGTCGTTCTTGGTCAGGCCGGCGTCTTCCAGGGCCTTGATGACGCTTTCGCCCTGGATTTGCAGTTCGCTCTTGTCGGGAGCGTAGCGGGTGACGTGCTCGTGGATGCCCACGATGGCGGCGGCGCGGTTAAGGTTGACCATAAGCCAAAAGCCCCCCTGACGGAGTATGGGAAAGTGGGCTGATTATGCCACAGAAAAGGGGGCGGCGGTAGCGACGGTTGACAGCATTTCCGGCGCGGGCGGGAATCCGGGGATGCGGGGGTAACGACGGGCAGTTAGCTGAACAAAAGGAAGGCCGAGTAAGCGGTTATTACCGCAAAGAGGGCAAAAACCGCCAGCGGGACAAACTGCTCAACGCGGGTAAGTTGGAAATACCGAGATGGGCCTGATTTGGGGCGCAGCAATTCCCATTCATCGGAATAGCCGGCGAAGGGCAATTGCTTTTCCATCCGGTTGATGATTTGGAACTTGGCGGTGTTCAGTTGGCGGTAGGACTTGATGTTGACGAACCAGATAATCGCCAAGACGGAACCTAGTGCCCCGATGGCCAGAATCACCGCCTTCAAGAAGCCGCCGGCATCGTTTTCGGTGTCCAGCCCGAACCTGGCCAGGATTACCAGCAGAGCCGCCAGGGACGTTAGCAGGGCGACGTAGAACCGATTGGATTGTTCCCGGCGCTGGCTTATCCGGTCGGCCATTTCCACGTACAGCTTATACTGTTCAAGGAAATGGTCGGAGAATTTTTCGCCGTATTCTTCGGGTCTCATAGCGAGTATCTTCTAACGGCCGCAACAATCGTCATTTCAGACAGTCACCGCAACCCACGGCTCCGCGCAGACGTACATTTCTTCCGTGGGGCCTTCGGGAATGGGCAGGTTGTCTTCTTTCAATTCTACCAATACCATCTCAACTACTTCCCGGATGTGCCTCAATGCCTCTTCCTCGGTATAACCCCAGGTGGCCCCGCCTTGTTTCAGCAGTATCGGGCAGTAAGCTACCCAGCGGTCTTCGTCGGGTTCAACCACCACCCTGAAAATGTAGGTTTTCATTTATCGCCTCTCATCGCAGCAAGCCCAACCGAATTAAGTCTTGGCGGTTCCATCGGGCTTCGTATTGGATGATGCTCCTAAGAGTCCTGAGCTTGAAGGTATCTCCAGGGTGATGGAAGGGCAGGGAAACCCTTCTCCCATCGGCATGGCGGTAATGTTGATGGCTGCCCGTTTGTCGTCGCAGAAGGAAACCGTCGCGATGAAGGGCGGCGATGAGTTCACGCGCGGTTAAGCTCCTTAACCTGCTCCAATCAATTGTCATTTCAGACTGTTACCGCAACCCACGGCTCCGCGCAGACGTACATTTCTTCGGCTGGGCCTTTGGGCAAGGGGTCTTGACACTCTACCAAGTCTTCCATAACCATCTGAAGGACTTCCTGAATGTTCTTCATGGCCTCTTCCTTGGTTGCGCCCCAAGTCGCCCCGCCTTGTTTCAGCAAGACCGGACAATAGACGTGCCAGCCTTCTTCGTCGGGTTCAACCACTACCCTGAAAATGTAGCTTTTCATTTCTTGCCTCATGCCCGGATTGTCAGTGTTCTACGGCAAACATTACCACAATTTGACCGCTCATTCCCCGGCACAGTTGGACGAGAATTGCTCCGGCAGGCCGGAAAGCAGCGACTCGACGGCGGGGATTTCTTCGGCGTGGGTCAGGTCCAGGTGCAGGGGCGTTACGGAAATGCGGTTGTTCTGCACCGCCCGGTTGTCCGACCCCTCGACGTTGCCGGCCAGCACCGGGCGGCTGCGGGAAATCCAGTAGCGTCGCTGGCCGGCCAGTCCCTCCGCCCGAACCGACTCGCCGTAGGAACGTCCGGCCAGCCTCGTCACCTGCACCCCGTTGACCTGCTCCAGGGCTACGTTGGGTACGTTGACGTTAAGAAAGAAGGGCTGCTCCGGCGGGGCAGCTTTCAGCCGGGCGGCGGTCAGTTCCAGGAAACGGGCGGCGGAGTCAAACCGGGGGTCTTGCACCGAGCCGACGGATATGGCGATGGAGGGGTAGCCGCGGACGTAGCCCTGCAAGGCCGCGCCGACGGTGCCGGAAACCATGATGTCCCAACCCAGGTTGGAACCCCGGTTGATGCCGGAAACCACCAGGTCAACCTTGCCCACCAACTGCTCCAGGGCCAGCACACAACTATCGCCGGGGGTGCCTTCAACGGTGTGCGCGCTGACCGGATGGGGCGCGTCGGCCAACGTCGGGCAGTAAGCGGCGGGTTGGACCGGCTGGGCCTTCACCGGGCGGGTCAGGGTTAAGGCCGCGCCGACGCCGCTCTGCTCCCGGTCCGGTACGGATACGCAAACTTCGCCGACTTGGGCCAGGGCCAGGGCCGCGGCCCAAAGGCCGTCGGAGTGGATGCCGTCGTCGTTGGTCAGCAGAATTTTCAGGACGATACCTCTGCGGAAAAGATGGGGGATTCGGGCAAGGGGCCGAGGCGATTTTAGCAACGGCGGGTAGCATTATCAAAATGCTGGTCTTGGGCCGTCTGGCTGGCCCGGAATCCGGAAATCCCGGCACAATCCTGCGCTGGGCTTGGCATGGATTTTAGACCCTTCACTTCGTTCAGGGTGACATCCTGAAGTCAAATTCCATTGCCCTGATAGTCCTGCTCTGTCCGGTTGCGTTGGGCCGGGGCGTCGCCTATCATGTTGCCAACCGACAAAAATCCTCCCCTGCTATCGGCAAAAGGCGGCGATATGGTCTTTCGGAAAGTCTTTCCCGACACCACCCAAGTCAACGATAAGGGGCAGTTGGTCATCGGCGGCTGCGTTGCGGCTAACTTGGCCGAAGAGTACGGCACCCCGGTTTACGTCTTTGACGAAGCCACCCTGCGGAATCGGTGCCGCAGTTTTGTGGAGGATTTCGGACGCCTGTTTTCCAATACCCAAGTCTTGTACGCATCCAAGGCGTACATCAACCCGGCGCTGGCGCAAATCTTCAACGAAGAGGGCTTGGGGCTGGACGTGGTTTCCGGCGGCGAGTTGGCGGTGGCGATGGCCGCCGGGTTCCCGCTGGAACGGGTCTATTTCCACGGCAACAACAAGACGCCCCAGGAATTGACCGAGGCGGTGGAACAGGGCATCGGGCGGGTGGTGGTGGACAGTTTTCACGAATTGGAGTTGCTGGACCGGATTGCCGGCCAAGCCGGACGGACGCAGGACATTCTAATCCGGGTGTCGCCGGGGATTGACCCCCATACGCACGTTTACACCACCACCGGGATAATTGATTCCAAGTTCGGGTTTTCCATCCAGACCGGCGACGCGTCCCAAGCCGTCCGGCAGGCGTTGGCGGCGGACAACCTGAAACTGAGGGGGCTGCACTTCCACCTGGGTTCGCCCATCTTCGAGCTTGACCCCTACCGGGCGGCTACCGACCTGGTGTTGCGGTTCGCCGCCGGTTTTCGGGAAGAGGGGCTGGAGTTGCAAGAATTCAGCCCTGGCGGTGGGTTTGCCATCGCCTACACCCGGGACCAGGAACCGCCGACAGTGGCCGAGTACGCCGAGGCCATAGTTTCCACCATGCAGGCGACGTGCGACGAATTGGGACTGGCCGCGCCGGCCTTGCTAGTGGAGCCGGGGCGGAGCATCATCGGCCCGGCGGGGGTGGCGCTGTACCGCATCGGGGCGATTAAGGACATCCCCGGCGTCCGCAAGTACGTCAGCGTTGACGGCGGCATGGGCGACAACATCCGGCCCGCGCTGTACCAGGCGTCCTATGAAGTCATATCGGCCGGCAAAGCCGACGCCGCTCCATCGGAGTTAGTCACCATCGCCGGCAAGTATTGCGAATCCGGCGATGTGCTGGCCTCGGACGTGCTGCTGCCGCCGGTGGAGTCGGGGGACATCATCGCCATTCCCGCGTCGGGGGCCTACTGCCCATCCATGGCCAGCAACTACAACCTGAATCCCCGCCCGCCCATGATTCTGGTCAAGGACGGGGCCAGCCGGGTCATCCGCCGCCGGGAGAGCTACGCCGACATGATGCTGTGCGACGCGGTGTAGGAAAGGAATCGTCAGGATGAAGAAAGAAGAAGTGCAGACGTTGTTGGCGGAACTGCAAGAGACCCTCTACCTGTCCAGGGATGAGGCGCAGAAACTCCGCAGCCAACTCGATAGTATGTCAATTTCGGAAATTTCCACCATGAACGAAGAGGAACTGCGGAACGCCATTACGGGGCGCACCAGACGCAACCGGATGCAGCCGCCCCTGGGCAAGCACACTACCCCCATGATATACAACGAAAATTGGGAAATTAGCGCCTGAACCGGGCCAATAGACAGGACGATTGCGAAGTTTGGATACCGCCGGCCCGGTAAAGGGGTTCTGTTGCATTTTGCAGGGTAGTAGGGGTTGACAGGTTATATAACATACTTCCAACAGGCGGGCGAACCCGCCGCACGGGAGGGACAACTTGAAAACCGCATTGAAAATAACGGGTGTCGTTGTGGGGTTGGCCGTCGCCGGTTTGTTGGTGTATGGCGTCGGATTGTACCGGGGATTTCAACAGGGGTGGGAATCACGTGCGCCGGAGGTTGCCAGTTTGCAAGAGGAATTGGAGGAGCGGCGGTATTTGGCAAAAGGAAAGGGGAATCCCGATGCGGCCCGCAGTCAACTGCTCGGAACCGTCGGATTGATTGAGGGAACGGAACAGGTTTACCGCCGGGCCGATGATGGTTGCCACAGCCGGAAATATGAGGGCGGCTATGACAACTCAACCAACCCCCAAAGCCGCTATAGCCAGTATGTAGAGGCATTGAGGCAAGACTATGAGGCGGCCCAATCGTTTGCCGACGACTTCCATGTGAGGTTGGATTCCGCAGAGTACCAGACGGGCCGGCGAGACATCGCCGACGCCATGACGGAGGCGCAAGAACATTACGACCGCGCATGGTATCACGTTGAACGGTGGCGGATGTTCTGCGCCCTCTCGGATGAAGAGATTCACGGTGACACTTAGCCATGAGTCCCTTTGCTGACCCGGACAGGGAAAGGGAATACCGGAAACAAAAGGCGGCGGAACGTAGGAAGGCCGGCCTTTGCGCCCACTGCAATGGCAAGGCCGACGCCGGCGCATTGTGCGCCAGTTGTAGGGATAAGAACAATGCACGGAGGCGTAAGGGATGAACTACCCTGCAAATGCAACAGAACCGGTAAAGGCTGGCCTTGCATTTCAACCTTATCAGGGTTAACGGCCCATTCCGTTCAACGAATAGGGGCGCACGGCCGTGCGCCCCTACTTTGCAATCGTCCTAGACTGAGGAACTTTCCAAAGCCAAGTTGTCATCCCTATCAAGGAGCGTTAACCGCAAGTTCAACCTTATGTGGAGCGTTTACGGGCAACGGCACATTCTCCGGCAGTTGGAACCCAGCCTCCGACAGGGTAGGCTGGCCCATGCCTACCTGCTGACCGGGCCGCCCCACGTGGGGAAGATGACCCTGGCCGTCAACCTGGCCCAAGGGGTCAACTGCCTGCAAGGGCCGGGGGTTCCCTGCGGCGAATGTTCCCAGTGCGCCCGCATCGCCGCCGGCAACCATGCCGACGTGCGCGTCGTGCGGGTGGCCCGGCGGGAGGAAGGCGGCCCGGCCCGCACCGTCATCGGCATTGATGACGTTAAAGACCTGCTGCGCCAGGCCAGCCTGAAACCCTACGAAGGACGCTGCACGGTCATGGTGGTGGAAGGGGCCGAGTTAATGAGCGATGAGGCGGCCAACGCCCTGCTGAAGACTCTGGAAGAGCCGCCGCCGCAGGTGTTGATTCTGCTGCTGACGGCCAACGCTGACGCCCTGCTGACGACCATCAAGTCCCGCTGCCGGACGCTGGAACTGCTGCCGGTGGCGCGGGAGGAAATGGCGCGGCGGCTCGAGGAAGATTATTCCGTCGAGACCGAACGGGCGGAACGGTTGGCGACGCTATCCCGCGGCTGCATCGGCTGGGCGATAAACGCCCTGGAAGACCCGCAGGTTTGGGAGCAGCGGGAGGCCGACCTGGAACAGATTTGGGAGGTCTGTCAATCAGGTTTGCCGGAGCGGTTCAACTACGCCAACGAATTGGCGACGCGGTTTTCCCGTGACCGCAACACCGGCCGGGAGTTGTTGTTCCTGTGGCTCCAGTGGTGGCGAGATTTGGCGATGGTCAAGGAAGGGGTTGAGGATTACGTCCGCGACCGGGAACGATTGCCCCAACTGCGCCAGCAAGCCGCCGGGCTTTCCACCGTTGAGGTGGTGACGTTTCTGAAAGCGTTGGAGCGGTGCCTGGAAGCTCTGGACAGCAACGCCAACCCCAGGCTGGCGCTGGAAGTGTTGATGCTGGGCCTGCCGGGGGCGCCCATACCCCAATAGACTCGGCGGGAAGTCAATACGACGGGCCGCAACCGACGCTTAACTTGGTAAGCGAGCGGTAGTAAGGCGTGGTAAGATAGCAATTGGATGCAAGATGATCGGACAACTTGGTGGTTCTGGGTGCCGGCGTTGCCGAAGCCCTTAATCGTGTCAGCGTGGGCATTTTTCTGGTCACTATCCGCCGCCGCGCCTTACTTGCGCCATCTGGCCGTCCCCGGCCAACCTTGGTGGCTGGATTTATGGCACGGCGCCGGCGGCAACGCTATCGGCGTTTTCACCTGGGCGATTATCGCTATCCAGCTTACGACGGAGGTTGCATATATGATATTCACCTTGCGGGCCAACCAGCGCCGGGTGGACCAGGCCGCTGTTAGGAGTCGAGAGGAAGGTCTAGAGCGAGGCCGGGAAGAAGGGCGTGAGGAGGGCCGGGAAGAGGGCCGTGAGGAGGGCATAGAGCAGGGCCATACCCAGCGGCAGCAAGTATGGCTGGAATGGTATGAGCAGGTCAAAGACCAACTGCGGGATGACATACCTCCACCGCCCAGTCTCAATAACGGCAACAGCAACGGGTCTAAGGGAGACTAGCCGCTGTTAACCGAGGTCATCCTATCCCGCCTAACTTACGGCGGAGGCCGCATACATGATATTCACCTTGCGGGCCAATCAGCGCCAGGTGGAACGGGCTGCTATCAAGGCCCGGAAAGAAGCCTGGGAGGAAGGCCATAGGAAGCAACAACAAAAGTGGTTGGAGTGGTATGAGCAGGTGAAGGACTACTTGCCCAGCGACGCGCCGCCACCGCCCAGCCTTAACAACGGCAACAGCAACGAGTCTAAGGGAGACTAGCCGCTGCTGGCCGGGGTTGCCCTACCTTGGCCGTTCAGGGTCAAGGGGGAAAGATTCCCGATTCGCCTGGCGTCCATGAATAGGGGCGCACGGCGGGGCGCCCCTACGTCTTTGCTCCGAAGTCCCCTGGCCCGGAGACGGCCTTACTTCTTGGGCGTGTTTCCCCTTCCGGGGCCGGATGGGTTGCCGGTCGTGCTAGGATAATTGGGGTTGCCGGAACCTTGGCGGCCTCCGCCTCCCTTGCCTCCCCGTCCGCCTTTGCCGCCGCCCTTGGCCATCATCGCTTGAAGTGACATTGTGTCCTCCTTAAATGTTATTGCCGGATATTTCCCGGCTGGACTGTTTACTGTACCAGCCGGTTGCCTATCCGACAAGTTATTGGCCGGCGGCTGACCAGGGGACGTAGGGGCGCCACTCGTCCAGCAGGGTGTAGTTCTGGAGTATCCGGTAGGGGTTGGGCTGCGGGGCCTTGGGGTCGCGCAGCAGTTTCATGTTGGCTTCCGCCGGGGTGCGGCCCGCCTTGCGCAGGTTGCAGCGAGGACAGGCGGCAACCACGTTCTCCCAGGTGTGCGGCCCCCGCTGCTTGCGGGGCACCACGTGGTCCAGGGTCAAGTCCTGGGTCTTTTTGCTGCAATACTGGCAGGTGTACTGGTCGCGCAGGAAGATTTCTTTCTTGGAGAGCTTGCGGGGGGCGTAGGGACGCTTGACCAGGTAAACCAGCCGGATAATGGAAGGAACGTCGAAAACGGCGGCGACGGTGCGGACATGGCCCCGGTGGTTTTCCAGCAGCTCGGCCTTGCCCTTGCCCACCAGCACGATGGCCCGCCGGGCGGTGCAGACGTTGACCGGAACGTAGTTCAGGTTGAGCACCAGCACCGGGGCGGTCAGGACATTGGAAGGGGGGAGAGCCGCGCCGGCGTCAACGCCGGAAAGCTCCGTTTCCCCCGACCCGGGCCGACCAGTTGCCGCAGTTCCAGCCACCTGCCCTGTACCTCAATCAGGTTTTTCCCATTCGTTACGCCCCAATTATATATCAATTTGGCCGACTGCGCCCGTTTTGGAAATTGGGCGGGCAAGATGATTGCAAAGTCCGTGTTCCAAGGATGGGGAGGTGTTCAGTACGGGAATACATTCCTCTGATGTGAAGTTCACCCCCATCCTAACCTTCCCCCGTCAAGGGGGAAGGGACTATTGGAATACCTCCCTACGCGGTTCCCACTGACTTTGCAATCGTCCTGAATTGGGCGGACAGTGTCTCGCGATTGCCCGCTCTTTTTGCCGACGCCATCGGTCAGGGTTGACTAGTCTGATGATGATACATTATATTTTGCAACGCTTTCGTTGATGATTGCAGAACGATGTTGTTTGCTAGTTGATTAAGGGCGCATTGCGCAATCTTGCCAATTGCATCATCGTAAATCGTAGCATCATCGCAGGACGCAGGCGATAACCGGAGGCATGGCGGTTGATTGGCTTTAGCGGCGGCCCGACGGCAAGGGGCCGCGTCGCGATTGTCCAGGATCCGGCAGGAAAGGAGGGGATTACCCCGAGGCAAGGAACGGCGGGGAGAGGGGCGGAGCGTTGCCAGCTGGGGCGATGGAATTGTTAAACCAGGGTTGACCTCACGTTTGTCCCTATGGGAGGACTCAGGATGACAAGTGATTGGTTGCAACGCCCCCGACTCTTCGCGATGGTTTCTTTGACCTTGCTGCTGGTTTTGCTGGTAGCCTGCGGGTCGGCGGCCCCGGAACCCGCGCCGGAACCGGCTCCGGCGTCCCAGGCGTCGGAACCGGCGGCCAAGGCGGAACCCGCCGCGCCGGCGGAAACCAAGCAGGAAGCCCCCGCGCCGGCAGCTCCGGCCCAACCGGCGGCCAGGCCGACGCCGCTGCCAACTCCTACCGCGGTGGCCCAAGCGGCGCTGGCCCCGGTGGGTGAGGAAGTGGCCGGGCCGAGGGAAGCCCCCGATTTCGCATCCTACTGGAAGGCGGATACCGACTTCTACGGTCAGCCGGTTTACGGCGGTACGCTGCGGATTAACTACGAAGACCCCCTGGAACACGCCAACGTCTGGGGAGCGCGCAGCGGCGTCACCATCAGATACCGGACGCCCACCCACGACCTGTTGATTCAGGACAACCCCTATGACTCGGCCTCGCCGTTGATTCCGGGGTTGGCCTACGGGTGGACGGTGGATGACGACTTGAAGGGCGTCACCTTCTACCTGCGCGACGGCGTGAAGTGGCACAACGGCGACCTCTTCGCCTGCGAAGACGCCCGGTTCAGCTACGAAACGATGATTACCGAAGAGGGCATTACCGGCTCTTATATGAAGGGCCGGCTTTCCACCGTTGACCTGAGCCAGACGGAATGTGTGGACGACACCACATTGAAGTTCCGGTTCACCGTGCCGTCGGCGGTGCCTTTGCTGAACTTCGGCAACCCGGCGGCCTTGATTTTCAACAAGCAGTGGTTCCTGGACGGCGGCGAAGAGGTCATGTTCCAGGACGTTACGGTGGGAACCGGGCCGTTCATCTGGGGCGAGGGTCAGAAGGTTGGGGTTGACGAGCAGCATTTCGAGAGGAACCCCGACTACTACATTGATACGCTGCCCTACGTGGACAACCTGGTTGTCTTCGGAATCCTGGACGAGTCGGCCCAACAAGCGGCCATGCTGTCCCACCAGACCGACTGGCACTGGGTACGCAACTTCGGCCAGTATGACGCCTACGTGCAGCACGACCAGATTCAGACGGTTATCCGGGCCACCCGGAGCAGCGAAAACCTGTGGATGAACCTCCGCAATCCGCCGCTGGACAACGTGAACATCCGGCGGGCTATCGCTATGGGGTTTGACCGGAAAGCCGCCATCGCCGTTTCCCTGGCCGGTTACGGCTCGGAAGGGTTGGGCCTGATGCCTCCGGGCAGTTTCTGGGGCCTGCCGGAATCGGACGCCTGCGGCGTTCCTGGCTGGTGCCAGCCCGATGACGTAGCGGCCCAGCGGGAGCAGGCCATCCAGATGCTCAAGGACGAAGGTTTCAACTTCGATAAGGTGTACGTCCTGACGGTGGAAAGCGATGCCCAAAGGGTGGGCCGGGCCACCGTGATGCAGGAGCAGCTGCGGCTGCTGGGCATCCAGACCGAGTTTGACCTGGTGGAAACCATCGCCTACCGCAAGCAGCGGCAGGCCGGCGACTGGGGCGACTTCATGGCCTCCACCGGCGGCGTGGCCGGCATTGACGACCCCTACCTGGGTTTGGGCCACTACCATCGGTGCGACAGCCTGTTCAACTTCCAGACTCCGGGAACGGAATGCGACGCCACTTCGGAGGCCCTGTTCAAGGAACTGTCCGGGGCAGTGGAGCCGGCCGTCCGCAAGGAGTTGGGTCACGAGCTGCAACTGTACCTGATGAACCAGTATTGGAACTTCCCGGTGATGTGGGAAGAGGAAGCGGTGGCCTTCTGGCCGGAGGTGCGGGGCTACTCCCACTTCCCCGGGCCGACTTCCAGCCACCTGCGTTGGGCGCATATGTGGATTGACCCGGCCCGTTACGACGATACCGGGTTCAGCGGTCAGATTACCGGAGTGCCCGGCGGCAAGTAACGTCTCCTCGGCGCCAATCCGCGCGGCGGGCCGTCCTCTCTTTGGGGGATGGCCCGCTTGCTTTGGGGCGGGCGGGGTCAGATTTCCCAGAAACGGGGCATTTGACCAAAGCCCAGGGTGATTACGTCGAACCAGTCGGCGAGGAAGTTGCCCAGGGGAGAGGCGGTGACAGCATCTGGGAATCCGCAGCAGGGGATTTCCCGCAGGCTGAACATTATTCCCGACACCAGGACGCAGCCGACAACCAGCCCGATGACGGCTCCGGTGACGTTGTTGACCAGGCCGGTCAACGGCACGCTGGTTATGACGGAGCGCAGCAGGTTGCTGGCGATGACTGCCCCGACCATCAGGATGAGGAATAGGGCCACAAACCCGATGGCTGCCTGGACTTCCCGGTCGGGGGAGACGAAGGCGAAGAGGCCGCCCAGGGGAACGGCGGCGCGGGTGGAGATAATCAGGCCCAGCACGATGGCCACCAGCCAGACGGCTACGTGAATCAGCCCGGTGCGATAGCCCCAAACGACGGTGAGGGCCAGGATGACCAGAATTATTATGTCTATGATGTTCATGGGTTGATACCGTCCAGGGACATTTTAGCGTATTTGACCCGCTGGGGCATTGGGGGGGATTGGGTCTTTTCATTGGTTCTCCGTTTGCTTTGAGTTGGTGGAAGGGCCGTCCGCCCGTGGTTCGACAAGCTCACCACGAACGGACTCCGCGGTAATGGGCGCTGAGGTTTTCACCCCTACCCCTTCGGCTACGCTCAGGACAGGCTCTAACCTTCCCCCGTCAAGGGGGAAGGGACTATTGAAATACATTCCTCTGATGTGGAGTTCACCCCCATTCCTTCGGCGCGGCTCAGGACAGGCTCTAACCTTCCCCTGTCAAGGGGGAAGGGACTATTGAAATACATTCCAATCTGTTACTACCGATGACGTGAAGTTCATCCCCATCCCTTCGGCTACGCTCAGGACAGGCTCTAACCTTCCCCCGTCAAGGGGGAAGGGACTATTGAAATACATTCCAATCTGTTACTACCGACTTTGCAATCGTCCTGCCATGGAGGGGGAGGGGATTGAGTCCAAACCCTAACCGCAATGCGATTGCCCTTGATGTTGGGACAGGTATAGGCGGAGCCAGTTTATTTCGGCCAGGGCGACGGCGGCGTACCAGTAGGCGCCTAGAACGTCGCTGGGCCAGTGGAATCCCAGATAGACCCGGGCCGCTCCCACGGCCAGGGCCAGCAGCGTCAACGCCGTTATGCAGCAGTACCGGGCCGCCGGCCAGGGTATCCACTGCCGGGCCAGCATGACGGCCAGGCCGAGGAAAATTGCGGCGAATACGGTATTGCCGCTGGGGAAGCTGGTCATCGCGTTTTCCGCCAGCCCCGGAAACTCCGGCGGACGGGGTCGGTCCACCAGTTCTTTGATTCCTATGGCTGCCAGGACGAAAAGGGCGGCGGCCAGGGCCAACGCGACGGCGTCCCACCGTCGGAAAATCGCCAAGGCCCCGACTCCGGCGGCAAACAGCCCGGCGGCTACCGGGGGCCGGCCGATGCAGGACAGGACGGTGGCGGCGGCGGTCAGCCAGTCGGCTTGCAGGGCTTGAATCCGCGTCCAGGCCCAACGGTCGCCGGGAAAGACGGGGAAGGCGTCGGCCAGGGCGAGGAGGCCGACGGTCAGACCCAGGGCCAGCAGCCGCCCCCAGGGGTGCCAAAGGGCCATGAAGGTGCGGGCGGCGGGTGAAAAATTTACCTTTTTGTCCATTTTCGACCATTTTTGACCATTTGAGCGTGGAGTTGGGGGTTGGATGTGTCCAGGATGTGTCCATTTTGGGGGATATTTGGGCGGTTCTGGCGATTTTGGACACTTTTTGGGCGGGTTTTGGTCAACCCCTCACCGGCCCTGCCCCTGGTAGGGGGCGGGGGTTTTTCGGTTGTTTTGGGGTTCCGGCGTTGGGATTTCAGGGTTGCCCGGCCGGGCGTTCCGGCTTTGCCCCGTCCCTTCTAAGGGGGACGTTGCGCTTGCCGGTGGGTATGGCCGACTACCGCCGCTACCACCCCGCAGGGGAGCAGCCACCCGTCGTCCAGGGGCACGGGCCGACTACCGCCGCTACCACCCCGCAGGGGAGCAGCCACCCGCCAGCCAGGGGCACGACCGACTTTGCCAGCCGGGTTCTCCCAAGGGAGAAGGGCCGACGCCCGTCGGTGGGGGCAGTTGCCGCAGCGGAGTCGTTAGACCTCGCATCGGATAAGAGCCCGGGTTATCCGGGAGGGACTCTCGACGCAAACGGCGGGGTGGGTTGCTGCATAGGCGGTTCCTCCGATGGTTGGGGTTAAGGGTTCCTGGGATGTTGCCGATGAGGTAATCATAGAACGGGTGTACGGTATTTGTCAATAGGGGTTTTGTCAGTTGGGGGGACGACCCCCTCCCCAGCCCTCCCCCTGGTAGGGGGAGGGGGTTGTTGATGAGGTGTTCAATGGGCGCAAGACTGGTTCGGGGAGTAGGATTCCTGGATTCCGGCCTTCGCCGGAATGACGGGTTGGGGGGGATTTGTTTCCGGCAACCGGGTTGGTAGTGAAGGTTGGTAGGGGCGGGTTTGAAACCCGCCCCTACGGGTGGTCAGGGGTGTTTCGTGGGGGCAAGGATGGTATTGGCATGGGTTTCTGGATTCCGGCCTTCGCCGGAATGACGGTGGTTGGGGGTCGGTTTTGTGGGGTGAGGATGGCAAAGGCGGGGATGTGGATTCCCGCTTTCGCGGGAATGACGGTTGGGGGTGGGGGTGTTGGTTTCAGGCAAGGGTTTCTGGATTCCGGCTCCTTCGGCTACGCTCAGGACAGGTTTCGCCGGAATGACGGTGGGGGTTGGGGTGATTTGACGGGGAGATTCACCCCTTCCCCAGCCCTCCCCCGCCGAGGGGGAGGGGATTTTTGGGGGATTTATATATCTGTGTACCAATTCCAACTTTTCCCCTTTATCGAAAAGTTACCCCCACGCCTATTTGGTACACAAGTATATGATTCCCATTTTTTTGTTAATCGGCGGCGGGGGGTTGCCAGCGGAGGTTGGGTTGGCGGGCGGCGCGGGCTTCGTCCAGGCGGGAGACGGGCGTTGTGTGCGGCGCGTGGCGCACCAGGTCGGGGTCGGCGGCGGATTCGGCATTGATTTGGCGCATGGCGTCAATGAAGGCGTCCAGGGTCTCGCGGGTCTCGGACTCGGTGGGTTCAATCATCAGGGCTTCGTGGACTATGAGGGGGAAATACATGGTGGGGGCGTGGTAGCCGTAATCCAGCAGCCGCTTGGCGACTTCCAGACCGCTGACGCCGCGTTCCCGCTGCCAGTCGGCGGAAAAGACGACTTCGTGCATACAACGGCGGTCGTAGGGGAGGAAGTAGATGTCCTTGAGCTTTTCCATGATGTAGTTGGCGTTGAGGACGGCGTTGCCGCTGATGGAGCGGAGTCCGGCGGCGCCCAGGGTGCGGATGTAGGTGTAGGCGCGGACGAGGACGCCGAAGTTGCCGTGGAAGGCGCTGATTTTGCCGATGCTTTTTTCGGGGGAGACGAGGCTGAATTCGCCGGCGTCGTTGGGGGCTACGATGGGAGCGGCCAGGTAGGGGGTGAGAGCCGGGCCGCAGCAGACCGGGCCGGCGCCGGGGCCGCCGCCGCCGTGGGGGGTGCTGAAGGTCTTGTGCAGGTTGAGATGCACCACGTCGAAACCGAGTTCGCCCAGCTTGGCGCGGCCCAGGAGGGCGTTCATGTTGGCGCCGTCGCCGTAAACCAGGCCGCCGGCGTCGTGGACGATGCGGCATACTTCCAGGATGTTGGTGTCGAAGAGGCCCAAGGTGCTGGGGAGGGTTATCATGGCGCCGGCCAAGTCGGGGCCGGCGAGTTGGCGGAGGGCGTCGAGGTCGGTGTTGCCGTTGGCGTCGGAGGGGAGAGTCACCACGTCGAAACCGGCCATAGCGGCGGAGGCGGGGTTGGTGCCGTGGGCGCTGTCGGGGATGGCCATTTTGACGCGGGAGGCGTCGCCGCGGGCGTGGTGGTAGGCGCGCATCATCAGGACGCCGGCCAGTTCGCCGTGGGCGCCGGCCAGGGTAGCCAGGCTGGTTCCGGCCATGCCGGTTACTTCGGCCAGGAAGTCCTGCAAGCGGTGGAGCAGTTCCAGGGCGCCCTGGGCGGTTTCGGCGGGTTGGAGGGGGTGGATGTTGGCGAAGCCGGGCAGGAAGGCCATTTCGTCGTTAACCTTGGGGTTGTACTTCATGGTGCAGCTGCCCAGGGGGTAGAACTGGGTGTCAATGGAGAAGTTTAGCTGGCTGAGGTTGGTGAAATACTGGACGACTTCGGGTTCGGAGACTTCGGGGAGGTCGAGGTTGGAGCGTAGCAGGGAGGCGTCGGGGAGCTCCTGTGCCGGCACGTCCAGGGGTGGCGCGACCAGGCCGACGCGGCCGGGGACGCTGCGTTCCATGAGGAGTTGGTCGGTGTTGCGGTTTCCGCCTTTGAGCATAGGTTGGCTTCTCCTGGATTTGATGACGGGGTAAGACGGACGGCTACCCTTGGGCAGCGTCGTTATCCGGGGAGGATTCGGGTGTGGGAGGGATTACAGGGGGACGCTCTGCGATGGGTTTGCGCCCCCTTGCAATTCTTTGCCCGTCCAGGTCGCTGGTGGGGCGTTCAAGGCTTCGTTTCATGGCCTCCACCGTTTCGCTGACGTAGGGCGGCGCATAATCCGCGGATAAGGTTGCGTTCAGCTTATCAATCAATCTTCCGGTCAAGTCAACGGCGCGCCTGACTGATGGGGCGTCATATTCGTGATGGTAAAAGTTGTAATGGGAGTCGCGAGCTACCAGGTAATACGCGCCGATGTCATCATCTCCGGTTTCTTCGGCTACGATGTCGGCGACTCGGCCCAACTTCCAGTCGGCTTCGTTGAACCAGCGGCGCTTTTCGGCAACGGCTTTGACGGCGTAGGCTGCCGCGCCCCAGGCTTTTTCGGAGGCTTGCAGCAGGTCTCCATTTGCCAGTTCCAAGCGGGCGTTCCGCAATAGCTCGCGGCTGATTTGGGCGTTGCGCGCCGCCTCTTCGTCGGGGGAAGGACCGGGCGCGGTGTCCAGGGGGAGGGTCATGCAGATACCTCAGTTGGATGCCCGAATTGGCGTGGGTTCGCGGTGAAATTCCAAAAAGAAGGGCAATCACAAGCTCAGACTTTACTTGTTCTTTTTGTTGGGGGGTGGGGTGTCGTCTTCGCTGAAGAGGAATTCTTCTACTTCCGGGGTGATGGTTAGGGTTCGCACGCCGTCCACATCTACGCCGAAGCGTTCGCGGGCTTCGTCGAGGCGGTTGCGGGTTTCCTGACGACCTTCCTGACGACCTTCCTGACGACCTTCCTGACGACCTTCCTGGTGGGCCTCAGTACGCATCATTTTTACGACTACGGGAAGGATTCGCATGAACATTCCGATTATCACCTCCCATACGACTACGATTATGGAGCTGTATCCCAATGATACAGTAAAAATGGAGGCAAACAAGTGTATGTGGTCGTAATAGTTCTGGATTAACCCCCAGCCTTCGTGCCAGGCGGCCAGGACCAGGTGGCCGGTCATAAAGCAGAAGTAGAAGGCGGCGTACACTTGAATGTGTTTGAAGATTACGTTCATAGCATTTACGCTCCGGCGCGGCGGTTAGGGTTGAATTTCGTTTTGGGTGGGTGGCTAACTAACGATGGTAAGGTTTATTTCCCCTTTTGCGGGGATCCAGGAGTCCCAATTCCCGGAACGTAGCATTTCGGGAAGGTTCCTGGATTCCGGCTTTCGCCGGAATGACGGTTGGGGGCCGGAATTGCGGCGGACATGGGGACATCCATAGGGCAGTCGCGCCTCAACTTCGGCGCGTAACCATGAACTTCATCATGTCACCCGGAACGATTTTTCACCCAGGTCTAAAATCCTCCGCCAAAGGCCGCTCCGGGAGTCGAAAGAGGGTTGATGGCAAGAATTTTGGATTCTTCGCTGCGCTCAGAATGACATATTGGGGGCAAGACTGCCAGGGCGATTCATAATGGGATTGCCCTTTTGGGATGACAAGGTGGATTTTCGCAAAAGCGGGAATCCAGCAGTCCCAATCCCCGGAACGTGGCATTTCGGGAAGGTTCCTGGATTCCGGCTTTCGCCGGAATTACGGTTGGGGCGCCGGAATGACGATGACAGACGCCGGAGTTACGGTTGGGGACTCCGGAATTACGATGACAGACGCCGGGATACTTCCATCCTCAATTTGACGACACCCCATAGGGGCAGCGGCGGTTAGCTGAATTGGGACAAGGCGGTTACCAGGGAGTCTATTTCTTGGCGGGTGTTCATTTCGGTTACGCAGAGCAACATTCCTTGGTCAACCCGTTCCGGGAGGGGGTCTTTATAGGGGGAGACGGTCAGGTCGAGGCCGCCGAGGATGTTTTGTTCCAGCAGGCGGCGGTTGATTTCGGCGGGGGACGTTGGACACTGGACGACAAATTCCTGGAAGAAGGCTCTCCCGGCGAAGGGCAACGAGTAGCCGGGCAATTCGGCGATGCGGGAGGCGGCGTAGTGGGACTTGTGGTAGCAGAGTTCGGCCACCTGGCGAAGTCCCTGGCGTCCGGCGGCGGCCAGGTAGATGGTGGCGGCCAGGGCGTAGAGGGCCTCGTTGGTGCAGATGTTGCTGGTGGCGCGCTCGCGGCGGATGTGCTGCTCGCGGGTCTGGAGGGTCAGGACGTAGCCGGCGCGTCCCTGGGTGTCCACGGTCTTGCCCACCAAGCGGCTGGGCATCTGACGGATGTAGCGCTGCTGGGTGGTGAAGAGGCCCAGGTAGGGGCCGCCGTAGCTGACGGGTATGCCCAGGGGCTGGCCCTCGCCGGTAACGATGTCGGCGTCGTAATGGCCGGGGGGTTGGAACATTCCCATAGCCATCGGGTCGGCGGAAACCACCAGCAAGGCGCCCTGGTCGTGGGATTTTTGGGCGCACTCGGCCAGGTCGTCCAGGCCGCCGTAGAAGTTGGGGTACTGGACCACCAGGCAAGCGGTGGACTCGCCGACTTCCAGTTGCCAATGGCGGGCGGTCTCGATGGTGATGCCCTGGGCCTGGCAGTAGGTGGCGATGACTTCGCGGTAAGCCGGGGATAGGGTATCCATGACGGCGACGCGCTGGCGTCCGGTAACGCGGCAAGCCATAAGCACGCCCTCGGCCAGGCTGGTGGCGCCGTCGTACATTCCGGCGTTGGCGACTTCCATGCCGTAGAGGTTGGCGATAAGGGTCTGAAACTCGTAAATCACCTGGAGGGTGCCCTGGCTGACCTCGGGCTGGTAGGGGGTGTAGGCGGTGAGGAATTCGCCGCGGGTCATCAAAGCCTTGACCACGGCGGGGACGAAGTGGTTGTAGGAACCGGCGCCGAGGAAGGAAGGGCCGCTGTTCATCGGGCGGTTGCGGGAGGCCAGGGCGGTCAATTCCCGCTGGATTTCCAACTCGGACAGGGGTTCGGGGAGGGCCAGGGACGGGTTGAGGAATTCGGCGGGGATGTCGGAAAAGAGGTCGTCCAGGGAGGTCAGACCCAGGGAGGCCAGCATTTCGTCCTGTTCGCCGGAGGTGTTGGGGATGTAGTGGGACTGGAAATGACCGTTAGGGGTCATGGGGGTTACTCCTGGTGGGGGCGGATTTTTGGTTGGGATTGACGTTCAGCCGGTGGGCAACGCCATTCTAACCTTACCCGATTAAGGGGGGGCTTTCAATTGTTACCCCGCCCCTCCCGATGTTGCCCTGAAGGATTTTTCACCCAGGGTTTAAAATTCTTGCCTTGGCCAACGTCACTTTATCCGCAGAATTTTAGATTCTTCGCTTTGCTCAGAATGACATGGGAGGGGACGAGACGGCTGCGGAGTAGGGGCGCACGGCTGTGCGCCCCTACGTGGTGGGTGGCATAGGACGTTAACCTTGGGCCGACGTCCGGGATTCCTTGCCCACAGGGACGCTGTTGTATGCTTCGGATTTCTGGATTCCGGCTTTCGCCGGAATGACGGAAACAGACGCCGGCATACTTCCGTCCTCAATTTGACGAGGTTCCTTAGAAAGCCGGGCGCTGCACGCATTCGAGAAGGGGGGCGCCGATGCCTCAACCGTGACCGCTGTGGTGTACATGGCTCCGAACTCCCTGGACTACGGCGGATACCCTGACTGCCGCCCGCAGTTCTACGAGGCGACGAAGGGGGCGTTGAATCTTGGAAGTAAACTGTGGACAGAGTACGGAGTGTCAATCAACGTTGAAACACCGATTGTTAAATTGTCAAAAACTGAGATAGTTCATCTCGGAATGAAACTCAGAGTGACCGCTCATTGCGGGCGGACTACGGCTCTTCCTCCCAGCGTGTCTCCCCCTTCGCCATTCGGTAGCCGATGCGTCGCTCGGCGAAGATGTACGTGGGGCTGCCGGCGTCCTCTCCCAGCTTGCCGCGGAGCCTTCTCAGGTGGGTGCGGAGCGCGCCCAGGTCGCCGGGCCTCTTGCCTCCCCAGACTCTTCGCAGCAGTTGGTCGTGGGTCAACACCTGCCCGGCATTGACCGACAACTCGTAAAGCAGCCGGTATTCGGTGGCCGTCAGCGGCACCGGCCGTCCGGCGAGGGTGACCAGCCGTTGGCCGTAGTCTATGGCCAGGCTGCCCAGCACGTAGGACTCGGACGGCTCAGGACGGAGGGGTTCCGCAAGTCTCCGGAGAGCCGCCCGGACCCGGGCGACCAGCTCGGTCGGCGAGAAGGGCTTGACGATGTAGTCGGCGGCTCCACTCTCCAAGGCCCGGGCGATAACCTGGTCGCGCCCATAAGCCGAGAGGAAGATGACCGGCATTTCGGCGGAGGCGAAGATGTCCCGCATCAACTCAATGCCGTCGGAGCCGGGAAGCATCATATCGAGCAGCGCCAAGCGGGGACGATGCTCTTCCACCAGGGAAACCACCGCCTCCGGGTCGGCGGTGACTATCGGGCGGTAGCCGACGTCGGAGAGGGCTTTCCTGACGTACCGGAGCGTCTGGGGGTCGTCGTCCACCACGAGGATGGGTTCAGCGTCCCCCAACTCCTGCGGCCGGCCGGAGGCCGGCCCGGGGCGTCCGCTCCCTTCGGTATGCCGGGCAGCGTCTTCGGCCACCGGGAGGGTGAAGGTGAACCGCGCCCCCAGTCCCAGGCCGGCGCTCTCGGCCCGGATGCGGCCTCCGTGGGCCTCGACGATTCCCTTGCAGATGGCCAATCCCAGGCCGGTGTCGCCCCCGTGGTCGTCGTCGTCCAGGCGGGAGAATTTGCGGAACAGACTGGGCAGACGCTCGGTGGGCAGTCCCCGGCCCTCGTCCACCACCGAGACCTAGACGTGGACGCCGTCCCGCGCGGCGGAGACCCGGATGGGGGAGGACTCCGGCGAATGTTTGGCGGCGTTGGTCAGCAGGTTGCCGATGACCTGGGGGATGCGCCGGCGGTCAGCCATCACCAGGGGCAGGTCCGGGGGCAGGTCCAGGTTCAGGTTGTTCCGGCCCCCGGCGCTGAGGAAGGCGCTCCGGGCCCGGTCCACCAGGGCGGCCACTTCCGCCGGTTCGGGGTTGACCGGCAGCTCTCCCGTCTCGATGCGGGCCACGTCCAGCAGGTCGGCGATGAGGTCCCTCATGCTGCCGGCCTGATCGAGGATGATGCGGAGGAACTGGCGGGTCTCGGCCGGGTCCAGGTCTTCCGTGTTGTCCAGCATGGCCATCACCGAGCCGCGGATGGAGGTCAGCGGCATACGCAGCTCGTGGCTCACCATGCCCAGGAACTCGGCCCGCAGCCGCTCCACCTCCTCCAGGGGCCTCAAGTCCTGGATGGTGACCACCACCGACTCCACCTCGCCCTCGGTACTGTCAGAAGCGGGGGAGCGGATGGGCGTGGCGTTGAGCAGCACGGTAACGCTCCGTCCGCCGGGGGCCTCCATTACTATCTCTTCGGCTCGCACCGTTTCGCTGGTGCTGAGCACCTCAGCCAGGGGGAACTCCATCAGCGAGAACTCCCGCCCGTCGGCGCGGCGGATGGTCAGCAACTCGAGCAGGTCCTCCGGGTTCTGGTCCGGATTACGCAGGCCGTCCACTATTCTCATTGCTTCCCGGTTGAACGACACCGGATGCCCAGTCCTGATGTCGAAGACGGCGACGCCGACGGGGGAGGTGTCAATCAGGGTCTCCAGGCCGGTTCTGGCGCGCTGCTCATCCCGGTGGCGGCGGGCGTTGACAATGACCTGCGCGGCCTGGGAGGCGAACATTACCAGAAACTCCTCATCTTCCCGGGTGAACTCCCGGCCCGGTTGGTCGCTCCCCACGAAGATGTTGCCCACCCGCGCGCCTTGGTGGACTACCGGGGCGGCAATGAAGGCGGTGACCGTGACGGGGGTGCGGAACTTCTCCAGCCCTATTGACCGGGTGAGTTCCTCCAGCTGCCTCCCTCCGAGCCGGAGCGCTCCGGGGAGGGCGTTCAGGTACTCGAACAATCCGGGGCCTTCGGGGTTCTGCCAAAGCCGCTCGGCGTCCTCGACGCTGATGCCGGCGACAAGGTAGTCCTCCACCCCGCCGGAGTCGTCCAGAGTGGTGATGAGGGCGTAGGCCGCGCCGGTCAGGGAGCGGGCGCCGTCCATTACCCCGTGCAGGGCCGCATCCATTTCCAGGCTTTCATTGATGCGCAGGCTGGCCTGGCTGAGCCGGGATAGTCTGTCGCGCAGGGCCGCTATCTGACGGTCTCTTTCGTCCGGATGCGTCAACTTCTCTTCTCTTCCCGCCGGTGGCGCTGACTACCCCAAGGGGCGCACCGCAGCCGCGATACGCCCGCCCGGTGGTGATTGTGCCACGAATTGAGCAAAGAGTAATCGAAACGTGAGCAAAATGTCCACAAAGTCACTAAAAGTCATCGTTAGATTTACTGCCCCGTTGGCAGCTTTCGACTGCATCGGCAACGGCTGCACGCACGGCCACACCGTTGCCGGACAGGGACGCTCCCGGCGCGCGGTATAACCCTTCCGGCGGCGTTCCCGCCCCTTCGGGCCGGCCAAGGTCAATTATGCCAACATTCGAGACAAAGTAATCCTAACGTAATCTATATAACCCATTTCGTCATGCTACGTCATCAGTAGATTGGCTATACTGTCGTCGTAGCTTTGTCTCTGCGCGGACGCCGGGAGGGGCTGGCGGACGGCCTCCTGGAGGGGGAAGAGGCGGGGAGTTGAGGTCGCGCGGCAACAGCCGTAGAGACTGACTTCAACCGACCTCAACAGGGCTGTATGAATATACCCGCTCCACCTCGTTTACCGCGGTCAACCTGGTGGCTCGCCGTCCTCTTGTCGGCCCTGTTCGCCGTTCTGCTGTACCCTTCCCTCGCTCAATCACAGTCGCCGGACGCGCCCACCCTCAGCGTCTCCGACGACGGACTGGCGGCCTGGAGCTACACGCTGCCGGACGGGGCCACGTTCACCTACTCGGAAGTGCGCTGGAAGCCCTATGACTCTTCCGAAGACCTCAACGACTGGTCGGACCGCTCCTCCCCGGTCTTCTATTCGCCGGAAGCCGGCAAGTACCAGATTCCCGACCTGACATCCGGCACGGAATACAAGGCCAAGGCGCTGGTCAGCGTCTCCCAGGGCGGCAGCGATGTTTATCTGAAGTCCAACGTGGTGGTGTTCCCGCAGCGGCCGCCGCCGTCCCCCACGGGATTGACGGCCACCGGCGGCGACGGCAGCGTCATCCTGCGCTGGAAGGACCCGGGCGACGACGCCATAACCGGCTATGAATACCAGTACCGGGCCGCCTCCGACGCCGATTGGGGGTCGTGGATGGCGGTTCCCAAGAGCGGCCAGGACACCGTGGGCTACAAGCTGGCCGGGCTGACCAACGGCGCTGAATACAGGTTCAGGCTGCGGGCGGTCAACGGCGGCGGGGCCAGCAGTTCCGCCCCCGCCGGTGAACCCGGCTACGTGGCGGCTACCCCCAAACCCCCGCCTCCGCCCAAGCCGGCGGTTCCCACAGGATTGACGGCCACCGCCGGCGACGGCAGCGTTACGCTGACCTGGGACAATCCCGGCGACGCCACCATAACCGGCTATGAATACCAATCGCGCCAGGCCCCGCCGGGCAGCGATTGGGGCGAGCGGCAGGTGGGCGCCCTGGTGGGCCGAAACGCGGGCGACATCCACGCCGTCTATGCCATGGGCGACGTGACAGCCTCCGACAACCTGAACACCTCCAGCGACGGAACCGACGCCGGCGGGCTGGTGGGACAGGTGCTGAGCGGCGGAACCCTGCGGGCGGGCTACGCCACCGGCGACGTCTCCATATACCCGGGCGCGACGGGCGGCGCCCGCAACCCGGAGAGCGACGAATACGGCAAAGCCGTGGGCACCAGCGCCGGAACCATCAACGACGTTTACGGTAGCGGCGCCAACAGCAGCCACGCCTCCACGCCTACCGGCGTAACCAACAAGACCGATACGGAGCTGAAGACGCCGACGACCTACGGCACAGGCAGCAGCATCTACGCCAACTGGAACCTGAACCTGGACGGCGTGACGGGCAGCGATGACCCCTGGAACTTCGGCACGAACAGCGAGTTTCCGACGATTAAGTACAACTCTCCGGCGGAGAGCCATCCCCAGCAGCAGCCGGCGACGTTCACGCTGGCGGCGTCACCGGCGACGATTTACGAATCCACCCTGGGCGGCTCCACGCGCGCCACCTCCAGCACGATTACCGCCACCCTGTCCGCGGCCAAGACTTACGACATAGGCATCACCCTGCCGGCGCCGAAAGACGGGGCATACACCTACGCGACGGGCGACAGCCATATCTTCACCATCCCCAGAAACACCACCACCAAGACGCTTACGATAAACGCCGTCAACAACCAGAAGTGCGGAACGGGGGTCTGCGGCGTCACGTCGAACGCCAACGTGGTGCAGACGCTGACGCCGACGGCGACGGCGACGTAGATACCAACGACTACGTGGACCTCAACGGCGACGGCACGAAGGACACCGGCGAAGACGCCATCATCTGGAACGGCGGCAAGGGCTGGAATCCGGTACAAACCTATTCGGGCGAACTGGAAGGCAACCAATACGAGATAAAGAACCTCTTCATCAACAGGTCCTTCGACAGCGCGGCAGGCAGCGTCGGCCTGTTTGGCACCTTAGGCACAGGGGGCGAAGTGCGAAACCTGTACCTGAGCGGCGTCAACGTCACCGGCTCAAGTACTGCATCCAGTAACGTATTCGTCTCCGCGCTGGCGGCCTGGAACCAGGGGACCATCAGCGACTCCTACGTCACCGGCTCCGTCACCGCCAACCAGACCGCAGCCAGCGGCGGCACCGCCTACGCCGGCGGTTTCATCGCCAATAACCCCGGCGGCACCATCCGCAAGAGCTACTCCAGCGCAAACGTGACGGCTACGGCGGTCCTCTCCTGGAACCTCTCGGGCACGGTGGAGGCCAGCTACGCCACGGGGAACGTGACCGTCACCGGCAGCGCCAACGTCGGCAACAACGCCGACGCCGGCGGTCTGGTGGGCGACAACTCCGTCGGAACCATCACCGCCGTCTACGCCACCGGCAACGTCACCGCCGGCGCGGGCGGCACGGTAAACGTCGGCGGACTGGTCGGCGACAACACCGGCACAGTCTCCGCCGCCTGGTCCAAGGGCGTCCCCACGGGCGACGACGCCGGCACCAACAACGTCGGCGGCTTGATAGGAACCGGCTCCGGCACGGTCAACTACTCCTATTGGGACACGACAACAACGGGCATCGCCGACGACGACGACACCAACGCCCCCGAAGGCAAGACCACCAGCGAATTGCAGACGCCGACGGAAACGCAGAAATCCCTGCCCAACTACCCCACGGGCATCTACGCGAACTGGAACGTGAACGTGGACGGGGTGACGGGGAACGACAACCCGTGGGACTTCGGCACCAGCAGCCAGTACCCGGTGCTGCACGTGCGGACGCTGCCCCACACGCTGCTGCAAGGGGTGCCGACGGTGACGTGGGCGGTCTCGAACGCGACAATCTGCGAAAGCTCGGCGGGAACGAACACCAACGTCTGCGGCGCATCGCCGGTCACGTCCACCACCATTACGCCGACCCTCTCCGCCGCTTGGGCGACGGACCTGTCCTACACCATCCCGATTAACTCGGCGTACACCTCGGACAAGGCAAAGTTGACCATCCCGGCCGGCGATACCACAGCGACGGGGGCAACGCTGACGGCGGTGAACAACAAGGTTGACGCGCTGGACAACGTGCTGAACCTGTCGCCGCCGTCCAGCCACCTGCGGCAGGCGTCCAGCGTCCCAACCATCACCATCAAGGACGACGACATACCCAAGCCCACGGGGTTCAAGGTTTCCACGAACGGAACGAATGTCCAATTGGACTGGACGGAGGTGAGCCTGGCGGACAGCTACACCTTGCAGCAAAGCACGTCTGCCACCACCACGGATATAACCATATCCAGCGGCTCGACGGTTCAGCACAAGATAACGTCGGGGTTGACCAGCGGCACCACCTACTACTTCCGCCTCATCGCCAAGGCCACGGGCTACGACGATTCGCCGTCGGACGTGGTGAGCACCGCGCCCACGACGGGCAACGTGGACTACGACGCGGACAACGACGGGCTGATAGACGTGGACACCCTCGCCAAGCTCAACGCCGTGCGGTGGGACCTGGACGGCGACGGCGTTGGCGACAAGTACGACTCCAACGGCGACGGCGACTATAACGACACCGGCGAGTACGACTACACCAGCAACTACGAGGGCGTGTTCAGCAGCGCCGAGGACAACCTGGGCTGCGGCGAGAGCGCCGCCACCATATCATCCCAGAACACCGGCAACCCCACCTGCAAGGGTTACGAGATTACCGCCAGCCTGGACTTTGATACGGGAACCAAGGGAACGCGGACGGACGACACTTACTAAAACAGCGGCCAGGGCTGGCTGCCCATCGGCGCGACGGCCGGCGCCACCGCCGCCCGGGCCTACACCGGCGAGTTCGACGGCAACGGCGGAACCTACACCGTCTCCAACCTGTCCATCACCCGCGGCGGCTCCGACACGGTAGCCCAGGCCGGGCTGTTCGCTGAGATTGGCAGCGGCGGAGTGGTCAAGAACCTCAAGCTGAGGGGAGTCTCCGTTGACGTTGACAACAACACCAGCGCGACAACGGGGGCGGATGTTTACGCCGGGGGCATCGCGGGCAAGAACGCCGGCGGCTCCATCACCGGAAGCTCCGTGGTCGGCCAGGTGGATGCCTGGCAGAAGGATATACCGAGCAACACGACGGAGAAGGACGCCTACGCCGGGGGCATCGTAGCGCACAACATGGGGAGCGTCACCAGCAGCTACGCCCGCGCCTCCGTCACCGCCTGGCAGGTCAGCGGCACGGCCAGCCTGGGCGCCTACGCCGGCGGGCTGGTCGGCTACCAGGACACCGGCGGGTCGGTGGCCGCCAGTTTCACCACGAGACGGGTGGATGCCTTTGTCCACACCGGCGCCGAGGCCAACGCGGGCGGACTTATCGGGTACCAGAACGCCGGCAGCGTGACGGCCAGCTACTCCCACGCCCGCCCTGCGGCCAGGACCAGGCGCACGGACAACAACGTAACGCTGAACACCGGCGGACTGCTGGGCGAGCTGAAGGCCGGCACGGTCACGGGATCCTTCGCTACCGGCAAGCCATCCACGTTGGGCGGGAACAACCCCACGGAGCGCGAGGGCAGCCTGGCGGCCCACCAACACGCCGGGGCGACGATCACCAACTCCTACTGGGACACGACAACCTCGGGCATCACCGCGACGGGCGCGGGCGCGGGCAAGACCACCAGCGAGTTGCAGACCCCCACGGCCTACGGCACCGGCGCCAACGACATCTACAAGGACTGGAACCTGGACCTGGACACCACGCAGACCGGGACCCAGGACCCGTGGGACTTCGGCACGGCCAGCCAGTACCCCGTCCTCGACTACGGGCTGACCGCCGCCGACCAGCGGGCATCGGTGACGGTGGCGGTGTCGCCGACGAGCATCTGCGAGACGACCAAAGGCACGAACACCAACGCCTGCGGGGCCAGCCCGGTCACGTCGGCGACGCTGACGGCGACCATCAGCCCGGCGCAGGAAGAGTCGGTAACGCTGGTAGTCAACGAGACCGCCGCCGAGTACAGGCTGAAGTCGGGCAGCACGCCCACGACGGAGTTGACCATCGCCGCGGGGTCAACGACGAGAACGCTGACGGTGGAGGCGGTGAACAACACGACGGACGCGCCGGACAACGCCGTGACGCTGACGCCCACCACCGCCCAGAACTGGGTCGCCATGCCCTCCGGAGCGTCGCTGACCATCAAGGACGACGACTTCGGGCTGATTGCGCCGTCGTTCTCCGTCACCGCCGGCGCCAACTACACCTCGGTCAGGCTCACCTGGACGCGCCAGCCCAACGCCACCGGCAACAAGCTGGAGTACCAGGAATCGAAAGATACGACTTGGACGGAAGTGGCCAGCGTGACTTCGCCCCACACCATCAGCAGCCTCACCTCCACCGGGGTGTACACCTTCAAGCTGGCGGCCACCAAGACGGGCTACGACGACGGCCCCTGGGCCTCGGTCACCACCAGCCCCGGCAAGGACTACGACGCCGATGACGACGGCCTGATAGAGATAACGACGCTGGCGCAGCTCAACGCCGTGCGCTGGGACCTGGACGGCAACGGCTCGGTGGCTTCCGGCGACCAGACCGACTACGATACCGCCTTCCCCACTCCCGAGGCCGGTATGGGGTGCAACGAGGACGAGACGCTGCCCGCCAACCAAATCTGCGAGGGCTACGAGCTCTCCAACTCCCTGGACTTCGACACCAACGGCGACGGGCAAACGGACATAACGGGCGACACCTACTGGAACGGCGGGGCGGGCTGGGTCCCCATCGGCGGGACGAGCGTGGTCTTCTACGCCGCCCGGTTCGACGGCAACGGCTACGAAATCGAAAACCTGTTCATCAACAGCACGTCGGGCAGCTACGCCGGCCTCTTCGGCCACCTCCAGGATGGGCATATCTCGAACGTGAGCGTCACGAACGTGGACATCACGCTCACCACGTCCAGCAGCGGGCACGTCTATGTGGGCGGGCTGGCGGGCAGGATTTCCGGCACGATTTTCGGCAGCAGCGTCGCCGTCGAGGACGCCTACACGACGGGCGAAGTCTCAGCCACCGCCACCATGACCGCCGCCGACAAGCACCTCTTCGTGGGCGGACTGGCGGGGACGCTGGAGGACGGCGATACAACCTCCAGCTACTCGTGGGCGGACGTGACGGCGGTTGCCCAGGGCACCCAGAGCGGCACCCACACCTTCGCCGGAGGGCTTTTCGGCGCGGTGGGCGAACACGCCCAGAACGCCGCCGCCACCCGGGTGGACGCCAGCTACGCCGCCGGCGCGGTATCGGCCACCGCTCCCGGCGGCAGCGGCAGGCACGCCCAAGCCGGCGGCCTCGCCGGACAGGCCAGCCCCAACTCCACCATCCGCGTCAGCTACGCCCGCGGCTCCGTCACAGCCTCCGCCGGCAGCAATGCCTACGAGGGCGGCCTCGTCGGATTCCAGCGCGGGAACATCGAGTACAGCTTCGCCACCGGGAAGATTGCCCACTCCAACAACGACACCGGCGGGCTGGTGGGGAGCAGGCAAACGGGCAGCACCACCGCGTCCTACTACAACTCCGAAACCGACGGGCGGACGGACCAAGGCCAGGGCACGGCCAAGACCACCAGCGAGTTACAGACGCCCACGGCCTACAGCACCGGCACCAACGACATCTACAAGGACTGGAACCTGGACCTGGACACCACGCAGACCGGGACCCAGGACCCGTGGGACTTCGGCACGGCGAACCAGTACCCGGCGCTGAAGTACGGCGGACTTACGGCGGCGGAGCAGCGGCCCGTCATTTCGCTGACGCTGAACCCCACCACCATCTACGAGCGGGTGGGCGGCGCGACCACGTCCACCGTCACCATTACCGCCACCACGGAGTGGAACCAGGGCCTGACGGTTGCAGCGCCGCAGGACACCGGCGCCTACACCGTCGGCGACGTGACCATCGCCGCGGGCAGCACCAGCGGGACGGAGACGCTGACGGCGGTGAACAACTACACCGACGCCTCCAACTACTCCAAGGCGATGACCCTGGGAACCCACCCGGCCAAGATAAGCGGCACGACGACGACGACGGAAACCTGGGTCAGCAGCACTACCGCTACCGCTCCCGTCCTTAACATCGTTGACGACGACGAACTGGCGCAGGTTACCGGCGTCACCGCGGCCCAGGAGGGCGGCGGGATACGGGTGAACTGGACCAAGGTGACGGGGGCAACGGGCTACTGGCTCTACTGGAAGTCCGGGTCAGAGGTGTACGACGACGCCCGCCACGTGACGGCGGGGGACGTAGCGACGCACCTGATACCGGAGAGCGGCAACTGTTTCACGCCAGGCACAACTTACACGCTGATGGTGCAGGCCACCAAGAGCGGGGCGGACTACAGCCAGCCCTCCGCCGACGCCACCGCCGCCTTCAAGGGCTGGGTGGTCGTAAGCTCAACTGCCGTGGACGTGGCGGAGCCGCTGACGGGCAGCACGACGGGGACGTACACCGTCAAGCTCGGAACGCTGCCCGCCAACGACGTTACCGTGACCATCACGCGCAAGGCCGGCACCCACCAGAGCCGCCCGTCCTTCGATACCGACACCAACACCACCGGAGACCAGGCAACGCTAACCTTCACGTCCAGCAACGGCACGACGGCGCAGACGGTGACCATCTCCGTAACGCCGGACTTGAACGACACCGACACCGAGTCCACAACGCTGGTGCATACGGCCACCAGCACGGACGCCAACTACAGCAGCATCACCGCGCCGGAGGTGGTGGCGCGGGCGGTGGACGGCAACGCGCCGCCCACCAGCGCGGACATTACGTTGCAGGTGCCGACTACGGGAGTGATCATAGGCTACAAAAATGTCACCTTCTCCGACCCGGACAACAACACTTACGCGTCCATGGTCGTCAAGTCGCTGCCCTCGAAGGGCGAACTGAAGCTCTCAACGTACAGGACCCACAACATTTGCAAGATCAAGCCCAGTAACCCCTACTGCAAGACGTCCCGCGTCAATGTGTCGGCGGGACAGGAAATCAGCACCACGGCCCCCTCCGGCTATAGGTATCAGCTGAATTACCACCCGGGGTCGGGCTTTGACGGCGACTCCTTCACCTTCACGGTCAAGGACAGCACCGGGCAGGAGTCCGCCAGCTACACGGTTACCCTGCAAAAGGCAGGTGTGCCCGGCAAGCCCACCAACTTCTCCGTGGCCACCGACGACGGGCGGGCGACGCTGTCGTGGACTAAGCCGGCGGACCCGCAGGGCGACCCGGTGACCAAGCACCAGGTGCGCTGGATGACCAAAAACCGCTCCCGGGCCGGCCCCTGGACGGACGTGGCAATCGTTCAGAACCAGGCGAATTACAGCCACACCTTCACGGGCCTGACAAACAACACGGCGTACTCGTTCAAGGTGCGGGCGGTGAACGACATCGGCACGGGGGCGGCGTCGGGCGAGGCGACGGCCACGCCGCAGCCCGTCCCTTCGCAGCCCACGAACCTGACGGCCAGCGCCGCGGACACGACTGTAACGCTCGGCTGGGACACGACTACGGACACAGCAATTGACAAGTGGCAGTACCGCCAGAAGGAGGGCAGCGCCGCCTGGGGCAACTGGGCGGATATTCCCAACAGCAGCTCGTCCACCAATTCGATGACCCTGCCCAACCTCGACGCCGGCACGGTTTACTACTTCCGCGTCCGGGCCGTGAACACCGGCAGCGTGGCGGGGCCTGGCTTGGCGGTGGCCTCCACCGCGACGACGCCCCTCAAGCCCACGGGCCTGGCGGCGGTCGCCGGGTTCCAGCAGGCCGCCCTGTCCTGGAACGACCCGCAATACCCGTCCATAACCGTGTGGCAGTACCGCTACAAGTCCAAGCCCAAGGGCGGGCAGTTCGGCGACTACGGCGACTGGACGGATATGTCGCCCAGCGACGCCGGCACCAGGACGTTCACAGTGACCGGCCTGACCAGCGAGACCACCTACGCCTTCCAGATTCGCGCCAGGAACCCGGCGGGCGACAGCCCCGCGTCGGACGATTCCAACCAGGTCAAGCTCCCGGCCCGGCCCGGCGAACCCCAGAGCCTCACGGCAACCAAGGATTACGTCCAGGCCACCAAGGACTTCCGGATAACGCTGGACTGGTCGCTGCTGCCGCCCGACCCCACCATCATCCGGTGGCAGTGGCGCGGCGTCCTGACCGGCGATGACCTGAACGCCGCCGCGTGGACGGACATCCCGGGCAGCGACAAGGACACCAGAAAATACATCCTGCCCGAGAACTTTACCGGGGCCGGATACCAGTTCCAGGTGCGGGCGTTCAACACCGCCGGCGGCGGCGTGGCCTCCAGCGTCGCCACCGTAACGCTGACCCCGGCGAAAACCACCCTATCAACGATAACGACCATATCCTACGACGCCTCGACCCAGGACTTCGACGTAACGCTGACGTGGGCCGCCCTGGACCCGGTGGACCCGTCCGTAAGCAGATGGGAATACCGCGCCGCCACCGGCGACGCCGACACCACCGACACGGAATGGACGACGCTGCTGGGCGCGGCGCCCTGGAAGACGGCTACGGATACGGAGACGGCCCACTCAGCCACCTCCCACGTCGTGGAGGGCTTGGCCGGCAAGGTGATGCGTTTCCAGGTGCGCGCCGTCAACCGGGCCGGCGACGGCCCGGCGTCCAACGCGGAGGAGGTGACGCTGACCCCGGACAAGCCGGTGAACTTCGTGGGCAATGTCACCCAGACGGGGGCCAGCCAGGCCAAACTGACCTGGAAAGACCCCCAGGACGCATCCATCCGCAAGTACCAGTACCGCACCATGGCGGGCAGCCTGGCGGCGGTGGCCGCAGATGGGCAGGCGACGCTCTACTGGCGGAACCCCAACGACTCGGCTATCACCAAGTGGCAGTACCGCTTCAAGTCCAGGTCAGCCTCCGATGAACAGTTCGGCAGCTACGGCGACTGGACGGACATACCCTGCGAATCCCCATGCAGCGTCAGAACTCTGAGTTCTTACGTTGTCACCAGCCTGACCAACGGCACGACCTACACCTTCCAGGTACGCGCCGTGACGACGCAAAACACTCCGACGGCCCTGGGCAAGGTGGGAAGCTGGAGCATCGGCAACGTGGGCAGCGCGGGGGAGATTACCCTGAAGTGGCCCTCCCCCAGCGACAGCGACATCGTGAAGTGGCGTTACCGGGTCAGAGTTCTCCCCGACACCGGCGAGCCGGGCAACCTGGCCGTCGTCACCGCCAGCAGGCAGGCGACGCTCTACTGGGTCAACCCCAACGACCCGTCCGTGACCAGGTGGCAGTACCGCCAGAAGACGGGACCGGGCAGCTTCGGCAACTGGACGAACATACCCTGCTCCTCGCCATGCGCGGCCAGGACCCAAAGGTCATACACCGTCACCGGCCTTACCGACGGCACGGCCTACACCTTCCAGGTGCGGGCGGTGAAGCCAAACAATGCAATGGAGAAGCCCCTGGCAGTAGTGGGAAGCTGGAGCATCGGCAACATCGGCTCCAACGGGCGCATCACTCTGGACTGGGCCAACCCCAACAACAGCTTTATCGCCAAGTACCAGTACCGCCAGAGGACGGGAACGGGCAGCTTCGGCAGTTGGATGGACATACCCAACAGCAGCTCGTCCACCACTTCCTACCGGGCGACGGGCCTGACCGCCGGCACGAAGTACGCCTTTGAGATACGCGGCGTGTCGCAGAACGATGTGGTCGTGACGACCGTGGGGCCGTGGAGTTTCACCGCCTTCAACGCCGGCAACAACCAGACGACGCTCACCTGGGGCAACCCCAACAACAGCCACATTGTGAAGTACCAGTACCGGCAGAAGACGGGAACGGGCAGCTTTGGCAATTGGACGGACATACCGGGCAGCAGCGCCACGACCACCTCCTACACCGCGACGTGCGCCCCCGTGGGCCAGCCGCCCGTGAGTGAGGTTTGCACCGTGGAAGTGCGCCCGGTGGTGCAGACCGTGACGTACCCGCCGACGGACGAGGCGACGGTGACGCCGCCCAACAACACGGGGTGGAAAGATATTTCCGCGAAGGTGGAGGAAACGCCCTCGTCCTCGGCTACCGCCGAAGGCGCAGACTCCGCGGAGGCCAGCGCGGACGACGCGGCCCCGGCCAACGTCGCCGCCAACGTAACTATGGAACCGAGGACGGAACACACGGTTACAGGACTGGAGCGGGGCCAGACCTACAGCTTCCAGCTTCGGGCGGTGAACACGGCGGGAGCCGGCCCGTCCACCGTCAACCAGTTGACCACGGCCAACGTCGCGGTTACGCCCCAGGCCCCGCCGCGAAACTTCGCCGCCGACAACGGGACAGAGCTGGGCACTGCCAGGCTCACGTGGGACGACCCCGCCCCGCCGACTCCACCATCACCGGGTGGGAGTACCGGCAGAAAGACTCTGGCGTTAGCGCAGTCCCCACGTCGTGGAAGACGGTGTCCGGCGGGGCCGATGCCCGCGAGGCCGTCGTCAACGGACTGGACCCGCTGGGCTCCTACGAGTTCCAGGTGCGGGCCGTCAACTCAGTGGTGAAGTCCCCCACCGACGGCAACCCTTCCGGGTATGCCATAGTCAACATCCGGGGCGTGGAGCTATCCACGAAGAAGATAGACGAAGTGCAGGGAGGCTCGTCGGCCACCTACACCATCGTCCTGGCCAACGAGCGGCCCACCAGCGACGTGGCGGTGGAGGTCGCCGTCACGGGTGACCGCGGCGTGACGGTCAGCCCCTCGCCGGTTTTCTTCACGCCGGACGACTGGGACGAGGCGAAGGCCGTCAGAATCACCGCCAGCAGCAGCCACGGGGGATCTCTCGCCGGGTTCACCATCGAGCACACCGTTTACAGCCACGACTCCGGCTACCACGGCATTACGGTCGGCGACGTGACAGTGGGCGAGGTCATCGCTGCGCCGCCCGAAGACGAAGATCCGACGGACAGAGCCGAAGGGCCGACGGACGAAGACGAAGAGCCGCCTCCCACGGGCGAAGAGCCGCCTCCCGCAGGCGAATCTTCGCCTGACGGAGGGAGCAGCGCCCCGGCAGCACCCGCATTGATCTCAGCGGAGGGCGGCGACCAGCAGGTGGTGTTGACGTGGGAAACCGGCGGCAAGTCTGACCAAATTATCAGCTACCAGTACCACTATCGCGTGGATGACGTAGAGTATGGCGACTGGATTGACACCGGCGACCTGGAGTTAACGCACACGGTCAAGGGTTGGAGAATGGCCGGTGGTACACCTTCCAGGTGCGGGCGGTGGCGATTGGCAATCTGCATAGCAATCCATCGGAGGAGGTCCGGGGGAATACTATTCCGACGGCTCCAACGGGCTTGCGGGCCGAGGGCGGAGACAGGCTGGTCACGCTGTTCTGGGACGAGACTGCCAATGACGCGGTGACGGGCTATAAGTACCGCCAGAGGACCTTAGTGGGTGACTACGGGGAGTGGACGGAAATGGCGGGGGCGGACGGAAAGGCGATGGAGTATGTGGTGGCCGGCCTGGAGCGTGGACAGACCTACGTCTTCCGGATTCGGGCGTTGGCCGGCGCGAAGCCGGGCGAACCTTCGGCGGAGGTGGTGGCCACCATCTCGGTACCGACCCCGACACCGACCCCAACGCCGATACCGACACCTGGGACGCCGCTGGTGATACCTACTCCTGAGCCGGCGCCGACGCCGACGCCCACACCTGGGACGCCTCCGGTGATACTTGTGACTGAGCGGCCAACAGCGACGCCAACTCCTGAGCCGACGCCGACAGCCGAGCCTGCCCTGCCCGTTGTGCCGGAAGCTGCCCCGGAAACTCCCGAAGAGCGGGGCAGCGGAGGACTGGTCGCGATGTTGGTGGGTCTGGTTGCAATCCTGGCCATCGTCGTGGCTCTGCTGCTGCTCGCCGTCCGCCGAAGACGCCGCGCAGACCGGGACCGGCAGGGCCGGGCGTGAGATGCTGCGATAGAGGCCCGCGAGAACTGCCCCGTCCTTATATCGGGGGTATCGGGGACTCCCACCGAAAAGTCCGCAACGCGGTACACGCCGGCCCACCATAATGGGCGAAATCAATCGCCGTCACCAAAAGTCGTACTTGTCAGGTTCCCTTCCAAAGGCGCACGGTGAAACGACTCTATAAAAAAGGGGGAACGAGCAAGCGAACTCCTGGCTAGCCGGTGCAAGTCCCGCACGGCTCACCAACCCCATCCAGAAAGGAAAAAAAGGCAGAGCCTCCAGCCGTTACAATCGCAGTAGTGGAAGCCCACCCCGCGCCCTAGCCAGGACGGCCCGGTCCATCGGAATCCTTGCGCGGTTCCGACGGGCCGGTTGTTTCTTTGCGGAGCTCCTGAGGAACGCGATCCCTGGAAAAGAGGGACGCCCATAAGCGACTCAAAAAAAGACGCCGCGAACCTGGAAGCCCCGGCCGTCTTGGCCACTCCGACGCGCCCGAGGACTAATCCCCGTGGGCCGTTGGCTCAGCCGGCAGCGCGCCTGACTTTTAATCAGGACGTCGCCGGTTCGAGTCCCGCACGGCCCACCACCGCATCCAATACTGCGAACACCGCCGTTCGGGGCGATTTCGGCAGCGTCCTTTCCTCCTATGGGACTGTCCTCCGGCGTGGGGATGGTGTAGAGGATCGTCGCCCCGCCGGGCCGCATCAGCACCTCCCTAACGAAGGACTGCACGAAGGCTTTGGTCTCGGTGAGTTCGCTGGTTTTGAGAAACTCGCTCATGTCGGCGGCGAAGGCGGCGATGGTGTCGGCGCTGTCCAGCAACTCCCGCCTCTGAACCAAGACAACCCGCACTTCCTCGGCGGCGGCTTCGAGTTGTTCCCGGCGATGGCGGTGTTCCAGGATGCGCTCCGAGGCGTCGGCCATGTCCAGGTCGGTGCTCTCCACGAAGTGCCAGATGCGGTCCAGCTTGCGCTTCACCTCTTCCAGTTCGGCCTCGATGGTCTCCAGGTTCTGCCGCTGTTCTTTGGCCACGCCGCCCATCTCCTCGTCCAACAGCCTCACCAGGTCGCGTATGTTGGACTCGGTGAGGATGTGGTCCCGGATGTTGGAGATGATGACGGCCTCGAAGGACCTGGCGTTGAGCCTGGGGGTATCGCAGGTTCCGCTGCCCTGCTTGAGGATGGACCGGCAGACGTAGTAGGTGTATTTACCGCTCTTGGCTTCGGCGGCGGTGAGGGTCTTGTTGCAGGACTCGCACTTGGCCAGGGCGCTGAGCAGGTAGGGGCTGGCAGCGCGGCGGGGGTGGGTGACCGCCGGGGCGCGGGATTCCAGCAACTTCCTGACCCGCTGGAACTCCTGCTGGGAGACGATGGCGGGGAAGGCGTTCTCCACCCGAACCGGCTCCTGTCCGTCCCTGCTCTTCTGGCCCCAGACCAGAGTGCCGGTGTAGGCTTCGTTGGCAAGCACCTTGTGGACGGTGGTCTTGCGCCACCGCTTGCCGTTGGGGGAGGGAATGCCCTCGGCGTTCAGGGTCTTGAGGATGTCCAGGGAGGTCCTGCCTTGGAGGGTCAGGTCGAAGATACGGCGAACCAGGGCGTCGTGGGGCGGGTTCAGTTCCAGCCTGGGGCGCTTCTTGGCCCCGTCCTGGACGTAGAGCCGCCGGTAGCCGTAGGGGGCGCTGGCGTTCATCCAGAAGCCCCGGGAGGCGGCCTCGCGCATCCCCCGCGTCACTTCCTGGGCAAGATTTTCGCTATAAAATTCGTCCACTGACTCGATGATGGCCTCCATGAGCTTGCCGGTGGGAGTGTCGTCGGCGTGCTCGGTGATGGAGACGACGCGGATGCCCTTCCTGCGCAGCATGGACTTGAAGGCCACGGCGTGCTCCCGCTTGCGGGTGAAGCGGCTAAATTTCCAGACCAGAATCTCCTGGAAGGGGGAGTCGGGCTTGGATGCCTCGTCCAGCATCTTGCGGAACTGTGGCCTATCGGCGATGCGTCCTCTCTCGGCCTCGTCGACGTACTCGCGGACCACCAGGTAGCCGTTCTTGTCGGCGTAATCGCGCAGGGCGCGCAGTTGTGCGGCCACGGAGAGGTCCACGTCCTGGCGGCGCTGGACACCCGGGCATACAGGGCCACGGGGTATTCTCAACGTGCGTTGGTATTAGATCAGGTCCAAGGGGAGGCACACCAAGGCTATGGAGTCCCGTAGCATGGTTGCGTTCTTGCTGTACCCCTTGGTCTTCCGCTGCAACCGCTTCAACTTGTCCCGCAATCCGGAATGCAGCCCCTCATTCCAGTTCACTGCACCGCCCTTGCCCACCACGTGCCGATTGGCCGGCAGCCATTCATACACCCGGTAGGCATCGCTGCGGTACACCTTCGCCTCCGGCAGTCGCTGATACAACCGCAGAAACGTGACTTCCGAATGGTCTCCCGCCTGGAAATCCACCCACCGGCTTCCATCTTCTTCCTCAATCACCGCCGTCCAGACCCACACCTCCCGCCGCTTCCCCTTCCGCCGGGATCCCACATAGCTCCACATCTCATCCAGGGCGATGACCCGGGCGGGCTGCCGGCGTCCGCCACTGACCCCCGTCGCCCTTTGCCGCGCCAGAACCGGTTGCAACCGGCCCGCCCACCGGACTTTTTTTAACCCAGGAATAGACCGTGCCCAGCTTGACCCGCAACACTCGGCTGATGGCCGACAGGCCCAGACCCTCGGCGTACAGGTCCACGGCCAGGGACTTCACCCGCTCCGGTTGGTGGGGACGCTCCGTTCCCGGGATGAAGTGTTAGTGACACTGCCCGCAACGGTAGGTTTGCTTGCCCCGGGACTTCCCGTACTTGGGCAGATGGTTGGAGCCACACCGGGGGCATTGCATATCTTCCCGGTAAGCCGGCTGGCGAGCCATCGTCCTTCCCTCCCCTTTGGATTCACCCCTTATCCCCATATCTTAACTAATACCAACACAAGTTGAGAATACCGTCGCTCCTGCATTCCCGGCAGGGGCCGGGGTTGGATTGTGCCCGGAGGTCTGGCCTCCCGTTGTGGAGGGCAGACTATTTCACCCTGACGTGCGGCTGAGTTAGATTGCTCGGATCGTAGGAGTTGTTGTCGTCATCTCTGCGCTGGAAAACGCTCTCGTGAATCTTGGCACACTTGGGGGGGATGCGTTTCTTTGGAGGGATCAAGCGCCAGAACCCTCTCCATGACTGCTTGATCTCTCCCGACGGGTCGGGCCGCAGACAATCTTCCCAGCCTTTGCTCAGGCGCAGCTTCTTCTCCTCCGCCTTCCGCAGCATCCATCCCAACGTGATGTCGGGTATGCCAGGGCAGGAGTTCTGTCCTCCCACGTCCGAATGGAATCCCGGGAACCAGACCTGCTCTATTGTTTGGTAGTCGGGGACTTGCCTTTCGTCCCACAGCGTCACCCGGAAGTGCCTGCGTTTTTCGTCCACGGACACGGCGTGATAGCCGTTCTTCACGTCGGGGTTGAGCCGGTTGTTGAAGAAGCGCCTCCTGCCCAGGGCCCAGCCCCAGGTGGAGACCCAAACACCCCATCCCACGGACTCGACGGTATCCCATACCCCGATGAAGTGGGGCTTGCACTCGCGGGAGAAGTTTCTCTTGAACCCCTTGGCCTCCTTGGGATTGCTCTTCTTGTTGTAGATCTGCGAGGCGTAGGGAATCAGGTTGTTGCTTCCTTTTTGGAGCAGGCCGCACTTGTGCAGCATACCGGCCAGCGCCCGGACCGTGTAGGCGCCCCGGCTGAATCCGAAGAGGAAGACCTTATCCCCGGGATCGTAGTAGTCCATGAGGTACTTGTAGGCTTCCTCGATGTTGATCTGCAGCCCTTTGCCGAGTATGGCTCCGAGGGCCCGGCCCGTCCGGCGGCCGAAGTTGCGGCCCATGAAACTGAAGGTGCCGACCCCCGGATCGTAGAAAGCTATCTGGCCGGGATCTTTGCACAAGAATTCGTGCAGCCGGACCACGTTCGTATTGTTGGAACCGTACTTGGCATTGGTGCCGTCGCAGCAGATGACGATGTTCTTCATGCCGACGTTCTCATCAAGGACTACGGGCCGTCCCTACTTCTTGCCCGACGAGTGGCGCGCCGCGCCGTATTTGAGTCGTGCTCGCGCCGGTCTCCGACCGGCTTGGCGCATTGCCGGTCATCCACCTACCGACAATGCCCCGGCGGGTACTGCCGTCTACCCGGATGGCTGTGAGTTATGCGAATGGTTCACCCGTTTCGTTCTGGTGACCATGTCGGTGGGCGGATCCCCCTCGCCGTGGTCATGGGCATCGAAACGAATTTTCAGGGCGAGCAGTTCTTCGTGGTCTTTCGACGTGGAGGAACATTGCTGTCCCACCTGATTTTCCACGGAGCCGATTCGCTTGTCCAGGAGTTGTATTTCGCCGTCTCTCCTGGCTTCCCGGGTTTCAAATCGGTGCTCCAACCGTTGGTCAAAGGCCTCCCTTCGTTGGTCCAACTGTTTTTCCAGGATCTCCCTCTTTCCCTCAGCATCGTGGAATTTATCGTCCATCTGAGCTTTGACCCCGGCGACGCTTTCGTTGACCTTGGTTTCCAACGATGCGATGCGTACGTCTTTGACGTTGGCAACATCGGATTCAAGGACGCCGACACGCCTGTCAAGTTTGGATTCCGCTGAAGCGATGCTTTCGTTAAACTTGGTTTCCGTCGAAGGGATGCGTACGTCTTTGATGTTGGCTATGTCGGATTGAAGGTCTCTGATGCCCCTTTCAAGGTCGCTCTTGACGGGAGTGATTCGTGACTCTACGGTGGCATCAATGTTCTTGAGAGTGGATTCTACGCTTGTGATACGCAAGTCGAGGTCGCCTTTGCCGGCGGCGATCCTTCCATTCACGGTGAATTCAACGTTGTCGACCTTGGACTCTACGGTGGAGAGCCGCCCGCCAAGGCTGTCCGCACGGGGAGAAGTCTCCGAGGTGAAGTTTTCCTTGAGGTCTGCGACGGCTTTTTCCAGCGCCGTCTGCCACTCCTCTCTTCTCTGTCTGCCCTGGTTTTGGAAGTAGGCGAAGATAGCAACCAACGAGGCGCCCATCGCCAGTATGGCGACCAAAAACTCGGCATTCTCAGGCATACCGGTTCCTCCTCTCCACGCGTCGGGCATTTGGGGTAATGCTGAAGCCGCTACTGAATTCTTTGCACCGGGACGTTGAACCCGATTTCGGTGCAGCAATTCTGCGACTTAGTATGATTATATAGTCTGCAATCTATTAAAAGCAACTACATTATGTCACTATACAACGAATATCGTCTAAATCCGTCCCGGTGATATACGACTTGACGTATCTCTGATGGAAGTGATGGTTGTAATTTGTCATGCCCGCTTGTGGCGCTGGGTACAGCGCAGCGTCCCCAAGTGAAATCCTGTCTGCGCTGGGCGGACGCTCGGGACCTTTGTGGAGGCTGTTGATTCAACCCGGCCTCCCTAGCATTGCGCGAAATACCCGTCCGGCTCTCCAGTGAACCTGGCGAGATACCTGGTCGGGTCGGACGCACGTATCTGTAGGGAAGGGTAGCGGGGGCTGGCCTTTGCGACTTGGGTTGGGTCGCAGGTGAATCCTTCTTCCGGGATTTCCTGCAAAGCTCCGGACTTTCGGCTGTCGTCCATTCCCGCCATGCCGACGGCCATCGGCGTGGTGGGCTCGGATGCCCCCGATTTTCGTGGTCTGGCCGGGGTTGGCCGGGCCGGGACGATGTTCGGGGAACAAGATGTTGTCCACCTGCCCGTGCCCTCCGGTGGCATTCCCCGTCCTCTCCGGGTTTCATTCCTCTTTCCGGGCGTTCTCCACGAAGTCGATTATCCGCCGTCCCAGGTCCCGGAAGGCCAGGGCCACTTGGATGAAGTACTCACCCTGTTCCGCCAAGGTGTCCAGGCGCAGCGCCCTGTCCTTCAGGTAGGCGTCCAGTTTCTCCCGGAGTTCTCCCGACGACGCGTCCCCCAGGCCGCAGAAGAACCGGTTCAGGTGAAGGAACACCAGGGCCTCGGCGCTCTCCGGGTCGTGGGTCAGGGTTCGCGCCCGTTCCCTCGCGGTTTCGTAGGCCCGGCCCACGGGAGTGTTCCGGCCGGCGGGGGCCAGGTTCCCCTCTTCGTCAATTCCGTCGCTGCCCAGGGTTTCCACGACGTGGCGCCGGGCCAGGGCCAGGTCTTCCTCGGCCTTTCTCCGGCGTTCCAGCAGGTCCCGGCGCAGTTTTCCGGCCAGTTCCGGCAGCAGGACGTTTTCCAGTTCCGGGTAATCTTCCGGCTTGCTGCCGGGGAAGAATTCCCGGCGTATGTGGTGGTGAAGGGTTTCCAGGTGGGGGTTGTCGTAGGCGGCCAGGGTGGTCATAGAGGTTTCCTTTGTTGGGTTTCAGTAAGAGTCTTCCACGGGGTGGGCTGGACGCGGTTGACCGGCCGAGTTCCGGCATGAGTTTAACCCCGGGACTTCCTGTAAGGTTTCGCAGCGTTCCCTCATCTGGGGATGCCGGGCATCATTTCCCGGAAGGTGTCCCGGCACTTGTCGCAACAGAGCTGTTCCCGCTCCCCGGGGACTACCATGATCATTCCCACGTCCTGGCAGCCAAGGCACAGCATCTCCCCGCAGATGTGGCAGTTGCCGTCGATGGTCATGCGGGAACCTCCGATCTGGGCGGTGGCCAGGGAGACCCCGCCCCCGGCGTCTTCAATGTTGACGGGCTTGGTCTCCTTCCCGGCGTACTCGGCGTCGTAGAGGGCGTCCAGGCCGGCCTAGGCGTCGCCGGCGTCGATGCGTCCGAACCTTTCGGTTTCGTCGTCGTACTCGACGGGCAGCCAGGTCAGGGTCTGGCCGATGCTGACGGCGTATTCAATGGCGTCGTTGATGTAATTCCTGACCAGGGACTCGGCCCTGGCGGCCGATTCCGCGCGGGCGACGACCCGGGCAGTTCCGTAGGCCATTTCTCTTCTCCTTTTTCGATGGGGTCTCTTGCCGGGTACAGTGTTCCACGGACCCGGCGGGTTCGTCCAGCAGCCGCGGGGCCGGCTTGGGGGGATTGGGACCGGAGTTGTTGTGGTCTGCTTCGGTTTCGAGGGGTCGACTGCTAGTGGGCGGACTTCATGTGTTCCTGCAGGAGGGGATTGCTCTCGAAGACCTGCCCGCAGTGGCTACAGGCGTAGTCTCTTTCGGGGGTGAGTTCCAAGGTCGGGGCCGGGTTTCATGGATTCCGTACCTGCCGGCCCGCTCGGTGAGCCGGTCCAGGTCTCCCTGTTCCCGGTGAAACCGGATGACGGCCTGGGTCAGGTTGGACTCGATGGATTCCCAATCCCGGGCGAGGGTCCTGAGCCGGGCCACGTATTCGTCCAGGTTGTCGGCGGGGATGGTGACGTAGATCTGGCCGTCGTGGTCCGGGCCGCACAGAGGGCGCTGGAAGTGGATGATGCAGAGGCGGCGAATGGTGTTGGGCACTTTTTTGTCCTGGGTTTCAAAGCCGGGACCGGGCCGCCTTCGGAGCTTGGGAGGGTCTCCGTGTGGCTGGAACCCGGCGTCACTTTGAAATTCTACCCCTCGCGGGTGAGGGGGCGGGAGAAACTTGTTCCGCTCTCGGGCATGGCAGTTATGTTCCGGGTGAGTTGCGAGTGCGGTGGGCATGACGATACGCAGTACCGTCTTTGAGATGTAGACAGAGTTGTTGGATTCCGATTCGAAGAAACGCTCCGTTGACTTGATACTGTGGACATCGAGTCAGCGGCTTTTAGTCTGTTCCGATCACAGATTCTGAGAAGTAGAGTTCAGAGTTCAGAAAGTCGGAAGTCTGTCTGCCAGTCTGCTCAAGGTCTGCCGTCTTTCCTCGGAGACAACATTCCCAGATAACCATCACCCGCCATCCGTTGTTCAGCAAGTCTTCGATATTCCTCTTGTCTCTGCTGACGTTCTCCCGAAACTTGGCGTTCCAGAAGTCTGGTCGAGATACGGGAGTAGTCGTTGCCTGGCAACCGTGCCGGTGCCAGAAGCAACCGTGAACAAAAATGGCGGCTCTGTATCGAGGTAACACGATGTCTGGTTTCCCGGCTAGGTCCTTCCTGTGCAATCTGTACCTGTATCCATTTTTCCAGAGCCACCGGCGGATCAGCATCTCGGGAGTAGTGTCTTTCCCCTTGATTCTGGACATATTGAAGCTGCGCTTTTCTGGTGTATGAACGTCCATAGACAAATTCCTGATTTGTGGGTTCAGGACCCGACAAGGTTTGAAAAATCTATGTCCGGTTGGCCCTGACGCGCATAGTAGGATGAAAAACGCGACACAATATCCTTGACGAAGGGAGGTGAAATCTGCACTTTCGGAGGTAAGTCAAATTTCTTTTCGATTTCGTCCACTCCTACAGTGGAAATCCTTCTGAAATGCAGGAAACCTAATGAAAAGAAATCAGTTTCCGGCAGACAGTGATAATATCTTGGCCCGTTATTCTCCAGTGCCCGGATGAAGGTATCTCTTCGGTTCCGACCCAAGACGTTTGGTGCCTTGTCACCGAACCAATCGAACAACACCTTGGGAGACACTATTTCAGCGAAAAGTATCCTGTCTGTATTCCTGGTTCCGTCAGGTCGGACCACAAGGTCACAATCCGGACTTAATACCGCGAATTTCTGACCGCTTCCCTTGTCATTCAGAATACTTCCGGTTCGAAGATTCTCGCTGGGAGGAGGGAAGAGATAGAATTCCTCAGGAAAGTATCGCTCTATATCTTCATCAATGAGCTGAATCAGGTGATTGAGGGTGTGGCGAAGAAGCGCGTTTTCAGTTCTGGTAGAGTCGGCCTGACCGTATGCCTCCCATTTCTGTATTTGTGGCAGGACATTTCGCGAAAACACCTCACCCAATCTGAATTCAATGATACCTCTGCCCCCCAAGATACGTGTAAGCCCTGTATCTCGTATTCTCCAGAATCTGTCCAGCAGGTCATCGTATCCGGCCCCGGCGTCTCCTTTCCTGAAAATTCCGATATACGAGAATTCGGGTTCAGCGGAGGCAGGAGTTCCGGTGAGGATGGCCACCGGAAAACGGTATTGTCTCTCTTTGATTCTATTCACAACCTCGTTGCCCTCGTCGCCTTCATTCCCCAGCCTGAGGTCGATAATTGCGCCGTCAAAGGTATTGTCAAGTTTCTCGAAAGCTTCGGCCACATCCCCGCATACGATGAGCTCGACTTCCCTTTGTTTTTCGTCCCGGTATCTCTCCACGGTATCCCGGCACGTGCTGATGTCCTGGGGGTCATCCTCTACAACAAGAAGCTTCATGCCGTTCATTCGCCATTCTCCGACACTGCTTGAAGTCTGAACCAAGCCCCGGTTTCCGATTCGAAGGCCTTCAGTTCGAGACCATTTCGTGTCGCAGCCTCACCTGCTATTGGCAGACCAAGTCCGGTGCCAGACGTTTTTGTGGAGAATTGCGGCTCGAATATGACCTCGCTGGCAATCAGGCCGGGGTCTATCCCTGGTCCTGTGTCACGGTAATCAATGTGCAAGAGGAATTTTCCATCCGTAACAACATCAATGACTATGTTTCGCTCAGGGCTGTTCTTTTCGTTCATCCAGTAGAGGCTGTTATCTATCAGGTTGGTGAAAATGGAGTAAATGTCCTGAGACCATCCGGAAAACATGAAGCTTTCGGGGCAGATGACGCAACTGTACACGTTCTGCGATTTCATTTCCGATGAGAAAACCGAAAGAGTCCCGGTGATGGTCTGCTTAAGGTCTAATGGGACCTTCGGGGAACGTTTTGCCGCGGCCAGTGGGTCAAGACGACCGAAGAGATTTACGAAGACTTCAGCATTATTTCCGATGCCATCACCGATGGATACGACGCGGTTGAGGTTCTCCATATTCCCGGTTTTCAGGAAAGACGTATGCCAGTACCTTAGATTGGGGATTTCGTTCCTGAAGTAGTTGAGCGGCCGCCGGCCTTCGTGAAGAATCACGTTGATAATCTTCCCCAAAGTCGCCTGTCCCTGGTATATGGCAACCACTTGGCGAATGCCATCGGCTACCCTGTTTTTCTCCTCTTCGTCCTTGGAGATCATTTCCATAATTTCCTGGGCAGTTTCTTGCCCCACGCCGGAACTGGAAAGTCTCAACTGAACATCGCGCTTCAATTCTTCGGAAGAGAAAAGGCTGTCCAGTTCACGTTCGAGCTTCGCAGCTGGTTTACTCAGACCTGTCTGCCTTCTGTATTGGAAACGTCTTGTCTCGAGTTCTCCAATAACCTTCTTTGTCACCTCTTTCAAGCAGTCAAAAGCCTTGTTCTCCCTCAATCCGTCCCTAGCACTCTTTTCAATCAGACCTGATTGCTCATCAGACTGAATCTGAACAAACCCTATTACTTGGTTGCTGCCGATGCGAAGTGAAGGATTCTGGACACGTTGCTCATTCAGCTTCAACCAATCGAAGTCCGGATCTCCCAGTGGCCGGATGCGAAATCCATTTCGGTAGACGCCTATGCCGTTGTATTCGTTAAGCAACTGCCTGGCTTGCAGGTTTCCAAGGTAGCTACCGGAATCGTCTTTGAGGCCGCGCCCTATCAGGGAATCGATGGATGATTTATCCCGGTCATAGACGCGAATGTCCAAGAATAATTCTCCGCATTCGGTAGGCTTTCCGAGGTTTAATGGAATGGTTTCGTCAGGTGAATTGCGTATTTTCTGCATCGAATACGCTAATCTACCAGTTCCCCCCGAGGGAATTGTCCCTGAAACTCTGTAATCGAAGAGATCGAAAATAGGGTAAGGTTCGATGGTCTCATCTATGTTATCCACTTCCGGAAAGCCATCGACTTTCAGATTTATACGGAAATCATCATCACTCAGGGCCATTCCCACGGGTGATTTGAGCCGCCTCAGTTCAAAGCGGAGTTTGTCAAACTGCCGCTTATTCCAATCAGTGACCAGCGATTCTCCTCCGGCCATGGTAAGCCGAGTCCCGGGTGGTAAGGACGTGTCCGACGATTCAACCAGGATTTCAATGTCATCCAGAAACTCTGAATTCTCGAAAGCACTCCATTCGATATAGACTTCAGTCTTCTCGCCCTTGACAGAGACTGTTTCCAAAAACAAATCATTACCCAGAACCGATGCCGCGTAGCGTCCGACCCCCTTCCGTCCCTGCATGACTCTGCCTGAGGGACTCTTCTGCCTCTTGAGCTTATCCGATGTGGAAGGCACCATCCATTTGTTAATGACATCCTCCCGGGCCATACCGTGCCCGTGGTCGCTAATGGTGATAGAGTAACCGCCTTCTGGTTTTACTCTGATGAATTCAACATCCACATCCGGGGAATCGGCGTCGTAGGCGTTCTTCACCAACTCGACTACCGCTGCGTAGTGGTCCTGTATCAGGTCGCGTCCGATGGTAAGTACCAACCGGCCAGCCGGCCTTATCTTGTGTGTGCCTGTCTCCCTCATATCCAGACTTCCCTTAACTTTTCAGCTATTTTCCGGGCCAGCAGGACTGGTGCCGCATTCCCTACCTGCCGGAAGACAGGGGTCCTCGCAGGAATGCCATTGGCACTCTCAAAGTAGTAGTCATCCGGGAATGTCTGCAACCGGGCAGCTTCTCTGGGGGTGATTGAGCGGTTCTGATCTATGTCGGGGTGAATGTAGTAATGACCGTCCTTGGCAATGTGGGCAACTATGGTATGTGAATGTGGGAGATCGGAAGCAACAACTTTGAACCTGTCACAGAAAGATTTCCTGTTCCTGTGCGTTTTAAGTCGTTCCGGTAGGTCGTCGTATCTCAGCCGGGCTTTTTCGGAGTTCCATAGGCCGACCGCGATTCGGTATATTTCGAGGTCCCGGTCTGAGTGCGGCCTTGCCTGATGCCAAGTGACTGGAATTTGGTCGTTCCTGACGCCGGCTTCCTGTATCCATACCCCATCTCCGGGATTGATGTCGCAGGGCCCAGGATCACCACCCCCTGCGACAAGGGCGGGCAAATCAGAGAATACTTCCTCAACTCTGGATTCGGTAATCCACTTTTCTGGTTCGGGATAGAAGCCTTCGGATTTTTCGAAGTGCCCGACCAAGAAGACCCTTTTCCGACTTTGCAGGACCCCGTAATCGTTTGCCGACAGAATCCTGTACTCCGTCTCATACCCATGTTCCGAAAAAAGCTCCTGCATAGCCTCAAGATGGCTTTGCCCGTCACTGTCCTTGGCGGACAAAAGACCAACAACATTCTCAAAAACAAAACAGGCGGGCTTGTATTTCTCCAGAAAACTGGCGTAATGGCGATAGAGATAGTTCCGCTCGTCGATTTTCATTCCACCTTTGTCACGAGAGCGACCGACAATAGAATAAGCTTGGCAGGGCGGGCCTCCGATGATCAGGTCCAGCTTCCGGTTATTCAGCAGACCATCAATCTTGTGGAAAATGCTCGGCAGTGTCTCATAGCCAACCTCTTCATTTATTACCGACTTTATGACCCGCTCCGGGACTTTCTGATAAAACTCTTTCCGGGTAAATGCACCCTTCAGGTAGTTTGCGTACAGGTCCAATCTGTCATGGTCCTTCAACCAGTGGTAGGCCATACGTGTGCTCAGGGTGAAACAAGCACTCCGGTCACTCTCGACGTGTGCAACCGGCTCAAATCCGGCTTGAATGAAGCCTTCGGACAACCCTCCTCCACCTGCGAACAAGTCAAGAAATTTCATGCTGTCGTTCAAATTGTAACCATCCCTAAAGATAAAGAGGCTGTCAGTGCAGTGTAACACACCCCGAATTGAGGATGATGTCCCGATTTCACAAAAGATTGCCCAACATTCACTTTCCTGCCCCGGAGTATCCGGCCGGCGGGGGAGGGAACGATTGCCAGGCCGGAATCAGTGCAAGAGCTGCTCCACCGCGCTTACAACCCGGTACTTGGCCGGACTGTCACCTATCTCCAGCGTTGCGAAGTGGGCCTTGCCGCACTCTACCTTGGCGCGCTCACTGTTGCGAAGGTCGTCCAGGAAAGACGTGCCTTTGGTTTCAGCGACGAAATAGAGACGCTCATGGTCGTCGTTTTCTATCAGCACCGCCCAATCCGGGTTGTAAGCGCCCAACGGGGTGGGCACCCGGAACCAGGACGGCAGCTTGGCGTACACCTTTACCGCGGCGTTGGACTCCAGCTCCTTGGCGAATGTCGCCTCGTTGTTGGAATCCCATATTACGTAGTCGTAAACCGACTTCTGCGACTCGAGCATCTTGTTGAGATAGCCGGTCAGTTCCTCTTTCACGAACAGTTCCTGCGCGTAGTGCGACTCGCTGCCCAAACGACGGTACTTGATACCATCCACCAGCGCGACCTGCTTGCGGCGGTTGATGGCTGCCGCCGCCGTTTCGATGAACTTCTGCGGGTTGACGCTGAAATCGTCCAGCCGTCCGCTGTCGAGCAGGATGCGCCGGATGCTGCGCCGGGTCAGTTGAGTGCGATTCTGCAACTCAGTGAGCACGTCGGGCAATTCAACGGCGTCGCTACGGAGGCTTGCCGGCGCGCCGGATTCAAGCAGATGGGGCTGTATGCCCCCTTGCTCAATCGGTATGTTCGCCGTGTTCCACTGCATCCTGGGCTGCGGTATCAACGGCGCGTCGCGGAGGGCCTCGGCGCACTCTTGGAGCAAGTCGTCGTTGTCAAATCGGACGCGGTAGGTGGTCTGCTGACTGATGCGTTCCCACAATGCCCGGAACTCTTCGTTGTCCAGAACCGCCTCACGGGGCCGGGCGGTGTGGCGTTCCTCAGCCTTTTTGATTTCGATGCTGCCGGCTGACTTCCGCAACGCCTCGGCAATCGCCTCACGCACCGGCTCAAATTCTTTCGGCAGGGTGAAACTGCTGTCCGGCAGGACATTATGCAGCAGGTCGGTAATTTTCCCCTGCTGGTCAAGGTAGCCGTGGGAGACCAGGTGACGCCAGACTTCCCGGGACTGATTGACGCCCAGCCGTCCGCTTTGGCTGTCGCCGCTCTCAATCAGCGCAAACTGATGCTCTTCAACCACGCCGAATCGGATGCCGGTCTCTTCCTCAATTTCACGTTGCAGGTTCTCCGCAAAATCCTCGTAGCTTTCCTGGGCTATGACGGTCAGGGTGTTGACTTCAAACCCCCGCTGTCGCTCCCCGTCCTGGTTGACGCACAGGCGCAGCCCCCGCCCGATGGTCTGGCGGCGCTCCCGTTCGGTTTGGATGTCCCGCAGGGCGCAGATTTGGAAGACGTTGGGGTTGTCCCAACCTTCCCGCAAGGCGGAGTGGGAAAAGATGAACTTCAGCGGTTCGTCGAAACTCAGCAGCTTTTCCTTGTCCCGCATAATCAGACTGTAGGCGCGCTCGGCGTTGTCCCGGTTGGCCTGGTTGTTTTCGGCGGTGTCGGTCCAGCCGCCGCGCCGGTCAATGGAGAAATAACCGTCGTGCGCCCGCTCCGCCGCGTCGGCCAGGTCTTCAACGCCGTCGAACAAGTCCCGGTAATCCGGGCCCCGGGCGGCGCGGCGGTATTCCTCCTCAAAGATGCCGGCGAAGGGACCTTTTACCTGGCTACCGTCATCGTCGTAAGCCCGGTAGTTGGACACCTTGTCTATGAAGAACAGAGTCAGCGCCTTGATACCCTGGGGACGCAGCCGCTTTTCCTTGTCCAGGTGCTCCCGGATTGCCTTGCGTATCATTTCGCGGTGCACCGCCAGCCGGTCAACCGCCCCGTAGGCTTCCCCCGGCGTCAGCCACCGCTCATCGCCCGGCGCCCGCAACTCCAGATATTCGTTGCCCCGTCCAACCCGGATTTCCCCGACGTAATGGTCCCGGTAAATTTCGCGTCGGGTCCTGAGCTCCAGGTCTTCGCCATCCTGTACGTTGACTTCCTGACGCCGCGCCCCGCCGGACGGCGTAGCCACGTCCAGCTCAACCCGGGCGCTGATTGCCCCCCGCTGCCGGCGGGTTGACACCAGCCGGATGTAGGGGCTGTTGTGGTCATCCACCACCGTTCCGGCGGCGACTTCAATTTGCTTGACCAGCTTTTGCTGGTAGGCGTCCACGGCGTTGAGCCGATACACCATGTGGTACTGGTCGGCGTGGGTGGCCGAGTAGCGCAGGGTGCAAAGCGGGTTCATGCGCTCCAGGGCTTCACGGCCCCGTCCTTCCAAACCCCCGTCAACGCTCTGCGGCTCGTCCACGATAACGATGGGATTGGTGGCCCGCACCAGGTCAATGGGGGCCTCGCCGCCCGTCTTTTCGTTTTCCTGGTAGATGGTGTTGATGTCCCGCTTGTTGATGGCGCCGACGGTCATCACCATTATCTGTATCTGCGGGCTGGTGGCGAAGTTGCGAACCTGCCCCAGCTTGGCCGAGTCGTAAATGAAATGCTCGAAAGGAACGCCGGCGTACAGGGCGCGGAAGTGGTCGCCCATCATTTCCAGCGACTTGTTGACGCCTTCCTTGATGGCGACGGACGGCACGACGATGGCGAACTTGGTGAACCCGTAAAGCCGGTTCAACTCGAATATCGTCCGCAGATAGACGTAGGTTTTGCCGGTGCCGGTCTCCATCTCCACCGTGAAATCCCTGGATTCCAGCATGGACGCCGGCAGCAGGCCGTTGCGGAGCTGCACCTCTTTCAGGTTGTCCAGAATTTGCTCATCGGCCAGGGTCAGAGCGTTGCCGACGCCCAGGTCGTTTTCCACCAGGCCCGGCTGACCGGCATCGTCCACGCCGGGGGCCACCGTGAACTCGCCCCGGCAAACTTCCTGCCCCCGGAAAAGGTCGCAGATGGCCGCAATGGCGGCCTGCTGATAGTCCAGGTCCGGCTCAAACTGAAACTTCATCAGATACTCCGCACGTTGCGGATGCCCCGCTGCCGGAGTATTTCGACGCAGTTGGTCTTGGCCACGTCGTCAACAAAGGCGCTGTCCCGGAAAACCACCGTGGTATCGTCGGTGTTGTCCAGAGCGTCGCGCCAGTCGGCCATGCCAACGGCCAGGTCTTCAACTTCCGCCGGCGTGATTTGCTCCGCAAGGCAGGCCATCAAAGTGCCGCCGTCAACGGCGTTCACCTGCTTGCCGGCCAACTCCCGCGTTGCAATGGGAGCGCACAGGTCAAGCCCCAACTTAAGCAGTACCTCATAGAGGATGTCCTGCTCGGCGCGCCCTTCCTTGATGTGCTCAACGTGGTCCAGGAGGGACTGCTCCAGGTCATCCGGGTAGGGGTCCCAGGTCTTGACGTTGGAGCTGTCCAGCTTGAAAACGCGAAAGCCCAGGTCGGCGGTAGATTCCGGGTTCTCCGCTTTGATTTTCGTACCGGCGCGGCGTAGGCGTTCTTTGGTCAATTCGGCAAGAGTAGAGTATTTTGCGTAATTAGTCCGTTCTGGAAGTTGAACCAGAATGTACCTCCGGTTCCCTTGGTCATTGAGATTTTCTTGAACGACTGCTTGCCCCATAGTTCCCGAACCTGCAAAGAAGTCGAGCACTATATCGTTTTCTTTTGTAACCGTGCTGATTTGCAACAGGCGGGCGAGGAGTCTCGTTGGTTTGGGAGTCACAAAAAGGTCTTCGCCACTAGTCGCATCCATAACATGGCTCAGCTCTTGCTTCGCGTTCCGTGTACTACCGACGTCTTTCCAATGCCAGTACGTTTGCGGTACCACACCTTGTCGCACCTCACTCAGGAAACGCTTAATACCTGGGCGGTTGTCACCTGATTCACCCCACCAGATCCTATTATCCTTGTCCAGCTCGTCAAATTTCGCCTTACTGACCCGCCAATAACTTCCCGCGGGAGGGCCGGGAATTACTCGGCCTACTTTCGTTGTAATTGGATAACGGCCCTCTGTGTACACGTTGCGGGCGGCCAAGTCGCTCAGTAGCCAAGCCCCCCGCGGGTCGTTATCCGGGTTCTTGTAACGGGCCAGCATTTTCGACGTGCGCGGCAAGCTGTTCGGTCGCCACGTTTCGAGGTCCCTAGCGAACACAAGGATGTAATCGTGATCCTCACTAAAGTGAATGGCACTATTCTTCGGACTGTCCATCTTGTGCCAGATAACCGTCGCTACAAAGTTCTCCACACCAAAGATGTCGTCCATTATCGCGCGCAGACTATGAAACTCGTTGTCGTCAATGCTGATAAAGATGACTCCGTCCTTTCGCAACAAGTTCCGTGCTAGTTTCAGTCTTGGATACATCATGTTGAGCCATTCAGTGTGAAAACGGCCAGAGGATTCGGTGTTTGATGAAAGTCTGTGGCCGTTGCCGTCCACTTGCCAGGTGATTTTGAGGTAGTTGTTGATGCCGTCCTTGTAGTCGTCCGGGTACACGAAGTCGTTGCCCGTGTTATAAGGCGGGTCAATGTAAATCAGCTTTACCTTGCCGGCGTAGCTTTTTTGCAGCAGTTTCAGGACTTCCAGGTTGTCGCCCTCAATCATAAGGTTTTGCGTGGCGTCCCAATCCACGCTTTCCTCGGGGCAGGGGCGCAGGGTTCCGGCGCTGGGGGTCAGGGCCAGCCGGCGGGCGCGGCGTTTGCCGTGCCAGTTCAGGCCGTACTTCTCCTCGCCGTCGTCAACGGCATCGCCCAGCAGTTGCCGCAGCGCTTCAAAGTCAATCCCGCCCTCGGTGAAGGCCTCGGGGAACAAAGCTCTCAGTTGGGCCAGGTTATCGGCAACCAGGTCGGCGGAACGGGTTTCCGGGTCGTTGGCGGTAAGTCTTTGCACTGGTAGTTTCCTCGTTGTCCTAGATGGTCTTATCTTGTTGTGACCTATGGCCCGGAAACCGTCTGTTTTATTGATGGCCAACGGAATCGCAGCCAAGGCAACTTCACCTCATTCCGCAGGATTCTACCAGATTCGATGTAAGCGTGACCGTTCATTAGTCTGGTTTTCTGGGCGTTTGATTTTTCCAATGCCAAGGCCAGTGCGATTTTCCTCGTGCCGGGAATCTTCCATTCCAGCCCTTGCTACGCTGCAAGATGGTTGCGGTGCTGCGGTCAGAGACAGTACTTTGCGTATTAGTGCGTGTTGACACTAAGTTGTCGGAAAAAGGCTTCATGGACGCAGGCCAAGGTCACGTACCCCAGGTACATCCAGTCCAGCTTGTCGTACCGGGTGAAGACCCGCCGGTACCCCTTCAACCGCCGGATTAACCGCTCCACTATGTTCCGCCCAGGTCTCCCCCGCCTCTTGCAGGTATTGGGAAACCTGCTGTATCACCCCCCGCCGGTTCCACCGATGCCAGCGTTGGTAGATGGCGCTCCACTTGTCATCGCCTTCCGGCAAGCCCCGCCACTTGCAGCCGTTCTCCGTCAGGTAGAGAACGATGTTCAGAACTTCCAGGTTGCTGAAGCGCACATTGCCCCGATGTTTGGGAAAGAGATGCGCTATTCGCTGGTATTGCTCTTCGGTAATTTCCATGCCGCCGCCTCCCTGCCCGGCTCTTTTGTTCCGCTATCTTACTACCCCCCAATTACCCCTTGCCTGGCCCATCTTTACCCAATTCCACCCCCTTTGTGTCAACACGCCCTAGCTGACCTCAATCGTGTACCACATCGGGAGAGTTCGAGCCTCACCAAGTCTCAGGTATAAACTGGTGGCCCCCTTCGTTCGGACAGAATCAGGAAAGAATTGACCAGTTGCGCCGCTACTCAAACCAATTCTACAAACAACCGTTCCAGTGGGCCTAAGTGTACCATGCTGCGAACTTTCCGCTGCGAGGTTCATTTGTGATCAATGAGGCGAACCTAGATTGCCACCCTCGCGGCGCCGCCAAAGGGGCATCGTAACCCATCACCCTAGAAATACGAAAAGAGCAATCGGTCGTTCACGTGAGGTCTACAAATATGTGCACCAGAGTAATCGTTTGAGACTTTCCATGCTGCATATGACTGCTGTGATGGGTAAAAGGGTTCGTGCAAAGAGAATTGTTGGAAGCGAAGGCTGACTGCTCCTGTGTTGCACCTTTGCGGCTGTCCATAGCCGTATCCACACTGGATACGGCACCGGAAACAGGGGCTACCTGCACGTATCCCATCATAATGCCATAGTCGTGTCCTTTCCCATAACTCCCCTCTACAAAACGAATGACTCCTTCATCAACATAGCCCCCGGCAAGAGAATCTCCGGTACCACGGAGCCTTTTTGCCTCAACGAACAGGGATGGGTCTTCCCTGCTGGGGTAGGGACCCCATGTAAATATGAAATCAGGCTCCACTAGGTCCGGGGAGCGTTCTGCCTCATTTGGAATCAAGGTTCGCATGAACCAACTGAGGATGTCACTGGAGCTGCTTGCTAAGCGCGCGGCACGCATTTGTCGGTCAAGGAAGGCACTAATCCTATTCTCAAACCTGGAAGGGTTAACAGACCGACTTTCCCGAAGAGCGCCGGCTCCCATCAATAGAAGTTCCAACACTGTAGGAACATACAACTCCCGCAGCGGCAGTGAAGGCCGACCCAGCGAACCTGTCGAGGTGCTACCCACGGGGAACCCTATCCATGTGCTCTCGTAGCACTGCATCCGCATCGTTTAGGGCAGCAGCTTCGGTCCATAAGCGGGCCTGCGATGGTTTAATGATCCAGAAAGCTTGGGCGTCGTATGCCCGCAGATCTTGCTGCACATATAGCCGATCTGCGACAGAAACACGAAGGTCGGTGGACATCTGGCCCAGAACATCGCGGATGCTCTCCGCATTCAACTCAGAGATTTGAGTAGCGTGATCGCCTTGCCGCCAGGCAAAGCGGCATACGTCAAGTCCGAGTTGGCTGCCGACCATTACAGTCGCGTCGAGTTGCATTCGGCCTTGCTTGAGAATGCCATTGACCTGATGGCACAGGCGAAGCGCATAGTCATGGAGTTGTTTGGGTGTTGGCCTCTCCAACACCGCAGTAGCACGACGCGTGTTTCTCTGGAGAAACGGTGTGACGGTGTACCTCAATGTGTCTGCCATCAACACCTTGTCCTGGTCTGATAGCTCATATAGACGGGAGATGTGGTCATCGAGTTCTCGTTTTACTCGTTGGACCTCGCTACTATCAGATGGGTCTAAACCCCGCTTCCGCTGGGTACGCAACCACTCTTCGCGGTCCAAAACCGCCGACCAGATATCATCGGCATCGCCTTGCAATATCGTGGGTGGCAAAGGCATTTGCAGCCAGTCTCGGATTTCGATTGCAGGGCGTTCCCACCCCAATAGGGGACTGATGAAGAACATCAGGTAGGTAGCGAGTTCAGAGTTCAGGATGGCATTCAGACGGTAACCCAGATCCTCGGGTGCCCTAGCCAGCGATATACCATAGTAACCCTGCAGCACAATCTGGCCTTCACCATATGAGGATTCAGCCAGAGCTGCACACGCACGATGTTCACGTAGTCCCCTGTGCAATATCAACACTGGAAGAGGCAACGACCTCCGGATACTCTTTTCCGCTATGTAAGGCCTAGTAAAGGGCGGTAATTCATCGGCGTCTATGGCATAGCGGTAAGCCGTTCCGCCCGAACTTTTAGGGACTCCGGCCGACAAAAAGGGTAAGCCATTCAAGTGGGATGCGTCTTTAGTGGGATTACTCCCGAATGTTAGGCCATAACTCCGGTCGAGGCCTTTACGGACATCGGCCTGTAGCAGCACACCCTCAAGCGTAGGAAAGGAATGGAGCCGCTGAAGAAACCGAAAGTCCCTCGGCGTGCCGCGGAAAGCCGTCTTCCACAAGAACCGGTACTCCTGGAAAAGGGCTTGCGGGATTCCTTGTATGTCCATACCATTGATCACGAGTTCATCGCGTTGGCGTATCCCGGGATACCATTTTGGCGCGACATGGAGCACAGTAGTGTGGGAATCGGGAGGTCGCGGGCGGAACGTGATCACCGATGCAGGCTGAGACGTTGAAGACCCTTTCCCGAACAGCATATGCTCATTCCTGAAGTCTGTTAGGTTGACCACGTGAATCAACTGATTTGCCTCAAGAAACTTTTCGCGCCAGCGTTCCGCTTTATCTGAACGCTGGAAAAATAGTCTGCTGCCGATTACCAACGCAACCTTTGTATCTGGCCCACAAAAATCGCGGGTCCGCCAGGCGAAAGCCTGGTCAGGCTTGTTGTCGGGAACCTCATTGTCTTCGCAATACTTGATACCCCATTGCCGAGGAGGGGCAATGTCCGAACCAGTAGGCGGGTCGACCGTCAGTGCTGTCCAGAGAGGATTGCCAACGATAAGGTCAAACCCCTGGTCCGAGAATGGTGGCCTACGGTTAAATTCAGATTCAGGGTTGAAGAAATCTTGGATATACAGATTCTTCCCCCCATCGTCTGTGTCTTCAGTCTCCAACAGCCGCGGAAGTCTGAGGGCATCAGGAGGCTGCGGGTCGGGATCCAACTCCAGAAGTGCGAGGTACAGACTGAAAGCGGTCACATAAACTGCCTGTCGGTCAATATCGATTCCGAATAACTGCGAAACAAGTAGATCCTGGAGTTCCCCCCTGGTCAAATCACGGCCAAGCTCCCTCCCCTTCAGCCGGGCTAGCCGCCTGAAAGCCTCAACGAGGAAGACGCCGGAGCCACAAGCCGGGTCCAGTACCTTCGCAGTGTGCGGCAATCCCCGCATGGCGAGGCCGAGCACCAATTCGACGAGATTGAATCGTGTGTAGTGTATGCTGGTCGTCTCAGCCGCCTCCCGGTTAGTCGCGTGAGCGAACATTTCGTAAATACTACTTATGAGCTCAATGGGTATAGTCTCAAAGGAGTAGGGCCATAGCTTGGCTTGGGAAGCTGGATAACTGCTCATGTCGTAACCGTCGAGAAACAGGCGGAGTATACCCAAATGGTCCTCAAGAACACTGTCTCTCTCTTCTTGGCTGATGGGAAACAGGTCGCCGTTGAAAGTCGTTCTCAACCAGTCGAAAAACTTGTAGGCGCTGGTAATGTCGTTCAGCACCTCGACGAAGCTATCGCCATCACCATGAGATTGAAAGTGGAAAGGCCGCAGGATATTTCGGTCTTCGAGGTACTTAACAAAAATCGCGCGTCCTAGCAGAGATTGGGCGACATCTGAATCGATGTCCTTGGATTTGAGAGCTTCTCTGGTATCAAGCAAGTCGCGGAGGAGTGCTGAGTCAACTCGCTGCTCTGGCTCAATATCTCGACCCTTGCCGGATTGCCAAAACTCTCCTGTGTCAAACTTGCTCTTATGGAAATCGTCGATGCCTTGTAAACGGTTGCCAATCTGGGTCAGCTCCTCAAGCAAATGACTATTTGAGTCCTCGTTGTCCTCCTTTTGTGGCCGCGCAAAACTGTCATATATGCGTACACCGTCGGGGCTAATGATCCAAAGAGTTGGCACTCTACCGTGGTTCCAGACCTGCATCCGGATGGAATTTATGGCTGCAGGAGTCACCTCGTCCAGGACCTTGAAGCAGATGCAAGGAGTGCCCGCTACACCATCGATGTCACTCGGGACTTCATACACCAAATCTCCGAAGGGTGTTCCCTCGGCCGTTGCGTTCAGCAGTGGACCATAGCGGATGTAAATGTCTGGGTCGCTGTCCACCTCCAATGGACCAATCAGCCCGGGAGCGAGACGATCCTCTTCCTTGAAACCGGCTTGGACCAATAGCCTCTCAAGGGTAATTTCTGATGTTGGCATCATGAACTCACCTCCTCGATTTGGAGAGAGTGATGATCCAAGAGTTCGTACCTCCAACCATCAGCTTCACGGACAGAGCGTATCAGATGGCCACGCCGGCGTAGCTCGGCAATGGTCCGCTGCACAGTGGATGTTGAAACCTCAAGGGCAGCAGCCAACTCCCGAGCGTTGAGTGGCTCCTTCTCGATTAGGCGAATGGCCTGTTGAAACCGCTTTTCGATTTGCCTGGAACGCTCATATGGCATGAAACCAGTTTCTCCCAGCCTTTGGTTCCAACGAGTTTGCCCCATTAGGGTGACAGATGTCAATCACCAAATGACAGAAGTCTATCAGAACTACTTGGCCCTTTACGCCGGAATCAGGGTATACGAAACTGTAGGAAGAGCTATTCGCACAGACGTAGGCTATCCGGGCTCCGCCTACATTGGCAGCACTCGCCCATGCACTCCGGCCCCACACTCGCAGGGAAAAGCAGGCCGTGGGCCAGCACTTCGTTCCCACCTCCAATTCGTAAAGCACCGCGTACTCTGTGCTTGTCAACGACGCTGGCCGAGAAGCCAGCGTCACCTGCCTAGAGGTAGTCAATGCCCAGGTCTCCGACGACGAGGGAGCCGCCGGCTCAACTCGCTCCGGTACCGCTATGCCCGCCCATCCCCAGCCGCCGTCCAGTACCCCAGCCGTGGCTCGGTGAAGATGTACCGGGGGGCCGCCGCATCGTAACCCGGCTTGCGCCGCAGGTTCTTCACCACTTTGCGCAGCAGGTTGCCCTCGCCCACCCGCTCAGGCCCCCACACCCGCCGGAGCAGCAGGCTGCGGGTCAACACCCGGGGCAGATAGTCGGGGGATCAATATTTGGCTGTGGCCTTCCTTCTCCTTGCAAACTGGCGCTCCACCCCCGTTACCCGCATTCGGAACTCCAGCATTTGCCGACTGACTCCGAATTCGTCGCACGCCACTTCCTTCGGACAGCGTTTCGCGCGCAGCTTTACGAGGGCGTCCCTGGGCAGCAACAGAGCGCCCGCCAACCAATTGGCCTCGTCTTCGGCAGACTTGTTGAACCCGCGCAACGCCGGGCTTTCCTGTCCGGCGAAGAACACGGTGCTTGGTTCGTGTCCTAGCAGCAGGTGAGCCAATTCGTGCATGACATCACTGGAATAGCGGCCCCGTCGGTGATTCGGATTTAGGATGATGGCGTCCAAGCCTGACGTCGATACGGTTATTGCGGACCAGGAGTCCGGGTCGTTATGCACCAATTGCCTCACGTCGGCAGGATCCAATCCAAGGTCTTCGACTGACCACAGATAAACGCCCAAATACGACGCGAGTTGCTCTGCTGGTAAGGGGGCATCCGTATCCAAGCCTAGCTCCGCCCGCAGCGAGCGGGACATTTCCTCACAGCGAGTCTTAAAGCCCCTCTCCATCCGCCTCTCCCACTTTTCCGGGCGCATCATGCAACATCATCTGCGCCTTGAGTATGGCATTAGCCAAGGCGCTCGCCGTGTTCGGGTCGATCTCTCGATGCGCCTTCAGGTGCGCAGCAGCGATGTGGGTAGGGATTGTTTCCGCTGATTGGGGAGTAACGTCCAAGAGGACACCCGGGTCTACACCCAGCCAGCGACAGAGTTTCCCGAAAGTCTGAAGGTCGGGCATTTTGCCCGACTCGATGCGAGAGAGCGTCGGTGCGCTGGTGCCAATTTCGCTCGCCACTGTCCGAAGCCCTCGAGAACCCCGCTTTTCCCGGACAATGGTTCCCAGGTTCTGTAACGTGACTTTTACCAAAACTGCCCCCTGTTCCACAAGTGAAACTAGTTCTTGACAATGATACAAACACCGAATATCATTATCCGTAAATATGGCAATACAATGTTTCACTTGTGGTCGGTGAATGATAATGAAGTCACGCGCCGGGGTCAATGCCGGTATTCAGGAACTCTTTGTGGGTCTATTCGGGAAGGATGAGTAGTACAAGGGGCAATCAGGGGCACTTTAGCATCCTGGCTGTGGATGGTGGCGGCACGAGAGGCATTTACGCCGCTCAAATCCTGGCGAGGGTCGAGGAGGCCCTCGGACAGACGGTCAAAGACTGCTTTGACCTGCTGGCCGGGACCAGCACGGGGTCTATCATCGCAGGGGCCGCGGCGGCGGGAATTCCGTTAGGGGAAGTGGTCGGTCTGTTCGAGAGGGAGTCGCGGCGCATATTTGGGAAATCGCGACTTCCTTCGCCGATTTCTGCGCTCTTGCGTAGCCGATATTCCAGGGCGCACCTCGAAAGAGCGCTGGAAGAATATCTGCCCCAAACCATTCTTCGGGATATATCAACTCCGTTGATGATAACGAGCGCCGATATATCTACGGGCGGGGTCCATGTCTTCAAGTCCCGCTATTTGGGGGAACTGGGAGAACCCTATGAAAGGGATGGGGATGTGCTGCTCAGGGATGCCGTTCTTGCCTCCTGCGCGGCCCCGACCTATTTCGATCCCAAGGCAGTGGGGCCTTATCTGCTGACGGATGGCGGCCTTTGGGCTAACAATCCGTCAATCATCGCATTAACCGAGGCAATATCCAAATTCAGGAAGGGGGTGGAAGAGGTAAGGGTCTTTTCCGTAGGCACCGGACACACGACAACCATGTACACAAAACGGAGTTGTTGGGGCCTGTTGACCGGATGGGGAGGGAACAAGTTGGTCTCATACACTTTGGGACTTCAATCCCAGGCTTCGACGAACATGGCAAAACTGATGTTGGGCGACCGATACCTGCGTGTTGACCCGGAGATTGACAGCTGGGAATTGGACGACACCAATCACCTCGCTAACCTAAAGGCCCTCGCCGAGAGGGATTTCACGTACCAATCCAAAGCAATCCTGAAACACATAAGGAGAAACGACCAATGAAATTGGCGAAAGATTTCGACGAATTCCTGGCCAACCACGTAAACATCAACCAATCCCGTTTGGACAAGCTGAACGACCACGTAGCGGCGGTGACGACGCACTTGAGCCGGCATTTGGAGGGCTTCGAGAAAGTGGAACGCCAAGGCTCTTACGCCTTGCGGACTATCATCAAGCCGAAGGAAAAGCGGGAGTACGACGCCGACATCCTGCTCTTTATGGAGCACCAGCCGGGCAAGAAACCGGCGGACTACATCAACGACGCTTACAACTGCCTCCGACAACACGGCACCTACAAGGACATGGCGCACCGAAAGACCAGGTGCGTGATGGTAGATTACGCCGGGGATTTTCACCTGGACATAGTTCCTTGCGTCGAGGTCAACGGCCAACGCTACATCTGCAACAACAAGACCAACAAGTTCGAAGAGACGGACGGAACTGGCTACCGGGACTGGTTCAACGACAAGACCCGGATTACCAACGGCAACCTCAAGCGGGTCACCAGGCTGTTGAAGTACATGAGGGACCACAAGGGCAACTTCACCGCCCCTTCGATTCTCCTCACCACCCTTATCGGAATGAGCGTGCAGGACAACGAGGGTGACACCCACTTCAAGACCGTCCCGGATACTCTGAAGACCGTCTGCAACCGCATTGACGCTTTCCTCCAGGCCAACCCCTTCATGCCGGAGATACGGAATCCCGTGCTGCGCCAGGAAACTTTCACCCGGCATTGGGACCAAAACAAGTACCGCAACTTCCGGGAAAAGTTCGAGATTTACACCCAACAGGTGAACGACGCCTTCGATGAGACCGATTCCCGGCAAAGCGTCCAGAAGTGGCAGAAGCTGCTGGGGGAGGACTTTGCCAAGAACAAATCCGTGTCCAAGAACGGCGGGGCAACCGGCGCCACGGCGATGGCTCCCGCGACGGTAACGCCGAGGAAACCTTACGCGCGATGATGTTGCGGGACACTGAGCTTGAATGGCTGGCGTCCAACTTCCCGGAGTTGACCTACGTTCCGGGAGGCCGAAACATTGTCGGGGAACTTCGCTTCTGTGCCGCGTTTGACCGGCAATCCGGCCAATTGGAGCTGGGAGACACCGACGGAAACCGTGCGCTGGGCGCTTTTCTGTGCGATGCGTTCAATGTCAAGATTGACCTGGGCCACCTGCAAGACAACGGGTGGCCCAATGTTTTTGAGGTCGGCGGGCGGTGCGTCGCCATCGCAGAACAAAATCAATGCGACCTGGTTGACCTGCACTTGTTCCGTGACGGGGCTTGCTGCCTGGGCCTCAAATACGCCGTGGAGAGGAATCTCACTTTGGCGCGGTTCATGCGCGAACTGGTGATTCCTTTCTTCTACCGCCTGTCCTACACTGACCGTTATGGATTGACTGCCGCCGGAAATGACCTTTGGGGGGAGTATTCCCACGGGGATGCCGGGATGCGGGAATATGAGGAGGAGATTCTCCGATTTGCCCGCCATAATCCCGGCAGAAACCAGCCTTGCCCGTGCGGGAGTGGGCTAAAATACAAGAGATGCCACCTGGACGAAGTAGAAGCGGTTAAGGGCCAGCAGCCGCGCTGTCAATCGTCCGATGAAGGGGGGGACTATGACAACATCCGCCGGGGCGGCAGCAGCATCGCGCCTTGAGTCCACCTTCGGGACCGGCCGCCGGTGGGCCGCGCCGTCCGGCGCCTCCGCCGTGGCCTGGGAGCTGCCGGCCTACCACCTGCTATGGCGCAGCGAGACAACCGGCGAAGTTGAGTTAAGGCGGATGTGGGAGGCCAGAAAGGGCCGCCAAGCCTATCCGGTGGTGCTGCTGGCCCCGGCGGAGGATGACGCCAAAGTCCAGGTTGTAGGCCCCCAGGAGGCCCGTCCCGTGCGGGAGTTGCCGGCAAGCCGCGTCCTTGACCTGCTGGAAGCCAGCCGTAGTTTGTCGGCCCGGGAAGCGGCGTCGCGCTTGGCGAGGGAGTTTAGCCGCCTTGAGGAGGCCGTGGTTCCGGGGCTCCGGGTCAAGGACCTGCTCACACCTCATTTCCTGCGGGAACGGCTGCGCTGGCCGGTGAACCAACATCGGCTGGAAGGCTCCCTGGAAAATACGGCCCGCACCGGCAGCATGGCTTGGCGCTCGCTGTTTCAGGGATTGGGCTACCAGGTGGAGCAGCTTCCCCGGCGCGGCTACCTGCTGCGGCACGACAACGTCCCGGTGGCCGTGGTGCATCCCTACCGTGATCCTTCCCAATTCAGCCGCCTTACGGACAACGGGGAGTTGCCCGAAGGAATGGCGCTGGCCGACTGCGGGCAATATGGAGCGCAATGGGGCGTGCTGGCGGCCAACGGACGCTACCGGCTGTTTCAACGGCGCCCCCCGGTTGGCCCGGCCACGGGGCAGCACCTGGAAATAGATACGGCTGAGTTGGAACGGAAAGACCGCTTTTATCTTGGCCTGCTGGCCCCGGAATCGCTGCAAGAAAACGGCTGGCTGACCGGGTGGGTTGCGGATGCCAAGGACTTCGGGGAAGAACTGCGGAAGGGACTGGAAGAGCGGCTTATCAAGGATGCGCTGCCCAACATCGCCAGAGGCTTGGGCGAGTATGTTGAATCGCAGGGCGCGGACCTGAACGACCGGGAGCAACTGCGGCAGATTGAAGAGGCGGCGCTGACGCTGGTGTTCCGTTTCATGTTCCTGCTGCACACCGAGGCCCGGGGCTACCTGCCCATTGGCTCGGCGGCTTACCGGCCCCACAGCGCCCGTCAACTGGCCGAGGACTCGCGTCTGGCCGGGTCTTCCCTCGGCCGGCGAGCGACCCAGCGGTGGGACCGGCTGCGGACTCTGGTGCGGATGGTGCGCACCGGGGACCCTTCCGCCGGCGTCCCCGCCTACAACGGCAGCCTTTTCGCCGCCGCCGGCTTTCCCGGCAGCGCGCTGCTGGAACGGGCCGAGATTGCCGACGTTTACCTGGCGCCGGCCCTGACTTCCATAGCTTACGACAAGCCCGATTCCCCGGGGCTGGACTATGCCGGCCTGCAAGTCGGCCACCTGGGGGCCATCTATGAAGCATTGCTGACCCTGCGGCTGACCCGGGCCCCGGAGGACCTGGCCTACGATTCCAGGGGCGACGTGTTCCGGCCGGTCCGCGCCGGGGAATCGCCGGAAGTGACCAGGGCGCAGCTTTACTACCAGGCCGAGGCCGGCGGGCGAAAAGCCGGGGGCGTTTTCTACACTCGCCGCGAGTTTGTTGACCACCTGCTGAACCATTCCCTGCTGCCGGCCCTGGAAGACCATTTGGCCGAAGTGGGGAAACTGGCCGGGCGGAACTCCAATGAGGCGGCGCAAAGGCTGTTCGATTTTTCGGTGGTGGACCCGGCGATGGGCAGCGCCCACTTCCTGACGGCGGCCCTGGGTATGATGGCTGACCGCATCGCGATTTTCCTGGCCGAGGTTGGCGGCCTGCCCGAAATTGCCCGGCAGTTCAGCGAGTTAGGCGAGGACAACGGGGCAGTTTCACAGCCGCCGGAGGGCGGCGACCTGCTGCGGCGGTTGATACTGAAACGCTGCATCTACGGCGTTGACCTTTCCCCCATGGCGGTGGAGATTGCCAACGTGACCCTGTGGCTGGAGTCCTTCGTTCCCGGCCTGGCCCTTTCCTACCTGGGCAGCAACCTGAAGTGCGGCGACGCTCTTATCGGCGTGGCTGACCCCGCGGTGTTGAGTCCTGTGGGCAGCCGGATGATGCAACGCCTGGACACTCAACCCGTGCGGGACGCCATGGACCGGGCGGCGGCATTGCAACGGGAACAGGCGGATATAACGGACCGGACGCCGGAGGAGGTGAAGCAGTCGGAAGAGTTGGGTTCGCGCCGGGAAGAGGCCACCGCCGGACTGCGCGCCGCTTTTGACCTGTGGACGGCGGAACCGCTGGGGTTGGACGACGCCCGCCGTATTCTGGAAAGTCGAGCGGCGTCTATCGTTGAGGCGCGGGTCAGGCGGCCGGCGGAAGTGCGTCAAGCCATTGCGGACGCGGCCGGCATGGCGGCGCAGTACCGTTTTTTCCACTGGCCCCTGGAGTTCCCCAACGTTTTTCACCGGGAACGGGCGGGTTTTGACGTGGTGGTGGGCAACCCGCCGTGGAACAAGGTCAAGTTTGAGATGCCCAACTTCCTGGCCCTGCATGACCCTGGCATAAGGGGAATACGCACCGGCTTGGAGCGGGACCAACGGGCGGAACGGCTTTTTCAGGAACGCCCGGAATTGCGGCAAGAGATTCAGGGCATCCAACGGCAAATCGAGGAACGGCGGCAGTTCTTTCGTCCGGCCAACGGCTACTCCATTCAAGGCAGCGGAGACACCGACCTCTACAAGCTGTTTTGTGAACGGTACGCCTCCATCGCCAGGGACAAGGGATTTATGGGCGTGGTGCTGCCAAGGGTTGCCTTCCTGAACGACGGCAGCCGGGGTTTCCGGCGTTGGTTCTTTAAAGAGTGCCGCCCAAGTCGGATAGACTCTATTTTGAACAGTGGCCGTTGGGCCTTCGACATGGAGGGACGGTACACTATCGCATTGACATCAGCACAGGTTGGAGTTCCTGTTGACGGTCAAATCACCACAACCGGGCCGGCCCGCAACGAGGGGGAGTTTGCTGCCTGTATCGCCGGGCCGGGAGTTCAGGTTGACTTGGACGCCCTGGCGTCGTGGACGCCGGCCCCGGCCGGCGATTCGGTGAAAGAACCTACTTGGGAACTGCCCCTGTTGCCCACCCCCACCCACGTCTCGATTCTAAGCAAGTTGCGCAAGGGAGTGCGTTTTGATTTATTGCAAAACCCCCAAAACCAAAAAAATCGTAAAGGTGACGCTGCTGCGCCGAGTGCAACTCTGTATAGAGAACTAGACTCGGCGCAGCAGCGTCACCTTTTCACTCACCCGCCGGGTGAAGGACGGATAGAGACCTGGAAGGGCAGTTCTTTCGACCAGTATGACCCCTTTGACCCCAATCATCCTGATGAGAAAGACCTTGCTGGCTATGGATTCGTCCCCGACATAGAGGGATTTCTGTATGCCAAGCAAATGGGGTCGAGGAAGTTCCAGCAACTATCTCGCGAAGATTTGCCGGAAGGTCCGCCATCATTGCCATACCACTTTGAGCGCATAGCGTTTCGCGCAGTTACTAATCGCACAAATTCCCGCACCGCAATTGGTTGTTTAGTGCCTCGGCGTACACCTTTGACAGACAGAGCACCTTTCATGTCTTTTTATCTGTGGGATTCTTTGGAACAATCCTTCGTTCTAGGAGTATTCAACAGCATCCCCTTTGACTGGCAAGCCCGGCGGTCTGTCGAAACTACCCTAAACTACTTCATCCTCAACGGCCTGACTTTCCCGCCGCCGGGCAACACCCCTTGGCAGCGCATTGGGGAACTGGCGGCGCGGTTGTCCTGCGTGGATGAGCGGTTTGCCGGCTTTGCGGCGGAGGCCGGGGTGGAGTGGGGGCCGCTGACCAACGCCCAGCGCAGCGATATGCGGGCGGAGATAGACGCGCTGGCGGCTCATGCCTACGGGCTGACGGAGGACGAACTGCGGTTCATCTTTACCGACTTCACGGAGAACGCCGTCAGCCCGGCCTACCGGCAATTGACGCTGGAAAAGTTTGAGGGATTGTAGGATGACTACCCGCCAGCCCCGGTTTACCCCGCTGGGCAGTTCTTACGAACTGGTTGACAACGATGTTTTCGGTTCCCACGAACAGGCGTTGGGGTGGCTGGCGAACACCTACGTTGACCCCCTCAACGTCGCCACCGGATACGTCAGCCTGGAAGGGCTGGACGCGCTGGCCAAGATAATGACCGGCCGGGTCGGTGGAGGGAGATTGCTTATCGGGGCAACTCCCCTGGCCGAGAGTTTGACCGGCCCGGTAAGCGATACCGTGGCCGCCCGGTATGAGCAATCGGTGAACGCGCTGCGCCGTCAGCGGGATTTTTCCGCTTTTCCCGCGGCCCGCCGGGCCGTGCTGGAGCGGGTTACGGGTTTCATCGAGGCCGGGGACGTGGAAGTGAGGCGGTACGGCCGGGGATTTTTGCACGGCAAGGCGTACATTTTCGGCGACTTCGACGGCAGGACCAGGGGGACCGGCGCGGCCCTGGTTTCTTCGGCCAACCTCACCTTTGGCGGGCTGGTGTCCAACCGGGAGCTGGGCATGGTTCACTACCAACCCAACGTGGTGGCGATGGCGTTGGAGTGGTATCGGCGCTTGTGGGATGACGCCCTGGATTTTCGGGAGGAACTGCTGGAACTGCTGCGGCCTCCGTCCCGGGAGAGCGACCCGCAAACGGTTTTCCTGCGGGCGCTGCTGGAACTTTATGAGCGGGATTTGGACGATGAGGCAGACCATCCCGAACTTCATTCCCTGACCGCTTTCCAGCGGGACGGCTTGGCGCGGGCCAGGCGGATACTGGGCGAGCACGGGGGGGTTCTCTACGCCGACGGCGTGGGCATGGGCAAGACGGAAATAGGGGTGCAGTTCATCCGGGAGCACGCCCGGGACCTGGGCCAGCACGTGCTGATAATTTCCCCGGCGCAGTTGAGAGACCGTCTCTGGCGGCAGCGGCTGGCCGAAGAAATCCTGCCGGGAACCGTAGTCTCTTACCAGGAGTTGGCCCAGGACCGGCAACTGTCCCCCCGGGGCGGTCGCCGGGTGTTGCCGGTAAACAAGGACATTTACCGTTTCATCATAATTGACGAGGCCCACGCCTACCGCAACGTGGACAACACCTGGTACGCGGCCCTGGACCGGCTGATGGGCGGCGCGCCGAAGAAACTGCTGCTGTTGACCGCCACGCCGGTCAACAACTCCTTGTGGGATTTGCACAATCTTTTCCTGCTGTTCGCCCGGCACGACACCGCCTTTGGGGGGGAACCGCTGCGGATTCCCAGCCTGCGGAGGTTTTTTGCCGAGGCCGGGGCGTCGAGGACGGAGAACCTTTCCGACGAAAAGCTGTTCCCGCTGCTTGACGCCCTGACGGTGCGGCGGGATAGGGCCTTAATCAAGGAACGCTACCCTAGCGAGCGGTTCATGGACGGAACGCCGGTGAAGTTTCCGGAGCCGGAGCTGCATGAACGGCGTTATGACCTGGACAGCGCGCACCCCGGAATCGTGCAGGCCATTTACGACGGGATAGACGGGTTGACGATGGCCCGGTATCGCCTATCGGCATACCGGATAGACAAGGAGGAAGAATCGGCGTCGGAGGAAGCGCTGGCCGGGTTGATACAGTCCCAATTGCTGAAACGTTTCGAGTCTTGCTGGTATGCGGCGCTGCAAACCGTGAACCGGATGCGGGACGGCAACGATGTGATACTTCGGGCCATAGCCGAGCGGGGGATTGCGCCGCCGCCGGAGGTTATCCGGGACCTGGTTGGGGATTTCCGGGAAGACGACAGCTTTCTCAGCGCGGACCTGATTGGCGAGGCGGTGGACGGCTCGGCCGGCGGGATTTCCGCCGACCAGTTCAACGCCCAATTCTTGCCCGACTTGCGGAAAGACCGGGATGCCTTGGCCGCCATGTCCCAACGGTTGGCTATCTTGGCCGGCGGGCCTGACCCCAAGCTGGAAACCCTGAAAGAAGTGATGTCGGCAACGCCGTCGGAAAAAGTCGCCATCTTCACGGCCTTCCAGGATACGGCGGCCTACTTGAAGGCGCGAATAGAGAGCCAACCGGAGGTGTTGGGCAACCGGGATTGGACGGTGGTAATTGGTTCCGAAACCAGCGCCGACGCCCGCGCCAGGGAGCTTGAGCGGTTTTGTCCGCAGTCGGTGACGGACAATCCGGACTTTAAGCCTGAAAACGGGGAAGTGGACGTAATCATCAGTACGGACATTCTTTCCGAAGGTCAGAATTTACAGCAGGCCCAGGCGGTGCTGTCCTTCGATATGCCGTGGAACCCTCAGCGCGTAGTGCAGCGCAATGGCCGTATCATAAGGCTGCGCAGCCCGCACGACACGGCATACCTCTACACTTTACTTCCCGAGCAGGGCGATCTGGACCGGCTGCTGCGGTTGGAGGCCAAGCTCCAGGCGAAGATTATGGCGGCCAACGCCTCGGTGGGCATGGAAACGCCGGTATTGGCTGACGTGGAAACGGAGTCCCAGGTGTACGCCGACCTGAACACCCACGTGGGGCGTCTTGCCAGCGGCGACGCGACCCTGCTGGACGAGCGGGAAAGCAGTGGGGAGATTGGCTCTGCGTTTGCCGGTGAACTGTTCCGGTCATATCTGCGGCGCGCCGCAGAGGAAGGGACGGTAAACGAGTTGCAGAACTTGCCCTGGGGCATCGGGGCTGCTTTCGTACAGAGGTCGGCGACACTGGCGGAGCCGGCGGTGTTCTTTGCCTGCCGGACGCGCCGGGATGAGCGCCATTGGCGCATGGTGTCCCTATCGGGCGAGATTCTGCACCGGGATGACCTGCCGATGCTCCGGTTGATAGACCCGCAGCAACAGCCAGGAAGTCCAATCCCGGGCGACGTTGACTTGGAGCGTCTGTTTGCGGTTGCCGCCGCGGATATTTGCGCCGAGCATAATGCGCTGCTCGATCCTGAAACGCGGTTGGCTTCTCTCCCGGCCAGTCAGCGTTGGGCGCTGGATGCGCTGCGCTCGCCGGACGCTCCGGCCGGGGTTGAGTTTGACCAGGCTGACCAGGCTCTTTCGGTGGGCAGAAACAACCTGGTGCGGCGTGCATTGTCGGAACTGCGCCGGGAGTACGAAGGGAGCGGGATGAGCGTGGGCGACTGCGCCCGAAGAATCATGGAAGTCGTCGCGCAGTTTGGCCTGCGCGTGGTGGAGCTTCCGCAAGCCCCTGACCCCATCACTGAGGAGGATTTGGGGGTTGTTTGTTACCAGATTGTACTGCCTTCCTCTGTGTAAGGCCTCGCGTGATTCTGGTGGCGGGTAGGTCAACTGGAAGTACGCCTAGATGACCTAACGCCGGCGATCCGGCATTCCCAGCCAGATGTAGATGTCCTCCAAGTATGGGATGAAAGTCACACACCTGATACGTAGCTCGGTCGCTTGTCGTATGCTGTTTGCTGGCCGTTGCCACCGTCCCTCGGTACGGTAAGAAGCAGGTTGTTGACACGGCGGCAGCCGCCGCGCTAAACGGCGTCTGGATCCGCCTGCTTCAGCATTACCGAGCTGTCTCGCTCGTCCACGACGTGGTTCACAGACACCCGTCCGTGGCTGTTGTAGCCGGTGGTGTAAGCGAACTGAACCTCCGCGCCCCAGGGCACCCGCCCGCCGACACGGATGCTCTCGCCGCCCGGTCCTCCGGCGCCCCGGGTCACCATCCCGTTGCGCCCGCCCTTCTTCCAACCCAGCACCCTGAGTTCCACCGGCGCCACCAGTTCCGCCGCCGACGGCGCGAACAGGACGCCGTGCCGGCGCCCCAGCACGTCCCCCGACGGAGTGCGCTTGCCAGCCGTGACGTCGGAAAGGTAGCCGTTGCTGATGCCGGCCCGACGCGCCGTCTCGTTCTGGCTCCACCCGTGGGCGTCCATCCGTTCCCACAGCGCCTGGGGGTTTACGTCGGCGGGCTGGGCGGTCTCCACCTTCACCGGAGCCTCCAGAACCGACTCCATCCGGGCCTGGGCGGCCGGGCTGAGATTGCGATGGCCCCGGGACACCTGGACGACGTACCCATAGGTCAGTCCGGCGCGGTCCGCCACCTGCCGCAGGGTCATACCCCGCGCCCGTTCCCGCAGGTATGTGCTCTCTCCGCCCCGCACCACGCCGTCCTGGCGGTAGACGACGCCCTGGCCGGGGACTTCGCCCAGCACCGCCTTGACCTTTTCCCGCAGCACGGGAGACCAGGGCCGGCGCCCGTTGGACACCGAGCACAGGTGGCCGTAGCTCACGCCCATCAGGGCGGCCAGTTCCTTCAGGGTAAGGCCCTTGCCCCGGGCGGCGGCGCAGAGTTCGCTCTCGAGCTTGCCGGTGTTCTTTCCGGTGCGAGCGTCCCGGTCCGGTACGGGGTTGCCGTAGCCGTCCACGTCGTCGGTGGCAGTGAGGTTGCGGGTGATGCCGGCCTGGTCGATGCTGCTACTGGTAGTGGTGGTAGTCACTTTCATGTCGCTTTCCTCCGAAAGGCGGAAAGCGAGGCCGGCCCGAATGGACCGACCTCGCTCTCCGGTTCAAGATGCAGGTCTTGGGTGCGGTCCATTCCGCCGATGGTGTGTTCGCACGGTTGTGAAACACGAAGAGGGGGGCAGTCTCTCCCGAAAGGGGGAAGACGGCCCCCCTCGTGGATGCCTATTCGATTGTCAGGGGCGGCCCACGGAGCCGCCCAAGTTGCCGCCGCGCCGCGCTTTGGGCAGCGACGCTTGAGTTGTTACCTCCGGTTCAGGGGTTGCTCCAACCGTTCCGTGGCGGCCGGGAACTCAGGATGTTCGTTGTCGTTGAGGTTCACCTCCTTGATATGGTTGTCACTGACGCGCTACCGTTTGACGACGTGGTTGTAGGCCCGTTTGTCAATGGCGGCGTTGTCGCTGGAGACTCGCGCGAAAGCCTGCCGCCGGACCCCGGCGTTTCCCGCCCGTCGCGCCGCCGGTGGAATGACGCTGTGGCCCGCCCCTGCCCACTCCCGCCGGTGCGCTTGACAACGGCCACGCGACGTTCGGGTCCATGACCTAGGGCCGGCGCTGGTTCACTCGATACCGCCCGGGACGCACTGCGCCCAGGGTCGGGCAGCGCAACTGGAAACGCCGGTTGGGGGGTGGCGCAAGGCACAGCGCGCCCAAGGAGAGAGTGCCCGGCAAACCGGCGAGTGAAGGGAAGGACAGGGTGAGGGACGCAACCAATCCAGCGGCCACGCCGTCAGCCAGCGCGCCGGTGGAAACCGCGTCGCCAGGGAGAGCGTCCGGTCTGCCGTCGTCGTTGGCGAACCGGAGCGTGTAGGGCCTGCGACGCCGTTATCGCTGGTGCAGCAGGTACGCCGCAGGTACGGGGAAGCGGCGGGGAGTCATCTATCAACGCTCCAGCCGCAGGATGAAGGAGGTGCGCAACGGGTCAGCCGCTCCGCGAGTGAGGATGAGAGGCCGGAGTTCCTGGCCTGAGTTCCTGCTTCTGTCTGCCACCTCCTGGGCAAATGGCGACAATGGAACTGCCAATGCACCCCATCGAATCGGTGGCCGGAGGAGCAATGCTCGCCCCCGGTTCCGCATCACGCAGCGGGCGGGCGCTTGTCCCTGATGGTCCGCCGCCGGGAGAGCAGGGCTCGATCCCTGGCGAACGGTCCGGGGCAGGGACGGACCCTCCAGTTTTCTGGGCTGGAAACACTGGAAAAAGCCGGACAACGCATTCAATTACTCACCCCCCGTCCCCGTCCTGGGAACCCCAAAACCCGTCTTTTCGCCCCCTGTCGCCCCAAGTGTTCGCCACGAAGTCGCAGCATCCGAATGGCCGTTCCGACGGTATCCCCGCCAGCCTACTTCCGCCACAAACCCCAGGGTGAGGAAACGGCGCAGCCTGAGCATCTTGCGGTCCACGATCACCTCGTCCAGCATCTCGTTCCGCCGCCGGACCTCCTGCCGCCGGTCGCCCCAGTCCCAGGAGCGCGTCGCCGGGGGCAGGGTGAGTCCGTATTCCTGGATCAGCTCGACTTCCAGCTCCAGCCGTCGCTGCCGGGCGTTCAGGATGTCCAGTGCATCGGTGGCCACGCCGAAGGCGTTCCGGGCCTCCCGCCATTTCACGATGACCGTCGTGGCCACGTCGCCGTACACCAGCTCCTCGCCGGGTTCCGCCTCGGCGGTTACCAGGTCGGGGTACACCCGCCGGGGCCGCTGGACCGCGGGCTTGGCCGCCGTGCCTGCCGCCGGTGTCCCTAATTGCGCCGTGTTTACCGCCGTGCCAACGCCCGCTGAATGGGAACCACACTTCGCCCAGCCTCCAGCGCCGCCAGCCGCCTTTCCGCCTGTTCCCATGCCCGGGCCTGCTCATGCCTGAGTTCCTCCAACCCATCCACCAGCGCCCGCTCCAACAACGCCACCCGGTCCGCCAGCTCTCCCAAACGCCTGCGCTGCTGCGCCGCCGCCGTCCCCCCGCCCTGCACCAGGTGGCTTTCCAAAGCGTCGGCCAGGCGCGGAGTCAACCGGCCCGTGTCCTCCGCTCGCGACAGGGTGCGGAAGCTGACCCCCAGGGTGTCCGCCGCCTTCACCTTGCCCTGCTCAGCCACCACGTCCCGCAGCAACGCCATGAGCCGCAACTCCCGCAGGCTCTCCACGCTCCGGCTGCTGGCCGGATACTGCTCCTGATCCTCACCGCTCATGCTCTCGACCTCCCGGATTGCACTTCTGCTACTCCGCAACGGGGCGACGTCAACCCGACCCCGTTTTTCCCGATTGACTTTCTGCAATTGCCACGCACGGGACTGTCCGGCCCCGCTGGAAGCTACCCTGGAACCGAAGTGTTCGCCAAAACCGTCCTATAGGGGGCGGTTTCCCCCGATTTCAGGTTCAACCGGACAGGATTGGACAACTGTCCACCAGCATCAAATCCCTGTACACGGGTATGACACCACACACGCCCCCGCAGATGCCATGCCTTATATGGGGTGACGCCGGCGTCATCATGCTGGGGGATCACGGCCTGCCTGCCGGAGCCGTCGTCAGGGCGAGCCGGGACCGCTCATTTGGAACGCCTTGATCCCCGCTCATGCAGCCGACATCGGCGTAAGGAGACCCTCCAGGCGCAGCGCCGCCGTCCCCATGCCGGCCCGGCTGACCCCGGAAGCCGACTTGCAGAAATGCAAGTGAGACCGGAACGGGACCTTACCCGACATTGCTTGCAAATTCGGCTCCTGATCCCCGAATCGCCCCCGTTTCAAGTTCAAAAGGGCCGCGACTTGCATTTCTACAACTGGCGCTGATTCCTGTACACGGGTATCACATCACATCCGGCCTGGGCCGAGTTCCCGGAGGGGTGATTTCGTGGCGGGACGCGAGGCGAACCGAACGGGCTCCGCCGGTGGGAGGTCGCTAATCGTCGCCGCCGCAAACGCCCATCACGCCAATGGCAACCTGGGCGGAGAGACTTGGTTCGTCGCCGACGCCGCTGGCGCCGCAGAACTCCACCCGCGAGCTTCGCTCCCCGACATCGCAGCTGCTGACCGGTGGGCGGCAATGCGCCCCAGGGCGCCGGCGACAGCCACCACTCCACCCGGTTCGCCCGCCAGGACTTCCCACGGGTCCGGCAGGAGGCAATCCAATAGAGCGGCAACAGTCCCGCCCGCTACGCCGTCATCATCGCCGCCCGCGTGTTCCTCACGGCTCACCACGGGCTCCACTTGGCGTCGGAAGTGCAATAACGGCAATGCAATGGGTGCAATAAAGTGATTATGGACCCGCAGCAAAATCGTTTGCCGGAATCACCCGCCGCCTGTACCAATCAACCCGATTTCAGTTCAATGACCCCTGCGGTTGCACTCTGCAATGTTGCCATTTCTCCTTTCAGGGCACGCTTGGTCGGAAACCGCCGGAAGGGATTGCACTTTGACGCGTCATCGAGTGGAGGGACGACGGCGGCGTTCACCGGAGGCGACCGGCTCGGGCCGCTTGCCGCGAGCGAGCTGGATGTTCGCTTCCCGAATGGGGATCATCACCGTGATTTCCGGAACCGGCCCTTACCCCCAAGTGCTTGCAAATGCCGGATTTCGGCCCGAATTATTCCATACGTTTTGAGTTCAAAAGGGGGTGAAAAATGCCCAAAAGGGAACCAACCCAAATCCCTGTACACGGGTATGACATCGAATCCGGCCTTGGACGGGTCTCCGGAGGGGCGATCCTCTGGCGGGATGCGAGATCGTCGGGGTTGCGGTCCTCCGCCAAGCGGAAGTCGCCGGCGTGGAGATCGGGTGATTGACGCGCCGATTTTGACCCGTGATGACGCGCTCGTTCACCAAGGAGGTGAGCTGCGCGCCGTCCTCGGCCCGGTCAACCACGTCGTTGTTGACGGGGGAATCGTCCACTCGGTCCGTGTTCACGGTGTCGGCCCCGGAAAGGGCGTAGCTTGGCGGCAGGCACGGAGACCAACGTCGGCAAAAGCGGCGTCGATGATGACAGTTGGGGGTTGCGCTCCAGGCATTCAAAGCGACACCCTGTAAGGTAGTGTGTCAGTTTGGATTTCACGAGTTTGAACGTGGTCCTACCAGCCGCGGTCATTCATCAATGAGACGATGCCTAAACCCGCCTTGATGAACCGAATGGGGAAGTACCTATGTTGGATTGGAAAGAGGAACCAGTGAAGTGGCAAATTGCGAATCGCTTTGGCTACTGGACCGCTCAATCTGCTGTGAGGGGTTGGAGTCAGGAGATCGTTGATTGCGCTCTTGGCCAACTCGATTGCCAACCGTTGTTCGATACTGGACGCGGACGCATCAAACAAGGCGACTTCGACCGGTGGCACGCTAAAGCACTCCGTGACATACGGAAGGCTACATACGAGGATAAGAAGGGCAAGCCCAAATCCATGCCGTTTGGATGGGCTGCCAAGACGATCGCCATCTATCTCAAGACGACTTGTTACTAGGCTGGGTTCGGCAGGGAAAATTTGGACAATCTAATCCATCCGGCATTTGACAACAATCTGGTCCGGAACCTGCGGAGCGAGTTCCGAGGATTCCCGCATATCATTAACGGCTTGCGGTCATTCAAGAGTATTGGTGGATTGAGTGAGGCAGATTACCGTGCCTGCGTCGCATCGTGCAAACTCATAGCCCAAGACCGGGGTTGCACTCTGATTGAAGTCGAGAGATTTTGGACCCCGACGTAGAGCCTCTGAGGGTGGATACAGCGATAGCAAGCGCCGCCCATGTAAGCCGCGTCCGAACCCGTGAATTTCAAAGTGAGACACTACCCGCTGTAACGACCGGAGGAATCCGCCACACCACCAGAGAAACGACCGTGCCGGCCATCGCTTACGCGAGACCAAGCCACAGCCTTGAGGAGACAACCGGCAGCCCGTACGCGGCGCTGGCCGTACCTTGACGAACCGGTCTGGGGCGCCGATAATAATAGTAAGACAATCTAATATCATACCAGGCAAAAAGAGAACCATGCCCCCACACCGGAAATCCAGGACCATCACCTTCTCGCTGCCGCCAGAGATGTTCCAGGAGGTGCAGCGGGTGAAGGACGAAGAGGGCCGCGACATGAGCGAACTGGTGCGTGAGGCCCTTCGGTTGTACATGGAAGATCGGGAACTGCGCCGCGAGCAGCGCCTGGAACGGCTGCGCTCCCGGCAGAATGAACGGGAAGATGATCAAGGAGGATACAGCGATGAGTAAGAATACCGACCTGGCCCCCGTGGCCGGTATTCTCAACTTGTGTTGGTATTAGTTAAGATATGGGGATAAGGGGTGAATCCAAAGGGGAGGGAAGGACGATGGCTCGCCAGCCGGCTTACCGGGAAGATATGCAATGCCCCCGGTGTGGCTCCAACCATCTGCCCAAGTACGGGAAGTCCCGGGGCAAGCAAACCTACCGTTGCGGGCAGTGTCACTAACACTTCATCCCGGGAACGGAGCGTCCCCACCAACCGGAGCGGGTGAAGTCCCTGGCCGTGGACCTGTACGCCGAGGGTCTGGGCCTGTCGGCCATCAGCCGAGTGTTGCGGGTCAAGCTGGGCACGGTCTATTCCTGGGTTAAAAAAAGTCCGGTGGGCGGGCCGGTTGCAACCGGTTCTGGCGCGGCAAAGGGCGACGGGGGTCAGTGGCGGACGCCGGCAGCCCGCCCGGGTCATCGCCCTGGATGAGATGTGGAGCTATGTGGGATCCCGGCGGAAGGGGAAGCGGCGGGAGGTGTGGGTCTGGACGGCGGTGATTGAGGAAGAAGATGGAAGCCGGTGGGTGGATTTCCAGGCGGGAGACCATTCGGAAGTCACGTTTCTGCGGTTGTATCAGCGACTGCCGGAGGCGAAGGTGTACCGCAGCGATGCCTACCGGGTGTATGAATGGCTGCCGGCCAATCGGCACGTGGTGGGCAAGGGCGGTGCAGTGAACTGGAATGAGGGGCTGCATTCCGGATTGCGGGACAAGTTGAAGCGGTTGCAGCGGAAGACCAAGGGGTACAGCAAGAACGCAACCATGCTACGGGACTCCATAGCCTTGGTGTGCCTCCCCTTGGACCTGATCTAATACCAACGCACGTTGAGAATACCGTAGCGACAAAGCGATTGACCGGCCCCAAGCCTTCGTGTTAGCCTGAAAGAGATATGAACCGCCAAGACCTCCATAACCAACCCCGCCCCACGTGCGGCATGAACTTCAGGCCGGGAGAACCCCCGGGCTAGTAGAGAACTCATCCCCATCGCATACCCGCGCCAAACGAGGCGGGAAGTTCTCCGAACCGGGGAAACTTCCCGCCCTTATTTTTCCCCATAATGAAAACCGGGCCGGGGCGCCCTCGCCGTAGGGCCACCGCGCCCCGGCCCTCCACGAAAAATCCAGCAAGGCGGACCAACCATGACCTACCTGACCAGAATAGTCACCGATCCCGTTCCCCAGGACGAAGCCCTGGACGAGAAGCAGGTTCCCAACAGCGCCGGGGGCTACTCCTACCCGGTGGACGACTTCACCCGGCTGGGCCGGTTCCTCATCCTCGGCTCCGAGGGGGGCAGCTACTACGCCGGGGAGCGGCAGCTCACCCTGGAAAACGCCGCCGCCGTCAAGCGCTGCGTGGAACGGGACGGAGAGAGAACCGTCAACGAAATCATGGACGTCATCCGCCAGGGAAGGGCGCCCAAGGCCGGCCCGCCCCTGTTCGCCCTGGCCGTCGCAACCGCCCACGGCAGCGAGGACACCCGGAAGCTGGCCTTCGAGAGCGTTCCCGACGCTGCCCGCACCGCCAGCCAGCTGATGCAGTTCGTCCAGTACGCCGACGCCCTGCGGGGCTGGGGCCGGGGGCTGAGGAACGTCGTCGCCAACTGGTACCTGGAAAAGATCCCGGAACAGGTGGCCTACCAGGCGGTCAAGTACCGCCAGCGCTACGGCTGGACCCACCGGGACCTGCTCCGCAAGTCCCACGCCGACACCCCGGACATCAACCCCGACCTGCGGGAAGTCTTCCAGTGGGTCACCCACGGGGATCTGCCCGGGGACCGGGACGCCCTTGGCATCATCCACGCCTACGAGCAGGCCAAGACCGCCGATGCGAAAACCCTGGCCGCCCTCATCCGGGAAAACCGCATGAGCTGGGAGATGGTCCCCGCCGAGATGCTCCAGGAGAAGGAGGTCTGGCAGGCCCTCTACGAGGATATGCCCCTGGTGGCCACCGTCCGCAACCTGGCAACCCTGACCCGGGTGGGGGTCATCACCCCGATGCGGTTCGATCGCGCCGTGGAAACCATCGGCAGGATCGGCCGGGACGACCGGAGCCGGATACATCCCATCCAGGTGCTCTCGGCCCTGGTGACCTACCGCTCCGGGAAGGCGCAGCGGGGTGACAATACCTGGACGCCGGTACCCCAGGTGACGGAGGCCCTGGACGCCGCCTTCGAGCGTTCCTTCCAGCACGCTCCCCAAACGGGGAAGTGGTTCTACCTGGCGGTGGACGTATCCGGCTCCATGAGCTACGGGCAGATAGCCGGGGTGCCCGGACTGACTCCCAGGGAGGCAGCCGCAGCCATGGCCATGGCGATTGCCCGCCGGGAGCCCAACCACTACATCGCCGGATTCTCCCGGTCGGACGGCTCATACCGCGGGGCCATGATGGCGCCCCTGGACATCACCGCCGGGGACAGCCTGACCGACGCCATGAGGAAAACTGAAGAGATGCCCTTCGGGGGCACCGACTGCGCCCTGCCGATGATGGACGCCCTGGACCAGAAAATCCCGGTGGACTGCTTCGTGGTCCTGACGGACAGCGAGACCTGGGCCGGCAAGATTCACCCCGCCGAGGCGCTGCGGAAGTACCGCCGGGAGATGGACATTCCCGCCAAGCTGGTGGTGGTGGGCATGGTGTCCAACGGGTTCACCATCGCCGACCCGGAGGACGCCGGGATGCTGGACGTGGTGGGCTTTGACGCCGCCGCGCCCCGGATCATCGCCGACTTCGCCGGGAGCGACCAGATAGCAGTGATGGAGGGGGAAGTAGAATAATTCCGGGGACGGGTCGACGCCGTCGGGTTATTTGGAACGTATAGGGCGCGGGTTCGATTCCCGCCGTTCTCCCCCAAGGGGGAGCGTAGCTCAGTGGCAGAGCGGTGCGAAGCCCCAGCGACACCACCCCATCCGTCCCCGGACGTTTTTCTTTCCCAGGGTTGTTGTTATCCAACGGCGCCCCCCACGCGGGGAATCATCAGAAACATGAAAAACCCCGGCGGGTCGAAGACGGTGGGTTATTCTCCAATAGTAACCCCATCGCCAATCACCCATCCGCCGGGGAAGTGTCAAAATCAATGGAAGCCGCCGGCGCGGGCGGGTCGAAGTTCTCGGGTTATTTGGAACGCGCAGGCCGTGGGTTCGAGTCCCACCTCCCGCATCTTGCGGGAGTAGCTCAGTGGTAGAGCGGCGCGAAACTCCGGGGGCACCACCCCATCCGCCCGTTCCGGCGGAATAAGGAAACAGGACCATGGCCCCCGGGCGGGTCGAAGTCGACAGGTTATCCACTCATAGATGGAGAGATGCGGGTTCGAGTCCTGCCTCCCCCCGTCGGGGGGAGTAGCTCAAAGGGCAGAGCGCTTGAACCCTGCCGGCAACCCCCATCCGCCCGGGGTCCAAGGATAAGAAGGAAGAGACCCCGGCGGGTCGATGGTGACGGGTTATTTTGGTGAATCCCGTTGCCGCCAACCCATCCGCCGGGGTCTTTTTCGCCGCCATGAAGGACCCCCACCCCTGAACCGCAACAGATGTTCCACCAACAGGGAAATCCGCCCACCCCCCGCGCGCGTGCTAGGGCGTGTTGACACTAAGTTGTCGGAAAAAAGCCTCATAGACGCAGGCCAAGGTCACATACCCCAGGTACATCCAATCCAGCTTGTCGTAGCGGGTGAAGACCCGCCGGAACCCCTTCAGTCGCCGGATCAACCGTTCCACGATGTTCCGCTGAGCGTATAGCTCCCGGCTGTACTCCCACCGGACTTTCCGATGCCGCCGGGGAGGTACCGTCGGAATGTAGCCCAACTCCTCCGCCAGTTGCCGGGTCGCGTTCCCCTCATAAGCCCGGTCCATGACCAGGTCCCGCGGTTCCGCAAGGCGGCCTACCCGCGTCAGCAGTTTCCGTCCTTCCACCCCGTCATGGGCCTGGCCCGGAGAGAGGGAGCAGGCCAGGCTGGTCCGCTCATTGGCGGCCATCAGGTGGACTTTGGTATTCCAGCCACCGTGGGACTTGCCAATGGCTTGCGGCCCATGTTTTTTAAGGCGCCAGCGCCGTCGGGATGCACCTTGACGCTGGTGGAGTCCAACGCTGCCAGCCCGGTTTCCGCCCAGGTCTCCCCCGTCTCTTGCAGGTATTCCATCACCTGCCGCATCAGTCCCTTCCGGTTCCACCGATACCAGCGCTGATAGAAGGTGTTCCAGTTGCCCACGCTGTCCGGCAAACCCCGCCACTTGCAGCCGTTCTCCGTGGCGTAGAGAATCACGTTCAGCACTTCCAGGTTGCCGTGGCGGACATTGCCCCGGTGCTTGGGAAAGAGATGCGCTATTCGCTGGTATTGCGCCTCGGTAATTTCCACGCCGCCACCTCCCCGCCCAGCTCTTTTGTCCCGCTATCTTACTACCTCCGATTCCCCATTGCCTGGCCCATCTTTACCCAATTCCACCCTTTTTGTGTCAACACGCCCTAGAATCCCTCCTGCAACGAACGCCCACCAGGAGCCCCAACCACGCAGGAAGGGAGAAGCAACACTCATGCCCATGACCTTGGAACAAATCAACATCATCGGCAGCGAGAATATAAACCAGCAAGCCTTTGCTCTGGCCAGCGCTTACATCGACGAGAACGAAGGTGAAGCCCTCGTAGCCAGCTTTCACTGGGGGGACCGGGTTATCATCGTGACCCGAGACCAAGTCATCGTCAGCGATGCGGACCAACTCATCTATCAAAACCGACTGGGCAACCGTAGGAACCCACTGTACGTCAGAGTCCAAGGTAGATCCTTGGTTTTCATGCACTGGGACAAGGAAGTGTGCAGCTTTTCCTTCAAGGAGCAGGAAACCGCCGAGTCCCTCGGCAGGACTATCAAAGAAGGGATCAATGCCCATGCGCCGGGACAAGAGACGAACGTCAACCCCGAGCCCATCGGCATCGCAGAGCCGGCAACGAATATGGACCCCGAGTCCGCCGGCATAGCCGAGCGGGTCAGGTTCTGGGAAGAGCAGGAAGTCATCAACAGGGAACTGATACCCCGGGTGATACAACAGAACCAAATCCTGACCAACCACATCGCCGACCATGAGAACCTTCCCCTGGTGGTGGGAAAGGCGGTAGCCGAATCCCAGGAGAGGATGCGCGCCGAGCAAGTCGAAACCGCCAACCGGCTCCGGGCTGAGCAAACCGCTGCCATTTCAAGCGCAGCAAACCAGGTCATGGAACGACTCCGGGCCGAGCAAGTCGAAACCGCCACCCAACTCCGAATAGAACAGGCCGACGCCATAACGAGCGCGGTGCACCAAGTACAGGAGGAACACAACCGGAACCTCAACGAGACAATGGCACAACTGCGGTCGGAACAGACCAGGATCACAGCCGAACTCCAGGCAGAGTTGGACCAACGCGCCGCCGACGCCGTCAGGGCGACCAGATCAGAGGACGACAACCGCCTGCAGCACGAGATTGACCGGCTGCGCGCCGAGCAATCCCAGCGCGACCGCCGCAACCGGCTCGTATCCGCCGGAACCAGCGCCGCCGCCATCGCCATCTCCCTGACTGCCATCATCATCAGCATCCTGTAGGGAAAGGACGGTCCCAGCAAGGAATGAAGTCCACCAACGACCTCCTCCCGGCCCTCCGTCAAATACCCCTGTCCGAGGACACCACCCAACCCATCACCCTCCGGGAGCGCGTGGAATCCCTCAACAATTCCGACCGGGCCGGAAGAGCCGCCGAAGCCGCATCCGCCGCGTCCATCGCCAGTTGGTCGGTATTCGAGGCCACCAACGTGGATGACGGCATCAACGCCGCCTATCAGCTGGCCTACCCCAACCTGGCTGCGGACCACTCCCTGTCCGAGCACTGGACCCGGATGATGGACCAGGGTCCCGATTCCATGACCGGGTTCATCATCGGGATCAAGGGCAAGTTAGCAGAGATTGAACTTGCCGAAACCCTGGAATCCGCCGGTTACACCAATGTAGTCATACCCGTCGACCCGACGACCCCCCTGTGGGACATAAGCGCGCTGTCGCCCGATGGCGTGGAGGTCCTCTTCCAGGTCAAGACCGGCGCCGAAGGCTACGCCGGCCAGGTCCAGGCATTGGCAACCTAGAACCCCGACCTCAACTTTGCAGTCAGTTCCGAGATCCACGACCGCCTGGCCGAATCAGCCCCCGAGGTCATGGACCGGCTGGTTGACATCGGCCCCGACTACCTATTCGTGGAAAGCATAAACGACGGCCTGGACACCCTGAGCGGCAACCTGGGCATCGACGTTCCTGACGGCGTTGCCGAAATCATTCCCTACGCCGGGGCCATCATAGCCGGCGCCCGGCTGATCCACAGTGTCATCAGCACCGAGCGTGAATTCAGCGACGTTGACCGGAGCGCCAGGAACCGGATCCAGGTAGTTCAAACCCTGACACTGATGTCCCGGATGGGCATCAACACCGTCCTGGCAACCGCAGGAGGCATGGCCGGCACCGCGGCCGGTTCCTTCGTACCCGGCATCGGCAACCTGCTGGGAGGAATAGCGGGAACCGTTGCCGGAACCGGCATGGGGATGTACCTGAACAATCATCTCCAGCCGGTGATGCTGGACCTAGCCCTGGACATCACCGGGCTGACCCGGGACGACCTGTTCTACTACAAGAACAAGGGCCGCATCGACGGCGCAGCCCTAAGATTCCGCGAGCAGGCGCAAGAAGCGAAGGCATCGCTGGACAGGTAGACTCACCGCCCAACAATTAACTCAGTTACCTGCCCGAACTTCACCAAACAGGAAGATAACCGGACATGAAAGACAAAAGCGAAACCCCGACGCTTTTCCGGGAACTGTCCCTGAATCAGAGCAACGTCGTCGCCATCCTGGCAACCGCCGTCGTCTACTACTACCTGGGCATCCAAGTCAGGGAACTGACCGGGGAATAATTCCCGGCGACCCCGTGATGGCCTCCCTCATTCTCACCGCCGCCTCGTTTCTCAACTACCGGTACACCCGGGACGCCACCATCGACAGGATATTCACCGTAATATCCCTGACAGCGACGACCCTGGCCCTGTTCATACTGGGCATCACCTTTACGGTCGCCTTTACCGAGGGCAAACCCATCCTATATTTCATCATGGCCCTCTCCCTCGGAGTGACCGTGTGGAACTTGGTCGTAGCCGTGAACGAAAGGCGGAACCAGTCCGTGCCAAAACAACCGAAAGAGGAAAACCATGCAACGGAACCGGGAAGCGTTCCTCCATCATCCTGAACCCCGCGAAAAACCCAACCCTCAGGCCATGTCCGCCGCGGAGGCCGCCGCCTAAGCCCTCCGCCGGGCCGCTCTGACCCAGACCCGGGAGATGATAGCCGAGGAGGCCCGGGCGTCGGCCCACATCGAAAGCGAGTACGACGAGGAAGAAATCGCCCGCCACGCCGGGGCATTGGAGTCATACCTGCTGGAACCGTATGGCTAGGACGAGGAGAGCCTGCTGCTGGACCTGCACCGGCGGATGATGCGGAACCAGCAACACGCCCAGCCGGGCCGGTACCGCACCTTCGGAGTCACCATCGGGGACTGGAGGCCGCCGGGAGCGGGACTGGTTCCGGCGCTGATGCGGGAATTCTATGACGGCTGCCGATGGCCGGTGTCCGGTTGCCAGGACGGGGATGCCGTAGCCAAAGCCATCCGGGCCCACATCCACTTCGAGACCGTCCACCCCTTCGCCGACGGCAACGGCCGCGCCGGCCGGGCCATATTGCAACGGATGCTGGGAACCCGCATCCCCATCAGCCCCTTCATCCTGAGGGAGAGGTGGGAATACTACCGGCTGTTTGAAGAAGGCGACTGGTCCGAGTGGGTCTTGTGGCTGGGCCTGGGCATCGTGGAAAAGGCCCACCGTCACGGCGTGGCCGGAGCCTCCCCGTAAGAGTTGGAAGCCCATATCTGCGGCCCCGCCAAGTACAGCCAGCAGCCGGCCCCGTCCCCCGGCGGCGACTCCGGGTCCCAGTAGACGATCATGTTCCCTGAACCATCCCGCATGGTGACCGGCGAGTGGCCCGAATCGTATTCCGTAACCAGCCCCGGGGCCAGGTGATACCCTCCCACCGTTGAGTTCCTGATTCCACGCCAATCGAGGTCGCCGGAGCAGAGTGCCGCCGGGTTTGGAGGGTCAAAGGACGCCGGCTGCCATCCCTGGGCCGTGCAGGCCGGGGAGTCCACCAGGACCTCCGCCGCCAGTTCGTTCACCTCCCCCGCCGAGGAAACTTCATCCCGCACCCGCAGCCAGCCCCGGAGCAGTTCGTCGCAGTCAACGTAAGCCGACGGGGGAACCGGAACCAACGGACCCGTACCGGGTACGGCGGAGGGCGTGGAAACCTGGGGAGCCTCGATGACGAAGGGTTCCCCGTAGTCGCTGAACCGGAGTTCCACGACAAAATCCTCCTCGGGAACGACCTCACCGGAGGGCTCCGCCGAGACCAGCCGCAGCAGCCCGTCCCCGGCGTGGAACCGGTAGACCGCCTCCGCCTCGGCCCCGTCCGAGGATCGCAGATCATCGCTGAACCGGGAATAGGTGGATGAATCGTCGCCGGACTCCGTTCCCACGAAGACGTGGTAGTCCTCCCCGTCCATCTCTTCCAGGCCCCGGTAGACCAGGTTTTCTTCATCCGAGATAGTCAACACTTCCTGCATCAATCCGTGGAAGGCCATGTCCCCGTCCTCGTCCCGCTCCCACTCCCCGGTGAGGGGGGAACGGATATAGGAATCGGCGCCCACGGAGATGAAGTCCACCGAGATCGCCATCCCCACCAGGGAGAAGGCGAAGGAGCCGTCGGAACGGTCCGGCATAACCGTCCGGCCCTTCATCTCCACGAAGAAAGCGCACTCGGGGGCGAGGGGAGCATCGGGAGGGGTTTGGGAGCAGGCGTGGTTGCGGACCGAAACCTCGTAGCGGTAGGAACCGGCGGCCACGGCCAGTTCCAGGGAACGGGCGAAGTAGGAGGACGGGTCCTCGGGGGAAATTTCTTCCCCATGAGTTTGCCCGGGAATTTCCGTGGGAGCGGGCTTGGTGGAGGTGGCGGTGGGTTCGGGAGTCTCCGTGGGAACGGCCGTTGCCGTGGGAGCCGGCGTCTCGGTGGGTAAGGGCGTCGCCGTCGCAGCCATCGGCCGGGGAGTGATGGTAAGAATGACCTCCGGGGCGTCAACGTCGCCGCCGCAACCCAGGAACAGGATCAACAGCCCTGGGAGAATCAGGAATCGCATCAAGGAACCTCCGCGGTGAAAACCGGAATGGCGAAAGGGTAACACCCGGCTTCGGCCCCCCGATTGTTCCGGCAAAGGGCAAAACGGGAACCCGCCGGCGGGAAAGTAGAATCAACCCCACGGGAGGGGAAATGAAAGAAGCCTGCGAACTCGCCCAGCAAGCCACACTGGAAAAACGGCGGGCAAGGGAACAACTGGCGGAGGCATCCAGACTGCTGCGCAAGAACCCAACCGTCAACAACGCCATGAGCCTCCTGGTCCGCGAAGCCCACCTCGAACAATCCGAGGAGAATTGCACCCGCGCCGCCCTGGAGTGCGCCAGGCAGATGGGAAACCGGGCCTGGGAACTCCGCCGGGACCCCGACAACATGGAACGGGCCGACCGGCTGGTACGGGAGATGCTGGAATCCCCGTCTCCCTCCCGCGAGGAGGATATAGACCTGGCGTTGGCGACAATCGAGGAATCCGGCGAAGGAACCCCGGTAGAAGAAATGATGGCCCTGGCCGGCATGGCCAAGTGTTTTATATGCGGAAATGAGTGGGAGGTGGACCCGGAGGAGTTCACCAGGAGACAGGGACCGCCCGATTGTCCCGAATGCAGCCCGCAGGAGGAGGAATCGGAATGCCCTCGGTGAACGTGGTGATGTCCTGCGGGCACCCGGAACGCCAGCAGGTGAAGGGCTCCGGCAACAACAAGGCCTCCCAGGTGAGGAACATGGCCCGCCATGCCTACCGGGAGTGCCGGGAGGAAGAAGCCCGGGAAGCCGCTCTCCTGGCCCAACGGCAGGGGCTGCCCCACCTGGAGGGACCGCCCCGGCAGGCCGCCGCGGCCGAGGTGGTGAGAAGGGAGCTGCTGCACCGGATGGACGCGGAGAGCGGGGAGAACCCGGACCTGGGCCCCGACTGGACTCCGGAGCGGGCGCAGCGGGCCCGGCGGAACGTCATGGCGGTCACCGACCCAGGGTGGTGGCTGGAACACCGGGCCGACGGCGCGGAGCAGCTCCACTGGTTCGGCGAGGAGATGCTGGCGAGATGAAAGAGAAAGACGGAGGAACCGGAGTGATGGAACCCTCCGATGGAGACGACGGAATCAGGGGCCCGGAGGAAATTCGGAGCGAGGTGGAAAATACCCGGGACCTAGGCCAGGGAGGCCCAGAGAGCCGCCCTGGAACAGCAGGAGATTGCCAACGAAGCGCGGAGCCGGGCCATACGGGAGATGCCGGGCCACGCCGGGGACGAGGCGAAGGTCCGGGAGGCGATGGACCGGGCGGCCCTGGAGTACATGAAACAGTTGGCCATGGAGTCGGAGGCCCGGGCCCAGGAATCCGTAGCCGAGGCGATGACGGCGGGATTTCACGCCCGGGCGGCGGAGCTGGAGTGGGATAAAAATCCCGACCAAGGGAACGCGGTACGGAGGGCGGAGGAATCATTGCGGGCCCGGCTGCGCTGGATTCGGGCGGAATCCCTCCAGGACCAGGCCGCGTTGGCCTGGGCGGTGCTGGGAAAGGAACAGGAAGGACAGCAGGGCGAACGGGGCGTTTCCGGGGAAAGGGAATTGCAAAAAGACGTGGGGGAGAACCCGTGACCGGTCCGGCAACCCCGGCAGGGTTCATCACCCCGTTGCGTAAAGCCATATACCAAAGGACCGGAGCCAGCCGTTTGATATACCGGTTTACACGGATTGCCTATCCCATCCAGCAGGCGCCGCGGTGATGATCTATCCCGTATCCACGGTGACGGTGTTCCTGCCGACGGACATCCTGCCCCTGCTGGCAATTGAGCCCGGCCGGACTGGCCCGGAACTCTTGGCCACGACCCCGGCCCTGCTGCTGCCGGGTCTGGGAGCCGCCCTGACGGACATCCTCCGGCTCATGGTCAGAGTAGTCCGGAGCGCCGGGGGATGGCGGGCGGGAATGGAAACCGACGGCCCGCAGTAGTAAATTCTCAACCCACCCGCGAGGAAGCCGAATGCCACTCATGGAAAACCTGAACCGACACCCGGAGAATGTTGACCGGGAGGACCATCCCTCCGTACTGCAAGCCACCGGCGACTACATCGAGAAGAACCCCGGAACCTGGCAGAAGTATGCCAGGTTCGACCACTTCACCATGGAAAGGGCCAACCGGGCCTGCGCCATCGGGTTCATCGACCTGGCATACCCCGGCCGGACCGAAGTGCAGAACCTGATGATGGAACGGCTGCGCCGGGTGATACCCGGCCAGGAGGTCGGGACGTCGGTCTCCAGGTACAACGACCGGGCCGGCACCACCAGCAGCGACGTGGCGGAACTGTTTCGCCGGGCAGCCGGAGGATGAGGATGACACGGAACGCCGGACCGGAGTTCGCCCCGAAAGGAACCAAAAAAAGCAGGACGGGAAGGGAATCCATGACCGTTCTGATGTACGAAGACATCCGGGGCCGGTTGGTCCTGGCGGCCCCGGAAATCGAGTCTCCCCGGTGGTACGACTACACCGCCGCCGCAGGGGAGGGCCGGGCGTTGGCCGACATGATCCTGCTGCAGGACCGGCAGCTGTCCCCCCGAGGCCGGGGCGTCACCGGCCAGAACGGGTTCTACGCCGGAGGGGGCCGGGAGAACCCCGGCGAGCAGCTCATCGCCGTCTGCGACGAGACGGAGATCCGCCTCCACCGGAGCCGCATGGGATGGGCCGGACGGGCCGCCTTCAACCTGCCGGAGGGATAGCGTAGAGATGAACCAACCCCCGGAGATACGAATCGGCCACCGCAGCCGCGTCATCTTTGCCGACAACATGGACCCCCGGCACGGCATCCCGTCCCTGGCCGATGGGAGCGTAGCCCTGACCGTCACCTCCCCGCCCTACTGGAACTTCGTGGACTACGGGGGCGGCGACAAGGAAATCGGCGCCGAGGACTCCTACGCCGAGTACGTCGACTCCCTCCAACGGGTGTTCGCGGCCATCCACCGGAAAACCATCCCCGGCGGACGGGCCGTGGTGAACGTATCCAACATGAAGTCCCGCCGGAAAGTGGAGGGACGAGCCTTCGTGTACCCCATCGTCCCGGACACCATCAGGGCGATGACGAGAGCGGGGTTCACGTTTTTCGACGAGATAATCTGGCACAAGCGGTGGGCCAGTTCGGGACCCCTGGGCGGCAAGCCCCTGTGGGGATCCTACCCCTACCCCCCGACGCCGAAGATACTGGATTCCATTTTTGAGAACATCCTGGTTTTCACCAAGGAGGGACAGCGGAGGGCCCCGAGCCCCGAGGTCAGGGAAAAGTCCAAACTGACCCTGGAGGAATGGCGCCAGTACACCAGTGGAGTGTGGTACCTGCCCAGCGACCGGGACACCCACCATCCGGCCACCTACCCCGTGGAGATGGCGGAACGCCTGGTGGCCATGTACTCCTTCGTCGACGACCTGGTGCTGGACCCCTTTGCCGGCGCCGGCACCACGGTGATAGCGGCGGAGCGAAACCTGCGGGCGGGAATCGGGTACGAGGTATCCCAACGATACATGGAGGCCGTGAAGAGCCGGGCGAACCGCCTGCTGAACAAGCCCCTGAAGCTGGAACTGTGATTCGGTGCCACCGGAAAGTATAATGGCAGCAGCAGCCACGTATGCCGCTGCCCCGGCGCAGGGATCTGCCTCCGGGGGGTCAACCGGGAGCGTGGCTGCCATCAGTTTTTCCATCCACGCGGGGACAGACCGTCTTACACTAACGCGGCCCTAGTCCTGGTCAGAAGTTGCCCCGCACCCGCAGGGATATTAGGGATCACGGACGCCTGACGCTGCCGCCGGAATTGCCCTTCGTGACCGTCACACCGGTGATTTTGGCCGATGGCAGTGAAGTTATATTGGATGTACGGGTCGCCTCGGCGCTATGGGATGGCTTCCCCCGCAGTGTCGATGTTCATATCTCGGACTCCTCTCCCCTTGTGGGTATGCGCCTTTTGAGCGGCTACAACCTGAACGTAGACGTCGAAGACGGCGGGCAAGTTCTCATACAGGAGAATGCGTAGCGAGTTCCAAGAGACTCCTCGCGAGTGATAGTCCAACTCGAGCAGTCTCATGGCAGGAAGATAGTACACCTACAAGACGTACTCCAAGGACCATTGCAACAGATCGGACCAGATGGTTGAGGTGACGTTCACCAAGCCATCCTACTGAATGCGGCGGGCAGGAACAACGACGCAGGCCGCTACCTTGTTCGTTAGGGCAACGCTGTTGCCGTTGGCAGCAGGACAGGGATTCTACGTTGGGAGAATAACGTCAAACCCGTCCGTTAACTCCACTAAAGCACCACAACTGTTATATCATCAATCCCAACACGGACGGATGCTGAACTTCCCAGATACCAGGATTCCGTCGCCGGTCCAGCAAACCCGAAGTTGATCCCTTGCGCCGGAGTGGCGACCACCGCAACGCCAATATGCGGGGCAGTAAGGTATTGGTAATCACTATTGGATCCAACCACCTCGGACAGGATGCACGACTACCTCATGACCACTGCCAATATCCAGTCTGGCTCGGTAACATCAATCCTAAGGCGTAATTCCAAAGATATGTCAAACCGACCATCGCCGATAGGCCTAACGGCCAAAGTAGGCGTATGACATAGGTTGCTGTCCATGTCGGTAAAGTGAATCACATCAAAGGCAGCGCGTCCATCCCGGGGCTCCGCGAACAAAAACGAGACACTTTCGGGTCCATCAAAAAGATCGGAGATTTCTGGACACAAATGGAATGAAAACTGTCCAATTCCAGGTCCCAGATTCCCACCTGAAAAAATACCGCGGAGATCACCCCATATCTTTATGTCAGAGGTCACCAAGTGGAAAGCAGGATAATTCACGTCAGGATTCAACGCTTGCCACGACTCGCAAGCCCGAACAACGGCTCCTAGCGTGTCACCTGACGTTTCATGGAGTACATTGTGATCACCAAAGATTTCGGGGTTTAACTGACCTTCGATCACCAGATGCCTGGCCACCTCGGCCAACTGCGTACGACTGACCACCTCAGCAAGGTCCCTTGGAAGGTCGTTCTGGTACTCTCCTCCTTCCATAGAAGGGCGATTGCTTAGCAGTGGCAGTCCTTTAAAACCCGCAGCAAACACCCGCGGCCGTGATTCCACTGGTACCTCCACTCCACCCTTAAAAAACAATGTAGCCATCTGGTCTGAAATAATTTCACCCTGATCAAAGGCTTCGAAAACTGGGTCCATCGCGGCGTCTAGGATCGCGCAATCACCCCACATCTGGTTGCAAAATTCTAGAGAATCTGTCTCTTCCAAGATGGATAGAATCTTCAGGTAGCCACGAACCGTGGCAAGCAAGCCAAATGCCCGGTTCCGGGAATGCTCAACGAACTTGCAATCCCCTGCAATCGGGGACTTCTCATAGTCGTCCAGAAAGTCACAAACTTATCCGTACAGTTCACCAGCTACGCCTGCATCAGGGAAAGCTTCAACATCTCGCTGTACCGCTTCAATCAGGCCATCCAGTTCATGGCATGAGAGGTAAATGAACCCAGTCTCAGAAAATCCACCGACCATCTTGACACCTGCCCTTTTTTGAATCTCAAGTCCGCGCAATTTTAGCATAGGCTAACGTAGGTAGAAACAGGTACCGTTCGCGCGTCTACCAAGAGTCCCATGCTCCTAAGCCGGAGGGTGAAAAATCCTGCCCCGGTACGGAGAAACGCGGCAGGAATATCAAACGCCGCCAATTTCTTCTCCAGACCGGGGAATCACATCAGAAGGGAAACAATCAACCAATACCAATCAAGAAGTGCAACCGGGACAGAACCGGGTACAAAATCATCGCCCTTAGACAAGTAGGAGACATACAGATAATACCCCGTCCATCAATCTCCATCATAAGCTTGCACCTGAGCCATACGGAAGAGAAGCACGACTACCAGTGGAGCCTTACGTTGGAACAAGCCCGATGGCTCCGGGACAACCTCAGCAACGCCCTGCGGGACTGCCGGCCGGAATGACAGGCTGAGCACACGGAACTCTCTAAAAACAACAGAGATCGACGCAGCCGGGAAAAGGGAAGAACTGGACGGTGACACGACACCACCATCCGTGAAGAACAATCACAGGAGAGAGAGGGAAATAGAATGCCCCAGTCCGCCGCCGCGCGCCTGGCCGCCGGGATAAGGAAATCCAGGGACGACTATACCAGGCGGAGCCTGGTGGAACAGGCAATGGCCGAAGCCGAATCCACCGCCGAATACGAAGGCCGGCGCCTGATGACCTTCCGGGACACCTCCGCCCTTGAAGTTCACCGGGACGGCCTCATCCGGGCCCTGGCCCCCTACACCGGGGACTCGAGGCGGGTGGCCGTGAAGATCGACTACGCGAACACACCGCCCCCGCGGGAACCCTACTGCATCAGCCCCACCTTCGACCTTCCGGAGTGCCGGAGGACGGAGAACCTTGCCCGGTGCATAGGCTGCGGCCAGCCCAGGTGCCCTGAACACGCGCGGACACACCATTGCCCCAGCCAGTACCGCCCGGTGGAACGATGCCCTGAAGAGAATCCCGATTGGAGCGGCGAGCGGATTGCCGACCGGGTCCGGTTCATACCCCACCAGGAATTCGAGGGAACGTACCTAGTGGAGGGCAACGATGAGAACACGGCTGCCACCGGCAGCAGGGAGGAGATGATACGGTTGGCCCGCCGGATACTGGCCCACTTAGGCGAGGAGTGAAAACCGTCAGTGTTACGTCAGAGAAAACGGGACATAGTGCCAGGCGCCGCAACGGAGATACTCGATCCGCCGCTGGCAACTCGGGGAATTTCCCGAGTCCCATTATTCCCTTATTCTCCGGCAGCCGGGCATCCACGGGAGAATGAAGGATTGAACACCCCCCTCAACCCAACCGGCGAGCCAGCAGCAGGTTGCTCACCGTGACCAGCGCCAGTCCCAAGAGCAGCAACCACCAGTGTTCCAGGGAAGCGCCCCCGGGGATGAGCGCCAGCCACAGGACCGACAACCCCGGGGACAGGTAGAGCAGCGCGTTCACCGCCGGGCTGGACGTGAGCAGGTTGGCCCGGATCCAGGACAGGTTCGCACCCAGCACCAGAAACCCGCAACCGAAGTACCACACCGAGGTCGGAAGGGACGGCCAATCGCCGGTCAGGAGGGCCAACCCCCCGATAACCGCGCTGGACGCCAGTTCCCCCATCACCAGGGAGCTGAAGGACATACCGTCTCCCCGGCAGTCGCCCAGCCTTCTTCCCAGGCGCCAGGAGCTGGGCTGCAAAGCGCACAGGGCCACCGCCACGATGGACAGCCCCACCCCGGCGAGACGGGCGCCCGAATCAACCGCCTCCGGGGAGAAACCGGGCGAGACCGCCGACAGCGTCCCGCCGGCGAAGCTCAGCAGGAGAAAGCCCAGCACCGCCCAGCCCAGGGGCCAGCCGGAACGATTCTCCCGGGACAATACCAGGGAATCGTAACAGATCATCAGGGCCGGCGAGGTCCAGAAGATCACCGTCACCACCGGCCCATCCAGGTAGGAGAGGACCCAGACGAAGAACACGATGTCGCAGAAGGCCAGGACCGAGCCGGTGAAGAGCAGGAAGCAGCCCGGCTCCCTCACAACCCGGGCGAACCTGCGCCACGTTTCCGGGTCCCGGATGAACCCGCGCCGGGCCGACAGGAACACTACCAGCCAGCCCAGGCACACCCCCAGCCGGAAAACGGCCACCTGGGACAGGGCGTTGCCGCCGCCGTCGGGCAGGAACATCACCGGCAGGAGAGAGTAGATGAAGACCGCCGCCAGCATCCAGGGCAGGGCAGGCCGGCTGCAAAGAAACCCGAGGGAGTTCACGGGATAAAATTGTAGCTACAGCCCACTTGCCAGGGGTTGTCATAAACAGGAACCGGGGAGGGCAGGAAATATGACCGAGAACTACACCTACCACGAAGAACTCCGTGACCCCCCGGAAGAGTACCTGGAAATGGACCTGGCCAACCACCCCGTCGAAGTTCCCACCGATCACGGCAACGACGTGATACTGGCGGCATACCAGGAGGAACGGGACGTGGGAACCAAGTACCGGGACACCCCCGAGGGACACCGGAAGCTGGTCGAACAGTACGCCAAGGACATCGCCGCTCCCTACTTCAAGGAAATCCAGGACCACTACCTAGCCCTGACGCGGTACACCGACGAGGGAAAGGCCCAGAGGGCAGCTCTCGAGGAACACGCCCGCCCGATCATGGAAAAATACGGCGTCGAGCCCCGACCCGAACCCACCTTGGAGGAACTGGCCCAACGGGGCGACACCGAGGGATGGGTCGCCCGGTGCGCGCTGGAGGGAACCGGCAACTGGACACAGGAAGCACAGGATTACCTGGGAGCCTGCTTCCACCTCCAGAAAACCGGCGAGAACTAAGTCGCCCAGGGACTCCTGAACAACAACGAGGAACGCATCGCCGAGGGACGCAGCATCATGCGCGACGCGGCCCTGTCGTCCCACGAAATCCAGTACGAGGAATGGCCATCGTCCCTGGGCAACATCATGGTCTGGACCGAACGAAGAGCGCGGGAATCCGATTCCATCTCCGAGAAAGCCCATCACTACAATGAGGCAATCCGGGCCGTCGGTTCGGCGATGAAATACGACTCCGGCCCGGAACACGACGAGCGGCGGGGCCACGTGCTTTCGAGGATCATGGCACAGGAGGCTGACCAGCAACGCAATCAGAACCGGGAAGCCCTGACCTTCCACAGCCGGAACCTGGACGCGCAGAGTCACCCCCTGTACCAGGCAATGAACCGGCTCGACAACGCTCAATACATCCAACAAGCCCTTGAGGTATTCCACACTGAAAGCGATAACCACCGGAGAGGATACCGGCTGGGCAAGGTCCTGGAATCCCAGCATCACCTGAACGAGAGCCTGCGGGCCCTGGCCCGGATCTGCGAGGATGAGAAGTCGGAAATCCTGGCCTACGCCCGGGAGAGACCCGACTTGGCCCAGGAAGTCGAGGATGACGTCGCCCTGGATCGGGACCGTATCCACGAAATCGAGCGGGACGAGACAACTACAACACCTACCGGACGGCCAACTACCTGGAGACGGCAGTATTGGGCGAAGCCGCCATCCTGTACGAAGCTCACCTGGAACACCGGGGAACCCCCCACGGCGACTTCTGCCTGGAGCAGGCCCGGGCGCTGGATTACCTGGCCCGGGACCGGAGAATCAGGCGGGTCTGCGAACATACCTACGAAAACATCTTTCACCGGGAACGGGAAGCCACGGAACGGATGTTGAGAGAGAGCGGGCGCCAGGAAATCGGACATCATCGGAAAAATCCGAACCCACCAGGAGACGAAGTATGACCCCAGACCCAGAAATCCCAACCCTGCTGGCCCGCCAGTTCCCGGAACTGTTCCGGGTTTCAACCCTCCCCTCCGGAGTCATACGGCTCAGGACTCCCCTCACCCACCCCGACGGGACCGTGGTGGACGTATTCGTAAGTTCCAACCCGCCGGGGTTCCGCGTCTCCGACCTGGGAGACACGCTGGGTCTCCTGGAAACCCGCAACCAACAGCTTCCACCCGAAGCCATTGAGTTCCTCCGCACGACCTACGAAGACCTGGAGATACTCCCGGCAACGGGAACCATTCACAAGTACCCGGCCCAGCCCGGCGAACTCGCCGAGGCAGGGCTCCGGGTAGCCCAGGCCGCCGTACAGCTCACCGCCCTTGCCGAAGCCGGGAACTTCTCCGAAAGGAACCGGGAACCCGCATGATTCACGTGACGACGGCCGGTGGCCCCTGGGACGGATGAGAATGTCCCGCCTGGTCGCCGACACCCCGGAGGAACTGCGGCAGGCAGCCGAGCGATTGAGAATTGACCCCCGGCACATCCAGTACCCGGGAACATGGAAGGAACACCTGGACGTGAGCCGGAGCAAGCGGCAGCAGGCCATCGACCAACTGGGGCCCGGGAGATAACCGGGAGGGAGTTGGTAATGACGCTGCGGGAGAGAAGAAACAGCCGCCGGTAGGTTATCCTTGCCCCCACCCCAACCCCGGCGGCGGCTTTGTGGGCGCCCGGTGTCGCCCGCCGCCGGGGAGAGAAAACGAAAGGAGGAACAACCCGCCATGAGCAGGATGACCGCCTGGGAAAAGCCCGCCAGGACAATCCTCAACCCCGTCAACGGATTCATCGGCGAGTACGACTACACCCTCAATCCCTACTCCGGCTGCGCCTTCTGCTGCGGCTACTGCTACGCCACCGCCTTCACCCAGAAGAACACGCCGGCCGGCGCATCGTGGGGCCGGTGGGTCGACGTCAAGGCCAATGCGCCCCTCCTGGCGCAACAAGCCGTGGCCCGGGGCGAACTGGACGGCAAGACCGTCTCATGAGCTCCGTCACCGACCCCTGGCAACCGGCGGAGAAAACCCACCGCGTCACCCGCCGCATCCTCCAGGCCATGGCCGGGGCGAAGAACTTCGGCCTGACCCTCCAGACCCGCAGCCCGATGGTCGCCGAGGACCTGGAATACATCGCCGCCGTCGCCCGGGCCGAGGGCAACGAGGTCCAGGTCAACGTGACCGTCTCCACCAACGACGAGGAAACCCGCCGGGTCATCGAGGCCAGCTGTCCGCCCACCGAGGCCCGGATAGCCGCCCTCGAGACAATCGTCGGGGCCGGGGCGGAGAACCTCCACGCCTGCTTCACGGTGACGCCGCTATTGCCGCTGCGCGACCCCAAAGGGTTCGCCCAAAGGCTGTTGGCCACCAGCGTGAGGAGATTCATAATCCAGGAGACCCACGGCACCACGCCTTCGGCCGTCGGCAACCTGAAGGCCGTCACCCGGGACACACTGCCCGAGCAGCTGGCGCGGCTGTACGGCATCCCCGTGGAACGGGTCCACGCCCGCTACCGGAGGGAGTACGAAGAGAACGCCCGGATCCTGACGGCGGAGCTGACCCGGGACCCCGACGTGAAGCTGGGGTTCGGGCTACCCTTCGGGAACCGGACCGGGTGGCACTCTCCACGGAACCGGCCGGAATACACCAAGGCAACGTCGAGAAATTGGAGATAGACGCATGAGCCAGGACCAGGCAAGGAAACCCAAGGGCGGCGACCCCCGGGCCGTTTTTCCCGGGAACGAGGCATACCGGGGCGACGACCCCCAGGACAGCCACCGGCTGCTGGCCTACATAACAGTGAACCGGGTGGCCAGCGCCCACGACGAGCGGATCGAGTTCGACGACGAACGGGAGGGCGAACCCCTCTGGGACGACCTGACCCAGGAACAACGGAAGGCGATACTCGATCACGTCGCCGCCTGGGCCTGGAAAGAGCTCCACGAGGACGGCATCTGCCAGGCCATCGACCAGGCCTTGGGGAGGAACGAGTAACCGCCCCGGAACTCCCGGTGGGGAAACCCCCAAGACGCCCGGAGCCTGTTGGGGGAGATAGCCTGGTTCTACCGGCTGAACCCCGAGGCCTGGGCCGACGACGAAAACCGGGCCGGTGAATCCAACGGAGTACGCTACTCCGTGCAGGAACTGGTGCGGGTCCTGGGCGCGCACCTCCCGGAGAGGGAACTGGAACTGGCCCGGGTCAGGCTGCGGGCCACCCGGCGGCTGGTCCAGCGAAGGATCGACGGGGCCAACCCGCCCCAAGGCAGTCGGGCCGCCTACCGCTGGGCCCGGAAGGCCGCGGCGCTATGAGCGGCGCCGGAGAAGGAGAAACAAAGATGCCGCCCATTCCAAGAATAGACAATTATCGGGTCGGCCCCGAATCCACCGAGGACGACCTGCTGGAAGCCGTGGACCGGCTGCTGGCCGACAACCCCCAAGTCTGGGCCCCGGCGACATCCACCACGACATGGCCACAGAACGAAAATCGCCCCCACCGACGCCAGTACAGCATGGCCAGCATCATCAACCGGGTGGGCTTGCAAGCATCCGAATCAGCCGTGGAAGAGGCCTTGGAAAGGGCGAAGACAACCGAGCCGCCGGAGGTTTCCGGTCACGACCTGGACGACCCCCACCCGGGGGTAGAGGTGGTTCGGGCTTGGATCGCCCGGGCGAGGCGCAGCCGGCAGGAATCATAACGAAACCAACTCCCCCGACGTGGAACACAAGGAGAGAGGAAAATGGCCAACGGAACGACAACCCCCAAACAACCCGGACTCTCCAAAATCACCCAGTCGGGAATGCACCCGGCGTCGACCGCATTCGCGCTACCGGCCTGCTTCCACCGCATAACGATAGGGCAATTCCGAGCCGGCCCCGACACCACCGCTGACGAAATACTCATTGCCGTGGCGCAGGCCCTGGAGGAAAACCCCGGAATATGGGCCCCCACCACCCGGCAATCCTGGTGGGCGGGCGAAAACACTCCCTTCCGCCAGTACTGGAGCCTGGAGGACATGACCGTCATCATCGGCGCCGAGGCGCCGGAACAAGCCCGGGCGCAGGCCCTGGAGCGGGTGAAGAACACCGCGCCTCCGGAACTGGCCGGCATGGGTTTGTACGACCCCCACCCGGGGGTCGAGGTGGTTCGGGCTTGGATAGCCCGGGCCCGGCAGGGAGGAGAAGAGGCCTGACGATCCTGGAAGGATTCCACGTCGAGAACTACCGGGGACTGCGGGACGTCAGCCTGGGCCGCACCTCCCAGGCCCCGGAAAACCCCTGCCTGGAGCCCCTGACCGTACTGACCGGCAGGACCGCCGCCGGCAGGACCGCCGGCAAGACCTCCCTGCTGAACGCCATGGAACTGCTGGCCGAAACCGTCCGGAGAGATGCCGGCAGCTCCTTCGAGGAACTGGAACGGGACGGTTACGAACGGGTGGTGAACCGGGAATTCTTCCCGAACCAGAGGCCCATGGTCCTAAAGGCCCGCATCCGGGAGGACACAGCATCGCCCCCCATCACCTACCGGCTGGAACTGGAACCCGACGATCTGGGAAAGCCGCGGATTGGAGCGGAGAAGCTGGGACTGGGGAAAGAAACCCTGCTGGACCTCCGGGGAGGCCACGGCAAATTCACCCGACGGGAAGGCGGGGAGGAACCCCTGCACCTGGCCAGACCGGAGGTCACCGCCCTGGGAACCGTGGGAACGATGGGATCCTCCCACCAGGCAATCCGGGAGACCTGGAAGTTCCTCACCGGCTGGAAGGCGCGGAGGTTTGTTCCCGACCTGGTACGGGTTCCCAGGTACAACCATCCCAAGCCATCCCTGGAACCCTCCGGGGCCAACCTGGTGAACGTCCTGACGAGAATCCGGGGCCGGGACACCACCGGTTTCCACCGGTTGAGGAACAGGCTGTCGGCCCTGGTCTCCGACATGGATCCCCGCAGCCCGGTGGAACCGGCGCCCACCGTGGCCGACGAGATGGTACTGGCTTTCAGCCGACGGACCGGCGGAACCACGTACGCCGTTGACGAGTCCGCCGGACTGTTGGAGTGGCTGCATCACCTGGTCACCCTGCACGAACCTGAACCCCCGGCCCTGGCCCTGGTCCACGACCCCGGGAGGAACTGCGCGCCGGAGGGCCTGGAAGCCATGGCCCGGGACCTGGCCGAACACGCCCGGGCCCATACCATCGTAGCGGTGAGCCGCCGGCCGGAGTTCGCCTCGGCCCTGGAAGCAGGGCAGCGGTGGAAGGTCGAAAAGGACTCCCTGGGGGAGGTTCACGTCCGGGCAGACGGTGGATAGTTTCCAACCCACGCACATCCACACCCACCGCGCCGGTGGATAGTGAACAGTCCCTACCCCCCATCTATCCACCAATCACCAACCACCGAACAATGGCCCCGGGCCACGGAGGAGACACGCATTGAACTCAGAACAATTCCTGGAAACCGTCGAATCGGAAACCAAGAAGCCGGAAACCATGGGGAGAGACGACTTCCCCTTCCGGTTCCTGGCCGCCGCCGCCCGCCTCCTGGAGGGCGTCGTCATGGATACCGCCCACGACTTCAGCCCCTACGACCGGGGCCACCTGGCAGAGGACTCGACGCGGCTGGCCGTCGTCATCTCCCGGCGCATCGAGGAGTCGTATCCCAACCACGAGATGACCCCGGCGGTGCAACTGGAGATGACCCGGCTCCGGGACCTCCACCGGGGCGACGTCTTCAACGAATGGCCCTTCGGCATCCAGCTCTTCGTCGCCGCCGCCGGAATAGTCGCCGGCACCGTGTACGACGAGAGCCGGCAGTACGACAAGTACGATGAAGAAGACCTGCGGCTGGACGGGGTGCAGCTGGCGGCACTGCCGGCGCTGAACCTGGAGGCCGGGAAGAAGGAAAAGCCGGCGAAGCCGGAGGCCAAGGCAAAGCGAAAGACCGACCACCCGGTGACGGTCAGCCACCGGAACTACGCCCGGATGCAACGGTTCGCCACACCCATGGAGGACGACTTCAACAGCACCTTGTCCAAGATAATGGACCTGGCGGAACCCCGCCGGGAAGCGGCCACGGCCCGCAACCCGGAGATGTTCTACGACCTGATGAACCGGATCACCGGGAGAATCGACCGTAGGAAGACCTCTGGACCGGGCGAATTCAACCGGGAGGACCCGATCCCGGAAACCATCTTCCGGGAGATTCCCGAGACCGGCGCGCCCAAGCTGGAAGTCCCGGCGATTGAGAGTCTTATCCAGGAGACGCCCACGCCAGAGATGCCCGTCCTGGAAGGACAGGTCCGGGAGATTCCTGCGGATGAAGACATAACACCGGAAGTTCCCGCGCCGGAAGTCGCCACCTTGGAAATCCCGGAGAAACCCGCGCCGGAACCGGGCAGGGAACGAAAACCCCGCCTGAGGTGCAACGCTCCCCCGGAACCCTCCACCCCCCAGAACAACTACCGGCGCCCCATCATGGAGGCCCTACGGGAACGGAGCAGCCAGGCTCCCGCTCACACCGTCATCGAACTGGTCCACCAAAGGATGGAGCAAAGCCTGCATCCTGCCGACGAGGCCAAACTGGGGAACGGACGCCCCCGGTGGAAGAAGATGGTCGAGTGGGCCCGGAAGGAACTGGTGACGGAAGGAAAACTCAGCGACAAGTCCTCCCGGGGAACCTGGGAACTCACCGCGGCGGGGTTCAGCGAGGTGGGCGGCCCCAACGAGCCCGAGTACCAACTCCGGGAATCCCTGCGGTAGAGGCGCGACGTTGCAACTGCTGGGAGCGCTCTTCAACACATTGCTGGCGATCATCCTCATCGCGGGAGCGTTGGCCCTCACCGGCCTGCTGGCCTACGGCAATCTCCGGCCCCACCCCGAACCGGAGAGAGATGAAGAACTGACCTCCAGGGCCTGGGAACACTATGGCATGAGCCTGATGTCCCTGGCCGTCATGGGCCTGTCCCAGATGCAGGAAAACATACTGGCCCACTTCATCCTGCTGATCGCCGGCATGGTCGCCGGCAGGATCCACATCAAGCGGTTCGTGGAAACCTTGAGTAAACGGTCCGGCCCCGACCGGACTAAGGGAAGCGGAGGGGAGAGATGAAGGAGACCGAGGCACCGCAGAAAACCGTGGGATACGTCCGGGGCAAGCCGGTGGGGTTCCAGCTGAACTTCGCGGCCGGCCGGACCACGTTGGAAGTGGACACCGGGCGCGCCGGGGTGGTGACGCTGCAAGTGGAAGACGTGCCGAAGGCCTTGGAAAGCATTCTGGGAAAGACCGTCTTCGCGGTGGTGGACGACGACGGGAACGTGCTGCGCATCACCCCCCAGCCCCACGCCGGCGGATAATCCCCCGCCCACGCCCCGACAGTGGATAGTCACCAGTATTCAGGCCCCAATCCCCACCCCCACGCTGGTGGATAGCAGCCATTAGCCAGCTCACCCGTCCCCCCGGTCACCGGACACCGGCCGGAAGTGACCGTTAGGTCACTGACCGGAAGCGACCATTAAGTCGCTGACGGGAACAGCTATCACGTAAGTGATAGCGATGCGAAGGGAGCAGGATATCCGGGAGGCTATCCGTAGCGAACACCGGAGAAGAGCCGTGACCGCCCAACACCCCAACAAGTACTTCCAACGGGCTTTGCAGGCCCACCTGGACCAGGACGACCTGGAATTCGCCCTGGCCCACCAAGGAATCAACCAAGAGCAGTACCAGGAACTGCGACAACTGGTGGCCGAACAGGACGTACCCTGCGACCTGCCCAGCTGCCACTGTCCCCGGAACCGCCGGCACAAGTACTTCAACACCGGGAGAAGAAGCCGATGACCCTGGCCAACGACCGGCCCGAACCAGGAATACTGGAAGCCATCGAGGAGATGGCCCGGTTCCATCAGAACAGCGCCCAAGGCGTGATCCGGAAGGCGGAGAGCATCCCATACGAAGACCGGTACGTGGAAATTGCCCGCAAAAAACTGGAACGGGCAGAATCCGTACTGGAATGGGTGAACGACGCCCACCGGTCCCGGTACGCGGAAGCGGAACTGGAGGAGGGCAGCGACTGGATAATCGTCCTGCTCTACCAGGAGTATTCGAGATGCGTCCGGGGGACCCGCTGGTACGGCAACCCGGAGGATTCCAAGTCCACCCGGCAATCCTTCACGGACTGGCTGGAGCAGCGCCACTTCCCCCGGCGGCTGAGCCTCGCCGACTACGAGCAGGCCGCCATGCCCGCGCTCAGGGAGTGTCTCCGGGAGGCCCACGCCCGGTTCAAAGCCAGGTATTTCTCCGACCTGTGACGGGAGGAAAAGGGTGGGACTCAACCACGCCGCCGTCCCGGGGAAACCGTAACGATGGGAAGACACACGTAACAACGACATTGCCCCGTTGCTATCCCACCATCCCGGAGTCCATAATCGGAACAGAAACTCCCAAGGAGAAGAGACCTTGAACAGCAACGTGTACCACGTCCACTTCCCGAGCGACCGGCTGCCGGAGGAGGAGGACGACCTGCGGGCCTTCTTCGACAACTAAGTGGCGGACATCGCCGGCCCGGAAAGGGAAGAAATAATCCACGTGGTTCAGAAGATCAACCTTGACGACAGCTGGCGTCTCACCGTAACCGTGCCCTAGCGGATGGAAACGGTCTTAGGACGCATCGCCCGGTCGGGTCTGGAACCCGTCTTCGAGGAGCCCGAGAACCCCTGCGTGGAGGGGGATTCCTGCGTCGTCCCCGGCACCTTCCAATTGTGGAAGTTCGGCGTGACCCTGGACCCCGCGCCGTCTCCAACTACCCCGAACGCCAGCAGATAATCGCCCAAGTTCTGGCGGACAGCGTGCCGGATTTCCCCGAGGAGGCGAAGGACTTCCTGAACTGGAACTTCATCGAATCCGACGAGAAGACCGGCATCGCCGTCATCCACTGGGGAGAGGATTTCGAGGAAGACGACGGGGAACTGATCCCCCTCTACTGAACCGGAGGAGAAGAGACATGGGCAGGGAAATCAGGCTGGCGCCGCCGGGGTGGGAACACCCCCGGGACCATCGGGGAGAGTACGTCCCCCGATTCGACGAGAAGTACCGGAGCGAGGACACCTGATTCCAGGTGTACGAGACCATATCCGAGGGAACCCCGGTGACCCCCGCCTTCGCAACCGAGGAGGAGCTGGAGGAGTACCTGGTGGAGGGAGGCGACGAATGGGACCGGAAGCGGGGGGCTTCGCCGCCTCCCCGGGGAGCCGTCCGGGACTTCATCAAGCGCCGCCATGCTCCCACCGGCGCGCTGTGGAACGGGCGGATCATCGGCCCATACGAGGCCTGAGGAGAACGCCGTGACCGAACCGCCGGCCTGTCCCCGGACTCCCTGCTGGCCCACGTCGCCCTCCAAGCCGCGGAGAGACCGTACCACCCGGCACGCCGGAGAATTCCTCGGAGCGGACCTCACCGTCACCTAGAAGCTGGATGGCAGCAGCGTACTAATCCACGAGGGGCGGGTCCTCAGCCGCGGCGGAGACTTGCAGTCGCCCTGGCTGGCCATGGCCCGCAAGCATCACGGCTGGAAGCTCCGGGGACAACCCGGACTGTGCCTCTACGCCGAGGACATCTACGGGGTTCACAGCATCGCCTACGATCCCGTGCCCGAAGAACGCACCCTCTATATCTTCGCCGCCCTGGAGGACGGGCGGTTCCTGTCCTTTCCCGAAGTCGAAGCCGTCGCGGAGCGGTTAGACATCCCGACGGTCCCGGTTCTGATAAGGGCCAGGTTCGACTCCGGAGAGGAACTGGAAGAATGTTTGCGGGAAGCCCTTAGGGAGTCCTCCATCCTGGGGGGAGGACGGTAGGGGGTGGTTGTAAGATATACCGCCGGGTTCAGCCAGGAGGAATTTCCCCGCCGGGTCTTCAAGAGCGTCCGCGCCGACCACGTCCAGACGGGCGAACATTGGACCCGGAACTGGAAACCCTGCCGGACAGCAAGATGATAAGGTGGAAGTCATGGACCTGAACACCCTGCGGGCGGTGGCCCACTCCTACATCGACCAGGCCATCATTGAAGCTGTGACAACGGACGAGGACGGGGACTTGGCCGTGCACTCCGGACGGCGGAGGAGTACGAACTCCGGGAATCGAACCCCCAGGCCGACCTGGTGCAACTCAAGGCCATCACCTTCGTCGCCGACCTGGTGAACGGCATAAACGGCGGCGAGGTCTCCGCCGACGTCTGGCACGACTGCCGTTGCAGCAACAGCCTTAATGGTGGATAGTGGACAATCCCCGCCCCACCAGTGATTAGCGGCTAGTGACTAGTCCCCCCGGCCCCGAACTAATCACTATTCACCAACCAGTGGCCACCGGCCGGAAGTGACCGGCAGGTCGCCGGCGGGATCAGCTATCGCCAGCGCGATAGCAATGCGAACAGACCCCACCCACCCCGGTCACTGAACACCGACTACTGGCCGCAGGAGAAACATGACGAAGGCAATTAGGGCGTGTTGACACAAAAAGGGTGGAATTGGGTAAAGATGGGCCAGGCAATGGGGAATCGGAGGTAGTAAGATAGCGGGACAAAGAGCTGGGCGGGGAGGCGGCGGCGTGGAAATTACCGAGGCGCAATACCAGCGAATAGCGCATCTCTTTCCCAAGCACCGGGGCAACGTCCGCCACGGCAACCTGGAAGTGCTGAACGTGATTCTCTACGCCACGGAGAACGGCTGCAAGTGGCGGGGTTTGCCGGACAGCGTGGGCAACTGGAACACCTTCTATCAGCGCTGGTATCGGTGGAACCGGAAGGGACTGATGCGGCAGGTGATGGAATACCTGCAAGAGACGGGGGAGACCTGGGCGGAAACCGGGCTGGCAGCGTTGGACTCCACCAGTGTCAAGGTGCATCCCGACGGCGCTGGCGCCTTAAAAAACATGGGCCGCAAGCCATTGGCAAGTCCCACGGTGGCTGGAATACCAAAGTCCACCTGATGGCCGCCGATGAGCGGACCAGCCTGGCCTGCTCCCTCTCTCCGGGCCAGGCCCATGACGGGGTGGAAGGACGGAAACTGCTGACGCGGGTAGGCCGCCTTGCGGAACCGCGGGACCTGGTCATGGACCGGGCTTATGAGGGGAACGCGACCCGGCAACTGGCGGAGGAGTTGGGCTACATTCCGACGGTACCTCCCCGGCGGCATCGGAAAGTCCGGTGGGAGTACAGCCGGGAGCTATACGCTCAGCGGAACATCGTGGAACGGTTGATCCGGCGACTGAAGGGGTTCCGGCGGGTCTTCACCCGCTACGACAAGCTGGATTGGATGTACCTGGGGTATGTGACCTTGGCCTGCGTCTATGAGGCTTTTTTCCGACAACTTAGTGTCAACACGCCCTAGGGTAAGCGACGAGACCTGGGACCGGATCGTGAAACTGGTGGGCGACGAGGGCGCAGCCGACAGGATTCGCCGTCTGCTGGATCTGGCGGGGAAGCCCCCGGCCAGGGTGCACGACTACCGCGCCGACTTGCTGTCCCAGAGGTATGCCCTCCAGGACATGATCAACCAGTGCCCCGAGGACGCGGTCATCGACCGGATGAGCCTGGAACACCGGCTTAAACAGGGCAACGAGAAAATCGCCCGGCTGGAACGGGAATCATGCGCCTGACTCCCTACCCCTGCCCCAGGTGCGACCGGAAGTTCGAGACCCGGCGGGGCCTGGACCAGCATATCTGGCGGGGCCACAACGCCTGCCCCGACTGCCGGCCGGAGGCCGAGCGCTGTCCCCACCACGACCAGGACCCGTACACCGAGTACCTCAAGGTGTACTACCACGGGCCGGGGAGAAAGGCCGTAACCCTGGAGGATTGGAAAATCGGCGAGAAGGGGTGGATCAGCGGCTGGATCGTCAACCCCGAGAAGGCCGACCATACCAACGATATTCTGGCCATCGACCCAGGGCTGGTCAGGCGGACCGAGATTCACGTGTTGAACCTCTTCTGGAACCGGCTGGAGAAGAAGAACGAATCGCCGGAATGAACCGGGGAACTTCCGGCATTGCTCCACGCCCACCCCCTCCACACCCACCCACCGAACCCTATCAAACCGTCATCCCACCGGCCCGGTTCACCCCCAGGGAAAGCGCCGCGCCGGCGGGCGAAGGCAGGAAGAAGCAATGCGAGCAGGATAATCCCGCAAAAGAGTGGAAGGTATTCCTCTTTCTAAACTCACTGATGAGGGCCACCCCTTGCGGTGAAGAATACGGGCCGGCCCATGAGGACCCGTGTCAAAAGGAGAGAAAACCCCGACCACGCTCAGTATTTCCACCACCCACCGGCCCGCCACCGACCTGGGATACCTGCTGCACAAGCACCCCGACCGGGTCCAGGATTTTCCCCTGGCCTTCGGCAAAGCCCAAGTCCACTACCCCCAGGCCTCCGAGGAACAATGCCGGGCCGTCCTCGTCCTAGACGTCGACCCGGTACGCCTCACCCCCGGCAACCGGGACGCCCCCTCCCACCTGCTCCATGACTACGTCAACGACCGTCCCTACGTCGCCGCCAGCCACCTGGCCGTGGCCCTGAACCAAGTCTATCGCACCGCCAAGAGCGGCCGCTGCGAGGCCAGGCCGGAACTGGTCAATACCCCCATCCCGCTGCGGGCGGAACTGCGCTCCCTCCCGGCGCGCCGGGGGGAGGACATACCCCGCCGCATCCTCGAACCCCTGGGATACCAAGTCGAGATGGAAACCCTGCCCCTGGACCCCGATTTCCCCCAGTTGGGCGACGCCGGGATTCACAACCTCAAGGTGGAATCCGACTCCCATACCTTGCCGGAGCTGCTCCGGCACCTCTACGTCCTGCTCCCTGTCCTGGACAACCATAAGCACTACTGGATCGGCAAGGCCGAGCTGGAGAATCTGGAACGCCACGGGGAGGGCTGGCTGGACCAGCACCCGGAAAGGGAGCTGATCAGCAAACGCTACCTGGGATTCCGGGACAGCCTCACAACGGAGTTCCTGGCCCGCCATCCCGGGGATGAAGAGACCATGGAAGATGAAACCGGTGGGGAGAAGAAGGAATCCCTGCATCAACTCCGAATCCAGGCCATCATTGAACGGCTGCAACGCGCCGGCGCCCACAGCGTCCTGGACCTGGGCTGCGGCGAGGGACGGCTCATCGAGGCACTGCTGAAAGAGGATTCTTTTCAGAAGATAACCAGCCAGGATGTCTCCCAGGGAACCCTGAGCCGCGCCCGCAAGCGGGTGGGCCGGGAGGAGAGCCGGGTGAACCTGCTCCACGGCTCCCTGCTGTTCCCTGACCCCCGGCTGGAGGGCCACGCCGCCGCCGTTCTGATGGAGGTCGTCGAGCACGTGGGCCAGGGTAAGCTGGAACTGGTGGAAATGGCCGTTTTCGGGCAGGCCCAACCCCGGACCATCATCGTCACCACTCCCAACCGGGAATGGAACGCCGTCATCCCCGACATGGAAACCAAGTTCCGTCACCGGGACCACCGCTTCGAGTGGGACCGGCGGGAATTCCGGGAATGGGCCCACGCCGTTGCCGACAAGCACCGCTACGCGGCGGAAATCCTGCCGGTGGGCGAGGAGGACCCGGAACACGGGCCGCCGACGCAAAGAGTGGTGTTCACCAGGAAGCAACCGGGATGATTTTTTCCCAATAGGCGTCCCTCATCCAGGGAACGTCTCAAACGGGAAAGAAAACTCCAAAGGGAAGGAAAACATGGAAGTACGAATCCCCGAATTCTGCCTGGCCCTGATGATGGAACCCACTGACGCCGGCAAGAGCCGCTTCGCCCGGAAGTGGTTCAGTCCCACCGAGATTCTCTCCTCCGACAACTGCCGCGCCCTGGTATCCGACGACCCCGCCAACCGGGATTGCAGCGAAGACGCCTTCGCCACCCTCCACGCCATCCTGGACAAGCGGCTGAAGCGCCGCCGCCTCACCGTGGTGGACGCCACCAACCTGCGGAGCGAGGACCGGAAGACCCTCCAGGAAATCGCCCGCGAACACGATTGCCAGTCGGTCATCTTCGCCATAGACACCCCGGCCAGACTCTGCCTGGAACGGAACGCCGCCCGGGATGGAAGAAAATCTCCGGAAAGGGTCGTGCAGGCTCACTGCCGCCGGATGAGGATGTCCCTCCGGGAGACCAAAAAGGAACGGTCCCGGGTGTACCAGTTGAAACCCGCCGAGGCTAACGACGCGGTCATCCGGCGGGTGAAGATGCGAATCGACCTCCGGGACCAAAGCGGTCCCTTTGACATAATCGGCGACGTCCACGGCTGTCAAGAGGAACTCGTGCAACTCCTGGACAAGCTGGGCTACCGGGAGGACGGCGTGGAACGAGTCGTCTTCCAGGAGAAGCACATGGGATCCCGGGGCATTGTCATCGTGGGCCGTAACCCGGGAATCATCAGGGAGAAGTTCGGCATAGATTCCCCCGCAGGGGGCATCTGCTGCACCCGCACCGGCCGCCCGTTCTTCCCGCCGGAATTGGAAGGGAAATTCCTGGGCCGGACCCGTGGCCCTGGATCGAACCGGGCTGTGGGAGGAGTTGGAAACAAACTGGCTGCTGCTGGACTGCGAGATCATGCCCTGGAGCCTGAAGGCCCGGGGGTTGTTGCAGCATACCTACGCGCCGGTGGCCGCCGCCGCGCTGAACACCCTCGAAGCAACCCGGAAATCTCTCCAACAGGCCCAAGCCCGTGGCATGGACGTGGCAGCGGCCCTGGAAGAGAACGGGGAGCGGCTGGAGCGGTGCGAAGATACCGGGAGACCTACCGGGAGTACTGCTGGGAGACCGGGGAAGAAGACCTGGCAGGCGTCAGGGCGTCCCATTTATGGCGTTGGCTGGAGAGCGGGGCGTCAACCAGAGGAACCACCTCTGGCAGATGAGCGTGGGGAGCCGCCTGGCCTGTGTTGACCCGGGACTGTTCCAGTCCACCTGCCACGTGGTGATGGAGCCGGGCAGCGACGCCCAGGAACTGACCGCCCTGGAATGGTGGCTGGAGCTGACCGGCCTGGGCGGCGAGGGAATGGTGGTCAAGCCCCTGGAACTGGTCCCCCGGGGCAACCGGGACCGGATCCAGCCGGCGGTGAAGGTCCAGGGAAAGGAGTACCTGCGGCTGATCTACGGCCCCGAGTACGACCTGCCCGGCAACCTGGAACGGATGCGGGGCCGGAACCTGCGGGCGCGGCGGGAGAACGCGGTGAGGGAGTTCGCCCTGGGACTGGAGGGAATCCGGCGGTTCGCCGCCGGGGAATCCCCGGCCCGGGTGTACCAGCGCGCCATGGCGGTGGCCGGGCTGTAGAGCGAGCCCGGCCACCCCCGGTTGTAAAAGTAGTCATCAACACGTTCTGGGGAGATAAACCAATGAAGACCCGCCTGTACCACGTCTGGGTACGACTGGACTAGGACACCCTGAAACGGTTGGCGAGCCGGCCCCACGACCCGACCCCGGCCGCTTGGACCTCCGCATCCTCCGCCCGGAGCTGGGCAGAGAAAAGGCTGGCCATGACAAGGTACAAGGTCCTGCGCTGCAACATCCGGGACTGCGCCATCTGCCAGGCGGCCGCCAGGGCGTGGAACATCGAACTCAGTTACTAGGGATCAGGAACCAGTGACCAGCAACTAACCACTATCCACTATCCACTGACCACTAACCACTGGAGGGAAAATGGGATCCCGCGCCCACATCGCCATGATAGACCCCGACGGCTCGGTCAGGTACATCTACCTAGGCCACGGCTGTTATCCAGACGACGCCGGCATCATCCTGCTGGAGAACTACCCGGAAGAGAAACGGGCCGAGGCGTTGATCCGGGGAGGCTCAATAGAAAACCTGGGCCATGACGAGGAACACACCGACCGGTACTACCGGCGCCGCTGGAAGGACTGGGAAAGCTGCAAGCCCGCCGTGATGGAAGGCGGCAACGAGGCCTTCTTCGGAACCCTGAACATCCCCGGCCCCGAGTGCCTGTACGCCTGTACCCCCGACGGCTGGCTGGCCGCACCGGCGGATTGCCACTCCCCGGAAGGCTGGTGGCAAAAACCTGCCGTCATGTCCCCCCAGGAGTACCAGGACTGGTTCGACCACAACCAACAGCCGGAATGGGTGGAGTGGCGCAAGCAGGCCCAGGAGAAACAGCAGCCCCGGCCGCTGACCCACGTCATCACCCAGTACGTCCGGGAGAAGGCGCAGCGGAAGCTCCGGGAGGCGGGAGAAGAAAGGGGCAGGCCACGGAGACCAAGAAATGACCACCCACCCCGACCTGGAAGCCTACTACCGGGAGGACCCCAACGGAAGACAAAACAGCCCCGAGGCCGACTACGGCGTCCACTGGACCATGCCCGGGGAGAGGAACCGCCAACGGGTCTCCTACGTGATGAACACCGGCGAGATCTACGCCGTCAGTCCCAACGGGCCGGTGACCGTCCTGGCAACCTTCCCCCCCCCCGACCCCGGCGCGGGACCCCCGGACACCTGGTACAAGAACCTGGACCGCCACCTGGACGGCTGGGCCAGCCGCTACGCCCGCCCCGGCGGGATGAAATGGCTGATTCAAAGGCTGAACGAGAGTCCCGAAGGAATTGAAGTTTCTCACCTCTTCGGGAACGCTGGTTACGACGGAACGGAGACGGCCCTCTGCGGCGCCAGGAACGGCCGGCAGTACCTGGCAAGAGAGTTGGAAGAAGGCCGGAAGAGAAGAATATCCTGCGACCGCTGCCGGGAACTGGACTCCGAGAACCCACACCTGCAATGGAGTTTCGAGTACCGGGCGATCACCCGCGAGGACGAGGAATTCCTGGTTTGACGGTTCTGCGGGAGGCAGGAACGGGAGAACGACCCCGGCGGCTGGCTGGGAACGCCCCGCGACCCCGCAACCGCGACCACCTGGACCTGCCGGGAATGCGGGATCCGGGGATACGACGAGAGAACACTGACGCCGGTTTAGAAGGCAAAACCGCCGGGAGGAAGCACAAGTGGAATTCGCCGGACTACGGGAAATCGTCATAGAAAACTTCCGCAGCATCGACAAGCTGGAACTCACGGGGCTGGAAGACGTGAACGTCATCAACACCGGGAACGACGCCGGAAACACCCACGTCCTGGACGCCGTCCAGCTCTACGCCAGCCGGGGCAGCCCCCAAGTCATGCGGGAGATCCTGCTGCGGGACGACGAGTTACTGAACGGAGCGTACTACGGCCCCGTCCTCCCCGACCGGGACGCCCTGTTCCACGGCGGGGACAACGGCGCCGAAATCCGCATCTCCGGCCGGGATGCCCGCCTGACCCTCCGGGTAACGGAGGAAGACCGCGGCGAGAACACCGTCACCGTCTCAATGCAAGGGAAAACCCGCAGGGTGAACTTGGAGAACCGGACCGACTTCCGGTTCCATTCCCACACGGAGAGAACCCCGCCGTACGAACCAGTCACCTGCTTCCGGGTGGGGCCCCGGGAGCCGGATAACAACACCCTGGTCGAACTCTACTACCCCATAGCCCTGACCGAGGCGGAGGAACGGGAACGACTGTGGCGCAGCATCGCCGGGAGCCTCCGCGACGAGGTGCAGGTCTTCACCACCGCAGACCGGGACACGGCTCGCCGGATAAAGGACGCCGCTGGGAAAATCCCTGGGATGAAGGTGACCGGAACCGATCCGGAAGAAGCAAGCCGGCGACCGGAACACGGGGCGGAGTGACAAGTTCCCGCCTTCGCAGGGCAAATCCATACTACCCGGGGCAACGGAGCAAACCGTCCCCGGACCCGGTTAGCAGGAGAGGCAAGGAAGATGAGCCGAACCATCCTGGAGGAACCCGACGCAATGCCCCCCGGAATCGCGGAGGAGATTCTCTCCAACGTCGCCGCAGCCGTCCGCCGCAACCCCGGGGCCTGGAACCGTAACTATATGTTCGTCGGACGCCAAGGCAAGGGGTTCACCCCCTGGAGATAACCTGGCCCGGCCACGTCCTGAACAACGCCGCCAGCGCCTGCGCGACGGGCTGGCTCCGGCTGGCCGGGGAGCAGGCGCCGGAAGAAGAGAAACAGAGGGCCGAGCAAGCGCTCCTGGACGCCATTCCAAAGGAACCCAAGCGGCAGGGCATAGACGGCTACAACGACTCCCTTGAGAACGCGGGAGAGTTCGTGGACTGGGTGGAACGGGCCATCGGGATACTGGAAACCGGAGGAGAGAAAACGCCGTGAGCGCACTGCTGGAAGCAATGAAGGAAACCAACGCCGGGGAATTCCCCCGGGACGCCCGGGGCATACTGGAACTGGCCGCCGGTGTCGTGGAGTCCCATCCCGACACCTGGACCACCGGGGAGGCCTTCCGTTTTCCCGACGGTCATCCCATGGTCGCCAACCCGGCTCACGCCCCCTAGATGAGAGTCACTGGAACAATGCCGCCTCCGCCTGCGCCGTGGGATGGATCCAGTTCCTGGGCCACCGGGCCAGCCGGCTCGGCCCGGACCAGGCTGACCGGGCCATACAGCAGGCAATACCCACCGAATTCCAGGTCCACGGAGTGACCGGCTACAACGACTCCCTGGAAGCGCCGGAACAGTTCGTGGACTGGATGGAACGGGCCCTGGCCCTGGTGGACGCCACATCGGAGAATAGGAAAGAATGAAAGTTGACGAACTGCAAGGGTTCAAAAAGGTCAAAGACCGGGTGAAGGAACTCCTGGAGGGAGGCAGGAAATGAACCAAGAGACTCTCAGGGAAACCCTCACCCGGCTGGAGAACCCCGGCAGCCCCGTCTCCTGGAAAACATGGCCCAAGTCTGGGAAAATCACCCGGGGTCCTGGACCACCGGAGTCCCCGCCCGGGACCGGAACGGGAAGCAGGTTCCATCCAGCAGCGCCAGAGCCGCATCCTTCTGCGCCGAGGGACTAGCCAGGCACCTGGAGCCGGAGTGGAACACCTTCCGCACCGTGCTGCAAGCCCTGGAACGAACCCGCAACCAAGACGTGGCAACCACCAACGACGCCCTGACCCACCAGTCCGAGGCCGCCCGGTGGGTCCGGAGCGCCCTGGAACTCCTGCCCAAGGGGGAGTGACGACATGAAACCTACCATCAGGGAACTGCTCCACGACGGAGAAGACCTGCCCCAAGACGTGCCCGGCATCCTCCGGGCCGTCATGGAGACGGTGCAACGGAACCCCGGGACCTGGAACCGGGACAACTTCTTCCAGGACGCCCGGGGGCTGGCCCTGGAATCCGCCGGCGAATCAGACGCCGGGGAGGCCTGGGCCGACGCCGCCAGCGGCTGCGCCATGGGCTGGCTGACCCTGGCGGCCCGGGAGAACCCGGAAATCTTTGAATGTACCCGCCAGGCGCTATTGAACGCCATCCCCGACGACTTCCCCCACCGAGACGTCATCAGGTACAACGACTCGCTGGAGCGGCCGGAACAGTTCGTGGAGTGGGTGCGGCGGGCCTGCTATGAGCAGCAGCCCTCCTGTCACCACGCCGGGTGGACCTGTTCGTTGGGGCACCGCAACGAGACCTACCTGGTGATGGAACGGGAGGGGGATGAGACAACCCTCATGGGGGGCTCGGCCTGGGACTTCTGCAACGTCTGCGACGAGCGGCCCGAACCTTCCGAGATTGCCCGGATGCGGCGGGAGATTTTCCGCCGGTGGGGACAGTTGGGAATAATCGAACCCGGGGAACAGGCCAAGCTGGAAGAGGAATACGGCGGCGTGGAGTCGGTCCACAGCTGGGAGGAGCGGATGGCATGGGCGCTGGCGGCCCACACCACCCAGCCCCACTCAACCCCAAGTGGCTAGTAGTCGGAAGTGATGCCGGGGCATCACTGACGGGAGCAGCTATCGACTATTCGCTAGGTGGTGTCGTCAAGATGACAACATAATGTTGCATTGTTATTGTGAGAGTTAACGTGAGGGGTGGGGATATGACAGCGCCGCATCGACGTCACGACATCTCGGAACGGGTCTGGGAGCTTCTTGAGCCTCATTTGCCAGGTGGGTCCGGGAAAAAGGGCCGGCCCGCCCGGGACAACCGGTTGTCCCTGAACGCGGTTTTTGGAACCGGGACGCCCTGGCGGGACCTGTGGCCGGACTTGGGAGATTGGAAGAACACTCTCGTCGCTTCTGCCGATGGCGGGATCGCCGGGTGTGGAAAGAACTTCTGGATACCGTCATTGATGAGCCGGACTTGGAGAGGTTGATGATCGACTCCAGCCCGGAGAAATCGCAAGAAACCCCGGGACTACGACCGGGACCTGTACCAACCGCGTCACCTGGAGGAGAACGCATTCCGCACCTTCAAGCAATGGCGTGGGGTATCCACCAGATACGCCAAGAATGAAGCCTCATTCCTCGCCATCCGCCAAATTCGAGCAATGGGAATGTGGACTGGATATTTTGGCGACACTGCCCAGACCCTTCACGCCGTTCGGGGCAAAAGTCCCAGGCACTATCCCTGGAAGCGAAGGTAGCCTTGCGTTTCGCAGTAATACCTAAGCTACCGGCGGAGAGGGAGAGCGACCTCGGCCAAGGCTCCCGAAGCAAGCCGAGAGCCTGTTTCAATCCTGTCGGCACCCCCTTTGACTGCTGCCGTCACATTCGGCAGTTCATGGTCATTTTACCATGCGGTAGCCCACGCGGGACTCGGAGAAGATGTACTTGGGGTGGTTGGCGTTCTCGCCCAGCTTGCGGCGCAGCCTTCGCAGCAGGGTGCGCAGCGCCGGCAGGTTGCCCCGATTGCCGACTCCCCACAGCCGGCGCAGCAACTGGTCGTGGGTCACGACCCGCCCGGCGTTGACCGACAGCAGGCGCAGCAGTTCGTACTCCTTGGCGGTCATTCGCACCGGATGGCCGGCAACGGTTACCTGGCGGGCAAAGTAGTCAATGGTCAGGTCGCCCGCCGCATAGGGTTCCAAAGACTCGGCCGGGGTTTGACTTCCCCGCCGGCCCAGGACCGCCCTGACCCGGGCCACCAACTCGGTGGACGTAAAGGGCTTGACGATGTAGTCCGACGCGCCGGTCTCAAAGGCCCGGGACACGGTGGCGGCCTGGCCGTAACCGGACAGGAAGACCACCGGCACGTCGGCAGCGTCCAGAATGTGCCCCATCAACTCGATGCCGTCCCAGCCCGGCAGCATCATGTCCAGCAGCACCAGGCCGGGCCGCCGCTCCGTCAGCAGCGCCAACGCCTCCTCCACGTCTCCCGTCACCATCGGGTCATAGCCGGCGTCGGACAAAGTGCGCCGGACGTATCCCAACGTCATGGGGTCGTCATCAACCACCAGGATACCCTCACCCGGCGCCCGCTCGACTCCCGGTTGGTTCCGCGCCGCCGGCGCTCTGGCCTCGCCGTTCCCCTCTTCAACCGCCGGGATGGTAAAGACGAACCGGGCGCCCAGCCTGGGGCCGTCGCTCTCGGCCCAAATCCGCCCCCCGTGGGCCTCGACTATGCCCTTGCATATCGCCAGACCCAGCCCGGTGTCTCCCCGCTTGTCCCCGGCCTCGCCCCGGGAGAACTTCCCGAACAGGTGGGGCAAGTCCTCGGTGGGTATGCCCCGGCCCTCGTCGGCAACGAAGATGGTCACGTAACCGCCTTCCAGTTCCGCGCCCACTCGGATGGCCGACGACTCCGGCGAGTGGTTGGCCGCGTTGCTGAGCAGGTTCCCGATAACCTGCACGACGCGCCGCCGGTCGGCCATCACCATGGGCAGTCCCTCGGCTAACTCAATCTCCAGCCGGTTCCGCCCGCCTCCGGTCAAAAAAGTGTTCCTGGCCCGGTCCACCAGCCGGCCCACGTCGGCAGGTTCGGGATTCACCGGCAGGGTGCCGGTCTTGATGCGGGCCACGTCCAGCAGGTCGTCAATCAGTTCCCGCATATTGTCGGCCTGGTCAACGATAATCCGCAGGAACTGGCGCAGTTCCGCCGCGTCCAGGTCCTGCGCCGCTTCCTGCATAGTGGTTGCCGCCCCCCGGATGGAGGTCAAAGGCGTCCGCAGTTCGTGGCTCACCATGCCCAGAAACTCGGCCCGCAGCCGTTCCGTCTCCTCCAACGGCGCCATGTCCTGCAACGTGACCACGAAGAACTCCAACTCGCCTCCCTCGCCCCGGATGGGCGTGGCGTTGAGCAGGGCCGTCACCCGCTGTCCGCCGGGCGCGCTCAACACGATTTCCTCCGCGCGCACCGTCTCCCCGGTGGCCATAGCCTCGGCCAGCGGCCAATCTTTCAACGACACCTCCCGGCCATCGGCCCGCCGACACACCAGCGTCTCCAACAGCTGCTCCGGGGTCTGGCCGGCTTCCTTGAGCCGGTCCACAATCCGACCGGCTTCCCGGTTGATGGACACCGGCGCCCCCGTCCTGGCGTCGAACACCGCCACCCCCACCGGGGAGGTGTCCACCAGGGTCTCCAGAGCCGCCCGGGCCCGCCGCTCCTCCCGATACCGCCGGGCGTTGGCAATCACCATGCCGGCCTGGGAGGCGAACATCACCAGCGTCTCCTCATCCTCCTGGCTGAACTCCTGACCCGGCCGGCTTTTCGCCATGTGGATGTTGCCCACCCGGTTGCCCCGGTGCAGAACCGGGGCCATCAGGAAGGAACTCATGGGCGCCGGGGAGGTGAACTCCGGCAAACCCACCATCCCGGCGTTTTCGGCGAAGTCCGCCAACCGCAAAGGCCCCGGAATGGCTTCCAGATACCTGAAAAACTCCATGCCCCCCGGCATGGCCCAAAATTGTTGCGCTTCTTCCCCGGTCATCCCCGAGGCCAGAAAGTCCTCCAAGTTCCCCGCTTCGTCCAGCGTGGTCATCACGCCGTAGCGCGCCCCGGTCAGGGACCTGGCGGCGTCCAGCACCTTCTGCAACACCGCGTCCATTTCCAGGCCGTCGGCGATGCTCAGGCTGGCCTCGTTCAGCCGCCGCAGGCTTTCAACGTGCCGGCCCTGGTCGTCCGCCAGGGGTTCGCCGCTAAATTCCAGCGTCATTTTCCCACCTCTTGCATCCCGGGCCGCCACCCTTGCGGGCAACCCCGGTCAGTTCAACGGCGCGCCTCTTGCTCCAAAAGCCGTCTAAATGTTGGGAGGAACGACCCACGCCGGCGCAACCGGGGCAACGGCGCGATTGCCGGCAAGGTAATATCCCGGCAAGGTCATATCAATGTAACCCAAAAACAGCAAATAGTCACCCCCATATCATTATAACTTATGTATCATTCCCGTTATCTGTGATGAGATTTCGCAGACCGGGTTGGGTCTCGTTGCATCTCCCGCGGCCGGACGGAACGGCCACGGGGCGCGCCGTCGCGGGGGTGGGCCGATGGGTGCGCCGGCGATGGGCGCTCCGCAGCCGGGCCGCCATGCGGCTTAGGACGGGTCTATGACCGGGCGCTTACGCACCGCCAAGCTGTTGGGCATCGCATCGGTGGCGCTGCTGGTTCTGGCCGCGGCCTCGGCGGTGGTTGAGGCGACTACGCCGGCCCCGGCAGGTTTGACCGCGACGGCCGGCGACGGCAGCGTTACCCTGTCCTGGGACAACCCCGGCAACGACACCATAACCGGGTATGAATACCAGTACCGGGCCGACTCCGACGCCGATTGGGGGTCGTGGTCGCCCGTTCCCAACAGCGGGGCGGATACCGTCGCCTTCACCCTGGCCGGGCTGGCCAACGGAACGGAATACCGTTTCAGAATCCGGGCAGTTACCGCCGGGGCCGCCAGTGACCCGGCCCCGGAGTCCGCGCCGGGGTACGTGGCGGCTACGCCCACCGCCGGGGCCGCGCCCACTCCCACACCTACGCCGGCGCCCCGGCCTACGCCTACCCCTACGCCGCTGCCGCCGTCCCCCACGGGATTGACGGCCACCGGCGGCGACAGCAGCGTCATCCTGCGCTGGAAGGACCCGGGCGACGATGCCATAACCGGCTATGAATACCAGTACCGGGCTGTCTCCGACGCCGATTGGGGGTCGTGGACGGCGGTTCCCAAGAGCGGCCCGGACACCGTGGGCTACAAGCTGGCCGGGCTGACCAACGGGGCTGAATACAGGTTCAAGCTGCGGGCGGTCAACGGCGGCGGGGCCAGCAGTTCCGCCCCCGCCGGTGAACCCGGCTACGTGGCGGCGACGCCCCAACCCCCGCCTCCGCCCAAGCCGGCGGTTCCCACGGGATTGACGGCCACCGCCGGCAACGGCAGCGTTACGCTGACCTGGGACAATCCCGGCAACGCTACCATAACCGGCTATGAATACCAGTCGCGCCAGGCTCCGCCGGGCGACGATTGGGGCGAGTGGAAGGCGGTTCCCAAGAGCGGGGCGGATACCGTCGGCTTTACGGTGTCCGGACTGACCAACGGCGCTGAATACAGGTTCAAGGCGCGGGCGGTGAACGCCGGCGGCGCCAGCGACTCGGCCCCCGCCGCCGAACCCGGCTACGTGGCGGCTACCCCCACCGACCCCGACGCGCCTACGCCTACGCCGGAACCAACCTCGACGCCGACTCCCGCGCCGGAAGCTACGCCGACGCCCAAGCCGGTTCCTACGCCTACTCCCAAGCCGGCCGCGCCCACCGGGTTGACGGCGACGGCCGGCGATTCCAGCGTCGCCCTGCGGTGGAACGACCCGGAGGATTCGAACATCACCCGGTACGAGTACCGGATGCGCCAGGCTCCGCCGGGGGATGACTGGGGCGAGTGGACGGCGATTTCCCGGAGCAATTCCAACACCATCGGCTACATCCTGAACGGGTTGACCAACGGCGCGGAGTATCGTTTCCAACTGCGGGCCGTCAACGACGGCGGGGCCGGGGATTATGCCCCCACTGCCGAACCCCGGTACGTGGCCGCCACTCCTACCGATACACCCCCGCCGGAACCTACGCCGGTGCCAACGCCCACCCCGACACCAGCGCCGGAACCTACGCCAACGCCTACCCCGGCGCCGACGCCAGCGCCGGCCGCGCCCGCCGGGTTGACGGCCAAGGCCGGCGATTCCAGCGTCGCCCTGCGGTGGAACGACCCGGCTGACGATTCCATCACCAGGTACGAGTACCGGATGCGTCAGGCCCCGCCGGGGGATGATTGGGGCGAGTGGACGGCGATTTCCCGGAGCAACGCCAACACCATCGGCTACATCCTGGCCGGGTTGACCCCCGGAACGGAGTATCGTTTCCAACTGCGGGCGGTGAACGACGGCGGGGCCGGGGATTATGCCCCGGTGGACGAACCCCGCTACGTCAAGGCCACTCCCACCGACTCGCCGGCCCCGGAACCTACGCCGGTGCCAACGCCTACCCCGACGCCGACGCCGGAACCTACGCCAACGCCTACCCCGGCGCCGACGCCAGCGCCGGCCGCGCCCGCCGGGTTGACGGCGACGGCCGGCGATTCCAGCGTCGCCCTGCGGTGGGACGACCCGAAGGACGACTCCATCACTGGGTACGAGTACCGGATGCGCCAGGCTCCGCCGGGGGACGATTGGGGCGAGTGGACGGCGATTTCCCGCAGCAATTCCAACACCATCGGCTATATCCTGGCCGGGTTGACCCCCGGAACCGAGTATCGTTTCCAACTGCGGGCCGTGAACGACGGCGGGGCCGGGGATTATGCCCCGGTGGACGAACCCCGCTACGTCAAGGCCACCCCGGAAGGGGAGGAGGCAGCCGCCGCGGCTCAGGACGAAGCCCAAGCCGCCAATGACACCGACTACGACACCGATGACGACAACCTGATAGAGGTAAGCAGCCTGGCCCAGCTCAACGCCATCCGCTGGGATTTGGACGGCAACGGCTCGCCCACTGGCGACGGCGGAAAGTATGAGACCGCCTTCCCCCACGCGGCTACCGGCATGGGTTGTTCATCAACCTGCACGGGCTACGAACTGGCGGCCAACCTGGACTTCGACACTGACGGCAACGGCACGGCGGACTCCGGCGATACCTACTGGAACGGCGGCGCGGGCTGGAATCCCATAGACCAGTTCGCGGCCACCTTCGACGGCAACAACGACAGCGACAGCGGCGGCGACGGCGGGCCGTTTACCATATCCAACCTGTACGTGAACCGCACCACCAGCACGGGCGTCACCTACGCCGGGCTGTTCGGACGCATCAACAGCGGGGCCACCGTCAGGAACGTCGGCCTCTACGCCGCCTCCGTCACCGGCGGAACCACGGGCGCGGTAAGCACTACCATAAACGGCGACCCCTGTAACTCCACCATCAACACCTACGCCCACGCCAGCGTGGGAATCCTGGCCGGCGAGAACTCCGGCACGGTCAGCTACTCCCACTCCCACGGCGTAGCCAACTCCACCTCCGCCACCAGCGGCACTCACGACACCTGCACCTGGGAGAGCCAGAGCCGCGTCGGCGGCCTGGTGGGACACAACGTTGGAACCATCCTGTACAGCTACTCCGGCGCCGAGGTCTTCGGACTGGGAACCAACAGCCACGCCCAGACCTATTCCGGCGGGCTGGTCGGCATCAACCGGGGCAGAATCGGCGCGAGCTACGCCACGGGCGACGTTCACGGCATCGGCGGCCACTTCCAGGAATCGGGCGGGCTTGTCGGACTCAACAACGGCGCCACCAACATCGGAATCAACGGCGCTCCCATCACCGCCGCCTACGCCACCGGCGACGTGAAATCCGAGACGACGGAAAGCAACCCCAACTCCGTGGCCGCCGCCGGGCTGATTGGATTCCAGATAACCCAAGCCTCCACCACCGCCACCTACTCCACCGGCAACCACACGGTGGAAACCACCAGCACGACCGCAAAGTTCGTCAACGGGCTGGTCAACCGCTCCACAGACGAAGACGCGGACAGCGGCAACCTGGCCGGCAGCATCACCAACAGCTACTGGGACAGCACCAATTACACCTACACTCCGAGCTCCAACTGCCAATACTCTTGCGGGGATGGTAAAACCACCAGCGAACTCCAGACCCCTACGGCCTATGGCACCGGCGCCAACGATATCTACAAAGACTGGAACGTCGACGTGGACGACGACGGCACTAACGACGACCCGTGGAACTTCGGCACGTCAAGCCAGTATCCGGTAATCAAGTACCCGTCCGCGGGCGGCGGCGTGACGCCCCCGGAGGACAAACAGCGGACAACGCCCCAGGCCGCGCCGGGAACGCCCACCTTCGCCCAGCAGACGGATACCGAGCTGACGGTAAGCTGGACCGCGTCCAGCGGCGCGGGCGGCTACCGCTTGCAGTGGCGGAACGTCACCGCCAACGAGACGTATTCGGCCCAAAATCAGGCCGTCGTCACCACCCTGACCAGGGACTTTACCGGGCTTACCGCCGAAAACACCTACGCCTTCCGCGTGGTCGCCACCAAGGACAACACGCCGGACAGCGAACCCGCCGAGGCGCAAATCGCCCTCAAGAAGGACTACGACACCGACGGCGACAACCTGATAGAGGTGGGCAGCCTGGCCCAACTGAACGCCGTCCGCTGGGACCTGGACGGCAACGGCGCGGCCTCCAGCGGCAACGAAACCGACTATGCTACCGCCTTCCCCAACGCCATGACCGGCATGGGCTGCGCCGCTACCTGCCAGGGCTACGAACTGTCGGCCAGCCTGGACTTCGACACCGGAACGGCCGGCGACCGCAGCGACGACACCTACTACAACAGCGGCCAGGGCTGGCAGCCCATCGGCGGAACCTTCGCCGCAACCTTCGAGGGCAATACTTACAAAATCTCCAACCTGCACGTCAACCGCAGCGGCGCAAACACCGTCCAGTACGCCGGCCTGTTTGGGCAGTTGGGCAGCGCGGCCAGCATTGACAACCTGAAGCTGGAGGAAGTCTCCGTCACCGTCGCCACCAACGCCGCGGCCACCGCCTCCCCCGGCGCGGTCTATGCCGGCGGCATCGCGGGCGACAGCGCCGGCGACATCACCGGCAGCTACGTCACCGGCGCGGTCAAGGCCGTCCAGAGCGACCTGACCACCGCCAGCTTGACCGAGGGCGCGGCCTACGCCGGCGGGTTGGTGGGCAACAACGCCGGCGACATCGCAGCCAGCTTCGCCCGCGGCACGGCCCTGGCCGAGCAGCAGAGTACCACGGCCAGCCTGTCCACCTACGCCGGCGGGCTGGCCGGCTACCACAACACCGGCAGCATCCAGGCCTCCTACGCCGACGTGGACGCCCAGGCCAAGACCACGGCCACCGCCGCCACCGCCACGCTGACCGCCGGCGGCCTGGTGGGCCACCTGGAGGGCGGCAGCGTCACCGCATCCTACTCCACCGGCGCGCCCACGACCACCGGCGGCGCAACCCCCACCAGCAACACCGGCGGCCTGGCCGGATTCAAGAAAGCCACCGGCCCCACCGTAACCAACAGCTATTGGGATACCGACAGTTCCGGCATAACCGCTACCGGCGCCGGCGCTGGCAAGACCATCAGCGAGTTGCAGACGCCCACGGCCTACGGCACGGGCAGCAGCATCTACGCCAACTGGAACCTGAACCTGGACGGCCAGACGGGCAGCGACGACCCCTGGGACTTCGGAACGGCGTCGCAGTACCCGGCCCTGAAGTACGGCCAGCACACCGCCGCCGACCAGCGCGTAACGGTGAACCTGACAGCTAACCCGGTGACCATCTACGAAAGCAGCGTAGGCGGCGCAGGGCGGGCCACCTCCACCACGGTCACCGCTACCCTCAGCGCGGCCCAGACCTCCGCCGTCACCGTCACCCTGCCAACCTCCGACGCCTACACCCTGGGCAAGAGCGCTCTCACCATCGCCGTCGGCAGCACCACGGACACCACCACCCTGACGGCGGTGAACAACTACCTGGACGCGGCCAACAACGCCGTCAACCTCTCCCTCGGCGCAAGCGTCAGCCCCGCCATCGTCGCCGTCACCTCCTCCCCGGCCACCACCTTCACCATCAACGACGACGACATCCTCGCCAAGCCAACCGGCTTCTCGGTCAACGGCGTGTCCGGCTCGGGCAACGACACCAAGCTCAAAGCCGCCTGGGACACCGTAACCGGCGCCGATGGCTACTACGTCTGGTGGAAGTCGGGAACCCAGGAATACGCCTCCAGCCGCCGCAAGACCGTAACCGGCGGCAGCGTCAAGACCACCGAGCTCACCGGCCTGACCAAAGACACCGAGTACACCGTCCGCGTCAGCGCCTACAAGGCCGCCTACGACGACAGCGCCCCCTCCGACGAGGCCAAAGCCACCCCCGGCAAGGTGGACTACGACACCGACGACGACCGGCTCATCGAAATCACGACCCTCGCCCAACTCAACGCCATGCGCTGGGATTTGGACGGCAACGGCTCGTCTTCCAACGCGGGATACGCAACCGCCTATCCCGACGCGGCGACAGGCATGGGCTGCCCCACCAGTTGCCAGGGCTACGAGATTGCCAACGACCTGGACTTCGACACTGGAACCAAGGGCGACCGCACCGACGACACTTACTACAACAGCGGCGCGGGCTGGACCACAATCGGCATTGCCGGCAATGATGCCCAACCCTATAACGCCATACTGGAAGGCAACGAAAACGAGATAAAGAACCTCTACATCAACGGTACGGGTACAGGCACGGAGTACTTCGCCTTATTCTACAATTTGAACCCGTCAGCCATTATCCGAAACGTGTACCTCACCAACGTCTCGGTTACGGGCGCGTCCACAGGCACAGGCACAGGCGATATGGCATACGTCTCGGCGCTAACGGTATGGAACCAGGGGACGGTCACCGACTCCTACGTCACCGGCTCGGTCACCGCCAGCCAGACCGGGGGCGGCGGCTCCACCGCCTACGCCGGCGGATTCATCGCCAACAACATAAGCGGCACCATACGAAAGAGCTACTCCAGCGTTACGGTCACGGCTACGGCGACCGGCTCCGGCAACGCCGTCGCGGGAGGCCTGGTGGCCTGGAACAACTTCAGCACCATCGAGGCCAGCTACGCCACGAGCAACGTGACTGTCACCGGCAGTACGAACTCCGGCAACGACTCCGACGCCGGCGGGCTGGTGGGCAACAACCAGTTCGCAACCATCCGGGCAGTCTACGCCACCGGCAACGTCTCGGCCAGCGCGGGCGGTACGGTGGACGTCGGCGGTTTGGTGGGCCATAACCAGAGCGGGTCCACCCTCACCGTCGGCTGGTCCAAGGGCAAGGTGACGGCCACGGACTCGCGCAGCGGCGGGGGCGCGACGCTCAACGTCGGCGCTTCGGTGGGCAACCAGCAGGGCACGGTTTCCGAAGTTTACTGGGACACGACGACAACGGGCATCGCCGACGACGCCGACAACAACGCGCCCGAAGGCAAGACCACCAGCGAGTTGCAGACGCCCACGGAATCCCAGAAATCGCTGCCCAACTACCCGTCGGGCCTCTACGCCAACTGGAACGTCAACGTGGACGGCGTGACCGGCAACGACAACCCGTGGGACTTCGGCCAAAATAACCAGTATCCCGTGCTGCACGTGCGCACCCTCCCCTACGTGCTGCTGCAAGAAGTCCCGACGGTGACCTGGGCCGTCGCCAACTCAACGCTGTGCGAAAGCTCCAAAGGCACGGACACCGCGGCCTGCGGCGCAAGCCCGGTCACCTCCACCACCATCACGCCCACCCTGTCCGCCGCGTGGAAAACCGACCTGTCCTACGACTTCCCGACAGACCCAACCAAGTACACGCTGAAACAGACCAGCGTCACCATCCCGGCCGGCTCCACCACGGTGACCGGCGTCACCCTGACCGCGGTCAACAACAAGACCGACGCCGCCGACGCCACGGTCAGCCTGTCGCCCACCTCCAGCCACCTGCGCCAGTCCTCCACCGTCTCCACCATCACCATCAAGGACGACGACACCCTGGTCAAACCCACCGGCGTCAAGCTGTCCGTGGACGGAACCAAAGTCCAGGTGGACTGGACGGCGGTCACCGGCGCGACGGGCTACATAGTCGAGTGGAGTACGTCCTCCACCTTCGCCGGAACCCCGTCGTCCGCCACCGTCACCACCAACACCCACAAGATAACCACGGGGTTGACCAGCGGCACAACCTACTACTTCCGGGTCATCGCCACCAAGACCGGCTACGACGACTCGCCGCCGTCGGACACCGTCAGCACCGCGCCCACCACCGGAACCAGCGACTACGACGCGGACAACGACGGGCTGATAGACGTGGACTCCCTGGCCAAGCTGAACGCCATCCGCTGGGACCTGGACGGCGACGGCGTGGCCGACAAGTATGATTCCAACAACGACGGCGACTATACCGACACCGGCGAGTACGACTACACCAGCAGCTACGCTGCCGTGTTCACCAACGCCGAGGACAACATGGGCTGCGGCGAGTCCGTCGTTACGATTGCCAGCAACAACACGGGCAACCCGGCCTGCACGGGCTACGAACTCGCCGCCAACCTGGACTTTGACGACAACACGGCGGGCGACCGCACCGACGACACCTACTACGACAGCGGCAAGGGCTGGCAGCCCATCGCCCACCAGTCCACCACACACAACGCAAGTAGCAACCCCTTCAACACCACCTTCGAGGGGAACAACTACGTCATCTCCAACCTGTCCATCAACCGCGCCGCCGGATGCACCGGCCCCTCGGGCGCCTGCCACTGGTACCAGGGCTACGCGGGGCTGTTCGGAGCCTTGGGCAGCAGCGCGGAGATAAGGAACCTGGGGCTGGAGGACGTATCGGTCTCCTTCGTCAGCACCGCTTTGGTCCTGAATCCCGCCCCCGAGTCATACGCGGGCGGCTTGGCGGGATACAGCGCGGGCGAGATATTCAAGACCTACGTGACAGGAACGGTTACTTCAACGGGCGCGGGATCCACCGGCAACGACAAGGACCCCCACGCCGGCGGCCTGATCGGCCGGCAGGTGGGCGGCTCCATCACCTCCAGCTACGCCCGCGTCACCACGTCCGCCATCCAGAACGGCAACGACTTCCAAAACGAGACCTTCGCCGGCGGCTTGGTGGGATACCAGGACGGCGGCAGCATCATCGCCACCTACGCCAGAGGCTCCGCCACCGCCTCGGTCAACTCCATATACTTCGGCAAGGCCCACGCCGGCGGGCTCATCGGCTACCACAAGGGCGGCGAGATTAAGTCCAGCTACTCAGAGGCCGACGCCACCGCCACAGCGGGCGGCACCAGCCTAAACACTTCCCCGGAACTCAACGCCGGCGGTTTCGTCGGAACGCAGGACGGCGGCACGATAACCGCCAGCTACTCCGTCGGAACGCCATCCACCAATGAGGGCAGCGCCACTACCCCCACCAGCAACATCGGCGGGCTGACGGGGAATCACGAATCCGGGACAACCACCAACAGCTACTGGGACACCGACGCCTCCGGCATCACCACGACGGGGCAGGGGACGGGGAAGACCACGGCGCAGCTGAAGGGGCCGACTTCCTACACCAGCACGACGAACAACAGCGGCACGGCGATATACACCGCCTGGGAGTTCGACCTGGACAACGCGGACAAGGACAACAGCGACACGACGGGCAAGGACAACCAGTGGGACTTCGGCACGGCGTCGGACTACCCGGTGCTGCAATACCACCTGACCATCCCGCCCCAGCGGGCCAGCGTTACGCTGACCGTCAGCCCGTCAACCATCTGGGAGCGGGCGTTGACCACCCCCAGCCGGGTCAACCAAACCGCCGTCACCGTGACGCTGAGCGGCGCGTGGCACCACGACGTCACCATCACGCCGGCCGCGGACACGGCAACCTACACCCTGGGCGCAACATCTGTCACCATCGCCGCCGGCTCCACCACCGGCACAACCACGCTGACGGCGGTGAACAACTTCAAGTGCGGAACGTCGGACTGCCCGTCGTCCAAGGTCAACAAGTCTGTCAGCCTGGCGGCCACCACCAACGACCCCTGGGTCAGCGTGGGAACGGCTCCTTCCCTGACCATCAACGACGACGACGAACTGGCCAAGCCCACCGGGTTGAAACTGTCGGTGGATGGAACCAAAATCCGGGCCGACTGGACGGCAGTAACCAACGCGACGGGCTACAAGGTGCAGTGGAGCACGGCCAGCGATTTTGCCACCTCGTCGGAGGGTACGGTTTCCAGCGGCAACACGACCAACTACACCATCAACCCGACGCCCGCGCTGACGGCCAACACCCGCTACTACGTCCGCGTGCTGCCCACCAAGAGCGGGGCAGATGAGCCGCCCTCCGACACGGCGGACATCAAGACCCACGCCACCGGCGCCAACGCCACAGTGGACTACGACACGGACAACGACGGGCTGATAGAAATTTCCAACCTGGCCCAGCTTAACGCCCTGCGCTGGGACCTGGACGGCAACGGCGTGGTGGACAGCGCGACGAACCAGTCTAGCTACGCAACCGCCTTCCCCAACGCCGAAGACAACATGGGCTGCAACGAATCCGCCGTCGGCATCGCCAGCAACAACACCGGCAATCTCGCCTGCACCGGCTACGAACTGCGGGCCGACCTGGACTTGGACACCGGAACAGCCGGAGACCGCACCGACGACACCTACTACAACAGCGGCGCGGGCTGGACGCCCATCGGCGACGGTGCCACGGCCTACACCGGCGATTTCGACGGCAACAACGACACCGACGCCTCCGGCGACGGCGGGCCTTACAAGATTGAAAACCTGCATATCAACGCATCGTCCACGTCGGGAACGTCTTACGCCGGACTGTTCGGCGTCATCGGCGCCGGCGCGGCAGTGGAGAACGTCGCCCTGACCGGCGTATCGGTGACCGGCTCCACTAACGCCGAAGCCGTTTACGCCGGCGCCCTGGCCGGCCGCAATCAGGGTGTCATAACCGAATCGTGGTCGCTGGGCGCGGTCAAGGCCAACCGCACCGGAACCGGAACCGACAAGAAAGCCTACGCCGGCGGGCTGGTCGGGCAGAACAGCGAAACCATTCGCGCCGCCTACTCCCGCGCCGCCGTGACTGCCACCGCCCACGATTCCCACCAGGGCCATGCCGGCGGGCTGGCGGGTCTGAACGACAGTGGCGCCACTATCGCCGCCGCCTACGCCGCCGGCGACGTGACTTCCAACCGGGGAACGGACACTACCGGGGCAGCCGAGAACGACGCTTACGCCGGCGGTCTGGTGTCCGAAAACAAGGGTACGATAACGGCCTCCTACGCCACCGGCGACGGAACCGCGGCAGGAAAGAACACCTACCTGGGCGGGCTGGCGGCAACCAACGCCTCCGGCGCGACGATAACCGCCAGCTACTCCCTCGGTTCCCAGAGCGCGACGGCTACCGGCGGCACGGCCACCACCGGGGGACTCGCCGGCTCCAACAGCGGCACGATTACCGACAGCTATTGGGACACCGCCACCTCCGGCATCGCCGACGACACGGACAACAACGCTCCCGAAGGCAAGACCACCAGCCAGTTGCAGACACCGACGGCCTACGGCACGGCCAACACGGACATCTACAAGGATTGGAACGTGAACGTGGACGGGGAGACGGGCAACGACGACCCCTGGGACTTCGGGACGGCCAGCCAGTACCCCGTGCTGGACTTTACCGGCCACGTGGTCAACAAGCAGCGCAACACCGTCACCATCACCGCGTCGCCCACGACGATATGGGAGCGGGCGGACACCGGGTTGAGCCGGGTCAACGCCTCCACCATTACCGCCACCCTGAGCCACGCCTGGGAGGACGCCCTGACGGTGACGCCGCCGTCCGCCGTCTCCGGCCTCTACGCCCTGAGCGGCGCAACCATCACTATCGCCGCCGGCTCCACCACCGGAACGGTCACGTTGACCGCAGTGGACGACACCACCGACCAGACCAGTCCCGACTCCCGCAGCGTGTCCCTGTCCAGCACGTCCGTTGACTCATACGTGGTCGCCGTCACCGTTACCAACGCCACCATCACCATCAGCGACGACGACAACGTGGCGAAAGTTACCGGCGTCAAGCTCTCCGTGGATGGAACCAAAATCCGCGTGGACTGGGAGGCGGTAACCGGCGCGACGGGCTACAAGGTCCAGTGGCACACCAGCGACTCGTGGGACAGTCCCACCGGAACCGCCGACGTCACCGGCGGCAGCAGCGTCAACTACACCATCAGCCCAACCCCGGCGTTGTCCGCCGGCACCCGCTACTATGTCCGGGTCATCGCCGTCAAGACCAACGAACTGGACAGCCCGCCCTCGGACGTGAAGGACACCACCACCACGGCCAGCGCCGGCACGGGCGACTACGACGCCGACAACGACGGGCTGATAGAGATAACTACGCTGGCGCAGCTTAACGCCGTCCGCTGGGACCTGGACGGCGATGGGGTGGGAGACAAGTACGACTCCAACAACGACGGCGACTATACCGACACGGGCGAATACGACTACACATCGAATTACACGGGGGTTTTCACCAACGCCGAAGACAACATGGGCTGCAACGAATCCGTCGCCACCATAACCTCCGGCCCCGGCAACCTGGGTTGCACCGGCTACGAACTGGCAGCCAACCTGGACTTTGACACCGGAACCAAGGGAACTCGCACCGACGACACCTACTACAACAGCGGCGCGGGCTGGGACCCCATCGGCGGCGGCGCAACCCCCTACACCGCCATCTTCGACGGCAATTCCAGCAGCTACGCCATCACCAACCTGTTCATTGACCGGGACGCCACCACCACGGGAACCAAGTACTACGCCGGCTTGTTCGGGCAGATAGACACCGGGGCGGAAATCAGGAACGTCAAGCTGACCGGGGTTTCCGTCACCCTGGAAAACACCACCACCGAAAACCCCCAGCCGGAGGTTTACGCCGGCGGGCTGGTGGGCTACCAGAAGGCGGGAACCATCACCGGCAGCAGTGTCATGGGAACGGTCAAGGCCGTGGTCAAGCCCGTTACCCCCGGCGCCACTACCACCAATGCGGCCAACGCCGGCGGGCTGGTGGGCTACAAAAAAGCGGGAGACATCATCTCCAGCTACGCCCGGGCCACCGTCACCGCCGAGCAGAACGCCACGGCCGGCAGCCTGCACGCCCACGCCGGCGGGCTGGTGGGCGTCAACGAGGCGGGGAACATTATCGCCGCCTACTCTGCCGGCAGCGTCGCCGCCAAGGTGTCCAGCGCCAACGGCAACGCCTACGCCGGCGGGTTGGTGGGCGAGCATGAGGGCGGCGCAATCAAGGCGACGTATTCCTACGCCGCGCCCACGGCCTCCAACTCCGGCAGTTCCAACACCTCGGTCAGCCTCTACGCCGCCGGCCTGGTGGCGCACCAGGACGGGGGCAGCATCACCGCCAGCTACTCCACCGGCGCGCCCACCACCGCCAAGGACGGCGCGACGACCGGCGTCACCGAGTACCAGGGCGGACTGGTGGGCCGCAACAGCAGCGGAACCACCACCGACGGCTATTGGGACACCGAAAAGTCCGGCATTACCGCCACCGGCCAGGGTACGGGCAAGACCGGCGAAGAACTCAGGACGCCCACCGCCTACGGCACAGCCGACACCGACATCTACAAGGACTGGAACCTGAACCTGGACGGCGTGACCGGCAACGACGACCCCTGGGACTTCGGCACGGCCAACCAGTACCCCGTCCTCGAGTACGGCCTCACCCCCGCCGACCAGCGGGTAACCGTCACCCTGTCGGCGTCGCCTACAACCATCTGGGAGCGGGCCCTCCCCGCCAGCCAGGTTCCCGGCAACACGGCCCGCGTCAACGCCGCGACCATCACCGCCACGCTGAGCGAGTCGCTGCTCAACGCCGTGGTGGTCACGCTGCCCACTGACGACGCCTACACCCTCGGCTCCTCCACCCTTACCATCGCCGCCGGCTCCACCACGGCAACCACCACGCTGACGGCGGTGAACGACCGGGTGGATGCGGCCAACAACGCCGTTCATCTGGACTACGGAGCTACCGCCGACGACCCCCGCGTCGGCGTCACTTCCGCCCAGGCCACCCTCACCATCAACGACGACGATGAACTGGCCGCGCCCACCGGCGGCGTCGCCTTTACCCCCGGCAACGTCCCCACCACCGTAAGCGTCCAGTGGGAACCCGTAACCGACGCCGCCGGCTACAAGATTCAATACAAGCTCACCACCGCCAGCGACTGGGAAAGCGAAGTTACCGTTCAGACCACAGCCTGCACCGGCTCCGGCGGAAACGCCCGCTGCAAGCACGACTTTGACAGCGGCTTCACCGCCGGCAGCCTCTACGATTTCCGCGTCTGGGCCACTTCCGCCGCCAACTCCGGCATTGACGAAGGCGCCTACGCCAACTTTACCGGCGGCCCCGGCGTGGACTACGACACCGACGACGACGGCCTCCTCGAAATCACCAGCCTCGCCCAGCTTGACGCCGTCCGCTATGACCTGAACGGCGACGGCGCGCCCGAAACCGGCTCCACCACATACAACGCCGCCTTCCCCTCCGGCAAAGACAAGATGGGCTGCGAGGAAACCAAGGCCGTCCCCGGCAACCGCCAGTGCATCGGCTACGAACTCAAAGCCAACCTGGACTTCAACACCAACGACAGCGCGCCTACCGCCGCCAACCCCACCGGGGCCGACTCCGGCGATGCCTACTGGAACAACGGCCTGGGCTGGGACCCCATCGGCGGCACCGGCGGCGGCCAGTACACCGCCGACTTCGACGGCAACAGCGACACGGAAGCATCCGGCGACGGCGGCCCCTACACCATAAGCAACCTGTTCATCAACCGCACGTCGGGCAGATACGCCGGCCTTTTCGCCTACCTCAACGCCGCCAGCGACGGCGTAGAAATGGCGCAGGTGGCGATCGAGAACGCGGACGTGACCCTCAACGTGGACGCCACCGACCACGTTTACGTCGGCCTGCTGGCCGGCAAGTCCGAGACGGACATCACGCGCAGCTACTCCACCGGCGAGGTCAACTCCACAACCAAGGTAACCGCCGCCGACAAGTACCTCTTCATCGGCGGCCTCGTCGGCCAGCTCCTGGACGCCGACATCCTCGCCAGCTACTCCTGGGCCGACGTGACAGGAAACACCAGCTCATCCACCGCCGGCAACCAGACCCACTCCGGCGGCCTGGTCGGAATCGTGGGACAGTTGGAGTCCAGTTCGCCCCCCGCCTCCAAGATAATCGCCAGCTACGCCGCCGGCGACGTTTCCGCCACAACCGCCGGCAGCAACGACGCCAATGCCGGCGGCCTGGCCGGGCAGGTCGGCTACGGCGGCAGCGTCGAGGCCAGCTACGCCCGCGGCGACGTCCACGGCGGCGGTGGCGTCAGCGGCAACTTCCGCGGCGCCCTGGCCGGATACCAGTACGGCAACATCACCGCCAGCTTCGCCACCGGCAAGCTCACCGGCTCCCATGCCTCCGACAACTGCGGACTGGTCGGCTACAGGCAATCCGGCTCAATCACCAACTCCTACTACGACAGCAGCAACCTGGGACAGTCCGGCTGTAGCAGTAGCAACGGAACGGGCAAGACCACCACCGAACTGCAAACCCCTACCGCCTATGGCACGGGCAGCAGCATCTACGCCGACTGGAATCTGGACATCGTGGGCGACAGCTACGGGGAAGACCCCTGGGCCTTCGGCTCTATCAACCAGTACCCGGCCTTGAAATACGGCGGCCTGGTTGCCGATGACCAGCGCCCCACGGTGGACATCACCGCCAGCCCGACCACCATCTACGAAAAGGTTGGCGGCGCCACCACATCCACGCTGACGGCAACCCTTAGCGCCAAGTGGAACAAGGACGTGGCCGTCACCATCCCCGCCGCTGCCAACCAACTGACTGTCACCAGCAGCCCCTTGTCCTTCACCTCCGGCAACACGGGCAACTGGGGGACGGCGCAGACTGCCACCGTCAAGCTGGCCGCCCAACCCGCCAAGACCATTGTGGTGGACTTTACCCGGCTGGACGTGGATGACCCCGAAGTCACCCCCAAGTACCTGACCTTCACCACGTCCAACTGGAACACCGCCCAGACCATCAGCGTCAAGTTCCTGGCCGAACCCACCGCCGACACTACCCGCGTCTCCATCGAAGGCGCCGGCAGCAGCAAGACCTACAAGGTGGACGTGAACGCCTACCGTTGGCCCTACGACCTGGGCAACCCCGCCGTCATCGTGGCCGAAGGGGCCACCACCGGCACGGAGACGCTGACCGCCCAGAACGACTACAACGACCTGGCCAACGCCACCGCTACGCTGACCCTGGCGACGCTCCCCACCAACACGGACTGGATAAGCCAGGGCAGCGGAACCGCCCCAAGCCTGACCATCACCGACGACGACGAACTGGGCCAGGTCACCGGCGTAACCGCCGTACAGAAGACCGACGACGCCGGCAACCCGGCCGGCGGCGCAACGGTAAGCTGGACGAAAGTAACCGGCGCAACGGGCTACGTGGTGGAGTGGAAGTCCGGCACGGAGATTTATGACTCCAGCCGCCGACTGGTGGCCGGCGACGTAGCCACCTACGACATTCCGGCATCCAGCCTTACCCCCGGCACGACCTATTACATCCGGGTCTATGCCACCAAGAGCGGCGCCGACCACGGCCTGCCCTCGGACGAAATCACCCTCACCTACCGGGGCTGGCTGGTGTTCAGCAAGGCCAGCGTCACCATCGCCGAACCGGACTCCGGCACGGCGACGGATACCTACACCGTCAAGCTGTCCAGCCAGCCCGCCGCCTCCGTAACGGTGGCCCTCAGCTACCGCAAGCCGGAGTTAACCGTCACTCCCGCCAGCATAACCTTCAACTCCACCAACTGGAGCCAGTGGCAGCCCTTCACCGTCGAGGCCGACCAGTTCCCGCCCCGGGGAACCGGCAGGAACGACTACACCCAAGTCACCTTTAACGACACCGCCACGCTGGACTTCGAGGTCAATACCTGGTCCTTCCTTGACCACGGGAAACTCTTCTTCCGGGTCAAGCGCAAGTCAAACCCCAACGCCGACGAAACGGTAGATTTGACCACGCTGGGCACGGTTGCCGTCCCGTCCACCCACCAGATTACCGCCAGCGCAACGTCGTTGACCTTTACCACCACCGATTGGAACACGGCGCAGACGGTGACGCTGAGTTCGCCGGCGGACGCCGAGAGCGGCATGGACGAGGAAGAGGTGTTCCTCCACACCGCCACCACCACGGGCGCGGACTTCAACGGCGTCCAGGGCCGGGTCACCGGAAAGCAAACCGACCTGAACCACGCGCCCACCAGCCGGAACTACACCCACTACGTGAAACCGAAGAGCGCCGCCACTCGAACCGGAATGCCGGCCATTGACTTCCCTTTCTTCGACACGGACACGCCGAAAGATGACCTGGACGGCATAATTGTCGTAACCCTCCCGGCCGCGGCCCAGGGCAAGTTGATGCTGTACAAGCAAGGCAAGTCAGACCGCCGGTGCCGGATGTTCCCGACCCAACCCCGCTGCGTGACGGTGGAGGACCCGGTAGTCGCCGGGCAAAGGGTTCTCGCCTACCCGGACGCGGGTACGGCCAATTTGACGATGTACTTCTACCCTACGGAGGCTTTCACCAGCGCGCCTTTCACCTACCGGGTGGTGGACAAGAAGGGCAACATCTCCGAGGACATCTACATCGCGACGGTGCTGCCGGAAGGCGCCGTCCCGGCCAAGCCCACCGGACTCCAGGCCCAGGCCGGGGACACGCAGGTTACGCTGACCTGGAACGACCCCAACGACGACGAAATCACCAAGTACCAGCATCGCTACCGGAAGATAGGCGGCTTTTGGACAGCCTGGGATGAAGTAACGACGGCCCTGACTTCCAGCCCGGCGTCCCTGACCTTCACCGCGGATAACTGGAACACGGCGCAGACGGCAACGGTCAAGCTCCCCGCCGCGCCGACCTCCGATGTGAAGATAACCTTGGCCCAGGACAACGTGGAGTTCACGCCGTCAACGCTGACCTTTACGACCACCGACTGGAACATGGCGCAGAGCGTCAGCGTCCAGCTCAAGGCCGCGCCAGCCGCCGCCGTCACCGTTGACCTCAGCGCCGGAAATTGGGTCAACGCCACCACCTATACCGTCACCGGCTTGACCAACGGCGCCAGGTACTGGTTCCAGGTACGGGCCGTGAACGGCAACGGCCCCAGCCCGGTTGGAGATTACGACGGGGTTACCGCCACCCCAAGACCCGATGGCGCCGCGCCGGCCAAGCCCCAGGGATTCACTGCAAGGGCAGCCGCCGACAAGGTGACGCTTTCCTGGGCCGACCCCGGCGACTCGACTATCACCAAGTACCAGATGCGCCAGCGGGAGCAGGAGGGCAACCTTTCCGCCGTCGCCGGCAACGGGCAAGTCAACCTGTTCTGGGACAACCCCAACGACCTGACCATCCACAGCTACCGGTATCGCTACAAGGTCGGCTCAAACGAATTCGGCAGCTGGACTAACGTACCCGACAGCGGCCCGAACACCACGTCCGTTACGGTAGGCAGTCTGGCCAACGACAGCTTGCACACCTTCCAGGTGCAGGCGGTTATCAGGGAGAGCAAGGACGGCAACGTCGTGTACCGGTACGTGCAGCGGGACGACGCCACCGCCACCCCCTCGGCAACCGAGGGTTGGACGGACATCACTGCCGCCCTCACCTCAACCCAGTCCACGCTGACCTTCACCACGGATAACTGGAACACGGCGCAGACGGCAACGGTCAAGCTGCCCGCCGCGCCTACCGCCGACGTGAAGATTGCCCTCGTCCAGGACAACGTGGAGTTCACGCCGTCAACGCTGACCTTCACCACGTTGAACTGGAACACGACGCAGAGTGTCAGCGTCAAACTGAAGGCCGCGCCGGCTGCCAGCGTCACCGTGTCTCTCTCAACGGGATTCCGGGCCAACGCCACCTCCAAGGACGTGACCGGGCTGACGTTGGGCAAGCTGTACGCCTTCCAGATACGGGCGGTCAACGCCATCGGCAACAGCCCGAACTCGGATTGGATACATTCGGCGCGGCTCCCCTCCAAACCCGCCGGCTTGACCGCCACGCCGGGCAACGCCAGCGTCACCCTGTCCTGGACTGCCCCCAACCCGGCAGAGCCGAACATCACCAAGTGGCAGTACCAGCAAGATGCGGGCGTTTGGAAGGACATCTGCGTCACAACCGGCGACTCCACGTGCCCGGCCAAAACCTCCTTCCTGGTGCCCGGCCTCACCAACGGCACGAGCTACACCTTCAAGATTCGCGCCGTCAACGGCGGCGGCAACGGCCCGGAATCCGACGCCAGCGCCTCGGCCACCCCCGGGGCGGCTCCGGCCAAGCCGTCGGGATTCACGGCCACCGGCCAACCCGCCAGCGTCGAACTGGCCTGGACTGATCCCAGCGATTCCACCATCACCGGCTACGAATACCGGCAGACTGAGCCGAAGGGCGGCCTGACCGCCTTCGCCAATAGCCGGGAGGTCGAGCTGTCCTGGGATAGCCCCAGCGACACCACCGACATCTACAGGTGGCAGTATCGCGCCAGCCTCAATGACGCTTGGACGGACATCGCCGGCAGCGGCCCAACCACCACGTCCGACACGGTGAGCGGCCTCAATAACGGGACGGAGTACGACTTCCAAGTGCGGGCCACAACCGCCTCCACGACGGGGGGCAGGTTGACGGCACGAAGCGGAAACGCGTCGGTAACCCTCTCCTGGGACACCCCAAGCGACACCACCGGCATCGCCAAGTGGCAATACCGCTACAAGAGCGCCGGGGCTTACGGCTCGTGGACCGACGTGCCGAGCAGCAGCGCGTCCACCACTACTGCCAACGTCTCCAACCTGACCAACGACACGGCCTACACCTTCCAGGTGCGGGCGGTGGACTCCTCCGACGCCATCGTGGGCAGTGTGCTGGGTGACCCGACGGTTACCCCTGTTACAACCAATACCGCGAACGGCTTGAGCGCCAAGGGCGAAAACGGGCGCGTCGCTCTCTCCTGGAGCAGCCCCAGCGACACCTCCAACATCGCCAAGTGGCAATACCGCTACAAGTCCGGCGGCGGCAACTATCCGGGCACGTGGACGGACGTCGCAAACAGCGGGCCATCCACCACCTCCGTCAGCGTCACCAGCCTGACCAACGACACGGCCTACACCTTCCAGGTGCGGGCGGTGGACTCCTCAGACGCCCTGGTAGGCAGTGTGCTGGGAGAGACGACCGCGACCCCCGTTGTCCCAACCAATACTGAGGGCGCCTTGACAGCCGTCGGCGCTTATGAGTCGGCACTCCTGTTCTGGAGCACCCCTGCTGATACCTCCACCATCCAACAGTGGCAGTACCGCTACAAGACCACCGGAGCCTATAGCGGCTGGAGCAACGTCTGCCCACCAATTTCTGAGAACTATACGGAAGCCGATTGCAAGGTCGAAAAGTCCGCTTTGGCGTCGGGCCTGACCAACGGCACGACCTACACCTTCCAGGTACGGGCTGTGGACAACTCCAACACGCTAGTGGGCAGCGTGCTGGGAGAGGTGACGGCCGCCCCGTTGGCCGCGGCGCTCCCGTTGGGTGTAGTAAAGGCAACTCCCACCGCCACCGGCGGCTGGACAGCCATATCCGGCAGCGGCGCGGCCACCGTTACCCACACCGTCACCAGCCTGACCAACGACACCCTCTACACCTTCCAGATACGCGCGCGCCGCAGCAACGCCATCGGCCCGGCTTCGGACGAGGAATCCGCTACCCCCGCCGTGCTTCCGGCCAAACCCACGGGCCTGACCGCCACCTCCGGCCAGAACGAGGCCGTTACTCTGTGGTGGCCCGCTACCAACACGGCGGACGGGTGGGAGTACCGGCAGACGGAAACCGTGGGCGGCCTCACCGCAGTAGCCGGCGATGCCCAGGTCGAACTGTCGTGGAGCGCTCCCAGCGATACCACCGGCATCGCCAAGTGGCAGTACCGGCACAAGAGCGGCGGCGACTACCCCGCTACGTGGACGGATGTAACCTCCATCGGCCCCACCACCACCTCCGTCACGGTTGACGGCCTGACCAACAGCACGACCTACACCTTCCAGGTTCGGGCAGTCAATTCATCAGATGTCTTGGTGGGTAAAGTCCTTGGCGACCCCACGGCTACCCCCTCTGCCACTGGCGGATGGACGACGATAACCCCCACCACCGTAGGGAATCAACGCACTTACCGAGTTACCCCTCTGACCAACGGCACGGAATACACCTTCAAGATTCGTGGGTTGAACCGCAACGGCCAGGGTGGGCCGGAATCCGACAGCGCAACGGCTACGCCCCGGCTGCTGCCCGCCCCCGCCGGATTGACCGCAACGCCGGGAGACGCCCGGATAAGCCTGTTGTGGGATAACCCCAACGATTCAACCATCCTTCGCTACCAGTTCCAGACTACGGCAAAGGACACTGCCCCCACCGATGACGGCTGGGCCAATGTGCCGCTCAGCGGCGCAACCACCGTCACCCACACCGTGACCCAGTTGACCAACGGCACGGAGTACGACTACCACCTGCGGGCCGTCTCCGCCGCCCAGACCAGCGCGGCGGCCAAGGTGACGGCTACGCCCAACGCTGCGCCGTCCGCGCCGGCCAACCTGGCCGCCGCCGTCAACTCCGGGCAGGTGACGCTGACCTGGGACTACCCCGGCAACGCCACCATCACAAGGTGGGAGTACCGCGTGGACTCCGGTACATGGACGGACGTGAAAATCGTGGTCGTCAACACGCCCGACGAGCTTGGCTTCACTCCCGATAACTGGAACGTGAACAAGAGCTTTACCGTTAAGCTGCCGGCCGCGCCGTCCGCCGAGGTGAAGATAACCTTCTCCCAGCCGGAGGCGGTGTTCACCCCCTCCACGCTGACCTTCACCACGACCAACTGGAACATAGCGCAAACGGTCAACGTCAAGCTGTCGGAGGCGCCGCCCTCCGCCCCGGTCTGCCCTATCCCCGGACTGTGCCCGCCCCTCCAGCCGGTGGTGCCTCCCCAGGTCGCACTCATCATCGACAGCGAACAAATCTGGGTCAACGCCACTTCCCACACCGAGACGGAGTTGACCAACGGCACGGAATACACCTTCGACGTGCGAGCGGTCAACCACATCGGCGACGGGGCCTCATCCCAAATCAAGGCCACCCCCTACGCGCCGCCGGCCGCGCCCTCCAACCTGACCGCCGCCTACGGCAACGCCCAAGTCACGCTGGAATGGAGCCATTCCGACCCTTCCGTAACCGGGTTCGAGTACCAGAAACGCACCAAGACCGGCCAAACCTGGGATGCCTGGGGAACCACCTGGGACAGCGCTGGCCCGGTGTTCCATACCACCGTTACCGGGCTTACCAACGGTACGGAGCACCAGTTCCGGGTCCGCGCCGTCAACCCGGCCGGTTCGGGTGCGGCGTCAACTCCGGTTGCCGCCACACCGCGCGCGCCCTGGACACCGCAGGCGCCAACCGCCCTGTTCGCCGCGGGCCGTGACGGTAGCGCGCAGGTGTCCTGGGACGCTCCGGCCCTGCCCTGGGACTCCACGACGCGGGACACCACCATCACCGGCTACAAATTCCGCTACAAGAAATCCTCGGAATCGTGGCCCACCACCGGAACCTTGGGCTGGTCTGCCAGCGCCGTCACCGGCACGGATTGGCGGACGACGCACCATGAATTTACCGGGCTGGAAAACGGCACGGCCTACGATTTCCAGGTGCGGGCTGTGACCGTTGCGGGCGACGGTATCGCCTCGGCCACCGTTTCCGCCACGCCGACGGCGGCGTCAGGCCCCGGCGCGCCCGCCAACTTGGCCGCCGCTCGGCAAGCCAACGCGGTGACCCTGTCCTGGACGGCCCCGGCTGTCGTCGCCCCCGCGGATTTCGGCCCGGCCAAGGCTACCCCCACGGCTGCCAACCCCCAGGCTGTAACCACCGCCGGGCTGACCGTCACCCCCGGCGACCAGAAGGCCACCCTGACCTGGACGAATCTGGCGAATCCCGCCAGCAGCGGCGTCACCAAGTACCAGTACCGCTACGGAACCGTCAGCGGCCAGACTACCACCTGGAACGCCTGGACAGACCTTTCCGGGGGCAATACTCCCACCGCGTCCAAAGAAATTACCGGGCTGACCAACGGCTCGGTTCACAACTTTGAGGTTCGGGCCGTCGCCGAAATTACCCAGTGGCAAATGCGGATGCGCCCCCAGGGAGCCGACGACGACGTGGTTATTCCCAAGGTGTCCCAGGAAACCGTCACTCTGTCCTGGGACGACCCGGCCAACACTTCCATTACCAAGTGGCAGTACCGCTACCGGCCCAAGAGCCACACCGAAACCGGGTACACCGATTGGGCCGACATTGCCAACAGCGGCGCAGCCACCACGTCCCACACCTTTACGGGAACCAGCCTCATCGTCGGCGATTCCTACACCTACCAGGTGCGGGGCTACATCGCCGCCAACAACACGGTTACGCCGGCCAATCTGCAAGCGTGGGTCAAGATAAGCTCCGGCGCATCCTACGCCGCCCATACCGTTACCGGCTTGCAGGACAAGCAATATACCTTCAACGTGCGGGCGGTCAACGGCAACGGCAACGGCGCCGCGGCATCAGCATCGGCCCGGCCCCTGTCCGTGCCGGCCGCTCCCGCCGGCTTGACCGCCACTTCCGGCCATACCAAGGTCACCCTTAGCTGGGACGACCCCAACGACTCGACGATAACCGGGTGGCAGTACCGGCAGGATACCGGCCAGTGGACGAACATACCCGACAGCAGCGCAACCACCACATCCTACGAGGTGACGGGCCTGACCAACGGGCAAAGCTACCTGCTAGCGGTGCGGGCCGTCAACGCCGCGGGGAATGGCCCGGGGCGGAACGTCATCGGCAGGCCCCGCGCCGTACCCGACGCGCCCACCGGCTTGAAGGCAACCCCCGGCAATCAAGAAGTCGTACTCGTGTGGGACCTGACCGACCGGGCCACCGGCTACCAGTACCAGAAACGCACCAAGACCGGCCAGACCTGGGACGACTGGGGAACCAACTGGACCAGCGCCGGCTTGTCCATCAGCGTCACTGTTACCGGGCTGACCAACGACAAGGCGCACCAGTTCCGGGTGCGGGCCGTCAACGCCGCCGGCTCCAGTATGTCGTCCGCCCCGGTGGAGGCGACGCCTACCGGGAGGCCGCGCGCGCCCGCCGGCCTGAACGCCGACCCCGGCGACGCCGAGGCCACCCTGACCTGGAACTTCGGAGGCGCCGACCTCTCCATAACCCGGTACGAGTACCGCTACAAGACTACCGGGGACTATCCGCAGACGTGGACTTCGATACCCATGAGCAACTGGTCCACGGTTTACCACAAGGTGACGGGGCTGACCAACGACGATGCCCACACCTTCCAATTGCGGGCGGTGAACTCTTACGGCGCCGGCCCTGCCGCTACCGCCGGCCCGGTCACTCCCCAAGCCGCCAATACCAGGCCGGCCGCGCCCACCGGCTTGACCGCCACCGCCGGGGACAGGCAGATTGCGCTGCGGTGGAACCACCCCGGCGATTCAACCATCACCAATTACCAGTACAGCACCGACGGCAAGAGCTGGACGAACATCCCCGGCAGCGGCGCGACCACCACGTCCCACACGGTGACGAACCTGACCAACGGCACCGTGTACACCTTCTGGCTGCGGGCGGTGAACTCGAGCGGCAACGGCTCCCCGGCGGGTACCGGGGCCACGCCCTCGGCAGTCCCCGCCAAACCCACCGGCTTTACCGCCACCGCCGGCGACGGGCAAGTAACCCTGGAGTGGAACAACCCCAACAATTCCACCATCACCAGGTGGCAGTACCAGCAGGACTCAGGAGAGTGGACGGACATCCCCGGCAGCGGCCCGACCACCACATCCTACACCGTGACGAACCTGACCAACGGCACGTCCTACGGCTTCAGGATTCGCGCGGTCAGCGCCTACGGCAACGGAACGCAGTCCGATGAACGCTCGGCCACCCCGGACACCGCGCCGGGCAAGCCCACCAATTTCACCGTCACCGTCGACGGAACCGATGCAACCTTGAAATGGACGGCCCCCACGGGTTCCACCATAACCAAGTGGCAGTACCGCCAGAAGCAGACCGGCGGCGAGTGGGGCGCCTGGACGGACGTACCCGGCAGCACGGGTACAACCACCACCTACACCGTCCCCAGCCTGACCACGGGCATCGGCTACTCCTTCCAGGTGCGGGCCGTCAACGAGACGGTGCCCGGCCCGGCCTCCGATGAAGCCGGCGCCCTGTCCACCCCGGACAAGCCCACCGGCCTCCAGGCCCACGCCGGCCCTTCGGAAGTTACCCTGCAATGGGACAACCCTTCCAACGCCAGCATCACCAGTTGGGAATACAAGCAGGACAGCGGCGACTGGACGACCATGACCTGCGCGTCGCCCTGTGTTCCCGCCAACCTGACCATGTACAAGGTGACGGGGCTGACCAACGGCACTTCCTACTCCTTCAAGATTCGCGCCGTCAACACCGCCGGCAACGGCGCCGAGTCCGACTCGGTCTCCGCCACCCCGTTGGCCGCGCCGGGCCAGCCCACCGACTTCACTGCCACCGGCGACGACGCGCAGGCCGCCCTCAGTTGGAAAGCCCCCTCCGGCTCCACCATCACCAGGTGGGAGTACCGCCAGCGGACATTCTCCCCGACATTGGGAGGCGGTTCCTGGAGCAGTTGGAAGACCGTCACCCCCGGCAGCGGCGCGAACAATACGCTGACCAATACCGTCACCTCGCTGGACAACAACCGCCTGTACCAATTCCAGGTGCGCGCCAGCAACTCGGTGGGAGCTGGAACGCCGTCGGCGTTGGCCGAGGTTGTCCCCATATCCGCCAAACCCAACAAACCCACCGGCCTATCCGCGGCGGGCGGCAACGCGACGGTCACCCTGGGATGGAGCTACCCCACCACGTCCTGGGTTTACGTGACCAAGTGGCAGTTCAGCAGCGACGGCGGAACCACCTGGGCCGACATTCCCGCCAACAGCGGCAGCCACCGAACCTGCGGTCGGGGAGAGGACCTCGTATATAGATGCGTTGTCGTTGAGACCCCGGCCCAGGGCGGCAACCTCAACACGCGGTACGCCGTCATCAAAAAGCTGTCGGCGAACACCGGCACGAACCTGTCCAACGGCAAGACCTACTCCTTCAAGATTCGCGGCTACAACGACAAGGGAGGCGGAACTGCCTCGGCCGCCGCGTCCGGGACGACGATTCCGCTGGCCCCGGCCACCTTCACCGCCACCGCCGGCGACGCCCGGGTGACGCTGAACTGGACCAAGAGCGCCAACGATACTACCGTCACAAGCTGGCAGTACCGCTACAAGGCCGGAACCGGGAACTACGGCTCATGGACGACGGTGCCCGGCAGCACCGGGTCAACCGCTTCTTACGTCGTGACCAACCTGACCAACAGCACCGCCTACACCTTCCAACTGCGGGCGGTCAACCCAACCGGCGCCGGTGCGGCTTCTGTGAATATAGCCAATCCGCAGTTGGCGAAGCCGCTAAAGCCCGCCGGTCTCCAGGCCCACGCCGGAGACAAGTCGGTGACGCTCCAGTGGGACAACCCGAACAACAGCAGCATCACCGGCTGGCAGTACCGGCAGGACTCCGGCAACTGGACCGCCATAACCAACAGCGGCGCGTCCACGACCATGCACACGGTGACCGGGCTAACCAACGGCACGGAGTACAGCTTCAAGATTCGCGCCGTGAACACCGCCGGAAACGGACCCGAGTCAGGTTCGGCCTCCGCCACTCCCAAGGCGGTGCCGGGTCAACCGACGGCGCTGGCGGCAACCGGCGGCAACCGCCAGGTTAGCTTGTCCTGGAAAGCCCCCGCCGGCTCGGTCACCGGCTGGGAGTACCGCATAAACCCGGGCAACGGTTGGCAGTCCTGGCGGGCCGTCACCCCGGGCAGCGGCGCCAACAACACCCTGACCCACACCGTGACCCAGCTGGCCAACAACATCCGTTACTCTTTCCAGGTGCGGGCCAGGAACGCCTCCGGCGCGGGAACGCCGTCGGCGGTGGCCTCGGCGGTTCCGGTGTCCGGCGCTCCCTACGCCACGGGACACCTATGGGCCGGCGGAGGCGATGGGCGGGTATCGCTGCGGTGGAACAAGATGGCCGGCCCGTGGACCACGCATTGGGAGTACCGCTACAAGACCACCGGGGACTACGGTTCATGGGCGACCGTGCCAGGCTCGCGGTACAACACCGTGAACCACACCTTCACTGTTCCCAACGGCAAACGCTACACCTTCCAGGTGCGGGCGGTGAACGACCAGGGCAGCAGCGGCCCGTCTCCCGAAGCAGCGGCGGATACGCTGCCGCTGGCCCCGGCCACCCTCTTGCTCGACGCCGGCGACGCCCAGGTGACGCTGAACTGGACCAAGAGCCCCAACGATACTACCGTCACCAGCTGGCAGTACCGCTACAAGGCCGGAACCGGGAACTACGGCTCGTGGAAGACGGTGCCCGGCAGCACCGGGTCAACCAAGTCCTACGTCGTGATCAACCTGACCAACAGCACCGCCTACACCTTCCAACTGCGGGCGGTCAACCCAACCGGCGCCGGTGCGGCTTCTGTGAATATAGCCAATCCGCAGTTGGCGAAGCCGCTAAAGCCCGCCGGTCTCCAGGCCCACGCCGGAGACAAGTCGGTGACGCTCCAGTGGGACAACCCGAACAACAGCAGCATCACCGGCTGGCAGTACCGGCAGGACTCCGGCAACTGGACCGCCATAACCAACAGCGGCGCGTCCACGACCATGCACACGGTGACCGGGCTAACCAACGGCACGGAGTACAGCTTCAAGATTCGCGCCGTGAACACCGCCGGAAACGGACCCGAGTCAGGTTCGGCCTCCGCCACTCCCAAGGCGGTGCCGGGTCAACCGACGGCGCTGACGGCAACCGGCGGCAACCGCCAGGTTAGCTTGTCCTGGAAAGCCCCCGCCGGCTCGGTCACCGGCTGGGAGTACCGCATAAACCCGGGCAACGGTTGGCAGTCCTGGCGGGCCATCACCCCGGGCAGCGGCGCCAACAACACCCTGACCCACACCGTGACCCAGCTGGCCAACAACATCCGTTACTCTTTCCAGGTGCGGGCCAGGAACGCCTCCGGCGCGGGAACGCCGTCGGCGGTGGCCTCGGCGGTTCCGGTGTCCGGCGCTCCCTACGCCACGGGACACCTATGGGCCGGCGGAGGCGATGGGCGGGTATCGCTGCGGTGGAACAAGATGGCCGGCCCGTGGACCACGCATTGGGAGTACCGCTACAAGACCACCGGGGACTACGGTTCATGGGCGACCGTGCCAGGCTCGCGGTACAACACCGTGAACCACACCTTCACTGTTCCCAACGGCAAACGCTACACCTTCCAGGTGCGGGCGGTGAACGACCAGGGCAGCAGCGGCCCGTCTCCCGAAGCAGCGGCGGATACGCTGCCGCTGGCCCCGGCCACCCTCTTGCTCGACGCCGGCGACGAGCAGGCGACGCTGAACTGGACCAAGAACAGCGGGGATACCGCCGTCGCCCGTTGGCAATACCGCTACAAGCCCAAGAGCCGCAGCGAAAGCGGATACACCAACTGGAAGGCCGTCCCCAACAGCAGCGCATCCACCGCCTCCTACACCGTGGGCGGCCTGACCAACTCCACCGCCTACACCTTCCAGGTGCGGGGCGCCAACTCCACCGGAACCGGCCCGGCCTCGTCGGAGGCCAGCGTAACGCCGGCGATACAGCTTCCCGCCAAGCCCACCGGCCTGGCCGCCGCCGTTGGCGATACCGAGATTGTCCTGACCTGGGACAACCCCTACAACCGACGCATCACCAAGTGGCGTTACAGCAAGGACGACGGCGTAACCTGGACGGACGTCCCCAACAGCGACAAGAACACGACCACCTACACCGTGACTGGTCTGACCAATGGCACGGAATACACCTTCCGGGTGCGCGCCGTCACCACCGCCGAAGGGCCGCGGTCGGACAACGTGAAAGCCACCCCCAAGGCTGTCGCCGCGACGCCTGAAAACCTGGCAGCTACCGCGGTCGGTGTGAATAGCGGGCAGGTCAAGCTGACCTGGGACGCCCAATCCACCGCTACCGACTGGCAGGTTCGCTACAAGTCCACCGGCGGCTACGGCTCCTGGGCCGACATCTGCGACTCCGAATGCACCGCCGGAACCCTGGCGACGCACACCGTCGGCAGCTTGACCAACAACGTCCTTTACACCTTCCAACTGCGCGCCCGCAACGACATCGGCTGGGGCTTGCCGGCCAAGGACACCGCCCGGCCCGTCGGCAGCGTCCCCGGCGCGGCCACGAATCTGACGGCGGCGGGCGGCGACACGCAGGCGGCCCTGTCGTGGGGATATGCCGGCACCGTATGGGTGGACAAGTGGCGTTACAGCAAGGACAACGGGAGCAACTGGGCCGACGTTCTCAACTCCGACAAGGACACCCGCAGCTACACCGTCACCGGCTTGACCAACGGCAAGAGCTATACTTTCAAGGTGCGCGCCCATAACGACCGGGGCGCCGGCGCAGCCGCCACCGTCACCGAACCTACCCTGCCGTTGATTCCCGCCAGCCTCACCGCGGCAGGCGGGGACAAGCAGGCAACGATTACCTGGAGCAAGTCCACCGGCGACGCCACCGTAACCGGCTGGCAATACCGCTACAAGTCCACCGGAAATTACGGCAACTGGACTGGCGTTCCCGACAGTACCGGGTCAACCACCACCTACACCGTCACCGGCTTGGACAACAGCGCCAGCTACACCTTCCAGTTGCGGGCCACAAACGACGCCGGCGCCGGCCCCGCCAGGACCACCGGCGCTCCCGCCTCTACAGTTCCGGCCAAGCCCACCGGCCTCACCGCAACGCCCGGCTACGAAAAAGTCACCCTGCGGTGGACCAACCCCACCGGCGGCGCGCCCATCACCGGCAACGCTTACCGCTACAAGTCCACCGGCGACTGGACAAATGTCACCTGGACGGCCATATCCGGCGGCGCCAAGACCTCCCACGAAGTCACCGGGCTGACCAACGGCGTCAACTACGCCTTCCAGGTGCGGGCCAAGAACGCCACCGGCGACGGCGACTCATCGGACCAGGCGCCCGCCCGGCCCTTCCCCGCCAAGCCGGCCAACCTGGCCGCCGCCCCCGGCGATAAGCTGGTGTCCCTGACCTGGGACGACCCCAACAACCCCAGCATCACCGGCTACGAGTACCAGCAAAAGACCGCCGGCAACTGGGGCAATACCTGGACCGCCATGACCAACAGCAACGCCAACACCACCCAGTACGTGGTCAAGTCCCTGGTCAACGGCACGGAATACACCTTCCGCATCCGGGCCGTCAGCGGCTCCGGCAACGGCGGGACCGTCTCCGCCGAAGCCAAGGCCACCCCGCAGCCGCTGCCGGCCCTGCCCACCAACGTGACGGCCAGCGCCACGGATGCGTCGTCGGCAACGGTGGATTGGACTTGGCCGCAAAGCAGCGAAGCCCTGATTACCAAGTTCCAGGTGCGCTACCGGGCCGGCAACGGTTCTTGGGAATCGTGGGCGGACGTGGGCAAGACGCTGCGAACCTACACCGTATCCTCGGGCCTGACCCGCGCCACGGTTTACACCTTCGAGGTGCGGGCGGTGAACAACCAAAACGACGCCGGCCCGGCTGTCCAGGCCAAGACCGCTACCGCTCCCGGCAAGCCCACCGGCCTCACCGCGGCTCCCGGATTCCGCCAAGTCGCCCTGACCTGGAACAACCTCGGCTACTCCCATGTCACCGGCTGGCAGTACCGGAAGATGGAACCCAAGGGCGGACTGCTGGCTATCCCCGAAGACGGCAAGGTTGCGCTGTCATGGAGCACTCCGTCCAGCACAACCGGCATCGACGGCTGGCAGTATCGCTACAAGCCCAAGAGCAACACCGAAAGCGGCTACACCGACTGGACGGACATATCCTCCAGCAGCGCGACAACCACTTCCGTCACCGTGGGCAGTCTGACCAACAGCACGGAATACACTTTCCAGGTGCGGGCAGTGGACACTTCCGACACGCTGGTGGGCAGCGTCCTCGGCGACCCGACGGCAACGCCTTCGACAACCGCAGGTTGGACGAACATATCCGGCAGCCAGGCCGACACCGTCTCCCACACCGTGACCGGCCTAACCAGCAACACCGCCTACGCCTTCCAGGTGCGGGCCGTCAGCGCCGCCGGCAACGGGTTGCCTTCGGACGTGGTGACGGCGACGCCGCCGGCCAAGCCCACCGAACCCACTACCATAAACCTGGCCGAAACCTTCCACGGCTCCGGTCTCTTGGGCCACTTCAAGCTGTCCGTAAGCTGGACTAAGCCCGCCGACGACACCATTGACAAGTACCAGCACCGTTATTCCCCGTCCCAGGGCGGTCTGACCGCCTTCGGAGACGACCAGGCGGTGACGCTGGCCTGGAACAGCCCCGGCGATAAGTCCAACATCGCCAAGTGGCAGTACCGCTACAAGACTACCGGCAATTACCCGAACACCTGGACGGACGTATCCAACAGCGGCCCAGCCACCACGTCAGCCGTCGTTGGCAATCTGACCAACAACACGGCCTACACCTTCCAGGTGCGGGCGATGGACTCCAACAACGCCCTGGTTGGCAGCGTCCTGGGCGACCCCACCGCCACCCCGTCGGCAGCCGCCGGTTGGGCCAACATGGACGGCAAAAGCGGTTCCGACACTTCCTTCACACTGCCGCAGCAGTTCAAGGCCGGCAAGTCCTGGGCCGTCCAGGTGCGGGCCGTCAACGAAGCCGGCCCCGGCGTTGCCTCCAACATCGTGTCCGTCACCCTGACCCCGGCCAAGCCCAACCTGAGCGTCGCCGAAACCTTTGCCAACACCGGCTTTGACATCAAGCTGACCTGGGACAAGCTGCAACGCAACAGCGACGACGACCCCAGCATCGCCTATTGGCAGTATCGCGGCGTGTACGGGAACCGCGATGTCACCGACTCGGCCCTGACCACGGAATTGAACAAGAAGCAGTGGAAGACCATCGCCAAGAGCGGCGTCAACACTATGGAGGAGACCTTCGAGGACGAGTACAAGGCCAGGTACGCCTTCCAGGTCCGTGCCGTCAACGTCGCCGGAAACAGCCCCGCCTCGGACGTGAAACTCGTCACCCTCGCGCCGGACGCGCCCACTGGTTTCAAGGTGAACGTGGTGCTGCCCCCGGAGGGGTCCAGTTCCGGCGGAACCGCTACCCTCGAATGGGACGCCGCCGATTCCAGCTCCGAAATCGGCAAGTCCATCCAGCGCTACGAGTACCGCGAGAGCGCGACCGGCCAGTGGAAGAGAATCTCCGGCAGCACCAATAGCTGCGGCGACGAGACCACGCCCTGCTTGTACCTGAAGCGGGGCAAGACCTACGCCTTCGAACTGCGGGCCATTAACGTGACCGGCCCCGGCCCCGCTAATACCGAACCCGATGTCACCATCACCAAGCCCGACGGCACGACAACCCCGCCGATTACCGGCCAGCCGCTTCTCTCTGCGCCCAGCCAGCCCTCCAACTTCGCTGTGGCAACCGGCAGCAAGAGGGGAGACGCATACCTCCGGTGGAGCAAACCGTCCGATGACGACGAAATCACGGGGTGGGAATACCGCCAGCTCCAGTCGCCGCCAGTTGGTCTCGGAACTTACGAGTGGTCCGACAACGCCCCCACCGAGGACGGCAAGATGTTCATTGGCGCCGAGAGCGATGGCAAGCGGCCGGTCACCATCACTGCCACCGCCCCGGCCTTTGGGAAGATGCAGGCCCATCTCAAGAGCGGACGGTACGTGCGGATAGGTTCTTGGGAAGGCGAGGTTGCCGGCGCCCCGACGTTCACGCTCGACGCCAACGACAGTACCAAGGGCAAGGTGCAGTTCGACGCGACCACGGTGAGCGGAACCCCGCCCACTTCCGGCAGCGCTATCGCCGTCAGACTGCTGGGCTACCATTGGGGCCCGTGGACGGCCATGTCGGACAGCGACATAGACAAGAGCAGCAATACCTATCAGTACACCGTTTCGGGCCTGAACATCGAGGCGACCTACCAGTTCCAGATGCGGGCCGTCAACGATACGGGCGGCGGCCAGCCCACCGCAGCGCTGACCTACAAGACCCGTGGCATCTTCGTTTCCCAGGCAACCCCGCTGGTTCTGAACGAGGGCGATACTGCCACCTACACCCTTGAATTGGCAAAGGAACCGACGGCGGACGTGACCGTGACCGTAGCGTCCGACAACTCGAACATCACCGTTTCCCCGTCGTCCCTGACCTTCACGACGACCAACTGGAGCGCCCAGCAGACCGTAACCGTCACATCCCTCAATGGCAGCAACGCCGGCGCAACCATAACCCATACTCCCGCCAGCGACGATGATGCCTACAAGGGAATATATGTGGCAGCCGTCCGCGTTCACAGCCGGCCCACCGTCAACGCCGGCCCCGACAAGCAGGTGGAAGAAGGCGCAGAGGTAACCCTGAACGGCGCCGAACCCCCATCGGACGCCGATCCGGTGGCCTATGCCTGGACGCAAACCGCCGGCCCCGGCGTAACCCTGTCTGGCGCAACCACCCGGTCTGCCACCTTCACCGCGCCGGAGGTTGAATCGGACACAACGCTGACTTTCGTTCTAAGGGCAACGGACGCAAGGGGCGGCTACGATGAGGACACGGTGAACGTCCGAGTGACTAACGTGGTGCCTCCACAGGAAACTCCGCCTGGAGGCGGAAGTCCGTCGCCAACACCAACGCCGCAACCGCCTGGCGGCGGTCCGTCGCCAACACCAACGCCGCAACCGACGCCAACGCCGACCCCACAACCTACGCCGACACCCACGCCAATGCCGCAGCCTACACCCACTCCCACGCCGGACAGCGGCGGTGACGGCGGAGGCCCCACGCCGGCGCCCCAACCGGCAGCCACCCCCGGGCCTGGTACGACCACCACGACTCCGCCGGTGCCGGTGCCTATACCGATGCCGGTGCCTACACCCGCCGCTGTGCAGGGTACGGTGGTTGCCCCGCTGCCAACACCCGCCGCCACGCAGCCGGCGCCAACCCCGGCCGCTACAGCCGGCGCCGCGGCTGCGGCTGAGCCGCCTTCCGTGGTAGTAACCCTGGTATCTCCCGAAAGCAGAACCGTCATTGAAACGGCGGATGGAACAGCCCGGCTGGTGATACCCCAGGACTCCGCACCGGAACTGCTGGAAATCCGCATGGAAAAACGGCTCTCGGACTCCCTCATCGGCGCGCCGCCCGGCGAAAACCAACAGGTCGTCATGGTGATGGACGTGAACACCTACCGGGTGGGCACCGACATCCGCCGGCCAACCAGCTACCGGGAAGGCGTGGAACTCTGGCTTAAGTTGCCCGTGGGAGACCAATCGGCCTGTGTGGAAAGCCGCACCAGCGTTTACCGGGTGGAACCGGAAGAATGGGCTCCGGTGGAACACTACTGCGCGAAGGATGAATCGGGCCAAGCCTGGACGGTATCCATACTGACCTACTTCAGCACCTACACGCTGGTGATAGAGCCGGTTGTCGAGAAAGCGCCGTCGCAGCTGTCCCCGGCAGTTGTTTCCGCCGATGAGTCCGGCGGGGAGCCAACCTCCAGCTCCACGCCTACCTTGCCGGCGGAACCGGATGACGGTCTGCCGCCCGCTCTGCTGATGACCATAATCACCGCCGGGTCTGCCGCCGTCGCCTTCTACGCGGCCATCTGGTTCGCCGCCTTCCGCCGCCGTCGCAATCGCCGTCAGCGGCAATACCAGTAGGCAAACAACTTTGGTCCAATGGGCAAACCGGGAGTCCGCCCGTGGCGATGTCGTCACCTGGCTGGACTGACCCGGAACCCCATGCCCGTCTGCGATCACCTGGAACACGCCGGGGGCGCCGCCGCCTGGGACGTCTGGCGGAAGCTGCCCCAAGCGGAGAGGGACGCGCTGCGGGACACGGAGAAAGAATGAGCCAAGAGAAAGAAACCCACGAGTCCTACGGCACCATCTCTTTCAGCCGGGTCAACGGACCCGCGGATATGTCCCTGTTCAGCTCCTCCATCACCCACCAAAACGTCATCATGGTGGAGGTGATGACCGCCGAGCGCTCCCGCCACCTGAGCCAGGACTGGATTCACGGCAACAAGGTGATCCTGCAGGCCGTCATGTCCCCGGCCCAGTTCGCCGAGGCCATCACCTCCCTGGGACAGGGGGGCGGGACTCCCATCACCCTGGAATTCGTCGTCGGGGACGAGCAGCGACTCCGGCCGCCGCCGGCGCCCCGGGTCAGGGAGCAGTTCGAGGCCGAGGTTCACGAGAGCATGGCCCAGAGCGTCGACATCGTTGACGAACTCACCCCGAAGACCAAGGGTTCGGTACGGAGGAGGCTGGAAATCCTGAGGGGAAGGCTGCAGACCAACCTGCCCTTCGTGCAGGAGCAGTTCGCCCGGCAGATGGACAAGACGGTGACCGAGGCCAAGGCCGAGGTGGAAGCCTACGCCCTGTCCCGGCACCCGCAGACGGCCATACCCACCATGACCCAGCCCCGGGAGGCGCTGCCCCCCGCGGAAGAAGAGTGAACCGCGGCGCCGCCACCGCCGGACGATTTCCAAAAAGTGAAGAGAGATCCGATGAACGAATACCGCTTGAACGACAACGCCCGGGACCGGGCCCTGGAATGGATGATAAACGGCCAGGTGGGAAAATCCTCCCTGGAGATCATCCGCACGGCCCTGACCGGAGAGGGCGGTCACCACCCAAGGCACCCCTTGGACCCCGACGACCTGCGCCGCTGCCTGCTGCTGCTGGAAAAGGTGCCGGAAGCAACCGCCGCGCTGCCCCTCCTGGCGAAAGCATCGGAGACGTGGGGAAGGTACGTCCCAGAGTGGAAAAGGCTGGAGAGCCTGCTCCGGGAGGAGACCGGAGACATCCGAAATCCGAAAACTTCCAAGGCCCCCAGGACCCACCAGGCCATGTTAAAAGTCAGGCTCCCCGAGGAGAAGTAAACGCCATGACCACCGGAAACAACGATTTCGTCGCCGAGTTCAACGAACTGTGCCAGGGGTTCCAACCCCACGGCGCCGCGCCCAACTACCCCGTCAACGTCAGCAGCGAACTGGGGAAGTTCACCTTCACCCCCGCCCACTTCCGGAACGTCAACCCCGGAGTCGTAGATATGCTGGATGCCAAGCTGGAAGCATGGACCGAGGACGACCCAGACCTGGAGAGCGTCCTGACATCGGAGAAACTGGCGGAACTGGGCCGGCGGTGCGAGGACGCGTCGGAGGAAGCGCTGAACGATATGCAGGAAGCTGTGGAGCAAGCGCTTATCCGGGAGTTATAGGCAGGTGAGAGGCCCGGAGCTCCGGAACCGGAAGGGAGGATGGTAAATTACCTGCGCGCACCCTAGCCCGAAGGTTTTGAGGAGAACATGGTAGAATGACGGTCAACCTGGAACAGGAAGAGACACCATGCAGCCAGTTCATGCAGACTACAAGTACCGGCGTTTTCCGAAAGTAGCCGATCGCAATTACCGGCAACCGCCGGGAGACTTGGCTGAATTCCTGAAAGAGGCGCGACTCAGGGAGAAAAGGCGACTGGAGCAAGAAGAACGGGAACAGATGCTCCTGAGACTGGCCAGAGCCGAGCGATGCCTCCGGCCAACGGAATACCGGGATTGGAGGGAGTACCGGGTCGCCGCAGACGGAACCGCTCTACGCCGGAACGACGCCGGGATGAGAAGCCTCGAAACCGGGAACATCACCAGGGCCTTCAGAAACTTCAGGGAAGCCATTGACCGGGACCCCGAACTGGGATTGGCCCACAACAACATCGGTGTGCTCTAGCTCGAAATCGGAGAACACGAAAAGGCGCTGGACCACTTGGAAAAAGCGATCCAACTGGACCAAGGACTGGATATTGCCCACGGCAACCGGGGACTGGTTCTCATCGAACTGGGCGAGTACGAGGACGCCTGCGGCAGTCTTGAAGAAGCCCTATCCATGGACCCGGAAGACCCAATGCACCACAACAACCTGGGGGTGCTTTTCCTGGAAATAGGGGAACCGGAAATTGCCGCGACCCTCTTCAACCAAGCCATAGAAATCGATCCCGATAGACCGCTTTACCATGCCAACCTGGGCATCGCGTACAAGGAAATGGACGACTGGGAAACTGCCAACCGGGAATTCGAAGAAGCCTCCGAACTCAGTAAAAAGGAGTTCACCGACAGCATGGACCGGATAGCCGTATGACGGACAGCCAACCCGGCAGAATCAAAATCGTCATAGATACCAATATACTGGTACCCATCCTGACATACAAATCACCTGACGAGAACTGGCTGGTCAAATCCTGGAAGTCATACAGCGTCATCCCCCTGATCTGCGAGGAAAGCGTTGAAGAACTCCGGAGGAAGCTGAAAGAGGCATCTCCCACCCCAAAAGAGTACCAGGCAATACTGTTTGTGGAAAGAGGCCTCAACGACTACACTCAATGGTGTGAGACGATCAAGCTGGAAGACGAACCCGGCAACCCACAATGCCAGGATGAAACCGACCGGATGTTCATTGACCTGGCCTACGCGGGAACCGCCGAATACCTCATTACCGGCGACAACAAATTGCTGGCGATGAACCCCGAAACTCCCTTCCGCATCCTCAACGACGCCGACTTCCGGCGAATAATCGCCCCGCCTGCCTGACCTCCCCCAACCCGCCAAACCCCGCATACTCCCCAATCCGCTAAAAAGAGCGGAAGGAGATGACTTCGCGCCCATGAAATCCCCGAACCAGCCGACCCTCACCCTGTTGGCCGGACCTTCCTGCGTGGACAAGGACGCCTTCCTGGAACGGTTGAAGGAACGACACCCCCAACTCCACCTGCCCCTAACCGTCACCACCCGGCCCATGCGCCCCGGGGAGCAGCACGGGCGCGAGTACCGGTTCATCAGCCCGGAGGAGTTCCTCAAAATCGAACGGGAAGGAAAATTTCTGGAAACCTCCCTGCTCCACGGGCGCTTCTACGGAACCCCCAGCGACGAGATAGGCAAACCCCTGGCCGAGGGGCGGAATGTTATCCTCAAAGTGGACGTGCAGGGAGCGGAACAGGTCAAAGGGCTTATGCCCCAGGCCGCAAGAGTGTTCCTGATGCCCGAGGACGAAGGGCAGCCGCGCCGGCGGCTGGAAAGGCGGGGACTGGAACCCGCCGACCTGGAGACCCGGCTCAGGAACGCCCGGTGGGAGACGGAGCGGGGAAAAGACTTCGACCACGTTCTGGTCAACCGGGAAGGAAAGCTGGAGGAAACCGTTGCCCTGGTGGAACGGGTGATACTTGGAAAGAAAGTTTGAAGAACGCCTCCCAATTCACCGTGACGTCCGACCACGTCCGACGCAGCCGCAGCGGCGAGGGCAACCCCCTGGCATTGGCCCTGCGGGAGAACGGCCTGATGCAGAACCCCCAGGTGGGAAGCGTCAACACCCGGGGCGAGTACGGGAACCGGAGCTACTCCTACCGGCACGCGCCCACGGTGATGCGGTGGCTGAACCGGTGGCGGCGGGGCGAGGAAATGGAACCCCTCCGGCTGACGTTGAACCGGGACGCCCGGCAGCTGAACACGGCGCGGCCAACCGGTGGGTAGTGACCGACGAACGGGTTAATCCCAACGGGACCCACAACGGGGCTCACCAACTCGTTGTGTAAACTGGTAGCCAAAATACTAGATCCAGCCTTTAGGCTACCAAATTGCACAGATTTTCTTCCCCATCCCTACCAGTTGCTGGGCTGGATTAAGAGAACACGGGGCGGAAATAATTCCCCGTGTATGGAGCAGTTGACGCATGAGAGCATTACCCGGATTTTTCATCATGTTTCTGATGGCCGCGGCGATGGCCTGCGGGACAGCCGACGCGCCGGCAGCTACCGAAACACCGGCTGCCGCTACCCTGACGGCCACGGCGGTCGTTGCAACCGCGCTGCCACCGACAGAGGAGACGACGCCGCCAACATCGGAGCCTTCCCCAACACCGCACGACGACCCCGGCGGCGCGACGCCGGAGCCGGAACCGGTTGCTGCGGAAACCCCGGCCGTCACCCCGACGGCGATCCCCACCGTTATTCCCCCGCAGCCGCCCCCGGATTTGCTGGATAAACTCTGGCCGCTATGGGTGGAGTCGGTATCGGTGATTCCCGCCGGCGACGGTTTCAGCCTGCGCGTGGCTACCGCATTGCCCAGTTACTGCTACCGGGTGACCGGGCATGGCCTGGAGGTGGAAGAAGACAAGCTGATGGTTGCCGTAACCTTCGTGAACGACGCCGAAACCCAGGCGATAGCCTGCGCCCAGGCATTGAAGGAGAATGTCAAAGACATACCCCTGCCCGAAGACCTGCAACGGGGCTGCAGCTACGAAGTAGCGGTGAACGGGCACGTGGTCGCCACCGTCACCGTGCCGGCGGAATAAGGATTCTTCAAGGAGAAGGGAACCATGGCCGCGGCCAACATACTCCGGGAATCTCTTCCCCAACTTCGCCAGGCAGGGGAAGTCAGCGTCGGACGCGGCCTGCGGGCCGTCGCCCGGATGGTTGAAGAACACCCCGGAACCTGGCGCCGGGAGTCCCTCTGGCTGGACCGGGAGGGGAAGGTCACGTACACCGGATACATCAGGTCCAGCTTGTCGCACCTAGTGAGGCCCGCAGGCACCCCTGCAACCGCCGGATCAACCGCTCCACAATGTTTCTCCGGGCGTACAGCTCCCGGCGGTACTCCCACCGGACTTTCCGATGATGCCGGGGCGGCGCCGTCGGAAAGTACCCCAGCCCCCGGGCCGGTTGCCGAGTCTCGTCTTCCTCATAGGCGCAGTCCATGACCAGGTGCCGCGGTTCGCCGGAGTTTCCCCACCCGTTCCGGCAGTTTCCGTCCCTCCACCCCGTCATCGGACTGGCCCGGCCACATGGCCGGCTTTTTGCCGGGGAGTTTTTCATAAATTGGCGGGGGTTTTGGCTATGGAGGTAGGGGTGCACGGACATACGCCCTTCCGGGTTGTGGGATGGTTCGACAGCTGCACCGCGAACGGTGTCCGTCAATCCACGGGCGTTCTGTGCTTGGAAGTGTGACTTTTGGGGGACTTTTTTTGCTTGGGAGCGGGGGTTTGGGGCCTTTTGCGTGTGGATTGGGCGCGTTCCTGGGGGATTGTTCATTGATGTATCTATTGCCGGGCTGGGTGTCGGATGGAAATACGTTTGACGACTTGATTGTGGGGCAAGTCAACCTTACACTTGACAAACATAGTTGCGGCCCATAATATCATCCGTTAATCGTTATCCACCAACCCCTCATCCAGTGGAAGGATTATGGGCCAAATGAACCAGGGTCAAGGCTTTCGTGGGAAAAGCGCTGCTTTGAGTGTCCAGAGGGCCGTTTTCGCGCTGGCCCTGGCCGTCGGCTTGGCGTCCCTTTCCCTCTGGCAAGGCCCCGGCTCAGCCATCCACGCCGCCGACGATTCCATCCTCGCCCCGGCGGTCAGCCCCTTTACCGCCCAAGTCAACTCCAACGCTGACCTGTCCTTCGGCGACGCCACCATCGCCGACCAGTCCTGGCACAAGGACGACGCCATCACCACGCTCACGCTGCCCCAAGCCACCGGCGGCAGCGGGAGCATCACCTACTCCCTGTCTACACTGCCAACGGGCCTGTCCTTCGACGCCTCGGCCCGCACCATCACGGGGACGCCGACGGCCACCAGCAACCAGGCCACCTACCGCTACTCCGCCACCGACGGCACCGACACGGTGATGCTGTCGTTCAAGATAGAGGTGCTGGAGAAGGCCGGGGTAGGCTGCTCTAGCCTGAAGTCGAGCATCTCGGTCAGCGCATCTACCAACCCATCGCACACCCTTTATGCTCTTGCCTTGTCAATAAATTCTGCCAACGGCAGCGCAGACCAGGCGAAAATCGAATGGAAGAAGAAGAGCGACAGCACCTGGTCTGAGAAAACGGTGGACGCCAACATTTCCAAGGCGGCCATCGAGAGCCTGGAATCCAACACCGCCTACGAGGTGATGTTTGCCATCAGGTTCAATTCCAGCCACCTCGACTTTGGGCATTGCGGCTGGAAGTACTCCGACGTCGCGGAGGCCACGACGGCCTCGCCGGCGGCGCCGCACAAGCCGGCCGCGCCCACGGTGACTCAGAACACCACCACGCCCAAGACCCAACTGGACGTTACCTGGACAGCGACCTACGGCGCGCCCAAGGTCAGCGGCTATTTCGTGGAATACAAGAAGAAGGACGAGACGAACTGGATACAGTGGGGCAACGAATACAGCAGCAGCACCCTGAAAACGACCATCACCGGGTTGGAGGAAGGAACCACCTATGAGGTGCAGGTGCAGGCAAAGAACTCCCAGGGCACCGGCTCCTGGTCCGACCCCAGCGAGGGCACCACGCAGGACAAGAACGTGGACCCGGAGTTTTCCGCCGACACGGCCACCCGCAGCATCGCCGAGAACTCGGCGGCGGACACCGCCGTGGGCGCGGCGGTCACTACCACCGACACCGAGAGCGACACGCTGACCTACTCGCTGAGCGGCACCGACGTCTCCTCTTTCTCCATAGACAGCGCCACCGGCCAGATTAAGGTCGGCTCCGGCACGTCGCTGGACTACGAATCGTCCACCACCTCCTACTCCGTAACGGTGGGGGTCAGCGACCTGAAGGACAGCAGCGGGACATCGGACACGGTGGTGGACGACACCATCACAATCACTATCAGCGTGACCGACGTGAACGAGCCGCCGCCCAAGTTCGACCCCGACGCGGAGCAGCAGTCCTCCAGTCCCAAGTACCAGATTGCGGCGCGCTGGCAGCCTCCCGCGATGACGGGCAAACCGGCCATCACCCACTTCGACCTGCGCTACAAGAAGAAGAGCGACAGCGCTTGGACGCAAAAGGACGACCTGGGCAAGGCCCTGAAGTACTACGCCATCACTGGCCTGACCTACAAGACCGATTACCAGGTAGAGATGAGGGCGGCCAACGACGAGGGCGATGGGGATTGGTCGGACACCGACGAAGTGAAGACCCACGACCAGACCGAGCCGGAGTTTTCGTCCGACACCATTACCCTGTCCATCGCGGAAAACGCGGCTATCGGGGACGACGTGGGCAAGGTAGCCGCCGATGACGATGACAACGACACGCAGTACTACTCCATGAGCGGCACGGGCGCCGACAAATTCAGTCTGGGCCAGTATAACGGAACCATTGACGTGGCCGCCGGGCTGGACTACGAGACGACGTCTTCCTACACCCTGACGCTGAGCGTCAAGGACAAGAAGGCCAGCGACGACACCGCCGATGACGTGGTGGACGACACCATTACCGTAACCATCAACGTAACCGACGTTAACGAACCGCCGCCCAAGCTGTCCGCGCCCACTGTAGCGGCCAACTCCACCACGCCGACAACCAAGCTGGACGTTAGTTGGACGGCGCCGACCAACACGCAGATGTCGGGCAAACCGGCGGTCAGCGACTACGACGTGCAGTATCGCCTGGCCGGCGCAACCGACTGGACGGAGTGGAACGCCAGCAACACCAGCACGACCACCAGCGCGACCATAACCGGTCTGACTTCGGGCAAGACCTATGAGGTGCGGGTGCGGGCGGGGAACCACGAGGGCGACGGCGCCTGGTCGGATTCGGGCAGCGCCATAACCGACGCCAGCGCCGTAACCCGCAGCGTGGCGGAGAACTCCGCCGCCGGAACCAACGTCGGCGCGGCGGTGACTGCCAAGTCCACCAACACCACCTACACCTACACCCACGCCCTGAGCGGCACGGACGCCAGCAAGTTTGAGATTGGCTCCACTACGGGCCAAACAACGGTCAAGTCGGGAACCAGCCTGGACTACGAAACCAAGACTTCCTACAGCGTAACCGTGACGGTGACAGCCGCCGCCAAGACGCAGGGCGCCAACATCCAATCCGTTGACCCCAACGCGCCCGGCGATTACACCGTCCCGGTAACGATTAACGTAACCGACGTTAACGAACCGCCGCCCAAGCTGAGCGCGCCGACGGTTGCCGCCAACTCCACCACGCCGTCAACCAAGCTGGACGTTAGTTGGACGGCCCCGACAACCACGGAGATGTCGGGTAAGCCGGCGGTCAGCGATTACGACGTGCAGTATCGGCTTTCCGGCGGTTCCACTTGGACGGACGCCAGCTTTACGGGAACCGGAACGTCCACCACCCTGACCGGCTTGACCAAGGGCAAGACCTACGAGGTGCAGGTTCGGGCCGGCAATGCCGAGGGCGACGGGCCTTGGTCTGACTCCGGCACGGCGATAACCGACGCCAGCGCCGTAACCCGCAGCGTAGCCGAAAACTCGGCGGCGGGAGCCAACGTCGGCGCGGCGGTTACGGCCAAATCCACCAACACCACCTACACCTACAACCATGCCCTGAGCGGCACGGACGCCAGCAGTTTCGAGATTGGCTCCACTACGGGCCAAATAACGGTCAAGTCGGGAACCAGCCTGGACTACGAAACCAAGACTTCCTACACCGTCATCGTGACGGTGACCGCCACCGCCAAAAACGCCGGGGTCAACTCGCAGTCGCTAGACCCCAACGCGCCGGGCGACTACAAGGTTCCGGTAACGATTAACGTCACCGACGTTAATGAACCGCCGGCCTTCGCCGATGACACCGCCACCCGCAGCATCGCTGAAAACTCGGCGGCGGATACCGCTATCGGCGCGGTAGTTACCGCCACCGACCCGGACACCAACAACACCAACTTCAACACCCTGACTTACTCGTTGACGGGTACGGACGCCGGCAAGTTCAACATCGGCAGCACCACCGGGCAGCTAACGGTCAAGACGGGCAACATCCCTGACTATGAGGCCAAGACTTCCTACAGCGTTACCGTGAACGTAACCGACGGCAAGAACGCCAGCGGCACGGCGGACACCACCGCCGACGACACCATCGCCGTAACCATCAACGTAACCGACGTGCTGGAACCGCCGGCCAGGCCGGCCAAGCCGACGGTTGAGGCCAATACCACCACGCCGACAACCAAGCTGGACGTTAGTTGGACGGCCCCGGACATGACGGGCAAGCCGGCCATTACCGATTATGACGTGCAATATCGGCTGACGGGGGATAGTTCCTGGACGGACGCCAGCTTTACCGGAACCACTACCAGCACGACGTTGACGGGCTTGACGAAGGGCAAGAGCTACGACGTGCAGGTGCTGGCAACCAACGATGAGGGCGACAGCCCCTGGTCTGCCACGGGCGTCGGAATAACGGTGGCCGCCGGCGCCAACGCCATAACCCGCAGCATCGCCGAAAACTCGGCGGCCAATGCTAATGTGGGCGCGCCGGTAACGGTCACTGCCAACACCAACAATTACACCTTGACCCATGCCTTGAGCGGAACGGACGCCAGCAAATTTGAGATTGCCAGCAGCACCGGGCAGATTACCGTGAAATCGGGAACCAGCCTGGACTACGAAACCAAGACTTCCTACGCGGTAACGGTGACGGTGACGGCGGCCTCGGCCGGGGCTAATTCCCAGAGCTTCACCATGAACCCCAACGCGCCGGGGGATTACATCATCCCGGTAACGATTAACGTAACGGACGTTAATGAAGGGCCGCAGTTCAGCGCTGCCACCGATACCCGCAACATTGCAGAGAACTCGGCGGCGGGAACCAACATCGGCGCGGCGGTAGAGGCCGGAGCCGACCCGGAGGGGGACACGAAGCATTACTCGCTGACGGGAACCGATGCCAGCAAGTTCAACATCGGAGAATCCACCGGGCAAATCACGGTCAAGACGGGCAACATCCCGGACTATGAGGCCAAGACTTCCTACAGCGTGACGGTGAACGTCACCGACAAGAAAGCCGCCGATGGGACGGCGGACACGGTAATTGACGACACCATCACCGTCACCATCAACGTAACCGACGTTGCCGAACCGCCAGCCGCGCCGACGATAAAGGTTGTTGCCAATTCCACCACGCCGACCACCAAGATTGACGTTTCATGGACGGCGCCGGACATGACGGGCAAGCCGCCCATTACCGATTACGACGTGCAGTATCGGCTTTCCGGCGGTTCCACCTGGACTTCCCACAGCTTTACGGGAACGGGAACTTCCACCACCCTGACCGGCCTGACCGAAGGCAAGAGCTATCAAGCGCAGGTTCGGGCGGTTAACGATGAAGGCGACGGGGCCTGGTCTAGCTCCGGCACGGCCATAACCGACGCCAACGCCGTAACCCGCTCCGTGCCGGAAAACTCCGTCGCCGGAACCAACGTAGGCAAGCCGGTAACGGCCAAGGCCACCAATACCACCTACACCTACACCCATGCCCTGAGCGGCACGGACGCCGGCAAGTTCAGCATCAACAGTTCCACCGGGCAGATAACGGTCAAGTCGGGAACCAACCTGGACTACGAAACCAAGACTTCCTACAGCGTCATCGTGACGGTGACGGCGGCGGCGAAGTCCCAGGGCAACGCTAACGCCCAGTCCGTTGACCCCAACGCGCCGGGCGATTACATCGTGCCGGTAACGATTAACGTGACCGACATTGACGAAACGCCGGCGTTCCCGGCCTCCGCCACTCGCAGCGTGAATGAGCACATCGGTACCGCAACCGATGACGGGACAACCAAGGTCGGCGCGGCGGTAACCGCCACGGACGCCGAGGACGAGACGCTGTACTATTCGCTGTCGGGTACGGATGCCGACAAGTTCGGCATAGACGAAGCCACCGGGCAGATAACCGTGGCCAAGGACATCAATCTGAACTACGAAAGCGGCACGACTTCCTACAGCGTAACGGTAGAGGTCAGCGACCGGAACGACGAATCGGGCAATTCCGACACGGTGATGGACGACACCATTGCCGTCACCATCAACGTCACCGACGTGAAGGAGCCGCCGGGCAAGCCGGGAACGCCGACAGAGAAGACGGCCACCAGCACGTCCCTCACCGCCACTTGGGACGCCCCGGACATGACCGGCAAGCCGGCTATCCAGACCTATTGGGTCCGGTGGTGGCCGGAAGGCAAGGACGGCGAGTATGCCACGACGAACACCGTCGGCAACAAGAACGAGATAACGATAACTAAATATCCCAATGACGACTTTATTGGCAAGCCTCTGACGCCGGGCACGGCCTACGAGGTCAAGGTGCTGGCCGGAAACGCCGAGGGATACGACGAGAGCAACTGGTCGGACGTGGGTACGCTGCGCACGGGGGCAGTGGTCATCCAACCGACGCCCACGCCTGCGCCGACGCCCACGCCAACCCCGACTCCTACGCCCACGCCTACCCCTGGCGGCGGGGGTTCCGGGCCCAGCAGCCCGCAGCCGACGCCGGTTCCGACGCCGACGCCTACCCCGGTTCCAACACCAACCCCGACGCCTACGCCAACCCCGCAAGCGGCGGGCAACAACAACCCGTCCTTCTCGCAGAACTCGACGGCCCGCAGCGTCAACGAAAACTCGCCGGCGGCGACCAACATCGGCGCGGCGGTGACGGCTACCGACCCGGACGGCGACGCTCTGACCTACCTGCTGGGGGGAACCGACGCCGGCAGTTTCGCCATCAACGCCGCCACCGGCCAGTTGTCGGTGGGCCAGGGAACCCTGCTGGACTACGAAACCAGGATTAGCTACAGCATAACCGTGGGGGTCAGCGACAGGAAAGACCTGCAAGGCAACGCCGACTCGATGATTGACGACACCATCGCGGTGACCATCAACGTCCTGAACGTGAACGAACTGCCGGTAATCATCAACCCCGGCAACAAGAAGTACGGCCTGAACGAAACCATCACGGCCTTCACGATTGAAGCTACCGACGAGGACATCGGGGACACGGTGACGCTGACGCTGACGGGCCTGCCGGCGGGGCTGAGTTTCAACGGCTCGTCGGTGTCGGGAACCACCTCCGCCCAGACCTCGGGGAATTACACGGTGACCATCGCCGCCAGCGACGGCGTTGGGCCGAAGGTGACGGACACCTTCCGGATTGAGGTCAGCGATTCCAACGGCCCGCCGGCAATCACCAACCCCGGCAACAAGACCTACGACCAGGGGGAGACCATCACCGCATTTGACATCGTGGTGACGGACCCGGACAACGACCCGGTGACGGTGACGGTGACTTCGCTGCCGTCCAGCCTGGGCTACGCCAGCGGCCAGGTGTCCGGCACGGTGGGCGCGCAGACGGTGGCCGGGGTTTACGTGGTTACAATCACGGCCAACGACGGGGTGAACCCGGACGTAACGGAGAACTTCAACGTCACGGTGATAAAGCCGGCGGCTATAACTACTACCACCGCCGACTCGCCGGACCAGAACGTGAGCGGCGTGGTGGGTCAGGAAGAAGCCAGCACGCCCTTCAATCTGGGAGTCCTCGGCCCGGACGAGGGAGACTCGCCTTGGGGGACGGCGCCAGACATCGTGGCCGGCGGGCTGCCGTACATCGTCCACCCCGGCGACCGGCGCTACCCCCAGGGAGAGGCCATCACGCCCTTCTTCATCGTGGTCATTGACCCGGACGGCGACGAGGTGATGACCCAGCTGCGGGAACTGCCGGAGGGCCTGTACTTCAACAACGGGATGGTGCAGGGAACGGTGGGGGCCACGGCCAAGGTTGGGGCCTACCTGGTGGAGATAGCGGCCACCGACGGCCACGGCCCGACGGTGTCGGAGACCTTCACGATTATGATTGGCGACGCCATCGGCTGGCCGGAAATCGTGTCGCCCGGCAACAAGCGCTACCAGCAGGGAGAGAGCATCATGCCCTTCCCCATCCGGGTACACGAAGCTGATGGTATGACGCTGACGGTGGAGGGTTTGCCGGCGGGCCTGTCGTACAACGGGGCCAACGGGATGGTGCGGGGAACGGTGGACTCGGAGGCGGAGGTTGGCGACTACCCGGTGAAGCTGACCCTTTCGGACGGCGAAACCGTGACGGTGGAAAAGACCTTTGGGATTGAGGTAACGAAGGGCGGGTTCCCTCTGCTGGCCTTGATTCTGGGACTGCTGCTGCTCCTGCTGCTGCTGTTCCTGGCGAAGATAATCCGGGACGCGCTGCGGAGGCGGGCCGGCGTAATAAGCCCGGCGGAGCTGGACCGCTCCCTGGGCCAGGTGAATCCGGCCAGCAACCGCTCCGCCGAACTGCACTAGGGCCAACGGCGGGCAACAAGGCTGCCCCGGCGCGGTCATTGATGTTGGCAGGGGCGGGTTGGAAACCCGCTCCTTGGATATTGGCAGGTACAGGCGATGGGGCGCGGCAGACCGTCCTGCCCCTGGGTGCATCAACACCGTAGCGTAGCTGGGTCGCCGCGTCTTTCCCTCCCCAGGAGCCTGGGCAGTTGTTGGGGCCCCAGGATCCCGTATCGGCAAGGCGAGACCGGCCAGGGAGATGCCTGATTCCACCGGGAGGTGGGCATCGTGAACCGGCATATCATATCCGTGGGCATTGACGTTTCCAAGGACACCCTGGACCTGTGGCTGCATCCGACCCGGCAATCCTGGCAGGTGGACTACCGGGACTGCCGTCTGCCCCAACCGGCGGACACCCTGGCCCAGCAGTCGCCCCAGGTCATCGTGGTGGAAGCCACCGGGGGGTTGGAGGTTCCCCTGACCGCCGCCGGTCTGCCGGTGGCCTTGGTCAACCCCCGCCAGACCCGGGACTTCGCCCCTTCCATCGGCCAACCGGCCAAGACCGACCGGCTGGACGCCCGCCTGCTGGCCCAGTACAGCGCCGCCGTGGCCCCGGAACCCGGACCCCGGCCCGACGCCCAACTGCGGGAGCTGCGGGAACGGGCGGCCCACCGCCAGAACCTGGTGGAAACCCGGGCCATCCAGCAGAACCGGCTGGCCCGTACCGCTTCTCCCTTGGTCCGGGAGTCCATCCAGTCCCACATCCACTGGCTGACCCAGCAGGTCCAGGAGGCCGACGCCAGCATCGCCGCCCTCATCCAGGACAACCCCGCCTGGCGGCAGCAGTCCCAACTGCTGCAAAGCGTCCCTGGGGTCGGCCCGGTAGTGTCCGCCACCCTCATTGCCCAACTCCCTGAACTGGGAAAGCTGAGTCCCAAGGAGATAGCGTCCTCGGTGGGGGTGGCTCCCTTCAACCAGGACAGCGGCCGGTGGCGGGGAAGGCGCCGAGTCTGGGGGGACGAAGTTTGGAGGTGGAGATGCTGAGGGAGTTCTACTTGACGTTGTTGCCTGAGACGAAGCTGTCCGATGAATCGAGAAGAAAAGATCACGTCCGCTGGAGGGAGGGGGCGCGACGGGAGTTGGACACGGCAATCCGGTTACGGATGTAGAGGCGGGTGTTGACGTTGGGCGTGTGGTGGCAATGACCGCGAGGGTTCACATAGCATATCAAAGAAAGCCCATTTTCCTTCTTCTCATATTACCCGATCGTCTGAGGAATCTTAACGCCTTTCACGATGCCAATAGTAGTCCGCGACATTTGCCTGGCTGAATTTCGGTCAGCAGTATCAATGTGCCGGAGTAAACAGCAAGAAAGATACGTCCGTGCCAAAGGCCCCCCTATCCCGCTACCGACCCGCGGACTTTACTATCTCTGCACGCAGCTTGACCACCCATGAAGTATGCGAATCCAGGACATGGTGGATCATAGATGATTTAGCCTCTCTTTCCGCAGATTCCCACGACATTGCCGCTTTGCTATTCCTCCCACGACAAGCATCCATCGCTAGCACCAGTAATTCGTCGCAAATCATCTTTTTGGTCGCGTTGGGTATGTCTCCTAGCGTTGGCATCAGTTCTCAGTCAACAACTTCGCTGACGTACTCCAGTAGTCTTTTTCCTGCGTAACCAGGAACCAATGGCTCACCCACCAAAACGTCCACCACAAGTTCTCCCGTGGAATAATCGACCACCTGCGCTATTACTGTCAAAGCCAGACTTTCGCCAGTCGCCGCCGCAGTAAAGTGACCGTACTCCCCGGAAGTGAGAGCGTGAACCTTATCTGCGTAATTTTACACTTGCACTCTGTCACCACGAGACAGCGCTCCTGCTTCTTTCAATCGATCCACAAAAGCGTCAAGCAAAACTTCCAGCGGGTCCAATTACTCTCCTCCAAACGCTCCGAGGCAGCTTCAATATAGGGTTTAAGTGTCTTTCAAAGTTGAGACATGGGCATGATGACAATGGGAACAACGAGATCCATACCCGCGAACTTGAAGGCCGACTCCAGGCGGTCGTTTTCGTGTTTCTTATCCCCGAGAGGGGAAGACGCTCCCGGGTTTGGGTTCCCTGATAGTGTTGCGAAGCGTTCGCACATTAAAGGCATGGGACAGATTGGATGTCTTGTCGTCTAACGGCACGGAACCCTCGAACACCCTCCCACCGGATTCCACAGTCTTGGACTCTTCTTACAAGGTATTCGCCCGCACCATCGTCACTGTTCCGGAGTTGGCGTACCTATACCCGTTTTTCCGCGACATAGTCAAGTGTGCTGCGAGTAGGGTTGTCCGTGTAGCTGGACGCCATCGAAAGGGGAGGTTCAAGGAGTAAGTTAGGGGACTACGCCCACATCTCCCGGCCTCCTCCGACACGATGCAGACAAGTTCGCCGAACTCAACCTCCTTGGGAACTTCTCCGCCCTGTGCGAGTCCGCAAGTTTTCCTTCCGGCGGAAAACCCGATGTCGGTGACAGCATCACCGGCTACCAGTACAGCGTCAACCACAACGATACCACCGGCGACACCTTCACCACCTGGAGCGTCTGGGCCGCCATTCCCGGCAGCAGCGTTGAAGCGACGTCCCACACCTTCACCAGCCTGACCTACCATCACCAGTACCGCTACCGCATCCGCGCCCTGAACGCGGCGGGGCCCGGCCCCAAGCGCCGCCCGTGGCCCCCACGTACGTTTCCGCCCTTCCGCCGGGGCCGGGCAACCGCAGGTTCCCGCTGGACTTCAACACCCTGAACGGCGCAGGGAACAACAATCCTTACGGCATCTGGTCGGACGGTACGACCATGGGGGTGGCGGACATCACCGACGACAAGCTCTACGCCCACCCGGTGCTGGCGCCCAGCGCAATCGGCGACACCTCGGCGACGGTGACGCTCTCCGGGTACACCGGCAGCTGGTGGCTGAAGAAGACCGCGCCCACTCCGGCGGGTTCGTGCGTCTCCGGCGAGAGCCACTTCTCCCACGCGCTCAGCAGCCTTACCGCAAGCACGACCTACACCTACCACCTACAAGGCGTACAGAGACGGAGCCTGCTCCGACGAAATCGAGTAGGTGACCTTCACCACATCCAGCAGTTAGCGTGGGCGGCCTTTCGGCAAGCGCGACCTCCGCTTCATGGTCAACAACCGGGCGCCGACAGCCGAGGGGCGTGGTCCCTGGGTAATCGCTCCAGTCCCGCAAGGATTCTGATCGCGGCCCCTGGCTACGAAAGGCAAAAGGTTAGTGTGTTCGGCCGCTCGCGAATTTAAGCCGAGGAAATGCGCCCTTTGCATCCTGAGGCCAACCGAAACGCCCGGCATGACCGGACTTGGAAGGCCCAAGACTATGACCGCCTGCAACGGGACCACGAGCGAGGGCGTGGAGAAGGAATTGGCGGTCCTGCGTGATGGAAATCATTGGCTCTGGAAGGCCAATAGGGAATAACGGCGGTTGGTTAAGCTGGCCCCGCGCTCCGGCAATGACTATATTCGTCCGACGCTCCCGGCAGGGTGCGTTGACTCCCAACGGCTTTCGCCGGGTGTGGCTGTGGTGGCCGTCACCGGAGAGACCGCGCCGGCCTGCATCCAACACAGCTACCGGAACGATATATAGCAATTTTGTCGGCATTGCCAAACAGCCCAGGAAGCGCAATGGAACCCCTGAGAATTCCCAACCTAACCTACGGTTCTGCCGATATGGCCATCCCAGGCCTCCCCTGAAAATGCCTCGTCCGCGGGCGCTGACCTTTCCAGGTCTATGACAGGGAAGGATAGTGCGAACCCGGCGGAAATGGAGACCGGGCGGCGAAAGCTCCTGGAATCCAGGGACTGCTTTGTGCCGGCGGCGCTGCCCCTGGAATCCCAACAATCAGGGCGGTAAACCGCTGATTGATCACTTCCGGCTGGCGGGCGCCTGTTGGGCCGGAAGTGAAGGCCCCAGGCAATCATACCTGGGGGTGTTTTTCATGGCCGAGTTCCGACTGGTGTCCATTTCCCAACTGTCCGCCGACGCGGTAGAAACGCTGAAACGCGACAACGACGGCTGCGTCAATTGCGGCGATAACGCCGTCAGCCACTGTTTCGTCGGCCCGACCCGGCTCATGGCCGTCTGCCAGGACTGCGCCGAGAGCCTGGTGGGCTGGATTTTGGAAAACATCACCGAGGCGATGCAACGGAAGCATTTCTACCTCAATTGACGGGTTCGGGTGGGCCGTAAAGACCGGCGGATTATCTCCCCACCGGCAGTACGCCTCGGCTTCGCAACAGCGCTCACAATGGAGAGATGGGAGGTCATCCTCGTGAAACTTGGCCCCTTTTGCGCAGGAAGTTTCGCAGGTGAACGAGATGGGCCTCCCCCCGGCCATCGCTCTTCCCATAAACCGGGAAGAGCCTGAGGGCATCCGCCCAAAAAACGGAAACCGACCGCGCCACCCAACGCCCACCCCAAACCAACCTGACCCCCGCCCTCCGACATTTTCCCTCAACAAAACCGCCATGATAATTACATAATGCTCTTCCCTGAGTAAGCACGAGGAACAGATTGGTTGCGGTATATTATCACGTTGTTAACATTTATACTTACCCCTGACCGCCAGCTAATCTTGGCCCCATCCTCCCTTGCGAAAGAAGGATATGCCTGCTTGCAGGCGGCGCAATCAGGCCCCGGCTCCCGTGCAACGGCGCTCTGTTGTTGCCGTTTAGCCGCCCCCATTGCCCGGCTGTGGACCCTGGCCCTCCTGTCCATCGCCTCCGGGGTGACACTGTTCCCCCTCCTAAGTCCTGGCCCAGTCGGCAGCGGCGTCTTCGGTGACCGTTACCCGATTCCTGGGAGGAGTTCTTCTCCGGGAGCTTTAACCGGAACCAGGCCGGGAGAGAAACATGAAGGTCAAGATAGCGGAATTCGGGGAGATCACCTCCTGCGAGGAGGAACAGGCCGCCGTCAAGAAGTGGCTGGAAGACAACTACGGGGAGGGATACGCCGTGGACAACGGCGAGGTTTGGTGCATCAGGGACGGCTGGTACCTAGTTGCCCCGGACCCGCCCCGGAAGGTCGGGTAAGGAAGTGGTAGAATGACGGTAAACCTGCAAAGGGTGAGAAACGCCATGCAAGTACCTCACGCCGATTACGCCTATCGCCGTTTCCCCAAGACCACGAGGGTCGGTCACTCGACGCCAACGGCAGACCTGGAAGAAATCCTGAAAAAAGTAGAGGAACTCCTGGTGGGATTAAAGCGGGGCTTGGCAGAACGCGAGCGGATGCTCCTGAGACTTGCCCGGGCCGAGAGGTGCCTGCTCCGGAAACCATGCGTCAGCCGGAAAGAGTACGGTATGTACGGGAACCCGGTAGCCATGACATGGAACAACACCGGTATGGAGAACCTGGACCGCGGTTTCCTGCCCAGCGCCTTCCGGAACTTCAAGGAAGCCATCAGGCAGGATCCCAACCTCGGAATCGCCCACAACAACCTGGGAATGATTTACCTGGAGATAGGCGACCCCGACCGGGCGATAGAGTACCTCGACCGGGCCATCCGACTGGACGAAAACATGGACTTGGCCTACGGCAATCGGGGCCTGGCCTTCATCGAACTTGGGGATTACCAGGATGCCTTCAACAACCTGAAACAGGCCTTGGTTATGGATCCGGATGAACCCATGCACTACAACAACATGGGAATCCTTTTCCTGGAGATAGAAGAGCCGGAGGCTGCAATTCCCTTCTTCAACCGGGCAATTGAACGGGACCCGGATGCCGCGCTGTACCACAGCAACCTGGGATACGCCTACAAGGAAATGGACGACTGGGAGACGGCCAACCGGGAATTCCAGGAAGCAATTGAACTCGGCGACCGGGAGTTCGAGAAAAGTATGGCCGAGATACGCCCGTGAACCAACGCCAAACCGATGTCTGCAGAATCGTCATGGACACCAACGTCCTATTGCCCGTTCTGACTTACAGAACCCCCCAAGACAACTGGCTCATTCAAGCCTGTGCATCAAGTCGAATCATCCCCCTGGCCAGCGAAGACACCATATACGAACTCCGGGAAAAACTCCTCGAAAATTCACCCACCCACCGGGATTACCAGGCAAGACTCTTCGTAGAACAACGCCTCAGATACTACCGGCAGTGGTACGAAACAATCCTGCCCAAGCACGAATCAGAAATCCCGGAATGTGAGGACAGCACCGACCAGAAGTTCATCGACCTGGCCTACGCCGGAAACGCCGCCTACCTGGTAACCAGGGACGGGAAACTCCTGGCAATGGATTCCCAAACCCCCTTCCACATCCTCACCGACGCCGACTTCCGTCGGATAATTGACCCGACAGCCTGACCTTCCCCAACTCGACAAACCCTGCGTACTGCACGATCCGCTAAAACCAAGGCGGAAGGAGATGACCTCGCGCCCATGAAACCCTCAGACCAGCCGACCCTTACCCTTCTGGCCGGACCCTCAGGCGTGGGCAAGGACGCCGTCCTGGAGGCCCTGCAAAAGCGGCTGCCCCGACTGCACGTTCCCCTCACTGTTACCACGCGGCCCATGAGACGGGGTGAAAAAGACGGCCGGGAGTACCGGTTCCTGGACAACGAGACGTTCCTGGCAATGGAACGGGAAGGAAAATTCCTGGAAACCTCCCTGCTCCACGGGCACTTCTACGGCACCCCCAGTGATGAGATAGTCAAACCCCTGGCCGAGGGGCGGAATGTTATCCTCAAAGTGGACGTGCAGGGCGCGGAACAGGTCAAACGGCTTATGCCCCAGGCCGCAAGAGTGTTCCTGATGCCGGAGGACGAAGGGCAGCTACGCCGGCGGCTGGAACTGCGGGGACTGGAACCCGCCGACCTGGAGACCCGGCTCAGGAACGCCCGGTGGGAGATGGAACGGGTGAAGAATTTCGACCACGTCCTGGTCAACCGGGAAGGGCGGTTGGAGGAAACCGTCGCCCTCGTGGAACGGGTAATACTGGGAAAGAAAGTTTGAAGAACGTCTGCCACTTCACCGTAACCCCTGACCACGTCTGCCGCAGCCGGAAAGGCGAGGGCAACCCACTGGCGCTGGCCCTGCGGGAGAACGGCCTGATGGAACACCCCCAGGTGGAAGGCGTCTCCACCCGGGGCGAGTACGGGAACCGGAGCTACTCCTACCGGCACGCTCCCACAGTGATGCGGTGGCTGAACCGGTGGCGGATGGGGGAGGAGATGGAACCCCTGCGGCTGACCCTGAACCGGGAGTCCCGGCAGCTGAACACGGCGCGCCCCGCCCCGCTCTCCACCACAGTGGATAGTAGATAGCGACCAGTGGCTAGTCCCCACCCTAGTGGATAGTGGATAATGGCGGAAGCAACCGCCAGGTTATTGACGGAAGCAGCTATCGCCGAAGCGATAACTACGCGAAGGGAAAAGCTTGCCCCGGAGGGCAAGCGATATGAACGTAGGCTGTCCGTTGCGAAGAAGGGTAAGCGGTGTGAACATCGGAGGATGGAATTGGATGCCCTTCTGAACCTGATGCCCTGGATACTCCCGCCCATACTGGGAGCCATCATCGGCTACGGAACAAACAGGATAGCAATTCAGATGCTCTTCAGACCCAGGGAAGCGAAGAAGATACTGGGACTGACAGTGCCGATGCCCCCCGGGATCATCCCCAAGAGTCGGGAGGAGCTGGCCCGCAGCGTCGCACAAACGGTCGCCAGGGAGCTGTTGTCGCCCGAATCCATCCGAAGCCAAATGGGCAACGACAGGCTAACGGCCGGCCTAAGAACGTGGATCAGCAGCCAGCGCAGGTCCATCATGCAATCACCCATATTCCCGAGGGGGGTCAACCCTCCGCCCATCGACGATCTCATCGAGGAAATCCTGCCACCCCTGATCCGGTCCCGGTACGTGGCCGACGCAGTGAACAGGCTGGCAGCAGTCCTAATCGCCGACCTGGGCCAACGTCGCCTGGAAGAGACGATCCGGGCTGAGGATATCGCCGGGAGCATCCACCGCAACCTGCCATCCCTGTTGGCCGGCCCCGGGGCCAGAACCGGGGTCTCCCGCATCCTGAAGGACTGGCTGGACGAACAAATAGCCGCCAACCGCCCGCTGGGAAACTACGTTCCAAAAAACCTACGGAAGTTTCTCCTTGAATCAATGAGTGACAACATTTCCAGGATCACCCCCATGGTGGTTGCCACGCTGCGCCGGCCCACAGCCCGGGATGCGATGATCCGAATAGGGCGGGCATTGGTTGAGGACGAGATCAAGAAACAGAACTTCCTGGTGCGCGCCGTAATCCAGTGGAGCGGGAAGGAAAAGGAGATCCTCGATAAGGTGACCGGGATCGTCGACCTGATACCGGACAAGGTTGAAACAGCCCTCAACGGCCCAAACATGAGGGAAGAAATAACCTCCATCGGACCACAAATCATTGAACAGGTCCTGCGGACCGGCGCCGGCGAAGCGCTGGGAAAAGGAAAGAAGAGATACACTGGACCATTGACCGGGCAGTCGACAAGTCCTTCGACTGGATGGGCACCATACCCCTGAGAAGCTGGAGAACGCTGTTCGCCGAATCTACTCTGCACACCCGGGGATGACCATCGGCGAGATGATCAGCCAAGCGTCCGGTATGGACAATACCCGGGTTGCGGAAACCGTTGCCGTGACAGCCCTGGAATCCCTCAGGTCGGGGGGCGCAGCTCGTGGCATGACGGAATTCATCCGGAAAGGAATGAATTCCACCGACCCGGTCACAATAAACGACCTGGTGGTTCTGAGCCAGGAATTGGAATCGCGGGTAGACGATTACCTGACAGAAAACCTGATAGCGTTCCTGCACGAGAACGTGCCGGTACTGGCAGAAATCCTGGACGTTGAACGCCTGGTCACGGAACGGATCGATTCCTTCAATGTCACCGAGGTGGAAGACCTGGTCCTGAACATAACGGGCCGGCACCTGCGATGGGTAAACTACTTCGGCGCCATCCTGGGAGCTATTATTGGGCTCGTTCAGGTCATCCTACTAGCAGTGACTTGAAAAGGTCAGTGGATACTTGATACCCCCCACAAGTTCCACACCAGCCGCTGGCAACTGGACAGAAACATGACCGAAACCTTCCTCTCAACCCACGACCTGCTCTGCGCCAACTGCCGCCAGCCATTCCGGGGGCCGGTGTCCGACGTCAACCCCGAACCCCCGCCGCCCCCCTGTCCATCTGCCTGTGCTGGAACTGCGACCAGGAGATGAAAAGGGCGCCGGGGGGAAGCCGGGAATGGTTCCGAAAGCAACGGGGCCGGCCGTTACAGCCTGACCGCCCGGCTCCGGAAGGTGGATGAGAAGCTGGCGGCGTTACATGACGAAACCCTGGGTCGGAAATAATTTCCCGTGGACGGAGTAGTGAACGCATGAGAGTATTGGTCGTATTTTCCACTCTGTTGCTAATGACCGCGGCGATGGCTTGTGGAACAGCCGCCACGCCCGCTTCCACGGAAATAACGGTTGTCCCGACCCCGACGGTTACGGCGATACCAACGACAACCCCGGCGATGGTTGCGACCGTCGAGCCGCCAGCGGAGGAGGCAGCGCCGCCAACCCCGGATCCCTCCCCCACGCCGCACGACGACCCCGCCAGCGCTACGTCAACGCCGGAACCGGTTGTCGTGGAAACCCCGGCCATCACCCCCACGGAGATACCCACCGCTATTCCCCCGCAGCCGCCCCCGGAGTTGCTGGATAAACTCTGGCCGCTATGGGTAGAGTCGGTATCGGTAGTTCCCGCCGGCGACGGCTTCAGCCTGCGCGTGGTCACCACATTGCCCAGTTACTGCTACCGGGTGACCGGGCATGACCTGGAAGTGGAAGAAGACAAGCTGATGGTTGCCGTAACCTTCGTGAACGACGCCGAAACCCAGGCGATAGCCTGCGCCCAGGCATTGAAGGAGAATGTCAAAGACATACCCCTGCCCGAAGACCTGCAACGGGGCTGCAGCTACGAAGTAGCGGTGAACGGGCACGTGGTCGCCACCGTCACCGTGCCGGAGGAATGAGCATTATTCGAGGAAAAACAGCCATGAACGCGAGCAGCGTACTCCGGGAATCTCTCCCCCGTCTCCGCCAGGCCGGCGAAGTCAGCGTCGGACGCGGCCTGCTGACCGTCGCCTGAATGATTGAGGAACACCCCGATACCTGGCGCCGGGAAGCCATCTGGCAGGACCGGGAGGGGAATCACGTCTTCGATGCGGAACAAATACACCGGGGCTGCGCCTTCGGGCTGATCTACCTGGTATGGGAGAAGGACAACGAGAGGCTGGGCCAAGCCTGCGAACTGCTGGCCGCCGTCGTTCCCCACCGGGACACGGACATGGACGAGTTCGACGTCATCACCGGCTGCAACAACCACCCGGACACAACGCCCACAATGGTCAGCCGGTGGTTCCTCCGCGCCGCCGCCCGGTCGGAGGGGATCTTCCTTTACGATATACCCGTGGGCCGTTAGCTCAGCCGGCAGAGCGCCCGACTTTTAATCGGGACGTCGCGGGTTCGAGTCCCGCACGGCCCACCAGTAACCCTTACCAATCCAACGAATCGTCAGATAGGTTTCCCCCAAGCGTCGGCTAGAGAAGAGAGCAATTCCAAAGGAAATACGTCCTGCCAAACCTCTTTGAGTACAAATGGATCCAATTCAAGTTGAAGCAATATCAAAATGACCTCAGGTTGCCATATAAGAGGATTGGCTCTATCGTCCCCCCGGTAACGGTCATAGAACTCAGTTAATTTGTTTTGGTTGCGAGTTACGAATTTCTCGATAGACGATTCAAACATCTCCGATAGTTCAGGATTTAGAATTTTGGTAAGAATTGGAAGTACTTCCGACGAAAGCTCCTGATCTCCTGGCATAGCCGCAAACTGGTAATAGTACTGTTCAAGCACATTCAACAAACGCGCATCCTCGTAACCGTCGTCTGAACGGATTGCCTCGTAAGCACGTTCAACTTCAGTATCGAAAATCTCCACGAGCGCAATCAAACGATATAAGGCCCTTTGCACTTGGTCAGAGGGAGGATGTGCAGGTTTATACGATAGGTAGTGCGCTGTATCGGCCCACAAGCTTTCGGCCCTAGTACGCACCTGCACCTCACAAGACAGACCGCTAAGGTTCGATGGACCATTGCTGAGCTGTACCTCGAAATGAGTTCCCCTATATCCCAAAGTTTGAAATGAGACGCTTGCACGTTTATCTTCGTATTCACAAACTATGAAGGAGTCACGAACCAGTTGTTCGATTCGTCCAATTTCCCAAGGATGATGAGCAACGACCCGAACTCCCGCTTTGTCCTTTATTTGAGAAAAGGGATCCTCGTACTTCCCTTTCAATGCTTTTTTCAAGAACGAGGACACCCCCTTAACTCGAAAATTTACATCGCAATGAATACCCCGATTCCGAACTAGGAGACGTAAATCTCGTGCGACCTTGGACGCTAATTCCTCGTACTTCGCACGTTCATCTATGTAGAGTTCCCTAAGGTCTTCGATACTCTGAAATTTCAACTTTGAGCAACTAACTCCTGCCCTTTATATTCTTAACACGGTCGACTATCTCGATCCTTGATTGGCCATTATCCATAGGAGCGATTTGAACCCGGTCCTCAAACACGTCGGTTCTGGCAAAAATGGTTACTCCGCTTTCCAATTCCATGCTGACGCGTTTGAGGCGAGCCACTACCATAGAAGTATCTTTTTGAAAATTAGTGTCAGGGACTTCGCGTTCCAGCAGGTGAGCAATATATGGTTGCCGGTCTTCCACGTCTAAGTATGAGTCAGCAAATGTCCTGGGATTTATTTCCGTGGCGACTCGCTGCATTTCCGCCAAACTCGCGACCTCGTATCTCATTTTCTTGACGGGATCAGTTACGGAGTCGTTAAGCCACTCTTCGGTGGCATCGAGAAATTTCCTCGTAGTAACCCTCGGTTCCTCTCGAAGCCGGCACCCCAAGAAACTCCGTAGGAAGAAATCCGCCACATCGCCCCTATGCCACTGCCCAGACTGGTTATCAGATACTAAACCTTCAATACCCTCCAAGGTATTTCCTTCTTGAACGAAGAAACCGACTTTGAAGACCCGGGTTTTGTCCGTAAGCATCAAATCGGGAAGGTGTTCTACGTCGAATGTTGGTTTGCCCTGATGGTTGATTTGCGACACTCTGGCCCCTGCCTCCTTTTCCAACTTCATCAGGGCCAGGGACCGCACTCCTTCAATCGTAGTTTGCGCGACTACCAGAAGCCCTGAAGAGTTGTAACCTTTCTGGCACTCGAAGAGGTGGTTAGCCATTTTTTGGGACATGACGACGAAGTCCTGGGTTAAATCTTCAAGGTTCTCCTTCACCCACTCTGGAACAGGAGAATTAGAAACGCTGTCAAATGCCACCGGAAAAGAGTGGTACAAGAGCGTCCCTGTCACTTTCTCCCGAATGTAATTGCGAACAGTGATAGACAGCGGACTTTCAACTTCGCTTAAGGTCGGAGAAGGGCCGGCAACATTTACTTTATGGGAGGGAACGTCATGAACGATTAGCTTGACGATATCCAGTCTTCCCAAATCTCTAGCCATGCTTTCCCCCGCGAAATGGTGAATTCGTCAGTATGCCCCTCTAGGTTACACAGGCAGTTAGGTGCTATACCAATTCTTCCAAGAATAACTGACTGCCGTCAATAGATCCGCCAACCGCACCTAGGAGGTGTCGTCAAAAACACAACATGATGTTACATTGCTGTAGTGAGAGGGAACGTGAAGGATGGAGATATGACAGCGCCGCATCGACGCCACGACATTTCCGACCGGGTCTGGGAACTGATCGAGCCCCACTTGCCTCGTGAGTCCTGGGAAAAGGGCCCGCCCGGTACAGCCAACTGTTCCTGAACGCAGTGTTTTGGAAACTGCGCGCTAGGGCGCCTTGGCGGGATCGCGGGGTATGGAAAGACCTGCTGGATACGGTCATTGATGAGCCGGACTTCGAGTGGTTGATGATTGACTCCAGCCACATCAAGGTCCACCCCGACGGAACCGGGGCCCGGGGCGGCAACCAGGCGGTAGGCCGCACAAAAGGGGGCTGAACAGCAAACTTCACCTGGCAGTGGATTCCCACGGGATGCCGGTGCGTATGATCCTGACCGAGGGAACCACGGCCGACTGCACTCCGGCTCCCGACCTGATTGCCGGCATAGTAGCCCAATACCTGCTGGCTGACCGAGGCTATGACAGCGATACCATCGTGGCCCAAGCCCAGGAGCAAGGGATGGAAGCGGTGATACCGCCCCGGCGCAACCGGAAGGAATCCCGGGACTACGACCGGGCCTTGTACAAGCTGCGTCACCTGGTGGAAAACGCCTTTCGGACCTTCAAGCAGTGGCGTGGGGTGGCTACCAGGTATGCCAAGAATGAAGCCTCATTCCTGGCAGCCTGCCAGATTCGAGCAATGGTAATGTGGACAAGATTATTTTGACGACACTCCCTAGCAACCTGCCAGATTCGAGCAATGGTAATGTGAACCAGATTATTTTGACAACACCCCCTAACGATCACCCTCGGACGTTTCAACGCGACCTCGAGATTATGATGAACCGGAGTTTAATGTTGTGGTGTGGGATCACCAATCTGGTAGAATACTTCCCACGCAAAGGTGTTGGGTGAACTCGCGCCGAACTTGCGAAACAGAGTCAGATACGAGATAGTCAAAAGGGATCGTCCGAAGTGTAACCCAGGAATCCACCACACCCGTCATAGGTTAGTAGCTTACCTTTGGGAATCAGTGTGGAGCACCCGCGCCATTACAGGAAAGTAGCGGCAGTATTGCAGGCAGAACCAATCCCCATAAATGTTAAATTTGCTATCTTGCCCCGATGAACTGTAACTCATCCATTTCAAAGGGCGGCTATGAACAGGCAAAAACCTGCTTATCCACAGAGGCTTATCGCCGAACGCTACTTGATCCAGGAGCAAATTGGGGAAGGCCGCATGAGCACGGTTTATCTGGCTCGGGATCAGTCTACAGACGGATCCCCCGTAGCGGTGAAAATTCTCAACACCAGCCATCCTGACGAAATCAAGCATGAGGTGTTCAGACGTGAAACCGCTGCTCTCAAGCGGCTCAACCACCCAAACATCGTCGGCCTGCATCAGAGCGGAAATCTGGGAGACAGCGGGCAATTCTATATCGTACTGGACCACCTTCCCTATTCTCTGGATGATTACCTGAAAGACCGCACTGAGTCCGGTATCACCAATTTCGATCAGCATCGGGTTATGCGGGAGCTTGCCGGAGCACTGGCGCACGCCCATTCGCAAGACGTGATTCACCGAGACATCAAGCCGTCGAACATCCTGCTGGATAATGACGGACACCCCTTCCTGACGGACTTCGGCATCAGCAAATTGTTTACCGACCTGTCCGTTGGCCAGACACTGGCGGGCTTCTGGAGCCCAGGCTATGCAGCACCGGAGCAGCAGGCAGGTCAAACGGCCAGCTTCAAGTCCGACATTTATTCCTTAGGCGCCGTATTTTATCACCTGCTGTCGGGCCAAGTTCCTCTTCCGGAAGGGCCACGTCCCCCTGCGGTAGGCAATTACGTTAGCGCAGCACCTCATGTCCGGGCCGTCTTGGAAGGGATGCTGGCCGAAAGCCCGGCTGAAAGGAAATACACTGCCGCAGAACTGGTGATAACACTTGAGGGCATTACTCGGCAAGTAGAGACTCTGCCCACGCAATACTTGACACTGACCAACACCGCTCTCGGCCACCTTCGCTCCGCAGGCCGCATTCTGTCGAATGATCGGAATGAGGCAGCGGAAGTCCTTAGGAATGACCTCGGCGGTGCAGAACTGAATGAGGTCCACATCCAGCAGGACCGCCATGACCCGAACATCGTTCGTATCCTGGGCAATACGCTGCGGCTGATTTGCAAACCAGATGACGAAGGGAACGGATTGCTGGTAGTTGCCATTTATGCTCCTTATCAGACGGAGCTTGACAGACAAAAAGAACTTGCGATGCAGTACCGGGCCTCATGGGAGATTGTACGAACCTCGAACGCGGTGCCGTCAAGTAGCGACCTCTCCGGCTTGATTGAGAGCTTGAACAATTTTGAAACGGAGAATACCGCTGAGCGTGAGTACCGGCGTTCACGGCGGGACTTTATGGAAAGATGGCGCTTCGCGTTAGAACGTCAAGAACAGCAGGTTGCCGAGCACGAATTGGAATACCGCCAAGTGGAGGATGCCGGCGATTACTGGCAATTCGTGCTGTCCGAGCCTCCGCCGGACAATCTGAACTGGCCGGACGAAGTGCCCTTGGAAGTTGTGTCGTCCGGAATTACAACCACAACCAGAGAGCGTAGATTGCCGGTGGGAACGCTGGAAGAAATCAGCGGCCAAATGGTAACCGTGTACAAATCCGAACCGTCTCAATCGCGACGAAATACTCCAAGCATACTTCCCCAACAGGGTCGGCTGGCGCCAAGCCTCATTGAGGTAAGGACGGCGATCTACCGTCAAAGAAAGGCTATCCGGGAGTTCCAATCTGGAGCGCTGTCCAACCCGAAACTGGCCAACGTAATTGTTGAACCCGGACTGGCTACTCATAATCCTTTGCCAAATTTGCATTTCCATCAGGATTGGCTATCTGAGGACAAGAAAGAAGCCGTAAGCAAAGCGGTTTCCAGCAACGAATTGTTCCTTATCCAAGGACCTCCCGGCACCGGGAAAACGGCGGTAATTGCCGAGATAGTTCTGCAAATTCTCCGTCGCAACCCGGACGCGCGCATCCTGCTTTCTTCGCAGTCCAACATAGCCGTCGACCACGCATTGAACCAAATCGCCAAAGCGGCCGGGGCGGTTCCCCCCACAATGATACGCCTAGGTCGGTCAGAAAAGATCAGCGACGAGAATTGGACCATCCAAGGACGCGCCAGTGCCTTGCGTCAAGACGTGCTGATCAAATGCCGCGCAGTTCTGGATGATTTGGCCGAAGCCGAAGGTCGAGTCAGAACAATTGCAAGAACGTACAGTGGCATGGACGAAATTGCGTCAGATGCCAGAGGCGAGAGCGCGGTACTTATCGAGGGCGTCAAGGGACTCGTGCAGGAACTTCGGGAGTGCGAACGCCGGTACGATATGGTACAGCGTGGACGCAATCGAACTCTGTTGATGGTGCGCGTCAATGAACAGATGGAGGACATTCAAGCGCGGTTGAAGGACAGGTTTAATGAAATCACTAGGCTACTGGCATTGCCTATCCAGTACAACGGGACCAACGCCGACGAGGTGCTGGAACAAATTATCCGAGCCTTTGCTTCTCCTCTGGCGAACAATGACGAACTGGGAGTATCTGACGATGACGTTCGCAAAGTTCAGGAAACACGCAGTATCGTAGAGGAGTGGATGCGGGTAGCCGGGCAAACCCGCGATATGCACCGGCTTATTGTCGAGCAGTCCAGCATAGTAGGAGCAACCTGTTTGTACAGCGGCGGCAAGCAGATGCCGGAAGCCACCTTTGACTGGGTCATTGTTGACGAGGCTGGACGCGCCACGGTTCCAGAGGTGTTGGTTCCCTTAGCCAAGTCGGAACGGGTCATCCTGGTTGGTGACGAGCGCCAGTTACCGCCAATGATTGACGCCGGTATCGCCAGTGAAGAAACAGACGACTTCCTTGATGACAGTCCCCTCGACACGAGCTTATTCCAATCACTGGTTGAGCAAGCTGAACATGAAGGCCAATGGCACTTGGCCAGCCTCCGGCGTCAATATCGAATGCACCCGGCAATCGGCAACCTGATCAGCCAGGCATTTTACGATGGCAAACTGGAACAGGGACGGAACGCCAGTGAATTCCACGATTACGGTTGGCTCAACCGTCCGGTATCCTGGCTTTCCACGTCAACTTTTCCCGGCAGGGCCGAAAATCCGCTTGGCCGGTCTTTTGAAAACCGAGCCGAGGCTGACCGGATAGTCAAATGGTTGGAAGATTTCGAAAACCAGTGTCGGCAACGCGATTTGTGCCCGACCCTGGGCATCATCAGTGGATACCAAGCGCAGGTGGAGCTTTTGCGCCGTCTCATTGACCCGGACAACACAACCCGCTGGCAAAACTCGCAGATTGAAGTGACGACGGTGGACTCGTTCCAGGGTAGGGAGTGCGACGTGATTTTGTACTCAACGGTTCGCTCCAACCAACAATACAACATCGGCTTCCTTCGAGACTACCGACGTATCAACGTAGCCTTGTCCCGCGCTCGCAGCATACTGGTAATCGTAGGGGACGACTTTATGATGCGAGGCGCCGTCGTTGGAATGGGCGAAAATCCTTTCGCCAGGGTGCTGGAGCATATCCGGTCGCACACCGATGAATGCGAAATTGTTCCGGCGGGTTAGTGAGAGGCCGTGATCAAACCGAGAGATGAAATCGCCACGGCGATGGCGCGGGCCAAACGCATATTTCCGGGATATGAGGTGGACGCCTGCTACCCGGTTTGCTGGCCCGTATATGTGGTGCGTCTAACTTTGACCGTCATGGCAGAGCATGAAATCTCGACGGTTGCCCGCTATATCCTGCGTCTGGTCGGTTCGGACCCACGGCGCCCGGAGGAGTTGGGCCGACTACTTGGACTACCGGGAAATTTCGTGGCCGGGGCAGCAGCCGAACTACTTGGCGGAGAACTGGCGGCACAACGGCCGGATCTCCGCCTGGAAATTACCGGGAAGGGCAGGGATGTCCTCTCCAACGGCGGCCGGTCATGGTCTCCCCAGCGTGAGTATATGCAGGTCCCTTTTGACCCGCTCACCCGCCAACTATTGGACATTGACACCAAAGGATTGCTGTACTCGGACGACGTACAGAAGGATGGCCTTTTTGCCCTTCCCGCTGGCGACAAACCTCGGTTGAGCGAGTTTCATATCGAAGCAATCAGGCACTATGCCCGGGCGGAGGAAGGTTTAAAGCCAGAGGAAATTACCGAGGTCGCCGAATTCCACAGACGGGACGCGCGGCTCCATTACAGGGAAGTCACGGTTATCAGGCTGATTGCCTCCGGCAGCGACCGTCCGACATTTGCCGGATTCCGCAACAGGGAATACCTGGAAGAAGAAAGCATCGCCCTGCAAAGATTGGCAGACTCCGGTGTCACGGTTATGCCCGAAGAATACGGGGAGAGTTCCCGCGAGTCGTGGCTTCTCTCGAAGAGCGTCACCCCCCATGAGGGGTCTATCTTATCTGCCATAAGAGACAGTAGCCTTGCTGTAAGCGCCGCCGCCGACGTCATCGCGGAAACGCAGGCCAGTCACGATGAAACTCAAGAGACGGAAAAGCGGAACCAGCTGGCGCGCAGCCTAGCCGAAGCCGAGAAGGCTGAGATGGAGAGCCTGCGTGCGGAAAAGGAGCGGCAACTAAAGGAACTCACAGGGGGAGCATTCCGTCTGATCAAGACCGAAGAACACCGTCCATTGTTGTTGCAGGCGGTGGACAGCGCTCAATCCGAACTTACCCTGGTGTCTGCGTGGATTGGTCGGGATGCTTTTGATGCCGAACTTCAGCGTAAGCTGGTTCAAGCGATGGAACGGGGAGTACAGGTTCGGATCGCTTGGGGGCTCGGAACCGAGCGCGGCCCCGAAGCCGAACGTAACCGCACCCGAGGTAACAACGTCCTGAATGAATTGAACCGCCGGGTTTCCAGCAGAATGAGAGACCGGCTGATTGTGAAGCGCACCGAAACCCACGAGAAGTTCATCATCTGTGACGATCAGTTCTGCGTCTGGGGCAGCTTCAACTGGCTTTCCTATCGCGGAGGATTGGACCGCGGTTATCGTCGTGAAACCAGCTCATACTCGGAACGGCCGGTTGATATTGCCACTTGGAAAGCTCAAGCAGATTCGCTATTTTCGTAAATTTCGGTACTGCCGGCACTTACCATCCTGGAGGGTGCCGCCAACAGAACTTGCAACGGTCCATCGCTGTCCGTAGCCTCCAGGCAACCCGAATTTATGGTGTCCTCCGGGCATATTTGTTCGCCACTCAGCTATGCAGCCTCCCCATCCATCAGTCAGAGATGCAGGGCAATTCTACCGATACTCATTGGACTCGCAGCACTTTACGGACCAGGGAAACTCCTACTGGAATGGCAAAGCGATCCAATTGACTGAGGAACTTGGGGCCCACAGCCCCATCCACATCTCGACGACAGTACTGCCTACCGTCAAGTCAGGCCCGCCGCAACCGTATCGGTAACAGGTTTGCGTTGTTGTCCTAAATTCGAACTACCGACTGGCCGCTATTCCAGTAATGTCAAGCACGAATTAGCTCACTTGCTGATGGGCCACAAACCAAGTACCATGTTCTTCACGGGATATGAGAGCGTGGTTTTGCACGGGTCTGAGAAGTCGCCGAAAACAACGCCAATTGGCTGGCGAGCACATTGTTACTACCTTGAGATGCCCTCGTAAAGCTACACGCGAAAACGTTGTCCGAAGGAAGTGGTGCGCGACTAATTCGGAGTGAGTCAGCAAATGTTGGAGTTCCGAATGCGGGATCACGGGAGTGGAACGCCAGACCTCGCGGAGTAAAGAAGGAGTAGTATGTCCACGAATAAAGCAAAGTGGCAAACCAAAGGACAAGGAAACTCCGTATCGTATGAATGGAACGAATTTGTGATAACCAGACAGCCACCCCCTCCCAGAGTACTGGGGGCTAGGGCCTTCTGGGAAGCAAAACATCGGGGTCAAACCGTCAAGACGGACCGTGACCTTCAAGTAGTTATGGACTAATGCGAGCCACTGGGAGAACGCTTAGGGGGATGAGACCAGTAGAGGGTGGGTACTGGACTGACCTCAACATCAATTTACAAGATGGTCCGGGTCCAGTTGTTCCAGCACAGTCGAACTAGGTTACTGCGACAGGACTATCGTCCGCCCAAACATTTGTAGTTCAGTACCACTCGGCTCACCACACTAAGTAGAATCAAGAACTTTCCACCTCAGGTTCACAGTATCAGGTATGTGCTTGGTAACACAACCTCAAGGCCGAGAGCTACTTGCTCTGATCCGAACCAGCCGAATACTGCAAAACACCACTCACGTACTGTAGATGGTACCGCCCACCGCCAAGCCGGCCCCAAACGTCCCCCGGTAACGAAAAGTCCCTCAGAACTTCCAGCCGGTATAATTGCATTCGCGGAAGCCCACCCCACGCCCCAACCAAGGCAACCGGTCCGAAGGAATCCTTGCACGGTTCCGGCGGGCCGGTCGTTTTTTGCGGAGCACCGGAAAACGAAGGAGGCCATCCGTGAAGAACTTCCTAGGGGGTGTCGTCAAAATAATCTTGTCCACATTACCATTGCTCGAATCTGGCAGGCTGCCAGGAATGAGGTTTCATTCTTGGCATACCTGGTAGCCACCCCACGCCATTGCTTGAAGGTCCGAAAGGCGTTTTCCACCAGGTGACGCAGCTTGTACAGCGCCCGGTCGTAGTCCCGGGGTTCCTTCCGGTTGCGCCGGGGCGGTATCACCGCTTCCATCCCTTGCTCCTGGGCTTGGGCCACGATGGTATCGCTGTCATAGCCTCGGTCAGCCAGCAGGCACTGGGCTGCTATGCCGGCAATCAGGTCGGGAGCCTGAGTGCAGTCGGCCGTGGTTCCCTCGGTCAGGATCATACGCACCGGCATCCCGTGGGAATCCACTGCCAGGTGAAGTTTGCTGTTCAGCCCCCTTTTGTGCGGCCTACCGCCTGGTTGCCGCCCCGGGCCCCGGTTCCGTCGGGGTGGACCTTGATGTGGCTGGAGTCAATCATCAACCACTCGAAGTCCGGCTCATCAATGACCGTATCCAGCAGGTCTTTCCATACCCCGCGATCCCGCCAGCGGCAGAAGCGACGATGAGTGTTTTTCCAGCCTCCCAAGTCCGGCGGCAGGTCCCGCCAGGGGATCCCGGTACGCAACTGCCAAAACACCGCGTTCAGGAACAAGCGGTTGTCTCTGGCCGGCCGGCCTTTCTTCCCAGTTCCACCAGGCAAATGAGGTTCCAGAAGTTCCCAGACCCGGTCCGAAATGTCATGGCGCCGATGCGGCGCAGCCATATCCCCACACATCACCTTCACTCCCACATCAGCAATCTACTACTATGTTGACATTTTGACGACACTGCCTAATACGGTACAAAACTGCGAAAAACAGGTGGGGAATAACGGTTTTCCCGCGGCCGTTATCCCGATGGGCGGTTTTGTGCGTAAAACCGGAATAACGAGTTCTGGCCGGCCGTTATTCTCATTATTCCAAAATAAGAACGTAGTTTCCGGTCTTCGACCACTCCAAGCGTGGGCGCGATTATCAGTTCTCATTATGACAATTGGTCTGACCACTTTCGGCTGTTAATTTTTTCTGCGAAAATATGTTCGCTGCCAAGCACGAATCAGAACTAACAAGCGTCCCCAGAATAACAACATCCGTTCCCAGTTATTCCGAACTAGTTCGGAATACGGGCATTCTTGTTCCTGCCTATATTAGAACACGCCCGCGAGAATAACAGAATAACGAATAATGGAACTTTTTTTGGTGTGTGTTTTTTCTCTCGCGTGCGCGCGTTATTCGTTATTCCGTTATTCAGGGATCCGACCCCACCCCCGACAGCAGCGCCTTCACCCCAAACCGTGGGATGAATACACTGCCGGATAACCGGAGACCTCCGCCGGCAGCCTTCCCGACAGCCCCAAGGACTCCGTGAAGTCTCCGACAACCCCCGAACCCCCTTCCAGGCATTTGGAATACCCCACGGGGGCTGAAACCCCCGGAAAACGGCTCCCAGCGCGTCCTGCGGGCCTTTCCCTGGTCCGGGAGCCCCCGTTTTACGGCCCATCCCCGTATGGCATACCCGGATACGCCGTAAAAATGGCCGGGAACCGCTCTGAGAGGCCGCTGGCGGGCCTTCTGGCCCCTTCCGGCTAAGGGGGGGAAAGCACCCCGGGGCCAAAAGGCCCGGAAAATGGCTCTCAGCGCCAAAACGGGCCGGCGGAGACCCTACCCAAAGACCGTGGGACCCATCCCCGGTCGCCGGCTGCCGGCAAACGTCCCCACACCGGCGATCAGGTCGGGCCCGCCGGAGCGCCGTTGCCCCCGCCCAATCCGGGCAGGTAGAATACCAACGTCACCACGGGAGAGAAACGACATGGCCATCAACACCGACGCCCTGATCCAAGCCGTCCGTGAGAACCCCGAGTTCCGTCAGACCCTGCGTCGGGAACTGCTGACCCAGGAACTCCTGGAACTGCCGGAACGGTTCGCCGCCTACGCGGCCGCCACCGACCGCCGGCTGGAGTCCCTGGAGCAGGGCCAAGCCCGCTTAGAACGGGACGTGGCCGAACTGAAAGACGGCCAAGCCCGCCTGGAACAGACCCAGGCCCGCCTGGAACAGGGCCAGGCCCGCCTGGAGGAGACCCAAGCCAGGCAGGGAGGCGACATCAGCCGGCTGGCCGGCAGGGACTACGAGGCCCTGGCCGCCCGGGTGGCCCGGCGCCGTCTCCGCAGCGTCCTGGGAATCACGGACGCCCGGCGAATCGAGAACCTGAACGACATCTTGGAAGCGGCCCAGTTATACGATCGCATCACCGACCGGGAGGCGGAATCGGTGGAAGCGGCCGACCTGGTCCTGAGGGGCAATAAACCCGACGGGAACGACACCCTAGTGGTCGCCGAGGCCTCCGTCACGGTCCAAGCCCGGGACGTGGACCGGGCGGCGCGGCGGGCCGAAATCATCCGAAAGGCCACCGGAATACCCGCCGTTCCCGTGGTCATCGGGGAGAGCATCGAGCCGGGCGCGGCGGGAGATGGAACCGTCGCCTTCCTGGAGGTACGCCGGTCCCCGGATTGACGAATCACCCGTAGGCGGGAATCACCCCAAGGGGAACGAAAAATCCCCGGCCTTCCGGCCGGGGATTTCTCATGTCTCCAACCCCCGGCCGCCCACCGGCCACCGACACGCCGCCCCCAAGTGACAATCCGGCCAAGCCAAACCCCGCCCCCAAAAGTTATCCTTGAATTTCCACAGAAGGAGAGAAGACATGACCAGGAACGAAATCGAGACCATCGTCAAGACCCCCTTCCCCGGGCTGGCCGAGCGGATGAACTACTGCGTCCACTGCCTGAATCCCATGATCGAGGCCCGGAGCATCCACGAGGAGGAGATCCTGGGCCCGGCCTTCACCGGCCCGGTGCAGCCCGAGTTCCGGGCCGGCGCCATCCTACGGCGGAACTTCCCCCACCTGTTCAACGACGTGAGCGTACCGTACCGGGGCCACGACTGCCCCGACTGCCCCCGCTGGGAGAACCACGAAAACCGCCGCGACGGGGTGGTGGACGACTCCTACTTCAACGGGCAGAAGGTCATCTCTGCCCCACCTGCCTGCTGCCGATGCACCCGGGAGAAGGGCCCTGGACCGCCGAGGGGTACCGGGCCGAACTGATGCGGAGGGCGACGGGGGAGAACCTGAAGGCCCCGCCGGAAACCGTCGGAGCCTACCTGTCGGGAACCGCCGGCCCGCTGTTCCCCGAGCCCCCGGTGGGCCGGAAGGTGGCGGTGGACCCCCACAGCTGGGCCGGGATCTGAGAATCCGGCGGACGGCGGAACGCTTGCCGCCGGAAACATTTTCAACACGCACCTGGAATAACGGAATAACGAATAACGGGATTTTGGGAATTTTTGCATTGACAAAAGAGACTCAAGTTTTAGAATTCTGGTTCGCTACGCCATTTACGGAAAAGCGTTACGATACCCCGGATCAGAAATACGACTTTCGTAATCAACGTGCGTGGACAAAATTAGAGGCCTAGATCTAGCACCCCCAACCATGCAGGTCAGTCCTGGCAGAAACAGCCTTGAATGACAATTTCAGAGGCAGGAATTGCCGGAAAACCGTACAGCCTCAAAAAACTGCCAACGTTAAAACGGGAAAGGAAAAGAACCTGACGACACCCTGGGACGACGACCCCGAGGAGGAAATACCCATCCACTCCCTGGCCGACCTCTTCCCACCCATGGACCAGGAGGAATACGAAGGATTGAAGGCCAGCATCGAAAACCACGGATTCAACCCCGCCTTTCCCGTACTCATCCTGGACGGCGCGATCGCCGACGGACGATACCGCTACCAGATAGCCCGGGAACTGGGCATCGCCAAGGAGGACATACCCTACCGGACACTGGATGGAACCGAGGACGAAGTCCTGTCCAGGTCTGTTCCGCCACCTGTCCCGGCGCAACCTGACCCCCAGCCAGCGGGCCATCATCGCCGCCGGGCTGCCCAGCATGACCAGAGGCCGACCCAGTAAGGAAGACTCCACGGATGACCGGCTGTCCCTGAACACGAGGTCCCGCATAGCCATGGTCAGCAGGGCCATGCAGCAGCAGGCCGACGTCATCTGGGAATACGGCAACCGGGAGATGATCGAGGACGTCTGGAAGAGGAAAGCCACCGTCCATGACTACTACCATTCCATCGAAATATCCAGGAAACGCCGCCAGGAGGAGGCCCAGCGGGAGAGAGAACGGCGGGAGATCGAAGAGGCCCGGGCCGCGCAGGCCCAGCGCGCCCTGTGGGAAGCCCAGGAAAAGGCTCGCCTGGAGCGGGAGGCCGAGGCCCGGGCCCGCCAGGATGCCCGGGACAACGAGGAACGGGAACGGGAGGACGCCATGTGGGAGGAGATGTCCGCCGGGACGCCGCCAGCCAGGCCGAGTGGGAGGCCAGGGAAAAGGCCCGCCTCTACCGGGAACAGGTGGAGGGGCTGGAGAGGGCCCGGCAGGAAACCCATGAGGCCGCCGAGCGGGAACGGGTCCAGGCGGAGATGAACCGGGATGAGGCCCGCCGCCTGGAGCAGGCCCGACGTCAAAGGGAGTCCAACTCCAACTCCGGCAGCAGGCCGAGGAAGGTTTCAAGCCGGAACCCGCCGTGGAGACTCCCGGCGACCGCGCCGTCACCATCGGCAAGGCCGGGCGGTTGGTCTTCACCACCAACGCCGACCCGGAACATGGCCTGCCGGCCCTGGAGGACGAGAGCGTGGCCCTGACCATCACCCGGGTTCCCCCGCCGGCCAACTGGCAGGACGCCGACGACCTCCTGGACCCCCTGGCCGCCATCATCCACCTGCTGCACCTGAAGACGGCGCCGGGGGGAAAGATAGCCGTGGTCGCAGCCGACGCGCAGTCCCGGGAGAAACCGCACCTGCTGCTCTCCATGGCCGTGGAGATGACGCTGCTGATGGCCCGGGCCGGGTTCCGGTTGTGCGACGAGATAGCCTGGCACCCGGTGCCAATGCCCGACGGAGGACCCGGCAGCCCGACCTACCCCGGCGATCCCCGCATCGCCCGGGGCTGGAACCGGCGGGTGATGATTTTCGGAAAGGACGGGACCCGAGAACCCGAGCCACAAGCGCGGGAAATATCTCGCCTGGAGCCGGAGCAGTGGCGGGAATGGCCCCGGCCGGTGTGGGAGATTCTCCCGGACCCGGGGCAGACCGATGAGGTTCCATTGGAACTGGCCCGCCGGGTGACGGCGCTGTACTCCTTAGCGGGGGACACGGTGGTCGACCCCTGGGCCGGGACGGGCAGCGTGGCGCTGGCCGCCGACAAGCTGCGCCGCAGGGGAGTCGGCTACGAGGATGACAAGAGATTCAGGCCGGAGACCCGGAACAGTCCGGCAGAGTGATGAACCGGAGGGGAGAAAACATGACGACTCACACCCACCGCTGCCCGGAGTGCCGGCAGTACCCGGAGTGCGGCTGCGACCGTCACATCGGCGAGGGCGAAGACCGGACCTGCGCCCCCTGCGCCGATGTCCTGGGCGAGATACGGACCTGGCTGCATCCCAGGCTGAAGCTGGAATTCATTGCGGAAGTCCGCGACCGGAAGGGCGAGGTATTCAAGGACTGTTGGCAGGTTCTCAGGGAAGAGGAATGCAACTGCCCCGACGCGGGATTCGACGAAGACCACCCGGAACACTGGAACAGCGTCGGGTACATCCACCTCACCGTCGAACAGGCCGTCCTGGCCCTCAGGGGGCAACTCAAGTGGATTCCGACCTGGAGATGAAATCCCGGGCGGGGAGTTCGAACAAACCTGCGGAATTATCAAAGAAACCACGATGATGCACCCCGGGGAGATTGTCCAAACCGTGAACGTCATGGCCCGGGGGAAAGAAGTCAGCCGGATGAGAAGCAATACTGGAATTTCTGCGCCGGAAGCGCCCAATAATGGAAACGTCAAACGGTTCCGGTATTGGAGCTTTTTGCGAAGAAAAATCCGGCTTTGAGTTTTTGAATCATGAGAGGAGCGATGAACCACAACGAGATAATCCAAACCGTGAACGCCATCAGCCGAAGCGAAACCCTGACCCCCCGACAGCAGGAAATCAGCCGGAAGAGAATCCCCCCGGCGGAAATCCTGCGCCCCGGACCCCTATCGCAGGAACAGGTGGGGTTCGGCCGGGAGTACGCCGCCACCCACGGGCTGCTCCGGGAGTAGGAAATGACCCGCGCCGCCTTGCAGGAATCCCAAGCCGACGGAGTCAACCGGGGCTATGCACGCCACCTGCGGAAGAAGTTCCGGACGGCCGTGATCGTCACGCTGGCGGCCGCCGCCGCGCTGTGCCTGGCAGCCTTCGACCTGTGGACGTTCTCAAGAGGCGGAGCGAGCGTCCTGCACCCCGCTCTGGGCATCTTCATAATCGCGGCGGCGCTGTCCCTGATGATCACAGCGTCCATTTCCATTTTTGCCGTAACCAGGTACCGGCGAAGGGTTGCAGGAAAGAGCCAATAGGGGAATAGCAATCATCCCCGGTCGGTCCGGAGAATCACATCAACTCAACCAAGCCACATCATCACCTCCGGCATAATCACCGAATCCTCCGCATCCAGCCTTACCATCACAGGTCGGACGACCAACGGGCGCAACAGCATTACATTTCCTGTATAGTTGTATCAATCGGAAAAGTCCGACAAAATGTTGCTCGAACGTAATAGCAGGGAAACCGAGCCCGATCGAAGTTGACACCGATCAAGAATGAGCAATAGAATCCCCGCAACCGTCGGAAGAGAAACCAAAACAACCGGGGCCTGCCTTGGCAGCTTATTGGGAGGATTAAAGACACCAATCGCTGAGTATGCTACCCCATTAACCCTCATGTCGTGCCCCGGAGTAAAAAACGCTAATGCCGAAAGGGGGTGTTCGACTTGACAACCACGGCAATCACTATGGAACGCCCTATCGTAGACCAGATGGTGGGTTCACCTTCGAGTTCAGACCTATCATGTGCACTTACACCCTGGCTGGCCAGGTTGGTCAGACTGGATCACAACAGCTGGATGGACCAACTTTCCGCCGACGGTTTCAATGCCCAAGACATCGAAAAACTCGAAGACTTGGCGGCGGTGTCAATAGACGTTGCCCGACTGGAGGACCTGCTAGCCAACGCCTTTGCGGAAACCACCGACCTCGGAGACGAGTCCGAATTGACAGAAATAATGGAACAATGGTCAGGCCAGATCGGGTGGCCGAATATCTGGCGTAAAGCCTGCCAGACAGGGTTTCCGGACCCCATTGATGCCATAGCCTTCGTATCCCGCGCCATCTTCAGCATAGCCGCCAGCGCCTACACCTTAGAGGCAATCAAGAGGAACCCACCAGAAGAAGACAACTTGGACACGAACCTGGACCCGTCTTTCATCAAAGAAGGGATTGAACTTGCCGAGTTGGGTATGGAGGAGGACATGGCCACGTGGCCCGCCTACTGAAGGGGGAGATAAGATGGACAACCATCGAATCTGCCTCCCAAGTCGTCGGTCACGAACAGGGCAACAACAGGCCAGCGCTGATCCTAAGCAACGACCACTTCAACGACACCACGGAACTCGTTGTAGTCGCGCTCATCACCTCCTCACCCAAAGCCGACGGAAACCTATACTCCCTTCGGATACAATCAGTGAGTATGCCGAAACCGTTCTGGATACTGGTCTGCCAGATTCGGACACTGTCCGTGACCAGAATCGGCGCCCTAATCGGCACGATTGACGAACAAGAACTGGCCCGAGTGGAAAGAGCAATGCTACGTCTTTTCGGGATCCCGTAACACACCATTTCCGAAGAGAGACACTCTGGGAAAAGATAATATAGGAACTTTACGAAACCGCTGATGCCCGGACGCCTTCCCGTTCATCCACACCCGTCACTTCAACCGCTCCACCACCACCGGCCCCAGCCAACGGCCCACCGTGAAGTACTCCAGAACCTCCTCCCTCTCCCCCACCGATGCAACCACCAGCCGCATCACTCCCCCCACCGCGTAGGACTGGACCACGCCACCCCGCCGCACGTCGAAGGTGGTCCAGAAGTTCACCACCGGGTGCGCCGGATGCCGCAGTTCCCAGCCCAGCCTAGACCGGAAGGTCTCGATCATCGCCGGGGGGTGGGTTCCCCCGGGAGGGGCAGCGCGTCCACCGCCTCTAAGACCATCTCCCGGGCCACGTGGCGTTGGAGGGTCCCGACGTGGAAGTTGGGAACGGAGTCGGGGTACCCGTCGAAGGCGAACAGGTCCCGGTGGGGATGAATTTCCCTGATCCGGCGGGAGGTCCAGTCGCCGCCGGAGTCCCGGTAGAACTCGATGCCGTACTCCGGGTCCAACCAGTCCTCGCCCACCACGGGAGGAACCGGCTCGCCCTCGGGGAAGCGGCGCACCCGGGCCAGGGCCACCGTCTGTTCCTGCGCAGCCTTCAGCGTGGGTTCCAGCCCCGGGTGGGCGGAATCGACGCGATGAGAGCCTCGTGTTCTTCTCGTATGCGCCGCAACTCCTCGGAATAGGTCGTGTCCTCCACCCCCGGCAGCAGGACCGAACCGGAGGCTGGCGTGGGCAGGATCACCGGCGTAGGAAGGGGCTTATTGCCCCCACAGGCCGTCAGGATGACCGTCAAGAAAGCCGCCGTCAGCAAAAACTTCATTCTTCCACCATCCCCCGGGGAAGGACGTTGATGGAGAGGTCCCAATCCCGGGACACCCGCTCCACCTCCCCCAACGAGTAATCGAAATCCCTTATGTCCTCCAGGAGGTCCCGGAGCTCGTACTTCAAGGACAGACGCAGGGTGTTCAGCCGGAGATCCTCCGGCCCCAGCCGTCAAGGACCATCAGGGCCCGGGCCACCCCCTCCATACGTTCCATCACGACGCCGCCCAAGACCCAAGAATTCCGCAACGCGGCCCGGTACTCCTCCCCCGGACAACCGACGGATAGTCCCTGGTTCAGGTCCAGCTCCAGGGAATGATCGCAGAGCCAGGTATCCGGGACGTGACCCCAGTGGCCATGGGCCGCCGGCGGGTAGGGCCGCTTGAACTTCGTCACCAGCTCGGTGAGGGGAAGCGACAAGCCCCGGTTCCAGGCCTCCAGGTCCACCTCGTTTACGATGCGGAGGCCGATGAGAACTGCGTGGTACATCCGGGACAACTCCGCCTCCTGCTTGTCCCGCCAGGCAGACCGGTGGAAGGACAGCCGGGGCCGCAGGGAAACCTCCTCGGCGCCGCTCCGCCACCACATCCCGTAACTCCTGCGCCCCGGAACCTCGATGACTGAACCCCGGGAGGAACCCCGAACCCGGAAGGAACCCTCGAACTCCATCTTGAAGGGAGTCAGTTCGCGGACTTCCTCGGTCTCCTCGTTAAAAACCAAGGGACGCCCCGAAGGGCCCAGCCAGAGGGGCCGCCCATAGCGGGCCGCCAACGCCTGTTCCCCCGCGGTCAGGTCCCGCCCCGCGTCCTCCACCGGCTCCGCGGGAGACTGCGGGGAACCCGGCCCTCCCAGCAGGGCCGAGGACTCCAGCCTCTGGTACCCCAGCCAACCGGCCCCCACCACCAGGAAAGCCAGCAGGAACGCCAGTCTCCTCCATCCGGTGAACAGGGAACCCGCGAAGATTCGCCGCAGCCCGGAACGCCGCCGGAGGCGCCGGGCCCGTTCCTCCCGGAGAATATCCCCGCCGCAGGGGGGTGAATCCTCCCCTTGGGCCGGAATGGACCGAGACGTCAAGAGCCGTCGCTCCGAAAGATCTCGCCGCACCACCGCATCTCGAACCCCGGTCAACCCCGACTCCGGAAAAGCCTGGGCCAAGTCCAGGTCGTAAGACAAGGAGGCAAGCTGCCAAGAGGAAACGTCCACCGAGATAATCCGCTTAACGTGGAGCCAGACCCGGACGTAGGCCCAGAGGTGCGGCCCCATGCTGCGGAAGTAGTCCAGTTCGGCCGGCGTCAGGTAGGGGTCCCGTTCGGATTCCAGGTCCAGGGGATTCATGGCGATGAGGCTAGTCTGGGGGATGGGGTTGCCCAGCGTGTCCACCTCCCCGCCGGGCAAGGGCGCCATCCAGTCCTCGGCCCCGGCGGGAATCTCTTCCCCCGCGCCGTTATCGTCGCCGCCCACGAAGGCGCTGACCGCCCAGGCAGTGCAGCCGAAGAACAGGGTGGTGAGGACCAGGATCACCAGGATGCCGATGCGGCGGTCCATGCTGACGATGCGCTCGACCATGAAAAGCTCTCTCCCAGCGGAGTCCCAGGCCGCCCACGGCCTGGCCCGCCTCGTCGTTCCAACGGTTGATCCGGCCCTCGGCGTCGGCCAGGAAGAACCGGGACTCCCGGACCAGGGCCTCGAAGTCGTCCGACTCCTCGCCGGTCATGTTCAGCAGGAAACGCCCCGAGGGTCCGACCAGGACCGCCGCGGCCAGCAGCCGGTCCGAGCCGTAGCCCGTGATCTGAATCGTCTGCAACATCCCCTCGTAGCGATAGGCGTACTGCTCCCGCTGGGCCTCGGGGATTTCCATTGACGTCAAGAGCCGGAACAGTTCGTCGGACTCCCGGGTGACCTGGTGGACGTCGGCCACCCAGTCCAGGTCCACGTCCTGGGGGCCGCCGTACTCGGTGGAGGTGATCAGGTCGCGGATGGTCCCCCGGAGCCGCTCCAGCCTCACCTGGAACCCGTAAAGGAACCGGATCTCTTCAAGGCGGAAAGTGGCAACCTTGGAGAAAAGGGATGGGAGGAAACGAATCCATGAACGTCGGAACCTCGGAGTACACCAGGGGCCAGATGATCCGGGCCGAGGCCGTGATGCTGCGGCGCCAGGCCGACGCGCTGGCCCGGCTGTCCCGGGAGGAACCGGGGCTGGGGGACCTGGAACCCGTCGCCCGACGGCTGGCCGGATGCGTCAGCGCCGACGAGACCGGAAACCCCGTCCGCATCAACCGGAGCCAAGAATTCTACGAGGAGATGACCCGGGAACTACGCCGCGCCAAGCAACGGATGGAGTTTATGCCCGGAACCCCGGGCGTCCGGGAATCCCGGGCCGTCATGGAAAAATGCAAGCGCCACTGCATCGCCATTACCGCCGCCATGCTGAAGGCCTCCGCCGAATCCTGCCGGCCCTGGCCCTGACCCTGCTGGCGCTGGCGGCCCTGGCCTGCCAGTCCGAGGCGGGAGCCGTGACGGAACCGACCCCGGCGACGCAGACCGTCGTCCAATCCGCCACGGCCCCGACGGCCGAACCCATGCCGGAACCGACTCCCACGGGCCCCGACATCTGCCTGCTGGCCCCGGGCCTGCAGCGGCGGCTCATGGACGCCGCCGGACTGTTGGCCTGCGCGGGGGTCTCCGCCGATGACCTATCGTCCATCACCGAACTGTCCATAGGACAGCGCCATCTGGAGGGGGAGAGGGGCGGCGGGCCCAGGCTGGACAGCATCCGCCGCTTGGAGATAGTGGGGGCCAGAACCCCGCTGGTTGAAATCGAACTCAGCCCCTTCCGCCAGGTGAGGGAACTGGTGGTGGAGGCCGACGCCCCGGAGGGCGCGGACGATCCCGGGGAACTGCTGGGACCCGGCGTCCTGGCGGGGATGCCCCACCTGGAAAAGCTGACCCTGACCGGCAGGAACGGCTGGCGGGAACACGCCCTGCGTCCCGGCACCCTGGAGGGCCTGTACAAGCTGCGGGAACTGCGGGCCCACTGCCTGAGCGCGGTGGAGCCGGGTTCCCTGTCCTCCGCCACCAGACTGGAGAGCGTGACCCTGCACGGGGCCGAGGGCTGGGACGAGCATCCCCCGCGGATTCCCCACGACCTGTTCGCCGGTCTGGAGCGCGTCAGGAACGCGAACCTTACCAACCTCCGCTGGCCGGTGCAGCCCCTCCTGCTGGACAATGACCGGGTAATCTGCGCCGCCCGGCAGTGGAGGCCTACCGGACCGACGGCCCCGTCACCCGTCCCCTGTCGGCCATGCTTCCCGGGGAGTGGGAAGAGGAAAGAGACCTGGAGAGCCTGGATGAATGCCCCGGGGAGGGCGCGCCTTAACCCTCCCGGCCTACGCGCTGGCCCTGCCCCTGATGCTGGCGCTGACGGTTATACTCCACGAACTGGCCCACCTGGTGATTGCCCGGAGGTGCGGCATGAAGATCGTCGGGTTCCAGTTCGGCCTGGGCCCGAGAATTTTCACCCGGTACACCGGGATGACCCGGGTATTCCTGACCCCGGGTACGGAGAACCTCCGCCCCGACTGGGACGGACCGCAACCCGGGGAAGAAATCGCGGTTTACGTGGAACAACCCCCGGGGGAGGACGGCTACACCGCCCTAGCCCTCTTCCCCCTGGACCGCCGTCCCTTCCCCCCGGAGACCCTGGACTCGGCCCAACGCCACGCCGGGGAGCAGATGCAGATGTAGGGAAGGATCCGCAGCCTCCGGGGGAACGAAGAGAAAATAACCCAAGGATACGTCCGGCGACGCTGGCCGGGAATCGCCTTATGGGTCACCGCCACGGGGACGGAACTTCCCCCGCCGCTGGCCGGAGCAGCCAAAACGGAGCCGCCGCCACCGGGGGAAAGGCCGGCGCTCACCGAGTTCGGAGACTTCCAGTGTCCCCACTGCGCCCGGTTCGCCGCCCAGGTGGTCCCCCTGATACGCGAAGAACTGGTTCAAAAGGGACAATCCAACTTCGAGTACCGCCACTACCCCTTCCTGGGGCCCATGTCCCACGCCGCCACCGAGTGCGCCCGGGAACGGGAAGCCTTCGACGAGTAGCACGACCGCCTCTACCAGAACCTCTACCCCCCGGGCGGAGTCACCCACACCCTGCTGGACCGGACGGCCGGCGAGGTCGGGCTGGACCCAGTGGAGTTCGGAGAGTGCCGGGCATCGGGGAGCCCCGGGTCCGGGTGCAAGCCGACCTGGAGTACGGGCCGGCGTTGGGAGTTCGGGGAACGACCACCTTGCTGCTCAACGGGGAACACCTGGAATGGAACGTGCCGGGGGACATCATTCACCTTGTAAGGAAAGCCGCAACGGGGTGAACGCGTGGGGAGGATAAAGAGGGCTACGGCGTTCATCCGCTACTCGGAGTGGAAGGGACACGAGGCGCTCAGGTGGCGACGCAACGATGCCACCCGGGAACTGTGCGCTGCCACCGGACCCACGGGGAAAGAATCTCTCCCTTTTTGCACTCCCACAGCCCGCCGTGCTTCCACAGGAAGGAGAAAATCCCGTGGAAAGAAAAGTCCAGAGGGCGGGGTTTTCGGGTGGCTATACCACCCCCGCCCGCCGGGGGCCCCTTGGATGAAACGCCATGATCGAATCCAGGAAGGGCGATATCCTGAGCAGCGACGCCCGGGCCCTGGTCAACCCCGTCAACTGCGTGGGAGTCATGGGCAAGGGCCTGGCCCTACAGTTCAAGAAACAATTCCCCGGCAACTTCCAAGCCTACGCCGCCGCCTGCCGCAGGGGCGACGTGCAGCCCGGCCGGATGCACGTACACGAAGAAGGGGAAAAACCATCGTCAACTTTCCCACCAAGCAACATTGGCAGGACCCCAGCCTTCTCCCCGACGTGGAAGCGGGAATTCGCGCCCTGGCCTTGGTGATCCAGGAGAGGGGTATCGAATCCATCGCCATCCCGGCCCTGGGCAGCGGCCTGGGCGGGCTGGACTGGCGGAGGGTGAGGCCCCTGTTGGAACGGGAACTGAACGGGCTGGATGAAATCCGGGTCACCGTGTACGAGCCCTGGTAGAAAATTCCCCGCCGCCGGGACCGGCGTAACATCAAGAACATTCCGGCGGGGGCCGGAATGAACTCCGACACCGACGTGACGGAAGGAAAAAATGCCAAGAAGGAATGAGAACAGCTACACCGGCGCGGAATTCACCGACTACGACGACATTTACGAAGCGGACCTCGACACCACCGTGAGGAGAGCGTTGGCGGAGGCAATGCAGTACCGGGAGAAGGGCGGCCCCGCATACTCCGACGAGGAGATGGCCACCGCGGATCAACTGGCAACCATCTGCATGAATTCCGACGTGGAGATAACCAAGGAAATGCAGAGCGCGCTGGACGAGCTGGAGCTGCGTTCCAATGCTTTAGGCTGTCCGGACGGGAAATACGACGACTTCCCCAAGGGCGGACAGGTCACCCAGCACTACCGGGAACTGTTGAAGCCGGCCCTGGAGTTTGACGACCTGACTTGGGACACCCGCCACGAACTCCGGCAACTGGTCCACGGGATGAGCCAGCAGGAACTCGCGGAGTTCGACAACGCTCACGCCAAGCTCTACCAGGCCATCGAAAACGGCGAGTGCGACCGGAGAGCCCGGTGGGAATACGAAGGCCCGACGACCGTCATCCTCAGGATGGAAGAGGGCTTGGAACCCGACCGCAGCAACGAACTGAACGACGCTGTGCGAGTCATGGAGCGCTTCATCAGGGAGGAGAATGCCGTGGCGATTCCCCTCTAATCCGGCGCCGAGATCAGGCCGTACATGGGCCGGTAACGAGTCCACCGAACGGTCTTTCCAAGGAAAAGAATGCCCGGCCCACAGAGCCGGGCATCAGATTGCAAAAGGGAAAGAAAAAATGCTCAGGAACCGATGCCGCTGCGGCCGTCCCCCCACCTACGGGAACGGGAGCTGCCTCCGCTGCGCCGCCGAGACCACCGTGGACATACCCCCCAACCCGGAGCGCCGGGCCAACGTACCCCCTTCCATCCTCACGGGTGGGGCCTGGGAACTGGCCCGCCCCGCCGCCGTCAGCAACACCCTCTGGCTGCACCAGTCCCGGGGCCTGGAGTTACTGGAATCCGGCCGCAACGTGGTCCTGTCCACTCCCACGGCATCGGGCAAGACCCTGGTGTTTCAACTCTGGGCCATGACCGAACTCATCAGGAGCCCGGAATCCGTCATCCTGGCCTTCTATCCCACCAAGGCCCTGGCCAACGACCAGGCCCGCCGCTGGCGGGAGTCCTGCCAGGCCCTGGGCCTGCCCAACGACACCGTGGAGCAGATCGACGGGGACGTGGGCCTGGCCCGACGGGAGGAGATAATCCGCCGGGCCCGGGTGGTGCTGGCCACCCCCGACGTGACCCACGCCTGGCTGCCGCGCCGGGCCGGAGACCCCCTGGTGAAGGGATTCCTCCGACGGCTGCGGGGAGTCATTATCGACGAGGCCCACGCCTACGAGGGTGTCTTCGGCAGCAACTCGGCCTACCTCTTCCGAAGGCTCATCTCCGCCGCCGCCGGGGCCGGCAATCTGGACCCCCCGGTTCGCCGCCGCCACCTCCACTATCCAGGACCCCGAGGAACACCTCCAAAAACTGACCGGGGAAGAATTCCGGGCGGTGGACCAGGCCATGAACGGCACCCCCCGCCACCACCGGGGGGTGCGCCACCTGCCCCTGCGGGGGCCGCAGAAGTGGGAGGACCCGCTGGCCGACCTGGTGCCCGACATCATTGACCACGACCCGGAAGCCCAGACCATCGGTTCCATCTCCGTGGGCCGCGCCCTGGAGGAACCCCAACCCGGGGCCATCTACCGGCGCCGGGGCATCTCCTACCGGGTTGAGGAGTGGGGCCAGCGCAGGGACACCATGAGAGCCTACGTCAGAACCCGTTGGCTGGGGCAGGACATGAACCGGACCAGCGCCATCATGCGGGTCATGGCGGCTCTGACCGGGGATCCGGGATTGACCTTGGAACGGAGATTTCTACCCAGGGCCGCATCGGGGAGGGATGGTTCCGGGGAGACTGGGGGCCGTGGCAGGCCCGCCACCAGGCGGCGGAGGCGCTGCGGATGCGCCTGTCCTACCGCCGGAGCATCGCCCGCCAGGACCCGGGAAGCATGGTGGAAAACGTCTTCCTGGAAACGCTGCGGGGCTGCGTGGATCTGGACGACGTCATACTGGTCTAAGACCGGGTGCACGGGGGATTGGGGCTAGTGGAGGACCTGTACCGGAAACGTGCCACAACCGCTGGTGGCGGGTAGCCCAGTACGGAGCCCCGGTGCGGATTTTCTTCCCAGACGAACAGGATGGTAGAGAGAGGTGATGGCCCCGGTGTGCAGGGACGGGGTGACGTACCAAGTGGAGACGGGAAAGGGAACGGCGGAGGTCCGGGAGGAGTCGTTGGAGCCAAGGGTAGAGCCCCTGAACTACCGGCTATGGCCGCCGGCGGAGGGAAGGTTCTGGAAGATGCAGCCGGGGAACGAAGAGTGGGAAAACCGCCGCCGAAGGAGACGGCTCCGGCAAGTAGAGCCGGCTAGAAGTTGGAGCGCCACTGCTTCAGACGAGCGCAGTAGAGCCAGCAACTGGCGCTGTCCGAGGAGCGCTTGGTATCGTCGAAAAAGACCAGGATGTTGTTGGCCGAGTCCAGGCCCGAGCTAGGGCGGGGTTCAAATTTACAGAGGTTTTACCGGGAACCGTCAGTGTCCCAAGCATCTCCTGATCTCCAACCTTGAGGTTTGCCGGGTCATCCTCATCAAAATCATTGGCCGCAGCAAGATCGAAACAATGTGCGCTCGTCAACGTACTGGGCAAGTCGCTGACCCCGATGACATCCGGATCCCAAACATCCGCCGCGCACTCGGACTGATTGGCCTGATCTGGGAAACCAGGATGTTCATCCGGTCGGACGTCGAAGCTCCCCGCTGGAAGACCGGCTGGGTGCGGAAAATCCCGTCGCAGTCCGTGGCGGCCCGGGTCTCCACCTTCACGCCGCCGGCCGGCTCGATGACGAACCGGCTGATGGTCCCCGGTATCAGGAAGGCCCCGCCGATGACGACCAGCCCGATGACCACGCCGATGAAGGCGTGACGGGCCTGGGCCACCCGCTGGGGATCGCCCTGGCTGCTGATGAACAGGTGCCCGGCGTTGACGATGAATATGGCGGCAACGGCGAACCCGACGGCGGCGAACACCCACGTCGCCAGGTTGATGACGATGGCCACGTTGTCCATGCCCCCAAGAATCGCACGAAAGGGCCGGGCCATTCTTTTGCGGGCGTAGGAGGAACGAAAAATCGAGAAGAGAAACTGGAAAAGGGAGCGGGATTACTGGCTGGACCACGTGGGCCAGTACCACCCCGGCAGCCGGCGGATGTCGAGCGTCCCTCGGATAACCCCCGCGGCGCAGCCGCCCCTTCTGCATCCACCCGGCCCACCTCTACGAGGGCACGGCATTGCAGAACGCCCGGGACCGGCGGGCGGAGCTGGCCCGAGGACGCTACGGCGACTGGCGGGAGGCCGCCCACCGGCTGGAACGGGCCTTGGACAGCATCCACTGGCCGGCGCCGGGGGCCAACGCCGTGGCCGCCGGATGGAAAGAACCCCTGGAGTGTCCCCACGCGGACCTGCCGGGAATGTTCGAGGTACGGGGAATCAGAGGGGTGAGGGTCTGCGTCAACTGCGGGGAGATGAGGCTGACGCGGGAAGGGGTTCAGATAAGGGTGCAGCAGTCCTCCCGGACGGACCTACCCCGCCGGCGCCGGTGGGGGTTGGATGAAACAGTCGATGAAGCCGTCAGACGGAGAGTCATCATCCCCCGGGCCGCGCTCCTGGCCCGGATGGAGGAAGAGGCTGGGAACAACCCGGACAGGAGGAGCAGGCCGCCCCCCGACGGGGCGGGGTTGGGCGGCATCCCCGACCGAGACGGATAAAACCCGCTCCGGCGGCTCGAAACGCGGAGCAGGTCCATAGAGCCAGAGACAAGCCAATTCTCTGCCGACTCATTTTGATTCTAGGGCGTGTTGACACAAAAGGGGTGGAATCGGGTAAAGATGGGCCAGGCAAGGGGTAATTGGGGGGTAGTAAGATAGCGGGACAAGAGAGCCGGGCAGGGAGGTGGATGTATGGAAATTACCGAGGAGCAATACCAGCGAATAGGGCATCTCTTTCCCAAACATCGGGGCAATGTGCGCTTCAGCAACCTGTAAGTTCTGAACATCGTTCTCTACCTGACGGAGAACGGCTGCAAGTGGCGGGGGTTGCCGGAAGGCGAGGACAAATGGAATACCATCTACCAACGCTGGCATTGGTGGAACCTGGTCATGGGCCGGGCCTATGAGGGGAACGCTACCCGGCAATTGGCCGAGGAGTTGGGCTACATTCCGACAGTACCGCCCCGGCGTCATCGGAAAGTCCGGTGGGAGTACCGCCGGGAGCTGTACGCCCAGCGGAACATGGTGGAGCGGTTAATCCGGCGGTTGAAGGGCTGCCGGCGGGTCTTCACCCGGTACGACAAGCTGGACTGGATGTACCTGGGGTACGTGACCTTGGCCTGCGTCCATGACGCCTTTTTCCGACAACTTAGTGTCAACACGCCCTGGATTCTTCGCTTTGCTCAGAATTACATACTTGGGTTATGGAATAACAATTGAAAAACGATGCCAATGGACTGCGCTATCCTTCCGTTGGCCTGCTGTATCTGGTAGCATCTTGGGCAAAGCTAAGGGGAGACTTCTCGCTTTGGTTGCGGCAGCCACGATAACTACATGACCAACATCCGAGACATGGGGCGGCGTATCAGCCTGGCGTGGACGCCGGGGCATACTACCCTTGCCATCGTGGTGGTGGCTGCCGCCGTCGGGTTCCTTCCCTTCGTCAAGATGGGGTTGGTGGTCAACGGCGTTTTCCTGGGGGCCATCATCGCTTTGGGGGCCGTGGGCCTCACCCTCATTTACGGAATCCTGAATTTCGCCAACGTCGCCCACGGCGACTACATGACAATGGGGGCCTATGTCGCCTTGTTCATAGTTGGCGGAGTTCTGGGCCGGCTGGGAATCGAGAGCGGCGCTATCGGGCCGTTCACCTTCGGCTATCCCCTGCTGGTGGCGGGGCTGCTGGCGGCGGTCGTCGTAGCCGCCGGGGCCGTCCTGCTGGACTTGGGAATATACCGGCGCTTGCGGCAGCGGGGCGTCAACACCGTGGTGCTGGCTATGGCGTCTTTGGGCGTGGCTATCGCCCTGCGGGGGCTGGTGCAAGTCATTTGGGGCGGCGACACCCACCACTTCCCGCGGGAGTCCAAGCAGGTCTTTCACCTGCCGATGGACGTGCGGATACCGCCGGATGCCATTTTCATCGCCATTGTCACGGTGATTCTGGTGGCGGCGGTCTATTTCGTGCTGACCTACACCCGCATGGGCAAGGCGATGCGCGCCACGGCGGACAACCCCGACCTGGCCTTGGTCAGCGGCATCGCCACCCAGCGGGTAATCTGGTGGACTTGGGCGATGGGGGCGTCCCTGGCGGCCACGGCGGGGGTGCTGTTGGCGATATTCCAGGCCCACCTGCTGCCCATCATGGGCTGGAAGTTTCTGCTGCCGCTGTTCGCCGCCGTTATCCTGGGCGGCATCGGCAACCCCTACGGCGCGTTGGTTGGGGCCTTCATTATCGGCGTGACGTCGGAAGTTTCGACGCAATGGATTAACCCCAGCTACAAACCGGCGGTATCCTTCGCCATTCTGGTAGCCATGCTGCTGGTGCGGCCCCGCGGGATTTTCGGGGGGCCGCAGAGTTGAGGACTGAGGCGACATGGAACTAGCCGGCATCGCCGATTACCTGGTCGGTTTCATCATTATGGCCGGCATTTACGCCGTGTTTGCCCTGGGGCTGAACGTCCATTGGGGCTTCACCGGCCTTTTCAACATCGGCATCGCCGGTTTTTTCGCCCTGGGCGCCTACACCACGGCCCTGCTGACCACCGCGCCGCCGGACCCGGCGCTGTTCGAGGACTTCCGTTTCGGGGGCAACTGGGCCGAGAAGGGGTTTCTCGACCTGGGAATTGACCTGTGGTTTTTCCTGGGCCTGGGCAGCGCGGCGGTGGTCTGCGGAGTTATCGCCCTGGTTATCGGCTACATCACGCTGCGGTTGAGGGACGACTACCTGGCGATTGCGACGCTGGGAATCGCCGAAACGGTGCGGCTCTTCTTCCTCAACGAAAAATGGGCCGCCAACGGCTCCAAGGGGTTGTACCGCATACCCAAGTTCCTCGGCGATTGGGTGTCGCCGGAAAACTACGACTACCTTTATCTGGTGGTGACGCTGGTTGTCCTGGGGGCGATGTTTCTGGCGGTGGAACGGGCGGCCAAGTCTCCCTGGGGGCGGGTGCTGCGGGCGGTGCGGGAGGACGAAATCGCCACGGAAGCCTGCGGCAAGGACGTTTTCCGGTTCAAGTTGCAGGCGTTCATCCTGGGAGCGGTGATTATGGGAGTCGGCGGGGCCTTGTTCGCCCACCATTTCCGGTTCGTCGCGCCCCTGACCTTTGACCCGCTGCTGGCAACCTTCGTTATCTGGGCCATGCTGATGGTAGGAGGCTCGGGCAACAACCTGGGGGCCATTCTGGGGGCCTTTATCGTCTGGGGAATCTGGTCGGGAACCCAGTTCTTGCCGGGGTTCTTCGCCGACCCCAACTTCCGGTTGTTGATGATAGGCGTCCTGATTGTGGGGGTAATCCTGCTGCGCCCCGGCGGTATCCTGGGCGAAGAAAGGCGGACAACCCCCGCCGCCGCCCGTCCCCCGCCGGAAACCGCCCCGGAAGAGAGCTGACTGCGGACGCGCTACCGTTAACGCGGCAACTCCGGGTAGTAGCAGCGAAAGACCCGTAAATCCGCCCGGCCAGCGCCAACAACGTAGGGGCGCACGGCCGTGCGCCCCTACCCCGCCAGCAACAACATCGTCACATCCCCAGAATCAACCTTGCCCCCGCCCATGCCCCTATGCTAACGTAACTTGGCAAGGCGCTTTATTCGTAGGGTGAAAGTTTTGGCTGAAAGAGTAGTCGTCGCCATGAGCGGCGGAGTTGATTCATCGGTGGCGGCCCTGCTGCTGCAACGGCAGGGCTACGATGTCGTGGGCGTCACCATGAAACTTTACAGCCTCGACCACGCCGACCTTCCCGACTACTACCGCGGCTGCTGCACCGTGGACGACGTGGAAGACGCCCGCATGGTTTGTCACCGCCTCAACATTCCCCACTACGTGATGAACGTCCAGGACAAGTTCCAGGAATTTGTCATTGACTACTTCTGCGCCGAGTACCAGCAGGGCCGCACGCCCCACCCGTGTATCGCCTGCAACGACAAGATTAAGTTCAACTTCCTGGCCCACCGCGCCCGGCTGCTGGGCGCTGACCGGGTGGCGACCGGACACTACGCCCGCATCGAGCGCGAACCGGCAACGGAATCCGCCGGCGGTGATAACGTCGCCCCAAGCGTTGCCCGATGCGGTTGGTCTCTCAAAAAGGGCCTGGACGCCGACAAAGACCAGTCTTATGTCCTCTACGGCATGGGACAGGAGGAATTGGCCCATACCCTGATGCCGGTGGGCGCCTACTCCAAGTCCGAAATCCGCCAATTCGCCCTTGACGCCAATTTCCCCAACGCCCAAAAGCCCGACAGTCAGGATATTTGCTTTATACCTTTCGGCGACTACAAGGCGTTTCTGCGAGAACGGGTTGACGAAAAGCCGGGCCGGATGGTGGACACCGGGGGCAATGACCTGGGCGGCCATGACGGTATCGAAATGTTTACCGTGGGCCAGCGGCGCGGCCTGGGACTTTCCGGCGGCCCGCCCCGCTACGTGGTGCGGCTGGAACCGGAAACCAACACGGTAGTCATCGGCGCCGAGTCCGACCTTTACCGGGCGGAGTTTCCCGTGTCCCGGGTCAATTACGTTGCCGGCGCTGTCCCCGACGGCCCGGTTCCCGTCGGCGTCAAAATCCGGTACAAGTTCCAGGAAGCGGCGGCGACTCTCTACCCCGATGGCCAGACCGCGATAGTCCGGTTCGACCAGCCCCAGCGGGCCATCACTCCCGGCCAGGCCGCCGTCTTCTACCAGGGCGATACCGTCCTAGGCGGCGGAATAATCAGCGACGGCGCCGTTGAATAATCCCTTCCTCAGACGGGAGAGGGCCACCGAATAATCCCCTCCGCAGACGGAAGAGGGCCAACGAATAATCCCCTCCGCAGACGGAAGAGGGCCAACGAATAATCCCCTCCGCAGACGGGAGAGGGCCAACGAATAATCCCCTCCGCATACGGAAGAGGGCCAACGAATAATCCCCTCCCCCTGCGAGGGGGAGGGCTAGGGAGGGGGTGCCCCCTGAACCACCATGCCCGGCCTTGACTTGGAACGGGCCGCCCACCTGGACGGACGCCGGTTGGTGGCCGGCGTGGACGAAGCCGGCCGGGGGCCGCTGGCCGGCCCGGTATTCGCGGCGGCGGTAATCCTACCCGCCGAACTTTCCGGCGCGGAATCCTGGCTCCAATACGTCAACGACAGCAAGAAACTCTCCCCCCGCCAGCGGGAACGCGCCCTGGAGTTAATCAAGGCCAACGCCGTAGCGGTGGGCGTGGGCCAGCAGGAAGCCGACGACATTGACGCCCTGGGAATCCTGCCCGCCACCGTCCAGGCCATGATGAACGCCCTGTCCGGCCTTCCCTTGCAGCCCGACCACGTTGTCTTTGACTACATTCCCTTGAAGCGATGCCCCTACCCCTACCAGGTGGTAGTCAAGGGCGACAGCCTCAGCTATTCCGTAGCCGCCGCCTCGATTGTCGCCAAGGTTGCCCGCGACCGTTGGATGCAACGCGCCGAGGGCCGCTACCCCGGCTACGGCTTTGCCCGCAACAAGGGGTATCCGACACCGGAACACCTGGAACGCCTGCGACGGTTAGGCCCCTGCCTCATCCACCGACGTTCCTTCGGCCCGGTCAGAAATCTTTTCACCCAAGCGGGAGGGCGGCGGCCCTCTTCCTGGCCGGGGGCATCCTGATGTCCACCCATCGCGCCCGGCTGGGCAGGCTGGGCGAGTCCCTGGCCCGCCGGATGCTGCAAGCCAAGGGGTACGTCATCGTAGAGACCAATTACCGCTGCCGGTGGGGAGAAATAGACATCGTGGCGCAACAGGGGCCGGAACTGGTTTTCGTGGAAGTCCGCGCCCGCTCCGGCGACGATATGGGTACGCCGGAAGAGTCATTGACCCGCGCCAAGGTTGACCACCTGATTGCCGCCGCCGAAACCTACCTCCAGTCCCTTGACCACGTACCCGACAGTTGGCGCATAGACCTGGTATCGGTGCGGATGTCCGGCGGCCAACTCCAAAGCATCCGCCACCTGGAAAACGCCGTAGAACGGTGACGCGCTCAACCATCATTCCTGTCTCGTAACGATTGATACCCTCGCGCCGCTGCTCCAAAACCTTCTCTCCCCGGTACTACTTTTGTACCAATCTGCCAGCGCATTACCTGACACATCCAACAAGAATGACATCCCACAGGGCAAGGCCGCCGTGCCGATTCGTGATGCGATAGCCCCGGGGACTTTACCCGAAAATGTTGACAGCCCCCACCCGCCGATATAGAATGACCCGCTTGGATACTGCGTATCATTTGATGGTCAACGGTTAACCGTCGGGCTGGAATTGGGGGTTTCCTCAGTGACTGAGAAAACCCCGTAAAAGGGTGTGTGACGCCCTCATTGGCCCCGGTAACTGCGCCAAGCGTCGGTTAGTGGTGATACGACGTACTAACAAGTAGGCTTAATTGATACCGAGTATTGGTAACCGGCGCAGCAGATACTTGGGAACCCGGCTATTTTTTCTAAGGACGTGACAGGAAGTTATGAAGAACATGGTGAAATTGGTTGTTGCCCTGGTTGTGCTGCCGGTATTGGCGTTGACGCTGGCTTGCGGCGATGATTCGGCTGCCGAGCCTCCGGCCCCAGTCCAGCAGGCTACGGCAGCGGCGCCGGCCCAGAATACGACGGCCCCGGCAGCCCCATCGGCCCAGGATACGACGGCCCCGGCAGAACCGGCCCCGGCAGCGCCGTCGGCCCAGGATACGACTGACCCGGCAATGCCCGCAGAACCCGCGGCCCGGTCGGAACCGATAGGGGTAGTCTCGACCAGCAACATCGTGGCCGACTGGGCGCAAATCGTCGGCGGTGACCGGGCGGATGTCTCGGCCCTGCTGCCCGCCAACGCCGACCCCCATACCTTCCAGCCCGGCGCGCGGGACATCGCCAGGGTGGCCGACGCCGAGCTGGTTTTGAGCGTGGGCCTGCAATTGGAGGGCGGCTGGCTGACCGAACTGGTGGAAAACGCCGCCAGCAGCCCGGAGGACGTGGTGGCCTTGGGCGAGGCGGTGGACCCCATTGACTTCGTGGAGATTTTCGAGGGACACGAAGAGGAAGGGGGCCACGGCGAAGAAGAAACGACGGAACTGCTGGGCAAGCTGCTGATTGGCGACGGCGAGACCGGGGCGATGTCAATTATCGAACTGGACCACGGCGAGGTAGAGCAGAACGCCTATGACATGGGAAGCCGGGCCGGGCGCATCTACTCCACCAAGAGCGGGCGCTTTGCCATCGCGGTTTCCAGCGACGCCAATAACGTCCACGTGATTGACGGGGGCACCTACCTGGAGCCGCACGGAGGACACTTTGACCTGGTGAACCGGGAAGCCGAACCCTTGGGCTTGGACCTGTCCGGCGACCGGCCCGTCCACCTGTACGTCGGGGACGAGTGGGCCACCGTTTACTACGACGGTTCGGGAGACGTGGCGCTGATTAACGAGCACGAACTGGAGGAGGAAGGCGCAGCATACCAGCCGGTGCTGCTGAATGCCGGCCCGCACCACGGGGCGGCGGTGCCCCTGGACGACGACCTGTTCGCCATCACGCCGCAGCATCCCGACTTTGCCTCGAACCCGGAACAGTATCGGCTGCCTACCACGGTTGACATACGGAACCTTTCCGGAGAGGTCCTTTATTCCGCCGGTGAATGTCCCAGCCTGCAAGGGGACGCCGGCAACGGCCACATGGCGGTTTTCGGCTGTGTCGGCGGCGTGCTGGCGGTAGAGGCCCATGACGGTGATTTCGACCACGCGTTTATTTCGGCGCCCGCAGGCGAACCGGAAGACTTCCGGCTGACTACGGTCTGGGGAGCCTCCGGCGTGGGTCACTTCCTGGCCCTGGGTTCCGCGGTGGGGCTGTACATGGTGGAACCGGAAGAGGGTGAGATGGAACAGTTGATACCCTTCGAAGAGGGCAATGACCCCATCCAGGCGGCCATGTCCCGGGACGGGGAACACGCGGTTGTGGTAATGAGCAGCGGCGAAATCCGGCTGTATGACCTGCACGACGGGGACATAATCGCCACCAACTCCGACGCGCTGACCACCCCGGTGGAAATATCTTTCTGGGGGCGGCCCCACGTTGCTATGGCCCCGGGAGCCATCTTCGTAACCGACTCGGTGGGCGGGCAAGTGCTGCACCTGGACGACCACGACCTGGAAGAGGTGAACCACTGGGAGGTGGCCGGCAACCCCACCAAGATAGCCTTTGTGGGCATCCTCGGCGAGACCGAGGGCCATGAGGAAGAAGGCCACGACGACCACGGCGCGGAAGCGGAAGGCCACGGGGATGAACACGGACACGGCGAGCTGGACCCCCACTTCTGGTTTGACCCTCTACGGGTGAAGCAAGCGGTTAACAGCATTGCGGCCCGGCTCTCGACCCTGGACCCGGCTGGGCAGACCTATTATCGGGACAACGCCGCCGCTTACAACCGGGACCTGGACGAACTCCACGCCTGGATTGAGCAGGAAGTCAGCCAACTGCCGGTGGAACGCCGGCTGCTGGTTACGTCCCACGACGCCTTCCAGTATTTCGCCGTCCGGTACGATTTCGAGGTGGTTGGGGCGATTTTGCCCTTCACCACCGAGGCCGAACCCACGGCCCAGGACCTGGAAGAACTCATTGAGACCATCGAACACGAAAACGCTCCGGCGATTTTCGCGGAGAAGATGGATAGCCCCCGGTTGGCTGAGCGCATCGCCGAAGAGACCGGGGCCAAGCTCGTCGGCGGGCTTTACACCGGCTCCCTGGGCGAGGCCGGCGGCGAGGCCGGCAATTACCTGGACTATATGCGCTACAACGTCCGAACCATCGTAGAGGCTTTGCGTTAACCTATGACCACAGCAAACGATAACCCTTCAATATCCGTTGAGGATGTGACGGTGGTGCGCGGCGGCGTCCTGGTGCTGGACGAAGTTTCCTTCGACGCCGGCCCCAACTCCCTCATGGGCGTCGTCGGCCCCAACGGAGCGGGCAAAAGCACCCTGTTCAACGTGATTGTGTCCCTGCTGCCGCCCACCGAAGGCCGGGTGCTGGTTCACGGCCAGCCCATTGCCGAGGCGCGGCAGTTGGTGGCCTACGTGCCGCAGCACGAGCGGGTCAACTGGCGGCTGCCTATGAGCGCGCTGGACGTGACGCTGCTGGGGCGGACCCGGCGGGTTGGCTGGTTCCGTCGTCCGGGGCGGGCCGACCGGGAAGCCGCCGAGGAAGCGCTGCGGCAAGTGCAGATGTGGGACCGGCGGGATTCCCTGGTAGGCGAACTTTCCGGAGGGCAGCGCCAGCGGGTCTTCGTGGCCCGCGCCCTGGCCCAGGGCGCCGACGTTCTGCTGCTGGACGAAGCCTTAAGCGGCGTGGACGTAGCTTCCCAGGAAGCCCTGTTGTCCTTGCTGGTGGAGCTTAGGGACCAGGGCCGCACCATCATTATGTCCTCCCATGACATCAGCCACATGGCCCGGCACTGCGACCAATGCCTCTGCCTGAACTGCCACGTCTGCGCCTGCGGCCCGCCGGCGGAAGTCCTGACCGAGGAAACCATGCTGGAGCTTTACGGGCATTTCAGCGTCCTTCCGGCCCACGGCCACGGCAGGTCGCTCAGCGAACACGGCCATGCCCACGGACACCCTCATGGCCCATCGGAAAACGGAGACGGACATGGACCCAATTAGTCAACTCTTTTTAGAGCCGTTCCAGTATTCCTTCATGCTGCGCGCGCTGATTGTATCCGCGCTGGTGGGCATCATGTGCCCGGTAGTCGGGGTTTACGTGGTCACCCGGGGGTTGGGATTCATGGGCGACGCTCTGGCCCACGCCGTCCTGCCCGGCATGGTGGGGGCCTTTCTGCTGGGCCTCAGTCCTTTCCTGGGCGCGATTCCCATGGCCATCGCCGTCGCCCTGCTCATCGGCTACCTGGTGCGGCGGGCCGGCCTGGCCGAGGATACCTCGGTGGGCATCATATTCGCCGGCCTGTTCGCCCTGGGCCTGGTGATGCTGACCGCGTCGGGCGGGATTCCGGTAAGCCTGGAGGACTTGCTGCTGGGGCAGGTGCTGGGCACTTCCTGGAACGACGTTTGGGTGACTTTGGGGTTGGCGGTGGCGGTGCTGGCGTTGACCCTGGGGCTGCACAAGGAGCTGGTTTTCGCCAGCTTCGACCCGTCGGGAGCGTCGGTAATCGGCCTGCCCACGGACGCGCTGGACTACCTGCTGCTGGGGATGCTGGCGGTGGTGGTGGTGCTGGCCTTGCAGGCGGTGGGGGTAATCCTGGTAATTTCCATGCTGATTACTCCGGCGGCGGCGGCGCTGTTGCTGGTGGGGAATTTCCCCAGAGCCATGGCCGTAGCGGCCTTGTTCGGGGTGGCTTCAGCCGTGGTGGGACTGTACCTTTCCTACCATTACAACCTGCCCTCCGGCCCGGTAATGGCCCTGGTAGCCAGCGGGATATTCATTTTGGCGGTGGGCTGGAAACGGCGTCCCGCATGGCTGGCGCAGCGGCGCCTTGCAACCAGCGAGGAATAACCGGGGGATTGCCTCCATCCCTGCATCCCCCGATAGAGTGAAGGGGATTTCATAATTCCCGCCCCCTACCGTCATTCCCGCGAAAGCGGGAATCCAAAACCGGCGCCCTTAGAGGGTGTGCAATAAATCCCCTCCCACTGGTAGGGGGAGGGTTAGAGACTGCTCTGAACGAAGCCGAAGGGGTGGCATCCATCGCTTTCAAGAATATCGGCTTGATTTGACGACACCCCCCCTAGATTCTCAGCCTGGGAATGGGAACCAGGCGGTGTTGGCCGGGGTCAACCGCCAGGTTGAAAATCTGCATGGTTGTCGCGCCCAGCAGATACTGGTCTTCCGGGCCGAAGACTACCGGCGCCGGCCCTTCCAGCCCCTCGATTCTGAATAAGGCGTACCCGTAACCGTAACGGTGTTCACACCCGTCGCTGGTTTCAAAAAGCCGTTCTTCGTGAGGGGTCAGGGACAGAGTTTGCTCCAGCAGGGACGCCGGCAGCATGGAATGGGACGCCCCGGTGTCCACCCAGGCGTCAACGTAGTGGTACTCCCGCGCCTGCGGGTGGGCGACACCGATGCTGGTCTTGAATACTCCCATGACGATTCCTTTCCTTCCACCGTGATTGTCTGGCCGCACCGGAACTGATAGGCGGGGCTACCCTACGCGCCGGGCCGGGGCATGAACCCGCCCTTGAGACGGACAGCCGGGAGACGGTGCAGCGTCCCGTTGTGGGGGTCAACGTCAATGCCGACGGATTCCAGGGCGGTAACGCCCAGCAGCGGCTCGCAGTCATCCGGCCCCATGATGACAGTCGCGCCGACAATCTCCCCCATGAACTCCAACTCCGCGGTGGTAACGTCCACCGTCAGAGGGCTGCCGTCGGCCAGTCCGTAGGTGCGGCTCCCCCTGGGGGCCAGGCCGATGCTTTCCAGATGCTGCCGGGGAACCAAGCTGTCGGTGGCCCCGGTGTCCACCAGGAAAAGCTCTTCCCAGACCCTTTCGAGTTGGGCCGGGTTGCGGACGGTTACGGTAACGTGGATGGCTCCCATGTCAAAGTCCTCCTGAATCTTGGGGGTGGGACGCCGTTTTCGCCAACGGGAACGGCGTTGTTTCCCAAGGTTAAACCACGGGGCCGCAACCGGGCAAGTCCGGGCTGACACCCAAGGTTTCCCCGCCGGTTGGGAGTGGTTGCCGGGTCTCCCGACGGAGCGACCCGGTACAGACAATCATGGGGTCAGTTGGCGACAGGGGCCTTGTCCGGGAAAAAGGCGTCCAGGACTTGCTGGGCAATGCCGTCGGCGTCCAGGTGCAGCCGGTGGCGTTGGTTGGCGGCGGTGCCGTGTTCGACGAAAGAGTCGGGCATACCGACGCGGTGGACTTTCACCTCGTGCAGTCCGGCTTCGGCCAGCGCTTCCAGCACTGCCGAACCGAAACCCCCGGCCATGACGTTTTCCTCTACGGTGACAATGCGGCGGGTAGCGCGGGCCACCTGGAAAAGCAGGTCAACGTCCAGCGGTTTCACGAAAACGGGGTTGACCACACCGCAGTCAATTCCGAACTCGGCCAGCTTGTCCGCCGCCTCCACCGCGGCGGTGGCCGCTTTGCCCAGCCCGAAGATTACAACGTCACTCCCTTCCTGCAACACGGCCCCCCGTCCCAGCGGAAGTTCCTTCAAGTCGTCGTCCAGAGGAACGCCGGTAGCGGCGCCCCGGGGGATGCGGATGGCAAAGGGGCCGGTGTACTTGTAGGCGGTGTAAATCAGGTGCTGGAGGTCGTTTTCGTCGGCGGGGGCGGCGACAACCGCATTGGGGAGACAGCGCAGGTAGGAAACGTCAAAGGCCCCGTGGTGGGTCTTGCCGTCTTCGCCCACGATGCCGGCCCGGTCAGCGATGATTGTCACCGGCAGGTTCTGGAGACAAACGTCGTGGACAATCTGGTCAAAGGCCCGCTGCAAGAAGGTGGAGTAAATGGACACGAAGGGCTTGAGGCCAGCCGAGGCCATGCCGGCCGCCATGCTGACGGCGTGCTGCTCGGCGATTCCCACGTCCAGCACTCGGTCAGGAAACTCCCGGCGCACCTCCTCCAGCCCGGTGCCTTCCAGCATCGCCGCGGAAATTCCCACGACGGACTGGTCATCCCGCATCAGCCGCGTGACGGTCTGGGCAAACACCTGCGAGTAGGTAGGCGCGCCGGCCCCGGCCCCCAGGGGTGAACTGGGCTGGTGGAACCTTATGGGGTCATCCTCGGCGGGTTCATAGCCGTGGCCCTTGTGCGTCACCACGTGAACCAGAGGCACCGCGCCGGAGGGCTGGCGGGCCTGGGCCAGCGTCTGCTCCAAGGCTCGGATGTCGTGGCCGTCCACCGGCCCCAGGTACTGGAAACCCATTTCGTTCCAGAACATGGTCGGCAAAATGAAACCGTCCACCCCGTCGTTGAACCGCTTGACCAAGCGATAAACCGCGTCGCCCGTAGGCACCCGCTTGGACAAGGCCCTCATCCGGCCAATCATAGCTTGGTATTCGGGATGGGTTATGACCCGCTTGCGCCAGTTGGTCAGAAAGCCGATATTTTCGGAGATGGACATTCCGTTGTCGTTGAGGACGACAATCAACCGCTGCGGGTTGAGGTGGACGATGTTGTTCAGGGCCTCAAAGCTGGAGCCGGAGGTCATGGCTCCGTCGCCGACTATGGCGACGGTCCAGGAATCGGCGTTGCGGTTGGCTGACGCCTGGGCCACCCCCAGGGCGATGGACAACCCCGTTCCGGCGTGACCGGCGGCCAGGGTGTCGTGGGGGCTTTCGCTGGGTTCCCCAAACCCGGAAAGCCCGCCTTCCAGCCGGATGTCCTGGAATTCGTCGCGCCGGCCAGTGACCAGCTTGTGCGTATAGCACTGGTTGGTGGTGTCCCAGACGATACGGTCGGTGGGACTGTCAAAAACCCGGTGCAGGGCCAGTGTCAGTTCCACCACGCCCAGGTTGGAGGCCAGGTGTCCGCCCCGCTCGGTAATGACGGAGATAATGGTATCGCGGGCTTCCTGAGCTACCTGTTCAACCTCCCCGATAGTCAACTCTTTCAGGTCATCGGGGGCGTCTATCCGGTCCAGGATGCGGCTGTCCATCGAGAGCTCCTTGTAAATCAGGCTGCCCAGGGAGTGAACCGACGCAGCCAAAGCAACTTGGAACGGCTGCGGCCAATAGGCTAATGTAGGATACGCACCTTGTCATGTCAATATAACCGGATTTCGGCGTTGGGCCATTCCAAAGTTGGACCGTCATTCCGGCGAAAGCCGGAATCCAGAAATTCCAAGCATAAAACATCGTCCTTAATAGCAAGGATTCCTGGATAACGGCCTGTACCGGTATGATGTGCCGATAAACCCCCTGAACTGCAACGCTACCGATTTCGCCATTGGCCCATTTCATTTCCTCGGCGGTCTTGTCGGTCGGGAGACGCCGCTGCCCCTTTTCCACCGCCAGGGTGAACCCGCCGCTGCCGCCGGGCTATAATAGACCCGGCGCCGCGTTAGCGGAACAAATGGATTTGTTATGACACCAATACGTCATACGCCAGTTGGCGTGAATTGGACTTACGCCTCGCCCAAGGTTGAGACAATTTGTTGAGAATTAAAGACCTGCCAGCCGGACAGCGGGGCGCAATCCGCGCCTGGTGTATGTACGACTGGGCCAACTCCGCCTTTTCCACCTCCGGCGTTGCCGCCATTTTTCCGGTGTATTTCGTGTTCCTCTTCAAGGAGGCGTTGGGCGAAAACGCCTCCTTCCTGGGCGTAACCTTTACCAGCAGCTCCACCTGGAGCGTCGGGGTGGCGATTTCCACCGGCATGGTTGCCCTGTCCAGCCCGGTGCTGGGGGTAATCTCCGACCGGGTTCCCATCAAAAAGGTCTTGCTGCGGACGTACATCGCCGCCGGTTCCATCTTTACCGGGCTGATGTTCTTCTCGGCGTACACCGGCCAGCCCTGGGCGTGGATGCTGGGAATGTTCACCCTGGCCAACATCGGCTTTGCCGGGTCGCTGGCCTTTTACAATTCCTTCCTGCCCCACCTGGGGCCGCGGAACCTGCTGGACGACATCAGCAGCCGGGGGTTTGCCTACGGCTACGCCGGCGGCGGTCTGTTGCTGGTGATTCACCTGGCCCTGATTGTGGCGACGGAAGGAACGCCGGTGGCCGACCTGGTAACGAGGCTGTGCATCGCCTCCATCGGCCTCTGGTGGTTCGGATGGAGTTTGTGGACGCTGCGGGTGCTGCCGGAACCGCCCGGCGTGGGCTACGCCGGCGGCTTGACGGTGGTTTCGGCTTTTTCGCTGGGATTCCGGGAATTGGGCCGCACGTTTCGGGAAATCTCCCGGTTCCGGGTTGCCCTGCGCTACCTGGCGGCCTACGTGCTGTTTAACGACGGGGTGCAGACGGCCCTGGCCATTGCCGGGGCTTTCGCCGCCGACACCCTGGGAATCCCCCTGGTTTTCAACATGGCGACCATCGTGATTATTCAACTGGTAGCAATTCCGGGGGCGACGGCCTTCGGGTGGCTGGCCGACCGGATTTCCACCAAGCGGGCCTTGATAGTCGCGCTGGCCGGCTGGTGCGTAGTCCTGCTTTTCGGGGTGGGGATTGCCCCGCCGGCGCCGGCGGAACACGGCGATTTCGACTTCCAGTTCAACTATCGGCAGGACTCCGGCAGCTACGTCATTGACGCCGCCCCGGAACTTCCCGACGACGGGTTGACGCTGGAACGGGACGGCCGGCGTTGGATATTGAAAGACGGGGCCACTTTCCTACCGGAGGCCGCGCGGGGATTGCCGGCGGCGGCCCAGGCGTCGGAAGACCTGGCGTACAGCCTTTCCTTCCAGGGCGGGCCAATGGACGGGGCAACTGCCGTCGGCCCGGCGCATCCGTCGGCGTTGGGTACGGGGCCGCTGGACTGGTGGCCGTCGGTGTTGCGGGCTATGCTGTGGGCGCCGCTGGGCCTGGACGCCGGGTATCAATGGCTGCTGCTGGGCGCGACGGTAGGGCTGGTCATCGGCGGCAGCCAGGCATTGGCCCGCAGCCTGTTCGCCCAGATTACGCCCCAGGCCCGCAGCGGCGAGTTCTTTTCCTTCTTCGGGTTTATGAGCCGCGCCTCCTCGGTTTTCGGCCCGATGATTTACATTATCGCCACCGCCGTTTTCGATACGCGGGCTGCGGTCATGGCCATCCTGCTGATTATCCTGGCGGGAACCATCGTCCTTTGCCGGGTGGACGTGGCCGAGGGCATCCGGGTCGCCGAGGAAGAAAACCGCCGTCCGGGAGAGGGTGCAAATCCATCGCCATCCTGACCTGCCTCCACCCCCAAACCGTCATACCGGCCCCCATCCGTCCATCCGTCCGCCAACCGTCACTCCGGCCCTCTACCGTCATTCCGGCGAAAGCCGGAATCCAGAAATCCCAAGCACACAGCAACGTCGCAAAGGCAAGAAATGCTGGATACCGGCCTGCGCCGGTATGACGGGTTGATATGCGGAGGGTAGGGTCGAGGTTGAAACCCGCCCCTACCGCGTCAATAATACCCAACCCCACCCGCGAGGCAAAAATCATTCCCGCACTCTACCCGTCATTCCCGCGAAGGCGGGAATCCAAATCCCCGGACTAAACCTGCCTTGCCCGGCAAAAAATCCCCTACTCCGGCCAGGGGGAGCGTTGGGGTGGGGTTGAACCGTCCCTTGGCCGCCGGTTAGGGCGGCAAACGTAGGGGCGGGTTTCAAACCCGCCCCTACCGCGTCAACCGGAATCGTGACCAATCGCCGGGAATGACCCCAATGGTGTAGGGGCGCACGGCCGTGCGTCCCTACGGTGATTTTGGCAAGGGAATCATCCCCCGGCCCACCGGGCCAGCGCCTTGTCCGGCGACGTTATCTCCTCAACCGAAGTGTAGTAGTAATCGCGCCAACCCTTTTCCGGCAGGCCGGTGAACAGCATCAGGTTCAGGGGGTACTCTTCGCTGTCGGTGACGCGGCGGAAATCGTCGCGAAACAGGAAAGTAGGCTTTCCCAGGGCAATCGCCATGCCCAACTCCACCATAACCCCCTCATCCGGTGGAACGCCGTTGACCACCGCGAAAGTGGCGTCGGAATCCACCACGTCGCGGAAGTCCTTTTGACCCACCCGGTAGGCCCATCCCGGCTCCAGGAAGTCCACCTGGTTGTTGCGGGCGAAGGGTTCCCACACTTCCAGCCCCAGCTCCTCCAACGCCGCCACGATGTCCGGCAGCAGCGCCGCTTTCTGCTGGGCGGAAAACCCGTAGGGATTGGCCAGGTAAACGGTCTTGGTCATAGGCGGTCATTCCTCGGTCAAGTCCGGTCAGGCCGGTAGTCTATCACCATTGAATTGATGACCAACGGGGGAAACCCGTCATACCGGCGTAGGCCGGTATCCAGTAATCCTTTGCTCAAAGATACTGTTCAGTGCCTGGACTTTCTGGATTCCGGCTTTCGCCGGAATGACGATACATCCTTGCCCCGTCGTCATTTCAAGTATGTTGCCCTGGCAGGATCAATTGTACCAAGCGCGGAACCGGATTTGCCGAATACTGCCCCCAATCGGCAACGGACTTCCTTAGTCCCGGCAAGTCTAACCTGCTAAGCTGGAAGAGCCGATATTGGGCCAACGGAGGTTGTCATGGGCGCATTGCATAAACTGGTCGGGGTTTACCTGGTGGCGGTGGCCGTGGCGGTAGCCGTGTTTTTCATCATCAGCAATACGCTGGGCGAATCATTCGACGTGCAGAGCGTCTGGTATGTCCTGGACATACTGATGCTCATTGGCTTGGCGCTGGGGCTGGTTTTCAATTACATCGCCATGAAAAACGAGGGCGGACGCGGCGATACCGTTACCCGGCGGTATCTGGAAGTCAACACGGCCTTTTTCGTCACGGCAGGGGTAGCCATCCTGTTCCTGCACAACTGGCTGTCGCTGCTGGCCCTGGGGCCGGACAGCCTGAACAACAACGACCAGGCTTGGGTAATCTGGGGGTTTGTGGACACGCTGCTGCCGCTGGTGCTGGGCGTCACCGGCTGCCGCCTCTGGCGCGAATCCGCGGAGGCGTAATACCAGCGCCCCACTGAAACCTAGCCGTCCATTGGGCGGGGTTTGCGTACAGGGTCCTTCGACTGTTGCAGTTGCCACCCCAATGTCACCCTGGCCACCCCCATGTTACCCTGAACGAAGTGAAGGGTCTAAAATCCTATGGGTAAGCCGACCCCTTCGGCTATGCTCAGGGCAGGGTTGGCTAAGGCAGGAATTTCAGATTCTTCGCTTTCCTCAGAATTACATATCCACGGGTGGATAGAAAATCAAAAGACCCTGGGTTTGCCAAGCGAGGCAGTAAGGCGTCCATCCCTCCCGTGGTACAATGGGATAGAATTGGCGGGGTAGCGCTGGCGGCCCAATCCCCGCCAACGGGGTAACGGCCTCATGGGGGTGTAGCTCAGATGGGAGAGCGCCTGCTTTGCACGCAGGAGGTCAGGGGTTCGATTCCCCTCACCTCCACCATTTCCGCCCCGCCGTTTTCTGACCCGGCCCGGTTGCGGACGCGCCGGGCGTCCGCTTTCGACGATTGTTAACCCCCCAGGTACAGCCGCGCTACCTCCGGGTTGTCCAGCAGGTCTTTGCCGGCGTCTTCCAGGCGGTTTTCGCCGGACACCAGCAGATAGCCCCGGTCTGACATTTGCAGGGCGTCTCGCGCGTTCTGCTCCACCAGCAACACCGCCACCCCACTCTGGTTGATTTCCCGGATACGCTCGAAAACCGTGCCCATCATCGCCGGGGACAGCCCCGCCGAAGGTTCGTCCAGCAGCAGCAGGGACGGGTCCAGCATCAACGCCCGCGCTATCGCCAGCATCTGCCGCTGCCCCCCGGACAGGCTGCCGGCCCGCTGGCCTGGCCGACGGGCCAGGTCAGGGAACAGCCGCATCATTTCCGCAATGCGCCCCCGATAGTCGTCCTTGCGTACAAAAGCCCCCATTTCCAGGTTTTCCCGGATGGTCAGCGATGGAAAGACGTTGCCCGTCTGGGGAACGTAGCACAACCCGCCCCGAACGATGCGCTCCGTGGGCTGGCCGGAGATTTCCCGGCCCCGGAAACTGACGCTGCCCGTCCTGACCCGCACCAGCCCGACGATAGCCTTCATCAGCGTGGACTTGCCGCACCCGTTGGGGCCGATGATGGTCACGACCTCGCCATCCGCCACGGTTATGGATACTCCGTGCAGGATGTCGGTTTCGCCATACCCGGCCACCACTTCCGATGCGTCAAGCAGGGCCACGGACGGCCCCTCCCAGGTAGGCTTCCAGCACCAGCGGGTCTTGCTGCACGGCGGCGGGCGTCCCTTCGGCAATCACCGCCCCGTTGGCCATGACGATTATCGGGTCGCACATCGCCATGATGAATCTCATGTCGTGTTCGATGATTAGAAAGGTCACTTGGCGGTCAACGCTGGCCTTGATGATGTTGCGGGACAAGTCTCTAAGCAGGGTGCGGTTCACCCCGGCGCCGGGTTCGTCCAGCAGGATTACTTTCGGCTCCGCCATCAGGGTGCGGGCCAGTTCCAGCAGCTTTTTCTGGCCGCCGGACAGGTTGCCGGCGTATTCGTCGGCCAGGTGAGAAAGGTTGACCGATTCCAGGGCCTCCAGGGCCGCGTCCCGGAAACGCCGTTCCTCCCTGGCAACCCGCCAGGGCATGAACCACGACGCCCACAACCGTTCCCCGGTCTGCGGCGCGGGAACCAGCATCAGGTTTTCCAGCACGGTCATGCGCTTCATTTCCCGGGGAATCTGGAAAGTCCGCATCAGCCCCAACCCAAAGGTCTGGTGCATGGTCATGCCGTCAACCCGCCGGCCCTCAAACACAATCCGCCCCGATGTGGGCGAGATGGCCCCCGACACCATGTTGAACAGGGTGGTTTTGCCCGCCCCGTTAGGCCCGATGAGTCCGGTAATTGACCCCCGCGCAACGTCAAAAGAGCAGTGGTCCACCGCCCGCAGGCCGCCAAAATCCTTGACCACTTCCTGCACTTGCAGAATGGGAGCCGATTGTGCCAAGAAAACCCCTCCGCCAACAGTTCACCCCAACGCCCAACAGCGTCCAGCAACCTCCCGCCACCCGGCATTATAAGATACAGCCCCATCACCATCAACGCCGGTGGTGTACCAAGTTAAGGCACCCCGCCGTGCGCCCCTACGAATATCCTCCCAATGGCAAGAGCAAAAACACCTTGAACAAAATGCTCTGATGTTCTAATATAGGATAATAGACCGAGTGAATGCCGCCAACTGGGGAGATAATGAAATTGATACGTGGCTGGGAAGGTGAATACGCACCGAACTTTATAGGCGGACTGCGGCTCAGCAAGGCGAGGATTTTCCGCGAGGCGGGCGAGGAAGACGGGATAGGAGACGCCAGAGAAGGCGAAGTTCGAATACCATACGAGGGAAAGGTAACCACAACATGGGACGGGCCTCTCCCGCCCATGACGAAAGAAAACGCCGAAAGAATCGAAGCTGACACGGCGGAAGGCCTCCAGCAAATTTTCGCTGACAAAATGGACGACCCCAATCTCAAGCTAGAACCTACTATGGAGGGTGGGGAGTTGATTTTGCATCAGAACGTCAAAGTCGGAGATCAAAATCTGGGTAGTCCATTCCTTCTATGCCTATCAAGGGAACCAACAACTAGAGAGACCTGGGAGAGATTGCAAGCCTCCTTGCCAAACAGATACGACACGTGGACCATTACCGAGAACGTGGAAAAGCTGCAATTCGAAGTCGAATGGGCCATCAAGAGATGGATGGCCCTGAACGAGATCACTCATCACGAGATAGTGAAAGTGCGGGGATGGGTAGTGTACCCATACGAAGACGTACCACCTAGTGGTGATGCCAGCGAATTGTTGGGAATGCAAAGATGGTTCCGCAAAAGGCGGAAATACAAGAACCAAGAAGAGTACAGACTCGCTTGGATGCTGAGCAGTCCCCAAATGGAAACTTTCCCAGAGGTGATAGATGTTGAACTGACTAGGACTGGCTTGAATCTTTTCAAGACGTGGGCGCCACCAGAAACCTAACCTCCCAGGGTGTTACAATTCCTCCAGCCCAACGGCTCCCCGGCATGACCGGGCAACGTAGCGTCCGCCAGGTCGGGGGTCATCAAAGGAGGGATGATATGTCCGTCGGATTGGTAGTCCCGCTTCCCGCCTACACCCTGAACCCCGCCTTTATCGCCAAAAAGGCCGAAGACCTGGGTTTCGAGTCCCTTTGGTACCATGAGCATCCCATCCTGCCCGTCAACAGCGCCAGCCCCTTTCCCGCCACCGGCGGCGAAATTCCCTGGACTTACCGCCACTTTTCCGAACCCTACATCGCCCTGGCAATGGCCGCCGCCGTCACCGACAAGATTAAGCTCTGCACCGGCATAACCCTGGTGCCGGAGCGCAACCCCCTGATTCTGGCCAAGCAGATTTCCGTCCTTGACCACCACAGCCAAGGCCGTTTCGTCTTCGGCGTCGGCGCCGGATGGAACCGGGAGGAAACCGCCATGATGGGCGGCGACTTCGACCACCGATGGACGCAAGCCCGCGAGGCCGTCCTGGCCCTGAAAGAACTCTGGACGAAGGACGAGGCCGAGTACCACGGTCGCTATTACGACTTCCCGCCCGTCTATATGTACCCCAAGCCCTACCAGAAACCCCATCCGCCGGTGCTGCTGGGCGGCAACGCCCCCAACGTCTTGCAGCGGGTGGCGCGCTGGGCCGACGGCTGGCTGCCCAACCGCATCGCCCCGGAGCGGGTGGAACAGGCCCGCAAGCAGCTTGACGCCCTGGCCGACGAGCGGGGCCGCAGCCCGGAATCCGTCACCATTTCCGTTTTCGGCCAGCCCCCGGAAACGACGCGGGAAACCGTTGATTCCTTCCTCAACGCCGGGGCCGTGCGGGTATCGGTCTGGGCCAACCACTGCGAAACCGAGGCCGAAATGGGCGACCAGTTGGAAGAAATGGCGGAAAGGCTAGTCCGTTAACCCGCGGCGTTGACGTTGCCCGCCCATGAGACACCACCGCACTCTGGCCCGGGTTCATCGGGTATCGGATGGTGACTCCCTGGAAGTCGCAATGGGCCGGGAAATCTACCGGGTTCGTCTCTTCGGCATAGACGCCCCGGAGTTGGCCCAGCCCCACGGCCCGGAATCGGCGGACGCTCTGCGGCGAATGTTGGGGCGGCAAACCTTCTGGCTGGAAGAGCAGGACGTTGACCAGTACGGGCGCATCGTGGCCCTGCTGTACCACCGTGACCGGAACCGCCGCAACTCGGTCAACCTGCGCCTGGTGCGCGAGGGTTACGCCTACGCCTTCACCCGCTACGGCGGCGCGGAACTGGGATTCCACCAGGCCGAGGCCGACGCCCGCCGGGGCAGAAGGGGCGTGTGGCGCGATTCCCCCCGCGGCGGTGAACGCCCCTGGGACTACCGCCGCAACAACCGCCGGGCCGACGTCCGCCAAGGTTCCCCCTGCGGGTTGCTGGCCGTGGGCTTGGCCGCGTTGCTTGTTATAATCATCGGGTTAGCCGTCTGGCTGGGCGGCTAATCCTCAACCAACCCGCCCCAGGGTGAAGAGTCATTCCGGATTTCGCCGGAATCCAGTCCCTTCCCCATATTCAGGAGGAAGGTTAGGATGGGGGTGAATACTCGACGGACGCCGGACATCCCCTCCCCCTATTCAGGGGGAGGGTTAGGGTGGGGGTGAATACCTAACGGTAGCCCGAACCCTGAAACTGCCAAGAAACAGATAAAAGGAGGCCCAACCATGACCAGTTACGTTTACGTCGCCGCCCAGGACGATGACAAGATTTCCATTTTCACCATGAACGACGACACCGGCGGGCTTACTCTCCAATCCGAAGTCGCCATTGCCGGCGGGCCGTCCCTGCTGGCCATCAGCCCCGACCGCAGCGCCCTTTACGTGGGACACCGGGCCGTTCCCCAGTTGACCAGCCATAGCATTGACCCTGCCACCGGCGGCTTGACGCAAAACGGTTCGGTGACGCCGGAAGACCCGCCGGCCTACCTGTCCCCCGACCGCACCGGCAAATTCCTGCTGTCCTCCTACTACCAGGGCGGCCACGTGGCGGTGCATCCCTTGGGGGCCGACGGCAGCCTGGGCGCCGCGCCCCTGGAATGGATTGCCACCGACGTGGGCGCCCACTCGGTGCAGACCGACCGCTCCAACCGTTTCGCCTTCGTTCCCCACATCGCCTACCAGAACGACAACGTGCTGGAACCGCCCAAGAACATCCCCGGCCCCAACCTCATCTACCAGTTCCGCTTTGACGAAACCACCGGCAGCCTCAGCGAAAACACGCCCTTGCAGGTGGAGATGGACGGCTTTTTGGGGCCGCGGCATTACTGTTTCCACCCCAGCCTGGACGTGGTTTACTTCTCCAACGAGCAGGGTTCCAGCGTCACCGCCTACCGCATGGACTCCGACGCCGGCACGTTAACCGCCATGCAGACGGTATCCAGCCTGCCGGCGGGGGTGGAACTTCGCAACACCTGTTCCCAGATTCAGTTCTCGCCCTCGGGGGATTTCCTGTACGTCCCCAACCGGGGCCACAACAGCATCGCCGCCTTTGCCGTGGACGCCGAGGGTAGGCTGACCCCGGTGGGTCACGCCTCCACCGAGGCCGTCCCCAGCGCGTTCAGCCTAGACCCGGCCGGCAAGTTCGTATTTGCGGCGGGTTCGGCCACCGGCCAACTGGCGTCGTACAGCATTGACGCCGACACCGGCGGCCTGACCCCCCTGGAAACCTACGCCGTCGGGGAACGCCCCATGTGGGTCTTGACCACGACGCTGGGCGGCTAACAAATCGGCATTTCCCCAAACGTAGGGGCGGGTTTGAAACCCGCCCCTTACCGCGTTGTGGTTAGTCCGCTATTGCGAAACCGGGGACGCTGACAAGGGTTAGCCGGCGTACTGACGGCAGCCCGAGCGAAATCGTAGAAGATAAGGGTGCAAAGCGTCATTCCCGCGAAAGCGGGAATCCACATCATCGCCCATCGCAATGCAACCCTGAACTTGAAACATAACCTTTACTTCATCATGTCACCCTGAACGCTCCGCCCATGTCACCCTGAACGAAGTGAAGGGTCTAAAATTCTACGGGTAAGGCAGCGTTGGTTTAACGCAAGGATTTGAGATTCTTCGCCACGCTCAGAATAACAAGGCAGGACAGGGAAAAGAATTTCCCCCCAACCCGTCATTCCGGCGAAAGCCGGAATCCAGAAATCCTCGTTGAAGGCCAACGTCGGCCTTCGGTAGAGATATTGGCGGCCAAAACCAAAACCCCCTCCCCCTATGCAGGGGGAGGGTTGGGGAGGGGGTGAAACCCCGGTTGCCTCAACAACCCTCCGGCGAAAACGTAGGGGCGGGTTTCAAACCCGCCCCTACCGCGTCGTGGGCAATCCTTTGCCTTGGGTGGACGTGAAAACCCTTACAACTGGCCGCCAGCAAACAGGGCGTGTTGCTTGTGAAAGACCTGCAACCGCTGGCGGGAAACTTCCAGCACAAAGACCCGGCCCTGCTCGTCCACCTCGACGGCTATCGGGCCGTGGAACTGCTTTTCCCGCTCGTGCAGGTTCTGGGCCATTTCCCGGCCCCGCACGATGGTGGGGTCTAACTCAACCCGTTCCCGCCCCCACTTGGACAGGGTTGCTTCGCCGGTCAGCTTGGCGACAAAAGCGCCGTCGGCGTCGAACACCTGGAGGCGGTCGTTCTTGAAGTCGGTAACGTAGATGAGTCCCTCCCGGTCAACGGCTACCCCGGTGGGCCGGTTGAACTCCCCGTCTCCCTGGCCGGCGCTCCCGAACTTCATCAGGAAAGTACCGTCCGGGGCGAACTTCTGGACGCGGTCGTTGCGCCAGTCGGCAACGTAAACATCGCCGTTATGGTCAATCTCAATGCCCCAGGGGTAGCTGAACTCGCCGTCGCCGTCGCCCTCTTGTCCAAACTGGGACAGGTACTTGCCCTCCCTGGTGAAAATCTGCACCCGGTGGTTGTAGCTGTCCACCAGGTAAAGGTTATCGTCGGGGTCGAAGGCCAGTCCCGAAGGCTTGTCGAACTCGCCGTCGCCGCTGCCCACCTTGCCCCATTTGCCAGTGCATTGACCCTCCCGGTCAAAGACGGTGATTCGCTGGAGCCACTCGTCGGCCACGTAGGTATTCATCCGGCTGTCCAGGGCCAACGCGGTGGGCCACATGAAGGTTCCCGCCGGGGCTGACTCGTCGGCCTCTTCCGGGGGAATCTTCTGACCGAACTCCCGCACCAGTTCCTCGTCCACCGTAAAGACCGTCACCCGCTTGCAGGGGAAGAAGGCCGGGGTCTCAGAGCCGCGGCTCAGCACGGACAACTGGTCCTTTTCACCCGTGGCAATCGCCACCGGATAGAAGAAACCCGAACCGCTGCGGTTTTCCTGCCGTCCGATGGTGTGGCTGTATTGGAAGGTTATCGGCGCAATCTCTGTTACCATGACGCCCCTCGCGCCGCCCGTTTCCATTATCACAAGTTTCCTTGTGAGACGGGCGGCGGTCCAAGATGTGTTGTTTCGCTACTTGATAAAGTCGAACTGCTCGAAGTTGCCGCCCAGAATCGGGTTGGCGTCCAGGCCCATCCACTGCTCCAGCAGGGTGGCGTAGGAACCCCGGAAGTCGTTGTTCCAGCGCAGGTCGCCTTCGTCCAGCTTCTCCGGCTCCAGGGACGGGTATTCACCGTAAAGGCCGCCCTTGACCGCGTCGCCGATGACGAAAGCCACGCCGCCCGAACCGTGGTCGGTGCCGGAGCCGTTCTCCTTCACCCGCCGCCCGAACTCGGTGAAGAGCAGCATCACCACTTCCTGCTCGGCGTCGTGTTCCTTCAAGTCCTGGTAGAAGTCGCTGATGGCGTTGGTCACGTCGCCCCACAGCCGGGGGAAGCTGATGTTCTGGTTGGCGTGGGTGTCGAAGGTGCCGGGGTTGACGCCGGTGTACAGGACGCGGGTGCCGAACCCGGCCAGGTGCACCTGGGCGATGTTCTTCAACCATTGGGCGAAGGGGCTGCCGCCGTACTCCACGCTGGAAGAGTAAATCTCCGGCGCGGTGCTCAGAATGTCGGCGCCCCTCAAGGCGTCCAGGCCGGTCTGGGAAATGTAATCGTTGACCGGGCCGGTGCCAATCATGGGCGAGTACATCCGCCCGAAGATGTCCAGGGCGTCCATCCGCTGCTCTTCGCCGTCAATGCCGGTCAACACGCCATAGCTGGCCAAGTCGCCCACCGAGGCCACCGACACGCCGGGGGCCGCCAAGGCCCGGGGGAGGCCCCGGCCAAAGTTGACCGCAGTGAGGATGTTTTCCTTGTTGGGGTCCAAGTCGCGGATGGCCTTGCCCAGCCAGCCGTCGGTGACCATCTTGTCCGGCTCGGCGGTGTGCCAGATGTCCAGAGAACGGAAGTGGGAGCGAATGGGGTTGGGATACCCGATGCCCTGCAACACTGCGACCTTGCCCTCGTCGTACAGTTCCTTCAACGGGGCCATTGCCGGGTGAAACCCCACCTTGTCGTCCACCGCCAGCACGTCTTCGGGGGAAATCTGCAACACCGGGCGATAGTCGGGGTAGTGCGGGTCGCTGTACGGGATAAAGGTGTTCAGCGCATCGTAGGCGCCGGTCATCTGAAGTATCACCAGCACCGGGTCTTTCTTCTGGGAGGTCATGCTTTTCTCCTTCTTTGAGAATGGGTTTCGCCGTTGGGTTTCCTGATGGGTCTATGCCGGCCGTTGGAGGTCAGGCGTAGAGGTATTCCTTGGTTGCCACTATCATCTGGAGCATCTGGCTCACCTGGTCGGGGAACTCCCTGGTGTTGGTGGGCAAATCGCCGCTCTTTTCGGCGTACTCCACCATCATCCGGCGGGTCTCCGGTTCCAGTTCATAGTGGCCCAGCAATCGCAGGCAACCGTCCACCAGGCCCGTCGGTGTGATGACTGGCCCTTCCGCCGCCAGATTCTGCACAATGTCCTGGATACCGGGCTGGCCCAGGTCGCCCACGTAGTCGGCGATGAAGTTGATGCGCCGCACCAGGGTGCCGCCGTCAATCCACTCCTTGCCGGTGTGCCAGCCCTCCACGCTGGGCGGATTCAGGATTTCCTGGCCCATGTGCTTCATTTCGTCGAATATGCCCTCAAAGCCGGGCTTGGGCGTCGTCCAGTCGCCCACCAGCCGCAGGGTGCCGATGACCGTCTCAATAGGCCCCTTGACCCGCGCGAAGCGGGTGTTCTTGAAAGCGTCGGAATGGAACAAGACCCGCAGCATGGAACGAATGTCGTAGCCGGAGCGGAAATACTCGTCCTCCAGCATCTTGACGGTTTCCATGTCCCGCGGCGGGGTTTCCATCCAGGCCGGCACCTGGGCTTCGTCGGCCACGAAGAAGCTGTAAAGGTGGCGGGAAATGAACCGCGCCGTGGCCGGCTGCTCGACAATAATGTCAATGATGTCCTCACCGTTGAAGTTGCCGGTGTGTCCCAGGAAGGTCTTTTCCCCTTCGTCGTGGTCTTCCGGGTTATAGACGAACTGGGCCGGGTAGCGGCCATAGGGCTGCCCCGGAATGCCGTTGGCAATCGTCCAGCCGGTAAAAGCGCGGGAGGCTTCCTTAACGTCGTCCTCGGTGTAGTTGAACTTGCCGTCCATGCCCACGCCCAGGGAGAAAAGCTCCAGCAGCTCCCGCCCATAGTTTTCGTTGATGGCGTCCTTGTGGCTCAGGCAGTTGTCCAGGAAATAGACCATCGCCGGGTCCCGGGAAATTTCCACCAGCAAATCCCGGAAGCTGCCCATTCCGCGCCGACGCAGCATATCCAGCTCCGCGTTGGAGGTGACGTAACTCTGGGTCTTGCTGTCGGCGGTGCAGAGGATTCCGTGCCAGAACAGCACCATCTTCTCTTCCAACTGGTTCCGGGAGTTAATCATCCGCCAGGCGACGTACTCCGGCACGCACCGGACAAAGTGATTCCACTCCAGGAAACTGCGTTCCGCCAGGTCCAGGTCCATGCCGTGGGAGTTTTCCTGGGGATTCAGCAACTCTTCCACTGTTGCGTCATACCCCTTGGCCGCGCGGGCTTCCAACTCATGGTATTGGGCGCCGAACCCGGCCCGCCGCATGAGATGGGCCATAAGGCCGATGTCGTGGTTATCCATGAATGACCCTCCTTAAAACTAGCGAACCCGACCCTATATTTTTTGTCACCTTGCATCCTAGCATTATGCCCGCCGCTTGTCACCCTTTCCAGGTCAAGCGTCTCCATGTAATTCTGAAACTAGGGTGGCCCCCGCCGTCATTCCCGCCCTCCCTATGCCGTCATTCCCTCCCGCCCTCTACCGTCATTCCCGCGAAAGCGGGAATCCACATCCTTGCCCGCGCCTTCCCATGTAATTCTGAGCGCAGCGAAGAACCCCCAGTCCTTGCGGGAAACCAACGTCGCCTTACCCACAGAATTTTAGACCCTGGGTGAAAAATCGTTCAGGGTGACATGATGATGGCCTTCTACCGTCATTCCGGCGAAAGCCGGAATCCAGAAACCCCAGGCACACAGCAGCGTCCGTATAGGCAAGGAACCCTGGATACCGGCCTGCGCCGGTATGACGGTACAACTTCGGAAAGGCCCTGTGGACTGACAGCCGGGAGTTTCGCCCACATACACAGGTGGGGTATATTGGGGTAGCATCGGAAAGGTTTCTTGCCCCGGGAAGACATCGGCACAGTTAACCGTAGGAGGATAAGCATGGCGTTTGACGGAAAGACTCTGAACCTAGCCGGGGAAAAGGGGTTCAAGCACTTTTCGCGTTCCATAATCCTTGAATTGACCTACGTGGACATCGAAAAAGACCCCTTCCCCACCCCTCAAGAAGCCGAAGTCTGGTTCCAAATCGGCGATAGACTTCAAACGGCCTGTGTCCCGCTGACTTTGGTAGATACGGAAAACCGGACAGCCAAGGCGGCGTTGATTGGAGAGTCGGAGGGCAAGATACTGGTATCCTTCCCTCCCACCAATTTCGGCCAGACCAGATTCTACGCCTCGGAAGAGGAATTGGCCCGAATAGCCCAAAATCCACCCAACGGGAGTGGATGACCATGATAATGTCCGACCTGGAAATCCGGGCCGCAATCAATCAGGGACGTTTGGCATTCACGCCTCCTATTCCCGAAAACAGCGACCGCATTGGCAGTTCTTCGGTGGACTTGCTGCTGGCCCCGGAGTTGCTGGTTTTCCCGCCGCCAACCGTTGCCGGGATTACGGTCAGCCCCACCGCCGCCGGTAGTAGGATAAGGGAGTTGGTGTCCAGATTGTCCGAGCCGGAAACTATGGAAGAGGATAGGCCCTACGTCATACAACCGGGGCGTTTGATAATTGGCAAGACCTTGGAAAACGTCCGGTTGGCGCGGGATATTGCCGGGCGGATAGAGGGGCGGAGTTCTTTGGCGCGTATAGGGTTGGCCGTCCACGTAACCGCGCCTACTGTATTGGCCGGCTGGTCAGGGAATCTTTACCTGGAAATCCACAACGTAGGGCCGTTCCCCATAGAGTTGCGTCGGGAAATGCCGATAGCGCAATTGGTATTGGAGCGCACCGGAGTGCCGCCCGACCAGCCCTACAGCGGACAATTCCGAGGTCAGACCTAATAGCCCGTCAACATTGCGTTGATGACTAACTGCACAAAACGGAAACTCGTCATTCCCGCCCTCCCTATGCCGTCATTCCCTCCCGCCCTCTACCGTCATTCCGGCGAAAGCCGGAATCCAGAAATCCCAGGCACACAGCAGCGTCCATAGCGGCAAGGAACCCTGGATACCGGCGCAGGCCCGGCAAGACGGTTATTCAGGGTTTCCCAGCCGGCCCCATCCGACCCGTCATTCCCGCGAAAGCGGGAATCCACATCCTTGCCCGCGCCCTTCCCATGTAATTCTGAGCGCAGCGAAGAATCTCAAATCCCTACCCGAAACCAACCCTGCCCTGAGCCTAGCCGAAGGGGCCACCTTACCCGCAGAATTTTAGACCCTGGGTGAAAAATCGTTCAGGGTTACATGATGATGGCCCCCGCCGTCATTCCCTCCCCTTCTACCGTCATTCCGGCGAAAGCCGGAATCCAGAAATCCCAGGCACACAGCAGCGTCCATAGCGGCAAGGAACCCTGGATACCGGCGCAGGCCGGTATCCAGGGCAGTTGCAAGGGTAAGAGACTAGCCGTCTTTACCCACCCCCGGAACCCGACGCTCCCCCCGCCAAGTTCAGCGGGTGCCAGCAGGTAGCCCAATGGTCGTCAGAACCGGCCCGCGGCGGCTCTTCTTGCCGGCAACGGTCGGTTGCGAAAGGGCAGCGGGGATGAAACCGGCAGCCGGACGGCGGCTGCACCAGGTTGGGCGGCTCTCCCGGCAAAGTTTCCAGCGGCCGTTTTTCCCCCCTGATGCTGGGGAAGGACGACAAGAGGGCAGCAGTATAAGGATGTACCGGGCTGCCGAAAACGTCGGCGGTGTCGCCCATCTCCACCAACTGCCCGGCGTACATCACCGCCAGCCGGTCAGCGAACTCGGCCACCACCCCAATGTCGTGGGTAATGTACACGATGCTCATGCCCAGCTGCTGCTGGATGGCCTTCAACTCCCGGAGGATGCGGTCTTGCACCACCACGTCCAGGGCGGTGGTGGGTTCGTCGGCGATTACCACGTCGGGTTCGCAGGCCAGGGCCATGGCGATGACCGCCCGCTGGCGCATCCCGCCGCTGAGTTCGTGGGGGAACCGGGTCATCAGCGTCGGGGCTAGTCCCACCAATCGGAAAAGCTCTTCCACCCGTTCCAGCGACTGCTGCCGGGACTGTCCGGGCCGGTGGGCCTCAATCGCCTCGACTATCTGGTCGGCCACCCGGTAAACCGGATTCAGGGCGTTCATGGCCGCCTGGAACACCATAGATATGCGTTCCCAGCGCAGCCGCCGAATCTGCTCATCGTCGGCGGCCAGCAAGTCCTGGTCGCCCAGCAGCACCCGCCCGCCGATTAACCGGGCGTTGTCCGGCAGCAGTTTCATCAGGGAGACCGCCACCGAGCTTTTGCCGCAGCCCGACTCGCCCACCAGTCCCAAGGAACTGCCGGCCGGCAGGTCGAAGCTCACCCCGTCCACCGCCCGCACCTCCCCCTGCCGGGTCAGGTAGCGCATGGTCAGGTCTTGCACCCGCAAATCGGCCTTGCCGGCGGTCGGTGGCTGGTTCGGTAGGGGCGCACGGCCGTGCGCCCCTACTAGCGACTCGTTGCTAGGCATCATGCTGGCGTCTCAAACGGGGGTTAACCACTTCATCCATCGCCCGGCCCACCAGGTAGAACGCGCTGCACAGCAGGGTAATGGATGCCCCGGCGGGGACTATCAGCCACCAGTAGCCCATGCCGCCCAGCAGGTAGCCGCCGCTGGAGGCCGTGTGAATCATTATCCCCCAACTCATCCTGATGTTGAGGATGCCGAAGAAGGAAAGGACGGCCTCGGAAAAGATGGCCCCGGTGACGGTGAACATCATGTAAAGCAGGGACAGGGGCAGCAGGTTGGGGATGATGTGGACGAAGATGATATGAAAGTCGCTGCCGCCGGCCACCCGCGCCGCCTCGATGTAGGGCTTGACCTTGATGCTCAGGGCCTGGGACTTCAACACAATGGCCGTGCCGCCGAAACCGGCCAGGATACCCAGCACCAGGGCCAGTTGGAACAGGTTGAGGCCGAAGAGGGCGGTCAGCACGATGAGCAGGGAAATGGCCGGCAGCATGATGATGATGTCGGCCAGGCGCATCAGCAGGGCGTCTATCACGCCGCCGTAGTAGGCGGCGATGGCGCCCAGGCTGGTGCCGATGGTGACGGTGACCAGGGCGGCGGTGATGCCCAGCAGGAACTCGGAGGCGGCGCTGGACATGAGTTGGCTGAGGACGTCGCGGCCCAGGGAGTCGGTGCCGAGGAGGTGACGCCAGGAGGGGGCGGCGGGATGTTCCGGTTCGTCGAAGGCGTAGCCGGTGATGGGGTCGTAGGTGGCGCGGTCCCAGACGGTGTTCATGAGGATGGGGTGGGCCAGGGCCAGGAGGGCGAAGGCGACGATGATGGCCAGGCCGATGACCCCGATGCGGCTGGCGACGAAGATGCGCCAGGCGTTGCGCCCGCCGGCCAGGGCGACGCGGAGCTTGGCGAAAATGAGGGTATGGGGGTTCACGGACGCCGCCCTGGGGCGGCCCGGCGCCGGAGGGCGCAACCCGCTTTGGTAAAGGGGATATGGTGAACGCAAGAGGATATGGTGAACGCCCCGCGCAGCGCAAGCCGGAATGGCCCCCGGTTTGGGGTGGGGTTAGGGGGGAGGGCCGGGGGCCATGTAGCGTCCATATTGGTCGTACCCCTCTACTGGTAGCGGACGCGGGGGTCGAGATAGACGTAGAGGATGTCGGCGATGAGGTGGGCGGTCAGGGCGAAGACGCCCACGAAGAAGAAGGCGCCGATGGCGAGGGGGAGGTCTTCTTTAAGCACCGCGTCCAGCAGCGTCTGGCCCATGCCGGGCCAGGAGAAGATGGCCTCGGTGATGACGCCGCCGTCGATGGCGAAGGCGAGGCTGAAGACCAGGCTGGTGACGACGGGGAGGAGGGCGTTGCGGGCGGCGTGCTTATCGCGGACGGTCTTTTCGGGGAGGCCCTTGGCGCGGGCGACCATGACGTAGTCCTCGCGGATGGTTTCGAGCATACTGTTGCGCATGAGGAGCATGGTGCCGGCGAAGGAGATGAGGGTCAAAGTAATGACGGGGAGGGCCATGTGCATCACGATGTCCAGGGCGAGGTGTCCCACCCCGGAGAGGGACCAGGACAAGACGGCGACGATGACGGCTAGGCCCAGGCTGGCGGCGGTGGCCGGCCCGCGGTACGGCCCGGCGTATCGGTGGATTAACAGCAGGGCGGCCAGGACGAAGGCGCCCAGCAGCGCGCCGGTGATTATCAGGTTGGTGAAGATGAGGTTGGCGGAGACGGGGGCGTCGCGCCAGAGGAGGGGGTTGAGGAACTTGCCCAGGGGGAACCAGCCGAGCTTGAAGGCGAAGAACCAGATCATCATGAGGGCGAACCAGGGGGTGAAGACGGTGAAGAGGAGGGCGCCGGAGATGGTGGCGGTGTATTCGACTATCCCGCCGCGGCGCCAGGCGATGGTCTTGCCGAGGAAGAACCCGGTGTAAAACGACACCACCGTCGCCGTCAGGAACAGTATCACCGTGCGGGGCAGCCGTTCCAGCAGCACGTCAACCACGGTGTCGGGGTAATGGCCGAAGGAGACGCCGAAGTTGCCGGTGGCGTAGTTGCGCAGGTGAATCAGGTACTGCTCCCAGACGGGCTTGTCCAGTCCGAAAGCAGCCTCCAGACTGGCCCGAACCTCCGGCTCTACTTCGGGGTTGAAGGCGTAGAAAGAGGCGTAGCTGCCCGGCTGGGCCTGCACCAGGAAAAAGGCCAGCGTGATAAATATAAACAGGGTGATGACAATCTGCCCGAAACGTCGGACAAGGTAGCCGGTCATGGTTCCTCTATGGCGCCAAGGCGTTTAGTGGCAAGCCTTTGAGTTACCGCCATTCCGGCCTCATTCACCGGCGGTATGGCCGGGCGGCGTCCCGCATATTCTTGAAGTCCAGATACCACAGGATGCCAAACGCTATGGCAACTATCGCCAAGACCACCGCAATGCCCAGAAACAGCTTGAAATTACTCCCTGACGGCCCTTCCAGGATGAGCGTGAAAATCAAGGCAATCAACCCGCCCACGGTGGTCGTGCAAAGGTTGGAATGTATGGATTTATAGGGCAATCGCATTTTGGTCGTTTCCGCGGGTAGATAGGGATTCTGGTTGGCATTGTAGAGGCAGGTTTGAAACCTGCCCCTACCTATCCGGCCACAAAATTGGTCAAGCAAACCGGACAACGCTCTTGGAAAAAACCCCGAGAACGTCCAAAAGCGATTCCCCTGTACCGATTGGCGACTCCCCCGCATTGGGATATTACCAATAATACCACAGTATTATCCCACTACTTGAACACCACGGTGGTGGTCAGGCCGCCCTGGTTTTGTAGGCCGCCCAGGGTTTCGGTGTAGGGGTACTGGATGCGGTCGCTGCGGTAAGCCTCCACCAGGGGCGTGGTGAACAGCACCACGTAGGGCAGGTCTTCGGCCAGGAACTCCTGCATCTCAAAAACCAGTTGGCGGGCCGCTTCCAGGTCGGTCTCTTCCAGCAGGGCATCGGCCAGGGCATCAAACTCCGGGTTGGCGTAGAGGCCCCGGTTGAGGCCGTCCTTGACGGCGTGGCGGGAGTGGAAGAAGGCTTCCAGGTAGTCGGGATAGAGGGTCAGGCCCCAGCCGAGAATCCACATATCGAAGGCGTCGGGGTCGTTAATCCGCTCGACGATTATGTTGAACCCGGTGAGTTGGGCGGTGGTGGGTATGCCCACGTCATTGAGCCAGCGTTCAATCCAGATTGCGAAGGTGGAGCGGAGGGGGTCGTAGCCGGCGGAGGGGGCGAGGACTTCCAGTTCCTGCATCAGTTCGCCGTTGGGGAGGCGCAGTCCTTCCCCTACCTGCTCCATGAAACTGCCGTCCTCGCTGACCACGGGTTCGGTTTCCCAGGTGTAGCCGGCCGCTTTCAGCAGGGACACCGCCTCTTCAACCCTTTCGACGCGGGAGAGGCCCTTGCCGATGAGGGGAACGTCGGGGTTGTACCAGAAGCCGTTGCCTTCGGAGACGGTGGTGTACATGGGAATGGCGACGCCCTGGAGGACGGTGCTGGTCAGAAACTCTTTATCAATGAGGGTGGCGACGGCGTGGCGGAAGGCCTTGTCGTTCATCGGTTCCTTGGAGAAGTTGAATCCCAGGTAGCGGAAGCCGTTGGAGGCGTTTTCGGTCACGGTGAGGCCGGGCTTGTCGCGCACCTGTTCCTGGAGGCCCTTCTGGAGGCCCAGGGGGTTGAGCATATACTGGATTTCGCCCTTGTTGAGGGCCAGCACCGCCGCCTCCTGGTTGCCGTAGATGGAGTAAAGCGTGCCGGAAACGTGGGGGCCGGAGGTGTATTCCAGCCCTTTTTCGCCGGTGGGTTCTCCGAAGGCGGAGAACTCGTAAACGCCGGGCTTGGACTCGGTATAGGCGCCGTTGTCGTACTGGGTGGCGACGGAGCCGGCGAAGTAGTAATCATCGTTGCGGGACTTTTCGGCAAAGGCGCCCTGTTCCCACTTGCCGAAGGTATAGCCGCCGGCCGAGGGTTCGTTCTGGGGAACGTGGGCATAGAGGAACTTCTGCTGGTCGGCGATTTCGCCCTGCTGCTTGGCCTCGGCGACCACGGGTTCCCAATACGCCCTGGACAGGATGGGCATAAACGCCGTGCCGAACTGCCAGATGGACAGGCCGGGCTTTTTCTTGAAAAAGATTTTCAGCTTGTGGTCACTGATTGCCTCGGCGTGGTCAAGGAATTCCGGGTCAACGGTGCTGGACCAGTTGCCGGCCAGCTTCAAGTCCAACACGGCGTGGGCGGTGAAAACGAAGTCGTGGGCGGTAATCTGGCTGCCGTCGGACCACATGACGCCTTCTTTCAGGTCAACCTCGGTAGTCCAGAAGGTCGTGCCGCCGATGGACTCTTCGATGATAGGCGTAGGGAAATCGGCGGCCAGGGAGGGCACCCAGTCAAACCTTTGGTCGGTGTAGGTGAACAGGCTGGCCGCGCCGCCGCCCAGGACGTAGCCGTTCCAGATGGTGCCGTCGGGGCCAAGATAGGTCCAGATATTGCTGGTGGTCAGGTCGGAGAAAATGCCCAGGGCGTAAACGTCCTGGGAGTAGTCGGGCGCGGGAGTGGCCGTGACCGGGGCCGCCAGGGGCGCCGCCGGCTGGGCCGGATTGTTCGTCGGGGCCTGGGGAGTGCAGGCAGCCAGCGCCGCCAACAAGGTCAGGGAGAGCAAGGCCGTCGTCCATTTGACAAGGTTGTTCATCGGTGCAAGTCCTTTTGGGGAGTAGTGCATGGTGGCCGGTGGCTATTCACAGTGTAGGGGCGCACGGCCGTGCGCCCCTACCTACTAAACCGCCAGCGAGCCCATCGGGTCCCAGGGGGGCAGGATGATGGGGTCAGTATCCCAGGCCCGTTGCAGGTCTTCAGGCAGGTAACTCTTGGGGGCGGCTATCTCAAACATATACTCGGCGAACCAGGAATCGTTCATCAGGAAGAAACCCTTGTCGCCGGGCTTTTCGCTCCAACTGTTTTCCACCCGCCAGCGCCGGGGCTGGCCGTCCACCACGTCAACCCCGGTGAACAGCATGGCGTGGGTCATGCGGGTCTGGTGGTACTCCAGCCGGGCGGCCTTGTCCAGGGAAAACTCAGCCCCGTAAACGGCGGGATAGTCGAAAAGGTCGGCGTCCCACAGGCCCAGGTCCCGGTGCATCTGCTTTCCGGTGTCGCAGCCCATCCAGACCGGCTTGCCGTCCTCCAGCATCCGCTGGGCGATGTCCTTGATAAGCTCGATGTCCACGTTCAGGTACTTGACCGGGCCGCCGTCCACCAGATTGCCCAGGTATTCAATCGTAAAGGTGGAACCCTGGGGGCTGGTTTCCCGGGGGTCGTGAACCAGGCAAACGTAGTCCTCCATCGGCGAAACGATGTACTTGTCGGCGAACTGGGCCGGGGTCATATCGCCGTCCCGCTGGAAGTCGCCGTCCTTGTCCTGCCACTGCCAGTAGAAACGGGCCGGCGGCGTCCCCAGGTGGATGCACAAGACCTGGTAAATGGCGTTAAGCGTCTCCGTCTTGGAGACGCGCATGGCCTCCAGGCCGGACTCAGTGGCGTAGAGGTCGCGGATTTTCTTGGCCCCCTGGCGGTACTGGTAGTTGAGGGACGTATTCATGCGGGCGGAATTGCTTGAGCTTTCCGTCTCCGGCATCGCCGCCAACGGCACGACCCCGTGCTTGCGTACCAGGTTGATGAACATATCCCACTGGCCGCCGTCCTCGACACCGCGGGCCAGCAGCCAGGCCACGGTGCGGTCGTCCGTCGGGCGGTCGGCGGTTTCAATGATGCTTTCCAGCAGGAAATTGGCCCGTTCCAGCTTGTCCCAGAACATCATGTAGTTCTGGCTGAACTGAAAGTCCTTGACGTTGAGGACGTTGCGGGTCTCGGCCCGGAACATATTGAGTCCGGCGAACATCCAGCACCGCCCGGAACGGGCCTGGTTGGTGGCGGCCCAATCGTCCAGCCGGGTGGAAAAGGTGTGGTCGGCGGCGGTGACGATGGAACGGTTTAGCGCCACTTCGTTAACGTCCCGCTGGGTGACTACGTTCTGCATCAGGGCGCTGTTGGGGTTGGCCTGGAACCGGGAGTCAAACTCGGCCACTTGTTCCGGGGTCAGGGACTTTTCCGTCTGAACGGGGCTGGCGGTCATATCAAGCTCCTTGGCGGCAACCGTCGGGGTAATGGTGAACCCAGAGCCTTTCAGTTTTCATTCCTCGCCTTTTCATGTCATTCTGAGCAGAGCGAAGAATCTAAAATTCTTGCCTTTGGCAACCCTGCCCTGAGCATAGCCGAAGGGGTCGCCTTAGCCAAATAATTTTCGCCCTTTCACTTCGTCCAGGGTGACAACTGAAAGACCCTGATGGTGAACCCCCGGCAGTTGCGGCTAACCGGAATTACGATTAAAGTTGGGGCATTGGATTGCCCGGACTATAATACCAGAATCCCGGAAACTTCGGAGTCGCCGCTCCAGGGGCAGAGGGGCGGCCCGGTTGAGACAAGTTACCTTGCCGGGCTGCCCGGAGATTAAATGGAACCCGTTTACCTGGACTACAACGCCACCACGCCCATTGACCCGGCAGTGGCCGAGGCGATGCTGCCGTACATCTACGAACACTTTGGCAACCCTTCCAGCGGCCACGTTTACGGCCAAAGAGCCGCCGCAGCGGTGGCCGAGGCGCGGGAATCGGTGGCCGCGCTGCTGGGCTGTCACGACGACGAAATCGTTTTCACCAGCGGCGGCACCGAGGCCAACAACTACGCCATCAAAGGCGCGGCCCGGGCCGGCCGGCCCAAAGGAAACCACATCATAACCTCGGCGGTGGAACACCCGGCGGTTATTGAAGTCTGCCAGTACCTGGAAGGGCAGGGATTCCGGGCTACCTACCTGCCGGTGGACAAGTACGGCCTGGTTGACCCGGCGGACTTGGAAGCGGCCTTGACGCCGGTAGGGGCGCACGGCCGTGCGCCCTTACTCGTGACCATCATGCACGCCAACAACGAAGTCGGAACGATTGAGCCGATTCGGGAGTTGGCGGACTTGGCCCACCGCCGGGGCGCGCTGTTTCATGCCGACTGCGCGCAATCGGTGGGCAAGATTCCGGTCAAGGTGGACGACCTGGGGGTTGACCTGCTTTCCATCGCCGGCCACAAGCTCTACGCCCCCAAGGGCATCGGCGTCCTGTACGTGCGCCGGGGCGTCCAACTGGAAAAGCTGATGCACGGCGCCAACCACGAACGCGACTGGCGGGCCGGCACGGAAAACGTCATCCACATCGTCGGATTGGGGGCGGCGTGCCAGCTGATTGAACGCAATCTTGAATCCTACCAGCTAAACATGGCCGCCATGCGGGAACGGCTGGAGTTGGGCTTGCGTGCAAAACTGCCCGGCCTGCGGATAAACGGACACCCGGAACTGCGGCTGCCCAACACCAGCAGCGTCAGTTTCAAGGGCCTGGAGGCCAACGTCCTGCTGGCCGAACTGGACGAAGTGGCCGCCTCCGCCGGCGCGGCCTGTCACAGCGATAGGGTAGAAGTATCCGGCGTTTTGGAGGCGATGGGCGTACCCTTGGAGTACGCGATGGGAACCATTCGGCTGTCGGTAGGCCGCTACACCACCGCCGATGAAATTGACCGGGCCATCGCCGCCATTGTGCGGGTTGTCGGCTCAAAAAAGGCAGCCGCACAGGTGGGGTAGGCATTCCTGCCTGCCAATGCCACAGAAAGAGGCCAAAATGTCGCAAATGGAATTGCCCCCGGACGCTCCCGCCGCCCGGCTGTTTCCGGCCTTCGAGTCGGAAATCTACCGGATGATTGAGCGGGAGATTGAAGGACTGACCGACGAACAGTTGGATTTTGAGTCCGACCGCTGGGAATGGAGCAAGTGGAGCATCCGCCGCAACCTTAGCCACATGGCCTCCGGCGATGTGCGCTGGCTGGTGCAGCGGTGGGGCGAAGCGCTTTTCCCCGACGGCCCGCCGGACATTGAAGACCTGGACGGCATCCTCAACTCCCCCTACGACCGGCGACTGGACGAGGAAAAGTATTGGGCCGTGCCGGACATCATGGCCCAACTGCGCCAGGGATTGGAGTTGAGCCAGGCGGTGTTGAGCCGGGAAACGGTGGCGTCCATCCAGGCCAAAGAGATAACGGCGCCTTATTCCCCCGGCAGCCTGTGGTTTTCGGCGGCGCATCCGAGGGGAACGCGCCTTGACCCGGACAACCCGGCCCAGGGATTCCTCAGCCTGGAGGCCACCTTTCGCCACCGCTATTTTGAATACCTGACCCACCTTTACAACATCCAGCGGTTGAAGCGGGCGCAGGGGTTGGAAGCCCGGGTTGAAGTGCCTTTCGAGGGTTATTGGGCGCTGCCCGACTGGGACCGCAGCGAACCCTAGCGGTGGCGCAGGCATTCCTGCCTGCGAAGGGAAATCAAACGACAGGGGGAAAACATGGGCAGACTCGACGGCAAGGTTGCGCTGATTAGCGGCGGCGCCCGCGGCCAGGGGGCCACCGAGGCCCGGATGCTGGCGATGGAAGGGGCCAGCGTGGTTTTCGGCGACATTCTGGACGACGAAGGGCGGCAGGTGGAGGCGCAAATCCGGGAGTTGGGCGGCCAGGCCACCTACGTCCACCTGGACGTTACCAGCGAAGATGACTGGCAGGCGGCGGTGGACGCGGCGGTGAATGCCTACGGCAAGCTCAACGTGCTGGTCAACAACGCCGGAATCCTCATCCGCAAGACCCTGGAGGAGACCACCGGCGAGGACTGGGACCGGCTGATGGGCATTAACGCCAAGGGCGTTTTCCTGGGCACCAAGGCAGCCATCCCCGCCATGCGCGCGGCCGGCGGCGGCTCCATCGTCAACATATCCTCCACCGCCGGGCTGGTCAGCAGCCCCAGCGGGTCGGCCAGCTACACCGCCAGCAAAGGCGCGGTGCGGCTGTTGACCAAATCCACGGCGGTGCAGTACGCCAGGGAAGGAATCCGCTGCAACTCGGTGCATCCCGGCCCGATTGAAACGGACATGATTCAGGACTCGCTGAACGACCCGGCGGCTATGGCCGAGCGGATGCAGCGGCTGCCTATGGGCCGGGTGGGTAAACCGGAGGAAGTCGCCTACGGGGTGATTTACCTGGCCTCGGACGAATCTTCCTTCGTCACCGGCTCCGAGTTGGTGATAGACGGCGGCACCACGGCTCAATAACCAACCACCCTTGCCCACCGGGGCAAGGGACTTTGAGGAGGCCCGGATATGCGTATCCTTTTAATCGCCACCAACCGGCATAAGCGGCTGATGAGCCGGATGAACGCCCAACCCGTTCCCATCGGACTGGCCTACATCGCCGGACACCTGGACCCGGCCCGCCACCAGTTGCGGATTCTGGACTTGATGTTCTCCGATGACTACCTGGCCGACGTGGAGCAGACGGTCAACGAATTCCAGCCCGACCTGGTGGGCGTTTCCCTGCGCAACCTGGACAACTCCAGCTACGTTGACCCCCAATGGGCGCTGCCCATAACCAAGGAGGTCATCGAAAAGTTGCGGACGGTAACCGAATCCCCGGTGGTCTGCGGCGGCCCGGCTTTCAGCCTGCTGCCCAAGGAGTGTTTCAACTTCCTGGAACCCGACATCGGCGTGGCCGGGGATGGCGGCGAGACCTTTGCCCAACTTACCGACTGCCTGGAAAACGGCGAGGACTTCAAGCGGCTGCCGGGGGTTGTCTCCCGCAACGCCGACGGTTCGCTGAACTTCAACGGCTTGGCCTATTCGGAGTTCTCCGTGCCGCCCCGGTTGGAAGAATTGGACATGGCCCGTTACGAACAGTCCGGTTTCGGCATCGGCATCGTCACCAAGCTGGACGACAACTTTTCCCACGCTATGGGTTCGGGCGACCCCAACACCTGGCGGGTGCTGCGGCCCATTGAGGACGTGGTGGCCGAGATTCAGAGCATGAAGGAACGCTTTGGGCTGCGAAAGGTGTTCTTCATTGACGGCGCGGGTTTCAACATCCCGCTGCCCCACGCCAAGGCCCTGTGCAACTCCATCATTGACGCCGACCTGAAAGTCCACTGGAACAGCTACCTGGCCCCGGTGCCGGAATACTGCGACGAAGAGGTGCTGGACTTGATGCGGCGGGCGGGTTCGGGCTTGGTGATAATGAAGGGCGTGGCCGGGCATGACCTGGCCGAGCAGTCATTGGAAGACCGCATGGCGCCGATTCAAGAGGTGTGCCAGCGGTGCGACGATGCCGGCGTCCACTACGTCTTTTCCCAGTTCTTCGGCGAACCGGGCGAAACGCCGGAAACGGTGGAGCAAAAGCTGGACTTCCTGCGGGAAATCAAGCCGGCCTTGGCTAATTTGCGCGTGGGCGTCCGCATCCGCCCCGGCAGCGACGTGGCGCGGATTGCCCTGGACGAAGGAGTAATCCAGGACGAAAGCGACCTGATAAAGCCCACCTTCTACCTGGCCGACTCGGTAAAGGACTGGATAGCCGACCGCCTCCACGCCGAATCCGAAACCAACCCCCGCTGGAACGTCCTGTAAGGCGGCTAGAAAAGTCCCTTCCCCCTTGATGGGGGAAGGTTAGGATGGGGGTGAAAACCCTGCTGGACGAATTTCCCGTAGGGGCGCACGGCCGTGCGCCCCTACGGGTTTCTAGCAACCTTATGCTGTTCCCCACAAAGCCGGAAATCACTTTTAATCGTGGGTGTCCGGGTGGTGCCGCAGGGAGAAACCGACGGGTGACGTATCTCCGATTGCCAACTGATTGTTCCGGGTCAACAAGCGGAGTTGGTTAAGGTCATCTCTGTCCTTGATAGTGTAGGGTAACGGTTCCCGGTCGGCCAAAGATTCCAGGACGGGTATCGCACGTTCCACCTGCTCAATCATCCTTTCAATCTCGGCGGGACTGCGATAATTCTCGTAAAAATTTTCGTGTCCGACATGGTAGGCTTTCCCCAGGGTTTGAGCCAAGCCAACATCTTGAAATTCCCTTGTTATGTGGTTCCCGATGGCCTCAACCTGCCGGTGTGACCGGTGAGCCCATCCCCTTTCTTCGCCCAGGATTTTCAGATGTTGGGCAACGGCTCCCCACGCCTTTTCCCCCGCCTGGAGGCGGTTGCCCTTTTGCAACTCTTCTCTGGCGTGGATGATGAACCGCTGGCCCATCGCCCGGCGTTCTTCCCGAGTAGGCGCTCCCTTCCGCTTGGGTTTCCAGTCGGGCAATGGCGGTACAATGGTCATGGGAACTCCTATAATCGTTTCCGTGCTGGCGTTCTGCTAGCACGGGTTATCCCGGTGCGCAAGAGGGACCGGCGCAGCTTACCCCCGCGGCAGCCCCAACCCCCGGCTGGCGATGACGTTGCGCTGGATTTCCGACGTGCCGGCGGCGATAGTGCCGGAGAAACTCAACATCCAGTTTTCCTGGATTCGTCCTTCCAGGGCTTGCCACCCTTTCAAGGGTGATGCAGGCATTCCTGCCTGCATGACGCCGCCCAGCGTTCCGTACATCCCCAGAATGTCCATGCAGGTCTTGGCGGCGCGCTGCACGGTTTCGCTGCCGAACACCTTGCTCATGGACGCCTCCCGGTTGGGAACCTGTCCCTGCGACTGCATATAGGCGACGTTGTAAGCGATTAGCCGGGCGGTTTCGCACTCAATATAGCGGTCAGCCAGAGCGTTCCTGACCCAGGGTTGGGACAGCAACGGACTGCCGTTGCGGACTACTCCGTCCGCGTATTGGCGGGTGTCGTCCAGCAGCCGCCGGGCATTGGCCGAGTAGTCAATGCCGGAACGCTCAAAGTCCAGCAGCGTCACCGCCACGTACCAGCCCCGATTTTCCTCCCCCACCACGTTGACCGCGGGAACCCGCACGTCCTCCAGGGTAATCTGGTTGAATTCGTGGCGGCCGGCCATGTTGATGATAGGCCGCACCTGCACCCCCGGCGTTTTCATGTCCACCAGGAAAAAGCTGATGCCCCGGTGCTTGGGGGCCTCCGGGTCGGTGCGGGCCAGTAGCATAATCCAGTCGGCTCGGTGGGCCATGGAAGTCCAGATTTTTGCCCCGTTGATAACGAAGTCGTCGCCATCGCGCACGGCCCGGGTGCTGAGAGAGGCCAGGTCTGACCCCGATTCCGGCTCGCTGTACCCCTGGCACCACTGGACTTCGCCGCGGGCCACCGGCGGCAGGTGGGCCAGCTTTTGTTCGTCGGTGCCGTGAATCATCAGGGTCGCGCCCATCATGCGGACGCCGAAAGCGTCGCGGCCCGGCGCCCGGTGGTAGGCCATTTCTTCGTTGAAAATGGCCGACCGCACCTGCGAGGCGTCTTGCCCGCCGTATTCCTCCGGCCAGTGCATGGTCAACCAGCCGTGGGCCGCCAGTTTCCGCCGCATCTCCCTGGTCTCTTCCCAACCTTCATCGGAACCGCGGTCGGCTTGATCCCAAAGGTCTTTGCGTTCAGAGTCAATAAAGTCAAGGAGTTGCTGGCGAAACTCCCGGTCTTCCTCGCTGAACTGGAAATCCACGGCATCCTCCCAAGGCGAAAATAGGCGGTTCCCCAAGTTGGGCGTATCTTACACCAAAAGCCGGCGGCGTCTCTACCAACGCAAAGCCGTGGTATAATTCCGCCCGGCCCCGAACCTGCAAACGCAGCGGAGCGGAGAGAGCGGCTTGGTGGCGCAGGCATTCCTGCCTGCGGAGGCCCTGAAACCGAAGAGGAAGGCCGGGAATTAGCCTTTGGCGGGATAAAGACCGGAGGACAGCGACGATATGAGCATGGACCAACGGCTGCGGAACCTGGAAGTTTTTTCCCAGATATCCACCGAGTTGTCGCGTATGCACGGGGAGTCCCTGCGCCGGACGGAGGAACAGCAACGGCGTATGCAGGAACAGCAGCAGCTCATGGCAGAGCGACAGCAGCAGATAGAAGCGGACCAGCGGCGACAGGGGGAGTTAATTGACCAGATGCTCCAGCTAGTGGCAGTGATGCAAGCCGATATAGTCCGCATAGACGAAACCCACGGTGACGGAGAGGACGAGTAGCCGCGGCGGCTGGGGAGGAATTGACTCTAGAGAGAGACCCGGCGGCCTCCGCAAGCAAATGGGAGCTTGCGGGAAGGCCGGGAATTAGCCTTTGGCGGGATAAAGACCGGAGGACAGCGACGATATGAGCATGGACCAACGGCTGCGGAACCTGGAAGTATTTTCCCAAATATCCACCGAAATGGCGATTATGCACGCGGAGTCCCTCCGCCGGACGGAGGAACAGCAGCAGCTTTTGGCCGAACAGCAGCGGCGTATGGAGGAACAGCAGCGGCGTATGGAGGAACAACAGCGCCGCATGGAAGAGCAGCAACGGCTCATGGCAGAGCGACAGCAGCAGATAGAAGCGGACCAGCGGCGACGAGGGGAGCTAATTGACCAGATGCTCCAGCTGGTGGCAGTGATGCAGGCCGATATAGTCCGCATAGACGAAACCCGTGGCAACAACGAAGACGAGTAGCCGCGGCGTCTGGGGAGGAACTGACCTTTGAGCGCAACCCCGACTGCGCCGAACCACCCTGAAGAAACCTGGGCCACCGTCAACGGAATCCACGTCCGATACCTGGACTGGGGCGGCGACGGTTCACCCGCAATCGCCCTGCACGGCCTGGCCTCCTCCGCCAACTGGTACGGGCGGGTTGCCAGTCGCCTGGCCGGGGACTTCCGCATCGTCGCTCCCGACCAGCGGGGACACGGCAAAACCACCCAGGCCAGGAGCGGCTACGACTGGCACACCTTGACCGCGGACGTGGTGGCGTTAATGGACTTGCTGGAAATTCCCCAAGCCGCGGTCTTGGGCCATTCCTGGGGCGGCCACGTCGCCTCCAACCTGGCGGCCCGGTTCCCCCACCGGGTCAGCCGGCTGGTTATGATTGACGGCGGATTCCAGGACGGCCACCTGCTGCCGGAACCAACTTGGGAGAATTTTCAACGCCGTTTCCGCCCCCGGGACGTTTCGGGAACCAAAACCGAGTGGTTGGAACGGCTGCGGGAGCAACTGGCCGACTGCTGGGGGGATGACCTGGAGGCAACGGTGCTCTCAATGGTGTTCGAGGACGACTTGGGCCAACTGCGGGATATTCTGCACCCCGACCACCACGCGCAGGTCTTGGAAACCATGTGGGCCGAGCCGCCCTCCCAAGTCTTGCCCCGGCTGCAATGCCCGACCCTGGTGGTGCCGGCCGGCCCCCGGCCCCAGCAAGCCAACAGCGAATTTGCCCGGATGCGGGAGGTCATGGTAGCGGCGGCGGAGCGGATAATCCCCAACGGCACCGTGACCTGGATTCCCGAAACCATGCACGACATCGGCTACCACAAACCCGACGAACTGGCCGGGGTCATCCGGGCCTTTCTGTTGGACGCATGAAGGTAGCGGCATGGGGTTCATCCCCAGGTATGTTGAAGGTAGCGGCACGGGGTTCACCCCGGATATGTTGATTGTCATTCCTCGCCCTTCCATGTCATTCTGACCACCCCCATGTCATTCTGAGCGTAGCGAAGAATCTAAAATTCTTGCCGTCAGCCATGTTTCGACTCCCGGAGGGGCCATTGGCGGATGATTTTAGACCCTTCGCTTCGTTCAGGGTGACATGAGGGTTGGTTCGGGGTGACAGGTAGAGGACAAAAGGAGAATGGAAAAACCCTGGACTGGCCCAACGTGGATTCATGGCCGGGCCGGGAGTGGTAAAATCCAAGGGTTGAAATTCAGGCTGTCCCCCTGCCCTGCCATAGGACTGCCGGGGGTTGGGGAAAGAGTTTTCCGGGAGAAAGCCATGTCATCAGCGTTGGACGGGTACGTGAAAGTTTGCGCCATCAACCGCCTGCGGGTGCGAAAGTGCGTCCGCACCGAGATTGACGGCCAGGCCATTGCGATTTTCTATCACGACGGCAAGGTCAACGCCGTCCATAACCGCTGCCCCCACAACGGCTACCCCCTGGAAACCGGAACCGTCAAGGAAGGCGTCGTAACCTGTATGTGGCACCAGGCCCGCTTCGACCTGAACACCGGCGAAAGTTTCGACCAGGAACTATCCGAGGGCATCTGTACCTACGCGGTGCAGGTAGTAGAGGGAGAGGTTTGGGTCAACCCCGAACCCCGGGAGTTCGCCCCCTAGTTATCAGCAGGGGCCGGCAGGGGCTCCCCGCTGCCCGTGCCGGAAGTCCCGTTGGGCAGCCCGTAGTTGATGGCGTACAGCCGGGCATAGACGCCGTTCCGCAGCAGCAGGTCATCATGGCGGCCCACTTCCACCACCCTGCCGTGGTCTAGGACCACAATCTTGTCGGCGTTGCGAATGGTGGAAAGCCGGTGGGCTATCACGATGGAAGTGCGGCCCCGCAGCACCCGGTTGAGGGCCTGCTGGATTAGAATTTCCGTGTGCGTGTCAATGTTGGCGGTGGCCTCGTCCAGCACCAGTATGCGGGGGTCGCCGACAATGGCCCGCGCAAAGCTGATAAGCTGCCGCTGGCCCACACTCAGGTTGACGCCCCGTTCCGCCAGCGTGGTGTTGTAACCGTCAACCAACTGGGTTATGAAATCGTGGGCGCCCACCGCCCGCGCCGCGGCGATTACGTCCTCTTCCGTCGCGTCCTCGTTGCTGTACCGTATGTTGTCCATGACGGTGCCGGAGAACAGGTACGGTTCCTGCAACACCATGCTCATCTGGTTGACCAGGGATTGCCGCTGCACTTCCCGCAGGTCGAAACCGTCCACGGTGATGCGCCCCTGGGTTACGTCGGCAAAGCGGTGAATCAGCGTAACCAGGGTGCTCTTGCCGGCGCCCGTGGAACCCACCAGGGCGACGTTTTCGCCGGGGCGGATGTCCAGGTTGATGTCTTGCAGCACGTCAATGCCGGGGACGTAGTGGAAGTAGGCCCCCTCAAACTTGATTTCCCCTTGAATCGGGGGCATAACCTTGGCATCGGGAGCGTCCTTGACTTCCGGTTCCAAGTCCAGCAGTTCAAAGATGCGTACCCCGGCGGCCATCGCCCGCTGCAACTGGCTGTATTGCATGGTCAGTTGGCGCACCGGCTCGAAAAAGCGCTGAATCCACAAGGCGAAGGCTACCAGTATGCCCCAATCCACTTCGCCCCGCAGCGCCATGACCCCGCCAATCAGGATTACGCCGAAGCCCAGCCCGATGCCGATGAGCAGTTCTACGAAGGGTTGCAGTCCCCCGGAGAAACGGCTGGCCTGGAGGTTGGCGTCCAGGTGTTCGTGGTTCAGGGACTCGAAATGCTCCAGGTTGGCCGGCTGGCGGTTGAGGCTTTGGACAACCCGGACGCCGGTAATGTTCTGGTTGTATTCGCCGTTGACCATCGAAATCGCCCGGCGGATGCGCATGAAAGACCGGCGGGCGAACCGCTGCCAGAAGGCCAGCAGGAAGAACAGCACCGGGATGATGCTCAAGCTGATTAGGGCCAGTTGCCAGTCCACAATCAGCATCACGATGATGATGCCGCCCAGGCTCAGTAGGTCGGCCAGGCTGATTACCAGCATCTCAAACAATTCTTGAAGCTGGAGAACGTCGCTCTGGCTGCGGGACATAATCCGCCCCACCGGGGTGCGGTGGAAGAAGGAGGGCGACATGGATTGCAGATGGTCAAACATCTGGGTGCGGAGGCTGTACAGGACGCTTTGACCCACCCGCGCCATGAAAACGAACTGGAGGTAGTTGGCCGCGAAGTGAACCAGCGTAACCACCAGGAAAACCAGGCCGATAATGTGAATCCGGGCCAACTGGCCGCTGTTGATGGCCCAGTTGATGCCGTACATGATGACCAGAGGAATGCAGACGTTGGCGATGGTATAGACGATTACGGCGCCCAGGCTGAGGAAAGCGTCTTTTTTGTAGGGTAGAATGTAGGTGAACAGGCGCATGACAACCCGGTTGTCGTAAGCGGCGCCGATGCGTTCCTCATCGGCCAGGTTGTCGGCATTGGGCGAGCGCATTCCGCCGGCGTTGGTGCCGCGCATCCCGCTCATCATACCGCCGCCGCCACCTCCGCCGCCGCGCATTAAGAGTCACCCCCGTCGCTGCCGGCGCTAACCGCCGCATCCAGCATCAGTTCCTCCTGCGGCCTCAGCTGCAACTCGAAAATGTCCTGGTAAATGCCGCCCTGCCGCACCAATTCCCGGTGTGCGCCCTGCTCCACAATCTGCCCGTTTTGCAGCACTAGAATCAGGTCCGCCTCCCGGACGGTGCTCAATCGGTGGGCGATTACAAAGGTGGTGCGGCCCTTCATCACGTCCACCATCGCCTGGTGAATCAGCCGCTCCGTTTCCACGTCCACGCTGGAAGTGGAGTCGTCCAGGATGAGGATGGGCGGGTTAATCAGCACCGTGCGGGCGATGGAAAGCCGCTGCCGCTGGCCGCCGGAAAGGGTGGCCCCCCGCTCTCCCACCCAGGTATCGTACCCGTCGGGCAGGCTCACTATGTGGTCGTGCAGTTGGGCAATCTTGGCCGCCTGCATCACGTCTTCCAGCGATGCGTTGGCGACGCCGTAAGCGATGTTGTCCTTGATGGTGGCGCTGAAAAGGAAAATGTCCTGCTGGACAATGCCGATGTTGTGGCGCAAAGACGCCAGCGTAAACTCCCGGATGTCCCGCCCGTCTATGGTGACGTCGCCGCCGGTAACGTCATAAAACCGGGGCAGCAGGTTGACGATGGTGCTTTTGCCGCTGCCCGGCGCGCCCAGTATGGCCGTTATCTGCCCCGGCGCGGCGTCAATGCTGATGTTGCTCAGGGCCGCCACCCGGTCGCCGTAGGAGAAAGAAACGTCGTTGAAATTCACCTGCCCGTTGGAGCGGCCCATTTCCTCGGCATCGGCCCGCTCCGAAACCGGAGACCTGGCGTCCAGAACGTCGAAGATGCGCCGGCCCGAAGATATGGCCCGGGAGAAGGAGTTGATAACCTGGGCCGCGGCCCGGATGGGGAAGGTCAACTGGTTCAGGTACAGAACGAATTGGGCCAGTCCACCGGCGGTGAGGTCGCCCCGCAGCACTTCCCAGCCGCCGTACCACAGAATCAGCCCCAGGGCAAAGGTGAAGTATAGGGACATCCAGGCGCTGTTGGTGCCTTGCAAACGCTCCGACTGGAAGTATTCCTGCCGGAATTCCTGGGCCTTGGCCCGGTACTTCCGCTTTTCGTGTTCCTCCGATGCGAAGGCTTTGACCACGTGAATGCCCACCAGGTTTTCCTGGAGGACGGTTACCAGTTGGCCGTTGACTTCCTGGACGTGGAGCCACATCCGCCGCAGCTTGCCCATCACCAGGGTGGAGCGCAGAATCAGGAAGGGCACGAATACCAGGCTGATAAGGGCCAGTTCCCAGTTCAGGAACACCAGGATGCTCACCACCGCGATTGTGCGGACTACCACTTCCAGGGAACGAACCAGCCCCAGGTTGACGTAGCGGCGAATGGCCTCCACGTCGGCGGTGGCCTTGGACATCAAATTCCCGGTGTGTTCCAGGTCGTGATAGGCAAAGCTCAGGTGCTGCAACTTATCATAAATGGCGTTGCGCAGGTCGTAGGACACCAATTGGGAGAGGGAGTCGGTGGTGTAGGTGCGGGCGAAGTCGGCAAAGCCCCGGGCCAGGCTGGCCGCCAGCAGGGCCACGGCGAAGAAGACCAGCACCGAAATTTCCGGGTTCAGCGGGGTTATCTGCCCGCCTTCCGAGGAAACCAGTCGGTCTATGGCGTTGCCGAACAGCCGGGGAATCAGCAGGGAGAATCCGATAGCGGCGAAGAAGGCGACGTAGGCCAGCGTCAGGCGCCGGGGATACCGGAACGCCATCGCCGTGATTCTAAGAAGTATCTGCATCTACTCGCTTACGCTTTGTCCCTCAATGGCTGAACTGCGCCACCGGGTTTCGTCTCGGCGCGTCCGGCGGCTGTACCTGGCTGGACGCGCCGGCGTGCTGCCGACTGTTCCCTCGCTGGCCGATGATGGTCAACTTGCAATCAATAAAACAACGCCGCCTATCATAAACCTACATCGCCCGACATTCAAGGGGTACGAATTACATACCTGTGGCGATTGTAAAGTCGGCAGGAACGGCGTTGCAAAGCGTTTCAATAATCCCCTCCCCCTCGATGGGGGAGGGTTAGAGCCTGCCCTGAGCATAGCCGAAGGGGTGGGGGTGAAGACCTTGGCATCCGCCCCTTTCCCTTGCGGGCAACATCCGCGGCTTCAAGATGCGATTGCCCCTTGCCGCGGCCCAGCCCGCATTTTCCGCCCGCCAAAGGTATGTTATCATTGGGGCCGGCGGCGGGGACGCAAGGAGCGGCGCAAACGGGTTTTGCCCCGTTTCCTGACTTTTGACAAAAATCCCGGCAAACCCTTTGGCCCCGCCCGGAATGAGGAGGAGTTTTATGGTTACAAAAAGGATAAGCGGCAGGGACTTTGAAGAACGGCTGCGTACCCGGCTGGGCGTTTGGTGCGACTTGGCTTACGACCCGAATATGGACCATCAGTACAAGATAGACTTCACCATTACCCGGTTCAGAGACACCTTTTTCACCAACCCCATCGGAGTGCAAGTCACCCTTAAAGACGACGACGTTAGGAAGCAAAGCGAGTTTCTGCGTATCCACCGGACGGGCCGGGTGGTGCCCAAGAGCGTTTTCCTGGAAGTCTCCCCCAACGCCGACCTGGACAGCGCCGCCACCATCGCCTACATCGCCCTGGGCAACCTCACCTTCAGCAAGCGGTTCCAGGCCGAGGACTTGAAAGTCGTCGGCATCAGGATTGAAAGCGATTCCTATGAATTTTTCCGGCTGGAGGAAAACACCCAGGCCATCCGCTCCGAGGCCGTAGCCCGCAGCGCCGGCAAGTCGGAAAACCAGCTTGAAGGCGAAGTCGTCTGGTACAATTCCGAGCGCGGCTACGGCTCAATCTACTGCCCCAGCCTCGGCGAAGAGTTTTACCTCCACATCTACAAGACCGACACCGCCCTCCGAAACACCCTGAAAAATTTGGACTACATCGGCACCTGCGAGCCGCCCATCCCCGTCACCTTCATTGACGGCGGATACAAGGAAGGCCACAGCAAGCGCCAGGCCCAGTTCATCAACGCCGCCTAGCGCATCTGGACGGCATCCAAAAGGCTGTGTGACAAATCCCCCAAAAGGGGGATGTGAAAAATCCCCTCCCCCTACGAGGGGGAGGGTTAGGGTGGGGGTGGCATCCCCCCTAACCAATCCGCCGGAGCATCATGTACCGATTAGCCATTCTTACCGTCAGCACCTCCGGCTCCCAGGGCCAGCGGGAGGACACCGGCAGCCAGGCCATCCGGGAAACGCTGCCCCCGCCGGACTACGACGTCGTGCGCTACGAAATCGTGTCCGACGAAAAGGAAATCGTCGCCGCGCGTATGGCGGAATGGGCCGATTCCCCGGACGTTGACCTGGTGGTCAGCACCGGCGGCACCGGCCTGGGCCAGCGGGACGTGACCCCGGAGGCTTGCCTGTCCATCCTGGACAAGGAAGTGCCGGGAATGGCCGAGGCCATGCGCGCCGAGACGCTGAAGTTCACCCCCATGGCCATGATTAGCCGTTCCGTGGCGGGAATCCGCAACCATACGCTGATTATCACCCTGCCCGGCAGCCCCCGCGGAGTCAGGGAAACCCTGGAAGTGGTCAAGCCCGTCCTTCCCCACGCCATCGAACTGCTGCAAAAGGAATCGGTCAACGAACACCCTAGATAACTCGGGAGTAACCGGAATGAGCGACACCCCTGTTTACTGGCCTCGCGTCAAGGAAATCCTGGACAACATCATGGAGCGGTGGATTGAACGCTGGGGCCGCGACCCCTATCCGGGCATCCACGAATACTGGTGGGAAACGGCGGAAGACCTGCAAAACTCCGTCCTCAACGGCTACCGCTCCATCGAGCCGGGCGTGCCGGGCCGGGAAACCCACCTGGTGCGTTCCCTGTACCGGGGCTGCGGCACCTTCGGCAAGATGCCCCTCCGTGGTCCCTTCCTCGACCGTTCCGAGGTGGACGAAATCGCCGACTGGATTGACGCCGGTATGCCCGTAGCCCCCCCGGAAGAGGAATAGCCGGGCGCGGGTTCACCCCCATAGTGGTTGGACGATTGCAAGGGTAAGGGCGCACAGCCGTGCGCCCCTACATGGTAAACAAGATAGGCGGTTAACCGGGGGGCGCCCCCAACATCATTCCCACCATCAACCCGTCATTCCCGCGAAAGCGGGAATCCACATCCTTGCCCTTTCCATGTCATCCTGAGCAAAGCGAAGAATCTAAAATTCTTGCCGGAGCCAACGTCCTCAATCCGAAGCATTTAGACTCTTCACTTCGTTCAGGGTGACAACCGAAAGACCTTGGGAGTATCTATACTACAGGCAATCAGCCTGCACACGGATACTATGATGGACTTGACAATAATAGCGCCTTGGGCAACATTGGCAGTTGGGGCCTTGGGGCTGGCGGGAATCTGGTACAGGCTAGGCCGAATCGAGGGCAAGCTGGACTTTACCTTGCGCGCCCTCCGGGAGCATACGCGCTCCGACGGCGGCGCCGCATTAACGCCGATTCCCGGTGACTCAGACTAGCCAACCAGGGCAGCCAATTCGCCGGTCATAAGAAGGAAATCGCCTTCCAATGGCACGGAAGTACCCGCCCTCTACCGTCATTCCGGCGAAGGCCGGAATCCAGAAATTCCCGCCCCAAACCAACCTTGCCCCGGTAGGCCGACCCGTGCCTGTTATCCCTACCTCTCCCATGTAATTCTGAGCAAAGCGAAGAATCCAAAATCCTTCCCCCAAACCGACCACCCAGGCGAAGCCAACCCACACCCCAACCCGTCATTCCGGCGAAAGCCGGAATCCAGAAATTCCCGCCCCAAACCAACCTTGCCCCGTTAGGCCAACCCGTGCCTGCTATCCCTACCTCTCCCATGTAATTCTGAGCAAAGCGAAGAATCTGAAATTCCCGCCAAGAACAGCGTCGGCTTTTGATTGGGATTCTGGATTCTCTAAACTCACAAACGAATGGCAACACCTTAACTTGGTGTGGCCCTTAACGCGGTAGGGGCGGGTTTCAAGCCCGCCCCTACTTCCTTGGCTTGGGAACCGCCATGCCAACCCGAACCCCCGTCTAGGGGTTAGTTGGCCTGTGGCTTTACACCAGCACCGGCTCGTTGGTCTTGGCGTAAACCTGGATGCGGCCCCGGGTGTGGTCCAGGACGGCGACCCGGAACTGGTCATCCACCTTGACCGCGCACGGATGCGAGAAGTGCTTGTCAAAGTCCGTGCTGTGCGCCGCCGCAATCTGCCTCTGCCGAATCATGTCCGGGTTGGACAGCAGCTTGTCCCGCCCCCACTGGGAAAGGGCGTGGTCGCCCCGGAACTGGGTGATGAAACGCCCGTCGGCGGCCAGCACCTGCACCCGGTCGTTGTTCCAGTCGGCAACGTAAATGTCGCCGTCCCGGTCAACCGCCACGCCGTTGGGCCGGTTGAACTGGCCGATGCCGTCGCCGGTGGAGCCGTAGGACGCCTGCCACTCCCCGTTGGCGCTGAACTGCTGAATGCGGTCATTGCGCCAGTCGGCCACATAGACGTTTTCGTCCTTGTCCACGGCCAGGCCCCAGGGCAGGTTGAACTGGCCGTTGCCGGCGCCTTCGCTGCCGAACTTGCCCCGGAACTGCCCGTCCAGGCCGAACTTCTGGACGCGGTTGTTGCGGCTGTCGGTGACGTAGATGGCATCGCCGGCAATGGCTATGCCGGCCGGCCGGTCCATCTCCCCGTCGCCGGAACCGGCAACGCCCCAATGGCTCAGGTACTCGCCGTTGCTGTCAAAAATGGTGATGCGGTTCAGCCATTCGTCGGCGATATAGACGTTTTCGCTGCCGTCAATGGCAATGGACGTGGGCCAAATCATCTGGCCTTCCCCTTCGCCGTAGGTGCCGAACTCGCTGATGTATTCCTCGTTCAGGGTGCAGACCGTAACCCGAAGTCCGTCGGGACGGTTTTCGTAAGACCGATTTATCACGTACACCACGTCGTCGGCGCCCAGCGCCATGTCCACCGGGTTGCGGAACCCGGTGCCGGCGAACTCATTGCGACCGATGGAGTGGCTGTAAGAGAAAGTCCGGTCGGAAAGCCCAAAGAAATGGGTGCTCATGGCTTTTTACCTCTGATTGGAGTCGTCGGGAACCGGAACCGGGTTTCCCCAATCCCGGCCTTCCCCGCCGGGGAAAGGGACTTGCCCCTTCCCCGGTAATTGTCTGACCATGCCGGCCGGAAATCGGCCTAGAGGAACTTGACCTTCTCGAAGTTCCCGGCGATGGGAACCGGATCCACGCCCAGCCAGTCCTCCAGCAGGCACTGGTAAACCTGGCGGAAGTCCATGTTGTGGGCCAGGTTGCCGCCCTCTTCCTGCTTGCTGGGTTCCAGCGACGGGTACTCCCCGTACAGGCCGCCCTTGACGTGCTCGCCCACGGCAAAGGCCACGCTGCCCGCGCCGTGGTCGGTGCCGGAGCCGTTGTCCCCGACGCGACGCCCGAACTCGGAGAACATGAACAGCGTTACGTTGTCGCTGGCATTGTGTTGCCGCAGGTCTTCCATGAAGGTGTCAACCGTCGCCGAAACGTCCGTCCACAGGGCCGAGTGCGCCGACGCCTGGTTGGCGTGGGTGTCGAAACCGTTGTAGGGGGAAGTGGTGTAAAGGACGCGGGTCCCGAAACCGGCCAGGTGGGTCTGGGCGATGTTCTTCATGTACTGGCCCACGGAAGAGGCCGAGTATTCCACTTCCGAGGAATACATCTGCGGGGCGGTGGCCAGGATGTCGGCGCCCTTCAGGGCATCGGTGCCGGTGCGCCGGATGTAGTCCAGCGTGTAACTGGAACCGATAGTCGGGCCGTACATCCGCCCGAAAACGTCCAGGGCCTCGTTGCGCTGGTCTTCGCCCTCAATGCCGGTCAGCAGCCCGTAGGTCTCCAGGTTGCCCACCGACGCCACGGGTACGCCTTCCTTGGCCAGAGCACGGGGCAGGCCGCGCCCGAAGTTAACCCCGGTCAGCACGTTCTCGGCGTTGGGGTCCAGTTCCTTGATAGCCTGGCCCAGCCAGCCCTCGGTGCCAATCTTCACCGGCTCGCAGGTGTGCCAGATGTCCATGGAGCGGAAGTGGGAGTAGCTGGGCGTCGGGTAGCCGATGCCCAGGAAGATGGCCAGCTTGCCCTCGTCCCAATACTTCTTCAAGGGGCCCATCGTCGGATGCAGGCCAATCTGGTCGTTCAGCTTCAGCACCTGTTCGGCGGAGACGCCCAGGTTGGGCCGGAAGTCGCGGTAGTGGCCGTCGTTGAAGGGGATAACCGTGTTCAGGCCGTCGTTGCCGCCGGAGAGGGACAGGACTGCCAGAACATTGTCTTTTTTGGTAGAAACCATTTCGTGCCTCCGTTCAAATTACCGGGTGAACGCGGGTTGAAATCCGGGGTTGACAGATTCTAGCCGAACTGGAACTCCGAAGTGGCGGCAATCATCTGGAACATTTCGCCGGTGCGCCGGGTGAACTCCGCCCGGTCATCGTCCGAGCCGTGGCTCAGGTTCCCGCCCCGCTGGGCGTGGGACACCAGTTGGCCGCGGGTTTCGTCGGTGACCTGGAGTTGGCCCACCATGTCCAGGCAGCCCTCAACAAACTCTTCGGGGCTGAGGGATTCGCCCTGGTCCATCAGGCGGTCAATCATGCCCCGGACGCCGGGCAGGTCCGTCTGGCCCAGGTAGTCGGCGGCAAAGTTGATGCGCTCAACCAGCGTGCCGCTGTCAATCCACTCGTGGCCCGTGTGCCAGCCCTCAACGGTGGGGGGATTCATCAAATCCATCCCCATGTACTTGGGTTCCTGGGAAATGTCGAACAGGCCGGGCTTGATTTCCCGGTGGTCTCCGGCCAGCCGCAGGGTGCCGGCCACCATTTCCGCCGGGTTCTTCACCTTGGTGTAGCGGGCGTTCTTGAAGGAATCGGAGTTGAGCAGGACTTCCAGCATGGCCTTGATGTTGTAGTCCGACTCGAAGTAGGTCTTCTCCAACTCTTCAATGAGGCCCAGGTCCTTGGGCGGGGTCTGCCGCCAGGACGGTACGGGTACTTCATCGCCCACGAAGTAGTTGTAAAGGTGGCGGGAAATGAACCGGGCCGTGGCCGGCTGCTGGCAGATGATGTCAAGGATGTCGCCGCCGTCCCAGTTGCCCGTCTGACCCAGGAAGGTCTTTTCCGAATCGTCGTGGTCGGCGGGGTCGAACCGGAACTGCCACGGGCTGCGACCGTAAGGGAAGGGCGGGTAGGCCGGCGCGATGTTCCAGCCGGTGAAGGCCCGCGCGCAAACCTTAACGTCGTCCTCCGAGTAGTTGAAGTCCTCGTCCTTGCCCACGCCCATGGAGAACAGCTCCAGCAGCTCCCGACCGTAGTTCTCGTTGATGGCGACCTTGTGGCTCTCGGAGTTGTCCAGGTAGTAAATCATGCCCGGGTTGCTGGACAGCCGCATGAGCATATCCCGGAAGTTGCCCATGCCGTGCTCCCGGAACATCTTGACCATCAGGCCCATTTCCTGCCCGCTGTCAATCTTGCTGTGACCGGCGCAGAAAATCATGTGCCAGAACAGGGCCATCTTCTCCTGCAACTGGCGCGGGTTGTTGATCATGTAGAAAACCCACTGCTGCACGTTGGTCTCGATGGCCGCGGCCTCGTTGTAGGAAGGCTGATACCGCATCAGCAGGTCTTCTTCGATGCCAGGGCTGGACTCCGGGTTGAGCAGTTCGGCAACGGTAGCCTCGTAGCCGTGGGCGGCCCGCGCCTCCACTTCCTCCCGGCTGGCTCCGAAACCCGCTCGACGCAGCAGGTGCGCCATCAAGGCAATGTCTTGTTCCGCCATGAAATCCTCCTCTCTTTATCTTCCTGGTTTGTGTTCGACTCTGGATAATCAACCGGCAGCCCGCCGGCAACAAACGGTTGCCACAGCAGAGGCCCCGCCGACTGCTGTTTAACAACGATTATAAGCTAGGAAACAGGATAATGTACCGGGCCATAAGTGTCAAGATTCACCGCGTCACCAGCCAGGGCTATCACAAAGTCGGTAGTAACAGTGTCGGGAGTTGTTTCAATAGTCCCTTCCCCCTTGACGGGGGAAGGTTAGGATGGGGGTGACTGCCACGTCAGGGAAACGTAGCCCTATCCTGGACACCTCCCCATCGTTGGGACATGGACTTTGCAATCGTCCTGCTTGTGACGTAGGACGATTGCAAAGTCGGTAAGAACGGTGTTGAGAGGCGTTTCAATAGTCCCTTCCCCCTTGACGAGGGAAGGTTAGGATGGGGGGTGACTGCCACGTCAGGGAAACGTAGCCCCGTCTTGAACCACATCCCCATTCTTGGGATATGGACTTTGCAATCATCCTGTGTCACCAGCGAGTTCTCCCAGTTTTCATTCCTCGCCCTTTCATATCATCCTGCGCCTCCCCATGTCATTCTGAGCGCAGCGAAGAATCTAAAATTCCCATCCCCAACCATCGTCACCCACCAAAAACCTCCTACCCCCCAACCCGTCATTCCGGCGAAAGCCGGAATCCAGAAATCCTAGCCGATACCAACATTGACCTTCGCGTAAGTACCACGGCGGCCAAACCCCAAAATCCCCTCCCCCTACCACGGAGAGGGTCAGGGAGAGGGTGAAACCCTTGCCCCCAACCCGTCATTCCGGCGCTCTCAACCCGTCATTCCGGCGAAAGCCGGAATCCAGAAATCCTCGCCAAGACCCACCCCGGCCTTCACGCAAGTACCACGCCGACTAAAACCCAAGATCCCCTCCCCCTACCAGGGGAAGGGTCAGGGAGAGGGTGAAACCCTTGCCCCCAACCCATCATTCTCGCGCCCTTAACCGTCATTCCGGCGAAGGCCGGAATCCAGAAATCCCAGCCAAGACCTACCCCGGCCTTCACGCAAGTACCACGGCGGCCAAAACCCAAAATCCCCTCCCCCTATCAGGGGGAGGGTTAGGGTGGGGGTGAACCCCTCACCCTCCACCACTCCCATCCCATCAAGACATTGCCCCCCAACGTCCCAAACGGTTATAGTCTGTCCCATGCCAGCAAGCCAAACATACCCCCATACCGGCCCCCGGGTGGTGGTCATCGGCGGCGGAACCGGAACCCCGGTGGCTCTGCGGGGCTTGAAACGCCGCGCCGGCCAAATCTCCGCCGTAGTGACCATGTTCGACAGCGGCGGCAGTTCCGGCCTGCTCCAAAAAGAATTCGGCTATCCTCCCTTGGGCGACCTGCGCCAGTGCCTGTTGGGGCTTAGCGACGGCGACGAATCCACCCGCCTCCTCCGCGAATTGGTGGGATTCCGGTTCGACGCCCAAAGCAGCCTCAACGGTCACAGCTTGGGCAACCTGCTGCTGGCCGCCCTGCACACCCTCGGTTCCGACTTGGAACGCGCCGTTGACGACTTGGCGGGAATGTTAAGAATCACCGGCCAGGTTATTCCGGTGTCATTGGAAAAGGCCGACCTTTGCGCCGAGTTGGCCGACGGCCAACTGCTGCGGGGCGAGTCCACCATTGACCTGCGGGGACGCACCCACCCTCCTATAGAAAGGGTCTTTCTCGACCCGCCGGTTAACGCCAACCCCCGCGCGGTGCAGGCGATTCTGGACGCCGACGCGGTGGTCCTGGGGCCGGGCGACCTCTACACCAGCATCATCCCCAACCTGCTGGCCCACGGAATCAACGACGCCTTGGCCGAAACCCAGGCCGCCCGCATCTACGTCTGCAACCTGATGACCAAGCGAGGCGAAACCGACGGTTTCAAGCTCTCCGACTTTCTGCGGGAGATGAACCGCTACCTGGGCGGGCAAATGGTGGACTGGGCCTTGGTCAACTCCGGCGATATTCCCGCCCCGGTGCGGCAGGTCTATGCAAAGGAAGGCGCCCATCCCGTTGAGGCTGACTTGGAAAAAGCCCGCCGCTACGCCCGGCAAATTGTCGCTACCCCGTTGGATAACGGACAAACCCCGTTGCAGCATCAACCCTGCCGCCTGGCGCAGGAAATCCTGACCATCGCCAAGGCCGTAACTGTCGCGGCGGGTCAAGGCGGGCTGAACGGCTGCCCCGACTGTTCGGATTGGCTGGAAACCGGCCCGCCGGCCCTGTTGGCCCAGGACGCGGAAACGGATTGACCGCCTGACGTGACGCCGGCGCCGGACACCAACCCCACGAAAAGCGCGCCCAAAACGGGCGGCGCGGGTATCCCCCCGGCGGGTTGCGCCCCGGTGCGTCTTAGGCCATGCGTGAAAAATCCCCTCCGTAGCGGGAGGGGAGAGTGCGTGAAAAATCCCCTCCCCCTACGAGGGGGAGGGTTAGGGTGGGGGTGGTATCCTGTCGGAAAAGGAGCGAAGAAGAGACCTTCAAACCACCCCTTTAGACCCCCAACCCCGTTCCCGGTGCCGCCCAAATGACCCCGGCCAACCACCGGCCAGACCTGGACAACCCCGCCACCTATGAGCACCTGGACCCCACCGGGATGCGGCAGCGGTTGCAAAACGCCACCGCCCAGGCCCGCCAGGGCTGGCAGCAGGGCCGCAACTTCGTACCCCCGCCAAGCTGGAACCGCATAGACCGCGTGGTCATCGGCGGAATGGGCGGGTCAGCCATCGCCGGAGACTTGGCGGCGGATTTAGCGGCGCATCAGCAGGCCGGCCCGATTATCTCGGTACGTGGATTTTCCCTACCCTTTCCTCTGGACGACCGGACGCTTTTCATCCCTTGCAGCCATTCCGGCGCCACTGCGGAAACCCGGTCTTTGTACCAACAAGCCCGCGATCACGGAACGCCCCTGCTGGTAATCGCCGGCGGCGGCCCGTTAGCTCAAACCGCCGGGCGGGACGGCATACCCGCGCTGAAAATCGCCGCCCCCGGCGAACCCCGCTCGGCGGTGGCCTATATGCTGACCCTGCTGTTGGGCGTCCTCAACGGCTGCGGGATATTGCCGACCAACGAGCCGGACGTAACGGCGGCGGTGGACGCCCTGCAAGTCCAGACCCAACGCTGCGGAGTAGATACGCCGACGCCGGACAACCCAGCCAAGACTTTGGCCCAGGAATTGCCGGGCAAAACCGTAGTCATCTACGGCGGCGGTTGGCTGACCGGCATGGCCCGCCGTTGGAAAACCCAGCTCAACGAAAACGCCAAAGTCTGGGCCTTCTACGAAACCTTGCCGGAATTGCTGCACAACTCGGTGGAAGCCTACCGTCAACCCGACGCCGGAGACCCATCAGCCAAAATGGTCCTGGTATTGACCCCCCACACCCCAGACCGGGAAATGCTAACCCGCTACCAGGCCGTAACCCACCTGCTGCGAAATAACCAAGTCCCCCACCAGGCAATCGAGGCCGAACCCGGCCCGCCCCTGTCCCAACTATTAACTATGCTGACCCTCGGCGACCACCTCAGCTATTACCTTGCCATGCTCAACAGCATTGACCCATCCCCAACCCCAACCCTAGACTTGGGCAAACGCCTGCTAAACGACGCAACGGCGGGTTAACGGGCAAAGACAAAACCAAAACCCCCATCCCCAACCATCATTCCCACCCTCCACCGTCATTCCGGCGAAAGCCGGAATCCAGAAACCCCCGCCAACCCCTTCGTGGTGAGCCTGTCGAACCACCCCCAACTGCCAACCCGTTCGTGGTGAGCCTGTCGAACCACCCTGAACCCGTCATTCCCGCCCCCAACGCCGTCATTCCGGCGTAGGCCGGAATCCAGAAACCCCCGCCAACCCGTTCATGGTGAGCCTGTCGAACCACCCCAACGAAACCAACCAACACCCCCAACGCCGTCATTCCGGCGAAAGCCGGAATCCAGGAATCCTACTCTCCAAACCAGTCTTGCGCCCATTGGACACCCCCAACCGCCAACCCGTTCATGGTGAGCCTGTCGAACCACCTCAACCCGTCATTCCCGCGAAAGCGGGAATCCACATCCTCGCCTTTACCAACCTAGCCTCAACGAAACCAACCAACACCCCCAACTGACAAAACCCCCCTTGACAACCAATCCCCCGTTATGTAATATGACCAACGCAGGGACGACCCTCAATAAGGGGGCCGTCCCTTTTCTTTGTACCCAATCCCAACCATCGGAGGAACCGCCCATGTAACACCATCCCGCCGTTTGCGTCGAGAGTCCCTCCCGGATAACCATGGCTCTTATCCGATGCGAGGTCTAACGACTCCGCTGCGGCAACTGCCCCCACCGACGGGCGTCGGCCCTTCTCCCTCGGGAGAACCCGGCTGGCAAAGTCGGATTGGCCCCTGGACGACGGGTGGCTGCGCCCCTCTGGGATGACGCGGCAGTAGTCGGCCCGTGCCCCTGGACGACGGGTGGCTGCTCCCCTGCGGGGTGGTAGCGGCGGTAGTCGGCCATACCCACCGGCGGCAGCTTAACGTCCCCCTTGCAGGGACGGGGCAAAGCCGGAACGCCCGGCCGGGCAACCCTGGAAACAAGCGACAATCCCAAAATCCGGCATCGGCAACCCCAAAACCAACCAACCGGAGACCCAAAACAACCGAAAAACACCTGCTCAAAACCTGCTCAAAAGTGGTCAAAACCGCTTAAAACTAATCATTTTTGGGAGAAAATGAGCGCTTTTGAGCGCATCGGAATCCCCAAATCCACGCTCAAATGAGCGCTTTTGATTAAAAATGAGCGCTTTTTCCAACAAAAAAGCAAAATGTTCACCCGTCCGATTGCTCCCGCCCCCCATCAGGGGCAGGGCCGGGCAAGGGGTTGACCAAAACCCGCCCAAAAAGTGTCCAAAATCGCCAAAACCGCCCAAATATCCCCCAAAATGGACACTTCCTGGACACATCCAACCCCCAACTCCACGCTCAAATGGTCAAAAATGGATAATTTTGGACAAAAAGGTAAAATTTTCACCCGCCGCCCTGTCCCCCGGCGCTTAAACCCGCCTTAATGCCTTGCCTTAATGGATGTATCAACTGCCCCGTGTTAAAATTGCCCCAATCCCAAATCCCAACATCCGAACAAAGAGGAGAACCGCATGGCAGCGCCGAAAAGAATGAAATTCGGGGTCTTTATGGCCCCCTTCCACCGCGTCGGCGAAAACCCGACCCTGGCCCTGGAGCGCGACCTGGAACTGCTGCAATGGCTGGACACCCTGGGTTTCGACGAAGCCTGGATTGGCGAACACCACAGCGCCGGTTGGGAAACCATCGCCTCCCCCGAGGTCTTTATCGCCACCGCCGCCGAGCGCACCCGCAACATCCGCCTCGGCACCGGCGTCATCAGCCTCCCCTACCATCACCCCTACATGGTCGCCAACCGCATGGTGCTGCTCGACCACCTGACCCGCGGGCGGGTGATGCTGGGCGTCGGCCCCGGCGCCCTGGCCTCCGACGCCTTCATGTTCGGCATTGACCCGGCCCGCCAGCGGGAAATGATGGACGAGTCCCTGGGCGTCATCATCCGGTTGATGTCCGAAACCGAACCCATCACCTACCAGAGCGACTGGTTCCAACTCCACGAAGCCAGCCTGCAACTGCGCCCCTACCAAGACCCCTACGTTCCGGTGGCCGTGGCCTCGGTGCAGTCCCCGGCCGGCGTGCTGCTGGCCGGCAAGCACGGGGCGGCGGTAATCTCCCTCAGCGTCCCCCGCGACCTCATTCGCCGGACGACGCTGAAAGACCAGTGGAACATCGCCGAAGAGTCCGCCGCCGAACATGGCCAGACCGTCAGCCGCGCCAACTGGCGGCTTTCTGTCGGCTGCCACCTGGCCGAAACCCGCAAGGAAGCCTTTGAGGACATCCGCGTTGGCTCCGGGCGGGTAGTTACCGAGTATTTCGGCAACACCCTGGGCCACGAAGTCCCCGACGTTCCCCAGGACCAAATCGTTGATTTCATGTCCGAAAACAACCAGTGGATTGTCGGCACCCCCGACGACTGCATCGCCGGAATCGAGCGACTGCTGGAGGCCAGCGGCGGTTTCGGCGGATTGCTCATCCGGGTAGAGGACTGGGCGCCCCGCGACAAGATTCTCCGCAGCTACGAACTGTTGGCCCGCTACGTCATGCCCAGATTCCAGGGCAGTCTGGTAGGGATTGAGACCTCCAACCAGTGGGCCGCCAAAATCAAGGACGAACTGCAAGTCAACCGCCGTCTGGGCCTGGAAACCGCCACCAAAGCCTACCTGGCTGCCCGCACCTGATTGGCGGGAGATTTACAATCCCACGTCGTTAGGAAAATCCCTTCCCCCGCCAAGGGGGCGTGTCAAAAATCCCCTCCCCCTCGCAGGGGGAGGGCTAGGGTGGGGGTGAACCGCCGGCAATCCATACGCCACTCCCAAAATAGGAACCTCAAAATCCCCTCCCCCAGCCAAGGGGGTATGTCAAAAATCCCTTCCCCCTTGACGGGGGAAGGTTAGGATGGGGGTGAACCCCCGGTCGAACATCCACCAACCCAGGAACCCAAACCACAACCGGCAACAGTCCGGCCCAACATCCCAAAGAGGTGGGCAGCGATGCGTAAGACCAAGATTGTAGCGACCATCGGCCCGGCGTCCCGGGACCCGGATACCCTGGACCAGCTCATCGCCGCCGGGATGGACTGCGCCCGGTTGAACTTTTCCCATGGCACCCTGGAAGAACACGCCGAGGTTATCCGCTCGGTGCGCCAGCTTTCGAAAAGCACCAGCGCCCGGTAGCCATCCTGCAAGACCTGGGCGGTATCAAGCTGCGCCTTGGCGCCATGAAAGAGGCCGTCCAACTCAACCCCGGCGACGAGGTCTCCATCGTCCCCGACGACTACTCCGACCGCCCCAACGTGCTGCCTTTCCCCGAACCCGCCGTCATCCGCAACCTGCGCCCCGGCAACCTGGTCTATATTTCCGACGGCACCGTTTGCCTGGAAGTCGAAACCGCCGAGGAAAACGAAGTCAGGACGCGCGTCCTTAACGGCGGGATACTTTCCTCCCACAAGGGATTGAACCTCCCCGGCGTCAAGATAGACATCCCCGTACTGACCGAAGATGACAAGGTAGCCCTGAAGTTCGGCATCGAACACGAAGTTGACTGGGTGGGCGTCTCCTTCGTCCGCACCGTCGAGGATATGCGCTACGCCAAGGCTTACCTGAAAAGCATCGGCAGCGACGCGCGGGTCATGGCCAAGCTGGAACGCGCCGAAGGGGTCGAAAACCTGGACAGCATTTTGCAGGAACTGGACGGCATCATGGTGGCCCGCGGCGACCTGGGCGTGGAAATCCCTATGGAAAGGGTGCCCATCGTCCAGAAAGAAATCGTCAGCAAGGCGGCGGAGCAGGCCCGCGTCTGCTGCATCGCAACGCAAATGCTGCGGTCAATGGTGGTGTCCCCCACCCCCACCAGGGCCGAGGTTTCCGACATCGCCAACGCCGTTTTCGAGGGATGCGATTCCGTCCTGCTTTCCGACGAAATCGCTGTCGGCCAGTACCCGGTGGATGCGGTGCGGGTGGCCGACCTGACCATCCGCGAGGCCGAAAAGAACCCTCACTACAACGAAGACAAGAACCTGGGCAGCCATGACCGCACCCAGGCCATCGCATCGGCGGCGGCCCGGCTGACCAAAGAACTGCACTCCAAGCCCATCGTAGTCACCAGCACCGGGCGGGCCGCGGTGGAAGTATCCCGCTTCCGCCCCGACAGCGACATCATCGTCTTTTCCCACGAAGAAAGCGTACTGCGCCAACTGGCGATGGTCTGGGGAATCTGCCCCGGCGGAGTAATCCCGCCCGAACCCAACATCGGCAACCTGGTGGCGACGCTTTTGCGGGAGTCCCTGGCTACCGGGTTCGTCGCCGAGTCCGACCTGGTAACGATAGTCCACGGCTTCCTCAGCGGCGTTTCCGGCACCACCAACACCATCCAGGTCCTCGACGTGCGCGAACACCTAACCCGCCTCGAACAACAAGCCACCCCCGTGGTCTAGTGGGAGAGAGTTGGAGCCGGACGATTGCAAAGTCGGTAGGAACGGTTTTGGGAGGCGTTCTAATGGTCCCTTCCCCCTTGACGGGGGAAGGTTAGGATGGGGGTGAGCGCCACGTCAGAGGAATGTATCCCCGCCCTGAGCCACCTCCCAACGAGGGAGATATGGACTTTGCAATCGTCCTGGAGTTGGAGCGAGGGGTCCTTAACCCCTTCCTATGCGGTGGAACGGGGCAGGGCGGTGGCGCCCATGAGGTATTGGTCAACGCCGCGGGCGGTGTCGCGGCCCTCGGCGATGGCCCAGACTACCAGCGATTGCCCCCGCACCATGTCGCCGCCGGCGAAAACCTTGGGTACGCTGGTCATCTTGTTTTCATCCACCTGGACATTGCCCCGGTTGTCCAGTTCCACGCCCAACTGGGTCAGCATCCCGTCATGCTCCGGGTGCAGGAATCCCATCGCCAGCAGCACCAGGTCGGTATCAACCTCAAATTCGCTGCCGGGGACTTCGTTCATCTGGAACCGGCCGTCGTCGCCCTGGGTCCAGTCCACCCGGACGGCGTGGAGCTTTTCCAACTGGCCGTTGCGCCCGGAAAAGGACTTGGTGAGGATGTTGTAGTCCCGCGCGCCGCCTTCTTCGTGGGCGCCGGAAGTCCGCAAAATAGTGGGCCACTGAGGCCAGGGGTTATCGTCCCGCCGCTCCAACGGCGGCTCCGGCAGCAGTTCGTACTGGTAAACCACTTCGGCCCCTTGCCGGTGGGCGGTGCCCAGGCAGTCGGCGCCGGTGTCTCCGCCGCCCAGAATCACCACCCGCTTACCCTCGGCGGTGATGTGCTGCTCCGGCGGCGTCTCGATTCCGGCCAGGCGGCGGTTCTGCTGGGGAAGGTACTCCATAGCCAGGTGAACGCCGTCCAGTTCCCGGCCCGGCACCGGCAAATCTCGGGCCTGGGTGGAACCCCCGGTCAGGCAAACGGCGTCAAAGGTTTCCAGCATCTCCTCAACCGGGTAGTTGACGCCCACGTTGACCCCGGTGCGGAACTCGACGCCTTCATCGGCCATCAACTGCACCCTGCGGCGCACCACGTCCTTATCCAGCTTGAAGTCCGGGATTCCCAGCATCAGCAGGCCGCCGATGAAGTCGGCCCGTTCCAGCACCGTAACCCAATGTCCGGCCCGGTTTAACTGCTGGGCGGCAGCCAGACCAGCCGGGCCGCTGCCCACCACGGCGACTTTCTTGCCGGTGCGGTGGGCCGGCGGATTAGGCTTAATCCACCCGTTAGCGAATCCGCGGTCGGCAATCTCTTTTTCAATGTATTCGATAGTTACCGGATCAGAGTTGATGCTGAGGACGCAGGATGCTTCGCAGGGAGCGGGGCAGATGCGGCCCGTAAATTCGGGGAAATTGTTGGTGCTGAGCAGCGCGTCCAGGGCTTTCTGCCAGTCGCCCAGGTAAACCTGATGGTTGAATTCGGGAATCACGTTCCCCAGGGGACAACCCATGTGGCAGAAAGGCACGGCGCAGTCCATACAGCGCGCGCCCTGGTCGCGGGAGTGGGTTTCGGGCCAGGGCAGGTAATACTCCCGGTAATCGCCGGTGCGCTGGTGGGGGGGCCGACGATCCGGGGGGATCCGCCCAAACTCCATGAATCCGGTAGGCTTACCCATGAGCCGCCGTTTCCATTTCCAACTCAGCGGCCTGCTGACGTTCCAGCAACACCCGGCGGTAGTCCCGGGGCATTACCTTCTTGAAATGGGCCAGGGAAGTGTCCCAGTCGGCCAGCAGCTTGGCGGCGGGGGCGCTGCCGGTGCAGCGCAGATGGTCTTCAATCATGCCCCGCAGGGTGGCGATGTCCTCTTCCTCGGTGACTGGCTCCAGGTCGGCCATGTCGGGGTTGAAACGGTTAACGAAATCGTTGTCCGGGTCGTGGACATAGGCGATGCCGCCGCTCATACCGGCCCCGAAGTTGCGCCCGGTGGAGCCAATCACCACCGCCACGCCGCCGGTCATGTATTCGCAGCCGTGGTCGCCGACGCCTTCCACCACCGTGCGGGCGCCGCTGTTGCGGACGCAGAACCGCTCCCCGGCCCGGCCGCGAATGAACGCCTGGCCGCCGGTGGCCCCGTACAGGGCGACGTTGCCGATGATGATGTTGTCCTCCGGCACAAAGCCGGATTCGGGATGGGGCCGGACGATAATGGTTCCGCCGCCCATCCCCTTGCCCATGTAGTCGTTGGTGTCCCCTTCCAGGGTGATGTCAATGCCGTTGGAAAGGAAGGCGCCAAAGCTCTGGCCGGCGGAGCCGGTGAAGTGAATGTTGATGCTGCCGGGGGCCAGCCCGATTTCGCCGCACTGCTTGGCAATCTTGCCGCTGAGCATAGCCCCAACGGTGCGGTTGGAGTTGCGGATGGGCAGGTCTATGTTGACCGGGTGACGCCCTTCAATTGCGGGTTGGGCCAACTCGATAAGCCGATGGTCCAGGGCAAACTCCAGGCCGTGATCCTGCTCCTCGCAGTTGTAAACCGCCACCTCGTCAGCGCGGGGCGGGAGACACAGCAGCCGGGACAGGTCAATCCCCTGGGCCTTCCAGTGGTCAACAGCCAGGCGGGTGTCCAGCAAATCTACCCGGCCCACCATCTCGGCCACGGTGCGAATGCCCAACTCGGCCATGATTTCCCGCAGTTCCTCAGCCACGAAGATGAAGTAGTTGACCAGGTACTCCGGTTTGCCGGCGAACCGCTGGCGCAACTCCGGGTCCTGGGTGGCGATGCCAACCGAGCAGGTGTTCAGGTGGCACTTCCGCAGCATGATGCAGCCGCTGACCACCAGCGCGGCGGTGGCGATGCCGAACTCTTCGGCCCCCAGCATGGCGGCTACCGCCACGTCCCGGCCCGTCTTTAGCTGGCCATCGGTCTGCACGACGATGCGGCCTCGCAGGTCGTTGGCTACCAGCACTTGCTGGGTCTCGGCGACACCCAACTCCCAGGGCAGTCCGGCGTGCTTGATGGAAGATTCGGGGGATGCGCCGGTGCCGCCGTCGTGACCGCTAATCAACACCACGTCGCCGTGGCCCTTGGACACCCCGGCGGCAATGGTGCCAACCCCGACTTCGGAAACCAGCTTGACGTGGATGCGGGCGTCGGGGTTGATGTTTTTCAGGTCGTGGATGAGCTGGGCCAGGTCTTCGATGGAATAAATGTCGTGGTGTGGCGGCGGCGAAATCAACTCTACTCCCGGCGTGGTGTGCCGCACCCATCCGATATATTCGTCAACCTTGTGGCCGGGCAGTTGGCCGCCCTCGCCGGGCTTGGAACCCTGGGCCATTTTGATTTGCAGGTCGGTGGCGTTGACCAGGTATTGCGGAGTTACGCCGAACCTCCCCGACGCCACTTGCTTGATGGCGCTGCTGCGGGAATCGCCGTTGTCGTCGAGAACGTAACGGTGCCAGTCCTCGCCGCCTTCGCCGGTGTTGCTGCGGGCGCCGATGCGGTTCATGGCGATAGCCATAGTTTCGTGGGCTTCCCGGCTGATGGAACCCAGGGACACGGCGCCGGTGGCGAACCGTTTGACAATCTCCGACGCCGGCTCGACTTCCTCCAAAGGAATGGGGCCGTTGCCAGCGCGGAAGTCCAGTAGTCCCCGCAGGGTTGCCATTTTGCGGCTCTGGTCGTTGGAAATGGCGGCGAATTCTTGATAAACCTTCCGACTGTTGGAGCGGGCGGCGAACTGGAGTTTGGCGATGGCGTCCGGGTGCCACTGGTGGTGTTCGCCGTGCCGCCGCCACTGGTAGAACCCGCCCATTTCCAGGTCGCGGGCGCCGCCCACCTGCTCATCGGCGTAGGCCGTGGCGTGACGTTGCCGGGATTCCTGCTCAATTACGTCCAGACCGACGCCTTCGACGCGGGAGGGCGTCCAGGTGAAGTATTGGTCAATGACTTCCTGGCTCAGCCCAATGGCCTCGAAAATCTGCGCGCCCTGGTAGCTTTGCACCGTGGAAATGCCCATCTTGGACATGACCTTGACCAAGCCCTTGACGTTGGCCTTGATGAAGTTGGAAGCGGCGTAGTCCGGTTTGACTTCCTCCAGTTCCCCATCCTCGGCCATTTGACGCACGGTTTCCAGGGCCAGGTAGGGGTTGATTGCCCCGGCGCCGTAGCCCACCAGCAGGGCGAAATGCTGCACTTCCCGCGGTTCCCCCGATTCCACCACCAAGCCAACCCGGGTGCGGGTGCCTTCCCGGATAAGGTGGTGATGCACCGCGGCGGTAGCCAGCAGACTGGGAATCGGAGCATGGTCGGCGTCCATTCCCCGGTCGGACAGGATAATAATGGCGCAGCCGTCGTTAATGGCCTGGGACGCTTCCCCGCAAAGCCTATCCAACGCCTTTTTCATGGAACCGTGGCCGGCGGCGTCAAAGAGCATGGAAAGGGTGACGCTCTTCAACCCCTCTACGGAACACTGGCGGATTTTTTCCAATTCGGCGTTGGTGATGATGGGAGAGGCCACCTTTAATTGGTGGCAGTGCAGCGGCGTCTCTTCAAAAAGGTTGCGCTCGCGCCCAATGAAACCCTCGGTGGACGTAACCAGTTCCTCCCGAATGGCGTCCAGGGGCGGATTGGTCACCTGGGCGAAAAGCTGCTTGAAGTAGTTGAAAAGCAGATGGTTCTGGTCGGACAGCACGGCCAAGGACGCGTCATTGCCCATTGACCCCACCGGCTCATAGCCGCTGGCGGCCATTGGCGTCGTAATCATCCGCAACTCTTCCAAGTTGAACCCGAAAGCCTGATGCTGCCGGGTCAAGTCCGGGTGGGCCCCGTTGACCCCGGCGGGTTCAGGCAAGTCGTCCAGGGAGACCTTGTTTTCCAGGAGCCACTGGCCGTAGGGCTGGCGGTTGGCCAGGGTATGCTTCAACTCTTCGTCGCCGATAATCCGGCCTTCTTCCAGGTTGACCAGGAACATCCGGCCCGGTTGCAGGCGGCCCTTTTCCCGTATGCTGGCCGGGGGCAAGTCCAGGACGCCGGTTTCCGACGCCATAACCAGCTTGTCGTCGTGGGTGACGGTGTAGCGGAAGGGACGCAGGCCGTTGCGGTCGAGGACGGCGCAAATTTCGTTGCCGTTGGCCGCCACCATCATGGCCGGGCCATCCCACGGCTCCATCAGGCAGGAATGGTACTCGTAAAAGTCCTTCTTTTCCTGGGACATGGCCTCATGCTGGTCCCAGGCTTCGGGAATCATCATCAGCATGGAGTGGCCCAGGTCACGCCCGGTCATCATCAACAGTTCCAGGGCGTTGTCAAAGCAAGCGGTGTCGCTGGCGCCGGGGGTCATTATCGGCGGCAGCTTGGCAATGTCGGGGCCGAAGGCCGAGGACTCGAATTGCGACTCCCGCGCGTGCATCCAGTTGACGTTGCCCCGCAGGGTATTGATTTCGCCGTTGTGGGCCAGGTAACGGTAGGGGTGGGCCAGTTTCCAATGGCCCAGGGTGTTGGTGCTGAAACGGGAATGCACCAACGCAAAGGCGCTGATAAGGTCGGGGTCAGCCAAATCCCGGTAGAACCCCACAACCTGGTGGGCCATCAGCAGACCTTTATAGACGACGGTGTTGGTGGAAAGGCTGCAAATGTAGAAGTAATCGGCCTGGTCTTCAGACAGCCCCAATTCGGGGAGAGAGTGTTCAATCACCTTGCGGACGACGTAGAGTTTGCGTTCCAGCGCAGCCTGGTCGTAGAAGGACGCGCCGCCGACAAAGACCTGTTTGATTACGGGCATGACCTTGCGGGCCTCGCGGCCCAGCTTGTCGGGGTCAAGGGGAACATCGCGCCAACCCAGGAACTCCAGCCCTTCCTCGACGATTGCCCCTTCCACCAGGGCGCGGCACTTGGCCTCAGCGTCTTCTTCCGGGGGCAGAAACACCGTGCCGGCGCCGTATTCACCGGGGCCGGGGAGGGTTATTCCGGCGTCGGGGCAGACCTTTTGGAAAAAGGCATGGGGCATCTGCACCAGGATTCCGGCGCCGTCGCCGGTTTCCGGGTCGCAACCGCAGGCGCCGCGGTGCCCCAGGTTGACCAGCACTTCCAGGGCCTCGTCAATGATGCGGTGGGTCTTGCCGCCCTTGATATTGGCCACCATGCCCACGCCGCAGCTATCGTGCTCTGTCTCCGGGCAGTATAGCCCACGGCGGGCCAGTTCTTGCAGAGCATCATGTGGGTTCATAGGCGTGACTCCCGGCCAGTCCTTTCGGATTGGCGTTCCCTCGATGGGGACTGGCTATCCCAAGCCGCTGCGCCGGCCATAATGCGGCTTGCGCGCCTCCATGCGCCGGGCGCAACGATTGTTAAATATATCACAATCCCCGGAATATAGGAAAACCAAATTATACACGCCAGCCGTTGACGTGAGTAGTCCCCGGCCTTGGAGCCAGTGCGGGGCAGTTGTAACCCTTTTGTTACAATCCCCGTCCCACCGCCGGGAGGGGAATCTATGCAAGAGCTACAGCCGATGCCGGCCCGCGGCAGGAAATTGCCGCCGGCGCGGCTAACAACAACAAAGTGAAAACGACCGCCGGTTTCATTTGTGGCTCATTTCCGGTTCAATAGCCGGGCGACGCCGGCCCGTTGACCGACTTCAAGCGCAAGATTATACTCGCTGTTACTTTCTAACGCTCTTGAAGGAGATAAGGTTCTGAATCCGACAGAAACGGCCCAATTGGTGGTGGAAGTAGCCTCGGAAAAGCTGGCCGAGGACATCGTAATGCTGGACTTGCGGCGCATGGCGACGTTTACCGATTATTTCGTGGTTATGACCGCCGACTCCACCCGCCAGATGGAGGCCCTGGAGGAGGACATCGGCAAGGCGCTGAAGGAGTCCGGGGTCAACCGATTCCACCGGGAAGGGGCCCGGGGTTCGGGCTGGATACTGCTGGACTACAGCGACGTAGTAGTCCACATTTTCGGCCCGGAGGAACGGGAATACTTCGGCCTGGAACGGCTTTGGGCCGGCGCGCCCCAGGTGGTCAGGGTTCAGTAATCCAATCGTCGGTGCTGCGGGAGTAGTTCAGTATCTCGGCGGGCCGAAAGAACAGGTCAATCTCCCGCCGGGCGGACTCCGCCCCGTCGGAGCCGTGGCAGATGTTCCTGCCAATGTCCACGCCCAGGTCGCCCCGGATGGTTCCCGGCGCGGCATCGGCGGGATTGGTGGCCCCCATCGTCTGCCGGGCCAGGGCAATGGCGTTTTTGCCCTCCCAGACCATCGCCACGATAGGGCCGGAAGTGATGAAACTGACCAATCCCCCAAAGAAAGGCCGTTCCACGTGCTCGCCGTAATGTTCCCGAGCCAGGGCGTCGTCCACCTGCATCAACTTCATGGCTGCCAGTTTCAGGCCCCGGCGCTCCAACCGGGACACAACTTCTCCGGCCAACCCACGCTGAACGCCGTCGGGCTTGACCAATACCAGCGTCTGTTCCATAACTGTCGTTCCTAGCTCCTTGCTGTTTGCGACTGCTGCGGCATCAGGTCGCGGCGTTTCGGCCCGCCGATGCTGGGCATCCGCAGATAATAGGGTTGCAGTTGGGCCAGGTCGTCGGACTCCCCGGCCTCCAGCCGTTGCGCGCCGAGAGCCGCCAGCGCCCAGACCCGTTGCGCCGGGCAGGACGGGGACAGCTGCGCCGCATCGCCCAATTTCCCGCGGATTAACGGTTCCCAACCGTCAATTCCTTCGCCGCAGAAGATGGTCGGCCCGGCGATTTCTTCCAGCAGTTCTTCCGGCGGGGAAATCAAGTCCGGCCTGATGCGGGAGCCGTCCGGGGCGAATAGCCCGGAGGCCACTTCCTTTCTGCCGGAGGGCAGCAGCGCGCAGACCGGCTTGTCCCAACCACGGAAGGGGAACGCCTCCAAATCCAGGGCGCCGATTCCCACCAGGGGACGACGGTTGGCCAGGGCCAGCCCCTTGGCGACGCTCATGCCCACCCGCAGCGCGCTGAAAGCCCCCGGCCCCAGGGACAGGGCGATGCCGGTCAAGTCCTTGGGCGACAACTTCAACCCGGCCAGAATCTCACCAACGGCCGGCATCAGCTGGGCGGTGTGGCTGCCGGTGGAATGCCAGCAGCGGGATTCCACAACCCGGCCCCCGTCAGCGATGGCTACGCCGCCGTACCGGGTGGAAGTGTCAATCGCCAGAATCATTTAAGGGCTAACCTCTTCGTCCCGGAAGATTCGGGCCAGTTCCCGCAGCAGCGGGGCGTACCTGCCCGAGGCCGGGCCAAGGGTAATGCTCCGCAGTCCGGGATACTCTTCCGGCTCGGCTTCCGAGTCGTCGTCAGAGTCTTGGGGATAGCCTTCCAACTCCGTGATAGAATCGCCTTCGCCGGCATAGTCCAGCCCAATCCAAAGCGAATCTTCCGGGAAAAACTCTTCTGCCTGGTCAGCCCACTCAATAACGCAAACGCCGTCACCCTCCAGGTATTCGTCCAGTCCCAAGTCCCACGCTTCCAACGGGCTGCCAATGCGATACAAGTCCATGTGGTGCAGGGTCAGACGGCCCCGGTAGCGGTTCATCAGCACAAAGGTAGGGCTGCGGGGATGGCCGGCCACGGCCAAACCCTGACCGATGCCTTGGGTCAGGCAGGTCTTGCCGGCGCCCAACGGCCCGGTCAAAAGGTAAATGTCCCCCGGTTGGGCCTGCTCTCCGATAACGTGGCCCAACCGCCGGGTATCCTCCGGGCTGCGGGTGATTATGGTTAAAGTTGAGGACATTAGGCGGAAAAGTGGTCCCATCCCCGGCGGTTGGCGGCCATCTCCGCCCCGGAGGAATCAACCACCGTCACTTGGCCGGGGTTGCCGGCGGTGATTTGGCCGACTATGGCGACGGTTTCGGGTAAATCCTGCTGGACTTGCGCCATGAGTGACGGAGCGGCGGCGAACAGCAGCTTGTAGTCTTCGCCACCGTTGAGGGCCAAGTCCAGGCAATTGTCGGGAAAGGTCTCCCGCAGCAGGGGATGGATGGGCATCCGGTCGGCTCGGACTTGCGCCGAAACCCCACTGGCCCGGCAGAGTTTGCCCAGGTCATCCACCAGCCCGTCGCTGATGTCCATTGCGGTTTGTACCCCGGCCGCGGCCAACGCCTGCCCGGCGGCAACGTCGGGAACGGGCCGACGGTGGGCGTCTTTCAGGTACTCGGCAGCCTCCGGCGATGCGGCCAGGTCTTCCAGCATCAACTTGAGACCCCCGGCTGAACTGCCCAAGCAGCCGGTGACGGCTATCAGGTCGCCGGGGCGGGCGGAGGAACGCAGCATCGGCGGATGGCGGGTTACGCCGGTCAGGGCCACGGTGATAAACGCCACGGGGGAGCGCACCATATCGCCGCCGACGATGGAAACGCCGCAGCGGTTGCCCATTTCCAACATTCCCCGGTACAGGTCTTGCAAGTCGGCCACGGCGGTTTCCGGCGGCAGTCCCAGGGTGACCAGGGCAAAGGCCGGCCGGCCGCCCATGCTGGCAATGTCGCTGACGTTGGAGGCCAGGGACTTCCAGCCCAAGTCATGCCAGGGGGTAGTCCGGCGGGTGAAGTGGACGCCCTCGACGACGGTATCGGTGGTAAACAGTTCGGTGGCGCCGTTGACCCGCCAGGCAGCGGTGTCGTCGCCGGTATCCACCAGCAACTCCGCCTCGCCGGGGTTGCCGTCAACGGCCTCAACGCGGCCCTCAACCACCATGCGGTTGAGCAGGTCAATGACGCCGAACTCGCCCAAGTCCTTGATAAGCATTGCGGGGGTGATTATAACATCGGAGGACAATCGGGACAGTCCGGCATCCAGCCGCCGCAGTTGCGCGAGCAAACCCGGAATATCTTCCTGCACCGTGCGCCAAGCGTCTGCCCAATTGATTGTAAAGTACCTGTGATACAAAACGTCGCGCATACCCGCCATATCTGCCCAAGGAACTTGAGGATTGATGCCTCTGGTTTCCTGGGGAACATTTTTGGCAGCCTCTCCGATAATGCCGACAGTCATGGCCACGGCAAACCTGGTCTTGGCGTCGTCCAAGAAACCGGCGAAGTCCATTCCTTCAACAAGTTCCAAGGTGCCACGGCCGGCTTTGACCATGTCATTTATGAAGTCGCGGGATGATTGGGGAGCAGTCAAACATCAACCAATTTTTTCATCACCTGCTTGCCTAACTCGGGCCGCAGGGTGCTTTTCGGCACCAGATCAACTTTGACCCCCGCCGATTCCGGCAACTCCCGTTTTAATCGGACGAACCGGAACAAGCCCGGTGCTTGGTCGAACTCCACCAGCACCCGCAGGATACTGCTGGGTCGGGCCTTCCCGGTGGCGCAAGGCCCGAGAATCCCCAGGCTACTGACACTGTATTCCTCGGAAAGCGCCGGCATCTGAGCCCGAAGGTCTGCAACAATTCGTCCAGCGTTGGTTGGGGGCGTTGTTTAATGTCCATTTTGCCTTCTTCGCTGACCATTTCCTTCGGCTTGTTGACCAGTATAACATCGGGGCTGGCCTACGGCTTTCACTCCAAAAAGCGGGTGAAGACCTGGTTGGCTATCAGGTAGGCGGTGGGGGTCAGCCGAAGGGTATCGTCCTGGCGTTCCAGCAGTCCCAGGGCCACCAGGTCGTCCACCTGCTCCCGGTATTTTTCCAGCAGATTAGCCCCGGCCCGTCGGGATGCCGCGGGCAAGTCCATCCCGTCCAGCAAGCGGAGACCCAGGAACATGGTCTCGGCGGCGGCCAACTCCGGGCCGATAAACTCACTGCCTTCTATCGTTGGGACGGTTTCGGGCGACGCGGCCTCCCCGTCGGCCCGTCCCCAAGTAACGGCGATTGCCGGGTTGGGGTCAACGGCGGCCCATTGGTTGACCCGGTGGATGTAGTCCCGGGGCGAATTGACCGTCCAGAAACGATGACAGCCCAATCGGGAGTGGGCGCCCGGCCCCACCCCCAGGTAGGGAAGGTTCAGCCAATAGGCCATGTTGTGGCGGGATTCCCGCCCCGGCAGCGTCCAGTTGGAAATTTCGTAGTGGCGGTAGCCGGCTTGGGCCAGTATATCCTCGGCGTGGTGGTACATATCGGCGGCCAGGTCGGGGTCCGGCTCCGACAGTCGGCCCTGGGCCACCCAGCGATGCAGCGGCGTCCCTTCCTCCAGAGTAAGGCAGTAGAGGGAAACGTGCTCCGGCTGCCAGGACACCAGCCGCGCCACCGTATCGTTCCACTGCTCCGCCGACTGTTGGGGCAGTCCGTACATCAAGTCCAGGCTGATGTTGTCTAATCCGGCGGCGCGGGCAGCCTGATACGCCTCATGGGCTTGCCGGGCGTCGTGGCGGCGGCCCAGCAGTTGCAGCAGCCTGTCATCAAGACTCTGAACGCCAAAGCTGATGCGGTTGACCCCGGCCCTCAGCAGACTTTCCCCCAAGGGCGAAGTGATGTCGCCGGGGTTGGCTTCAATGGTAATCTCAGCGTCGGACGCTACCGGGAAATTCGCTCCCACCGCTGCCAGCAGGCGGCCAATGGCTCCGGCGGGCAGGTAGGAAGGAGTGCCGCCGCCGAAGAAAATGGTGTTGATGGTGGGATGGTTCAGCGTCCGGCCCCAAAGTTCCAGGTCGGTCGCCAGCGCGTCTAGGTAGGGGGCCATGAGCGACTCGATGCCCTGGTAGGTGTTGAAGTCGCAGTAGGGGCATTTGGTTTGGCAAAACGGGACGTGGAGATAAAGGGAAATGCCAGTTTCCGCCGCCGCCGGGTTAGGCACTGGCTGGGCGGGCATATCAACCCCCGCGCGGGAAGGATATGGGGAGTTGTTGGAAGGGGCAAACACAGCGGTCTGCCCCTATGTTGGGGGCTTGGATTCCCACGAAATCGGGAATGACGGTTAGGAGCGGAAGGTTAATCGTCAATGTCCCTGGATGAGCCGTCCACCACGTTGTTGGGGTCCTGGTCTTCGGGGCGGGCGGCGGCCGGCTGAATCCCCAGGTGATGGTTGACCACATCCCTGGGGGCCAGCTTGACCAGGGTTAGCGCGGACAGACCGAGGACGATGATGTCGTCGAACCTACCGATGATGGGAAGGCTGTCCTTCACCATGTCGGTGGGGAAGATGACGTACACAATTGCCAGAGGCACCAGGGCGCGCAGGATTATGTTCACCCGCGGGTCGCAGATGAGTTTCCAGATGAGCCGCAGGTACTTGAGTATCTGGGGGATAAACCGGGGCAGCAGCATCATTAGCAGGGGAAATGCCAGCCGGTGCATATCAACCACCGTTCCTTTGGGAGTGGGAGCCAGGTTGGACGTGGATTAAGTCACGAAGATGTTCGGGAAGTTCCGGGGGAGGTTCATCGAAGGGCTGACCATTGGTATGGGCCTCTTTCATGCGCGAATGCCAGGCAACTAATTTGGAGTCGTGTTCCCGAATTTCCGCGATGACTTGACGATGACCTTCCTCTTTCAGTTTTCGGATTCTGTGGGGAGCGTACAGTACCACGGAAACGCCTCCCGCTAATCTTTGAGCGAATCAGGAAGTTCCGGGCGAGGTTCGTCAAAGAGCTGACCGGCGGCTTGGGCCGCGTCCTTCCGAGTCTCCCAAGCAATTACTTTGGCGTTGTATTCCCGTACTTCCTCAATGGTCTGACGACGGCCTTCTTCCCGGCCTTGCTGCCGGCCTTCTTCTCTCAGTTGTCGCGCTTTGCGGGGAGCAAATAGTACCAAGTAAATCACCCCTTCCAATGAAGCTGCCGACAGCAGGGCTAACCCGATGGAGGAACTGGACACCTCGCTGAGGGTGCTCATCCAATTATACGACCGCCATCCGCCCAGATAAAGCAGTTGGTAGAGGGAAAACCCCACCATGCAGCCGACGAAAATGAGGCAGTAAATTACCCAGTAACGAGTTCTGTTGTCGGGTGGTTCCACCGTTTTTCAGGTCCTCTACCTCACCGCCAGAGCCGAATGGTAGATTCCCGTTCCTTTGGGAGTCACTGCTGATAAGTCAGATTATAAACCGGGCCGGGCGGGATTGAAACCGACGGCGGCGGCAAAAAGGGCGCGCCCGCTAGCTGGATACCGTTGCCGTGTCAGTGATTGACGGCTCCCGGGCCAGTTCCCGCCGGATGGACGCTACCCAGTCGGCATCCAGGCCCAACGCCTGCGTTACCGCGTCGTCAATCTGCTGACGCACCGGGTCCAGGTGCATTTGCGGGAAGGATTGCAACGCCTGGTCTTGGAGCCAGTCAAACCGGCTGGCGAGGAATCCCCGTTGTTCCTCGTCCAATGCAGCAAAGTCGGGAATAGGCAGCGAGCGCAGCGTATCCAGCGAGAAGGACGGGTATGACGGCACCCGGTTATCCCGACCGCCCAGCAGGGAAAGAATACCGGGAGCGGAGTTGAGGTAGAGGCACAGGGCCTTGGCTATTTCCGGGTCTTGGGGACGGCAGGGCGTCCAGATTGACCCGACGGCGCGCTCCGGCAACATAACTGCAACGACCCGCGCCAAATTCAAACGCAACCGGTGCGGCAATAAGAGTTGGCTGCGCTGCTCCCAATACCTGTCGGCCAAGTGGCGTTTGGCCTCCTTGGGTTCGATGTAAACGTCGGTCTCTGCCAACATGGATTGGGTCACATCCGTCTTGTGGTGCCACAGGGCGCGACGGCCCGACACGGTAGGCATCGCTGAGGCAGTGTAGGAATCGCGAATGCGTTGCCCCGCCGGGCCTACGGCGGCCAGTTGGCTCAACGGCGCAGTTGGGACAGAACCGGGGAAGTTTTCGCCGATAGCCCGATAGGATTCCACCAGGAAAGGCGACAGGAAGTTGACGGCGAACCAATCGCCCCGTTCGATGCGGTCAGCAGTGACTTGTTGGACGGTGAAGTCATGGGAGGTTTGGCTGTCGGACTCGACAGCCCTGGCTATCCGGTGAGCGGTGTCCAAAGCATCCAGCGGAGTCGCCGGATTTCTCGCCAGATTAACTACGCGGGTCGGCGGCTTTGGCGCGTCTTCCTTCCACCGACGGCAGACCAGCAGAATCTCGCCAATGTTGGTGCTTTCCGAGAAGAAGATGCGGCTTGGGTCATGGGAACTGACGATGGTATCAATGTGGAACCGTTGGGCCATATACCTTCGGGTTTGCAACGCGGCGGGGTTCGTGGACATGACGGTCGGCAAAACCACTGCTAGCGTGCCAGTGTCTTCGCTTACCATTTTGTCCCCAAGCACCATGAAAGCGTTAGCAGAACCGGAAAGACGGGCCGCTTCCCGGTACGGCTGCCCCTCCAGCATATCCTTTTCCCGCTCTTTGATGGCCAGTTCGTCTTCCCGGCTGAACTGGTCATGGCGCAGGCTGTCGCGGGTAAAGGGGGGATTCATAATTACCAGGTCCATAGCCGGGGGCTGTTCCCCCGTCGCTTGCCCGTTTTCTACCTGCTCTGTGGTTGACGGTGACGAAGCGAGGCGGATATTGCCGGAGAGAAGGTCCAGGGAGCCAAGGTAAGGCTCTCCGTCGAAAACCCCAAGCCTGGCCCGGTGGATGTTCATCCGGCTGAACCTGGTAGTGGGCGAGAGCATCCCCAAGGTGCTGGCGGCCATGTGGGTTGCGGTCACGTTTACGTCGTAACCCCAAAGCACGTCTTCCACCAGACCGCCGCTAAGCCTTGCTTCGTCAGCAGACCCTCCGGGCGTCGCGGAGTTGTGCAGGGAACTGATGCGCTCGGCGGCCGCCATCAGCAAAGTCCCGGTGCCGCAAGCCGGGTCGCAAATTCGCAGCGCCGAAACATCGGGTACTTTAGACCAGTCGCAGTCATCCTCACGGATTGCCAGGGCAGCCAATAAGGTTGCGGCGGTGGTGGAAGTGTAGAAAGAGCCGTCATAACGAGCGGTATCCAGCACCCGGTGAAAGACCCGTCCCAGGAGGTCATGGTGCAGTCCCGACACCAACGCCGAGATTTTTCCCACCGTGTCCGCCAGCCTGCTCACCGCCAGACCGATGTCCGGGTTGGAGGGAAGGGCGGCCAGAGCAGTCCTGCCGGTCTCGAAAACCGGGCGGTAGTCCACGGCCAGGATGCCCCGCCAGGCATCACGAAAGTCATAAACAGGCGTGGCCGACCCGGCGCAAGTTGCGAGGCTGGGCGGCGGCCAGTTTCCGTCGAATCCACGGGGACGGCGGGCTGGCAAGTGGGCCTGAACCCGGTGGTGAAACAGCATGGCAGTAGCCGCCACCAACATTCCCCGCTTGGCCGCTACGAAATAGCCGTCCTTCCGCGGCCCATTGCCAGGCTTGGTTCGGGGAAGGTCCAGAGCAATCGCCAAGGACCGGCGGCCGGGCGTTCTGAGTCTCTGGACCATCGCATCAAGACCGTCCGAAAGCAGCCGGGCCGCGGCGTCGGCGCCGCTGAGGGACCTGGGCGCCTGCAAAACGGCTTGGGCCAACTGGGTTACGTCGCCCGTGGCCCATTCTCCCGGGGGTTCCCCAGGCTGCAAACGCAGTAGCCAAGTGAGAGTGCGCGACCCCAAATTGGCCTGGGTAACGTCGTCGGGGTAGCAAACAGCCAGAACCACCGAAGCCAGTTTTTGCCGGAGGCGGGCGTCAGCGTCCCTGATAGCCTGGGCCTTGCGGTGAAATCCCGTTTCGGCTTCCAGGACTACAATCAACCCGTCCACATCGGCCACCACGTCTATCCTCTTGCCAGCTTGACGCACCTCGTAATCGGTTTCTATTCCCCCGCGTTTTTGGAGAAGGAAGGCCAATTGTTGATTCAGGAACTCTTCCTGTCTGCGCCTGTTATTTCTGGGTGCCGGCACAAATTCCTCCCAGATTTACTTGTTGTAAAGGTAGCCCAGGGGGGTGCGGTGGCAGTTTAGCTTGCGGTTCAGGTGCAGGCCCTCCAGGATGAACTCTGCGGCGGAGGCGGCTACCTCCGGGGGCGCGTCGCCGGCCAAGCGTTCCACCGCGGCCGGCATCCCCTCCAGGCTTTGCACCAGGGCCGGGTACTCCGCCGCCGGCTTTTCGCTGCCGGTCTCGGCGGAATTGCCCAGGTCGAAGGCCGTCACCGTGTCCTCCAGTTCGTCCACATCGAAGTAACCGCCGAAGACCCGTAGCACCGCCCGCTTGGTCAGGTCTTCCATAACCCGGCCTTCCCGTCCCTCCTCGAAGGTTTCCAGCTCAATCTTGCCGCCGAAGGACGCCATGATGTAAGGAAGGTCACTGACTCGGGGACAGGCCAACCCGTCGCCGTGGCGAATGGCCCGGCGTAGGGCGTTGCTGACCAGGGTTTCGTAGTTGGCGATGGATACCCGGACGCTGACGCCGGAGCGCTGGTTGATTTCGCTGCTGGCCCGGGCCTGGGCGGTGATTTCGGCCAAGACTTCCTTCATAAACTGGGGTACGACGATGGCGTCTTCGTCGGGGAAGCGGGAGCGTTCCTGGTCCATGATGGCGATTTCTTCCTGGATGGCCCTTGGGTAGTGAGTGTGAATCTGGGAGCCGTAGCGGTCTTTCAGCGGGGTGACGATGCGGCCCCGGTTGGTGTAGTCCTCCGGGTTGGCGGTGGACACCACGTAAACGTCCAGGGGCATACGGATGCGGTAGCCCTTAATCTGCACGTCCCGCTCTTCCATCAGGTTGAACAGACCCACCTGGATGCGCTCGGCTAGGTCGGGCAGTTCGTTGATACAAAAGATGCCCCGGTTGGTGCGGGGAACCAGCCCGTAGTGGATAGCCAGCTCGTCGGAAAGGTAGCGGCCCTCGGCCACCTTGATGGGGTCAATTTCGCCGATGAGGTCGGCTATGGAAATATCCGGCGTAGCCAGCTTTTCCGAGTAGCGTTCCTCGCGGGGCACCCACTCGATAGGCAAGTCGTCGCCCAATTCCTGGGCCTTCTGGCGACATTCCTCGGAGATGGGCCGGAAAGGGTCGTCGTTAATCTCGGAGCCGGCCACCTTGGGAATAAAGTCGTCCAACAGGTTGACCATGCTGCGGATGAGGCGGGACTTGGCCTGCCCCCGCTCGCCCAGCAGGATAACGTCTTGGCCGGCCAGGATGGCGTTTTCCAGTTGGGGAATGACCGTGTCGTTAAAGCCGATAATACCGGGGAAGACGATCTCCTCGGCTCGGATTTTGGCGATGAGGTTGCGGCGGATTTCCTCGCGGACGGGAATGACTTGGTAGCCGCTCTCACGTAGTTGTCCCAGGGTAGTGATGTCGGGGGCAGAAACCATATCGTCGCTCCGTTAATGGGGGTTTTTGGGATTGCCTATGGACTATCGAACTATTTTCGGATACCGGACTGGAGGGCTGAGATTTTCTCTTCCAGGGCCTGCCTTATCCACTGGTCAACGCTTACGCCATCTTCCAGGGCCAGCAGGGTTATCTTGCGGTGCAGAACCGGCCCCACGTGAAGGTTGATTTTGCCGGAGTAGGGAGGTAGGGGTTCGATACCGTCTTCCCGGCATGAGGACAGGTAATCCTCTACGGAAACCTTGAATTCCCGTTTCAAGCCTTCCACGTCGGAGGCGGCGAAGTTGCAGATGGAGTAGGTTCCGGTATTGACGACATGGCCATACAACAGGTCCTCAATGTCGTCGTACTCAATAGCCGCGACATAGCCTTTGTACTGCATTATGGCGTTACTCCTAAATCTGACAAGAACTTGGCGATTTCCCGGATGGTGGCTCTGCCAACCTCTGAACGCGGGTGGGGTTTATGGATTGTCGTCCGGTCGGTGCCCTTCCTGAGCAATACCCTGGAACCGGACCGTTCAATGACTTCAAAGCCCAAGGCCACCATAAGCGATTCAACCTCGGCCCAACGGATGTTCGCGGGCGTTGGATTTGCGAAAATGGCTTGTAAGGTATGCCGGTGCCTCCCTCGAATATGTGGATGCCGCATCAGGCTCGGCGCAGGTATTCCAGGGCCTTGTCGATGTTCCCGTCAATGTCCAGGACGTCGCGGCGGGCTAGGTCGTGAATCTCGCGCAAGGATTGACCTCGAGGCAGGGGGTCCGAAAGTTCGTGGGAAATGGACTCGATTATCTTGCCCTTGTCGTTAACCAAGTCGAGCCTGTACCCTTCAAGAGGGGACAGCATTGTCCTCGTGATGATAAGAGAGATGTCAGGCAGGCTGGCAGTGTAAGAGTCGCTAGCAAGCCCCTCTCTCCATTTCACTTTGCCAGCTCGGGCGGTTTCCAAGAGTTGTTGCGCCAATTGGACCATCTTTGGTTGTTGCATTTCAATTCTCCGTCAATGGCTTTGCCGCAGTTGACTTTCAACTTCGGTCAAGGATTCCTGGGCGTTGGACAGTTGTTGATTGAATTGGCCTGCTATCTCTTGTGGGTCAACGCCGGGGTTGCGCTCGGCGGCGTTTGTCATCCGCCCGATTAAATTGATGACATCCTGAACCTTGACGCTTTGTTCTTCGGACATTTCAGGATGGCGAACCCGGACATCTGTCAGCATCCTGAGAATTTCCGGATACCTGTCCAAAGCCCGCGCCCATTCCCCGTTGCGATGCAATTACCGAAGGGCGTCAATGCGCTCATTCACCCGGGCTAGGTTGATGCCGGCGTTTTCCCGTTCCAATGCCCGCCGGGTTTCCTCAGAGGATTCCCGGGCGGCGCGGGTCTCGCCCCGCAGTTTCATTATGTGCCATATCGCAATGGCAAGTCCAACCAGGGAGACGACCACCCCTGCCAGACTGGCTACGCTGCCGGCCCCTTCCAGCGTCATTTATGCCCGAACCCACTCTGCACAGTCCCAATTCTAGCACACCGTTGGCCGGCAAGGGGTTGACATCGGCAGCGGTTGCGGTTAGGTTTAGCACAGTTGTTTCTACGAACTGGCGTTTCTATTACCGGGGTAACCGTGGAGACTCCGTAAATACAGGCGTCCAAGCCGTTGACGGCAGGAAGGTGGAAATCATGGCCGAAGCCGAAGTCCAGGAAATCTACTGCAAGACCCTGTTAAACCGGATTGACGCGCCCGGTTTTCCCTTCCGGTGGACGCTGAACCCCTACCGGGGCTGCCGTCACGCCTGCCAATACTGCTACGCCCGCACCACCCACGAATTTTGGGGCATGAACGCCGGCGCCGACTTCAACCAGCGGGTCTTCGCCAAAGTCAACGCCCCGGAAGTGTTAGCCCAGGAACTCCGGCGGGGCAAGAACCGGGGCGAACCCATAGCCATCGGCACCGCCTCAGACCCTTACGAACCCGCCGAGGGCGGATACCGACTTACCCGCCGCATCCTTAAAATCCTGGCCGAGTTCGGCAACCCGGCGTCCATCACCACCAAGGGGGTGCTGGTGCGCCGCGACCTGGACGTTCTGCTAAGACTTTACGAAGTGGCCGATGTGCAGGTCAACTTCAGCGTCGGCAGCATTGACCCGAAGGTCTGGAAGCAGACCGAAAGCGGCGCGCCCAATCCCCTGGCCCGTCTGGAAGCGATGCAGTACCTGGTAGAGAACGGTATTCCCGCCGGCGTCCTGATGGCGCCCCTGCTGCCGGGTATCTCGGACACCTGGGAAAGCATCGAGGCGGTAGCGGCGGCGGCGGCCCAGCACAAGGCCCGGTTCCTGGGGGCCAATCTGCTGTTCCTGCGGCCGGGAGTCAAGGAATGGTTCATGCCGCTAATTCGGGAGTCCTATCCCCACCTGACCCCCGGCTACGAGCGGCTGTACCGTGCCCGGAACTACGCCCCGGAGGATTACACCAAGAGCGTACTGGCCCTGGTGGACGAGGCCCGCTGCAAGTGGGAACTGCCAATAAGCAACCCGGCCCGACAGTTGAGGCGACCCCAGGGCCAGTTGGAGTTGGCGTTGACGGGGTGACCTTTCGCCTTGAAAGAGGGAGCGTCAGGCTGTGGGATTGCCCCCAACGCTCCAGGGGGAGGGCGAATCAAAAACCCGCCTCTATGTCGCCAAAGGCAGAAATCCCCGCATTCAGGACTAGCGCTTCCCGTCGGACGTGGAGCCGTTGGAATCTTTTTCCAGCAGCCGTTCCCATTCGGGGGTCATAATTCCGTTCTCTTTGGCAAGCCGCGCTATGCGCTCGCGCTCGCGTTTCTCAATCCAGCCAATCATCATTGGCACCAGCAACACCATGAAAAGCGCCACCTCAAACACGCCTCCGAACAGGGCTGCCATGCCTGCGGACGCGCCGAATATCTTGGCTAATCCTGCGTAGTCGAAAAACCAATCGCCGATTGCGGTTGGTTGCTCATGCCAGTACTGCCAAGTGTAAATGACTACGAAGGTTATAAAAGCGACTAATTCAACCAGCCAGAAAACTTTTTGGTTGAACAGGGCTTGGGCGGCTAGGGACCTGATCGCGTTCCCTAATTTCCGAATACTCAACCATGTGGGCACCGTTGAAAAACGGTGGGGATACTTTGGATACCGTCCCGAACAGGATGCGCCTCGCGAACTCAGAAGTCAAGGACTCCAGACACAATTGAGCGCAAAGACGGGTTTCAGTCCCGTCTCAGCGTTGGGACGGAGTGTTTGCGGCCTTGGCGTCGGTTCACGGCTTGACTGCGGGAACGGACTTGGGTTTTTCCATGCTGCCCGTAACCATGTAGTGTACCCGCTCGGCGATGTTGGTAGAACGGTCAGCGATGCGCTCCAGGTCGTGGGACACCCAGAGCAGGTAGGTGGCTTTCTTAATCGCCTTGGGGTCTTCCTCCATGCAGGTCAGCAAATCCCGGTAAATCCGGTCGTACAGGGCGTCAACTTCGTCGTCGTCCCGCCACACCTGGGCGGCCCGGACGGTGTCCCGGGTGCTGAGGGCGTCTATGCTGCCCCGGAGCATATCGCCGGCCTTTTCCGCCATTTCGGGAATGGCTATCAAGGGCCGGAGGAGGTCGTTGTCGCCGATGGACAGGCTAATTTTGCTGATGCCCTCGGCGTAGTCGCCAATCCGCTCCAGTTCCTCGGTGATGTGTTGCAGGGCGATGATTAGCCTCAAGTCGCGGGCCATCGGCTGCTGAGTGGCTATCAGGTTGATGCAGAGGTCTTCGATTTCGTACCGCTTGCGGTCAATAATGTCGTCCTCATCAATCACCTGTTGGGACTCCGCCAGGTCGCGGGTATTGAGGGCGCCCACCGCCCGCCGCACCGCCTTTTCCACCAAGCCGCCCAGGGAAACCACTTCGGATTCCAGTTGACGGAGCCGGCGATCCAGGTCAACTCTGGTCGTCATGTTCAACCCTCCTTTCGGGGAAGCCGGGGGCCTTTTGACACTTTAGTTCACACCCCTCCCCCGCTCTGATGCCGCCGGGAATGGTCAAACCTGGGTCCAGAAGGGCGCCCGCTGTCGCTGGGGTTCCAGCAGGGTTTCGTCCAGGGGTTGGTACTGGTAATCAGCGGGGTTGGAAGATTCGTAGCCGATTAGTTCCAACACCTGCGGGTTGGTGTAGTAACCGTTGTAGCATTGCCTCAGCAGGGCGTCGAAGAAGGCCGGCCATTGCGCTTGCAGTTCTTTCAGCACGGACTCCCTGGCAGGGCCGTCCAGTTGAGCGAATGGCGTCCCCGACTTCTGTACGGCGGCGATTTCCAGTTGGGTCAAGCCGTCGGTGAACAAGCGGCGGGCCTTGGGACTGCCGCCGGCCGCCCGTTCCACGAAATCGGCTAACCCCAATGCGCCGGCGCCCGGCATTTCCTCCGTTGCAGGAATGAGCCTGTCCAATGTCAGGGTCAGGTTTTCCCGCTGGGACTGGTTGAGGAAACCTTTGCTGGTAGTCATGCTTGCCTGTGCCTCGACGATTTCGGGATGGGCTACCGGGGTATCACCGGCAGCAGGACGTGGGAGGGGTAGGCCCCGGAATGGTGGACAGTCTGCCGGGCCGTTTCCAGCCGGTCATCCACCCCGATGGGCGCGCCGGTATTGGGGTTGCGGTCGAATCGGGGGAAGTTGCTGCTGGAAACGTCCAGCCGGATGCGGTGGCCGGCCTTAAAAACGTGGCTGGTGGCCCACAGGTCAATGGTATATTCCACCACCCGGCCGGGAATGATGAAAGAAGGTTGGGCGGCGGAAGTGCGGTAACGGGCGCGGACGATGCCATCCTGGATATTCTGGGCGTAACCGTCGGGCCGCAAGTCCACCAGCTTGGCGGTGAAGTCGGTGTCTATCGCACTGCTGGCGGCGAAAATTTTGGCCGATATGGGGCCGGTAATTTCCAGGTCCCGCTCCAGGGGTTCCGACGTATAGACCAGCACGTCGGGCCGGTCTTCCACCCCGCCCTGGTCAAAAACTCCGTAGTCAATAATCAGCGTGTTGCCGCCGGCGGTGGGGGCCGGGTTGGCCGGGTCGTAAACGTACTGGTCCGGGGTTTCCTCGCCGGGCGGGATGGTGGACAGGGAACCGTCGCCCCGCCGGGTGTTGGCGTCGCCGCCGGAGTGCAGGTAGTAGCGGGTGTAGTTGGTGCGGGCCAGCGGCCATTCGTTTTCCTGCCGCCATTTGTTGTCGCCCATGACGAAAAGGTAAACCGGCGGCTCTTCCATGAACCCGGTATCCTCATCCTTCAACCAGTGGTCGAACCAGCGCAGCAGGTATTCGTGTAGCTCGATGCGGGCCTCGGGGCCGAAGTCAATGTCGCCGCACCCCCCGGAAGTAGCCTCGGTGTAGGGGCGGATGTGCGCCCAAGGCCCGATGAGCAGTTTCTGGTTCTGGCGGGCCAGGGATTTGGCGCCCCGGTCGCGAATGGCCTGGTAGGAATTCAGCGCTCCTTCCAGGAAGATGTCGTACCAGGAACTGACGTGGAACATGGGAATCTTGATTCCGGACAGGTTGCGGAGCAGGTTGGCCCGCCACCAGTAAGGGCCATCGTTTTCCTGGTCGAAATACTCATGGAAATAGGGGGCGGTTTCTTTCAGGCGGTCAATCCAGTCGCGCAGGGGCAGGTGGCGATACCACTGGTCGGTCAAGGGCTGGGCGAAATTGCCCGGCGGCAGCACGTACTCATCCATTTGGGCCAGCAGGTCGCTGCGGCCAATGCGTTCCAGGGTGTTGCGGCCCTTGTGGACGGCGTAGGGAACCATCCAGCCCCATTCCATTGCGCCGCCCGTGTGATAGACCCAGCTTTGATGAAAGTCGGAGGACGCGGACACCGGAGCCATTGCGCCCAGGTGAGGCGGCAGCGGGTTGGTTCCGGCCAGGGTGTATTGGGTGGCGCCCAGGTAGGATTGGCCCGTGGTTCCCACCCGTCCGGTGGCCCAGGGCTGCCGGGCGGCCCATTCCACCGTATCCCAACCGTCCAGGGCCTCCTGGAAAACCGGATCGTAGTAGTCACCCTCGGAGTCGAAACGGGCGCGGCAATCCTGGCTGACGAAAACGTAGCCGTGCTTGGGGAAATACCACATGGAATGGTCCGGGTTGTCCAGGTAGCCTTCCTTGCCGTAAGGCCCCCGGTTCACCAGCGCCGGGAACCGGCCAGGAGCGTCGGGACGGAAAATGTCGGTAGCCAGGCGGGTGCCGTCCCGCATAGGCACCATGACATTGCGCTCCCGGATTACTCTATATTCGCGTTGCTGGGCCATATTCACCGGGCCTTTCGGTTTCAGGATTGTTTACCCGCCACCGGCAACGAAATCCACGCTAAAACGGGTTTTCGTGAGTTAAACGCAGATGATACGGCAGACAGCGAATGAAGTCAATTACGGCAGGCAGCCCGCGTCACTGCGAAAAGTAGCCCTGCACCAGCCTTTTCAGTTGTACCCAGTGGTCGTTCAGCGACTCTTTTTCGGCGTCGGACAGTTCCACGTATAACTTGTCGAATTGGGGGAAATGCCACACGGAGAACACCCAAAACCCAGGCAAGTCCCCCGACGGGCCGGGTTGGTCGGCGATGACCCCAGTCGCGCCGGTCAGTTCCCACGACGCCAGCGCTTCCCCCCGGTCGGCGATGGCGACGGATTCCATCCAGGAAGCGGCCCGTTGTTCACCCCGGTAGGGACGCATCAATTCCAGCAGTCGGCGGGTGCGTTCCCCATCGTCGGCGGCGAGGCCGGCGAAGCGGTGAGTGTAGCGGCTTTCCCAGTTGGCCCCCAACGCTGGAATGACCAGGCCGCCGTCGGAAGCGATGACCGTCATGCCGGCGACCCTTGACCAATCGGCGGCCTTGCGGCGGGCGATTTCCTCGTGGGTCTCGCCCGTCTCGTCCACGTCGGGAGACAGCCCCAACTCCGCCGGGGCCACCGGCGTCAGCGGCAGACCCTCCAGCAGCCAGCGCAGCGTTTCCTGCTTGGCCCGATTCCCGGTAGCCAGCAGGATGCGGGGGCGATTGAAGTCGTTGGGAGAGTTGGTCATAGGGTTGATATAATGGCTTCGACTCTAAGAATGATTATACGAAACGCGCGCCAGCGAGGTAGAAATGACACCGGAGCAAAAGATATACAAGCCGCGGATAATTCTACCTGGCACCACCATCGGAGGGGAAGTGGGAACCTTCAGCGTTGACTTCACAATCTGGAATCAGGCCCGGACTCAGCATCTCACTCTTAACGGGTTGGTGGACACCGGGTCGTCTTATACCGTCGTCTATGCGTTAATCCTGGAGGATTTGGGCGTTGAGAGGGAAGAGACGGAGACTTTCGTCCTGGCAGACGGCTCCCGGCTGGAACTTGCGCTTGGCTGGGTGCCGATGGAGTTGCAGGGGCGAATAAGGAATGTTTACGTGGTTTTCGGCACTGACCCGGACACGATTTTATTGGGGGCTATGGCCTTGGAATCCTTCGGCCTAGCCGCCGATGCCACTTACCGGCGTTTGATTCCGGCCCGGCTAACGTTGTAGTCGGCAACGCGGTTACCCCGTCAGCGTCAGAAAGCAACCCCCGTTAACGAGGACGAAATGACACCAAAGCAAAAAACGTCCGAACCGCAGATAATTCTACCCGGCACCACCGTCGGCGGGGAAGTGGGAACATTCAGCGTTGACTTCGTAATCCGGAACCAGGCCAGAACCGAAAGCCGCTCTCTTAATGGAGTTGTGGACACCGATAAATTTCACACGCTGATACCGGAGGCGATTCTGGACGAATTGGAGGTTGAGAGGGAGGACACCGGCGAGTTCACCTTGCCCGACCGGTCTGAACGGCACCTTTCTACTGGAGCAGTGTATATGGAAATCGAAGGAGAGGACTCCATGATCCCCGTCCCCGTCATCTTCTGGACTGACCCGGCGGACGTAGTGCTGGGAAGAATGGCGTTGATAATCTTCGCCTTGGCCGCCGACGCCAAGCATCGGCGGTTGATTTCAGCGGACTTGACGTTGTAAGCGGAGGGATGTAACGGCGGCATTTCCTGTAGCAGCGCCTTTCCGGCCTCCCCTACTCCTCCTCCGGGTGGGTGGTGATGAACTTGCCCGTTTGCGCCGGGTCCAGGTGCGGCGCGCGCACTTCCACCCCGGCCTGTTCCTCTTGCAGTAGCACCGTTACGCTGCTGTCCCGGTCGGCCCAGCCCCGGTTCATGGCCTGGAGCGTTATCTGCTCCGCCAACGTCGTGATGGGCATGGGCACGTCGTACTCTTTGGCCAACTCGGTAGCCAGCGTAATGTCCTTGTAGGCCAGGTTCAGAGCAAAGCTGGCCGGCTCAAAGACGCCGTGAAACATCGTCCGCACCAACCCCTCGTGCAGCACCCGCATCCGGCCCAGGGAACCGCGGCGCATCCCTTCCCACACCGCCTCCGGCTCCACGCCGGCCTTGACACCCAGAGTGAGACCTTCGGCGATGGCCTGGCGGACGCTGTGGCCAATCATGTTGTGAATCAGCTTGCAGATGGAACCGGCGCCGATGGCCCCGGCGTAAAACACCTTGTCGCCGAAGGAATCCAGGATGGGCTTGATTCGCTCGAAAATCTCCCTGTCGCCGCCCACCATGACGGCCAGGTTGCCGCTCTCGGCGCCGGACTTGCCGCCGGAAACCGGGGCATCCAGGACGTGGCAGCCCTTCTGCCGGAACCGGGGTTCGATTTCCCGGATAAGGGTGGGGCGGCTGGAGGACAGGTCAACGTAGATGCTGCCGGGCTTGATGCCTTCCAGTACGCCCTCGGCGCCCATCGCCACCGCCTCCACCTCTTTCGGCCCCGGCAGCGACGTGAAGGTAATGTCGCTGGCCTCGGCCACCTCCGCCGGGGATGACGCCAGCCGCGCCCCGCCTTCCAGTAGCGGGAGGGCGGCGGCCTCGCGAATGTCAAACACGGTCATGGGGTATCCGGCGAGCTGGATGTTGCGCGACATCCCGCCGCCCATGTTGCCCAGGCCAATGAATCCTACCGTTTCCATTATTGACTCCTTACCATCATCATTGCGATTGTTGGCTGTCCCTACCGTCATTCCCGCCGGATCACGTCATTCCCGCGAAAGCGGGAATCCAGTTTCCGTTATTGGCTTCCTTCAATGCAATTGATGGGTGATTATTGATTTGAGGACTGTTATAACACATTCCCACCGTTTGCCGATTCAAGTTATACTAGACGGACGGCCGGTGGGATACCGCCAGCCGCCGCCAACAATTCCCCGGAAAGGGCAGACCGGAATGTCAGTGACCCATCCGGCAACCAACGAAGAAGTCGCCCGGCTTTTCGACAACATGGCTACCCTGCTGGAAATCAAGGGCGATACCGTCTTCAAGATTCGGGCCTACCAGCGGGCCGCCCACACCATTTCCCAGCTTTCTTTCCCCCTGCAACAAGCGGTGGCCGACGGCGTTGACCTGAAAAAAGTCCCCGGCATCGGCAAAGCCATCAGCGACAAGATTCACGAACTGATGGACACCGGCCAGGTCCGGACCTACCAGCGTTTGCGGGAGGAATTTCCCGCCGGTATCCTGGACATCGTAGCCGTCCCCGGTATCGGCCCCAAGACCGCCGGGCTTATCGCGAGGGAGTTGAACGTCGCCACCGTCGAGGAACTGGAAACGGCCATCGAATCGGGCCAGCTTTCGCGGTTGCCCGGACTGGGCCAAAAGACCGCCGACAACATCCTGCGCCATATCCGTGCCTTGCGAACCAAGGACAGCCGCACCCCCATCGGGGAGGCGTTGGCCGCCGCCGAGTCCGTGGTCGCCGCCCTGCGGGAGCAATGCCCCCACCTGACCCAGCTTTACCCGGTGGGCAGTCTGCGCCGCTGGGAAGAGACCATCGGCGACATTGACCTCATCGGCCTTTCCGACCGCCCGGGGGAAGTCCATAAAGCGTTGGCGTCCCTGCCGGAAGTCCAGGAAGTGCTGGTTCAGGGGGACCAGAAAACCAGCGTGGTGGTCAATCCTGGCATCCAGATTGACCTGCGGATTGGCGAGGAAGACTCTTTCGGCGCCCTGTTGCAGTATTTCACCGGCAGCCAGCAGCACAACATCCGATTGCGCGACTACGCCAACCGCCTGGGGCTGTCCCTGAACGAATACGGAATCACCGACCGGGAAACGGGCCAAGTGGAAAGATTCCCGGACGAAACCTCTTTCTACGCCCGGCTGGGCCTGCCCTACATTCCGCCGGAACTGCGCGCCGGCGTCCACGAACTCGACGCCGCCCAGCACGGCCAACTGCCCGCCTTGGTGGAGGAAACCGACCTGCGGGGCGACCTGCACCTGCACAGCGATTGGAGCGACGGCAGCGACACCATCGAGGCCATGATTGAGGCGGCGGCGGCCCAGGGCTACGAGTACATGGCCCTGACCGACCACTCCCAGGGGTTGGGAATCGCCAACGGCCTGTCTCCGCAACGGCTGGAACAGCAGATAAAGCTGCTGCGTTCCCTGGAAGCACGCTACCCCATAACCATCCTTTGCGGTTCGGAGGTGGACATCAGGGCCGACGCATCGCTGGACTTCCCGGACGACGTACTGGCCCAACTGGACGTGGTGGTGGCGTCGGTACATTCGGCGATGGGGCAGGATTCGGAAACCATGACCCGGCGGTTGGTTCAAGCCATGCAGCACCCCGCCGTCACCATCATCGGCCACCTTTCCACCCGGTTGATTGGCCGCCGCGACCCCACCAGTTTCGACCTGGAGGCGGTGTTGCAAGCCGCCCGGGCCACCGGCACGGCCCTGGAAATCAACGCCGCCCCGGAACGGCTGGACTTGAAGGACACCCACGCCTACCGGGCCCGGGAGTTGGGTGTTCCCCTGGTCATCAACACCGACTCCCACCAACGGGATACGCTGCATCAAAGGCGGTTCGGCGCAGCGGTGGCCCGGCGGGCCTGGTGCCGCCCCGAACACATCCTCAACACCATGCCCCGCCAGGAATTTCTGTCCTTCATCCGCGCCCCCAAGCCGGAACGCCTGGCGATATTCGACGCCCGGCTGTCCCGGAAAGCCGGCGTGGTGGCTAGTGATTAGCGATGACGACTAACCACCATTCACTGTCCACCGTCCACTATCCGGCGGTGCTCCATCTCAAATCGGCGGTGGCGGCCGGCGCGCCCTGGTATCAAGCCCTGCTGGAAGCGGTGGGGCTATGGACACTGCCGGGGGAAGTGTATCAAGGCCGTCGCTACCAGTATCTAATCCAGGGGGAGGCTTTGGACTGGCTGCTTTTGGCGGAACGGCTTGTTGGTGAGTTGAACGGTGGTGGAGAAATTCCCGCCGGGGCCAGGGAGTCCCTGTTATTCGAAGGCCGGCTGCCCCCGGAGGTTTCCGACGACACTTTCCGACGACTCATTGGCGCAACGAAACACCGGGCCTATCTCAATTACTGGTACGGCGTGGTGCTGGAAGAGGCCCTGCAACTGGCGGTGGAGGAAGAGGTGCGGAAAAGCCACCGGGCGCGCTGCTTTCCCGACAGCGAGGATTTGGTGGAAGAAGCCTTTGCCCTGCTGTACGCCAAGAACCGCAGCGACCTTTGGCAAGACTTCTGCCTGAAGTCGGAAAGGACGCCAACCCCTTACGTTGGGCCGGAAGGGGCCGATTCGCCGGGCTGGTCCCTGTCCGACGTGAAGGAATTTACCTACTGGCTGTTCAAGCGCCGGGTCAACTACTGGGACCCGGCCCGGGTTGCCAGCGACACCCGCAAGGCGATGCAAAAGCTGTCGTCCCTGGAAATGGTTCCCCAAGTCCAGCCCACCGAATCCGTCGTTGACCTTAACTAGGTGGGACGGGCATTTCTGCCTGCTCGTAAAATCTGCGGAGCGTCGGCCCGGTTGAAACAAGTTGCCTTGCCGGGCCGCTTGGAGTTTTGGAAAAGTCTTTCCCAAACAACGGAGAAATTGACATAAATGGCCTTTACCCGGTGTCGCCAGGTACTTTGATAATTGGCCCGGCTGTGTTGTAATGTATCGGTTGCCCCGCCAGCGCAAGCGGAGCCAATAAGGCCCTGATTAGTGAGGAGTTGCCCAGCATGGTTGTACCCGATCTGGACGCCATCAGCGATATGTCCCAACTGCCCGAAGAGTCTTTCGCCCCCCAACGGCTGCGGGGCGGGGATACGGTGGAGGGCGAAGTAGTCAGCATTGACGAGGAAGGGCTGGTGGTGAATATCGGCCTGAAGACCGAAGGCATGGTGCCGGCCGCCGAGATGCGAACCCTGGAACCGGAGGAACGGGAGAACCTGGCCCCGGGCGACCGACTGGCCCTGACCTTTTTGCGAGGCGAGCGGGGCCGGGACATGGCCCTGTTATCCTTTGACCGCGCCCGCCGCAGCCAGATTTGGGCCGAACTCCGGCAGAACTTGGACGAAGGCCAGACCGTCACCGCCAAAATCACCGGCTACAACAAGGGCGGCCTGGAAGTGGACATCAAGGGCCTGCGGGGTTTCGTGCCCCGCTCCCACGTGGCCCCGTCCTCGGCCAACGGCGCCGAAAAAGACTATACCCAGCGAGTGGGCGAGACCGCCGATTTCAACGTGCTGGAACTGGATTCCGGGAGAGAGAAGCTGGTGCTTTCCGAGCGCGCCCTGTACCAGCAGCGCCGGGAAGAAGCCCGCCGGGCGTTCATTGCTACCCTGGAAGAAGGCTCCCTGGTAACCGGGCGGGTCAGGTCATTGCGGGGTTTCGGCGCCTTCCTGAACCTGGGAGACGCCGACGGCCTCATCCCCATTTCCGAACTTTCCTGGCAGATGCTCAAGTCCCCCGATGAAGTGGTCAGCGTCGGCGACGAGTTAACGGTACAGGTCTTGAAAGTGGACCAGGAAAACAACCGGGTCAGCCTCAGCCTGAAACGCTGCCTCCCCGAACCTTGGGAAACCGTGCCGGAGCGCTACAACGAGGGCGACATCGTTGAAGGCACCGTCACCCGCCTGGCCGACTTTGGCGCCTTCGTGCGGCTGGAGGACTGGGTTGAGGGGTTGATTCACATATCCGAGCTTTCCCCCCGCCGGCTGAACAGCCCCAGCGAAATCGTTTACCAGGGCCAGAAAGTGCGCGCCCAAATCCTGAGCATAGACCCGGCCAAGCGGCGCATCAGCCTCAGCTACAAGAAAGCCTACGGCCTGTAAAGAACGCCCGGCTCAACATCGGCATCGCGCAATTTGCCCCGTCATTCCGGCGAAAGCCGGAATCCAGAAGCCTTACCCGCCAACCCGGTGGCGCAGGCTTTCAGCCTGCGAACCCCCACGCCAAAACTACCGTCATTCCAACGTAGGGGCGCACCGCCATGCGCCCCTAAGACGTTATTGGCTGTCGGCCCCGCTTAACCCCCCAACTCCGTAATCAACACCCACATGGGCGACTGGCCCACGTCGTAGGTGGCGAACCGTTCCAGCGCGCCGTTGTCCTGGTCAATCCTGAACGCCGCCAGCTTGGACGAATCCAAGCCCGCCGAATACAGGAACTTGCCCTGGGGGTCAATGCTGAAAACCCGGGGCGTCGGCTCGGTGTCGGCGTGTCCGATAAACTCCAGCCGCCCGTCCTCCGGCCCGACCCGGTAACAGGCCATGCTGTTATGGCCCCGGTTGGGCGCGTAAAGGAACCGCCCCGACGGGTCAATCTGGATTTGCGCGCAGGAATTGGCGCCGGCGTAGCCCTCCGGCAGCGTGGAAATGGTCTGGAAGGGGGTCAAGGTTCCCGCCGCTGCGTCCAGGTGGTAGCCCGTCACGCTGCATCCCTGTTCGTTGGAGCAGTAGATAGCATCCCGTCCGGGGTGGAAACAGAAATGCCGCGGCCCCACCCGGCTATGCAGAGAAACGTGGGGCGGCGCGTTGGGCGTCAGCTGCCCGGTGTCCTGCTCAAAACGGAACTGCATAATCAGGTTTGGCCCCCGCCCGGAGATGTGCGGCACGAACACAAACTTGTTGGTGGGGTCGGCTTGGATGCAGTGCGCCCCGATAGCCGTGTCCAGGTTTTCCACCGGAGGGTCTTGCACCCCACCGCCGTCGCCGATGGGATGCACCATGACCCGCGCCCCTTCATAGTGGGATGAAAACAGGAAGTTGCCCCGCCGGTCGGTGGACAGATAGCAGGGGTCGGACGGCGCCGCTACCGTGCTGATAAAGGACAGGTCGCCGTTGGAAGGGTCAACCCGGTAGCTGGAAATTTCCGGTATCCCCCGCCGTCCCACGTGCAGCGTACCCTTGTCCGGGCTGAGGACCAGCGGCGCCGGCTTGCCGCTGACCGCCACATTCCGCTGGTGCGCCAACTCCCCGCTGTCCGGGTTCATGGTGAACACCGAAATTTCGTCGGACTCGAACCCCGTAACGTAAACGTAAAACGCCATCTTACCGCCCCCTTTCTAACGCCAACCGGAATAGGCCGGATTCTGCCCCCAATAATAGCATCCCACGGGGCCGGCAGCGGTGAAAGGCAGGTTAGCTGTTGATGCAACGGCAACAGACTGCCCACGTCACGTTATCGGACTCCAACTCAGCCACCGGGTAGCCAGCTCTCCCAACCACGCCATCAAATCCCAGAGCAGTTTCAGGCTAAGCCACCGGGACGCCTGCTCTCCCAACAACGCCAGCAGGTAATAGCGCGGCACTCTCCCGACGAACACCGCCGCAACGTAACGGGTGGGCGGGTATCCAGCCAGGGGCGCGATGACCCGGATGGGGTAGAACGGTATGGGAGAGAAGGCGAAGAAAACCGTCGTCCACCAGGGTTGCACGTTGAACATCCGCTGGGCGGAAACGGATATGCGGCTTTCCTTGAATTGGGCCATAAAATCCAGTTGGAAAGCCCGCCGGAACAGTTGATAGTCGAAGGCCGACGCCGGTATGGTCGCCAGTCCCCCCACAATGGCAACCAGCCCCGGATGGTACAGCGTTCCCGCCGCCACCACCGCCGGCTCGTGGGGCAGCAGCATGAAACTGTTGCCCGGAATGGAGTACCAGAAGTAAACCGACAGCGGCCACCAGTCGGGCAGAAAACGCCACACCAGGATGGTGGACAGCGCCGCCGGCACTGCCAAAATCGCCAGATACAGAACGGCCTGGCGGGGCGTTACCCGGCGGCGTTCCTGTACTTCGTTATCCAAGCAAGTCGCGTCCGAAGTGGGGTTTGGCCGGCGTCAGGCCCATTTCGCCAGCCACCGTAGAGAAGATGTCCACCGTCCGCATACCGCCGTCGCCGGCCAGGGGCCGGTTGCTGATAATCGGCACCGCCATGTGTTCCTTGCTCAACGCCCCGTGGGAAGACCGATGCTCCGGGAACTCCCGCCAGCCCCGCAGGTCGTAGCCATTCTTGGCGGTAACGATTATATCCCCGGTGCGGTCGCTCTTGAACAGGTGCCAAATCTGTTCCAGTGCGTCGGGGAAGTCGGTTTCAATGGTATGCTCCAGGGCCTTGGAGCGGCGTATGCCGTTGTGCTGCAATCCCAACCGCAGGGGGTCAACCCCGTTGTAACAGTAGGCGTAGCGGTCGCCCTCCAGTCCCAGCGCGGCCTCCCCGTTCTGGGAGACAATCTTGATTCTACCGTCGGCCCGGCGGTAGGCGTACCATTCTATTTCCTCCCGGCCAGCCAATGCTTGCAGCACGGCGTCATGTTCCTCTTCCAACTCATCCGAAGTCAAGGGAGACTCCCACCGGCCCAGCGAAGGCAGGTAGATATTGGCGAAAGAATTGCCGGAAACCATCACCGCCGCGTCCGCCCGCCTCCGGTAAACATTGGGATACTCGAAAACCCCGTAATCCAGTTCCGACAACATCCGCGTAATGTCCAGGTGCCGCTCGGTTCTGGTGTGTCCGTGGTCGCTGGTCAGTATAAGTCGGGTGCGCTGCCAAAGCCCTTGTCGGCGCAGCCAGTCCAGCATCACGCCCAGGATGGCGTCCAGCCGCTTGTAAGCCGCGATGGTGTTGCGGCTATCCGGGCCGCAGCGGTGGGACACTTTATCCACGTCCACCAGCGGCAGGAAGATGAACCGGGAAGGGCGGTCGTTGGTGCGGGCCAGCCACTTCATAGCCTGAGACATGACAATCCGGTCAACGAAGTCCCCCCGCCGCAGATAGTGGGCGCACGCCATGAAGGGCATGAAGGCCAGACGGGAAAAGCTATGGTTGCCCTCGGTCAGACCCCGGCGCACGTCGCACCGCACCCCCAGGGAGTCGGGGTTAAGCTGAAAAATCGTCTCCGTCTCCGGGGAAAGGTCGCCGTCCATCTGCACATGGCCCGGCCCCAGGTAGGAACGATGACCCCCCACCAACAGCTTTCCCGACGTGAACCGGGACTTTTCCACCCAGCGCAGTCCCGGCACGTCTGCCGTGCCGGGATACTGGCCGGTGAGCATGGGGATGTAGGCGATATTAGAGACGCTGGGCAACACCGTGACGCCCGCACAGCCGTAGCCTTCGTCGTAAAGACTGCGCCCGATGTTGGGAATTTCGCCGGCATCGGCCAGCGCCCTTAGCACGTCGGGCCGCACGCCGTCGGCCAGGATAACTATGGTCAACTCGGTATCGTTGTTTACTGGCAAGGGGAGTCCACCGCCCAAGGCTGTCTTGAAGAATTAGGCCAACCTAATATGTTATGAAATGCAGCCCGGATATTCAAGGGAATTGCCGTTTCATCTTGGCCGGTCAACCCCGGCGCCGGCAATCGCCCCGGCGCGGGAGGGCAAACATCTCCAATCCCGGCGTCTCCGCTCGACGCAACTCCGGCGGCAACCGGGTATAAAGGTACGCAAAAAAGGAGGCAAGACCTTTTATGCGACGGATGGAACCGGCCCAGGCCGTAAGGTTCGTTTACGCCGGATTGACCGCCATAGTCATTTTCGTGATAAGCATGGTGGCGGTGGCGGCTTACGTCATCATCAGCGTCAGGGCCGGGGGTCAAGGCGCATCCACCGAGACCGCTTTGACCATTCTGGCCGGCATGGGCGGAGCGGCGCTGCTGGCGGCCATTCCCCTGGTGGCGTTGCTGCTCCGCAACTGTTTCGCCGGCCGGCGAAACTCATTGCAGTAACCGGGCGATAACCGGGAAATAGCCCGGCCATAACCGGGTGTACCTTCTACACCCGAGGTGGCCGTCAACCCCAACCCGTCATTCCGGCGAAAGCCGGAATCCAGAAATCCCACGCATCGGCCAATGTCCACCAGGGCAAGACAATCGCGTTGACAGGCGGGCCAGCCGGATTTATCATCAAAGCGCGGCAAAAATCGAGCGGGCGTAACTCAGTGGTAGAGTGTTTGCTTCCCAAGCAAAAGGTCGTGGGTTCGAGTCCCATCGCCCGCTCCATTAGGAATTGCTGATTAAAGTCCGCCGGGCGCGTTGTGGTCTTGGCCCCGCCCGGGGAGCGTCCGCCATACCTGCCCTTTCCCAATTCAAGGGGATGGGGCAATTGGATGACCTTGGGAATGACGGTGGAATGACGGCCTGCCGGGGAACGAATGAAAACCCCCGGTTGGAATCCCCCAATATATTGCGGCTTTCGGCTTGCGTTGCTATACTGCGTAGCGAATACAAATGCGGGGACAAGGCGTTACCGGAAACAAGCGGCGCATTCCCCATAACCGCCGGGTTTTAAGGAGGCAGGAAATATGGCGTTAGATGCGGAACGGACAGGGGCCACCGTGGTTGCCAAGTCCTATGAACGGGTGGACGGAGCCAACGCCCGCCAGTTCCAGGACGACTTGGAGGCGGTTATCGAAGATAGTGACAAGGTGGTTATCCTCGACCTCCAGGACCTCCGCTACATCAGCAGCGCCGGCCTCCGCGTCATGCTCTTGACCGCCAAGGGCCTGAGCCGGCAGGGGGCCAAGTTCGCCGTCTGTTCCCTGTCCCAGCCGGTTCAGGAAGTCTTCCAGATTAGCGGTTTCGACAAGATAATCCAGGTCCATCCGTCGCTGGACGACGCCAGGGCCGCCTTGCAGTAGCGGCCCCCCTGCCGTCGCCTATCGTCGCCCGCCAAGACCTCCTGATTATCAGTCCATCACCGTTTCTTGCCACGCCCTTATGTTAACTTGCCGCCGGGATTGGATGTTGCCCCGACTGCCGGCTACGACAGGCAAGGGCCGGGAATGACTGCCAAAATACCCTGCACACCCCATGTCCGGTCGAGCCGAATGAGACTGCCCCTTGCCCGGTTGCCCCTGATATTGACGCTGGCCCTGCTGCTGGCGGTGGGGTTGGCGGCCTGTTCCTCCGAACCATCCATCTCCATGTCGGAACCGGCGCTGTCGTCCACCACGCCCGGACTGGCGGAGACTGCGCCGACAACACCCCGGCCCGGCCTCTCGCCCACGGCCGGCGTAACCGACGACCGAATCCTCTTTGGACAATCGGCAGCCTTTTCCGGCCCGGCCCAGGAATTGGGCCTCAATATGCGCTTGGGAATCCAAGCCGCTTTCCATGAAGTCAACCAGCGGGGCGGTGTCCACGGTCGTCAACTGGAACTGACTTCCCTGGACGATGCCTACGAACCGGAAGCCGCCATATCCAATACCCAAGACCTCATTGACGACCAGGAAGTCTTTGCCCTCATCGGGGCCGTCGGCACCCCCACATCCCGCTCCGCCACCCCGGTGGCGAAAGAGGCCGGCATTCCCTACATGGCCCCCTTCACCGGCGCGGAGTTCCTCCGGAATACCGAGGATTGGGACAACATCATCAACCTGCGGGCCTCCTACTACCAGGAAACGGCGGAAATGGTGGAGCGGCTGCGGGTGGACCTGGGCATCCGCCGCATCGCTGTGGTCTATCAGGATGATTCCTACGGACGGGCCGGTTATAACGGCGTCCTGACGGCCCTGGACGCCGACGAAAACGGGGGCGTCCAACTGGTAAGCACCGGCGTTTACACCCGCAACACCACCGCGGTAAAAAGGGCCGTCCTGGACATCAAAGACGGCAACCCCGAGGCGGTCATAATCATCGGGGCCTACCGGCCGGTGGCCGCTTTAATCGCCTGGGCGCGCAAAACGGGGCTGGACGCGGTGTTTATGACCGTTTCCTTCGTCGGCAGCAACGCCTTGGCCGAAGAATTTAAGACCCTGGGTTCCGGCGGCGCCGGGGTTTTCGTCACCCAGGTCGTCCCCTTCCCCACCGGCGACGCCTACCCGGTGGGCGCGAATTACCGCCGGGCCTTGAACGCTTACGCCGAGTATGCCGGCGAACCCGGCATCAAGCCCGGTTTCGTATCCTTTGAGGGTTACTTGGCCGGACGGCTGGCTATCTACGGCCTGGAAACCTGCGGCCCCCAGGTGGACCGCAACTGCTTTATGGACGCGTTGCGGTCATCGGAAAATTTCGACATTGACGGGTTCCCTCTGGGTTATGACTTTGACGACAACCAGGGGTCGGATAGCGTGTTCCTGACTGTTATAGACCGGGCGGGCGGCTACCAGCCGGCCCTTTCCCTGCTGGACGTCCAACAATGAGCGACCGACTGCGCCGCCTGCTCAACCTCCGATACCGGATTTCAGTGCAGCTTTACGCGGCCCTGGGCGCGGCGGTGGCCCTTACCTTCGCCGCCAGTCTGGTGGGCATTTTCTCTTTCAACCGCATGGGCGACATTCAGAGCCGCGTCACCGAGGGGAGCGTGCCGGAACTGGACGCCGCTTTCGGCGTCGCCCGTTACAGCAGCACTCTGGTGGCCGCCGGCCCTCGGCTCACTTCCGCCGTAACCGGCGCTTCCGGCGTTGAGGAAGGCGCGCCCAACGGCAGCGCCCAGGGAGAGGAACTGGAAGAAGTCTCCCGCATCATCGGCGAGGCCCACCTCGGTCTGCAAAATGAACTGTCCACCCTGGAAGAACTGGCCGGCGATAACCCGCGCTTGCCGGCTATCCGGCAAGCTAACAATACGTTGATTGAAAACCTGAACCGAATCACGGAAGACCAGGAAAAGTTAATTGAACTTGAAAAGAGCACCCAGCAATTGAGGAACGACCTGGCAGAAGTGCGGGAAAAATTTGACCACGTGGTCGTTCCTCAGATAGACGACCAGTTTTTCTACGCCATGACCGGCTACCGAGAGTTGGGCCGGCCGGCCGTTGCCCGGTCCCAGCACCTTTCCGAAGAGGAGTTTGGCCGTTACCGTTACCTGGCCGAGATTCAGGCCGACGGCAACCTGGCGGCCCAGTTGCTGGCCAGCGCTTTCACCATCTCCGACCCCGCCGCCATCGAACCTTTCCGGGAAGAATTTGAGTCTGCCCACGGGCGCATCGCCCAGAGCTTGGACGCCCTGGGGGACTCTTCCCTGCTGTCCAAGGTAGAGCCTATTTATGACGAACTTTTCCACTTGGGCATGGCCCAGGACGGCGGGTTTAACCTGCTGGAAGAGCAGTTAAGTCTGGCCCAGCGCCAAAGCGAACTGCTGGCCCAGAACCGGGACATCGGCCAGGGACTGGTGGAAGAGGTCGAAGTGCTGGTAAAGACCGCCGAGGCCAGCGCCGAACAGGCCACCCAAGCCTCGGCCCAGGCCATCCTTACGGGCCGCACTCTTTTGCTGACCATCAGCGCCATCAGCATCGCCGGCGCCCTGTTGATTTCCTGGCTCTTCATCGGGCGCATCCTGCTGCATCGGCTGGCTATACTGTCCACCTGGATGCGGCGCATGGCCGGGGGAGACCTGGAATCCCAGGTGGAGTTGGGCGGCCAGGACGAAATCGCCGACATGGCCGACGCTCTGGAGGTCTTCCGCCAGCACGCCTTGGAAGTGCAGCGGCTCAACCTGGTGGAAGAGTTGAACGCCCAGTTGGAAGAGACCCTGGCCGACCTGCGCCGGGCCCAAGACCAGATAGTCTCGCGGGAGAAACTGGCCGCCCTGGGCGAACTTACCGCCGGCGTGGCCCACGAAATCAGGAACCCCCTCAACTTCGTCAAGAACTTCTCTGAGTCCTCGGAAGACCTGCTGGACGAACTGCGCGAGACCCTGGAAGAGAGCGCGGAGCGGCTGGAAGATGAACAAAAGGCCCTGGTAGAGGACATTTCCGGCGAACTGGTCGCCAACCTGGAGCGCATCCGCACCCACGGGGAACGGGCCAACCGCATCGTCCAGGATATGCTGATGATGGGCCGGGGTTCCGCCGGGTTCCAGTTGACCGACTTGAACCGGCTGCTGGAACAGAACGCCCGCCTCGCCTACCACAGCGCCCGCGCCCTGGACTCCGACTTCCAGTTGGACATTAAGGAAAACTTGGACCCGGAGGTGGGCGAACTGTCCGTTGTTGCTCAGGATTTGGGCCGGGTGTTCCTCAACATGGTCGCCAACGCCTGCGACGCCACCGCCGACAAACGACGCGACAACGCCATAACCGACATTCGCGCCTGGATGCCGACCCTGACATTGTCCACTCACCGGGGAGAGGAACAGATAGAAGTCCGCATCCGCGACAACGGCAACGGCATCCCGCCGGAAGCCATAGACAAGATTTTCAACCCCTTCTTCACCACCAAACCCACCGACAAGGGCACCGGCCTGGGACTGGCGATTTGCACCGACATTGTGCGCCAGCACGGGGGCCATATCCGAGTGGACACCGAGCCGGGCGAGTTCACCGAAATGATTATCGAACTCCCGCTGAACCCCGATGCGGTGGAAGAGTTGGAAGGCAGCACCGCGCCGGTAGCCGAGCCGGTCTAACGGGCGTCTTCATATTCACCGCCCTTCGGGCCTTGTAAACCCGGTGCGGTTTATCCCCTTGGCCGGAGTTGACCGTCTATGCCGTCCACAACGTAGGGGCGCACGGCCGTGCGCCCCTGCCAACACCAATCACCAACGCGGACATGGGGAAACCAACCCCCACCCTCAACCCGTCATTCCGGCGAAGAGCCTGCCCTGAGCATCGCCGAATGGGCCGGAATCCAGAAATCCCCCCCAATCCCGTTCGTGGTGAGCCTGTCGAACCACCCCCAACTGACCAGGACGATTGCAAAGTCGGTAGGAACAGTGTTGGGAGGTGTTTCAATAGTCCCTTCCCCCGTCCAGGGGGAAGGTTAGAGCCTGTCCTGAGCGTAGTCGAAGGAATGGGGGTGACCGCCACGTCAGGGGAATGTAACCCCGCCCTGAACCAACTCCCTATCGTCAAGACATAGACTCTGCTATTGCCCCGCCGCTAGTGCGGGTCGGTCTTGAACTCCCCGATGAGGTCTAAGTCGGTGCGCTCGCCCGCCTCCCTGGGGGCCCGGGCCATGGCAATGCTCGGCGGCAATACGATGCCGCCGGAAAAGACCAGCTTCATCGCCCCCTCCACCGTCAAGTCGGTTTCAATAAGGTCGTCCTCGTTGACCAGCGCCAGGTTGCCCGAAGTAGGGTTGGGCACGGTGGGAATGTAAACCACCACCAGCGACACATGGGCAGACTCGGAGTAGGCCCGCCCGGTCACGAATCCGATGGCCATCATCCCCTCCCGCGGCCACTCCAGGAAAGCCACCCGGGTAAAACCGTACTGGGAGGTCATGGCCGTGGTCGCCTGCTGGGTGACGCCGTACACCGTCTTCACCACCGGAATCACGCCCATCAATGAGTCTTGTGCGGCCATCATCTTCCGGCCAATAGTGTTGGAAATGAGCAGGCCCACCAGGTAAAACACGACGACGCAAATGGCGATGCCGATGCCGGGAAAGTCCCAAGGCTTGCCGGCGATGTAAGGCATGGGACGGATGAGTTCGTCCGCCTTGTTGATGATGAAAGCGATGACGAATATAGTTACTGCCAGAGGCACCAACTCCATCAAGCCGCCCAGGGTTTTGCCTTGGATGTGGCTCTCAATCCCCTTGAAGAATTTCCCCAGGCCCCTCTTCGAGCCTGACTGACCGGTTCCCACGTTATTTGCGGTAGCCATTGCGTCCCTCCGTACCTTCCCCCACGGAGCAGACCGGCCCATCCAGTCCCCGCCCGACAGCCCGCCCGGTCGGTTCTCCCTGCTGCCCCCATGTTAGGACGCCGCCCCAACCTTTTCAACCCGACGGCGCCACGAAAAGCCCACCGCCCTCAAATCCCAAGGTTTTTCATCGCCACCCTGCAAGTTTTTTTCATCGTCACCCTGAACGAAGTGAAGGGCCTAAAATTCCCCGGTTAGGCGACGTTGGAGATTCCGCCAATCCCGTGGTAGGGGCGGGTTTGAAACCCGCCCCTACCAACCCTGATGAAAAATTGGTTAAGCCAGCCGGGCAACCCTCTTGCAAAAAGGCCGGGAATTTCCCAATGTGGTGGCCGGACTTTTGCTCCGTCGCTCGTTGACAAGTTAGTGTAAACTAATCATTCTTATATTGCTTTACTAATAATCGGGCGTTGTTACACGATACACTTGACAACGTAGAGATTATGTAACATTATTCGTTGCCAGACGGGTAACACAATCGTTGACATTCATCGGCCATACATGGTTGGCAAAGCCATAATCCAATGTCGCAGCGATTTGGTCAAATAAGCCTGGTGCCGGACAGCCGGATACTATGCGCAAGCTGCCGGGTTGCAAAAGGCAATGCCCGCGTTATGTTGACCAGGGAAACCAGGACACCCAAAAGGAGATTTACACGAATGAAAGCTCTCATAGCTGCCGCACTGTTGGTTGTGCCGATTCTGGCGATGACCGCCTGCGCCTCCCCGGGCCCCAGCGACGAACTGAAGGCCGAGGTTGTCCAGAACTACGCCGCCGGCGCCTACTCCTCCTACTCCACCAGCCTGGCCTCGGCCCGCTTGATGGATGCCGCCATTGACAACTTTCTGGCCGCGCCGTCCCAGCCCCGGCTGGACGCTGCCAAAAGGGCTTGGCTCGTTGCCCGGGACGATTACGGAGTTACCGAAATTTACCGCTTCTACAACGGCCCGATAGACAACGAAGAGGACGGCCCGGAGGGACTAATCAACGCCTGGCCCATGGACGAGTCTTACATTGACTACGTTCAGGGGAACCCCAACGCCGGCGTAGTCAATATGCCCGACCAGTACCCGACCATTGACGCCGCCCTGCTGGTTTCCCTCAACGAAGAGGGCGGGGAAGCCAACATATCCACCGGCTGGCACGCCATCGAGTTCCTGCTATGGGGGCAGGACTTGAACCCGGACGGCCCCGGCTACCGGCCCGTTGAGGACTACACCACCAACGCCAACGCCGACCGCCGGGCAACCTACCTGGCCGTGGCCTCCGACCTGCTGCTTACCCACTTGCAGGACGTGGTTAACGCCTGGGCGCCGGGTCAAAACAACTACCGCGCCGCCTTCATCGCCAAGGACTCCGACGCCGCCATCACCGACATCATCACCGGCATCGGGGAAATGAGCCGGGGCGAGCTGGCCGGGGAACGCATGACCGTCGCATACGAGGAACGCTCCCAGGAAGACGAACATTCCTGCTTCTCCGACAACACCATTGCTGACATCGTAGCCAACGCCACCGGAATCCAACGGGTTTACTTCGGCGAGTACGGCGACGTTTCCGGCCCTGGAATACAGGATTTGGTAGCGGCCAAAGACGCAGAATTGGCGGAATCCCTGGGCCGGGAAATCAACCGCTCGGTGGCCTTGGCCCGGTCAATCCCCGCGCCCTTCGACGCCCAGCTGCGGGAGGGGGTGGCCGATTCCTCCCCCGGCCGCAAGGCGGTGCTGGATACCATCATAGCCCTGGAAAACCAGACCGACGCCATCGTGAACGCCGCCCACCAGGTTGGCATTACCATCAGCGTCAGCTAACCGTCCAGCGCCAGCCAATCCCCCATGCCCCACCTGACCCCCGGTTTCAAGTTTTGGAGGCGCCCGCCGGCGGCGTTGCTGCTGGCGGTCTTAGCCCTACTCATCGTCGCCTGCGGCGTCAGCGACTCGGTGGACCTGTCCACGGTTTACGATGTACGTTTGGGCGGAGACACCACGGCCTTCAGCAGTGGCAGCAATGCCTTCGAGTTGTCGGCCCGCAACCTGGACAATGAACTCCGGCGCACTTTCGAGGTTGGCGACAGCTTTTTCACCCAGAACTGGGTCGCCGCCCCGGCCAGCGCCGAGGCCAGGGACGGGCTAGGCCCCACCCACAACGCGCTGGCTTGCTCGTCCTGCCACAGCCACGACGGGCGGGGGAAACCGCCGGCCCACGCCGACGACCCCCAACGGGGCCTGCTGTTCCGGCTGAGTGTCCCCGGCCCGGAAGGCCCGTTGGATGAACCCAACTACGGGGACCAGTTGCAAGACCGTTCCTTACCGGGCGTTCCTCCCGAAGGCCGCATGGTCATTGACTACCGGGAAATCAGCGGGGCATATCCCGATGGGACAAGGTATAATCTCCGGCAGCCGGAGTACGACGTGGAAGACCCGGCTTTCGGGCCGATGCGCCCGGACGTGCAAATATCGCCAAGAGTGGCCCCGGCCATCATCGGCATGGGACTGCTGGAAGCCATCGCGGAAGAAGACATTACAGCCTTGGCCGACCCGGACGACTCCAACGGCGACGGTATTTCGGGAAGGCCCAACTACGTTTGGGACATTCGGCGGGGCGAAATGGCCCTGGGGCGATTCGGCTGGAAGGCCAACCAACCCACCGTCGAGCAGCAGGTGGCCGACGCTTTTCTGGGGGACATCGGCATCACCTCCAGCCTGTTTCTCGACGAAAATTGCCCCCCGGCCCAGCAGGAATGTCGGCAGGCCCCCAACGGGGGGACGCCCGAAATACCCGACAGCCGTCTGGAAAAAGTGACCATTTACACGCAAACCCTGGCCGTTCCCGCCATGCGCAACACCGATGATAAAACGGTGCAGGAAGGCGCCCGTCTTTTTGTCAGCGCCGGGTGCGCCCTGTGCCACACGCCCCGCCACGTGACCGGCCAAACCCATCCCCTGGAGCCACTGCGGGGACAGGTTATATTTCCCTACACCGATTTGCTGCTGCACGACATGGGCGAGGGACTGGCCGACCACCGGCCCGACGGTCTGGCGTCGGGAACCGAGTGGCGCACTCCCCCGCTGTGGGGCATCGGCTTGGTGGAAACGGTCAACGGCCATACCATGTTCCTGCACGATGGGCGCGCCCGCAATCTGGAAGAGGCTACCCTCTGGCATGGCGGCGAGGCCGAAGACTCGAAAAACAACTTCATGGGCCTGTCCCTGGAACAGCGGCAAGCCCTGATTAAATTCCTGGAGTCCCTGTAATTGCGCCCCCTTTTCACCGCGCCGGTCCTTTTGACGTCGTTTGCCCTGTTGCTGGCGGTGGGTTGCGCTGCCGCCGGCGCCGCCACCGACAAGGAAGTCTTGATAAGCCTTACCGACCGGGTTGTCGTTCCTTCCTACCAGTCCCTGGCCAACGATGCGGCCCGGTTGGACAGCGACGCTGCGGCGTTGTGCGCCTCCTCCAATGATGAAGCGTTGGAATCGGCGCGGGAATCATGGCACGCCGCCCGGTCGTCTTGGATGAAATCCCAAGCCGTGTCCTTCGGCCCGGTGATGGAAAGACGGTCGGTAAGCCTGCTGGACTGGTCGCCCACCGACACCGCCGGCATGGACGAATTTCTGGCCTCCGGCGACCTGACCGACGCCGCCCAGGTCAAGGATGTTTTTGGTTCCAACCGCCGGGGGTTCGGGGCCGTGGAGTATCTTCTGTTCCGGCCCGACGCCCTGGACAAACTGGCTGATTCCCCCGCCTACTGCGCTTACCTGGTGGCGCTGACCGGGGTTGTCCGGGAAGAGGCCACCGGGATTCTTGCCGAGTGGGTGGACGGTTCTGAAAGGCGCGGCCCGTACCAGGACTATTTCACCGACCGGGCCGACAGTTCCCTGCTGCCCGTCGCCGCCGTGGAGCAGGTTGTCCGCATTCAGGTATTCCTGATTCGGGACATCGTACAGATGCGATTGGCGTCGGCGGTGGGGCTGCGGGAAGGGGGCGTTGACCTTTCCGCCATCCCCGGAACCGCCGCCGGTCACGGGCTGACCGACTTGCGCCAGGAAATTCTGGGGATGCAGGCGGTCTATGCCGGCTCCGGCCCCGACGCCCGGGGAATTTCCCACCTGGTGCAACCCCTTTCCGAAGAAACCGACCAACGGCTGAAAGACCAATTCGCTGCCGCCCTGGACGCCATTGATTCGGTTGAAGGGCCGCTGCGGGTGGCGGCAGTCCAGCGTCCCCAGCAGGTCAACGCTCTGTACGAAAGACTGGCCGCCGTGGAGCTAACCCTGTCCACCGAAGTAGTCAGCCTGCTGGGGGTGTCGGTGGGGTTCTCCGATTCCGACGGCGACGTGCTGCGCTAGCCGCGACGCCCTATGTCCCTGTCCGTTGCTCGTCCCGTCCCCACTTTCCCCGACGTGCGTCAACGGGCGAAAGAGGCCGGACTGGTCTGCCGGCGCATACCCGCCGCAGCCATGCGGGAGGTTTCCCCCACATCGGCAGCGGCTTTCCGCATCATATTCGGGATTCTGGGCGTGGTGGCGTTGGTCAGGTTCGCCGCCAACGGCTGGATTTCCCAACTCTACCTGGAACCGGCCCATCACCTCAGTTATCCCGGCTTGGGTTGGGTGCAGGTCTGGCCCGGCTGGGGAATGTACCTCCACTTCGCCCTGATGGGGATAGCGGCCCTGGGGGTTGCCTTGGGCTACCGCTACCGGGTGTCCATCGCCGCGTTTTTCCTGCTTTTCACCTACGCCGAATTGATAGACCGGACGACCTACCTCAACCATTACTACCTGGTCAGCCTGGTAGCCTTCATCATGGTTTTCATGCCCCTGGAGCGGGCAGCGTCCCTGGATTCCCGCAACGCGCCGGCCAGTGGCAAACCGGCCACCATACCCGCCGCCGTCCTGTGGATGCTCCGGGCGCAGGTTGGCTTGGTGTATGTTTTCGCCGGGATTGCCAAGCTCAACCCCGACTGGCTGTTCAACGCCGAACCGTTACGTATCTGGCTTTACAACGCCACGGATACGCCCCTTATCGGCCCTTACCTGCGGGAAACCTGGGTTGCCTACGCTATGAGTTGGGCCGGGGCAGTCTTCGACTTGACCATCGTGGGGTGGCTGCTTTGGAAGAAAACCCGGCTGTTGGCCTACGCCGTGTTGGTGGTTTTCCACGTCGCCACGGCGTTTCTATTCCCGGCCATCGGTATGTTTCCCTGGATAATGATTGGCTTGGCCCTGATTTTTTTCGACCCGGATTGGCCCATCCGCTTGGCGCAACGGGCGCGCCATCCCTTGGGACGTTTCCCTGCCGCTACCGCCGCAGTTGCCGGGCCAAGAGAGGCCAAGCACCTGTCCCGGCCGGCCGTGGCGGCCCTGCTGTTGGGGGCGATGTTCCTGGCGGCCCAGGTGGTCATACCCCTGCGGCACCTGGCCTATCCGGGGGACGTGCGTTGGACTGAAGAAGGCTACCTGTTTTCCTGGCGGGTCTTGCTCACCGAAAAAGTCGGCCTGGTGCGCTACCGGGTGACCGGCCCCACCATCAGCGGGGAACGGCTGGCCTACCCGGAGGAGTACCTGACGCCGGGCCAGGCGGAGCGCATGGCCTACCAACCCGACCTGGTTTTAGCAACCGCCCACATCATCCGCGACGACTTCCTTTCCCACGGCCACGAAGGGGTTGAAGTGCGGGCCGACGCCTTCGTAGCCTACAACGGCCGTCCGGCGGCCCGGCTCATTGACCCGCAGGTTAACCTGGCCGCCGTCAAACCGGGCCTCGCCCCTAAACCCTGGATTCTGGACTCACCCGGCTAAGGGTGGGAGGCAAATAACCGTCATTCCGTCGAAGGCCGGAATCCAGGAATCCCAGCATAGAGAACGTACCCGAAGGCAGAAAATCCCGGATACTGGCGCAGGCCGATGTAACGGGCATCCCTTTGGCGTAATCAGTAATCAATCCGACAGTGGCAAACCGCTAGGGCCGCTGCACCAGCTCAATCAAAACGTCGTCCGGCCCCTCAATGTACGCCAGCCTGGTGCCGCCGGTAACTTCGGTAATCGGCAGCACCACCCGCACCCCGGCCCCTTGCAGCCGCTCAATGTCGCCGGCGATGTCGTCGGTATGAAACCCGAAGTGCTCCAGACCCAATCGGTTAAGCTCGGCCTTGGCCCTTTCGTCGGAACTCCCGGCCGGCTTGGAAGATATGTTCAGCCGGGTCGGGCCGCCAACTTCCATGCCCAGGGTGATGGTGCCGGGCATAACCTCCCGCTCCGAAACCAGCTTGGCCCCGAAGTGTTCTTCATACCAGGCCGCCGAACTGTGCGGGTCGGAAGACCGGATGTGGACGTGGTTAATGCTGTAAGCCATGACTGCTACCCCTTTCGTCGGGTTGTCCGCCAACCAAGGTTGCGTCCGCAACCGCGCCCGACAGCCCCGGTTGTTGGCGGAATGACCCTGCTAGTTTACACCGGCAGGTACGGGTTGCAACCGGGGCTACGCTATCCTTGCCTACCTACTCTCCCCGGCGTATGATTCACCACAATTACCCCCATTCCAGTCAAGGAGGCAATGTTATGCCGTTCGGAGGCAACGATTGGCTGGCCCTGACCCCGGAGGAAACCCTGGAACCCGACCTGCCCATCTGCGACCCCCATCATCATTTCTGGGACTTCCGGGAAATTCGCATCCCTTACCAGCGATACCTGCTCCATGAACTCGCCGCCGACGTGAACAGCGGCCACAACCTGCGCTCCACCGTTTTCATCGAGACCCGGGCCATGTACCGCACGGACGGCCCCGAAGAACTGCGCTGCGTCGGCGAAGTCGAGTTTGTGCAAGGATTGGCCGCGGCCAGCGCCAGCGGTCTTTACGGCCCCTGCCGGGCGGCGTCGGCCATCATCGGCAACGCCAACCTGCGGCTGGGCGACGCGGTGGAGCCCGTGCTGGACGCTTTGCAGGCCGCCAGCCCCAACCGATTCCGGGGCATCCGCCAGTCCGCCGCCTGGGACCCCCACCCCGACGTGGAAGACCGGGCCGAGCAGGGAGTCCTGGCCAACGAGAATTTCCGCGCCGGCGCCCGGGTGCTGGCATCCAGGGGAATGTCTCTGGAAAACACCTGCTACTTCCCCCAACTGCCGGAATTGGCCGACTTCGCCAACGCCGTCCCCGACCTGACCATCGTACTGAACCACATCGGCGGTCTGTACCGGGTAGGCCCTTACGGCAACCGCGACGATGAGGTCATACCCCATTGGAAAGGGGGAATCGCCACGGTGGCCCAATGTCCCAACATTGTCCTCAAGCTGGGCGGTGTCGGCCAGCCCCGCTACGGGTTTGACTGGCACACCTACGAGCGGCCCATCGGTTCCGAGGAACTAGCCGGCCACCTGGCCCCGTTGATGAACTACTGCATCGAGCAGTTCGGCCCCGACCGTTGTATGTTCGAGAGCAACTTCCCGCCGGACAAGGTTTCCTATTCCTACAACGTCCTGTTCAACGCCTTCAAGCGGCTGTCCAAGGACTACTCGGCGTCAGAGCGGGCCAGCCTCTTCCACGACACTGCCACCCGCGTTTACCGAATAGAGGACTAAATCTATCGGGAAACCCTGTCATTCCCTCGAAATCGCGAATATGCCCCTTCCCTCAACGATGGGCAGGATGATTGAAAACGTAGGGGCGCACGGCTGTGCGCCCCTACTTGGTGAACGGTATGGGCCGTTGACCCTGGGCTGGCAGGATCCAACTACGCAATCATGCCATTCGGAGTAAGGATGGGATGAACGCGATTTGCTCCCAATGCCGCCTTGCGGGGATGGGACAATACACCCCTTGGGGTCACTGGCCTACGCCCCCATCTTGGCCAAGGCGTGCACCATCCACTCCACGTATTCGCCGCGGCTCATCTTCCGCCGCTTGGCCTCGGACTTGATTATGTCGGCCACGTCAGCGTTCAAGGTAAAGCTGACCTTGATGTTGGGACATTTGGATGGGCCTGGAATAAGGACAACCGACGCAAGGGCCGAACCTTTGGGAACTTCCACGTCTTCCAGCCGGCTGGGGGGATTGAGGGGAATCCCATCCTTTTCCAACTCAAAAGCGTAGTCCCGCAAGGCTTCCACGGCATTGAACAGGGCGTCTTCTATGGTGTATCCCATAGCCACGCACCCCAGCAGGTCAGGCAAAACCACGCCATAAGCCCCGTCCTCGCCGTCAATCAACGCGGGGTATCTCATTAGAAGTCCTCCCACCTAGCAGTTCTGGCAATATCCCGGACTGTTCCGGTGGTCAGGTTACGGTGTCGCGGCACTGGAATACTGCCGGGAATTTCCGGGTGACGATAAACGTCGTGTTTGCCCCCGTGTCGCTGCAAGTACCAGCCCTCCCGTTCTAACCTCTGCCGGATGCGTCGGGTGTTTGTCTCCATAGGCACGGATTATAACACCAGAGTTTGCACGAGTAATTTGGCCGATGAGCAGCAAACTAGGGGGTGTAGTCAAAATAAGTATGGAAGTATTTGGGTGCTTGTCTTCGTCATTCCGGCGAAAGCCGGAATCCAGAAAAGCCTGGCATGAAACAACGTCCTCAATGGCTAGGAATCCTGGATACTGGCCTGCGCCGGTATGACTATATATCCTTCACTAGCAATTGCTTCCAGTAAGTTGCGCTACTACTCCGCAGCCAAAAATTCCCTCACCCACTCGGACATGGGTTGGCGGTCGAACAGGTTGAACATCAGCGTGGCGTTGCTCTGGGCGTCGCCGCCGAAGTACCTTTCGTAAAGCACTTGTCGGGAGCCGAAGGAACTGCAACAAACGTCCCAAGCCAGCCGGAACAGCCGCACCCGGTCATCCGCCGACGCCGTATCCGTTTCCAGGTATTGTTGAATGTCCTCAGCCAACGGGCCGCTCATGTCGGCCTCGGTGGGCAAGGCCATCAGGCTGCTGGAACCCAGCAGGTGCAGAATCTCCGCCATGCGCGGGTACATTCGGATGAACAGCCGCCGGGCCGTCAGCAGCGGCATATAGGGCGGACACATGATTCCCCACTGGTCAATCTCCGCCTCCACCTCGGCAGTGCGGAGCAGGGCCTTGGTCACTCGCAGGTTTTCGATGATTTCCGCCATCATCGCCTGCACCTGGGGAATCTGCCCCGACCCCAGGGTCTCTACCATCAGATTGGCCAGTCCCAGGATAAACTCGCACTTGACCACGTTCTTGGAAACTACCTGGTGTCCGGTGTGGGTGTTGCGGTTGGTGGCCCCGCCCCAGTTGTTCGCCAACTCCACGTCGCCGTAGAGAAAGACCCGCTCCCAAGGCACCAGCACGTGGTCAAAGAATACGATGGCGTCCATTTCCTCAAAACGGGAACCCAGGGGATGGTCAAAGTGGGAGCGTCCGGTGTCAAAACTCTCCCGGCACATAAACTTCATGCCCGGCGTATTGCAGGGCAGGGCAAAGGCGAAGGCGTAACGCTCGGCGGCGTTCCCCGGCAGCCGGTGGGTGCGGGCCGGATAGACGATAATTTCGTCTGACAGCGGCCCCAGGGTAGCCAGCACCCGCGCCCCGTCAATTATGATGCCGGCGTCGGTTTCCTTGACCACCGCCAGGGCGACGTCGGTGCGGTTTTCCAGCGACGACGCCAGGGGCGCCCGGTTGCGTTGCAGGTTGACCAGGGTATGCGTCAGCGTCAGGTCATTCTCCCGCGCGTATTCGTAATAATTGACCACGTTATCCTTGAAGTCGGCCCGGTTCTGGCCGCAGTAGTCGGCTGCTGCCGCCATAGACATCAGGGCCACGTTGAGAAAGTCCGGCGTCCTGCCCATCATCCCGCAGGTCAGCCGCGCCCACTGGGTAATCATCTGCCGTCGCAAAGCCAGGTCTTCGGCGGTGCGGGGCATGACGAAAGACCGGCCCACCGGATCGCCGGTGGTAGGCGAGGGATAGGTCATAACCTCCCGTAGCTTGGGGTCGTGCTGGAGGTCGTACAGCCGGGCCAGGGAATGAGCGCCGTTGCGCAGCGACGGGTGGGCAGTGGGATCCTTGACCCGTTCCCCCCGCAGGTAAATCTCGCCGGGATTATCCCGCAATCGGGCCAGATAGTCGGCTCCGGTCCTGGCTGGCATGGCATTGCTCCCCGGACGGCGTTGGCCGCAGCGTTGCGCCGTCCCCTGGTTCGGGTATGAATTCGGGGCCTGCCCCCGGTGGGCTAGTTATACCACCGGGAACTTCCTTCCGTCACCCTAGCCTTTCTGCCCGGCGGCGCAGACTTTCGGCCTGCGAACTTCCCACGCCCTAACCCGTCATTCCGGCGTAGGCCGGAATCCAGAAACCCTAACCGTCAAGGCCGTCGCTATTCGCGAAAACCGCCGCATCAGCCGCCCGTCGGCCTGGGGTGTATAATGCCCCCACTTCCTCGCGCAGCAAACGGCCCAACGAGGCTTGCCATGACCAGCAAAACCGCCCCCAAAACCCGCCCCGTTGAACTGGACGGGATCGACACCTTCCCGGACTTTCCCCCCAGGGACGATATGCAAAATACCATCTACCTGCACGCTCCGGCCCACCAAGCTGCCCTGACTCGGCACTTCGGCAACTCTGACAACATCATCGTCCTGGGTGAAGTGCCGGTAGGCAACACCGCCCGGCAGCGGCGGGGGATTCGCATTCCCGACCTGCTGATAGCCTTCAACATTGACCGTCCCTACATCATCGCCCAGCGGGGCTACTCCATCGCCGACCAGGGCAAGCCCCCGGACTTCGTGCTGGAGATAGCGTCCATACACACGGCGCAAAACGACTACACCCGGAAACGGGTGGATTACGCCGGGTTTGGGATACCGGAATACTGGCGGTTTGACCCCACCGGGGGACGGTTGTACGACCGGGCCTTGGCCGGGGACAGGCTGGTGGATGGCAATTACCAACCTATAGCGATAGTTGAAGAAGGCGAGGCGCGCCGGTGGGGACACAGCGCGGTTCTTGGGCTGGACGTATGTTGGGAAGAAGGACAACTGCGCTGGTACGACCCATTAGCCGGCAAATATCTGCGGACGTTCAACGAAACGGACGACGCCCGCATCGCCGCCGAAGAACGGGTGCGGCAACTGGAAGCCGAACTCCAACGCCTCCGGGGTTAAACTGATTCCGGCCCTGCCCCCACTTTTATGAGCGTTCTTCGACTACCGAGACTCCCCCGGCTCCACACCTTCGATACCTGGCTGGGCTACAAGAATTACCGATTCCTTTGGATTGGCAACTTCTGCGGCAACAACGCCCAGTGGTTGCAGTTGCTCACCGCTGGCTGGCTGGTAGCCAGACTGTCGGAAGGCTCTTCCTCATCGTCCCTCCTAGTGGTCACCGTCGGCGCCATCAACACCCTTCCATCCCTGGTGGTAGGCCCCTGGGCCGGCGTGCTGGGCGACCGGGTTGACCGCCGCAAGCTGCTGATTACCATTCAGACCCTCATGGCCGCCGCCGCCGTCCTCTTTTCCTTCCTGGTGCTGTCCGGGCAGGTGACTATCTGGCACACCTACCTGTACGTCATATTCTCCGGCGTCGCCCGTTCCTTCGCCCAACCCCTGCGCCAGGCCCTCATCGCCAACACCGTGCCCCGGGAAGTGCTGGGCAACGCCCTGGCCACCAACGTCTTGACCATCACCAGCAGCCGCTTGTTGGGGCCGTTCATCGGCGGGTTTCTCATCGCCACACTGGGGTTTTTCTGGAATTTCATCCTGGAAGCGGTCTTCTACGTGCTGATGGTGTTGGCCCTGATTCCCATGAAGACCCCCTACTACCAGCGCGCCGAGTCCGCCGCCCGCAAGTCTCCCCTGGCCGACCTCAAGGAAGGGATTGTTTACATCTGGCGGGGAGAACGGGTAATCCTCAACCTCATACTATTGGGGTTAATCCCCAACGTAGTCTTGCAGCCCTTCATGTTCCTACTGCCCGTATTCACCGAGGAAATCCTGAAACGGGGAGCGGAAATCGGCGGCTCCCTGCTGGCCCTCAACGGCCTGGGCGGTCTGTTGGCCGCCTTCATCATCGCATCGGTAGGCTTCATCTTCCGCAAAGGGATGCTGGTCTTGGTGCTGGCGATGTTCAGTTGTCTGTGCGTCATCGTCCTGGCCTACTCCGAATGGCTATGGGCCGGCATCCTCATGGTGGCGATTTTCGGATTCAGCCAGTCCGCCTTTCGCACCACCAACAGCACGTTGGTACAGTCCATCATCCCCGACGCCCTGCGGTCTAGGGTGACCAGCCTGCGTTCCTACGGCCAGGGATTCGTGGTAGCCACCAGCCTGGCCGTAGGCTGGTTCGCCGACCAAACCTCGGCGGCAATGGCCATAACCGTCATGGGCGGCGTAGGGCTGGTCTTGACGCTGCTCTGCCTGCTCTTGCTAAGCCGCGTCCGCGCGTTGGATTAGCGGCAGTCGCCCGCTTGACCAATGTAGGGGCAACCCTTGTGGTTGCCCCGTCCCCGGCGTCCGGCAGTGCGGTCATCGGCTGGCGTCTGACGGTAGTTCAGCGTAGGCGTTTTCCTTGTCGTACCTCCACTGGGCGGGATTATCAGCAATGTACCGGCGGATACTGCATAAAGATTCGTCGTCCCGGATTATGTGTTCGTGGTAATTGCGCTGCCACAATCGGCGCTCAAACGGCGGCCAATTGCGCGTCTTCACCCCCCGAATGTATTCCAGCGTTGTCAAAGACTTATAAGCACCCACTATCCGGCCCAACGTAGGGGCAACCCTTGTGGTTGCCCTGTCCCCGGCGTTCCGTGGCGAGTCCCGCATAGTGATGATGCCGTGCAAGTGGTTCGGCATGACCACGAAATAGTCCATTTCAACGCCGGGGAATCGTAACGGCAGCGACTCCCAAACCCGGCAAGCCATTTGTCCGGCATCGTTCCAGCGCATTTCTTCCCCAACCACGTCACCGAAGCAACATACCCTGCTCTGAGTAACAACGGTTACGAAATAAGCGCCCGCCCGCGAGTAGTCATATCGCTTCAGGCGGATGGAACGTCGGCGATGGATGTCCGGGTTGTAGTTCATGCGTTCCCGAGGCGAGGGCGACCACAAGGGTCGCCCCTACGATTAGACGCTCCCAGGGCGATGACCAAGCTTAACCTCCCCACTCCCCTAAACCGGCACAAACCCATCCCCCGGTCAGAAAAGAACAGGGACTCCGCTGTGTTAGACTGAATACGTTCGCCGTACAGCAACCCGTCTGTTTCACTACCAACAACCGCATCGCCGGCGCATCATTCCTCGCCCGTCACTGCCCCCGCCTGGCCCGCAGTTTCGGCCATGCCCGCGTCTTGGCCCGGCGGGGTATCCGCCAAACCCGTCCCCGGTTCCCCCAAAAGGGACTCGGCGGGTATTCCCAGGTGCTTGTGCAGAGCGCGGGCCATGGATATGGTCAGGTCCCGTTTCCCCGAAAGCACCTCCGAAACCGTGGCCGCACTTCCGATAAACGGCTCCAGGTCACGAGGCGTCAGGTTGGCCTGATCCATACGGAACTCGATAGCACCAATGGGGTCGGGAGGCCCAATCGGGTAGTGCTTATTCTCGTAGGACTCCACTAGGGCTATCAGGACTTCCAGTTCGTCATCCTCCGGCGTACCCGGCTCCGCATGGAAAATTTCCTCGATCCGGGCCAAGGCGGCGTCCAGGTCTTCATCCGTCCGAATTGGCTTGATTGCGGTCATAACCCCACCTGCTCCACGTCTATACGGTCATACTCTGCATGAGTGCCTAGCCACTTGATGTAAACCGCCCGCCGGCGGTAGTTAATCCACGCCACCAACCGGAATCGGTTTCCCCCGATATTGAACACTACCCGGTTGTCTCTGACGATACTGGCGCTGGGAAATTGCTCTCTTAATTGGGCCGGATTAGCCCAATCCGCCCGTCTCACTTCCCGCAACCATCCCCAAAGAGATGGTTCGGCATTCGGGTGTAAATTCCAGAACTCCCGCAGAGTTCTTTCGGTGATAATCCGCACTACAACCCCATAGGAATGCCATTATATACAACGCCGCGCCGTTCCCAAAGTTGAAATTGACCCACGCTTGGCATTATGCCGGACTTCCTTTCCCATAAACTGCCCCATAACAGGTTCCCGCGCCGTCCAGCCGCCTATCCCCCGTACCTGCTCCCCCGAATCTGCTACAATGCCCCCAACCCGTTCCTGAACGCCAACACTCCAACCAAGGAGGCCAACCCATGCAGCTAGGACTGTTCTACCAGATTCAAGTCCCCAAACCCTGGGACGACCGCAGCGAAGCCAACCGCTACCACGAAATGCTGGAAGAAGTCTCCTACGCCGAAGAAATCGGCATGACCAGCGTATGGTTCGTGGAACACCATTTCCGCTCCGAGTGGTCTCACTCCAGCGCCCCCGACATCACCCTGGCCGCCATCAGCCAGCGTACTTCCCAAATGCGCCTGGGCATCGCCGTCGTGCTGGCGCCGTTGCACCACCCCCTCAACATCGCCTCCCGCATGGCTACCCTGGACGTGGTGAGCAACGGGCGCGTTGACCTGGGCATCGGCCGCTCCGGCTACCCCTACCAGATGCAGCCCTACGGCTCCGACCTGAAAGATGTTTCCGGCATGGTGGAAGAGTACCTGAAGGTCATCCCAGGCGCCTGGACCGAGTCCGAGTTCGCTTTCGACGGTGAGTATTACCACATCCCGCCCCGGGAAGTAGTGCCCAAACCCGTGCAGAAGCCCCATCCCCCCATCTGGCAGGCGTGCAGCCAGGACTACACCGCGCAGAAAGTCGGCGAACAGGGCCTGGGCTGCCTGGCCCAAACCAGCGTCGGCCCCGAGCGCGCCCAGCAGATTATCAGCATCTACAAAGAGGCCATCAAAAACCCCACTCCGGTCACCCATCGGGTTGACGACCGGGTGGCCGGCAACACCGTGGCCTACTGCTCCGAAAACCGCCAGAAGGCCCACGAGCGTGGCGCCGAGCTTATTGACTGGTATCGTCACCAGCAGCGGCTTAGGGACGCTAAGGTCTGGCAGGGCTACGACCCGGCCAAGGTGCCGGAGGACTACCAGTTCCACTACCGCCGTTCCCAGGCCGACCCGGTGCGCCGCGACGAAACCGCCTCCCTGGAACTGGTGCAGAAGGGCGACCGCTTTTGCATCGGCAACCCCGACGACTGCATCGAGTACATCGAACGCTACGAAGCGATGGGCGTGGACGAAATGATGCCTCTGTTCCAAGTAGGGCCGGTCAGCCACGAAGAAGTCATGGAGTCCCTGCGGCTCTACGGCAAGTACATCATTCCCCACTTTGCCGAAAAAGAAAAGAAAGCCAAGGCCGCCGCTGCCGCCCCGGTAGGATTCCGCCCCCCGGAAGCCCGCCGCCGCCCGTCCTAACCCGGCCAAAAATCCCCTCCCCCTACCAGGGGGAGGGTTAGGGAGGGGGTAACGCCCCGACAACAGCAATCCAAACCCCCTCCCCCTCGACGGGGGAGGGTTGGGGTGGGGGTGAACCTGCCACAGACGGAACCCGTGGGGCAACCACAAGGGTTGCCCATACAACCAACACCGTCATTCCGGCGAAGGCCGGAATCCAGAAATCCTTGCCCCTGGCCCTCTGCACTCTCTGGTGAGCCTACGGGTGAAAAATCCCCTCCCCCTACCAAAGGGAGGGTTAGGGTGAGGGTGAACCCCCTATCCCCCAAAAAACTCCCGGCACACCACCTTTTCATACGGCTGCCGCTCCCGCACCAGCCCCGCCGCTACCAGGATTTCCTGCAACCCTTCGTATTCCGGTGGTTCCAACGCCGGGGTTTCCGGCCACGTCCCTTGACTTCGGTAACGGCCCACCGACTGCGCCAGCAAATCCGGCGGCGTGTCCGGGAAGAAAGGCCCAATGGCCTGAGCCACCTCGGTTTCGGCGGCATCCCCCAGCCAGGCCAGCCCCTTCCCGAATCCGGTAGTAAACCGCAGCAGCGTTTCCCCTTCCTTGGCGATAAAGTCCCGCGTCGCGGCGAAAGAACTGTAAGCCACGTGGCCGTTTTCCGGCCCCAACGCCGCCGCCAGGTATCCGTATCCCGCCGCGATAAGCTGTTCCGCCGCTGGCTCTGGCAGATGGATGAAGTCGGCCTCCCCGGCCCGGAAGGCCGCCACCGCGTCCTCCAGCGACAACCCGTGCAGCAGCGTCAGCCCCGCCGGGTCAACGCCGTTGTTCCGCAAGGTGTACTGGAACGACGCCCACGGCATCGGCGAAAATCCCACCGGAATCACCCGCGACCCCGCCAGCGTTTCCCACCGGAATTGCGGCATTTCCTCTCGGCTCAACACGAAAAACCCGTCGCGGGCGTTGATTTTGGCGAAGTGCAGCGGCGTGGTTTCCGCCCCCCAGTCCAGGGCGATGATGCAGCGCATTATCCCGCTCTGCACAATGTCCGCCGCCCCGTGTTTCAGCGCGCTCAACGGATGAGGAAACCCGCCGGGGCAGGTCTGAAAGTCCACGTCCAACCCCTCCGATTCCAGGAACCCCCCGGCCACCGCAACGTAAATCGGCGTATAGAAAACCGTCCGAAAAGTCTCCATCAACCGCACTTTTCTTGACCCTCCCCGTTCAACCGTCATGCTTGCCCTCTCATAGCGGATTAAACCCGCCGAATGTGTAGCTTCCGCCTCCGATGTGCCATCAAAGGTAAGCAACGGCGGGCAAGGTGTCAACGCCAACCCGACAGGAAATTTACCCCCCGGCTGCGCCTTCGGGTTGTCCGTTACGACCCAATTTGGGATTTGAACCTCAATCCCCTCCCCTTATCAGGGGGAGGGTTAGGGAGGGGGTGAAAACCCCGGCGTTTGCCCCCTCCCGGTTTGACTCTAATCCAACCCTATGCCAGAATGAATTAAGAGGCTGTCTCAAAAATTTAACTCCCTCTCCCCAAAAGAGAGGGCCAGTATGAGGGAGCGCCCTTCCCGCTAGGTAGCGCAATGGGGTCGAATCAGGCAAGTGATGGTCCTCCTGTTGCCTGGCCCAAGGAGGTGACCCATGTGGACCAAGGAAGACCTGCAACAACTTGTCCGGCGGGAAATCGGCGACTACCGCTTGGTGGTCGTTTCCAACCGCCAACCCTATGTTTACAAGCTGGACAATGGCCGCGTCCGCTACGAAGTCCCCGCCGGCGGCCTCATCAACGCCATTGACCCCTTGATGCAGACCTGCGGCGGCACTTGGGTCGCCCACGGCAGCGGCACCGGCGACCGGCTGGTCGTCGAGGCTGGCAACAAGGTCATGGTTCCCCCCGAAGACCCTTCCTATACCTTGCGCTTGGTCTGGCTGACCGAGCGCGAGGAACGGGGCTACTACTACGGCTTTTCCAACGATGCCCTCTGGCCCCTGTGCCACAACGCCTATACCGAACCCAACTTTGACACCCGCGATTGGGAGACCTACCGCGACGTTAACCGCCTCTTCGCTGACCAGGTGCTGGACGAAATCGGCAGCGCCCCGGCGGTGGTTTTCACCCAGGACTATCACCTTGCCCTGCTTTCCCGGATGCTGCGGGAGGAAAATCCCGACGTCGTCACCGGCCAGTTCTGGCATATCCCCTGGCCCAACCCCGACATTTTCCGCATCTGTCCCTGGCAGCAAGAAATCCTGACTGGATTGCTGGGCAACGACCTGCTGGGTTTCCATATCGGCGAACACTCCAACAACTTCCTTGGCACCGTCGCCCGCAATTTGGACGCCCTGGTTGACCCGGAATACAACTTCATCAACCACCGCGGCGGCACCACCCTGGTGCGCCCCTTCCCCATCAGCGTTGACTTCGACGAAATAAACCGCGACGCCCAGGCCGATGAGGTCACCCGGGAGATGGAACTGCTGGTTGACGAACTTGACCTGGACGGCAAGATTGTCGGCCTGGGCATTGACCGCATTGACTACACCAAGGGAATCCCCCACCGTTTCAAGGCCATTGGCCGCTTTTTCGAGAAATACCCTCAGTTTCGCGGCAAGGTGGTTTTTGTCCAGGCCGGCGTAATGAGCCGCACCGACATTGACGCTTATCGCCGCCTGGCCGAGCAAATCGAACAAATCCTCAACCAGGTCAACAACCGATTCGCCGCCGGCAACTGGCAGCCCATCATCTATCTGCCCACCGACTTGCCCAACACCAAGCTGCTGGCACTGCGCCGGCTGGCCCGGTTCTGCGTCGTCAGCTCCCTGCACGACGGCATGAACCTGGTAGCCAAGGAATACGTCGCCAGCCGCTTTGACGAAGACGGCGTCCTGGTGCTCAGCCCCTTCGCCGGCGCTGCCTCGGAATTGACCGAGGCCCTCATCGTCAACCCCTACGCCACCGACGAATTTGCCGACCACATCCACCGGGCCGTCACTATGGAAGAGGGGGAACGCCGCCTCCGAATGCAGTTGATGCGGTTCACGGTTCGGGAAAACAACATCTACAAATGGGCCGCCGGCCTGCTGGTGCAGTTGCTCCAGCGCACCCGCCGCCGCGCCGCCGGCCTGCAAGTCCCCGTCTAATCGGTGGAGCAGGTTTTCAACCTGCCCTTGACCCTTACGCAAATCAACCCGTCATTCCGGCGAAACTTGCCCTGAGCGTAACCAAAGGAATGGGGGTGAACCTACCTACCGTCATTCCCGCCCCCACCGTCATTCCCGCGAAAGCGGGAATCCAAATCCTCCGCACAAACCAACCTCGACCCTACCAGGCAACAAAAAAATCCCTTCCCCCTCGACAGGGGAAGGCTAGAGCCTGCCCTGAGCGTAACCAAAAGGAATGGGGGTGAACCTACCGTCATTCCGGCAAAAGCGGGAATTCAAATCCTCCGCACAAACCAACCTCGACCCTTCCAGGCACCAAAAAAATCCCTTCCCCCTCGACAGGGGAAGGCTAGAGCCTGCCATGACCGTAACCAAAAGGAATGGGGGTGAACCTACCGTCATTCCGGCGAAAGCCGGAATCCAGAAATCCCCAGCACAAAACAGCTTTCTCGAGGCTAGGGCGTGCCATCAAATCACCATAGCGGCAACCGCTGTGTTTGTCCCGCCCCCGTACACTCCATCAAAACGGATTCTTTAAGGCCAATCATCCATGCCCCACCTGCTCAACATCTGGCCCAACCTGCAAGGACGGCTCCAATCGGCCCGTCCCATAATCCTGCTGTTCGACTACGATGGCACCCTTACGCCCATAGTTTCCCGTCCGGAGCTGGCCGTCTTATCCGAAACCACCCGGCAATTGCTGGTCCAACTCCACGCCGGCCCCCGTTTCCTGGTCGGATTCGTCAGCGGCCGCGCCTTGTGCGACCTGCGCCAGCGGGTAAACGTGCCGGGGGCCATTTACGCCGGCAACCACGGCCTGGAAATGGAAGGATTGGACGAACCCTTTTTCCACCCCGGCGCCGCTCAGCTGCGGCCCCTACTGGAGCCGATTCACGCCCAACTGGAAAGCGAGTTATCCAACAACCAAGGCGTCCTGGTCGAAAACAAGGGCCTTACCCTCAGCGTCCACTACCGCCTGACCCCGGAAGAACAGGTCGGCCAAGTCGAAAAAGCGTTCCAGACGGTTGTTGACCAGGCCAATCAGTCCGGCGATTTCCGGGTCACTTACGGCAAGAAAGTGTTGGAACTCCGGCCCAACGTGGGTTGGGACAAGGGCAAGGCCATAGCGCGGATAATCCAGGGCCAGCCGGATACCGCGCTGCCCATGTTCTTCGGCGACGATGCCACCGACGAAGCCGGGTTTGACACCGTGCAGGAATCCGGCGGCATTGCCGTATGCGTCGGCCCGCCCCGCCAGCCAACCAGAGCATTGCATCGGCTGGACACTCCGGCGGAAGTGGCCCAAACCCTGACCTTGCTTCTACGTTCATAAACTTCACCCCCAATCGGGTCTTTCAATTTTCACTCCATACCTCAAGTTTGTCATTCTGAGCCGTCCCCATGTCATTTTGAGCAAAGCGAAGAATCTTAAAATTCCTGCCTTAGCCAACCCTACCCTGAGCATAGCCGAAGGGGCCGCCTTACCCGAAGGATTTCGGACCTTCCAACCCGTCATTCCCGAGAAAGCGGGAATCCAAATCCTCCGCCCAAACCAACCTCGACCCTACCAGGGAGCCAAAAAATCCCCTCCCCCTACGAGGGGGAGGGTTAGGATGGGGGTAAACCCACCGTCATTCCGGCTTTCGCCGGAATCCAGAAGTCCCTCATCCCCAAGCCGTTGCCATCGCCGAAACCACCTTGCCATCGTCCTTTCCGCCCCCGCATTTCCCAACCAACGGCGGGTGTGCTAGAATGCGGCAACCCCACCGCCAGCGTCCCGCAATGTCCCGGCCCGCCCGACGGCAACCCCGGGAACGATTGCCAGAAATCGAAACGCTTAATGATTAAAGCAGTCTTCTTCGACTTCTATAACACCTTGGTCAGGTTTTGGCCCCCCATTGAGCAAATTCAGTGCGCTTCTTGTCAGGAATTTGGCCTGACTCTTTCCGAAGAGGCAATCAAGCGCGGCTACTCCGTGGCCGACGTTTTTTTCAACCGGGAAAACGAACTGAATCCCCTGGCCTTGCGCTCCGAATCCGAAAGGCTGGATTTCTTTACCCGCTACGAGCAAATCATCCTTGGCGAAGCCGGCGTTCCCGTCAGCGCTGACCTGGCCCGCCGCATCTGGCAAATGGCCTCCTCCGTTCCCAAGGAATTTACCCCCTTTGAGGACACCGCTCCCGCCCTGTCCCAATTGCAGGCCGACGGCTACCGTCTGGGAATCATCACCAACCTTCGCCGCGACATGAACCAAATCTGTCAGCAAATCGGCCTCGGCCAGTACCTGGACATCTTCGTGAACTCCGGGGACGTGGGCGTGGAAAAACCCGCCGCCCCCGTGTTCCTCGCCGCCTTGCAACAGGCCGCCGTCGCCCCCGAAGAGGCTGTCCACGTCGGCGACCAGCGCCGTTCCGATGTGGTGGGCGCCCGCGCCGTCGGCATCCACCCGGTATTGCTTGACCGCGGCGGCTGGCACACCGACGTTAACGACTGCACCCGCATCGCCTCCCTGGAAGAATTGCCTCCCGTGCTGGCCGGCGCCCCCCAGTCCCTCAACTCCTTCAACCATCACGGCTCGGCATAACCGGCCCCGGCCATGCGTCACCGGCAAATCCCTTTGGTCAACCCCCGGCGCGTCCCCATCCAGGCCAACGGCAAGGAGTTCGTCATGGCGGAGCAGGTTTCCCCGGCCCAAGACCCTACCCAGCCCGTCCGGGTTATCGTCTGGTACGACTACATTTGACCCTGGTGCTATGTCGGCCTGGAGCGGGTCGACAAGTTGGCCGAGGAATACAACATCTCCGTGGTGGGACAGGCTTACCTGCTGCGCCCGGACACCCCCAAGGAAGGGATTGTCCGCCAGCCCCGACCGGGGGAAACCCACGACCTGTTGAGCGAGCCGCTGCGCAGCCAGGCCGGCGACGCCAACCTGGTGATGCGCCCGCCCCGCGTCACGCCCAACACTATGTATATCCTGGAGGCCACTGAGCACGCCCAGCAGCACGGCAAGTTTATGGAGTTCCACCACGCCGCCTACCAAGCCTATTGGGAAGACCGCAAAGACCTGGGCGACCTGTCCGTCATTGAGGAAGTGGCCCAGTCCGTTTCCCTGGACTCCGCCGACCTGCTGCAAAAGCTGGAAACCAACTTCTACACCCCCACCGTCATGGAGCAGTATCAGCAGGCCCTCCAGTACGGCATCCGGGGCATCCCGACTTTCGTGGTGGGCAACCTGATGTTCACCGGCGCCCATCCCTACGACATATTCCAGTCCGCCATGCAGCGGGTACTGGAAAGCTGAACCATCCCCGGCCCCGAACTACCACCGCCGCCAACCACGTAGGGGCGCACAGCCGTGCGCCCCTACCAACGTCAATCACTAATGCGGTTATGAGGAACCCTCCCCCGCCCCCAAACCGTCATTCTGGTTTCCGTGGTAGGGGCGGGTTTGAAACCCGCCCCTACGTCCTTGCATAGAAACCCGCAGTCAGAATCGGAAATCTACGCCGCCAACCGTGTAGGGGCGCACGGCCATGCGCCCCTACCAACGCCAATCACCAAGGCGGTTATGAGGAAAACATCCCCCGGCCCCCAACCCGTCATTCCGGCGAAGGCCGGAATCCAGAAACCTCCACCTCCGCCAACCCTGTCCCTGAATGACCGTCATTCCCGCGAAAGCGGGAATCCACCCTACCGCCGCCGGTTGCACGAACCACCCGAAACGGAACTCCCCAACCTTGAACGCCCCCCGGCCCTATGCTATCATTGCCCCCGCACTTTGTTACAAAATTCACGAAGTCCCATTCCGTCGCAGGTTAGCCGGGTCAGGTGGATATGGATGGCCTTAAGGAACGCATAATCGCCGCTGTCCACAACCAGGAACAGCCCACCGTCACCGTCCTTTCCTCCCTGCTGGCCGTCGAAGACGCCATCGGCTACATCCCCCGGGAGGCGGTGGAAGAAGTGGCCGGATTCACCGGCTCCACCGTCAACGACGTTTGGGCCGTCGCCTCTTTCTACCCCAATTTCCGCTTTGAGACCCCCGCCGAGCACCGGCTGGAAATCTGCTGGGGGCCGTCCTGCCACCTGACCGGTGCGCCCAGCGTGATAGCCGCCGCCCTGGAACGCCTTGGCCTGGAAGGGGAAGGCCGCACCCCCGATGGCCGGCTTTCCCTCCGCTACAACACCTGTCTCGGCGCTTGCGCCCAGGCCCCGGTCATATCCGCCAACCATCACCTGATGGGCCGCCAGACCCCGGAGAAAGTCCGCCACGCCGTCGCCCGCCTCTTGGCCTCCGACGGCCACGGTTAGGGCTGGGGCAGTCTCGTGGACTTCGCCGCTATCACCGCCGAGGCCGCTCGCCGCTGGGATTCTTTGACCGAAGGCGAAACCCCCTGGATTCGCGTCGGCGCCGCCCTCTGCGGCAAAGCCGCCGGTTGCGACGATGTTATTGACGCTCTCCGTTCCTCCCTGGAACGCCGCGGCCTGCCGGGGCAGGTCAGCGAAGTCGGCTGCCTTGGCCTCTGTTTCGCCGAACCCCTGGTTGACGTGAAACTCCCCGGCGGGACCCGCGTTTTCTACGGCAACGTAACCCCGGAAACCGCCGACGAAATCATCGCCGCCCACTTGGGACAGGATTCGCCCCCGGCCCATCTTGCCCTGGGAACCTTGGGGCCAACCTCCGTTGCCGGAATCCCCGACCTGTCCCAGCATCCCATGAAAGCCCGGGAAACCCGCATCGCCTTGCGCAACGCCGGCGACATTGACCCCGGCGACATCTACCAGTACATCGCCAACGGCGGCTACCGCGCCCTGGAAAAGTCCCTGACCCAGCTAACCCCCCAGGAAATGTTGGAACAGGTCAACGCCTCCGGTCTGCGGGGCCGCGGTGGAGCCGCCTTCCCCGCCGGCACCAAGTGGAACTTCCTCGCCGGTTCCAACGCGCCGGAAAAATATATCCTCTGCAACTGCGAAGAAGGCGACCCCGGAGCCTTCAACGACAAGGGCATACTGGAAAGCGACCCCCACACCGTCGTTGAAGGCATCATCCTGGCCGGCTACGCCACCGGCGCCTCCCACGGCTATATCTTCGTCCGCTACGGCCACGACGGCCCCATTGACCGCGCCCGCGCCGCCGTCCGTCAGGCTTACGAGTTGGGGCTGTTGGGCGAAAACATCCTCGACTCCGGTTTTAGTTTCGACCTGGAAGTCGCCCTGACCGGCGATTCCTACGTTTCCGGCGAAGAGACCGCCTTGATGGAAGCCATCGAGGGCAAGCGTTCCATGCCTCGTTACCGGCCCCCCTTCCCGGCCCAGGTCGGCGTCTTCGGCAAGCCCACCAACATCAACAACGTCAAGACCCTGGCCTACGTGCCGGAGATTGTCGCCCGCGGCGGCGAGTGGTTCGCCGGCATCGGCCACGACCGCAGCACCGGCACCGCCATCCTGTGTCTCACCGGCGCGCTGAATTACACCGGCATGGTGGAAGTCCCAATGGGCTTGACCCTGGGCGAAGTCCTGTACGAAGTGGCCGGCGGCGTCACCGGCGGCAAGGCCCTGAAACTGGTGCAGACCGGCGGGCCGCTGGGCGGCGTGCTGGGCGCCGAAAACGTGGACCTGGTGCTGGACTTCGAGGTTTTCCGCGAGGCCGGCGCCATCCTGGGTTCCGGCGGAATCATCGCCGCCGACGAAGACACCTGCATCGTGGACTTGACCCGCGCCCTGATTGCCTTCTGCCAGTACGAATCTTGCGGCAAGTGTTTCCCCTGCCGCATGGGGATGAGTCACCTGCTGGAAGTCCTAGAACGCATCTGCCGGCTGGAAGGCGTCCCCGGCGACCTGGACTTGATGCGCTCCATCGGCTTGAATATGCAAGCCGGTTCCCTTTGCGGCCACGGCCAGTTAGGATTCAACCCGGTGTCGTCGGCCATCAAGTACTTCGGCCCGGAATTTGAGGCCCATATCCTTGACCATCGTTGCCCCACCGGGGCCTGCGCCAACCCCAGATTTTCGCCCAGCCTGACCCGTCGCTGACGCCGCGCCGTCCCGACGGAACCGGGAGAATCGGAAAACAATGCCGGATGATATAAACATCACCATTGACGGGGTTGACGTTAAGACCCAGCCCGGCAAGATGGTGCTGGAAGCCGCTATCGAAGCCGGAATTTACGTGCCCTACCTCTGCTACCACTCCGGCATGAAACCCTTTGCCGCCTGCCGGATGTGCGTCGTGGCCGTCGAAGGCGGCCGCGGTTACCCTGCGTCCTGCACCCTCCCCGTCCAGGACGGCATGAAAATCCGCAGCGAGTCCCAGGACGTGACCGAACTCCGCCGCTCCGTCATGCAGATGCTCATTGCCGAGCATCCCAACGGTTGCCTCACCTGCCACCGCATAGACATTTGCGGCCCCAGCGACGTTTGCCTGCGCCACGTTTCCGTCAACGACCGTTGCATCACCTGTCCCAAAAATGAACGCTGCGAATTTAAGGACACCGTCCGTTACCTGGGCATGGAACTGGAATCGCCCCTCAATTACGAGTACCGCCAAATCCCCCTGGAAGTTTCCGACCCCTTCTATGACCGGGACTATAACCTGTGCATCACCTGTGGCCGCTGCGTCCGGGTCTGCGAAGAAGTCCGGGGCGACGCCGCTATCTGCTTTACCGAGCGTTCCGGGCGGGCCTTGGTTGGCACCTCTTTTGGAACCTCCCTGCTGGAATCGGGCTGCGAGTTTTGCGGCGCCTGCATTGACGTTTGCCCGGTAGGCGCCCTGGTGGAACGCAACCACAAGTGGGAGAAACCCCGCAGCGTCGAACCAACCATCTGCCCCCATTGTCCCGTGGGCTGCCAGTTGAACCTGGAATTCAACGGCTCCGGCGCCATGATTCGCGCCGTGCCGGAGTTCAATTCCCCGGCCAACCACGGCCAGGCGTGTTTCAAGGGCAAGTTCGGCCTGGAGTTCCTCAACGATTCCCGCCGCTTGACCCAACCCATGATTCGCCGCAACGGAGAATTGCAACCGGCTGACTGGGAAGAGGCTCTGGACTTGATTTCCGCCCGGTTGGAAGACACCCCCGCCGATTCCTTCGCGTTGCTGGCCTCCCCCAACAGCACCAACGAAGAGCTTTACCTGGCCCAGAAATTCGCCCGCGTGGTGATGAACACCAACAACGTCGGCCAGACCTCCGACGTTCAGCCCCAACTTACCGTCGGGCTGGAACGCTCCCTTGGCTACGCCGCCGCCACCAACAGCCTTTGGGAACTGGAACGCAGCGGCTGCATCCTGGTGTTCAATTCCAACCTGACCGAAGAGCAGAACGTCGTGGGCGTTCCCATCAAGAAAGCCGCCCGCCGCGGCGCCAGCCTCATCGTCATTGACCCCCGGGAAGTGGAATTGACCCGCTACGCCGGTTTGTGGCTGCGTCCCACGCCGGGAACCGAACTGCTTTTGCTGGGCGGCATCCTCAAGGCTCTGTTGGCCCAGAACCTGGAACGTCAGGAGTGGATTGAACGCCACGGCGAAGTATCCGCCACCCTCCGTTACGCCCTGGACTCCCTGGACATGGACGAGGTATCCGTCGCCACCAACGTATCCCGATTCTCCATCGAAGAGGCCGCCCAAGCCTTCGGGCAGGCCGACACCTCCGCCATCGTTTACGCCCAGGACAACGTACCCGAAGAACTCCAGGACGACTGCGTGCAGGCCCTGGTCAACTTGGCCTTCCTTACCGGCAACCTGGGCAAACCCGGCGCCGGCCTGTTCCCCCTGCGCCCCGGCGCCAACGAACAGGGCGCCTACGACGTTGGTTGCGCCCCCCACCGACTGCCGGGCAACCGCCGTTTCCGCAACCGGGAGGCCCGCCAGTCCCTGGAATCGGTGTGGGAATGTTCCCTCCCCGAAACCGCCGGACTCAGCCTTGCCCAGACCATACAAGCGGCGGCGGATGGCCGCTTGAAGTCCATGCTAATCGTCGGCGACAGCCCCAACTTTACCAACGGACGCTTGGGCGACGCCTTGACCGCCTTGGGCAGCCTGGACTTTCTGGTTGTCCACGACACTTTTCCCGGCCCGCTGACTGACCTCGCCGACGTGGTGCTGCCCCGCTCGACCTTCGCCGAAAAAGACGGCACCTGGACCAACCTGGAACGTCGCATCCAGCGCCTGCAACCCGTCGGCAAAAAAGCCCCGGATGGCCCCCGTTCCGAGCTTTGGCTGCTGGCGGAACTGGCCCACCGCCGCGGCGCCGCCGGTTTCGACCACGCCTCCCCCGCCGCGGTGATGGACGAAATCGCCGCCGTCAGCCCCATCTATGCCGGCGTTTCCTATGACCGGCTGGAGGCCCAATCCGTAACGGTTTTCCGCAGCGGCCTGGACAGTCCCCAACCCACCCAATTGCTCTACTCCGGCCAGGAACGTCGGGGAATCCAGTGGCCTTGCCCCCCCGACGGCCCGGCGTCAACTCCTATCCTCTACGTTGACGAATTTCCCGGCGGCCAGGCCAACCCCATTACTCCCCAATTTCGCGCCCCGGAAACCCAAGCCGACCCGGACTTTCCCGACTTGCTGGCCCCCGGCCGGGTGCTGCTCCAACTCGACCAGGAAACCCGCGTCCACAAGGGCCGGGTCAACCGGATAGAGCGGGAAGAGTTGCTGCGGATGAACCCGGCCTATGCCGCCGGCCGGGGCATTGCCGACGGCGATTTAGTAGAGGCCCAGACCAAAGACGGCGTACACTTGGGCCAGGCCCGGTTGGATGATTCCGTTCCGCCCGGTATGATTAGCATAACCGGGATATTCGGCCAACTGGCGGTGGACTTACAGGCCAGCCCGGAACCCGACCCCATGTCCCACGCCCCGGCTCTGGACATCCTCCCGGCCCGCGTCGCCAAGGTGGAGGCGGCAACCCCGGCGGACTAAAAACCCGACCCAGCCAACCCGTTCCCCGGCGCCCTTGGCGAAACAAATTCCAACGCAGTATCATTCACAATAACTAATCGGGAAGGAAAACGATGACCAGTCCCATGACCCGCTCCGCCGCATCTAGGCTTGCCCAACTGCCTCGGGCCACCTTGGTTGACCGCCGCGACGTTACCGAAGAACTGATGGTGATAAGACTGGAGCCGGATTCCGGCCCCTTCAATTTCAAGCCCGGTCAATACTGCACCCTGGGCAAGGACGGCGTGGAACGCGCCTACTCCATCGCCTCGGCCCCTTACGAACCCTTCCTGGAAGTTTTCGTCGAACTCGTCCCCGAAGGCCAACTAACCCCGAAAATGTGGCAGTTGCAGCTTGGCGATACCATGTCCTTGCGGCCCCGGCCCAAGGGCCTCTTCGTGATGAAAGACGACTTCCATCACCACTTCATGCTGGCCACCGTCACCGGCGTCTCCCCTTACGTCAGCATTTTGCGCCAGTACCTCCACGACCGGCGGGAGGGCCACGTCTTTTACGTCCTGCTGGGCGCCAGCTACTACGACGAACTGACCTACGACGACGAACTTCGCGCTCTGGCCCAACAGCACCCCGACACCGTTAAATTCATTCCCACCGTCAGCCGCCCCGCCGACCCCCGAAACCAGGGTTGGGACGGCGCCGCCGGCCGGGTCAACAACATCTTCGAGGAATACCTGGAACGGTATGAACTGCCCAGGGACGACACCATGATTTACGCCTGCGGCCACCCCGGCATGATTGCCGACGCCAAGGAAAAATGTGCCCCCGCCGGCTGGAACTTCATCGAAGAACGCTTCTGGAAAGAGTAAAGAACAAGTAGCACCCCCTTTCCGGCTCCCCCAATGGCAGGGTCATCAAAAGCTCCCTCCCCCTATTCAGGGGGAGGGTTGGGTTGGGGGTGAAAACGTCCAAGTGAGCGGAGGGGCGGGTAGAAACACCCGCCCCCAACCGTCATTCCGGCGAAAGCCGGAATCCAGAAATCCTAGCAAGGGCCAACCTTGGCCTTCGCCCCGCCATTTCCCATAGGCCGAAAATCATCCCGGCGTCCCTTCACCACCGTCGCCCCCAACGGATTGCACAAACCCGCCGGGGTCGGTTCTCCCAATGGGGTAGTCGCCAACCGCCGTATCCCGCGGTGTCCCCAGCATCAAGGCCAGCCGGTACTGGTCGGATTCGTTGCGTACCGTGAAGGGTCTGACCGGAGTCGCCCGCACCCGGTTGACCAAACCCACAAAGGCTTCCGCCGACGCTATGGCGGCGGCAACGGATTCCTCGTACAGTTGGTTCTCGCAAAAATTCCAGCGGCTCCCATTGACGCTTCCAAAATAGGTGTTCCAGCCCGCCCTGACCTGACCATACAGGGAAAGGTTGGCTACGTGGCTGCCGATGGCCCGCAAATGGGCGTGACTGGTGTGGTTCCAGCCCCGTTCCTGGGCCATCGCCTTCAGGGCGTGAGCAACCGCGGCCCACGCTTTTTCGCTGGCCTGAAGTCTGCGCCCCTCTTCCAGCTCAATCTTGGCGTGGTGCAGGAACCACCGGCTGATGTTGTCGTGGTCTTCGGGGCCGGACGCTCCCGGTGGCGGCAGCGTCGGCGTTTCGTTGGTCATGCTCGCGCCCTCCCCCTATGGCAATGGCCGCATTATACACCCGGCCTTTCCCCAACCCGCCGCAGATTGCTCCAACCCCATCCCTGCCCCCCGTGTCCGCCCCTTTCCCGGTGCGGTAAAATGGCACCACACCCGTGGCGAGGTTTTTGCCTTGACCCCCATCCGCCGCCAATACCTGAAAATCAAACATTCCTACCCCGACGCCATCCTGCTCTTCCGTCTCGGAGACTTCTACGAGACCTTCGACGACGACGCGCACCTGGCCGCCCGGGAACTTGAAATCGCCCTTACTTCCCGCAGCATGGGCAAAAACCTCAAAGTCCCTATGGCCGGCGTTCCGGCCCACGCCCTGGAATCCTACCTTTCCCGCCTCATCAAGAAGGGCCACAAGGTAGCCATCTGCGAGCAGCTAACCACGCCCACCAGTTCCCGCGCCATCGTAGAGCGCGACGTGGTCCGGGTAATCACTCCCGGCACCCTGGTCGAGTCCGGCCTGCTGGACGTGAAAGCCAACAACTACCTGGCCGCCGTGGTTGTCGAAAGCGACTTGGCCGGCCTGGCCTACGCCGACATCACCACCGGCGAATTCGCCGTGACCCAATTGCCGGCTGACCGCCTTGCCCCGGAACTGGAGCGAATTTCCCCCGCCGAAATCCTGACCCCGGAAACCGACGAATCTTCCCCTACCGACGGCCTTTCCCAGCAAGACAACTACGCCGTCAGTCCCCAGCCCGGCCTTTCCTTCGACTTGGCCTTGGCCCGCGACGCCTTGCTGTCCCACTACGGCATCCTATCCCTGGAATCCTTTGGCTGCGAAAATCTTCCCCTGGCCATCCGGGCCGCCGGCGCCATCCTGGACTACTTGGGCCGGACTTATAAGTCCGGCAAGCCTCCCGTTGGCCCTCTGTCCACCTACTCCACCAACGACTACATGACCCTGGACGCCCATACCGTCCGCAACTTGGAACTCTTCCAGGCCGGGCGGTGGGGTTCCTCGGCCCTGAGCCTCTTGGCGACCCTCGACCGCACCCGGACGCCGATGGGCGCCCGTCTGCTCCGCCGCTGGCTGGGTCAACCCCTGCTGGACGTGGCAGCTCTGGAAAGCCGCCTGGACGGGGTACAGCTTTTCCACGACGACGCCTTTTTGCGCCAGGCCGCCGCCGCCGACCTGTCCCGCATCGCCGACCTGGAACGCATCGGTGGACGCCTGGAGTCCGGCAACGTCACCCCCCGGGAACTGCTGGCCCTGAAAGACGGCATTAACGCCGCCGCCGAATTAGCCGGACGGCTCTCCGAATCCGGGAATTCCCCCGCTGACGGCCCGGCCGGCCTCCAGTTGGCCCGGCTCTTGACCCCCCTGCCCGACGTGACCGCCCTGATTGATGAGGCCGTCGCCCCCGAACCTTCTGGCAGTCTGGGGGAGGGCGGCATCATCCGCCCCGGTTTCTCCCCCGAACTCGACCGCTTGAAGACGTTAGCCAGCGATTCCCGCCGTTTCATCGCCGACCTGGAGCGGCAGGAACGGGAACGCGCCGGCATCAGAAACTTGAAAATCGGCTACAACCAGGTCTTCGGCTACTACATCGAAGTCAGCAAGTCCAACCTGGCCCAGGTTCCCCCCGACTACGTGCGCCGCCAGACCCTGGCCAACGGCGAGCGTTACGTCATCCCCCAACTCAAGGAATACGAGGCCCAGGTACTCGCCGCCCGCGAGCAAATCGAGGAACTGGAAGTTGACCTCTATCGCCGCCTCTGCCGACAACTGGCCGAGTCCGTTGACGCTGTTAATCGGCTGGCCCACGGCATCGCCCAGGTTGACGTATTCGCCGGCCTGTCCGAAGTGGCTGTCAGGAACGGCTACGTCCGGCCCCAGGTCAACAACAGCAGCGTCATCGCCATCAAGGACGGGCGTCATCCGGTAGTCGAACAGACCTTGGGCGCCGGCGGTTACGTCCCCAACGACGTTTACCTCTCCAACGACGACGCCCGCATCATCGTCCTTACGGGCCCCAACATGGCCGGCAAGTCCACCTTCATCCGCCAGGTCGCCATCATCACCCTCATGGCCCAGGTGGGCAGCTTCGTCCCCGCCGCCGAAGCCGTCATCGGCCTGGCCGACCGCATCTTTTCCCGCGTCGGCCTCCAGGACGACCTGACCACCGGCCAGTCAACTTTCATGGTGGAAATGGTGGAAACCGCCGCCATCCTCAACCAGGCCACACCCCGCTCCCTGGTGGTGCTGGACGAAATCGGCCGCGGCACCAGCACCTACGACGGCCTATCCATCGCCCGCGCCGTCATTGAGCACCTGCACAACGACCCCCGTTTGAGCTGCAAGTGCCTTTTCGCCACCCACTACCACGAGTTGACCGAACTGGCCCAGACCTTACCCGGCGTCCGCAATTTCAACGTCGCCGTGGTGGAAGAAGGCAGCGACGTGGTTTTTCTCCACCGCATCGCTCCCGGCGGCGCCGACCGCAGTTACGGCGTCCACGTCGCCCGGCTGGCCGGTCTGCCCCCCGGCGTGGTAAACCGGGCCTGGGAAGTCCTGGGCGACTTGGAAAAACCGTCAGGAAAGTCCGCCAAAAAGGCCCGGAGCCGTGGCCCGGCGGCCATGCAGTTGCCATTGCTGGACGCCTCCCAACCCCTGCTGGACGAAATCCTGAAAGTGGACGTCTCCAACCTGACGCCGTTGGAAGCCATCAACAAGCTCTACGAATTGCAGGAAAAAGCCCGCGGCGGCAATTCGGTATGATTACCCAATCTTATCGAGGACTTCTACGGAATCCCCTCCCCCTATTCAGGGGGAGGGTTAGGGTGGGGGTGAAAACTTTGGCGGCTCTTCTGTTTGGTATGACTACCCACCAGCCCCCAATTGGCGTATCATGCTAGTCGCACAATCCCTTCAACCCAATAACCAGCAAGGATATACCGTCATTCCGGCGAAGGCCGGAATCCAGAAATCCAGGCATAAAAAACGTCCTCATAGGGCAAGAAATCCCGGATACCGGCCCGCGCCGAATCTCCAACCCGGCTCTACCGGACGAGGCGAAAAATGAGCGAAAAAGTCCAACTTTACTGGTGGCCCCGTTGATCCACCTGCCGCAAAGCAAGAGAGTTGCTCTTGCAGGAAGGCCGGCAAGTCGAGGAACGCGACTACTTCCAGGAAAAGTTTACCGAGGCCGAAATCCGCGAACTGGCCGCCCCGGTGGGCCTTTCCAACATCTTCGCCTGGCGCAGTCCCAGCCTGAAAAAGTTGGGCTTGGCCGGCCAGGAAATCCCCGAAGACCGCATGATAGAACTGATGCTTGACGAACCCCGACTGGTGCGCCGCCCGTTGATTAAGATTGGCGACCGGCTAGTGGTCGGCGGCAGCGTCAAGGCCATCACCGAAGCCTTGGCCGCCGGCTGACCCGACCGACGGCAACGGATTTACATATCGGCAATCCGGCGGCTCCGGGTCTTTGACATCGGGCGGCCCCGTGTTACTATTCACCCCGGCAATCAGCCCGGCCCCAATTCCAGCGCGAGGAAAACCGTCCGCCTATGAAAATCTTTTTCGACGTTGACTACACCATCCTGGGTCTGGACGACTCCCTGCGCCCCGGCACCACCGACACCTTCCAGAAGCTCCTCGACGACGGCCACGAAATTTACATCTGGTCCGGCATGGGCGAGCGTTGGGAGGTCATCGAAAAATTCGACCTCAACCAGTACGTCAGCGGCGTTTACGAAAAGCCCACCCACGACTTCCACGAGCGGCTGGAAGAACTGAAAGTCCCTTTTGAACCCGAATTCGTCATTGACGACTATCCCGAAGTAGTCGCCGCTTTCGGCGGCGTCTGGGTGCCGCCCTACTTCTTCGCCCGCGGCGTTGACCAGCAGATGGAGCGGATTTACAGCATCATCAACGACTTCACCCGCAGCGGCACCTCCGAAGACCGTCAATACCGGGCCAAAGGCACCACCGTTCCCCTGTTCTAGCAGCGCAACTAATCGGCGAACAGTATTAGAATGGTAGTCAATTATTCCGTTCGCCCTGAGCTTGTCGAAGGGCTGCCCGTTCATGGTTCGACAAGCTCACCACGAACGGACTTGCGGATTACCCATCAGTCCAACACGGTAGAGCGCTAGCCCCGGCCGCCGCCAAATTTCCACCGTCTGAAACGCCATGCCCATACAGGTCCTGGAACCCCGACTCGCCTCCAAAATCGCCGCCGGCGAAGTTGTCGAACGCCCGGTCTCGGTGGTCAAGGAATTGGTGGAAAATTCCCTGGATGCCGGCGCAACCCAGATTGCCGTCGAAATCCAGGGCGGCGGAGTCCGCGAAATCCGGGTGGTGGACAACGGCGAAGGCATCCCCGCCGACCAGGCGGAACTGGCCTTCCGGCATCACGCCACCAGCAAGCTCACCGGCCAGGAACAGTTGGATTCCATCGAAACCCTGGGCTTTCGCGGCGAAGCCTTGCCCAGCATCGTCGCCGTGTCCCATACCGTCCTGACTACCCGCCCCAAAGACGCCGCCAGCGGCCAGCAGGTTGAATACCAATGGGGCCGCCAGGTGTCCCAGGCGACCCGCGGCTGCCCCCCCGGAACTGCCGTAACCGTGCGCGACCTTTTCGGCAACCTTCCCGCCCGCCGCAAATTCCTGCGTTCCGACGCCGCCGAAACCGCCCGCATCCGCGAGTTGCTTGACCGCTACGCCCTGGTTTACCCCGAAGTAAGTTTCAACGTCGTGTCCGAAGGGCGCACTCTCTTGTCCAGCCCCGGCAACGGACGCCCCGAAGAGGCCCTGCTGGCGGTGTACGGCCAGGAAGTAGCCACAGGAATGTTGCGCGTCCACGAAACCCCCTCCGACGATGCCCCCGGCGCCTACGGCATTGACGGTTTCGTCAGTTCCCCCGGCCTTACCCGTTCCAACCGCGGCTACATGAACTTCTTTGTCAACCGCCGCTGGACTCAAAACCGGATGCTATCTTTCGCCCTGGAAGAGGCTTACCACGGCCTGTTGCCGGAAAAACGCTACCCCTTGGCCGTGGTCAACCTGACCGTTCCCTACGCCGACGTGGACGTGAATTGCCACCCCTCCAAGCGGGAAGTCCGGTTCCGCCAGGACAACCGGGCCTATTCCAGCCTGCAACGGGCAGTGCGCGCCGCCCTGGTTGCCGATACCCCGGTGCCAACCGCCGGGTTCCGCGGTTCAACGCCGTCAACCGCCGGCTCCCCCGGCAGTCAAGCCGGCCCCGGTTTCTTCACCAGCCCCTTTGACCGACGGGGCAGTTCCGGCCCGGCTTTCGCCCCCGGCGCCACGCCCGGCCCGTGGCCCTTGTCCGGCGTCACCCCCCGGCAGGCGTTGCCCGCCCTGCGCGTCGTGGGCCAAATCAGGTCAACCTACATCGTAGCCGAAGGCCCTGACGGGATGTTTCTGGTGGACCAGCACGCCGCCCATGAGCGGGTCTTGTTCGACCGCATCGTTAGAAAAGCCCAGGAAAAGGCCACGGAGTCCCAACCCCTGCTGGCCCCGGAAACGGTTGAGTTGTCGGCCTCCCAGTTGGAGGCGGTGCAGGAACACGGGGAATTTCTGGCCGCCTACGGTTTCGCGCTGGAGCCTTTCGGCCAGAACAGCTACCTGCTGCGGGCCGTTCCCGGCGTCATGTCCGGCCAGGCCCCGGGCCGCTCGCTGCTGGAAATCCTGGACATGACAGCCTTTGAGGGTTTGGAAAAGAAGTACGACGATGCGCTGGCCGCCTCCATCGCCTGCCACAGCGCCATCCGCGCCGGCAAGAACCTTACCGACCAGGAAATGCGCGCCCTGCTGGAACAGTTGGAGACCGCCGACAACCCCCACACCTGCCCCCACGGCCGCCCGACCCTGATTCACTTCAGCGAATACCAAATGGAACGCGAATTCGGCCGCCGCTAAGAAATCCCCTCCCCCTTGGCCGGCGACGGTTAGAGCGTACCCTGAGCTAAGCCGAAGGGATGGGGGTGAAAAATCCATCCCGGCCAACCCGTCATTCCGGCGAAAGCCGGAATCCAGAAACCCTCATCCCCAACCAACTTTGCCTAACCTTGCACCCTCCATAACAAAAAATCCCCTCCCCCTCGACGGGGGAGGGTTAGGGTGGGGGTGAACCCCTTGCTCCCAACCAGCGACGTAGGGGCGGGTTTGAAACCCGCCCCTACAACGCGAAAACGGACAAGCCGAAAATCATGGAATCCGATCCCGGAAACAAAAACCCCCTCCCCCTGAATAGGGGGAGGGTTGGGGAGGGGGTGAAAACTACCCTTCCCTACTCCCGCCGCGGGTACTGGCCGGGGTCTTGCGCCGGATGGAAAATCGAATCCGGCCCCGGAAACTCTTGCGATTCAGCATCCCGTTCCTTGGAACCGAAACCCACCAGCCCGGTGGACACCCCGGCCAACGCCGTCACTCCCAGGCCAAGTTTCACCAGAAAACTGCGCCGCGACTCGCCCCGTCCTTCACTTGAAGAAGTCAATGGTCACTCCATAAGTCCTGCCGGCCCAAACCCGGCAAATTTCCAACGCCCCCAATTCTACCGGCTCTCCCCAAATTTGCCAACCGTCCCAACCCCGCATGAAAGCCTCTTCATCCTCCAAGTATGTCATTCTGAGCCAGCGAAGAATCTGGAATCCTTGCCTTTACCAACCCTGTCCTGAGCATAGCCGAAGGGGTCGCCCTTCCCGAAAAATTTTAGACCAGGGTGAAAAATCGTTCCGGGTGACAACCAAAAGACCCGGCCCGTCTGCGCTTTCCGCAAAACAACCCCAGGCAACAACCGTCATTCCTACGAAAGCCGGAATCCAGAAACCCCCATCCCCAACATCGTTGCGCCTAGTAAATCCCCTCCCCCTAATCAGTGGGAGGGTTAAGGAGGGGGTACAACTCCCCATTTGCGCCCTTCCCCGGCGGGGGATATAGTAGCCGCCACAACCACCCCAGAGGTGCGCCATGAAATTCGGCTTTTACCTCCCCAACCACGGCCCCACCGCCCGCCCCGAACCCCTGGCCGCCATCGCCCGCAAAGGCGACGAATTGGGTTTCTACTGCATGGTGGCCGGCGACCATATCCTCGTCCCCGACACCATCGAATCCCCCTATCCCTACACCGTCGGCGGCCAATTCCCCGGCGGCGAAAGCGGCGAATACTTCGAGCAGTTAACCCTCCTTTCCTACCTGTGCGGCGTAACCGGCCAAATCCGGCTGGTGCCTTCCGTGATGATTGTCCCCCACCGCCCGCCGCTGCTGACCGCCAAAATCCTGGCTACCCTGGACGTGCTTTCCCAGGGCCGCCTTACCCTGGGCGTCGGCGTCGGCTGGATGGAAGAGGAATTTCAGGCACTGGGCGCGCCGCCCTTTGCCCAGCGCGGCGCCGTCACCAACGAATTCCTGCGGGCCTTCAAGGAACTTTGGAGCAGCGACAACCCCACCTTTGACGGCGAGTTCTGCCAATTTTCCGACTTGAAATTCCTGCCCAAGCCGGTGCAACAGCCCCACCCGCCCATCTGGGTCGGTGGTCAGAGCCGCCCGGCCATCCGCCGCGCCGCCGAGTTGGGCGACGGCTGGCATCCGGTGGGCGGCATTCCCGCCTCTCCCTTGGAACCCGAAGAAATGGCAACCAACCTGGCCCTGCTCCGTCGTTACGCCGAAGCCGCCGGCCGCGACCCCGCTACCCTGGACGTGGCCATGAAGACCCCCCTTTACGACGTTAGCGCTGACCCCGGCGGCCCCCATCGCCGGTTCTCCGGCAGTCCCCAGGAAATCCTCCAGGACGTTCAGACCTATTCCGACATCGGCGTTACCCACCTGATTTTCGACATCCGCGGCTCCAGCCTGGACGACGCCCTGGAACGCCTCGAATGGTTCGCCACCGAAATAATGGCCCACGCCTAACCCCATCCGTACCGGGAAAATCCATTCAATACCCCCTCCCCCTATTCAGGGGGAGGGATGGGGTGGGGGTAAACCCCCCAAGGCTGGGTTTGCACCAAGGTTATTCATTCTATACCCCATCTCCCTATTTGAGAGGAGAGCTGGAACGGGGGTAACACCCCCAACGATAGGCTATAATAACTGCCATCCCAACCCGGCAAGTTAGGAGGAAAACAAGTGACCACCCTGGAAGAACGCTACCGCCAAGGCCAACAAATGAGGGACACCCTGGCCGGGGGAGACCTGACCCACTACACCCTCCCCGGCACCGACGTCCTGGCTCCCGACCTGAAACGCATCATTGACGAGTCCCTATTCGGTTCCATCTGGAACCGGGACGGCCTCGACCTCAAACTCCGCTGCGTCGCCACCCTGGCCGCCCTCATGGCCCTGGGCAACCTGCCCCTGCTCCGTCGCACCATCGAACGCTGCCTGAACGTGGGACTGGTCCCCGGCCAGGTCGTCGAAGTCTTTATCCAGATGACCTTCTACGTCGGCGTTCCCGCCGTTGAAGAGGCCATGAACCTCACCAAGACCATCTTCGAGGAACGGGGCATCCGCTACACTCCCACCCGCTCCTACGACACCGAGCGCACCAGCGAGGAACTCTACGAAGAGGGCATCCGCACCCACCAGGAATACATCGCCGACATCACCGCCTATCGCACCGATGACCCCAATTCCCAGGAAAACCAGCTCGACCGCATCATCAACGAATATCACTGGGGCGCCATTCACACCCGGCCCCACCTGGACCAGAAAGCCCGGGTCATCTGCGGCCTGGCCTCCATGACCGTCCTCGGCCAGTACGACCGCCAACTCCGCGCCCGCATCCAGAGCGCCCTCCGCGTCGGCATGACCACCGAGGAAATCATGGAAGTCTTTATCCAGTTGACCATGTACGGCGGCTACTTCAACACCCGCACCGCCATGCGCATCGCCCGCTCCGTATTCGTCGAACAGGGCGTCGCCGCCTGACCCGGCAACCCTGACAATCGGCGCCGTAGGGGCGAGTTTCAAACCCGCCCCTACCCCACCGGAACCGCGATTCCCAACATCCCATCGTCATTCCGGCGAAAGCCGGAATCCAGAAAGGTCAAGTATAGAACAGCGTCCTTGAGGGCAAGGAATCCTGGATACCCGCGCGGGCCGGTATGACGAGTTTGCCGGGTTGAAAACGGAGTCAAGAAATCCCTCCCCTCTCTGGGGAAAAGCCAATAAATCCCTTCCCCCTGGTAGTGGGAAGGTTAGAGCCTGTCCTGAGCAGAGCCGAAGGAATGGGGGTAAAACCATGAAACTCAAACTGGACGACGGCCTGGAGTTGTTCTACACCGTTGACGACTTCACCGACCCCTGGACGGAACCGGAAACCGTGGTCATGCACCACGGCATGGCCAAGAGCCACCAGCTGTGGTTCGGCTGGGTGCCTATCATCGCCCGACATTACCGGGTAATCCGCTACGATATGCGCGGCATGGGCGACTCCGACGCCCCGGAGCCGGGCTACCCCTGGACTCTGGACAACTTCGCCAAAGACCTGGCCGAAGTGGTGGACAAGCTGGAACTGGAGCGTTTCCACCTCATCGGCGAAACCGTCGGCGGCAGCATCTCCATGCGCTACGCCACTTTGCACCAGGAACGGCTGCTGTCCCTGACCGCCTGCACTTCCCCCACCAATTTCGGCGACCCCCACCACGGCGAAAGTGCCGCCTTGATTGAATCCCAGGGCGTCGCCGCCTGGGTGGAAAACACCATTGGCCGCCGTCTCGACCCCCAGATTGTTGACCCGGCCTATATCCGTTGGTACGCCGACCTGATGGCCCGCACGCCGGCCCACGTCGTAGCCGGGTTCCAGCATCACGCCGAGGGCGACCTGCGCCCCCTGCTCAAGGACGTGCAGACCCCGACGCTGATTATCGCCGCCGCCGCCCTGCGGGAAGAAGTTCTGGGCGATTTCCGCGACGCCTCATCCCTGTTCCCCAATGGCCGCCGCGTCGTCTTTCCCGGCGTCGCCGGATTCGTCCAGCACATCCTCCCCGTCCCCTGCGCCCGCGTCTGGCTAGACTTCGCCCAAAGCCTTGAATGAACCCAAGGATTAACCGGAATGACGCCATCCCCATTTATCGCCCAACCCGGCAATCGGCATCCGTAGGGGCGGGTTTCAAACCCGCCCCTACCCCCCCGCAAAAGTCATCCCCGCCAGACCTGGAACCATCTAAAAGTCCCTTCCCCCTTGATGGGGGAAGGTTAGGATGGGGGTGAAAACCCTGCTTTGAGACAGGCTCTTGGCCATCCACGCAACCACGCCACAACCTACCAACCAAGGGGTGAAAAAATGCCCGACTCCCTCAGCCGCACTTTGGCCCGATTCGCCGCCTCCCTGGACTACGAGGCCCTGCCCCCGCCGGTGGTGGACAAGATGAAAACCTCCGTCCTCCACGCCCTGGTCGTCTCCATCATCGGCTTGGGCACCAGCCACGGCAGGGCCGCCGTGCAGTTGGTCAAGGAAGAAGAATCCCGTCCCGACGGCGCCACCATCCTGGCCGACGGCGGGCGGGCCACTCGCTGCGGCGCGGCCTTCGCCAACAGCAAGTTGATGCACGCCACCAACCAGTCCGATTCCTACCGGATGCTGACCCACCCCGGCCCCTGCATCGTTTCCTCCGGGCTGGCCTCCGCCGAGTTGGACGGCGCCACCGGCCAGCAGTTCCTTACCGCCCTCATCGCCGGGTATGAAGTCGAATCCCGCATCGCCGGCGACTTCATCCCCTCCGTCCAGGCCCGCGGCTTTCGTTCCAGCCCGGTTTTCGGCGCCCTGGGCGCGGCGGTGGCTACCGGCAAACTGCTCAACCTCACCGAAGACCAGATGGTCACCGCCTTGGCCCTGGCCTGCACCTTCGCCGCCGGCACCAACGAAGGCCCCCGCTCCGGCGGGCGCGAAATGATGTTCCACGAACCCAACGCCACCCGCAACGGCATCATGGCCGCCTTGCTGGCTAGGGAAAACGTCCGCGGCTCCGAGTCCGCCCTGGAAGGCGACGCCGGCTTTTACAACGCCTTCACCGGCAACAACCGGGGCGAACTTTCCTACGTCTTTTCCGGCCCCGACCGGGTGACTTTTGACCCGGTAATTGATGAGTTAGGCTCCCGCTGGGAAATGCTCCACGTCGTCCCCAAGATATACCCCACCGCCGGCTACAACTGCCCGGTCATCGAGCTTATGACCGACATCCGCGCCGCGCACCAACTGCCCCCGGCGGAAATCGAGGGCATAACCGTGGATATGAACTGGCTGGAAACCACCTACCCGTCGCCGGCCTTCCCCAACCTGACCCGCACCTCCCCCGGCGTAGGCAGCACCCACTACTTCACCGCCTACACTTGCGTCAACGGCAGCTACCCGCCCCTGCGCCAGCGCATCGAAGCCGGCGAGCAATCCCCCGGCGACGACCGGGCGGTGATGGACTTGCTGGCCCGCACCGAGGTTATCGGCCACAAAGACCGGCCCGCCTTCGCCCCCCGCATCACCATCCGCATGAAGGGCGGCACCACCTACCAGGGCGAGTACCAGGGCCAGGAACTGGAGTGGGACCTGGACACCGAGACCCGGCGCATCGCCGCCCTCTTCCCGGACATAGACTGGCCCGGTGAAAAACTGGCCGCCATCGCCGAAACCGTAGCTGCCCTGGAAGACCAGCCCAACCTAAACGCCCTGGTAAGTTTGTGTGCCCCCGGCAGCCCCGTATAAACGAAAATCCAACCCCGCAAAAATACCCCCTCCCCCTGGTAGGGGGAGGGTTGGGGAGGGGGTCGAACCCCGTTCCCACGAACCAACCTAACCAACCGGAAAGGAAGTCCCAATATGGCAACCGGAATTAACGGCAAAGTCGCCCTGGTCACTGGCGGCAGCATGGGAATCGGCCAAGCCACCGCCCTGGCTCTGGCCAAGGAAGGCGCCAACGTCGCCATCTGCGCCCGCGGCCTCGACACCCTCAAACAAACGGCCCGCGAAATCCAGGACGCCACCGGCTCCACCGTCATACCCATCCGCGCCGACATGACCAGCGTCGAGGACATCACCATGCTGGTCTGGTCCACCATCAACGAACTCGGCCACATAGACATCCTGGTCAACAACGCCGTCAACTCCACCACCGCGCGGGCCAGCCAACTCCCCGACGACGTGATTCTGAACCACATCAACACCAAGGTCATGGGCTACGTCCGCTGCGCCCGCGAAGTCATAACCTCCATGAAAAACAAGGGCGGGGGCCGCATCGTCAACATCGGCGGCATGGGCGCCCGCAGCGCCAGCGCCACCAACCCCGGCTCCGGCATCACCAACTCCGGCGTCGCCGCCTACACCAAGGCCCTGGCCGACGACGTAGCCGCCGACGGCATCCTGGTTAACTGCATCCACCCCGGCAGCACCCTGACCCAGCGCCAGTTGCAGCTCATTGACGAGCGCGCCGCCCGGGAAGACGTCTCCGCCGATGCGATAATGGAGCGAACCGTCGCCAACATCCCCATCGGCCGCATGGTGCAGCCCGAGGACATCGCCAACCTGGTGGTGTTCCTGGTATCCGACCAAGCCAGCGCTATCACCGGCCAGACCATCGCCGTTGACGGCGGCGCCGGCCGCGGTGTCGTCTATTAAAAACCTATCCCAAAAATCCCTTCCCCATCGCGTAATTCAGTCCGTCATTCCGGCGTAGGCCGGAATCCAGAAATCCTTGCCAATACCTATTCACGGTAACGGGGCCAAAAAATCCCCTCCCCCGTCGAGGGGGAGGGTTAGCGTGGGGATGAATCCCCAACTCCACCGTCATTCCGGCGTAGGCCGGAATCCAGAAATCCTTGCCAATACCTATTCACGGTAACGGGGCCAAAAATCCCCTCCCCCTCGACGGGGGAGGGTTAGGGTGGGGGTGATTTCCAGGACAATCGCACTTTAACCTCACCACGTAACCCCGAACTTGAGCGCAACCCTGAACTTCACCATGTCACCCTGAAACTTCACCATGTCGCCCTGAACGCGCCCCCATGTTACCCTGAACGAAGTGAAGGGTCTAAAATCCTCCACCAAAGGCATCCTCCGGGAGTCGTAAGATGGTTGACGTCAAGAATTTCAGATTCTTCCCGCGCTCAGAATGACATCCCGCGGGTCAAGGCTATCCGGGCGATTTATAATGCGATTGCCTTGGGGCAAATCCCCAACTCCACCGTCATTCCCGCGAAAGTGGGAATCCACAACCCCATGAACTACACCACCAAAAACGCTAGGCCGCTCATTCCATTGCCACTATTATTAACCGCCGTCATTGTCCTGCTGGCCGCTTGCACCCAGTCGGCTGCGCCCGGCAGTGAACCCGTCCAACTTGGCGGCCCGGCAGTCAGCGCCATCCTGGTCAACAGCGACCTGGCCGTCGGCCCCAATCGCGTAGCCTTCGGCCTGGTTGACCGGGACAATATGCCCATCCGCACCCCGCAAGCCCAGGTGGAGACCGTTTTCTTTCCCCCCGGCGTTGACCAGGGCGAAGTGGTGGAAACCGTAACCGCCGAGTTCCGCGAATGGCCGCCCCCCGGCAGCCGGGGCGTTTACGTCGCCACCCTGAACTTTGACCGTCCTGGCGAAGGCACCCAGGCCGTCCCCGCCCTGTGGGGCCTGCAAATCACCGCCACCGACGCCGACGGCAACGAAATCACCGCCAAGACCGTCGCCCCGGTGTCCGCCGAGTCATCCACTCCCGGCATCGGCCAACCCGCGCCCCGCAGCGTCACCCCCACCGTGCCGGCCAACGGCGACCTGTCCACCATATCCAGCGCCGCCGACCCCGACCCCGACCTTTACCGTCTCTCGGTCCATGAAGCCCTGGACGAAAATAAGCCCCTGGTAGTGACGTTTTCCACCCCGGCCTTCTGCGTCAGCGCCACTTGCGGCCCCCAACTGGACGTGATAGCTCGATTGAAGGACAAGTACCGCGACCGGGCCAATTTTATTCATGTGGAAGTAGTGCAAGACCCCCACCTGGTGAAGGATGGACGCCCGGAAAGCCGTTGGGTTCCCGCCGTAGCGGAATGGGGCATGGAAACCGAACCCTGGACTTTCATCGTTGACCATCAGGGGTTGGTGCAAGTCAAATTCGAGCAGTTCACGCCCATAGAAGACATTGAGGCGGAGTTGGTCAACGCGCTGAACGCCGCCGCCCCGTAGAAACCCGCCGGAATAGCGCCCCGGCAGGGTGTGCAAAAAAATCCCCTCCCCCTGTCAGGGGGAGGGTTAGGGAGGGGGTCAATCCATGACTTCCGCCCCATCGCACTGTCCAACCGCAACCCAACCGTCATTCCCGCGAAAGCGGGAATCCACATCCTCCGGGCGATTGCGGCCCAACGAGTAACGGCCCGCCTGGACGAGCAACCACTTCCTAATCCTCAGTCTTGACCGCCACCAACCGCCCATCATCCTCCCGGTACGTCACCAGGAGGGACTGCCCAAACAGCCGGTGTTCCCGCAAGTGCGACGGCGTAAATCCGGTGAATCCCTCGCTGGTAAAGGTGTATTCCCGCCCTTCGTCGTCCCTGATAGTCAACGTCTCAAATTCCGCGATGTTTCGGGCCGTAACCTCCACCACGTGACCCCGCACCTGTTTCAACCCGCCGTCGTCCCGGGCCTCTCCCCCGCATCCCGCCGCCAACGCCAGAACCGCCGCAACGACGAGAAGGGCGACGAACTTAGCCGACCCGTTCACGCCGGGTCACATTTTGGACGAAGAATTTGGGGCATTGCGGTTGTCACCCTGGACGGAGTGAAGGGTCAAAATCCCTGAACGGAGTAGCACTATGTTGGGGAAATTCCCTTCAATCCTTCGTCGCAAATGTGGAGACAATGACAGGCGCTTTCATTCAGGGCTTGTCCGACAACCGACCCCGTACCCCGGCTTGGCGCCCAAGTCTAACCCACGAGCTGGGCCATCACCGGGGCCAAATGCTTCGACGCATTGCGAAGGGAGACGGCTACCAGGCTAAGGTCGTCCGGCGCATCGTCAGCGCACCAGTAAGCGGCCAAGTCGCCGTTTTCTTCAACCAAAGTGGCAACTTCCTCGCTTCCGCCGATGACCAGGGTATCGGTCTGGGGGCAGTAGCCGCCATTAGTTTCCAGCGGCATGAGTTTGCTGACAAACATGATTTCCAGGGCTACGGGTTTATACCCGCCGCCGACAGGCACATCAATGGCAGTCCAGCAGTCGCCTTCCACGTCATAGCTGCCTTCGCCTCGTTCAGACGTGGACAGGAAAACAATATCGTCTTCCCGACTGTATCTGATTCGCAGACTCATTTCCGCTCCTCCAAACTCCCGGCTTGGCAACGCCGGCGGAAGTATCGGCGGGCGCCTTTCTGCCAGTCCTTCGTTGCTTTATCGTCGAGATAGGCATTGACTATCGTGTTGTCGTCCATTGAGACCACGACCTTCATCAATCGGTCTTTGTCATGGTAGTTGACCCTGCCCCAATACGTCTGTCCTCCAGCGCCTCTTACAGTGGTGATGCACCGGAACAACCAATTTTCCAACACCAGCTTTATTCGCAATTCGGTGACCATCCGGCGGTCTATCCGTCGGCTTGCGTCATCCCGAAGATAAGCAGAAACTCGACGCGCCTTGCCTCCGGCGGTTATCGTATCCGGCAACCGCATTGATGCCGCTGCCCAGTAACCGGGGCAATCCTTTCCTCGTGTACCGGGTATCCGCTTGCGCCGCATCCGTGGCTCATAGACCTATTCCAACCGAGTCCCCGGAGTTATGGATTCCCGCGGAAGGGGAGATGACAAGCCCCGTCTGGCCCTACCCGGTATAATGGAAAAGACCCGTTACTCCGTGTCCGCCCCGCTATCGGATTTCCAGTTTCCGTGTTAACATTGCGAATTGTATCATAACCTCTGCAAGCCCCCGGTCTGGTAACTGAATGGCATCACGGCAACCCGCCGCTCCCCTTCCTGACCCCGGCAACTCTGGCCGGTGGTTGAAATTCATTACCACGGCGGCAGTCGTGGCCGTATTCGGCTTGGTGGTGCTGGGCGGCGTCGTGCGAGTCACCGGCTCCGGCCTGGGCTGCCCCGACTGGCCCCTCTGCTACGGCAAACTCCTGCCCCCCCTCGAATACACCGCCATCCTCGAATACTCCCATCGTTTCGTAGCGTCGGCCATCGTCGGCCCCATCATCGTCGCCCTGGCCGCAACCGTCCTGTGGAAACGTCGGGATGAACGCTGGCTGACCGTCCCCGCCGTCGTGTCCGTCGTCCTCTTGATACTCCAAGCCCTGCTGGGCGGCTACACCGTCCTGCAAGAACTCCCCGGCGAGATTGTAGCCCTGCACCTGGCCGTTGCCCTGGCCCTTCTGGGTTTCCTCGTGCTGCTCATGGTGGTCGCGTACAAAGGCCCGCTGACCGCCGGAAAGGACGGCCCACCGGACAAGTTTCCCAAGCTGGCCCTGTACTCTGCGTTGGGAATTTACGTCCTCATCCTCAGCGGCGCTTACGTCACTGCCAGCGGCGCTACCGCCGCCTGCTTGACCTGGCCCCTGTGCGGCAGCGAAGTTTTCCCCAAGGGATTCCTCCCCGCCGTCCACATGGGCCACCGCTACGTTGCTCTAATCGTCGGTTTGTTCGTCATGTACGCCCTGCACCTAGGCATACGGGGACGGCATCGCCCCCAGGAAGTCCGGCTCTTGTCCATGACCACCGTAGCACTGTTTACCATCCAGGTAATCATCGGAGCGGTCACGATTTGGGCTAGGTTCCCCATGTATCTGATGGCCCTGCACGTGGCCCTGGGTTCCGCAGTCTGGATAAGCGTCGCCGCCACCGCTTTGGTTGCCTACACCCGCTCGGCCCGTACTGCTCCGGAGCCGTCCCGGTGATTAAGCCGCGTCCCGCCGGGGCAATGCGTCAGGGCATGGCCGGGGCCGCCCTTTCCCTGGCCGGGGACTACCTGACCCTGTGCAAACCCCCCATCGTCGTGCTGTTGTGCATTACCGCCGTCGGGGGAATGTTCCTGGCCGCCCGGGGTTTTCCGCCCTGGGGATTGACGCTGCTGGTGTGCGTCGGCGGCGCTCTGGCCGCCGGCGGGGCCAACGCCATCAACCACTTCCTCGACCGGGACATTGACGAGCGCATGGCCCGCACCCGGCTCCGTCCGGTAGCCGACGGGCGCATTTCCCCCGTCCGGGCAATGGTTTTCGGCATACTGCTGAACGTGCTGGCCTTCGGACTGCTGTTTGCCTGGGTCAACCTGCTGGCCGCGCTGCTCACCCTGTCGGCCACCCTGTTCTACACCCTGGTTTACACCCTCTGGTTGAAGCGCACCACCCCGCAGAACATCGTCATCGGCGGGGCCGCCGGCTCCATACCCCCCTTGGTGGGCTGGGCTGCGGTCACCGGCGGACTGGCCTTGCCGGCCGTCTATCTTTTCGTCATTATCTTCTTCTGGACGCCGCCCCACTTCTGGGCCTTGTCCCTGCTGATTAAAGACGACTACGCCCAAGCGGAAATCCCCATGTTGCCGGTGGTCTCCACCCCGGAACATACGACCCTGCAAATCTTCTTCTACACCGTGGCGTTGATAGGAATAACTGTGATGTTCTTCCTGACCACCGCCGTAGGCTGGATTTTCCTGGGGGCCGCGTTGGTGTTGGGCGTGGTGTTCATGGCCCTGGCCTGGAAGCTTATGCGCGGCTACACCCGACCCGCCGCCAAAAAGGTTTACCTCTATTCCCTCCTCTACTTGGCCCTCCTCTTCGCAGCCGTAATGGCCGACAGCGTAATTGCTCTGTAATTCGGCCGCCAACGTCCTCCGAGCAAATCATCAATCAAGGTCTTTTGACTGTCGTCCTGACCGCGACCCTGTTACCCTGAACGAAGTGAAGGGTCTAAAATTCTGCGGGTAAGGCAATGTTACCGAAGGCAAGGATTTTGGATTCTTCGCTTTGCCCTGAATCATCAATACCCGTCGGGTAACAGCATGATTGCCATAGACCTGCTCAAAGAAACTGGTTCCTCCATGCTGGGCACCCGCCCAGCGGCCCGGTCAATCAGGCCGGCGATGCGCGCGGCCCTGGAGGATGGGGCAATAACGCTGGACACTTCCGGCATCCGAAGAATCAGCGTGTCTTTTTTCGACGAAACCCTTCTGATTCTGCGCGAACTTATGGACGAAGCAGGCGGTGACATCAAGCTCATCTACCGCAAAGCTCCTCCGCTTGATTCATTGAAAAATTTGGCCCCGCACCGGGGAATGCAGGTTTCCGAGTCCCCATCGGGCGACTGGATAATCTCCCCCGTAAGTTGAGCGCAACCCGGTTTGAGGCTTTGCCATTGGCAAGCGGAAGGGCTGATTTGTCCGGGCAATACTCCGGGATCGAAAACCAAACGTCCGCTGTTGATTTCCATCGAAATTTCCAGGTCGCTAAGTATCATTGGGTCACCGGTGCCAGAACGGAGTTTCGCTCGCAGTCCTGGACTATGACCTGCGGCCCGGACGTCAGGGTTTCGGCGGGAATACGCACCAGAACGCCATCGTCAACGTCGGCTACTATGCGCGCCCACAGCCCGTTATTGTCGGTGTTGACGAACTTCTCCGGCACGAAGGAAACGTACTGTTTCCCATTGGCTTTAAACTGGACGATGTATTCCCTCAGTTGAGGATTCGCCTTAACCACTTGGCAAAGGAGCCACACCGACTCCATTTCCGATTCCATTCTCCATCTGGGAAGTTTTGGCCGCATAACAACACCACCGCATTAGAAGAGTCCATTGGTCTAGCCTGGTGATACAACAAACCCCGGAGCGCTGTCAACGGCCTTCTGTCAGCCCCGGCAAATCCCCCATCGCCGCCCCTATTTCCCCGCCATAAACCGGGCATCAACCAACCCCTTCCCCTACCTCCGCCGCCCCTTTTTCGTTGACATTTTCGCCGGCCTTGTGCTATCGTCTGCAACTAGTGAAATTTTGCACATACTTTGGGCTTCAACCGGGAGACACTGACCATGCACTTGCCGCCCCCCGTGGGGGGAGATAATTCCCCGGCCACCCTCCCGCAAGTAACCCGCAGGAAGTCCACCCCGCCGTGGTTCCATAGTAAGCGCCTATTGCTTTTCGGCGTCCTCATCGTCGGCCTCCTGCTCATGGCCTGCGACGCCGACGCCCGCCAGTCCACCTTCGGCACCGCCGGCCCGGTGGCCGAAAAGCAGCTCCTTCTCTTCGACCTGCTCCTCTGGGTCATGGTGGCCGTATTCATCCTGGTCGAAGGCGCCCTGCTCTACGCGACCATCAAGTTCCGCCGCCGCCCCGGCGACCCCCTGCCCAAGCAGGTTCACGGCAACACCCCCCTGGAAATAACCTGGACCGTCATCCCCACCATCCTGATTCTGGCCCTGGGCGCCTGGTCCGTCGTAACCCTTTTCGACCTGGAAAAGCCCCCCGCCTCGGCAGCCGGCGACATCCTCGAAGTCACTGTCACTGGACACCAATGGTGGTGGGAGTTTGAGTACCCCGACGCCGACGGCAACGGCAAGTTCATATCCACCGCCAACGAACTGAAGATTCCCGTGGGCCGCCCGGTGGAAATCCTGCTCCTTAGCGACGACGTTATCCACAGCTTCTGGGTTCCCAAGCTGGCCGGCAAGGTGGACGTGGTTCCCACCCGCAACAACCGGATGTGGTTCCAGGCCGACGAGACCGGCACCTTCTACGGCCAGTGCGCCGAGTTCTGCGGCACCGCCCACGCCCAGATGAAGTTCATCGTCGAGTCGCTGACCCAGCAAGATTACGACGATTGGGTGGCCGGCTTCGGCCAGCCGCCAACCCTGTCTCCCCAGGCCCAGCAGGGCCAGGCGATTTTCAACGGCAAGGGCGGCTGTGTCCTGTGTCACACCGCCAACGGCGCCGACGACCCCGCCGTGGTGGACAGCCGGGTGCAGGGATTCCTGACCACCGGCATTGTCGCGCCCGGCCCCAACCTTACCGACCTGGCTACCCGCCAAACCTTCGCCGCCGGGCTGGAAGACCTGAACCGGGAAAACCTGCGCATCTGGCTTACCAGTCCCCACGACATCAAGCCCGGCAACTACATGGGCGACCTGGCCGCCATCTACCAGACCTCCGACGGCCGGGCCAACCTGACCCAGGAAGAGATTTCCCTGCTCATTGAGTATCTGCTTAGCTTAAAGTAAACTGACCTGAAGCAAACCGGATTGAAACCGTCAAAGACCTCAACTGAAGACCGCAATTCCCGCTCATAACGAGCCTGTCCCAGCGCCCCGCGGAGGGAGGAATGGCCGCAGCAACTGACATAATCGCCCGTCCCGCCAACCCCGTCGGAATCTGGAGTTGGATAACCACCGTTGACCACAAGCGCATCGGTGTTCTCTACGGCGTCACCGCTTTTATCTTCTTCCTGATTGCCGGAGTCGAAGCCGGCGTCATCCGGGCGCAGTTGGCGGTGCCGGAAAACGGTCTGGTCAGTCCCGACGTTTTCAACCAGATGTTCACCATGCACGCCACGGCCATGATATTCATGGGCATCATGCCTTTGAGCGCGGCCTTCTTCAATTTCGTAATTCCCTTGGCCATCGGCGCCCGCGACGTGGCCTTCCCCCGGCTGAACGCCTTTTCCTACTGGACTTTCCTCTTCGGCGCCTTGCTGATGCACTTCAGTTTCATTGTCGGCCAGGTTCCCGACGCCGGTTGGTTTTCCTACGCCAACCTTACCGAAAAGCCGTACAGTTCCGGTTCGGGGATTGACTACTGGGCCTTGGGCCTGCAAGTTCTGGGGGTAGCCTCCCTGGCCGCCGCCTTCAACTTCGTCGTCACCATCATCAATATGCGCGCTCCGGGCATGAGCTTGATGCGGATGCCCCTTTTCGTCTGGATGACCCTGGTGACTTCCATCCTGCTGGTGCTGGCCTTCCCGGTTATCACCGTCGGCCTGATTGAACTGACCTTCGACCGACTCTTCGGCACCAGCTTTTTCAACACCACCGGCGGCGGCGACCCCATCCTCTGGCAGCACCTTTTCTGGATTTTCGGCCACCCCGAAGTTTACATCCTGATTCTGCCCCCAATGGGCATCGTGTCCGAAATCCTGCCCACCTTCTCCCGCAAGCCCCTGTTCGGCTACCCGGTGGTGGTATTCTCCGGCATCGTCATCGGCATCATGGGTTGGGCCGTTTGGAGCCACCATATGTTTACCGTCGGCCTGGGGCCGGTGGCTAACTCGGTGTTCACCATCACCACCATGCTTATCGCCGTGCCTACCGGCGTCAAAATCTTCAACTGGATTGGCACCATGTGGGGCGGTTCCATTGACCTGAAAACCGCCATGCTTTTCGCCATCGGTTTCGTCGCCCTGTTCATCGTCGGCGGTTTAAGCGGCGTTTCCCACGCCGTATCCCCCTCCGACGCCCAGCAGCAGGACACCTACTACATCGTCGCCCATATCCACTACGTCCTCTTTGGCGGCTCCATCTTTGGAATCTTCGCCGGCATTTACTATTGGTTCCCCAAAGTCACCGGCAAACTGATGCACGAAGGTTGGGGCAAGCTCAACTTCTGGCTGCTGTTTATCGGCATGAACGTAACCTTCTTCCCCATGCACTACGTCGGCCTCAACGGAATGCCCCGCCGGATTTACACCTATTCCTCCGAATATGGTTGGGACGCCCTCAATATGCTTTCCTCGGTGGGATACCTCATCATCTTCGCCGGCATCGTGGTGTTCCTCTACAACGTCATCAAGTCCTACAAGAGCGGCGAACCCTCCGGCCATGACCCTTGGGATGCGCCCGGCTTGGAATGGAGCATCGCCTCCCCGCCGCCGCCTTACAACTTCGCCCGCGTCCCCCAGGTCCTGGGCCAGGACCACTACTGGATTGTCAAGCGGCGCAACGAAGAGGCCGGCACTCCCATCACCGAGCCGGAACCCTACGTTGACCCGGCCACCATCCATATGCCCAGCCCGTCTTACTGGCCCTTCGTCACTTCCCTGGGCGTGTTGATTCTGGCCGCCGGGTTCCTGGTGGACTTCGGTTGGCCCTACATCCGGTTCCCCATACCCTTCATCGGCGGGCTTATCTGCATCATCGGCGTGGTGGGCTGGAGCAACGAACCCCCCGCCAGGGAACAACTCATTTGTCAAAGCTGCGGGCGTCAAATGGGCCGGAACTTCGAGTTCTGCCCCTACTGCGGGGTTGCTTTGGTGCGCCCCGCCGAAGCCCAGCATGGCGAAGCCCACCATTAGGAGGCCCTAGTCTTGGCTCAAGTCGGCGGACAACTGCCCTACTCGGACGTTGACCACCACTACACCACTACCGGCCTGAACCACCGGAAGTTGTTGATGTGGGTGTTCCTCAGTTCCGACTGCCTGTTTTTCGGTTCACTTATCGCCACCTACATGGTTTACCGGGGTCAAAGCCTGGTTGGGCCATATCCCAACCAGATTATTGACATTCCCATTACCACCATTTCCACCTTCGTCCTGCTGTGCAGCAGTTTCGCGATGGTGCAAGCCCTGGCCGCCACCAACCGCGACGACCAGCGCGGCATCCAGCTATGGCTGCTGGCTACCGCCTTCATGGGCCTCATTTTCATCGGCTTTCAGGTGTACGAATTTAACGCCTTCCGCGCCGAGGGCCTGAAAATTGACACCAACCTCTTCGGCACCACCTTCTTCACCCTGACCGGGTTCCACGGCGCCCACGTAACCCTGGGCATCGTCTGGCTGTTGGCCCTGGTCATTGTCGCCCGCAAGGGGCGTCTTGGCCCCGCCACCGCCCTGGACGTGGAACTTGCGGGACTCTACTGGCACTTCGTTGACATCGTTTGGATTGTAATTTTCACCCTGCTTTACTTGATTGGCGGGTTCGACGCCGGCCCCGAGGCCGCCCACGCCTCCGGCGCCTTATTCCAACCCGTCCTCTCGGCTCTCCCCATCTAAGGAGCACCTTTCGATGAGCGCCCACGCCTCCGAACATCACCCGGCGGAAGAGACCCACCCGGCGGAAAACTACGCCGAACAGCACGAAGGACGCCACCCGTCCTTTAAGCAGTACGTCTATATCGCCCTGATTCTGTTCATAATTACCGCCGTCGAGTTCCTGCTCATCGCCCCCTGGTGGGACATCACCATAAGCTGGCAGGGTTCCAAGGGAGTTGTTGCGCCGCTGTTCGCCTTGTCGGCCCTCAAGTTCGCCATCGTCATCATGTTCTATATGCACTTGAAGTTCGATTCGCGAACCTTCACCGTCGTATTTATATCTGGCTTGGTGCTGGCGTTATTGGTTGGCATGGCCGTTTTGGGACTCTTCGGTTCCTTCCAGCCGACGCCCCGCACCTTCGCCGCCTGCAACGCCGTCCCCTACGTCCACCATGAGCCGGGCGAACCCGCCGGCGAACCGCTGGAAGTCGAAAGAGGCCCCGAGTGCGACGTTCCCGGCCCCGCCGCGGCTCCGGCCCCGGCTGCCGCCGAACCTGCGGCCGGCGGTGAAACGGCTACGGCATTGGAAGGCGCCGCCGCCGATGGTCAGGCCCTGTTCGTCGGCAAGGGTGGTTGCGCCGCTTGCCACACCATTGAAGGCGTCCCCGGCGCCGTCGGCTTGGTCGGCCCCAACCAGTCCACCGTTGGCGCCGAAGCCGGCGCCCGCATCCCCGGCTACTCCGCCGAAGAATACCTCCGCGAGTCCATCCTCGATCCCGACGCCTACGTCGTGGAAGGCTACGCCCCCGGACTCATGGCCCCGCTGGTCAACGCCGCCAACCTCACCGACGACGAAATTGACGCCCTGGTAGAATTCCTCCTGGCCCAGCAATAACCCCCGCAAAAACACTCCCTCACCCTACCGTCATCAGCGCGAAACCTGTCCTGAGCGTAGCCGAAGGATCTGGAATCCACCGCCCGCAACCAGCTAGCCAGGCCACCCAAAACGGAACGCTGCCCCCAACATCCCCTTTCCTCCCCCAACTCCCGTTGTGCTACAATTAACCCGTCCGGGGGATTACCCTTCCTTAACGCCCCTTAATCCCCACCAACGCCGGCGGCATTACGTCTTAACGAGGTGGCAGCCTTGACCTCATCATCCTCTTCCTACCGCAAAAAGGTCTATACCAAGTTCGGCGACAAGGGAGAAACCAGCCTGCTCTACGGCGGGCGCGTCTCCAAGAACGGCCCCCACACCGAAGCCTACGGCATCACCGACGAAGCCGTTTCCGCGATGGGTCTGGCCCGCTCCCTTTCCAACGACCAGAAAGTCAAAGACATCCTGCGCGATTTGCAGCGCGAGCTTTTCACCATCGCCGCCGAGTTGGCCACCGACCCGGACAAGTACGAGCTTTTCCAGCAGCACTTCGCCCCGGTCACCCAGCAAATGGTGGACAACCAGGAAGCCATCATTGACTCCCTGGAAGAAGAGTTCGAGATGCCCAACGTCTTCGTTCTCCCCGGCGGCTCTCCCGCCTCCTCCGCCATAGACATGGCCCGCACCATCATCCGCACCTCCGAGCGCCGCGTGGTGGCCCTGGCCGAGTCCGGCGGCTTGACCAACGACCTGATTCTGACCTACCTCAACCGCCTTGGCGACCTGCTGTTCGTTCTGGCCCGCTACGAAGACCGGGAACTGCCTATTGAACGGGCCACTGGCGACCGTAGCTAAACGGCCTTGTCAACCATGAGCGATAACGGCAATGACGGCCTGGAAATCGTCGTCATAGACTACGAATCGGGCAACCTCCGCAGCGTCGCCAAGGCCCTGGAGACCACCGGCGCTGTGCCCCGCATCACCGGCGACCCGGCCCGTCTGGAATCCGCCGACGCGGTAATCCTCCCCGGCGTCGGTTCCGGCCCGGCCGCAATGGACGCCCTGCGCCAGCGGGGTCTGGTGGAACCGTTGCGGGCCTACGCCGCCTCTGGCCGGCCCTTCCTCGGCGTCTGCCTGGGGTTGCAGTTATTGTTGGACTACACCGATGAAGGCGGCGCGCCCTGTCTCGGCGTCATACCCGGCCGGGTGAGAAAACTCCCCCCCGGCCTCAAAGTCCCTCACATGGGCTGGAACACCGTCGCCCTGCGACAGACCCACCCCATCCTTAAAGACATTCCCCAGGATAGCCATTTCTACTTCGTCCATAGCTACTTTGCCGCCCCGGAAGACCCGGACGCGGTGGCCGGCGTCACCGAATACAACGTCCCCTTTTGCAGCGTTTACGCCCGCGGCAACCTGGCCGCCACCCAGTTTCACCCGGAAAAGAGCGGCGTCATCGGACTGCGGATTTACCGCAACTTCATCGCCCTGGCCGCCCGGCTCCAACGCCAACGGGCCGCCGGGAATTAACCCCCAGTCGTGGAAGTCATACCCTCCATAGACTTGAAGGATGGCCGTTGCGTCCGGCTTTTCCAGGGCGACTACCGGCAAGAGACCGTCTATTCCGACGACCCTCTGGCCGTAGCCTTGGAGTGGCAGCGGCAAGGCGCGCCCCGGCTGCACCTGGTTGACCTGGACGGCGCCGCCCCCCCGGACTTGAAGACCCGGCCGGCCAACCGGGCCATCATCAACGCCATCGTTGCCCAACTGGATATTCCGGTGCAGGTTGGCGGCGGTATCCGCGATGCGGAGACGGCCCTGGACTTGCTGGCCTCCGGCGTTGACCGGGTGGTCATCGGCACCGCCGCCATAGAACGCCCCCAACTGGTCAGCGACCTTTGTCAAGAGCAGGGCGGCGATAAAGTGGTGGTGGCCCTGGACGCCCGCGACGGCCAGGTCGCCGTCAAGGGCTGGACCGAAACCACCCAAGTCAGCGTACTGGAATTAGCCGGCAAAATGGCCGCCCTGGGAGTCATCCGACTGCTCTACACCGACATCTCCCGCGACGGCGCCTTGACCGGCCCCAACGTCGCCGCCAACGCCGCCCTGGTCAGGGACACTGGCTTAGCGGTGCAAGCCTCCGGCGGCATCGCCTCCCTCGACCACATCGCCCAACTCAAAAACACCGGCGTAGAAGCCGCCATCCTGGGCCGCTCCCTCTACACCAACGCCGTAAACCTCCCCGAAGCCATAGCCCTCGCCCAACCCGCTTGACACACCATCCACAACAACACTCCCCAATACCTCCCCATTGTAAAGCAGGGTCCGCAGCATGGACGTTTGGCTGGTGACATGGACATTCTTGTTCGTGGCGTTGGTATCCACACTTTGCAATCGTCCTGATTGTAAAGGGGCCGGAAATTGAAATGTGGGGGATTTCCTCTCCCCCAACAAAAAAACTCCCTCCCCCTACTAGGGGGAGGGTTGGGGAGGGGGTGGTAATCAACCCCCGACATACCCCAATGCGGGCAATCCCGATTACGACGCCTCCTCCACCTCTTCCCGCACACACTGGCCGCCCTTCTCCCGCCAGTAGTCCCAGCGGGCCGACAGCAGTTCCTCCCCCTTTTCCTGCCACTCTTCGCGAAAGACCTCCATTAGCAGGAAGTCCTGCCCCATCCGGCGCACCGTCCGCAGCGCGTTAAACCCGCAACGGCTGAAACACTTCTGCGCCCGCTCGTTCCATTCCAGCGTATGCAGGTAAACCCGTTTCAGGTTCCGCTCCTCGAACATGAACTCCAACAGCGTAACCACCGCGTCAAAGCCGTAAGCCCCGCTCCAGTAGTCCCGGTCGCCGATTACGATTCCTACCTCCGCTTGTCGGTTCACGCTGTCCAGGTCGTAATACATACAGTTGCCGATGAACCGTCCCCCGGCAACCTCAATCCCGAAATGGTGGGAACCCGGCGTTGGATAGCGCAGTTGGTCCTGAAACATTTTCAGGTAGCGGTCGTAGTTCATGGTCAGGGGATAGGCGGCGTCCAGCCGGGCCAGCTCCGGGTCGCTGCGCCAGATGTAGTCCGATTCCGCGTCCTCCACCCGTTTATCCCGCAGCACCACCCGGACGCCCTTCAACTCCACCATTATGCGTCCCCTTTCCGTTGGGAAATCAACTCCAACGCCTCCCGCAGAACGTCGGCCTCGTTGGCGTAGGCCAGCGTTTCCAATGCCTCCTCCGACGGGAACCACTGCACCACGTCAAACTCCGGGTCGTGCAGGTCAATGCTGCCCCCAATGGGCGCCATCAGGTAAAAATGCACCGTCTTATGGTAGCGAACATCGCTGTCCCGGTCGGCAAACCAGTAGTCAATGCTGCGGATGGGTTCCTCGATGCGGACTTCCAGCCCGGTCTCTTCCCGGACTTCCCGCAGCGCCGTCTGCTCCATCGTCTCCCCCGGATCCGGCGTGCCTTTGGCCAGGCTCCAGCGCACCGGGCTATCCCGCCCGCAAAGGACGGTCTCAATCCCGCCCTCAACATTGCGGTACACCACCCCACCGGCGGAAACGGGTTCTTCAATCCTGGGACGCCGGGCCTTGCCGGCGGCGTTGCGGGAACGGGTTGGGCGGTTCTTGGACATCGGGTTACGCTGCTCCGGGGCGCACTGCAACGCAATGCGGTTTGAGGAATTGGAAAGAAACATTGGGCGGAAACACGGTGATTGGCCCAAAACCATTGTAAGCGGCATGGCCGGGGCAGTCAATTGCGGGCAGCCCGTTGTCCAGGACGATTGCAAAGTCGGTAGGAAAAGCGTTGGGAGGTGTTTCAATAGTCCCTTCCCCCGTCAAGGGGAAAGGTTAGGATGGGGGTGAAACCCTTGCCGCAACCACCGTCATCTCTGGCCTTTCATGTCATTCTGAACGCCCCCCATGTAATTCTGAGCGTAGCGAAGAATCTAAAATTCCTACCCCCGGCGGCGTCGCCTAACCACAGAAATTCTAAACCCTTCACTTCGTCCAGGGCGACGACTGAAACACCCTTGGGCCGTTGTTGACCCCGCCGGCCTTGCCCGGCTACAATCGAATCCCGGCCCCACGTTCCCGGCGTTGGGCCTGGGACAGGAACCAACTCCACCCTGGGGAGACTGGCTATGGTTACCACCAACGTGGGCGACGACTTCGACGAAGTAGAAAGAAACCTGGAATGGCTGGAGCAATTGGAATCCCTGCAAGCCCGCTCCGCCTCTGAAAGAGCGGCCTTCGAGGTCGCCGAGTACGTGATGAAATTGCGAGGTGCCGTCCTGGCCCTGGCCGGAACCAGAACCATTGACGAACTGGATGCAACCACCGATACGGACACGGCCCAATTGGTAGCGGAACTCCGCGACGAAGGCGACAACGACCAGTGGAACAGCCGCATCCGCCCGGCGCTGTTAAAGACGGACGCCTGACGCCCCGGCAGTCGCCCGGTTACGCCGTCCCGCCGCCAATGGCCGGGACGAAGTGGACTTCGCTGTTCTCCCTGACCCGTTCCATCATCCCCATCCGGGCGTGTTCCCCGTCAATGGACACCGCCAGGTTGCTGCGGATTTGCCCCTCCTCTACCAGCCGGTCTTTCATCCCCGGGTAAAGTTCCTCCAAACGCTCCACCAACTGCCGGACGTTGGCGGCATCCATCTCCACCTGCTTGACCCCCCCGGTCAGCGTCAGCAGCATCGTCGGCACAAAAACGGTCACCACGGCGGCCCTCCTCCAACCCTTTTCATTCGCCTCGGCAGGGTATTTGAGTTTCCGTCCCCCAGGGCGTGTCGTCAAACTGAGGACGGAAGGTATGCAAGCGTCTGTTTTCGTCATTCCGGCGAAAGCCGGAATCCAGAAATCCCACGCTAAGAACAGCGTCCCTGTGGGCAAGGAATCCTGGATACCGGCCTGCGCCGGTATAACGGCCAATATGACGACACGCCCTAGTCCCAGTATGTCATTCTGAGCAAAGCGAAGAATCTAAAATCCTTGCCCTAGCCGACATTACCTTATCCGAAGACTGCCAGACCCTTCCCTTCGTTCAGGTAAACTATTGAAAAACCTTGGCCCAAATATGTCATTCTGAGCAAAGCGAAGAATCTAAAATTCTTGCCCTAGCCGACATTACCTTATCCGAAGACTGTCAGACCCTTCCCTTCGTTCAGGCAAACCATCGAAAAACCTTGTTCGCCGTGCCGGGTTGCCTTTTCATGCCAAACCCTCGGCGTCCTCAATGTAGCCAGCAGTCCCCAGAATTAAATCCGCCATTCCTTCCGCCGGTTCGCAATCCCCGTTGCAGAAACAGCGGCCATGCAGTTGCCTTTGCCGGTGGTCGTACTGCAACTGCAACAACTTGACAGCATCATCGCGCCTTGCCAACTCGAAAAGCCGCCGGTCGGCGCGCTCCGAGGTACGGGGCAACTCGCCGGTGCGGGCCAGCAGGAAAGCGTCGGTGGCCCGCTTGGTAGCCCCCCAAGCCTTTTCCGCCGCATTGCGGAGCTTGCCCCCGTCCAGCATCTCCAAAGCATCGGCGTACAAGGCGCGGGCATCGTTAAAAATGGCATCCACCTGTTCCGCCGAAGTAGCCACCGGACAACCATCCCCCTCAGTTGCAACCGAGTATAGCACAGCCAACCAAGAGCTATTGAGTACGACGCCCTGAGCGTATTGAAATGTCACCCTGAGCAGAGCGAAGGGTCTAAAATCCTTCGGAACAAACGACGTTAACAGCGGCAGGGATTCCAGATTCTTCCCTTTGCCCAGAATTGCATACTCAAAGGGTGGACGCAAAACAAAATCCCCTCCCCCTACGAGGGGGAGGGTTAGGGAGGGGGTGAAAGTCATCATCCCTAAACCAACCTGGCCCAACCCAACACCCGCCTTACCCCCAACCGTCATTCCCGCGAAAGCGGGAATCCACCCAAAAACCAAGGGGCGGCCCCGCAAGACCGCCCCCGACAGGAACCTCTTTTGTAACCGGAAAGGGCCTACTCCCCCGCCTCCCATTGCGCTTCCAGAATCGCCCCCGGATTCACCGGCAGCTTGGACATCCTGACCCCCACCGCCCGCGAAACCGCGCTGGCAACCGCGGCCAAGGGAGGCACGATCGGCACCTCCCCCACGCCCCTAACCCCGTAGGGGTGGCCGGGGTTGGCGACCTCCACGATAACCGTGTCAATCATTGGCAAATCCAGGCTGGTGGGCATCCGGTAGTCCAGGAAACTGGAATTAGCCATCTGGCCCTGCGCGTTGTAGAAATACTCTTCGTTCAACGCCCAGCCGATACCCTGCACCACGCCGCCCTGCATCTGTCCCTCGACGTAGCTGGGATGCACTGCCTTGCCGGCGTCCTGAATGGCCGTGTAGCGCAAAACCGTGGTCTTGCCCGTGTCCGGGTCAACCTCCACGTCGGCGATATGCACGCCGAAAGAGTTGCCCTCCCCCGGCGGGTCCAGGCTGGCCGTGCCGGTTATCGCCCCGCCCGTGCCGTACACCTGCCGCGCCAGTTCCTTGAAGGTCAACTTCAACTCCGGGTCCGACTTGTGCGAAATAACCCCGTCCTCGTACTCCACATCCTCCGGCGAGGCGTCCCAAATCTGCGCCGCCCGTTCCACCATCTGCCCCTTCACGTCCTCGGCAGCCAGAATCGCCGCCCAGCCCGTGGCAAAGGTGGTGCGGCTCCCCCCGGTGACCATCGTGTACCCCACCGAGTCCGTGTCCACCACCGTCGGCTTAACGTCGTCGTAGGGTATCCCCAGCGTCTCGGCGGCCTGCTGCGATATGGACGCCCGGGTGCCGCCAATGTCCACCGAACCCTCAATCAAGCTCACCGTGCCGTCCGGGTTGACCGTGATGTTGCAGCTGGAATGAAACCCCCGATTCATCCAGAACCCGCTGGCAATGCCCCGGCCCCGGTTCGGCCCTTCCAACGGCGTCTGGTAATGCTCATGGCTGCGCGCCGCCTCCAGGCACTGCACCAGCCCGATTTTCTGGAAGACCGGCCCTTCCACCTTGCGCGTTCCTTCCACCGATGCGTTCCTCAGCCGGAACTCTATCGGGTCCAGGGACAACTTCTGGCAAACTTCGTCCATCACCGACTCAATGGCGAAAGACGCCTGGGGCGAACCCGGCGCCCGGTAGGCCGCCGTCTTGGGTTTGTTAACGACCACGTCATAGCCTTCCACCAACCCGTTTTCCAGGTCGTAGGATGCTAGCCCGCAGGACAGCCCCTGCATCACCGGCGAACCGGGGAAAGCCCCGGCCTCGAAGGCCAGCGTCACCGCGGCGGCAGTAATCTTCCCTTCGTCGGTGGCCCCCACCTTGACCTTCATCCACGTTCCCGGCGCCGGCCCGGAACCCTCGAATACCTCGGTGCGGCTCATCAGCAGCTTGACCGGCCGGCCCGTCTTTTGCGACAGCAGCGCCGCCACCGGCTCCAGGTAGAAAGTGACCTTGCCCCCGAATCCGCCGCCGATTTCCATTGGCACTACCTTGATTTTGGAAACCGGGTGTCGCAAGGCGTCGGCGGTGTTGGTCCGCACCACGAAAGACCCCTGGGTGCTGCACCAGATGGTCAACTGCCCGTCCGAATTCCAGAAAGCCGTGGCGTTGTGCGGCTCGATATACCCCTGGTGTACCGACGCCGTCTCAAACTCCCGCTCTACAACCACGCTGGCGGCGGCGAAACCCTGCTCCACATCGCCCTTCTCAAACCGCATATAGGCGGCTACGTTGCTCGGTTCCGCCGACGTTTCCCCCATCCGGTTGGTGTGCAGCGTGTCGTCGTGAACCAGCGGCGCCCCTTCCTTCATTGCCTCTTGCACGGTCATAACCGGCGCAAGCTCTTCGTACTCCACCTTGATTAGACCCAGGGCTTCCTCCGCGATATGGGGACTGGTGGCCGCTACTGCGGCGACGGCGTGACCCTTGTAAAGCGCCTTGTCCCCGGCCAGGTAGTTGTCGCTGGCGAACTTCAACCGTTGGTAGTCGCCCCCCAGACCTTCCGGCCCCAGGATGTTCACCGGCAAGTCCTTCCCGGTTACCACCGCCAGGACGCCGGGATGTTCCTCCGCCGCCGTGGTGTCAATGGACTGAATCCGGGCGTGAGCGTAGGGACTCCGCAGCACCTTGGCGTGCAGCAATCCCGTAAGTTGCAAATCCGCCCCGTACTGCGCCCGCCCGGTTACTTTATCCACGCCGTCGGGACGCACTGGCCGCTTGCCAACGACGTTGTATTCCACTTCCGATAAAACTACGTTAGACGCCACTGCCTGCCTCCTTGCAAATCTGTTCCAATTGTAATGTTGCCCCCACCGCCGGGCCATCCCACAAGTGTCTGTGGTAGCGTTGCAGTTTAGGTGATTTCGTCACTGGCCCCGCCGTCATTCCCGCGAAAGCGGGAATCCACATCCTTCGCCCAAAACCCTTCATGCCGGTGCAGAGCCGGCCCCGTACCAAGAAACGAGGCTGGAATCCAGGGACGTGACGACGCTTATACTTGCCCATCAATGCAAGAAAACCACCTGAAACCTAACGCTACCGTACCTGTCCGCCCGTCGGCGTTAAACCCCCTCCACGATAATGGTCGTGGTAACGCTGCTCCTCCCCCGAATTTCCGCCAACCGCACGTATTCCGGGTCGTTGACATAACCCCGCGCCCCTTCCAGGTTGTCGAACTCTATCACCACTACCCGGTGCGGCGTCCGGTTGCCCGACACGACTTCCGTTGCCCCGCCGCGCGCCAGGTACTTGCCGCCGTGGGCCTCGGTCACGGCCACAATACCCCGGGCGTATTCGTCAAACAGGGCCTGGTCGGTAATCTCGTTATCCACTATCAAGTATGCCGCCATGTCAATAACCTCCCTTTTTAACTGTGTATGTCATTCTGAGCGCCCCCCATGTAATTCTAAGCGCTTGGAAGGTGTTTCAATAGTCCCTTCCCCCTTGACGGGGGAAGGTTAGAGCCTGTCCTGAGCTTAGCCGAAGGAATGGGGGTGAACCTCACGTCAGAAGTATGTAACCCCGTCCCGAATACCTCCCCATCCTTGGGAGGCGGACTTTGCAATCGTCCTGGTCCACACGGCAGTATCCTTAACCGCCACCAATCCCGTCAAGCATCAACCCGCACCGTCACGATGTCAATACCGTGGTATTTCCGGTGCCGCACCGAAGAAGCGTAATGGCGCAGCAGCCGGAAGGAAATTTCGTTCACGTCCGGCGTCTCGGCCTGCTCTCCCATGTAGGCGATGCGGTCTTCAATGTTTTCCTCCGGGGATACCGCCAGAAACTCCATTTCCACCGACCCGGCCCGGTGGCGCGCCATGATTACCAGGCGCGGCGGCTTGTCATCCTCGTAGTCGTCGCGCAATTGCAGCATACTGGACAGGGTTTCTTCCCCTGCGGCGCGCAATCGCTCTATCGAGGCTTGGTTCCACCCTACTCTGGCCCCCAAGTCGCGCAGGAAGTTGTCTATGTCGGGCGTAGCCGATATGTCCAACTCCGTCTCCATGCGCCGGCGTCGGGAAACGGCCATGTCCAGCGCCGCCGACATCAGGACCGCAGCCAACACGCCAACGACGATGCTGTTCCCAAAGGCCACACCCCACGGACTGCCCAAAGCATCCGTTAAGATATTCTGGCCTTGCAAACCGACCCCAATGGATAGTGAAATCCCGACGATGACGGCCTTTCGATGGTCGAAACCGTCTTGAAGCACGGTGCGTACTCCCTCCACGAAGAGCAGCCCCATCACAATCATCAGGATTGCCCCGGTCACGGGTCTCGGAATCGTCAGCAGTACCGCCACCACCTTGGGCAGCAACGCCAGTCCGATTAGCATGGCCCCGATGACATACCCGGCCCGCCGCGCCGCCACCCCCGTAAAGTTGATTAACGCGATGGACGACGGCAGGTAGATGAGAACCGGGATCGTCCCCGCGATTCCCGACATCAGAACTCCCACGCCGCCGGCGTTCAGCGTACCCTGTACGCCGCGAAAGTCTATGGCCCGCGGCCAGCGCCGGGAGACCTGTTGAATCGCCGCCCCTTCGTTGCCGGCCTTGACCGCCACCACCGCGCTCACGATGAGGAATGCCGGCAGGAGAACCAGGAAATGCGTATCCAGCACTGGCCCCAGACCGGGCCACGCCGAGAATGCCGGCAGGCTGAACCAGGGGGCGTCCAGAGCGCCCCGGAAGTCGTACACGCCCAGCGGAACCGCAACGGCGCAGCCCACCAGGAGGGTCAGGGGAATCGCCAGCAGCCGCCAAATGCCCGAACCCCGCAGCATCAGCGCCACCGCCCCGGCCAGCGTAGCCGCCCCCACCGCCGGGCCGGCCATCGGGGACAGGCCCGCCGGCACGTCATCCAGCCTGGCGACAGCTATCGGCATGGCGGAAATCGCTATCACCATGAACGCCACTCCCGACACCACCGGCGTGATTATCCGCCGAAGCTGCGCCAGCCAGAACGCCAGGGCGAACTGTACCAGCGAAGCGGCGATTATCAGGCTTGACATCACCGGGAACCCGCCTTCGGTCACGGCCAGTACGCACACCGCTATGAAGGCGACGGACGGCCCCATCATGAGTATGTATCCCGACCCCAGGCGGCCCAGCCTGCCCGCCTGCAAAGCCGTTGCCGCCCCGCCAATGACCAGGGATGCAAAGACCACCCATGACAGGTAACTCTCGCTGCCCTCGGATGCCACCGCGAACACGGTCCCGATGGAGACCGTGTTTGACAGCGCAATCAGCCCGCCCTGCAACGCCACGCCCAGCGTGATAAAGGGAGGACACGACTCTTCCGGCTCGTAGCGTATGTGTTCGTTGACCCGCAAATTTTCACCGGCGGCGACTAACAAACTATCTCAAAAAGGCCCACTTCCAGAATCTCCCCCTTTGTAAAGGGGGATTAAGGGGGATTTTCCTTTCCCCAAGGATGTTCGTTCAGTTTGAGATAGTTTCTAAGGAGTGTCGGCAATTTAGGGAGCAAGTATCCGAGCGCTTGTTTTCGTCATCCCCCTCCCACCGTCATTCCCGCCCTCTACCGTCATTCCCGCGAAAGCGGGAATCCACAACCGGCGCCCTTAGAGGGTGTGCAACAAATCCCCTCCCCCTACCACAGGGGGAGGGTTAGAGCCTGCCCTGAGCCAAGCCGAAGGGGAGGGGGTGGAATCCGTAGTAGCTTTCAGGAACAACGGCTTGATTTGACGACACCTCCCCAAGAGGCCGTATGAAAAATCCCCTCCCCCTACCAGGGGGAGGGTTAGGGTGGGGGTGAAACTCCGGTTATCGTACACCCCGCAAAAAATAGGGGCGGAAATTGCTGTCCGCCCCCGTGTCCTTACGCTTTCATCCTATCGCCGGCGTCCAGCACGGCGCGGACAATCTTGTCGTAACCCGTGCAGCGGCACAGGTTCCCCGCCAGCCAGTGGCGGATGCGCGCTTCGTCGGCGTCCGGTTCCGCTTCCAAGAGGGCCTTGGACGCAACGATGAATCCGGGAGTGCAGATGCCGCACTGCAAGGCGGCGTTTTCCAGGAAAGCCTGCTGGACGGGATGCAGTCCCTCCGGCGAGGCCACCCCTTCCACCGTGCCAATCTCCCGCCCCTGGGCTTCAACCCCCAGCACCAGGCAGGACGTGACAATCCTGCCGTCCAGCATCACCGTGCAGGCGCCGCAGTTGCCGTCGTTGCAGCCTTCCTTGCTGCCGGTCATCCCCACCACGTCCCGCAGGCACTCCAGCAAGCTCTGCCGGGGTTCGCACAGAAAATCTACCTGGTTTCCGTTGATTGTGGTTGATACGTGGACTAGTCCGGGCATCTTTCTACTCCCCCCTGGCTCGGTTGATGGCATTGTTCAGCGTCCGGCGCGTCAGGACCCCTACCAGGTGTACCCGCTGGCGGATGGTTCCCCGCATATCGGTAATCGGCTTGGCGTCGGCCATTGCCGCCTGCGCCGCCTCTTCAATGGATTCGTCATTGACCGGCTTGCCGGCCAGACCCGCCCCGGCTTCCTGGCAGAAAACCGGCGTCGGCGCCACCGAAGCCAAAGCGATGCGGGCGGATACGAAATTCTGCCCCGACTCGTCCAGCACCACCGAACTGCCCACCCCCGCAACGGCGATGTCCATTTCGTTGCGCGGAATGAACCGCAGGTAGTTGGCCCCGGAATTGGCTTGCGGCGCGGGAATGTGGATGGATACCAAAATTTCCCCCGGTTCCAGCACGTTCCGGCCCGGGCCGGTGCAGAAGTCCTCCACCGCCACTTCCCGGGTCCCGTTGGGGCCCACGATAGTGGCCACGCCCCCCAGGGCGATAACTGCGGGGATGGCGTCGGCGCTGGGCGCGGAGTTGCACAGGTTCCCCCCAATGCTGGCCCGCCCCTGAATCTGAATACTGCCGATGAGCGACGTGCAATCCACCAGCCCCGGATAAGCCGAAGCCACCGCCTCGTCCTGGTAAATCCGATAGCAGGGCGTTGCCGCCCCGATGGTCAACCCACTGCCGGCGTCATAAGAAATCTGGTTAAGCTCGGGAATGTCCTTCACGTCCACCACCAACTCGGCGGTGCGTCGGCCTCCCCGGAGCTGCACCAGCAAGTCGGTGCCTCCGGCCAGGGCCCGGGCCTGTTCGCCCTTGGACGCCATGGCCGCTACGGCCTCGTCAATACTTTTGGGTGCGAGGTAATCTATCTCATGCAAGGGCCCACCTCCTTCCGTGCCGAAATTATAACACCCGCCCAATAGACTGTCAGCAATGCCCCGGTTCAGCAGCACGATTGCAAAGTCGGCGGAAATGGGAAATGGCGTTCAGGGCGTTTCAATAGTCCCTTCCCCCTTGACGGGGGAAGGTTAGGATGGGGGTGAATACCCACGAGCGGTCAACCCGTAGAGGCAACCCTTGTGGTTGCCCTGGCGACATCCAAGAACCATCCCCCAACAAAGACCACATACGGACTTTGCAATAGCCCCGCCGGGTTGGTAGTGCCTTTCCGAAGATGGATCGTCATTCCGGCGAAGGCCGGAATCCAGAAATCCTGATCCCCTACCAACCTTGCCCCCGACAACACTACCCACCCTCGTAGGGACAACCCTCGTGGGTGTCCTGTTGCGACCACCGTCCCTAACCCGTCATTCCGGCGAAGGCCGGAATCCAGAAATCCTAATCCCCTACCAACCTTGCCCTTGCCAACCTTCCCCACCCCCGTAGGGACAACCCTCGTGGTTGTCCTGTTGCGACCACCATGCCCCAACCCGTCATTCCGGCGAAGGCCGGAATCCAGAAATCCTCGCCTTTACCAACCCCGCCTCGTCCGAAGAATTTTAGACCTGAGCGACAAATCGTTCCGCGTGCCAACGAAAAGACCCCCGCCGTCCCATCCCTTCTAAGCGTCAACAGGTTATAATTGGCCTAACCACCGCATCAATGGCCTTATTCCCCAAGGAAGCCTGACTAAACGAAGATGACCCTTTCAGACCAGACCATCAACCAAACCCCAGACCTCCAACTAGGCGGTTTCCCCCGCTCCCTGGAGTTGCTGGAATTTGACCAGATTCGGGAGCAACTGGCCTCCCTGACCCGCACCGTCATGGGCCGGGAACGCGCCCAGGCCGTCGCCCCCTCCCGCGACCTGACCGAAATCGCCCTCCGCCAGCAGGAAACCGCCGAAGCCCGCGCCTTCCTCGACCAGGGCGGCGCCCTGGAATTCGGCCCCGCCGTGGACTTGCGCGACCTGGTGCAACGGGCCGTCCTCAACGGCGTCCTTCGGGGCGAGGAACTCCACACCGTCCAGGGCGCCTTGGCCGCCGCCCGCCACAACCACGGCCAACTGGCCCGCCGCGAAGACCTCCCCCTGCTCATGGGCCTCGCCCAGAACCTCCCCGACTTGTCCCACATCCAGCGTGCCATCGCCCAGGCCGTCAGCCCCGCCGGGGAAGTGCTGGACGACGCCAGCCCCGTCCTCCGCCAACTGCGTACTGAGTCCCGCGCCGCCTACAACCGCCTTAATGACGTGATGCAGCGCAGCCTCCGCCGCCTGCAACGCCGCAGCATCGTCCAGGAACCCGTCATCACCCAGCGCAATGGCCGCCTGGTGCTGCTCATCAAATCCGATTTCAAGTCCCAGGCCCCCGGCATCGTCCACGACGTTTCCGACAGCGGCGCCACCGTGTTCGTGGAACCCATGCCCGCCATAGAACTCGGCAACCACTGGCGGGAGACCCGGCTGGCCGAAGAACGGGAAGAAGAACGCATCCTCCGCCACCTTTCCGGCCTGGTGGGCGATGCCGGCGACGACCTGCTGCTGACCCTGGACTTGATGGCCCGGCTGGACTTCTCCCTGGCCAAGGGACGCCATTCCTCGGCGTGGCGCGGCGTTGCCCCGGCGGTATCCGCCCCCGCCGACGGCGATAGCGTCCTCCAACTCTCCGGCGCCCGTCATCCCCTGCTCTCCGGCCCGGTGGTGCCCATCAGCATCGAAATGGGCCGGTCCTACCGCGTGGTGCTTATCACCGGCCCCAACGCCGGCGGCAAGACCGTGGCCCTCAAAACCGTCGGACTGCTGGCCATGATGGCCCATGCCGGCCTGCACGTTCCCGCCCAGGACGCTCGTTTCCCCCTGCTGGACGGAATCTACGCCGACATCGGCGACCAGCAGAGCATCGAACAATCCCTGTCCACCTTCAGTTCCCACGTCCAGAACCTCCGCCGCATCATGGAGCAGACCACCCCCCGCTCCCTGGTCTTGGCCGACGAATTGGGAACCAGCACCGACCCGGAGGAAGGCTCGGCGCTGGCCGCCGCCATCCTCAACCACCTGCACCGCCAGGGCGCGCTGGTGGTCGCCACCACCCACCACCGGGGCGTCGCCCGCTACGTCCAGGAACAGCCCCGCATGATGAACGCCAGCGTTGACCTCGACCCGCAGACCTTGGCCCCCACCTACCGCGTCACCCTGGGACTGCCGGGCCGCAGCTACGCCATGACCATCGCCTCCCGCCTGGGCATCGCCCCGGAAATCGTCCAGCACGCCCAATCCCTCATGTCTCCCACCCAGCGCGAAACGGAAGACCTGCTCCAGGAATTGCGGGAAGAGCGCGCCATAGTCGAGGGCCTCCGCCGGGAATCGGAAGAGTTGCTGGCCCGCGCCCGGGCCCAGCAGTCCGAGGCCGAGGAACGGCTGGCAACGGTGGAATCCGACAAGATTGAACTGGTGGAAGAGGCCCGCCGCCAGTTGCAGGACAAAATCAGCCACCTGACCGGGCGGTTGGAGCAGACCGAGCGTTGGCTGGAAAGGGACTTTTCCTCCGTTGCCGGTGCGCCCACCGCAACGGGCCGCCTATCCGGCCTTGCCCCGGATTTGGCGCCGGATTTATTGGAAGAGGTAGAACAACAACGCCGACAACTGGAAGAGGCCGGCCGGGAGTTGAGCCAGACCCAATGGCAGCCCATCCAACTGCGCCGCACCCCTTGGCAGCAGCGCCTGACCGGCGGCGACCGGGTTTACATCCGGGGCATACCCCGCCCGGTGGAAGTCATCGCCCCGCCCGACGAAACGGAACAGGTGGAAGTCCTGTTAGGCACCATGCGGGCCAAGATTCCCGTGTACCAACTGGAACGCCCCGCCGAAATCCTCGCCTCCGGCGACGGAGAACCCCCCGGCGGCCCATCCCCCGGATTCCGGCAGGTAGCCGGCAGCGGAGTATTCTATCAGCGTCCTCGCAGTCCCCGCCCGGCGGCCACCGAAATAGACCTCCACGGTCATCGGGTGGACGAGGCCCTGGAAAAAGTCGAGGAATTTCTCAACTACGCCTCCTCCGACGGCGTAACCCAGGTGCGAATCAACCACGGCCGCGGCACCGGCGCCCTCCGCCGGGCCATCCGCGAATACCTGACCGGCCACCCCCTGGTGGAATCGGTGCGCCCCGAAGAAGGCCCCTCCGCCCCCGCCATAACCGTCGCCGCCCTCCGCTAAAAACCATGCTGGTAAGAGGCTGCCCCCATCCAACCCCCTTCCCCAAAATCGCCAACATTTCCCAGGACAATAGCATTAGGACTCTTCCATCGGTTGAACAAGAATCACCTGAATGTGGTAGGGGCAGGTTTGAAACCTGCTCCTACGTCGCCGAAAACGGCGCCCTCTTTCATTGTCGGAATAACGGTGATAGGGTGGTTGGGGATGGTTGCAGACGTAGGGGCCCACGACCCTGCGCCCCTACCGCTATGGTGGGGCAGGTTTTCAACCTGCCCGTACCTCCCAAAAAATCCCCTCCCCCTGGTATGGGGAGGGCCAGGGAGGGGGTAAACCCCACCGTCATTCCGGCGTAGGCCGGAATCCAGAAATCCTTGCCACTGACCACCTCGCCCTTCAACCATGCCCCACAACTTAACCGTCATTCCCGCGAAACCTGTCCTGAGCGTAGCCGAAGGAGCCGGAATCCACATCCCACGTCATTCCCGCCGACGGCAGTCAAAAATCCCCTCCCCGTGACCGGGGGAGGGTTAGCGAGGGAGCGAACCCCCGATTGTGACAAACTCCCCAAGCCATAATTCAACAACCCGGCGTCAACCCACCCGTAAGGGAGTGTCGCCCCGCGGCCGGCCCGCCGTCGCCGCGCTTGCCTTGGCCGCCGCCCTGCTAATCGGGTGTTCCTCCGTCCCCGGCGCCGCCACCGGCAACGCCCTCGATACGTCCGTAGTCGCAGCCGGCCGGGACATATTCGCCTCCAATTGCGCCGTATGCCACGGCGCCAACGGCGAAGGTCAACCCGACTGGCACATCAAGAATCCCGATGGAACCTTCCGGCCCCCGCCCCTCAACGGCGACGGTCATACCTGGCACCACGCCGACGGTCTCTTGTACCGCATCGTCAGCCAGGGAGGAGCGATACCGGAGTTGCCCGACTACCAAAGCGGTATGCCCGCCTTCGGAGACCAACTCAGCCATCAGGAAATCATCGCCGTCCTGACCTACATCAAGAGCCTCTGGGGAGACAAAACCAAACGCGGCCTTTCCATCCGTCAATCCCAATCCCAGGCCAGCCAACAAGACCCCTTCCCGCCGCAGTAACGGCAGTATGTTGGGCATTGGCCCGGCAAGCGCGCCGCAAGACGATTGCCAATCCGGTAGAATCGGCGTTAGCCGGCGTTTCAATAACCCTGTCACCTCAATGACGATAGCTGCGGGGTGTCGTCAAATTGAGGCTGGCAACCGTGCGCCGGCCTGCCCGGTTGTCCCAAGTTACCGCATTGCGAAATTGCAAACTTTCCGGTGGGATGTCAGGCGGTGACTGCGGGCTGTATGACGACGCGGCCGCCACTCTCGACTTCGATGTTCAAGTTGTGCTTGTCCAGCAACAGCATACCCATGAGAGGGGTGCTCCCCGTCGCGTCGGCCTCGATGTCTCTGGGTTGACCATCCCACAGAACCGTAACATCGTGGACATCAAAGGTCACCTCCTCATCGTTGGCCAGGAATGCTTGGCCGACATAAGCGAAAGGCAGTCCTAACCCGTCCACCAAGGCAACCGGCAAGGTCAAAAAGCCGCTATACCCTGTGTCAACCACTGCCTCAATGTCTAGGGTCTGTCCATCTGGGCCTTGTATCCCAAGGGGAACGACCGCTTCATAGGCGGCGTTCACTGCCCCCTCGATCACCCGGGCATCCCCAGCGCCCCGGCTCCAAAGCTGCGCAGAGACCTGTATCCCACACGCTCACATAAAACGTCGACCGCATCGGGACTCTGCGCCCGCAGACGCTCAACCGCGACACGGGTAGAGTCGGCTATGGCCCACTCCCCGGTCTCAACGTCTATGGCGACATACTCCCCAAAGTGATTTTCTTCCACCAGGGGAAGGATAGTCTGCCTGTATATTTCCTTGCCGAGGCGGGCCGTCTCTTCGCGCGGGCGGCGTGACTTCCGTGGGGTATCCGCGTTGGTCATTTGCGATCCTTTCGGCGACAGGTCAAGCGCCCCGAACCCTGCCGCGTACTCGCGGATTGGGACAACTAACGCGGCGTCCGCGCGGTTCGCGACTAACTACGTGATGGTGGGCCTGGCAGGTTTCGAACCTACGACCTACCGGTTATGAGCCGGTTGCTCTACCACTGAGCTACAGGCCCCCGCCATACTTCCAGCTTAGCCCCGCCCCGCCAAAAGTGTCAAGAATCGCCAGACCCTTGCCATGCCATAATTCTAGCCCTCACCCCAACCCCAGCCGTTCCCGGTAGTCCGGGTCCCACGCCGCGATTTGCCCCCGGGCCACCGCCTCCTGCGGGTCCGGCGTCGGTGCCGGCTCCCCCGACGTTGGCACCGTCGCCACCACCGCATCCTGCACCAACGCCCCGTAGCTGTCGGCGTCCAGCCCCAGCAGACCCCGCAGATAATGTTCGTTGCCCTCCCCGAACTCCGGCGCCGGCCGCCGTATCCGTATCGGCGTGTTGGAAAACTTGTACGGGCGGCCCATGATTATCCGGTCCCCCATCTGCCGCTCCGGGGGAAACTCCACCCGTTCCAGGAAATTGCGGCTCTTGTAGTGCGGGTCAAAGTGAACGTCCCGGCTGTTGAACACGGGCCCGGCGGCAATCCCCGCCCCCTGGAGCGCGTGCATCAGGTCATAGCGGTCTCTCTCCCGCGTCCAGCCCCCGATGATTTCGTCCAGCTCATCGTGGTTCCTCTGGCGGGAAAGAATGTCCACGAACCGCCCGTCCTCCGCCAGGTCGTCCCGTCCCATCAGCCGGGCCAACGCCTGCCATTGGTCATCGTCGGCCACCGACAGCGCAACCCACTGGTCATCCCCCTGGGTCGGGTAGCAGCCCTGGGGCGCCCGGTGCGGGTGGCGGTTGCCCATGCGCCCGCCTTCCCGTCCGTTGGAAATGGCGTCCATCAGGTACTCGGAAAGAAACATCACCCCGGCCTGGTACATCCCGATGTCCACCCATTGCCCCTTGCCGGTGCGGTTGCGGTAGCGCAGGGCCGCGCCGATGGCGAAAACCGCGCTCCAGGTGGACAGAAAATCAACGAAAGACCGCCCCGCCTTGGACGGTTCCCCGCCCTGGTAGCCCGTAACCCAGCAATGGCCGTGTGTCCCTTCCTGCGTGGTGGCCTGCGCCGGATACCCCGAATACGGGCCGTCACCGTGGCCGTACCCGGTGTTGGACACCAGGATAATATCTGGCTTGATTTGTTTCAGGTTGGGATAGTCCAGGCCCCAGCCCCGCATCACCCGCGGCGTAAAGTTTTCCATCACCACGTCGCTGAGGCTGACCAACTCCCGGAAAAGGTCGCGCCCCCTTTCCGTGGCCATATCCAGCGTCAGGGAACGCTTGCCCCGGTTCAGCAGGTTATAGGTGGAAGGCCGGTTCCACCAGTCCTCGCCGGTGATATTGTCGGGAAAAGTGCCGTACAGCCCGCCGGTGCGGGTAATATCCGGCCGGCCCGGCCCCTCAACCTTGATAACCTCGGCCCCCAAATCGGCCAACTGCCCGCCGGTATAGGGCAGCGCAAAAACATAAGTCGAATCCAGAACGCGAATACCGTCCAGGGGCAGCTTGGCCATAACAAAAAACCTCTAATCTCTGCTGGAAAGCGATTATCCCCCAGCCCACCCGCCTTGTCCACACGACCCAAGGCCGGAGCGATCCCCTCCCCCTCGACGGGGGAGGGTTAGGGTGGGGGTGAAATCCCCGGCGTAGGCCCCCTACACTCACAGGATGATTGAAAAGTCGGTAGAAACGGCACTAGGGTGTTTCAACGACCCCCTACCCATAAGGAGGGGGAGGATTAGAGCCTGTCCTGAGCATAGCCGAAGGAGTGGGGCAAAAACCTTAGCGTCCGCCCCCGCATTTCTGCGTCACTTCCCTAATCATCCCCCACCGGCGGCTGTTGGTAGCCGGGGGAATGTAAAACTCCCCTCCACCATACCAACTACTGACGGCTGACTTCGTTGGGAACAGGAATCCTTATGCGTTTCTACTTTCAAGCTCGGCTATCCGTGCATCTATCGTAGCTAGTATAGCTCGCGGGATTCTACTTGTCCGGTCAAGGTGGTCTCTCAACAGTTCTACTTCGTCAAACCAGGCAAAGCAATCTACCTTCCCCCGCAAGAAAGGCGAAAGGTGTTGTATAGAAGGCGGGACGCCACGAGCAACGGAGAACTGGTAAACATACTTGAGGTTGTCTTTCAGGTATCCTACCACCGGCAGAAAGTCGGCGTCTCCGCTAACCAGAATCGCAGCGTCGTAGTAGGACATCTTGGCAATCATATCAACCGCGATCCCCATATCCACCCCCTTCTCTCCCACTTGGGTTCCCAAGTAGGTGAGCGTCCCGTCGGGGTTGCCTTCAATGCGGTATGGCCTCAAGGGATGAACCTGGTATTGACCCACGTACTTGAACTCCCAAAAGTCGGTTCGACGCTGGATTTGCTCAAAGACTTCTTCTCTCAATCGCTCGAAATAACGTCGCTCCTCATCGTACCAACGACGTGCGTGGTCTATCACGGTCTGAACGGTCAAGTTGGCGATTTCAGGATGCTCATTCACCACCCGGCGAGCGAAGCGTTGCTCGTCCGAAGAAGATGCCCAGGGCGAGATGCTCGCTGAGTTGTACCAATAAACCCGAATCAGTCTATGTTCCCATCCCGTTGCATCATCGAACTTCTTGAGTACGCCACTATAAAAGCTATTCCAGTCGAAATGCCGCTCCTCCAGCTGGTAACCTCGGTTTCCTGTTGGTGGAGATGACCGGAACGATAAATTACGAAGATTGGCCCGAAAATTGGCCCCATCTACGAATACCGCCGTTTTGAGAGGCACAACAGTTCTCCAAAAAAATAGGGGCCAATCCGGCCCCTGGCTCCCAATGATTGGGACATTTCTCATGCGCGGACTAATTCCGTCGCCCGCCCTATAAATTTACGGCACGTTGTTGCGTGTGTCAACCCCTATTGCTATCGAGTATCCTCAACCCGTCATTCCGGCCCCCTACCGTCATTCCGGCGAAAGCCGGAATCCAGAAATCCTTGCCAGGACCGGCGTTGACCTTTGCTTGTGGCCTCGGGCTATTCGCCCGCAGGGGCAACCCTTGTGGTTGCCCTGCTGTCACAACGGCGTCTCCCTAAACCACCCCCAACTGCCGCAACTGCACCAACTGCTCCGCGTCATACCCCAGCCCCTCAACGTAAATCTCCCGGTTGTGCTGCCCCAGCGTCGGCGCCGCCAGCCGCAGTTGGTACGGCGTCTCCGTCAGCTTGAACAACTCCGCCGGAACCTTGATTTTCCCGATAACCGGATGCTCCACCTCCCGGTAGAAACCCCGCGACTCCAGTTGCGGGCAGTCCACCAGTTCCATCGGCGTCTGCACAATCCCGAACAGCATCCGCGCCGCCGCCGCCTTGGGAAAAAGCTCCCATTTCTCCCGGTCTTTAATGGCGTCAATGATAACCCGGTCCATCTCCGCCCCGTTGCGCGCCCGCTGCGCCCGGTCGGCGAACCGCGGTTCCAGCAACTCCGGCGCCTCGAAGAAATTGGCGATGTCCTCCCAGGTGGCCCCGCCCCCGGCCTGCACGATAATCCAGCCATCCTTGCACGGCATCGGATTCTCAAAGTTGCTGCCCTCGGCCCGCCGCCGCGCCTGCACGCCCCCCAGGAACGGGTAAATCGTCTGCGTCGCCATCATCGTCGAGGCCAGGCACTCGGTAATCGAAACGTCAACGTGCTCCCCCTGGCCGGTGTTGCCCTGGGCGAACAGGGCCATCGCGGTAGCGGCGGCGCCGAACAGACCCCCTTCGTACTGCGCCTGAAAACCGCCGTGCTTCAACGGCTCCCGCCCCTGCACGCCGCTGATGCTCATAACCATGCTCATGGCGTACTCGACGATTTCGCCCCCCTGGTACTGACTGTACGGCCCTTCCTGCCCGAAGGGAGTTATGGACGTGGTTATCAGACCCGGATTGTCGGCAGCCAGCGATTCATGCCCCAACCCCAGCGATTCCAAGTATCCGGGCCGGTACGACTCGACAATCACGTCCACGTACCCGGCCAGCCGTCGCAGGATGTTCTTGCCGGTATCCGTCTCCAGGTTCAGCGTCGCGCCCTTCTTGTTCAGGTTCAGCAGCAAAAAGAAGAGGCTCTTTTCCGGGTGCGGGTCGTCGTGATGAAACGGCCCCATCCGGCGCAGCGCAGCCCCGCCCGGCGGCTCCAGCTTCAGCACGTCCGCGCCATAATCGCCCAACAGCCGGGCGCAAAAAGACCCGGCGACATCCTCGGTCAAGTCCAGAACCTTGACCCCGCTCAAAACTCCGTCCAGCATCGCCCATCCCGTCAAAAAAATGGGGGCTGCCTCCATCGGCGCACCCCGTCACAGCAACAAATTCTAGCCCAACAACCCGCCTATGGCAAACCGCCACGCGACTGCCCGACAACAATCCAAGAACCCCCATCAGCAACCAACCCGTAGGAGCGGGTTTGAAACCTGCCCTTACCGTTGAGTGGAAAATCATTCCGGCCCCCAACCCGTCATTCCGGCGAAGGCCGGAATCCAGAATCCCACGCACAAGACAACGTACACGATTCCGAAAATCCTAACCCCCCTCCCCCTATCAGGGGGAGGGTTGGGGAGGGGGTGAACCCCCATCAGCAATCAATCCGTAGGGGCAACCCTTGTGGTTGCCCTACCGCCGTCAAAACAACGCCGCATACCCACCGTCATTCCGGCGAAAGCCGGAATCCAGAAATCCCGACTCCCAAACCAACCCGGCCCTCACGAACACCCCTGGCCGCCCGTAGGGGCGCACGGCCGTGCGCCCCTACCAACATTCGCGACCACCCCAACTGACGGGGACAAAAACTCCCCAATCCTCTGCGCCCTCCGTGTCTCTGCGTGAAAATCCCTGACTAACCACCGTCATTCCGGCGAAGGCCGGAATCCAGAAACCCCTTGCCCAAACCACCATCAACCCGCCAAGGAGGGGCCATCAATAATCCCTTCCCCTTGGTAGGGGGAAGGTTAGGAAGGGGGTCAACCCCCAACCCTAGCCCCCCAACGCCCAATGTTGCATAATAACCCCATCACCCCACTTTAAGGAGACTCCTCCATGCGCGAAAACCGAGTGAAGAAAGTCATGGCCGACGGCGGCCTGGCCCTGGGCACCTATGTCACCTTCGCCGACCCCCAGGTGGTGGAAATCATCGGCCTGGCCGGGTACGACGCCGCCTTCATTGACATGGAACACACCACCTTCGACCTCAACCTCATCACCGAAATGATTAGGGCCGCCGACCTGGTGGGCATAACCTCCATAATCCGCGTGCCGGACAACGACGAAAAGCTAATCCTCCGCCTGCTGGACGCCGGCGCCGAGGGCATCATCGTTCCCCACGTTGACGGGCTGGAAGGCGCCAAGCGCGCCGTGGACGCCGTGCGCTACGGCCCTCAAGGACACCGGGGCGGCGCCGGCGGCACCCGCGCCACCCGCTACGGCACCGTATCCTGGGAAGACCACGTTCAGCAGTCCAACGAACAAATCCTGCTCTCGGTAATGACCGAGGACGAGGCCGGCATCGCCGACATCGAAAAAATCGCCGCCCTGGACGGCGTTGACCTGGTATCCATCGGCCCCACCGACTTCTCCGAATACATGGGCATCCGCGACCCGTCCAGCCCCGTCCTGCGGGAGAAAATCAAGGAACTGGCCGGCCAGATTAAGGGCATCGGCAAGGCCAAGATGCAATTCCCCATGAACCACGCCGCCCTGCCGATGGGCCCCCAGGAATTGCTGGACTTGGGGGTTGGCTACACCCACGTATCGCCGCCGCCCCCGGCGGTGCTGCTGCGTTCCCTGCGCGACCGACTAACCAGCATCCGCCACGAAATCGGCTGAACTGCCCTGGAAAGGGACCGGGGGCGATGGACATTCCTGTCCGTCGTCCCTCCCCCGGAAAGGGCCGGGGTAGGGACAAGAACCAAAATCCGCGCCTCCCAACCAACCCGTCATTCCGGCGAAGGCCGGAATCCAGAAATCCCAGCCAATACCAGCGTTGCCCTTGGCCGCCACCTTGGGAATGAAACCAAAACGTACCGCGCTGCCACCGTTCCTCCCGGTCTGGCTGCTGGCCCTAAGCTGCTTGCTTCTGGCCGGCATCCTGGCTTGCGCCGGCCAGTCCCCCCCAACGCCGGAATCGCCAACACCGCCCGCTCCCGTGCCTACGGCTGCCACAGTTGCCGCCATACCGGAACCGTCACCAACGCCAACCAAACCCGCCCCCGTTCCGACGGCAACCCTTCCTGCGCCCCTAACGGCAACACCAACCACAACCCAGGAACGTCCCTACCCCTTCGTGTCCGTAGGCCCGACCGGATTCCGGGTGGACTTGGCCCAAACCCCCGAAGAACGCAACCAAGGACTGTCGGGCCGCGACCAGCTCGACCCCGGCGCCGGAATGTTGTTTATATTCGAGCAAGACCGGCCCTATTCCTTCTGGATGAAAGAAATGCGCTTTCCCCTGGACTTCCTTTGGATTGACTCCGATTGCACCGTCGCCGACATCACCGTTGACGTACCGCCACCGCAGCCGGGAACCGAACTGGCTGACCTGCTCACTTACCGGCCCCAAGTCCCCGTGCGCTACGTCCTGGAAATCAACGCCGGCGACGTTGCCGCCCAGGGCATCGCCATCGGCGACCCGGTAGCCTTCCAGGGAACCATCCCCCCCGAACACGGCTGCTAACCGCTCCGAGAGCCAATCTCGTCCCCGCAAACGAAAGCGGCCACTGCCGGAATTGTGCTAGATTTGCCCCGCACTGCATTTCCGGCCCCAACATATTCCCGGCGGGAGGAACCGATGCCCCAGCAGGAAAGAGCGCCTATATGGGCCATACCCAGGGGGGCGATGGCCGCCTACTTCGGCCTTTTCACCCTCTTCGACCTCTCCGGCCTGACCTTCATCGTCTGGTACGACCTGTTCATCACCCATACCACCGCCCTGCATGATACAATCAGGATGTTCATACTCAACGCCGGCCCCGTCGCGGTAGGCTCCGCCGGTCTGGCCCTGACAATAGTAGAAGCGCCGAGGTCAACCATGGTTTTCGCCAGCTACTTGAGCTCCAAACTCCTGGAACCCCTGAAAGAAAAGCAACGGCAGGAAGGCCGCCAGCAGGGCTTGAAACTGGGCCGGGAAGAAGGCCGGGAAGAAGGCCGGGAAGAAAACGCCGCCGAATGGCGCGCCTGGAACAACCGCCGCTTGGAAGCCGAAAGCCGCGGCGAACCCTTCAACGAACCCCCGCCCGGCGAATAACGCGCCGTACCCGCCCCTGCAAGAACACCCCCGCCATCCGCCACCCAAGGCCGGAGGTCAAACATGGTCTTTGCCAGCTACTTGGAATATAAATTGCTGGAACCCCTGAAAGAAAAGCAACGTCAAGAACGCTGCCAATACCGCCAACGAATTCTTGAACAAGGCCGTCAGGAAGCCCACGCCGAGTGGCGCGCTTGGTACAACCGACTCTTGGAGGCCAAAAGCCGCGGCGAACCCTTCGACGAACTCCCACCCGGCTAAATTCCGTCCCCGCCCCCAACCCGTCATTCCGGCAAAAACCGGAGTCCAGAAATCCTCGCAGAGACAACTCAGGCCTCGCCCCATCATTCCCAGCCCGTAGGGGCAACCCTTGTGGTTGACCTGCCCCTACCGCCTCTTCAATCAAGGCGCAACCAAAATCCTCCTCTCCCTGGGGGCGGAGGGCCAAAACAATTTGCGCCCCCGCCCCCGTTGAGTTACAGTAGCAACAGCCTTGGCCGTAGCCCTCTTTCGGCCCGCCAAACCCTAAACCGACTCCAATGGGTGAAAAACTTCCATGCAAGTCCTAGTTTCCGGCTCCCTCGCCTACGACCGAATCATGGACTTCCCCGGCCGCTTCTCCGACCACATCATGCCCGACCGCATCCACATGATTAACGTCAGCTTCACCGTCAACGGCCTCAGCGAAAACTTCGGCGGCACCGCCGGCAACATCGCCTACTCCCTCTCCCTCCTCGGCGAAAACCCCCGCATCGTCGCCGCCATCGGCTACGACTACCACCGCTACTTCGAGTGGTTCCAGCAGCACGGCATCGCCACCGACGACATCCGCATCGTCGCCGAAGAAGCCACCGCCTCCGCCTACATCACCACCGACCTGGCCGACAACCAGATTACCGGATTCAACCCCGGCGCGATGAAACTCCCCGCCGGTTTCGACTACTCCGCCGCCGACCCCCAGGACTCCATCGCCATTGTCGCCCCCGGCAACCTGGAAGACATGGCCCAATTCACCGACGCCCATCAACGCCTCGGCATCTACACCATCTTCGACCCCGGCCAGTCCCTCCCCGCCTGGCAGGGCGATGGCCTGGCCCGCTGCATCGAGCAGTCCAACCTGCTGGTATCCAACGACTACGAACTCGGCCTGATACTGGAACGCACCGGCTGGACCGAAGAGCAACTGCTGGACAAGGCCGGCGCCGTTGTCACCACCAAGGGCGAACACGGCTGCGACGTTTCCGACAACCAGGGACTATCGGCCCACGTCCCGGTCATCCCCACTGCCAACGTCGTTGACCCCACCGGCGCCGGCGACGCCTTCCGCGGCGGCCTCATCAAGGGATTGATACAAGACCTGACGCTGGAACGCGCCGCCCAGCTAGGCACCGTCTGCTCCCACTACGTCATCCAGCAATACGGCACCCAGCAATACCGCTACACCCCCCAGGAATTTCAATCCACCCTGGAACAACACTTCGGCCCCGCCTGACCCCGCCAGTGCTCCCCCAACCACCCGTAGGGGAGGGTTTCAAACCCGCCCCGTCCCTCGCCCCAACCAACCATCGTCCCCCACCTAAAAACTCCCCCCGCCCCCAACCGTCATTCCACCCCCCAACCGTCATTCCGGCGAAAGCCGGAATCCAGAAATCCCCCGCCAACCCGTTCATGGTGAGCCTGTCGAACCACCTCAATCCGTCATTCCCGCCCCCAACCGTCATTCCGGCGCGGGCCGGAATCCAGAAAACCCCCGCCATCCCGTTCGTGGTGAGCCTGTCGAACCACCTCAATCCGTCATTCCCGCCCCCAACCGTCATTCCGGCGCGGGCCGGAATCCAGAAAACCCCCGCCATCCCGTTCGTGGTGAGCCTGTCGAACCACCTCAATCCGTCATTCCGGCGAAGGCCGGAATCCAGAAAACCCCCGCCAAGACCATCACCATCACCGAAAACCCTCGCCCTCCCATGTCATTCTGAGCAAAGCGAAGAATCCAAACTCCCTGCCCCAAACCAACCTTACCTCAACGAAACCAATCTACACCCCCAACCCGTCATTCCGGCGAAAGCCGGAATCCAGAAACCCCCGCCATCCCGTTCGTGGTGAGCCTGTCGAACCACCTCAATCCGTCATTCCCGCGAAAGCGGGAATCCACATCCTAGCCCTTCCATACCATCCTGAGCGCCCTTCCATGTCATTCTGAACAAAGCGAAGAATCCAAAATCCTTCCCCCAAACCAACCTTCCCCCACGAAACCAGCCCCACCCCAGCCCGTCATTCCGGCGAAAGCCGGAATCCATAAACCCAACGGAGGAGCAACGTCGGGGTAAGCGCCAAAAACCCCCCCTACCAGGGGGAGGGCCGGGGAGGGGGTGAACCCCGCCCTGAGCGAAACCGAAAGGGGAAAGCCGGTGAAAGGGGTGCGTCCCCTCCCCTCCGCCGGGCATGACAATTAACCCGGTTACTGCCATAATACTTGAAGTGTCCGGGCCGAAATCCCCATGCCAAAATTCGGTTCGGTCAAATCCGGGGCCTCAAATACCCCGTAATGCCTGGATGGGTGGATATGAAAAAGAGCAGCAACTTCCTGGTTGGCATCATGGCCGGCGTCGCCGCCGGCGCGGCGGTAGCCTTGATTCTAACCCCGAAAAAGAGCCGGGAAACCATCGGCCAACGCGCCAGCCGACTGCGGAACCGGGCCGGCGGCGTCACCGATAACCTGCGCGGCATGGCCTCATGCCCGGTCACCGCGGTGCGGGACACTTTCCGCCGCAGCAAAACCGGCTCAATGGAAGAATCCGTTGCCGACCTACCCAACGAAACCGTTGCCGTTGACGCCGTTGATGAAAACGTCAGCGAAACCGAAACCGTCCATGCCGAGATTGCCACCCAGGATAGCGAAACCGTCGCCGTTGACGAAATCGCCGGCGAAACCGAAGTCGTCCATGCCGAAGTTGCCAACCCGGACAACGCGCCCGACGAATCCGCCGAAAGGACTTAAACCCATCGCCCCGGTGCCATAAGTTCCGGGACGATTCCCGGCCCGACTCGGGCAACTCGGAGAGAAAGTATGTCCCTCCTTATTCGCGCGGCGGCAGTCTATCTCATCCTGGTGGCGGTGGCCGTAGCCGTGAACTTTATCGCCACTCCCTGGTATCACCCCGGCGGCGACGCCCCCTATCCCGTCTGGAGTGTCCTCAACTGGTTCATGGGAGCCGGAATGATTATCGCCGTAGTCGCCGCTTATGCCGAAAAACGTCGGATGGATGCCGCCGGCTCGACCGAATTGAGGGACTGGATTGGCGTCAACGTCCTCTTTTTCTCTGCCGCCGCCCTGTTCATCCTGTTCTTCTGGAACTGGTTCAGCAGCCTGGCCCCCAATGCCGACGCCGACGGCGATTTCTGGGTCGTCATTGACACTCTCACGCCCTTGGTCATGGGAGTCGCCGGCTGCCGGTTGTGGCGCCAGACATGAGCAACTCGCCCACATTGCCCGTCCGCCCCCAACTTCGTAAGAGGGTGTGGGACAAATCCCCTCCCCCTGGTAGGGGGAGGGTTAGGGTGGGGGTGGCATACCGTTGGGAGAGAAGCGAAGAAGGGATTTTCAATCTAACATCCAAGAGCCTGATAAGAACTAAGCCAAAACCGATGTCATCCGTGGGTCCCGGAACCCGCGATTCTGATAGGTCTCCCTCCGCACCAAGGCCACAGCCGCCGGCCAGTCCCCGGCCTCCATTCCAGCAACGTGGAGAGAAAGTATGCCCATCCTCCTTCGTATCGCGGCGGGCTACCTAATCTTTACGGCGGTGATCGTAGCCGTTCACCCCATCGTCAACCAGTGGTACGCCCACCTTCTCAGAGAAGAGGTTTCCTACGTGCCTTGGGACATCCAGAACATGATTATGGCCGCCGCCATCGTCTTGGCGCTGGCAGCCACCTACCACGAAAAGCGCCGCGTTGACCGCGACAACTCCGCCAACTTCCGCCGCTATATCGAAGCCAACTCGGTTTTCTACGGTTCCGCCGCCCTGGCCATCGTATTCTTCTGGAATTGGTCCGGCACCCTCTCCCCGGCCCGTACCGAATCCGCCGATTTCTGGGTTGTCATATACACCTTGTTGCCGCTGTTATTGGCCGCCGTTGCCCTCCGCTTGTGGCACAAAGCCCGAACCCCGGAAACGCCCCCGCAGGGTGTGGCAGGCTGGGCCGCCACCCGCCCGCCCTTGCCGGGAAGCCGGCAATAAAGTCATCGCTATCGCATAAGGCCGGTCTAACCACCGTCATCCCGGCGAAAGGGGGATCCAGATACAACGGGAGCTAGTTTCGTCGCGACCATCAAGCGAATCATAGGTAAACTGGAAGTCCGTTCGTGGTGAGCTTGTCGAACCATGAACGGACGGCCCTTCGACTGACTCAGGCTGAACAGCCAAGTCAACCATCATTTCCAGGCTGTTTGGCTACCAGTCTTGAGACAGTCTCTAACGCCAAAAAAACCACCCCCAACTGACACAGGAGCGGCAACGTAATGGTCAAACTTCGGCGCCCCGGCTTGAAATTACTCCAACTCATAGCCCTGACTCCCTTGCTGGCAGTGGCCGCCATCGCCTGCGCTGACCCCGGTTTTGAGGCCGGCCCCCTGGGAGCCGTGGAATTTCCCCCCGGCGAACCCGTCCACATCCGCGCCCTTGGCTCCCTCACCGGCGCCTCCGACCTGGGCATCGAACCCTACGCCGGCGTCGTCCAGGCCGCCCAGGACTACGGCCCCATTCACGGGCGCGAAGTGGTAGTCGGCGCAGCCATTGACACCCGTTGCAGCGACGACGGCGGCGCGGCCGGCGCCATGACCGTTGCCGGCGACCCCCGCATCGTCGGCGTCATCGGCACTTCCTGTTCCCTGGCCGCCAGCGCCGCCGCCCCCATCATCAGCGAGGCCGGCATGGTGATGATTGCCCCCTCCACCACGTCGCCGTCCCTGACCTCCGACTTGCAGGGCAACCCCGGCTCCAACCACCACGCCGGCTACTACCGCACTGCCAACAACGACATCTACCAGGCCCGCGCCGTCGCCCGGTTCGTTTACAACGACCTGGGGTTGCGCCGCATGGGAGCGATTAACGACGGCGACCCCTACACTTCCGGGCTGACCGGGGCTTTTTCCGACGCCTTCCAGTCCCTGGGCGGAACGGTAACCATCGAGTCGGTGAGCCGTGGCGACACCGACATGGTTCCCATCCTTACCCGCATCGCCGCCGACGGGCCGGAAGGTCTGTTCTTCCCCCTGTTCCGGGGAGAGGCCACCCACATCGTCCAGCAGCTTGACCAGGTTGATGGGCTGGACGGCATACCACTGATTGGCGGCGCTGCCCTGCTGTCCCCTCTGTACCTTACCGAACCGGAAACCGAAGGAATGTACTTCCCCGGCCCGGAGTTGGGTTTCAGCGAAAATGTGAATCAAGCCACGGGCCGCTCCGGGGCCGGTTTGGAAGACGCCTTCGCGGAAAAGTACGGCCAGCCCCCGACCTCGGTGTATCTGCCCCACGCCTATGACGCCGCCACCATGCTGCTGCGGGCCGTGGAAGCCGTCGCCGTCGTTGAGGGAGAGACCCTCTACGTTGACCGGGAGCAGCTGCGCCAGGCATTGACCGACACCAAGGGATTCGGCGGCATCATCGGCCAAATCAACTGCGACGACTTCGGCGACTGCGGCACCGGACGCCTGTTAATCCTCCACCACACCGACGCCGACTCCCCAGACCCCGAAACCATGCCCGTCGTTTACCAATTCGCCCCCTAAATGCCCTGTTATTCCAGCGAAACCTGAAATCAAAAAATCCCTTCCCCCTTGATGGGGGAAGGCTAGGATGGGGGTGAAAAACCATTCCCGCGAAAGCGGGAATCCAAATCCCCGGACTAAACCAACCCTGTCCGGCAAAAAATACCCTCCCCCTGCCAGGGGGAGGGTTAGGGAGGGGGTAAATCGCCGCAACGGGCTTAGTCGGGAACGATAACGCCGCAGGCGACGCGGCCACCGGCCCCCGCATCGGCGCCGTAAGTATCCGGTTTTTCGTGGACAATAATGGCCGAGCCGTCATCGTCCATTACCGAGTTTTTGCGTCCCGACGCTAGGGTTATCGCGTCGTTGAACGCATCGGCCTGGGCCGTTCCGTCCGCCGCGGCGTAGATGTTCGGCATATCCCCGGCGTGGTCGCCGTCAACGTCCAAATAGCCGTGACCGGAATTTTCCGGGGCGAAGTGGTCGCCGGCAGCGGAAAAGTCCGGCGAGCAGCGTCCAAACTCATGGATATGGAAACCGTGACCGCCCGGGACCAGCCCGGTCACGTTGACCGATACCAGAACGCCGTTAGGCCCTTGTGTCATGGTAACGGCCCCCATGACATCGCCTTCCGGCGATTTCAACTCGGCGCTGGCCTTCGCGCCGGAAGGCAAGTCCCCTCCGTTGCCGCATCCGGCCAAAGCCAACAACAACAAGAAAACGACCATGCCGGCGGTAGATATGAGACGGGCTTTCAATGCCATTTATTAACCTCCAGCTATGCCCCCCGGCAATAAGCACCCTCCCCCTGCCAGGGGGATGGTTGGGGTGGGGGTCTAATACTTGCTGGTCCCGGTCAGGCCCGCCGCAACAGTTCCCGTTCCAGCCGGTCGGCGTCGAAAACCTCGCTGGTGGCGGCAACCCGCGCGTCGCCCTCCCTTACCATCAATTCGGCTTCCGTTTCCTCCGGGCTTTCCGGCAGTTCCTCTTCCCGTTCCCGCCGCCGCTGCACGTCCCGGGCGTGTTCCACGAACAGCCGCCGCATCGCCACCACCACCGAATCGGTGGAAGACAGGTACTCCGGGAAATCGTACTGGACGTACTTTTCCGCGTCGTAGTCCTGGTTGCGGAAGTTAAAGTTCAACTCCCAGTTGCGGTAGGGCCAGGAAACTCCGCTCCACAGGCGGCGCGCCACGCCCGGCGGCTTGCTGTACCGTTCCACGTTCAAATACACCATGCGGGTCAGGTTGTCCTCCACCGGCACCGCCCAGCGGGTGCTGCGGAAAAACTCGTTGTTGCCCCCGGTGCGCGACATCCCCGGCAGGCGGGTGCCGTTCCATTCGTTAACGTCCGGGGCTTCCGCCTGACGCGGTTGCAGCCGCCCCGGCGACTGGCCCCTCCGTCGGGCGCGCCGGTCATAAATCCACGTCCAAATCAACCGCCAGCGATGCAGCGGCCAAACCCCATCCACGCCGGGGTAATACATCTGGTAAGGGACTTTGCCGTCCTCGTCCTCATAGTACTTTTCCACCGAGGACTTGCCCGAACCGGGCCGGTAGTGGACGTTCTTGTTGTTGACGATGTTAACCCGGTAGCCCAGCGGTGTGCGGGGGCGTCCCCCCAGCCGGCTCTTCAGGATTCGCAAGGCGTTGCGGTGAACCATAAAGGCGTTATGGGCGTCCATGGTGTTTTCCAGCACCAGCACCCAATTGCAGTCGAACATGGTAAACACGGGCCGAAAGATGTTGTGCGGCTCGAACATCTCCGGCGGTATATCCTCTTGCGGGTCAACGGGTTCGCCCTCCCCCATCCAGACGAACACCATTCCCTTGATGGTGGTGGTGGGAAACTTGCGGGCCTTCATGCCCGGCGCGCCCGTCATCTTCGAGTCCGGGCCTTCGGTAAGGAAAGCGACGCAATTGCCGTCGCCGTCAAAAGTGGCCCCGTGGTAGGGACAGGTCAGAAACCCCTCGAAGTAGCACCGGCCCATAGACAGGTAAACCGAGCGGTGGGGGCACCAGTCCAGCAACGCCTGGACTTCCCCCTGCTTGTCCCGGAAAAACACCACGTCCGTTCCCAGCATCCGCAGCACTTCCGGCTTTTTCTTGGTGACATCCTTGGCCGGCAGGGCCGGATACCAGTATTCCCGGAATCCCGTGGGCGGGATTCGGCTGCGCCGGTCTCGCGGTTCCTCCGGCTGGCGGAAGGGGGGAGTCTGGTCAAAACCCTGGGTTCCCCGCCGCATACGCTTGTACCCGCCGGGGTAGCCGGACAACGGTTTGGTCAACAGCTTGCCAAGGCCCATAATCTCCCGTCCTTTCCAAGCCCCCGGAAATTTCCCGCCATGCTACCAGAAATCCCCAACCGGGGAAACAATGATACAATCCGCCACAGGGTCTTTCAGTTTCCCTTCCTCGCCCTTTCACGTCATTCTGAGCGCCCCCATGTTATTCTGAGCGCCCCCATGTCATTCTGAGCGTAGCGAAGAACCTAAAATTCCTGCCCCCGGCAGCGTCGCCTAACCGCAGGAATTTTGAGCCTTTCCTCCGTTCCGGGAGACAACTGAAAGCCCCTGAATCCGCCGGAACCGGCCAGTAACAGGAAGAGCGTCCCATGAACAGTTCACTACTATTCTTGGTTGTGAGTTTGGGGTTGATATTGGCGGTTCTGCTGATAGGAGCGGGCGGCATTGTGTCCGTAAGTCCCGGCGACCGCAATGGATTCTTGCCAGACGCGCTGATGCTGTCCGGGTTCTTCGTTTTCGTTGCTACTGTCGCCGGTTTCCTGTGGGTGATGTGGAGGAGTGGCCGGCGGCGACGCGCCCCCGGAGAATAGGACACCTACCCATAACCAACAGGAAAGGGAACTCCACCGAGTCCCTCCCCCATCGGTTAGGGAAGGTCAGGACGGGGCTGCCAATCCCATGTTGGTATGGTCTTGAACCCCCAACACCTCGGAGGGTGTGTGATAAATCCCCTCCCCCTACGAGGGGGAGGGTTGGAGCCTGTCCTGAGCGTAGAGCCGAAGGAGTGGGGGTGGCATCCTGTCGGGACGGGAATGAAGAAGGGACTTTCAACACATCCCCCTCAGAAGGGATAAGGCTGGCCCCCGCCCACTGGCAGCACCTGGCCGGTAATATACGCCGCGTCGTCCGAGGCCAGGAACGCAATGGCCGCTGCCTGTTCCCAAGCCTCTCCCCGGCGGCCCATCGGAATTTCCACCAGCCGCGTCTCCCCTCGGTACTTTTCCTGGTAGGCCAATTCCTCCGCCGGCAGGTCGGGGACTTCCACCGCAACGCCGTGGTCCCGGGGCGTCACCCGGTCATCGGCCAACGTGCCGCTGGGCGCAACGCAGTTGACCCGGACGCCCAAGTGGGCCACCTCCCGCGCCAACGAAGTAGTCAGCCCGATTTGCCCCGCCTTGGCCGCGGCGTATGGCACCCGGAAAGCCCCGGTTACGGCATGGGTGGCGATGTTCACAATGGAACCCGCGCCTTGGTCAATCATGTAGGGCAGCGCGGCCCGGCAGCACCACATCGCCGTCCAGAAACTCCGGTCAATCTCGGCCCTTATCTGGTCGGGGGTGTAATACTGGAAGGAACGAAACCAGATGGTGCCGCCGGCCACGTTGGCCAGCGCGTCTATCCTCCCGAAAGCGTCATGCGCGGCAGCCATCAACGCCTCGGCATTCTCCCACCGGGAAAGGTCTCCAATGGACACGGCGCAAGAAGCGCCGAACTCTTCAAGCTCGGCGCAGACTTTCCTGGCCGTGGCCTCCACCACGTCGCCAATGACGATAGAAGCCCCTTCCTGGGCCAGCCGGCGGGCCGTCGCCGCCCCGATTCCCTGGCCCGCGCCCGTAACCACCGCCACCTTGCCCTCAAAGCGGCGGCTCCCGGCGGCGTGGGGGTCAAGTACGTCAGCCATTGGAACCGCTCCTGTATCGTGTCTGAAAAATCCCCTCCCCCTCGATGGGGGAGGGTTAGAGCCTGTCCTGAGCGTAGAGCCGAAGGAGTGGGGGTGGCATCCCTTTGAGGAATGTACGACCAAGGGCTTTCAACCTATACCCTGAAAAACTACCTGGTTATCCTGCGTGCCCGCCAACGTCCCACCCTCCCCATTCCGGAGCCTGGCGAAGGACGCTTACCACTCTGCGCCGAGCGTCCGTTCTTGCAGGACTTCGCCGAAAAGGGTCAGAACCTGGTCCACCCGCAGGACTACAGCGCAACCCGCGCCGTAGGGGTCTTGAATCAACCCGTGGGCCGTCAACGACTCGACTACCCGACGGCTGACCGGCCCTCCCCGGTGCACTTCCGCCGTACAGCGGAACTTCCAGCCCTCCCCGCTGGCCGAATCTCGGAAAAGCACCACCAACCGGGGGTGGGTTTCCAGGTCTTCCAGGGCCTCCGGGCTGCTCCGGTCCCGGTAGGCCAGCGATTCCTCGTCCAGCACCACCACCGTGCCGTAGTAGCCGGCGTTGGGCCGCCCATCGGCGTCGGCGGTGGCAATGATGCACGGGTTGCCATTGTTGCGGGCGTTGTTGATTAACCGCCGCATTTCATCCGTCAACTGAATCATGCTGGAATCCCTCTTTGGCTACGGAATGGCAATAACAAACCGACTTGCCCTGACTCGACGCCCGCTAGGAAGTGTCATCAAATTGAGTATGGAAGTATGCAAGCGCCTGTTTTCGTCATTCCGGCGCAGTCCGGTATGACGGTGAATATGACGACGCCCGCTAGAACTGGGGCGGCGAATGTTCATAATTAAGCTGCCAGTTGATGCCGAACTTGTCGGTGCAGGCGCCAAAATACGCCCCCCAGAACATATCCTCCGGGGGCATCGTCACCGTGCCGCCCTCGGAAATCTTGGCGAAAAGGTCGTCCGTTTCCTCCCGGCTGTTGGTTGGAACGGTAAGGGAAAAATTGCTCCCCACCGTCGGGGGCGGCCCCATGCTGGAGGGCATATCGCTGCCCATTATGGCCCCGTCGCCAATGGACAGGGTGGCGTGCATGACGTTGTTCATCTCCGCCTCCGGCACATTCATGTCCGCAGGGCCTTCGGCGAAAGTCAGGAACGCCTGGTACTCGCCGCCGAACACGGAACGGTAGAACTCCAAGGCTTCCCGGCAGTTGCCGTTAAAGGTCAAATACACTTCGACGGGCATAACCGACTCCCCAATACGTTGATGATTCCCAAAACCGCCAGCAGGATACGGCGGACACCCAACGCCGTCAAGCCGCAGCGAATCCGCGAATTGGCCTGAAATCCTCCGATTCTTCAAAGTTTCTCCACACTTCCGGTTTAACATCAGTGTTGCCCCGCAGGAACCGGAACAAAACCTGGCAACCGGGGTAAAATGAAAGGAGCGGTTATGTTAGCGTTCATCAAGAATCGGAAGGTCATCCTGACCGCCGTTATCGCCGGAGTCCTGGTCCTTGGATTGGCCGGCGGTGTGGTAATCGCCAAAGCCATCGGCGGCGACCATGACTCCGACCGGCGCGCCGCCAAGGGTATGCCGTGGGTTGGGAATGCCACCGCCCGCGTTGCCGCCATTCTGGGGCTGGAAGAGCAGGCGGTGGACGACGCCGTCCGGCAGGCCCGCCGGGAAGCGGCCAACGACGCCATCCGCGCCCGCCTGAACAAGATGGTGGAATCCGGCAAGTTGACCCAGGAGGAAGCCGACGCCCAATATAACTGGTTCCAGTCCCGCCCGTACACGCCGGGTTTCATGGACGGGTTCAAGAGGCGTGGCCCCGGCGAACATCAATTCCGCCGTTCTCGCGGCGACCGCGACGGTGACGGCTCCAAATTCCGGGGCGAACATCACCGGAGCCGGGGCATGGGTTCTTACGGTGAAGGCTCCGGCCATGACAATGACGGCAGTTCCGGCAACTAAGGCCCCAAAGAGCGCCGTCAAGTTGAGAAAAACAAACCCTCTCCCCCTGTTGGGGGGAGGGTTGGGGAGGGGGTGAACCCCACGCCCCAACCCGTCATTCCAGGAGTGTCCCGTTGAGCGCCACCGTGTTGATAGTCGAAGACGACCCCCACACCGCCGAAGTGGTGGGGCTTTACCTCCGCCAGGACGGTCATTCGGTTCTGGTGGCCGGTGACGGCATCCAGGGTCTGCGGCTGGCCCGGCAGGAAAGCCCCGACCTCGTGGTGCTGGATTTGATGCTGCCGGGAATCAACGGGCTGGAAGTTTGCCGGTCTCTGCGGGAAGAGTCGCAAGTGCCTATCGTAATGCTGACCGCCCGCGTCGAAGAGCATGACCGGGTTGCCGGGTTCGACCTGGGCGCCGACGATTACGTTGCCAAGCCCTTCAGTCCCCGCGAACTGGCCGCCCGCATCCGGGCCGTCCTCCGGCGCACGGCCCAGGACAGGACTGACTCAGGCCCCTGCCAGTTGGCTATCGGGGATATTTCCCTTGATACTCAACGCCGCTCCGTTGCCGTCGGCGATGTTCCCTTGCAGTTGACCCCCACCGAATTTCGGCTGTTGACCCTGTTCCTGCGCGACCCCGGCAAGACTTTCACCAGGGAAGAAATCATCAACCGGGTGTTCGGCTACGACTATGACGGTTTTGACCGCACCGTTGACTCCCACGTTTCCAGCCTGCGCCGCAAATTGGACGAGGCCGCCCAGGGCCGCCGTTACATCCACACTGTTTACGGGGTTGGCTACAAGCTGAGCGATGTTTAACTGGGTTTTCAGCCTCCGTTTCCGGTTGATTCTGGGCTTCGCCCTGATTCTGGCATTGGCCCTGGGCAGCGTCAGCCTGTACGTCGCGCGGGCCTCGGAGCGGGAAGGTGTGGACTTCCAGCGGCGTCAGGAAGAAGTGCGGCGCGACCGCATCGCCCGCATGGTTGGCCGGGCCTACCGCAATGACCGGGATTGGGATGAAGTCCAGTCGGTTTTGGACGAAGCCGGCCCAGCCTTCGCCGCCCGGATTGTGGTCACTGACCGCGATGGCCGGGTGGTGGGCGACTCCCATCCTGGTCACGTCCCACCGCCACCGCGGGAAGGCCGCGGCCATCATGGACGCCATCCCATCATCGCCGGAGAAGAACGGGTTGGCGCGCTGCGGGTGGCGGAAGTTCCCACCGGCGACGCCCCCGGAGACCCCCAGGTTTCCGGCCTGGTATCCGCCCTGCATGAACGTCTGCTCTGGACTGGCCTTATCGCCGGCATCGCCGGGGTTCTGGTAGTGACGCTGGTTTCCCGTCAGATGCTGGCCCCGCTGCAAGCCCTCCGCGGTGCGGCCGGCCGGCTGGGACGGGGAGACTTGTCCCAACGCGCCGCCGAGTCCGGCCCCAGCGAAATCAAGCAGTTGGCCCGTTCCTTCAACCTGATGGCCGCCGAGTTGGAAGAAGCCGAGGAACGCCGCCGCAACCTGGTGGCCGACGTGGCTCACGAACTGCGGACGCCCCTGTCCAACATCCAGGGCTACCTGGAAGCGGTCAAAGACGGCCTGCTGGAACCCGACGAAAACACCATTGACATAATCCACCAGCAAGCCCTTCAACTGGGCCGGTTGGTGGAAGACCTGCGGCTGCTGGCCCAGGCCGAAGAGGGCGCGCTGCACCTGGACTTGCAGCCCGACTCTCTGGACGACGTGATTGGCCGCGCCGTGGAAGGGGCGCGGGCCAGGGCCGAAGCCGGCGGCGTCACCCTTGAATACGCGGCGGAGGACGACTTGCCCCCGGTGACGATAGACCGTTCCCGCATCGCTCAGGTCATCGGCAACCTGCTGGACAACGCCCTGCAACACACGCCAGCCGGCCGCTCCATAACGGTGCGGGTGGAACGGGAAACGGCGGAAAGCGTTGTCATCGCCGTTGCCGACCAAGGCGAGGGCCTGCCGCCGGAAGCCTTGCACCTGGTATTCGAGCGGTTTTACCGGGTTGACCCGTCCCGGGCCCGGGCCACCGGCGGGGCCGGCCTGGGGTTGACCATCGCCAAGCGTCTGGTCGAGGCCCACGGCGGCAGCATCCGGGCCGAGAGCGTCCCCGGCCAGGGCGCCATCTTTTCCTTCACCCTCCCGGTTCAGGACTAAGCGGCGTTGTCAATCCCCATGCTGCCCATCAGCCCAAGGCCCACCGCTTAAACCAATACAGACCTCCCGCCCCGGCTGCTACCAGCGCGGCAATTACCGCCAGCACGATTATCAAAATCCACATCCAACCGATGCCCGAATCTTCCGACAGCTCTTCCGGGTCATCCGGCCCTGCGTCCGGTTCTTCGGACAACAGCCCCGGAATAACCGAGCGGGATTCCCCTGCCGGTTGAGGAATCTCCGGGGTTGCGTCCTTAGGTTGCGGCGCGACCAGCGCCGGGGCGGGAACGGCAGTGGGCGTCGCTTGGGGAATCGCTTCCGTCGGCGCTGGAGTGGGCGCCGCTTGCCCCGTTCCATCGCCGCCATCATCCTCGGTCAAGGGTGGCAGGGCGGCGGCGGAAACCCCGCCGGGGCCGGCAGGCGATGCGCCTTCCCCAGCGTCGGGAATCACCCTCACCCGGAACTTTTGGAACGCGCTCAACCCGTCGGGGTCGGTAGCCGTCACTATGACGAATACATTCCCCGGACTCAACGCCGTCGTTTCAACATGGCTGCCGTCAATCAAAGACCGGGCCACCCCCGGGTCGCTGGACTCCGCAGCATAGGAAAGCGTGTCCCCATCCTGGTCACTGAAGTATCCCCCCAGCGGCTCCCGAAACGCCAAATCCGTCTCTGCCAGTACGTGGTTGAAAATTTCGCCCACCGCCACCGGCGAAGTATTGGGTGGAACCGGCGTAGGCGCCGGCGTCGGTGTGGGTATCGGCGTGGGCGTCGGAGCCGGTGTTGGTGTTGGACGTGGCGTAGGTGTAGGCGTCGGAGCCGGCGCCACCGGAGTGAAGGAAATCTTGGAAACGCCCCCGTTGCCGCCGGCGTTCACCGCCCGCAAATGCACGTCGTAGCGCAAACCGTTGGACAGTCCCGTTATCCGGTAGCTGGTGGTGCCTTTCCCGCTCCCGCTGATGGTGGTCCAGTCCGGGTTCCACGAAGAATCGGATGCGCCTTTCCGCCGGTACTGGTACTTCTGGATAGTGGAGTTGTTGGGATTGTTCCAGGTCAGGTTAACCGAACCGTTACCCACTGCGGCCTTGAGATTCTGGGGTTGGGCCGGCGCTGCCACCGGCGGACTCTGTACCACCAGGTTGGCGCTCAGTTTGTCCGAAGGCCGGTAGGGGGCCGTGCCGATGCCGTTGACCAATGCCACCAGTGCAAAGTCCTGGCTCAGGGACACGGTTACGGGATGGGTCTTGTCCCCGGCGTTGGATTTAGCGTAAGCCGCTTTGCTGCCGTCGGTGTAGATGATGGTACAACGGATGCTCCCGGTGGAGACATTGGGAACGCAGTTGCCGGGAGCGGAAACCGTGCTGGAACTGTTTTGCAGGGTTGACCCGCTGCCGGAACCGAATCCCACCAACTGCGGGCTGCCGGTAGCCACCGTCGCCGAACTGGAACCCGACCCGGTGGCGCTCAGGGTTTGCACCGTGGCCCGGTCTGCGGAAGCAACCTGGTAGGTGGCGACCAGCGACACCGCTGCCCCGGCCTTGCCGCCGGGGACAATCTTTCCGGGGCTGACCGACACGGTATGCGTCCAGCCGCCCTGCACGACGCCCGGCGTCTGGGATACCGCCGACGAGGCCGCGCTGAATCCCAGCCCGTTCTCCGCCCTGACCTTGAAGGTGTATTCCCGCAGATTGGTCAGGCCGGTTACGGTGTAGGTGGTCAACTTGGCCGCATCCTCAAGTTCCACGTTCATCCGGCGCTCGGTGAACGTCACGCCGTTGGTGCTTTGCAGGTAAACGTAGCCGATGATGTTGCGGTCGTTGGGGCTTTGCCAGGTCAACGTCACCTGCCGGTTGGCGGCGGTGGCCTTCAAGCCCGTGGGCGCCGCCGGAACCGCCGCCGGCGTCAGCGTGGTTCCAAAGGCGGAAATAGCCGCGCTGTGAATGCTGCCCGACATGGCCCGGACTTGGAACTCGTAACGGGTTCCAGCCAGCAGGCCCTTGATGGCGTACTTGGCGGTATTGGCGTTGCTGCTGGGAACCCGGGTCCATTTCAGCCACTTGGCCGAGCCGGCGGCCCGGTAGCGGTACTGGTAACTGTTGACGGTTACGTTGTCCGGTTGCGTTGCTGCCACCGTCCAGCGCAGTTCCGGGTTGTCATTTTTCTGGTTGGAACCGGCGTAATAGCTCAACCCGGTGGGCGCGTTGGGAGTTCCGGGAACCACCGGGCCGGCGGTGGCCGCCGGGCCTATCCCACCCTCGGTGTCCGTGTCCACCGCCCGCAGCCGGAAGGTGTACGAAGCACCCTTGGTCACCCCCGTCACCTTGTAGGGGAACGTCAAATCAAATCCTTGGTTGCCCGTATTTTGGTCGGTTATGTCCTTCCACTCCCCATAGCTGGCTCCGTTCTTGCTCTGCTGGTACTGGTATTTGGTTAATTTCCAATTGGTAGGACTGTCGGGTATGGTCCAGTTCAAGTCCATATCCCAGCGGCTCTCGGTAGCGTTCCATTGGAATCCGGCGGTGAATCCGGACGGGGCCGGCGGAACCTGGTTGGTGGCGGTGACGGTGTTCAACCGCCGCACGGTTACCGCAGTCATTGGGCCATGAACATCGTCAGCAGTGTTGTCATTGGTGCCGTTAGTGTCGAATGCCCGCAGTTGGAAATAAAAAACTTTGTCGGTGCTGTCGAAGGTGGCGCCAAGGTCAACCGTTGTGCTGTTGCTCGTCACGGTGGTATCGGCCCAAGTCTGGTACCATACTTGGGTAGCGGAGGTGGCCGAGTGACGTATTTGGTACTTGATGTTAGTAGCGTCCGCCGGGGCGTCCCAAGTGAATGTCACCGAGTCGCTTGGAGTGTCGCCGACATTGGCAACCACGTGCTGTAGATTCTTCAGCTTGTCCGGCGCGCCGGACGCTACCCCCGGCGTGCCTTTAATTTCTCCCGCGGCCCAAAGGTCGTTGTCGTCGCTCACCCCCCGAACCTGGAAAGTGTATTCCGTCCCGTTGGTCAGTTGGATGACCCTGTGGCTAATGACGCCATTGGTCGGGGTCAAATCGCCGGTGGGGATGTCGCGCCAGACTCCGAAGGCCGAACCGCTCGACTTGTGGCGGATGTGGTAGCCGTCAATGTCATCATCGCTGGGGTCGTCCCAGGACAGCGTTATCTGCCCGTCGCCCTTGGCCGTCGTCAAGACGGGCGCCAGGGGCGGGCCGACTGGGGTGGCCGTCACCGTTGTCAAAGCGCTGTCCGGGCTGGTTCCCTGGGCATTCTTGGCCCGAACCTGGAAGGAATAGGCTGTTCCCTTGGTCAAGCCGGTTACGGTATAACCGCTTTTTCCGGCGGCGGTAGTGGCGGTAACGGTCTGCCAATCTCCCCAATCGGAATCGCTGGCGGTCTTTTGCCGATACTCGTGGGAGGTCACGCTGTACTTGGCATCCACCGCGTCCCAGGACAAGACGACTTGGCGGTTGCCGGCCGTAGCCGTCACGTTGGTCAGTCCCGGCGGGGTCGCCTGTTGGGTGTATGCGCTGGATACCGGGGATACCGGCCCGTGCTGGTTCTCGCTGTCCTTGGCCTGCACCTGGAAGTAAAAGGTTGCGCCGATGGTCAAATCGTCGAAAGTATGGGTGGTAACATCGCCGAGGTCAGTCCAGGTTCCGGGGCTGGTCAGCGCGTCGTTGGTTACTGCGTTGGCGTAGCGAATCTGGTAGCCCTTGGGCGACCCGGACGCCGCAGACCAGGTTACGGTCATAGTGCCGTCCCCAACGGTGGCGGTGGGCTTGCCCGGCGCGCCCGGGGCGCTCTCCGCCGCGGTAGGCCAGAAAACCATAGTCATGGCGGCCACCAGCAGCAGGGTTAAGAAAAGATACCGGAGGATGGGCTTGGGCAAACTCAACATTCCACACGCTCCCCACAACCAACGAAAAGGGGTTTGCCCCGGCGTTGGCGACAACGAAGGATAAGGCCGGTGACGACGGGCCTCCACCGGATGCGGCGGCGGGAGGTAAAGCCGCCGGACCCGGCAGCCGCCAAAGGGAAGAGGGCCGCCGGCGGGTCGTGGTGGTTGACGCCCCTTTCCTGCCCGATGGCGGCCCTGTTTGGAGGCCCGCCGGGGTTATTTTATGTTTCCGACCCCGTAGCTAACCATAACCACGGATGCGGGTTTCCACCAAAATGAACCCCCGGCAACGTCTGGGGAGGGCCTCGGCCTATGGCGTATATGGGCGCAAAAGGTAGGGGCGCACGGCCGTGCGCCCCTACGGTCTGTAGTCTATTGAGGAAACGGAAGCAGTCAGCCCGGGGCGGAGGAACGGCAACCGGAACACCAGCCGTAAAAGTCCACCCGTTGCGAGGATACCTGGAACCCGGCGTCGGTGGAGACAATTTGCTCCAGTTCGGTCACGGTGTCGCGACCAACGTCGGCGTCAATAACCGTATCACAGCCGATGCAGACCAGGTTGGCGTGGGGGTCCAGGTTGGCGTCGTAGCGGGACTGGCGTTGGAAGGGAAGTTCCCGCACGATGCCGGCCCGTTCCAACGTGGACAAGGTAGAGTAAACGGTGGCGATGGTGACGTAGGGGAAAAAGGCCCGCACCCTCTCGAAAATATCGCGGACGGTGGGGTGGTCGGCGGAGTTGATAACGACTTCGGCAATAGCCAGCCTTTGCGGGGTCAGCCGGATGCCCAGGGGCCGCAACAGGTCAACAACCTCGGAAGGGGTGGACAATGGGGATACCTCCAGGCACAGGTTGGCCGTAAGGTCATTATACCACGTTTGGCGGGAACGGAGTTGGCCAGTTTGGGTAACATTGCGGTTTAGGTGGTTTCATCACCGACCCCCACCGTCATTCCCGCGAAAGCGGGAATCCACACCCTTCGCCCAAAACCCGTCATGCGGGTGCAAGTCCGCCCCGTACAACTAAACGAGGCTGGAATCCAGGAACGTCACGACGCTGATACTTGCCCATCAATGTTAAGAAAACCACCTGAAACGGAACATTACCGCAGGTCTGCCAAGCCTTTCGGTCCTCATTGCCGCCCTTGGGCGAAACATCATCCCCGCACTTCCATGTAATTCTGAGCGAGGCGAAGAATCCAAAATCCTTGCCTTTCCCAACATCCCTTTGCCCGCATTTCCAGGACGCCGGGCTTGAGCCTTTCAGGTGGATTTAGATTCTTGCCTCCAGCAACCCTGCCCTGAGCATAGTCGAAGGGGTCGCCTAACCGCAGAAATTCTGAACCTTTCCTCTGTTCCGGGAGACAACTGAAAGACCCTGGCCGGGGCATGGTCATTACGGGCGAGCGGCGGATTTGTCCGTTATACTATCCCCACTGGCAGGCGTTGACGGTTTTCGGTCAACCTGACGCCGCGGGCCGCTAGTCGCTGGTCAGGTTGCACAAGGAACAAGCCGGATGCTTGCCCCAACTTGACCCCCACCGGCATTAGACAACGGTATTAGGTATCAAAAATAAGCGGGAGAGGTGAACCGTGGCCGGACCATGTACGGGCCTAACCGTCCTGGATTTCTCATTGGGGATGCCGGGGGCCATCTGCGCCTTGGTAATGGCCGACTACGGGGCCGATGTGGTGAAGGTTGAACCTCCCGGCGGAGACCCCTTCCGTTTTCAACCCGGCTGGATTTCATGGAACCGCGGCAAGAAAGGCATTGTGCTGGACCTCAGCACGGCGGAAGGCCGCGAGCAAGCCATCCAACTGGCCGGTCAGGCCGACGTTCTGGTCGAGTCCTTCCGCCCCGGAGACATGGACGACTGGGGGTTGGGGTACAACGCCTTGTCGCGCCTTTACCCGCGATTGGTTTACTGCTCCATCACCGGCTTTGGGCAGAATGGCCCGCTCCGCCGGGTAAAAGGCTACGAGGGTGTCGTTGCCGCCAAAGCGGGCCGGATGCTCAACTTGCAGGGACAGCCCAACCGGGAAGGCCCGGTGTATTCGGCCGTGTACACCGGCAGTTGGCACGCCAGCCAGGCCGCGGTGCGCGGCATCATCGGCGCCCTCCGTGTCCGCGATATGTGCGGGCGCGGCCAATGGGTCCAGACCAGCATCGTTCAGAGTCTGGCTTCTCCCCACGACAACAATGCCGGTGACGGTGGCTTGGTCAATATGCAGCTGCGCCGCCGGGACCCGGAGCGGTTTCCGGGCAGACCCGGAGGGACGCGGGGCCTCTCCTCCATAGGATACGTTCCCGTGCGAACCGGCGACGGCGCATGGTTGCAGCACGCCAACCAAAGAGTCCCCCACATCCAGGGGCACCTCAAGGCCATCGGCTTGGGGAACCTGCTGGAGGATGACCGGTTCGCGAAAGTCCCGGCCATAGATTTGGAGAACCGGGAACTCCTGCGCCGGGAGATACTAAAGCGGCAATTGGAGAAGACCGCTGACGAATGGATGGAGATGTACCTCCAGGACGGCAACATCGCCGCCGAGCCATACCGCAACAGCGTCCAGGCCATGAACCATCCCGCGGTGGTTGCCAACGGCACGGTGGTGACAATCAACGACCCCCGCGTTGGCCCCCTGCGTACTCTGGCCCCCCTCGTGGATTTCAAGGAAACCCCTGGTGAACCCAGCGGGCCAGCCCCAGATGTGGGACAGCACAACGCCGAAGTGCTGGGCAGCCTGAGCCAACAGTCCCTTGGCGAAGACGTTGGCTCTCCCGAGGCCGCCGGCGCCGATTCAGTCGCCCATCCCCTGTCCGGGGTCACTATCCTGGACTTGGCGACCATCCAGGCCGGCCCCTACGCCGCCGCCCTTCTGGCAGACCTGGGGGCGCGAGTCATCAAGCTGGACGCCACCGACCGGCGATTGGATGAAGGCAGGCGCTCCACCGCCCAGGCTGTGGCCGAGCCTAGAACCTACGCCGGCAAAGAAGGCATTCAGGTTGACCTCCAGACCCCGGAAGGCCGGGAGATTGTCCATAAACTCATCGCCCAGGCCGATGTTCTGTCGCACAATTTCCGCCTCGGCGTCCCGGAGCGTCTCGCGGTTGACTGGGAGACCTGCCGGAAGATTAACCCCCGCCTGGTCCATGTTTGGATGGGAACCTATGGCGAAAACGGGGAACACGCCCGCCGGCCCGGCGCCCATCCCATTCCCGGCGCCATCATGGGCGGAGCCATGCGGCAGATGGGCCGGGGAATGCCCCCGCCGCCGGAACAAGTCATGGACATTGAGGACACCGTAGAGGCAACCCGCTGGATAATGAAATCCAATTGGGGGCCGGACCAGAACACCTCCCCGGCTGTCGCCACGGCCATCATCCTGGGCCTTCGGGCCAGAGACCTTACCGGCCAGGGCCAGCCCGTCCACGTCACCATGCTCAACGCCAATGCCTGGACCAATGCCGACGAGTACTACGACCACGCCAACCGGCCCCCCATCGCCATACCCGACGAAGAACTCTATGGCCTCCATGCCTTGTACCGTCTGTACCGATGCCGTGAGGGGTGGGTCTTTTTGGCGTGCCTGTTCCAGGACGAATGGGAAACATTCTGCCGCGCCGTGCAGCGGGAAGAACTCCTCGCCGACCCCCGATTCGCCACCCGGCAGGCGCGACTGGACAACGACCAAGCGTTGATTGCCCAAATCTCGGCGATTTTCGCCGCCCGTACCGCTGCCGAGTGGGAAGAGTTGCTCATCGAAGCGGACATCGGCTGCGTCCAGGCCGACGAAGCCCTGGAAGGAGAGTTCTACGCGGAACATCCCCACGCCAGGGCGAATGCTTTGAGCGTCGAAGTGGAGCATCCGTATGTCGGCAAGTACCTCCGTTACGGCGGGCTGGTCGAATTTTCCCTGACTCCGGGCCTCTACCGGACATCCATCCAGATAGGCCAGCACACCAAGCCCCTCCTTCGCGAAATCGGGTATGATGATGAGCAGATTGATGACTTGGGAGCGCGGGGAATCGTGCAATGGGCTGACCCCGCGGTAGGTGGGGAGCCGTAGGCGCGCCGGCCCAACCCGAATCAAGCAGCGTGGGCAGAGGGACAGTGCCTTTCAGTTTCCTTCCTCCCCTCCCATGTCATTCTGAGCGCCCTCCCATGTCATTCTGAGCGTAGCGAAGAATCTAAAATTCCTGCCCCCGGCGGCGTCGCCTAACCGCAGAAATTTCGCACCTTTCCCCATTCTTGGAGACAACCTAAAAGCCCCGGTGGGTGCGTAGGCCAATCTGACGTAAATCCAATTGGCGAAGGGAGACCATTCTTGGCAGTATTAGTCAGTTTCGACATTGATGGAACGCTGGAAGCGGGGGATCCCCCTGGGCCTGTCACCATGAGCATGGTCAGGAAGGCCAGGGATTATGGGTGCATTATCGGCAGTTCCTCCGACCGTCCCCTTCCGGTGCAGCAGGCCCTATGGGACAGGCACGGCATCGAGGTGAGTTTTGTCTCCGCCAAGCAGGATCTCCCGGAGGTGAAGTCCCGTTTTCCGGCGGAAGCGTACTACCATGTCGGCGATACGGAACTGGACCGCCAATTTGCCCTGGAAGCGGGTTTCCATTTCGTCTTGATGGACGCCGGAAATACCGAGCCGTGGATTAACGGGAGGACAGACCAGGAACGTCTTTGACCCGCCAGCATACTCTACATATAATCTGCGTTGGATTTTGTCAGTAACGACGCTGCGCGGTGCGCCGGATTCCACCGGAGGGAAGAACCATGTCAACGATTCCAGGTCTTCAGCGACCTGCCCCGGTTTCCAATGAACTGACCAAGCCCTTCTGGGACGCCTGCAATGAGCGGCGGTTGGTCTTGCAGAACTGCGCCTCCTGCGACAGGCTGCTCTATCCGCCCGCCCCCCGGTGCGATAAATGCGGCTCCGCCGACAACCTGGAGTGGAAAGAAGTCCAGGGCAAAGGCCACATTGACGTTTACATGGTCATACGCGACTCCCGCATCAGGGGGTTCCGGTCGGCGCAGCCCATCAACTTTGCGGTGATAACCCTGGACGAAGACCCCGGCATCAACTTCCTGTCCAACCTTCCGGGCACCCCGCCGGGCGAGGTGCCGGTTGGTGCGCCGGTAGAATTGATTTTCGAAGAAACAAGCAACGGGCAACTGGTCCACGAGTGGCAGGTGGTCACCTGACCCACCGGAGTCCCGGAAAACCGAGCAATAGCGCTGAACGCATAAGGGAGCTGAGATGGTTAGCGGCACGAGTTGGATGAGAAATCGGGAAGGGTTGGGAGTCTGGGAACACCGGGGCAAGGTCGCCATTGTCGGTTGGGGCCAGTCCCACATGGACCGGCGCTGGGACGGTGTGAGCCTGGACCGGAGTTGCGGAGGTTTGACCAAGGAGGCCTGCCTGAAAGCGATTGCCGACGCGGGTCTGTCCCTGGACGACATTGATGGGCTTATCACCAGCCGCGAAACCCGCGCTGAGCAGACCTGGGCGCCGCGGCCTTACTTTGACCCGCCCTACGACACCGAAGACGGACTAACCTACGCCTCAGCGGAGTGGATACAGCGGCAGCTGGGGTTGAAGAACGTCAAGTATCTCAAATCCGACGCGCCCTACATCGGCCCCATGATGGGTCTGGCTGCTCAGGCCGTTGGCGACGGATTATGCGAGACCGCCCTGGTGTGGTACCCGATGGTCAACCTTGAGGGACGGTACGGCCATAACAATCCGCAGAACATCAACCAGGAAGCCCCCGGCAATACCGCCTTTTCCCTTCCGTGGGGTTATCAGAACGGCGCGATGTTCAATAATCTGGTGGTATTCCTGCAATACTGCCAGAAATACGGCAAGTCCCACGACGGCCTGGCCCCCCTCTGCTTGAACCTGCGCCGCAACGGTCTGATGACCCCCTGGGGGTACTACGCTCTGCATGAACCCTATCAGCTTACCCGCGAGGACTACCTGAACGGCAGGGTGATTGAGGAACCGCTGGTCATATACGACTGCGACCGGCCGGTCAATACCTGCGCGGCCTTCATCTTCACCACCGCTGAGCGGGCCAGGGACTTGCGGCAAAAGCCGGTTTACGTCCTCAACCATGCCCAGAACAATGGCCGGGGCCGCAGCACCATGGCAACCCTGGAGGAACATCAGGAGGCCGTCGCCAGCCTGGCCCGCAAGATGTGGGAGGGTTCCGGGCTGGGGCCTGACGACGTTGACATCTTCAACCCTTACGACGGCTACCTGACCTTCACCCAACAATTCCTGGAAGGTTTCCAGTGGCACGGTGTCAAGCTGGGCGAGGCCCACGACTTCTATGCCGACGACATCCGGGTCGAAGGCCCCCATCCCTTCCTTTCCAGTGGCGGAAATAACGGAACCGGGCGCAACCGCGCCGTCCTGTACGCCGACAGCATTGAGCAGCTTCGGGGGACGGCGGGGCCGCGGCAGGTGACGGGCCGGGCCGAAACCGCCCTTGCCGGCTGCAATACGCCCGACAGTTGCGGCTTCTTGATGATGAGCAATCATCCCAGCTAGAACTGCCCCCGACGAAGACGGCAGGGGGTGTCGTCATATTCGCCGTCATACCGGCGTAGGCCGGTATCCAGGATTCCTTGCCCACACGGACGCTGCTGTATGCTTGGGGTTTCTGGATTCCGGCGAAAGCCGGAATGACGAAAACAGACGCCGGCATACTTAGGTCCTTAATTTGGTGACACCCCCTAGCAGATGCCCTCCGGTTCCTCGCTGTCGAATTATCCGGGCGGCGCCGGGCCTACTGGTGGCCGGCCTTCTTGCTGCCGGGGCCTTTCCCCCAGGTCGGAACGCGCCGCATCGGCAGGTCATCGGAACGTCTCGCCCGTTACCCTGCCCCATCCTCAAACCCCAGCAGGTCAGGGGCAACCCCGAACCCTTTGGCCTGGGCCAACGCCTTCAAGTCGCCATATTCCTCCGGGTCCACCAGGGTCATCATCGCTATTCGGTTCAGTTCCCTTCGAGCGTCGGATATGCCTTGATTCGGCAGGGCATCGAGGAAAGAAGCGAAACCCAGGTTCTCCAAAAACCGGCGCTGTGAGGTGTAGCCCACGGTGGCCAGACCGTAGCGGTCGCCCAACCGTCTGAGGGATGTAAAGTCCACTTGGCAGGTAATGTCCTGGTCTCCGGCGTGTCGGTACGGGTCGTTGCTGACGGCGTGCCGGCGGCAACAGACCAGCGTCCCCCCGGCGTTCCCGGGCGAGTAGATGTCCGAGGCGAGTCCGCCGTAGTCTATGGTGAGGACAAACCCCCGGTCCAAAGCCCTGCAAATCTGGCGAGTCCAATCCTCCATGGCCAGGTTAACCTCGCCCCGATACCCGTCGGGCAAGGATACCCCCAGGCTGGTCAACCTCTTTTCAATGCCGTGCGAGGATGGTTCGTCCAGGACTTCCGTCAGATTCCCCTCCGCCGTTGTAACGTAAACTTCCTTGACTCTTCCCCCTTGGACAGCGAACCGATGAACCGGGAAGTTGTCAATTAACTCGTTGCACAGGATACAGCCGACGATGTGCCGGAACGCCCCAAGCCCCTCGGCCTTAACCCGTTGGATTCCCCATGCCGGGTTCTGCCCCCTTGGAGATGTCCATTTCTCGTTCCCGGCGCCCCGGCCCAAGGTGTGTTCGGGTGATGGGAGCCGTGGCTCGTAGTCAGCCGCAACGTAGCAAAGCGCCTGCGCGAATCGAGGGGCCGTGCGCCGGCTGGCGTCCACGATAGATTGGGCCAGGGAGCCGTCGCCGGAACCCACCTCCACCACGTGGAACACCGGAGGTTTTTCCAGCAAGCGCCACATCTGCTCCAGTTGCCTTGCAATCAGGGTGCCAAAGACCGGGTGACTTGTGGGAGAGGTCCCGAAGTGGCTGCTGGTACGGTTGTCCCCGGAGGAATAAAAGCCTCCACCGGGCGAGTACAGGCAGGTCTGCATGAATTGGGCGAAGGTAATTCGCCCATGCTGTTGGATTAGAGACCTGATTTCCCGCTCAACCGTTGAGCGCAACGTCATCCCTCCGGAGCGGTGCGGATTCCCTGGTGGCCGGCAGCTATCGGACTATTGGCGGTGCAGGACGATTGCAAAGTCGGTGGAAACCGCGTTGGAAGGTGTTTCAATAGTCCCTTCCCCCTTGACGGGGGAAGGTCAGGATGGGGGTGAACCTCACGTCAGAGGTATGTAACCTCGTCCCGAATCAACTCCCCATCCTTGGGAGGCGGACTTTGCAATCGTCCTGATTGGCGGTGGACTTGACCTTGACACTGGCCCCCTCAATGTTGACGTGCCGGCCCGCCCTGGTCGTCTTACGGCGCAATGGCCGGAATGTCCAGGTCCCTTACCAGGTTGGCGAATTGGGCCACGTCGTCATCCACCACCTGCTGTAGAGCGGCCAGCTCCCGGTCAATTTCGGTAGAGAGGTGCTCGAAGACCTGGTATGCCTGCTGGGTAGGGGCGAAATCCGCGTTGGCGGCCACGGCAGAGAGTTCCGCCAGCTTTCGGTTGAGCCGCGCCGGTAGATGCAGCCGGTCGCGGGCGCCCCGGTACTCCGTCTGAATCAGCCGGCCTTCAATCTCCGTCAACTTTTCCTTCACCGACTCCGCCGCCGCGCCCACTGTTTCCGCCGATGGATGCCCTTCGGCGCGACTCGCCCACTGTTCTACCTGCTGCCTGACCCGGCGCAGTTGGTTAATGCCGTCGTGCGTAACCGAAACCTTGTCGCGAACCTCAATCAGGAAATGGAATTGGGCCTCCAGGTCTTCCTGGCCGGCCTCAGCCCTGGGATCTTTGACTATGTGAAAAGCCTGAGTCTGGGAAACGTCGCCCACTTGCAGGGTTGCCTGGTAGGTTCCCGGCGGCGCCATCGGTCCCACCAGGGAGTCCTCGGTGCTCTTGTCCTCCGCCACCTTGCGGGCCGCCGGGTAGCGCATATCCCAGACAAAACGGTTCATTCCCGCCTCGGCTGGAACCCTGGGGCCCGGGACATCATCGCCGTCCTCCGGGAGACTGCTGGAGAAACTTCGTACCGGCTGCCCTTCTTTGTCCAGTATGCTCAGGGTTATCTCCCCGGGAGCCTCCTTCAGATAGTAGTGGACCATCACCCCGTCGGGAGGGTTCTCTCCCGCGTCCCAGAACTTCCGCACCGTCTCCCCATGCCGGCCCAGCGACTCGCTGTAGGTGACGTCGGCGCCTAGCCCGGCGCGGTAGCTCTTGCCCACGGTCGGCTTACGTTCCCGGAAGGGCGACCGCACCCGATAAGTGTCCCGGGGCCGCATCAGGTGGAAAGGCAGGTCTGCCAGGGATGGGGTAAGCTGTTGCAGTTGGCTCAGGTCGTCCAGAATCCAGAAAGACCGCCCGTGGGTGGCGGCAATCAGGTTGCCATCCTTGACCACAAGGTCATACACCGGAACCACCGGCAAATTGGCCCGCAGCGGCTGCCAGGAATCCCCCTGGTCAAAGGAAACGTAAACCCCGCTCTCCGTGCCGGCGTAGAGCAGGCCCGGACGGGCCGGGTCTTCCCGAACCACTCGGGTGTAATCATCCTGGGGGATTCCTTCGGATATTGATGTCCAGGACTGGCCGTAATCGGTGGTTCTGTAAAGCATGGGGCGGGTGTCGTCCAGCTTGTAGCGGGTGGCGGCCAGGTAGGCCGTGGCTGGATTGTGGGGCGACACCTCGATCATGGAAATGAGAGTCCATTCCGGCAAGTCGGGGGGAGTGACCGCCTCCCACGTGCCGCCGCCGTCCCGGGACAGGTGTACCAGTCCATCGTCCGAACCGGCCCAAAAGACGCCCGCCTCGTGGGGAGATTCCACGAAGGCGAAGATGGTGGCGTAAACCTCCGCCCCGGAGGTGTCCTTGGTTATCGGGCCTCCCGACGGTTCCAGCGTATCCGCATCGTGGCGGGTCAAGTCGGGGCTGATGGCCTCCCAACTGCTGCCCAGATTCGTGGACCGGAACACCAGGTTGCCGGCCACGTACAGGGTCTGCGGGTCGTGGGGAGAGAACATGATGGGATACGTCCACTGGAAGCGGTACTTCATATCCTTGGCCCCCCATCCGCTGTACAGCTCCGGCCACACCGTTATTATCCGCACCTGCCCGGTGGCATGGTCATAGTGCAGCAGGTTTCCCCCGCCGCCGGCCGAGCTGCCAATGGCCCCGGAAATGACCGTGTTGGGGTCATCGGCATGAACGGCGATGTGTCCGCTTTCCGAGTTGCCCACGACGTAACAATCACCCCAGGGGATGGCCCCCTTATGAGTGCGCGAAGGCACGCTGATGGCGGTATTGTCCTGCTGGGTGCCGTACACCCGGAAAGGAAACTGGTTGTCGGCGGCCACGTGATAGAACTGGGCCGTCAGTTGGTTGTAGATGCTGGACCAGCTCTCCCCGCCGTTGAACGTGACGCAGGCCCCGCCGTCGTTGCCCTCGATCATCCTCCGGGGGTTATTGGGGTCAATCCAAAGGTCGTGGTCGTCGCCGTGGGGCGTGGTAACCCGGTTGAAGTTGCGCCCCCCGTCAACCGACTTCCAGCACTGGTAGTTGAGAATCCAAACCGTATCCGCGTCCTGGGGGTCGGCAAAGATGTGCTGGTAATACCAGGGCCGTCCCTGCAAGTCCCGGTTGTCGCTGACCAGTTCCCAGGTGTCCCCACCGTCGTCCGAGCGGTACACCCCGCAGTCGTCGGCCTCAATGGTGGCCCACACTCTCCCCGGCTTGACGGGGGATACCGCGACGCCGATGCGTCCCTTCAGACCGCCGGGCAGGCCGGGGTTGTCGGTAATCTCCTTCCAGGTGTCGCCCCCGTCCACCGACTTGAAGATGCCGCTTTCCGGCCCTCCGCTGATTAGGCTCCAGGGTGTGCGCCGAGTCTCCCAGATGGACGCGTAGAGGATGCGGGGATTGTTGGGGTCCAGGGACAGGTCCACCGCTCCGGAGTTTTCGCTGCGGAACAGGACGCGTTCCCAGTTGTTCCCCCCATCCCTGGAACGGAACACGCCCCGCTCATCGTTGGGGCCGTAGGCGTGTCCCAGGGCCGCCACGTACACCAGGTCCGGGTTGGCCGGGTGTACCCGCACCCGGGCGATGTGCCGGGTGTCCGTCAGGCCCATGTTAGTCCAGGACTGCCCGCCGTCAGTGGAGCGGTACACCCCGTCACCAAAGGTCACGTCCCCGCGGATGCAGGACTCCCCCATGCCGGCGTAAATCACGTTGCGGTCAGACCCGGCAACTGCGATAGCGCCCACGGAAGCGGTGTTGAAGTAGCCGTCGGAGACGTTCTCCCAATAGGTGCCGCCGTCCGTGGTCTTCCAAACCCCTCCGGCGCACGCGCCGAAGTAAAACACCGCGGGGTCAACCGGGTCTCCCGCCACCGCCACCACCCGCCCGCCCCGGGGCGGCCCGATGCACCGCCAGCGCACTGCTCCCAACAGCTCTTGGGGCAAGGATGAAAACAAGGAGGAAGCCGGGGCCTGATTTTCTTGCGTTTCATTCGTCGTCATAGCAGTACCTATCCATTCCAAGTTGACCCCGCGAGGAAGTCCCGCTGCCCGCCGCCCTCCCGGACGCCGGTTAGGGGATTATCCCCTTTGGTGCCGGAGTCTGTCGAGAGGAGATGTTGATAGGGTAGCGTCCCATTTAGCTGGTCTGTTGGGGTGAGAATCCCTCGCCCCAGCCCGTCATTCCGGCGAAGAGCCTGCCCTGAGCATCGCCGAACGGGCCGGAATCCAGGAACGTCACGATGCTTATACTTGCCCATCAACGCAAGAAAACCACCTGAAACGGAATGTTGCCCATTCATAATCTGGCGGCACGCGCCGAAACGCAACCCTGCGCCCCACCTGGCCGAAACCTCATGGAACGGCGACTGGGCAGGCCGATGTTATCGCTGCCTAAACCTTCATGGCGTCCTTGAAAGCGTCCAGGCTTGCATAACTCATCCACGGTAGCCCACACTAGCGATTAACGTCTATGACCGCGGAACGGTAGCGTTCCAGATGTAGCTGGTCTGTTGGGGTGAGAAATCTCTGGCCCCAACCCGTCATTCCGGCGAAGAGCCTGCCCAGTACCACGATCCGGGGCCGGAATCCAGGGACACCACGACGCTTATACTTACCCATCAACGCAAGAAAACCACCTGAAACGTAACACTGCCCGATGTCATCCCTTCCTTGCCCCATCGCCTCCCCTTGCGTTAACCTTGCCTCAACCCTCCGCTCTGGCATCCATCGGGCCAGCAAGTCCGCCGCCGGGACTCCCCGGGAATGAGAAAAATGAGAAGAAAAAGGGGGGGTCTAAGCACAACCATTCTCATATTGAGACGATTGCAAAACCGCGATTCTTGCGATTCAACCGTCATTCCGGCGAAGAGCCGGAATCCACAACCAGCGCCCTTAGAGGGTGTGTGGTAAATCCCCTCCCCCTGGTAGGGGGAGGGTTAGGGAGGGGGTGGCATCCAGCGCTTTCCAGACTAACGGTTTGATTTGATGACACCCTCTAGTAGAAATACCCCCCAAGGAGGTCTTTATCCGCCATGAAGTTTGCCCTGTTTTTGCTGGGTTCCTGGACCGAGCCGGAGACCGGCGCCCAGAGCCGCATCTTCGCCGAAATGCTGGAACAGGTTGAGTGCGCCGAAGAGTTGGGCTTCGATTCTATCTGGATAGCCGAGCACCATTCCAGCCGCTACGGAATCTGTCCCTCCCTCATGCCCCTGCTCAGCCACATCGCCGCCCGCACCAGTACCATTCGTATCGGGGCCGGAGTCAGCGTCCTCCCCTTCCACAATCCCATTTTCCTGGCCGAAGAGAGCGCCATGCTGGACGTGCTCAGCAACGGCCGGCTGGACTTCGGCGTTGGGCGAGGTTCGGCGGACTATGAGTACGGCAACTTCAACATAGACTTCGACACCCGGGATGTCCGGACTCAGGAAGCCCTGGACATTATCCTCGGCCTGTGGACTACCGATAACTTCACCTTCCAGGGCGAATTTTACCGGGTGCAGGACTTGACCATCGCGCCCCGCCCCGTGCAGCAACCCCATCCGCCGGTCTTTCTGGCCGTGTCCCGAACTCCCGCCAGTGTGGACGTGGCCGTTTCCCGAAACCTGCCCATCCTGACCAGCTTTTCCACCCCCGAGGCGGACAACCTCGGCCTGTTTTCCCTTTACGCCGAAAGGTGCGCCGCCGCCGGAAAGGACCTTCCCCTCGGTGAAATGCCCTACTTTCGGTTTGTGTACCTGGATGAAGACGAAAAAGCGGCCCGGGAATACCCCCGGCAGTCCCTGACCTGGGTTCGTGACTTGGCAGGTTACCGCCGCACGCTGACCCACGGCGATGAAATAAACGTGGACTTGGGCCACTGGCGCAAGACCCGCGCCGTGGACCCCCCCAGCTATGAGTCGGAACTTGATACCACCGCCTACTTCGGTACTCCGGAACAATGCGTAAAGCGGATTGCCAGGTTGCAGGATGAACAGGGTATCGGGTACTTTGGCGCCAGTATGTCCTTTGGAAGCATGGAACACTCCCGGGTATTGCATTCCATGGAACTCTTTGCCAGGGAAGTGATGCCCAAGTTCCGGCAAGTGTAAGGAGGCGTCGCGATGATGATTCACCGGAAACCCAGAACCGTCGCGGTCATCGGCGCCGGCATACTGGGCGTTGCCATTGCCTGGCAATTATCCCAGCGCCGCGTCCACGTCGTCCTCATCGAGCAGTATCAGCCGGGCGACGGAGCGTCCAGCCACAGCTTTGCCTGGATTAACGCCGGAGCCAAGGAACCCATCGGGTATCACAACCTCAACCGCCGCTCCCTGGAAATGTGGCCCCGTTTCGCCGCCGCCATTGGCGACGACGGCGACTCGGAAAATGTCGGCCTCCGCTGGGGCGGCAAGGTTTCCTGGGAATCAGACCCGGCGGCTGCCGAGGGACTGGCGGCCAGGGTGCGCCAACTCCAGTCCTGGGGATACCCCACCCGCTTGATAGACGCCGGTGAACTTAATCGCCTGGAACCGGCCCTCGATGTCGGCCCGGTGGCCGCCGCCGAGTACAGTCCCAACGAAGGCCAGGTGGAGCCGCAGCTGGTGGTAGATGCCTGCCTGCGCCGCCTTCGGGAAAGGGATTGCGAGATTGAAACCCGCACCGAATTTTACGGGTTCCGCCAGCGTGACGATGGCCGGATGTTCGCCGTGGAAACAACCTCCGGGGGCGGAGATGTGGATGCGGTAGTCCTGGCCGCCGGCGCCGATACCACCCGTCTGGCAGCCCTGGCCGGCGTCAACATACCCCAGGCGAGAAGTCCTGGCGTGGTCATAAGAACCAACCCGCTCCCTCCCCTGCTCCACAACGTCCCGGTGGTGTACGCGCCTCCCTTGGGGGACGGCCGCCGGGAGATTCATCTGCGGCAGTGCGCCGACGGCAGCATGATGATTGGCGAGGGCGACCAGGAGAGCTTGGCCGAGGATGACTCCCAGGCCCACGCCGACGACCTGTTGGAACGGGCCTGCCGGTATCTGCCCGGGTTGAAGGGCGCCCAGGCAATCCCCGTGCCGGTGGGGTGGCGGCCCATGCCCCTGGACGGCTATCCGGTGATGGGTTTCGCCCCCAACGCCCCCAACCTTTACGTGGCCCTGACCCACAGCGGCGTCACCCTGGCCCCGGCGTTGAGCCAACTGGCCGCCCAGGAAATCTGTGATGGGGTTCCTGCGGAGGCGGTTCTAGGCCCCTACCGACCCCAACGGTTCGCCGGACTGACGCCCGAGGACATAGCCGCGGCCACTCATCCCAGGGACGCCAAGCTGCGCTGACCCGCCAACAAACTCCATTGGCCAAAATGAACCAAAGGATGCAGAATACGGGTAGCATCCCACCGGGAGTATCGCGCTGGCCCTGCATCCCGATATAAGGAGCAATCTGATGACGCAACGCGACCTGATTGGCTACGGCCCCAATCCTCCCGTGGTGGAGTGGCCCGACGGCGCCCGTATTGCCGTTTCCTTCGTCGTCAACTACGAGGAGGGGTCGGAAAACTCCATCCTTGACGGCGACTCCCACGGGGAAACGGTTGGCGAGTCGCCTTCCCCGGTGGCCCTGGGAGAGCGGGACTTGGCCAACGAATCTTTCTTCGAGTACGGCAGCCGGGTCGGCGTCTGGCGCATCCTGGACCTGCTGGGCGAGTACGGGGTTGATTCAACCTTCTTCGCCTGCGCGCTGGCCCTGGAACGTAACCCGGCAGTCGGACCCGAGGTTGTCCGCCGGGGTCACGAGGTCATGGGCCACGGCTACCGATGGGAAGAGTATTACAAGATGGGCCGGGATGCGGAACGGGAAGCCATACGTCAGGCGGTGGCAACTATCACCCGCGCCACCGGGGAGCGGCCGTTGGGCTGGTACACCCGCTACGGGCCTAGCGTCAACACCCGGGAACTGGTGGTTGAGGAAGGCGGTTTCGTGTACGACTCCAACGCCTACAACGACGACCTTCCCTACTACACCCAAGTCCACGGAAACCCGTGGCTGGTCGTGCCTTACTCTCTCGAGGTCAACGACTACGGGTTCTGGCGGGGCCAGTTGTCCACCCCCATGGACTTCTTCGAATCGGCCCGCAACTGCTTCGACACCCTCTACCGGGAGGGAGCCACCCACCCCAAGATGATGTCCGTCGGACTCCACTGCCGCATCATCGGCAAACCGGCCCGGGCCGCGGCCTTGCGTCGGTTCCTGGAGTACGTGAAAGGCAAGCCCGGCGTCTGGCTGCCCCGCCGCATAGACATCGCCCGCTGGTGGCTGGACAAATATCCCGCTCAGTGATAGGGGAGTAAGAAATGGCGGCCTTTGTATTGGTGCATGGGGCTTGGCATGGCGGCTGGTGCTGGCGCAAACTCGCTCCGTTGCTCCATGTATCCGGCGCCTCCGTCTGGACGCCCACCCTCAGCGGGCTGGGCGAGCGCGCCCACCTGGCCGAGATACTGGACCCGGCCCGGTTGGACCTGGCCCTGCATATCCGCGACATTACCGAGCTCCTGTCCTACGAGTCGCTGACCGACGTAATCCTGGTGGGCCACGCCTATGCTGGAATGGTCATCACCGGCGTCGCCGAAGTCTGTCCCCAGCGCCTTTCCCACCTGGTCTATATCAACGGTGTCGTTCCCGCCGATGCCGAGTCTATGGCCGACCAGCTCCTCCCCGTGCGCGGGCCGGAGTTCGCCGCGTGGGTGCAGGGCTGCATTGACCGGGGAGAGGGTTGCCTGCCGCCTCCGGCCTCAGCCGAGGAGGTCGGACGCCGGTGGGGTATCCCCGACCCGGCAGACCGGGAGTGGGTGCTTTCCAAGGTTACGCCCCAGCCCGCCGCCGCCATGGCCGGACGAATCTACCTGGGGAATCCCGCCGCCCGCAGCATCCCCCGCAGCTTCGTCGGCGGTCAGGAAGCCGGTTTTCAGCCCGTGGCCCAACGCGTCCGCGCCGCCGGATGGGACACTTATCACCTGGATTCAGGCCACGACCCGATGATTAGCCATCCCCGGGAATTGGCGAATATCCTGCTGCATATCGCCGGCCTCCCATCCGGTGACGGACTTTGACGCCGTGACTTGGCGCAGCCCCCCAACATCTACAACTGAACGATACGGCAGCCGCGTCGCCGTTAGCTGAAAAGCGGCATCACCTTCTCGCCGAAGAGCCGCATGGACTTCCGCACCTGCCGGGTGTCCATTTCCCCCGTGTTCAGCTTGAACATCAGGTTTCGGACGCCGATGTCCCGCATCTCCGCCACTTGGTCGGCCACCTGGGACGGCGTCCCCAGGATGAAGGCACACTCCAACACTTCCCCGGCCGGCATCGGGCGGTTGGGATCCGGCGGCGGGAAGCCGCCGGGGTTGTACTGTTCCCGGGCCCGTCGGAAGTGGGTACGCTCCCGCCGGAAACCGGCGGATGCGATTTCCAGGGCTTCATCGTAACTCTCGGCCACGAACAAATCCCGGGAAGCCCAGCACTGGTCCAGGGCCGCCTCCGTTTGGCCTTCGGAAAAACCGGCCCCCAGCATGGCGGCGCGATACTTGTCCAGCCGCAGCCGCAGCGTGTCCAGGGTCTGGATGCCGATCATTATTGGCCGTCCGATTTCAGCCATCTTGACCGTTGAAGCCTCGCTTATGCAGGCCCGCACCAGGGGCGGATGCGGACGCTGCCACGGTCTAGGGCGGAGCAGCGGAAACTGCACCTCCCAGTGGTCGCCGCGATGTTTCAGGTCCTCGCCCGTCCAGGCTGCCACCAGCAGTTCCTCGGCCTCATCCAGCCGCGCCGCCCCGTCTTCCATGGTGATGCCGAACCCCAGGTATTCATAGTGGTTGTAAGCCGAGCCTCTGCCCGTCCCCACTATGAGCCGGCCGTGGCTCAGGTTGTCCAGCAGAGCGGTCTGAATGGCCAGCCTTACCGGGTGGTGGAAGGCCAGCTCCACCACGGCAAACCCAATCTTGATGCGTTGGGTACGGGCGGCGATGGCTGCCCCCAGCACCAGCGGATCGGCATGGGCGGCTGCCCCGTCAAAGTGGTGCTCCGTGAGCCAGACCGAGTGCATCCCGATTTCCTCGGCCAGCAAGACCTCTTCCAGCGTGCTGTCAATTACGACCGAATCGTTCTCCGGGTGATGGCTGGTTGGGAAGACAAAGGAGCCAAAACGCATTGGTGCCTCGCGGGTATAGGGATTGGTTCAACGGCGATTATATACCAACCGCGTCCATGTGTCCGAGGCCAGCCAACGGGTCGGGGAGTCTTTTAGTTTTCATTCCACGCCTTCTCATGTCATTCTGAGCGCCCCCATGTAATTCTGAGCAGAGCGAAGAATCCAAAATTCTTGCCTTTGGCGACTTCGCCTTGGCCGAATAATTTTGGGCCTTGGGTGAAAAATCGTCCAGGGTACAACTGAGAGACCCTGCGGCCAAGGGCCGGGGGGTTAGGCCGGTGTCCGCGGCGATAGTATAATGTGGCCCATTATCACTACGAGAGGCTGCCATGAGCGTGGTTGATTACTCCGTGCTGGACAACCCCGAGGCGTCAGCGTATTCTTTCCACCCATTGCGAGGTTGGACCGAAACGCCCGATGGCGCGGTGGACTCCGTGATAACCGTCGCCGACGGAACCACCCTGTCGTGCCGATTCTTCCCGGTGGGGCGGGCCAACCCCACCGTGCTGTTTTTCTACGGCGGTGGCGAAAATGTAGCCCGTTACGACGACATCGCCCCCCACTACACCCGAATCGGCGCGAATTTTTTTGTCGCCGACTACCGGGGCTTTGGCGCGTCCGGTGGCTCGCCGAGTTTCAACGCCATCCTGTCCGATGCCCACCAGGTGCTGGACTGGCTGCAAGCAACGCTGCAAACGCTGCGGTGCACCGGCCCGCTGTACGTCATGGGACGCTCCCTGGGCCGCCACGCCGCCGGAGAGCTGGCGATTACCGCCGGAGACCGGCTCAACGGCGTCATCATCGAGAGCGGGAGTCCCAATCTGGGACGGATAGCCCAGGGTCTGGCCCCGGAGATAGTGCAGGCGTTGGAAGAGGACTATCAGGCCAGGTTCTATTCCATCGCCATCCCCGCGCTGGTCATCCACGGCCAGTGGGACGATACGGCCCCGCTTGCCGGCGCGGTGGATATGTTCAACAAGCTGGCGACGGTACACAAACGCCTGGAAATCATACCCGGCGCCGGGCACAACGACCTGATGTACGTGGGTTTCGGGCAGTACTTCAACGCCATCCGGAGCTTCATGGCCCGGTACGCCCATACCGAAAGCAACAATTCCCAACCCCGTCCAATCGGCCCCGCCCTCCCCCAACAAGGCGCCTAAAACAGTCACCCAAAGCCGTAACGGCGCAATGCTCTAATCGGCAGCGACCAAGTATCCCCGGTGGGCGGATTGACCAGCTGAAATTCCGCAAATGCAGAGTAAAGGAATTGCCCACTAAGAAACTATCTCAAAACGAAAAACGACTATCAGATCCCTTTCGTGAAGGGGCCAAGTCTCCCCCTTTGTAAAGGGGGATTTTTCCTTTCCCCAAGGATGTTCGGCCAATTTTGAGATAGTCTCTTAGGCCATGAAACACAAGATCCCTCCCTTGATGAATCCGTGTTAAACATATCCTGAGCCTTCACAAATCCCCCCAACATCCCCTCCGTCTCCCCCTCTAATGCCATATTGGTGGATTATCTCTTCTCGACCAGCCGGCCGGACAGGTACTTGTGGATGACGCTGGAAAGCAGCATCTGATAGGATATGCCTTCTTCCCTGGCCCGCGCGTGGGCCAGGTTGAAGTCGCGTTGGGTTACCCGCAGATTCACCCGCTTGGTCTTGTTAAAGGTGGCGTGGGCCGACTGCCGGGCCGTTTCCATCTCGAGTTCCGCTCCCGGCGCGGCGCGCAACTCGTCCCGCTCAAATCGTTCCAGGATGTCCCGCTCTTCGGCGTCCATGCTGTCGTTCACGATGACCGCCTCCTCCGGTAATCTCTCGTTGCCTTGCGGCTGGGAATAATCGTCTTCAAAAAGCGTGTGCCATCGGATTGGGTTACGAAAGGCACCAGATACAGGTATTGGTCAATTTCCACCACGTAGATTAGCTGTCCCGGATAGCGGTCCTGGTTTGGGTGTTCCAGCACGTCCAGCAAACCACCCTGCTCTATGGCGGAGATAATGCTCTCAAAGGAGATTTCCCGCTGCTCGATGAGTTGCCGGTTCTTGTCTGTATTCCAGTCGAAGCCGGCGCTCATGGGTCAATGTTCGCAGGATGTGGGCGCTTTGGCAACACCGCCCTGCGCCCTTCCCGCCCTGTCGCCAATATCGGGGCGGAGGTTTACCCCATCCCCAACCGGACTGTCTTTACTGCAATTCAAGGGGAACCGGCGGTTGAGCATCCCCGGCTGGGGTTGGGCGTGGTGACGAATGCCAGCGGATTGGCTATAATGTCCGCCATATTCTAAACTGAAAGGCTGGTCTCAGGCGGTTTAATTCGGGGCAGTAGTAGGGCTGACTGGCAATCCTGGGCAAAGGGGAATCTGGTATGAAACGTGGCTCCTTCTGTTACTTCTGCGGAACCGAGTTAATCGCGGTGGATGACGATGCCGACGGTGCTTGCTTTGAGTGCGAGGCTTGTCCGCCGGTGACCCACTGGCGGTGGAACGAAGATACCGAGTTCCTCCAGCTTTACGTGGCCGGTGAGCGGTGTCCCTATTGCGGGACGTACATCCCCGAATCCATCATTGAGGAAACTCCCCCGGTGCGGCTGCCGGAGCCGGTGCTGGTGGCGGAGTCCCAGCCGGAACCAGCGCCTCCATCGTCCAACGGTTCCACCGGACCGCGGAGGCAGGGGGGCAAGCCGGTGACGGTGGACGGTGTTTGGTGGGATTCGGTGGTGCAGTGGTGCCGCGCCCACAACGGCCACGACATCCGCAAGCCCCACAATTGCAGCAAGGAACTGGCCCGAATGCAGACCCGCGGCGAGGTGGAGGTGGTCTGGCACAACCGCGACCGCATCCCCGGCAGCGGGGAGCTTATCACCAGCCGCAGCTAGCCATCGTCGAAAAGACCGCCGCCGCGTCAAGTCCAGGTCTTGCCAACGCCCGCCGCCAACCCCGGCGGGCGGCCTTGTTGGGGGGCGGGGCCCACAACCATACGCCCTTGCGCCGTAATCGTCCGGCAACATCGCCCTTTCCTCCTCCGTGGGGATAAGTCAGGATAGGGGTCAAACGCCAACCTCCCAGTTGACGCATATTGGGGCCGTTGCTACACTCCCCTTGACCGGGGCGGCTAATCTTGTCCTTCCTGTTGCTGTACCGCCCCCAACTTAAAATGCCCCCGGAGCAAACGAATGGACTTTGGAATTTTCCTTGACTTCTCCACCCGCCAGGGCCTCACCCAGACCGAAGCCTTCCGCGAAGCCTTTGACCTGGTGGACCTGGCCGAAGAGCGCGGCCTGGATACCGTATGGCTGGGCGAAACCCACTTCAACGCCAACCGTCCCATCTCCGCCCCCATCGTCGTCGCCAGTTCCATCGCCACCCGCACCCAGCGCCTGCGCGTCGGCATGGCCGTCCAGGTGCTCCCCCTCATCAACCCGCTCCGCATCGCCGAAGAAGCCGCCACCGTGGACCAGATTAGCGAGGGCCGGTTCGAGTTCGGCGTTGGACGCAGCGGCAATGAACGCGCCTATCAGGCTATGGGAATCCCCTACTCCGAAAGCCGCGAGCGGTTCCAGGAAGCCCTGGACATCATCATGGAAGCCTGGAAGGGCGACACCTTTTCTTACAGCGGCAAGTACAACCAAATCGAAAACGCTACCGTTACCCCCAGGCCCTATCAAGACCCCCATCCCAAGGTGCGGCTGGCCTCCACCACCGAGGACAGCTTTTCCCGCGTCGGACGCTTGGGCTTTCCCATCTTCCTTTCCGTGCGGGGCATGGACGTTAACGACCTGGAAACCCGGCTGGAAGATTACCACCAGGCGTGGAACGACGCCGGCCACCCCGGTGAATCCGGCGACATTTCCGTCCGCGTCCCCATGTACATCAGCACCAGCGAAGAGGGCGCGGTGGAGGAACCTCGGGAAAGCATCGAAGCCTTTTTCGCCCGGATGCGCGCCCGTTACGAAGCGGGACGCGACGAGGAAGGCCCCGGCGGAACCGGCCCGGAGCGCGCCGCTATCTTGAAGGAACGCGCCGCCCGCCTGGCCGCCATGACCTACGAGGAAATCCTCGAAACCAAGGTCATTTGCGGCACCCCCGAAGGCGTCATTGACCGCCTCTCCCGGTTCCGCCAGACCCTCGGCCTGACCGGATTCACCGCCGAACTCAACCCCGGCGGCCTGCTTCCCGTCGAGGCGGTGCAGCGCAGTCTCCGCCTCTTGACCGAAGAAGTCATGCCCGCCTTCAAGTAACATCCCAAACGCTTAGGAGGATAACCCAATGGTCGAACAACAAGCCGCCCTGCTCAGCCCCGAAGCTATGGTTGAGGAGTTCAAGAAGAACGGCGTCACCCACATCGTCACCATCCCCGACAGCGAAACCAACTACCTTTACGAGTTGATGATGGAACAGCCCTGGCTGGAAGTCATCCCCTCCGCTCGGGAAGGCGAAACCTTCGCCATCGCCCTGGGCCTCATCATTGGAGGGAAAAAGCCGGTGTGCCTGATTCAGAACACCGGGATGTTGGAATCCGGCGATTCCATCCGGGGCATGGCGATAGACTCCGGCTTTCCCATGGTCTTTGTTGTCGGCTACCGGGGCTGGACTCGCCACGGCCCCATCTCCGACTCGGTGGCCCGCTACACCGAACCCTTCCTGAACGCCATGCGAATCAACTACTACCTGGTTGAGCAGGACATTGACAGCGACCGCATTTCAATGGCCTTCGACGAAGCCAAGGCAACCAACCGCCCGGTGGCCGTCCTGGTCGGCGACGAATACCACGGCTTTAATCGTTAGCCAAAAAGTCCCTTTCCCCTTAACGGGGAAGGTTAGGATGGGGGTGAAAACCCCGCCCCCAACCCGTCATTCCGGCGGAAGCCGGAATCCAGTCCCTTCCCATTTCAGCAAGGGCGGGCAATGCTCCCTCCCCTTGGCAGGGGGAGGATTGGGGAGGGGGTACAACCCGCCAACATTCGCAAAGGAGACAAGAACCATGATTGAAGCAACCGAGGTCTTTCGAGTTTTCAAGGAACACCGGGGCGACGCCATCGTAATCCCCACCGGCACCTCCGGGCGCAACTGGGTTGATTACAGCGACAACGAAAAGCGCGACCTGAACCTGGGCGGCGCGATGGGCCAGACCACCTCCTCCGCCCTGGGGCTGGCCCTGGGCCTCCCCGACGAAAAGGTCGTCCTCTTCGACTCCGAAGGCGCGTTGACCATGAACATGGGCATCCTGGCCACCATCGCCGGCAAGAAACCGGCCAACTTCGTCCACATCCTGTTGGACAACGAATGTTACGCCACCACCGGCGGCCAGCCCGTCCCCAACGCCCAGGAAATCAACTACGCCGGCATGGCCAAGGAAGCGGGCTACACCGCCGGCTACAACTTCGACAACCTGGAGGACTTCGCCACCAACATCGGGGCGATTATGCAGGAAACCGGCCCGGTGTTTGTCGGCGTCAAGGTGGTTCCCAAGGTGGAAAACGAACCCATCGGGATGCGGGAACGCCGCCCCATGCGCAGCCGCGCCGAGTCCATCCGCGCCCTCCAGTCCGAACTCGGCGTCACCATAGCCTAACGCCAAAAATCCCCTCCCCAAACGGGTGAGTGCGGCAAGTCCCCTCCCCCTAGTAGGGGGAGGGTTAGGGTGGGGGTGGACTCCACCAACACAGTAACTCACCACCTGACCCTAACCACTATCCACTCGAAGGAGGCGCCATGAAACTGGCAAGGTTCCAAATTGACGGCTGGGAGAGCTACGGACTGGTGGAAGATGACAGGGTGCGAGTCATCCAGGGCAACATCTTCGGCGAGCATCGGGTAACCGGAGCCTCCTATCCCCTGGAGCGGGTCAAGCTGCTGCCGCCGACGCAGCCCACCTGCTACTGGGCTATCGGCCTCAACTACGCCGCCCACGTCGCCCATCAGGAAGGCGCCTTGGACGCCGAGCGCATCCGCCGGGAGTCGGGCAGTTTCCGGCCCTGGAACAAGGGCGCCAACTGCATCATCGGCCCCAACGACGCCATAGTTTTGCCCGCCGATTCCGATTACGTCCACTACGAGGGCGAACTGCTTATCGTCATGGGCAAGCCGGCCCGCCGGGTTTCCGTGGCCGACGCCCCCAACTTCATCCTGGGCTATTCCTGCGCCAACGATGTCAGCAGCGAAGGCTCCTGGCACGACGACCTTTCCAACTGGCGCAAGAAGTGTTCCGACACCTTCGGCCCGATAGGCCCCTGGATTGAGACCGACGTGGGCGACCCGCATAAGCTGGACATCATCACCCGGCTGAACGGTCGGGAGGCCGACCGGGGCAGCACCGACGGCATGACCTACAACTGCTTTGAAATCGTCAGCGGCATCAGCGAATACATCACCCTGCGCCCCGGCGACATCATCCTCACCGGCGCGCCGGGGGCGGTGGAGCAGCTCAGCCCCGGCGACGTGGTGGAAATAGAAATCCCCGCCATCGGCACCCTAAGCAACCCGGTGGTTGGCGAGTAGTTGGGATAGTGGGTAGCGTACTACTGCCAGCCGCTAGCAACTAGTCACTTAATCAGGGAGACAGGCAATTGATTGCGCCGGAAAGGGAATTTCTGCCCGCGAGTTGGGACGAACTGATTCCGATATTGGGCAATGAACCTGGCCCGTTGAGGGAGAGTTTCGTGAGGGCGGTAGGGGCGGTCAGCCAAGCCAGGCGGGAAGGGTACATCAATGACGACCAGGCCGCTGTTCTCTTAGGTGAGATGACGGCCGTGTTGGTTGGCGCCAAGCTCGAGGACATTTTCCTGCGGGCGTTCACCCCCCGCATGGTCACTGACAGCCGACCTGTCCGCTGGAGGAGGTAAGTCATGGCAGAACCCGGCCAGTCCGCCGGGGAAGAACAGGACGACCCAGTTCCAGGGTCGGAGGGTTCGGAGGGGGATATGGAGTAGCGAATTGGCGCCGCCGTTGAAATAGAAATCCCCGGCATCGGAACCCTAAGCAACCCCGTAGTCGCCGAAACCTGAACCCCCGCCCTCCACCGTCATTCCGGCGAAGGCCGGAATCCAGAAATTCCTCGACGGAGGGAGCTTAGAATAGCGATTGAGAGTTCCCTCCCCCTGCTAGGGGGAGGGTTAGGGTGGGGGTGTAACAATCCCCATCGGCATACCAAAACCCAGACTATAAGGAGCAATCTAATGGCCCGTGTACCGGCAGTAGAACGCGACAACCTCCCCGAAGAACTCCGCGAAGCCTTTGACCAGGTGTTGGAAGCCAACGGCGGCCGGGTCAGCGGCCCCACCTCCATCACCGTCAACAGCCCCGAAATGGCCCGACGCCGCGGCCACCTGACCAGCTACCTCCGTTACGAAAACGGCATCCCGGCCAACATCCTGGAACTGGCCATCATCACCACCGCCCGCGCTATGGATTGCGCCTACGTCTGGAACGCCCACGCTCCGGCGGCCCGCAACGCCGGCGTCAGCGACGCGGTGATTGACGCCCTGCGGGAAAAGCGGCCCCTGCCCGACATGAACGCCCAAGAGCAGGCCGTGGTCAACTACTGCCAGGAGTTTTACGGCAGCCACAAAGTATCCGACGGCGCTTTCCAGGCCGCCCTGGACCAGTTCGGCGTCCAGCAGTTGGTTGAGTTGACGACGCTGATGGGCCACTACGCCCAAACGTCGTTCATCCTCAACGCCTTTGAGGTGCAGCTCCCCGACGGCGCCACCGAACCCGTCCTCCCCGTATAACCCTTCCACCTCAACCCGTCATTCCGGCCTGACCCTGGCACCTCAACCCGTCATTCCGGCGAAGGCCGGAATCCAGGAATCCTGCACGACTGGAAAGACTGCGCCGGGGGTGAACATCCGCTCCCCGGTGGAGACCAAAACCCCCTCCCCCTTTGAGGGGGAGGGTTGGGGTGGGGGTGAAAACCCGGCCCAAACCAACCGCCACCAGACCGGGAGACGCCCATGCCCACCATAGACATTCACGCCCACCTGATGCCCCAATGTTTCTGGAATGCGGTCAGCGACGGCGGCGACTGGTTCGGGATGACCTACGAACCGGAACCCGGCAACGGTGTCACCGTCAGCAACGGCAAACGCGACGGCGTGACCAGCCCGCTGCTGCGCTCCACCCCCGAAGAGCGTATTGCGGACATGGACCGGCAGGGCGTGGACGTGCAGTTGGTTTCCGTTGCCACGCCCATGTTCGGCTACTTTCTGCCGCCGGAACGGGGCTTACGTCTGGCCCGGGAGGTCAACGCCGAAATCGCCTCCATGACGCAGCGCTGGCCTGACCGCTTTCTGGGATTGGCAACCCTTCCCATGCAGGACGTTGCGGCGTCCATCGCCGAACTGGAACGGGCCATGACGGTTGACGGTTTCAGGGGCGCCGAGTTGGATACCGTGGTCAACGGCAAGTCCTGGGATGAGCCGGAATTTCTGCCCTTTTTCCAAGCCGCCGAAGAAATGGGAGCCGTCCTCTTCTACCATCCCCAACCCAACAACAACCTGATTATGGAGCATTTTCCCAGGTACGCGATGGGCAACAGCTTTGGCGTTCCCCTGGAGGATACGCTGGTGGTGGCGGCCCTGATTTTCGGCGGCGTGCTGGAAAAATGCCCCGACTTGAAGGTGTGCATCGCCCACGGCGGCGGCCCGGCCTGCTTCGGCATGGGACGCCTTGACCGGGGTTGGCGGGTGCGCTCCGAGGCCCGCGTCCACATCCAGCGCCCGCCCAGCTACTACCAAAGCCGCATTTACTACGACTGCATCACCATGAGCGAACCCGCCCTGCGGTTCCTGATTGACCGGGTGGGAATTGAGCGGGTGGTATTGGGCAGCGATTGGCCCTACGTCGGTTGGGACCCGTCCCCCGTCGCCTGGATTAACAGCCTGGAAAGCCTGACCCAAGACGAAAAAGACCGCATCCTCAGCAAAAACCTGGAAGCCCTGCTGGGCCTATGACGCCAGCCGCTTGGCCTTGGGGACAAAAATCCCCTCCCCCTAGATAGGGGGAGGGTTAGGGTGGGGGTGAAAACCCCACAGGGCAAGGTTCCCGTAGGGGCGCACGGCCGTGCGCCCCTGCGTTTGACCACACGCGAACGCCCGGGGGACTTTACCTTTTACCTTCTACCGCCGCGCCCGCCATAGCCGCCTCTCCGTCCGCCACCACCGCGTCGCGGTCCGCCCCAACCGCTGTAATCATCCTTCCCCATCTCTAGCCAGACTGCGGCGCCGATGCAAAAAATGATAAAACCAATGCCAACGCCGCCGACGAGGATAACCGCCCTCCATAAAAAGGGCAGACCTTCCGCCAGGTCCAAGGCAATGTACGGCCCCAACCAAATAAACACGCCCCCTACAATCACTCCGCCTATCAGCCATAAACATCCCATCGGCGACCTCCCCATTAAAGGTAAAACTGCCTTGTAGTGCAATGCAATCAAATCCTGTGTGCCCCTACCGTCATTCCGGCGAAAGCCGGAATCCAGAAAATCCAAGCACATAGCGGTGTCCGCAACGGCAAGATGTCCTGGATACCGGCCTGCGCCGGAATGACGATTATTTCACCCCCACCCTAACCGTCCCCCTGGCAAGGGGAGATTGTTGCCCGCTTTCGGTGTGTCAACTCAAACCCCCGTCCGGCAACGCTTTCCGCACCTTCTCCGCCGTAATCGGCAAGTCCGTAATCCGCACCCCCACGGCGTCATAGACCGCGTTGGCGATGGCCCCGGCCACCGGAATGTTGCTGCTCTCCCCGATGCCCTTGCTATGGAAAGGCGCTAGCCCGACCAAAGAAAAAGCCCCCGCCGCATCAGCAGGGGCTTGGAAACTTTACCCTTCAGGCGTAGTCGGAAAGACCGCCGATTACACCGTAAAATCGAACCTAACCGCGAAGGTTCCCAATTCTGTCCGGTCTGGTGGGCCTGGATGGACTCGAACCAACGACCTCAGTCTTATCAGGACTGCGCTCTAACCACCTGAGCTACAGGCCCACGCCAACTACGATTATAACAACCCCCTATGATTCCGGCAACAACCCCAAGACAATCACCAGGACATTGTAAAGTCAGTAGGAACCGCGTTGGGATGTGTTTCAATAGTCCCTTCCCCCTTGACGGGGGAAGGTTAGGATGGGGGTGAACTTCACGTTAGAGGTATGTAACCCCGTCCCGAACACCTCCCTATCTTTGGGTGGCGGACTTTGCAATCCCCCAACGCTTTCCATTGCCGCCATCGGGCCAACGAAATCATCGAAATTAAAAAGACCCGGCCCGGTTGCTATCTTCCTTTGCGCGCTTTTTGAGACTATAATGAGTCGGCAACGGGGGGTGAGTATGGCAACCAATGAACCAAGAGAGACCGGGGGCGCCGGCCATGACCACGATTCCCACGCCGGCCATGACCACGACTCCCACGCCGGCCACGACCACGACTCCCACGCCGGCCATGACCACGACTCCCACGCCGGCCACGACCACGACTCCCACGCCGGCCACGACCACGACTCCCACGCCGGCCACGACCACGACTCCCACGCCGGCCACGACCACGACTCCCACGCCGGCCATGACCACGACGCCCACGCCGGCCATGACCACGACGCCCACGCCGGCCACGACCACGACGCCCACGCCGGCCACGACCACGACGCCCACGCCGGCCATGACCACGACGCCCACGCCGGCCATGACCACGATTCCCACGCCGGCCATGACCATGATTCCCACGCCGGCCACGACCACGCCGGGCATGACCATCACGGCCACGGTCACCACGACCACGCCCATGACTTGCGAGGAGCCAGCAAACGCAGCCTGATTCTGGCCCTGGTGCTGATTTCCACCTACATGGTGGCCGAAGTCATCGGCGGCATCCTCTCCGGCAGCCTGGCCCTGCTGGCCGACGCCGGGCATATGTTGACCGACGCCGCCGCTATCGTCATGGCCCTGGTCGCCATGTGGATTTCCCAGAAAGAGGCCTCCGTCGAGCGCACTTTCGGCTATCACCGCACCGAAATTCTGGCGGCTCTGCTCAACACTTTCAGCCTATGGCTCATCGCCGGCTGGATTTTCTACGAGGCTTATCACCGGGCCTTCACCGAAGAGAGCTATGAAGTCATTGGGCTGCCGGTGCTGATAGTCGGCATCGGCGGTTTCCTGGTCAACGTGGCCGCCGCCTGGATACTGCACCGCGCCTCCGGCGAAAGCCTGAACGTGGAAGGCGCTTTCCAGCACGTCATCGCCGACCTGCTGGGTTCCGTCGGCGTCATCATCGCCGCCGTCCTCATCATGGCCTTCGGGTGGCACATCGCCGACCCCATCCTCAGCGTCGTCATCGCCCTGCTCATCATCTACAACACCCGCAAGCTGATTGTCAGCATCCTCAACGTGCTGCTGGAAGGCGCGCCGGAGCATATTGACGTTTACCAGCTTTGCACCGACCTGGAGGAAATGGAAGGCGTTACCCTGATTCACGACGTGCATATCTGGACCATAACCTCCGGCAACGAGGCCTTTACCGCCCACATCCTGGTGGACCCGGACCACCCGGACATAGACGGGTTGAACGCCAGGATGATGGAGCTGCTCCACGACAAGTACGGCATCGGCCACGTAACCATCCAATTAGAGGGAACTCTGGAGGGCTGCACCGAAAACCACCTGGTCAGCCACCTCCTAACCGTCACCCGCTAAACCCCCGCCCGAACCACCGTCATTCCGGCGAAGGCCGGAATCCAGAAATCCCAATCCCCAAGGCGGTTGCCATTCCGAAAATTCCCCGCCAAACCCGTAGGGGCAGGTTTGAAACCCGCCCCTACCCCTTTGCAGCCTCTTAACCCGTGATCAAAAACCCCCTCCCCCTATTCAGGGGGAGGGTTGGGGTGGGGGTGAAACCCTTTCCCCCAACCACCGTCATTCCGGCGAAGGCCGGAATCCAGAAATCCTAATCCCCAAGGCGGTTCCCATTCCGAAAATTCCCCGCCCAACCCGTAGGGGCAGGTTTGAAACCTGCCCCCACCCTTGCCGCAACCACCGTCATTCCCGCGAAAGCGGGAATCCACATCCTTGCCATCCCATGTCATCCTGGCCCTTCCATGTCATTCTGAGCGTAGCGAAGAATCTCAAATCCTTCCCCTAAACCAACCTCGCCCCACGAAACACCCCTAACCCCCTACCAACCTTGACCACCGCCCGGTTGCCGGAAACAAACCCTTTCCAACACCCGTAGGGGCAACCCTTGTGGTTGCCTTACCATCGCTAATTGTCCCCCCACAAAACCAACCCGCACCCTCAACCGTCATTCCGGCGAAGGCCGGAATCCAGAAATCCTAATTCCCAAAGCGGTTGCCATTCCGAAAATTCCCCGCCCACCCGTAGGGGCAGGTTTCAAACCTGCCCCCACCCTTGCCGCAACCACCGTCATTCCCGCCCCCAACCGTCATTCCCGCGAAAGCGGGAATCCACATCCTTGCCATCCCATGTCATCCTGGCCCTTCCATGTCATTCTGAGCGCAGCGAAGAATCTCAAATCCTTCCCCCAACCCAACCTCGCCCCACGAAACACCCCTACCCCCCTACCAACCTTGACCACCGCCCGGTTTCCAGAAACAAACCCTTTCCAACACCCGTAGGGGCAACCCTTGTGGTTGCCCTACCATCGCTAATTGTCCCCCCACAAAACCAACCCGCACCCTCAACCGTCATTCCGGCGAAGGCCGGAATCCAGAAATCCTAATCCCCAAGGCGGTTCCTATTCCGAAAATTCCCCACCCACCCGTAGGGACAGGTTTCAAACCCGCCCCTACCCTTGCAGCCTCTACCTTTATCCCCCCGCATTCCCTCAAAAACCCCTCCCCCTATTCAGAGGGAGGGCCGGGGTGGGGGTAAAACCATAGCCCCCACCCCCCTTCAAGACGCAAAAAAGCCCCCCGTCCCATCGGACGAGGGGCCTGTTGTCGCGTCTGACTTATGGCCTAGTGAACGTGGCCGGCGTGGTCGTGGACGTGATGCTCGTGGCCGTCGCACTCATGAATGTCATGGACGTGACCGGGTTCGTCGCCGTGGTGTTCATGGGTGTCGCACTCGTGAATATCGTGGTCGTGTTCCTCGGCATGGTGCTCGTGGCCGTCGCACTCATGAATGTCGTGGACGTGACCGGGTTCGTCGCCGTGATGTTCGTGCCCGTCGCACTCGTGGATGTCGTGATGCTGCATGGGTGACTTCCTCCTAATGTTTATGTGATGTTGTGATGTATGAAAGGGACTGCGGGTTGTCTCGAAAACCCCGCCTTACTGCAAGGTTGTCTCTAAAACCTCGCCATACTGATAATTTTGACGCCCAAGGCTCAAGGTTGTCAAGTAACTTGGAAAAACCCGGCAGGGTCTTTCCCAAGTACCTGTTGCCCGTCCTGCTACCCAACCCGTCATTCCCGCGAAACCTGTCCTGAGCGTAGCCGAAGGAGCGGAAATCCACATCCCCGCCTTTCCATGTCACTCTGAGCCCCCTTCCATGTAATTCTGAGCAAAGCGAAGAATCCAAAATCCTTCCCCCAAACCAACCTCACCCCCACGAAACCAACCTCCAACCCGTCATTCCGGCGAAGGCCGGAATCCAGAAATCCTCGCCTGAAACCAACGCCGCCGCGCCCCACCGTCATTCCCGCGAAAGCGGGAATCCACATCCTCGCCCCAACCAATTTTGACCCAACTGACCAAACCCCTATTGACAAATACCGTACATCCGTTCTATGATTACTCCATCGGCAACATCCCAGGAACCCTTAACCCCAACCATCGGAGGAACCGCCTATGCAACAACCCGCCCCGCCGTTTGCGTCGAGAGTCCCTCCCGGATAACCATGGCTCTTATCCGATGCGAGGTCTAACGACTCCGCTGCGGCAACTGCCCCCACCGACGGGCGCCATGCAGCCCCCTCCACCGAGCGGCGGCTTCGGCAAAAGTCGGGCGTGCCCTTAGCTGACGGGTGGCTGCTCCCCTTATGGGTGGTAGCGGCAAAAGTCGGCCCGTGCCCCTGGACGACGGGTGGCTGCTCCCCTGCGGGGTGGTAGCGGCGGTAGTCGGCCATGCTCCACCGGCGGGCGCTTAACGTCCCCCTTGAAGGGACGGGGCAAAGCCGGAACGCCCGGCCGGGCAATCAAAATCCCAACGCCGGAACCCCAAAACCAACCAACCGGAGGCCCAAAACAACCGAAAAACCCCCGCCCCCTACCAGGGGGAGGGCCGGGGAGGGGGTGAACCCCAACCAAAATGCAACACAATGCCACGAAATACCACAGAAAATAAAAAACCCCCAACCCAAAATGTCCCACAATGTCCCCAATTATCCCGGAAAACAAAAAACTCCCATACCAAAGGAGCCAACAACCATGACCATAAGTTCCCTGCAAGCCCGCATCCGCGCCCTCCGCCGCTACTACATCGTCCCCATTATGAAATACGAGGTCAGCCAGCTGGCCGACGAATGGGTCGAAGACTGGCAAACCGCCCAGGCGGAAGACCGGCCCGCTCCCAAGCCCATCACCTTCCTCAACAAGGTAGCCAAGGCCGGATTCGGATTCCTGGGCTGCTCCAACGCCTTGTCCTACCTGGAGCGTTGCGCCCGCAACAACCGGGAACCCGACCCCGCCCAAATCTTCCAACGAACCTTCCCCAAACCCCTCAAAACCTGACCAAACTTTGCCCAAAAAGTGTCCAAAATCGCCAAAACCGCCCAGATAATCCCCAAAATGGACACTTCTTGGACACATCCAACCCGCCAATCCACGCTCAAATGGTCAAGAATGGGCGAAAATGGACAAAAAGGTAAAATTTTCACTCCCTCCCCCTACCAGGGGGAGGGTCGGGGAGGGGGTGCGTTCCCCGCCGGCCGGCATGACCATACATCCCCCAAGCGTTGACGCTGTTCCCCGCCGGTGCTAGCATTGGGAAAACCGAAGGGTCGTACCGCCAATAAAAGGAGGAGGGACGAACATGGACTTTGGATTGTTCAGCACGTGGAACGCTGTGTACGAAGGGGGCAAAGTCCCCTGGGACCCGGATTACGCCGGCGGGAAACTCCTTGAAGCCGCCGCCTACAAGCAGAACTTCAAGGAAATTGACTACATCGAGGACGCCGGCTGGGATTACGTCTGGTTCGGAGGCGGCCACTTCTCTACCCAGGGCAGCATGGACCCCCAATCCCTGATGCTGTCCGCGGTCATCGCCAACCGCACCGAGAACATCAGGATTGGGACTTCCATCCACCGCCCGACGCTGCGCCTGCCCGGCGAAACCGTATCCCCCCGGGCGCTGCCCCACGAACGCTACGCCTTTGACAACCTGCAAATGGAAGACCCCCTCCAGGTGGCCGAACAGGTCGCCATCGTTGACCAGGTGAGCGAAGGGCGTTTCATCTACGGCGCCGGCGCCCGCACCCGCGGCTCCGACGAGCGGCGGGAGTACTTCTTCGAGTACCTGGAAGTGCTGAAGCAGCTCTGGAACGAAGACGGATTCTCCGGTTTCGAGGGCAAGTACTTCAACTATCCCGCCTTCTATGAAGGCTACATGGGCATCCCCAAGCCCGTGCAGCGGCCCATGCCCATGCTGCTGCCGGTGGACAGCCAGGAAAGTTTTGTCCCCATGGGCGAGCATGGCTACCGCATCGCCATCGGCGCCGGCAGCTCCCCCCACAACCTGCGGGGTTCGGCCATCCTGCGCGAGGACGTGAAGGCGTACCGGAAGGCATACAAGGACGCCGGACACGAAGGCGACCCCACCACCGTCGTCCGGGTGCCTACCTTGGTGGCCGACACTCAGGAAAAGGCCGACCGCCGGGTGGAAGAACTGATGAATCTGGCCCGCATCTACTACGCCGGCCGGGTAGCCATCGGCAGCACCGACGCCGGCAGCGCCGGCCCCGAGGCCACCGAGGAAGTGAACCTCTTCGGCACGCCGGAGGAAGTGGTGGAGAAAATCCATATGTTCAAGGAAGCCTTCACCACCGACGAAATCATGTTCGAGGTCAACTGGACTTCCTCGGTTCCCCGCGAAGTGGTCATGGACACCCTGCGCTGCCTCAGCGACTCGGTAATCCCCCACTTCAAGTAACCCCACTCCGTAACCACCGGCAACCCCAAGGGGCAGGCCCAACGCCTGCCCCTTCCAGCCCAAAACCGCGGCCTATCTGGGGGATAATGGGACCGACCCGAATTGTTGCGGTTTACTCGTGCCGGTTTTGCGGGGTTGACAAATCAGCCAGTATCCGGTGGTCTTAGCTCATAGGCTGGTTACTGCGTAGCAGGGCTGGCCTTTTTCATTTGGGCAAAGTTACCAACCCGTACTCTTCTACCCGTCCCCGTTTGCTGCGACGGAATTTCGCCTCAACGATTTCCCAGTCTTCCTTATCGGGTTTCCCCAATATGTGCCGGCCTATGGGAGTCACCACCAAGTCCGCCAGCGTGAGACGATAATTCCAGACGGAGGGCCGGGAAGATGAGCTACGTCATCCTTTCAATGGCCGGGCTAATGTTCCTGGTCCCGATGGTGGTCATGGTAGTCATCGCCATATTCCTCGGCCAGGTGCCGGACCCGATACTATCCGTCGGCGGTTGGAGCATGGCGCTGGGGGTAGTCACAGGCGGCATAGGGGCGGCCATAAACCTCTCCGGTGGCTGAAACGCGCGCTAACAGAACCAGTCATCCCGGTCGAACCTTAATCTCCCCCGATGTTCAGTCGGTTGCAATCCTCCATCACCCGTAGGCCGAAGACCGCGCCTCCGGGGGCAGCGCGTCCTCCCAGTGGGGCAGCAGGTGGCGGGCCGTGGTGGGCAGCGCCACGATGGATACTACCCCCACCAGACTGAGGGCAAAGGAAAGCCATACGGCCCCGGCGTAGTTGCCGGTGTAGGCCCACAGGAACCCGCCCAGGGCCAGCCCCAGGGCCATGCCGATTCCGCCCCCCAAGGTCTGCCAGCCGTAGGTAGTTCCCATGGGCGCGTTGCCGTAGTACTGGCGGTTGATAATCGGGAAGGCCGTCATCTCCCCACCGACGCCAATGCCGAATATCACCGCGAAAAGGTAGAACATCCACAGGTCGTTGGCGAACAGCAGTAGCAACACCGGGAAAGTCTGGAGGGAGAAACAGACGGCCATCGCTCCCTTGCTGCCCAGCCGGTCCGCCGCCACCGGCACCAGGAACCGGGTCACGGTGCTGACGATGGTGAGCGTGCCGTACACCCCCGCCGCCGCTCCCAGGGATATGCCCCGTTCCACGGCCATTGCCACCAGTCCCATCAGGATGATGTTATGACCAGCGCAGCCCCAGAAGTGTATGCCCACCAGGTTCCAGAAGGCGGGAGTCCGCTGGGCCTGCCGCACGAACACGCTGCTCCTGACCTTGGCCACCGGCCCTTCCAGCAGTCTTTCGGTTGGAGCGTCGGCGGACACGCCCAGGGGCCGCAATCCCACCGCGCCCGGTTCGTTGTGGAACAACCGCAGCAGGAGGAGCAGCGTCACGCCTCCGACGATTCCCGGTATCCAGAAAGTCCACTTCAACCCCAGGGCCAGCAGCGCATAGATGCCGAAAATCGCCAGGGCCGTCCCCAGTCCCTGCACCGCCTGGAGGATGCCCATTGCAACGCCCAGGCGACTGCGGAACCACAAGGCCACCGCCGCCACCACCGGCACCTGGAAAATCGCCATCGTCGCCGCCAGGATAAACCCGTAGTAAAGGTAAAACTGCCATAGCTGGTTCATCGTGCCGGTCAGCCCCATGCCAATGACGAACAGCGCCACCCCGACCAGCATCACCTTGCGGACGCCGTAGCGGTCTCCAATCCAGCCGGCGACGGGACTGAAAAAGGCCGAAAGCACCCACTGGAGAGCAAAGGCTACGAAAATGGCGAAAATGCTCCACCCGAAGACCTCTTGCAGGTGAGGCACCAGCATACTGGTGGCGAACCGGACGGAGGACGAAATGACCCACATGGCGGAGGCCGCCCCGACGATGACCCAGGCGTAATGGAAACGGTAACCCCCGGTTACCAGTTCCGCCAAGTTGAAATTGACTTTCAACATCCGTCCCCCTCCTTAACGCACCGGCATTGTAACGGAGCGGCGGATACCTCTCAACAAGGCCCCTTGTGCTACAATTCCCGCAATGTGGGGGCGGTGCTCAATCACATCCCCAAGGTTGCCAACGCCCAACCCCAAGCTAACGGAGGATGAAAATGGCCGAAACCAGGGTTGACACCATAATTCGCGGCGGCCAGGTGGTCACTTCCTCCCAGGTCTTTGACAGCGCCATTGCCATTTCCGGGGAGAAAATCGTCGCCCTGGGGCCGGAAGAGTTGCTGCCTCCCGCCGATACCTACATTGACGCCGAAGGCAAGTTCGTCCTCCCCGGTCTGATTGACGCCCACGTTCACCTCGACGGCCACGACGACTACGCGCTGGGCGCTTTGGCCGCCGCCCGCGCCGGGTTGACCACCCTTATCCCCTTTGGAACCTACAACCTGGAAGGCGACGAAACCCTGCCCCAAGCCATCCACCGCATCCAGGAAGAAGTCAACAGCACCGCCTTGGTGGACTTCGCATTGCACTTCATCCTCCAGAATCGGCCCAGCATCCTCAACAGCCTGCCCCAAGCCCTGGAAATGGGCGTCAAGTCCTACAAGATGTTTATGACCTACAAGAAGCGGCCGGGCCGGATGTGCGACGACGATTACATCTGCAACGCGATGGACCTGGTGTCCCGGGGCGGCGGAGTGCTGCAACTGCACTGCGAAAGCGGCAACATCATCGAATACCTGGAAAACAAGCTCATCGGCGAGGGCCACACCCACCCCACCGACTTTCCCACCGCCTGCCCCGACTGGGCCGAGGAAGAGGCCATCAACCGGGCCATCAAGATGGGGGACGCCACCCGCTGCCCCACCTACGTTGTCCACCTCAGCACCCAGTTGGGACTGGAACGAATCAAGCAGGCCCAGGCCCAAGGTCAACTGGTCTGGACGGAGACTTGCCCCCAATACCTGCTGCTTTCCGACGCCGAAATGGCCAAAGTAGGCCCGTTGGCGAAAATCGGCCCGCCGCTGCGCCCGGAGGACGGCCCCGACCGGGAAGCCCTGTGGCGCGGCCTGGAACAGGGCCATACGTCCATCGTCTCCAGCGACCACTCGCCCCACCCTTGGGAACTCAAGCAGGTGGGTTGGGACAACATCTTCGTCACCCCGGAGGGCGCGTCAGTGCCTTTCGGCTCGCCGGGACTGGAAACCATCGTTTCCCTGATGTACAGCGAGGGCGTGGTCAAGCGGGGACTGCCTATCTGGTGGCTGGCCCGGGTCATGTCGGAAAACCCGGCCCGCATCTTCGGATTGTTCCCTCGCAAGGGCGTCATCCAGGTGGGTTCCGACGCTGACCTGCTAATCCTCGACCCCCAGGGCGACCGGATAATCACAGCCCGCGACCACCAGAGCAACGCCGGCTACACCCTGTTCGAGGGTTGGCAAGTCCAGGGCCGGCCCTGGATGACCCTGTTGCGGGGAAAGGTCTTGCTGAACGACGGCAAGCTGGAACAGTCCCCCGGCGTCGGCCAGTTCATTGAATCCGGCTCGCCCCGCTCCCCCATGGGCGGCCCGGTGCGGTGAGCGTTGGGACTTTATGGTGACTGGCTCGAATCCTCCAGCGATTCCAGGCGTGTAACCCAAGCGTTGAACCGGGGACATTCGGAACGGATTACATCCAACCCGGTGGCTTCGGCTACCAAAGAGCCGTCAACCACCTTGTTGTACCGGGGCATCACCGCCGCGATTCTCTTGCTGGGCGCGGTGTCCCGGTGGTCGTTTATTTCTTCCGGGGTCGGAAACTGAGCGCGAACCCGGCGCAACTGTTCTACTGCCTCATTCGTGGCGTTGACTGCTCCGAAGGCGGTAACGTCCGAAAACAACAAGCCCTCGAACTCGTGCAGTTGCACGTAAGGAAACGCCCGGGACTGGTTCCAGGAACGGCCAATTTTACCATCAATGGCGTTCCTGATCCGTTGCCTTAACTGCTCAGTCGTAGCGTTGCCCTTATCACGAAACCCGTAAAAGTCCACCAGCGAAGTTACCCAGTCAAAGCCGCGAATCAAGTTGGCCATATCCCCCGCTAGCCGCTCTACCGTCACATTCCCGCCCCGCCTCCCGATGAGTATGGGTGTTGCATAAACGCCGCAGTTCAACAAGTGGGGCGCAAGTACCCCGTTGATAAATGCCTCTTCCGTTTGTCCTTCCACCGACACAGCCAGACGGGTCACGGACGGCCCCCCAGAAGGTTTTTCTGCCAAAGCTCTCCCGGCGTGAAGTTGTCCTCCAGCCACGCCCCATAATCATCAGCGTTCAGCTTGTTGCACTTTGTCCGCCCGTCCTCCAAGTCCAGAACGAAAATCTCGTCTAGGTTAAACGAATCTACCAACAACGGGGATTGAGTCGCTACGATGACCTGTTTTTCTGCGGCCAGAGACTTTATCATTCCACCAACCAAAGCGACCGCCGCCGGATGCAGACCCAGTTCCGGTTCGTCCAGCAGGATAACGTCGGGCAGCATTTCTGGAGGAAGATTCAGTAGTGTCACCAGTGCAAAGAAGCGCAGCGACCCGTCCGACGTTAGATGCGCCCCAAAGGTCTTGTCGCTCCATTTGCCTTTCCATCGCAACAGGACTTTGCCGTAATACGGCTGGATGTCAAAGCGGTCAAAACCTGGCAGGACTCGCCCGATGTGGCGGCAAATCAACTCGTACCGCTGAACGTCTCGTTGTTCCAAACCATATAGCACCGCCGCCAGATTCCCCCCGTCACTTCGGAGTTGGATGCAATCCGACACATCCCATGCGTTCTTGAAATTGGAACTTGCCGACGTATCATGGAATTGGAATACGTGACATTTTCCGAGCAACTGCACAATGACCCACGCCATTTGCCGATCGACTCCGTAATTCCCAGATGATTGAGCAGCTTCGACAATCTTTGCTTCCCGGTGTCCGCTGTCAAGGTATTGCCAAGGGAAATCCGCAGGTAAACCTGAAGCGGTGTACCTAAAGGCTTCTTCGCTGAAGATAAAACGGTCGGGATGTCCATAGGACAGCGAAAAACGGTAGTCGCTCCGGCCGTACATGGTTCTTATCCTGATTGTGGCCTCCATGCGGGGGGTCAAGCGGTTGCCGCCAAATAGCTGGTCGTCGGCCCCTCCTTGCCTGGCTATGAAATCGCCCAACTGACGGTGGAGGAGCATCCAACTCAACATTTCGAAGAAACGGATAAAGTTCGACTTCCCGGAACCGTTGGGGCCGATTAGCACGGTTGCCCCCGGCAGACCGGAAAGTTCCACGTCGGCCAGAGACCGGAAACCTCGAATGTGTACCGATTCAATCATCGTGCTGGGGGTCATGGCTGCCGTCCTTGTCCGGGAAGTTTTGGCCCAGGGCAGGGTTTGGAATCCGCCCAACCCCATTATAGACCCGCCACCAACCCGCCCGCCCAAACACCGCCCCATCCGCTATAATGCAACCAAAACTGGACACGCGGCGAAGGGGGCAAGGGCGATGGACTTGCAGGACGGGGTTTTCATAGTTACCGGCTCGGCTACCGGGCTGGGCGCGACGGTGGCCCAACGGCTGGCCGGCAAGGGCGCCAGGGTGGTCATCAACTACACCAAGAGCCGGGCTGAGGCCGAAGAAACCGCCGACGCTTGTCGCAGCCTGGGCGCCGATGCCCTTCTCTGCCAGGCCGACGTTTCCGTGGACGAAGATTGCCGCCGCATGGCTTCCCTGGCCGTAGAGCAGTGGGGCCGCATAGACGGGCTGGTCAACAACGCCGCCCAGTCCAAAATAGTTCCCCACACCGACCTGGAAGGGCTTTCCGCCGAGGACTTCAACCGCATTTTTGGAGTCAACGTCATCGGCGCGTTCCAGATGGCGCGGGCCGTCGTTCCGGCCATGAAAGAAGGGGGCAAAGGGGCGATAGTCAATGTCTCGTCCGGGTCGGCCTTTACCGGCACCGGCAGTTCCATCGCTTACGCCGCATCCAAGGCCGCCCTCAACGTGATGACTCTGTCTCTGGCCCGCGCGCTGGCGCCGGAAATCCGCGTCAACGCCGTCTGCCCCGGCGTCATGCAGACCCGCTGGTGGCGGGAGGGTTTGGGCGAGGAAAACTACCACGCCTTTATTGACCACTACGCCCAATCCGCTCCCCTGAAGGCCGCCGGCACCACCGACGCCGTTGCCGACCCGGTGGTTTGGCTGCTGGAAGGCGCCGAGCACGTCACCGGCGAGACTATCCTGGTGGACGCCGGCAGCCACTTGGGGCCGGCCCCGTCGCGTTAGCGGCCGTCCATCAATCGCCCCAACCCCATACCGTAGCCAATCCAACGCACCCAAGGAGGCGATATGCCCAAGTACCTGGCCAGAGTGACCTACACCCCGGAAGGTCTGCAAGGACTAATCGAGGAAGGCGGCGTTGCCCGGCGGGACGCCATCACCGCCGCCATCGAATCCGTCGGCGGCACGGTGGAAAACCTGCTCTACGCCTTCGGTGAAGACGACCTCTACATCATCTTCAACGCTCCCGACCGGGCCAGCGCGGCCGCCGTGGGCCTGCACGTCAGCGCCGCCGGGGCGGTTGCCTGGAGTACCACAGTTCTCTTGACCCCGGAGGAAATTGACGAAGCTGTCAAGAAGTCCGTCAACTACCGTCCTCCCGGCGCCTGACGACGAGCCAAAGCGATGACCTGACGGGGTGGCCCAGCCGTACAACCCAGAATCCAACGCGGGAGGACTAACGTGACCGAGCAACGCCAGACCAAATTCGGACTTAGCCTTTCCACCCGCGCCGTGCTGTTCGATTGGGCAACTATGGACCAGATTGTTGAAGCCGCCTGCGTCGCTGAGGATTCCGGGCTTTTCGACAGCGTTTGGGTGGGCGACAACCTGCTGTCCAAGCCCCGAGTCGAGGCTATCGTTACCCTTTCCGCCATCGCCGCCCGCACCCGCCGGGTCAAGCTGGGAACTATCTGCCTGGCCAGCTTTCCCCTGCGTGACCCCCTGCTGCTGGCAATCCAGTGGGCCAGCCTGGACGTGCTTTCCGGCGGGCGCACCATCCTGTCGGTCTGCAACGGCGGTTCGGCCCTGGACGGCCCGGCGTTTTCCCACGAACTCGAAACCTTCGGCGTCAGGTCGCCGGAGCGTCCGGGCCGGTTGGTGGAAGGGGTCAAGATTCTGCGGCGGCTGTGGTCGGAAGAAAAAGTCACCCACCAGGGGAAGTATTACCAGTTTTCCGAAGTGGAGGCGCTGCCCAAGCCGGTGCAGCAGCCATTGCCCATCCTCATCGCCGCCAACCCCAAGCCAGGCCAAGCCGACGACGCCACGGTTGACCGCATCCTGCGGCGGGTAGCCGCTCACGGCGACGGCTGGCAGACCGACGCCACCCCGGTTGACACCTTCGGCGACCGTTTCAATCGCATCCAGGCATACGCCGCCGAGAGAGGCCGCGACCCGTCGCAACTGGATTCCTGCCTGCACCTGATGGTCAACATCAACGAAGACCGGGAGCAGGCGTACAACGAGGCGGCTACCTTTCTAACCACCTACTACGGCGCGGGTTACATCTCCCGGGAGCGCGCCGACCTGTGGCTGGCCTACGGCCCGCCCGACGCGGTTATCGAAAAAATACGGGCCTACATTGACGCCGGATGCACCACCCCCGTACTGCGCTTTGCCGCTCCCAACCTGCCCCACCAACTGCAACGCTGCATCGAAGAAGTTTTGCCGGCGTTCCAAAACGGGTGATTATTCCGCCGTTGATGGCCAGTAATCAATCGGCCTACGCATCCCGCTTGAGTTCTGTCACTTACTTCCAAATGTCTAAGCTCTGCCAACCCGGTACGAATCCCATTTCGTTTACTGGGATGTTTTGGTACTGGTCAATCAGGGCTACCAGGCGCAACGGCCATTCTGCACTACCTGTGATAACCCTGGTCAAGTGGGCTATCATCACCAGTGAGTTGTAGAGCTTGATGTTGTTGCCCCTATTGAAAAACGATCCCGGATTTGCAAATGCGCCCATCCTCGTTGGGACCGTGAGCTTTGTGATGAAATCTCTATCCCATAACCGCTCGTGATGAGCGCAGAAGCTCCGAATCGGAGCCAGGTGGCGCAGGAGAGTTCGAAGGATCCGTTCATCGAGTCCATAGTGGTTAGCGACAAGTCGTCGGACTTGCCTATTCGTATCGCCGTACCAGCGCGACATCTGACCAAATGACATTGCTTCCGCAATCGCCCAAATCGGACAGATCGAGAAATCGTAAAGATGCGCTCGGTTGCCGTGTCGCTGGTAATCTCTGTACAAACCCACTAGGTTTCTGTAGTAATCTTGAGAGAATAGAGTTGGATCTAGATGAGCCAGTTCGCCTCCCTGTCGAGTGTAAGCTAGGTGATAGGTCCACTGGGTGCGGATTGATACTTCTATGTGACTGAAAGCCTCTAGCAATAGAATACGCAGAGCCTTGTCGAAGTCATACCTCTCAATCACACTGTCGAAGGAGGCATTGGTTAGGAAAGGGCGTGGGTTGACGCTTGCTGTTTGATCTATGAAAGGTTCTAAGTATCCCCTGATATGATAAAGGTTAATGTTGCTGAGGAAATGAGCAGCCCTACCAGGATCCGGAAATGACAAACCCCGCTGACGTAGCCGGGTGACTTGATCACTGACTGATGCGGGAGGGCCAAGTGGGTCCGGAGTCATTCGGGTCAAGGTCATCTGCGAACTCGCAAAAAATAAACCCCTCTGGTGCGCCGTTCCAATGAGAGGCGTGAGGGGTATCGTCATTCCAATCCTATCACGGATATTCGCTAAGTCAAGCCTTCAAGTTCTGCGGACCGTTTGATTTCTTAGTCAGGAGGCCCTGCCCTTGCTGACCCGTATCTTCATTGCGTTGACGTTCATCGTGGCCTTGGCCGCCCTGGTTCTGGCGACCATTGCCCTGTTTGCCCAACGGGATACGCCCGTTGCCAAAACCTCCCCGGCGGAATACACCCGCGCCTTCGTCGCCGACGCCGTTCGCTACTACAAAGAGAACGGGCGAGGGCAGACCGTCGCCTACTACAACTCCCAAGAGAGCGTGGACGGCGATTGGTACATTTTCATCGCCGACGAAAACGATGTCCTGATTGTCCACCCTACCATCCCATCGCTCATCGGGGAGCCGCTGGACAGCCCGATATTCGTGGACGCCTCCGGCTACCACCAGGGTAAGGCCCTGACCGCCACCACCGGGGAAGGACAATGGGTTGATTACCTGTCCATCAACCCGGCGACGGGCCAGGGCGAAGTGAAACACACCTGGGCGATCAGGCACGACGGCTACATCTTCGGCTCCGGCTGGTATGAACGCCACCTCTTCCGCCCGCCCCAAACCCGGCCCGCAGAGTACACCAGGGCTTACGTTACCGAGGCGATTCAACGCTATGCCCTGGTGGGCAAGGAAGACGCTTTCAATTACTACAACTCAATGGAAAGCGTTGACGGGCAATGGTTCTTGTTCGTAGTCGGCCCGGACGATACCATGCTGGTTCATCCCGCCGTACCCGAAAAAGTCGGCCATGACCTGAAAGGCCCGGTAGGAACGGACAGCCGGGGCAACAACTTCGGAGCGCAAATCCTGTCCACCGACGGCGAAGGTCAATGGGTTGACTACTACGACCCCAACCCGGCCAGGGGCAACAAGGAAGAATTGAAACACGCCTGGGCCGTCAAGTACGACGACTATATCTTCGGCTCCGGCTGGTACGAAAGCGAACCCTGAGCCGTCCCAAATATCAATAGGGGCGGGTTTCAGGCCCGCCCCCTTATGGTCAACTGCGTGCGCCCCGCCCCCTAGCGGTACAGTGGCTTGAAAAAGCTGTGCAGGAAGTTGCGGTTGTGCGCCCAGGAATGGGCGCGCTTGATTACGGCGTCGGGGATTTTCTCGCCCCGCTTGTGGGTAATCCGCATCGTCTCGTAGTTGCTCAACTCCGGCGGAGCGTCGGCGGTGAAGATAACTTCGCATCCCTCGGACTCGACAAACATCTTCAGGCTTTCGTAGCCCTTCACCTTGCGGTTGGGGGTCTGGTAGATGTAAAGCTCGGTGCTGCCCAGCAACTCGTCCAGGTGGTCGTTGCCGTTGCCCCGGCCCCCGCCCTGGCGCAGTTGCCGGCGGTTATACCCGTAATCGCCCAAACTCCGGTTAATCATCGTCCGGCCCCCCAAAAATCAGGGATACAGCGCCCAACCCACCCGGTCGGTCTCCGCCCGGTAGAAATGCCCGTCGGTGGAAGTGACGTAGATGGTGGTCAAGTCCGGCCCGCCGAAGCAGCAGTTGGTGGGGCGGTTGCAGGCGATGGGATGGGTCTCCAGCACCCGGCCCTCCGGGGAGAAAACGTACAGCATCGGGCCGGGGCCGCCCAGTTCCCAGCCGGCGGTGGCGACGATGTTGCCCTCGGCGTCCAGGCACATCCCGTCAATCCCCCGATGTACCCGTCTGCCGTCGCGCCCGAAGGAATGTAATGACCGATAAGGCCCCAAGCTGCCGTCGGCGTTGATGGGATAAGCCCGCAGTTCTCTATCCAGGTCCAGCCGCTCGCTGTTGCTTTCCGCCACGTAAAGGGTCTTCTGGTCAGGGGAAACCAGGATGCCGTTGGGCATGGTGGTGTCGAAAGTGACCCGGCTGGTGACGTAACTGCCATCGGGTTGGGGGTCGGCCCGCAGCACCGAGCGGTTGTCCAGTTCCTCAACCTCGCTGGGGTCAATGTTGCCGGCGTTCCACGGATTGGTAAACCAGATGCGCCCTTGGCGGTCAGTAGCCAGGTCGTTGGGGGTGTTCAACTTCACGCCATCCACCCGGTCAGCCACCGTGGTGGTGGTTCCGTCGGCGTTGAACCGCACGATGGCCCGCCCGCCGGAGCAGCAGCCGTACAGGTTGCCGCGGGTGTCGTAAGCCAGTCCGTTGGTGTGGTTGGTATTCTCCCGCGCCGTGGAAATCTCCCCCGATGCCGGGTCGTACTTCATGATGCGGCTGCTGGGAATATGGGTAAAATAAATGGCCTCGCCGTCCCAGGCTGGGCCTTCGCTGACCCCGCCGTAGGGCTTGACCAGCAACTCGAACCGCCAACTCATAGCCCGTTGCCTCCCCCTGCTTTAACCCTTGTGTTAACTGGCGCTTTGGCCCGCCGCATTGCGCCGCCGGCTCCCGCCGATTTTGGGCGATTGTAGCAGAACCCCCTTGACGGGACAATCTTACTTGTCCGACTGCCGTTCCCGCCTCAACCCGTCGCCGGTGGTACCAGGCAACCCTTCCCGACGGTGGTATAATCGCTCCGCGTTGGGTTGGGGCCAACCGTGGGTGGAGACGCCAAAGCGATAGTTGGGAAACAGGCCGGATGCCCGCCATAATCCGCGAATTTGCCGAAGCCATCCTGCTGGCCCTGGTGATTTTCGTATTCATCCAGACCAGCATCCAGAACTTCAAGGTGGAAGGCTCCAGTATGCACCCCACCCTGGAGGGGGGCCAATACCTGCTGGTCAACAAGCTGGTTTACGTCCAGCTCGACGCCCAACGCTGGTCCCGACTGACGCCTTTCTGGAAAGTCGAGGAATCCAACAAGAGTTTCGCGGTGCGTCCGCCCCAGCGAGGCGAGATCATCGTATTTCACTACCCCCGCGACCCGACCCGCGACTTCGTGAAACGGGTCATCGGCATTCCCGGCGACCGGGTAGAAATACGGGGCAGCGACGTGATAGTCAACGGCCAAACCCTGGCCGAACCCTACATTTCCCGCGCCGACCCTTCCGATATGTCCCCGGTCGTTGTCCAGGACGGGGAGTATTTCGTGCTGGGGGACAACCGCAGTCGGGGCGGCAGCAACGACTCCCGCAACTGGGGAACGGTGCCGGAAGAGCACATCCTGGGCAAAGTGTGGGTTGTTTACTGGCCGCCGGAAAAATGGGGTTGGCTGGAATAACCCGGCCAACCCTGTAACTCCGTACCTTCTAGGACTCGGCCGGCGGCCCAACCAGGATGTCGTCCCCCTCGATGCGTACCTGGAACAGCCGCAAGGGGTCTTCAGCCGGGGGAGTAACCGCCTCTCCGGTGGTTACGTTGAAAAGCGCGCCGTGCAGCGGGCATACAACCTCGACGCCGTACAGGTCGCCCTCGGAAAGCGAAGCATAAGAATGGGTACAAACGTCGTCGCAAGCGTGAATCGTGCCCTCGACGTTGACCAGAAGCACCTGCTCCGCGCCAACATCCACCATTTTCATGTCGCCGGGGGCGATTTCACTGACCGCCGCCACTCTGACGAACTCCCCGTCTGCCATAAAAACTCCTCCAAAACTCCCGGCAAGATACCCGGGTTTACAACATTGGCCCTGAAAAGGGCGGCCCCGCGTGCCAAGGCCTGCCAGCCCGACATTATAAGCCACTCGGTCTAACATAGAAAGGCCGGTATTTCCGAGGGTTGCCGCGAAAATTGGCGGAGAGCCAAGTCTAAACGCCTCCGCAACCTTCCGACGGATGAGCATCCGGGTATGTCTGATGTATAATGCCCCCTACTTCCTGATGCGCCAGCCGGCCCAGCCCACCCGCAGGACAAACCGGAGAAACGCTCAATAAAAGGGAACGTAAGATTGCAAGACAACCTGCCCGAACGCCCCCGATGGATGATAGGCCCATGACCAGTAAAACCGCCCCCAAGACCCGCCCCGTCGAATCGGATGGGATTGACACCTTCCCGGACTTCCCCCCCAGGGACGATATGCAGAACACCCTATTTCTTCATGCTCCGGCCCATCAAGCCGCCCTGACCCGTCACTTCGGCGCCTCTGACAACATCATCATTCTGGGGGAGGTGCCGGTGGGCAACACCGCCCGGCAGCGGCGGGGGATTCGCATTCCCGACCTGCTGATAGCCTTCAACATAGACCGTCCCTACATCATCGCCCAGATGGGCTATTCCATCGCCGACCAGGGCAAGCCGCCGGACTTCGTGCTGGAGATAGCGTCCATCCACACGGCGCAGAACGACTACACCCGGAAACGGGTGGACTACGCCAATTTCGGGATACCGGAATACTGGCGGTTTGACCCGACGGGAGGGCGGTTGTACGACCTGCCCTTGGCCGGAGATAGGTTGGTGGACAGCGTTTACCAACCGATTGCGATAGTTGAAGAAGGCAACGCCCGCCGATGGGGACACAGCACGGTCTTGGGCCTGGACATTTGTTGGGAAGAGGGACAACTGCGCTGGTACGACCCACTGGCGGGCAGCTACCTGCGGACATTTGACGAAACGGACGACGCTCGCATCGCAGCCGAAGATGAGCGGGATTCAGCCTTGCAGGAACGAAACGTCGAGCGTATCGGACGGCTGACCGCCGAGGAAGAGCGGGACGCCGCTTTGGAACGGGCCCGGGAACTGGAAGCCGAACTGCGCCGCTTGCGGGGTGAGGGTGAGTAAGAACATTCCCCCATCCTGCCGGCCACTGACGCTAGATTGCCCTGACTGCCCAAGTTTTTTGCCGTTTCGGACACCCGGCGACGAATCGGCGTCAGCCGTAGCGAAAAAAGCCGATTGCTATTTGTTGCTCCCGTATGCTATACTGGCCCCGAAAGAGAAGGAAAGACTAAGGGTTTCAATTAACTGATGCTAGACCAGGAAACTAGGGAACGCCTGACCAAGGATTACCAACTACACGACACCGACACCGGCTCCACCGAAGTCCAGGTTGCGGTGCTGACCGAGAGAATCAAGCAGGTGACCGACCACCTGCGAACGCACAAGAAAGACGTTCACTCCCGCCGAGGGCTTGTTGGCCTTGTGTCCAAGCGCCGGCGGTTGCTCAACTACCTCAGCAAAGAAGACGTCAACCGCTACCAGACCTTAATCGCCAGGCTGGGCCTGCGCCGGTAGTTCCCTTTCCTCCCGCGCCCCCCAAGGCGCGGCTTTCTTTGTCTCGAATCGCCTAGTCGCATCCTTGCTTTAATCTAACGCGAGGTACTGTTCCTTTACCATGTCAACCATGACCATGCCCACCGTTGTAGAACGCGCCTTGGGCGGTGAAAACCTGTCCCTGGAAACCGGCAAGCTCGCTTTCCAGGCCCACGGTTCCGTCACCCTCCGCTACGGCGATACCGTCCTGCTGGCTACCGCCGTCATATCCGACAAGCCCCGCCCGGACATTGATTTCCTGCCCCTGACCGTCGAGTACGAAGAGAAGCTCTACTCTGCCGGCAAGATTCCCGGCAGCTTCTTCCGTCGGGAAGGCCGTCCCGGTCAAGAGGCGATTCTGTCCGCCCGCCTTACCGACCGCTCCATCCGCCCCCTCTTCCCCAAGGGCATCCACAACGACATCCAGGTCATCCTGACCATCCTTTCCGCCGACCAGAAGAACCCCCCCGAAGTCTTGGCTATGATTGGCGCATCGGCGGCCCTGTCCCTTTCCCGGATTCCCTTCGACGGCCCCATCGGGGCTTGCCGCGTCGCTTACGGGGCCGACTCCGGCGAGTTCATCATCCACCCCACCTACCGCCAGATTGAGGACAGCCAGCTTAACCTGGTGGTCAGCAGCACCCGCGACGCCATCATCATGGTCGAGTCCGGTTCCGAAGAGGTCTCCGAAGAGGTCATCCTCGAAGGCATCCGCCGCGCCCACGAAGCCAACCAGGTCGCCATAGACATGATTGAGGAACTGGCGGCCCAGGCCGGCGAAACCAAGCTGGAAGTCAACGCGGACAACGAGGAGGCCAAACGGCTTGAAACCCGGATTCACTCCGCCCTCAACGGGCGGCTGACCGCCGTGCTGGAGCAAAACGCCATGAAAGCCGAGCGGGTAGAAGCCCTGGACGCTCTGGAAGCGGCCCTGGCCGAAGAGTTGGCCGACGATTATACCCCCGGCGCCGTGTCCGGCGGTTTCAACTCCGTGGTCAAGTCCGAAGTCCGCCGCCGCATCCTGGATATGAACGTCCGCCCCGACGGGCGCGGCCTGGATGAAATCCGCCCCATCACTTCCGAAGCCGGCGTTCTGCCCCGCACCCACGGCTCCGGCCTCTTCACCCGCGGCCAGACCCAGGTGCTTTCCGTGGCTACGCTGGCATCGCTGACCATGAAACAGACCCTGGACACCGTCGGCCCCGATGCCACCAAGCGCTATATGCACCATTACAATTTCCCGCCCTACTCCACCGGCGAGGCCCGCCGGGTGGGTTCCCCCGGACGCCGGGAAATCGGTCACGGGGCGTTGGCCGAGCGCGCCTTGCTGTCCGTACTGCCCTCGGAAACTGATTTCCCCTACGCCATCCGGGTGGTGTCCGAAGTCCTCAGCTCCAACGGCAGCACTTCAATGGGCAGCGTTTGCGGCAGCACCCTGGCCCTCATGGACGCCGGCGTTCCCATATCCGCCCCCGTCGCCGGCATCGCGATGGGCCTGATTACCGACCCTGACGGAAAGTACGCCGTCCTCAGCGACATCCAGGGCATCGAGGACTTCCTGGGCGACATGGACTTCAAGGTGGCCGGCACTACCGAGGGAGTCAACGCCCTCCAGATGGACTGCAAAATCAAGGGCCTGTCCGAGGACATTCTGCGGGAAGCCCTGGAGCAAGCCCGCCAGGGACGGTTGTTCATCCTGGACAAGATGAATCTGGCCCTGTCCCAACCCCGCACCCAGATGAGTCCCTACGCTCCCAAGATGATTCGGATCCAGATTCCGGTGGAGAAAATCGGAGCGGTCATTGGCCCCGGCGGGCGGGTCATCCGGGCCATCATCGAAGAGACCGGTTGCTCCATTGACGTTTCCGACGAGGGCGGCGTCACCATCGGCTCCAGCGACCAGGCCATGCTGGACTTGGCCCGCACCCGCATTGACGGCTTGACCCGCGAGTTGGTGGTTGGCGACATCATCACCGGCAAGGTCAGCCGCATGACCAACTTCGGCGTCTTCGTCGAGCTTCTCCCCGGCAAGGACGGCCTGCTGCGCAGCGAAGAAATGGGCGACGTTGAGTCGGACATAGACCTGGGCCAGGAAATCACCGTGATGATTCAGGAAATTGACAACCTGGGCCGGTTGAACCTGTCCCGTCGCGCCCTGTTCGGCGACGATGGCGGCCCCCGTCCCCAACCCCAGGGCAACCGGGGCGGTGGCGGCGGTTTCGGCAATCGCGACCGCCAAGGCGGCGACCGCCGGGGTGGTGGCGGCGGCTTTGGCGGCAACCGCGGCGGCCCCCAGGGCAACCGGGGCGGTGGTGGCGGTGGGTATGGCAACCGTGACCGGCAGGGCGGCGGCAACCGTCAGGGTGGTGGTGGCGGGTATGGCAACCGCGACCGGCAAGGCGGCGGCAACCGTCAGGGTGGCGGCGGCTACGGCAACCGTGACCGGCAGGGCGGCGGTTTCCAGGAACGCCGCTTCCTGGGCAACAGCGGCAACCGCCCGCGCCCCGACCGCTAGGAAACCCTCGCCGGAACCGTGCGAAATAACTCCCTCCCCCTGTTTAGGGGGAGGGTTGGGTGGGGGCAAACCCCGCCCTTTTTCAACTTCCCCGCCCTGCCGCCTCGTGGTAACATTGGCCTCACGTTAGCCCAATCCGACGTTACAGGCAGGTAAAGAAATGCCGCCCATTAAAGTCGTAATCCACGGAGCAACCGGCAAGATGGGACTTGAAACCGTCAACGCCCTGGGCCGGGAGGCAGATCTGGCCCTGGTGGGCGCTGCCTGCCGCCAGGAACGGGGCGACAGCCTGGCCCTCCCCGACGGAGGTTCCGCGCCCCTGTCCACCAACCTTGACTCCCTGTTGGAACAGACCGGCCCCGACGTGCTGGTGGACTTCACCAACGCCGCTGCCTGCATGGAAATGGCTCCCGTCGCTGCGGCCCGCTCCGTCAACCTGGTCCTGGGTTCCAGCGGGCTGACCCCGGAGCACCTGCGGCAGTTGGATGCCTTGGCCCATGACAACAACGTCGGCATCATCGTCGCCCCCAACTTCGCCCTGGGCGCGGTGGTGCTGAAGAAACTGGCCCAGCAAGCAGCCCCATTCTTCGATTACGTGGATATCGTGGAGGCGCACCACGAGGCCAAGATTGACGCCCCCTCCGGTTTCGCTATGGACATGGCCCAAAGTCTGGGCGACGCCAAGCAGTTCACCCGCAACGTCACCGAAAAGGAAAACCTGCCCGGCACCCGCGGCGGCGATGTTAACGGCGTCACCATCCACGCCATAAGGATGCCGGGCCGCATCACCAACCACGAAGTGCAGATGGGCGCCCCCGGTCAAACCATTTCCCTCAAGCACGAAATCATCAGCCGGGAATGTTATATGCCCGGCGTCATGCGCTGCATCCGCGAAGTTGTTAAGCAGCCGGGCCTTGTGGTAGGCTTGGAAAACGTCCTCGGCCTGTAATCCCCCGGCGTCACCCGCCAAGCCAAGCCCATCCCCAACCGCCATTCCCCTGCCGTGGGAATTTCCTATTGGGTACCCTGCTAATCCATGTCCAACTTCGTTTCCGCTAAAGCGGGAATCCCCCCAACGGAGGCCCTTCAATCATGCCCAGCCATGACCTGTCAGACTTGACCATCGCCGTCGTCGGCGCAACCGGGGCTGTCGGCTCCGAATTTTTCCGCATCATGGAGCAGCGTTACCCCAAGGCTCACCGTTTCAAGCTGCTGGCCTCCGCCCGTTCCGCCGGACGCCGTTTGACCGTCAACGGACGGGAAATTGCCGTCGAGGAAACTACCGAGGACTCGTTCAAACACGTGGACATTGCCTTCATATCCGTCAGCGCAACCGTCAGCCGCCAATTCGCTCCGGCGGCGGTGGCTGCCGGGGCAGTGGTCATTGACGACGGCTCCGCCTTCCGGATGGAACCCCACGTTCCCCTGGTGGCGCCGGAGGTCAACGGCGAGGACGTGGAATGGCACCGGGGCATCATATCCATCCCCAACTGCTCTACCACCCCCTTGGTCATGGTGGCTCACCCTTTGCGCCAAATCAGCCCCATCCGCCGCATCGTCGCCGACACCTACCAGTCCGTTTCCGGCGCCGGCGGAGCCGCCATCAACGAACTGCGCGACCAGTGCCGCATCCTGCTGGACGGGGGCGACGCCACTCCCGACGCCCTTCCCCAGCAAATCGCCTTCAACGTCTTTCCCCACATTGACAGCTTTCTGGAAAGCGGCTACACCCGGGAAGAGCAGAAGATGGTTGACGAAACCCGCAAAATCATGCACGCCCCGGACATCGCCATTTCCGCCACCTGCGTCCGGGTGCCGGTGTACGTCTCCCACTGCGCCGCCGTCCACCTGGAATTTGAGCAACCCGTCAGCCCCGCCGAGGCCCGGGACGCCTTGGCTGAAATGCCCGGCGTCCAGGTTCAGGACGACCCAACCATCGGCCTTTACCCCACTCCCTGGAACGCCGCCGGAAAGGACGACGTTTTCGTCGGACGCATCCGGCAGGACCAATCCAACCCCAACGGGCTGGTCTTGTGGGTAGTCTCCGACAACCTTCGCAAAGGCGCGGCCCTCAACAGCATCCAAATCGCCGAAGAACTGCTAACCCGCAACGCCCTGCGCCCCCAAACCCCGGCCAACCCGTAGAATGGGGGAGATTGAAAGTGATTCGTCCGACCAAGGTAGAAGCCCGGGAAAATTGGCGGATATGGCTGCGCTACTCCGATGGAGCCGCCGGAGAGGTTGACTTGTCGCATCTGAAATGGGCCAGCGTATTCGCGGCTTGGGATAACCCCGACTTCTTCAAGGACATATCCTTGACGCCGCACGGCGGAATTGCCTGGGGCGAAGACATAGAACTTTGCCCCGACGCCCTTTATATGCAGCTAACCGGCAAGATAGACCCGTTGGAGTAAGCTACGCCAATGACCATGACCGCAGAAGTGGATGAAATTTTCGCCGACGCCCGGCAACTTCACCAATCGGCCTTGGAACGGCTGCAGGCCGGCGACATCCGCGACGCCGCCGAAAAAGCCTGGTGCGCCACTCTCCGCTCCAGCAGCGCCTTGATTCTGGCGTTGGAAGGTGAACTGCCCGAAAGGACTCCCGACATTTCTTTCGCCCTGAAAAGGCTGGGCAGCAATAACCCGCGCGTTGACCGGCTGGGCATCGTCGGTCGTTATTTCCATGTTCAGGGCGCCCTCCACGGGACTTGTTTCTATCACGGCAAGTGCGATGCCGAACAGGACGGCCAGCTTATCCGAGCCGTTTCCCGGTACATCCAAGACGTTGAGGAACTGGCCCGGTAACCGTTTCGACGCTGACCCCAACCGACGGAAAGAAGACCAAAGCCAATGACCATAACAAGGGAAGTCCAAGACATTTTCGCGGACGCCCAGCAACTGCACCGCTCGGCCTTGGAACGGCTGGAGGCCGGCGACATACGCGCCGCCGCCGAAAAAGCCTGGTGCGCCACCAAACGGGCCGCCGACGGGCTGGTTATGGCCCAGACCGGAGAGGCGCCGGGAACCACCGCGCAAACGTCGGATGAGATGGATGCCTTGGCCCGCCAAGACCACGCCGTCCTCCGGTCAATGAAACCTCACAACTACCAGTCAATCTACCGGCTGCACGGCCAATGTTTCTACAACGGCCGCTGCGACTCCGAAGAAGTAGTCACCCTCATTCACCAGACCGGCGGATACATCGCCAACGCCGAACAACTGGCGGATGGTTGACCCCTACCCATCCCCCACAGCCGCCGCCGGCAGCGGTTCCGCTCCCGCAAACGAATGGCTGGGGGCGGTGCGGGTCAGGCCCACCACCGGCCCGAAGGCGTACAGAAAGTCGTCGTCACTTATGTTGGCGGCGGCGGCCAAGCGGCCCAACCGTTCCGGGTCGGTAACGTCACGCGACTCCAGCCGAATCATGTACTTGCGCGCTGCGGCGTAATGTTCCGATTGCAAGTCCACCGTCCGAACCTGAGTTAAGCCCGTCTCTGGGTCTCGCAAGTCAGGAAAGGGCAAGGCCCGCAGCAGCCCGCCGTCCAGGCAGACCAACCCCCCGTCGGCCACGTCGGGAGTGACCGGCGGGGTCAGCAGAAACCCCACCGCGCCGTAGCCCAGGGTGCGGGTGTAGTCAATATCGAAGGGAATGGGCATGGCCGAGCGCAGTTCGTAGCCCAGGGTGGTTCCCACAATGGAAATCCGTCCCCCCCGCGCCGCGAACCGCCGCTCTACCTCCCGCCGCAGCACGTCGGCCAGGGGGATTTCGCTCAACCGCAGCCGCCCGTAGTCATCCCGGCCCAGGGACACGCCGGGGGCGTCGGCCAGTTCCTCCGGGTTCAGCACCCCGGATATGCCCTCGGCGATGATGGCTACCCCCCGGTTGCGGCCCATCACCTTGCGCTTGAGGATGGCCCCTTCCAGTTGGCCGCAAACCCGGTCGAGAGATACCGTCTCCCCGGCGAATTCTTCGGGAACCAGGGTCAAAGTGGCTCCGGCGGCCTTGCCGATGCCCAGGGCCAGGTGGCCGGCGGTGCGCCCCATGACCACCACAAAGTACCATCGGTTGGTGGTTCGCGAGTCCTCCATCAGGTTCAGCACCGTTTGGGTGCCGATATGCCGGGCCGTCTCGAACCCGAAGGTGGGCATCCCGCCGGGCAGGGGCAGGTCGTTGTCAATGGTCTTGGGAACGTGGGCCACCCGCACCTCGCCCCCGGCGGCCCGGGCCAACTCGGAGGCGGCGTAGGCCGTGCCGTCGCCCCCGATGGTCACCAGGTACTTGACGTGAAGTTCCCGCAGCGACCGCAGCACTCGTTCCATGTCCTCCGGGTGGTGGGTAGGACTGGCCCGCGACGTGCGCAGCACGGAACCGCCCTGGAAGTGGATGCTGGTAACGTCGGGGATGGACAGGGGATGCGCCAGCCTGGTTTCGCCGCTAATCAGGTGCTGGAAACCGTCGTAGATGCCCAGCACGTCAACGCCGGCGTTGATGGCCTCGATGGTCACCGAACTGATGACGCAGTTGATGCCGGGGGCAGGCCCGCCCCCCACCAGGATGCCCAATCTCGCTGCTGGCCCGGTCATAAAGCCCCCGTTTTCGCCCAAGCTGTCAATCAAGGTTTAGGCTTTCACACCCCGCGCCGTCATGTCAAGGTTTTCCCGTCACCGTTCCAACCCGGTTGCCCGTGGCCCAAGCCCTTGTTGTAACCCCGTCGCCGAGACTGCTAGAATCGGGGCATGGTCGTAGCAACGTTGGAACGGATGCGCCTTGATTACCCCTCTGAAACTGTCGGTCGGTCATTGATATTACAAGCCGACTGTTTCGAGTGGTTGGCCCGGATTGACCCCGGCAGTTTGCACGCCTTCGTTACTGATCCCCCTTATGGGGTTAAGGAATTTGACGCTGACCAAATCCTGAAAAGAAACAACGGTCACGGGGGAATTTGGCGAATCCCGCCGGCTTTTGACGGCCACCAACGGGCGCCGCTGCCCCGTTTCACGGCTCTCAGCTCCAAAGAAAGAAGGGCGTTGAGCGGGTTTTTCTTCCGGTGGGGGCAACTGGCGGAGCGGACGCTGGTTCCGGGCGGCCATGTAATCATCGCCAGCAATGCCTTCTTGTCCCAGCAAGTCTTTTCCGCCCTGGCCGAGTCGGGCCTGGAGTTCCGATGCGAGGTTATCCGCTTGGTGAAAACTCTCCGGGGTGGGGACAGGCCCAAAAACGCCGAGGCGGAATTTCCGGGAGTGGTTTCCCTGCCCCGGGGTTGTTATGAGCCTTGGGGGGTTTTCCGAAAGCCGCTGCCTCCGGGTATGACGGTGGGAGACTGTCTCCGGGCTTATGGAACCGGCGGTTTGCGGCGGCGCGCCGACGGTAGCCCTTTCCAGGATGTTATTGTCAGCGAAAGGACGCCCAGGCCGGAACGAGACCTGATGAAACACCCCAGTGCCAAACCCCAATCGTTCATGCGGCAGATTGTCCACGCCGCGCTGCCGCTGGGCGAGGGAATAATTTGCGACCCGTTTATGGGAGCCGGCGCAACGATAGCCGCCGCCGAATCCCTGGGCCTTAGCTGCATCGGCGTGGAAAAAAACGAAGAATTCTACCAAGCCAGCCGCAACGCCATTCCTCAACTCGTCGGAATGACGCCCGTCTCCCCGTCCCACGAAGTTGCCGGAGACAAACCCGGCGACGGCGCCCAAGCGGAACTACTTTGATTCCCGCAGCCTGTATATCCAATTGTCCGCCATCTTTTGATAGCCGGAGGTGGTGACGCTGGCGGTTATGGTTCGGCGGCTGGTAACCGACCTCCCCGAAAACAGCCAATCCTCCCGTTTCAATTGTGCGCCCAAGACTTCCAGGAACCGAAAGGGTTTAGGGGCTACATTGCTGCCCAAATCCCGCGGCCGGTTGCAGTCGAACACGAAAACCATCAGCCAGACTTCCTCGGGATTGTGGCCCTGCCATCCTCTCCGGTATCGGGAAGCCTTAACCTCAATGCCCTCCGTCGAGTGCTGTACCGAGTCTTGGGCGAAATGTCCCTTGGGTATCAAGTCGGGGTGGCCGTTGTGGTACTGGTTCTTGACCAAGGTCGGGCAATGCTTGGGAATAGCGGTGATGATAAATTCCCCGACGATGCTACTGAAGTTGGCCGGCATCAACATGGATTCAAGGCGCACAATGCCCCGTTCATGCAGTTGCCCGTTGATGAACCCAAGGAAATCAATGAAGTCAGACATGGCGGCGGCTATCTGTCCGATGGTCAAACTGTAAGGCAGTTCCACCTGCGGGTTGAAATCCCCTTCGGAGACCGCACCGGGGACGCAGGCGGCTTTTTCCAAGTTCGGTTCCACGTCAATATCCGGGGGCGCTCCCTGCCATATGGCTTGGGTTTCCTTCGTTCATAGTGACTGCCATCAGCCGAATCGGGATTGCACCATGATTATACCGGGGCCTTTGCCCGCAGCAGTGCGGAAGAAGAACGTCCGCTCAGTTTCCTCGTCCACTTTTATGAACATCCAATACTCGTGCTTCGAGTTGCGCTCGATGTGAATATATTGGACATCGCCGATAATCTCGTCGAGAACTTGCGGATTGCCTTTCAGCGGCTTGGTTTGGAATGGCATTTTCTTTTTTCTGAATGGAAACATCGTCTCTCCCCTTACCTGTAACCCCTGAAAAACGCCCGCACGTCCTCCACCAGCAGGTCCGGCTCTTCCAGCGCGGCGAAGTGGCCGCCCCGGGGCATTTCGGTCCAGCGCTGCACGTTGTAGGAACGCTCGGCCCACTGCCGGGGCGGGTGACTCAAATCGCCGGGAAACAGGGCCACCGCGCAGGGTACGCTTATCCGGTCCTCCGGCCCGACATTCCACTGCGTCCGCTGGTTTTCGTAGTAAAGCCGGGTGGACGAATTTATCGTCTGCGTCACCCAGTAAATCATCACCGTGTTCAGCAACTCGTCCTTGGTGTAGCGGCTTTCCACATCTCCGCCGCAGTCGCTCCAGGTGCGAAACTTCTCCACAATCCAGGCGCACAACCCCACCGGCGAATCGTTCAGCCCGTAGGCCAGGGTTTGCGGCTTGGTGCCCTGGATATGGGCGTAACCGCCCTCGGCCTGCTGCCACCGGGCGCGGTCTTCCAGCAGCGCTTTTTCCGCGTCGTCCAAGGGCCGAGAACCCTGTCCCTGGTAGGCGATGGCCTGCGTTACCGAGGTTACGTGAATGCCGATGACGTTCTCAGCGTGGTGGAAACCCAAGCGGGCGGTGACTCCGGCGCCCCAGTCGCCCCCCTGGGCAGCGAAACGGTCATAGCCCAACTCTTCGGTCATCAGCTTGGCCCACAACCCGGCGATGTGGCGAGTGTTGACGCCCCGCTGCCGGGTCTGGGCGGAAAAACCGTAGCCGGGCATGGAGGGAACCACCACGTCGAAAGCGTCCGCCGGGTCGCCGCCGAAGTCCGCCGGATTGGTCAGCCGGGGGATGATCTTGGTCATCTCGAAGAAGGTGCTGGGCCAGCCGTGGGTGACAATCAACGGCATGGGACTATCGCCCTGGCCCCGTTGGTGGATGAAGTGGATTTCCTGCCCGTCCACCGAAGTCTTGAAGTGGGGCAAGGCGTTGAGGGCGGCTTCCTGCGCCCGCCAGTCGTAAGCCGTCCGCCAATACTCCACCAGTTCCTTGATGTAGTCCAGGTTGGAGCCGTAGTCCCAACCCGCCCCCGGAATTTCATCCGGCCAGCGGACGCGGCCCAACCGTTCTTGAAGGTCGTCAAGAGTCTCATCCGAAACCTGAATCTGAAAAGGTGTCACCGTCATAGCTAGCCTCCGGGAGGACAAGTTCTAACATTTGCGCCATTGTCCCACGCCAAAACCGCCAACGGCAACTTGCCAGCAACCACCCATCGGTATAGGATGGTGTACGTCAGCGGCCCGTAGAGGAGACGGTCAGCGATGACTACCAGACGCAGCAAAACGTCGGAAGAACACGCCCAAATCGCCCGGTCTTTCCTGGTCAACGCCGACCGGGAGTTTGACGCCGGCGACCAACTGCAAGGCTCGGAAAAACTCTGGGGCGCGGCTACCCACGCCGTCACCGCCCTGGCCAAGCAGCGGGGCTGGCGTTTCGGCAAAGCCAACGCGCGGGCCATTGCGGTGGAACGCTTGTCCGAGGAAGAAGACGACCCTTCCCTGAGTGATGGTTATATGGTGGCGGAACAGTTTCACGCCAACTTTTACCATGACTTCATGGAGGACGACGCGATCGAAAGGGGACGGCCATCGGTCGCCCGTTTCGTCAATCGCATCCTGGCAATGGTGGACAACCCCGCAGCATGAACGCGTCAACCCGGCTGAAATGAGCATATAGTCCCTTCCCCCTCGGAGGGGGAAGGTTAGGATGGGGGTAAGTATCCGCTCCCCAAACACCCCCTCAATAGAAAGGACGGTTTATGGACCAGAACATCACCCTTACCGTTAACGGCGTCGCGCACCAACTGGAGGTTCCGGCCCGCCGTCTGCTGGTGGACTGCCTGCGCTACGACCTGGGACTGACCGGCACCAAGGAAGGTTGCAGCGTCGGCGTCTGTGGCGCCTGCACCGTGCTGGTCAACGGCAACATGACCGCCTCCTGCCTGACCCTGGCGGTGGCCGCTGATGGCGCCGAAATCACCACCATCGAGGGCCTGGCCTACGAAGGGCGGCTGCACCCCATCCAGCAGGCTTTCGTGGACTACGGCGGCTTCCAGTGCGGCATCTGCACCCCCGGCCAGATTATGGCCGCCAAGGCCCTGCTGGACGTTAACCCCATCCCCACCGAGCAGGAAATCCGCGAGTGGATGATGGGCAACCTTTGCCGCTGCACCGGCTACTACAAGATTCTGGAGTCCATCGTCGCCGCCATTGGCCCAACACAGGCCCAAGAGGGCGCCGGGGAGGTCAACCGATGATTGACTTCCAGTTTCACAACCCTACCAGTCTGGACGAAGTTTTCAGCCTGCTGGACACCTACGGCGACGACGCCCGAATGATGGCCGGCGGCACCGCCCTGGTTATCCAGATGAAGCAGCGGCTGGTGCTGCCGGAGCACGTCATCAACCTGCGCCGGGTGCCGGGCTTCGCCGAAATTCGCCAGACCTCCAACGGCTCCGGCGGCTTGACCATCGGCGCGCTATGCACCCAGCAGGAAGTCGCCACCAGCCCGCTGGTGGAACAGACCATCCCCATCGTCGCCCAAACCTACCGCCACGTAGCCACGCCCCGCATCCGGCACATGGCTACCGTGGGTGGCGGCCTGGTTCACGGCGACCCCAGCCAGGACCCGCCGCCAACCCTGATTACCCTGGGCGCGACGGTGACGCTGGTTTCGGCCAACGGCCAGCGGGAAGTTGCCTTGTCTGACTTTCTGCTGGACTACTACGAAACCGATGTAAGGCCCGGCGAAGTGCTGACCCAGGTATCCATTCCCGCCGTTCCATCCGGGGCCGGCGCGGCCTACCTGAAGTTCCTGCCCCGTACCGCCGACGACTACCCCACCGTAGCGGCGGCTGCGGTAGTCACCCCCGGGGAAGGTAACGTCTGCCAGGACGTGCGGCTGGCCTTGGGCGCGGTAGGCACCACGGCCATCCACGCCACCGACGCCGAGGACGCCTTGCGGGGCCAACCCTTGACCGAGAACAACATCCGGGCCGCCGCCGCCCTCGTCAAAGACCTGGTTGACCCTCTGGACGATTACCGCGGCTCGGCGGACTACAAGCGGGATATGTCCGAGGTCTTTGCCCGGCGGGCCATCCAGTCCGCCCTGACCAACGCCTCTTAAGGAAGGCGGTCGTATGAAACTGGAAAACCGCTGCCTGGTGCCGGCCGACCGGGCTACTACCTGGGGGTTGGTCATGGACGTGCCGATGGCCGCGTCCTGCGTGCCGGGGATTGACCAGGTATCAGCCCAGGAGGACGGAAAATTCGAGGCGGTGATGCGGGTGCGGGTTGGCCCCATATCCCTGAACCTGTCGGGAACCATACAACTGGTTGACCGGAACGCGGACAAGGGGGAGGCCAGCTTTGTGGTGGAAGCCTCCGACCGGCGGGTTGGCGGAGCGGTCAAGTCCAACGTAGCCATCCGCCTGGAAGACCAGCCCGACGGCCAAACGGAATTACTCATTGACAGCGACACCACCTTTATGGGGCGGTTGGGCGAGTTGGGCCAGCCTATAATCCGCCGCAAGGCCAACACCACCCTGGAAGAGTTTGCCCGCAACCTGGCCCAGCGCATTGCCAACCCCAACCCCTGACCGCCAAATTGTAGGGGCAAGCTTCGCGGCTACCCTCAGCCGTTATTCCTTGGGATTGGGAATCAAGGCCACCCCAACCCACGGAATCGCCTATCTTGGAGGCAATTATGGCCCTAACCCTGAACCATAAAATCGAGTCCCGAATCGCCGATCTGGCCGATCGCCTGGGCTTAACTGGCCCCGACGCCTTGGAAACTACTCTGGGGTTGGCTTTGAACGCTCTGGACGCCCAGACCCCGCGGAAACGCCGAAAAATGACCCCGGAAGAAATAGAGGAAGAACTGCGCATATTAGACAAGTTGCGCGAGCCTTGGCGCCGATGGCGGGAAGAACACCCGGATGAATATGACGAAGACAATCCGCCTTCCAAGGTCTGGCAGGAAGAACTCTACGATGAGAACGGGCTGCCCAAATGATAGTGGCTGACACCTCAGCCATCATCGCCATTTTGCAGGAAGAACCCGAATGTCATGTTTTTGAACGGGCAATGATGAGCGACGGGGAAGTGCTGGTTTCCACCGCCACTGCCGTGGAAACGCTGATGGTTGCCACCGGCAAAGGAGAGGAGACTTACCGGTCAGCCGTTCAATACTTGGACAGGCCGTTCATCAGGTTGGTTCCCCTTGACGAGCAACAACTCTGGGCCGCTGCCAACGCTTTTCGCCGCTACGGAAAAGGCCGCCACCCCGCCGGGCTGAATTTCGGCGACACTTTCTCCTACGCCCTAGCCTCTACCCACCAAGTTCCCCTGCTATTCAAGGGCAACGATTTCAACCTGACTGACATCCCGACAGCATCATCCTGAGTCCGTTCAAGGTAGGGCTGCCAGACCACCGCCCACCGCTGAGGAGCCGTTCATGGACTTCAATCTGACCCCTGCCCAACTCCAACTCCGGCAGACCGTCCGCGCTCTGGCCCAGGAACGAATCGCCCCCATCGCCGCCGAGGTGGACGAATCCAACCGCGTTTCCCCCGAACTCATGACCATCCTGGCCGACGCCGGCCTGCTCCGCTACACCGTCTCCGAAGAATATGGCGGCTGCGGCGTCCGGGTAATGGATTTGTGCATCATCCGAGAAGAACTGGCTCAAGTCTGCGGTCAGGCCGATACCAACTTCATCATGCAGGGGTTGGGCAGTTTCCCCATCACCCTGGGCGGAACGCCGGAACAGAAGGCCCGCTACCTGCCGCCCATCGCCGCCGGCGACGCCATCGCCGCTTTCGCCCTCACCGAACCCCACGCCGGTTCCGACGTGCTGAGCATGACCACCTCAGCCGTCCGGGAAGGCGACGATTGGGTCATCAACGGCGCCAAGAAGTTCATCAGCCAGGCCGGAGACGCCCACACCTACACCGTCTTCGCCAAGACTGACCCCAATGCCGGCAGCCGGGGCATCTCCGCCTTTATCGTCGAAAAAGGCGCTCCCGGCTTTGACGACTCCCAGCGTCTCGACCTCATGGCTCCCCATCCCATCGGCGCGCCCGTTTTCACCGACTGCCGCATCCCCTACACCAACATCATCGGCGAACCCGGCCAGGGCATCCGCCTGGCGCTGGGAACTCTCAACACTTTCCGCACTACCGTGGCCGCCGCTGCCATCGGCATGGCCCAAGCCGCCTACGACGCCGCCCTGGATTACTCCCGCCGGCGCATCATTAGCGGGCGTCCCCTGTCCGATCTCCAAGCCACCCAATTCAAGCTGGCGGACATGGCCGTGTCCCTGGACGCGGCCCGCTTGCTGTGCCACCGGGCTGCCTGGCTCAAGGACTCCGGCCAGGAAGACGTTATCAAGGAAGCCTCTTACGCCAAGCTCTTCGCCACCGAAGCCGCCTCCCGCATCATCAACGAGGCGGTCCAAATCCACGGTGGCGCCGGGCTGGAAAAAGGCAGCCGAGTGGAACAGCTATACCGGGAAATCCGCGCCCTTACCATCTACGAAGGCACTTCCGAAGTGCAGCGTCAGACCATCGCCCGCCAAATCCTGCGCCAATGATTACTGGCTTGTGGCTGACTTGGCTCCGTAGTAATCTTGAAGTATCCTCATGCGCAAGGAGGCCCCCAATGGCCGCCAACCAAAGCGAAGAAATCAAAGACCTGGTGCGTCAACGCTACGGCGACCGCGCCCGCCGGGTCATCGAACTGACTCCCACCGCTCCCGACCCCTCTTGCGAAACGGGCGACGCCGGATGTCGCTCTCCAGCCGATACCGACCGAGCCCTCCGGCTTTACACCCAGGCCCAGATAGACGGACTTCCCGTTTCGGCGGTGGCCGCCTCCGCCGGCTGCGGCAACCCCACCGCCTTGGCCGAACTCCGGCCCGGCGAGCGGGTTTTGGACTTGGGTTCCGGCGGCGGGATTGACTGTTTCCTCGCCGCCCAGCAGGTGGGCGCCTCCGGCCACGTCATCGGCTTGGACATGACCCCCGATATGCTGGCCCTGGCCAACCGCAACCGGGACAACCTGGGCTTGACCAACGTGGAGTTCGTCCAGGGCGAGATGGAGCAGATACCCCTGCCCGAAGCCCACGTCAACGTGGTCATATCCAACTGCGTCGTCTGCCTGTCCCCGGACAAGGACGCCGTATTCCGGGAGACTTTTCGGGTGCTGGCCCCCGGCGGACGCATCCACATATCGGACATGATGTCCCTTACCGGCGAAGGCCCAGCCCGCACCGACGCCGAAGCCTGGGCCTCCTGCGTCGCCGGCGCCGAACCCCAGGACATCTACCTGCAACGCCTCCAGAACGCCGGATTCGTTGACATCCGGACCACTGAGGAAAGCGTCCGTTTCGACGACGACGGCCTCCCCCTGAACGTAGCCAGCGTAAAAGTGGTAGCCCACAAACCGGGGTAACGCGGCCCCACATTGGCCGCCTGATAACCCTTCCACCAACAAAAAGACGCCCTGGGTTTTCCCGGGGCGTCCATATTTCCAACCCTACTTGGGAAAGAACTACTTGAAGAACATGGTGTTGGCCCGAATCCGCGGGCGTAGTAGGGTTCCCAAAGTTGGGTTGCGTTTCGGGGGTCGAAGTGTTACCTTTGGAACATGAGTCTTATTGCGGAGATACTCCTCTGGCCGGGCATCGCCGTTTTTGTGGTGTATGCCATTGACGTTATTGCCCCCAATGTTGACACCGCTTTCTGGGCAAACGCCCCCATCCTGGTTCCGGGCACTATCGCTTTCTGCAATGCGCTCTTCCTTTGGCGCCCCGTTTATCCTGGCTATGCAGGACTTTGGTTGTGGGCGCGACGGCCGGCTTTGCGGTCAGTTTTGTTCCCGATTTCCGATGCTTCCATAGGTCTCCGTCCCATCGCCTTGCCAGGCGGCGTTCTCCCCCTCAATTCCCGCAACCGGGTAGTTGTTTCCACATCCGCCGACTTATCCGGCGCGGCTCCCCTTCTGATATAGACATCTCCTCTCGGCTAGGTCTCGCCGAAGGCGCTAATCGTGCGCCTTTGGTTCAGGTTGACCTCAACGTCCGCGAGGAGAGTACCCAAAGTGAAACCGTGTGAAACTTGTGGGGCCGACATCAGCCACCGGCGTTCCAACGCCAGGTATTGCTCGAAAGAGTGCAAGAAAGCCAAACCCGCCAACAAGGCAAGGACTTGCGAAATTTGCGGCAGCGACTTGAGCCATCGGCCCAAGGCCAAGTACTGCGAAGGGGAATGTGCCCAAGTTGCGCGACAGCAGAAGCGTCGGGATAGGCGGGCTGACCCCGATAACCGTGAAAAAGAACGGCTAAGCCGGAACGCCAGCCAAAACGCCAAGTACCAGAACGATCCGGCATTCCGAGAGCAAAGGAAAGCCGCCAGCAGCGAGTATTACTGGAGCAACCGGGAAACTTGCTTGGCTAAAGGCAAAGCCCGCCGGGAAATCAAGGCCCAAGACCCGGATTGTGTGGAAAGCGAAAGGGCTAGGAAGCGCACCCCAGAATATCACGCCACGCGCAACGCTCGGCAGAGGGAACGCTGGGACACTGATCCCGTGTTCCGCCAAAAGGAACTTGACCGGAACGCCCACAATTTTCAACTTCATCCGGAGTGGTTGGACAAGGCCCGGCAAAATCACAAAGACAGGATGGCTTCCGACTCAGCTTATCGGCAGAGGAACCGGGACTACCACCGGAAATGGCAATTCGGTATGGCCCCTGGCGAATTTGCCGAAAAGCGCACAAACCAGGATGGTCTGTGTGCCATTTGCCGGAACACCAACCAGGGCGGCAAAGACTTGGCGGTGGACCATGCCCACGACTCTGGACAAGTCCGTGACCTCTTGTGTGACCCTTGCAACCAGGGAATCGGCAAATTCGCGGAAGACCCCAATCGCATACTGGCCGCCGCCGATTACCTGAACCGTGCGCCAATGGTTCCCAAGGACATTCCCCGCGTATCCGACAGCCGCGTGGCGGAACTGTTCAAAGGCTATAAGTTCAACAAGAGGAGTAAGGACAGTAGCTTGAAGGCAAGCTATGGCATTGACCTCGCCCAATATGGGTGGATGCTGGAAGAGGGCGACGGTGTATGTTGGATATGCCGCCAGCACGAAACCGCCATAATGGGAAGGAACGGCAAAGATGGGGCCACCGGCCCATCCAGCCTCCACGTTGACCATGACCACGACGACCCTAATGGCGGCATTCGCGGGCTTCTTTGCTTGAACTGCAACAACGGCATCGGGATTTTCCGGGAAGACGCTGGCCTGCTCAAGGCAGCTGCCGCTTACCTGTCCCAATGGAACGGGGATACAGTCCAACCCAAACTGCTTGATGGTTGAGGACGGGTATCAACCCGTTCCGACTCCCCAACCCGCAACGCCACCACTCCCCAATTCTGGACGCTGGTTGCACCCTTGCCTATAATCGGTTGGCGGCGTCAATCCCTTGTGGCGGGAATGACGGATTCCCCTACCATCGTTCCCCCGTAGTTTTGCGGCAGGAGTCTTTCGCTATGGCTGTAGTGCGTCCTTTTCGCGGATGCCGGTACGATTCCAGCGTGGCCGGCGAGGTCGGTTCGCTGTTGTGTCCGCCCTATGACATGATTGGCCCGGAATTGAAGCGGCAACTGGAAGGCCAAAGCCCCTACAACGCCGTGCATCTGGAGGGCGGCGAGCAGCCCGACCCGGTAAACCCGGAAGCCGGCTACCGACAGGCCGCCGGACTGTTTCGCGACTGGCTGGCGTCGGGCGCGCTGCGGCGGGAATCCGAGCCGTGTTTCTACCTGATGCGCCACAGCTACGACCTGGGCGGCGCAACCCGCAGCCACCTGGGGCTGTTCGCCGGGGTGCAGGTGGAGGACTACGACGCCGGGGTGGTGCTGCCCCACGAGTTCACACGGGAGCCGGCGGTGCTGGACCGAGTGGCCCTGCTGGATTTCTGCCAGGCCCAGTTCAGCCCCATTATGACCCTGTACCGCGACTCCGACAGCGCCTTGCAGCCCGTCTTTGGGGAAATCATGGCCGCCGAGCCGGACGTTCAAGCTCCGGGGTTGGCTGGTGGCGACGTGGCTCTGTGGCGGGTGGATTCCCCCGACGCGCAGCGGGCCATCAGCGAATTTTTCCAGAGCCGCCCCGTGTTCCTGGCCGACGGACACCACCGCTACGAGGCTGCCCTGCGCTACAACCGGAAGCAGGGATCCGGCGGGCCGGAGGACGCCCACCGCTACGTGATGATGACCCTGGTGGAGTTTGACGACCCCGGCCTGGTGCTGATGCCCTACCACCGGACGATGGACGGTCTTTCCGACGGCGAGTTGACCCAAATCCGGGAGAACCTGGACGAATTGTTTGAGGTTCAGCCGGTGAGCCTGGACGAGGGCGGGGTTGACCGGCTATTGGAGCGGGTGGCCTTCCTGGGCAAGGATGGTCACGCGCTGGCCATGCTGGGGCCGCAGCCCGATGAGGCGTACCTGCTGATGCTGCGTCCCGGCATTGACTGGCGGCAGTGGGGCGACTTGGCGGTATCCGAGGCATGGGTGCTGGATGAAAAGGCCCTGCGTCCGGCCCTGGGCGACCGGGTAACGCAGCACGTCAACTACGGTCACGACGCCGGGCTGGCGGTGGAACAGGTCAAAACTGGTCAGCAGCAGTTGGCCTTCCTGCTGAAACCCTTTCCCATGCACGCCTTCGAGTCCATTGTCGGCGGCGGCCAGCGCCTGCCATCCAAGTCCACCTTCTTCTACCCCAAGCTCCCCACCGGCCTGGTAATCAACCAACTGGAAGGCCGGTTGTAGGGGGTAGGGCCTACCCGATAAGGGTGACAGTCCGAGGTTGCCTGCCGGAGCATTGGTAGGGGCGCACGGCCGTGCGCCTCTACGTGGTGGGATAGGCCGAAGTCAGTTTGTTCCGAAGAACGGCCTCAAATTCGCTGCGTTGCATCGTTCTGGCGGCTAATAGCTTTGCGCTGGAATCTTCGAGAGTCAAAACTTCCCAATGCCCTCTTTCCAGCCGGTATTGGCCGTCTTCTTGCCGGCTTAGAACCGGCGCTAACCAGATGATGTCACCGTCATTCAAATCCCTGCTGTAAGAAGGACTTGGCCCACCGATAGAATCGAAAAAAGGTTGGTCAACGGCCACCGCCATTTTGGAACTCCAGCGTCTCAACGTGGGAACCTTAACCTGGAGTTGCGGCATCAACCGCTTGGCGCTGGAGGAACGCCAGTCGGGCCGCCGGACTCCCGTGGGATAAGGAGGGCTAGGGTTGTCGTCGGTAAGCAATTGTTGAAATTCCGACGCCATTCCCGGACCCGAAAAATAAACGGCCTGGATTTCCAACCCATACCATTCCAGTCTGTCCGCAGCAGTACGGGCCACCACCAGGTCAATCTTCCCGGCGGGCTTGTTGGTGATGATGCTCTCCATGAACGGGATTTCCCGGGCCATTGACAAGTCAGCCTCCGGGAACCCGACTATTTCGCCAAGCCACCGGATTAGCAGACTATCCTGCTCAAAACGAGCGGGACAAACGATAACCGGAGGTTGCGCCGGCTCGGTTACGTGACCCGTACCATCATCGTCGTAAAGCTGAATTGAGCAAACGCCGCCGGGCTTCCGGCACGGTGGATTGTTGGCTTGGAATGGGCATGGCGGCGGCGTACCGGCATTGCCAATGGCGGCGGCCGCGCTGGTTTGCCGCTCTTCGGGCGTTAACCCCAGGAAAGGACGCCCGTACCACTCGGCGATTCCGTATCGGCTCACGGGTCAAAAACCGGCCCTCTGGTAATCACCAGTTCGGGCACCTTGGCATGGTGGGTATTCTTCATCAGGACTTGCACGGCGTTAAAACCATGTTCCCGTATCAACGCCAAAATCTCCGGGGACTTGTCATAGGTCATAAGAAATTCAACCCCGCTACTGGACAGCAGGGAGAAGAGCCGTTTGTGATCAACGTGATTGGCGTTGTATAGACGGGACCCAGCCCTTTTCCCGCCGGCGGTATAAGGGGGGTCAGCAAAAACCACCGTACCGGCACATCCCTTTCGGATTCTATCCGCTAGGAGTTCCAGTCCGTCGGTCTCCCGAAATTCGATGCGGTCGGCGTACTCGGAAATGGCGGCCAGTCTCTTTATGGTGGTTTCAGGATACCAACGAGATGCCAGACCCTTTCCGTTCTCGCCGGTCTTGTTAAGGGCGGCGCCGTCGGCAAGGATTCCTCCCCGCCTGGTGCGGTTAAGAACTAGAGTCCTGAATCCCCAATCAACGGAAGTTGTCGGGGGTTCCGAGGCCAGACGATTTACCGCGTCCCTGGTCAGTTGAAACTCCTCAACCTTGGTTCTCAGCTCTTCGTTGTGGTGGATGGCGGCTTTCCAAAAGGCGGCTACATCCCGGTCTATTTCGGCCATTACTGCCCGGTGAACCAAGCCCTCCATGACGGCGGTTAGGGAAACAATCGCCCCACCGGCGAAAGGTTCGACCAGTTGCTCCGGCTTGTGGGCCAGCCGGCTTAACCAAAACCGGACGTGGGGTATAAGCCAGGTCTTGCCGCCGGGATACCGCAGGGGACTTCGCTGGGGGACGGATGCAACATTGACCGCAGGAATGGGGGAGAAAGGCGGTTCGTAATTGGCCGACTCCCCGGGATTTCCGCCTATGTGTTTAACACCAATCAACTTCGGTCCCTGCGTCTTTGCGTTCTCCCTTAGCCGGAATGATGTTAACACACCAGCCCATCGGACTGTCACGGGCAAGTGTCATCATTAACGGAAAGGGGGCGGGCGGGAAAGTTGGGATAGATGCAGTTGCAACAGGACGAGCCGGTTTACAATTCCTTTCGCATTTCGATGTGGGGAATGTCCACTTCCAGGAAGGTGTCGCCGTGTTCCTGGTAGCCGTGCTGGGCGTAGAAGTTCTTGACGTATTCCTGGGCGTGGAGCAGGGACCGGCGGCAGCCGCGGGCGCGGGCCTCCGCTTCCAGGAACAGCAGGATTCGCCCGCCGGTTCCCTGGCGTCGGAAATCTTCATCCACGGCCATGCGGCCAATCTGAGCCTGGCCGTCCTCCCGCAGAATCAGCCGCCCCGTGCCGACTGCCCGCCCCCGGTGCAGGGCTATGGCGTGAATGGCGATGTTGTCGGCCTCGTCCAGCTCCTCTTCGGCCGGGATTTGCTGTTCCTGGACGAAGACTCGCATCCGCACCTCAACGGCCCCCTGAAATTCGGCCTCGGTTTCCACCAGCTTGACGGTTATTTCTTCAAGAATTTGGGGTTCCTCCCCCTGTCCGGAGTAGTAGCTTAGAGGATGTGCAACAAATCCCCTCCCCCTACGAGGGGGAGGGCTAGGGTGGGGGTGGCATCCCGTTGGGAACGCCTATGTCTTCCCCGTGTTCCAGCCTTTCCGCTAGGACGCGAAGGGCCAGGGCCTGCACCTTGGCGATGGCTTCCTTGGTGGTTGCTCCGTAAACCATCGCGCCCGGGATTTCCATAACCTCGGCAATCCAACGACCATCGGCTTCCTGCTCAGTTTCTATGCTGAACGTCGGCGGAATAAAATCCTCCATGCGAGGCGCGGGAACGATTGCCCCCTACGGTCAACTTTCCACTTTTTCCAACGGGGCCAAACTCAGCAGCAGGCGTTTCTGACCGGCCTCGGCGAACTCGACGGTTATTTCGTAGTCGCTATCCGTGGCGGCGCAATCCAACACCACGCCGTCGCCAAAGACCCGGTGGCGCACGTTGTCGCCGACTTTTAGCATGGGACGGCGGGGGCTTTCCGCCTCCGGTTGGCTTGACGCCTGACGCCAGGGGTCTTGCGTCACCACCCGGGCCCGGCGGCCTTGGGAAACGCCGGCATGGGGCGACGAAGGCCAGTTGTCGGGTTGCGACGCCGCAATGAGGCGGCTGGTGGGGATTTCGGCCAGGAACCGCGAGGCCAGCGTAGGCCGGTTGGAACCCATGACCCCCCGCCGGAAGGCCCGCAGCAGGTAGAGCCGCTCCATCGCCCTGGTTATGCCCACGTAGCACAAGCGGCGTTCCTCTTCCAACTCGGCCTGGCTGTCCATGGAACGGGTGTGGGGTAGCAGCCCCTCTTCCAGTCCGGTTATGAACACCACCGGAAACTCCAGCCCCTTGGCCTGGTGCAGGGTAATCAGGGTCAGGGAATCGTCGGCGTCTTCGTAGTTGTCCACGTCGGCCACCAGCGACACCCGTTCCAGCAGCGATGCCAGACCGTTGGGCGGGTCTTCGGCGTTGAATTCCTGGGCCAATTGCCGGACTTCCTGCAAGTTGTCCCAGCGTTCCTCCGGGGAATCGTCGCTGTTCTGAATGTAGTGGCGCAGCCCTGATTCCTCCAATACCAGATCAATTAGCTGGACGACGGGGGCGCGCCGGACCAATTCAATGAGCCGCTCGGCCAAGGTCACGAAGGCGGCGATGGAGTTGACAGCCCGCGGCGCCAGCCGCACCGGGCTGCGGGCGCCCGCGTTCTTGGCCGCCGCCACCTGCTGCATCGCCGGGTAGAGGGCCAGGTTTTGGCTTTGCGCCCAGCCCCGCAAGTCCTGGAGGGTCTTGGCGCCGATGCCCCGGGGCGGGACGTTAATCAACCGGGATAGATTTACTTCGTCCAGAGGGTTTTGTAGAAAGTGAAGATACGCCAGCAGGTCCTTGACCTCCCGGCGGTGGTAGAAACGGACGCCGCCCACCAGCCGGTACTTCAATCCCAGGTGCAGGCAGGCTTCTTCCAGGGCGCGGGATTGGGCGTTGACCCGGTACATCACGGCGCAGTCCCCGGCCTTGGTGCGTTCCCGGCGCACCAGCCGCTCAATCTCCGACACCACGTAGGCCGCTTCTTCGTCAGCATCGTAAGCCTCATGCACCACCACCGGGTCGCCCTGGGGGTTTTCGGTGAACAGGTCTTTGTCCAGCCGGATGTCGTTGGCGGAAATCAAGCTCTTGGCCGCCTCCAGGATGGTTCCCGTGGAGCGGTAGTTCTGCTCCAGGGCGATGGTCTTGGCCTCCGGGTAGTCCTGCTGGAAACTGAGGATGTTGCGGATGTCGGCGTTGCGCCATGAATAGATGGACTGGTCCGGGTCGCCCACCACGCAGATGTTGTGTTCCGGGCCGGTCAGCAGTTGGGAGAGCCGGTACTGGGCAATGTTGGTGTCCTGAAATTCATCAATCATCAGGAATCGGTAACGCTGCTGGTAATGCTCCCGGACGGCGGCGGCGGTCTGGAGGGTCTGGACGGCCTTGAGGAGCAGGTCGTCAAAGTCCACGGCGGCGTTGCGCGCCAGCAATTCCTCGTAATGGTAATAGACCCGCCCCGATATTTCCTCGAAGTAATCGGCAGCGTTGCGCCGCAGGGCGTGGGCGTCCATCAGTTGGCTCTTGGCCCTGGAAATTACGGATTGGATGGCCCGGGGAGGGTGGTTCTTGGGGTCAAGCTGGGCCAACTGCATGGCCTCTTTGATTAGGGAAAGCTGGTCGTCCGAGTCGTAGATGGAGTAGTTGACGTTGAGGCCCACGGTCTCGCCGTAGTCCCGCAGCAGGCGGGCGCAAAAGGCGTGGAAAGTGCCTACGGTCAGGGAATGGGACCGGGGGCCGGCCAGACGCTGGAGGCGGTCGCGCATTTCCCGGGCCGCCTTGTTGGTGAAGGTGACGGCGGCGATGCGGTGGGGCCAAACGTCGTAGTCGCGAATCAAGTGAGCGATGCGGTGGGTAATGACGCGGGTCTTGCCGCTGCCGGGGCCGGCCACAATCAAAAGCGGGCCGTCAACGGTCTGCACCGCCTCCCGCTGGGGCGGGTTAAGCCCCTCCAGCACATCCAACCCGGTAACCATGCGCCAATTATAACAACTTTCGGCGCCGGTGGCGGACTTGCCAGTTAGGTGAGGCGGGGCAATCGCATTACGAATCAGCCCGGCAGCCTCGCCCGGCAGTACGTCATCCTGAACGCCCCCATGTCATCCTGAACGCCCCCATGTCATCCTGAACGCCCCCATGTCATCCTGAGCGCAGCGAAGAATCTAAAATTCTTGCCGTCAACCGGCCTTCGATTCCCAGAGGGGCCTTTGGTGGAGGATTTTAGGGGGTGTCGTCAAAAATATCCGCTGCAATTCCCGCATCCCAACCGTCATTCCGGCGAAGCCGGAATCCAGAAATTCCAGGAATGGAACAGCGACCTTCAGAGCCAAGGGGTCCTGGATACTGGCCTACGCCAGTATGACGTTGGAATATGACAACACGCCCTAGACCCTTCACTTCGTTCAGCGTGACAAGGGAGCGCTTTCAGGGCAACAATGGGGAGCGTTCAGATTGCGAAGGGGCGGGTTCAGGGTAACGATGGGCGGATTCAGGGTGACACACCAAAGTTAAAATGCGATTGCCCCGGTCAAGACGACCGGGGCGCCTCCAGATAAACCACTCCCGCCTCTTCCGCCCGTTGCTGGTCTTGTTGGCCGATGGAATACCCAACTACCACTGCCACGACTTCCTCTCCGAAAACCGTTTCCAGCGCGTCCGCCGTGGCCCGTGCTCGTTCTATGTCCTGGGCGCTTACGGCGCTGGACGCCTCCACCGCCACCCAGACATAGCGATGGTTTTCGTTCCTGCGGGCGTACACTATAAGGTCGGTACTGCTAATCCGCATTTCCTGTTCTTCGGTGATGCGGCCCTCTTCCGCACAGGAATCCACCGGCTCATACAGGCGGCTGCTGGTTTCCTGAAAATCCCCCTGCATAATTTGGACACGCCGCAGTCCCAGGTGTTGGCCTAGCAGCGACCTGATGATACGGTGCAGCTTGTTCTTCAGGAAGTAATCTTTCACTTGCTCCAAGTCGTCACTCATACCGTCAAGGCGCTGGTTAATCGTGTCAAACCAGGCGTCAACCCGCACGAACCTGTCGTTAACCTGCGCGAACCCGTCGTCAACCTGCTTGGACTGGGTAGCAACACTTTGCGCCAGCCTCAGCAGGTGGCCCGACATTTCCTCCAGGAGGCCGTGGAGCGATTCGGACAACTTGAACACGACGGCCGGCAGTTGCAGCAATTCCTGGGTCAGTATTTTTTCTCGCAAAGCCTCCCGCCATTCGGGGTTTTCGTCTAGCGCGCGGAGCAGGTCTTGGAATGTGTTGATTTCGGTCATGGCGGAACTGAGTCCTGAGTCCAACGGTTCTTGATTCTGCCAACATTATACACCCCATCGGCCCCCGGAATACCCTGCATTTTCTCCGGCGCCAAGGGCGCCTGTCAGCGTACCGGGGAATGGTTGCGCCAAGTGCTATAATCTTCCGGTGTTTCAACCGATTCTAGGCATTTCCCTTGGAGGAAACGTGAGATTCCCCAGGCAAAACCTCAGAACGCCCGGCCCCACTCCCATCCCGCCGGACATCGTGGAAATCATGGGCGAACCGATGATAAACCATCGCGGCCCGGAGTTCCTCGAGTTAATCACCGACGCCACCGAAAAATTGAAACAGGTCTTTATGACGCAAAACGACCTGTTTATCCTGACTTCCTCCGGCACCGGCTCCCTGGAGGCCGCGCTGGTCAACACCCTATCGCCGGGGGACAAGGTGCTGGGCGTTTCCGCCGGGGCCTTCGGCGACCGTTTCTGCGACATCGCCGACGCCTACTACGCCGACTTGAAACGGGTGGAAGTCGAGTGGGGCGAGGCCATTGACCCCGACCTTATCCGCCGCGAGCTGAACCAGGACCCGGAAATCAAGGCGGTGATGATTACCCACAACGAAACTTCCACCGGCGTTACCCACGACCTGGAAAGCATCGCCCGGGTGGTCAAGGATGAATTCGGCAAGCTCCTCCTGGTGGACGCCGTAAGCAGCCTGGGCTGCATCCCCCTGCCGGTGGATGGGTGGCAGTGCGACATGGTTGGCACCGCCTCGCAAAAGGGGTTTATGATCCCGCCGGGTTTGGCCTTCATCAGCGTCAGCCCCGACGCCTGGCAGGCCCACGAAACGGCCACCATGCCCCGGTTTTACTTCGACGTGGGCGAGGCCAGGCACTACCTGGAAAGCGGCCAGACCCCTTGGACGCCCAACCTGTCGGCCATCTACGGCTTGCGGCTGGCCTTGGACAAGATGACCGACGAAGGCATCGAAAATATCTTCGCTCGCCACCACGACATCGCCCAATACACCCGCGACGCCGTTACCAACCTGGGGCTGGAGCTGTTCTGCGCCGACCCCGCCCGCGCCTCGGACACTGTGACGGCCATCAAAATGCCGGAGAACATTGACGGCTCCCGGATGATGGGCCTGATGCGGAACGAGGAAAACGTGGTCCTGGCCGGCGGCCAGGGCAAGCTGGTAGGGCAGATTTTCCGCATCGGCCACCTTGGTTGGGTCAGCCGGGAGGACATTGAAGAGGTTATCCAGGCTTTGCAGCGCGTCCTGCCCCAGGTAGGTTTCAGCGCGGGATAATCCCCGATTGTCGTTCCCGCAGCAGAGCCTTGGGGAGTGCATAAGAAATCCCCTCCCCCTAGTAGGGGGAGGGTTAGGGTGGGGGTAGATAGCCAATTTTAAGTGGTCTAGTTTTCGTCATTCCCGCGAAAGCGGGAATCCACAACCAACGCCCTTAGAGGGTAAGTAACAAATCCCCTCCCCCTCCGATGGGGACGGTTGGAGCCTGTCCTGAGCCTATCCGGAGGAGTGGGGGTAGCACACCGTTTCCAGGCCCCTGCGGTTGGCCCTTGGTCTAATGAGGTTGGTCTAATGTCCATGTCCCAGTTACAACAGACGATGGCGACGCTGCGCCTCAGTCTGGCGGAAATCCGCAACAAAGAGCAGCAATTGGAGGCGATGATAAGCCAGTTCCGCACCCAGTTGCGGCGGCTGCCCCGTCAGGTGGTCTATGGCAACACCCCGCTGGAAGCGTCGCTGTCGGCGATGGGGGAGATTGAGGAACGGCTGGCCGACGCCCTGGCCGTGCAAAAGCGGCTGCTGACCGTGAAGCAGGCGGCCCTGGACGAACTGGCCGCCCTGGAGTCAGTGAAACAGGTTGACGAAGCCAAGGGCAACCTGTCGCGGCTGAAACGGCAGCTAGCCGCCGGCGGGCCGGACGACGAAACCCTGGCGGAAATCAAACGCCTGGAGCAGTTTATCGCCGAACACAGCAAGCGGGCCGAGGCCGCCATCACCGAGCGTTATCAGGAACGCTTTGCGCCGCCCCCGGAGTAGGGCCGGGAGTAATCACCGCCCAACGCGCCGCCTAACCGGGCTGGACCATCAGTCCTTCCACCTTGGCGACAAACTGCTCCACCGCGTTAATGCCCCGTTCAACCCGCCGGCGGCTGTAATAATCCTCGTAAAAGTTGCGGTGCAGGCCGTTGGCAACGGCGAAAAGGTCGGACAGTTCGTCGTCATTCGTTTCCCGCACCAACTCGTTAACCACGTTCTGAAGCGCGCGATGGAAATGATGCTCCCAGCCACGTTCCTCGGCAATGGCCTTGACTATCGTAGAGGCCGCGCCCCATCCCTTTTCCGAGGCTTGAACCGGGTCTTCGTCCAGCTCCCGGTACGCCTTGGCCAGAAATTCCCGGCTTCTCTGCTGGTATGTCGGCGTCTGTTGCATGGTTTACCCCTGCCGTTTATGGCGCAAACGGCGTCATATCGGAAAATTGCCCACCGATAGTCGAAAACCGGCGGTCAGGCCGCGGGCGCGGCGGCTTCCACGCCCTCAATAACCCGCACTTCCATCTTGGCGATGTGGCTGGTGGGAATGTCCGCCAAGGCGGTGCGCTCCGGCGATGCGAAGTATTCGGCCTCCTTGCCGGCAATTTCCTCCACGTCGTTGAAACGGCGCACCCAGATAAACTCCGTCCGGTCAGCGTTGACCCACGAGTTCACCACCGGAATCCCCAGCCGGTCATGCAGCGGGCGGATGTGCTCGTTAAAGACGTTGAGCCAGGAATCCATCATCCCCCGGTTGATGGTGTAGATTCGCAGTTGATAGACCATTGCTTTCCTCCTTCTGTTGATGTTATGACTGCGCTTGGATACCCGCCCAATCGTGAACCCAGTCCCTTCCCCCTTGATGGGGGAAGGTTAGGATGGGGGTGAAACCCCGGTCATCCCATCTCTCTCAGAAACGGCAGTCAATCCCCAGTTCGCCGCAAGTGTCCTGGATGTATTCCACCACCTCCGGGTGCAGCGGTATGCCCTCCCGACGGCGTATGACCTCCATCTCCGCCTCCGGCTGCCCGGCCACCATCACCCGGTCATGCCCCTCGGCGGGGCGGGTGGACTTCATCATCTCCATCCATTCGTCCATGCTTTCCTTGAAATGCTCCGGGTCATCAAAGCCGGCGATGTTGTAGGCGGCGACGTAGTGACCGAAGTTGGGACGCCCCGGCGCTGCGCCGTAGCCAAAGCCGGTCAAGACCCCGGCCAGGATGTCCACCACGCAGGACAGCCCGTAACCCTTGTGGGAACCCAACTCCCGCGTCGCCCCCATGGGCAGCAGGTGATAGGTCGCCGGCACGTCAATCTCTTCCATGATGGGTACGCCGTCCTCGCCGGCCAGCCAGCCCGGTTCCAGCTTGGCCCCCAGCCGGCGGGCAATTTCAATCTTGTTCTGCGCCACCGAACTGGTGGCGGCGTCAAAGACAAAGGGATGGTCCTTCTTGGCGGGAACGGCCACGGCGATGGGGTTGGTGCCCAGTCGCGGCTCGGCCCCGAAGGTAGGCAGCGTGCGGGGCGGGCAACTGGTCATGCACACCCCAATCATGTCGTGTTCCAGGGCCAGCATGGCGTGGTAAGACGCCATGCCCAGGTGCCGGGCGTTGCCCACCGTGACCATGCCGACGCCCACGTCCCGCGCCTTGCGGATGGCTAGCTGCATGGCCTTGGGAGTGGTGATGGTGCCCAGTCCCCGGTCGGAGTCCATGCTGGCCGTGGCCGCCGTCTCCCGCACGATGGACATTTGCGGCCTGGGGTTAATCTGGCCGCTAGTGTAGCCGTTGACGTAGCTGCGCAGCATATTGGAAACGCCGTGGCTGTCCACGCCCCGCAAGTCGGCCAGCACCAGGGCATCGGCCCCCACCACGGCGTCCTCCGGCGGCACGCCCATTTTCTCAAAAATGCCGGCGACGGTGGCTTTCAGGTCGTCGCCCGATACGTTAATGGCCTCTTCCTGGCTGACTCGGAACTGTGGCAGCAAGCTGGACCTCCCTCGGTTAGTCGGGTTTGGAATTTTCAACGGGAATTGACGGTTCCACGGGCAGTATAACACGGCTTAGCCCCCACCCCGGCCATTGCAGGAAATCCCCAGGGCAATAGCATTTTAATTTCAGCGCTTAACTTGAACTTCAGCGCTCAACCCTGAAATTCATCATGTCACCCTGAACCTCATCATGTCACCCTGAACGAAGTGAAGGGTCTAAAATCTCTGCCAAAGGCCATCCCGGCGGTCCGTAGGGGCGGGTTTCAAACCCGCCCTTACCACGCTCAGGTGATTCTTGCCCAACCGATGGAAGAATCCAAATACAATGCCCGTGTTGCCCCAACTCCCTGTATAATCCCAACCAACCGCAAATCAACTTGGGGAACGTGACCATGACTATTGACCAGGACTTGGGGTTGAACATCCTCGCCCGGCTCGGCAGCCAGCCGGCCATCGCCTTCTATGAATCGGGAGTCGCCGGAGAAGTGCGGGCCGCCCTTGCCGCCGCCGGCGTTGACTACGCCGACGACCAGTTCGGCAACATCGTCGCCCACCTGCCCGGCGGCCAACCGTCGCCCGATACGCCGCCCATCGTCTTTGTGGCCCACATGGACCACCCCGGATTTGAGGCGGTGGCCCACGACGGCGATTACCTGGTGGCGACAGCCGCCGGGGGAGTGCCGCCGGGCGCCTTTGCCGAGGGTGTCCCGGTGTCGGTGCTGCTGGAGGACGGCAACCGTCTCCCCGCGGAGATTGCCGGGCGGTACGGCGAAGAGTCGGAACGTAAAGCGTTGGTACGACTCAGCACCCCCCAGCCGCTGCAACTGCCCCTCCCGGTGGTCTTTGACCTGGTGGATTTTGCGCTGGACGGCGATTTCATACGGATGCGCGCCCTGGACGACCTGGCCGGCTGCGCCAGCATCCTGGCGGCCTTGACCCAACTGGCGAAAGAGCCGCCCCCCGGCGACGTTTACGGCGTGTTCACCCGCGCCGAGGAAGTCGGCCTGGTGGGGGCGCGGGCCATGGCCGAGGCGGGAACGCTGCCCGACAACGCCTTGGTGGTGTCCCTGGAATCCAGCCGGACGCTGCCGGGGGCCGAAATCGGCGGCGGGCCGGTCATCCGGGTGGGCGACGCCGGCTCCACCTTCAACGCCGACGCCGAATCGGCCCTGGTGAAAGCGCGAGAGTCTTTACTGGAACAGGACGCCGGTTTCAAGGCCCAGCGCCAGTTGATGAGCGGCGGCGTCTGCGAGGCCAGCGCCTTTGCCCGCTACGGCTACCGGGCCACCGGCATGGCCTTCCCCCTGGGCAACTACCACAACGGCGCGCCGGAGGACAAAATCGAGGCCGAATACATCCACCGCGACGACTTCCAGGGTGGAATCACGTTGATAGCAGAAGCCGCCCGCCAGGTATCCCACCGCCACGACACAACCTTCCGCCGCCGCCTGACCCCCCTCCCCAACGACCTGCGCCAACGGCTGGGGGCGTGACACCCCGTTGATGCCGCCAACCCCGTAGGGGCAACCCTTGTGGTTGCCCTGCCCCGCTTGAATCCGGTGATTGGGGATGGAGTTACGGGATATGGCTATTCACCTTGTGAACCGGGTCGCTATACATCTGGAAGTGGTCAATCCTGTGTTCAAACATATAGGCGGTGTCGGGACATAAAGATTCACCGCACTCATGGATCACCACCTCTTCGCACTCAGGACACCCGTTGTTGGCGCAATTGCCCGGCCCTTTGTGAACATAAGTGCACCACTTTGACCAGTTGTGGTCGTCCGGCCCCATGCCAAACGCCTTGCGCTCACACTCCGTATTGAACGATTTTTCGACAGAAGGATAAAAACCTCTGACAAGGTTCTCCCCTAGAACGAAGTAGTCGTAGCACTTAACTTCCGCCATTGGGTCATCAGCGGTGGGCTGGGGCAGATGGGTTAAATCCACCACGAACAAAGGGATGCGCTTCCCCAAGGCGTGGTCAATAGCCGCTTGGCTCAATCCACTGCGCTGAATCGCAATAACCCATAACACATTCCCATCTTTGTCAAGACCCGCTATGTCTGCTCGTGTCCGCCGTCCGTCAAGCCAGACTTCACATTCCGCGCGGTCCAAGGCGGGGGTATCGTCCAACCGACGGCCATCGAAACTGTGGAGAAGGTCGTAACGGTGGTATCCATGCCGCATTTGCTCAAACTCTTGGTTCAAGCCTCCGTTTCCGGGAGCATCCTTGAAAAAGTCTTTCGGGCCATAAACCTCGTCTGGGCAACGGTAGTCAATGCTCCCGTGAGAGTTGCGGTGCTCTCTGGGCATCTTCAACGCTTGGTTGATTGCCCCACAGAGGGCTTTCTTTATCCGATAATGCGCCGGTCCTTCACCATGGCACGGGCTGTTGGCCGTGTGCGAGAAATGTTTGCTTCTTTGTTGGTGACGGCGGCCTTTTCCGTTGACGAACTGTCCCCCACCGTCCTTTACAACCAACCTGTCTCCGCAGGTATAGCAAGTCAGACTCTTCTCGCCGCGCTGGACATCGGCTAGGGTTACGAGACGCTTATTTTTGAGAGCCACCTGGATTTTCATACCAGTCCCAGTATAAGCCTTTTGACGTAGTTTTGCCTCTGGCGGTTCACCTGTTCCCGGCCCCATCATCGCCTAATCAAAACATTCCCGCCCCCCAACCGTCATTCCGGCGAAAGCCGGAATCCAGAAATCCCAGCCCCAAACCATCCACGCCCCAACAAAACCCCGCCGCCCCCCAAACCGCCCTCCCATCCGTCAACATTCGCCAAGTTCCCCGCCTTGTGCTATATTGGGCCAAAAATCAGGACAATTGACCTCGGCTTTCCCGGGCCGGATTGACGGTACTGATAAGTGAGGAGGTGGACCGGATGCGTATTCTGCTGGTTGCCACCAACCGGCACAACCGATGGATGAGCCGGGAAGAAGTCCGGCCCTTGCCCATCGGCCTGGCCTACGTCGCCGCCTACATTGACCCCAACCTCCATTCGCTCCGCGTCCTTGACCTGATGTTTGCCGACGACTACCTGGCGGAAACGGAAAGGGTGGTCAACGAATTTCGTCCCGACCTGGTGGGTATATCCATTCGCAACCTGGACAACGGCAGCTACGTCAACCCCCAGTCGGCCCTGCCCATCACCCGCGACGTTATCCAGCGCATCCGCAGTTGCAGCCCGGCGGTCATCGCCTGCGGCGGGCCGGCGTTCAGCACCCTGCCCCAGGACTGTTTCCGCTACCTGGAGCCGGACGTGGGGTTGGCCGGCGACGCCGCCGAAACCTTTGCGGAGCTGGCCGCGCTGGTGGAACAGTCGCAGCCCTACCAGCAGCTTTCCGGCGTGGTTTACCGGGAGGACGGCGAAATCAAAACCTCTCCCCAACGGGCCGCGTCGGGCCTGTCCGTGCCCCCCCGCCTGGACGACCTGGAACTGGAGCGGTACAAACAGGCCGGTTTCGGCGTGGGCGTCATCACCAAGCTGGGCTGGTACAACTCAACGGTGCCCAGCCCCAACCCGGAAGAGGAATGGCGGCTGGCGCGCCCGGTGGAGGACGTTATCGGGGAGTTGAAACGCCTCCAGGAAAGCTACGGCCTCAACGAGTTTTTCTTCATTGACCAGGGTTTCAACCGCCCGGCGGACTACGCCAAGGAACTTTGCCAGCGCATCGTGGACGAAGACCTGGGCATCCGCTGGAATACCAACCTGCGGCCCCAAGGTATTGACCAGGAATTGATGGACTTGATGGTCAAGTCGGGCTGCCGCATGGTGCTTATCGGCGGCGCCGGCATGGCGGCCCACTCGGTGATGAGCGACGGCGCCGAGGAACGGGTGCAGTTGGCCGCTGAGTTGTCCGAACTGCAACGGCTGTGCGACCTGTGCCACGAGGCCGGGCTGTCCTACGCCATCACCCAGGGTTTCGGAGAGCCGGGGGAGAGCCACGACACGGTGCGGGCCAAGCTGGCCTTCCTGTCCACGGCGGCGGGCAAGGACCGCTCCACGCCGGTGACGCTGCGGGTGGGCAACCGCCTGCTGCCCGGCACGGATTTAACCCAGCGGGCCTTGCAGGAAGGAATAATCCAAGACCCGTCGGACTTGCTGATGCCGGTCTTTTACGTGGCCCCGGCGGTGCGCGATGACCTGGTGGAAACCCTGCGTTCCGCAGTTGAAGAACAGCCCTTGTGGAACATCATGTAACCTGCGCCGGTTTCTCTTGGCATTGGGCCTGTAAAGGCCGGGTCTTTTAACTCCCGGTGACTCCGTTCATCCCGTATGTAGGGGCGGGTTTCAAACCCGCCCCTACCAATGCCGCCCTCATCGCCGTAAGACAGACTCCAGACCGTCCAATAACAACAAAGAACCCCTGAAACATTAAGGAACTATCTCAAAACAAAACCTTCTCAAAACCTCCCCCCTTTGTAAAGGGGCCGAAGTATTGAAATGCGGGGGATTTCCCCTTTCCCCAAGGCCGTTCGTTCAATTGGGTGGGCGCGCCAAAAAATCCCCTCCCCCTGGTAGGGGGAGGGTTAGGGAGGGGGTAAAAACCCTGCTTTAAGGACGTTTCTAAGCAACCGCGGCAGTGCTAACCCTCCCCAAACTCTGGCTGAACGGCCATCGTCACCCCATTCTCTTCGGCCCACCGCATCTCGGCGTCGCCGACATTGGCGCTCACCACCAGCGGAATAACGGGCTGATTAACGGCCCTCTCCAGCATCCGCGCCCGCCGGGCCACCCTGTCAATATCTATTTTGCCAGCAGTGACAGAGACTTCCACCGCAACATAAACACTGGCGTTGTCCGAAGGCCGTTGGGCAGTAAGCGCCAAGTCAAGAGCCAACAATTCGATCACCTCTTCCGACGAAATAAGGCCGTCGTCCTCAGCGTCACAGACCATATTCACAAAATCGTGGTCTGCGGCTGGACAGTCACCGAATACGACGCGAGTCCTTCGCAAACGCAAACAAATATAGGCCAAAGCATGAATGACCCTCCGCGCTTTGAAGCCATAGGACACTTCGCAAAGGATGTCGAGATGTCTTTCCACTGCATCCATCGGGCTTGCGCTGGGAGCCGCCTTGTCGTCCACCGTAGTCACCGCTTTTTTGAGTCCGTTCCCGTCGGCCTAAGTCCGCCAACATCAGTCTCAACCCCGGTATTATACTCTTCGGGATATTGCCCACATAGTGCGCTATGCCAAATCCCCCACCAGCGGCAGTGCCGCCGTGGGGGTCAACCCCCCAACCCCAAAGGTGTGGTACGATAACCACTACCGTCCCCCTAAATCCCAACCAAAACAGGCTCTTCATGGACTTGAAAACCGTCTTGCACCCCAACCACCTGGCCCTGGGCGCCCGCATGGTTCCCTTCGGCGGGTGGGATATGCCCGTCCAGTACTCCGGCATCCTAGCCGAAGTCAAAGCCGTCCGCACCGCCGTCGGCATCTTCGACGTTTCCCACATGGGCCGACTCTACATCCACGGCCCCCAGGCCGCCGACTTCCTCGACTGGGTACTAACCGGCTCCGCCTCCGGCCTGCGGGTAGGCCGCGCCCGCTACTGCTTCATCTGCAACCCCTCCGGCGGCGTCATTGACGACACCATCTTCTACCGCCTGGCCCCAGACCGCTTCCTGCTTATTCCCAATGCCGGCAACCGCGCCGACGTAGTGGCTTGGTTTCAGTCCCAGGTTGACCAGAACTTCCCCGGCGGCGTCACGTTGGACGACCGGACAATGGAAACCGGCCTCATCGCCGTCCAGGGGCCGGATTCCGCTCCCCTGCTGGACCGTCTGGGCCAACTGGACGATGGCCGCCCCTTTTCTGACCTGCTCCCCTTCAACCACGCCGACGCGCACCTGCCCGCCATCGGGCCGGGCGTCACCGTCACCGCCGCCCACACGGGTTATACCGGCGAGGACGGGCTGGAGTTGGCGATGCCGAACTCCGCAGCCCCGGCGGTCTGGGAAACCCTGCGGGAAAGCGGCGCCGTTCCCTGCGGACTAGGCGCTCGCGACGTGCTGCGCCTGGAAGCCTCCCTACCCCTCCACGGCCACGAAATTGACCCGTCCATAACCCCCGTCGAAGCGGGTCTGCGGCGGTTCGTCCGTACCGAAGGCGAGTTCGTCGGCTCCGACGTTTTGCACCGGCAGCTGCGGGAAGGCACTGAGCGGAAACTGGTAGGGTTGACCCTCCCCGGACGCAGTGCCCCCCGCGCTGGTTACGCCATCCTCGACCACGGCGACGAAATCGGCCGCGTCACCAGCGGCAGCTACTCCCCTACCCTTGACACCAGCATTGCGATGGGCTACGTTTTGACCGAGGACGCCCAAGCCGGCCGTCCGGTGCAAGTGGATATCCGGGGCCGCTTGGCCGACGCCGAAATCGTCTCCCTTCCCTTCTATCTCAGACCCAGGAGTTCCTGACGCTGTGAATCCCGACGACCGCCGCTACACCAACGAACACGAATGGATTAAAGTTGAAGACCCCCAGACCGGGCAGGCATTGGTGGGCATCACCGACTACGCCCAGGACCAGTTGGGCGACGTGGTTTACTTCGACCTGCCCCAGCCCGGCGACACCTTGGCCGCCATGCAGAAAATGGGCGAGGTCGAATCCGTCAAGGCAGTCTCCGACCTGTTTTCCCCCGTCAGCGGGCAGGTTGCCGAAGTCAACAGCGACCTGGCCGACCGCCCCGAACTCGCCAACGAAGACCCCTTTGAGCAGGGCTGGATTCTCCGCGTCACCATGACCGACGCCTCCGAAATGGACGCCCTAATGTCCGCCGCAGAATACGACGCCTACCTCAACGGCCTTTAGCAACCGTGTCACACCCCCAACCACTCGTAGGGGCGGGTTTCAAACCCGCCCCTACCAACATCGCCACCAAGCCCGTCACCGGAAACAACCCGCCCCGCTTGCCCCAAAAATCCCCTCCCCCTTGGTAAGGGGAGGGATAGAGCCTGTCCTGAGCACAGCCGAAGGAGTAAGGGTAAAAACCTTGCCCCCGCCCCCTCATTCCGGCGAAAAGCCGGCCCCGTACCACGATACGGGGCCGGAATCCAGAAATCCCAAGCAGACGACAACGTCCGTGTGGGCAAGGAATCCCGGATACCGGCGCAGGCCGGCATGACGGTGAATATAACGACATCCCCTGAGAGCCTACCCTGAGCAAAGCCCAAGGAGTGGGGGTGAAAACCTTGCCCCCGACCCGTCATTCCGGCGAAAGCCGGAATCCAGAAATCCCAAGCACATGACAACGTCCGTGTGGGCAAGGAATCCCGGATACCGGCGCAGGCCGGCATGACGGTGAATATAACGACATCCCCTGAGAGCCTGTCCTGAGCACAGCCGCAGCAGTGGGGGTTAGCGTCAGTCCTGGTCTCTTTGCCGTAGCTCCTCTTCCAGCTCGCGGATGCGGGCTTGGGCGGATTGGCGGGCCTGGCGTTCCCGCAAATGTTCCCGCTCGGCCTGCTGGCGGGCCTGACGTTCCTGCTCAAAGGTGGGGATGTGCTGGCCGGTAGCCGGGTCGTGCCACCCCAGTTCCTCATGCTCCCACCGGATATACAAGCCCAGCGCCGAACTGTACCCTTGCAGCACTCCCTCTTCCAGCGTTTCAATGGGAATGGGCTGATACTCCCCTTCCACCAGAATGTCGCCAGCCAGCCGCTCCCCGTAGTAGTTCCCGGTTTCATCAAACCGCCAGTACTCGGGAATGCCCATAGCCAGGTAATCTTCCCGCTTGGCCCAACGGTCCCGCCGCCAGGTGCCCCGGGACGCCACTTCCAGCACCAAGTCCGGCGGCTTCCCCTGTTCGGAGATGATGTAGGCGTTGTTCGCCACGTACAACTCCTGGCTGGCGTCAAAGGCGATGACCAAGTCCGGTATCCGCCACTCGGTGCGGGGCGCTCCCGGCGCGCTGAGCAAGTACCTTTCCGCCCGGATGATGGTGGATTCCCGGTTGCCGAAGTATTGAATCAGATGATGGACGTTGCCGTTCAAGCCTAGATGGTCAAAGCTGGTCATTTCCCCGTACTTGTGCTTTGGCGGGTCCGGTATGAAGACCGGCCGGCGCCCCCCCTCCCTGGTTTTTTCCGGGTGTTTGGTGGTCATGTCGAACCTCTTTGGGCCGGCCCTATGCTATGCCTAGCAAGATTGGTCGCCATTATACCCCAACGGGGATACACTGACGAAGAGCAGCGTCGGGAGTTATTCCAAAAGTCCCCTCCCCCTACGAGGGGGAGGGTTAGGGTGGGGGTGAAAACCTTGCCCCCAACCGTCATTCCGGCGAAAGCCGGAATCCAGAAACCCCAAGCAAGAAACAACCTACTTGCGTCAAGGAATCCCGGACGTCGGCCCAAGGTTAACGTCCTATGCCACCCACCACGTAGGGGCGCACAGCCGTACCCTCTGCCCGTCATTCCCTCGCCCTCCCCATGTCATCCTGAGCAAAGCGAAGAATCTAAGGAACCTCTGAACAATTAGGGGAATGTGGCATACTGTAAGGCAGGGCAGGCCGTACCCGTGGAGGACAGTATGACGGACCAGCCTACTTTCGCCGATTTGGAGTATCAGGGCAAGAAGCGCCAGACCCGGCGGGAAGAGTTCCTGGGGCGCATGGACTCCCTGATTCCCTGGGAGAAGCCGGAGGGGAGGATACGACCCCACTACTTCCCATCGGAGAGAGGCCGTCGGCCTTACTCTCTGTCGGTGATGCTGCGGGCGCGCATCATCCAACTGTGCTACAACCTCAGCGGTCCAGCCATAGAGGACTTGTTGTACGAGGCGGAGTCGGCGCGGCGCTTTGTCGGGTTGCGACTGACGGACGCCCTCCCCGAAACCAGAGTAATCCTGTTCGGTTCCCGCGCTCGAGGAGATAACCGTCCCCACTCCGACGTGGACATCGTGGTGGTTGTCCCCGACAATGCCAACCCCCGGGACAAGGACGCCCAAGCCCGCCGGGCGGTGGACACTTTCCGCAAGCAGAACGGCGTCAGGCTGGACTGCGACATCCTGGTGATGACCGAAACCCAGTTCCAGAGAAACCGGCTGGCCAAACAGCATATCGCCGGCCAACCGATACCCAGGGAGTTTACATGAGCGGAGAGCCATTGGAACACCGATACCGGCATCAGGACGACTATGAGGACTCCTACCCGGAACACTGGCCTGAAACCAGGCGCCGCATCGAAAACTCCCTGGAATTCGCCCACCACTTCAACGAAATGGTAGAACGCAATGACCCCAGCCAGAAAATCCTCGGGTTCTGCGCCCAGCAGGCGGTCGAAAACGCATTGAAAGGCTGGCTGTCGGCCTACAACGACCTGCGCAACTGGGGCCATGAATTCGGGAGTCTCTGGGAAGGCATACAAGAGAAAGAGGATTTCTCCCGGCCCGAATTGCATGACCTGCATGAAAAAGTGACCGACCTGTTGGAGGCAACGTCATACGTGGACTCCCAGGATTTCACCGCCAAGGTGAACTGGCTCGAGAAGTATGCCGTCGTATCGATAGACCACGGCCCGCAAAACCCGATGACCCATACCGAACGGCTCGAACTCCGGGAAAAGGCCAATGAGGTGCTATCGGCCATCACCGACAGGATTATGGACATCAGCAGCGCCACGGCAGACGACCTATTCCCCGATGGACGGCCCTGGTAAAGCAATCCTCCAAAGACATCATCATCAAACCTGACGACACCGAACTCGAAAACTGACAGGAACGGAAAGCCAAAGCCCACCCGACAACAAGCGGCGGAACGGAACCCGTGCCAGCCACGCTGCCGGACGCAACTCCCGCCCAAACCACGCTCCCCGGAACCCGCCGGGGAACCTGAAGGCCGGCAAGGTGGACGACAACGCCCGCTAGGACGAGTACCTGGACTACACCGTGGAATACGTCGGGAAACCCATCTACGCCACCCCCGTCCACGACCGCATCATTATCCAGGTCATCGACCGGGACGGGCGGCCCGTTCCCAACGCCAGGGTCAGGTGCCACGAGGCAGGAACAACCCAAATGACCCACGCCGACAGAAGGACTCTTTTCTTCCCCGTCATCGCCGTACCCGACGCCATCGGCATTGACCGCAGCCGGTACACCAACCGGCGCTTCACCGCCGAACGCGACGGTTTCACCGGCTCCGTTCAAATCAACACCGACCGGGACACCGAGGCCGTCCAGCTCGACCAGCGCGCCATGGGCCGGTTCCTGTTTATACTCTACGAAACGGGAATCCAGGGAGACCTGGAGACGCCCCGCGACGTGGAGCAGCACACCGTCAACCGGCTGGACGACCTGGTGGTTAAGCTGGTAGAAAGGGAACCGGAGAGTCTGGGACTGGGGACGCGGGGCGGCATGAAGTTGAATCCCTAGAACACGGAGGAGCGCCCATGCGACAGGCGCCGCTGCACACCGTCACCGGGGCCACCGGCTACACCGGCCGGCACATTGCGAAGAAACTGCTGGAAAGGGGAGACCGGGTCCAGTCCATCACCGGCCACCCCGATCGGGAGAACCCCTTCGGGGAACGGGTGCCCCTCCACCCCTTCGACTTCGACCGGCCGGAGCGGTTGGCGGAGACCCTCCGGGGCGCCGACACCCTGTTCAACACCTACTGGATTCGGGTAAACCACCGGGGCCGCACCCACGAAAAATGCGTAGAGCAGAGCCGGGTCATATTTCAAGCCGCTCGGGATGCCGGGGTGCGCCGCATCGTCCACGTGAGCATCACCAATCCCGACCCCGATTCGGACCTGCCCTACTTCCGGGGCAAGGCCGGGGTGGAGCAGGCCCTGCGGGAAAGCGGGGTATCCCACGCCATCCTGCGCCCCACGTTGCTCTACAGCGCGGAGGACATCCTGCTGAACAACATCGCCTGGACGCTGCGGAAATTCCCGGTATCGCTGCTGCGGGCCGGGGCGACTACCCGATACAGCCCGTGTTCGTGGAGGACTTGGCGAAGTTGGCCGTAGATTACCAGGACGGGGAGGAAGACGTTACGGTGGACGCCGTGGGGCCGGAGGTCTTCGAGTACCGTGAGATGGTCAAACTGGTACGGGACGCGGTGGGATCCCGCTGTGCGGTAATTCCCTCTCCCAAGCCGGTGACCTGCCTGGCGGGACGGGTATTGGGGATGATGCTGCGGGACATAGTGGTCACCAGAGACGAGATAAAGGGACTGTCCCGGGGCTTGCTGGTATCCAAATCCGGGGAGGAGCCGCCCTGCCGGACCCGGCTGACGACGTGGCTGGAAGAGAACGCGCACAATCTGGGGCGGAGCTACGCCAACGAGGTCCAGCGGCGCTACCGGTAGTCAATACGAATACAGCGCCCGTGGGTGAAAAACCCGGCCCTGTCCTTTCGGGGAGATGTAGAGGACAGGGCCGGAAAAAGCCGGTCGGAAAGGGGAAAAGATATGCGGCCGGAAGAAAATCCCCGTCGGGAGAGGATACCGGATTCCCGGGAGAACCACCCCGGGCCTGCGCCCCGTGGAGTCCCTGGAAGAACAGGACATCAGGCAGTTGCGCCCACGCGGCTGGACTCCCCGGCCCCATGCCCGCACGGAGCGATGGACGTAGTTGACCCAGGCTCAAGACTGGTTACGGCATAAGCCCATTCGCGGCGGGCGCGGTACTTGCGGTGGACGATGCGTTCCACCCGGCGCACCCGAGCCAACTGGGGCCGGTCGCCGTAGCCGGGCGGTTCATCCGACACCCGGAGGCGCCGCGCTTCCACCCGGTCCCCGTGCTGGCCAACCCGCACTGCCTGGGGCGGCGTATCTCCTGCCCAGAGGTCGGCAATGTCCTGTTTCAGCGTGGGTTGGTTGTCCTTTACCGAGAAGAGGCAGCGCCCCCTTGGCTACGATGCTGCGGCACACCTCCCGCCGGGTGAACCGGGCGTCTCCCGTCACCCCTCGGTCTGGCAGGTCCAGTCGGTAGGCAGCCTCCAGTTCATTCCTCTGGTGAGCCACTGCCTGTTGACCCGCCACGACGCCCGTCCGATGGGCGCAAGACACCCCATCCCCTATTTCGCATCAATAATCGAATGACCCTGAGAGGATGGGGCGGGTTGCGTTGACACTGTTGGGGGGCTTTGGTAAATTGGTGGGAGATTATTTGGCGGCGGGCTGCGCGCCGCTGCCAATCCAGAGGGCCATAGGAGGCTGGGATTGCCACGCTACGACTATCAATGTACCAGTTGCGGGCAGGAGTTTGAGCTTAGGCAGAGCTTTAAGGAGGCCGGATCGGGGACTTGCCCGACTTGCGCCGGCGAGGGGCGGCGGGTTTTCCACGCCGTGCCGGTGATTTACAAGGGTTCGGGTTTCTATACCACCGACTACGGGCGGCCCAAGACCAGGGTGGACAACGAAAGAGAGAAGAAGGAAGCCAAGGAATCTTCGGAGAGCAAGTCCACCGACAAGTCGGAAACCAAGACGGAGACTGCCGCCGCCTCGACCAGCGAGGCCAAGACTTAATCCGCCGGACAGTCCGGCAACGCGACAAGCAGCGGGCGGTGGAGCAATCCCCCGCCCTTTTGACGTTTGATTCCCCCTTATCCCTGGCTTTCGCCGACATCCCCGGAGGGTGAAGGGCTTTGCGGGCATTGGTGCAGCGGGTGGCCGAGGCGTCAACCCTGATAGACGGGCAGGAAGTGGGCCGCATCGGGCCGGGCCTGCTGGTCTTGCTGGGGGTGGGCGAGGGCGACACGGATGCCGATGCCGGCTACCTGGTGGACAAGGTTGCCAATCTGCGGATTTTTGCCGACGGGGATAACCGTTTCAACCTGTCGGCGCTGGACGCCGGGGCGGAGTTGCTGGTGGTCAGCCAGTTTACGCTGTACGCGGATACGCGGCGGGGACGGCGGCCAAGTTTCAGCCAGGCGGCAAGTCCGGCGGAGGCGCAGCGGCTTTATGAGGCGGCGGTGGGGCTTTTCCGTGAGACGGGGTTGAAGGTTGAGACGGGGCGGTTCCAGGAGTATATGCAGGTGCGGCTGCAAAACGACGGGCCGGTTACGATTATGCTGGACAGCGTTGACCGGCAAAGGCCGCGGCGGTAGGGGGTATGACCCCTACCAGGTGAGGGGGTTTTGGATTCCCGCTTTCGCGGGAATGACGGTTCGGGGGTTGGGATTAGGGGTTTTGTCAGGGAAAAGGTTCGTTGCGTGGTAGGGGCGGGTTTCAAACCCGCCCCTACGGACGTTGATGCCTTGGATTTCCCGATGGGTCAAGGTTGGTAGGGGACAGAGGTTTACCCCCTCCCCGGCCCTCCCCCTGGTAGGGGGAGGGGGTTTTGGGTCAGGTATGTCCGTTAGAATTGGCGGTCAGTTTCGAGGGCTAGCGGTGCCAGCCCATGCCGAGGTAGAGGCCGCGGAGGTAGGCAATCTGGCCGCCGTGGGCTACGGCGTCCCAGGTCATTTGTCCCAGGGCGGCGGCTACGGTGCGGGGTTCTTCGACGGGCGGGATTACCTTGGTCACGTTGAGGTCGTCCAGGGACAGGCCGGCGATGTAATCGCGGGCCGCGTCCTTGACCGCCGCATAGTAGCCAAGCTGGGCGTCCTTGTCGGGGGGCTGCCAGGCGGCTACCTGCTCGGCAGTCCAGCCCAGGCCGCGGTCTTCGGGGTCCTGGGCCATGCCGTACTTGGCGTGCCAGCCGCCGGTGTCCCAAAGCTGGGGGACTTCCTGGAGGCGGGTGTGGATGAAGGTGTCCACAACCCGGTTCATGTGCCAGAGTATCCAGGCGACGGAGTTGCATTGCGGGGCCGGGATGCGGGCCATAAGGTCGTCGTCCAGGTCGGACAGGGCGGCGTCAATCATGTCCCAGTTACGCAGGTGGGCGGTGAGCAGTCCTTCGGCGGCGGGCATTTTCGTCCTCCGGGTTTTGGGTTTGGCTCAGAGCCATTTCATTTTCGCCATGCTCATACCTTTCCCGTTCGCCCTGAGCTTTCTCACCCAACGCAGTCCGTTCGCCCTGAGCTTTCTCGCCCAACGCAGTCCGTTCGTGGTGAGCTTGTCGAACCACGAACGGACTCTCCCGCTGCGGCCGATACGGACTCCCCTATTGCGCCCGATATTGAAAAGGCCCTGGGCTGGCGGGGAAAGGTTGGCGCGGGCTAGTCGGGGATTTCGGGGGAGACGCCTTCGGGGAGGTCTACCTCAAAGGCGGCGAGGATTTGCCCCACCAGCAGGTAGTGGCCAACCAGGGCGGTGATTTCGACGGTCTTGGAGACGCCGTACTGGTCCTTGACGGCGGCGTAGGCGGCGTCGCTGACCTTGTGGTTTTGCAGCAGTTCCTTGACGTAGGTGACCAGCAGGGCCTCTTCACCGTCCAGACCGTCGGGGGCGGAGCCGTTGGCAATGGCGGCGATGGTGCTGTCGGATACGCCGGCCTGGCGGGCGAGGCGGGCATGGGCGGCAAATTCGTACTGGCTGCGGATTTCGCGGGCGGTGGTGATGATGACCGTTTCTTTCAGGGATTCGGGCAAGTCCAGGTTGAAGCGGACGTAAGAGCCGGTGTGGGCCACCCGCGCGGCCAGGTCGGGGCTGTGGAGCAGGACTCCGTAGGGGCCGCGGACGCTGCCGCGACTGTCGGCGATGGAGTCGTAGAATTGCTGTTCGTCGGGCTGGAGTTCTTCGCGGGATACGTTGCCTAGTCGGGCCATGAGTCAGCCTCCTTGATGCTGCGTTTTGGTTGGGGGTGGTGGTTGCCGGTTTGGGGTTAATGATAGCCGGCGGAGTGGGCGGTGTCGAATGTGGTTGGGAAGGGAACACGACGATTGCAAAGTTTGAATACCAACGCCACGGACAGGAATGTCCATGCCACCGGAAAAAGGGGCAGTCAACAGTAGGGGCGGGTTTGAAACCCGCCCCTACCACGCCCAGGCGACTCCTGCTCGTTAGTTGAATTGGAGGTCCAGGCTGATGTCGAGGGCCTGGACGGAGTGGGTCAGGGCGCCGATGGAGATTAGGTCAACGCCGGTTTCGGCTACGGCGCGGACGGTTTCCAAGGTGATGCCGCCGGAGGCTTCGACTACGGCGCGTCCGTTAACGATGTTCATGGCTTCCTGCATGGTGTCCACGGGCATATTGTCCAGCATGATGATGTGGGCGCCGGCGTCCAGGGCTTGGGCCAGCTGGGACAGGGTTTCAACTTCGACCTCGACCTTGATGGTGTGGGAGGCGCGGGCGATGGCAAGCCTTACCACATCGGCCAAGTCCAACTCGCGGGAGCGCAGGGCTTCGATGTGGTTGTCCTTGATGAGGATTCCGTCGGCCAGGTTGAGCCGGTGGTTGTGGCCGCCGCCCATGCGGACGGCGTACTTGTCCAGGTAGCGGTGGCCGGGGGCGGTCTTGCGGGTGTCCACGATGCGGGCGCGGCAGCCCTGGACGGCCTGGACGTAGAGGTTGGTGTCGCTGGCGATGCCGCTCATGCGCTGGAGGAAGTTCAGGGCCACGCGCTCGGCCTGGAGGATGCTGGCGGCGCTGCCCTGGACGCGGGCGATGTCGTCGCCGGGAGACAGGGGGGAGCCGTCGTCCAGCAGGAGCGATGTTTCCAGGTGCGGGTCAACCCGGTTAAAGACGGCCTGGGCGATGGGTGCGCCGGCCAGTACGCCGACGGCCTTGGCGCGGAGCATACCGACGGCGGTTATTTCCGGCGGCACCAGGGTGGCGGTGGTGGGGTCGTTGAAGGTCTGGTCTTCAGACAGGGCGGCATCAATGAGGTTGTAAACTTCGGGGGGCAGTTGGGTTTTCATGGGCGTTCCTCGGCGGGGTGTTTGGGGAATTATAGCGGAGTTGGGGGCGGGTCTCACCCCCGGCGGCGGTTGCAGGGGATTTGGATTCCCGCGAAAGCGGGAATGACGGGAAAGGGTCGGAATGACGGTGGGAGGTTAGGGTTGGTTTCGTGGGGGCAGGTTGAAAACCTGCGCCACCGGGTTCCCAACGTCGGGTTAGAGGGTGTGGTGGATTTGTTGGGTTACTACGCGGGTTACGCCCCAACCGGCCAGCCAGGCGGAGTGGCGTCCATCCCCGCCGGCTACGAATACTTCGATGTCGTCGGGGTGGGGAGCCACCGGCACCAGGGTTTCGGGGTTGCTCTGGTCAACCCAGGCGGGCCAGTTGCGGTTGCCCCAATGGGCGATTCCTTCCAGTTGGCCGATGGGCATACGGGCGTTTTCGTAGATGTAGCGGCGCACGTCGGCCTTGGACAGCCCGGCGTCGTGCATTTCCTGGGCGTGTTCGGGGCAGACGATGAGGGTTATCTGGGCGCCGGTGCCAATCTGGTAGTAGTTGGCGAATCCGGCTACCTGGATGCCTTTGACCAGGGTTGCCAGCACTGCCTTGCCGTCGGAAACGGTGGTTTCCATGATGGGATACATCCCGCGGATGGCGGTTACAGTGACCATGCCGGCCTCGGGGGGCAGGCCCATTTCGACGTGGCGCGGCTCCCAGGGGCTGCGGTCTTCGTTTTCGGCGAAACAGAAGGTATAGCGGGCGGGCAGTCCCAGGGTGGCCTTGTCCATGTCGCCGGGAATCAGACCGGCGATGTTGCGGACGACCAGGCGCAGGGCGCGGCCAATGACGGCGTTGGCCCGGTAACCGGGGCCGAAACAACCGGAGTCGCCGTTGATGCCCAGTTCCCTGGCGATGGGGCCGTTGACGATGACGGCGGGAGCGGCGCCGCCGGTGGTGGCCTGGCAGCCGGCGATGTTGAAGGCGGGCTGCATGACGGCGCGGACGGCGGCCAGCACGACGGGGAAATGTTCGGGGCGGCAGCCGGCCATGACGGCGTTGACGGCGATTTTTTCCAGGGTGACGGGGGCGTTGCGGGGCTGGATTATGCCCAGGGAGTGGCCGGGGTCTTCACCGAAGGGGCCGAGCATCCGGCGGACGGCGTCTTCGGTGGCGGGGGTGACGGGGAGGCCGTCGGTCCAGCCCTGTTCTTCGTAGTAGTCCTGAATGTCGTCAAAATCGTCGGAGACGTTGACGCGGCGGGAGTTGAGGGGTGATTGGGTCATGGGGGGTTAGTCCTTTATAGAGCGTTGCTACTCGCTGGAATTTCTGGATTCCGGCCTACGCCGGAATGACGGTTGGGTGGTGGGGCGGGGGTTCTAACAGGGCGGGTACAAGACCCGCTCTCGGCTATTCCGGTACGGCGAACTCGCCAATCCAGTGGACGTTTTGAGCGGTGGGCGCTGCCGCGCGGTAAAACCTTTCATCGGCGGTCCAGTATTCGCAGCCCAGGATGTCCGCCAAGGCGAGATAGTGGGCGTCATAGACCGCGCCTTGCTGGAGGCGACTGGCAAGTTGGAGCGCTCTTGCGTTAAGACCCGGCTCATCGCGCAACTCGATTCCTGAAGCCAGCAGATACTCCAGAAGTCGTACCGCATCCGAAACTGTCAATTCGCCGCGGGCGACCCGGCGATGCAGGGCATTTGCCACCTCGACCGGCATCAGGTAGGGCGCGACGGTTTGGATTCCGTCATTAGCCCATGACCTGGAGATTGATTGGGCGCGGTCGGAATTTTCCTCGCTGACCAGCCACTTGAAGGCCAAGCTCGCATCCACGACAACCATTTCGCTCACGATACACTCCTGGACTCCCGCGCCTGCCGGATGAACTCTACTGAATCGCCGGGCAGGATTTTTTCGCCGAATATCTCATTACGCAGAGCATCCAGTCGGTCCAGAGATTCGTGTCCGAAGGGGAGTCGGGTCACGGTGGCTCCGTCGTCCTTGGCTAACTCTCTATTTATGGCAGTCAGGCAATACTGGCGCATACTTATGCCCTTCATGGCGGCAACGGCTTTCAAGCGCCGCTGGGTCATGGGGTCCAAGTCTAGGGTTAGCCGTTTCTTCCTGATTTCCATTGCCGATTGCTCCGGGAATCAATCTTTCCAAGGCTACGTTAGTGTAAACACGGAAATGCGTCAAGGATGTGGAGGGTTAGACTATCGGACATCATGTCCGCTTAATCGCACAGGCACCAACACGCCGAATAGTTGTTAATCATCCTCTTCGTCGAGGACCTTCCGAACGGCATCAATTATGTATTGGTTCCAAGGTACGTCCCCATAACGGAAAACGAGCTCCCGATTTAGGTTCGCCTCTGCTCGGTATCCCACAGGGTTGTTTTGGTTTTCGAGGATCGTGACGACAAGTTGAATTAGATGGGGGTCATGTGTCCAGGACCTGACTTCATCTCCAAGCCATTTGAGCCAGTGTCCCCTGACGTCCGGTGCCTTCACATACTCCCGTTCTATAGGGAGTTCCATCTGTCTAACCGTTAGCAGGCATCTAGAGCGCCATGTGGCGGCTATTTTATCGTGGGCGTCTTGCAGTGTACGGTGATCGAACCTGCACATGAATTCCCATCCGGTCTCGCGGTCGCCCAGTATCCTATGCGCCAGATTCGTGTAGTCCTGGCATATGCCTGCAATGATTCCCAACGCTTCGTGGTAGGCATCATGCTGCATCCACATGACTCCAGAGTCGTCGTCTCCCCGAAAACACCCTCCGACAATCACGCCAAACCTCCGAAACCTGGGTAGTAGTCCCGGACGGTGTCGAAGTTGTGGATACGTTCACGGGGCGGAAGTTTGGTGGGTTGTGCCATAGGGGTTAGTCCTTCGTTGAGCGTTGCTATTCGCTGGAAATTCTGGATTCCGGCTTTCGCCGGAATGACGGTTGTAGGCGGGGAAGGGATTTTTTCGTCTCTCAGGGTTCAGGGGTTGTATTTATTGGCCGCGGGTGGGCATGAACGGGATGATTTTGTCGGCCAGGGAGGCCAGGTTGCGGGTCTGTATCCAGACGTGGCCGTTGCCGCGGAATTTCATTACCAGTCCTTCGCCCCCGCCGATGAGGGAGCGGATGCCGCCGACTTTGCCGATGGAGTAGTCCACGTCGTCGGTGAAGGCGACCAGGTGGCCGGTGTCCACCACCAGCTCGCCGCCGGGCTGGACGGGCATTCGCTTGATGGCGCCGTAGGAGTTGTAAAAGACGGTGCCCTCGCCCCGGTCGGCGTAGGCGCGGAGGAAGAACATACTCTCGCCGCTGAAAAAGCCGCGGAATCCCTGAAACTGGGTGTCGGTCTGGACGTTTTCGGTGCAAGCGAGGAAGGAACTGGACTGGATGAACAGGTTTTGGCCGGGGGCCAGGGGGAAGGAGCCGATGTCGCCGGGGGTGGAGGGGGCGAGGTTGACCTGGCCGCCGTGGGAGCCGGCGGTGAAGGTGTTGATGGTGAAGGATTCGCCGGCCATCATGCGGCGGATGCCCCCGAAGACGCCTCCGCCGGTGGTGCCGGTTTTCATGGAGACGCCTTGCTGGGCGACCATCGCCCCCGGTTCGGCCTTGATGCTTTCGCCGGGGTCGAGGTCAACGGTGAGCAGGGCGTAGCTGGGGTCAAATTCGATTTCGGTTTTCATGGCGGTTCCTGTCGGTTGGAGTTGGCGGGATGGGGATTGACGGTAAAGCCGGGGCCGCCGGGGTCAGCCGGCGGCCAGCAGGTTGACAATTTCCTGGGCGTAGTCGTGGGCCATTTGCTGCACTTCGGGGATGGAACGGGGCGGCAGCGGGCTGGGCAACACGACGATGCGGGCGTCGGGCATACCCAGGGAGGCGGCGCGGGTGGCGGCGGCGCGGGTGAAGGAGCTGGTGATGACGCTGACGGAGGGAAGGCCGCGGGATTCGGTGATAACGGTGTCGTGGAGACCCCACGCTGTGCAGGAGCCTCAATCGGCAATGCCGTGAACCACGGCGTCGCACTGGTCAACCAGGGCTTGCAGGGTTTCTTCGGCGCAGGGGGCGCTGAAAGAGAATTTGCGGGCGTAGATTACCTTTTTGGCCTGGTAGTCGTTTTTGAGGACGCGCTGGAGTTCTTCCAGGAAGGCGTCGGAGTGGTACTTGGTGTTTTCCAGCAGGCCGATGACCTGGCCCTGGATGCCGGGGAGTTGGGGGCTGAGGCGTTGAGTTTCGGCCTGCTCTTCGGGCCGGGGGTCAAGGATTTGGATAGTCATGGGGGTTAGCCTCCTGCGTTTATTTTTGGGTTTTTTTGGTTAACTGCCGTTTTTGGGGGTTTGGGAAAAGCCGTGGGGGTGGGTGGAACCGATGGCGGGACGTTGGGGCCGGGAGAGACCGAGGAGGTTGCCCAGCCGGTCCCGGTCATCGGAGTCGCCGACGGTGAAAGGTTTGGGCATTGATTCGCGGATTTCGTCTAATTCATCTACGAATTTCTCGGTATCCGCCAAGGCCAACCGGATAGCGGGGCGGCGCTGGTGGTTCTCATAGAAGTTCTGGTGCATGGTGTCGGCTTGGGCCAAGTATCGGGTGAAGTCCAACTCCCGACCAAATTCCCGGCCAAGTTGTTGGCCGATGTCGAAAACGGTGGCGTTGGAACGATGGCGCCAACCCCGTTGGATAGCTATGGCTTTGAGGGCGTGGGCGGTTGCGCCCCAGATTTTTTCGGAGGCCTGGAGACGGTCGCCGTGGTCCAACTCGGCGTGGGCGTGTTCCAGGAATATCCGGCTCATTTGAACGTGGTCGTCAACGCTGGCTTCGCCGGGGTCTGGCAGCGGTGTTGTCATGGTTGGCGCTCCGGGTCATCGGGCAGTTGGGAAAAGCCGTGGGGGTGGGTGGAACCGATGGCCGGGCGTTGGGGCCGGGAGAGACCCAGGAGGTTGCCCAGCCGGTCGCGGTCGTTGGCGTCGCGGACGGTGAAAGACCGGGGCGCTGATTCGCGGATTTGGCCTAATTCAGCTACAAATTCCTCAACATCGGCCAAGGCCAACTGGATAGCGGGTTCGCGCCGGTCGTTGTCGTAGAAGTTCTGGTGCATGGCTCCGGCACGGGTCAAGTATCGGTCGAAATCGTCTTCCCTACCGAACTCCCTTGCTAGTTGTTCGCCAATGTCAAAGATGGTGGCGTTGGAGCGATGGCGCCAACCCCGTTGGATAGCGATGGCTTTGAGGGCGTGGGAGGTTGCGCCCCAGATTTTTTCCGACGCCTGGAGACGGTCGCCGTGGTCTAACTCCTGGTGGGCGTGTTCCAGGAATATCCGGCTCATTTGAACGTGGTCATCAACACTGGCTTCGCCGGGGTCTGGCAGCGGTGTTGTCATGGCTGGCGCTCCGGGTTGTCGGGAAGTTGAGAGAAACCGCGGGGGTGAGTGGAACCAATGGCCGGGCGTTGGGGCCGGGAGAGACCCAGGAGGTTGCCCAGGCGGCGGCGGTCGTCGGCAGTGCTGACGGTGTAGGGCCGAGGCGGCGATTCCCGTACTCGGTCCAGTTCGGCCAAGAATTTTTCGATGTCTGCCAGCGCCAACCGGACAGCAAGTTCGCCCCGGTTGTTTTCGTAGAAGTTCTGGTGCATAGCATCGGCCCTGTCCAGATACCGCTCAAAGTCCTCTTCCCGGTCAAATTCCAGGGCTAGCTGCTCGCCGACATCGAAAACGGTGGCGTTGGAGCGATGGCGCCAACCCCTTTGGATGGCGATGGCTTTGAGGGCGTGGGAGGTTGCGCCCCAGATTTTTTCCGACGCCTGGAGACGGTCGCCGTGGTCTAATTCCTGGTGGGCGTGTTCCAGGAATATCCGGCTCATTTGAACGTGGTCATCAACGCTGGCTTCGCCGGGGTCTGGCAGCGGTGTTGTCATGGCTGGCGCTCCGGGTTGCTGGGGATGGGGACGCATCTCCAGGATCACCCCCTCCCTAACCCTCCCCCTATCAGGGGGAGGGGATTTTTTGCCTTTCCCGGATATAAGGGGGTTGGATTATTGCCGAGTTTCTTAGTAATAGACGGCGTTGCCGGTGCCGCCGCCGGCGGCGATGACTTCGCCGGTGATGGCCCATGCTTTGTCCGAGGCCAGGAAAGCCGTAAAGAAGCCGATTTCGGAGGCGTCCACCATGCGGCAGATGGCGTTGCCGGAGCCGGAACCGGGGGCGAAGTCGCGCTCTTCCACTTCTTCGGGGGTAATGCCCATCTGCTCGGCGCGGGCGCCCAGCATTACGGCGGTGCGCTCGGTGCGGGTGGTGCCGGGATGGATGCAGTTGACGGTTATCCCGTAGCGGCCCAGGTGGTTGGAAAGGGTCTTGGTCAGGTGAACCAGGGAGACGTTGCGGGCGCCGCCGCTGAGGTTGCCGGCGTTGCGGGCGTTGCCGCCACTGATGTTGATGATGCGGCCAAAGCCCTGCTCTTTCAGGTAGGGGATGGCGGCGCGGGCGCAGCGGAGGGCGCCGACGTATTTGACATCGAAGTCGGCGATGAGGTCGTCTTCGTCCAGGGTTTCGATGGGGCCGACGGCGTTGGGGGAGCCGCCGGGTAGGGAGGCGCTGTTGACCAGGATGTGCAGGCCGCCCAACTGCTCGGCGGCGGCGGCCATTACCCGGTCAACCTGGTCTTTCTGGGTTACGTCCAGCACCATGGGGATGATGCGGCGGCCGGTTTCGTCCTCGATTTCGCGGGCGGTCTGTTCCAACTGGTCCTGGGTGCGGGAGGCGATAACGAGGTCAACGCCTTCCTTGGCCAATTCGCGGGCGATGGCCTTGCCGATTCCGCGGCCGCCGCCGCCGACAAACCCTTTGCGTCCTTGCAGTCCGAAGTCCATTTGAGCCGTCTCCTTTGCCGCCCTTGGCCCCAAAAATGGTTGGGGAAGGGCGTTTGTTTAGCTGGGAATTAGTCTAACTACTCGGTAATCGGGCGTCAAACGGGATAGGGGTTTTGGTTGGGGCGAGGTTTAGGGGCAAGGATTTCTGGATTCCGGCCTGCGCGGGAATGACGGGTTGGGGGGCCAGGATGTTAGGTTTTGCCGGGGACAGGGTTCGTTGGGGGGCAACGGTTGACCCCCTCCCCAGCCCTCCCCCTGGTAAGGGGAGGGAGTTATTGATTGGGGGGTTGGTTGGGCCAAGGTTGGTTTCGGGGGTAGGGGCGCACGGCCATGCGCCCCTACATTTTTGGCGGGAATGACGGTAGAGGTTGCAGGCGGGTCAGGCGGACATTTGGAAGAATTTTCCTTCGGTTTTGATGGCGGGAGCTACTACCATTTCGGCCTGGTGGAGGTCGCGGACGGTGTAGGCGCCGCACATTCCCATCGCCACCCGCAGGGCGCCCACCAGGTTCTGGGTGCCGTTGGTCAGGGAAGTGGGGCCGTACATTATCTGTTTGAGGGTGCCTTTGGTGCCAACGGTGATGCGGGTGCCGCGGGGCAGTTCGGGGTGGGCGTTGGCCATGCCCCAGTTGTAGCCGCGGCCGGGGGCCTCTTCGGCTTGGGCGAAGGGCGTACCCAGCATCACGCCGTCGGCGCCGCTGGCGATAGACTTGCAAACGTCGCCGCCGGTGCGGATGCCGCCGTCGGTGATTACGGAGACATATCGGCCAGTGCGCTGGAAGTAGTCTTCCCGGGCGGCGGCACACTCCAGGGTGGCGGTGACCTGGGGGACGCCGACGCCGGTGACTTCGCGGGTGGTGCAGGCGGCGCCGGGGCCGACGCCCACCAGAACGCCGTCAATGCCGGTTTCCATCAATTCCAGGGCGACGTTGTAGCTGACGCAGTTGCCGACGACCACCGGCACCCGGAGGGACTCGATGAGTTCGGAGAATATCAAGCCGGTGTAGCTGCGGGACATATGCCGGGCGGTGGTCACGGTGGACTGGACGAATACCAGGTCGGCGCCGGCCTCCACGGCCAGGGGGCTAAGTTTCTTGGTGGTCTGGGGGGTAAAAGAAACGGCGCACACCGCGCCGGATTCCTTGATTTCCTGTACCCGCTGGCCTATCAGGTAGTCCTGGACGGGTTTGGAGTAAACCTGCTGGAGGTACTCGGTCACCTCCCCTTGGGGCATGGAGGTTATTTCTTCCAGCACCGAGTAGGGGTCTTGGTAGCGGGTGTACAAGCCTTCGCCGTTGAGGACGCCGAGGCCGCCCATTTCGTGCATCAGCGTGGCGAACCGGGGGGAAACCGTGCCGTCCATAGCCGAGGCCAGGAAGGGAGCATCGAAGACATGGCTGCCGAGGTTGAGCTGGGTGGACGCCATTTCCGGGTTGATGGTGACATCGCCCGGCACGATGGCGACTTCATCGAAGCCGTAGGAATGGTGGAGTTCTTTCAAGAGACGCCGCCCCATCGCCGATAACCTCCATCTCTCCCCGAGAATTTTCGTAAGAATTTATCAGCCAAGGGGGGAAAAATCAACCGGAATTATGGGGTCTTATTGGGGTTTTTGGGGCGGTTTATGGTTTGGGAGTAATGGCTCTGTCGGTGGTGTGGGGGCAGGTTGAAAGCCTGCGCCGCCGGGTTGGGCGGGAATTTTTCGGGAATGGCGGCGGTCTTGGCGATTAAGGCGTGTCGTCAATTTCATTAGTCATCCTTCCCGCTCCCCCGTCATTCCGGCGTAGGCCGGAATCCAGAAATCCTTGCCACCGCCGACCTCGGCCTCCGAACTACCGCCATCCCTACCTCTACCGTCATCCCCGCCCTCTACCGTCATTCCCGCGAAAGCGGGATCCACAACCAACGCCCTTAGAGAGTGTTTGATAAATCCCCTCCCCCCTACGGAGGGAATGGTTAGAGCCGGCCCTGAGCGGAGCCGAAGGGGTGGGGGTGACATCCGTAGCTTTCAAGAATAACTGCCTTGATTTGACGACACCCCCTAGAATTTCTGGATTCCGGCTTTCGCCGGATTGACGGGTTGGGGGGTAGGGGTTGGTGGCTTTGTTGGCGGTGTAGGGGCGCACGGCCGTGCGCCCCTACAAGTTAGCGGTGGGTTGGTATGGTGACGATGGTTGGGATTAGAGGGATTTTTCTCCGGCGCTCGGCGCCGGTCGTGAATGTTGGTAGGGGCGGGTTTCAAACCCGCCCCTACGGACGATGTTGCCGTGGAGGTTGTCAATAGGCCGAGGTTGGCGGGGCGGGAGGTCACCCCCACCCTAACCCTCCCCCGTCGAGGGGGAGGGGAGTTTTGGGACAGGGAGGTTACTCGGAGGGGTCGTCGAAATCGAAGGGCGGCGGGGTTTCGTCGTCGTTGGCGGTGGGATTTTCCAGGATGGCGCGCAGGGCTTGGCGCACGGTTCTGACGAAAACCAATTCCACGTTGTCCGGGGGTTTGACTTCGGGCCGGGCGGTTTCGGGGAGGACGCAGCGGGTCAAGCCGAGGCGGGAGATTTCCAGCAAGCGCCGCTCTCCCTGGGGTACGGCGCGAAGTTCGCCGCTCAAACCGACTTCTCCCACCACCACGGTTCCCAGGGCGATGGGCCGGTTGCGGAGGCTGGAGGCCAGGGCGGCGATGACGGCCAGGTCAACGGCGGGTTCGGTGGCGCGGAATCCGCCGGCGATGCTGACGATGATGTCCTGGCCGGCCAGTTCCAGCCCGGCCCGGCGGCTGGCGACGGCGGCCAGCATCAGCAGCCGGTTGTAGTCCACGCCGTTGGCTACCCGGCGGGGAGCCGGGCCGAAAGCCAGCGAGGTCAACCCCTGGACTTCCAGCAGCAGGGGGCGGGTGCCTTCCAACACCGGGGTCAAGGCGGAACCGACGGCCCGGTCGTGACGCTGCAACAGCAGGGAATGGGAGGGGTCGGGAACGTCCACCAACCCCTGGCCGGTCATTTCCAGGACGCCGACTTCGTTGGTGGAACCAAAGCGGTTTTTGCTGCCCCGCAAGACCCGGTAGGCGTTCAGGTCTTCGCCTTCCAGGTACATCACGGTGTCAACCATGTGTTCCAGGACGCGGGGGCCGGCCAGAGAGCCTTCCTTGGTGACGTGGCCGGCCATGACCACCGGGACGTTGCTCTGCTTGGCCCAACGCAGCAGGCGCAGGCCGCACTCCCTAACCTGCACCACGCTGCCGGGGCCGGAGGGAACGTCCCGGGTGTAGAGGGTCTGCACCGAGTCAATAATGGCGAGACCGGGGCGGGATTCTTCCAGCCGGGCCAGGATTTCCTCGACGTTGGTTTCGGACAGCAGGAAGATGCCCCGGCCATCAACGCCGAGACGCTGGGAACGGAGTCTTATCTGGTGCGGCGATTCTTCGCCGCTGGCGTACACCACAGCCAAGCCGTTTTGGGCCATTGACCGGGCCACCTGGAGCAGCAGGGTGGACTTGCCAACGCCGGGTTCGCCGGCCAGCAGGGACACGGAGCCGGGAACCAGCCCGCCGCCCATGACCCGGTTGAGTTCTTCGGAGGCCAGGGAGATGCGAGGTTCCAGGTCCGGGCCGAGGGCGGAAAGTTCCTGCAAGGGTTGGGAGGGGCCGCCGGTCCAGGAAAGATGGGCCGACGGCGGGGCGGACGGGCGGGTTTCCACCAGGGGTTGAGCCGAGCCGCAGCCGGGGGCGGGACAAAATCCCATCCACCGGGGGCTTTCGTGGCCGCAGTCCTGGCAAAGAAAGACGCTGCGCTGTTCTCTGGGGCGGGGCATGGGGACATTATAAAGGGAAGAGGCCCCGTTGTCGGGGGCCTCTTGTCAGTAGGGCAGAACCGTTGGAAATTGGCGGTTAATTTTCCCATTCGTCCTGAGCTTGTCGAAGGGCCGTCCGTTCGCCCTGAGCTTGTCGAACCATGAACGGACTGACGGTTCGCCTGTCAGTCCCAAGTGATGGACTACTAGGTGACGGCGGCGACTTCGGCCTTGGCGTAGATAATCATGGAGCCGTCCTCGTCCATGTCAACCACCGCTATATCGCCGGCCTTGATGCGGCCGCTGAGCAGTTCGTCGGAAAGCCGGTCTTCCACTTCGTTCTGGATCAGGCGGCGCAAGGGGCGCGCGCCCAGCACCGGGTCAAAACCGTTTTCGCCCAGGTATTCCTTGGCAGCCAGGGTCAACTCCAGGTCAACCTGCTTGTCCTCCAGTTCCTTACGAACCATGCCCATCATCAGGTCAACGATGGACAGGATTTCGGGCTTGTCGAGCTGGTGGAAAACGATGGTGGCGTCGAGGCGGTTGAGAAATTCGGGGCGGAAAAAGCGCTTGACTTCATCCATCACCTTTTCCTTCATCCGCTCGTAAGCCTGGTTCTGGGTCTGCGCTTCGTCGGCCTTGACCGCGAACCCCATCGTGGTGTCGCGCTTGATAAGGTCTGAGCCGAGGTTGCTGGTCATAGCGATGATGGAGTTGCGGAAGTCCACGCGGCGGCCCCGGGCGTCGGTCAACTGGCCGGCGTCGAAAATCTGGAGCAGGACGTTGAAGATTTCGGGGTGGGCCTTTTCGATTTCGTCCAGCAGTATGGCGCAGTAGTTCTTGCGGCGGACGGTCTCGGTAAGCTGGCCGCCTTCGTCGTAGCCGACGTAACCCGGCGGGGCGCCGATGAGACGGGCGGTAGTGTGCCGCTCCTGAAACTCGGACATATCCAGCCGGACCATGTTGTCCTCATCGCCGAACATGAACTCGGCCAGGGCGCGCACCAACTCGGTCTTGCCGACGCCGGTGGGGCCAAGGAACAGGAACACGCCGATGGGGTGGCGGGGGTCTTTGAGTCCGGCGCGGGCGCGGCGCACGGCCTTGGAGATGTTAATGATGGCTTCGTCCTGGCCGATGATGCGCTTGTGGAGTTCGGATTCCATGTGGAGGAGGCGCTCGGTCTCTTCCTGGGCCAGACGGGTGACGGGGATGCCGGTCCACATACTGACCACTTCGGCGATGTCTTCCTCAGTGACCTGGGAGCGTTCCTTGAGGCGGCCTTCGTGCCACTCTTTTTCCAAGGTGTCCAGGTTCTGGTTCAGGTTCAACTCGCGGTCGCGGAGTTCGGCGGCGACTTCGTACTGCTGGGAGGCGATAGCCTCGTCCTTTTCCTTGCGAACCTCGTCCAGCACCTGCATGGCGTCCCTGACCGATGCCGGGGTGGAACTGCCGCGCAAGCGGACGCGGGAACCGGCTTCGTCCAGCAGGTCAATGGCCTTGTCGGGGAGGAAACGGTCGGGGATGAACCGGGTGGAAAGGTTGGCGGCGGCCTTGAGAGCGTCCTCGGTGATGTCAACATTGTGGTGGTCTTCGTAACGGTCTTTGACGCCGCGCAGGATGTCAATGGTGTCTTCGTTGCTGGGTTCTTCGACCCGGACGGGCTGCAAGCGGCGCTCCAGGGCCGGGTCGCGTTCCACGTACTTGCGATAATCGTCCAGGGTGGTGGCGCCGATGCACTGGATTTCGCCGCGGGCCAGGGAGGGCTTGAGGATGTTGGAGGCGTCCACGGCGCCCTCGGCAGCGCCGGCGCCGACGATGGTATGAATCTCGTCAATGAAAAGGACGCAGTTGCCGGAGGCCTTGATTTCTTCGATGACCTTCTTTAAGCGTTCCTCAAATTCGCCGCGGTACTTGGTGCCGGCCACCAGAGCGCCCATGTCCAGAGTGACCAGCCGCTTGCCCTGGAGGGTTTCGGGGACTTCGCCGCTGCTGATGTTCTGGGCCATAGCCTCGACGATGGCGGTCTTGCCGACGCCGGGTTCGCCCACCAGCACGGGGTTGTTCTTGGTGCGGCGGCTGAGAATCTGGACGACGCGCTCCAGTTCGGGCTGGCGTCCAATCACCGGGTCGAGCTTGCCGGAGCGGGCGGCGACGGTAAGGTCAATGCCCAACTGGTCGAGGGTGGGGGTGCGGGTGCTGCTGCGGGTTCCCTGGTTGCCGCTGGGGGCGCTGTTGCTGAGGATGCGGTGGGTTTCGGCGCGGACTTTTTCCAGGGTAACGCCCAGGCTTTCAAGGACGCCGGCGGCGACACCCTCGCCCTCCCGGAGGAGGCCGATTAACAGGTGTTCGGTTCCTATATAAGTGTGGTTCATGCGGCGGGCTTCGTCCACCGCCAACTCGACCACCTTCTTGGCGCGGGGGGTAAGGCCGATTTCGCCCTGGGTGGGCTTTTCGCCGCGGCCGATGATAAATTCGACGGCGGAGCGGACTTTGCTCAGGTCAACGCCCAAGCCCGACAAGACCCGGGCGGCGACGCCTTCGGTCTCTCGCACCAGCCCCAGCAGGATGTGTTCGGTGCCGATGTAGTTGTGGTTGAACCGCTGGGCTTCTTCCTGGGCCAGCGAGAGCACCCGGCGGGCGCGTTCGGAGAATTTCTCGAATCTACTTCCCATGATACCGCTCCTGGAGGGTTAAGGTGAGCGACCCGGACTGGTTTGGCAGTGCGCTCAATCCGCCGCCGATGATACGGTTGGCATCCTGGAGTGGGAAGGAAACGCCGGCGGGCCAGCCGGGGGAACTTGGCCGATGGCGAAGCTATCGGCACGTTCCTTAATAACCCGGGTTTGCCGGACCCGGCGATGGTTCCTTCACGTTTGCGCTATGGGAACCGGAAAAAACGAATCGAGCTTAAATCCCGGCGGTGACCTATTTTCCCACCCCGTTGCCAGAGCAGTATCGTCGGCGCTGGAGCGTTTCACTTCCGTGTTCGGGATGGGAACGGGTGGGGCCACTCCGCTAGAACCACCAGGAAATCGTGTTGAGTATGCACTATTTTTCACGATGTGGCAAGGGTTGGGGCCAGCGGAAAGGGATTAGTTAACAAAAGGTTAACATCTTTGGGGGCGATTTTGGCCGGATTGAGGCCCCGTGACGCGGTGGAATCCCGCCGGGCTGATGCCCAGGCCGGCCAATGGCCGGCGTCCGCCGGGGGTATGGCGCAGGAATGGGACGGGGATGATTGTTGCCCCGGCCTGGGGGATTTGCGGTTTGGCGGGGTGACGGGTGTATAGTTTACCGTTCACTTGTACCACGGTAAGCGGAAAAGCTGTGGGGTACACAGGTTACAATTCCCTACAAATTCTTTCCCCATGTACCCCAAAGGCTCACCCACCCGACCATAGCCGTAATTCCCCGTGGGTCCGGTGGCAGTGCCACAGTTCCCACGGGGCGCTGTCGTGTCGCCACCTAAGCGCCTCGTGGCCTTCCCACGCCGAATACAAGACCCAAGCCCTGAGTATGTACGCCGAAGGGTCCAGCCTGGCATCCATCGGCCGCGTCCTGGGGATTTTGCCGGAAACCGTCTATTCCTGGGTCAAAAAAAGCCCGGCAATCCCATGAGTTGATGACCCGGGAGACCCGGCGGCGCGGGCAGCAACGGCGGTAGCCCGCCCGGGTCATCGCCCTGGATGAAAGGGTGGTGCAGTGAACTGGAATGAGGGGCTGCATTCCAGATTGCGGGACAAGTCGAAACGGTTGCAGCGCAAGACCAAGGGGTACAGCAAGAGCGTGACCATGCTGCGGGACTCCATCGCCCTGGTATGCTTCCGCCTCAACTTGTTCTAATCCCAGCGCGTGTTGGGAATACCGGCAATTATCGGGTTAACCCATCCCAACTATGAGGAGCATTAGGGCAAAGTTCGGAGCAGAATAGCGCCCACATTCACCAAGGAAAGCATAATCGCAATGCCGAACCCAACCCACATCATCACCATGCTGAGTTTGGCGTTGGCGACATCCTCCTTGGTGGCTACCGACTCCATGCGTCCTTCCACCCGGGCCAAGCGGGTGCTGACGTCATCAAGTTTTTCGTCGTAGTATCCACCTACACGGGAGTCACCTCTGCGGGGCTGGGTCATAACGGTTCTCCTCGAGCCAATCCCATAGGCCAGATTCTTGAAATCCGAAGTAAGCGCCGTTCAACTTGAACACTATCCCGGAACGGGATGGCGGAGTATCGTTCATGCCGAAATAGTCGCCAAGGACTTGGGGATTTTGCGCAAAACTCCGAATCGCCAGGGCATGGTCGTCAATGGGATGGGCGGATTCCACCGGGCCGGACTGGGCTAACTCCATAACCGCATCGCATAGAGGTTCGCTGAAGATTGCTACAAACAGAGGCATATCTGAACCATCCCGGGGGAGAAATGGAGATTCAGCAACAAGTTCAATGTCATAGAACAAGTGTATTATTATTGACCAAACCACCGGAAGTCAATAGAACTAATGACCAGTTTGGGAACAAAATCCATCCAACTGCTTCAAGGGCGAAGGTGTCAACCCCCCCAACAACCACCCACCCTACAACCCCGCCCCCTCCCGAAACAAAAACTTCACCCGCCGCCAGTCCCTGACGACCAGCAGCGCCGCCAGCGCGAAGTAAACGCCGGCCACCCAGAGCCGGTGTTCCGCCTTCGGAAAAAAGAGATGCGCCACGAAAAGCGCCAGCAGCGCTGCCCCGGCCCGCCAATCCACCACCCGCCGCGCAATCAGCAGCAGCCCAAAGACCGCCACCGCCGTGGTCAGCAGAAACTCAATGGCCTGCCGACTGTCCAACGGCAAGGTCAGAACCTGCCCCGCCGACAAGCTGAATATCACCACCATGCCGCCGATAAGCAGGGTGAACTTCGTCGCCCCCGATGAAATCAGAACCTCCAGCCCCGCCGCCGGATTCGCCCGCCACGCGAACAGCGCCGCCACCACCACCTCCGGCGTCTCCGATGCCAGCGGCGCGATAATTTGTATGAGGATGAACTCATCCATTCCCAGGCTCCGGCCCATCTCGATAAGCCCGCCCACGAATGGCTCCACCGCCACCAGAATGATTCCGGCGGCGTACCCGAACAGGCCGACGACCACCGCCCGCCGCCAGCCCGCCGGCAGCGAACCCAGCCAACGGGTAATACCCGCCAGTTCCGGCTCCTCCACCTCCCTCCTCAAGCTCATCCACAGGTAAACCAGGTACAACCCGATAAGCGCCGCCGCCAGCGCCGCGTGGATTCCTCGCAGGAAGAAAATGGCGAAACTGAGCAGCGTTGCCACCGCCAGAAAGGTCACTTCCGCACCCATCCGGCCTCGAACATCCACCATGCCCCGCCGCCTCAGCCAGTAGAGCAGAATCACCGCCGACCAGCCCAGCCCAATGAGCAGTCGGTTGGCCCCCGTGACGTTGGCCGCCACCCGCTGCGTCTCCGCCGTAATTTCCCTGGTGGCGGTGTCGAAAGACGCGCCGGCGTCCCAGACCAGCACGGCCTCGATAGCGAATTCCGGCAGGACGGTCAGCAGCACCAGAATGGCGATAGCCAGCGACGCCGAGATGTCCAACTCGGCGACTTCGGCGGCCCAGGACATCAGAAAGGCCCCGGCCATAATCCCCGCCCCGTAAACGCACGTCGCCGCCACCGGCGGCAGATGAACCCCGGAAAAAAGCGCCGCGATGCTGGGCAATCCCAGGGCCAGAACCAAATAAAAGCCCAACCGGGAGCGGTAATTCATCAAAGACGGTTCCAACGAGGGATGCAGCCTCCCCAACCAAGGATGTAGTTGAGTCCCAAGCGCCAATCACTCCCAGACCCTAATCCCGGCCATACTACCATCACGCCCCCAACTCGGACACCGCCCAACACCCCAAACAACAAAACTCCCGCCCCTAGACATCAAATCCCCTCAACCACCCGTAGGGGCGGGTTTCAAACCCGCCCGTTCCTCGCCCCCAACAACCTTGCCTTGGCAAAAATTCCCCCACCCCCAACCCGCAATTCCCGCCCCCACCCCGTCATTTCGGCAAAAGCCGGAATCCAGAAACCTCCGACCCAAACCAACCTCGCCCCCACGAAACGCCCCTGACCACCCGTAGGGGCGCACGGCCGTGCGCCCCTACCAACCTTCACCACCAACCCGATTGCCGGAAACAAATCCCCCCCACCCCGTCATTCCCGCGAAAAAGGCCGGAATCCAGAAATCTCCCGCCATCCCGTTCGTGGTGAGCCTGTCGAACCACCCCCACCGTCATTCCCGCGAAACCTGTCCTGAGCGTAGCCGAAGGAGCGGGAATCCACATCCTCACCCCAAACCAACCTCACCCCCACGAAACCAACCTCCACCCCCACCCCGTCATTCCGGCGAAGGCCGGAATCCAGAAACCCTTGCCCCAAACCAACACCCCCACGCCCCCACCGTCATTCCCGCGAAAGCGGGAATCCACATCCCCGCCTGTAACCACCACTCCCACCCCCAACCCGTCATTCCGGCGAAGGCCGGAATCCAGGAACCCCCCGCCAACCCGTTCGTGGTGAGCCTGTCGAACCACCCCAACACTGACAAACACCCCCTTGACAACCAACCTCCCATTATGTAACATGACCAACGTAGGGACGACCCTCAATAAGGGGGCCGTCCCTTTCTTTGTACCCAAATCCTAAACCCAGGAGGAACCGCCCATGTAACACCAATCCCGCCGTTTGCGTCGAGAGTCCCTCCCGGATAACCATGGCTCTTATCCGATGCGAGGTCTAACGACTCCGCTGCGGCAACTGCCCCCACCGACGGGCGTCGGCCCTTCTCCCTCGGGAGAACCCGGCTGGCAAAGTCGGTCCGGCCCCTGGACGACGGGCGACCGCTCCCCTGCGGGGTGGCAGCGGCAATAGTCGGCCCGTGCCCCTGGACGACGGGTGGCTGCTCCCCTGCGGGGTGGTAGCGGCGGTAGTCGGCCATACCCACCGGCGGATGCTTAACGTCCCCCTTGAAGGGACGGGGCAAAGCCGGAACGCCCGGCCGGGCAACCCTGAAATCCCAACGCCGGAACCCCCAAACCAACCAAAAGGGAGGCCCCAAGACAACCGAATAGATCTGCTCAAAACCTGCTCAAAAGTGGTCAAAACCGCTCAAAACTAATCATTTTTCCCCCAACAATGAGCGCTTTTGATTAAAAATGAGCGCTTTTTCCAACAAAAAGGTAAAATTTCATCCCCCGCCCGATTGCTCCCGCCCCCTACCAGGGGGAGGGCCGGGGAGGGGGTGAAAACGCCGCCGCCATCTGCCCGTCATTCCGGCGAAGAGCCCGCCCTGAGCACCGCCGAACGGGCCGGAATCCAGAAATCCTTGCCACGACTGACGTTGGCTCCTGAATAATCGTCATTCCCGCGAAAGCGGGAATCCACATCCTTGCCTGGAACCAACGCCGCCTACCCCCAACCAAAATGACCCACAATGCCACTAAATCCCACGGAAAACAAAAACCCCCGCCCCCTACCAGGGGGAGGGTTGGGGAGGGGGTAAAACCTGACCAAAACCCGCCCAAAAAGTGTCCAAAATCGCCAAAACCGCCCAAATATCCCCCAAAATGGACACTCCCTGGACACATCCAACCCCCGGCTCCACGCTCAAATGGTCAATAATGGGCGAAAATGGACAAAAAGGTAAAATTTTCACCCGCCCGATTGCTCCCGCCCCCTGCTAGGGGGAGGGTTAGGGAGGGGGTGCCCCCACGTTTGACACCATCGCCCCCCAAATCCTAGACTGTTTCCCGCCCCCCGAAAGAAAACAATGGAAGAGAAAACCTTGCAGCCCGAAAGCAAATTCATCCAGGCCAACGGCCTCCGCCACCACTACTTGGCCTGGGGCGACCCCCAAAACCGCCCCGTGGTCATGGTTCACGCCATCGGATTCTGCGCCCAGGTCTGGAACGTCATGGCCCGCGACCTGGCCCGCGACTACCACGTCCTCTGTCCCGACCTCCGCGCCCACGGCGACACCGACAACCCCGGCGACGGCTACACCTTCCACCAAATCGGCGCCGACACCGCCGCCTTCATGCAGGCCCTTGGGCTGCAACGCGCCTGGGGCATCGGCCACTCCGCCGGCGGTATGTCCCTGCTCATCGCCGACAGTATGTTCCCCGGCCTGGTGGACAAGGTGGCCCTGGTGGACACCCGCGTCGGCGCCAGTCCCATGATGCTCCTTTCCCCCGAAGAACGGGCGCAGCGCATGGAGCGCACCGTCCGCAAACGGCCCATCTGGGACAGCCGCGAGGCCATGCACGCCGCCTACCGGGAACGCCCCGTTTTCAAGCCCTGGGCCGATGAAGTCTTTGACGATTACATCCGGCACGGCACCCGCATCCTTGACGATGGCCGGGCCGAACTGAAATGCGCCAACGAAGCCGAAGCCGCCTTCTACCGGAGTCGTGTTGAACTCGACCCCGCCGTCACCCTGCGCGGACTCAAAGGCCGCTACCGCCTCTTGGTGGGCAACTACGACGGCGCCCAGACCGAACAGGACGACGCCGTGCAGCACCTTATCAGGGAGACGGCCAACTTTGAGGTCAAGCCGTTGCCCCGCGGCTCCCACTTCGTTCCGATGGAACACCCCCACCTGGTCTTGTCCGAAATCCGCGAGTACCTGGACAACGATGCCGGCTGAAATCATAACCTTGGGCGCCGGCACTCCCACGCCGACCCCCACCCGGTTCGGCAGTTCCCACCTGGTGCGGGTGGGCGGCGACCTGGTGATGTTCGACTGTGGCCCCGCCGCCACCCATAAGCTGGTCAAAGCCGGTTTCTTTCCCACCCAGGTTGACTACCTGTTTTTCACCCATCACCACTTCGACCACGACATAGACTATCCTTGTTTCCTGCTCTGCCGCTGGGACCAGAGCATTGGCCGGGAAAACCGCCTCCAGGTATTCGGCCCCAACCTGACCGAAAAGATAACCGAAGGAATTATCGGCGAAGACGGCCTTTTCGCCCACGACTGGAGGGCCAGGGTCAACCACCCTTTGAGCCAGCAAGTCCACGTCAATCGGGGCGGTTCCTTGCCCCGCCCGCCGCCGTCGGTGGATGCCAAAGACGTTGGCCCCGGCCTGGTTTTCAACGGCCCCGACTGGCAGATAACCGCCGCCCCCGCCGAGCACGTCCAACCCTGGCTGGACTCCTTGGCCTACCGCCTCGACTCTTCCCGGGGCAGCGTGGTTGTCACCGGCGACACCCAGCCCTGCCCGTCGGTGGCGGCCTTGGCCCAAAACGCCGACGTTATGCTCTGTATGTGCTGGGACGACCAGGAGACTATGGACGAAAACGGGGAGTTCAACGGCCAGTGCGGCACCTTGGGAGCGGCCCGGCTGGCCCAGGAAGCCGGAGTCAAGAAACTGGTCTTGGTTCACGTCGGCCCCCACCTGGCCGGCCACGGCCCGATGGAAAAGGGCATCGGCGACATCAGCCGCATCTACAACGGCCAAATAGTCTTCTCCGAAGAACTAATGCGAATCCCGCTCTAGTGGGTTTGAAACAAACCCACTCCCCCTACGAGCGGGCGTGTAACAAATCCCCTCCCCCTGTTAGGGGGAGGGTTAGGGTGGGGGTGGAATCCCGTTAAGAAAGGAGCGAAGAGGGGGACCTCAACACACCCGCTAAGGGAACCCCCCCCTACGCGGCCAAAGCACAAGGCCCTTCGCAACATGGATAACCCGTCATTCCGGCGAAAGCCGGAATCCAGAAATCCTTAGAGAAGGACTAATCGAATGAACGGACGTCATCCCTTCAACGAACTAACCAAAGACTTCACGCCGGAACGCCGCCAGCGCATCGAGGCAATGAAGAACAAACTTCTAGCCGAGATACCGTTGCACAGAGTTGCGCCGGACGCGGCAACTGACCCACCGGAAACCGGCGAAGAAACTGAAATCAAACCGGATTCGCCATATCCAACCCGTCATCCCAGCGAAAGCCGGAATCCAGAAATCCCAAGCACACAACAGCGTCCGCAAAGTCAAAGAGTCCTGGATACCGGCCCCCGCCGATATGACGGTATGGGATGGGAATGACGACAAACCAAGTTGCGGAAACGACTAGGAGATACGCATCACACCCGACCAAAAGAAAAGGCCTCCGCAACCGAAGGCCCTTATCATCGTTAACCCGGCAACCCGGGGCTGGTTCCTACCGCCGCTGCCGGCGCCGACGCCGGGCGGCCCGTTGGGCAGCCAGCCGTTCCTTCTGCGCCTTCGACCGGAAAAACCGCCGGTCTTTCAACTCCCGCAGAATACCGGCGTGCTGCACCGACGCGCGGAAACGGTTAACCAGACTCTCCGGGCTTTCGCCCTCTCTCGGCGTAACGTAAGCCATTCAACCCTCCTGACCAACCATCGGAAATTCTTGCCGCCAATTTACCACACCCGCCCAACCAGGGGCAAACACCAACTTATCAGCCCAGCCATTTTCATTCGCGGCGATTCCGTCCATCCCGTCGTAGGGGCGGGTTTCAAACCCGCCCGTCCCTTGCCCAAACCAACCTCGCCTAACCAGGAACTCCGGCGGAAAAATCCCCTCCCCCTACTCAGGGGGAGGGCCAGGGAGGGGGTGCTCCGTCCCTTGTCACCCCTACCGCCAAGCGGCAATCTTCTCCCGCAAAAGCGGCAAAACCTGGTCCGCTGTCCGGTGACATTCCTCCACGTGGGGAAACCCCGACAGGATAAACTCGTCCAGCCCCAACTGCCAGTACCCCAGCAGTTCCTCCGCCACCTGCTCCGGCGTTCCCACCAGCGCGCTGCCGCAGTTGACCCGCACCTCCGACAACCCGTTCCACAAGTGGCGCGCCAGCCGGTGGTCGGGGGCCTTCCTTGCCTGCGCCTGCACTCCCACCATCGGCGCCCCCTCCGTCGCCGACTGCCGTTGCGCCTTCACCCGCGGGTCGGCGTGGGCCACCAATTCCTCGGCGGCTTGCCAGGCTTCTTCCTCCGTGTCCCTGACTACCAGGTGAGTCCGAATGCCGAAAACCGGCGTCCTTCCCGACTGCCCGAACTGCTCCCGCAGGGCCTCCAACCGCTGCGCCGTCTGCTCCAACGGCTCAATCCAGCCCAGGTGAACGTCGGCCTGCCGCGCCGACAGTCCCATCGCCCGCTCCGAAACTCCGCCCAGGTAGAACCGCGGCCCGGACTCCCCCGGCGACGGCGAACAATAGGCCCCCTGCAATCGGTAAAACTCCCCGTCGTAGTCCGCCGGCCCCGGCTGCCGCCACAAAGTCTTGCAAGCGTCAATGAACTCTTCCGCCCGCTGATACCTGGTGGCCTGGTCGCTGACCTCCCCCAGCCGCTCAAAGTCGTTCTGGATTCCCCCCGGCACGATGTTCAAGTCCAGCCGCCCGTCGGAAATCTGGTGAAACGCCGCCGCCATCTGCGCGAAAAGCCCCAGCGATATGAACCCCGGCCTGACCGCCACCAGAAACCGGATGCGCTGCGTCACTGCGGCCAACGCCGTCGCCGTCGTCCAGGTCTCCGCCAATGGAGCCTCCTCCGAAAACAGCCCGTTGGCGAACCGGGTGGGAATCAACAGCGAATAAAACCCCCGGTCTTCCGCCGTCTGCACCACCTGGCGCAGATACTCGAAAGTCGGCGGCCTCTCCGCCTCCATCGTCCCGGCGCGTTCCCCATCGCCGTCAATGGGAATAAACCAGTCAAACCTGGGTTCAGGACGGCCCCCGTTGGTATCCAAACCGTTCCTCCTAAATTCGCAACCTGCTTGTCATCATCCCGGCAACCCTGTCAGAAAACCCCAATCCTGCCCTCAACCGTCATTCCGGCGAAAGAACGTCACCCACTACCACGATACGGGGCCGGAATCCAGAAACCCCATCATCAAACCGTCGTCGCCCAACCAAAACATCCCATCAAAATCCCCCTCCCCCTACGAGGGGGAGGGTTGGGGTGGGGGTTAACCCTCCTACCCCGAAAGCGGGTCCCACTGGTCTTCCCGCTCATGCTCCGCCCGTTCCTTCTGGTACCACATCACCATCACCACCCCGGCGGCCAGAATGCTCATCATGTCTCCCACCACCCACAGCAGCAGCCCCCCCAACTGCTGGTCCGTCAACGGCGCCATCCCGAAGGGCTGCGGGTAATCGTAATAAGCCTCGTAAATCAAGTTCGAATTGAACGTAATACCCGCCCCCAGCAGCGTGTTGGGTATGACAATCAACCCCAGGTAAAGCACCCGCAGCCCGTGGTGCAGCCGCGAGCGGTGGGGCTTGGGGTCAATCACCACCCACCAGAACAGGAACCCCGATACCAGCATGGAAACGTGCATACACTCATGCACGAAATCGTTGCGGACGGCCATGTTGTGCAGGTACGGCACCTGCCACAGGTACAACGTTCCCAGAAAGACCACCGTGGTCACGATGGGATTGGTCAAAATCCGGTACGTCTGCTTTCCCCACCGCGACCTTACCACGGGCCGGACAAACCCCTGCCGCATCCACAACGGCAGCCCCCGCAGCATCGGCGTCAACGGCGCCCCGGTCAGCACCAGCAGCGGCCCAATCATCCGCAGCAGCAGGTGTTGCACCTGGTGGATGGAAAGCTGGTGTTCCGCCAGCGGGTCAATGGGCGATTGCAGGGCCAGGAAAATGGCGAACAGCCCGGCGAAAAAGCAGCACTTCTGCCACAACGCTACCGGATGGCTCGGCTGCGGCCACTTGTTCAACCCGTTGATATACAGGTATGCCGCCAGGAAAAGGGCCAGGCTGGGCGTCGGGTTGGAATTCCACGCCAACCAGATGTTGTCTCCCGGGTCAACGCCCCCGTGGGCGTGGGCCGTCGCCGCCGTCGCCAGCCAGACCAGCCCGGCCACTACCGCCGCCAGCGTCAGAGTTCTAGGGGGTGTCGTCAATTTCATGATTCGTCAGTTCTGCCATCAACCGTCAGTCACGCCCCCGACTGTCATTCCGGCGAAACCTGTCCTGAGCGTAGCCGAAGGAGCCGGAATCCAGAAATCCTTGCCAGCGCCGGCCTTGGCCCCCGAATTACCGTCATGCCCGCCCCCTACCGCCATTCCCGCGAAACCTGTCCTGAGCGTAAGCCGAAGGAGCGGGAATCCACAACCAACGCCCTTAGCGGGTGTGTGATAAATCCCCTCCCCCCACGAGGGGGAGGGTTAGGGTGGGGGTGGCATCCCATTGGGAAAAGAGCGATGAAGGGACTTTCAACATACCCGCTAACCAACACTAGCTGCGTCCCGCGCCCGCTGCGCCTTGCGGATGGTCCAAACCGCATACAGCAGCCCCAGAACCAGGACGATGAAAACGCCGATGAACACGAACCCGCCGGCCGCCGACAGCCGCGGCTTTGGCACCACCTGGGACGCCGTGCCGATTTCCACCTTGCCCCGGTCGCTGGAGACTTCCACGCTCATTTTCCACACCCCGGCGTCCTTCAATTCCACTCGCGCGGTGTAATGGTCCGGCTTGTCGGGAGTGTTCAAGGCCAGCGCCCAACCCTCTTCGCCGCTTTCGGCAGCCACCGACTTAATCCGCACCCGCGCGTCGCCGATGGGCGCCTCCGTCACTGGCTCATTAACAGTAACCACGTAGTCCACCGTTCCCAGCGACAGCTTGGAGGCGTTGGAGTAAACCCCAATGAGAAAAGGCCCGGCAATGGCCCGGTAAGGCCGCGCCCCCGACTGTTGCGCCTCCACCCCGCCAGCAGCCAAAACCGCCGCCAACCCCAGAGCTATCAGCAACAGCCCGGCCAGGAAAGCAAGGGCCAACCTTTTGCCGGCCTGTTGGGGTTCAAGCGGAAACATGGAAACCGGATGCCGGGTCGAATCGCATGGCTGAACGGTCTTGGGCTAAAGCTGGAACGTCTTCTTCCAGATTCCCGGCGAACCCTCGGCGTGAACCATCAGGCCCCGCATCCGGGGGTTGTCCGGGTTAATGTCCCGCTGCGCCTCCCACTCCGGCGTATCCGAGACCCCTTCGTGCTCAAATTCGTACACCACCGAATACGACGGCGCGCCCCGGACGCACTTCCAACGCCGGCCCCGGATGCACCCCGGCACCTTTTCGTAGTTGGGGACATACACCCCGCTGTACCAACGGTTCCATTCGTCCTCATGGCCTTCCACCGGGTCCATCCGGCCAATTTGCAGGGCCGGGGCCATGTCCGACTGGGCGATTTCGTCGGTCAACGCCGTCGGGTGAATCATCTCATAGACGTTGTTTATCATGTTGCTGCCGATGACCCGCGGGCCAATCCGCTGCGCCCACTCGCTGGGCGTGCGGTTAGTCCAACCCGGACTGTCCATCACCGCCGGCGACTCCAACTCATAGCAGGCCAGATGCTTGGGGCCGCTCCGCACCGCCTCATAGCGGGCCGCGTTCAACACGCCTGGAATGGCGGTAAGCTCCGGTATATGCTCTTCGTTGTACCAACGGTTAAACTCCTCTTCCTTGTCCGCCGGCACGTCCACCCACACCATCAGCAGCCCGGTTCCCTTCCTGTCAGGCATAACCCCTCCTTAAACGTCCCACCCAAATTCCCACACCCCCATTCTAACACGAAAAGCCCCCGCACCCCCGCCCAACGGCATCAACACGGGCAACCCCATTCAACAATCGGTTTCTGTCCCCTCCCCCTACCAGGGGGAGGGTTAGGGAGGGGGTGAGAACTCTGACGCTTGCCCCTATCCCGGCGGTACAACACCACCCACCGATGGAAACCCGCCCCGGTATGGGTGTAAAATCCCAATCAAGACCAAAAACTTTGGGGCGTCCAGTCCCCTACCGGAGAACTGTCAAAATGCAGCCAGCAATGCAAGAGGCCATGTCCCGCCGGTATCAGGGCCGCAGCCGGGAATTGCTGGCCAAGGCCCGCGAAGAACTATCGTCCGACGTGGCCCAAGCCTCCGAAAAGGCATGGGGAGCGGCGGCGTCTATGGTCAAGTCCGTGGCAGTGACCAGGGGCTGGAGCCACCAGACCCACGGCCTGCTCCACGACGCCGTTGACAAGCTGGTTGCCGAAACCGGCGACCGGGAACTAGGCGCCCTGTTCACCACGGCCAACGGCCTGCATTTCAACTTCTACGAAAACTGGTCCACCCGCGCCATCGTAGAATCGGGCATTGACTCGGTGCAGAAGTTCCTGGACAAGCTGGAATCATTGCCTCCGCCCAGCCAGGGATAACCTTCTGGATATTGACGGCGTGACCCCCGGCGTCAATCTGCGTCGTTGCCAGCCCCTTCGTACTTGCGGATGGTGGCGATTACCTTGGACAACCACCCGGTCAGGTCGCTAATCTCCGACTCTTCCCGGTGGCGGTCGGTGCGATAGACCAGCTCATCATTCCTGCCCACCGTGACAAACAGGTTGGTATTCCGCGCTTCTTCTTTAAGGGCTTCTACGATGTCCGGAGGGACATTTGAGTTCCGGGCTACCGATTTGAAGTCGGTATAAAAGGATTGGTTGTATGCAGCCGGCGGATAGCCTTGACCAATGGGAATCGTCCTTCTGTCGGACACTAAGCGCAGAGAAAACCCTCTCTCGCCCCACCTGACCATCATATTCTCCTGCCTGCCGAGGGCCAGCACCCGCTCATAGACCGGGATTCCGTGTTCGTTCAAAGACTCCATGAAATCCGTTTCGTTGGTGCGGACCTTCTTTCTCTTGTAGTTGGAGGATGCATCCCTATCCTCAACATCGAGTCCGGCTTCCTGCTCGCTTGTGGACGGGGTAACGTCTTCACCGGGCATCACCCGCAACAGAACCTCAACTTGCTCCGGGTCAATCTCGAAGAACTCGCGGGAAGGGTTTACCCGGTTCGGCCCAAAGGCCGTGTGCAATGCACTTTCGATTTCCAGCGCCCTTCTGTCCTCAATCCGACGGGCAACAACACACTCAAAGGGAAGAGGAACGCCCGTGGAGTAAAGTTGGTTCATCCTGTCTTGAACGTCATCCCGGTCGGTCATGCCGATTTTCACGATTCCCGGCATCGCCGGGTTGGTCAGCACATAGACTATATTGGACATTGCCTTTCCTCCCTTTAACTATCCGAACCTGGCGATTATAAGCAGCGGGCGGGCGGGTTGGTAGGAGCTCGTTTCCAATCCCAAGTCACCCCGCCGACGGGAATCTCGGCGGCCTTCGCTCCCGCAGGGCTTGCAAGCCTTCCCGCGCGTCCTCCCCGAAGAAGCCCAACGCCTCGGCCAATAGCGAGTAGTCAAAAGACGTATGCCCCGCCTGCCGCAGCCATTGGTTCAACGCCCGCTTGGTGAACCGGATGGCCGGCTGCGGCCCGTCGGCCAACTGTCGCGCCACCGCCATAGATCGGGGCATCAACTCCTCCGGCGGCACCGCCAGGCTGACCAGCCCGATTCGCTCGGCTTCCTTCCCGTCCAGAAAATCGCAGGTCAGCAGGTAATACTTGGCCTTGGCCATCCCGCAAAGCAGCGGCCAGATGATAGCGGCATGGTCGCCGGCCGCCACTCCCAGCCGCACGTGGCCGTCGGTAATGCGGGCGTTCTCCGCCGCGATGGAAATGTCCGCCAGCAGCGCCACCGCCAGGCCAGCCCCCACCGCCACGCCGTTAATGGCCGAAATCACCGGCTTGTCCAGGTTCAGCAGGTTGTAAACAATGTCCCCCGCCTCTTTAATCGTCCGGGCGATTAACTCAGCGTTGCCCAGGGATTCCTCGATAAGGTCAAAGTCTCCCCCGGCGGAAAAGGCGCTGCCCGCACCGGTAATGACCGCTACCCGCACCGCCGGGTCTTCTCCCAGGTCAACCCAAATGCGGCTCAACTCGTAGTGCAGTTGGGCGTTGGTGGCGTTCAGCGACTCCGGGCGGTTCATGGTCAGCAAGGCCACCGCGTCGGATACTTCCACCGTCAAATGCCGGTAGCTGGAGTAATCGGTCATTGCCTAATCCCCCGCAGCCTCCGCGTCAATCAAGCCCCATTCCCTGACCATTTCCAGCATGGCCCGCGCCGTCTGTTCGTGGGCAATGTCCACCATGTCCCCGTTGTACGTCACTACCGCGCTGCCCGCCGCCCGCTGTTCCTGCATCGCCGCCAACAATCCTTGCCAGTGGGCGATTTGCTCGGCGGAGGGGGTGAAAACTTCGTTGACGACGGGAACGTGGGACGGGTGAATCAGGTTCATGCCGGTGTAGCCCAACTGTTTCAACTGGTTGGCCAGGTTCCGCAGCCCGTCCAGGTCGCGGATATCGAACCAGCCGCCGCTGATGGGAAACTGGATTCCGGCGGAACGGGAGTCCACCAGCACCTTGGATTTGATGAACAGCGTTTCCAGTCCCTCCGGAGTCCACTGGAAACCCACCGATCGGGCCGTGTCGCCGCCCTTGCCCCCACTGCCGCCCATGTGGGCCACTCGCGGCGACGCCATCGCGATTTCATACGCTTGCCGGATTCCCTGGGCCGTTTCCAGGGAAGGGTCAATGCAGACGCTCCCGGTTTCCATCCCCGCCTTGCTCTCGAAAAACTTCAGCAGAATGTCCACTTCCACCACGTCCTCCGGCCTTTCCACCTTGGGCAGCAGGATCCCGTACAGGTGCGGGCCGGTGACGGCTTCAATGTCGAACCCGGTCAGACCCGTTTCCAGCCGGTTGACCCGGACAAACAAGGTCTGCCCCGACGCTCCCAGTTCCTCGACCATCTTCTTGACCAACCCGCGGGCCTCGGCCTTTTCCGCCTCCGGCACCGAGTCCTCCAGGTCAAGAATCAGGGCGTCGGCGCCATACTGCGGGGCCTTCCGCATCATATCCTCGCGATTCCCCGGAACGAACATCACCGACCGCAGCGGCTTGGCTCTAAACCTCATACCAACCTCCCAACAAGAAAAATCCGCCATTATTCCGACCCTCGCCCTTCCATGTCATTCTGAGCAAAGCGAAGAATCTAAAATTCCTGCCTTAGCTAACCCTGTCCTGAAGTATGCCGAAGGAATGGGGATGAACCCCTTATCCGTTGCGCCACCGGAACCGGCTGTATAACCCGTGCGTCCCGCTGTTGTCCCACCGCAGCCCCAAGTCATCCAACCTGACCGTAGAGCTGGCGACAACGTGCTCCGGTCCGTGCAGCAGATTGAACAGGTTGTTTATCGTAACCACGCCTTCCGGGTCTGCGCCGCGGATGGCCTCCACCTCCAGCGACGCCACCGCACTAACCCCCAACGCCACTTCCAAACTCTGCCGCCTTTCCGACTTCTCGAACCGGAAAGCCGCCCGTTGGACGCTGTGAACCTCCCCGCCGGAAAAGAAACGGGCGATGCGGCCCCAAGGCCCGCCGGCATGGCCGGTCAAAATCAGTTGCAGTGCGTCGGACTGCTCCGGAGTCGCCCCGTCATCCAGGTAAACCAACGCTGTCCAATCGCCGTCAAACATCGTCGGGCCGGGGCAGGACACCAGCGTCATAGCGTTCAGGCCGTCCAGCGTCACCGGGCCAAACGCCCCCCGCTCTATGTGGATACCCCAGGCGTTTTCGCAAGTGTCGTTGGTGCTTTTCTGCCGAAAATCCAGGTGGCAGGGACAGACCACGGCGCAGTTGCACCCCTCGAACAAATCGCCTTCCGCCCACCATTCCACGCCAACGCCCGCCATCAACCGCCGTCCTTTCCGCTACTCAACCCGCAATCATCCCGTTATTCGATGAATCCCCTCCCCCTACGAGGGGGAGGGTTAGGGTGGGGGTGGTCCCCTGTTGGGAGACGTGCGAAGAAGGGACTTTCAGCACACCCTCCAAGAATCCTTAAACCACCCCGTCCTGCCGCAGCCCCTCCAGCGTCTCCGCGTCCAGGTTCAGCAGTTTCCCGTAAATCTCTTCGTTGTGCATCCCCAGGGTTGGCGCCCCGGCCATCTGCGGCAGCGGCCCGTCGGAAAACACCACCGGCCACCCCGACGCAATCCCAGGCGCTGCGTCCTTCATCGCCCCGTGACGCATGGGCAGCAGCGTGCCCCGCCGGTAGAAATGCTCATCCGCCATAATCTCCGGCGTCGTCCGCACCGGCCCGCAGGGAACGTCCGCCTCTTCCAGCCGCTGCAGCATCTCCTCCCCGGTGTACCCCGACACCCGCTTTTGCACTTCCTCCCGCGCCTGGGCCACGTTCTGCGCCCGGCCCGTATAACTGTCGAACCGGGGGTCATTCTGCAACTCCGGCGCTTCCAGCGCGCCGCACAGCCGCCGCCATTGGTCGTCGCTGGCCGCCGTCAGGATAATGTCGGCGTCCTGGGTATGGTACAGCCCGGTGGGGCCGCCCCGGCTGATGTTGCCGGTACGCAGCGGCGTCCCCGCCTCTACGTCCTCCTCCAGGTTTTCCATGAACATCAACGCCGCCAGCGTATCCATCATGGAAACGTCCAGGTACTGCCCCTGGCCGTGGCGGTCCCGGTGACGCAGGGCGTTCATAATCGAGTAGGCGGCGAACAGCGGCGTAACCAGGTCGCCGATGTAGAACCCCACCTTGGTGGGCGGCCCATCGGCGGCCCCGTTAATGTCCATCAGGCCGCTCATCCCCTGAATCTGCGGGTCATGGGCCGGCTTGGAGGCGTAGGGGCCGGTCTGCCCGTACCCCGCGATGGAGCAGTAGATAATCTTCGGATTGACCTGGGCCACGTCGTCGTAGCCCAGCCCCAGCCGCCGCATGGAACCGGGGGCCAGGTTTTCCAGCACGATGTCCGACTGGCGGGCCAAATCCAGGAACATTTCCTTGCCCCTGGGGTCGCGCAGATTCAGGGTAACGCTCTTGACCCCCTGCTGCCGTTTCATAAACCGGGTGGAAATATCCTTCTCCGTTTGGGGCGACGGATTGGCACCCTTCGGCCCCCAAAAAGGCCCGTTGCCCCTGACCGGATCGCCCTTGCCCGGCAGCTCAACCTTGACCACCTCGGCCCCCATGCGGGCCAGGTTCATGCCCAGGTAAGGGCCGGCCAGGAAAACCGTCACCGCCAGAACGCGAACATCATCCAAAGGCTGCATAAAATCCCTCCCGGGCGGGCGCTCAACGCGCATTGGCTAGCGAGTAGTGGTCAATAGTCCATGAACGCCGGCCCTGCTATTTTGGTTGCGCCGCCTCAATGCGGGCCAGCGTTTCCTGAATGTCGGCCATATTTCTTTGCATATCGGCCATGTCCCTTTTCAGACCGGCGATTTCGGTTTTGACCAGCAGGCTGTCAGCCTTGAGGACGCCAATGTCTTCCTGGATGCCGGAGATTTGGCCCTGCACGGTGAAGATTTGGTCGTGGATGTTGGACTGGCCGTCCTTCACCGAGTCAATCCTGGAATTCACGGCGTCAATCCGGCTGGTACTTATTCCGCCGACAGTCAGGGCGATGACAATGCCAATCCCCACAATGCCAATGCCGACGGCGGCCAACACATTGGCCGTACTCCATTGCCATTGGGGTGGGTGGGTGTGGTCGGTAGCGATAGTGGCCATGTTTCACACTCCTTGATGACCATGAAGACCATTATACGCGAACATCATCCAAAGGCGGCACAAAACCCTCCCGCCAACAAAAAACCGGAGCTAACCCCGTGAAGGATTGAGCCGATTATATAACGCCCCAACCCCCACCGCATTGCCCCCGCGTCTGGTGAGCAGGACGATCACAAAGTCGGCAAAAACTGCGTAGGGGGCGAATCAATAATCCCTTCCCCCGTCAAACGCGTGATGCGAAATAAATCTCAGCGTTTATCAGCCGAAGAGGGTAGCGAAGGCCAATCCGGGGCGGCCAAAGATCCGGTTCAGCCGGAGGGCCAGGTTCAGGGCGCACACCTTGGCCGCCACCCGGGTCAGCAGCCCCCACCGGGTGCGAGCTTGGGGATAGTCCAGGTGGAAAGTTCCTTCCAACCACCCGTTGATGGTCTCCACCATCTGCCGTCGGCGATGATGCTGCCGTCGCAGCGCTGGCGCCGTGGCTCCGGCGTAATTTTTGGGGGTCAGCGCCGTGGCCCCGTAGTTGAGACGCCAATACCCCTGCCAATCGGCCCCGAAGAAGCCGTTGTCGGACAGGTAGGGGCCGCCGCTGACCTCGCCCACTCCCCACCGGGGCCCCACCGGCCCAGTGGGGCCGACGTACTCCCGTCCGTTGGGGCGCCGGGGCAGGTCCTCCACCTCCCGGGGCCACCCCTGGGGGTCTTGCCGCCAGCAGAAGAAGGCTTCGGCCAGCCACCGGTCTTCGGTGTTGGCTGGGGCCAGCAGGAAGCCGGTGATGACCCCCTCTGGGGTTGTCGCCAGCAGCAGCTTGCAGCCGTAGTACCAACTGCGGTCGCTGCCGCCCCAGCCCACCCCCGCTTCCCAGCCGAAAAGCCGATGCCGTCGTCCCCGGCAGAGCCGCATCAGCCGCACCGGCACGGTGTCCAAAGCCTGGTAGGGGGCGGCGTAGGCGTCCATCTCCTGGGCCGCTACTCCCGACAGGCGGGCCAGCGCACCGGCCAGGTCTCGGCAGCGGCGGTTGAAGGCGCTCTGGCTGAGCAGCCGGGGGAAGTAGCTCCGCCAGTACCGGGCAGCAAAGCGGAGGAAGGCCCGCTCCGACGTTCCGCACCACTGGGCGCAGAGGGCCAGGGTCAGAACCTCGCTGTCGGACATCTCCGGCCTGGGCCCGGGGCGACGGGGCTTGAGTTGGGCGATGTGCTGCCGATAGCGGTCGTCCACGATGGTGTACAATGCTGCCAGGAAAGTGTCCAGGTTCATGGTCATGGCCGGCCTCCTTTGGACGGGATTAGGCCAGCTTACACCACCCGGACGCTTTCCTATCCTTTCTCAGTTGTTAATTTGCATCACGCGTCATCAAGGGGGAGGGTTAGGGTGGGAGTGAAAACCTTAGCGTCAAATTGCGATTGCCCTAGGTAGGCACAGAGTGCCCCAATGGTCAAATATCCACCGGGCGCAATGAGGGCGTCGCCGTCGGGTTGGCTGCGGTGGCCCGGTAATGGCGCTCGGCCCGGCGCCCTTCCCAGCGTTCCAGCAACTTGGGCAACACGAAGCTAAGGATACGGAGTTGTTCTTTGCCGGTCATCCTGCCGCCCGGCCGTTTTAGCCACAATGTCCTGATGCCGCCGATTTGCAACTGTCTCCTGTGCTGTCTTCTGGCTTGGTCGTCGGCGTGAACCCAAACGGCCTGATTATCCTGGCACCAAGCGATAACCTCCGGATCTTGGGCGCCTTTGCCTTCGAAAACTTCCTCTACCGTCGTGAAGTTGTAGCCCACCAGTTTCAGGGCCGCGGCAACTGGCGGACTTAATGACTCATCCAGCAAGAAGAGAGTGTCATCGAGACCAGAGGCGAAGTTCCCAGTCACAAGCGGCCTGCACAGTTTCCGGCTTCAGTTGATACGCCCTTGCCACCCAATCAACCGAATCGCCTGCTGCCACCATGCCGGCAAGGGCGCGGGTGGGTATGCGGGTTCCTTTGACGCATGGCGCCCCGAACTGTACCCGTGGTTGTAGGGTGACGTTGTGGAAAGGCTCCCAGGAAGCCGCTTGGCCGGTCTCCGCGTCGAAGTCAAGCCCGTGTATCGGAATCAGGTATTTCCGCAGCAGGTCAAAGGCCATTTGGCCCCGCGCATTCCCGGAAACCAGTTGCTCCCCCCACTCGGCGAACACCTGCCCTTGACCAGACCAAATGATTTCGGTGGCTAGCGGATGGCGTTTTCCGGTAACTTCGCGTAGCCAAGTCTCTGTAGCCCGTATTGCCGGCCAACTCACCCCCGCGGTACGCAGAGCGACGATGACCCGCATGGAAATGAGGTCGTCAAATGCCATGAGCAAATCTCGCCCCGGAGTCCGGGCCAATTCTGGGTCGGCCAACCCGTTGCGAATCCACCGGATGAGCGTGGCCGAAGTCAAGGGATATATGACATCGGCATTGTGGTCAGCCTTAAGATACCGGGCCGCCTCAGCCGGTTCATAAATGCCTTCCCAAACGGGCGCGGGCACAGATTCATTCAGTACCGTCGGCATAACCCCTCTCTTGCCCGAAAGTAACACAGGCGTCCCCCACCCGCAACTCCCCCTACACCAGGTTCGGCAGCAGCGCATCCTCATGGCTAGGGTGTGGGCGGATGTTATCGTTCCTGCATGAAAGTCCCGGGAATGAAAGGCCACGGCTTACACCGCCGTACTACCGGGAGGATATCCGTTCACTAAGCCAGCATACCCGCCGAGGGCGGAAAGCTAACCCTGGCAACGACTTTAACGGTTGGTGTTGAGGGGTTGGCCATGCGAGCCCTTCCAGAATATGGCATGGTTCATTGCGGTTCGGCACGGGCCGGCGCGATCATCGTCAATAGATCATTATCAACACATAAGTAATCAAGGCTGGTTCCTACGCGTGATCTTGTCAACCATCTTGTCGGCGTAACTTACTTTGTCACCAGCATCATGGGGAGTTAGACCTCCCTTGAAATAGAGCGGGGTGATATTGAAAAGTAGCTCCTTGCGGTCTTCTTCCGGCAACCGATTCATGAATGGCCATAGCAACATCAGCTCATTAGACACACGAGAAATATCTTCCTCACGTTGTCGGTGATGTCCTGACTGACGCAGGGCATAGGTCGCAAGGAGCAAAAGAGAAAATGGTAAACCAGAACGGTAAACCAAAGCCCCGATTGAAATGTCTCCCCCGCTCATTCTCAGTTCAACGAACAGTGCGCCCGTCGCTACAACTAAACAGACTAATGCGGATACTCCTACCCACCTCCATCGGTCAGCGTCCTTGCCCTGTTTGTCACGTTGGTTCGCATAATGTTGGGCAGTGCTAGACCCTGCAACTTCCTCGAGCATACTTTTGGCTTGATCCCTGAAGTCCTCAATATCAACGATGGTAGGGTCGAGCCGGCGATGGTAATCCTGTTCACGGTTTTCCTGTGCCGTTTTAAACTCTTCCGCACGTTCTGATTGGGAACTTCGAAAGGACTCTTGAATGCTGGATACGTCTCTATCGAGCCTTTCCGTTGACAATTGCACTTGTTGGACAAAAGAGGCGGTTTGACTTTCAAGTTGAGCTACCTGCTGCCGGGCGGTTTCTTCCATTTGCGCCAGAATGCTTTCGCTCTGTGTTGAGACTTCGTCTAGCCGTTCCATCACTTCAGTTAATCGAGCACGCACCTCGTTGAGCCTCTCTGAGAACGAATTCGTCGCCGATTGCGCTTCTCGACTAAATTGTTCCGATGCCTTTTCCACCACATGATGGTGTCGACCTGAATGGCAAAGCAGGCAAGGGGGACGCTGTTTGCAGTAAGTCGTCAACAATGGAGTCATATAGTGATTTGTTCGAAACGTCGGTTAAAGATAGAGACTCAATCTCCTCTATCAAATTCAACAACTGCTGAGACGGTGAATCTAGGGCGTGTTGACACTAAGTTGTCGGAAAAAAGCCTCATAGACGCAGGCCAAGGTCACATACCCCAGGTACATCCAATCCAGCTTGTCGTAGCGGGTGAAGACCCGCCGGAACCCCTTCAGTCGCCGGATCAACCGTTCCACGATGTTCCGCTGAGCGTATAGCTCCCGGCTGTACTCCCACCGGACTTTCCGATGCCGCCGGGGAGGTACCGTCGGAATGTAGCCCAACTCCTCCGCCAGTTGCCGGGTCGCGTTCCCCTCATAAGCCCGGTCCATGACCAGGTCCCGCGGTTCCGCAAGGCGGCCTACCCGCGTCAGCAGTTTCCGTCCTTCCACCCCGTCATGGGCCTGGCCCGGAGAGAGGGAGCAGGCCAGGCTGGTCCGCTCATCGGCGGCCATCAGGTGGACTTTGGTATTCCAGCCACCGTGGGACTTGCCAATGGCTTGCGGCCCATGTTTTTTAAGGCGCCAGCGCCGTCGGGATGCACCTTGACACTGGTGGAGTCCAACGCTGCCAGCCCGGTTTCCGCCCAGGTCTCCCCCGTCTCTTGCAGGTATTCCATCACCTGCCGCATCAGTCCCTTCCGGTTCCACCGATACCAGCGCTGATAGAAGGTGTTCCAGTTGCCCACGCTGTCCGGCAAACCCCGCCACTTGCAGCCGTTCTCCGTGGCGTAGAGAATCACGTTCAGCACTTCCAGGTTGCCGTGGCGGACGTTGCCCCGGTGCTTGGGAAAGAGATGCGCTATTCGCTGGTATTGCGCCTCGGTAATTTCCACGCCGCCGCCTCCCCGCCCAGCTCTTTGTCCCGCTATCTTACTACCTCCGATTCCCCATTGCCTGGCCCATCTTTACCCAATTCCACCCTTTTTGTGTCAACACGCCCTAGCTCGTTTAGTGCCGAAACAGTAATGAGGTTGTAATCCGGAACTGTCAGCCTACCGAGGACGTGCGTGGTAGCAATTTTGATACGGGCGATAAGGTCGATCTGATCCTGGTGTTCCCATTCCTGTTGCTCTAACTCCCGCAGCTTAGCCTCAGCCAGCCTTAAATTTGAAACAACACCAGAACTGCGTACTCGCTCGCTATATTCACTCATTAGGTCATCTCCCTACTCACCAACTTAGACAGCAACGCATCACGTTAGTCGGCTAACGCGCGGAAATCCGACACATTGAAGTAATAATGTCTGTACAATGGTAAAACCAATGTGCTTAAAATGCAACCAAGTCCAGCTTTGTCCGACTTATGGCAATGTTGTATCGCAAGGTTGCTAACCGTTTCCTTTTCATTGGGGACAACTTTACATCCTATCCCCCCGTTAGATACCCTTCCCCCCTTGTGTTACAATCGCCACCGACTCCCCTGGCATTGCTGAACCCCATCCCAGACCTAAATTTCGAGGTGATTGGTTATGGCCAATGTCGTATTGTCCAATACTGATTATAACGTGGTAGGCACCCGCCCCATCCGGCACGACGGCGCCGACAAAGTTACCGGCCGGGCCAAGTACGGCGGCGACTTCCAGATGACCGGCCTGCTCCACGGGGCCGTCCTGCGCAGCCCCCACGCCCACGCCCGGATCAAGTCCATCAACACCGCCAAGGCCGAGGCGTACCCCGGCGTCAAGGCCGTCGTTACCGTCCACGACCTGCCCATCTCCCAGATGGAAAACCCCGACCAGGGTATGCGCTTCGCCAGCGACAACGTGCTGGCCCGCGATAAAGCCCTCTACAAGGGCCACCCCATAGCCGGCGTCGCCGCCGCCAGTCCCCACGTCGCCGAGGCCGCCGTGGCCTTAATCGAAGTCGAGTACGAAGTCCTGCCCTCCGTCACCACCGTCCAGGCCGCCATGTCCGACGACGCTCCCCTGCTCCACGACGACATGACCACCAACGAACTGGGCGAACCGTCCGACCAGCGCAGCAACATCGCCACCCATTTCAGCTACGAACTGGGCGACCTGGAACAGGGTTTTGCCGCCGCCGACGTTATCGTAGAACGGGAATTTAACACCACCACCGTCCACCAGGGCTACATCGAACCGCAAAACGCCTCCGCCTTCTGGAACAACGACGGCCAGTTGAAGGTCTGGACCAGCACCCAGGGGTCGTTTTCCGCCCGGGAATCCCTGGCCAAGGTGCTGGATATGCCCGTGTCCAAAATCACCGTCGTTCCCATGGAAATCGGCGGCGGATTCGGCGGCAAAATCCCCATATACCTGGAACCCGTGGCCGCCCTCCTGTCCAAGAAGTCCGGCCAGCCGGTCAAGCTGCTCATGTCCCGCACCGACGTTTTCGAGAGCACCGGCCCCACGTCGGGCGCCTGGATGAAGATTAAGATGGGCGCCACCAACGACGGCAAGATTACCGCCGCCGAGGCTACCCTGGCTATGGAAGCCGGCGCTTTCCCCGGCTCTCCCGTGACTATGGGCGCCCAGTGCATTTTCGCCCCCTACGACATCGAAAACGTCCGTTCTCAGGGCTATGATGTGGTGGACAACAAGGCCAAGGTCGCCCCTTACCGCGCTCCCGGCGCCCCCATCGCCGCTTTCGGCGGGGAGCAGGTGGTGGACGAACTCAGCCGCCGCCTGGGGATAGACCCGCTGGAGTTCCGCCTCCGCAACGCCTCCAAGGAAGGCACCCGCCGGGTTGACGGCCCGGTTTACCCCCGCATCGGCAACGTGGAAGTCGTGGAGGCTGCCCGCAGCACCGACCACTACAACACGCCGTTGGAAGGCCCCAACCGGGGCCGGGGTGTCGCCTCGGGGTTCTGGTTCAACATCGGAATGCCCTCCAGTTGCAGCATCGGCGTCAACGCCGACGGCACCATCATCCTGGTCGAAGGTTCCACCGACATCGGCGGCACCCGCGCCTCCATTGCCATGCAGGCTGCCGAAGTCCTGGGAATCCCCGCCGAGGACGTTCACCCTACCGTCGCCGACACCGACTCGGTGGGCTACACCTTCCTCACCGGCGGCAGCCGCGTCACCTTCGCCAGCGGTTGGGCCGCCTACGAGTGCGCTCAGGACATCAAGCAGAAGATGATTGACCGCGCCGCCAGCATCTGGGACGTTTCCGCCGAAGACGTGGAACTGGCCGACGGCGTGTTCCAGCACAAGTCCGAGCCGGAACTGCGGATGCCCTTCAAGGAGCTGGCCGGCCAATTGAACCGCACCGGCGGCCCCATTTCCAGCCAGGTCAGCGTTGACCCCAAGGGCGCCGGCGGGGCTTTCAGCACCCACATCGCCGACGTGGAAGTTGACCCCGACACCGGCAAGGTCACGGTGCTACGGTTCTCCGCCGTCCAGGACGCCGGCAAGGCCATTCATCCCAGCTACGTCGAAGGCCAGATGCAGGGGGGCGTCGTCCAGGGCATCGGCTGGGCCTTGAACGAAGAGTACTTTATGAGCGACCAGGGTTCGATGGTCAACTCCAGCTTCCTGGACTACCGTATGCCTACCAGCCTGGACTTGCCGATGATTGACACGGTTATCGTGGAAGTGGCGAACCCCGGCCACCCCTATGGCGTCCGGGGCGTCGGAGAAGTGCCCATAGTGCCGCCCATGGCCGCCATCGCCAACGCCATCCACGACGCCATCGGCGCCCGCATGGAAAGCCTGCCCATGTCCCCCGGGGCTATCCTGGAAGCCCTTTGGGAAAAGGACGGCGCTGCCTCCCAACTGGCTGCCGACGATTAGCGTCGTCCCATGACTTCGCCCGAAAGGGAATTTCGCATTGGCCCAATGAGCGTCCGCTCGGACGCCGTGCATTGGTGGTACGGGTTGTTCGGGTTCTTGACTGTCTATCTGACGGTCACCAACACCCTGACCGAAGTAGCCCGTACCAACGCCGCCGGCTGGCAGGAAGTCCAGGACATCGCCACGGTTAAATTGACCGAGGCCGGCGCCGCCTCCCTGATAGCCTCAACAATCATCACCGAGGTAGGACACATGGTATTCGCGACTATGCTAAGGAACCGCCAACGAAGAAAAGCCTTCGAGGAAGGAGAAAAAGCCGGCGAGGAACGAAACCAGTTGCTTTGGGAAGCATGGAACCAACGCCGGCTTGAAGCCGCAGCTAGAGGAGAACCCTTTACTGAACCACCGCCTACCCACGACAACGCCAACGGCGCGTCACATTAGCCCTTAATCCAAGGAGGAAAAACAATGGCCCGTGTACCCTTTATGACCCGCGACACCATCGGCCCGGACGGGCAAGCCGCCTGGGACGAAATCGAAGGCAGCCGCGGCGGGGTTGCCCGTAATTACGCTGCCATCCTCAACAACCCCGAAGCCGCCCGCAACTTCGCGGCCTTCGGCGGTTACGCCCGTTTCGAGACTCCCCTGGACCCCCGCGTCAAGGCCCTGGCCATCCTGACTGCCGCCCGGGAAGCCTGCGGCCATTACGTTTGGACGGTCAATCAGCGCGCCGCCAGAGAGGCCGGGCTGGACGACGACGTTATCGCTGCCATTCACGAATACCGCGCCCCGGCGGGCCTGGCCGATGCTGACGCTGCCGTGGTGCAGTTCGTCCTGGAAATGCTGCGGCAGCACCGCATCTCCGACGCCAGCTTTGAGGCGCTACGTTCCCGGATTGGCGACGCCGCTATCGTAGATGTGCTGCTGGTAGTGGCCTACTACCACGGCTTGGCCCACACCCTGCAAGCCCTGGACGTGGAGCTGCCCGACGGCGTGGCCGATGCCCTGACCTACTAGCCGCCCGCCCGACTTACGCCGTTCCTCCGGGGATAAAAGGAGCGGCCGGCCTCCGAAGAGAGGGGTCGCTGAAGGAGCGGCCCACTGCCGGTCGCTGATGGGCTAATTCTAATGCCTGACCCAACGGGCGTCAAGTTCTTGCCGACGGACCAGCATCAACGCCTGAGTTGGTATCATCCCCGCATCCCGCCCGTTATAATTCCGGCAAATTTATCGGGAGGCCCGGACATCATGGCTGACTATATTTATTTGGTGCAAATGGACATTCCTGCCGACAAGGAGGATGAGTTCAACCGCGTTTACGATACCCAGCACGTTCCCAACATCTGCAACGCGCCGGGCGTCCATGCCTGCACCCGCTACAAGCTGGTTTCGTCCGACGTGGATGGCGTGGCCCGCTACGCCGCCATCTACGAGGTGGACTCGCCGGAAGTGCCTTTCAGCGAAGGCTGGCTGGCCGAGTCCGAAAAGGGCGACTGGCCCGACCAGATTCGTCCACATACCAGCAACCGCTCCCACCTGGTCTTTAAGAAGACGGGTTAGCAGTCCGTCAACTTTGGACTTATGGGTGAACCAAGAGTCGGTTCCTGGTGTGCTTGTCGAACCATGAAGGGCGGCCCTTCGACAAGCTCAGGGCGAACGGGAAAACCAATCGTCATTTCAAGGTTGTGTGCCTGTAAGGAATCCTGGATACCGGCCCCGTATCGTGGTACGGGGCAGGCTCTGCGCCGGTATGACGGGTTTGGCGGGTTTCAACCCGCCCCTACCCTTGCGGCGGTACGGCGTTCTCAGTTGCAAGGAATCCTGGATACCGGCCTGCGCCGGTATGACGGGTTAGCCATAAATGCGACGATGACCGACTGTTAAGGCCCGGTGGCTGGAAATCAGCCGGCGGCTACGCAGGTGATGGTTTTCAGGACGCCGCGGACGCCCTGCACTTGGCCGGTGACGGTTTCCGCCACGGTGGACATATCGGCGGCCTCGATGCAGGCGATAACGTCGTGGGGGCCGGTGATTACGTCGGCAAAGCGCACCCCGTTGATTGACCGCAGGGCCGCCGCCACCTGGTTGGTGCGCCCCACCTGCACCTCAATGAGTACGAACGCTCTCGCCGCCACCGTCTGCCCCCTTGGGTTGTTGCTGCCCCTGGCAGGCGAACAACCTTGAAATGATGGTTAATTTCCCCGTTCGCCTTGAGCTTTCTCACCCAAGGGAGTCCGTTCATGGTTCGACAAGCTCACCACGAACGGGTTCCCGGATTATCCATCAGGCTCACCACCAACGGGTTCCCGGATTATCCATCAGGCTCACCACCAACGGACTCCCGGATTACCCATCAAGCCAAAGTTGATGGACTACTAGTCCGGGATTCCGGCGGTGGAAGTGACTTCCACCAGGTTATCCGAGGCGCCGAACTGCACGATTACCGCCGTCCGGGCCGGCCGGTCGTCGGGAAAATACTCGGCGTAAACTTCGTTGAACCCGGCCAGGTCTTCGGTGCGGGCCAGGTAGCAGGTGTTGGTCAGCACGTTGTCAATGGACGTGCCGCACTCTTCCAGGATGATTTTTATCCGTTCCAGGGTGAACCGGGTCTGCTCCCGGATGTCCTGGCCCACCTCTCCGGTGGTGGGGTGGCGGCCGGTGCATCCCTGCACGTAAACCAGGTTGCCGAAACGGGTGGCTTGGGAAAGGGGCGTTCCCCGGCCCGGAGACAGGGGAGCCGAGTTTATGACTTCTTTTCGTGGCATGGTCGTTCCAAAAATGCAGGATTTCATCCAATGCCGGGCATGGCGATACTGGAAACGGTTAACGACAGCCCGGCAACGGTGGCTGAATTATAACCGTTGGCGTTGTGGTCGTCACCCCCTCCCCGGCGGTCCCCCTAAATAGGGGGAGTGGGTTTTTTGCCCTCACCCCTTGGGTTGCGCTCAGTGCGGGGTTGGTAAAGGCAAGGATTTCTGGATTCCGGCCCCGTACCACGATACGGGGCCGGCTCTTCGCCGGAATGACGGTTGGGTGGTGGCGTTTTGCCCCCTTCCCGGCTCTCTCCCTGAATATGGGGCGGGGGTTTTCGGCCTTGCCCCGGCCGTTCCACGGGGAGGGGCAACGGACAGGAATGTCCATTCCACCATTGGGTTAGGCTTTCAGGGGTTTGGGGAATACGCGCTGGAAGATTTGGGCGGGGTCGGGTTCCCGTTTGTCGCGGGCGCAACGCTCCAGGTAGGACAGGGCGTTGGAGCAGCCCAGGTACCAGAGTCCAGCCTTGGCTACCTTGTTGAGGAAGGTAATGGGCTTGGGCGTGGGCTGGCCTTCGGCCTGGGCGGTTTGCCAGTCTTCGACCCACTCGTCGGCCAGCTTGCTGACCCTGAGTTGGGTCAAGGGGACGATGAGTTTGCGGCGGAGGACGCGGATGCGGGCTTGGAGGGAACTGATGGTCATGGTTACTTGCTCCTTTGGAGGTCCAGGGATTCTTCCAGGGTTTGGATGTGGTCGTGGAGTTGCTGGATGTCGTGGACTTTGACGGCGTAGGACAGGGCGGTGCGGGCAGCGCGGAGGCGAAGGTCGGGGTTGGGGTCGTCGAGACATTCGGCCAGGACGGCGACGGAGCGGAACATGAGGACGTTAAGCTCGGAGCGGGCGAGGTCGGCGGCCTCCTGGCGGATGCGCTGGAGTTCCTGGCGGAAGTGGTCGTCCTGGAGCCAGCGGTGGAGAGTGCCGCGGTCCAGGTTGGACTGGCGGGCGGCCTCGGCGATGGAGGGGGCCGCGGCCAGGATGGGGAGTACGCCTTGCTGGCGGCGGGTCAGGGAGTTTTTATTTTCCGTGGCATTTTGTGGCATTGTGTTGCATTCTCCTTGGGGTCAGGTTCCGGGTTGGATGGGGAGGTTTAATTTTCCGTGGCATTTTGTGGCATTGTGTTGCATTCTCCTTGGGGTCAGGTTCCGGGTTAGAGCTTGGGGCCGGGAATGGAGGCACGAAAAAGGGACGGCCCCCACGTTGAGGGTCGTCCCTACTTTGCATACCTTACATAAGAATCAAGGGGTTGTCAAGGGGGTGGTGTCAGTTGGGGGTGGTTCGACAGGCTCACCACGAACGGGTTGGGGGGTGGAAGGTTGGTAGGGGCTTGGGATTTCTGGATTCCGGCCTTCGCCGGAATGACGGTTGGGGGTGGGGGTTGGTTTTGTGGGGGTGAGGTTGGCTAAGGCAGGGATGTGGATTCCCGCTGCTTCGGCTACGCTCAGGACAGGTTTCGCGGGAATGACGGTGGGGGTGGTTCGACAGGCTCACCACGAACGGGATGGCGGGAGGTTTCTGGATTCCGGCCTTCGCCGGAATGACGGGTTGGGGGTGGGGGTTGGTTTTGTGGGGGTGAGGTTGGCTTACGGCGGGGATTTTGGATTCTTCGCTTTGCTCAGAATGACATGGAGGGGCAGGCAGAATGACATGAAAGGGCGAGGTTGTGGGCTGATCCATAATTCGGCTGCCAGGCTTTTGGGCAGGGGTTGTTGACAATTGGGGGTGGGGTTGCTAGCATTGCTCATTGGCGTGGCGCGTTGAGTGGGAGTAGTAGGGTTGCCCTGCCCTCAGAGAGCCGGCGGTTGGTGGAAGTCCGGCGGGTACAGGGGCCTGAACTCGCCCAGGAGCGTCCGGCCTGAACGTAGAAGTCAGTAGGGCCGGCGGTTCAGCCCCGATAGAGGCTGCCGAGTTGTTCCGGGATTGGGTTTTCCATGACCGGGAAAGAAGGGTGGTACCGCGGGATTTCCAGCCCGTCCCTTCAGTAGGGGACGGGTTTTTTGTTTGAGTATGGCGCGAGGTCAAAGATGGACTTGACCAGGGAATTGACCGGGGCGGAAATCGTTTGCGAGAGCCTGCTGCGGGAAGGGGTGGAAATCGTTTTCGGGATTCCCGGCGGTGCGGTGCTGCCCTTTTATGGGGCGATGCCCAAGTATCCGGAGTTGCGGCACGTGCTGGTGCGGCACGAGCAGGCGGCGGCGATGGCGGCGGACGGCTACGCCCGGGCTACGGGCCGGGTAGGGGTCTGCACGGCTACGTCGGGGCCGGGGGCAACCAACCTGGCGACGGGAATCGCCGCGGCGCAGATGGATTCGGTGCCGATGGTGGCGATTACGGGGCAGGTGCCGCGGGCGGCTATCGGTAGGGACGCTTTCCAGGAAACGGACGTTACCGGGCTGACGCTGCCGATTACCAAGCACAATTACCTGGTGATGGACGTCAGGGACGTGGCGCCGGCGATTAAAGAGGCGTTTTACGTGGCGCGGACGGGACGGCCCGGCCCGGTGCTGGTGGATATTCCCAAGGACGTGCTGCTGGGGGAGCGGACGGAGTTCGTTTGGCCGGACAGGGTGAACCTGCCGGGGTACAACCCGCCGGGAGAGGCGGAGGAAGAGCAAATCGCCCAAGCCGCTCAACTCATCAATCAGGCACGGCGTCCGGTGATTCTGGCGGGCCACGGGGTCATTATTTCCCGGGCCTTTGACGAACTCAGGGAGTTGGCGGAAAAGGCGCAGATTCCGGTTATCACGACGCTGCTGGGAATCAGCTCGTTTCCGACGGAGCATATTTTGTACGTGGGGATGCCGGGGATGCACGGGATGGCCTACGCCAGCCTGGCCATTGACCGGGCGGACGTGCTGATTTCGCTGGGGGCGCGTTTTGACGACCGGGTTACCGGGCGGCTGTCGGACTTTGCGCCCAACGCGCGGGTGGCGCATTTTGACATTGACCCGTCGGAGTTTGACAAGAACGTGAACGTGGACGTTCCGGTGCTGGGGGACTTGAAACTGGCCCTGCGGCAATTGAGTCCGCGGATTGAAAAGACGGTGCGGATAGACTGGCTGCAAGAGATTGACACCATGCGGGCGGAGCATCCGTCGCTGCACGTGCGAGCGTCCACGGAGATTCTGCCGCAATACGTGATGCAGCAGCTTTCGGAAGTGACCAAGGGGGAGGCGCTGGTGGTTACGGGGGTCGGTCAACACCAGATGTGGGCCGCCCAGCATTATCATTTCAAGGAGGCTAACTCCTGGGTAACTTCCGGCGGTCTGGGAACGATGGGGTTTGAGGTGCCGGCGGCGCTGGGCGCCAAGATGGGACGGCCGGAAAAGACGGTCTGGTCGGTGGCCGGGGACGGCGGTTTCCAGATGACCATGTGCGACCTGGCGACGGCGGTGGAAAACAACATTGACGTGAAGTTCGCCATTCTTAACAACGGCACGCTGGGGATGGTGCGGCAGTTGCAGGACTTGTTCTATGACAGCGACTTCGTGGCGACGATTTACTCCGGCAATCCCGACTTTATGAAGATTGCCGAAGCCTACGGGATCGCGGGTATCAAGGTGACGGACAAGGCGCAGGTGGCCGGGGCGATACAGAAGGCGATGGAGATACCGGGGCCGGTAATCGTGGACTTCATCGTCAAGCAGGATGAGCACGTCTTCCCGATGATTCCGGCGGGGGAGTCGGTCAACGAAATGCTGGAAGAGCCGATCACGGAGCAGGTTTTCTGATGACGAATCACGCTCATACCCCACTGCACACCATCATCGCCCTGGTGGAGGACAAGCCGGGGGTCTTGACGCGGGTTGCCAGCCTGTTCCGGCGGCGGGGGTTCAACATCGCCAGCCTGGCGGTGGGCCACAGCGAGCAGCCGGGGCTGTCGCGGATGACCTTCGTGGTTGAAGGGGACGAATACACGGTTGACCAGGCGCGGAAACAGTTGGACAAGCTGATTGACGTGGTGAAGGTGTCGGATATATCGGATGAGGACGTGGTGGCGCGGGAGTTGGCGCTGGTGAAAGTCCGCACCACGGTGGAGACGCGCAGCCAGATAATCGAGATTGTGCGGCTGTTCCGGGCCAAGACGGTGGACGTGGGGGCGCAGTCGCTGGTGATTGAGGTTACGGGGGAGGAAGAAAAGATTGACGCCCTGCTGGAACTGATGGCGCCTTTCGGGATTATGGAAATCATGCGAACGGGACTGGTGGCGATGGTGCGGGGGAAGGCGGACGGCCAGGTCAGCGACGATTTTGGAATCAGCTACTTGCGTAACGGGAGGTCGAAGGCCGAGGCCAGCGAGGTAGGTTCGTATTAGGTTGGGGTTGACCCCCTCCCCAACCCTCCCCCTGGTAGGGGGAGGGGGTGATTTGGCAAGGATGTATCGTCATACTGGCCTACGCCGGTATGACGGGGCCGGGTTAGTCGCAAATGCAACGGCGACAGACTACCAGACAAAGGAAAGGGAAAGTACGCAATGGTTAACGTCTATTACGACAACGACGCCGATTTGGGAATCCTGGAGGGGAAGACCATCGGCATGGTGGGATATGGGAGCCAGGGTCACGCCCACGCTCTGAATCTGCGGGACAGCGGGCAGAAGGTAATCGTGGGGCTGTACCCGGAAAGCCGGAGCCGGGACGCGGTTCGGGAGGCCGGGTTGGAAGTGGCCGACGTGCCGGAAGTGGCGCAGCAGGCCGACGTGCTGATGGTGGCGATTCCGGACCATATCCAGGGGGAGATTTACCGGGGGGAGATTGCGCCCAATCTGCGGGCGGGGGCGGCGTTGATGTTCGCCCACGGGTTCAGCATTCACTACCGGGAGGTGGTGCCGCCGGACAACATTGACGTGATGATGGTGGCGCCCAAGGCGCCGGGCCACCGGATGCGGGAGCAGTTCATTGAGGGTATCGGTGTTCCCGGATTGCTGGCGGTTCACCAGGACGCCACGGGCAACGCCAAGGCTATCGGCCTGGCTTACGCCAAGGGGGTGGGCTGCACCAAGTCGGGAGTGCTGGACACGACGTTCAAGGACGAAACGGAAACGGACTTGTTCGGGGAGCAGACGGTGCTCTGCGGGGGCATAACGGCGCTGATTAACACGGCGTTTGAGACGCTGGTTGAGGCGGGGTATCCGCCGGAGATGGCGTATTTCGAAGTGCTGCACGAAATGAAGTTAATCGTGGACCTGATTCAGCAGGGCGGTTTCAACTATATGCGGTACAGCGTCAGCGATACGGCGGAGTACGGGGACTTGACGCGGGGGCCGCGGGTGATTGACGAGCACGTGAAGGAAAACATGAAGAAGATTCTGGCGGACATTCAGGACGGGACTTTCGCCCGGGAGTGGATTACGGAGAACCACGAGGGGCGTCCGCGGTTCCGCCCGCTGCGGGAACAAGCCCGCAGCAGCCAGATTCACGAAGTTGGGCGGGAGCTGCGCTCGATGATGCCTTGGCTGGACCCGAAGGAAGTTTAGGGGCGCTACCCCTCTCCCCAACCCTCCTTGTGGTGGGGGATTTCCGGCAAGGATTTATGGTCTTGCTGGGCCGGAAGGAAGAGCAGGTGAAGGATGACTACGGAAATTGCGGACAGGCCCGATGGCGAAAGGCTGGCCCGGCTGGAAACCAGGATGGAGCAGCTTGAGCGGCAGGCAGACCAAATTAGACAAGAAATCCTTGATGTTAAGGCGGAGGTCAGAAGTCTCAGGGGAGACATGGGCGGTTTGCGGGGCGAAGTCAAGGGGGAAATCAGCGACCTGCGGGGCGAAGTCAAAGGGGAAATGAGCGACCTGCGAGCAGAGGTCAAAGCGGAAGGTAGCGATCTGCGAGCAGAGGTCAAAGCGGAAGGTAGCGACTTGCGGGCCGAGGTCAGGGGACTGAGAGAAGACAACAACGCGTTGCGGGGCGAAGTCAAAGGGGAAATTAGCGACCTGCGGGGCGAGGTCAAAGCGGAAGGTAGCGACCTGCGGACCGAAATCAGGGGACTGCGGGAAGATAACCGAGACCTGCGGGCCGAATTCAGGGGGCTAAGGGAAGACCACAACTCACTGCGGGCCAGGATGGATCGTCAATTCCTGTGGCTACTGGGTGTAATGATAACCATGTGGATTTCCCAGATGGGGATGTGGTTCGCGCTTGTGCTGATGATGCTCAACAGGTTGGGGGGTTGAGGAAACGTCTTGAAACGGGGTTTTCACCCTTGCCCCAACCCTCCCCCTGGCAAGGGGAGGGGGTTATTGAAGGATGGCTTGGTCATTCTCAGGAGGTAAGTTTATGGATGCGGAGGCGCTGTTTAGAGCAGTTCACCATCGCAGGCCGGTCTTGGCGGGGCTGGCTGCGGTGGACTGCGTGGCCCTGCGTTCCCGTTCCCGGTTTATCCGGTCTCACAACTGAGGCCGCGGGCGACGCAAGTATCGAAAGGAAAAGGAAAGAGCAAAAGTCATGGCTAACGAAAGAGTGAAGTTCCTGGATACCACCCTGCGGGACGGGGAGCAGTCGGCCGGCATCGGCATGACCCAGGAAGAGAAGTTGGAAATCGCCAAGCAACTGGAACGGCTGCGGGTGGACATTATCGAGGCGGGGTTTGCCGCCAGTTCGCCGGGGGACTTCCAGGCGGTCAGCAACATCGCGCGGGAAGTGCGGGGGCCGGTCATCGCGTCCCTGGCCCGGGCGCATCCCAACGACGTTGACCAGGCTTGGGAGGCTATCAAGGTGGCGGAATCGCCGCGCATCCACGTTTTCCTGTCCTCGTCGGAGATTCACGTGATGCACCAGCTGCGGAAGAACCGGGAAGAGGTCATGGACATGGCCGTCAGCATGGTGCAGCGGGCCAAGGGCTACTGCGACGACGTGGAGTTTTCTCCGATGGACGCCACCCGCACGGACCCGGAGTACCTGTACCAGATGCTGGAGGCGGTTATCCGGGCCGGGGCTACCACGGTCAACATCGCCGACACGGTGGGCTACGCCATCCCGTCCAACTTCGCCCAACTGTTGCAGGACATCCAGAACCGGGTGGCGGGGATTGAAAAGGTGACGCTGAGCGTTCACTGTCACAACGATTTGGGGCTGGCGGTGTCCAACAGCCTGGCGGCCATTGAAGCCGGGGCGCGGCAGGTGGAAGGGTGCATCAACGGCATCGGGGAGCGGGCCGGCAACGCCTCGCTGGAAGAAATCATCATGGCGCTGGATACCCGCAAAGACCTGTTCCGGGTGGACATTGGCGTGGACACGACGCAGATTTACCCGTCCAGCCGGCTGGTGAGCCGCATCACCGGAATGGCGGTGCAGGCCAACAAGGCGGTGGTGGGGGAAAACGCTTTCCGCCACGCGTCGGGGATTCACCAGGACGGGGTGTTGAAAGACCGCTCGACCTATGAGGTGATGCAGCCGGAGCGGGTGGGGGTGCCGGGCAACAGCCTGGTGCTGGGCAAGCTGAGCGGACGGGCCGGGTTGCAGGCGCGGCTGGAGGCCCTGGGCTATACCCTGGACCGGGAGGAAATCACCAACGTCTTCGAGTCTTTCAAGGTGCTGGCGGACAAGAAACGGGAAGTTACCGACCGGGACTTGGAAATTTTGATGGACGAGGAAAAGCTGGTTTCGGCGGAGCCGGTGACGTACTCGCTGGACCAGGTGCATTTTTCCAGCGGCGACCATGACATTCCCACGGCGACGGTGCGGATGGTGGGGCCGGACGGCCAGATTTACACCGACGCATCAACGGGGAATGGGCCGGTGGATGCGGTGTGCAAGGCCATTGACCGGGTGATTGGCTGCCACAACAAGCTGTCGGAGTTCAACGTGCAGGCGGTCAGCGAGGGAATTGACTCCATCGGCACAGTGACCATCCGCATTGAGAACGCCGGGCGGACTTTCTCCGGTCGGGGGGCCTCGACGGACATTATTGTTGCCAGCGCCAAGGCGTACCTGAGCGCGGTTAACCGGATGCTGGCGACGGACGAAGAGGCGTCGCTGCCGGCGGTAGGGACTACGCCGGACTAGACGGCGGGGCGGAAGTTTGACCCGTTTGACCCCCTCGACCCCCTCCCTAACCCTCCCCCTGAATAGGGGGAGGGGATTTTTTTGTAGTCATGGTTGTGGCGAAGTTGGCTTGGGGCGGGGATTTCTGGATTCCGGCCTTCGCCGGAATGACGGGTTGGGGGGCGGGAATGACGGTTGGGGTGGTTCGACAGGCTCACCACGAACGGTTGGCGGGGATTTCCGGATTCCGGCCTTCGCCGGAATGACGGGTTTGGGGTGGGGGTTTTCGTCCGACGATGGGACGTTGTGGTTTGGCGACGTGGGGGTATGGGTTGGTTGGGGTGTTTTGTTGGGGAGTTGTCCGGCGGGGTTATTCGGCCTTGGCGTCGAGGATTTTGTTGACCAGGTTTTGGATGTCCGGGATATGGCTTTCCAGTTCTTCCTGTTCCATCCAATCGTTGTAGAAGTTGGCATGACAGGCTTGGGCCAGCTTGAACGCCAGGCGGATTGTTTCGTCGTCTTTTTCCAGGGCCAAATCCAGGACGGCGTTGCGGCGGTGGGCGTATTTGCCGTGGGGGAGTCCGTGGCTGGCGCAGTAGGCTTTGAGGGCTTGGCTGGCGGCGCCCCACAGTTTTTCGGAACCCTGGACCAGTTCGCCGTCGGCGATGGCTTGTCCGGCGTCGGACAGGAGTTTTTGGGCCAGTCGGGTGTGTTTTTGGGTTGGCGTTTCGGTGGAGACCATGAGTTTTCCTTTTGACTGTTTGTTGGCAATTTAAGGGGGTTGGCGTATGGTGTCAATAACGGTGGGGGTGGTTCGACAGGCTCACCACGAACGGGATGGCGAGGATTTCTGGATTCCGGCTTTCGCCGGAATGACGGGTTTGGGGTGGGGGTTGGTTTCCCCATGTTCGCCCTGGTGATTGTCGTTGGTAGGGGCGCACGGCCGTGCGCCCCTACGTTTTGGGAGTGTGTTGTCGGGGCTATGGTGGTTTGTGTCGGAGGGTTCTGGATTCCGGCTTTCGCCGGAATGACGGGTTTGGGGGCGGTTCGATGGCTCACCATGAACGGGATGTCAGTTGGGGGGACCACCCCCACCCCAGCCCTCCCCCTAGTAGGGGGAGGGGGAGGGCCGGGGAGGGGGTCAACACCCCGAATCCCAAAACCCATCCTGCAACCCTATTGACACACAAACAAATGTTCGCTATCCTCTGATAGCCAGGGACGACCCTAGTGACGGGGTCGTCTTTTGCCTTTTGACGCCCCCGCCGCAAAAAGGCCATCGCGGACGTTCCTCTGGCCCCACTCTGCTACGTTTCAGGAGGTCACAATTGTGTTGCAGTGCCGCAGATGCTTGTCGCGCAAGCTCATCCCCCTCAGCAAAGGCGCGGCTGGGGATAATCGGGTTTTTCGCTGCGCCGAATGTGGATTCCTTTTCAGCCCGTCCAGCGGCGAGGACGCGACGCCGACGGGCGGGCAAACCGGGCAGGGCAGAAGGGCCCGGGCAGCCAATCCCAACCCCGGACGCCGCCCCCGCCGGGCCGGCTCCGGCCAGGAGGGACAACGCTAGATGGCTGCTCTGCTTACGGAAAAAATTGACGACTCTCCGGCTTTCAACCCTCCTTTTAACCCTCAAGCCACCCTGGATAGAAACGGGCCGGAGGGCTTTACCCCGGCTTGGCTGGAAGACCGTCCCCCGGTTCTTGTCCTGGAATCTTCCCCTGGAATGAATCGGTTGAATGGCCCGGCCCAGCGTCCCTATTACTACGGCTTGGCCCAATGGCGTCCGTCCATCCGCCCGAATCCGGCCCCGTTGCGCCGCCCCTGGGACTCTTGGCACCGGCGGGGCAGCGCGGCCTGGCTCAAGTCCAATCGCGCCCGGCGTTCCCGCCAATACCGCCCGCGGCCGTCCGACTTGCCCCGCCGTACTTCCGACTTGCCCCGCCGTACTTCCGATTCGCCCTGCCGTACTTCCGACTCGCCCCTGGATTTCGCGGAGCGGACGCTGGGGGTGCAGTTATGGGAGGGCCAACGGCGGGCGCTGGAGGCCCTGCATCAACATCGCCGGGTCGCCGTCAAGTCGGGCAACGGACTGGGCAAGGGCTTTTGCGCCGCCGTCGCCGTGCTGTGGTTCCTCTACAACCACCAGCCGGCCATTGCCCTGAGCACCGCGCCCACTTTTCGCCAGGTGCGCCATATCCTTTGGCGTCAGATTCACCGGCTGCACCGCTTGGCCCGGCAGCCCCTGGGCGGCACGATGCTGGATACCCGTTGGGATTTGGACGCCGAGCGTTACGCCCTGGGCCTGTCTTCGGACACGGCGGACCAGTTCCAGGGGTTCCACAGCCCGAATATGCTGGTGGTGGTGGACGAGGCCGCCGGGGTGGGAGACCAGATTTTCGAGGCCGTTGACTCGGTGCTGACCTCGGCGGAGACGGGGCGGCTGCTGCTCATCGGCAACCCCACCTCCGTCGCCGGCGGATTCTACAACGCCTTTAATCGGGAACGGGGCATTTACCAACCCATCACCATTTCCGCCCTGGACAGCCCCAACGTCCGGGCCGGCCGCATCGTCGTCCCCGGCTTGACCACCGCCGAATGGGTGGAGGAACGCCGCCGGGTCTGGGGCGAGGACAGCGACCTGTTTCGCTCCCGGGTGCTGGGCGAATTTCCCCGCCAAGCGCAGGATGCGCTGATTCCTCTGTCGGACATCGAGGCCGCCGTGGGCAAACACGGCGCGGTTGACGTTACGCCGGCCGGACGCCTGGCCCTACCGGAACCGCCGGAGCCGGCAATCATGGCGGTGGACGTGGCCCGTTACGGCGCCGACCACAGCGTCATCCTGGTGCGCCGGGGGATGCGCGTCGAGGAAATCCGGGCCTTCCAGGGGTTGGACACCATGACCTTCACCGGGCGGGTGGCTGCGGCCATACGTCAATGGTCGCCGGAGGCGGCGTTGGTGGACGAAATCGGCCTGGGGGCCGGCGTCCTTGACCGGCTGAAAGAGTTGGGCCACCCGGCGCAGGGGGTCAACGTAGCCAAGCCGCCGCGCCAGAAGGGGCTGTACGCCAACCTGCGGGCCGAAGGGTACTTCCGACTGCGGGAGTTGTTCGCCGGCGGGGACATTCTGATTCCCGACGATAAAGACCTCATCGCCGAGTTGTCCTCACTGCGCTACAACACCCGCAGCGACGGGCGCGCCATTATCGAAAGCAAGGATGCCATGAAGAAACGGGGGCTGCCCTCGCCGGACCGAGCCGACGCCCTGATGCTGGCCTTCCTGGAACCGGCCCAGCCGCCGAAGTTGTGGACGTGAAAATACCGAGGGAGACCCCCTCCCCAACCCTCCCCCTAGTAGGGGGAGGGGGTGAAAACCCCAACCAAAAAAACCTTATCGAAAACAAATAGCCATTAAAGGATGCACCGTCATTCCGGCGAAACCTGTCCTGGGCGTATCCGAAGGAACCAGAATCCAGAAATCCTGATGAACCTCCCCGTGGCGCGACAGACAGGAATGTCTATCGCACCGCCCCCTACCAGGGGGAGGGCCGGAGAGGGGGTCAAACCCCATAAGAAAGAAAGGAAACTATAAACATGAAAAGCAATCTTTTGACCCACCTGCTGCCCAAGCCTTTCCGTCCGGTGGCTCCCGCGGCCCGGGGCCGTACCCACGACGTACCCGACCGGCGGGCCAAGGCGCACCCGGCCACCGCCTCGGAATTGTTTTCATTTGCCGGGCTGTTCGGGGCCGGGGAAGTCCAGCCGCGGGCCGATTTGGGCCTCTACTACGCCTCGTCGGTTCCGGTGTATGCCGCCGTCAAGCTGCGGGCCGACGCGGTAAGCCGCCCTCCCCTGCGGCTCTTGCGCCCCGGCGACGGTTCCGCCGTGGAAGTGACGGATGTTTCGCACCCCGTCCTGCGGTTGGCGCGGGAAGTCAACCCGTGGAGCAGCCACGGCGACCTGTGGCGGGCGACGGAAATCCATCTGAACCTGTGGGGTTCGGCTTTCTGGGCGTTGGAACGCGGGGCCAGCCAGCCTTGGCAGGTGTGGCCTTTGCGTCCTGACCGGGTCCGGGTCATTCCCGACGACCGCCGCCACGTGCGGGGGTTCGTGTACCACAGCCCCCGCGGGCCGGTGGCCTACAACCCCGACGAAGTGGTCTGGCTGCGCTACTTCAACCCGTTGGAAGAGTACGCCGGAATGTCGCCGTTGACCCCGGCCCGGCTGTCGGTGGACATGGGCGGCGACGGGATGCGGTTCAACCGCGACTTTTTCCGCAACTCGGCCCAGCCGGATTTTGTGATTCTCACCGACGAAACCATGACCGACGCCGAAATCGCCGACTTCTACGACCGTTGGGAGTCCCGCTACCGGGGCGCCGGCCAGGCCCACCGCCCGGCCATCGCCAACTTCATCCGCGACATCAAGACGCTGGGTTTCAACCACCGGGAAATGGACTTCATTCAGGGGTTGCGGTGGAGTCTGGAGGAAGTCAGCCGGGCCTTTGGCGTTCCCAAGCCGCTGCTGGCCGACCTGGAGCGGGCCACCTTCGCCAACATCAACATCGCGGAGCGGATGTTCTGGCGCAACACGATTGTGCCGGAACTGAAATTCCTGGAAGAGCAGTTGAACCGCCAACTGCTGCCCCGGCTGGGCTACCCGGAGCTGCGGCTGGAGTTTGACCTGACTACGATTGAGGCGTTGCAGGAAGACGAAACCCAGCGGGTCAACCGGGAGATGCAGTTGCTGGACCGGGGCGTCGTCACCGTCAACGAACTGCGGCGGCAGCGGGGCCTGCCCGACGTGCCTTGGGGGGATGGGAACCCGCGGGGGTGACATTCCTCAGTCCTTCCACGTCATTCTGAGCAGAGCGAAGAATCCAAAATTCTTGCCTTATCCAACGCCGCCTTTCCCGAAGGATTTTAGACCCTTCACTTCGTTCAGGGTGACATGGGGGAAGTTCAGGGTGACAGGTGGAAGTCCGGAGTGACATGGCGGTAGCCCCCACCATCATTCCGGCCCGCCCTCCACCATCATTCCGGCGAAAGCCGGAATCCAGAAATTGCAAGCATAGAACAGCGTCCATAAGGGCAAGGAATCCTGGATACCGGCCTACGCCGGTATGACGGTTATTCGGGGGCCAAGGCCGGCTCTGGCGAGGATTTTGGATTCCCGCTTTCGCGGGAATGACGGTAGGCGTCGTGGAGGCAGGGCAGTAGTCCTTAACCCCGAATCCCGGTATCATTGACGCCATAACCATTAACCCGCAACGGAGGAGACGGAAAATCATGGCCGAATATATACCATCAACCAGGGACTGGGTGCGCGAGCAGGTGGAACTTTACGAAGGCAGCGGCGGCGCCCAGGGAACCACGCTGCGCGATACCGGGCTGCCCGTCATCATCGTCACCAACACGGGCAACCAGACCGGGGCCATCCGCAAGACCCCGCTGATGCGCGTCAAGGACGGCGACAACTACGTGCTGGTGGGTTCCCAGGGCGGCGCGCCGAAAAATCCGTCCTGGGTTTACAACCTGCGGGCCGAGGCCAGCGTTGAAATCCGGGACGAGGCGCAGGTCTATGCCATGCAAGTCCGGGAAGTCCGAGACGACGGGGAACGGGCGCGCTTGTGGGACTTGGCGGTGGCCGCCTACCCGCCCTACGAAGAGTACCAGGGCCGCACTTCCCGCAAAATTCCGGTTTTTTTGGCGGAACCGGGGTAGGCGTAAGTCCGGCCAGGGCAACCTCAAGGGTTGTCCCTACGGGTGGGGGTGGGGTCTTTTGTGCCAAGACCGCCGGTTGGCTTGGCCGGTGTCTCAGGTCAGGGACGTAGGGGCGCACGGCCGTGCGCCCCTACGGACGCTGATGACGAGGGCGGTTGTGGGGGAAATGCAATCCCGACTGCCGGCCCAAGAGACAATTGCGAAACTCCTCGCGGAAAAAGAAAATACGGGCAACGGGAGGCGTGAAATGGGAGCGATAACCGCAACAATAGAAGTGGCAGACCTCCAGGGGAGAAATTCCCGGAGCGTAGATGTGGAAGTGGACACCGGCTCTACCTACACGGCATTGCCCAGGGGCATACTGGAGGCCTTGGGAGTGCCGGTCAGCAGGACCGTCGCCGCACGACTGGCCGACGGCAGCGAAAAACCGGCCCAGGTAGGCTACGCCAGCATCCGGCTGGAAGGCGCTGAACTCATCACCCCGGTAATCTTCGCTGAGGAGGGAGAGCCCAGCCTGCTGGGCGTAATCACCCTGGAAGACGCCCTGCTGGCCGTGGACCCGGTGAACAATGAGCTGATTCCGGTGGCAGCCAAGCGGTACTGACGGCGCTTGACGCTGGAATGGTTCAGACCTCCCCAGGCTGTTTGACCCCAGACCTGGGACATATACGGCAACGCCCGCGCGTCCCCAAAACGGACAACCACCACTTGGGCAAACCGGAACACCCGATAAATGCGACCCTCTCAAGTGGCAAAAAGAGGGGGTTGCAATTCTCTATTGACTTCCCATCGTTACCCAGAGTGTTACGGTATCCATCAAGCGTATGGAAAACCGTCAAGCAGGTGGAAATGACCAAGCTGTATTCATACGTGTTGCGCTGGGATACGGGGTTCGCCCCAAACCCCTATCATGGCTTTTGCACCTTGGCCTGTTGCAAGGGTCAGATCCGTGGGCGCGCTGAGGTTGGAGACTGGATAATGGGTACCGGCTCAGATGCAAGGGGTAAGTGGCGTGGCAATCATATCTCCTACGCCATGCGAGTCACTGAGGTTCTGACGTTTGACGAGTATTGGAGGGATGAGCGCTTTCTGGCAAAAAGGCCAAACCTGGATGGAGACCCTACAGAGTCCTGCGGAGACAACATTTATCAATTCGATTATGAGACCGGCAGCTGGTGCCAGGAGATTCCCGCGTACCACTGTGAATCAAGTGAAATGGAAAAAGACACATCAGTTGACCGTGTGCTTATCAGCGGTGATTTCATATACTGGGGCGGAAGCGGCCCGCTTCTCCCTGAATTCCGGGGATGGAACCTGTTTAAGACAGGACCTGGCTACAAGGTCAAATTCCCTGAATGGTTAGTAGAAGAATTCATAGCATGGATTAGGGGGCGTCAAGCGGAGGGACAAAAAGGAGTCTGCGGCAAACCGATGGATTCGTAGTTAAGCGCATAGTCGCGTCGTGCAGGCTGGCTGCCGCATAGACGGTTTTGTTGCGGCGGTGATATATTTGCGATTGTCGCAATCTCTTCCCGGATTACCGCCAACCAAACCATTCCTGACAGCATCCAAGCCTTTCCGAAGGAACTTACGCCATGACCGCTAACGCCTCCCAGATTCCCCGCGCCTATAACGCCGCCAGCGTCGAGCCGCGGGTTTACCAGCAGTGGCAGGACCAGGGCTATTTCACTCCCGACGTTGACCCGGACAAGCAGCCCTTCTGCATCATCATGCCGCCGCCCAACGTCACCGGCGAACTGCACCTGGGCCATGCCCTGACCGCCTCTATCGAGGACGCCCTTTGCCGCTGGCGGCGCATGATGGGCGACGCGGCCCTGTGGCTGCCCGGCAAAGACCACGCCGGCATCGCTACCCAATGGGTCGTGGAGCGGCTGCTGGCCGAGGAAGGGCTGTCCCGTCACGACCTGGGGCGGGAAAAGTTTTTGGAACGGGTGTGGGAGTGGGTGGCCCAATACGGCAACACCATTGACGAACAGCACAAGCGGCTGGGGGCGTCCTGCGACTGGTCGCGGCTGCGCTTTACCCTGGACCCGGGGCCGGCTCTGGCCGTCCGCACCACCTTTGTCAACCTCTACAACAAGGGGCTAATCTACCGCCACGAGCGCATCATCAACTGGTGTCCCCGCTGCGCCACGGCCCTGTCAGACCTGGAAGTTGAGTACGAAGAGACCGACGGCAAGCTGTACCACATTAAATATCCGCTGGCCGACGGTTCCGGCGGGTCTATCACCGTCGCCACCACCCGCCCGGAGTCCATGCTGGGGGATACCGGCGTGGCGGTGCATCCCGACGATTCCCGCTATCAAGACCTGGTGGGGCGGCAAGTCATTCTGCCCATCATGGAACGGCCCATCCCGGTGGTGGCCGACGCCGCGCTGGACATGGAGTTCGGCACCGGGGCGTTGAAAGTCACTCCCGGCCATGACCTGCTGGACTTTGAAATCGGGGAACGGCAGGGGTTGGAAATCATCAACATCATCGGTTTTGACGGCAACCTGACCGCCGCCGCCGGCAAGTACGCCGGCGTTGAACGGTTCCAGGCCCGCCGGGAGGTGGCCGCCGAACTGGAATCGCTGGGAGCGCTGGAAAAGGTGGAGGACTACAACCACTCCGTCGGCCACTGCCAGCGCTGCGACGCCGTGGTGGAACCGCTAATCAGCCTGCAATGGTTCCTGAACGTGGGCAAGCACGACGACCCGGCCAGCATCGCCGGGCGGGCCCACGCCGCCGTAGCCAACGGCGACATCAAGATGGTTCCCGACCGTTTCAGCCGGGTCTATCTGAACTGGCTGGAAAACATTCGCGACTGGTGCATCAGCCGTCAACTGTGGTGGGGCCACCGAATACCGGTGTGGTACTGCGCCGCCTGTCCCGACCCCATCGCGTCTATTGACGACCTGACCGGCTGCCCCAACTGCGGCGCGGAGGATTTGCGGCAAGACCCGGACGTGCTGGATACCTGGTTCAGTTCCGGGTTGTGGCCCCATTCGACGCTGGGCTGGCCCGATGATTCCGATGACCTGGGCTACTTCTACCCCACGACGGTCATGGAGACGGGGTACGACATCCTGTTTTTCTGGATTGCCCGCATGATAATGATGGGCATTGAGAACACCGGGGACATTCCCTTCCGCACGGTTTACCTGCACGGTCTGGTGCGGGACGCCCAGGGCGCGAAGATGAGCAAGACCCGCGGCAACACGCTGGACCCGCTGGACTTGATTGAGCTTTACGGCACCGACGCCCTGCGGTTCGCCCTGACCACCGGCACGGCCCCCGGCAATGACCTGCGGATTACCGAGGGCAAGCTGGAGGCAGCGCGCAACTTCGCCAACAAGGTTTGGAACGCCGCCCGCTACGTGATGACGGGGCTGGAGGGACAGACGGCGTTGGAGGGCTGGAGCGACCTTCCCGCGCTGGAACACCGGGAAGACCGCTGGATTGTCAGCCGGCTGGACCGGGTGACGGTGGAAGTCGGCGAGGCCCTGGAAAGTTTCGAGTTGGGCGAGGCGCAGCAGAAGTTGTACGAATTTGTGTGGAACGACTTCTGCGACTGGTACATTGAAATGGCGAAGATACGGCTGCGCTCCGGCGTTGGGCCGTCGCCGCTGCCGGTGCTGGCGCACGTGCTGGAGCGGACGCTGCGGTTGCTGCATCCGTTCATGCCCTTCATCACCGAAGAAATCTGGCAGAACCTGATGGCCCGGCTGCCGTCGGAGGGAGACCGGCCGGCCTCGATAATGATTGCGCCGTATCCGCAAGCCCAGCCGCCGCGGGCTGACCGGCAGGCGGAGGAAGAGGTCAACCTGGTGATGCAGGCCATTCGGGCCGTCCGCAACACCCGCGCGCAGCTACGCATCCCGGCAGACCGGCCCTTGCCGGCGCAGGTGCAGGCCGACGGGTTCCAGCAGGCCATTGAGGAAGAGGCGCAGGTGATTCAAGCCCTTTCGCGGGTGGAGCCGCTGCAAGTCCTGAGCGGCGATTCTCCCGCGTCCGACGCCATGAACGGCGTGACGCTGGTGGTCAATCCGCTGGTGGTGCGGCTGCCGTTGGAGGGGGTGATTGACCTGTCGGCGGAGCGGCAGCGGTTGGAGGGGGAACTGGACAACGCCCGCAAGAACCTGGCGCGGGTGGAAAACTTGGTCTCCAATCCCAACTTCCGGGCCAAGGCCAAGCCGGAAGTGGTGCAGAACGAAGAGGAACGGTTCCGCTCGCTGACGGACCAGACCCGCCGTTTGGAGGAGATTATTTCGCAGTTGGGGGGGTGACGCCCACCGAGCAACGGTGTCAACGCCAACGGTGTAGGGGCGCACGGCCGTGCGCCCCTACGTTGCAACCGTCCTGGAAATACGCCGCTGGCAGCGTTGCAATGCGGTTGGCGTGACTCCGTACAATGGGAGTTGTTCCGACACCGGGGGCAACCACAAGGTTTACCCCTACTTGCGATGTCGCCGCCGTGCAGGGTCTTTCAGTTGTCTCCGGGAATGGAGGAAAGGCTTAAAATTTCTGCGGTTAGGGGACGGTGTTGTTGGCTTGGGATTCCTGGATTCCGGCCTTCGCCGGAATGACGGGTTGGGTGGTGGGAATGACGGTGGTTGGGGCGAAGGACGGGCGGGTTTCAAACCCGCCCCTACGGGTTGGCGGAGAGTTTTCGGGAATGGCGACGGCCTTCGCGATTAGGATTTCTGGATTCCGGCTTTCGCCGGAATGACGGGTTGGTGGCCGTGATGACGGTGGTTGCGGCAAGGGTGGGGCCGCTCAACACGGCGGAAGTAAAGGGCATTGACCAGCGCAACCTCCCCGGCTACGATGGGCCATGACGCACAAGATTTGAATGGTTGGAACCGGAAGGTTCCCGATTGGGAGTTACGGATATGACGGAAGACCATCGGCGGCCCGTGGTTCGACTCAAGCCCCCGTTCGAATTCCATAAAATTCTGGACGAAGCCACCATGCGAAGGCTGTCCGAGAACTCATCGAAGGCGATTAAGTTGTTCGGCGAACAATACGATGCGCTCTTCGAGGAACACGCCGGCAAGTGGGTGATTTTCAGCAGGAACGGTTTGGAGGAAATGGCGGACTCGATGGAAGAGGTGGTCGAGCTTTGGGACGCCCGGGGAGAACCGGATGGGCGGAGGGGGATTATCCTCAGATATATACATCCCGAACCCCACTTGCTAGCCTGGTGATTGCAGGATATTTCGACTCCAACCGCCCCTACGTCAAGGCGTGGGTCTTTCTTCCGGCCACGGGCAGGTTGGAAGAAATCGCGTTCCTGGTGGATACGGGAGCGTCAACCACAACCCTGCATCCGGCAGACGTTCATTTCCTCGAAATTCCTTTAGACCAACTGACCGGCCCGGTGGTCACCATGCAGGGGGTGGGAGGAACCGCTCCTTACGTGCGTCAACGGGCGCAACTGATTTTCAACGACAGCGGCGAGTCCATAAGCTACGAAATAGACATAAACGCAGCCGGCCTCGGGACACCCTACCGCGACGCTCCATCCCTGCTTGGCCGCGACGTACTGCACCACTGGCAAATGATTTACGACCCCATCATCGGCCATTTGGGTTTCAACACCGCCAACGGGGGATAGCCGATACCGCCAATCCTACGGGGCGATAGCCGAAAGGGACGGTTGGGGCGGGTCAGGACACAGATACATTCCCCTGAGTTGGCGCTCACCCCCATCCTAACCTTCCCCCGTCAAGGGGGAAGGGACTATTGGAAGGCTTCCCAACACTGTTCCTGCCGACTTTGCAATCGTCCGCGGCGGGGGTTTCAATTGACGGGGGGGAAGGGGGTGTGTTAGCCTTGTGCGAAGTAGAAGTTGAAAGACTTCCGCATTTTTGGCTTGACAGGGAGCGGAACGAGATGGAAGTTACTTCGTTGGCCATCGAAAAACTCAGGGAAGTCATGGAACAGGACGGCGACAGCAGCAACGCCCTGCGGGTGGTGGCTATGCCCTCGGAGCATGGCGGCCTCCAGTATATGTTGCACATGGAAAACGAGACGCAGCCCGATGACACGGTGCTGAACATGGACGGCGTGGAGTTTCTGATGGACTCGGACAGCGCGCCGTTCCTGGAAGAGGCCACCATTGACTACGTGGAGAATTTCGGCGGCCAGGTGGGGTTTGTGATTAACAACCCCATGTTCGCCAGCGCGGGCGGCGGCTGCGGTTGCGGCAGTGGTGGTTGCGGCTGCGGCGGCGGGGGCTGCGGTTGCGGCGGCGGCCACGGTCATTAAACGCCCCGCCGGAAATACGGTTGACAAGAAACGGCCTCCCGCAATGGGAGGCCGTTTTTCGTGTTAAAGGGCGGTCGGGGTTGTCAGACCCATGTTTGGTTGGCGGCCTTTGTCATTCGGTGGAATTTTGGATTCCCTCTTTCGCGGGAATGACGTTGGGGAGGGTGACGGCCATCTTACCCTTGCACCTGTCACCCCCATCCTAACCTTCCCCCGTCGAGGGGGAAGGGACTTTTGGAATGTCTTCCAACGCTGCTCCTATCAACTTTGCAATCGTTCTGTTGGCGTAGCCATGTTTGGTTGACGGTCTTTGTCATTGACCGGGTAGGGGCACGGCAAGCCGTGCCCCTACGACCGTCAAAGGAATGTTGTCATTGTTAGAATTTTGGATTCCCTCTTTCGCGGGAATGACGTTGGGGAGGGTGACGGCCATCTTACCCTTGCACCTGTCACCCCCATCCTAACCTTCCCCCGTCGAGGGGGAAGGGACTTTTGATGTCGTTCCCGTTGGGGGATGCCGTTTTTCATGTTAAGGGGGCGGTCGGGGTTGGCGTAGCCGGGACGATTGCCAAGTCTATGTCCCAACGATGGGGAGGTGTTCAGGATGGGGATACATTCTACTACGTTGGCGCTCACCCCCATCCTAACCTTCCCCCGTCGAGGGGGAAGGGACTTTTGCCGCGGCTGCCGCGACAGCCGTCAAAACTACGGGCCACGGCGGGGCGGTTAGAGGCCGGTTATTTCCAGTGTCCATACTTGGTCGGCCTCCAGGTCGGCTACCCGGATGGCGTGGTTGTTGGTGTCGGCGATGTAGAGCAGGCCGTTGGCAAAGCTCAATCCGCAGGGTTCGGAAAAGCTGGCTTGCCGGCCCGGCCCGTCCTCAAAGCCGGCTTGGCCGGCGCCCAATACGGTGAAGGAACTGCGGGTTTGGGGCAGCACCCGCTTGACCTTGTGGTTGTAGGTGTCGGCGATGTAGATAACGCCGTCCAGCCAGGTGATGCCGATGGGATGCTGCAACCGGACGTTGTGGTCGGCGCCGTCCTGGTCTCCGAACACGAACAGGTCGAGCCCGACGATGGTGGCAACCCGCCCGTTGGGGTCCAGGTCTGCCGTGCGGACGGAGCTGGTCTCGCTGTCCACGAAGTAGAGCTTGTCGCCGTCGGTGGTTATGCCGCTGGGCTGGGCCAGCGTCGCCGTCCGCAGCGGCCCGTTGGTGATGGACTCGCCGCCGGTGCCGGCGTAGGGGCCAACCTGCCCGTCTCCCAAGGTCATATTCCAAAGCTGATGGGTGCCGGCCATTGCGATATACAGGGCGTGGTCGTGGTACACCAAATCCCAGGGGGAGTTGAGTTCCATTTGCAGGCCCGGCCCGCGGCCCTCCCGCTGGCGGCCCTGATTGCCGTTGCCGGCGATGGTGACAACCTGGCCGGAGGACAAGTCAACCCGGCGCAGGGCGTGGTTTTCAGCATCGGCGACGTACAGGTCGTTGCCGTCCAGGGCCATTCCCTGGGGGTGGTTGAAGGCGGCGACGCTGGAACTGCCGTCGTCCAGCCCGACGCGGCCCGAACCCACCACCTGCGTAACTTCGCCGTCCAGGGAAGTAACCAGGATGCGGTTGTGGTTGGTGTCGGCGATGAACAGCCGCCGGCCGGGGCCGTCGGCCAGCACCTTGCCGGGGAAGGACAGGGTTTCCGACGGGGCATCGTCAACCACCAGACCCAGGGAGTTGCGGCGCATCAATCCCTGGGCGTCGAACTCGGCAATCATATCGGTCAATAGCCGGTCCAGGGACTCGAAGGGTATCTCGCCCTCGTGCTTGCCGATGACCTTGCCTTCGGGGTCAATGAACATCATGGTGGGCCAGGCGCGGCAGGAGTATTGTTTCCAGACTTGGAAATCGGCGTCGTTCAAGACGGGGTGGCGCAGTTCGTTGCGCTGCACGGCCTTGTAGAGGTTTTCCTTGTCCTTTTCGTTGGGGAACTTGGCGGAGTGGACGCCGACGACGGCGACTTCGTTGACGTACTTGTCTTCTATTTTCCGCAACTGCGGAAAGACGTGGACGCAGTTGATTCAACAGTAGGTCCAGAAGTCGAGGATGACGATTTTGCCCCGGAGGTCGGTCATGGTCAAGGGGCGGTCGGTGTTGACCCATTCCAACCCGGCGGGAAATTCGGGGGCGTTTACCTTGCCGGCAAAGGACCTGCTGGTCATAATCACTGCTCCGGCGGCTCTGGGGGCCGCGTTTCTATCGTTGGGTATCGCCGGGATTATACACCCGGCCAACCTGGGGTTAGTCTGCGGCGGGGCCGGTGACGCGGTGAAACACCGGGGGAGCGCCGTCGGCGTGGGTATGCCCTTCCAGCAGGGCCAACAGTTCCCGGTGGTTGCGGCGCATCTCAGCCCGGAGGTCGCTGACCAGCCAATAAGTCCAGGCGCCGTTGAGGGTCAACAGGGCCAGAATCATACCGCCCACGGCGGCGATGGACTGCAAACTGACGTTAATGTCCATGTCGTTTGTCCTGCCTGCGATAGACGTTTTACGTCAACGACGAAATCATACACCCGGCCAACCTGGGTTAGTCTGCGGCGGGGCCGGTGACGCGGTGAAACACCGGGGACGTACCATCTGCGTGGGTATGGCCTTCGAGCAGGGCCAGCAATTCCCGGTGGTTGCGGTCTATGCGATACGTCACGTTCCGCTCCGAGTCACGTACCAGCCAATAAGTCCAGGCCCCGTTGAGAGCCACCAAGGCTATAATCATGCCTCCTATGGCGGCGATGGTCTGCAAACTGAGGTTAATGTCCATTGTTGTTTGGCCTGCTTGAAGATAGAGTATCTCCGCTTAGAGACTGTCTCAAAGCAGGGTTTTCACCCCCATTCCTTCGGCTATGCTCAGCACAGGCTCTAACCTTCCCCCATCGAGGGGGAAGGGATTTTTGAGGTGGTTCCTTTTGGAGCCGGCCAAGGGCAGCCCCGTTTTCGAGGCTACCCCTTCACCGGAGCGCGGTTATCCCGTTACTCGAAGGCCAGGGTGGCGTAGCGCATGAAGATGGTGCCTACCGGCTCGCCCAGGGGGGCGTTGCCCACCAGCACGGCGATGGTGTGGGTCGCGCCGGCGGCGGCGGGGTCGGCCACCAGCAGCCGCTTGCCCACGTTGTTGCCGGTGACTACGCCGATGTTGCGGTCAATCTTGCCGTCAATATAGACTTCGCCGTAGTTGTCCACGTTGGTCTCAAACCAGATGCGGCGGCCCTCAATGCTTTCGCCCTTGACATCCGACGGGACGGTGACTTTCAGCCGATACCAGGCGAAGGTGAAGCCGGAGGACAGCCGTTCCTGGATGTCGGCGTCCTGCTCCCAACCGGAATCGTCGTAGTCGGCGGCGCGGGCCGGGGTCTCTTTCAGTTCGGCCACCAGACCCTGGTTGGGTTCGCCGGGAACCAAGCCCATCGCGCGCCGCCAGCCGGTGGCGCCCAGGGCATTGAGGTCGTCCTTGTCTTCCAGGTTGTACGATATTCGCGCCATTGCTATGTCCTTTCAGGTTTGATTTGGGTTGGTGATTTTCCACCCCCACCCTAACCCTCCCCCGTCAAGGGGGAGGGGATTTTCAACTTATCCTGCTATGCGGCTACTGCCGCGGCTTTCAGGTGTTCGTCGAAGAAGGCCAGGGTGCGGGGCCAGGAAGTATCCGAAGATTCCTGGTGGAACCGTCCGGCGGTGAAGTCCATGAAGGCGTGGTCGGCCCCCGGATAGGTGTGGAAGGTGTGGGGAATTTCCAGCCGGGTCAGTTCGTCGTCAAAGGTCTTCATGTCGTCGGGGGATGGGTTGACGTCCAGTTCGCCGAAGTGGAAGAGCACCGGACACTTCATGCCGGCGGTCAACTCGAAGGGCGATTGGGTTCCCGTACCCCAAGGCACCAGGATGTTGCCGCCGTAGTAGGGAGCGGCGGCCTTGATGTGGGGATTGGTGGCGGCGCCCAGCCAGGCTTCGCGCCCGCCCATGCAGAATCCGGTTATGCCGATGCGCTCGCCGTCAATGCCGGGATGCCCGCGCAGCCATTCCACGGTGGCGCCGATGTCGGCGACGGTTTCCGGGTCGTTGAGCAGGTTCCAGGGGCCGGGCCGGGGGTCGGAGGTCAGGACTTCGGGCGCAACCCGGTGGTACAGACTTGGGGCAACCCCGGCGTAACCGGCTTCGGCCAGCCGGTCGCAGATGGTCTGGATAAAACGGTCAACGCCCCCGCCGTGCTGGCTGACGATTACCGCCGGAAAGGGGCCGGAACCGCTGGGTACGCTGGCGTAAACGTCCATGTCGCTGCCGTCAACTTGCAGTTTTTCCCAGAAGGATGGCATATCTTTCACCCCCTAATTTTTGTTGTTGGTTATTGCCGGGTTTTCTTGGGATTGGTCTTGAAACGATACCCCCAATGTCTCTCCCTTTGCGAAAGGGGCCAACTGCCGGGGTTTTCACCCCCACCCTAACCCTCCCCCTCGTAGGGGGAGGGGACTTTTTGCAAACCCCCTTAATCTTCCCCTGTCGAGGGGGAGGGGATTTTTGAGATGACTCCTAATCCGGTAACCCGTCATACCGATTTTCGCAGGTATGCAGGATGGCTTGCCATTTTGGACGTTGGTATATGCGTGGGATTTCTGGATTCCGGCTTTCGCCGGAATGACGACCACTGTTTGTTGGGGATGTTGGCTTTATGCCCCTACCGTCGCTCCTTTGAGGTGTTGGTCGAAAAACTCCAGGGTGCGGGGCCAAGAGGCGTCGGCGGCTTGCTTTTGGTAGCGCTGGGGTTGGGCGAAGTCCATGAAGGCGTGGCCGGCGGCGGGGTAGGAATAGAATTGGTGGGGCTTGCCCAGCCGGTCGAGTTCGGCGTCCAGCTTTCGCATATCGTCCTGGGAGGGGTTTTCGTCCACCTCTCCGAAGTGGGCCAGCATGGGACAGCCGATGCCGTCGGCCAGTTGGAAGGGCGATTGGGGAGCGTCGCCGCGGGCCGTCCAGAGGTTGCCGGGGTAGTAGGGAACCACCGCTTTCAGGTGGGGGTTGGTGGCGGCGGCCAGCCAGGCCACCCGCCCGCCCATGCAGAAACCGACTATGCCGATGGCTTGGCCGACGATGGCGGGGTGGCCCCGCAGCCAGTCCACCGTGGCGTTTACGTCGGCGACAATTTCGCCGTCTTTAAGGAAGGCGTTGCGGGCCGTACCGTCGGCGGTCATTTCGGCGGTGACGCGGTGAAACAGGTCGGGGGCGACGGCGGCGTAACCCGCTTCGGCCAGCCGGTCGGCGATGCTTTGGGTGAACTCGGCCACGCCGCTGGCGGGATGGGCGATGACCACCGCCGGAAAGGGACCGGAACCGCTGGGTACGCTGGCGTAAAGGTCCACGTCGCCGCCGTCAACTTGCAGTTTTTCCCAGAAACTTGCCATTAAACGCCTCGGTTCATGTTTTTGGTTGGGGAAGATATGTAAACCGGGACGATTCTAGCAGAAATGGGGTATGGGGGCTAATGGGCGTCCCGGTTGGCCGGTTAAGGGCCGAGATTCGGCTAACGGTCTGCGGGTTGTTCCTCTGTCGGGGCCGGTGGTGACTTGTGCCGTTCTTCCCATGCCACCTTGAATTTCCAGTTCAGCCATGACGTAGTTGCCAACAGAATGAACGCTACTCCAAACGCACCCGGTATTGGCACACCACCTAACATGAAGAACTCCGAAGGAGTTCCCGGAATTAAATTAGGGATTCTCTCGATGGCATATTGTAGGGCTAGAAAGACTACCCCCAAGATAAACAGCAACCGCTGCGCGCCCCTCAGGCCCATGTTCCCCTCAGTCTGTTAACACACTGATTACCCACAGGGTCATACCAAAGCCGATGACTGCCGCTACCCAGGAAATCAAAATTGCCTGCGGGAAACCGTGTTCCCGGACTATCGGGAAAATCAGCGCCGCAGCCACCACGGCCATAGAAACCGCAATGAACAGCTTGATGTTTTTGACGCTTAGGATATTCATAGTTGTATCCTTGTAGGGCAACTTGGCGATGGAAGTATCGTCATTCCGGCGAAAGCCGGAATCCAGAAATCCTACGCATATACCAACGTCCACAATGGCAAGGAATCCTGGATACCGGCCTACGCCGGTATGACGGATTGGTTCGGGTTTGTCACCAATGCAAACGTGACAGATTGGCAACCCGCCGGCATAGTTCACCCTCCGCCGCGCTACATTTGGGGTTAAACCAGCCCTTCGGCGCGGACGAGTTCCAGCGTTTGTTCTACGGCTTGCAGGGTTTGGTCAATGTCGGACTCGGTATGGGTGGCCGACACCAGGAAGGCGTCGCGGCCCATGATGTCAACGCCGTGGTTGAGGAGGCCCCGCTTGAATCCAGTGACGGCCGGCGAGGCCGTGGCTCGCCTGATTTGGCTGTGGGACATGGTGCAGATTTCCCGGTCGCAGTCGCAGTCGTCCAGCACGACGTGAATCATGGAGGCGATGCCGTGGGCGTGGCCGGGCACTTCCATGCGTCCGAAAATGTCGTTCAGGCCCCGCTTGAGCCGGTCGGCCATAGCGTCGGCCTGCTGGTTGATGGGCTGGGAGGCGATGATTTCCAGGCAGGTGGCGCCGGCCACCGCCGACAGGGGATTGGCGTTGAAAGTGCCGGGATGATAGACCCGGTTCCGGTTGTCCCATTCGGGGTCGCCCCGGTGGGCAATCATGTCCACAATCTCGCCCTTGCCGCCGACGGCCCCGCCGGGCAACGCGCCGGCCACGATTTTCGCCATAGTGGTCAAGTCCGGGGAAACGCCGTATCGCTGCTGCGCACCGCCGGGGGAAGCGCGGAATCCGGTTACGACTTCATCGAAAATCAGCACCACGCCGTGCTGGGAGGTCAGTTCCCGCAGACCTTTGAGGTAGTTGGGAACGTCAAAGGTCAACTGGCCGTAGTGGGCCCCGGTGGGTTCCAGAATCAGGGCCGCAATGTCGGAATCGCGGTTCAGGGCGTCCTCCACCGCCGCCAGGTCGCCCGGCGGGACGATAACCATGCTGCCGAAGGTTTCGTCGGGGATGCCGGGGGCGCCCCGGTCGGAACCGGCCATAGCGTAGTCGTGCCAGCCGTGGAAGTGGTCTTGCAGCTTGATGACCTTGTTTTTGCCGGTGTAGGCGCGGGCCAACCGCATGGCCATCAGGGTGGCCTCGGTGCCGGAGCTGTGGAACCGCACCCGTTCCACCGAAGGCATCAGGGCTTGAATGGCCCGGCCCCAGCGGAGTTCTTCGTCGGTGCAGGCGCCCAGGTGGGTGCCGCGGCTCATCTGCTGGGCGACGGCGTTGGCGATGGCCGGGTGGGAATGGCCCAGCAGCAGGGCGCCGTGGCCGGAAACGTAGTCAATGTATTCGTTGCCGTCCACGTCCCACTTGCGGGGGCCAAGGCCGTGGGTGATGTATAGGGGGAACGGCTCGGCGTAGCGGTTGTCGTGGGTAACGCCGCCGGGGAAAAGTTGGGTGGCTCCGGCGTAGCGTTGGGCCGACCCCGGATGTTTGGCGATGTAGTCTTCAAGAATGGTGGGCATGGCGTCTCCTCTCTGAATTTGACTAATGGCCGGAACCTGTTGGAAGGGCCGAATTCGGCAGTGATACCAGGCTATATATTTCCTCGGCGACCCGTTGGATGAAGTTGACGGCATTGTCAACGGCGGTTTCGTCAATGGGCGACCGCAAGCCTGAGTCAACCAACTGACCCGAATAGTCCGGCATCACGTCGGCTTCGTGGGCGATTTTGTTGCGACGTTGCACGATGAGGGAGAGTTGGTCCATCACTTGCCGCCGCTCCATTCCTATTTCCCTTGACACTTCATTCCATAGTTGCAGGTCTGAAATAAGGCGGATTGCCTCAGCAATTCGTTCCGGGAATTGAAAGCTCTGGTGTCCGTGGCGCGCTCTAATCCGGCTATCCAGCCAGTCCTCAAATGCGTCCCCGGCGGGGGCTGCGATGACACCCTCCAGCGATACTTGAAATCGCAGAAATGCCGGGGTTCTGTCTCTTTCCCCACGGTACGCTTCCAACATCCCCAACCTGACTATTTCGTGTATGAAATGGTCCAAAGCGCTCACCGACATTACCAGGCTAGCCCGCAGAATATCAGATAAGTCCAGGGCCACAGTAGTTTGAGCAGCCAGCGCTCGGAAAAGGTCGGCCAGGTCTCTTGACCGTTGGATATTGGCGTGAAAAAGGTCAAGCGCCAGTTGCATAATTGGCCAAGGAAATTACTTTATCCGCCAGGTCAGAATGAATCTCCTTGAAGGTTTCCAGGGACTTTCTGGTTCGGCCCAATTGCTCGGCGGTTAACTGATACACCGGGGTTTGGAGTCGTTGCGATTTGGCGATGAGGGAATTGAAGTCCGGTATCGCAGCCAGACAAAACCCCGCTGCGCCATGCTCGGCATAAACCGGCTCGGGCAGGGTAATGCCGGCTTTTTCCAGTCGCGGAAATAAATCCTTGGCAACAACAGCGCCGATTTTGTCCGTTTGCGTCTGAAACTCTCCGGCAGATTTTCCATCTCTGGGGCGGTAGTTTTGGATGACCGCGCCCAGCAGCTTGGGCGTCACGTCGGGGAAGGGATAGACGGCGTTTTTCAATGTTGGGAGTTGGGCTGCCCGCATGGCCCATTTCCGCCAGTCGGGCAGCGCTTGGGACAGGGTTTGCGCTGCTATTGCCGAAAAATAGTCAGGGCCGGTTGGAACGATGAAACAATGGCTGGTTGACACAAGGTTTTGGTTAAATGAGTTAAGACCGGAGTTCAAGTCAATCAGCACGTAATCCGCCCGATGTTTTTCAGCCGTCAACTCCAACAGTCGGGTAATGGAACCCGGCAGGTTCTCTATCATCTCGGTATAACCGGAGAGTCTTTGGGCAACATCCAGCATTATTTCGTAGTGCGAAAGCCCGATGTGGCCGGTCAGCAGGAAAAGACCGTCCCGCCCTTTAACCGGGAAACAGTCAACAGCTTTCAGAGGTTCAGGCCGGGACTCAAATGCCGGCGCCAGTCCGTCTTTAAGGTTGCGCCCCTTGTCATTCTCGTAGAAGTCGCCAATATCACGCCCGCCAAACCCCAAGACCATCTCAGTCAAGTCGCACTGAGGGTCGGCGTCAACCAACACTACCCGATGACCTTTTTCGGCCAGCATCCAACCAAGGTTGAAAACGGTGGTGGTCTTGCCGATGCCGCCCTTGTGATTGAACAGGGCAATTCGCTTGGTCATGGCGCATCTCCACCCAAGGCCGGAGGAAAGCTTGGGGTCATTATAACGCGATAACCGGGTTTGCGGTGTTGCTTTTAATCCGGCGGGGGAAAGTACCTACGCCGCCGTGGCGGTTGCTGCGGGTTCGGCGCGGGTCAGGCGGGGCGGTTTTTTGATTATGAGGAAGCAGAAGGCGGCTATGGCGGCGCAGATTCCGCCGGGAATCAGGGCCAGGTCGTAGTTGCCGAAACGGTCGAAGACCCATCCGGCGTAAACCGGCGACACCACCAAGGCCCAACTGTGGGAAAAGGTGATGTATCCCCGCAGGCTGGCGAATCGGTCGCGTCCGTAGTATTCGCCCACCGCCGCCCAGACGATGATTCCGGCCCCGTCGCCCAGACCTTGCAGCACTATAAAGGCGTAAACCAGGGTGATTCCCAACGGGCTGCCCCCGCCCCCGTAGTACAGGGCGAACAGTCCCAACGCCTCCATGCCCAGGGTGGCGGCCAGAATCAGGGACTTGGACCAGCGGTCGCCCAGGTAGCCGAGGATTAACCGGGAAAAGAAGTTGATGCCAGCCATCAGCCCCACCAGGTTGGCCGCTTCCTGGCGGCCCATGCCTTTCAGTTCCAGGATTGGGATGATGGTGACCAGGACGCCCAGGGTAGCCACCTGCCGCAGCCCGGCGCCAACCATCATCAGCCAATAGGCGCTGGTTCGCAGGGCCTCCCGCACGGTGTAATCCCGGACTTCCAACTGCCGGCTGGCGCCTCCGCCCCGGCCGGCGGGAACCGACATGGTTTGGGGCCGGGTGTCGCCGTCGGGACGCAGCCCCAGGTCTTCCGGGCGGTTGCGGAACCAGATGCACAGGGGCAGCAGGATTACCAGGAAGATTATCCCCGACAGGTAGCACGCCATCTGCCACCCGTAGCTCAGGATGACGGCGGACAGGGTGGGTATCAGGACAAGCCCGCCCAGGGAGGACACTGCCGCCAGGATGGATATGGCCAAAGAACGGCGGCGGTGGAACCACTGGTTGATTCCGGCAAACAGGGCGTGCTGGAAGGCGATGCTGTTGCCCAGGGACACCATCAGCAGGTAAATCAGGGCGAAGGAAATCAAGCCCTGGGCGAATCGGCCCAGCATGAAATAGCCGACAATCGCCAGCAGCAGGGAAGGCACCAGCAGCTTGCGGTTGCCCAGCTTGTCTATCAGCCAGCCGGCGAAGGGGCCTTCCAGTCCGCCCTCGGCGCGGGCCAGGGAGAATATCAGGTTGGTCTGGGCCTGGGTGATGCCCAGGGAGTCGCGGACGGCGGGGACGAATACGGTGAATCCGCGGAAGAAAATGCCGCTGGCGACGAAGGCCATCGCCGAGGTAATGGCGACCATCCACCAGCCGTAGTAGATGCGGGGGCGGGTTTCCTGCGGTTCGGGGGATGGCTCCAACTAGGGCGTCGCCTTTCGGGGGGAATCGTTGGGGCTAGTCTAATGGCTGCCCCCGGCGGTTGCAACGCTTGGCGGTTGGGGCGGTATCCAGGATTCCTTGCCCTCAATGACGATGTTGTTGTGGGCGTGGGATTTCTGGATTCCGGCCTACGCCGGAATGACGGGTTGGGGGCGTAGGGATGATTCTTCTCCCAGGGGCAGGGCAACCTTTATGGTTGCCCCTACGGGTTGACGAGGGTTGGTTTGTTGGGGATGAGGACGGTAGAGGCGGGGATGTGGATTCCCGCTTTCGCGGGAATGACGGGTTGGGGGCGGAATGCTATTGATTCCCGGAGTGGACAAGTGTTGGGACAGTTTCTTGTCCTCCGGCGACTTATATCGTTCGCAGTTGAGAGAAGTTGACGGCGAAATTCGGGTTCAGTTCCCAAGCGGCCAGGCATAGGCCCAAGTCCATAGTGAGTAGGGGAGTGGCGGCTGCCGCAGATTCCAAGAGCGCCGCGTCAGTCAAGCCCAGCGTTTCAAACGCACTGTTGGACGCCGCAAGGCTGCTGTTGACTATTACTTCCTCGCCCTCCTGGATGACCGACCGGAATCTTCTAAACAGCCGTGAACGTTCCGGTTCGCCGTGCTGCCCCAGCAGGTTGGATGCCTCGGTCAAGGTATTGGGAGTCACCAAGAACCGGCCTTGGGCGTTGAGAAGGCCACGCAAAAGGTCGTAGTCCCTCGCCGAAAAGTCTTTCAACCGGCGGTGCTTGGCTATCAGGTCTCGGCTTTCGCCGCCTACCACCAGCAGAACCAGCAGGTTCGCGTCAACAAAATAACCGCTGGGAGAGTTCACGGGATACTGAGACCGTTGGGGAACCTGGTAGCCAGGGCTTCGACCTGGGCGTTTTCGTCGTCAATCCTGACCTGTTGATAAGTGCGGCCCCAAAAAACAGCCTTGGGTGGGATGGCCCCAAAGGCGCCGTTGCCGCCTTTTTCCCAGCGGAATCCGAAGGTAATGTTCCATGCCTGCGATTCATAATCAAACTTGACTTCTTCCAACCGCACGTCTTCCAGGTCTTTGTCCGAATATAGTCCGTCAATATACTCTCTGGCCTTGCCGACGGCTTCTTTAACGTCCATGACCAGCTCCCGTTCATCTGCGGCAATTGTAGCATCGGGGCCCGGAGGTCGGCGATACCGGCGTGTCACACCGTCATAGTGGGGCATGGCTGCGGCTATATCCGGGGTTGGTCAATCTGCTGACATTTGCACGGTGCGGTGAAGTCCGCCGGGGGAGTAGAATTGCGCCGACAAGTCAACCGCTATTTGTTGGGGTCGAGTTATGACCCAGCTAACCACGCCAAACGCTGCTGACACGACAACGCTTTCTCGGTGCATTCTGCACGCGGATTTGGACGCTTTTTATGCGGCGGTGGAGCAGATGGACAACCCCGAGTACCGGGGCAAGCCGGTGCTGGTGGGCGGCAGTCCTCAGTCCCGGGGCGTGGTGGCTACGGCATCCTATGAGGCCCGCAAGTTCGGCGCCCATTCCGCCATGCCGATGGCTACCGCGGTGCGGCTCTGCCCCCAGGCCGTTCTGGTGCGGCCCCGGTTTGACCGCTACCGGGATGTGTCCCATCAGGTCATGGACATCTTCCGGGAACTTACCGATGAGGTGGAACCCCTTTCCCTGGATGAAGCCTATCTGGACGTTTCGCCGGTGGCGGCCCAGGGCCAGGAACCCCACGCCATAGCCGCCGGGTTGAAGGCCCAGGTCAAGGAACGGGTGGGGCTGGACATATCCATCGGGGCGGCGGTGTGCAAGTCGGTGGCGAAAATAGCGTCGGACTTCCGCAAACCCAACGGGCTGGTGGTGGTGCCGCCGGGGGAAGAGGCGGACTTTCTGGCCCCGCTGCCGGTGGGCAAGCTGCCGGGCGTCGGCCCCAAGGCGGTGGAACGGCTGGCCGCGGAGCGAATCGAGACGGTGGGACAGTTGGCGGCGCTGCCGTTGGAGCGTTTGGCGGCGCTGTTCGGCAAGCGGGCCGTGGGCGTCCGGGACATGGCGCGAGGCGAGGAACGGGAGCCGGTGCATACCCACCGGGATACCAAGTCGGTCAGCGCGGAGACTACCTTCGCCGCCGACTTGACGGACCCGGAGGAACTGCACCGGGAGTTGGCCCGTCTGTCGCAACGGGTGGCGGAGCATCTGGAAAACAAGGGACTGCGGGGGAAAACGGTTTCGGTAAAGCTGCGGCTGGCGGACTTTACCACCTTTACCCGGCAGGCGACGCTGGTCGCTCCCACGGATTCCGGGGAGGTGGTGCTGAACACCGCCGCCCGGCTGCTGGAGGGGGAATTGGCGCCGGGCCGGGCCTTCCGGCTGCTGGGGGTGGGGGTTTCGTCCTTCCAGCAGGAATGGCAGTTGTCATTGCCGCTGCCGGGGTTTTGACGGCCCGGTGCCGGTATCATAGTGCGGGCGGGTTTTTCGCGGGATGGGGGAAACCCACCCCCTCCCTAACCCTCCCCCTAGTAGGGGGAGGGGATTTATCCCACGTCTTCCAAGGGCGTCGGTTGTGGATTCCCGCTTTCGCGGGAATGACGGTAGAGGGCCGGAATGATTTTTCGCCCAGGGCGGGAATGGCGAATTATGAAATTGAGGCCACCGCTTAGGGTGTGTCGTCACATTCGCCGTCTTACCGGCGCAGGCCGGTATCCAGATTCCTTGCCCACACGGACGTTGTTGTATGCTTGGGATTTCTGGATTCCGGCTCCTTCGGCTAAGCTCAGGACAGGTTTTGCCGGAATGACGGTGGGATGCGGGAGTTGCGACGGATGATTTTGACGCCACCCGCCTAGCGGAAGAGGTCTTTGTCGGGGTCTCTGACCAGGGGCCAGTGGTCGGCGTCTTCGCTGGGCTGGTAGGGGTAGCCTTTGATGACCACCGCCGGCACGGCGGCTACCTTGCCGCCGGCCAGTTCGGCCACTGCCGCCAGTTCGTCGGCGACGCAAATGACGGTGGTGTGCATCAGGTTGCCGTGGCTGTCTTCCTGGCCCACGTAGCTGAGCATGGGGTCAATTCCGGCGACGCCGATAGCCACGTCGGTGGCGCCGTTGCGCCAGGGCCGCCCGAAGGTGTCGGAGATAATCACGGCGACGGTGACGCCCAGGGCGTCTTTGACGGCCTGGCGAATCCGGCGGGCCGATGCGTCCGGGTCCACGGGCAGCAGGGCCACCGTGCCTTCGCCGGGGATGTTGGAGGCGTCAATGCCGGCGTTGGCGCAGTTGAAACCGTGGTAGGTTTCGCTGATGATGACGCCCCGGTCCATGCGGACGATGCGCTTGCTCTCCCGCAGCACCAACTCGGTATGGCGGGGGTCGCGGCGGTGTCCCTCGGAAATGGACTCGGCCAAGGGCGACGCCGCTACGCTGTCAATGGACAGCACCCGCCCCTCGGCCTTGGAGACAATCTTCTGGGTGACAACCAGGATGTCGCCGTCGGCGATGGGGGTGTTCTGGGCCTGGGCCGCCGACATTATCAGGGCGGCAACGTCGTCGCCGTTCTGGACTTCGGGGATGCCTTGGATGCCAATGGCGCGTATTTCCGGGGGCATGGTTTTCTTACCTCTACAAGTCTTTGGTGGGAGACGATTGGCTGGTCAAAAGGGTATGCTGCAAGTCCCTTGGTCGTGCTATTCCCGACGGGGTTCTACCCCCACTCCTTCGGCTATGCTCAGGACAGGCTCTAACCCTCCCCCTTCAAGGGGGTGGGGATTTTGCCACACCATCCGAGCAGTCTGATACCGGATATCGAAGGCTGTTCACCCGGTCGGCTTATTCCCAACAGGATTTCACCCCCACCCCAACCCTCCCCCGTCAAGGGGGAGGGGGTTTTCCCATCCACCAGCGTTGAAAGCGGGGTTGGCCCGATGTTGGGAGTTCTACGCGGTAGATGTCCGGGAAGGACAGGGCGTTCCATTCTTGAAAGCCTATGGACGGGTCGTAATGGTTCATAACCAGGGCCAGCAGGTTGCCGTGGGTGGCAATGATGATTGACCCGTCGGGGTGATTTTCGATGATGCGCTGGCAGGCGGCAACAGCACGCTGCTGGGCGGCATGGCTGCTTTCGCCCCCCGGCGCGGCGAAGGAAAAGTCTTGCCAACTCCGTTCCAGGGCGGCTTGCCAATCGGTGATGGGTGGGTCGCTGAGGGTGCGCTCGCGCAGGTCGGCCACTTCCAGCACCGGCAAGGCCAGGGTTTCCGCCAGCGGCTCCACGGTCTGCCGAGCGCGAAGGTAAGGGCTGGAATAGATGGCGTCGGGCTGCGCCGGGGCCAGGATTTCCGCAACCCGGAGGGCGTCGGCCATGCCTTCCGGCGATAAGGGCCGCATTTCGTCGGGAGTCCAATGGGAATGGGCGTGCCTGACCAGGTAAAGGCTGCTCACGGTTTGCTCCGGGGCGGCGTATGGGTTTTTTGCTGACGTATCCAAGTATAGTCCAATTTGGCGGCGGCGGCGTGTTAAACTGGTATGCACTGAGGAAAATGGGAGGCCGAGAGATGGCTGACACCAAGGAAATGATTGCCGGCTACGTCATATTGACCGGAACCGTCGAGGCGGAAGAGGAAGGCGGTTTTACGTCCGTTTGCCTGGAACTGGGCGTCGCCAGCTGCGGAGACACGGTGGAAAAAGCCCTGGATATGCTGGGCGAGGCGATTGACTGCCAACTGGAAGACCTGCAAGACTTGGGCCAACTGGAGGGCGTTTTGAAGAAAGCCAACGTCAAGACGCTCAGCGAAATCACGGGGTTGGAAACGGTGTCCATTTCAGTGCCGCCGGAAACCATTGTCCGGGCTTATCCCAGACGGATTCCCGTGGCAATTCCGGCATAGTCGGCAATGACGGGTCGAATACCCCTGTGTTCCAGCCGCCAGATGGTGGCAGCATTGGAACGGTTGGGCTGCTACCCGGCCAGAGGCCCCAGAGGAAGCCATCAGTCCTGGCGGCGACGCCTTCCGGACGGGAGTATCCTGACCGCTTCTGTGGTTTTGGGTGAAAGACAACTTCAACGGGGAACTATCAGGAACATCCTCCGCCTGCTCCAAATTTCGGTGGCGGATTTTCGGGAGGCTTTGCGCTAAGGGGCGTTGGCCCGGAGGGGTTAAATTTGACAGGGAGGCCGAGAGATGGCTGACGCCAAGGAAATTATCGCCGGCTACGTCATATTGACCGGAACCGTTGAGGCGGAAGAGGAAGGCGGGTTCACGTCCGTTTGCCTGGAACTGGGCGTCGCCAGCTGCGGCGACACGGTGGAAAAAGCCCTGGATATGCTGGGGGAGGCTATTGACTGCCAACTGGAAGGACTGGCAGACCTGGGCATATTGGAAAGAGAGTTCCGGGAAAGAAATATCGAAACCCAGCAAGACGAACCTTCGCAGGACAAGGTTACGGTTAAGGTCGCGCCCGAAACGATAATCCGGGTTTATCCCCGCAAGATTCCGGCGCTGGCGGCGGCTTAGAGGGTGTGTTCGAAGTCCTTGATTGGTTCCTTTCCCAACAAGATACCACCCCCACCCTAACCCTCCCCCTCGTAGGGGGAGGGGATTTATCGCAGACCCTCTAAGGGCGCCGGTTGTGGATTCCCGCTTTCGCGGGAATGACTGTAATTCTGAGGCCAAGGGCCGCACTGGCAAGGATTTCTGGATTCCGGCCTACGCCGGAATGACGGTGGCGATGCAGGAATTGCAACGGGTGATTTTGACGACACTGCCTAGAAAATCCCCCTTTACGAAAGGGGGGATTTCACGCCACCGGGTTTCTGTCACTTTGCATTTCTACCCCTGGTAGTAACCCTCGTTAAAGCCTTGCTCCATCGGGGCGGCGATGTGGTCGCCCATTTTGGCGGAGGCTTGTCTTAGGCCCTGTTGGAAGAAGGTCAGGTCGCGGGCCATGATGTCCCGCGGGGCGGCGGCGGCCAGGGTTTGCCGGTACTGGCGGAGGAAGGCGGTCATGTCCGCTTGGCTGACGCCCAGGCGGGCGAAGAGTTGAAAGTTGGGGTCGGTCCGGGCGACGTTATAGACTTCTTCTAACGAGAGTCGGGGCAGCGACAGTTGGGGATGGTTGTCCAGCAGGACGGACACGCCGAAGTCTATGAGGGTGGCTTGACCGTCCTCCGTCACCAGCAGGTGGGAACGTCCGTCGGGGTCGGACAGGGTGGCATCGTTGTAGTAAATCCCCGTCCGGTGCAGACTGCGGAGCATCCGGCCCAACCTGACGCCCAGGGAACGCAGGAAGTCCCCGGTTAAAAGTTGCGGCGGCAAGTCGGTGAAGAACGCGCCGGGGGCGTATTCTTCGGTCAGGAATCCGGGTAGCGAAGGCAACTGTTGGGGGCCAACTCCCAGCCCTCCGGCGATGGCGGCGATTTCGTCTTCCCGGCGGTTTTGCAGCGGCTTGACCACCAGGCCGGCGTTGTCCTTCTGGAAGATTCCCACCCGGCCGCGGGTGCGCCCCTCCCAGGAAACTTGCGGCGGCGGGCCATTCCCATACACCCATTCATAGAGGCCGGGGAATAACCCGTAAATGGAATGGGACTCTACCAGCGGGTCATGCAGCAGTTTATCGAAAAGGGCCGGTTGGCTTTCCGACAGCGGCCACAGCAGGAAGAGACGGGAAGGACAGCGGCCATCGGATACGGCGGCGGTGGCCCTTTCCGGCCAGTCCGTTCCGGCCCAGTTGGGCAACTCCCCGATGCAGGCGTGGATGGTTTCAAGTTCGGTGGGGGTATAGATTTTGTTACTCCTCAAACAATGGGTGAACGATCTGGGAATGGTGGTTGGTTTTTTCGTTCGCCTTGAGCTTTCTCGTCCAGGGCAGTCCGTTCATGGTTCGACAAGCTCACCACGAACGGACTGCCGGTTTACCTGTCAGTCGAAAGTTGGCGGACTGCCGGTTTACCCATCAGTCCTGATTTGATGGACTATCCAGGTAATGAACGCCGTCGGCGTCTAATGGCAGTTGCCAGACTTTGACCACCGCATCCAGATTCAACGGGCCGTAGATGTGGGGGTAAATCTCCCCGGAACGGCTGGGTTCCCGTTTCAGCGGCGAGGCCAAGCGGTCAACGTCCACTTCCAGGGCCAGCAAGTCGGGGCGTCCAGCGTAGAGCCGTTCCGCCACCCGCAGCAGTTGTTCCGGGTCTTCGGAGCAGTGGATAAACCCTTCGGCGGCCAGGGAGTCGGCGCGGTGTTCCGATTGGGAGCGGGCGGTGTCCCAAGCGGTTTGGTCTATCAGGTGGAAAATGGTTGGCATGGGGGTTCCTTTCTTGGGGTTTGGGGGGCATTGTACCTTACTTGCGCGGAGGCGGTTCTTTTGAGGGAAAGGGGGTAGGCGCCAAGGTTTTCACCCCCTCCCTAACCCTCCCCCGTCGAGGGGGAGGGGATTTTTGCCCACCAGCTTTGGAGGTGGCAAGGATTTCTGGATTCCGGCCTTCGCCGGAATGACGGTGGGGGCGTTGGTGTTGGTAGGGACACGGCAACCCGTGTCCCTACGGATTGGTCAGTTGGGGGTCACCCCCACTCCTTCGGCTATGCTCAGGACAGGCTCTAACCCTCCCCCTGGTAGGGGGAGGGGATTTCCTGATTCGTCCTTTCGGGGATTCCAACGGGGCGATGCCTTGGCAGGTTGGTATCCGGCGGTGGCGGTGTTAGGATGGGGGCAACCGGAACGGAAGGGGGCCAGCGATGAAGGGGGAGCAGCTTAAAGGGAAGGAACTGCATTATTTCAACATTTACCCCGACGATTATGACGAGGGGAAGTCGTATCCGCTGGTGGTGATGCTGCACGGGTTTGGGGCCAATATGCGGGACCTGGCGGGGCTGGCGCCGTCCATCAACCGCACGGGGTACGTTTACACCTGCCCCAACGCTCCCATTCCCTTCAACCTGGGCGCGGGCATGGTGGGCTACGGCTGGCATCCGCCGCGGGGCGAGGCCACCGCCGAGGACTTCCATCGGGCGGAGGAAGTGGTGGCCGGGTTTTTCGATGAGGTCTTTGAGCAGTTGGGGGCCGTCCCCGGCAACATTGCGCTGCTGGGCTTTTCCCAGGGCGGGGGCATGACCTACCGCTGCGGGCTGAATCGGCCCGACACTTTCGCCGGGCTGGTGGCTTTGAGCGCGTCGCTGCCGGACCCGGAAATACTGAAAGCCCGGCTGCCCCAGGAACGGAATCAGCCCATATTCATCGCCCACGGGAGCGCCGACCCGCTGATTTCGATGGAGTCGGCGCAAGCGACGCGGGAGTTTCTGGACGCCCAGGGCTACCAGCCGGCCTACCACGAGTATGACATGGGCCACGAAATCCCGCAGCCGGTGTTGGATGACCTGGTTCCGTGGCTGGATCGGGTGTTGCCGCCGTTGGAGGGGGGTTAAGGGCCATGTTGCCGGCGTCCACGCCGAGGACAAGCGCATCCGGTATTCTGTCCCGGTGGGTTACGGTTGCATTGGTGAATAACCCGTCATACCGGCGCAGGCCGGTATCCAGGATTCCTTGGCCAAGCGGACGTTGTTGTATGGTTGGGATTTCTGGATTCCGGCTTTCGCCGGAATGACGGTTATTCGGGGGGTCAAAGGCGGTATTTGGCTAGGATTACTGGATTCCGGCTTTCGCCGGAATGACGGTTATTCGGGGGGTTAACGGCGGTATTTGGCTAGGATTGCTGGATTCCGGCTTTCGCCGGTATGACGGCTATTCGGGAGGCCAACGGCGGTATTGGGCTAGGATTACTGGATTCCGGCTTTCGTCGGAATGACGGTTATTCGTGGGGTCAACGTCGGCATTTGGCTAGGATTACTGGATTCCGGCTTTCGCCGGAATGACGGCTATTCGGGGGGTCAACGCCGGCATTTGGCTAGGATTTCTGGATTCCGGCTTTCGCCGGAATGACGGTAGGGAGTGGGAATGACGGCGGTTGCGGCGAGGGCAGGACGGGTTGGAAACCTGGCCCTACGGGTTGGGAATACAAGGTCACTAGCAAAGGTCAACGGGAGCGGGCATGAGTAGAAATCGTTGGCTGGTGCTGGCAACCGCCGCGGTGGTGGTGGTGACGCTGGCGGTGGTGTACTTCCTGGGGACGGCGCTGCTGACCCTGGGAATCAGCGCGGTCATCGCCTACGTGCTGCTGCCGGTGGCGCGGCTGCTGGAGCGGGGTATGCCCTGGCGTCGCCGTCGCCCCGACTTGAGCCGGGGCATCGCCATCGGGATTATTTTCCTGGTGGCGCTGGGCATCTTTGGCGGAATCCTGGCGGCGGTTATTCCTCCCACCATTGAGCAAAGCCGGGAGTTCATTGAGGATTTCCCGCAGTTCTTCAGTGACGCGCGGGAGACGGTGGAAGGTTGGGTTGCCCGATATGAACACCTGATTCCGCCCGAAGCGCGGGACCTGGCGGAGGAGGCGCTGGCCCAGGCGGGCAACATCCTGGCAGGGGCGGCCAAGACGCTGCTATCGCGCACCTGGGGGGTGGTCTCCGGCTCCTTTGCGCTGTTCCTGGGCATTGCCACCGCTCCGGTGCTGATTTTCTACATGATGAAGGACTCCGGGCAGGTCAAGTCGGCCCTTTGCGCCCCTTTCCCGGCGGCGCTGCGGGGGCATTTGCAGGAAATCCTGGACATCGCCGACCGGACGTTGGGGGGATACATTCGGGGGCAACTGACCCTGGGGTTGATTGTCGGGGTCATCGTAACCGTGGGGCTGCTGCTGCTGGGAGTGCCTTTCGCGTTCATCCTGGGCATAGTGGCCGGACTGACGGAGCTGATACCGATTATCGGCCCGTGGATTGGCGGGGCGGCGGGGGTGCTGGTGACGCTGGCAACCGCGCCGGAAAAGGTTCTTTGGGTCGTCCTGTTGTACTTGGTGGTGCAGTTGTTGGAGAACACGCTGCTGGTGCCGCGGGTGCAGGGCAACACGCTGAAACTGCACCCCATCGCCGTAATCATGGTGATAACCATTGGCAGCCAGTATTTCGGATTGTGGGGGGTAATTCTGGGGCCGCCGTTGGTGGCGATGGGCCGGGGAATCATCCTCTATCTGGTGAATGAATGGCAGTCGCCAAGGACGCCGGCAGACGCGGGGTATGACGTGGAGGCGGAGGAGGTTGATGATTCGGGGGTTGAGGACGGCCAACCGGCGGTGCCGGCAGGGGAGGATGGTTAGGGGGAGGATATGGTCGGTGTTCCCGCGTCGGCCAGACCTTGATGGTAACCGATGTGTTGGTTCAGGAGTTGCAGAATCTTGGCAACGTCTTCCTTCAAGTCCTTTACGTCCGACTCCAGGCGGTCAACCCGGCTGCTCAATCTTCCCACCCAAAGGAAGCCGCTGATTGCGGACAAGAGCAACAAGACGAAGGTAGCGATGGCTGTGAGGTCGGCGGTAAAGGTCATTGTCAAGGACTCCCCGGCATGGCGGTATGGAGCAGGAAAGGGCGGTTGGAACGCGGGGACGGCGTTCCCGGTCAATACTAGTAGAACACAGGTAAGCGCGGGTGGCGAGTGTTGGGGCGGACTTAACCCGTCACTCCCGCCGGCAGGGGTTTGCCCCGGTCTTTGTACGAAAGAATGAACTGCTCGGCCACGGTGGACAATTCGGCCAGGGTCTCGTCGGCGGTCTCGCCCCACGCCCGGCAACCGGGCAGTTCCGGCGTCTCGGCCATGAAGAGCCAACCCTGGTCTTCGCAGGGTTCGTGCAGGACACATTCCAACTGGTACAGTTCCATTTTCTACTCCCTGACGCGCGCTTTCATGGCTCTTACCGTCCCATGCGGTACTTATTCTATAGTTGATGATAGAGTGCATTTCCTCCGCCGTAAACCCGTAATACTCTGCCAGCGCCCGGTTTATTTCGTCCACAATGGGCTTGGACGGCTTTTGGCCGACTCGTCGCAAATGACCCGGCCGGTCGCTTGACAGCGGGTTGCCGTTTGCCCCCGCCAACAAAACCCTCTGCCCCTATTCATGGGAAGAGCCGCACCGCCAGGGTCTTTCGGTCATCTCCCGGAACGGAGGAAAGGTCCAAAATTTCTGTGGGTAGGCGACGCTGTTGGACGCAAGAATTTTAGATTCTTCGCTGCGCTCAGAATGACATGGAAAGGCGAGGAAGGAAAACTGAAAGCCTCTGGTCGCCCGGCGGCTTGACAGGGGGCAAGGGGCGGATTTACCATTTGGTTGGAGACGGGGCGGTGTTGCCCCGGATGGGCGGATTGAATGGCCGCCCGTGTCTTGTCCGTGGAGGGGTCTCCGACGGGGATATAGCTCAACTGGGAGAGCGCGGCGTTCGCAATGCCGAGGTTGGGGGTTCGAGCCCCCCTATCTCCACCAACTTGCCCCTGTAGCTCAGAGGATAGAGCGGCGGCGTCCTAAGTCGCGCGTCGGGGGTTCGAGTCCCTCCAGGGGTACCACGCAGGAGCGTAGCTCAGTCTGGTCAGAGCGCTGGTCTCCAAAACCAGTGGTCGGGGGTTCGAATCCTCCCGCTCCTGCCAAATTTTTCAACATCCGCCGGTCTTGATGGCGGGACTGTTTTCACCCCCATCCTAACCTTCCCCCATCGAGGGGGAAGGGATTTTTTGTCAATGGCGATGGTCTGGGGTGGGAATCTCTGGATTCCGGCCTGCGCCGGAATTATTTTTCACCCAAGGGCCGGAATGACGGCGGGAGGCCGGAATGAAGTTGCGCTATTACCCGGATACTGACAGCGCATACATTGAAATCAGCCAGCAACCCGGCTCAGAGACTTGCCAGGTCCTGGACGGCGTGAACATTGACCTGACCGCCGATGGGAAACTTATCGGCATTGAAATTGAGTGCGCCTCGCAACGCCTGGATGCCGACGCCATAGAGACCGGGTTGCGGCAAGGGCGGCCCACCTGATTTCTTACCAGGGAGATTCCACCCCCTCCCTAGCCCTCCCCCTCGTAGGGGGAGGGGATTTTTGCTAAGGGCGATGGTCGGGGGGTGGGAATTTCTGGATTCCGGCCTACGCCGGAATGACGGATTGAATGGCGTTGAAGGTCATGCCGCCGCAATCTCTGCCAGCCTTGCCATCAGGTATTCCTGGGGACGGTTGCCCTTGATACGGTTGCAGCTTGAGCATAGCAGTTGGAGGTTTTCCAGGTGGTCGGTGCCGCCCCGGGATTGAGGGATTACGTGGTCAACCTCGAACAGCTTGAAGGGGAAGTCGCCCTGGCAGCCGGCGCACAGGCCCTCCTGCTGACCGAACAGGACGTGCTTGTTCTGCCGGTAGTTCCTGGGAGCGTCAATATCGGTGCGCCGGGGAATGTCGGTGCGGGCGGTGACGTAGCCGTGGTGGAAAAGGCTACCCATGCTTTGCTGGAGCCTCATGTTCACCAGTTCCACCGCCTTGGGGGAAATGTCTATGCCCACCCATTGGCGGTTGAGCTTGTCGGCGGCGACGCAGGCCGTGGCGCAACCGCAGAAAGGGTCCAGCACCAGGTCTCCTTCGTTGCTGGACGCTTGGATGATGCGCTCCAAGAGGGCCAAGGGCTTTTGAGTAGGGAAGCCGGTGCGTTCCTTGGCTTTGGCAGATACCATCTTAATGTCGTCCCAAAGGTTCTGTACTGGCTTACCTTTGAGTTCATCTAAAAACCGTTTTCGCTGTATGCGCCCTCCCATAGACTTGGGGAAATGAAGTCTCCCCTCAGAATCCCATTGCTCCATTTTTTCGAGTGAGATAGCCCAACCGTTTTTTGGTGGCTGATAACCCTTGTACTCATACATCAAGTTGGGGCGTGGTGCAGGATTGGCTAAGTTATCTATGCGATAACGACGGCCATTTTCATCAGTAAACCGGAATTTGTTGGCAATATAGGATTGGTATTGAGGGTCATCCATGCTGAATTGGGGATGAAAGGGTGTTTCCGATGCCTTGGCATAGAAAAGAATGGTATCCGTTGCAACACCAAACCTAGTTGACTGATGCACCGTGCTAAAGGTGCCATAACGCCGCTTCCAAGTAATCTCATTTCTGAAGTTGCCCGCCCCGAAAATGGCGTCCATGAGCAACTTCAGGTAATGGCTGGCAGTCGGGTCGCAATGGAGGTAGATACTCCCGGTGGCCTTCAAGACCCGGCGCATCTCCATCAGCCGCACGGCCATCATGGTCAAGTAGGATTGCATCCCCTTGCCGTGGGTCAGCCCCGCCGTCTTGACCACATGGGCCACCGCCGGTTGCTCATCGGCTATCAGGCCCATCCACGCCACATCCAAGTCGGAAAGCGTCCAGGTATCCTTGAAGGCAGCGCCCGCCGCCGCGCTGCCCACCGGGGCGGCGTAGTCCTGGTTGGAGTTGAAGGGCGGGTCCAGGTATATCAGGTCCACGCACTCCGAGTTCATGCCTCGGAGGATGTCCAGGTTGTCCCCGGTCCAGATGGTTTTGTCGGCGAAGTTGGGGTCAGGCATTGGTCACCATTACATCCTTAACTGGCTTGATATATTGCCCCCGTGGGCACTTAGCCTGACGGCTCGGGTGGGGGCCAGTCCTCGTCCTCCAGCCAGCCGTTTTTGCGGGCCAGGTGGATCCACAACCGCCGATATTGGGCAGCCTCCCGGCGGTACTCCGCGACCTCCCGGCGGTGATCGGCGACCTCTTGGCGGTGCTCGGAGGTCTCATCGCGGTACTCCGCAATCTCTTTGCGTTGTTCCTCCAGCCTCTCTTCCATCCGCTCCAACAATGCCTGTTGCCTTTCCCCGATGCTTATCAGCAAGTCAATGGCAACGTCATGGTTTCTGACCTGGGATTCCAGGTGGGTCAGCCGGTCCTCGGTAGTCATAAGTCCTCCTTGCCTGCGGTGTCCCTCCGGGTGGTTCGCACTATATCACGTCAGCCGGACTTGAGCCGGAATTGCTGCCAAGGCCGCCGGGCCGGCTGGCGGTTACGCCGTTCCGTTTAACCGCCCGTCCTGCATTTGGAGGACGCGGTCGCAGATTCCGGCCAGGGTGGGGTCGTGGGTGGCTACGATTACGGTTACTTCCCGCTCGCGGGTGATGTCTTTCAGGATGGAGGAAATGGTTACGGCAGTTACCGAGTCCAGTTCGCCGGTGGGTTCGTCGGCGAAAAGCACGTCGGGGCCGGTGACCAGGGCGCGGGCGATGGCTACCCGCTGCTGCTCGCCGCCGGAGAGTTCGTAGGGGCGGTGCTTGGCCCGCGGCCCCAAGCCCACCAGTTCCAGGGTTTCCAGGGCGCGGCGGCGCCGTTCCCGCCAGGATACGCCGCCGATGTGCAGGGGCAGTTCGACGTTTTCGTAGGCGGACAGCAGGGGAATCAGCCCGAAGGACTGGAAGATGAAACCGATTCCGCGGCGGCGCAGTTCCACCAGTTCCTTTTCCGACAGGGCGGACAGGTTGCGGCCCTGGAAGGTGACGGCGCCGCTGCTGGGCTGGTCCAATCCGGCCATGAGGTTCATCAGGGTGGTCTTGCCGGAGCCGGAACGGCCCACCAGGGCCAGCAGTTCCCTGGATTCGACTTGCATGGTCACCTGGTCAACGGCGGTGACGGCGTTGTCGCCGGAGCCGAAGATGCGGCTGACCTGGCTGGTGGATATGATGGCGTTGTCCGAAGGGGACATGGTTTATTGACGCTCCTGGTTGGTGGTGGTTGGGTTTTTGTTGTTTGATGGGAGGGGGGTTCAAGGTTCCTTGTTCGCTCTATTAACAAGGATTTCACCCCCACCCTAACCCTCCCCCGTCGAGGGGGAGGGGATTTTTTGACACCCGATTAGTCTTGGGAGGGGGGATTTTGCATGGCTGCCTAGTCGTCGGGTTGGCGGGAGGGCGGGATGCGCTGGGCGCGGCGGAGGGTGATGCGGTCCTGGGCCAGGTCGGCCTCGGCCAGCCCGTCCAGTTGCAGCCCCTCGACGTATTCCTGGGGCAGTTGCAGCCGCCCGGCGCGGTCAACCACCAGGTACTCGTTTTCCACGTTGTCGCCGCCGCGCTGGAAGGTGGACTGCAAGTAGCTTTCGGAGCTGATGCGTCCGTCGCGGATATGCACCACCCGGTCAACGTGGCGGGCGACGCCGGCGTAGTGGGTGACGATGACCACGGTGACGCCGTAGCGCCGGTTCATCTGGCCCAGCATCTCAAAGACTTCCACGGCCATTTGGGTGTCCAGCTCGCCGGTGGGTTCGTCGGCCAGCAGCAGGGGCGGGCGGTTGGCCAGACCAACGCCGATGGCAACGCGCTGCTGTTCGCCGCCGGAAAGTTCGTTGGGAAACCGGCGGGCCTTGTCGGACAGGTGCAGGGCCTCCAGCATTTCCATGCTGCGGCTGCGGCGTTCCCGGGCGGAGACGCCGGCGATGGCCTGGGGGAGTTCGAGGTTGTCAATGACGCTGAGGTAAGGCACCAGGTTGCGGGCAGTGGCCTGCCAGACGAAACCGACTTCGGAGCGGCGGTACAGCACCAGGTCCCGGTCGGAAATGTCCAGCAAGTCGCGGTGGCCCACCTTGACCTGGCCGGCGGAGGGACTTTCCAGCCCGGCGAGGATGTTGAGCAGGGTGCTTTTGCCGGAGCCGCTGGCGCCGACGATAGCCATTAACTCGCCGGCGGCCACGTCCAGGTCAACGCCGCGGAGGGCGACGACTTCCAGGTCGGCGGGCTTGTAAATCTTGAACAGGTCGCGGCATTGGATATGAGGTTCGGGGGTTTCCGCCGGGGCATGGGCCGGATGGATGTCGGGGTTGGTTGATGTTCGTTGTGGGGTTGTCAACGCGATACTCCGGGATGGTTTGGTTGGTGGGGATTATAGCGGAAAGCGGGCGGGGATTTTTGGGTTGACATTGGCGGTTGGCGTTTCTACCATAATATCCAATATCCGTTGCTTGGGTTTGAGTCGTTGGGAGGGTTGCAGATGACGTTGACCGCCGATGTTGCCGCTATTTTCGCCGATGCCCGTTCTATGTATGCCGGTGCGCTGGAAAGATTGGCGGAGGGGGACACGCGGGACGCTGCCGAGAAGTCCTGGTGTGCGGTGAAGCGTTCCACTGATGCCTTGATACTGGCCCGCACCGGGGAAGAGCCGGAGAGAACGCCGTTGACTTCCCGATTGCTGGACCGGCTGGCCGGGCAGGACGCGAGGGTGAAACCCCTGGTGGGCCGTTATTATTCGCGGCAAACCCGTTTGCATGGCGATTGTTTCTACCTTGGGTTGTGCGACGACCCGGATACGGAGCGGCGGATTCGGGAGACGGGGCAATACATTGACGAGGTGGAGGCGTTGGCCCTAGATTCCGGCTAAAGCGAGAATGACGGTGCATGATTGACGGTTGGGCGTGGCAACTTGATAATTGCCGAGGGTTGACACCATTGGCGGTGGTCGTGGAATAATGGCCGCACCGGGGGCTATGCTTGGTCGGCGGCGGGCAAGGAGGACGGAGATAAGACATGACTATGGAGGAGCGGGTTACACACTTGGAAACCCAAGTCAGGAACCATGACGTTGCCATTGACTTGCTGATAAGCATTGGCGAGAGGCAACAAATTCTGCTGGAGGAACAGAGAGGTCTGTTGCGGGAAATCAAGGAAGACGCCGCCATGACCCGGCGGTTGTGGGTGCATCTGGCCCGTAAGAACGGCTGGCTTGAGGACGGGGATTGGCCTCCGTAGTAACCGATGGTCTGAACCTGGATATGGAAAAGCCCCGGTGATACGCCGGGGCTTTCCTGTTATTGGTAGCGGTGTCATGACGGCGCGGGCCGGTATCCGGGATTTCTTGCCTTCAAGTACGCTGTTATGTGCTTGGGTTTTCTGGATTCCGGCTTTCGCCGGAATGACGGTGGAGGGCCGGGATGACGGTAGTGGGCGCAAGGGGTTTTCACCCCCATCCTGACCTTCCTCCTTGATGGGAGAAGGGACTTCTTTATTTTATGGCCTCTCCCGCCCGCAGGACTCTTTGGACTTCCATGCGTCCGGTGAACCAGGCCAGCCATAGAACCGTCGCTACGGTTACGGAGGCCAGGACCAGGTAGGCTACCGCCAACGTGGCCCAGTTGGTTTGCAAGACCATCGGCGGCGTGACCCGCGCGCCGCCTTCGCCGATTTCCAGGATGGGCAGGATGCTGGCGCCTATCTGCTGGCCGGCCCAGGTGCCTAACCCGATGCCGCAGACCACCACCAGGGCCAGGCTGAACCAGACTACGCCGTTGACCTGGCCGCGGGATGACCCCATTGTCCGCAGCAGGGCGAACTCGGTCTGGCGTTCCCTGGTGTCCAGGTAGGAAAACAGGGTTATGCCCGACGCGCTGGCCAGCACCAGGGCCAGGAACATCAGCACCAGCAGGCCGCCCCAACTGGCGTTGGTCAGGGGTTGGTTGACCCGTTCCTCGACCATTTCCGCCGACAGCCGGCGTTCCTGCACCCGCAGACCCCGTTGGGCCAGAGCCTCTTCAATGTCGGAGACGGCGGCGGCGGAGTCGTCCTGGCCCGGCGGGAGACTTATCCAAAGTTCGTTGGCGCCGCCCACTACCCGCTGGTTGTGGCGGTTGGCGTAGTGGATAAAGGCCGCCAAGTCGGTGACGATGAAGGGCTGTTCCCGGGGGTCTAACGTGGGGAAAAAGTCGGCCACCGCCGCAATCCTGACCGGGACGGCAAAGGTGGATATGCCCACGGCCAAGGTGTCGCCAACCTCAACCTCGGTTAATTCCAGCAGGGCGGGGCTGACCAGGGCCGGCAATGGCTCTTCGGGCTGGCCGTGGCGGATTCCCTGAAGGCCGGTGCCGCCGGGGGCCCAACTGAAGCGGACGGATTGCCGTCCGCTTTGCCGAGTGACGGACTGGCTAAAGTCAACGCTGGTTAGTCCGGGGCGGATAAAGTCTTCCACCACGTGCCAACCGCCCGCCGGGTCTGCGCCGGATACGGGCCTTTCTCCCGCCGGGGTGACGGCCAGGATTTCGTCGAAAAAGACGGCCCCCGGTTCGCCGGAGGAACCGCGGCGGTTGAGCTGCAAGGACATGAGAGTTACCGGCGGTTGCAGGGCGGCGCGGCTGCCGTACCCCAACCGACGTTGGGAGGAAGTCGGTTCGGGCAGTTGGATGGGGGCCTCCAGCCGCTGCCAACCCTCTTCCTGCAATTCGCCCAGCACGATGTCGAAGTAGGTTCCCGCGCCGTCTTTAAGTCTGGCACGGAGGGACAGCCGGGATTCGGGCCTGTCCGGGTGCGCCCAGACGGCCAAGGCGGTGGCGTCGGACGGCAGGGGCAGGCCGTCGGTCTGGAACCGGGTTTCATTCCCGGATATGGCGGTCAATAACTCTTGCAGGGAATCGTTGGCCGGGAAAAAGTCGGGGCGCTGCCAAGCTACCCGGTGGAAGGTATCGGCGTCCACGGCCAACGCCTCAACGCGGGTGGTGCTGAATCCCTCGGTAAGAGGACGGGCGTTGACCCGCCGGCTCTCGGACACGGCGGCGGCCAGCCCGGTGTCTTCAAGCTGGGCGGCCAGCCCCAGGTCGGCCTTGGGGACGACGTTGCCGTTGTGCTGCAACCAGAGGTCGGCGCCGGCCTCGTACATGGCCCGCTCTCGCTGGCTGCGGTCCAGGGTGGAACTGAAGGCGCTGCCGATGACGCCCAAAGAGGTAGCCAGCATCAACAGCACCACCAGGCTGCCGGGAACGATGGGGTCGCGGGACACCCGGCGGAGTCCCTGCACCAGCCAGGCCGGCCCCACCGGCTCGGTCAGCCGGGCCAGCAGCGCCACCAGCAGGGGGAAGAACCGCAAGACCAGCAGCCCCAAGGCCAGCAGTCCCAGAATCGGCCCCAAGAGCAGGGAGAAGTCAATGGTCAACTCGCGGGAGCCGGTGGGGGTCACCAGGAAAGAACCCCGGTTTTGTATCTGCCACCACATAATGCCGATGAGGGCCAGCAGCAGGATGTCCAGGTAGTAGCGATGCAGGGCCGGCGCGGTGGAGGGACGGGCACCGCCCTGACGGTGTTCCACGATTCCCCGGCGGGCGGCTATCAGGGTGGAGACGGTCAGGACGCCCACGGCCAACAGCGCGCCGCCGATGCCCAGCAGGATGGCCCGCCATGAAACGCCAAATCCCAAGTCGGCCTCGACGGGGAAAAACCAGCCGCCCAAAGTCTTGGCTACCAGGGGCGAGGACAGGGTTCCCAGCACGACGGCGGGAATCGCCAATAATAATCCTTCCACCAGCACCAACATTCCAATCTGGAAGGGGGTTGACCCGCGGCTGCGGAGCATGGCGATTTCGGTGCCGCGGGAGCGCACCACCAGCCCGGCCACCAAAGCCAGGTAGTAGGCCAGAATTCCGGTGACCAGCAGCACCATCAACAGCAATGGGATGCGGGCCAGCGTTAACTGCTCGGAGTATTCCCACAGCACCCGGTCGAGTTTCACGGCGATGCTGCCGTTGTCCAGCCGGGTGATGACTTCGGCGCGAACCTGGCGCAAGGCCGCGTGAATGTCGTCCACTTCGCCGGCCTGCACCGCCGGGCGGTCGAGGCCGAAAACCCAGGTGGTGTTGGTGTGCATTCCGGCGAAGACCTGGCCCACCCGCTGCAGCAGGGCCTCTTCCGACGTGAACAGGGGCACGATAGTCCAACGGTCATCCTGGTAGCTGAAGTCCCGGTCAAACCCGTACCAGAAAGCATCGGCGGGATCGGTGCGGTCAAAGACGCCGACAATAACCACGTCCAGGGTCTTGGGGGACTTGTCGCCGGTGGCGGGCAGGACGGTCATCACGTCGCCGGTGTCCAGTTCCAGGAGTTCGGCGCCGGTTTGGTCAAGGGCCACTTCCACCGGGCCGGAGCCGGGGGAAGCGCCGGGCCAGCGCCCCCGGAGCAGTTCGGCCCGTCCGGGCTGGGTTATGCCGGTCATGTGTTGAATCTTGCCGCGGGGCCGGATTTGGTCGTCCAGTTCCAGGTGGGGATGGCCGGCGAAAAAGAAGGTGGATGTTTCGTAAAGCTGGTTGTAGCCGGCCGTCCAGTCGTCCAGTTGGGGGTTGATGCGCTGTTCCACCAACTCGACGCTGGTGCGGTACTTGGAGGCGCGGCCCTGCACCGCCGGGTCGTCCAGGTCGTTGAAAGTCCTGACCCAGATGTTGGCCTGTTCCGGGGTGGCCTCATTTAGAGCGCGGCGCAGTGCAGCCTCGGCCAGCAGGTCGGAAAAGACGACGCTGCTGGACAGAAGAGCCACCGCCAGCAGGATGCCCAGGAGCATGACCAGTTCCAACTGCCAGTTGGCGAGCAGGCGGCGGCGGGCTATGACGTATGCCAGGTGGAGTAGTGACATGGGCGTTTTTGGTTGATTCCCGCTTTCGCAGACCTTTATGTTGCCGTCATACCGGCGCAGGCCGGTATCCAGGACTCCTTGCCCTCAAGGATGCTTCCTGGGTCTGGATTTTCTGGATTCCGGCTTCCGCCGGAATGGCGGTTGTTGATGCGGGAGTTACGTTTCCCAATGATGTTGTCCTTGGGGGTTTTCACCCCCTCCCTAACCCTCCCCCTCGTAGGGGGAGGGGATTTTTCCGCGATTTCCACGGGTCTAAACTTCGTTGCTCCCTTTATTCGATTACTCAATGTTGCGCAGTATATCAGAGGGGCGGAGGCGGCTGATGGTTGCGGCGCCCAGGGCTATGGCCAGGATGGCGGCTCCGGCCAGACAGGCCAGGGTCAGCAGGACGATGCCGCCCTGGGCGGTGAATATCACCGGCGGGATGATGTCTCTGCCGGTGGCGGTGGTATCCAGAAAGCCGATGACCCACCGGGAAAGCCAGTAGCCCACCACGCCGCCCAGGGCCATGCCGAATCCGACTACCACCACCCGCTCCAAGACCAGGGCCAGCAGCATTTGCAGCCGGGAAAGACCCAGGGCGCGGGTAACGGTCAAGTCCACCCGTCCGCTGATGGCGGACACTACGGCATGAGTGCCCAGGGCCAGCCCCACGGCCAGGGTCAGGGCGGCGATGCTCAAAAGGGTCAAGCCGTTCCACGCGCCGCCGGCCAGGGGGTTGCGGGCCGCCGTGTCCACGGCCAAGGCCCGGTCTTGCAGCCGGGCGTTACGGGGCAGCGCATCCCGCAGGGCGGATATGACGGCGGCGCGGTCAACGTCTTCTTCCAGGGCAATCCAGAACTCGCCGGGCCGCTGGGCGGAACCGCCCACCCGCAGCAGGTAGTCGTTAAATTCGTTGAGGGACACGATGACAAACCGGCGGGTGGAAGAGGTCATGGTGGGGAAGAAGTCGGTCACGCCGGCGATGGTGACGGGAACCAGTTGACGGCCGGCGTTAATCCGCAGAATCTGGCCCGGTTGCAGGCCGGGGCCGCCGATGGCCGGCAAGGGATAGGGGCCTGGTGGAACCAGGACGCCGCGGGGGTCGTCGGCCAGGGCGTCAATCCAGATGAACCGCAGGGCGTAGTCGCCGCCGTGGGCGGTGGCGGGGGAAATGGTAAGGCGGTCGGGTTCGTCGCCCTTGTGGGGCAGGGGCGCCCATCGTCCCGGATTCTCAAAGTCCTCAATCACTCCCTGCCGGGGGTCGCCGGGGGCGATGGGCAAGGCAGTCAGGTCGTCCAGGTAAAGGCTGCCCGGCGGGATTCGGGAAACGGCCGGCGCGCTGACGAATACGGACACCACGCTGAAGGGCCGGCCCAGATATACGTCGTCGGGCAAGTCGGCCTGGTAAAAGACCCAGCCCCGGTTGGCGTCCTGGCTCAGGGGAATTTCGCCCATGTCCACGGCGCGGTAACGTCCCTCCGGGTCGCGAACCCGCAGCCACAGGTTGGGCGGTTGAATCAGGGTTCCACCCTTCAACTCGTCGGCGTTGACCCACAGGCCGACGGCAGTTGCCGTTTCGGGCAGGGGCGCGCCGGTGGGCAGGTGGCCGCTCAGCGTGGGCAGATTGGCGGAGCCGGTACGCAGGGGGGTCAGCAAACCGGACATATCCGGGGCCGAGGCGGAAAAGTCGTAGCGGAACCAACCGGCTTCGGGGAGAGTGCCCGGCTGGGCGGCCAGCAGGGTCATGGTGGGGGCGGCGGTGGATTCCACCGGGCGCACCGTGTCGCGCCAGACCGGGGTGATGGACACCACGCCGGGGATGTCGGTCAACTCGCGCAGACGGGCATCTTCCTGGGACGGCGGAAAGGATACGCCGTTCAAGGTCAGGTCTCCGCCGTAACGGTAAAGGGCCTGTTCCTGCTGGCTGCGGGACAGGGTGGACTGGAAGGCCGAGCCAAAGACGCCCAATGCCGCCGCCAGCATGACCATCACCGCCAGGGAGCCGTGGCCCACCGGGTCGCGGGAAATGCGGGCCAAGGTCAGCGCGGCCCAGGACGGGGCGGCCAGGGAGGAAACCCAGGCCAGCAGCCGCACCAACGGGGGTAGTATCCGCAGCAACAGGAAGGCGGCGGCCAGCAGCGCCACCGCCGGCCCCAGAATCAGCGTCGGGTCCAAGTCCAGGCCGGCGGCCCCGGTTCCGCGCCAATCGAAGGCCCGGTTGACGAAACCGCCCCGGCCCTGCACTTGCCAGAGCAGCAGTCCCAGCACGGCCAGGGCCAGCAGGTCAACGTAATAGCGCTGCAAGAAGGGAACGGTGGCCGGACGCGCCCGCTCCCGCAGAAATTCCAGGATACCCAGCCGGGACAACCCCGCCGAGGACACGGCCAAGGCTCCCAAACTCAGCAGCCCGCCGATAGCGGCCAGTACGAACATATCCCATCCCAAGCCCACTTGCGTCGGCCCTTCGGCGCCGGCGGGAACGATGGTGGTCAGCAGGAATTGTTGGGCCACCACCAGGGCCAGGAAGGGGGCCAGAATCGTTGCCAAGGCCACCACCAGGGCCTCGCCAAGTACCAGCAGCCCGCCCACCTGGAGGGTGTCGGCCCCGCGGCTCCGCAACAGGCTGGCCTCGTCGCTGCGGGTGCGGGCCAGCAGTCCCACCACCACGGTCAGGAAATACAAGGCCACCATGACCACCAGGGACAGGAATAGGAACACCGGCACCCGGGCCAGGGTCAAGTCCCGCTGGTAGGTGGTCAGCAAGCCGGTGCCGCGGCTGTTTTCCAGCAGGGTCAGCACCGTTGAACGGGGGAAACCCTTGTTGATGTCGGTTTCCAGGCCGGTAAGGGCGTCGCGGGTGGACTGCACGGTGTCCACGGTCAAAACACTGGAGTCCACGAAGAGGAACCATTCGTAGTCGCCCACCAGCGACGGATAGCGCGTCCCCAAACCGTTGAAAAAAGTGTCCTCGGTGACGTAGATAGGCACCAGGGGATTGTCGCCGTAGTTCTGGATGGAGAAATACAGCGGGGAACCCATCCAGTAGGCTTCCTGTCGGTCTAACGGCTCGGCCAAGCCCACGACGGTTATTTCCATGCGCTGCTGCTGGCCGCTGCGGAAGGGGACGACGTGGAGCAGGTCGCCGACTTCGATGCCCAATGCCCTGGCCGCCGGCGCGCCGACGACGCCTTCCAGGTCAACCCCGTTGGCGTGGAGTTGAGGTTCAGCTTCGGGCCACCGCCCTTCAACCACGCGGGAATGCAGCTGGAAGTCGGTCAGGAAAAATGGGCGTCCCGTCGGCCCGCCAAGGAAGGGAACGCCTTCGCCGGGATTGAGAATCAGGGGCATATTGGCCTGAGTGCGCCCGTGGCGTTGCAGTCCGGTTACGAGGAAGGATACCCGGTCGTCAACGATGCCCTCGATGCCCCGGCGCAGGTTGTCGTAATCGGCCACGCCCAGGGGACGGTTCTGTACGGTGACGCGGATGTTGAGGACGGACTCGGAGGCCACGGCCAGGGCATGATGCAGACCGCCTTCGGCCAGGGCGCGGGAGTAGATGCCGCCGATAGCCATGATGGTGGCGGCGGCCAGCACGCCGCAGAAGGTAACGCTGAGCAGCACCCAGGAAGAGCGGAGGTGGCGGGGCAGCAGCCAGAGGAGCAGTCGAATCCTACTCATAGACCGGCCCGGAACGCGGCGTCAGAAAAGGAAGGGGAGGAAATGTTGAGGAAGTCATGGCCAAAGCAGGCCCGGCCCCTGGGTGGGGAATTTTTTCACCCCGGGCGCAGCGTCGGGCAACTTGCCAAGGATACCCGGAAGTATCTCCGATTTCAAGACGGGGTTGGATTGGGGGAAGGGCAACCACAACAGGACGATAGCAAAGTAGGGGCGCACGGCCGTGCGCCCCTACGGGTTGGATGGTGGGACGGATGGGCGGAACGATTGTCGTTACAAGCCCAGGTTTTCGACGCCGAGGCGGGCCAGGTCTTCGTCTTCCTGGGCGGTCAGGCCGCTGACGCCGATAGCGCCGAGGACGGCGTTGGAGGCGGGGTCGGTGATGACCACCGCGCCCTGGGCGGAGACCAGGTTGGGGTTGCCCATGTCGCCGACGGTGCGGCCCTGGCTCTTGAGCCGCTCGGCGTACACGGCGGAATCCGCGCCGGACAGGGCGGAGGTGTAAGCCTTGCGGATGGCGAAGGTCTGGGGATTGGGGCGGCAGTTGTCCATGCGGGCGTAGCTGAGCAGGTTGCCGGCGTCGTCAACGATGGCCATAGCCACCGGGCGGTCGGGTTCCTGGGTGGCTTTGGCAATCATGGCCTGCATGGCGTTTTGGGTCTGTTCCAGGCTGAGCATGGGTTTGCTGTACATAAGGTCATCTCCGTCAGGTTATTGGGGATTGCCGGGCCATTGTAACCCCGACCGTTGGCAGTGGCTACGGGTCTTGGGTCAGCAGGACCTCCACCTTGTCCACAAACCGCTCCACTTCCTGAATCCGCCACTCCACTTCTACCCGGTCATAAGTGTCTTCGTAGAAGTTGCCATGCAGGTTGTTGGCGTAACCGAACAGCCGACTCAATTCCATATCGCCGGTTTCTCGCCGCAGTCTGATGACGATTTCGGTAAGGAGGCGGTGGTGGCGGTGTTCCCAGCCCCGTTGTTCGGCGACGGCCTTGACCATCTGCGCCGCTGCGCCCCAGCCTTTTTCGGAGGCTTGGCCCAGGTCTTCATCTAATTCCTGGTACGCCTTGGTTAGCAGTTCCCGGCTGCGTCGCTGGTAGTTTGGCGTTTGCTGCATCATGTCCTCTTTCGGCTACGGGTCTTGGGTTATCAGGGATTCCACCTTGTCCACGAACCGCTCTACTTCCCGAATCCGCCACTCCACCGCCGCACGGTCGTAAGTATCTTCGTAGAAGTTGCCATGCAAGGAACTGGCGTGGTCAAACAGGCTGTCCAATTCCATATCGCCGGTTTCCCGCCGCAGTCTGATGACGATTTGGCTCAGGAGGCGGTGGTGGCGGTGTTCCCAGCCCCGTTGTTCGGCGACGGCCTTGACCATTTCCGCCGCCGCGCCCCAGCCCTTTTCCGAGGCTTGGCCCAAGTCTTCGTCAAGTTCCTGGTACGCCTTGGTTAGAAGTTCCCGGCTGCGTCGCTGGTAGTTTGGCGTTTGCTGCATCATGTCCTCTTTCGGCTACGGGTCTTGGGTTATCAGGGATTCTACCTTGTCCACGAACCGCTCCACTTCCCGAATCCTCGATACCACGTCTTCCCGGTCATCCCAGTCTTCGTAGAAGTTCGTATGCAAGGCGCTGGCGTGGTCGAACAGCCGGATCAATTCCCCGTCGCCGGTCTCCCGCCGCAACCTGCGGACAGCGTCGTAAAGGGAGCGGTGGTTACGATGTTCCCAGCCCCGTTGTTCGGCGACGGCTTTGACCATTTCCGCCGCCGCGCCCCAGCCCTTTTCCGAGGCTTGGCCCAAGTCTTCGTCAAGTTCCTGGTACGCCTTGGTTAGCAGTTCCCGGCTGCGCTGTTGGTAAGTTGTCGCTTGCTGCATCATGTCCTCTTTCGGCTACGGGTCTTGGGTTATCAGGGATTCCACCTTGTCCACGAACCGCTCCACGTCTTGGAGCAACAACTCCACGTCTTCCCGGAAGTAAGCGTCTTCGTAGAAGTTGATATGCAGGGCGTTGGCTTGACCAAAAAGACGGGTCAAATCGTTGTCGCCGGTTTCCCGCCGCAATCGGCTGACGGCGTTGGTAAGGAGGCGGTGGTGGCGGTGTTCCCAGCCCCGTTGTTCGGCGACGGCCTTGACCATTTCCGCCGCCGCGCCCCAGCCCTTTTCCGAGGCTTGGCCCAAGTCTTCGTCAAGTTCCTGGTACGCCTTGGTTAGAAGTTCCCGGCTGCGTCGCTGGTAGTTTGGCGTTTGCTGCATTGTTTCTCTCCTTAACTCCCGGCCATTTTAACCCCGGCGGGTTGGGGCAACAAGGAAGGGTTTGGGTGGGGAAAGGGGTTTTGACCCCCACCCCAACCCTCCCCCTATTCAGGGGGAGGGGGCTAAGTGTCCCGGTTGGATTCACCCCCATCCTAACCTTCCCCCGTCAAGGGGGAAGGGACTATTGAAATACCTCCTAATGCTGTCACAACCGACTTTGCAATCGTCCTGGAAATTGACGGTTAGGGGGTTGACAATAGATTATTTGTTCGTTATCCTTCCAGGCGACAACTTAATTTTGATGGCGCAAGCCAACCAACCGGCCCGGCTTCCCACTACCGGGCCATTCGCAGGGACAGACCCGCCGCGGGCTGTCCCTTTTTGTTTGTCCGGGATTGAGGTTCCGGGGCCGGAGGAAAGGAGCGGTTATGGCGTTTTGCCGGGAAACCCATCTAGAGCAGCGGGAGCGGCTGTTGGAGGCGTTGGAGTCCTATCGCAAAGGACATAGGGACGCGCCGATTCTGGACCAGTGGATGCCTACGTCGTCGGTGGAACCGTCGGAAGAGTCGGCGGGAGCCATGACCTTCGTCCTTTCCACCGACGACGTGGACCGCCACGGTGACATCATTTCCGCCGACGGCTGGCTGCTGGAAGCCTATCGCAGCAACCCGGTCTTTCTGTGGGCGCACGACCACCGGCGTCCGCCCATCGGCAAGGCGGCGCAGGTGTGGAGCGACGCCCACCGGCTGCTGGGACGCATGGAGTTTGCGCCCACGGCTTTCGCCCAGGAAGTGGCAGCCCTGTACCGGGGCAACTACCAGCGGGGGATTTCCGTCGGGTTCAAGCCGGTGCGCTACGAGGAACGCCGCGACGACAAGACCGGGGCTTTCCTAGGTCTGCGGTTCCTGGAACAGGAACTGTTGGAGGTCAGCGCGGTGGCGGTGCCGGCCAACCGGGGCGCGTTGCGGCGGCAGTCGGAAGGGGCGGAGGAATCAGCGTATTCGGTGGGGCGGTTTCTGGCGGAGCTGCGGGCGTCGGCGGGGGTGGATTACCCCCGGCGGGGAGAGTGACGGCGGTGTTTTACCCCCTCCCCAACCCTCCCCCTGATAGGGGGAGGGGGAATTGAAAGCCCTCGCCTTGGTAGGGGACAGTCGGCGGCGTGGTAGGGGCGCACGGCCGTGCGCCCCTACGGGACAAGGGTATCGGCCGTGGAGGGTTGGGGGCGGTGGTGGATTACCGCTTTGGCGGTAATGACGGTTGGGGATGACGGGTCGAGTCAACAGGCAAACCAACAATCAAAAGGAGAGGAAAGCATGGAAATTGGAACGCAAGACCTGGAGCTTATCAAGAAGGAAATGGCGGGGATTCGCGACTTTTACCAGCAGCGGCTGGACGCGGAACTGCCGCCCCTGAAAGAGGAATTGGGCCGGATGTCGGCGCAACTGTCCCTGGTCCAAGACCGGGTGAAAGAGGCCGGACGCCGCGCCGTCCTGGAAGGCTACCACTCCGACCAGAAACCTCTGGTGCCCTTCGGCAAGTACCGGGGACTGGACCCGCTGGATTTGGCCTGCATCGGCAGCGTGTTGGCGGCCCAACTGCGGGAACCCGCCGGCATCAACCCGCGGATGCTGGAGGACTGGCAGACCAACCTGAAAGCCGCCATGTCCAGCGCAACGGTGGGCGCCGGCGATGAACTGGTAGCCACGGGAGAGGCGGCGGCCCTCTGGATGGACGTGAACCTGGAAACCCTGGTGGCGCCCCTGTTCTCCCGGGTGGATATGCCCAGCAATCCCTTTGAAATCCCGCTGCAACTGGGGCAGGTCAACTGGTATCCCGGCACGGAAAATCTGGCGGCAACTTCCACCGCCCTAGCGACGGCCCGCCAGACCTTGACGGCCTACGAACTGGTGGCGGAAGTCCCCTGGTCGCTGACCCTGGACGAGGACGCCGTGATTGCGATGGCCGCCGAGGTGCGGGGTTCGCTGGTTCGCAACGCCGTCGAGGTCATTGACAACGTGCTGCTGAACGCCGACACCACCACGACCAACAACATCAACGCCGACGGCGCAACTATCTCCACCGCCGAGGCGGGCAAGGCCCAATGGCTGGTGGGGTTCGACGGTCTGATGCACCTGCCCCTGGTGGACAACACCGGCCAGGCCAACAACCACAACGCGGCGGTGTCGGCGGATATGTACAACGAAGTGCGGGCCAAGCTGGGCAAGTACGGCGTCCGCCCCTCGGAGTTGGCCTTCATCACCGACGTTAACACCTACATCCGCTCGCTGGCGGTGGACAGTTTCCGCACCCTGGACAAGCTGGGCCCCAACGCCACCCTGCTGCGGGGGCAGTTGGGAGCGGTGGAGGGGATTCCGGTCATCGTTTCGGAGCAGATGGCCCTGGCCGACGCCGACGGGAAAGTTACCGACGGCGGCAGCGACAACACCAAGGGGCGTCTGCTGCTGGTCAACCGCTCCCAATGGCGGGTGGGCTACCGTCGGGAACTGCTCATTGAAACTACCCGCGACATCCAGAAACGGCAGAACATCATGGTGGTCAGCATGAGGCTGGCCTTCATGGAGCGCACCGGCAGCCGGGCCAACGCCACCCATACGGCGTTGCAATACAACATCACCGGCGTGGCGTAGGGACTACCCCCACCCCAACCCTCCCCCTAGTAGGGGGAGGGGGTCAGGTTCCTGCTTTTGTGGGAATGAATGATGGTGGGGCGGGAATGGCGTTGGGGGTAGCGGGGGTTGAACCACAGGCGAATGTCGAATTGAAAGGAAAACGCTATGCCCAATCTTTACGCTGACCTGGAGGCATTGAAGGGCCGGGGCGCGTTGAACATCACCGGCGACGACCAGGACGACCGGCTGTTGTCCCTGCTGGAGGCTGCCTCCCGGTGGATTGACCGCTATTGCAACCGCCATTTCTACGTGGTGAAGGAAACGCGGGTCTTTGACGGCGGCGGCCCGTGGCTGTGGCTGCCGGACCTGATTCGGGTGGAAACGCTGCGCAGCGACAACGACGGCGACGGCGTGTTTGAGACGCTTTGGAAGGCCAGCCAGTACCGGCTGGAACCGGCCAACGCCGAACCCACCAAGCCCTGGGGCCGTCCCTACCAACGGGTTATGGCCGTGGGCGACGTGGGGAAGGCCGTCTTTCCCCGGGGCATCGGCGCGGTGTCCATCAACGGCTGGTGGGGGTTTCGCGATGACGTGGAACCCACCGCCGCCGCGGTAGGCGATGGGGGCGTGGACGCCTCGGATGAGACTTTGACCGTCACCGACGCCGGGGGAATCGCGGCGGGTCAGACTCTCTTGGTAGGGCGGGAACAGCTTTACGTCGCCGGGGTGAAGGACAAGGCGCTGACCGTCCGGCGGGGGGTCAACGGAACCACGGCCAGGGCCCACGCCGCCGCGTTGGGGGTCAAGGTATTCCGCTATCCCCCGCCGGTGGTGGAGGCGTGCCTGCTGCTGGCGGCCCGTTCCCGGCTGGGAAGTCTCCCCGACAGCCCCGGCGACAGTTGGGACTCTACCGGGGCGGAAGTCAAGGAACTGCTGGCCGGCTGCCGCAAACTGGCGGTGGGGGTTGGGGTTTAGGGGGAAACACCCCCTCCCCAACCCTCCCCCTGGTAGGGGGCGGGGGTGAAAGCCTGGTCATCCGACATGCTTGAGGGAGTTAAGTCATGGGTCTGGCGGAAATTCGGAGCGCCGTTGTTGCCAAGCTGGAAACTATTGGGGGGTTGCGGGTCTATCCGGAGCCGCCGGCGACGGTGGCCGAGTTTCCCGCCGTAATCATCGCGTCGGGCGGCATATCGGCCAAGTATGACCAGACGTTGCAGGGCGGCGGCGTCCGCTACTCGCTGGATTTGCTGCTGCTGGTGGATTCAGGAGACGCCGCCGAGTCCTGGGACAAGCTGGAATCCTACGTTGGCGCATCGGGCGCGGCGTCGGTAAAGGCGGCGTTGGACGGCAACCTGAACGGAGCGGCCCACTGGGCGCGGGTACTGGCCGCCGCCAAGGTGGGCGAGGTTGGCTACCGGAAGGGCAGCTATTGGGGCGCGTCTTTCCGGCTGGAGGTTTTTGCTGATGGGTGATAGGTGGGATACCCCCTCCCCAACCCTCCCCCTGGTAGGGGGCGGGGGTTTTGGTGGGCGTTGCTGCTGGGATGAGGTTGGCTTTGGGTAAAGTTTTCTGGATTCCGGCCCCGTATCGTGGTACGGGGCAGGCTCTACGCCGGAATGACGGTGATTGCGGCGGGATTCGCAGACTGAAAGTCTGCGCCACCAAGGGGGACGGGGCAAGTTCTCATCATTGGGGATTCGCACGAATTTATGACGGGAGACAGATATGACGACTCCGCGGTGGCGCATTTGGGTGGATTGGGACGGCGACGGCGTTTGGGGCGAGACGGGCGAGGACTTGACGCCGGAGGTCTTGCGGCTCAAGTGGCGGTGGGGCCGAAGTCTGCCCGATGAGCATACCGCCCCGGCCCGTCTTGACCTGGAACTGCGTAACGACGGCCACAAGTATTCGCCGCCCAACGCCGCCTCTCCCCTGGCCGGCAATCTGCAGGCCGGCCGCCGTCTGTGGGGCCGGTTCGCCTATCCCTACGACGATTTTTCCGGCGTCAACGGCACGGACCCGGCGGGGCGGTCGCTGCCGGTGGGCGACGGCTTTTCCTGGTCGAAACAAAACCTGAGCAGCAACGGTTTCCAGGTGTCTAACGGCCAACTGCGGGCCGTGACCGGCGGTTTCTATGACGCCCTCTACACGGTGAATTTCGGCGATGCCGACTGCCATTTGGGGTTGCATTACCGACGGGGCAGCAACGGCGGCGGCGGGCTGGTATTGCGGCTGGTGGACGCCTTCGACTATCTGCGGGTGCGGTTTACCGCCGCCGCTACGGTGCTGGAAAGCGTGGTCTTTGGCTGGGCCAGCAGCATCCGCACCGGCGACGCCCTGACCGCCGGGGTCAATTACTTCATCGAAGTAGAAATGCACGGGCCATCCATCCGGCTCTTCGCCACCGACCTGGACGCCGGCAGCGTGGAACGCAAGGAAATCCTGGACGGCGGCGGCAGCGCCGGCAACCGCACCGCCACACGGCACGGCCTCTGGCACAACGGCGCTTCCACCGCCGACCGTTGGAGCGACTTCGGCGGCTGGCGCAGTTTCTTCTACGGGCGGGTGGAAAGCATCGCCCCCAATCCCGCGGGGGATGAACCAACGTGCCGTTTGACGGCCAGGGACGAACTGCGCCGGCTGGAAACCGTGGGCATCCACAACCTGATTTCCGGGGCCAACCTGCGGTCGGGAGACGTGGTTAACAAGATTCTGACCTGGGCCGGGTTCCCGTCGGGCGACCGGCAGCTGGACCGGGGGCGGGTATTGGTAGCCAACGGGCCGAGGGCCTTGTGGCGCGCCCCGGCCCGCCGCGCCCTGGGGTACGCGCAGGAAGAAGAGGACGGCTTTATCTACCTGGACGGCCTGGGCTATCTGCGGCTGGAAGAGTCGGGCCACCGGGGCACCGGCGCGCACACTGCCCCGCGGGTGACGCTGGGAACGGCTACGGGCAGCGGCCCGTACCTGTCGGGCCTGGCCTGGGAGGGCGGCGACGACGGGCTGGAAAACCGGGTGGGATTCCGCTACCGGCGGTTGCAGTCCCAGGGGTTGCAGCAGGTCTGGCGGCTGCGGGAAGTGGCGGCCATTCCGCCCAAGGCGACGCGGGATTTTCTGGCGGAAAGCTCGGCCTACGACGCCGTTGACCGGGTGCGGACGCCCGTTTCCGGCACGGATTACGTCGCCAAAAGTTCCGCCGCCGGCGCCGCTCCCGACTTGACTGCATCCCTGTCGGTGACGCTGGCCGACGCCGCCAACTTCCAGGGGCGGGGGCGGCTGGTGCGGGTAGTCAACAACCACGCCACCGCCACCGCCTACCTGACGCTGCTGCAATTGCGAGCCGACCGGGCCTATTCCTATTCGGAACCCACCATCTACCAGGCCGCCGACGGCGTGGCCCAGGGCGTCCACGGGCTGCGTTCCCGGGAGATAGATTGCCGGTTCATTGACCACTACGCCGCGGCCCGGGACGTTGCCGAGGCGCGGCTGGCCCGCAAAAAGACGCCCAAGCCCCGCTTGCGGCTGACGCTGCCGCCCGGCGGGGCCAACCTGATGCAGATGGTTCACCGGCGGTTGTCGGACCGGGTGCGGGTGTCGTACCCGGCGATGGGGATAAATCAGGACTTTTTCATCGAACAAATGGAGCTGGAGGCCGCCGCCGGAGAAGTGACGGCTCAATGGCTGGTACAGGGGGTTTAGGATGCTTTCAACGCAGGATTTTGGTCACGAAGTCTGGCTGTCTTTGGAGAACATCCGGGAGCGGCTGGCGGTCTTGGAGGCGGAGGTGCGCCATTCGCGGCAAGACCTGGGCCGCCTGGAGGCCGCGCTGCTGGAACACTTGGCGACGCACAAGCGGGAGAGCGTGTCCGCCAACTCGCCGCCGGACAACGGGGCGGTGGTGACGATAAAGGTAGGCCGCAAGCTGCTGGGCGGGGGCAGCGCCGCCGGAGCCGCCGCGGGAATGGCAGCCTTGGCCAAGGCCCTGGGGTGGTGGTAGGGGTTGGGGGATGTTTCAGGGGGTGACGGCGGGGACGTTGACAAATCGGGCAGACCGTGGTTATATAATCGTAATGGATGGCGGATTTCCGCCATCGGCGCTCGCCCTCCAGGAGGGCAAGCGCTTTTTAATTTCCCGGCCCCATGCAAACCTTTCTGTGTTGGTCTATAAGCTCTTTGATGTCAGAATCGGGGAATACCTTTACGCCGAACTTTCCCATCTGCCCATCGCCTCGCCAATAAATCTTGCGACCTATGACATCCCATCTACCGGGTGTTCCAGTGCAACCGTTTCTTATCCATTCGAACAGGTCTCGCGCAACCATGTCGGCTAATTCAGCAGGGTCGGAATTAGACTTCGGCCTGAACAGGAGCCCCGGTTCCAGCCAGTTTCTGAACGCTGTTTCCGAAACCCATTGAGTTCCGTCCACCAAAACACGAGCGTATTCCAACTGATGCTCAGCATCTTCTCTGGGACCTTGGCTTTCGAAGGTAACCCGACCCATCTGGCTCTCAGGCGAATGGGCGAGATAATCAACGTATCTTTCGAGCAACATCACGATGGCAACTGAATATGCGTCTGTTGGCAAATAAGGATCAATGCCGGATTCAACGAATTCTTTTTCAAACGCAGTTTTCCTGACCCCCGTTCCGAACACGACAAAGTCACTCTCAACGACCATCTGATTGATGGCTTGGTCAAACTCACTCTGCTTTTTCAGGTCGCCGTTGAAGTAATATATTCCCTCTCGGTTACGCATCAGCGGTTCGTGGAAAGTGATGTCTTTTCTTCCAAAGAAAGTCTCCTTGATGGAGTCGGCTTTGTCGCGATATGCCTTGGCAGCTCCGTCCGTCATCGCCACCCCACCAAGCGCAAAGAACCTGGGAGGGCCTAGACGGGGTTCGGGATTGGAGACACCGCTTTCGTCCAGGTACAACCAGTTGGTCGGACGATGGACCAGCAAAGGTTGGCCCGTGTTCTTCTTGAATCGCTTCCGTGGTTCGATTCGTCCATAAGCCTTTTGGAGTTCAACGCGCTCTTTGCGGTTAATGTCTTCAAGAAATTGCCGCAATGTTGTCGGATCCACTCCAGCCCTTTGCAAGAGCACATCAAGACTTTTTCCAACCAAAGCCGCTTCGCCAAGTAGCGACGCCTTTTCCCTGGCCAGACGCCGACCTGTGGGGTCTCCTCTCTTATCGTCGCTCATTGACATATTTTATCATCATCACTTACGCCGTAATGGGTTTTCTGCGCAATTAGGATTCTCCCTTTCAGGAATGCTGACGGGTGTTGTTATGAACGAGTTGGTTCGATTGCTGGAGGGCTACTTGATGTCCTCCACAGGATTAGGGGAATGCGCCGAATGGCTGGCCGGCGTTGATTGGGATGACCCGGCTCTGACTCAAGAGGAACGGGAATCCTTGGGCCAGTTCGAGTTGTTGTTGACCGAGATTGCCGAGGGACTCCGGGAAGAAAGCGAGTTTCGGGAGTCTGCCGATGATTTTGTGTCTTACAGAACCGATATTGTTTCGTCAAGGTGACAGACGAAAGCGCCTCCGTAAGGGCAGGAACGGCCAACGCGCCTAGCGCTGTTCTACAGGATGTTGCCACGGCTCAGGGGGTAACGGTGGGGAGTTGTAGGGACCCCAAAATTTTCATTCTACGGAGTATGGCAATCCTTCAATGCCCTATTCGTTTATGGGATAACCCTGTTGGGACAACCAGGTGCGGACGACGCTGGACAGCTGGGAATCTCGCGAAATCAACTTGTCTCGGATAGCTTTGGTTTCGGGGGTTTCGTCATCGGGATTGGTAGGGACCGCTTTGGAAACCAATTCGAGCCACTCAACCCTATTTTTCAAGTGATGCCAGTCGTTCAAGCCGAGGTTATCAATCATCCTTTGCGCCTTGCTGTGACGCCTTGCGCTTAGGCCCTGCTTGGGAAAGATTCTTCCGGTGGCAGTCTGGAAATCAAAGTAACTCTCCGGTTGGGCTGATCTGGACTTGGCACAGGGGTCAACGTAACCACCGGGAGGCCACTTTTCACCTTTTTTGTGGTTGCAGTCATGGCAGGCATACAGCCAATTCGACCACTGGTAAACCATTGCCGGAAATTGGCTCTTGGGCCGGAAATGGTCAACTTCACCGGAGCATCGTTTTTCACAATAAGCGCATAGCCCCACGAAACGCTGTCGCAAGGGTTCGCTAAACCATCTCCAACGGGAGTCCGTCGGTTTAGTGCCAATGCCATAGTGGTAGTAATCTACCCAATGGGGCGTATAGCTGTCACGAATCTGCGGCAGTCCCTCCGGTTCCGGGCCTCGGTCAACCCAGTGCATTATTCGCCGGGCTTCTTTCGGGGCCTGCTGCTCCGACGCGCAGCGGCAGGTTTTGCGGCGGTGGCTATTTGTTCCTTAGCCTGCTTGAGCAACTCGGCGAATTCTTCAACTTGGACGGACCTGGGGCCGCTCCTCAAGTCGCGGCTGACGTTGTTGCGCAATTCCTGGACTTCCTTTTCTTCCTCTGCTGACAGGGTTTCCTTCCTTTCCAAATCGTTGAGCCGGCGCAAGCGGTCAGCCGCCTGCAAATCCGTCGGGTCGCGTACTCCCAGGAAGTTGCGGAGAATTTCATCCGCCGTCCAGCCGGTAATATCCACTTCGTTCCTGGAAACGGTGACTTTGCCCTTTTCGTCCCGTTGCAGCAGTTGGACTTGCCCTTCCTTGAGACCGGCCAGCATCAGAGGAGAGTGGGTGGAGCAGAAGATTTGCAGGTTGGGGAAGTGGTTGGTTAGGGCCGGGATGATGCGCCGCTGCCAGGTGGGATGCAGGTGGGCGTCAATTTCGTCAATTATCAAGACGCCCGGCTTATCCTCCAAGTTTTCGGGGAAGTCGTAATACTCCGCGTAGCCAATCAGCAGGTGGGCCAGCCACTGGACGACGGATTGGGTTCCCTGGCTCAAGGTATTGAGGGGCATGAGACCATCAACCGTCTTGAACTGAGGGAAGAACCCGTTGGCATCCTCTCCCACTCCCGAAAACTTCATCGAAAAGCCTTCCGTGATTTCCGAGGCAATCGCTCCAATCTTGACAATAATATCCCGGAATTGTGCCTCGTTCCTGACGTAAGCCCGGTAATCCAAGTCAATGATTTCCTGGATAACTTCCTCGTCACTGACTAACGAGGCGTTCTCGGATACCAATGCAAGACGCCTTCTTAATTCTGGGTCCTGCATTCCTTCACGAATCCGTCTCCTCCGGGCTTGCATGGGCGTCCTGTCAAAGCGCCGGAAAAGAACATCGAGGTCATCCGGGTATGGTGCGTTTCCCCTATCGCCCTCTCCCCTTTCGTTCACCGTGGGTCCACGTGACCTAAAATCGGTGCTCCTGCGCAAAGCGGGAATGAATTTGCTATATCCGATGGCCTTCAGAGCGTTGATGTGCTCAGCCCACCGTTTTGGCGCCCGATGCCTTCCACCGGGCCTTTGCATTTCAGGCGGGATTGGGATGCGCATCGGCAATTGACCGGAAAACCCAGAGTCAGGACTGTCCGACAATTGAAGCTTAAAGGTGGTGCTGGTTTCCGGCCTCAACAACTTGTCAGGGAACGAAAAAGGATATACTGCAATGTCTCCCAGCACCCACAGGGCGGAGGACTTGCCGGAGTTGTTCGGCCCGGTGAAGACGTTCACCTGCGGGTCAAATTCAAACTCCACTTCGTCAAAAGGGCCGACGTTGGTGAAGGACAGACCTTTGATGGGCATGGGACACCTCTCCCGGATAGGCCAAAGGGTTGTTCAACAAGGATATACCCGCCCTGTTGCAGTAGCAACACCACCACCGTTTCCTTGTCCCTCCCCGGTTAAGCCGTTATCATTAGCGGGCGGTTTGTTCCCGTTGTCGGCGTTCTTTGCCGACGCCGGTGGTTGTTCGTGGGGACGCTGCATATCCGTTACGCAACTATGCTTGGGGAGGTCCTGTTTTGGCCGACAAAGTTTATGACGTTATCGTGGTGGGGGCCGGCAACGCCGCCCTCAGCGCCGCCATCGCCGCCAGGGAAAAGTGCGAGTCCGTGCTGGTGGTGGAAAAAGCCCCCGACTATTTCCGGGGCGGCAACACCTACTTCACCGGCGGAATCATCCGCTTCGCCTTCAACGGCATTGACGACATCAAGGCCCTGATTCCCGATATGTCCGAGGCCGAAGAAAATTCCATCGAGGTGGGCAGCTACACCGAGGACGATTACTACGACGACATGATGCGCGTCACCCACGGCCTTTCCGACCCGGAGCTGGCGCAAATCCTGGTCAGCCAGTCCCATCCGACGATGAAGTGGCTCCAGGAAAACGGCGTCCGGTTTGTGCTGTCCTTTGGCCGCCAGGCATTCCGCGACGGCGACAAGTACCGTTTCTGGGGCGGCCTGGTGGTGGAGGCGGTGGGGGCCGGCAAGGGCCTTTCCGACCAGCAGTTCGAGGTCTGCCAGCGCCGGGGCGTGGAAGTCCGCTACTCCACCCAGGGGGTCAGCCTGTTGCAGGACGACAGCGGGCGGGTCAACGGTCTGCGGGTCTTGGGGCCGGAGGGATTTGAGGACATCGCCGGGCGTTCCGTGGTGCTCGCCGCCGGCGGTTTCGAGGCCAACGCCGAGATGCGCTGCCGCTACCTGGGGCCGGGCTGGGAGATGGTCAAGGTGCGGGGCATCCCCTACAACACCGGCGACGGCATCCGCATGGCCCTGGACGTGGGCGCCCAGTCCCACGGCCATTGGAGCAGTTGTCACGCCGTGGCCTGGGACATGAACGCGCCGCCCTTCGGCGACCGCACCATCACCGAGCTTTTCCAGAAACATTCCTATCCCTTCGGCCTCATCGTCAACATCAACGGCGAGCGGTTCCTGGATGAGGGGCTGGACTTCCGCAACTATACCTACGTCACCTACGGGCGGGCATTGCTGACCCAGCCCCAGGGGTTGGCCTTCCAGGTTTTCGACGAAAAGGTGAAACACCTGCTGCGGGACGAGTACTGGATTTCCCAGGCGACGATGGCCCAGGCCGATACGCTGGAAGAGTTGGCGGCCCGGCTGGACATTGACCCGACGGGGTTGGTGAACACGGTCAACGAATACAACGCCGCCGTCCGCGCCGACATTCCCTACAACCCGACGGTGAAGGATGGACGGCGCACCGAGGGGCTGGCGGTGGACAAGACCAACTGGGCGGAGACGCTGGACACGCCGCCCTACTACGGCTGGGCGGTGACGACGGGGATTTCCTTCACCTTCGGCGGGGTGAAGATAAACAACCGGGGGCAGATTGTGACCAACGCCCAGGAGCCGATACCGGGGCTGTACGCCGCCGGAGAGATGGTGGGCGGGTTGTTCTACTACAACTACCCCGGCGGGTCGGGCCTGTCGGCGGGCATGGTCTTTGGCCGGCTGTCCGGCAACAGCGCAGCGGAGGACGCGAACCTGTTGAAGGACATTTAGGGGTTAACCCCGGCCCACAGTTGCATTCTCAAGCACGGTTTCGGCAGGAGTTGGAGAGATGAGCGAGAAACCGGGGTACAAGTGCGATGATGATGCCTTCATCTCCCCCGAGAAGGCGTTGGTCTCCTACTTGGAGGCAAACCCTCATGTAGTAAGCGAAATAGCCCGCGATGTCGCGGGCTATTTCAGCGGAGACGGTCAAGAGGCTATCAGGGAAATCTTGGAAAAAGGATACGAAAATTACCTCTACGAAAGTGACCTCATTGATTTGGCCGAGTATCTTGAAGCGGATGCGATAACTCCGTGCATCAAGATTGGCGCCGAGTGGATTCAGCCTTTGGAGGAAAGGTTTTGCGGCATACCAAGTCTTCCTGTAACCGACCATAGCCTAGCAACCGACTTCGGCCTCTTCCTGCTCTGGGGGTGCTTAAACCTCATTGAGGAAAAGGGTAAATCAAATCCGACTTCCTTTTTCGTGGACGTATTTAGCCAAAAAGTATCCGAGTGTTATAGACGTATTCTGGCTGAAAAGCAGCAGAAGCGTAAAGAGGAGCGAGCGTCGGAAGATACGGAACGCCGACAGACGCGGGAAGAGGAAGATAGCACGTTGGGTCGGGTGTTTGGGAGTAGAGAGCGGATACCCCATGAGACGTGGTCGGATGACTATTGCGCTTTGCGGCGGATTAAAGATGCAGTGAGTAGAGAAATAACCAAACTGCTGGGCGAGATGTGGGAGGTATCGGGAGGAGAAGTTCGAGGGCTGGCGGCGGGCACGGATGTGCGTACAGAGCTTTACCAGTTATGGCAGATGGGAGAGGCGTTAAATGGGGGCCTCCAGTTGTTGGCAGTGGAAGGAACGCTTTGGCAAGTTCATCAAGATGCGGATAATGTGACCGGTAGCAGTCACCTCAGCTACTGGTCAAGGCGTACAGGATTTTCCCAATACAACTGGGATGCCGTTGCCGGTCTTTTACAACGGCAGCGGCAGAAGGAAGATTCTATACTAGAGGGCAAGCGAGCTAAGGAAGATGAAGATGCTTCTGAACTCCATGAAGGGATACTAAGCCACGCAATCAACGATGCAGTTCCCCTCATTGGAGAATGGATGGAGGAAACCATAAAAGCCCAAGGAGAGTCATTAGTTCGCGACGCTTTGAGATTGCTGTGAAGAATTGGCGGGGTGAAGATAAACAACCGGGGGCAGATTGTGACCAACGCCCAGGAGCCGATACCGGGGCTGTACGCTGCCGGGGAGATGGTGGGCGGCCTCTTCTACTACAACTACCCCGGCGGGTCGGGCCTGTCGGCGGGCATGGTGTTTGGCCGGCTGTCCGGCAACAGCGCAGCGGAGGACGCGAACCTGTTGAAGGACATTTAGGGGTTAACCGCTGCGCCGTCACCGCCGGACGCCTTTCCGTCGCCGGCGTCGAGTCCAGACCATGCCGCGAACTTCGGCGGGCGGCTCCTCGACAGGTAGGTTCACGATTTTCATGGTCTCTGGAGAAGGAATATACACGGTTGCGATGGAATCGGCGAATCCTGACCGTAACCGCGAATTGCGGGAAAGAATCTTGGGAGGCAGAGCGGACGCCGCCATCCGCTTCGACCAACTTCGGGCTTTCCTGGCCGACTTGGGATTCACCGAGAGAATTCGGGGCAGTCACCACATATTCCGCAAAGCGGGTGTCAGCGACCTGATAAATCTGCAACGAGATGGAAGTCACGCCAAACCCTACCAGGTCAGGCAGGTTCGGCGGACCATCGTAAGAAACCGGCTTTGAGGCTGCGGCAATGCACAAGTACGAAATCATCATTTATTGGAGTGACGAAGACGGCGTCTTTGTGGCCGAAGTTCCCCAACTCCCCGGCTGCGCCGCCCACGGCGCCACCCAGGAGGCCGCCTTGGAAAACATCAACCAAGCCATTGACTTGTGGCTGGAAACGGCCCGGGAGTTCGGCGACCCTATTCCCGAACCCAAGGGGGAACGCCTGATGCTGGCATGACCCGAGGAGTGGGTTTGGACGCCAAATTCGGCATTCGTTTCCTCGGGGGACATTCTCGCCATGATAGAAACGCTGGAAATCCACAACTTTAAGTCTATCAAGGATTTGACACTGCCTTGCAAGCGGTTCAACGTCTTCGTCGGCGAACCCAACACCGGCAAATCCAAGGTGAACTGGCAGGGTGTTTGACGCGGGTGTCCGGGGAACAAGGGCCAGCAAGGGGCGTTAATTGACCGACGAAGAGTTTGCCGAAATCATGGCTTTGGGACATGAACGGGCGGGTGTGGAGTTCAAGGGGCCTGGGCCATTGGCTGACCGCAGACTCACGGCCCAAGTGGTCAAGGCAATGTTGGGCATGGCGAATAGACGGGATGGCGGAATAGTTGTTGTCGGGGTAGCGGATAACGACGGTTCTCTTGACCCGGTAGGCGTGAACAGCGCCGACTTGACCACTTGGAGCTATGACCGGGTAGCCGACCGGATTGCCAGCTATGCCGACCCAGGCGTCAATTTTGAGGTAGAGATAAAGGAGCATCAAGACAATCGGTACATCGTGATAGAAGTTTCTGAGTTTGACGACATCCCGGTCTTGTGCAAGCGTGCTTACGATGACGTTTTGCGAGAAGGGGCTTGCTACGTCAGGCCACGCCGCAAGCCAGAAACCTCCGAAATTCCCACCCAAGCGGATATGAGAGACTTGCTGGAACTGGCTTCGGATAAGGTGGTGATGAAATACATCGACCGGGCAAGACGCCTCGGCCTGATTCCGTCCCTGGATGCGACCCCGCAGACCGGCAACGAAGATGTTCCCAATCCTGGGTCAATTGGTGAGCTATGAGCGAACTTTTGGAAAAAATACGTTCCCGGGGCCACTGGCGGGTAAGGATTAGACCAATCCAGTTTGAGGACGGGCGCATATCCGACGCCGCTGAGCTCGAGCATATCCTGGATAGAACCTTTGTCCAATTGCGCGGCTGGGATTTCCCCCACCTGGGCAGCAACCCGCTAGAGCATTGTGAAGATGCCAAGGGAAACGTCTGGGTTGGGCGGGAAACGGACTGGGAGGATTACGTTGAGTTTTGGCGGTTTTATCGGAGCGGGCAGTTTATCCACTATTCCGGTATGAAAGAGGACTGGCCGGACCAGCGCCAAATATCGGCGTTTTACCAGGGGTTGGAACCCGGCGAGGCGTTGGATGCGTTTGAGGCCATCATCCGATTTAGCGAGATTCTTGAGTTCGCCGCCCGGTTGGTTTTCAGGCCGGCAGACTTGGAGCGCATAAACTTGGAAGTCACCGTCAACGGCCTTGAAGGGCGCGCCTTGTGGGACAAGCCGGGGGGACTGTTTCCGGCGAACAAGTACCGGGCCAAGGTCGAAAAATACCATTATCAGCAGTCATTTTCTTTCATACAGCTGGCAGACTCCAAGCCCCCGGCGTTGGAAGCGGCGCAGGATTTGTTCGGGCATTTCGGCTGGAACCCCAGCATGAACCTGCTGCGAGACATACAGACCGAACTGCTCCGCAAGGGGTCGCGTTTGGCCCGGTAAATCGTTCCATCCCGTCTTGCAGGCTAAAACCGGAATCCAATCGTAAAATCGTGATGCCATGATAGAAACGCTGGAAATCCACAACTTTAAGTCCATTAAGGATTTGACGCTGCCCTGCAAGCGGTTCAATGTCTTTGTCGGCGAACCCAACACGGGCAAGTCCAACATCCTGGAGGCGTTGGGGCTGGTTTCCTTTGTTGGCGCCAAGCGTCCCGACTACGCCCCCAAGCTGGACGGGTTCGTGCGCCATGAAAGATTGTCCCACCTGTTCTACGATGAAGAGGTGAGCGAAACCGTGTCCATCCGGGCCGACGAAATTACGCTGGTTTTGGATTACGACCGAGGGCAATTCGGCGGCATGGTATCCCGCTGTACTGACCGGGAACATGGGGATACGTTGGCCAGTCTCACGGGGTCTGGTTCAACAATCAACATCCAGCCATATCCGGATAACTACATTGCCGGCTCCCTTGACCCTACCGGCGTCAAGTTCTACCGCTTCGTTGTCGGGAAGGATTTTGTAGATGCCCACCATAATTTCTTGTTGCCGCCCTCCGGGGCAAACCTGCCGTCGCTGCTGGTGCAGAACCGGGAACTCCGCAACGCGGTAAACCTGCCCTTCATCGTCCGAGACTTGAGATTGGGGCTGCGGCCCCAGGAAAACAAGATTGAGGTTGTCAAGAGTGTCGACGACATCATCATCTCTTACCCCTACTCCCTGGCGTCGGAAACCCTGCAAAGGCTGACTTTCTACACCGCCGCCCTTGAGACCAATCGCGATTCGGTGTTGGTATTCGAGGAACCGGAAGCCCATTCCTTCCCCAACGACACCAAATTGCTGGCCGAGCAAATCGCCCTGGACGAAAACAACAACCAGTACTTCATCGTCACCCACAACCCAGGCTTTTTGATGCCGCTGTTGTGCAAAGCGCCCAGCGATGGCATTGCGATAAACATAGTTTACGACGAGGATTACCAAACCAAGGTCAAAGAAATCCCACCTTCGGAGTTGCCGGAGCTGTTTGAGTTAGACGTATTCTTTAATCTGGAACGGTATCTTGAACCCTGATGCTGTACGTGGAAGGCAAGGCTGATAGGGTTTTGGCGAGGAAGTTGGGGATTCCCGGAAGGGACATTGGAGACGGGGAAGACAAGGGCGGTGTCTTGAGGCGGGTGGCGCAACAAGAAGGTTCGATGGGGCTGGTGGACGAGGACCCAGGGTCTCCCCAATCAAGCCTGTTGAACCGAATGGAAGAAGTCACGACCGACGATTTGAGACAGTTGGGGCTACGGGTGTACCAACATGGGCCGACAGGGAATAAGGTAGTGGTGCTGTGTCCCCGCCTGGAAGAATGGCTAATCCGGTCCGCCGGAGACGCCGGACTGGACCTAAGCCACCCTTCATACAATTTGCCAAACAGCTCCAGTAGCCTCCACCGGGTAATCAACCGCGACCTGCGGAAACTGGAACGGTTGATTGACGACTTGCTGGCCGCCGACGCTCCCCGGTTGCGACGGCTGGGGGAACTGCTGACGGGCTGAACCCCGTCAAACCGCCGTTTCCGTACTCGCATTCGGCAACGTCTTATATGCCCCGCAGTTGGGAGAAGTTGACCGAACTATACGCCGCCTTGTCCAAAGCAGCCAGGTATAAGTCGAAGTCAGCGGTAATCAGGGGAGTTTCGTCGGTGACCGCTTCCAGCAGCGCGGCATCGGTCAACCCCAGCCGCTCAAACTCGGCATTGGATGATGCGTCGGCGCTGGCAACAACAACCTCCACGCTTTCCTGAATGACAACACGCAACCTGCGGAACAGGCGGGAACGCTCCGGTTCGCCGTGCTGACCTAGCAGGTTGGACGTTTCGGTAAGAGTGTTGGGGGTGACGAGTACTTGACTGCCCCGGGCCAGGAAGTCCAGCAAAAGGTCATAATCTTCCGCCGAGTACGTTTCCAAACGGCGGTGTTTCGCTATCAAATCCCGTCCTTCACTGCCCACCACCAGCAGCACTAGCAGGTTCGCATCCACAAAATAGCCGCGTGGAGTGGTCACCCGGCCCCTAATCTCTCAACAGACGGTCTTTAAGGGATTCGACGGTTCCGCTGGCGCCGTTAATTCGGATCACCTTGAAAGAGCGGGCAAGACGCCCCTCCCGTATCGCCGCGGTAAAGGAACTTCCCTGGTCCCACGGCCTGGCGAACCCGATGGTTACGTCCCAATGATTGGATTCGTGGTCAAACTTGACCTCTTCCAAACCAACGTCCCTGATTTCCTCGTCGGCGAAAAGGTCGCCCAGGTAAGCCTTGGCAATGCCCACTGCCTCTTTAACGTCCATGCTGCGCCCCCGTTGTCTTGTCTGCAATTGTAGCATCGGCCCCGGCGGTGAAGGCTGCCTCTACCCAACCCGCGCCGCCAGGACTACCCGCACCAACTCCCGGATGTCGGGCAGATAGGTGTCCAGGTCTTCCTGGTACAGGTGGTCGTGGTGAAAGTTGGCGTGACAGGACTGGGCAACGGCAAATGCCGCCCGGATGGATGGCTCTTCCAGCCGCTCCGCCAAATCCAGCAGGGCTTGACGGCGGTGGTGATACTTCCCGTGGGGCAGCCCGTGACGTTCGCAATAGGCTCTCAACGCCTGGCTGGTGGCGCCCCACAGCTTTTCCCCGCCCTGGGTCAGGTCGCCGGCGGCAATCTCCTGCTGGGCGTCGTCCAGCATTTGCCGGGCCAAACGGGTATGTTTTTCGATGGCGGTTTCGTCGCCGCGAAAGTTTTCAGCAGTCAATCCGGGCGTCCTTCATCGTTGGAGTAACGCCAATTATACACTCGCCGGCCCGATGCCCGTCGGTTTGCGCTTTCTCTCTGACACCAACATCCTTGCCCCATAGCGTATAATGGGCGCTAATCTGCCTCCGGAGCCGCTCCTTGCTCAATAGCCCCGGCAAGCCTTCCTCGGTTTACTACGGCTGGTACGTGGTTGCCGCTACCGTTTTTATCGCTTTTATCGGCGTGGGCGCGCGCCAGGGGTTCGGTGTTTTCGTCGTTCCCATGAGCGAGGACTTTGGCTGGAGCCGCAGCAGCATTTCGCTGGCCGCCTCCCTGGGATTTCTGCTCAACGGGCTGATTCAACCCTTCGTGGGCGGCATTTTTGACCGCTTGGGCGGACGCGTAGTCATCGGCTGGGGACTGATAATCCTGGGACTGGCTACCTTTTCCCTGGCCTTCACCTTCCATATCCTCTTTCTGGTTTTCATGTTTGGCGTGGTCAGCTCGGTGGCCCTCAGCGCCATATCCATCACCACCACCGCGGCCCTGCTGAGCAAGTGGTTCCGGCGGCGTCGGGCCACCGTCATGGGCCTCAACTCGGCCGGCGTGTCGGTGGGCGGGCTGCTGCTGGTGCCTTTCGCCATGTACCTGCTGCAAGCCACCAACTGGCGGGTGACCTGGGCGGTGCTGGGGCTGATGGTGCTGGCCCTGGGCGTGCCGCTGGCCTTCCTGTTCATCCGCGACGACCCTGCCAAAATGGGACTGCAACCCGACGGCGACGCCGCTCCGGGGACCGGCTCGGCGGGACGTTACCAGGGCTTGGGACGGGGGCCGCTGGATACCGACAAATGGGCCGATTCCCTGCGCAGCCTTCCCATGTGGCAAATGACTTTATCCTACTTCGTCTGTGGAGCAACTACGGCGACGCTGGCGGTCCACTTCGTCCCCCACGCCCTCAACCTGGGGGTTTCCCCCGGCGTGGCGGCGATGGCCTTCGGATACATGATGGCCCTGAACGCCCTGGGCGCGGTGGCGGCGACGATGTTTTCCGACCGTTTCGGGCGCAAAGACCTGCTGGCCTTCACCTACTTCCTGCGGGGTTGCGCCTATATGCTGCTGGTGTTTGTGCCGGGGGCGCCGAGCCTGTGGCTGTTCGCATCGGTGGCCGGGCTGTCCTGGATTGCCACGGCGCCGTTGACCAGCGCGCTGACCGCCGACGTTTACGGACTGCGGGCCATTGGCGCCATCAGCGGCATATCCTTCCTGTTCCACGCTGTCGGCAGTTTCGTGTTCATCTGGCTTTCCGGGTTCCTTTTCGACCTGACCGGCTCTTACGACCTGCCCTTCGGCATTGCCGGGGCCTTGCTCTTCCCGGCGGCCCTGTCCGCCTTCACCATCCGGGAACGACGGTATTCGGCGCGCTACGCCGAACAGCCGGCGGCTGCCGGAGCGGGAGACTGACGCCCGTTGCTGCCCAACTTCCCGGCGCAGCCGTTTTTCCACCTGCTGATGTCGGTCTTGGCCCACCACGACGAACCCGCCGACCCGACGCTGCTGGAATGGGTCAAGGGACTGCTGGACCACTTCATCGGCGGCGGCCCGTGGATGGTGGTAGCCCTTCTGGGATTGCTCATAGTCGCGCTGCCGGTGGGCGTAGTGGTCTTTTACCTGCTGAACCGCCGCCCCTACCGCCAACCGGAAGGGGAGTAGGTACAGGGAACAGCCGCAAACCGCGATTGTGGAGCGTGTGCTACAATCCGGCACAATTCCAGACACAGCAAGCAAGGGCACCCTTTTGACCCCGTTGCTTAACGAACAGGAAATTCAAGAGTTGGTGACCTCCCCCAAGCGGATTACCCACAGAGACCCCGCCAGCGGGTACCGGGAGGAAAACGGTCAACGCCGTTGGGATTTGGATTTGGAAAGCGTTGCCGACCAAACCGTCAAGTTTGGTGTCTTTATTCGTCAAAACAGCAGATACATTGAAAACTTTTCCATCGGATTGCGTTATCACTCCAATGACCGTCAATTGGGAACCATAACGCTGGCGCGCTACAACGGGCCTCATGGCGAGGTCAGCAGGCAACCGGACGGCCATTTCGCCAAGTCACACATCCACCGCATTACCGCAGCAGAGTTGGCGGCGGGATACCTTCAGCCCCGGGAAAGACACCGGGAAATAACCGAGCGTTACAGCACCTTGGAATCGGCCTTGGCCATCTTCTTGGAGGATGTGGGAATCACCAACGGGGAAGCGCACTTTTTTGACTCGCTCCAGGGCAGGTTTTTTGATGAACCTAGTTGATGTCAAAGCAGTCCTAGCCCGCGCCTGTAATGAAGCACTGGACTTTTATGAACGTCGTTCCGGCGAGTATCAACTCATCATTCCCATTCTCCACGAAGACGGGGATATGGTTGACATTTACCTGCTGGACAGCCCCAGGGGAGAAGGTTTCGTCCGCATTTGCGATTTCGGCATGACGTTGATGCGGCTGTCATATACCTACGACATCACCACCGAAACGCGCCGCAGGATTTTCGAGAGCATTCTGCACAACAACGGTGTGCTGAATGACGAAGGCAACCTTTACATTGACACTCCCCTGGAACGGCTTTATGAAGGAATTTTGCAGTTCGCCGGCTGTTCCCAAAAAGTGTGCAATATGCGTTATTGGGGCCGGGAAGTTGTTCGCAGCACGTTCTATGAGGACTTGGCCGGTTTCATTAAAGGAGAATTGAGCCGGTTTTCTCCCGTCGCCGACCTATCTCCCATCCACGATTATCCCGTTTCTGTGGATTGGTCTCTGACCCACAGGAATATCAACTTTTATGTTTTTGGCGTGTTGGGGAATGACAAGGCCAAGAACGTGGCTATCGCTTTGCTGGAATTCCAAAAAGCGAGATTGCCCTTTATGAGTCTGGTAGTTCACGAAGATATGGAAGAGTTGGGGAGACGCGAACGGCTCATCCTTACCAGTAACGCTGACAACCAGTATCCGAATTTGCCCGAATTTCGCGGCAGAGCCGATGCGGATATATCCAGGCTTGCCAGCGTGGCGTCACCCCCACCTGTAACCACGTAGCGGCATGGCAAGCCGTACCCTACCCGGCAAACCCGTCATACCGGCGCAGGCCGGTATCCAGGATTCCTTGTTTTCAAGTACGCTGTCCCATGCTTGGACTTTCTGGATTCCGGCTTTCGCCGGAATGACGGTACTTCCTTAACCGGCGTTTCCCCGATTGACACCCCTGCGGCCCACGGCGATAATCGCCCAAACTCCAATGGGAGGGTGCGGCTTTGGCTGAAACTGCGGACGTAGTGGTTATCGGCGCCGGCGTGGTGGGTTGCGCGGCGGCCTATTACCTGGCGCGGGAGGGCGTCGGCGTGACCCTGGTGGAGCGCGAGGCCATCGGCAGCGGCGCCTCGGCCCACGCCACCGGCTCCCTCAGCCTGCTGGGGGCCGAATTTTCCCCCGGCGCGTCCTTCCAGATGGCCCGCGCCTCTTCCGCCGAGTTCCAGGAAATCGTGCCGGAACTGGAAGCCGCCACCGGCATGGATTTGCTGTACCAACGCCGCCCTTCCCTGCGGCTGGCCCTGGACGACGACGAAGCCGGCCTGATTAAAAGCCTGATGGTCTGGCAGCAGCCCCACGTGAGGATGCGCTGGATTGACGGCCAGGAAGTGCGGGCCATCGAACCCCGCCTGTCGCCGTCCATCATCGGCGCGGTCTATGAGGACGAATCGGCCCAGTTGGACAGCTACCGCCTTAACCTGGCCCTGGGCCGGGGCGCCGAACTCAAAGGCGCCGGCATCCTCTACCGGGAAGTAACCGGACTGCTGGCCGACGGCCCCAAAATAGTCGGGGTCAAGACCGCCTCCGGGGAAATCCACTGCGGGGCGGTGGTGGTGGCCGCCGGCACCTGGAGCCGGGCCTTTACGCCGTGGCTGGACTTTCCCGTTCCCGTCCGTCCGATGAAGGGGGAACGGCTGCTGCTGAATTACCCCGGCGAACCCCTGCCCGTGCTGATTAGCTCCCCCAAGCGCGGCCACATGGTCAGCCGGATGGACGGTTACACCAGCGTGGGCAGCACCGGCGGGCGCGACTATGACCAGAAGGAACTTTTCTGGGGCGAGGAGTTTGACCGCCAGCCCACGGAAACGGCCCGGCTGGAACTGCTGCAACGGGCGGTGGATGTCTTTCCCGACCTGGAACGGGCCGAACTGGTGCAGCAGTTGGCCGGTTCCCGCCCCCTCAGCCCGGACAGCAAGCCCATCATCGGCCCGGTTCCCGGACATGAGGGCGTCCTGCTGGCTACCGGCCACACCACCAAGGGCATCCACCTGGGGCCGGTGACGGGCCGCATCATCGCCGACTATGTTTGCCGCGGCGGAACCGACGTTGTTTCCGACATGGGCCAATTCCTCCCCGACCGTTTCGCCAACCTGGACGACCCCGACTTCCTCCCCGCCGCCCAAGGGGTTGAGGAATAGCCGCCGATGACGGCGTAGCTCTGGCAAACATAGGGGCACAAGGCCGCGCCCTACATGGCCCGGGGCGCGGGGTTTTTCGTTCTCCAAGGATGTCATTCTGGGCAAAGCGAAGGGTCTAAAATTCTTGGCATAGGCGACGTAGCCTTGCCCGAAGAATTTTAGACCCTTCACTTCGTTCAGGGTGACATTGAGGGGATTCAGGGCGACATGGAAGGGGGTTCAGGATGACAACAAACCCTCCACCCCCCAACCGTCATTCCGGCGAAACCTGTCCTGAGCGTAGCCGAAGGAGCCGGAATCCAGAAATCCCACCCACAAACCAACCTCTCCTCAACAAAACACCCCTAACCACCCGTAGGGGCGCACAGCCGTGCGCCCCTACATCCGGGGAACCCCCCTCCACGACCACGATTATGAGGGGTTCCTCTGGCGTGCGCCCCTACGTCCGGGGAAAATCCCCGCTTTCTTTAAGGGGAAGAGACTTGGCTAATCCTTCCCGCAAAAATCGCCCGCTGTGCGGCATTGCGCCGTTTCGTTCCCATCAGACGATAGGATTACGATTCCAGTAACCTACATGGCAAGACTGGCTACCTTGCTGATGCCATTGCCGTGATATAGAATGGTTTGGGTACATCCTGGCCCCCGGCGCAACCTCAACCCGACAGCGAGGCAGTCATGCAGCCGAGACAATTTTTCAAGCATTGGCCCCTGGCCCTGGTTTCCCTGGTGATCGTCATTGCCCTGGCCTGCGGGGGCGCCGACGCTCCCCAATCCGCGGCGCCGGCCCAGCAACCGGCGGCGCAACCGGCAGCCGCGCCGGCGGCGGAAACCCCCAAGGTGGAAGTGCCGGTCATGCCGGCGGCAACGGTGGCCCCCTCGGATGCGCCGTCCTCTTCCGCCGCTCCCGCGCCGGCGGCGACGGTGGCGGCAGCGCCAACTCCCGCCCCGACGCCCACCCCCCTGCCCCAAGGCACCACCTCGGCCCGGGACAGCATCAAGCTGGCGATTCCCGAAGAACCACAGAACATGAACTCGCTGCGGGCCATCGGCGGCGGGCTTTACCAGTCCATCACCCGCGCCAACCTGGTTGACCCCCTGACCTGGCAGTCGGGCGACGACCTGCGCATCGTTCCCACCACCGCCACGACGGGTTGGGAGCAGGTGGCCCCCGACCGCTGGCGGTTCACCCTGCGGGAAGGGGTGCAGTTCCACAACGGCGAGCCTTTCAACGCCGCCGCCACGGTTCCCAGCCTTAACTACACCGGCAACGAAGCCAACGCCACCTCCAGCTTTGTTTACACCGGAAGTTTTACCGCCGAGGAAGTGGACGAATACACCGTTGACATCGTTTGCATCCGGCCCTGCCCCATCTTCCCCAACACCGCCTTTTTCGTCAGTTTCGAGGCCCCGCAATGGCTGGCCAACACCCCGGAAGAGGACCTGGTGCGCTCCAGCGTCAGCATCGGCCCCTATCAGATGGTGGAATGGCAGCCCGGCATTTCCGTCACCCAGGAAGCCTACGAAGATTATGTGCCGGTGGGCGACCACTACGAATTTCAGAAGCCCCTCATTCCCAACGTGGAATGGATTTGGCGGGGAGAGTCGGCAGTCTTGACGGCGATGGTTCGCACCGGCGAAGTTGACATCGCCTGGGACGTGGGCGTTGAGGCCCTGGACGTGCTGCCCCGGGAGCAAATCCGCACCGGCACCTCCGCCGAAATCGAGGGTTTCAAGCTGGACACCGTTTGGCACCCGGAACTGAAAAAGAAGGAAGTCCGGCAGGCCATCGTCCACGCCATCAACTGCCAGGAAATGGTGGATGTCCTTTACGGCGGCTACCCCAAGTGCCGCGGCAACATGATTTGGCCCGGCATCATCGGGGCCACCGAGCGCAACACGGCCCCCTACGAATATGACCCGGAAAAGGCCCGCCAACTGCTGCAAGAGGCCGATTACGACCCGGCCAACAAAATGACCATCATGGGACGGGCCACCCGCATTCCCAAGAACGTCGAAGTCTATGAGGCGATGCAAGCCTACCTGTCCGACGTGGGCATGAACGTGGACATTCTGGTGGCCGAGCCTTCCGTCCGGCGGGCCATGAACCGCTGCTTTATCGGCAAGGCGGTCATGGAAATCATGGAGGCCGACGGGCGCGACCCCCAGGTTGACCAACCCACCAACGAGGACTTCTACGCTGCCCTGGACAAGGGCGGGGCCGACTGCCCGCGGGCCGAAATCAGCGCCGGCCAGCCTTCCAATGAGACCCTGGACTTTGGCCGCCAGGTTCGCAACTCCATGAGCTGCACCTACATATCCTCCGGCATTTGCGACCCTAGCCCGGGCGGAATCCAGGAGAAAATCGGCCCGGCCCTCTCCGCTTCCGGCGAGGAACGCCGCCGGTTGATGGAAGAACTGGCGGACATCATGCACGACGAGGTGTTGTATCTGCCCCTCTTCGACCTGGTTATCTTCTTCGGGCTGGACCCCAAGCTGAACTGGGAGGCCCGCCTGGACCCGGTGGTTCGGGTAAGCGCTATGTGGTTCAGCCCGTAGGGGCAACCGTCCCTTCCGCCGCCAACGGGCCCCCGATTGTCGTCGGGGGCCTGCGTCGGTTATGAACCGGCAAAACTGCTGACGCCGCGCCCGTTGACAGGGTTGACGGGGCGACAATACCATTGAATCATCGTTGATTCGCCTTGTCCCAACCCCGATATTCAACTGCCTGCCCCGCCGCAGCCCCGCCGGTAGGGGTTATTCCAGGGGCTTGAATCATGCCTAACGCCTGCAACGTGCCCAGCCGCACCATCTTCACCGGGGACAACCTGGACATTCTCCGGGGCATCAACTCCGAGTGCGTTGACCTGATTTACCTGGACCCGCCCTTCAATTCCAACCAGAGCTACGCCTCTCCCCTGGACAGCGAGGCCCGCGGCGCCGAGTTCGACGACGTTTGGACACTGAGCGACATGAAACAGGAATGGGTGGAGGAAATCGAGTTTCGCCGCCCGGCCCTGTACCACCTGATAAACGGGGCCAAGCTGGCCCACAGTGAAAGCATGGCCGGCTACCTCACCTTTATGAGCATCCGGCTGATTGAACTGCACCGGGTCTTGAAACCCACCGGCAGCATCTACCTGCACTGCGACGATGCCGCCCTCCACTACCTCAAAGGGGTTATGGACGCCGTATTCGGGCTGGAAAACTTCGTCAACAATATCGTATGGCGTCGGGCCACCGCCCACAACGACGCTCAACGCTTTGGCCGCATCCTCGACCATTTGCTTTTCTACTCCAACGGGGGCCGCCGGCACTGGAACCCCGCCGCAGTCGCCACTGCCAAATCCCCCACGGAATTGGCCAAAGCCTACCCGTCCCGGGATGAGCGGGGCCGTTACCGTTCCTCTGACCTGACCGGGCCAAAGCACGAATCGGAAAGAGGCAGCCCAAGCACCATGCCCTGGCAGGATTACGACGTTTTCGATATGGGGCGGGTCTGGTCGGTTCCCAAGACCGGGCGCTACGCCGAGTATATTGAAAGCAACTTCATTCCGGGCTACCGCAGCATCGCCGGTATCCATGACCGGCTGGACGCTTTGGACGAGGCCGGGTTGATACATCACCCGGAAAGCGGCAGTTGGCCCGGCTTGAAACGGTACGCCAACGCCGACCCAGGCATAATGCCCCAAGACCTGATACTGGAACCAAGAGGGTTCACCAACTTTTCGACCCGAAGACCGGAATATACCGGCTGGAAAACTCAAAAGCCGGTGGCCCTGTTGGAACGTATCATCAAGGCGTCATCCAACGAAAGCGACTTGGTGCTTGACCCCTTTTGCGGTTGCGCCACTGCCTGCATCGCCGCCGAAAAGTTGGGGAGGGACTGGATTGGCATAGACAAGCTGACCCAAGCCGCCGATGTGCTGCGGGGCCGGGCCAGGCGGGAATTGCAGATACCGATGGACGACGGGAACGGCAAAGCCTGGGAGGACTGGAGCCAGGGCCTGCGCAGCGTGTCCGAACCGCCCCAGCGCAACGACCTGACCTTGCTCAGCCCCATTGACCCGCAGTCGGACAAAGCCCGCTTGTACGCCAGCCAGCAGGGACGCTGCGCCGGTTGTGGATATGAAATACCGATGCACGTCCTGACCATAGACCACATAACGCCCCGCTCCCGGGGCGGGTTGGATTCCGTGGGCAACCTTCAACTCATGTGCCACACCTGCAACGCTATCAAGGGCAACCGGGATATGACCTACTTGCGGCAACGCCTGTCCGAGCTGGGGATTGCGGTAGAGTGAACTACGCTGAGGCAAGAACATGAACCAACTTCTGCAACAAGCCTTTGACAAAGCCGCGCCTTGGCGGATGCTCTGAACATTGAGCATTTTTTCACCCGAATGGCAAGACGCATCGAACTGAGATACGCCACCCCGTGAACGTCGCCGAGAGAAAAAGGCATGGCGTGGTTTACACTCCGCCCGGCATTGTGGACGCCATCCTGGACACCGTGCTGCCGGAGAACCCGGACGCCCTCAAGGGGGTATCGCTGTGCGATCCCTCCTCCGGGGACGGAGCGTTCTTGACCGGGTTTGCCCAGCGAGTGCTGGCAAAGTTGAACCAAGCGGACGCCCGGTTGGTTTTGCAGCGCATGGGCGGTTACGACATTGACGAGGGGGCGATTTCGCGATGCAGATTTCTCCTGGATCAATTGGTCAATGAGCATCATCCGGGAGAGGTTATTGACTGGCAGATTGAGCGAAGAAACGCTTTTGACCGCGAGGCGTTCATGCCGGACCGGGGACGGTTCACTCACGTAGTCGGCAACCCGCCATACGTGAGAGTGCAGCATTTGGAACAGGAAGGCAGAGACCGCTTAGCCGGCCAATGGACCGTCCTTAAGGGAGCAACTGACCTATACCTGGTTTTCTACGAACTTGGCCTGGATTTGCTGCGCCCGGGCGGGATGCTCGGCTACATCACCCCGTCCAGCTGGCTGCGGTCTCAATCCGGCGAACTGCTGCGTCGCTTGCTGGTCACGTCCCACAACGTCAAGAAACTGATAGACTTCGCTGAACACCAGGTTTTTGACGATGTAACCACCTACACCGTGATAGCCATTGTCGAGAAAAGCGCGCCGTTCCATCCCCCGCCGGTTTCAAGGTTTGACGGAAAGGCTTTCGTTGACGGGGGAACCATCAGCGTTGACCCCGACAACCCACGCCTCCCCTGGATAGCCTCAACCCCCCAAGAACGACGCCGCTTGGAAGACCTGCGGGCCAGGGGGCCAAGGCTGGGCGAAATAGCGGACATCCACGTGGGGATTCAGACCCTGGCGGACGACGTTTTCATATACGCAACGGCGGCGCAGCAGGAACTTGGCGGTCACGGCGGTGAATACGTGCCTTGCATCATGGACGGGCAGGAAATTGAACTGGAGAAATGGATTCTCCGGGATGTCGTTAAGGCTTCCGTCATGCAATCCGGGAAAGACCAACGCTCGCGGGTATTGCTATACCCCTACGATGGCCAAGGGAAGTTGCTCCCGGAGCAAAGAATTGCGGCACAAGCCCCAAGGGCTTACCAGTGGCTGGAATTTAATAAACGGCGTCTGCTGAACCGCGACAAGGGCAATTTTGACCCGTCCCGGTGGTACGCCTTCGGTCGCCCGGTGTCCATTACGTCGGGATTCGGCGAAAAGATATTGACCTCCGGGATGAACAAGCAGCCCAACTTCCAGCTTTGGCACAAGCCCGACGCGACTTTCTACTCCGGCTACTGCATCAAGTCCAAAGGACAAGTCCGCCTGCAAGACCTGCTGCCGGTACTGAACTCGGAAGACATGGATTTCTTCATCAAGCACACCAGTCGGCCATATCAAGGCGGGTGGATGTCCTACGCCAAGTCTTTCATCAAAGATTTTCCCGTACCGCGGAACATTGTCAAAGCCCCGTAGGTTCTGGGTCTTCCATGAAGTTCCCGCCGGCTGGAAACGGCCCCGAACCTGCCCCTGTGGTATCATTGACCGGCCTAAACCTGTGGCGGAGGTGTTGTTATGCCCTTCGGTGGAAATGACTGGCTGGCCCTGACCCAGGAGGAACCCCTGGAACCGGATATGCCCCTGTGCGACCCACACCACCATTTTTGGGATAGGCGTCCCGCCAGCATCCCTTACCAGCGCTACTTAATCCATGAACTGATGGGCGATTTGGACAGCGGCCACAACGTCCGCTCGACGGTTTTCGTCGAGGCCCGCTCCATGTACCGGGCCGATGGCCCCGCCGAGTTGCGCCCGGTGGGGGAAGTCGAGTTTGTCCAGGGGCAGGCCGCGTCCAGCGCCAGCGGCATTTACGGCCCGGCCCGCGCCGCCGCTGCCATCGTCGGCCACGCCGACTTGAAGCTGGGCGAAAACGTCCGCCCGGTGTTGGAGGCCCTGCAAGCGGCCAGCCCCAACCGTTTCAAGGGAATCCGCCACAACGTAACCTGGAGTCCTGACCCGGCCCTGGAAGACCGGGAAAGCCAGGGGATTCTGGCCGATGATACTTTCCGGGCCGGCGCCGGCGTCCTGGCCGATATGGGGCTTTCAATGGACACCATGCTGTCCTTCCCCCAACTGCCGGAGTTGGCCGACTTCGCCCAAGCCGTCCCTGATTTGACCATCATCCTCAACCACCTGGGCGGGGTCAGCAGAACGGGAATCTACGCCAACCGGGACGACGAAATCATCCCCCAATGGCGGGAAGGAATCGCCGCCGTCGCCGCCTGTCCCAACGTCACGCTGAAAGTGGGCGGCATGGGTATGCCACGGTGGGGGTTCGGCTGGCACGCGCGGGACATTCCCATCGGTTCCGAAGAGCTGGCTGAGGCCATGTCTCCCTGGATGAGCTACGCTATCGAGCAGTTCGGGGCCGACCGCTGTATGTTCGAGAGCAACTTCCCGCCGGACAAGGTTTCCTTTTCCTACAACGTCATGTACAACGCCTTCAAGCGGCTGTCGGCGGACTACACCGCCGAGCAGCGGGCCGACCTGTTCCACGACACCGCGGTGCGGGTTTACCGGATAGACGCCTGACTATAATCCCCCCTGTGCATCTAAGGCGGGAACCTAAATCCCCTCCCCCTGGTAGGGGGAGGGTTAGGGTGGGGGTCGTATTTCGGCGAGGAAAATGCTCCGATGGAGGTTGGACGTGGCGACTACCAGGCGGTTGACGGCGATAATCGAACGGGAAGGGGACGGCTACGTTGCGCTGTGTCCGGCAAGATTGGTATAGAAAATGGGGAAAGACAAATGATATGAACTTAAAAGAGCAGGGCGGGTGCGCATTGCATCCCAGTTCATTTTGAATGGGGTAATATCTTGGACATTGTTCTGTGCTAACGGAGACCTCTATGCCTCGAATCAGTGATCCGAACCCGAGAGACCCTTATCCCGGCACTTTAGCTTTCGAGCGGGAAAACGAGACGTCCTTGGACGTGTACTATGTACCTTCGACCGAACGCCTCCAAGAGAGGCGTGCTTCCTCAGATAACTTAGACAATCCTCGTGCTAGGTTGCTTCGATTTAACGCACAAAGCAAGAGATTGACTATATTTCCCATTAGGACCAAGAACACCATTTGGGCGAATATTTTGGAACCCAAATACGGTCAAATTGAGCGAATTACGCTCGCGAGTGGAAAACTGCTCTATGTTGACTTCGACGGTGAGTTGCCTTCATCGGAACACGAAGTAATGGAAGTCTTAGAGGAATTGCCATCTTGCTTTGTTAAGGATTTTGATTTTGGCTTGGGCATGACCCAACGCCACCGATTCCTCGTTGACGCAGTGGAAGAGCTTACCAATTGCAACGAAATACTGATTTCGGACGCGGTTGAAATACCGGTGGACACCAATCAAGGTACCTTTGTTATTTCGGAGTCTGAGTTTGAATCAATACGGAAGATGGTCAACAGAGTCAATACAAATGGTATGTCAGACATCCGAGACGTAACCCACGATAATGTTAGAAATCGTATCGCAAAGGCAATCGGTCAACCCCTGTTGTTACCGAGGCCCAAGTCGTTACAAAGCGACAACTCTGGGCGTACAAATACCCGCCCACGTTCATTCTCTCAAAGCGAACATGGACTAGCGTTTGATATAGTATCCCAAAACTCGCGGTCTATTGCCAAAGCTAACCCCTCCGAATTTGCTAGTTTCCAAAGAGACCTACAGCTAGTATCCCTTGACAGCCTTATTGAACAGTATGAAGGAATGATGAATAAGCGAAGACTTCCGGAGGGAATCTGGCAAAAGTTCCTAGAGGAGAATTCCTTCGTGTTAAATTCGGCGTTCGGTTATCCAATCGTCCACGTTCAAGATCAGCCATCCGTCGGCGGGCGAGGTTTGTCTGGAACAGGTGGCAAAGTTGCGGATTTCCTCCTCAAGCACAGCCTGACCCATAACGCTGCAATCGTTGAGATTAAGAAGCCAAGCACCAAGCTCCTAAATGATAAACAATATCGTTCAGGTGTTTTTATCCCTTCCAGAGACCTATCGGGGGCCATTAACCAGGCGCTTACTCAAAAGTATCATCTTGAACAAGAAATAGCACAAATCAAGGAGAATAGCGGGGAACGCGACCTGAGCACATATTCAGTTCATTGTTTCCTCCTTATCGGAACGATGCCTCCGAACCGGGAGCAAATGAGGTCGTTTGAGATTTTTCGTGGCAACTCTAAGGATGTAGTCGTCATGACGTTTGATGAACTGTTGGAAAAAATTAAGCAAATTAGGGCATTCCTAACCTTACAGGAAACAAGTCCTATGAAAGGTTAAGTGACAACAAACATCCTCATATTCCCGTAGAAGCCGCAAGGTTTCAACCTACTCCGCCGCATCTGGTTAACAACCCCCTCCCTCCCCTTGGCAGGGGGAAGGGGACATTTGCCCCTTGCGGCGCAAACCTTCCCTGCGTTATTCTTGCCCCATATCCTACCCTGTGCCTTGAAGGACGCCAGCCATGACTGAACTTAATTCCGACGTTGAGCGTATTCGCGCGCTGGAAAACGCCCTTACCCGTATTGACGGCATCGTCGCCAACCTGGCCACCAGGGAAGACGCGGAAAACCTGCGCGACTTGTTGGCTGCGGACCCGGAAACTTATCGCGCGCCACTGGAACGCCTGGAGGCCATGATCCCTGTTCTAATCGAAGAGGAGGACGTTCAGGCCACCCGTACCGACCTGGGATTGTTCCGCACGGACCTGGAACAAATAAAGGTGGATTTGGAGAGTTTGGGCACCAAGGGAAGAGCCGGGCGCGCCCGGACCAAATTGAGGATTACCATTGAACGGATTGCCGGACGGCTGCAACAAATGGAGGCGAGGCTGGCGGAGTTGGCCACCAAGGAAGACATGGACCGCCTGAGATTCACGCTGCAATAGCTGCCTTTTGGCGCCGACATTTGATGGCTTTGCCGGAACGCGCACCGCGGCGGCGCATGAACGTGCGGCCCTGGGTGAGAAAGCTCGGGGCGAACGGCAAAATTAACCACCGTTTCTACATTATTCGCCCACCGGCGCTATGCCCGTAGAGACAGTTTTCAAACCTGCCCCTACCACCATCAGCCGATTCCCTGCTATGCGGTTGGGAAGAATCCTGATGCGATTGCCTCCGCCCCCCGCCGGAGTTTCCTACACCCGGCTGTGCGCCTCGGCGTGAATCTCCGCCGTTACCGTCGTGCTTGGGGTCGCCACGGCGACCGAACCGTAAAGGGGTCAACGCCGTTTCCAGGTTTTCACCAATTCCTGCCCCTGGTCGTCGTCCACCCCCCACATCTGGAAATGCACCCGTATATCGTCGTAAAGCGATATGTCCGCCGCCGGCTTTTCCGAGTCCCGATACCCTTCGATGGAAACGTCCATCCACTCCAGCGGAACATCCCCCTGGTGGGCCAAACGCTGCACCATGTTGACGGCGCAAGCCACAATCCCCGAAAAGAAAAGCTCTCCCGCCCCGACTTCCTCGCCGCCGGAATCGTCGGCGACCCAATGGTGGTTGCGGGAATTGCAAATCGCCCGTCCCAATGTGCCGGTGCTGTAACTCCGAACCTTATACGCCAGCTCTAACGCCATGTCGCCTCCTTAGAAAGACAAGATTGGCCGTCTCCCGCCAAGTATATCACCGGGAACCGGCGGGGTGGCGAACTGCCGTCTCACGCCGCGCCGGGCAGAGCCGCCACCTCCTCCGCCTCATCGCGCAGTGCTTTCACCATGTCATCCAGACTGGGAGAACCCAGGCCGTGCCCAAATTTTCGGGTTAGGGCACGTTGTTCAATTGATAGTGTAGCGACCGTAGCAAGCATTGACATCCTTAGATTATGTACGTTACCATCCTTAATGTACTATACATTTGGCCTTTATCAATGTAGGTATCCACAAGTGGTTTACCAGACAAACTCTCGAATCCGCTCTAACCAGCCCAAGTAAGTATCACGAAGAGGGACTTGATGGATGCAAAAATAATGGGATTGAGCGACCTGTTCAATTTTAACGTTTCGTATCGAATACCAGAATTTCAACGCCCATATGCTTGGAGTGAAGAGCAGTGGGAAGCGTTGTGGGACGATGTCCAGAAGGTAGCTGAGAAGATATTGCGCGCTCCGGACTCTCCCGATTTGCTTCCCCATTTTATGGGAGCGATTGTAGTTCAGCCACGAAACGGTGACACTCAGTTTAGCGAAGTCCAGCCAGTATTGGTTGTCGATGGTCAACAGCGGCTGACTACCTTGCAACTCCTCATCAAAGCAATCTCAATGGAGTTTACCTCATCGCTCGTTTCGACCACAGAATTCGGAACTCTGCAAGATTGTATGTTTAACGAGGAAAATCGAACTGCCGGCGACTATCTAAACGCCACCAAAATTCGTCAATCCAATGGCCTAGACCAAGCGGATTTTCAAGACATTATAAGGGACAGACTAGGCCAAAACCGCCCTCCCCGATCCATCGTTAATGCGTACGGTCACTTCCGAAACTGGGTGTCGGCTTGGCTCAATCAAGAACCAGAACACGTGGCTATCAGGGCTCGGGCACTTCACAAAGCGTTGACCAAATACCTTAAGGTTGCCACTATCGACCTCGATACCAGCGAAAAACCCCACTTTATTTTTGAGATTCTAAACAGCCGAGGGGAACGGCTCAAGGAAGCTGACTATATAAAGAATACGGTGATGTACGAAGCCGACGTCATTGACGATTGGGGGAAGGCAAACGAACTGTGGGGAATGTTCGAGGATGATTGGTGGCGGAAAGAGGAAAGCCGAGGGCGCGACCTCCAAATGCAACTTGACCGATTCCTCAATTACTGGTGCACGATGCGCGTAGGCGAGTATGTCCCGATTCGTCGCACCGCCGCGACATTCCGAGGGTTTGTCGAGCGCGAAAAAGAACGACATAGCACACCGATAGATTCCCTAGCCAGCGACATTAGGGGAGCAGGAATCATATACAAGAACATTGAGGAGAACAGACAACCCGGAATCGAAGATGTCCTCAAACGCGTCAAGACATTGGAAATTAGCGTCATCATGCCTCCTCTTTTGTGGCTATACACGCAAGACATTGGAGACCAAGAGCGAAAGTCGGCGGTGCACGCACTAGAAAGTTACCTGGTGCGGAGGGCTGTGTGCGGTCAAGGTTCTCAGGGTCTCAACAGGCTGTTCATAGAGCTAGTCAAACATTTGGAGACCAATACTTCCGTACAACCGGACCAAGCGGTTATCCAATTTTTGAGCAGCCAGACCGCGGATAATAGAATCTGGCCAGACGATAGGCGAGTGAAAGATTACCTATCTGTGAACCCGATGCCAGGCAACGCTGCTCGTAGGAAGATGATACTTGAAGCCATTGAGGTCGGCAAAAGGCCGGTGATGGCTGAACAAGTGGGTGAAACATCTAAACTCACGGTAGAGCATCTACTACCGCAACGCTGGAACGAAGATGGATGGCCATTACCTGACCAGCAAATGGACAAAAGCGAGGCCACCGACTTTCGCAATCGTCACATTGGACTTATCGGGAACTTGACCTTAGCCACTAAGGAACTCAATTCTAGTATGTCTAACCGTTCCTGGGAAAATAAACGCAAAGCATTGAACAATTTCAGCGCGTTGTTCATCAACAAAGAATTGCTAGAGAACGCGCCCTCCGTTTGGGACGAAAACGCCATTCAACATCGAAGCCAACAATTGGGGGAGGCGATCACCAAAATTTGGCAACCCCCCACCACTTAGGTACAGGCAGCGACAGTACCTTCAAGCAAGCCAAATGGCCCTTCCCTGCGCGAAAGCGGGAATCCACCCTACCGCTGCCGAACAGCCAGACCACCTAACAAGGAACGCCGCCGGGTCAGGGCAGCGCCTTATACGCGATGCACTCCACAATCTCTATGGAAATCGGTTTCTGCGCCAGCGCCGTGGTGCCGATGACGGCCCGGCAGGGCGGGTTGGGGATGAACTCCCGGTAAATTTCGTTGAACAGCGGCCAGTTGTCCATGTTGGTCAGAAACACCACCAGCGTCACCACCCGGCTGAATCCGGTGGCCGCCGCTTCCAGCGTCACGTTGACGTGGTTCAGGCAGGCCCGGTACTGCTCCGCGTCGGTTTCTCCCACCACCACGCCGTCAAACCCGGAAGAGGTGGTCCCCCGGCAGAGGACTTTGACCGCCTTGACCTTCAACATCCGCGTCAAGTCCTCTTCAAAGTAATCGCAATAAAGGCCGTTGCGGTAGGAAATCATGTCGGTGGACTGGTGACGCCCCGCCTCGATAATCAAGTCCAGCAGTTCGTCCCGCTGGCTGAAGGTCAGAGCCTGGGCTTCTTCGATGGTCATGGCATCCAGGTCGGCCAATGAAAGCGGCATAACGCGACACCCCGGACGGAAAAATAGGAAACCAGCCGGACGGCCCAGCCCCCGGCGACAAGTATCTTAGTCCCAATCCCCAACCCGCACAACCCAACCCTCCCAAACGCAGGGTCTTTCGATTGTTGCCATGAAATACCCAATGTTACCCTGAACGAAGTGAAGGGTCTAAAATCCTACGGGTAAGGCGACCCCTTCGGCTATGCTCAGGGCAGGGTTGGCTAAGGCAAGAATCTTAGATTCTTCGCTACGCTCAGAATTACATACTTGGGCCGCGGAATGAAAATGGAAAGGCCCTGCCCCTAAACGTCAACAACTACCGCGTTATCGTAATTTATGTTATCCTCTCAACGCAGGCGGCCCTTTCCCCGCCCAATGGATTCCCCTTACCCTTTCGTTGCACCGACAAAACCGAAAAATCCTTAAATCCAGCGTTGAACACAACCCGACCACCCACGGAAACATAGCAACATAGTATAGAGAGGAGGCAACCGGCGTGTTAGAAGTCTGGACGCTCCGGGTCATGGGCGCGGGCGGATTCGGCGTTCTGGGTTGGCGGTTGGGACGTCTGGTGTCGGAAATGTCCACCGGACAGGAAAGGCTTTGGCCCTGGGGCTTGGCGCTGGCCCTGACCGGCGTTCCCCTGGGCGCCCTGGTGACCCCCTACATCACGTTAAAGCCCCTTCATAAAGGCGTTGACTATTTCAACGGCCTGCCCGCCTCTACGCTCATATCCGCCATTATCGGACTATTGGTTGGCCTCGTAATCGCCTCCCTGCTGGCCATCCCCCTGTACACCCTGGACGGTTGGATGGGTCTGGCGTTGCCCCTCATCGTCATCGTCACTCTGGGCATCATGGGCACTGCCCTGGGCGTCCAGCGTTCTCGCGATATGCAGACCGCCTTTCCCAACCTGCAAGACCGCCCCGCCGCCAGTCGCGCCGCCACTCCCCAGCGCAGCGGCGCCATCCTGGTGGACACCAGCGCCATTATTGACGGGCGCATCGCCGACCTGACCGCCACCGGGTTTGTTGAGGGCGTCCTGGTGGTTCCCCGTTTTGTGCTGGACGAACTTCGCCACATCGCCGACTCCAGCGACCCCTTGCGCCGCAACCGCGGACGCCGCGGCCTGGAAGTCCTGGGCCGTCTCCGCCGCGAAGAACGCATATCCCTGGAAGTCCTGGACGTTGGCGTGGCCCACAGCAACGAAGTTGACTCCGAACTGGTCCACCTGGCCCGTTCCATGAAAGTCCCCATCCTGACCACCGACTTCAACCTGAACCGCGTCGCCGAGTTGCAGGAAGTCCAGGTCCTGAACGTCAACGAACTGGCCAATGCCCTCAAGTCCATCGTCCTGCCCGGTGAGGAACTGCGCGTTGACATCGTGCAGGAAGGCAAGGAACCCGGTCAGGGCGTCGCCTACCTGGACGACGGCACTATGGTGGTCGTCGAGGGCGGACGGCGTTACATCAACGCCTCCCACGACGTAGTAGTTACCCGCGTCCTGCAAACCGCCGCCGGGCGGATTATCTTCGCCCAGTGCCGCAACAACTAAGGTCTCATGCCCCTGGAATCCGGCCCACCCGTTGAACCGGAGGCCCCCGGCCGGGTGGGTGCGGTGGTAGTCGCCGCCGGCCAAAGCAGCCGTATGGCCGGCGTGGACAAGATTTTCTCCCCCGTCCACGGAATCCCCCTCATCGTTCATACCCTGTCTCACTTCCAGACTTCGGAGTTGGTGGACGAGGTGGCGCTGGTGTTGTCGGCGCAAAGCCTGGACGTTGGCCGCGAAATCCTCCGCCGTTACGGGCTGGACAAAGTAACCCAAGTCTGCCCCGGCGGGGAACGTCGCCAGGACTCGGTGCGCTGCGGCCTTGAATCCCTGCGGCCCTGCCAATGGGTAATGGTGCATGACGGCGCCCGCCCTTGCTTGTCCGCCGACATCCTGGAACGGGGACTGGCCGCCGCCCGCCAATCACGCGCCGCCGTCGCCGGCGTGCCGGTCAAGGACACCATCAAGGTGGTTGGCGACAACGACCTGGTGGCTGGAACCCCGCCGCGGGAAAAACTGTGGGCTGCCCAGACTCCCCAGGTCTTTGACTATGCCCTGCTCATGGAGGCCCACCGCCGTTGTACCCAGGACGTAACCGACGATGCGGCGATGGTAGAGACCCTGGGCCACCCGGTAAAAATGTTCCTCGGCTCCTACGCCAACCTGAAAGTAACCACCCCCGAAGACCTTACGTTGGTCGCCGGGTTGTTGGACGGCGCCGAGGGACGATAAAATACTGCTACGCGACATAGAGGGTCCGAGCTCATGGTTGGATTGAACCCGGCAATCATTAGTTCTCTCAACAAAGAAAAAGCGATTGGCCGTGTGTTGACCGACATACAAAGCGATTTCATATTTGCACCTCAATACAAACTGATTTTCGATTACGTCCCTGACGAACTGTGGGATCAGTTAATTGGGCAGCTCAAGGCGGGCACTTTCCGCCCGGATTCTTTGATTACCTCAGAAGTTCCGAAATCGAGTGGTATGACTCGGCCGGGTTCAATCTTGTACCCAGCGGATAGATTGCTTTATCAAGCTATATCAGACTGCTTGGCTCACACAGTGGACAACCAGTTAGACGACAGTCGTGTTTTCAGCTATCGCCTTCTGGATTCAGATCCGTCATTCCAAATGTTTCAATCGAGAGGGGATTCGTACCAAGAATTTAAGACAGCGATTACCAGCAACGCAGAATGTGGCCAATTCACCCATGCTGCGACCATTGACATCACCTCTTATTTTGTCCACCTAAACCACCACGTCTTGGAAAACCTTTTGACGGAATCACAAGTTCCTCAACCATTGATCACCGTACTAGTAAAACATTTGCTAGAAAATTGGAGCGGGCGATTTTCGTACGGAATCCCCCAAGGTCTGTATCCTTCGGACTTGCTAGGGAACTTCTACCTGAGCACCCTAGATACATATTTAGCATCTCGCGGTATTCAATCACTAAGATATGTGGATGACCTGGTATTGTTTTACCGGGCTGAACGCGATGCTCGCGTTAGCCTCGCGCCAATCTGCCAATTCTTGAGAACAATCGGCTTGGACCTTAACGAGTCGAAAAGCAAGATAGTTACGGTCCAAGAACTGATACACGAACACACGGAATTAGACACGTTGTTCGAAAACGCTCGTCAAGAAGTCATTGAGATATTTGATGAGGTCGACTTTTTTCCATCCTACGGGTTCTTGGACCCTTGGGAGGAATTTGCAGACGAGGAAGGGTACGAATTGGAACCGGCGATTGAACTTTTGGCAATTGAAAAATTGTGGGATTCCCGAGTTCAGGTGACCGGTGCCAAACGTGACCAAATGGATAACTTCTGTCTCGGCGCACTAGGCCATATTGCCTCGGACTTGGCAGTCGACATAGTCCTGTCAGAGCTTGGGAACCGCCCTCATTTGACCCGTTCCTACTGTAAGTACATCTCAAAATTCATACACGGTGACAACCAAGTCCAGAAACGGCTATGCAATTTCATTGAACGGGATCAATGCGTTTACGATTGGGAATTACAGTGGCCAATCGCGGCTTTGCTGTCGGCCGAAACGATTCCCACAAGTACTGTCAACAAAGCTCTAGGAATACTCACTGATCCTCAGCGAAGCAACGAACTCCGAGCGGCCTGTGCCCTACTGATAGGGAAATTTGGAGGGGCCCCTTCCCGGTCTAATTTAAGGAGCCACTGGGGTTCTGAGAATTCAGACCATGTTCGCAGTGCCATGATCCTTTCCACGATGTTCTTCGGTAAGGAAGAACGGCAAGTACTTCTAGGATATTGGGGGAACCAAAAACCGTTGTACGGCTTGGTTGCCAGCGGGGTCAGAAAACAATCCTCTGGCTCAGCGATTTGAAACAAGGATTTCGTGGCCAACTTTAGAATCGGCATGGGCTTTGACGCCCATGGGCTTGCCACGGGCCGGCCCTTGGTCATCGGCGGCGTTGCCGTCCCCCACGACCGGGGGCTGGAGGGACACAGCGACGGCGACGCCTTGACCCACGCCGTCATGGATGCCCTGCTGGGCGCGGCCAACCTGGGCGACAAGGGGGTTCATTTCCCTTCCAGCGACCCCCAATACAAGGACATTTCCAGCCTTATCCTGCTGGCCCGCGTCTCCGACCTGGTGGCCGCCGCCGGTTGGCGCATCTCCAACGTTGATGCTACAATACTGGCGCAAAGGCCCCGTCTTGGCCCTCACCTGGCCCAAATGCGGGACAACTTGGCCGACACCCTTGCCATATCCCCGGAACAGGTAAGCGTCAAAGTCACCACCACCGATTACCTGGGTTTCATCGGACGCGAGGAAGGCATCGCCGCCTGCGCCGTTGCCGCCCTCTTCTCCAACCCCTGACCGGGTTGGGGCTTCTTGACAGGTCACGGCCCGCCGCCGGGCCGCCCGAATAGAGCAGCATGAGACTATACAACACCCTGACCGGCCAGGAAGAAGAGTTCGTTCCTGCCGACGGCAACACCGTCAAGATGTACGTCTGCGGCGTTACCCCTTATTCTTCCACCCATGTCGGCCACGCCCTCAGCTACGTCGTTTTCGACGTTTTGCGCCGCTACCTGGAACACATCGGCTACCAGGTCAACCACATCCAGAACTTCACCGACATTGACGACAAGATTATCCAGCGCGCCCAGGACGAGGGCGTCACCGAAGATTCCCTGGTCGAGCGTTACATCGAGGACTTTTTCGGCGCGATGGACGCCCTCAACATCCAGCGCGCCCACGCCTACCCCCGGGCCACCCAGGAAATCCCCGGCATCATCAAGACCATCAAGGGCCTGGTGGAAAAAGGTTTCGCCTACCCCGCCGGCGGCGACGTTTATTTCCGCGTCAACCGCAGCGAAGATTACGGCAAGCTCAGCCACCGCTCCCTGGAAGGAATGATTGCCGGCGCCCGCGTGCAGGTGGACGAAGACAAGGAACACCCGATGGATTTCGCCCTTTGGAAAGGGGCCAAGCCCGGCGAACCCGCTTGGGAAAGCCCCTGGGGGCTAGGCCGTCCGGGCTGGCATATCGAATGTACCGCCATGTCCCTCGACCGCTTGGGCGACCCCCTGGACATCCACGGCGGCGGGCAGGACTTGGTGTTCCCCCACCACGAAAACGAAATCGCCCAGAGCGAAGCCTTTACCGGACGGCAGCCCTTCGCCCGCTACTGGATTCACAACGGCCTGCTCCAGTTCGGCAACGACAAGATGAGCAAGTCCCTGGGCAACCTGGTTTCCGCCGAAGAAGCCCTGGCCAAGCACAGCCCCGACTCTCTCCGCCTCTACTTCCTAAGCTCCCACTACCGCAGCCCGTTGGCCTACACCGAAGAGGGCGCCGCCGCGATGGAGCGCAGCATGGAGCGGTTCCGCCACGCCCTGCGGCCCAGCGACGCCGCAGGGGAACCGCTGGACGCCCAGCCCTTCGTACAACGGTTCAACGCTGCAATGGACAACGACCTGAACACCCCCCAGGCCATAGCCGCCCTTTTCGACCTGGCCCGGGAAATCAACCGCAGCCAGGAAACCGGGCTTCAAGTCCACGAAGCCCAGGACTCCCTGCGAAGTCTGGCCGGCATCCTGGGCATCACCTTTGAGGAAAGAGATTCGTCAACCGGCGACCTGCTTTCCGCCCAGCCCTTTATCCAGATGCTGCTGGACACCCGCGCCGAGTTGCGAAAAGCCCGCCAGTTTGAGCTGGCCGACCGCATCCGCGACGGCTTGGCCGACCAGGGCATCGTCCTGGAAGACACCCCCCAAGGCACCCTATGGCAGCGCCAACCCCGCCCTTGATTCCAGCGCTTGTACCGCCCGCCGCCGTTTATGGATCTCCCTCCCCCTCTTGGAGAGTGTGTGATAAATCCCCTCCCCCTGGTAGGGGGAGGGTTAGGGTGGGGGTGATACCCTTGCCAACACCCAACCATAACCAACCATGATTAACCCCACCGCCGTAGAGTCGCTGGAAAAAATCGTCGGCCCCGCTCATGTGCTGCGGAGCCAATACGACTTGGATTGTTACAGCGGAGACGCCTTGACTCCCTTCCGGGCCTTCGGTTCCGAGGACGCTTTTCAACGGCTGGCCGACGTGGTGGTGCGCCCCGGTTCGGTGGAAGAAGTGTCGGCGGTGGTGTCCTTCGCCAACCAACTAGGTCTGCCCGTTATTCCCTACGGCGGCGGCACCGGCGTCATGGGCGGCGTCCTCCCGGTGCAGGGCGGCCTGGTTCTGGACGTAAAGCGGCTCAACCGGATTCTGGAAATTGACGCCAAGGCCATGACCGCCACCGTCGAAGCCGGTCTGGTGCTGGAAGACCTTTACAACGCCCTGGCCGAACATGGGTTGATGCCCGGCCATGACCCGTACAGCGTCCCCATCGCCACCGTCGCCGGAACCATTTCCACCAACGGAGTCGGCTACCGCGCGGCTGCCAACGGGCCGATGGGCGACCAGGTGGTTGCCCTGGAAGCCGTCCTCCCCAACGGCCAACTGATTTCCACCAAGGCCGTCCCCAAGAACTCCACTGGCCCCAACCTCAACCAGCTTTTCATCGGCACCGAGGGCGTCTTTGGCGTCATCACCAAGGCCACCGTCAAGGTGTTCCGACTGCCCGAAGCCCAGCTATTCGCCGCCGTAGGTTTCCCCGATTTCAGCCGTGGATTCGATGCGGTGGCCGAGCTTATGGCCCTGGGAATCCGCCCCACGCTGCTGGACTTGACCGAAGAACTCAACCACGTCCGCCTGTACCTGGTTTTTGAGGGTTTCAAGGAGGGCGCGCAGGCGTCCCTGGAGCGGGCCATGCGGGTCTGCGCCCAATTCGACGGCCAGGACATCGGCCCCGGCCCGACGCTGGAATACTGGGAAGAACGCCACGAGTCCGGCGAAAACTACAAGCGGACGGCGTTGGGCAAACCCCGGGAAGTCCGTTGGAGCCGGCAACGGGGCCGCAGTTTCGACTATCTCCACTTGGCCCTGCCCCTTTCCCGTGTTCTGGATTACCGCTGCCAGGCCGAGGAAATTCTGGCTGCCGAAGGCGTCAAGGTGGTGGAATACTCCCTCTGGAGCCGCCCCGAACTTTTTTCCATGATGGTGGTTCCCGCCCGGGGCTACGACGCCGCCTACCGGGAGCAGTTGGGCCGGGCCGTCGAGCGGGTGTTGACCTTGGCCCAGGACATGGGCGGCGTCATGGAATACTGCCACGGCACGGGAATCAAGCTCAACCGCCTCTTGGCCCGCGAGCGCGGCCCCAACCAGGAAGTAATGCTGGCCCTCAAGCGCGCCCTGGACCCAACCAACATAATGAACCCCGGCAAACTCGGCCTCTAAGAAACCGTGTTGAAAGTCCCTTCTTCGTTCCTTTCCCAGCGGGATTCCACCCCCACCCTAACCCTCCCCCTCGTAGGGGGAGGGGATTTATCACACATCTTCCAAAAAACCTCCTTCCAAGTCCCTTCCCCATCTCTCAACCCATCCTTCCAGCCCCTAACCCGTCATTCCGGCCTACGCCGGAATCCACATCCTCGCACCCCCATGTCATCCTGGCCCTTCTCATGTCATTCTGAGCGCAGCGAAGAATCTAAAATTCTTGCCTTAACCAACCCTGCCCTGAGCATAGCCGAAGGGGTCGCCTTGCCCGCAGAATTTTAGACCCTTCACTTCGTTCAGGGTGGCATGGTTGGCCCCTAACCTGTCATTCCGGCGTAGGCCGGAATCCAGAAATCCCCCACATCCAAGGCCGTTGCCATTCCCGAAAACGCCCGCACCAATAACCCCCGCCCCCTACCAGGGGGAGGGTTGGAGAGGGGGTCAGCCCCCACCAACGCCATATCCAATTGATATATTAAGAGTTTGTTAATATCTATTGACACAATACCAATCAGGTAGTATATTAAACCTAACGATGTTGATTGGCCGGCACTATCGGCAATATACATAAACAATATGTCCGCCGGAGACGGGCCAACAGCGTCGAAAATCACCGCAGGAGGACCCTGAAAACCCCGATGGCTACAATCATTCACGACCCCGAAACCCAGGAAGACCAGGAAAAAGGAATGTTGCCCAAGCTGGGACAGCAGATTGCCCTGATTTACGTTTGGCTGGCCGGCGCCGGCATGAGCCAGCAGGAACGCATGAACCGCACCCTGGCCGAGACCGAACCCCTCCGCAAGAGCACCCGGTGGCCTATCGCCTGAGCAAACAACCGCCCCCGGTAATTAACCGGGGGCCACCCTGGTTCTTTTCCATGCCGCCGTGCCAAACGGCGGCCATTTTTTCCCGCCTGGAAGGGCGACTTACTTGAACTGATGAAGGATGTATCGTCATTCCGGCGAAAGCCGGAATCCAGAAACCCCCATACCCAGGGCCGTCGCCATTCCCGGAAACACCTTGCCTAACCCGTAGGGGCGGGTTTCAAACCCGCCCCTACCGCCGCCGCAACTACCGTCATTCCGGCGAAAGCCGGAATCCAGAAAAGGCAAGCGCAGGACAACATTCTTGAGGCCAAGGAGTCCTGGATAACGGCCTGCGCCGGTATGACGGGCTTGTTGGGTTGGTCATCAATGCAAAGGCCCCCGGGCTGCTAAAACGGCAATTCCTGGCCGATGCCCCGTTCCCGCGCCTTGTCATATACCCACCGGGCCGCCGCAATGTCTTCCAGGGCCACCCCCATTGACTCGAACAGCGTAATCGAGTCCGCCGCCGGACGCCCGTTGACCCGCCCGGCCACCACGTCTTGCAGTTCGTGGGCCATGTCCCACCGGAAACTGCCCCGGGCCTCCAGCCACATCAAATCGCCGCACTCCGCCTTGGCCTGCTCCAGGTCGTCCACCACGATAACGTCGGCCCGCGTCACCGTATCCTCATCAATCTCCCGCCGCTGCCAGTGGTTCCCCCCGGCGGCGTTGACGTGCGCTCCGGCGGCCAGGGCGGAACCGTCGAAAACCGGGTCCCGGGCCGACGTTATCGTAATCACCACGTCCGCCCCGTCCACGCAGTCCTGCGGGCTGTCCACGGCGCTGATGTCCAGGCTAAGCCGTTCCCCCATCTGGCGGGCAAACTCCTCCCGCCGTTCCTGCCGCCGGCTGTAAACCCGCGCCTGGCTGATGCTGCGGGCGGCGCAGACCGCCTCCAGCTGCGTCCGGGCCTGGAACCCGGAGCCGAAAACCGCCACCGTCGCCGCGTCTTCCTTCGCCATGTATTTCGTCGCCAACCCGGAGGCCGCCCCGGTGCGAATCTGCCCCAACCGTCCCGCCTCCAGGCAGGCCAGCAGTTGCCCCGACTCGAAATCGTACAGCATCACCAGGAACTTGCTGCCCCCCGGCCCGGCAAAGGACGGGTACGCCTTGTATCCAAACACCCCGTCCCCGGCGTCCGCCGCCGCCATGAAGTGAAAAAACCCGTTGGGCATCCGTATCCGGGAACGGGGCTTGATTTCCGTCTGTCCCGCCCCGGCGTGGGCGAAGGCCCGGTCCAGCACGTCAATGCACTCGCCCATCGGCAGCAGTTCCACCACTTCCCGCTCAGTCAGAAAAAGGGCCATTCCAGCCTCCCCGGTGTCATTTGCGCCGCCAGTATAGCACCCCAGGGCAATCGCGTTTGAGATTCCATTGGCGTTTTCCAGGGGAGTTCTCTGTCTTATTGACACTTGCCCAAGCCACGACCGTAGGGGCAGGTTTCAAACCTGCCCCTACCACGCTCGGCTGATTCCTGCTCAGCCGACGGAAGAATCCAAATGCGGTTGCCCTGCATAGCGCCCGCCCCACGGTGGATAAACCGCCGTCCCCGCCGCTACAATGGCCTAACCCGGAAACCGTCCCAAAAGTCCCTTCCCCCTCGATGGGGGAAGGTTAGGATGGGGGTGAAAACCCTGTCTCAAAACATTTTCTTACCCTGCTGCGAGGAATGTCGCCATGTCCAAGCCCGCCGTCCTGGTAACCCGCCAACTGCTGCCCGAATGTCTGGAAATGATTGCCGCCGCCGCCAGCCTGGAAGTGTGGCCCGACGAATACCCGCCCACGCCGGAACAACTGCGCGAGCTGTTGGCCGACAAGCAGGGCGTCCTGGTCAACATCATGGACCGGCTGGACGGCCCGGCGATGGATGCCGCGCCCAACCTGAAAGTCATCAGCAACCTGGGCGTCGGCGTTGACCACATTGACCTGGCCGAGGCCACCCGCCGGGGCATCCTGGTGGGCAACACCCCCGGCGTGCTGGCCAAATGCACCGCCGACCTGGCCTTTGCCCTGCTCATGGCCGCCGCCCGCCGGGTCAGCGAAAGCGAGCGTTGGGTACGCAACCGGGAATGGCAGTTGGCCTTCCACCCCCTGGGCTGGCTGGGCGTGGACGTTCACGGCGCGACCCTGGGCATCGTGGGACTGGGCGAAATCGGGCTGGAAATGGTCAAGCGGGCGCAGGGTTTCGATATGAAAGTCGTCTATTCCTCCCGCACCCGCAAGCCGGAGCTGGAAACCCAATACGGCCTGGAATTTCTGTCCTTGGAGGAACTGCTGGCCCAGTCGGACTACGTTTCCCTGCACGTCCCATTGACGCCGGAGACGCGCCACCTCATCGGCGCGGCGCAACTGCGGGCCATGAAACCCACCGCCATTTTAATCAACGCCGCCCGCGGCCCGGTGGTGGACGCCAAGGCTCTCTACACCGCATTAAAGGAAGAGTGGATTTACGCCGCCGCCCTGGACGTAACCGACCCGGAACCGATACCGCCGGACGACCCCTTGCTGACCCTGGACAACATCGTAATCACGCCCCACGTAGGCAGCGCGGCCATCCCCACCCGCCGGGAAACCATGTACCTGGCCGCCCGCAACCTGCTGCTGGGCTTAGAGGGAAAACGCCTACAAGCCTGCGCCAACCCGGGGGTTTACGAAGGGTTGGGGATTTAGGGCGCTGAGGCCAACTCGGCGGCGTAGTGCAGAGATGCCTGCACCGCCTCCCGGGACACCGACGGATAGCTCCGCATGATGTCCTCAACGTCCAGTCCCTCGGCCAGGTTGTCGAGGATGCCCGTCACCATAACTCGCGTACCCGTTATGCACGCTTTCCCGTGGCAAACCGCCGGGTCTGATGATATGTAATCCTGCCAATCCATCGGCGCACACCTCCAAAGACATGAGTTGCAAGATGGTTGAGGCCAGCCCAAGGCAGGGTTCCAACGTCGGCTTCGGTTGGGGTGGTCATGTTGTGTATTCCGGTGGGTAGCCTTTAGACCACTTCAGGGTGGACCGTCGCAAATACACGAGATTGGAAGTATATTGGTACGCGTCGGTAGGCTCCAAGCGCGAATTGCTCAAATGGTCAACCAGTACTCCATAGAGGAAGGCCAGATTCGAACCCTCTCTAGTGCCTCCGCTGTCATTGTCCATGCTCTCGGCAAACACCCAGTCATATTCGGGTGATGGAGCCTCTATTGGGTACTTGTGATACTTGCCTTCGCCCGTCATATTGAGACGCATTCGGACCATTACACCCTTGTTCAAGAAGACCGTTACGTTGGGGACTAGGTTAGGAAGTGCCGTGTCCAGATGTGGAATAATGTCTTGAAACGCAAAGTCGCCGACATCAACACAAAGGAGAAATACAAACAAATGATTCAGGTACTGGTCTTTGCTAATCGGCTGGGCCATGTCCCATAAGGTTGTTGAATCAGTGATTTTGCCATCTACCATACTGTTTTCTATAAGAGGCCGATCCATAGCAGCAACTTTAGCAAGGTCCTCTGCGATCTTTTGAAAATAACCCCCCGCTTTGCGGTAAGACGATTTGACCTCGCCGATCGCATATACTGAAGTAGCGGGTACGTATTCTGTCCCATCTCTCGCGGTGTATAAAGATGGAAGGTTAAACGAATCCGCGATGATGATGTCGTGTTGGGAACTTACACGATGCTGGGCATCAATGAGGTGCCCAGACGTAACGTAAAAGCGTGGAGGCAGAACCCGCCTTAAGTATTCCCTGACTTTGACCTCGACTTCGTCACCGGAAGCACGGATGTCACCTGTTGAGTGAACGAGCCCACTCCTAGTTCGGGACCTTAACAGGTCCTCGGCGTCAAGTGCGAAAGCTCGCCCAAGATCCAAGAATTTATCCATCGCAGTCACCAGAAAATTCCTTCAAATCTCCATCTGCATATCCCCGAAACCAACTTCGGTAGCACCGCATCCCACTGTAATATATCATGGGTTGCCCAATCAACGGGGGATGTTAGGGAGGTCCCCAACAGACTGGCCAACCGTCTGGTCGCAACCCGCAGGTAAAACCCAAGCCACCGCAAATTATAGTGGCGAATTTTTCATCTTCCGGCGGTCTTAGCGAACCATCATCAAGAAGACTGTTCCCCCAGCAAACTGGAGTGCCGTCTTGGCGTAACCCACAGACATGAGGCCAACCTACGCTGATGGTAGTAAACTTCTCCCCTGCTGGTGGCATTGCTTCACCCTCGCTTTCGTGTCCCCAGCAAACCGGGGTGCCGTCAAATCGCAAGCCACAGGAAAAGCGTACTCCTACGCTAATAGCAGCAAACTTTTCGCCTGCCGGCGGCGTTGCTTCGCCCCATTCGTTGGAACCCCAGCAAATCGGGGTTCCATCCAAGCGCAAGCCACAGGAATGGCTTCCTACGCTAATGGCCGTAAACCTCTCATCTGCCGGTGGCGTTGCTTCGCCCCATTCGTTGGAACCCCAGCAAATCGGGGTGCCGTCCAAGCGTAGGCCACAGGAAACGTGGTCATCTACGCTAATGGCCGTGAACTTCTCATCTGACGGCGGCGTTGCTTGACCTTCGTTGTTCAAACCCCAGCAAACCGGAGTGCCATCAAAGCGCAAGCCGCAGGTGTGTCCTGCACCTACGCCAATAGTAATGAAATTCTCCCCCACCGGCGGCGTTGCTCGACCTTCGTTGTTCAAACCCCAACAAACCGGGGTGCCATCTGGCCGCAAAGCGCAGGCGTGCCAAACGCCAAGGCCGATAGCAGTTACTGTTTCAGGGGGCGGCCACGGGATGAACTCGGGTTCATCCATAGGGGTTGGCGTGGCCGTTGGCCCTGGTCTTGGCGTCGCCGTTGGTGACCAACACTCCAAGGTGCCGTCCGAGCGATACCCGCAGTTGTCGAGGGGGATGGGTGTTGCCGTTGGCAATGGGGTGGGCCTCGGCCTTGGTGTCGCCGTAGGGCGAGGGGTGGGTGTCGGCGTGGCGGCTATTGCCAGGATTCTTTCCCCCTCGAGTTCCGGGAGAACCGCCCGGACGGTTTTTGCGGAAACGGCAAACCCCAAGCCTTCCCCGTCGCGAAAGACAAAGGTGTTTACGCCCATCACTTCGCCGGTTAGGGAAAGCAGCGGGCCGCCGCTGTTTCCCGGGTTAATCGGGGCATCCATCTGGATGATTTCAGAGCGACCCTGGGAGCGTATGGCGGATACAATCCCCCGCGTTACCGACGCGGCCCCGGGAATGTCGAAGGGGTAGCCAACAGCTACAACCTCGCTGCCGGGTCTAAGGTCGGACACATCGCCAAAGGAAAGGGTCTTGAAATCGCCGCAGCATATACTCAGCGCTGCCAAATCGTTAGCGGCGTCAAACCCCTGAATATGACCCCGGTAGGTTATCGCGTCGTCAACGATTACCCGGACTCTCCCGGCGCTGTCCACCACGTGGTAGTTGGTCAACACCAATGCGCTGTCTTCCGGCCCGGTGTCAAAAATAAACCCGGAGCCGCTTCCGCCGGAGGTTTCAATGCGAACCACCCCGGCCCTGACTTCTTCAACCATAGTCGCCAAGTCCGGCGGGCCGCCGCAACCCAACAAGGCCGTCAATGCAATCAGCAAAAACGGGGTTACGAGGAAACTTGAACTTCTGTCAACCATAACGCGCCGGCTCGTTGTTCTAGGGATAGTTCACCGTCAATTATAAACGTGAACCCGCCGGCTTGCTGAATTGATGGATGTTTGCAACCCACTGGAGAATCGCTAACAACCGCTCAAACTAACTTCTCCCCCCGGTTCCAGGGCTTGCATGATGGCCCGAAAGCGGCGTTCCCCCAAAGCATCCACCGCCGACCCGCTGCTGACCGGGCGGGTGCCAATGGGAAACGCGCCGAGTATAATCGGCAACGGTTGAGACACCATGCCAACGCCACGGCGCATAGGAGGGACATGGTGGACGCACGATTGATTGTCAGATTCGAAGGCCCCAACATCAGCGAGGAAGGCGTCTCGCTGGATGACCTTCAGAAGACGCTGCGGTATGTGCAGGACGCCATGCGGCTCATGGTAAGGCACCTGGCCGACTACCGGAAACCGGGCCGGCTGCCTAACCGGCTGCAAAGGGAAAGCAAACTTCGATTGATTGGCGCTTCCCCGGGGTCCCTGGTGGCGGAACTAGGCTTGGCGTCATCCGATGAGCATAACCCGACGGAGGGGTACGGGCGACAAGCTATTGCTCGAATAGTCGGAGCGGAAAACGTCCGTTCTTTGCCCGAGTCCGTCGGCAATGCTTTATCACGCATCGCCGCTAATCTGTCGCCCGAAGTTGCCGTGGTTCAGCTGGCCGACCCGCATAGCGGCCGCCACGTGGAATTTTGGCGTGAGGTTTACGTGGCTGCGCCAATGCCAGCCCCGCCGGTAGCTGACGCTATGGAGCGGGCATTGGTGCATGGTCGGCTCAGGGCGGTGGACTGGGAAGAACGCACCGCAAAACTGGTTCCGTATCAGGGCCGGCCCATAGACCTGCGGTTTGACGCCAGCCACGACCGGCAAATGCTGGAGTTGGCGATGCAATACGTCGAGGTAAGGGGGCAAGGCCGGTTCGATAGTTATGACCAATGGCGTTACATCCAGGTGGAAGAAGTCCGGGGAACCCGCTCATGGAACGAACCCTTTGACCTCGAGGCGTTCTTGAATGACCCCAACCCCAAAATTTTCGACCCGGACAAGGTCATACGAGCCAGCGAACCCTTTGACGTGGACGAGTTTATTCAGTTCATCAAATCCAGCCGCAAAGATAATAATGCCTGATGGTATTCCCTGCTCCGCTCGTTGTCCTTGATACCAGCGTGGTTTCTATCATTTACAATGGAGACCAGCGAGCGCAGTTCTACCAAGCTGAAATCGTGGGATTACGCCCGGTTATATCGTTCCAAACGCTGGAAGAACTCCTTATCTGGCCCATCAGAAATAGGTGGGGCAACAGGCGGCGCAACGAATTGATGAGGCACATTGATCAGTATGAGGTCATTTGGCCCAGCCTGGATTTGGTGCATACATCAGCGCAACTACGTGACCAAATGGAAAGGGCAGGCCGCCGGCTAGACACAGCCGACGCTTGGATTGCCGCCACCGCTATTTTGCTGGAGTGTCATTTGGCATCAGACGACCAAGACTTCTCCAGAGTGCCCAATCTTTCCCTGATAAATCGAAATTCTATCCCATGACCCCCCCACCAAGCATTCCTTAGCAAAGAAACGATTAAAGTCCGCGAGTTCGCTGAGCAAGTCCGCTCACTACCCGTCGGGGAATCGCCAACAACCGCTCAAACCAGCTTTTCGCCCTTATCCAGGGCTTCCAGGATGGCCCGCAGCCGGCGTTGGCGGGGTTCGGGGCGCTTGGCGCTGTTGAGGCGATAGACGATGGCGTAGATGTTGGCGCGGTTCAGGGTGGGCAGGAAGGCTTTGGCCGCCGGGCGCCGGTCAAGCTCTGCCAGGAAGTCCGACGGCAACGTGGCGTCCCGGGGCGATGATTGGGCGTTGTCCCACCGGCCATCCCGCTGGGCCGCCTCCACCTCCCGCAGTCCGGCGGGCCGCATCTTCCCCGCCTCGGTCAACCGGGCAACGTGGCGGGTGTTGAGGCTGGACCACTGGCTTTTGGGACGGCGGGGCGTGTAACGCTGCAACCAGGAAACTTCGTCATACTTCTTGCGCTGGCCGTCAATCCAGCCGTAGCAGAGGGCTTCATCCACCGCCTCCGGGTAATACACCGAGGGTTGGCCGGAACCTTTCTTGTAGAAACGCAGCCAGATGCCTGGGGAACTGGCGTGGTTGTGTTCCAGCCATTCCCGCCAATCTTCGGCGGAGGGAAAAGCCAAGGTGGGCAAGTCGGGCATGGACGTTCCTGCTGACCGGCTCAGGCAATCGTGGAAACGGCGGAATTGCTGGCGGAGAGGGCGGTACGCGTACCGCTGCAACCAGGAAACTTCGTCATACTTCCCTTTTGTGTTTAACGGTTCGCCTGGTCATCAAAAGGGTTGAAAACCCGGACTCCGGTAGGCTCAAAGTCCCTGACATTGCGGGTAACTACCGTGAGGCCATGCTCAAGGGCTGTGGCAGCGATTAGAAGGTCAACGTCACGATTGGCAACAAAGGCCGAGAGACGGCCCCACCGCCGCGCGGCAGCGACGTTAACCGGCAAGACGCGGTCTGCAAACCACACCAAGGTTCGTTCAAACCACTGGGCCAGGTCGCGGGCAAAGTCCGGGTCTTGGGGAATCTGCCGGGCGATTCCCCGCTCGATTTCCCCAAATGTCACGACGCTGATGTAAACGTCCGATGCCCGCTGACGTCTGAGCCACAAGGTTGGCCCCGGGTGGCGGTCCGGACGGCGCAGCGCGGACACCACATCGGTATCCACCAGATACATCACAACTCCACATCGCGAATCTGCAACGGGATACGGTCGAACAGGTCTTCCGGCCCGCCTTTGGGGATGGCCAGGAGGTGCTCGATAAAGTCGGGCGCGTCGGCCTTCTGCGCTTGACAAAGCCGCTCATACTCTTCAACGGACATCACGACCACCGCGGGTTGTCCCCGGCGGGTAACTTTCTGGGGTTCACCGGCCAAGGCGGCGTTCACCACCGCGCTAAACCGATTCTTGGCGTCTTGCAACGACCAGTCCGCCATAACCGCTCCGGCTAGATTACTTGGCTAGATTGTACCCAGGCCAAGGCGATGCATCAATGCACTGCAAGGTTGGCCTTTTGGCTTGCGAAACATCGGGTTTTCCAGGTTCCGGGCGATGGTGGCGGGTAGCCGATTGGCCTATGCCCTAGCGTAGCGGCTTGGGGTCAGCACGTGGCCGGGTCAGGCAATCGTGGAAATAACGGAATTGCTGGCGGAGAGGGCGGGATTCGAACCCGCGAGAGGCGGTTAGCCCCTACGCGATTTCCAGTCGCGCCCGTTCGTCCACTCCGGCACCTCTCCAGCGCAATGGGGCATGGCTTACGAAAAAATGGTCAACCATGACGGTCAACCGGGCAAGGCCAAAGGTGGACGCTGTTTGGCCTGGAACAGAATTATACGGGTCAACCGCCGCCCCTGTCCACCCAATCGCGCCGGCCCTTTCAATACTCCCTCCCCCCTATCCAGAGGGAGGGCCGGGGTGGGGGTAATCCCCAGGGTCTTTTGATTCTCCAGGGATGTCATTCTGAGCGTAGCGAAGAATCTAAAATTCTTGCCTTAGCCAACGTCGCCTTGCCCGAAGGATTTTAGACCCTTCACTTCGTTCAGGGTGACATGGAAGGGGTTCAGGGTGACAGGTAGGGGTTCAGGGTGACAAGTGGGGGACGAGGGCGAGAATCAAAAGACCCTTGGGTAAACCCCTCCCATGTTGGCAGCGCAACCCTTTTCGGATACCATTACCCCTACCCCGGCAATTAACCATCAACCCACCAACTCGGCAGCCGGCGGCCCCGGTTTTCCCGTCACCCCATCCCATACCTAAATATATAAGGATATAAAGGAGCGGTTTCCTCTTGGAACAAGTCCGGGTATGCCGGTTTTGCGGCCAGGTCAGTCCCCAGCCCGACGCCGCCCGCTGCGCCAACTGCGGCGCGTTTTCGGGCTTGGCCGACCTCTCCCAGGCCGACGCCGACAAGGTAGTCCGCCGTCACTGGCTGCGGTTCCTCCGCAACCGTTTCATCCGCCTGGGCATCATCGCCGCCGTGGCGCTGGTAGTCCTGGTCTGGACCCTCCGTACCTTCTTTGATATTGGGCCGATTCCCCCCGGCGCGACTACCGCTCTCAACGCCGACCAGGCCGCTGATGCTTGGGCGCTGGCCCGCCGCACCACCCAGAACGCCGGATTCACCCCCCACCCGCCGCCGTCGCCCCTGGCGGAAAAATGGGTCTTTGCCGCCAACGGCCCGCTGGCTGGCGCACCCGCCATAGCCGGCGGACGGGTCTATCTGGCCGCCGAAGAGGGCCGCGTCCTGGCCCTGAACCGCGACACCGGCGAAATCCTGTGGGAGTACGTCACCGGCCACCCCAGCGGCTCAGCTCCCGCCGTAGCCGGCGACCTGGTTTTCTTTACCCTCCGTCCGGGGCGGATACTGGCCCTGGAAACCGCCGCCGGCAACCTGCGCTGGGAAAAGGTTCTGAACGACCCCATCCTGGCCTCGCCCATCATCGCCGAAGGCACCCTTTACGTCGGCGCCGGCGACAACCGCCTCTACGCCCTGGACGCCGCCACCGGCGAGGAACGGTGGACTTTCGCCTCCACCGACTGGATTCCCGCCGAAATCGCCTATCACGACGGCTCGGTGGTGGTCAGTTCCTTGGGCGGACTGCTCCACGTCATCAACGCCAAGACGGGGCGGCAGCGGCTGGTTTACGAAACCGGACGGGGCCGCAGTTCCGCCGGCGGCCCGGTGATTCACGGCGACCTGGTATATATCGGTTCCTACGGCGGGCGGCTTTGGGCCGTTGACCGCCACCAGTGGAGCCGCCCCTGGGACGGGTTTTTGCTGTTCTGGAAGACCACTTTCTACGTCTGGGGCTTGTCCGGGTCTCCGCCGGTGCAGCGGGGCAGCGTATGGGCCGTTGACCTGGGCGGACGGGTCACCCGCACGCCGGCCGTGGCCCACGGGCTGGTTTACGGGGCCAACGACGAGGCCCGCGTTGTCGCCCTGGACGCCCAGACCGGCGACGAGCGTTGGGCGCGCAACCTGGACTCGGTAATCACCGCCGCCCCTTCCGTGGCCGGGGATACCCTGCTGCTGGGCGCCGAGGACGGGGCAGTTATGGGCCTGGACGTTCACACCGGCGCCTCCCGGTGGGAGTTCCAGACCGGCGGCAAAGTCACCGCCACCCCCGTAGTCGTAGGCGATACCATGTACGTCGCCTCCCACGACGGCCGCCTTTATGCCCTGGGTGGGCCTTAACCGGCAAAGCATCCAACGCCTTCCCCTACGCATGATTCAGCCCGTCATTCCGGCGAAAGCGGGAATCCAAGTCCCGGCCCGGAACCAACGCCGCCGCGTCCCCCAACCGTCATTCCCGCGAAGGCCGGAATCCAGAAATCCTTGCCCTTACGGACGGTGTTATCTGCTTGGGGGTTTGTGGAATCCCGCTTTCGAGGGAATGACGGTGGAGGGTGGGAATCCCTTGCCCCGGTTTTCCATGTCATTCTGAGCGGAGCGAAGAATCTGAAATTTCCGGCATAAGTCAACGTCCTTCTTGGCAAGGATTTTAGACCCTTCGCTACGCTCAGGGTTACAGTGGGATTGCTCAGGGTGACAACAAGAACCCACCCTCTACCGTCATTCCCGCGAGTCCGGAATCCAGAAACCCCCATCCCCAAACCAACCTCGCATCCACGGAAAACCCCCTGACCAACCGTAGGGGCGCATGGCCGTGCGCCCCTACCAACGCCAACCACCAAAACGGTCATAGGCCCCCCAACCCCCACCCTCTACCGTCACTCCCGCGAAGGCCGGAATCCAAGTCCCGGCCCGGAACCAACGCCGCCGCGCCCCCCAACCGTCATTCCGGCGAAGGCCGGAATCCAGAAATCCTTGCCCCAAACCAATCCCCTCCGCCACCAGACACCCCATCATTCCCTTTACCAATAATTTATGGCGATAGTATTCATTTGCATTGCCAATTGACACCATTGAAAAGGCAGTATATATTACGCCAACTCGTACGCCGAATCCGTGCGGTGGCAACCTGTCGCCCTTGGTTGCAACGCCGATTGCGGCTCGGACATTCGGCAAACCAATAATAGCGGACGATAATCATTGCGGAAACCGTAACCTCTCAAACGGACTCCGTACCTACCTTCAATCCCGGCCCGGCAGTCACCCGACCCAGGAAAATCAGGAGGAGGTTCGACCATGCCCCATCGTTACCTCGGCAAACCCTACGCCCTTGTCTGTACGTCCTTGGTTCTGCTCTTGCTCTTCATCGTAGCTTGTGGCTCCGCCGCCGCGCCGGAACCCCAGGTCATCGAAAAAGAGGTAGTCAAGGAAGTAATCAAAGAGGTCGAGGTCAAGTCCGACCCGGAGATTATCGAAAAGGAAGTCGAAGTCCTTAAAGAGGTAGAGGTCGAAGTCCTCAAGGAAGTGGAAGTCGAGAAGATTGTCGAGAAAGAAGTCGTCGTTTTCGCCACTCCCGTCGCCGGCGTTTACGAAGCCGAAGTCCCCGAATGGGTCAGTGTCGGCGCCGGCAAGCACTACAACGGCACCATCCGGTTTATCCACCGGGCCAACCCCGGCTTCCTCGACGTTCACTACGGGGCCAGCTCCACCACGGTGCTGCTGCCCTCCGGCCCCCGGTTCAACCAGCTTCTGGCCTACGACCCCACCAACCCCAGTCAAATCATGGGCGATCTGGCCCAAAAGTGGGAAATCTCCGACGACGGCCTGATGCTGACCTTCTACCTCGCCGACGCCAACTGGCAGGACGGCCAGCCGGTCACCGCCGACGACGTGGTGTTCAGCCTGGACCGCATGGCCGAAGAAGGCGTCACCCGGGGCCGCGTCACCGCCATCCGCGATTTCTACCAGCGCGGCACCGCCACGGTGGTGGACCGCCACACCGTGGAAATGCCCCTCAAGTTCCCCTCAGCCACCGCCCTGGGCTGGCTGGCCGTTGACTACTACAAGATTTACGCCCGCCACGTAGTGCAAAATACCAGCCAGGACGACCTTAACTGCTGCTTTGAGAACAACGTCGGCTCCGGCCCCTGGAAGTTCAAGGAGTGGACCAAGGGCGACTCCTGGGAAATGGAGCGCAACGACGATTACTTCCTGAACCCCATCCCCTTCTATGACGGGTTCAAGGTCTTCGTGGTCAGGGACGCCGCCACCCGCCTGGCCCACATGGAAGTCGGCCAGGTGGACGCCTGGCTGGTCATGGGCGGCACCAGCCTCCAGGATATGCTCGCGGTGCAAAAAGCCTCCGAAGGCCGGATGCGCGCCGCCAAGTCCGGCGCCGGCAGCGTCCGCGGGTTCTGGCTGCACTGGAACAAGCCGCCCCTGGACGATGCCCGCGTCCGCAAGGCTATCTACCTGGCTATTGACCGGGGCGAAATCGGCGACATCGCCGGCGAAGGCGAAGCCATTCCCGCTAACTTCTTCCCGCCCGGTTATGCCACCAGCGCCGAGGAACTGGCCCAACTGCCCGGTTTCCGCTACGCCAACGGCGTCAAAGACCCCCAGGACATCGCCGAGGCCCAGCGGCTGATGGCCGAAGCCGGCTTCAGCGAAGGCTTCAATCTAACTTTCAATGTTGACCAGGCGAAAGACTCCCGCACTGAGGCCGAGTTGATTGCCGCCCAGTTGAAGGACAAGCTCAACATCGAAGTTGAACTCCAGGTCCAGGACCGGGCCACCTTCTACGCCAACCTGCGCGACGGCAGCCACAACCTCAGCGTTATCGGCTCCGGCCTCTACTTCCTGGAACCCCAAACCGTGCTGGCTACGTGGTACGCCAAGGACACCCTGCGCAACCCCCACAACTGGGAACACCCCCGGATAAACGAACTCATGGCGATGGAAGTCCGGGAACTGGACCCGGAAAAGCGGCGGGGTTATTACCAGGAAATGGCCCAAATCCTCAACGAAGGTGAAGGCCACTACATCCCCTTGTACTGGGAGGGCCGGGCCGGCGCGGTGGACTACCGCATCCAGAATTTCCGCCCGCCCTACCACCCGCATACCATCTGGCGCTGGGACCAAATCTGGTGGGACCCGGACGCCACCAACTACGGCCCCGACGCTCCGCCCATCGAATAACCGTGCCATAGTTTAGGAACTGTCTCAAAAATCCCCTCCCCCTATTGAGGGGGAGGGTTAGGGTGGGGGTGAAATCCCTGCTTTTGAGACGGTTTCTTTGGAGAACCTGCCCCTGTTGAAACCAGGGGTGCGGGTGGTCCATATCCCAATCCCGGTTAACCCCACCTTCGGGCCAAGGGAGGAACTGTGACTCAGTACGTGGTGAGGAGGTTCACCCTCTTCGTACCAACCCTGCTGCTGACCACCGTAATAGTTTTTGTTCTTTTCTTCCTGGTGCCCGGCGACACCGCCCTGTTTATCCTCACCGGAGAAGAAGGCGCCGGCGCTGTTACCGAAGAAGACATCGCCAAGCTGCGGGCGGAGTTGGGCCTTGACCGGCCCATCCATATCCAGTACTTCGACTGGCTTTGGGGCGTCGTCCGCGGCGACCTGGGCACCTCCATCTGGTACAAGACTCCGGTTATTGATGAACTGGGCCGCAAGTTCGCCGTCACCGTGGAATTATCCGTCATGGGAATGATTCTGGCCGTCGTTATGGCCGTTCCCCTGGGCGTGATTTCCGCCGTCAAGCAGGACACGATGCCGGACTACATCGCCCGGATAATCTCCCTTATCGGCATCGCCCTGCCCACCTTCTGGTTGGCAATCCTCATGATTTACGGCCTGGTTTTCTTCTTCAACTGGCTGCCCCCCCTGGGCTACGCAACCCTGTGGGAAGACCCCGTCCTGAACATGAAACAGCTAATCTTCCCGGCCTTGGCTATCGCCTTTCACGACCTGGCCTTCACTGCCCGGGTAACCCGTTCCTCCATGCTGGAAGTGCTGCGGGAGGACTACGTTAGGACGGCTCGCTCCAAGGGCCTGCATGAATGGTCGGTAATTGGCCGCCACGCCTTGAAAAACGCCATCCTGCCCGTAGTCACCGTTTCCGGCTACCAGTTCGCCCGGCTGCTGGGCGGCGTCATCATTGTCGAAACCATCTTCACCGTCCCCGGCCTGGGCCAGTTCGTAATCGAGAGCATCCAGCACCGGGACTTCGTGGTGTTGCAAGCGGTCATACTGTTGACCGCCGCCGTGGTCTTAACCCTGAACCTCTTTATTGACCTGCTCTACGGCGTCCTGGACCCCCGGATTCGTTACCAGTAACCCTATCGGCTGACGCCAACTCCATCCCCTCTTTCCTGGAAAGGTGAGGAAAAATGATTGACCGAGAAACCGCCGGGGCCGGCCCCGAAGCCGTAGCTCCCCCTTCCCCAATGGCTCCGGTGCGCTCCGCCGGCAGGAATCTGAACCGCTTTGTCCGCACCAAGCCCCTGGGCGCCATCGGAGGCGGAATCACCGTTCTGCTCATTCTGATAGCCATCCTGGCCCCGTTAATCTCCCCTTACGGCCCCAAAGAGACCCTGGGAAGAGAAGCGGTCTATCAGCCCCCGCAAATCGGTTTTCCCATGGGCACCGACCATGTTGGCCGCGACGTGCTGAGCCGGGTAATCCACGGCGCGCGCATCTCCCTGTACGTCGGTTTCGGCAGCGTGATAATCGGCATTGCCCTGGGTTCCTTCCTGGCCCTGACCACTTCCTACGCCGGCAAGTACGTTGACCTGGCCTTCCAACGGCTGATTGACGCCATGATGGCCCTGCCGGGGCTGATAATCGCGTTGGCCATTGTCGCCGTGCTGGGTTCCTCGCTGCAAAACGTGATTATCGCCATCGTAATCGGAATGGTATCCCCGGTGGTTCGCACCGTCCGCTCCCAGGTGTTAAGCCTGAAAGAACTGGACTACGTGCTGGCGGCCCGGGCCGTGGGCGCGTCATCCAAGCGCATCGTTTTCCGCCACATCGCCCCCAACTGCGCGGCTATTGTGCTGGTGGTGGGAACCTACTACCTGGGGTTGGCCATTACTATTGAAGCGTCGCTGAGTTTCCTCGGCGTCGGCGTTCCCCCGGACGTTCCCAGTTGGGGCGGGATGCTGAAACGCGCCGCCGAAGAGCATGGACGCACCGCCATTTGGGTGGCGATTTTCCCCGGCCTGGCGATTTTCGTGGTGGTTTTCGGGTTCAACCTGCTGGGCGACGCCCTGCGCGACGTTCTTGACCCCCGGCTGCGGGGCCGTTAGCGGCGTCGGAATGTCCGGCCCGGCTGCGCTGGCCCCATATCCCGGCCCGTTGCCGTCAATATGGCGACGAAAACCGTAACCCGCCGCCGGGGTTTGGGGCTTTATCGTGTCGGTTGACAGGAAAGAGTTACGCATTTATAGTAGCCTTACCCATCAAAGGACATGGGCCGTTAATAGGCCCATCAGCGCGCCAATCCCCTAGCGACTTTGCGCCGTTGCCGGCCATCGGCCCAACGGCGCCGGAAAATCCAAAACAGGAGGATGTGGAATGGCAGACCAGGACATAGCCTTAATGGCGCACCTGCTGCGCCGCGCCGGTTTCGGTGCGACGCGGAAAGAGCTGGAAGCCTACGTGGCCAAGGGTTACGAAGCCACGGTGGAAGAACTGCTCTCCCCGGAAAACTCCCCAGACCTGGAGTACGACCTCCTGGAACGCTACATGGAAGAGTGGCATGACCGCTCGGCCACCGACGCCTGCCGCCAACTCTGGTTCTACCGCATGATTGTCGGCAAGCGGCCCCTGGAAGAAAAGATGGCCCTTTTCTGGCACGGTATCCTCTGCACCGGCGACACCAAGGTGCAGCACGGGCGCATGACCGCCGCCCAGGTGGAAATGTTCCGGGAGCACGGCTTGGGCAACCTGGAAACCCTGCTGCTCAACCTGGCCCGGGACCCGGCGATGGGTTTCTTCCTGGACAACTGGATGAGCCACAAGGGTTCCATCAACGAAAACTTTGGACGGGAGTTGCTGGAACTGTTCTCGATGGGCGTCGGCATGGACGGCCAGGCCAACTACACCGAGGACGACGTTAAGGAATGTTCCCGCGCCTTCACCGGCTGGACCTACACCGGCCATATCCCCCGCTACCCCTATGGCCGCTACAGCTGGCAGTTCCAGTACGACCCCTCCGACCACGACGACGACGAAAAGACCTTCCTGGGCAACACCGGCAACTGGAACGGCGAGGACATCGTCCGCATCATCGTTGACCAGCCGGCCTGCGCCCGGTTCATCGCCCGCCACCTCTACAACTTCTTCGTCGCCGACGAACCCCAGGTTCCCCAGTGGACCATGACTCCCCCCCAGGACCCGGAGGCCATCAAGCTGCTGGAGGACGCCTACTTCGAGGGCGGCCACGAAATCCGCCCCATGCTCCGCGTCCTGTTCAACTCCGACTTCTTCAAGAACTCCCGCTTTACCCGCGTCAAGAGTCCCACCGAACTGGTCGCCAGCATCGTCAAGCAGTCCGGCTACTTCGACGACGGTTTCAAGATGGGCATTGGCCCCATCGCCTACGAAGCCGCCTACATGGGCCAGGACTTGTACGAACCCCCCACCGTCGAAGGCTGGCACTACGGGCGGGAGTGGATTGACAGCGGCACCCTGGTGGAGCGCATCAACTGGGCCGCCGACTGGGTGGGCCAGACCGACCTCCCCGGTATCAAGGACATCGTTGACCGCATCGCCGAGCGCGGCTCCATGACCCCGGAGCAGTTCGTGGACGGCTGCCTGGACCTCATCGGCCCCATCGAAGTGGTGGACGAGACCAAGCGGGGGCTGATTGCCTTCGCCCAGGAAGGCGGCGCAATCCGCAACGAGACCGAGGAAGACCGCATCGAGTTCGGCAAGCGCGTCGCCCAGATGCTCCAGATGATTGTCTCCACCCAGGACTTCCAGTTCGTCTAGGCGAACCAGTCGGCTACGGAACGGCCCCGGCCTTCCCTGTCAGCAATGGAAAGGCCGGGTTCCAACCCCGCAAACCTGTAAAGGAGGGAAAGCAATGACCTCTACCAAGAAAGACCCCATACTGGTAGTAGTCCAGTTGTCCGGCGGCAACGACGGCATCAACACCGTGGTGCCTTACGGCGACCCCCACTACTACGATGAGCGCCCCAGCTTGGGTATCCCCGCCGAGTCCGTCCTGGCCCTGGACGACAAGGTGGGTTTCCACCCCAGCATGGGCCCCTTGAAGAACCTCTACGACGAGGGCAAGGTGGCGGTTATCCAGGGAGTCGGTTTCCCCAACTGCAACCGCTCCCACTTCCGGTCAATGGACGTTTGGCACACCTGCGAACCCGACATCCTCGCCACCGAGGGCTGGCTGGGCCGCACCATCCGCGACATTGACCCCAACAAGGAAAACGTGCTGACCGGCGTCAACTTCGGGCGCGGCCTTCCCCACGCCCTGGCCCTCCCCGGCGTTCCCGTCGCCTCCGTCGGCAACTTGGCCACCTACGGCCTGCTGACCGGCATTGAGGACGAAGAGCGCGCCACCGCTCTGGACACCTTCAGCCGCATCTACTCCCCCACCCTGGGCGGCACCTTCACCTACGATTACCTGTCCCAGACGGGCATGGACGCCTTCAAGGGCGCCGACATCCTCAAGACCGTGCCGGATATGTACGAGTCCAGCGTGGAGTACGGCAACAACCCGGTGGCCCGCTACGTCCGCATGATGGCCCAGACCATCATCGGCGACGTGGGCACCCGCATCCTCTACACCACCTCGCCGTACAACAGCTTCGACCTCCACGGCAGCGCCCTGACCTTGCAGGCGTCCCTGTGGAGCGACGTTTCCAACTACGTCCAGGACTTCTTCGACGACCTGCACGAACACGACCTGGGCGACAACGTGACCATGCTCATCTTCACCGAGTTCGGGCGGCGCGTCCGGGACAACGGCTCCGGCACCGACCACGGCACCGGCGGCTGCGCCCTGGTGGTGGGCGATAACGTCAAGGGCGGCCTCTACTCCGAATACCCCTCCCTTGACCCGGCCAAGCAGGCCGACGGCGACCTCCAGTTCAACTACGACTTCCGGGGCCTCTACTCCTCCCTGCTTGAGGACTGGATGGGCCTGGACGCCAAGCCCATCGTCAACGGCTCCTTCGAGAAACTCGACCTGTTTTAACCACCGTCCCAAGTCCCCTCCCCCTAACCGGGGGAGGGCCGGGGAGGGGCTAACCCCTCCCGACCATTACTCGACAAAGTGAGGTTAAAATGGTTGCACAACAGGTTTTCAACGACAATTACTGGGGCCCGGCCCGGGAACACGCCCCCGAGGTGGTCCTGCCGGTGGACGACCAGACTTCGCCCCCGCCCCTGACCTACAGCCACTCCATCGGCCGCGGCGAGCAGACCGGCCAGGGTTTCCGCTACCCGGTGGACATGGCCGTCAACCCCCGCACCGGCTGTATGTACGTCCCCAACCGCTCTTACGAGTACCGGATCGAGCTCAAGCGCATCACCATGCTCACCGTTGAAGAAGAGTTCCTCGGCCAGTTCTCCACCGGCGGCGAGGGCGACGGCGACATCTTCGGCCCCCGCAGCGTCGCCATTGACAGCGAGGACAATGTTTACGTCACCGACGAACTGCTCCAGCGGGTTTCCGTCTGGAACGAGGACGGCGAGTTCCTCTACAAGTGGGGAACCGTTGGCGACGGCGACGGCGAGTTCAACAAGCCCGCCGGCATCGCCTTCGACAGCCAGGACAACCTCTTCCTGGTGGACGCCGACAACCATCGCGTCCAGAAGTTCACCAGGGACGGCAAATTCCTCGCCAAGTGGGGCAGCCTCGGCTCCGGCGAAGGCCAGTTCAACTACCCCTGGGGTATCGCCATTGACGCCGAAGACAATGTTTACGTCGCCGACTGGCGCAACGACCGCGTCCAGAAGTTCAACTCCGACGGCGAGTTCCTGATGCAGATTGGACGCTCCGGCAGCGGTCATGGCGAGTTCAACCGGCCCACCGGCGTCGCGGTGGACAAGGACGGCGACATCTACGTCACCGACTGGGCCAACGACCGCTTCCAGATGTTCGATGCCAACGGCAACCACGTCCACACCTTCCTGGGCGACGGCACCCTGTCCAAGTGGGGCGTCGCCAAGCTGGACTCCAACGACTATATGTGGAAGGAGCGGGAAGTGGCCTGGGGCCTGGAGCGCGAAAAGTTCTTCTGGCACCCCATCGCCGTGGAAGTGGACCCGGAGGGCCGCATCCTGGTTCTGGAACCCTTCCGCACCCGCATCCAGGTTTACACCAAGAACAAGTAACCCCGGCGCGGGGAAACCCCTCCCCCTGGCAAGGGGAGGGTTGGGGTGGGGGTGAAACCCCTGCAATCAAAACGTAGGGGCGGGTTTGAAACCCGCCCCTACGTTCTAACCCATAACCCGCCAAACCCCCAAAATCCCCCTGTCACGGGGAAGGTTTTTTGCGCCTCCAACGTCATTCCGGCGAAAGCCGGAATCCAGAAATCCCAAGCCCAAAACACCGCCCGCAACGCCAGAAAACCCCTTCCCCAAGGGGAGAAGGGGGGTGGGGTCGAAAACCTTCCGGCCCGTTGACACCGGGTTTTTCTTCTGCCAACCTTGTCTGAATCTATACCTCGTCATTTCCCAGGACGTTGCTATATGACCTACACCTTCCGGGTTTCCCTGCAAGAAGAAGAGGACGGCCGCTGGAGCGCATGGATAGACTCCCTGCCCGGTTGCGCTACTTGGGGGTACACTCGGGAAGATGCTCTCCAATCTCTGCACGATGCGGCGCATTTGGTCGTTGAAGATATGCTGGAGTGTGGCGAAGAGGTTCCCATAGAGGCCATTGAGACCTTGCAAGTAGTAATAGGGTGACTACTCCGGGCAACCTGGTTTTCCTGCTCAGGAATACGCCGGTCAGGGATTTGGTGCGGGCGTTGGAACGGGACGGATTTATAGCCCGCCGCAGCCGGGGTTCCCAACGGGTTTACCGGGACTCTGGCAACAGAAGGGTGGTTCTGCACTACCACCGGGGGGCCGACACTCTTCCGGTAGGAACATTGGCGAAATTCTTGAGTCAGACTCAATGGACTCTTGCGGATGTTCAGCGCCTTGGCCTGGTGCGGCAATAAGGCCGTATCTGTCCCCTAATAGCCCGCGACTCTGGCCATTCCCCTTTTCGCAATTCTAACCGTCATTCCGGCGAAAGCCGGAATCCAGAAATCCTAATTGGCAAAGCCGTCGCCATTCCCGAAAACTCCCCGCCTAATTGGTGGGCCAGATTTTCAACCTGCCCGTACCCCTGCCGCAACTACCGTCATCCCGGCGAAAGCCGGAATCCAAGCCCCCCTACAAAATCTGGTCCAAAAACGCTTGCGTCCGCTCTTCCTGGGGCGCGTTGAAAATCTGCTCCGGCGTTCCCACCTCCACCAGCGCGCCGCCGTCGAAGAAGGCCATCCGGTCCGCCACCTCCCGCGCAAACCCCATTTCGTGCGTCACGCACATCATCGTCATTCCCGTCTCCGCCAACTCCCGCATCACGTCCAGCACTTCCTTAATCATCTCCGGGTCCAGCGCCGACGTAGGCTCGTCGAACAGCATCACGTTGGGCTGCATCGCCAGCGCGCGGGCAATAGCCACCCGCTGCTGCTGCCCGCCGGAAAGCTCCGCCGGGTACTTGGCCGCCTGCTCCGGGATTCCCACCCGTTCCAGCAGCTGCATCGCCGTGGCGTTGGCGTCGTCCCTGGGAGTGTGGCGCACCCGCCGCGGCGCCAGCGTAATGTTGTCCAGCACCGTCATGTGCGGAAACAGGTTGAACTGCTGGAAGACCATCCCCACTTCCCGGCGAATGGCGTCCAGGTTCCGCAAGTCGTTGGTCATTTCGATGCCGTCCACGATGATGCGCCCCGATTGGTGCTGCTCCAGCCGGTTTATCATGCGGATAAAGGTGGACTTGCCCGACCCGGACGGCCCGAAAACCACCACCACCTCGCCCCGCTTGACCTTCATGCTTACGTCCTGGATGGCGCAGAAATTGCCGTACCACTTGTAGATGTTTTCGCAGATTATGATGTCGTCCCGCTCTTCCATGGGCAGAGCCAGAATCTCCTCCGCGCTCTTTCCATCCACCTGAATATCAGCCATGCTGTAACTCCCGTATTGGTTTCGGCTAAGAAGCCGCCACCGCTGCATTGATGACGGCCCGGAAAACCCGTCATACCGGCGCAGGCCGGTATCCAGGAATCCTTGCCCTCAAGGGCGTTCCATGCCTGGACTTTCTGGATTCCGGCTTTCGCCGGAATGACGACAAATCTTTAACCCTACGCCAGTTCAACAAGCTGCTTTGCTAGCGCTGCCCCACGCCCAGCGTGTCCTCAATCCGCCGGCTGACGTGGGACATGGTATAGGTGAAAATCCAGAAAACCACCGCAACGAATACAAACAATTCCGGAGCGTTGGGCAGATACTCCGGGTTGCTCTGGATGAAAGAACGTCCGATGGTCAAAACATCCTGCATCCCTATGATATATACCAGGGTCGTATCTTTGAACAGGCTGATGAACTGTCCCACGATGGCGGGAATCACGTTGCGGACAGCTTGGGGCAGCGTAATCAGCAGCGTGGTTTGCCAGCCGGCCAGTCCCAAAGCCCGCGCCGCCTCGGCCTGCCCCAGATGCAGGGCTTGCAGTCCCCCCCGTATGTTCTCCGCCATGTAAGCCGAACTGAACAGGGTAATGACCACGGCGGCGCGGAACAGCGAGTTTTGCGGCATATCCTCCGGGAACGCCAGCGGCACCAGCACTTGGGACATGAACAGCAGGGTAATCAGCGGCACCCCACGGAACAACTCGATAAACGCCACGCACAGGACTTTTACCACCGGCAGGTTGCTGCGCCGTCCCAGGGCCAGCGCGATTCCGATGGGCAGGCTCAGCGTAATGCCGCCCACGGCCAGAATCAGGTTCAGCGTCAGCCCGCCCCAGTAAATCACCGAAACCGGCTGGAGTCCCGGCACACCCGCCACGCCGCGCATCAAAATCAAGGTCAGGAAGAACGCCCCCACGCCCATTAAGGCTATCCGCATCCCGGTGCCCAGGGGAGTGTAGCGGGCCAAGGCCCAACCCACGGCCAGGGCCGGCAGGTTGGCCAGCAGCAAAAGCCGCACGTCCCAGCCCATCGTTTCCAGGCTGTACGGCAGAAAGGCGAAGGCTGCGGAAACTCCGGCCACCAGCAGGGCCACGTTCCGAGCCGTCGGGTTGCCCCGCAGCCCCCAGGCCGCGCCCAGCACCACGACGACCAGCAGCAGGGCAGCCTGGGGCCGCCAGAAACAGTTTTGCCCGGCGCAGGCGGCCTCGGTGTTGTACCGGCCCAACACGAAACGCCCGCCCAGTTCCACGATTACCGTCCAATCGGCGTCGGCGAAAACCCACTTCAAGCCGAACCACAGGGCCAGTACCAGGAGGGTAACGGAAATAACCGTTAGAACCGTGTTGTACCAGGTGCTGAAAAGGTTGGCGTGCAGCCAGCCGATTACACCCACCTCGGAACGGGGCGGCAGCGGAGTCTCCCGGGCCTGAGTAGCGGGCGCGGCCATCAATTCCTTCTGCCGTATTGGATGTAGCGGTTATACAGGTTGCCAATCAACGACCAGGTTAAGCTCATGGCCAGGTACGCCGCCATGATTAACATGAATATGGAAACCGCCGGCGCGGTCTGGGTCATGGTCACTGCTATGCTGGTCAGGTCGCTGTACGCCACCGCGCCGCCCAAACTGCTGTTCTTGGTCAGATTCAGGAATTGGCTTATCAGGGGCGGAACGATGACCCGCAAAGCCTGGGGGAACGTGACGCTGCGCAGGGTTTTCATTGGCGACAGTCCCAAGGCCCGCGCCGCCTCGGTCTGTCCCCGTCCTACCGACTGGATTCCGGCCCGGACGATTTCGGCGATAAAGCTGGCGGTGTACATCACCAGGCCAATCAGCAGCACCAGCAAGCCCGACCGGGCGGTGAAACCGCCCGCGATATTCCCGAACCGGCCATGAGGCTCCGGCGTCGAAATGAAGAACGGCGAATCGCCGGTGAAAATGCTCAAAGCCAGCCAGGCGGCGCCGCCGATGATTATTGCGGCTCCGGCCCCAACCACAATGGGATAAGAAGGAAGTCCCGTCCGTGCCTCCCTCCGGGAAAGCCGCTTGTTAGCCGCCAGGCCCACCCCCAGGGCGACTATCGCCGCGCCCAGCCAGACCAGGGCCACCGTGTAATCGGACGCCTGCGGCCAGGGCAGCGAGATTCCCCGGTTGTTGACGTAGAACAGGCCGCCGATAACGTATCCTTCCCGTATCGTCGGCAGGGCCAGGACGATGTAGAACCAGAAGAACAACTGCACCAGCAGCGGCACGTTGCGGAAAAACTCGATATAGACCGTCGCCAGCTTGGACACTATCCAGTTGGTGGACAGCCGGGCCACGCCGATGAACAGGCCCAGCAGGGTTGCCAGGATTACCCCCGCAACGGCAACCACCACAGTGTTCACGATGCCCACGCCCAGGGCGTACAGGAATGTGTCCGACGACTCGTAGGGCAGGAAGTGTTCCCCGATGGGCGTCTGATATTCCCGGGACAGGAAACTGAAACCGTGGGGAATGTCCCGGTCCTGGATGGCGTTGACCATATTGGTGAAAAACCAGACGACCAGCGCCACCACCACCACGGCGGAAATTACTTGCGTGGCCCACTGGATAACCCGGACGTGCCGCCAAAACGGTATGCCCTGGTAGGTCAACAGTTGTGGAACAGCCGCCATATCAAAAAGCCCCGCCGCCGGCGTCAACCCCCGGCGGCATTTCTTACCTCTAGCCCATTATAAACGGTGTGCGGCAACGGGGTTTGACACCCGCCCTAATCCTCCCCTTGCGATGGGGAGGGGATTTTTGAGCGCCCTTTCCAGTAGTCCGCCACCGTTGGACTGATGGGTGAACCGGGAGTCCGTTCGTGGTGAGCTTGTCGAACCATGAACGGACGGCCCTGGGTGAGAAAGCTCAGGGCGAACGGGAAAACCAACCGCCATTTCCAAGTCGCCCCCCAACGCGGCGCAAACAAAATGGGGACGGACAGTTAACCCGTCCGTCCCCATCAGCATCCCGCGCGCCCGTAACTTACCGCAACGGAGCCGAGTAAATCTGTCCGCCTTTGGGACAGTCGGAGCAAGGGGCGTTGGCCCACAGAGCGTTGCGCCCGTTTTCCCGCGGCAGGTTAATGCCGCTGGGTCCCAGGTTGCGGTCGTAAATCTCGCCGTAGTTGCCAACGGCCTTGACAACGTCCTGGGCAACGGTGTTGCCGAGGCCCAGTTCCTCCTGTCCGAAGGCCCCTTCCAGGCCAAAGAGCCGGTCAACCTTCTTGTCGCCGGTAGCGGCGGTCGGCACGCTGCCCTGGCCTACCCCGTAAGCCTCCGCGTAGATGAGGATGCCCATGACCGTCTTCACGATGTCGAACCACTGGTCATCGCCGTGGGGAACCACCGGGCCAAGGGGTTCCTCGGAAATGGTCTCCGGCAGAATCACGTGGTCAGCCCGGTTGGAAAGGGCCGTACCCAGGGCCGCCAACTGGGAGCGGTCGTTGGTAAAGGCGTCGCACTGCTCGCCTTCGTAGGCCGCCACCACCGCGTCGGTGTCCTCAAAGGTCAACGGCGAGATGTTCAGCCCGTTCTGGTTGGAAAAGTCTTGCAGGTTAAGCTCCGTCGTGGTGCCTTGGGTTACGCAGACGGTGGCGTCGGTCAACTCCAACGCGCTGTTGACGCCCAGACTCTTCCGCGCCATAAACCCTTGTCCGTCGTAGAACATCGTCTGGGCGTAGTTGCCCCAGCCGGCGTCCCGCGAGGTGGTCCAGGTAACGGTGCGAACCAGCATATCCACCTCGCCCGACTGGATGGTCGGCCCCCGCTCGGCGGCGGTAATCAGGCGGATTTCGATGGCGTTCTGGTCGCCCAGCACTGCGGCGGCCAGGGCGCGGCAGAGGTCAATGTCAAACCCGACGTTATTGCCGCCGGCGTCCAACGCGCCGTAACCCGGCACGTCGTCCCGGCTGGCGCAGATAACCTTGCCCCGCTCCCGGACTGCTGCCAGTCGGTTGCCCTCCATCACGGCGCCCATTCCGCTGGCCATGTCGGACTTCATGCCCTCCATCTCGGCTTCCATGGACGCTATCTGAGACTTCATCGCCTCATTTTCCGACCTCATGGCCTCCGTAGCAGCGTCGTCCCCCTGGGAGCAGGCCATAAGACCCAAGGCTAGAATGAGTATCGTTGCCAGTAAAATTCGCAAGCTCAAAACGAAACCAGTCCCTCCAAATCCATTTTCTTCGGATAGTGACAGCGTCACTCTATCTTCTATGCTAATGTCCCATGCCAAAAGTGTCAACGCCGCCCGCGCACCAACCCCGACGGAAAACCTTCCCCCGCCGGCGCCTTACCACGGTTAACGGCCATTGCCATTCCCACGTAGGGGCGCACCGCCGTGCGCTCCTACCACCCCAAAACTCCCCAAAGCCAATGTCAAAATTCCGTGCCGGGCGGTGACGTAGGGGCAACCCTTGTGGTTGCCCTGACACCCTTATCCCAAACCATCGTCGCCTACCCCAAAACTCCCCACCCCCAACCGTCATTCCGGCGAAAGCCGGAATCCAGAAATCCCAGCCAAAGCCGACGCTGGCCTTGGTGATGCCGTTGGCGCAAAACCCAAAACCCCCTCCCCCTATCCAGGGGGAGGGTTGGGGAGGGGGTGCGGCCCTCTCCGGGGGATAGGGCCGGGGTGATGGCGAACCACCCAAAAAAATCTTGCATCTACAAACCCCGCCAACTTATCATTGGGGTGGACACATCGCCCAATCTGTCAACCGCCGCATCCCCGGCGATGCCCCAACCCACCGGGAAGGACATTCCTTTATGAACCGGATTAACCGGAGGCCGGGCCGCCCATGACCATCAGTTACGACGACGCCCCGGCCCTGCTGGCCGCCCGGCCCGCCTACTCCCCCGCCTGGAACGGCGACCGTGACCGGGAACGCTATACCGCCGTCATTGACGTTGGTTCCGGCTCGGCCCGCGCCGTGGTCATGCGCGTCAACGACGGCGGCGGAATCGAAGTCATCGCCCAGCAGAGCATGAACCTGGACTTGATGAGTCACGTCGGCCCCGACGGGTATCTTTCCCCCGCCGGCGTCGCCAACACCCTGGACGCCATTGAGGACTTCGTAATGGTCTGCCTCGGCTACGGCGTGGAGACCATCAACGCCGTTGGCACCGCCGCCCTGCGCGAATCCGGCAACGTCTCCGCCATCACCGCCGCCGCCTTCCAACGCTATGGCGTCAACCTCCGCATCATCAGCGGCCAGGAAGAGGCCGTTTACTGTTTCATCGGCGCCGTCCACGGTCTCCCCGTTGACCACGGCCTGCTGGCCGACATCGGCGGCGGCAGCATCGAACTGGTGCAATTCGCCGACCGTTCTCTGGAAAACGTCTGCTCTCTCCCCCTGGGCAGCCTCCGCATCGCCAATATGTTCCGGCTGACCGACCGCCCCGACCCGGCAGACCTGGCCGCCGCTTTCTGCCACGTCCGCAGCGTTTTGGCCGATGCCGAAGTCCCCCGGCTGCGGCCCCGGGGAACCCTCATCGGCTCCGGAGGCTCCATTCGTCTGCTGTCCAAGCTCGACCGCCGCCGCTGGCCCTACCCCATCCTGCGGATGCACGGCTACCGCATTGACGCCCAACCCTTGGGGGAACTGACCGCCCAATTGTCCCAAGCCGACCGGGACGAGCGCCTCGGAATGTCCGGCATGAACCCCGACCGCGCCCATTCCGTCGTCGGCGGCGCCGTCGTCGCCCAGGCCCTCATGGAACACGCCGACGCCAACGGCATCCTGGTTTCCGGCCAGGGCTTGCGCGAGGGGCTGGCCCGCCAATCCGACCCCTTGCCGGCCAACGGACGCTATTCATTGCCGGGCCGTTCCCGCGTCCGGTTCGCCGGACTCATGGACTTGTTGAGCCGGTTCGCCCCCCGGTTTTCCCAGCGGGGCCGACGCCGGGCCGCCTTTGCCCGCCGCATCGCAACCCAGGCTTGGCGGGGCCGTCACCGCCGCTTGACCGGCTCTCTCCAGTGCGCCGCCCTGCTGCTGGACATCGGCAGCGCAATGGACTTCTACAACCGCCTCAACCGCGCCGCCGCCGTGGTAGTCCGTTCCGACTTGCCCGGATTCACCCATCGGGAATCGGCCCAGATTGCCGGCGTCATGCTGGTGGCGGAACGGGGCCGCCTCCCCCGCCAATTCCGCCAGTCCCAGGTTCTTTCCGGCGGCGACAAGCGACGCTTGGGCCAGGCCGCCGCCGTCCTGCTGCTGGCCGACGAACTGGAAAGACGGCTGCCCCCCAACTGCCCGGAAGAATCCGTCACCATCGCCCGCCGCGACGGGCGGCTGGTCATCACCACCCCGGCCTGGTCCCGGGCCGCCGAACCCCAGGTGCGCGACCGCTGGGAGCGCGAGTTCAACGAACCTCTGGAAATAGGGAGGGCCGAATAATGAACGACAACGGCAACAAGCCAACCAGTTTCGCGATGGGTGAGCGCTTTGGCGAACACCCCAACGACGGCGAGTATCCCGGCCGTCTAATCATCGTCGAGGGCATTGACGGCTCCGGCAAAAGCACCCAGATTGACCTGCTGGAAAAGTGGCTCCGCACCCTGAACCTGGTGACGGTTTTCACCGAGTGGAACTCTTCCCCCATCGTGCGGCGCACCACCAAGCGCGGTAAGGACAACCGGCTGCTTACCCCCATGTCCTTCAGCCTGATTCACGCCGCCGACTTCGCCAGCCGCGTCCATACCCAGATTATGCCCGCCCTGAAAGCCGGCACCATCGTGCTGGCCGACCGCTACGTCTATACCGCCTTTGCCCGCGACGCCGCCCGCGGCGTTGACCGGGATTGGCTGCGCCGCATCTACTCTTTCGCCGTCCAGCCCTCCCTGGGCCTCTATTTCAAGGTGCCGCTGGAAGAGTCCATCCGCCGCATCAGCGTGGGCCGGGAGGAAATCGGTTTCTACGAGTCGGGGCAGGACATGGGCTTTGCCGCCAGCCGGGCCGATTCCTTCCGGGTATTCCAGGGCCGCTTGCTGGACGAGTACGACAGTCTGGCCGAAGAGTACGGGCTGATAACCATTGACGCCACCTTGCCCATCGCCGTCCAGCAGCGCATGGTGCGGAAGTACGTTGAGCCGCTGCTGGACGGAACCATGACCATTCAGGGCCAGAGCCTTACCGAAGCCCTGAGCAGCGCCAGCCTTACCGGGCGGTACATCCGCCCCCCCGGTTCCCGGAAACTCCCCGACAACCCGCTGGAAACCGACAGCTAGTTGGCTGTTCCGGTTTGATTTATGACTAACCCAACAAACCCGTCATACCGGCGCAATCCAAAAGCCCCCTCCCCCTGGCCAGGGGGAGGGTTGGGGTGGGGGTCCGTTTCCCGGCGTAGGAGCGGGTTTCAAACCCGCCCGCACCCCTGCGGAGGGAATGAGACAAGTTGCCTTGCCGGGCCGCCCGACGGCTTGCAACCGGATTAACCAACAATTCAATGGTTACAGACTACTAACCCCTTCAGGAGAGCCGGAATGAAAGTCCCCACCTTTTACGGCCACACTCCCCCCGGCGCCAGTTGGGAACCCATGCCCGGCCGGCTAATCGTCGTCGAAGGCACCGACGGCGTGGGCCGCTCCGTGCAAATCGCCATGCTCAAAGAATGGCTGGAAACCGAGGGTTACGCCGTGCTGGACACCGGATTCCGCCGCTCCGACCTGGCCGCCGACGGCATTGACCGGGCCATGCGGGGGCATACCCTGGACGCCATCACCCTCAACCTCTTCTACGCCACCGACTTTTGGGACAGGCTGGAAAAGAGCATCATCCCGGCCCTCCAGGCCGGCAAGGTGGCCCTGGTTGACCGCTACATCTTCTCCATCATCGCCCGGGCCCGGGCCCGGGGCGTGCCGGCCCGCTGGCTGGACGACGTTTTCGAGTTCGCCCTGGTTCCCGACCAGGTGTTTTTCCTCGACATTGACGTACAAGACCTGCTGCCCCGGGTGCTGGCCAACCGGGAGCTGGACCATTGGGAATCGGGAGAGGACTACCTGCGGGGCCGAGACCTTTACGACACCTTTATCCAGTACCAGAGCGACCTCATTCACGAATTTCGCGACCTGGCCCGCCGCCACAACTTCGAGATGGTGGACGCCCGCCGCAGCGTCCGCGAAGTCTTTGAGACCCTCCAGACCGGCGTAAAAACCGTAGTAGCCAGCATGGAACGCGACTAACCCCCAATCCCCAACCCAAAATCGCCCGCATCCCCCAACCCGTCATTCCGGCGAAAGCCGGAATCCAGAAATCCCCAAGACTCCAAACCATCATCACCCACCAAAAACTCCCCGATCCTCTGCGAACTCTGTGCCTCTGTGTGAAAAACCCGCCCCTGGGTGGAAAATCATCCCCCGCCCAACCCGTCATTCCCGCGAAAGCGGGAATCCTCAACCCCCAACCAGCCCCAATTTGGGTAAATCGCAATTAAGTTATATAATTGTACCGGAGGTTGGGCGCATCAGCGAATCGGGGCGGCAAGTTTGTACCCAGGGGGCCAGGATGTCAGACGCTAAACTGGACGAGCTTTGTATCAACACCATCCGGTTTCTGGCGGTGGACGCCGTGGAACAGGCTCGCTCCGGCCACCCCGGCGCGCCGATGGGCGACGCCCCCCTGGCCTACGTCCTGTGGGATAGGTTCCTGAAACACAACCCCAACGACCCGGCCTGGCCCAACCGCGACCGTTTCATCCTGTCCAACGGCCACGCCTCGGCCCTGCTTTACAGCCTGCTCCACCTGACCGGCTACGAAATCTCCCTGGACGACTTGAAAAACTTCCGGCAGTGGGGCAGCAAGACCCCCGGCCATCCCGAGTACGACCTGGCCTCCGGCGTGGAGTTGACCACCGGCCCGCTGGGTCAGGGTTTCGCCAACGGCGTCGGCATGGCCATCGCCGAGCGTTGGCTGGCCCAACGCTACAACCGCCAGAGCCACGAAATCATTGACCACCGCACCTACGCTATCGTTTCCGACGGCGACCTCCAGGAAGGCGTGGCCGCCGAGGCCGCGTCTCTGGCCGGCACCCTGGGGCTGGGCAAGCTCATCTACTTCTACGACGACAACGGCATATCCATCGAAGGCGACACCGACATCGCCTTCCTGGAAAACGTGGGCCAGCGATTTGAAGCCTACGGCTGGCAGGTCATCGGCCCGGTGCAGGGAACCAGCCTGTCCGACATTGACGCCGCCATCGTCGAGGCCCAGAAAGAGACCAAACGCCCCAGCCTGATTATCTGCCAGACCGTCATCGGCCACGGCAGCCCCAACAAGGCCGGCACCGGCGGTGTCCACGGCGAACCCCTCGGCCCCGACGAAACCCAACTGACCAAGCAGAACCTGGGCTGGCTGTACCCCGAACCCTTTGCCACCCCGGAGGCGGCGGTGGCCCATTTCCGCGAGGCCGTGGAACGGGGCCGCCGTTGGCAAGTGGACTGGGAAAACCAGATGGAGCGTTACGCCAAAACCTTCCCCGACGACGCCCAACGGCTGCAAACCGAACTGCGCGGCGAACTGCCCGAAGGTTGGGACTTGGGCCTGGGCCAGCTTTTCACCGATGCCGGCCAGTCCGTTTCCACCAGGGACGCCGGGGGAGCCGTGATGAACGCTATTGCCGCCAAGGTGCCAACCCTGTTGGGCGGCTCGGCAGACTTGGCCCCCTCCACCAAGACCCTGCTGAGCGACGCCGGAGACTTCGGCCCCGGCGCCTACGGCGGGCGCAACTTCCATTTCGGCGTCCGCGAACACGCAATGGGGTCGGTTGCCAACGGCATCGCCCTCCACGGCGGCGCCATTCCCTACACCGCCACCTTCCTGCTCTTTTCCGACTATATGCGCCCGGCCATCCGGCTGGGGGCTTTGATGGGCCAGCGCGTGGTCTATGTCTTTACCCACGATTCCGTCGGCTTGGGCCAGGACGGCCCGACCCACCAGCCCATTGAGCAGCTTTTGGGACTGCGCGCCATTCCCAACCTGGAAGTCATCCGCCCCGCCGACGCCACCGAAACCGTCGAGGCGTGGAAAGTAGCCTTGTCCCGCAAGAACGGCCCCACCGCACTGGCCCTCAGCCGCCAGAACCTGCCCGTGCTGGACCGTTCCGCCCTGGCCCCGGCCTCCGGCGTCCAGAAGGGCGGCTACGTCCTGTGGGAATCCGGTCCCAACCCCGCCGTAATCCTGCTGGCCAGCGGCTCCGAAGTCGTCATCGCCCTGAACGCCGGCCAGCAACTGGAAGACCAGGGAATCCCGGCCCGCGTGGTTTCCCTGCCCGCCTGGGGACTGTTCGACTCTCAGCCCGAAGAGTACCGGCATCGGGTACTGCCCCCGGAAATCAAAGCGCGGGTATCCATCGAAGCCTCGTCACCCCTGGGCTGGGAGCGTTACGTGGGACTGGAAGGCAAGGCCGTCGGCGTCCCCCATTTCGGCGCCTCCGCCCCCGGCGAAGTCCTCTACGAAAAATTCCGCCTGACCCCCCAGCGCGTAGTCCAAGAAGCCCTGTCCCTGCTGGCGTAACCCAAGCCAATGAAAAAATCCCTTCCCCCTTGACGGGGGAAGGTTAGGATGGGGGTGAAACCCGTTAAACCGGCCAGTCCTTTAACGATAAGAATACTTGAGGATGTATCGTCATTCCAGCGAAACCTGTCCTGAGCATAGCCGAAGGAGCCGGAATCCAGAAATCCCGAGCACACAACAACCTCGGCAGTCGCAAGGAATCCTGGATACCGGCCTGCGCCGGTATGACGGTAGAGGGCAAAAATCCCCTCCCCCTTGACGGGGGAAGGTTAGGATGGGGGTGAAACCCGTCAAACCGGCCAGTCCCGCAACAATAAGAATGCTTGAGGATGTATCGTCATTCCGGCTTTCGCCAGAATCCAGAAATCCCAAGCACACAACAACCTCGGCAGTCGCAAGGAATCCTGGATACCGGCTTGCGCCGGTATGACGGTAGAGGGCAAAATCCCTTCCCCCTACCAGGGGGAGGGCCAGGGAGGGGGTAAATCCCCCAACCAAAAAATCCATACCCGGGAGCCGCATCATGTCAGCCGAAAACATCCGCCGGGCCAACGCCCTGGGCCAGTCCATCTGGTACGACAACATCAGCCGGGGCATGATTGCCTCCGGCGCCTTGCAGTCCCTCATTGACCAGGGCGTCAGCGGCCTCACCGCCAACCCCACCATCTTTGAGAAGGCCATTTCCGGCAGCGCCGATTACGACGACGCGCTCCTCCGACTGGCCGACGCCGGCAAATCCGCCAACGACATCTATGAGGACCTGGTGGTCAGCGACATTCAGGCCGCCGCCGACCTGCTGCGCCCCGCCTATGACCGCAGCAACGGCGTGGACGGCTACGCCTCCCTGGAAGTCAACCCCCACCTGGCCCACGACACCGCCGGCACCGTCGAGCAGGCTGCCCGTTTCTTCCGCACCCTCGACCGGCCCAACGTGCTGATTAAGGTTCCCGCCACCCCGGAAGGAATACCCGCCATCCGCCAGCTCATCGGCCAGGGCGTCAACGTCAACGTAACCCTGATTTTCTCCCTGGACGCCTACGCCCAGGTGCGCGAGGCATACATCGCCGGGCTGGAGGACTTGTCCGAAAAGGGCGGCGACCTCTCCAAAATCGCGTCGGTGGCCTCCTTCTTCGTCAGCCGCGTTGACACCGCCGTTGACAACGAACTGGCCGCCCGGCTCAGCGCCGGCAACGGCGAAATCAGCCGCTTGATGGGCCAAGCCGCCGTCGCCAACGCCAAGCTGGCCTACCAAGCCTTCCAGGAAACCTTTGCCACTGAGCGGTTCCAACGGCTGCAAGCCAAGGGCGCGCGGGTGCAGCGGCCCCTGTGGGCCAGCACCGGCACCAAGAACCCGGAATACAGCGATGTCCTGTACGTGGATACCCTGATGGGCGCCGATACCGTCAACACCATGCCCGACGCCACCCTGGACGCCTTCATTGACCACGGCGATGTTTGCCAGGCCGTGACCGAAGGCGTTGCCCAGGCCGCCGCAGTCCTGGAATCGGTGGCCCAGGCCGGCGTCAGCATGACGGCCATCACCGACCAACTGCTGACCGACGGGGTTAAAGCCTTCGCCGATTCCTTTGACCTGCTTTTCGACAACATCGAAATAAAGCGTTCCCAACTGCTGCTGGCCCAACAAGCGCCCCGCTAATCCTCATGGTTGTAACGCCTTCCTTGACCGCAAACTTGCCCGACATTGACGCTTTGGCTGCCCAAATGGGCCGGCAGGACGCCCCGCGCCGTCTGTGGCAGGGTGACCATACCCTTTGGAAACCCGACCCAACGGAAATCACCGACCGGCTGGGCTGGCTGACCTGCATTGAGTCCATGCGGGCGCAAGTCCCCGACCTGGAGCGGTTCGCCGGCCAAGTCCGCGACGCCGGGATTCGTCACGTCGTCCTGCTGGGCATGGGCGGCAGCAGTCTCGGCCCCGAAGTCCTCCGCCAGACCATCGCTCCCGACTCCGGCGAGTACCCGCAGCTTATCGTCCTTGATTCCACCCTGCCGGCGCAGATAGCCGCCGTCACCCGCCGCATTGACCCGGCCAAGACCCTGTTCCTGGTATCCTCCAAGTCCGGCTCCACTATCGAACCCAACACCCTTTACGCCCACTTCCGCGCCCTGGTGGAAACCGCCGTCGGCCCGGACTTGGCCGGCGGGAATTTCGCCGCCGTCACCGACCCCGGTACTTCCCTGGAACGGCTGGCCGCCGCAACCGGATTCCGCCGCGCCTTCCTCAACCCGCCGGACATTGGCGGACGCTACTCCGTGCTGTCCTACTTTGGCCTGGTTCCGGCGGCCCTTTCCGGCGTTGACCTGTCCCGGCTGCTGGCCCGCGCCGACGCCATGCGCCAAGCCTGCGGCCCGGACGTTCCTGTCGCCGAAAACCCCGGATTCCAACTCGGCCTGGTCATGGCCCAAGCCCAACGCCAGGGCCGGGATAAACTTACCATCGCCGCATCCCCGGCCATCGCCGCCTTCGGGTTGTGGGTTGAGCAAATGCTGGCCGAAAGTCTGGGCAAAGAATCCACCGGCATTATCCCGGTAGCCGGCGAACCCGCCATGCCCCCCGACGCCTACGGCCATGACCGTCTTTTCGTCTATCTGCGCTTGGCCGGCGACGACAACGACCTTTGGGACGAAACTTGCCGCCGGTTGACCGCCGCCGGCCAGCCGGTAATGCAGTTGGACTTGGCCGACGGTTACGACCTTGGCGCCGAGTTTTTCCGGTGGGAATTTGCCACCGCCGCAGCCGGGGCAGCCTTGGGGATTCACCCCTTCGACCAGCCAGACGTGCAATCGGCCAAAGACCGCACCGACCGGATGTTGGATGACTACCGCGCCGGCGGCAAGCTGCCCGCAATGGAAAACGTCGGCTCTATCAAGGAATTGCTGGCCGACGCCAACGCCGGGGACTACCTGGCCGTGCTGGTCTATGGACTTCCTACCCCGGAAATGGAATCGGCCCTGGACGACTTGCGCCGGCGGGTCATGGCCCGACACTGCATCGCCGCCACCGTCGGCTACGGCCCGCGCTACCTTCATTCCACCGGCCAACTGCACAAGGGCGGCCCCAACTCCGGCCTGTTCTTGCAGCTTGTCGCCGAGCATCAGGACGAAATTGACATCCCCGGCTGCCCCTTTTCCTTCGCCACCCTGAACGACGCTCAATCCCTGGGCGACTTCCAGGCGTTGCGGGAAATCGGCCGTCGCTGCGCCCGCATCGTACTGCCGGGCGGCGACTCCGATGAGGGGCTGAAAAAATTGATTGCGGAACTGGCGGACTGACCCGCCGGGAGGTTTTATGGCCGCTAGCGGCGCAGGTTACGGTAAAGACCTTTTCATCCTCCCCTTCGACCACCGGGGCAGCTTCGAGGCCGGATTGCTGGGCGTCAGCGGCGCGGCGGTGCCTCCCGAATCGGTGCCCCTGCTGTCCAGCTACAAGCGCATCATCTACGACGGATACCTGGAATCTGTAGCCGGCGGCATCGCCTCCGACACCTCCGCCATCCTGGTTGACCAGCAGTACGGCGCGGAAATTCTGGCCGACGCCCACCAGCGCGGTTTCACCGCTTGCACCTGTATGGAAAAGAGCGGCCAGGAAGAGTTCGATTTCGAGTACGGCGACGCCTTCCTGGACAAGCTGCTGGAGGCCAAAGTAGCCTTCGCCAAGGCGTTGGTGCGCTACAACCCCGACGGCGACGCCGACTTGAACCAACGGCAGCGGGGCCGGTTAAAGACCGCCTCCGACGCCGTACACACCGCCGGCCTCAAGTTCATGTTCGAGTTAATCGTCCCGCCCACCCCGGAACAATCGGCCTCCGGCACTTTTGACGCCGACCTGCGCCCCGGCTTGATGGCCCAGGCCATTGCCCAGTTGCAGGACGCCGGCGTTGAACCCGACGTTTGGAAGTTGGAAGGCATTGACGCCCCGGACTCCCTGGAACTGGTGGCTCGACAGGTGCGGGCCGGCGGACGCGACGACGTGGGAATCATCATCCTGGGCCGGGGTGAAGACGCCGCCAAGGTTGACCACTGGCTGACCGTCGCCGCCCAGTCCCCGGCCGTCATCGGATTCGCCGTAGGCCGCACCGTTTTCTGGCAGCCCATCGTCCGGCACAAAAACGGCGAACTCTCCCGCGCCCAGGCCGTAACCGCCATATCCAACAACTACTCCCGCCTCCATCAACTTTTCATCAACGCCAAGACCCAAACCGCCGACTGAAAAGCCCCCACAACCCCCTCCCCCTGGTAGGGGGAGGGTTGGGGAGGGGGTGAAATCCCAGAATTCCCACCCTTAACAACCGGCCAAAACAACCCAACCGTCATTCCCGCGCAAGCGGGAATCCAAATCCCTAAACCATAGGAGCGAAAAACCTTGGAAATCGGCTTAGTCGGCCTCGGACGCATGGGCGGCAACATGGCCCAACGCCTCTTGCTGGGCGGCCACCGCATCGTAGTCTATGACCGCGACGCCGGAGCCGTCACCGCCAGCCGCGCCCAGGGAGCCGTAGCCGCATCGTCGCCCGGAGCCTTGGTTCGCGCCCTGTCTCCGCCCCGCGCCGTCTGGGTCATGGTTCCCCCCGGCGACGCCACCCAGGGCGCCATTGACCAACTCATACCCCTGCTCTCCCCCGGCGATACCATCCTTGACGGCGGCAACTCCAACTACCGCGACAGCCTCCGCCGCGGCGAAATGCTGGCCCAACACGGCTTGGGATTCATGGACGTTGGCACCAGCGGCGGCGTTTGGGGCTTGACCCAGGGCTATTCCCTGATGATTGGCGGCAGTGACGCCGACTTCCGCCGGCTGGAACCCATCTTTCAGACCTTGGCCCCGGCCTCTGATAAGGGTTACAGCCACGTCGGGCCGGTGGGCGCCGGTCACTTCGTCAAGATGGTCCACAACGGCGTCGAGTACGGCCTGATGCAAGCCTACGCCGAGGGCTTTGAGATTCTGGACGCCAAGCAAGAGTTTGACCTGGACTTGCGCCAAATCGCCGACACTTGGCGTTACGGCAGCGTAGTCCGTTCCTGGCTGCTGGACTTGGCCGTGTCCGCCCTGGAAGAAGACCCCAACCTGGAAAGCCTCCAGTCCTACGTTGACGACTCCGGCGAAGGCCGCTGGACGGTGCAGGAATCCGTTGACCTGGCCGTACCCGCCCCGGTCATAACGCTGTCCCTGTTCCAGCGATTCCGCTCCCGCCAGGAAGAACCCTTCGGCGGTCGGCTGCTGGCCGCCCTGCGCCGTCAGTTCGGCGGCCACTCCGTCCGCCCCAGCGGTGACCAGCCATGACGACCAACACCCTCGCCGGTGACGGGTTTATCCCGCCACCTACCCCCAACCATGTAATTCTGAGCAAAGCGAAGAATCCAAAATCCTTGCCGCAGCCAACGACGCCTTATCCGAAGAACCTGAGAGGGTGTGTGAGAAATCCCCTCCCCCTACCAGGGGGAGGGTTAGGGAGGGGGTGGCATCCAATTGGGAACGTCCATGACTAACCCCACCCCCACCGTCTTAATCGTCGTCTTCGACGGCCTCCAGCCGGCCCAAGTCAACCCCGGCCTCATGCCCCACCTGTCGGCCTTCGCCGCCCGCGGCGTCACCTTCCGCCGCCACCATCCCGTCTATCCCACCGTCACCCGCGCCAACGCCGCCAGCATCGTCACCGGCCTGACTCCCGGCAATCACGGCATCGCCGCCAACAACCTGCTCATCCCCGAATTTGACCCCCACCGCGTCATTCCCGCCCTGCAACCCGAACTTGTCCAAGTCCAGGCCAAGACCGTGCGGGTCTTGCTGGCCCCCACCCTGGCCGACATCCTTTCCCGGCACGGCGGCGAATACGTTGCCGTCGGCGTCGGCACCAACGGCAACGCCTACCTGCACAACCCCAACGCGCACCAGTCCGGCGGCGCTACCATCCACCCCGACTTTTCCCTTCCCGACGGCCTTCACGAAGAAATCATCCAACGATTCGGTCCCTGGCCGGCGGAAGTGCGGCCCAACACGCCGCGCCTGGCCCACGCCGTCCAAATCCTGACCGAGTACGTTATCCCGGAACGTCAAACCCAGGTGGCCCTGCTCTGGTCATCCGAACCGGACAAGTCCCAGCACGACGCCGGCGTTGGCTCCGACTTGTCCAACCAGTCCGTCCGCGAAGCCGACGCCGAGTTTGGCCGCCTCCTGCATTGGCTGGCACAGTCGGGCCGCCATCGCTCCACCAACGTCATGGTGGTTTCCGACCACGGCTATTCCACCATCATGGAAACCGTGGACGTGGAAACCCAACTGCGCCGGGCCGGTTTTCCCCCGGTTGACCAACCCAGCGGCGTGGCAATGGCCCCCAACGGCGGCTCCGCCCTGTTCTACGTCCATCAAAGCGACCCCGAAACTGCCGACCGGCTGGCCCAATGGCTGATGGGACAACCCTGGTGCGGCCCGATGGTGGCCTCCGACGCCGCCGGCACCTTGCCCGGTACGCTGCCCGCCTTCCTGGTGGGCGCCGAAGGCCCCCGCGCCCCGGAAATCGCCGTATCCATGCGTTGGAACGGCAGTCCCAACCCCGCCGGATACGCCGGGCAGGTCTATTCCACCGGCGGAATCCCCGGCCAGGGCAACCACGGCTCCATGAGTCCCCACGAACTCCACAACATCCTTTTCGCCGCCGGCCCCAACTTCAAGAAACGCGCCGCCGCAATCGCGCCGACGGGCAACACCGACATCGCCCCCACGGTTTTGCATCTGCTGGGAATAGACCCCGGCATTAAAATGGAAGGCCGCATCCTCCGCGAGGCCCTGGCTGGCGGCCCCAGGGTTGACCGGGTGGACTGGAACGTGGAACTATACAACGCCGAGCGGCCAATCCCCGGCGGCGTTTACCGCCAGCAAATCCAAATCTCCCTGGTGGAAGAAACCGTTTACGTGGACGAAGGCAGCAGCGCCCTGGGCCGCCGCTAATATCCCACTCCCACTACCCCCGTATGTTATTCTGAGCAAAGCGAAGAATCCAAAATTCTTGCCATTGCCAGCGTCGTCTTTTGGGAGGGATTTCAGACCTGGGTGAAAGGTCGTTCAGGGTTGCATATCAAAAGACCCTGCCAGAGGTTGTGTGAATATCCCCTCCCCCTCAACACGTGATGCAAATTGACATACGACGGCAGCATCATCGCCGGCGGCAGATGGTGGAGACCATCAACGGGCGGTTGGAAGGAACCTTCCACCCGGACTATCCCCAGGCCCGCACCCCCTGGGGGTTGCTGCCCCGGGTGGCGGCCCAGGTGTGCGCCCTGAACCTGGGCCTTCGGCTGAACCGGCTCTTTGGCTGCCCCGGTCCGGCCTTCGCCACCCTCCTCAGTTGTTGAACGTCGGCATTTATTTTGCATCACGCGTTCGTAGGGGGAGGGTGAGGGTGAAAACCCCCAAGAAAAACATCAAACATCATTGGAAACATCACTCCTGCATCAACAACCATCATTCCGGCAAAAGCCGGAATCCAGAAATCCCAAGCGCGGACTTCGCAATCGTCCCGAAGACGCCACGGAAATATACAATATCCGCTACAACCCTTGTACACTGTCTCCCCTTTGCTGGCCATCCTGGGCATATACCGTCAGACTTCGGCAGCCCCTGAAATTCTATTGAAGAGTCCGCGCGGCCTAGCAGAGAGAATGTATCGGAACCTGGCTTGGCCGACAACGGGACTTGGAATCAGACTTGTCGGACTTGATTGAAGTAGTTGGCGCTGCTGCCAAAGCCGAGGAAAGTTGCGTAGCGATATTCCTTGACGAAATTCAATACGTGCCTGAGGGCGAATTGGCGGCTCTGATTACGGCGTTGCACCGGACAGCCCAGAGGCAGCTTCCGGTTGCCATGATTGGCGCCGGGTTGCCCCAAATCCGCGGCCGAATGGGTAAAGCAAAATCCTGCGCTGAACGCCGCTTCGACTTCCCGGTCATCGGGCCGTTGTCCCCGGAAGATGCGAAGTTGGCGCTTGCCAATCCCGCGCGGGCCGAAGAAGTAGAGATTGAGGACGCCGCTCTTGACTTGGTAGTCGCACAAACGCATTGTTATCCATATTTCCTACAAGAGTGGGGGAAGCATCTTTGGGATGTCGCAGATAGTTCTCCCATCGCAGCGTCTTTAGTTGAATCTGCATCCGTTCAGGCTATTGCCGGATTGGACGAAAGTTTCTTTCGAGTCAGGTTTGACCGGCTTACTCCTGCCGAAAGGAAATACCTGCGAGCGATGGCCCAATTGGGCGAAGGCCCCCACCGTTCCGGGGATATAGCGCAGGTGATTGAACGTTCGGTCCAATCACTTGTGCCTACCCGCAACCAGCTGATTAACAAAGGAATGGTGTGGAGCCCAAGCCGCGGTGATACCGCTTTCACAGTTCCTATGTTCGACGAATTCATGTTCCGCATAATGCCGGGAAATGATTGGCGCTAGTCCTTTTCGCACCATGAACTTCCCCAATAGCCAGCGCCTCCACCGCCACCCGCGCAAGCCACCCAACGAACAGCAGAATCCGCCTTTGGTGGGCCGTGTGGGGATCGAACCCACGACACCCGGATTAAAAGTCCGGTGCTCTGCCAGCTGAGCTAACGGCCCACGAACACGAAAACGGGTTCAACAACAACCCGTCAAGAGAGTTTTGACATCCTTTTAACATCCTCCGGGGTATCCGGAGGGGCATCGTCATTCCCCGCGGTTCCATGATTCTACCGGATTCTCCATGCAACTCCAAACCGTTCAACCGCCACCTGCTGCCCACTAGGCAGCACGTGGCTGTAGATGTCACTGGTGGTAACCACACTGCTGTGTCCCAGCCGCCCCGAGACCACCTTGAGGTGAACCCCCGCAGCCAACATCAGCTAAGCATGAGTGTGCCGCAGGTCGCGGAAACGAAGTCCCTCCAGTCCCGCCCCGGCCCGGGATAAGGCGTAGGACAACCCACCAGGCGACAGGGGGCCGCCGTCGGAGCCGGGAAATAAGAAACCGGACTCCGGCACGCCGTCCTCGCGCAGGGACTTCAACAGAGCCAGGGACTCATCCACCAAGGGAATCACCCGACTCCTGCCGGACTTGGCCTGGTGGAGCTCCGCCTCCTCGTGCAAGGGGGAAACGTAGGCGTCCTCGTAGTCATAGAACCAGGACAGGGGACGGCCGTACAGGTGGGCCAGTCCCATGACCCGGAGCTTGTCCAGGCCCATCCGTCCCCGCTCCCAGGACCCGATGGTGTCCCTATCGCCGCCGGCCTCTCTTGGGTCCAGCCCAGGGACTGACGCGCTTCCCTGATGCGGTCAAGGAGCGCTGACACGGTGAATCACCACCCTGCACAAACTGTTACGGCAGCCATTATGCAGGCCGATACGGAGGAAATTATACCAGCCGGGGCCAGTCCAAATCCACACTCTACCCGCCACAAAAAAGAAAGCGGTTGCACACCGTATTATGGGAAACGAGCGGCATCCCGGCACAAGCACGCAGACATGGAGGGACTATGCGAAAGCGAAAGACCGACCGGCAAAAGCTGTTGGAAGTAGTCAAGGGAAAGCCGATCCGGGGAATCATGGAGGAGACACTGGAGGAGCGCCGGGGCAAACCCCACTACACCGCTCGCGGCGCCCTCGACCTGGCAACTATGGAACTAACGGCGTGATACTCCCGGGCAACGGGCGAAAGGAGAGAAGGATGGAAACTCGAAACAACCGAGTTGCCAGAGCGACCTTCAACATCCTGACCCTGGCGCTGGGAATCGCCGGAGCGGTAACCACGCCCACCGTCATATCCATTTCCCCCGACAGCACCATTCACAAATGGCGGGTGCCGGTGCAAGCGACGGCGGCAATATACGCCATGACGGCGATAACGGGATCCGTACTCTCGGGAGCCGTCCTGTCCATTCCCTTCTTCATCTAAGAACCAACCCGGAAGAGGAGAACATCAACCAATGAAGGTCAAGGGAGTAGAATCAGGAAAGCCCCGCCGAAGAGCATCAACTCTATCTTCAGCCAGTCTCCGCTGCCGAAAGAATTTCTTGCCGCGAGGAATTCGACCGAAGTTGCAAGACTGGACTTGCCTGAACCGACTGGCGCATAAGGAGCTTCCTCCTCCCCGGTCAGCCCCGTGGTCGTCGGATACGGGGGTCCAGCAGGTCCCGCAGGCCGTCCCCCAGCAGGTTGAACCCCAATACCGCGATGAAGATAGCCAACCCCGGCAAAAGCAGCAGGCGGGGCGCGGTCTGCAAGTGAGGGCGGGCGTCGTTGAGCATGGCGCCCCACTCCGGCGTGGGCGGCTGCGCCCCAAGCCCAAGGAAGTTGAGACCGGCGATTCCCAGGATGATCCAGCCGACATCCAGAGAGGCGATTACGACGATGGGGCCAAGGATATTCGGCGCGATGTGCCGGAAAATGATGCGCAGGTTGCCAGCCCCGGCGGCCCGCGCCGCCGTCACGTACTCCATCCGTCGCGCCCCCAGGGTTATCCCGCGAATGATGCGGGCGTGGCCGACCCACCACACGGCCCCGGCGGCCAGCAGCACGTTGAACAGACCGGGGCCCAAAGCGCCGGCCACGGCCAGCGCCAGGATTAGCGAAGGAAAGGCCAGCAACAGGTCCACTACCCCCATCAACGCCGTGTCTGTCCAGCCGCCGTGGTATCCGGACACTATGCCCACCGCCAACGCGATGGTCATGCTGAGGGCCAGGGTGGCCGCGGCGGCCAGCAGGGTCATACGGGCGCCGTGGACAATGCGGCTGAAGGTGTCCCGGCCCAGGTGGTCGGTTCCCAGAGGATTTTCCAGGGACGGCGGGAGCAGTCTGTTAGACAGGTTGATACGGGTTGGGTCATCCAGGGGAAGCCAGGGCGCCACCAGTCCCGCCAGCAGGAGGGTCGTCACCAGAAACAGCCCCAGGGCGGTTCCCGGTTCCCGCAGCAGCCGGGTCCACTGCCGGCGTCGTCGGGAACCGCCGAGGATGACGGTGGAGGGGAACCGTTCCCTGACCGTTTGGGTATTGCCAATCATTATCCGTTAAACCTCGCCCCGTTCGTAGCCCAGGCGCGGGTCTGCGATGCGGAGGGCAATGTCAGCCGCCAGGTTGGCCAGAAGCACTACCACGGCAATGTAAGTTACGAACCCCTGGACCACGGGGTAGTCCCGGGTCATCGCCGCGCCCACCATCAACTGACCCAAGCCGGGCCAGGTGAAGATGGTCTCCACTATCACGGCGCCGCCGAGCAGGTAGCCCAGGTTAACTCCGGTGGCTCCGATGGCCGGCAGCAGCGCGTTGTGCAGGGCGTGCCCGGTGGCGACGGTCTGTTCGGGCAGTCCCTTGGCCCGCGCCGTGCGGATGTAGTCCTGACCCAGGGTTTCCAGCATACTGGCCCGTATCAGTCGCATTAGCTGAGCCATGGGCGCCAGGGACAGCGCGATGGCCGGCAGTACTATCTGGGCAGGCGACCCGTAGCCCAGGGTTGGCAACCAGGACAGTTTCACCGCGAACAGGATGATTAGTCCGAAGGCCAGGGCGTAGGACGGAGCCGCCGCGCCCACCAGCGCCGCCAGGCGGACGACGGAATCCAAGGCGCTGCCCCTTTGCTGAGCGGACAGGATGCCTACGGGTACGGCGACCAGCAGCGCCAGCCCCAGGGCCGCCGCGGTGAGCAGGGCCGTCGGGGCGGTGCGGCGCGCCAACTGGGCTGCCACCGGCTGCTCGGTCACGTAGGAACGGCCCATGTCGCCCGCCAACGCCCGGGACATCCAGCGAGTGTATTGCACTAGAAGGGGCGCATCCAGGCCCAGCTCGGCGCGCATGGCTGCCACTGCGGCCGGGCTGGGCATCTGGCCGGGGTTGCGATGGCGCAGGGCCATCTCGGCGGGATCTCCCGGCGCCACGTTCAGCAGCGCGAAGCTGACCGCCGAGATTCCCAACAGCAGCAGCGGCAGTGTGGCCAACCGTCGGACTAGGTATGCTCCCATGCCTGGAATACTCTATCTGGGTCAGCCATGCCTTTCCGTCATCACTCGCTTAGCCCGACGCGGTGGTTGAAGAAATACAGACTGGATGGGTGGGCCTCGAAATCGGTGACCCGGTCACTGACACCGTACGCCATATTCACGTGCGCCACCGGCAAGAATGCCGTTTCTTCGGTGATTACCGCCAGAGCCTCGCAGGCAATCTGCTTTCGACCCTCCAGATCGGCCACCGAGACGGAGGGGGCAACTATGTCCGCGAGACCGGAATTGTCGTAGTGACCATAGTTGTTGGCCCCGCTGCCGCCGGCGTCGGCCCTCAACCCGGCGAACTTGCTGATGTTAAACACCGGGTCTCCCCCGGCCTGCACCACACCGTTGTACCAGCCGAAGAGGTCCCAGGCGGGTTCCTTGACCACCGACCATTCGGTGATAAGCACTTCGGCCTTGATGCCCACGTCGGCCAGCATGGACTGGGCGGCCTCGGCCATGATAGGCAGCTGGAACCGCTCGGGATAACCGCCGATAATAATTTCCAGGGGCTGACCCTCCTTGTCCAGGATTCCGTCGCCGTCGCTGTCGACATAGCCGGCCTGCGCCAGCAAATCGCGGGCTTCGTCAGGGTCGTAGCCCGGCGCGCTCACGTCGGGACAGGGCGCCAGGACTTCCGGGAGTAGCAGTTCGGCGAAGGACCCGGAGCCGGCGGGGGCGACCAAGCCGGCGATGCTCTCCCGGTCAATGGCGTGGGCCACCGCCCGGCGTACCAGAGGGTCGGCCAGCGTGCCGCGCTCGAAATTGACCCACCACAGGACCAGGGACGTGCCGATGCCGGCGGTCTGGGTGTGTGTGCCTTGGTGGGCGTTAATGGCCCGGGCTCCATCCGGTGATACGTTGATAGCAACGTCAATGTCCCCGGCTTGCAGGGCCAGCTCCCGGCTGTTGGTGTCGGGAATGGCGATGTGATTGATGCCGGCCAGCGGGGGCGCTCCACCCCAGTATTCGTCGTTGGCTACGCTGTCAAGGTGTTCCAACTGGACGTATTCGGTGGGAATGTACGGCCCGGTAAGGGCGCGCGCTGCAATGATATTGCCCTCGCCGGCGGTGTCCGCTGCCGCCGCGTCGGTAATGGCCAGCGACGGCGTAATCAACAGGCCCGGAAGTGTGGGTTGTGGCGCCGTCGTTGTGATGGTGATGGTTTGCTCGTCCTCGACCGTTATGGTGTCCAGGGACAATATATCGGCAGACGCCGGCGACAATCGGATAGCCCTTTCCAGGGAAGCCTTGACCGCTTGGGCATCCATCACGTTCCCGTTGTGGAATTTGACACCCGTCCGGATCCCTATCTTCCAGGTCAGGGAGTCCACTTGAGTGGCCTCCGTCGCCAGCCAAGGTTCGGGGCTGAGGGTGGTTCCTGACAGTCGGAACAGGTTCTCCGACATTCCCGATTGGTTGGCGACCCAGCCGCTCTCCACCGGGTCCAGGGGACTGTCCAACCAGATGACGCCAGCGTTCAGGATGGGACGTTCCCCATCATCGGTCGTTGCCGCCGGAGCCGCCGGCTGTTCCGATGCTCCGGTCGCTGGCGAAGATTGTTGTTGAGCCGTGGTTGCTGTCGGAAGCGCCGGCGCTGCGGTTGCTGCGGGCGCCGGGGCGTTTTCCGTAGCAGGGGCTGCGGCCCCGCAGGCCAATGCCAACACCATCAACAGGGCCAACGCCCCCGGAATAATACTGTTGACACTATGTATCATTATTTTTGGCAAAACGGTCCTCCAAATGGGTTTTGATACGTAAGTGCTGATGCCTGGTTCAGGGGCAACGGGTAGGATTGCCCGATGGGTGGTCGGACAGTCAGCCGCTGTCCGCACTGGGGCCAGGCTCCGGGCGTGGGCGTCTGATTCGGCCTCTGGTTTGTCCTATCTGCCAAACCGTCACGCCGCCCTGGGCGTCGAGGGCAGCCAGCGCGTCCCCATTGGGATGCCAGTACAGCTTCGCCACTGCGTCCCCCACATTCTCGGCCCCTATCGGGCCGCCCTTTCCATTTCTTTGCAGGGACCACACAACCACGGCGCCATCACGCCCCCCCGATGCCAGACGCATCGACCCGGGAGCGAAGGCAAGAGTCGTAATGGGTAGAATGTGAAAATCCAGGACGCCGGGCCGCGTGCCTTCGGGACCCTTTCTCCGAAAGCTCCAGACCGTCACCGCCTCCCCTCCGCCGGTGGCCAAAAGGGTGCCGGTGTCATCGAAAGCCAGGGCCGAGGGCTTGCCAGGATATCCAAACATCTCGGAGTCCTGCCCCGTGGAGCGACGCCAGAAGTGCACCGAGTTGTCCTGGCTGCCGCAGACTACGATACCCCCATCCGAGCTTAGCACCATTGACACCAGGGACCCCTGCCACTCCAGCTTTTGGCGAAGCTCGCCGGTGGCTGCTCTGAAGAACGTCACTCGACCGTAACAGGCCGTCGCCAATTCGCCTACGCCTGACCAGGCGACCGCGCTGACGGTGCTGGGATGATTATCAGACCGCCATACCTCGGCGCCGTCCTTGTCATAAACATGAACCTGCCGGGAGCAGGAGGCCGCCAACCATTGGCCGTCCGGCGACCACGTCACGTTTTCCACCCAATCGCTGCCGACGGCGACAGCCCGGCTAACCTGACCTTCGGCGGCGTCCCAGATTAACACCTGTCCATCCTGGCCGGCCGTGGCTAACGCGGCTCCGCTGGGGTGGACTGCCATCGAGAGCATACCACCGTCATGAACTCGGGGCCGCTCCCAAGCGGTCGCGCCGGACTTGCCGTCAAAGGCGTAAACGCCACCCTCGGCGTCGCCGACCACTAGCGCCTCACCACGCAGGCTCCACCCCCCGGCGATAGCGTAGTCGCCTACCGCCGCAGACCAGCCCGGGTTAAGAACGCCCATTTGGCTGCCGGCATCTAAATCAGGCATGATTCGAACCCCTCCCGCATACTCTGTCCATCCAGGTTGCGGCCGATGAAGACCAGTTGGTTGCGGCGGGGCGCGTCCCCCCATTCTTGATCCGGCTGGCCGTCAAAGAGCATATGAACCCCTTGGAAGACGAAGCGGCGCGACTGCCCCGCGACGCTGATGAAGCCCTTCATTCGGAAGATGTCCACCCCGCGCTCCCGGAGCAGTTGGCCCAGCCAGGCGTTGAGCTTTTCAGGATCGGCATCGCCGTCTATCTCGATAGAGATAGACCCCACCTCGTCGTCATGCTCGTGCTGCGCGACCCAGGTTCGGTCAGCCTCGAAGGGAACCGCCGCTCCCTTGATGCGTCGTGTGTCTGTCTCTGTCTCGGTGCAGGCAGGCTCGGCGCAAAAGTTGCCCCCCATTTGGAAAGCCTCTCCATCTGCGTTCCTCAGTTGGAGATTGAACTCCTCCGGGAGGTGCTGGGCGTAGAGGCCAAACCGCCCCGGCGTATCCACGGCAATGAAGAAGGACTTGCGTCCTGGAACATCGAGCCGGAGGTTCGCGTGCTCACCCACCGGAATCTCTTCCCCTGGATGAACGACCTTCGCAGGTTCGGCGTACTGCCGCACACACCACTCCGCGCTCTCCCGGAGGGCAGCGTCATCCGTGCCCTGGTCAGGCACGACGATCAGCGACATTGCCGGGTCAGGCCCGTCGGAAAGGTTGAGTTCGTAGCGGCCGGCAGCGAGGGAATAGACCCCCGTCCATTCGAAGGGATACTCCGGCTCGAGGAAGGTGGGCCGACGCTCGAGCACCTGCTCCAGGTCGAAGGCGCTGAGGTCGAGCACAGTGTCCACGGGTACGTTCGCTCGCTCGCTGCGGACGACTCGGGCCATTCGATTCATGCCTCGAAGTCGAGCTTCCAGGCTGTCAAGGGTCTCGCCGTTGACCAGGTCCGTCTTGTTGAGGACGAGGACGTCTGCGAACGCGATTTGCTCGGTGCTTTCGGCGCTTCGGCCAAGCTGCTGGTTAATGTGGGCTGCATCAACGAGCGTGACTATCCCGTCAAGCGCGTATTCGGCGCGAAGCTCGTCGTCCATGAAGAACGTCTGCGCGACCGGGCCGGGATCGGCTAGCCCCGTGGTTTCCACCAACACATAGTCGAACTTGTCGCGGCGCTTGTTGAGATTGTTGAGCACCCGAATCAGGTCTCCGCGCACCGTGCAGCAGATGCAACCGTTCGACATCTCGAAGACCTCTTCGTCGGCGTTGATGACGAGGGCCTGGTCAATGCCGACCTCCCCAAATTCGTTTTCAATCACGGCGATGCGCTTGCCGTGCTCCTCGCTCAGGATTCTGTTGAGTAGGGTAGTCTTGCCGGAACCGAGGAAGCCGGTGAGGATGGTAACTGGTACTTTACGCTGCGTGTTCATATTGAATCCCCCTTCTGTTTTTGTTGATACAATGTATCGCTCAAAAGCGTAGCTGGACGACGACGTCATTGAAATGCCACTGCAACTAGCCGGAGGGCCTGGGCCTACGCCCGTCTTCGCCGGCCCACCTTGCCAAGGGTCACTCCCCCCTGGTGAACGGGGAGCAGCCCGGCAATTGCATTGAACCAGGCGTTCTTACCCGCTCCGTTGGGGCCGATGACCACCATCAGGGTACCTGCGCCCACATCGGATGTAGCCTTGCTCGGGGCCATGTACCCGTCCGGTTCCACGCTGCTCAGTCAAGATTCGGTTGAGCAGGGTCGTCCTGCCAGAGCCGGGGAAGTTGGCGAGGACGGTAACAGGTACTTGGCGCTGCGTATTCATACAGCATCCCCCTTCAGATTTTAATGAGACAATGTACCAACTAGGCAACATACACCGCCAGCGCCGTTCTTGTCAACCAGGAGAATTAGTAGGAAATTGCAAAACTCCGGGCAATAACAGATAGTCAATCCAGCCCGTTCTATCCGCGTTGGTCACATAATAGGGGGTTGCCAACGCGCGTTGGCACCCCCCCACCGTTTTGCATCTGCTGGGAATAGACCCCGGCGTTAAAATGGAAGGCCGCATCCTCCGCGAGTCCCTGGCTGGCGGCCCCAGGGTTGACCGGGTGGACTGGAACGTGGAACTATACAACGCCGAGCGGCCAATCCCCGGAGGCGTTTACCGCCAGCAAATCCAAATCTCCCTGGTGGAAGAAACCGTTTACGTGGACGAAGGCAGCAATACCCTGAGCCGCAGGTAATGGCGTGTCGAAAAAGTCCCTTCCCCCTTGACGGGGGAAGGTTAGGATGGGGGTGAAAACCCCGCCAAATCCCTTCCCACTCTAAGGGATAATGTTAGGATGGGGGCGAAGGAACACTTCCACCGTCATTCCGGCGAAAGAACGTCACCCCGTACTTGATACGGGGCCGGAACCCAGAAAATCCAAGACGGGAAACGTACAAAAGGGCAAGCAATCCCGGATGCCGGCATGACGGGTTAGCCATCAACGCAATGGTGACGGCTACCGGGCAATCATGTCAAAATAGCGAAAACTGGAATACACCCCGGAAAATCCCCAAACAGGAGGACAAACCCCAATGACCAACATCAAAATCGGCGTCGCGGTTTCCGCCCCCGACGTGGCCGGCGTCATGGCAAACATTGAGCGCGTCCAGCAGGCGGGAATCCCCGCCGTCTGGCTGACCACCGGCGGGGCCGGCCTGGACGGGCTGACCCTCTTCGGCGCGGCGGCGGAACGGTTCGACGGCATGACCTTCGGCACCTCCATCGTCCCCACCTACCCCCGCCATCCCATCGTCACCGCCCAGCAGGTGCAGGTGCTGGCCCAACTGGCCCCCGGCCGCTTCCGCCTTGGCGTCGGCCCCAGCCACGCGCCCACCACCCGCGCCATGTTCGGATTCGCCTTCCGTTCCCCCCTGGCCCACCTGGTCGAGTACGTCCGCATCCTCAAAGCCCTGTTGCAAGAGGGTTCGGTGGACTTCGACGGTCAGTTTTACCACGCCCACGCCGCCATCCCCGCCCCGGTGGACGTGCCAATCATGGCCTCGGCCCTGCGTTCCGGTTCCTTCCGCGCTTGCGGTGAAGAGGCCGACGGCGCGATAACCTGGGTCTGCCCGTCCTCTTACATCGAGCAAGTCGCCCTGCCCGGAGTGGCCGCGGGAGCGGAATCCGCCGGCCGGGCCGCGCCCCCGGTCATCGCCCACGCCCCGGTCTGCGTCCACGACAACCGCGACGAAATCCGGGTAGCAGTCCAGCAGCAGCTTTCCAACTATCCCCGGCTGCCCTTCTACCAACAAATGTTCGTGGATGCCGGCTACCCGGAGGCCACCGAAGAGACCTGGAGCGACGGTATGATTGCCGGCACCGTCATTTCCGGCGGCGAGGACGACGTGCGGGAAGGACTGCAAAACCTGTCAGCCTTGGGCGTCGGCGAAATCCTGGTCTCAGTAGTCCACGCCGGCGACGACCGGGAAGGTTCCATTGACCGCACCCTGCAAGTCCTCTCCGAATTTTCCTAGGGAGTGTCGCCATATACCACCGTCATTCCGGCGAAAGCCGGAATCCAGAAATTCCAAGCACGGAACAGCGTCCTTCAAGCAAAGGAGTCCTGGATACCGGCGCAGGTCGGTATGACGGTGGAGATGCGAGGACTGCAACGGATGATTTTGGCGACACGCCCTAGAAGATGCGCCAAGAACCCCCATCAGTGGGGAAAAGTCAAAAACTCCCTCCCCCTATTCAGGGGGAGGGCTGGGGAGGGGGTGAACCCCGGTTCCACTCCAATCCAAACCCCCAACGGAGACGCCAAAAAATGAGACTCCCCTTCTTCAAAAAACGCGCCGACCAAGCCCTGTGCCCGGTATGCGATATGCAGGTGGATACCACCAACCCCCCCGGCGGCAGCTGCGAATACCAGGGCCAGACCTACTACTTCTGCGGCCCCGGCTGCAACCGCGCCTTCCAAAGAGAACCCGACGCCTACCTGTCCGGCGAAAAGAAAATAAAAATGTAAACCCCCACCGTCACCCCGAAACCTGGACCGGCGTATCAGGACTGCGTATCAGGACTGTATGAGGCCCTCTTGGGGCATGGTCCAGGGCAGCCGATAAAATGGCGCTAATTGGGGGGCCCTGGGGATGGGCATTTCTCCGATGGGCACGTCAATAATCACCGGACTCCGCCGCTCCAACGCCAGGGGAATCAACTTCTCCAACTCTATCGGGTCGTCCGCTCTCATGCCGACCGCGCCGAAGGACTCGGCGAATCTCACCAGGTCGGGGTTGTGCAGGTCGGTCTCATAGGCTCCGCCAAACGCCTCGTCCAGGTCGCTGGAAACATTGCCGTAAGAGTCGTTTCTGAAGACCACGGTCACGACATTGAGGCCGTACTTTACAGCGATGGAAAGCTCCGAAGAGTTGAACATGAACCCCCCGTCTCCGGCCACGCAGATGACCGGGCGGTCGGGCTGGGCTACCTTGACCCCCAGCGCGGTGGGAAAGGCGTAGCCAAGGTTGAACGAGTAGCCGGAGTCTATGTACGTCTTCGGGTGGTTGACCTGGTAGTGGGTGCGGGCGTACCAGCCGAGTTGAGTAACGTCCCAAACTATGAAGGCATCTTCCGGGATGCCCCTCTGCATAGCCTCCAGAACCGCGTACTGCGGCTCTTTGAGTCGAATGTCGTAGTAGGCTATCAGCCGGCGGGCCGCGCGAACCGCTTCGACGGGGGACGGACGCCCTCCGGCCCCGGCCTTGATAAGGTAGGGAAGCAACGCCTCGATTGTCGCCCCGGCGTCGCCGTGCAGAGGAATCGTGTTCGCCTGGTGCCTCGTTAGTTCGGCGTCGTCAATGTTGATGTTCACCAGCGTGGACGCCTCGCCGGCCGGATTGCCAAGGGCGAAACGCGCGCCAATTCCTATCACCACGTCGGCGGACTGCATCACCTCGTAGAGCTGGTTCATCTCCTGTCTCTCGCCTCTGGGACTGAAGCAGGAGCCGTAAGACAGCGGATGGTTGTCCGGGATGGTTCCCTTGCCGCCGCTGGACGTAACAACGGGGATGTTCGTCGCCTCCGCCAGCTTGACCAGGGCTTCTTCGGCGTCGGAGCGGGCCACGCCGCCTCCCGCGTATATCAGGGGCGTACTGGATTCCGCTATGACTTGGGCGGCCTCTCGAAGGTCTTGCGGATTGGGTACTATCCTGGAGATACGGGCGGGATTCCGCAGCTCAACCTCTTCGCGTTCCACCCCGGCATCGGGGGGCATCTCGATAAGTACGGGACGGGGGCGGCCGGTACGCATCTGCCTGAACGCTTCGAACACGACGCCCGGTACTTCGCGGGGCCTGGATGCTTGCCGCTGCCACTTGGTCACGGAGCGCACCGTGCCGGCCTGGTCAGCGATTTCGTGGGGGGCGCCCAGGTTCTTGCCGATAGCCCCGCGCGGAATCTGACCGGCGATGAGAAGAACGGGCGTGGAGCGGGAGTAGGCGTTGGTCAGGCCGGCGGCCGCATTGTAGAGACCCACGCCCGGGACCACCAGCGCGACCCCTGGCTGGCCCGATGCGCGGGCGTAGCCGTCGGCCATGTACGCCGCCGCCTGTTCGTGGCGGGTCGTAATCATACGAATGCCCGGCTCATCCCGCAGCGCCGCTACAATGCCGTAAATCTGTATGCCCGGAATTCCGAACACGACCTCGACGCCTTCTCTTACAAGAGACTTCGCGAGGGCTTCTCCTCCGCTCATCTTGGCCATGTCTTAACTCATCTGAATGGATAAATGAATGGATGGCCCGGAGGTTTCTCGCCGGTTTCCAGCCGAAAACGCCCGAACCAACCGTATGTGGGGAACGCGCCCGTGGCCACCAAAGGAATTGTCCAAACAGCAATCTATCATCATTTGCTGCTCAGGGGAAGTAAACCCCGCCGATGGGCCAGGCCGATGGTCAGGGCCTTTCCAAAGTTAGACCGTCATTCCGGCCCTCCACCGTCATTCCGGCGAAGGCCGGAATCCAGAAACCCTATCCCCAAGCCCATCGTCTATCCCCAAAACTCCCCACTAACCCCTACCCGTGCCGATACGCCGGGCCTTTCCAAAGTTAGACCGTCATTCCGGCCCTCCACCGTCATTCCGGCGAAGGCCGGAATCCAGAAACCCTATCCCCAAGCCCATTGTCTATCCCCAAAACTCCCCACTAACCCCTACCCTTGCCGATGGGTGAAAATCATTCCGGCCCAAGTCGCAGGGCCGCAACATACCGTGCTTTGGTGGAGACGTTGGGACGAACAACAAACGACCCCTCCGCATCAAGCCGGGCGGCGCGCGGGCCGTTGCTACCAGCGGTGGATATAGTCAGGGAGGACTGCTTCTCCCAGCGGGGCAGGGGTTTCCTCCCCGCCGGCTCCGAGCAGGTACCAACGGTCTATCCGGCGAGGCTCGGAACCTTCGCCGGCGGGGAACGCGGTAAGTCTGAGGACACTGTATTCCCGTCCGTCAGGCTGGTCCCGGACCAGCACCTCTACCCGGCTGCCCCGGAAGGGAACCAGCACCGTGCGTTCAATCTCCCATTTGTCAAAGGACGGGGTTGGGTCGCTTTCCACCGCATCCAGGTAGAGGTTGTAGGCGTCGAGCCAGAATTGGCCGGAGAATCCGGCTTCCTGCGCGGCGGCGTTGCAGAAAAAGTCGGCCGGCGTTATGCGCGTCTGTTCAGTCACGTGAGTGGTTCCTTTTCCAAGTCAGGAGTTCCGACGGGACAGCCGTTCTTCCAGTTCGCGGATGCGGGCCTCGGCAGCCAGGCGGGCTTCCCGCTCCTGGGCGAAGGTGGCGATGTGGCTGTCGGTGGCCGGGTCATGCCAGCGCAGTTCCCCAAGCTCCCAGCGCAGATAAAGGTGCAGAGCCGGGCTGTATCCCTGGAGGATACCTTCCTCCGGCTCCTCAATGGCAATGGGTTGGTAGTGACCCTGAACCAGCCGGTCGCCGGCCAGTTTTACCGAACTGCGCCCGTCCTCCTGGTCAAACCGCCAGTATTCCCGGACGCCGTGACGGGCGTAGAAGTCCCGCTTGGTGTTGTTGTCCGCCGCCCTGGTGCTGGGCGACGCTATCTCCAGCACGAAGTCCGGGGGCTTTCCCTGTTCGGACACCACGTAGCCGTTGTTCGCCTCGTAAAGCTCGGGGTTGGCGTCAAAGGCGACGAGAAGATCGGGGATGCGGAAATTGGTTTCCGGGCCGCGGCGGTCGTTGGCCAGGAACAGTTCCGCCTTGACGATAGTTGTTTCCGGCCGGCCCAGGTGGAGTTTGAGGTGGTGCATATTGCCGTTTTCGGCCAGGTGCTTGGCGCTGGTCATGTCGTCTGGATCTCGCTCCGGCGGGTCGGGCAGCCGGAAGGGACTTTGGACAGTTTCGGGCCTGGCGGTGGTCATGCTCAACCTCCGGGGGTTGGCGGGTGTTGGCGGTCAACGAATGGACAAGGGCCATTATACGGCATGAATCCAGGTACGGCGAGTTGGGGAGACGGACAGGACGATTGCAAATTCGGTAGGAACAGTGTTGGGAGGCATTTCAACAGTCCCTTCCCCCTTGACGATGGAAGGTTAGGATGGGGGTGCGTCCCCCTACCCCCACCGGGGCAAGGGTCCCAGTGGCGACAAACCCACGACGGTCGTCCGTAGGGGCGGGTTTGAAACCCGCCCTTTCCCCATCCCCAACCATCGTCGCCCAACCAAAAAACTCCCCCACTCCACAACCGTCATTCCGGCGAAGGCCGGAATCCAGAAACCCCATCCCAATCATCGTTGCCCAACCGAAAAACCCGCCCGGCGGTGGCGATACGTCCGACATAATGCTAAACTGTCCGGGATGAACGAAGTCATTGCGTAGGAGGACGCTATGGTTGAATACGGAACAACTACCCACCTGGAAGAATTTGGATTGGAAGTCGGTACGCCGTCCGTCAAGTCGGCGGGTTCCCTCGCCTTCGGCCCCGCCGGAATCCTTTTCGTCGGCGACAACGTCGGCGCCGCCATTTTCGCCATTGACGTTGACGACAACGAAACCGGCAGCGGCCCCCATGCCCTCGACCTGGAAAACTTCGATACCGCCCTGGCCGCCTACCTCGGCTGCGCCCGCGAAGACGTTGCCATTCAGGACATGGCCGTGCATCCCGCGTCCGACAACCTCTACGTCTCCGTCATGCGCGGCGCTGGCGACGACGCCCTTCCCGTCATCGTCAAGGTCAACGGCGACGGGAACATCAGCGACGTTTCCCTGGAAAACGTCGCCTTTTCCCAGACCATTCTCCACGACGCCGCCGACGCGGACGACCCCCGCCAGGTTTCCCGCCAGCAGTTGCGAACCGTCACCGTCACCGATATGTCCTTCGTGGACGGTCTGCTGCTGGTGGCCGGAACTTCCAACGAGGAATTTTCCTCCACCCTGCGGCGGATTCCCTTCCCCTTCAACGGCGGTTTCGACGCCAACTCCCTGGAAATCTTCCACGTTTCCCACGGCCAGTACGAAACGGCGGCCCCCATCCGCGCCTTCGTCCCTTACCAGGGCAACGCCAAAATCCTCGCCAGCTACACCTGCACCCCGGTAGTCCAGTTCAACCTGGACGAGTTCGCGCCGGGCCAGCAGGTCAAGGGCAAGACCGTGGCCGAACTTGGCGCCCACAACCGTCCGTTGGACCTCATTTCCTTCGAGCAGGACGGCGGCGAGTATCTGCTGGTCTGCAACGACCGCCACCCGCTGATTAAGGTTGCCTGCGCCGACATTGACCAGCAAGGCCCGCTGACCGTGCCCGACCGGGATATGGACAGCAGCCCGGCCAACCCGGTGACTCCGCCCAACGGCGTCCCCCGCCAATTGCTGCCCCATCCCGGCGTCAAGCGCATGGTCAACCTCAACGGCAGCGGGGTGCTGATGCTCCAGCAGGACGACGACGGCCACAGCCACCTCCATTCCTACGCCACCGATACGCTGTGACCCAAACCCGCCGGCTGCGCCTCGAATTTGCCGACCGGCAGGGGAGCGGCTGCCTCCTAATCACCGGCTGGCCCGATACCGAGTTCGCGGAATTGTGCGGATTGACCCCCGGCGAGTTAGCTCGCCGGGTGGTCATCCTGCCCAGCGACGTTCTTGCCACCGCCGGCGACGATTACCGGGCCTTCCCGACCATCGCCGGCAGTTTCGTCTTGGAACCGGAATCCGTCTGCTTTATGCCCCGGTTCCCCTTTCGCGACGGGATGAGTTATGCCGTGGTGGTTGATTCCGGCGCATCCCAGGACGGCCCGCAGGTCTTGACCATCCAACGCCCCACCGTCGCCGCTACGCCCACCACCGAAGTCGTCGCCATCTATCCCACCGCCGCCGAAATCCCGGTCAACCTGTTAAAGGTTTACGTCCACTTTTCCACCCCCATGAGCGAGGGTTGGGCCGCCCAGGCTATCACCGTCTGCCGCCAGGACAACGGCGAGTTGCTGGAAGGCGTCTTTCTGCCGACTCCGCCGGAGCTTTGGGACCCGTCCCGCCGCCGCCTGACCATGCTGTTAGACCCCGGACGCATCAAGCGCGGGCTGGCCCCCAACCTGGAAGCCGGCTACCCCCTGGTTGAGGGCGTGCCGGTCAAGGTCATGGTTGCCCCCGATTTCCGCGACGCCGGGGGACGCCCGTTGGTTGCCGGGGCGGAACGCTGCTACCGCGTCGGCCCACCCCGGCGGGAACGAATCGCCCTCCATAACTGGAAACTGATCCCACCCGTCGCCGGTTCCGCGCAGCCCCTGACCGTAGAGTTTGACCACCCCCTTGACCAAGCCCTGTTGCAGCACTGCTTGACCGTCAAAACGACGGACGGAACCCCCGTGTCTGGACAGGGTGAAATCGGCCCGGAGGAACGCAGTTGGCGGTTTTCCCCGGAAAATCCCTGGGACACCGGGCCTTGCCGCCTGACCATAGCGCCCCACTTGGAAGACCTGGCCGGCAACTCCCCCCTGCGGGTCTTCGATCGCGACATCACCATCGAAGACGACGCCCCAACCAACAAAGATGCGCTGCAAGTAGAATTTAACTGCGCCCCCGCCAGTTGACTCCCCCACTCCACCACCGTCATTCCGGCGAAAAGCCGGCCCCGTACCACGATACGGGGCCGGAATCCAGAAATCCTAATCCCCAAGACCGTCCCAATTACCCAATACCCCCTGCGGAAACCGGCCAATCCCCTAACTCAGGGGCTTAAACCTCCTCAATATCCACTTCGGGAAGCTCCAATTGCGCCATAACGTCCGCCACGTTCCCCACCGTCTCCAAACCCTTCAACGTCACCGCCAACTCTGCCGCCTTGTCCGCCCCGGCCCGCAATCCCACCAGGTAGGCAAACTTGGCGTCCAAATCCTCTTCCGTCATCAGGCGGTAATCCGTCTCATTCCGCAAACTGCGCCCGTCCTTGGTAGTCACCGTAACCGCCGTATGCAGCCGGAAGCGCGGGGCATTCCAGTCCTCCCGGGGCCGTACCGTAATCCTGGGCCGCATATCCCGAAACTCCGGGCTGGCGCAGTGGCGTTCCTGGTGCGCCTCTTTGAACCCCATCCCGCCGTACAGCGCGGCCAAGGCCAGAGCGTCGCCGCAGTCGGCGGGATGCCGGTTGCTGGTGAAATAGCTGTCCACGTCGCCGGGCCGCATTTCCACCTGAATCGCCTCCATGTCGCCGGCGGTCAACCCATGCTCGGCGACAAGCTCCAAGAGGGCCTGTCTGGGGGCCTGGAGTCCGCCCCCGGAACTGGCCCGCTTGAAAATCAAGCCCCGGATGACGAAATCCTGGCCCAAGCCGGCCAGAAAATCATCGCCGGGGGTCTGGATTCCCAGGTAACTGTCGAAAAGGCCGCCATGCCCGTCCAGAATGTCCCGGGGCGAGTCGTAGTCCGCCTTGGACATCAGCGCGGCGGTGGCCCCGTTCTGCGCCCCCAGGCCGCCCCGGGTGAAAGACTTGGTTTGGTGCCGCGACTCCCGGTGAAAAGCCGTAATCCCGCAGGCCAGATGCGCCCCCAAGGTCAAGGCAACGTCCAGTTGTTCCGGCGAAAGCCCGGCGGCAATGGCGGCGGCAACCGTTGCGCCCATCGTGTTGCCTTCATCAAAGGGACTGACCGACCGGCCCGTTTCCCGCTGCACCCGCGCCGCTACCGCATGGACCCGCTTGGAAAACTCGTAGCCAAGGGCCACTCCCCGCAACACTTGAATGCCCGGAGCGTCCAACAACTGTCCCACGGTCAAAGCGGCGGCGATGCTGGACGCCATGACGTGGCTCCCCCTGGTATCGAAAGCGTCAATGGGGTCAACTTCGTCGGCGTGGCCCATCGTGCCGTTGACCAGGGCGGCGTTCAATACCGAAGTGCGCCGGTCGGAACCGATGACGGTGCAATCGGCGGCGCCCCCGGCAATGTTGACGAACTCCCTCAATCGCTGCGCCACCGGCAGCATCGAGCAGGCCAGAATGCTCCCCACGCCGTCGTACAAGGCCATTCGGGTTATGCGCTGAACGTCTTCGGGCAGGTCGCCAAACTCCGTCGCCGACATCCATTCAATCATGGCCCTGGTAGCCGTAGAATCAGCCATAAGGTTCCCTCCCGGCGGCAATTGCGCTAATCTTGACTCACGGACGCCGCCCCGCCGCCAGAATAACACATTCGCCCCAACGCCCCGGCCACCCGCTAAACGTAAGGAGAAACAATGAGCTGGCCAACCCCGGTGAAAATCCTGGTAATCTGCACCGGCAACCGGGCGCGTTCCCAGATGGCCGAAGAGGTGACACAAGCCGGTTGACACCCTTCTAGCGTACTTCTAACGTAAGAACCGACATTGAAACTCGGCAAGGGTGGTTGGAAGATGTCGGTAAACGACCAGCTCCGCTCTCTTGGTATAATTTACTGCATCGCCTTCGTCGTATCGTTCATCGTTTCCTGCCTGGCGCTGTGGTTAATCTGGGACGCTTGGCGGAGCGACAACATTATGGACTTGCTGGGCACTGTGTTCAGCGTATCCGGGGGCATGGCCCTGTTGACAATAATCGGTTGGGAGGGATTAAAGCATCTCATGGTACTGTTTGCAGCGGGACGAATCAAAAAACTCAAGGAAGAGGGCCGGCAGGTAGGCCGCGAAGAAGGCTTGCAAGAGGGCCGACAGGAGGGTAGGCAAGAAGGCAAACAGGAAGGAATAGAACAAGGCCGGAAGGAAGGAATGGCAGAGGGTCGGCAGGAAGAACGTCAGGCTTGGCAAGCCTGGTATCTCCGGTTCCTGCAAGCCCAGGCCAACGGCCAGCCCTTCAACGAACCGCCCCCGCCCCAGGGCTGACCCCCGAACTCCAAGGCGTTTGACTCTGCGGAAATGGTAAGGGCATTTCGCCCGGAAATTGCACTCCGGCGGGCGCGGACGAAATCAGCAACTTTCGCCAATCCATTCCTGCCCAGGAAGTGACAGAAGCCGGTTGACACCCTTCCGGCGTACTTCTAACGTAAGAACCGACATTGAAACTCGGTAATGGTGGTTGGAAGATGTCGGTAAACGACCAACTTCGCGCATTGGGTATAATATACTGCATCGCCTTCGTCGTATCGTTCATCGTTTCCTGCCTGGCGTTGTGGCTAATCTGGGACGCTTGGCGGAGCGACAACATTATGGACTTGCTGGGCACTGTGTTCAGCGTATCCGGGGGCATGGCCCTGTTGACAATAATCGGTTGGGAGGGATTAAAGCATCTCATGGTACTGTTTGCAGCAGGACGAATAAGGAAACTCAAGGAAGAAGGCCGGCAGGTAGGCCGCGAAGAAGGCTTGCAAGAGGGCCGTCAGGAAGGAATGGAAGAAGGCCGGCAGGTAGGCCGGCAGGAAGAACGTCAGGCTTGGCAAGCCTGGTATCTCCGGTTCCTGCAAGCCCAGGCCAACGGCCAGCCCTTCAACGAACCGCCCCCGCCCCAGGGCTAAACCCCCAACCCGGCGCATTACCCCCGGATTAGCCCGCCCCTGCACCTTCCCGGCGATTTCAGCCGGGAATGTTTAACCCCGCGCGAATCGCCGTGGCCCACGCCTAAAAATTATGGGGCGCCCAGGGTTGCAGTTGCGTGGCAAACATCCGGTCAGCCTTCAACAACGCCCCGTCCGTGCGTTCCTCCACCAGCCCGGCTTGGCCCAGCGTCGTGAAACTGGCGCCGCCCAGGTAGGCCGCGGCCAGCGCGGCGACCCCCAACGCCAAGTCCGCCGATGCCCCGGACTTCCGGCACAAGGCCCCTTCGGTGGAACCTTCCAACGCCAACCGCCCCTGGTTCCAGGGACATACATCGTCCTCTACTTCCAACACCAGCCGACCCTCGGCCAGGTAACGCCGCGACTCCAGGGCCGCCGCCACATCAACCAACCGCAGCCACATCCCGTCGCGGACTGACCGTTGCAGCCGCCGCGGGTCGGCCAGCATCCACGGCAGCGGGTCATCCACCGGACGCCGCTCCGCAACGGTAGTCGCAACCAGGTCAACGTCAAAGCAAAACCGCCACAACGCCGCGTAGGACTCCGTGGTCGTCGCCATCAACTCATTGACGGTCAGCGTCCCCCCATCGGTGCGATACTTGGCGTACCCCGCCACCTGGCCGCCTTCCGCATAAGCCACGTAGAACAAGCCGCCCCGCCCCCCTTGCCGGTGCTCCGGGGCCTGGGACTCCCGCTCCCACAACGCCAGGGGCTTTTCAATGACTCCAGGACGGCCGGCGGTGCTCCGGCGGGAAACCTGCGGAAGTTCGTCAGCCAAGTCTGCCGGGTCAACGAAAAAGAACCGCCCCGAAGTCGGGTATCGCCGGGCGTATCCCGTATGCTGCCGTTCAATGCTCCACTGCTCCCGGAAAGACCCCACGCCGTAGCCGAACCGTCCGTAAATGCCGCTTTCCGATGCGAACAACGCCGCCAGCGGCTCACCCCGCCGATAAACATCCTTAATCTGGTGGCGCATCATCCGGCTCATAATCCCCTGCCGCCGGTGGGTGGGCTGGACGGCGACATTGGCCACCGCCGCCACCGCCGCCGTTCCGCCTGGAACGGAAATTTCCTGCAAGTGCGAATGCGCGCCCCCAACAATTCCCCCCCGGTCGAAAACCGCAATCGAACGATCCAAATCGAAGTGAGGCCGCAGTACCTCCGGGTCAACATTCAGCCGGTTGCCGTAGGCCCGCGCCTCGGCCCGGGTCCACTGCGCAAACTCCCCCGGAGTTATGGGCCGCATTTCCAGCATTAGGTCCGCTCTCCCTGTCTTTCGGTCAGTAACCGCAGCGGGGCGGGCATTTTCAACGCCTTGGGATTGAGCGCCACCCTCATCCCGTTGCCCCTGAAATAGAAACTGGTTGGCGTAGCCAGCGTACTTCCCGAAAAGTTGCCGCGCTTGGCTTACCCTTTGCGTCCTTGTGGTTGGCTTATCGGAGGATAAACGACCTTCCACCGCTCTACCCACATGAACATCCACCGGGAAGGCTTCCGTCTTGCCCAGCGAAAATAACGCGATGCAGTCCGCAATCTTTTCCCCGATTCCGTCACATTCTATCAACCGGCCCTTTGCCTCGGCGTAGGAGGCTTCCGGTTGCGCCAGGTGAGGCAGGTTCAACCTTCCGTCCAAGACTCGCTGGGCGGCGGCCATTATCTTGTCATGTCGGCTAAGTCCCAGCCGCAACTCCCTCAACGGCTCCACCCCGGCGTCAACCACCATTTCAGCCGTTGGGAAAGTGCGCCGGACTTCCCCATCCAACTCAATCGGCTGGCCCAGAGTCTCAGCTACCTTTTCGACAATCGCTCCAATGCGCTCAATGGAGTTGTTGGCCGCGCAAATGTAAGAAACGACACACTCCCACGGGTCAGGCTGCCTAAGCAGGCGGAAGTTGGGATATTTTCGCACCAGGCGCCCAACATACTCATCCCGCTCCGATATTTCGTTGTAAATGGCGTCAATATCATCGTCCAACCGGAAATAGCCGTGCAGCAGGTCGTCCAAATCAGCGTTGGCCCGGTACTCCAGAACGTCCCCGGTCTGCCGCAGGTGTATCAGGTTCCCTGCCAGCACGCCCGAAAACCATCCGTCGCGCCACCGACGCCAGCGGTAGTCCTGCGTTCCATCCAGAACCGCCGCCAACATGAAAGGGTAACTGGCCCATTTGGGAATTGCGATTTGTCCCTGCATAGCCTTTGCCCTTGCCGCGTCCGCCGTAGCCGTTAGTTGCCCCCAAGAGTATATCAGCCCCGGCCACCCAACGGCGGTCAACCCCCGGCCCCGGTTTGCGGACGGTCTTCGTTGTCCAGCCGTTCCTCCAGCCGTCGCAATGCCTCCCGCGCCGACCGTATCTCCCGCAGCAGCTCTTCCTGCGAGGGCGGCGTCTGCAAATCCCGCAGACGCTCCGCCTTGGCCTCGTCCAGGTTGTTGATGATTACGGCGATGAACATATTTATCGCCACGAAAGTGCCGACAACCACAAAGCTGACGAAGTAAATCCAGGCCAGCGGATTCAACTCCATCGCCTTCCGCATCACCTCCGTCCACCCTTCCAGCGTAATGATGTTGAACAGCGTCAGCACCGAAACCCCCAGGGTGCGCCAGTTGTCCGGGTCGTGCTGGTGGAACAGGTGATACCCCACGATGGCATAAATGTAAACGATAATGCCCATCAGCATCATCACGTGGCCCACGCTGGGAATGGAGCGCACCAACGCCGTGACGATAAGCCGCAGTTCCTTGATGGCGGATATGAGCCGCAAGACCCGCAGCAGCCGCGCCAGCCGCGCAATCATCGCGAACTGCCCGGTCATCGGCACCAGGGCAAACACGATAATCGCGAAGTCGAAAAGGTTCCAGCCGTCCTTGAAGTAGCGGTCTATCCGGGGCGCCACGGCGGTAATCTTCAAGACCGCTTCGATGATGAAAATCGCCAGCGCCACCTGGTTACCCAGGTGCAGCCAGTTGCCGTAGTGTTCCTCCAGGTAAACCGACGTTCCCATCCCCAGCAGCACGCTGTTGGCCAGGATAACCCCGATTATCGTCCACTCGAAGAAATGCGCCTTTACCACCCTCCGGCAAAAACGCACCACCCGCCACGCCCCCGATTGCGGCCCCGGCGGGTTTCCCCTTCCAACTTCCCCGGTAGTGTTTTCTATCGCGTCCAACTGTGGCTGCCGCGTTCCTTGTCCAGATTCGGCCCGGCCCAACCCGGCGCAATCCCACCATTGCGGGGCCGGCCTCCCGCAATTGCCCCGGATAATATACCCTTGTTGGCGGCGGCTATTCTACCTTTGTCCGCCGGACGATTCCATCCTCTCCCTCATTCCAGCAGTGTCGTTTTTATTGTTTCCCTCAACCCCATCCATGTCACCCTGAACGAAGTGAAGGGTCTAGAATCATTCTGGCAAGGCCGCGTTGTCGAAGGCAAGAATTTTAGATTCTTCGCTTTGCTCAGAATTACATATTCACGGGTGGACGGAAAATCAAAACCCCGCCCATTCCACGGGCGGGGTTGCGGCGGAACCATGCCGCCACCGCCAAACCGCCAACGATTCAACCTAAACCCCTGACCCGCGCCGGCGCGGGTCAGGGCGTCATCGGTCAGTTGGCAGAGTCGGGAACGCCGGGCTAGTCGGCGTAGTAGCCCGACGTGAATATCAGCCCGGCGTGTCGGATTGACCACATATGCTTGGTCAATATCTCCGACGTGTTGGAGAGAGCGAACAGGAATTCGAACCAGTGTCCTTCCTCTGGCGCGTTGAAAATCAACTCGCCGACTGGCTCTCCAGCTATGAAGCCCTTGAGAATCCTGATGTCTTTGCCAACTGCTATGGACGTAATCGGATGTACCAAGCCGATGCCGTCCGAGCCGTCCGCGAGGATCAGGTACCACTGTCCATCCACGCTTTCCTGACTGTTGTAGTAGGCGACCGTCGCATCCAGCCCATTCGCCTCGTAGTAGTCTATCGCCGTCTGCACGTAATCTTCGGTGTACGCCCTGGGATCTGAGACTTCCGGATAGTAGCCCGAAGCGAATATCATGCCGTCGTGCCGTTTGGCGTACCCAACCTTGGGAGCGTCCCTAAGCGTCACCGGATGGGGCCACAGATATTCCACCCAGATGCCCTCCTCCGTCGCCTTCGCTATCTCCTTGCCCAACTCATACCCGTCCGAACCCACCACGTCCTTTATGTCCGTTCCTATCAGGCGCGGAAGCAGCGAATGAACGATGTATATGTCGTTCTCGTCCATCGCGAACAGATACCACTGGCCCTCAAAACTCGCCACGCTGTTGTAGTACGCCTTCATCGCGTCCGGACCGTCCCTCTCGTACCGAGCGATAGCGCGGTCCACGTAATCCACTGTGTACTCGCGCGGGTCGGCATCCTTCCACGGCGTCTCCAATACCTCATCCCCGGCCGTGTAGTAGCCCGACGCGAATATCAGCCCGTTGTGCCGGATAGCCCAGGTGGTCTTGTACTCCTCAATCCGTGTAATAGGGTTGGGCCATAGGTACTCAACCCATATCCCGTCCTCGGTCGCCTGCGCTATCTCCTTGCCCAGTTCCTGCCCGTCCGAACCCACCACGTCCTTTATGTCCGTTCCTATCAGGTGTGGGAATATCGGATGGGCAACGTAGATGTCGTCCGCCCCGATGAGGAACAGATAGAAGTTCCCATCTAGGCTTTCCTGGCTGTTGAAATGGGCCACTGTCGCGTCCAGTCCCTCTTCGTCGTAGCGGGCTATCGCCCTGCTCACGTAATGCTTGGTGGCCTCAGCCACATTTTCCTGGAGGGTAACGTGGCTGGCGGAGAACACCAGCCCGTCATGAAGTATCGCGACTACACGCTTGGGAACATCTTGGAAATTCCTGTCGTGGCCCACTTTATCCAACCACCGCGCCTCCTCAGTTGCCCCCTCGAAGAATTTCACCAGCTCGGACAGGGAACCGATAGAGAGACGTTTCTCTCCTCTTTCCACCGGGAACAACCCAGACGCCAGCATCGTCTGGGTTGCGGCGTCGTAGATTCGGAGTCCACGCTCGCCCTCCACGCTCTCTTCGCTGTTGTAGTAGGCGACCGTCGCATCCAGCCCTTCCCTCTCGTACCGACCTATCGCCTTTTGAACGTAGGCCAGCGTCAGCGCGTCATCAGTCTTCGCCGTGTCCGGCACTTCCGGACTGTCGTCGTAGTAGCGCGACATGAAAAGCAGCCCATCGTGGCGGATGACCCAATTATGGGCGTACAGGGTCTCCGAAGACCGTATGTTGGGGAAGACGTGGCTCACCCAGCGGCCCCTCTCGGTGGCCGCCGCGAATTCTTTGCCAATCTGACGAATCGCCCCCGCGCCCAGGTCTTTCAAGTCGGTGCCTACCAGTCCGGGCGTCAGGATAGCGACGCGCACGATGTCCTTCTTATCCGCCAGGGTCAAGCTCCACTGGCCGTCAACGCTGTCCTGGCTGTTGTAATGGGCGATGGTGGATTCCAGCCCGTTGGCCTGGTAGTACTCGATAGCTTGTTGCACGTAGGCTTGGGTATGGGCCGGCGGGTCGTCAACCTGAACGTAGTAGCCGGAGGCGAAGAGCATCCCGTCTCGGCGCACCGCGTAACCCACCTTGGGAACCTCTTTCAGCGTTACCGGGTGCGGCCACAGGTATTCCACCCAAACGCCTTCCTCGGTGGCCTTGGCCAGTTCCTTGCCTAATTCGTAACCGTCCGAACCCACCACGTCCTTGATGTCCTTCCCTATCAGCCCGGGCAGCAGGGGATGGACGTGATAGATGTCGTTTTCGTCTGTGGCGAAGAGATACCATTCGCCTTCAAAGCTGGCGACGCTGTTGTAGTAGTTGAGCATGGATTCCAGCCCGTCCTGCTCGTAACGCTCAATGGCCCGGTTCACGTACTGGACGGTGTATTCCCGGGGGTCGGCGTCCTGCCAGGGCGGAACCTCGACCTCGAGGCCGCCGGCGTAATAACCGGAGGCGAATATCAGCCCGTCGTGGCGGACGGCCCAAGTGACCTTTTGTTGCTCCTTCCGCGATACGGGATGGGGCCACAGGTATTCCACCCAGATGCCTTCTTCGGTGGCCTCGGCTATCTCCTGGCCCAATTCCTGCCCGTCGGAACCCACCACGTCCTTGATGTCAGACCCGATGAGGTGGGGAAAGATGGGATGAGCCAGGTAGTTGTCGTCGGCGCCGATAAGGAACAGGTAGAACTGCCCGTCCAGGCTGTCCAGGCTGTTGTAATGCTCGATGGTCGCCTCCAGCTCGTCCTTTTCGTACCTGGCTATGGCCTTTTCCACGTATTCCTGGGTGGAATCCGCTACATCCTCCGTCAGGATCGAATGGCTGGCAAAGAACACCAGGCCATCGTGAAGCACGGCCAAAATGCGCCGTGGTTCTTCCTGCTTGGTGACCGGGTTTATGCTCCGAAAATTAGTCCAGTAACCCTCCGCGGAGGCAGCTCTCAGCAACCCCGCGAGGCCGGGAAATGACGAGCCTGGGCCAACGTATTGGCCTTCCAGAGAGGGAAGGGTTGGGTAAATCAGCAATTTGCCTTCGGATTTGTCCACGAGGGTCAGCATCAGCCCGTTCTGGATACCCGCCGGAGACTTGTAGAACTCGACGGTGGCGTCCGGCCCGTTCTCTCCGTAGTATTCAATGGCGCTCGTTATATAGGCGCGGGTGGCGGCCTCGGCTTCCGTCTCGTCAGGTTGAGGTTCGGGCGCCGGCGTAGGCGCTGGCATCGGCGTCGGCTCCGGAGTCGGGGTGGCCGTGGGCGCCGGAGTCGGTTGCGGGGTGGCCGTCGGCGCAGGCGCGGGCGCGGGCGTCGGTTGCGGGGCTGTCGTAGCCGTTGGCGTCGGTTGCGGAGCCGTAGTAGCGGCCGGCGCCGGCTGCGGGGCCGCGGTTGGCGCGGGGACTGCCGTTGGCGAAGGGTCTTCCCCGCAGGCAGCTACCAAGGCCGCAAAGGAAGCCGCCAACAGAAACAAGAACAATGCTCTGACCCCGGCCGGCGCTCGCCGGTTATTCCGTTTTGTGCCGTTGGCCCCCGCTTTGTGCCCTCGCCCGGTTCGCAACATGAATCAGACCCCTCCCGTTTGGTGTCCCCTGGTTGATTCAACGGGGACTAATGTATTGCCCTTAATACACGGTATCATGTCCATAAAATGATTTCTAGTGCATCTATTCGGAGCAGGGTTTTTTGATTTTCGGTCAATGTCCCAAGTATGTCATTCTAAGCAATCCCCATGCTATTCTGAGCATAGCGAAGAATCTAAAATTCTTGCCTTCGCCAACCCTGTCCTGAGCATAGTCGAAGGGGTCGCCTTACCCTTGGAATGTTAGACCCTTCACTTCGTTCAAGGTAACATTGGGGTGAACACTGCAACAATCGAAAGGCCCTGACCTATTCGGCGGACTTATCCCCGCGTGAATGGTGGATGATGATAAAATCCCCCCAGTGCAGCCGGCAGCGGCGATTTATCGTCGCGCTATCGCGGCTTGGGGTTTTATCTAAATGTTCGGAAAAGCCCACCGACGCCCCGGAATCCAGTACCAACCGGATGAGAAGTGTCCGCCGCTGCTGGCGATAGCCTCGGCTGTCCAGATATTCATACCCAACACCATCGGCCTCATCATGCTGACCGCGCTGGTGGTGCGGGCCTCCGGCGAGTCCGAAGCCTATCTGTCATGGGTGACATTTACGGCGCTGGCAGTCACCGGGGCCAGCATGATTCTGCAAACCCTCCGGCTGCGGCATTTCGGCTCCGGCGGCCTAGTTGTCGCCAACTTCAATGTCCCCTTCCTGGCGGTTTGCGCCTTGGCCCTCCACGCCGGAGGCCCCGGTTTGCTGGCCAGCCTGGTGGTGGCCTCTACCCTGGTTCAATCCGTTTTGACCCTGCGCCTGGCCTCCCTGCGCCGCATATTTACCCAGACGGTCAGCGGCATAGTGGTAATGCTGGTGGCGGTTTCGGCGGTGCCTTTCATCATCAACCGGGCCGTCGTTCCGGCGGAAGGCCAATCAACGGCCCTTTTCCTGGCCCCGGGAATAGCGGCTTTGGCCGCCGGTATCTTCATATCCCTGCACGAAAGACCGGCCTGGCGGATGTGGATTTTGCCCGTCACCGTAGCCGTCGGTCTGATTGTAGCCATGCCCCTGGGCAGTTACGACGCTGGCATCATATTTGATACTCCGTGGCTGCGCCTGCCCCAAACCGGGTGGCCGGGGCTGGACCTGGCCTTTGGCCCGGAGTTCTGGGCGTTGCTCCCGGTCTTTGTGTTCGTGAATCTCACCGCCTTTATGAAAGCGGTGGGCGACTTATCGGTAATTTACCACGCCTCCTACCGCAATCAATCCGCCGTTGACTTCCGCGCGGTGCAGGGGGGCATGAATGTTTACGGCGTGGGAACCTTGCTTTCCGGCCTCCTGGGAACCTTGACTGTCGCCGCGCCCTGGTCAACCACCGTGGTCTATATCGGCTTTAACGGCATCGCCGCCAGGAGCGTCGGGATATATCTGGGACTGTTGACCATAGCCGTCGCCTTCTTTTCCAAGCTGCTGGCCGTATTGGTCGCCATTCCCAGCCCGGTGGTTAGCGCGGTTTACGTCATCATCTTCGGCAATCTTTTTATCGAGGGCGCGAAAACGGTCTTTGCCGGCCAGGTTGACCAGAAGAAGACGGCCATCGCCGGGGTCTCTATGGTGTTGGGCCTGTCCGCCGGGGCTTTGAGCGGATTCTTCGATGGGGTTGCCAGTCATCTGGCCGGCAGTCCCATCGTCATGGGCGGAATGGCGGCCATGGCCATGACCGCATTCACCGAATTATCCGGTTTTCGCGCCAGCAAGCTCCAGATTGACCTGTCCGAGTCCTCCCTGAACGACATGGACGATTTCCTCAGCCGGTTCGCCGACAAACATTCCTGGCCGGAGGCCGGGAAAGACCGGCTGCGCCTGGTGGGAGAAGAGGTCATACTTAGCCTGCTCAATGAAGAGATTGACCAGGACAGCGCCGGCCCTGTAGAGCAAAAGCGCCGGTTGGTTGCCACCATTCGCCCCGACGGTGCCTCCGCGGAGCTTGAAATCGTAGTCGCTTCCGGCGACGCCATCCAGGGGAATATCGAGAACCGGGTGGCCTATCTGGGCCAGGACCAGTCGCTGGCAGACGAACAGGAATTGTCCATCCGCATCCTCCGCCACTACGCCTCATCGGTGCACCACCGCAAGTATCACGGAATAGACATCATCAGTTGCCACGTGGACCAGTAGCGCTGTGCAGTCAAGGGGGAGGGGAGTGTCACCCTCTCCCTAATAGGGAGACAGGACGATTGCAAAGCCGGTAGGAACAGTGTTGGGAGGTGTTTCAATAGTCCCTTCCCCCTTGACGGGGCAAGGTTAGGATGGGGGTGAACCTCACGTCGGAGGTATGTAACCCCGTCCCGAACCACCTCCCATCCTTGGGCGGCGGACTTTGCAATCGTCCTGAACAGGGGAGGGGATGAAGGCGATGCGCGCGGGGATTTTCGCCTTGGGGGATGTCCCTGGTAGGGGCTATTGGGGGGCCAGGACGACGGTGACGCCTTGGTCCCGGGCTCGCCGTTCCCGCTCGTCGTCAATGTTGGCGCAGACGACGACGGGGGTTGCCGGCTGGCCGGTCAAGGCAGCCAGGATGTCGGCCCGTTCCTGGGCGCGGTCAATGTCGTCGTTGCCGGCGGTGATGCTGGCCTCGCCGACGGCCTGCACGGGGGTTCCATCGGCCCTACTGCGTCCGGTGACGATGAAATCGGCATTCCAAAGGAGGTCGTGCTGCTCCCAGGTAATTAGGCCCCTATCCACCGCCGATTCGGAACGGCGGAGGAACGGCAAATCGCTGCCGGTGGGAGAGCCGTGAAGTACCCTGGCGCTGCGGAGTCCAAGTTTTTGACCGGCGATGCTTTGGAGGTTTTTCCCGATGTGTAACTCGTAGAGGGTTCCTAAGGCATTATCCATGCGTCCGTCCATCCGGTCCATGCGTCCATCCATCCGGTCCAGCCGTCCGTCCATCCGGTCCAGCCGCCGGTTCACGCTGTCCTTGAAATCCACCAACTCGGTTTCCAGCCGTTGTTGGCCGGCCTCCAGCTGTTGTTGGCCGGCCTCCAGCTGTTCCAGGCGGGCGTTGACCACCTCAAAGTTGCGCTCGGTGGCCTCTACGAAACGGGCAAACCGTTCCGGCAGTTCCAGAAGTTCCCGGCCCAGGAGGATGCCCCGCAGGGTATCAGCCCATTCCGGTTGTTCACGGATTATGCGCACCAGGTCGGCGATGTCGTTGATGGTTGTCATGGGACTCCTTCGGTGGGCTGATTATACCACCGGGCGCGCCGCCCCGCACGGAGTTTGGCGGGAAAACCATCGCCGTCCGGGAATGTGAAACCGCCCAACGATTCAACCCAAACCCCTGACCATCGCCGGTTGCATCCTGTTAATATAGTAACGCCGTTGCGACGGCCAGGGTGGGCCGGCCCGGCCCGCCAATTCCTTCAACCGAGGGTCCGGCATGGGCTATCAGCCAATCGAGAACTACGGCGTCATCGGCAATATGCACACCGTCGCCCTGGTGGGCATGAACGGCTCCATTGACTGGTTCTGTATGCCCGGCTTCGACTCCCCCAGCGTTTTCGGCGCCATCCTCGACGATACCAGGGGCGGCCATTTCCGAATCGCCCCCACCACCGCCGGCCTGAACCAAAAGCAAATCTACTGGCCCCAGACCAACGTGCTGGTCACCCGGTTCCTCTCCCCCGACGGCGTCGGCGAAGTCACCGACTTCATGCCAATGGAGACCGACCAGTCCCAATACGACCACGAACACAACGAACTGGTGCGCCGGGTCAACGTCGTCCGCGGCTCCATGCGGTTCCGCATGGAATGTTTCCCGGCCTTCGACTACGGGCGTGACACCCACAAGGTAGTCGAACTGGCGGATTCCGGCGCCTACTTCGTCCCCGATTACAGTCCCACCTGGCTCCAGTTGTCCGCCAACGTCCCCCTGGAACGCTGCCTCCCCGACTACGACTCTCCCCCCGGCGAGGGCATGGTGGCCGAATTTACCCTGCGCGAAGGCCAGACCGTCGCCTTCGCCATCGGCGACGTTTGCGAAAAGTGCGGCGACTACCTCCCGCCCTTCTCCCAGGACGAAAGTCAGCGCATTTTCGAGGACACCGTTACCTACTGGCGCCGTTGGCTGTCCCAGTGCACCTACCGGGGCCGCTGGCGGGAAATCGTGGAACGCTCCGCCTTGGTGCTGAAACTCCTAACCTACCACCCCACCGGCGCCATCATCGCCGCCCCCACTTGCAGCCTCCCCGAGGAAATGGGCGGTGAACGCAATTGGGACTACCGCTACACCTGGATTCGCGACGCCGCTTTTACCCTCTACGCCCTGCTCCGCATCGGCTTTACCGACGAGGCCACCCGGTTTATGAACTGGGTTGAGGCCCGCATTACCGAGCTTGAACCGGATGAGGCTCTCCAAATCATGTACGGCATTGACGGACGCCACCACCTGCTCGAAGACGCTTTGACCCACCTGGACGGCTACCGCGGTTCCCGCCCGGTGCGTATCGGCAACGGCGCCTATGACCAACTCCAGCTGGACATCTACGGCGAGTTAATGGACGCCGTTTATCTCTACAACCGCTACGGCCACCCCATTTCCTACGACTTCTGGGACCACCTGCGCCGGTTGATTAACTGGGTCTGCGACAACTGGCAGCGCCCCGACGAAGGCATCTGGGAAATCCGCAGCGGCCAGGACCACTTCGTCTATTCCAAGCTGATGTGCTGGGTTGCTCTTGACCGGGCCTTGCGCGTCGCCGACGGCCGTTCCTTCCCCGCCGACCGGGAACGCTGGCACCGCACCCGCGACCTGATTTACGAAGACATTATGAAACGGGGCTGGAACGAAGACCGCAAAGCCTTCGTCCAGGCTTACGGCAGCGACAACCTGGACGCCTCCAACCTCATCATGCCCCTGGTCTTTTTCATGGCCCCCAACGACCCCCGCATGATTCAGACCCTGGACGCCATTAACCGTTCCCCGGAAGAGGGTGGGCTGGTCTCCAACAGCTTGGTGTACCGCTACGACGTTGAGCGTTCCCCCGACGGCATGGCCGGCCAGGAAGGAACCTTCAACATCTGCACCTTCTGGCTGGTAGAGGCCCTGACCCGCGCCGGCTGGTCCGACCCCGCCCGTCTCGACCAGGCCCAGCTAATGTTCGAGAAGATGCTGGGCTACGCCAACCACCTGGGACTTTACGCCGAAGAGACCGGACACAGCGGCGAAAGCCTGGGCAACTTCCCCCAAGCCTTCACCCACCTGGCCCTGATAAGCTCCGCCCTGAACCTCGACCGCGCCCTCGACGGCATCCATTAGCGCCTCCCGCCAAGACAGGGAATGGCAGGACAGGCGCCAAAAAAATCCCCTCCCCCACGAGATGGCAGGACAGGCGCGCAAAATCCCCTCCCCCTACGAGGGGGAGGGTTAGGGTGGGGGTGGCGTCCCCAGTAGGGGCAACCCTTGTGGTTGCCCCACCGACCTTGCCGCTACTACCGTCACTCCACCACACCCCAACCGTCATTCCCACCCCCCCAACCCGTCATTCCGGCGAAGGCCGGAATCCAGAAACCCCCTCCCAAACCAACCTAGCATCCCCTAACGTCCCAGCCACCCGTAGGGGCGCATGGCCGTGCGCCCCTACCAACGCCAATCACCAAAACGGTCATGGGAAAACCCCCAACCCCCACCCTCCCATGTCATTCTGAGCGTAGCGAAGAATCTCAAATCCTTGCCGTTACCATCACTGCCATCCCGTAACCACACCGCCCCCCAACCGTCATTCCGGCGAAGGCCCGAATCCAGAAACCCCATCCCAAACCAACCTCGCCTCCACGAAATACCCCAAACAAAAACCCCCTCCCCCTACCAGGGGGAGGGCCGGGGTGGGGGTGAACCACATCGCCCCCAACCTTCCCTACCGCGGCCCCGGCGGCCCCACCCGCAGCGTAATAATGTCCGTGTCGTGGTAAACCCGGTGCTGCACCGATGAGGCATACTGCCGCAACAGACGCAGGGATATTTCATACTCCAGCGGCGTTTCCTGATCGTGCTGCTGTAGTTGCTGGATTTGGTCCTCCAGGTTGGCGTCGTTCCCCCCGCCGATAAATTCCAGGTCCGCCACCGCCCCCTCGCTGGACGCCACCACCACCAACCGCCGGTTCACCTCTTCCCCATCGTCCTCCGCCTCCAGGTCCAGCGGGGCCAGCGTCAACAGCGTTTCCTCCGCCACCGCGCTCAGCCGGTCTTTCATCGCGTCGCCCCACCCCCGGCTATTGGCGAACTTGGTGATAAATTCGTTCAACTCCGGCAAGGCGTCAATGTGCAGCGGCGACTCAAAACGCATCCGCCGTTTGTCCGTAAGCTCCAGGAACAGCACTGCCCCCAACGCTAACACCCCCCCGGTGGTAATGCCGCTTTTCAGCAGCGTCGTCAACACCGGATGCAAGTTCGGCATATTGAACAACCCGAACTGGAAAGCCGCCCCAATCCAGAAAGCCACCCCCGCCACCGTCAGTTTCTGCCGATTCTGCTCCGTCTGTATGACCGTCCGCGCCCCCTCCGCGAAAAGAGTCCCCGTCACCATGATTAGGTATCCCGTCATCACCGGCCCCGGTATGGTGCTGAGGAATCCCGACAACTTGGGCAAAAACGCCACCACGATGAACGTGAACCCGATGCAGTAACCCACCCGCCGGGCCGCCACCCCGGTTATCTGCGTAAACGACACGATTCCCGGATTGATGACGTTGGGCACCGCCCCGGCAACGGCGGCCAGCAGGTTGCCCACCCCGGCGCCGGCCATCGTTCCCTGCACCTGGCGGAAGTCCACCGCTTGCGGTTCCCGCCGGGCCACCCGTTGTTGCGCGATGGCCTCCCCGTTGGCCTGAATCGAGTTAATCACCCCCAGAAACAGGAACGACGGCAGCAGCGTCCAGAAACCTACCCCGAAATCCACCCCCAACCCCGGCCATTCCCGGGGAACTCCCACCCACGGCGCTTGTATCGCCCGTTGCAAGTCATAAATGCCGAACCCGGCGGCCACCACGCACCCCACGGTTATGCCAATCACCGGCGCCCACAGCCGCAGTGCCGCGGTGCCCCGCAGCGTCAGCGCTCCCACCACCACCAGCGTAACCAGCGCCGTCAGCGGCGCCGCCACCGGCTCCGACTGCGACGCCTCATCCAGCAGCCCGAAAACCACCGACGCCAGCGTGATGGATAGAATCATCATCACCGTGCCGCCCACCACCGGCGTCACGATTCGCCGCAGAATGAACAGCCACCGGGAAATAATCACCTGGATTATTCCCGTCACCAGAATCAACGTCGTCAGCGTCGCCGGCCCCCCGTCCACCAACGCCGTGATGCAGAAGGGAATGGAGAAAGCGGCGGTGAACAGGGGCAGCACCGCGCCGGCCCCCACCGGCCCCAGCCGGCGCACCTGCAACAGCGTGGACACCCCCACCACCAGCAGCGAGGCGAACACCATCCAGGTCAATTGGGACTCGCCCAGCCCCGACGCATTGGCGACGATAACCGGCGTCACCAGCAGCGTCGCCGAGGCAATCATGCTGAACTGCAACCCCAGCCCCAGCGAGGTCAGGAAGGGCGGCTTTTCGTCCGCCTCATAGCGTGGATTCTGAACAACCTGCGTCGCCGTAAAAACCCCTCCAAAAGCCGGTTGAAAGCCTTATCCCCAACACCGGGCAAGGCTGGATAATCTCTCGGAAACCGCCATGTCCGCGAAAGCCGGAGTCAAGTCCCTTCCCCCTCGACGGGGGAAGGTTAGAGCCTGTCCTGAGCGGTGCCGAAGGAATGGGGGTGAAACTCCGGTCATCCCATACCTCTTGCCCCGGAACCGCCATGTCCGCGAAAGCCGGAACCAAGTCCCTTCCCCCTTCGAGGGGGAAGGTTAGAGCCTGTCCTGAGCGGCGCCGAAGGAATGGGGGTGAAACTCCGGTCATCCCATACCGCTAGGCCCGTAAAAAGCCTATCTCTTGCCCTTGTATCTTGCCACAAAAGGCGCCAGAAACAACAAACACCCCACGAAAAACGTAATTCCCGCCGCCAGCCCCAGCGCATCCCGCGCCAGCCAGCTTTGCCCGATGAACAACAAGCTGCAAACCAGGAACACCATCCAGCCCGCAATCTGAAACCGCCGCTCCATTCATCGCACCCCGCAACTCATCCACGACCCATTCCCCCGGTGGCAGCGGGCATCGCCGCCAAAAAAGCCTGCCCGCCCCGCCGCCGGAAACCCTGTGGACGACATAACCAACGGCGCAATCATCCCCCAAAGTCTAAAATGCCCCCGCCCAATTGACAAGACCGCCCCCAAAAACATCCCGGCAATCGCATTTTGACTTCCGCCCATAACCCTGGCCTCAGCCCGCAGCCCCGAACTTAATGTCCGCAGCCCTGGCCTCCGTCATGTCACCCTGAACGCGCCCCCATGTCACCCTGACCTTCGGCGCGTAACCCTGAACTCCATCATGTCACCCTGACCTTCGGCGCGTAACCCTGAACTCCATCATGTCACCCTGACCTTCGGCGCGTAACCCTGAACTCCATCATGTCACCCTGAACGCGCCCCCCATGTTACCCTGAACGAAGTGAAGGGTCTAAAATCCTCCGCCAAAGCCCCCCTCCGGGAGTCGAAAGATGGTTACGGCAAGAATTTTAGATTCTTCGCTGTGCTCAGAATTACATCCAAAAGGTCTGTCCCCGTCGCACAAAATCCCCTCCCCCTACCAGGGGGAGGGTTAGGGAGGGGGTCGTCCCCAAAAACCCCCGCCAAGGTGTAAACTGGCATAAACCCGGAACAGCGCCCCCCAACCCCCAAATCAACCAACGGGCAAGGAGAAAAACAATGGCGACTCGGACTCCCACAATTGACTGCCAGGTGCATACCTACGAGCGCAACCGACCGGAACGCCCCTGGGCCGGATTCCTCACCGGCCCCGACGAAGTAACCGGCGACGACATGGTAGCGGCGATGGACTCGGTGGGCGTTGACGGCGCCCTGCTCATTTCCCCCTACTCCCTCTACCGCTACGACGCCAGCTACATCCTGGAAGTGTACGCTCAACATCCCGCCCGGTTCGGCCTGATTAAGCCCTTCGACCCCGAATCCGAAACCATCGCCGCCGACATGACCGAATGGACGGCCACCCCCGGCGTAGTCGGCGCCCGCGTCATGCTGTCAGCCGGGGACTACCAGGCCGACCATCCCGGCCTCAACGAAATCTTCGCCGCCGGCGGACGGGCCGGCGTTCCCGTCAACGTCATGTGTTCCACCAAGCTGCCCCTGCTGCGCGAACTGGCCCGCCGCCATCCCGAAACCCGCATCGTCATTGACCACGTTGGCATAGCCCAGCCCTTCGAGCCGCCGGCCCCGCCGGAACCCTTCGCCGACCTGGACAACGTGCTGTCCCTGGCCGAGTGCGACAACGTAGTAATCAAGATTTCCGGGGCTTGCACCCTGTCCCATCAGCCCTTTCCCTACCCCGACATCTGGGAACCTCTTTCCCAGATATTCAACGCCTACGGCCTTGACCGTTGTATGTGGGGCACCGACTGGACGAGGGCCGTCAGGCTGCTGAACTACGAACAGGGCGTCGAAGCCTTCCGCGTCACCGACCAACTCTCCGACGCCGAGCGCGCCACGCTAATGGGCGCAAGCCTGACCAGCATCTACAACTGGTCCCCCGGCGCAGCAGCCGCAACCTAACCCGCAACCCCAACCCCAAGGCAAAAGCAAAGCCGCCGCATCATGTTTGGCGATGCGGCGGCCCCATCGGTGTTGCGGTATAAACCCCCGTCACCCCCCCAACCCGTCATTCCAACACCCCCAACCGTCATACCCACGCCCCCAACCCGTCATTCCGGCGAAGGCCGGAATCCAGAAATCCCCGCCAACACTGACGTTGACCCCCGAATGACCGTCATTCCGGCGAAAGCCGGAATCCAGAAATCCCCTCCAAGGCTGACGTTGCCGTGCCCCCCAACCGTCATACCCGCGTCCCCAACCGTCATTCCGGCGAAGGCCGGAATCCAGAAATCCCCTCCAAGGCTGACGTTGCCGTGCCCCCCAACCGTCATACCCGCGTCCCCAACCGTCATTCCGGCGAAGGCCGGAATCCAGAAATCCCGAACCGCCAGGACCATCGCCATTCGCGAAAAACCCCCTCCCCCTGGTAGGGGGAGGGTTGGGGAGGGGGTCAACCCCAACGTCATTCTGGCCCCCCAAACCGTCATTCCCGCGAAAGCGGGAATCCACCTCCTTGCACCCCCACGTCATCCTGGCCCTTCCATGTCATTCTGAGCGCAGCGAAGAATCCAAAATCCTTCCCCCAGACCAACCTCGCCATCCCCTAACCGTCCTAACCACCCGTAGGGGCGGGTTTCAAACCCGCCCCTACCAACATTGACAACCGGGCCCGTTGCCGGAGACAAATCCCCCAACCAAAATACGCCCGCTCCCAACCGTCATTCCGGCGAAGGCCGGAATCCAGAAATCCCCGCCAAGGCTGACGTTGGCCCCCGAATGACCGTCATTCCCGCTTTTCACCGGAGCTACGGGGCTGGAATTTCTTGATTGCCCCACCCCAAGCAGCCCTTAATGGCGCGACTGTCAGGCCCGGCAATCAGGCAAACTCGTACACCGGCATGGACACGGATTCTTTGGGATTTACGCCGCTATGCACCAACCGGCGAACCTTCTCCGTAGTTTCACCGCTGAAAGACCGCTCGCCACAATTCCGGCATACCGTTGTCGGAATCCCGGTGACCAAAACGTAACGCCCGTTGACATTAAATACCTTGTCAACCAACTGCTCTTGCAGATTCTTGCCATGACATACCGCGCATACTGACATATCTACTTCCACCCACCCAACCAAAAAAGGCGGCCCCCCCAATCGGGCAGCCGCCTGTACCCTTCCTGCTGGTGCCGGGAGAGGGACTCGAACCCACACACCCTTGCGGGTAGCGGATTTTAAGTCCGCCGCGTCTACCGTTCCGCCACCCCGGCCTTCCTTGACCTGTCTCGCGCCGGTTGCCGTCTGGGGGAATTTTTGGAGGCGACGGGCGGATTCGAACCGCCGCATAGAGGTTTTGCAGACCTCCGCCTTAACCACTTGGCTACGTCGCCTTATCCGCAACGCCCACCATCGGGCGTCTGGTGCCGAGGGCGGGACTTGAACCCACACGGGCTTTCGCCCACGGCCCCCTCAAGACCGCGTGTCTACCTATTCCACCACCTCGGCCCGTTGCTAGGCCAATAGTATATCACAACCGCCAACCCCTCAACACCCCGAAATCCCAAACCCCCAGGACGATTGCAAAGTAGGGGCCAATGGCCGTCCTGTCCGTAGCATGGACGTTTGGATGGTGGCATGGACATTCCTGTCCGTAGCGTTGGTATCCACACTTTGCAATCGTCCTGCCCAAACCATCAGGACAATTGCAAAGTCGGCAAGAGCTGCGTCAGGGGCGTTTAATAACCCCTCCCCCTACCAGGGGGAGGGTTGGGGAGGGGGTGAACCGCCCCATTAACAACCACGTCACCCACTCAAAACCTCCCACCCCCAACCGTCATTCCGGCGAAGGCCGGAATCCAGGAAAGTCGCGATGCTTATACTTGCCCACCAATGCAGGAAAACCACCTGAAACGGAACGCTGCCCAATCCAAACCCTTTCCCAACCTTCCTCTGCTATAATCACCCCAACAACTCGCGGAGGCCCCATGTCCCACCGACGCGACCCCGCCGCCCGGCGCAAACAAGTCCTGCTGACCATGTTCCCCAACGAACCGTTGGCCCGTATGGCCGCCCAGCGTCTCGACCAGGAAGGCATCCCCTCCCTGGTCAAAAGTCTCCACGGCGGCCCCGGCCTGTGGGGTTCGGCCTTCAACCTCCCCCACGCCCTGTACGTTTACCAGGACGACGCAGCCCTTTCCCGGACGGTGCTGGAACTCCCGGAAGATGGTGCGGCGGAAGAAAACCGCCCCGCCGGAACCGGACGGCTCTTCGGTTGGCCCTTGGCCCTGGCGATAGCCGCTGCCCTGCTGCTGATAGCCACCTCCCCCATGTGGACTCGCGTTTTCAGTTAAGCCGCCCCCGGCTCGATGCGGAGTTAACTCTTGTCTGTCAGATACGGCATTTCCCTGGTGCTGCAGCCCTCCTTCACCGTCGGCGTCCATCACGCCCGCCAGACCATCTGCTCCCAGTACGCGGCCTGGGCCGCCGAAATGCACATGGTCCACCTGCCCCTGGTTGACTACTTCCAATGCGAGGACGACGCGGCTCCCTCGGTGGACGCCGGCCTGGACGAACTGGCCGCTCAATTCCGGCGCGACCATCCCGACGTTTACCTGTGCCGCCAGGGTGTCGTCTCCGAAGAGGAAAACGGCGGCAGCATCTACCTGGAATTTACCGACGCCGGCGAACAACGCCCGACCGTGACCGAATTGCGGACTTCTATAATCGAAGTCCTGAACCGCCGCCAGCCAATCCCGCAGCAGGACAACCCGGCTCTCCGCATCGCCCTGATGCAGCGCTCTAATCTGCCCCCGGCCGTTTTCCAAAGCGCGGTCACTTTCGCCGCCGGCGCCTTTGACGGCTCCGAACTGCCCCAATGCGCCACCCTGGGCCAGTTGGTCCTTATCCGTTTCGAGTCCGACGCCGCCGGCGACGACTGGAATCAAGGCGGTTGGGCCGCCGACCTGCGTTGGCAAGTCATCAACAGCCACCCCTTGCGCCCCCAGGCGTAAATCATCACCCCTAACTTTCAGGAGGAAACAGCCATGACCACCGCCGCCAAGCTCCGCCAAATGCTCAACTCCGACGGCCTCATCGTCGCCCCCTTCGTCATCAACGGCCTCCACGCCCGCATCGCCGAAACCGTCGGGTTCAACGCCGTTTACATGACCGGCGCCGGCACCGCCGCCGAGCGCGGTTTCCCCGACGTCGGCCTGCTGACCATGACCGAAATGGTCGCCAACGCCAAGTACATCGCCAACGCCGTTGACATCCCCGTAGTCTGCGACGCCGATACCGGCTACGGCAACGCCCTCAACGTCCAGCGCACCGTCCGGGAATACGAGGCCGCCGGCGTCGCCGGAATCCATATCGAAGACCAGGTATTCCCCAAGAAGTGCGGCTTTTTCGAGGGCAAACAGGTAGTCCCCCTGGAAGAGCACGTCCAGAAAATCCGCGCCGCCCTGGACGCCCGCCGCGACCCGGACTTCGTGATTATCGCCCGCTGCGACGCCTACGCCGTCACCGGCTGGGAGGACACCGTGCGCCGCTGCCGGGCCTACCGCGACGCCGGGGCCGACATGGTTTTCGTTGACGGCATCAAGACCCTGGACGACCTGCGCGCCTACGCCGACGACCTCGCCGAACTGCTCCGGATGTATAACGGCGACCTGACCACTACCCAGGAAGTCGCCTCCCTGGGCTACAAGCTGATGATTTGCGGCAGCACCATCTGGCTAATCTACAAGCAGGTGCGGGAAGCCTTTGAGGAACTGAAACACGAAGGGCGAGTCAACCCCGACCGTTTCGGCACCCGCTGGGACGTAGCCGGCCTCCTCGGCCTCGACCAAATCTACGAACTGGAACGCAAATACGGCCTAACCGAACCCCAACCCACCCCCACCGCCGACTAACACAAAACCCCCTCCCCCTACCAGAGGGAGGGTTGGGGAGGGGGTTGGCCCCCCGCCCTAGGTGAAAAATCATTCCGGCGAAAGCGGGAATCCACAACCGGCGCCCTTAGAGGTGTGTGATAAATCCCCTCCCCCTACCAGGGGGAGGGTTAGGGAGGGGGTTGGCCAACCCATCCTTGGACGAAAATCATCCCCGCCTCCACCGTCATTCCGGCGAAAGCGGAAATCCACAACCGGCGCCCTTAGAGGTGTGTGATAAATCCCCTCCCCCTGGTAGGGGGAGGGTTAGGGAGGGGGTGGCATCCGTAGCTTTCAGGATTAACGGCTTGATTTGATGATACCCCCCCAACTATCCACCCCCATTCCGGCGCCAGCTAAGGGCCAAGCGTGAGCGTTGACCAATGACCACCGAACAAAAACTGATAACCGCAGAAGAGTTGCTGGCCCTGCCCCGCAACGGCGACCGCTACGAGCTTATCCGGGGAGTGTTGGTGCAAAAAATGCCTACCGGAGACGCCCACGGCGACGTAGTGAGCAAAATCAACTACGCCCTGGCTCACTACGCCCACACCAACGATTACGGAGAAGTCCGCGCCGGTGAACCCGGCTACCGGCTGGAGCGGGACCCGGATACGGTGCGCGCTCCCGATGTCGCCTGGATTGCCCCCGGGCGCATCCCGGTAGGGACGCCTGGCTACCCGGACTTCGCCCCTGACCTGGCGGTGGAGGTCAAGTCTCCCGGCAACTCCAACGCTGAAATGTCCGCCAAGGCCGCCATGTGGCTCAGCTACGGCTCCCGCGAAGTCTGGGTAGCCGACCCGGAAACCGCCGCCCTAATCAGATTCCGGCCCAACACCGCTCCGGTCACCCTGGCCGAGGATGACACCCTGGACGGCAGCGAATTGCTCCCCGGTTTCACCACCCCAATCTGGCGCCTCTTCCGCCGCCGACAGTAGGGCCGCAACCCTACCCAACCCGTCATTCCGGCGAAGGCCGGAATCCAGAAATCCCCGCCAAGACTGACGTTGGCTCCCGAATGACCGTCATTCCCGCGAAACCTGTCCTGAGCGCAGCCGACTACGCCCTCAACCCGTCATTCCCGCGAAACCTGTCCTGAGCGTAGCCGAAGGAGCGGGAATCCACATCCTCGCCTCAACCAACCCCAACCTGAACACAACCGACCACGCCCCAACCGTCATTCCGGCGAAGGCCGGAATCCAGAACCCCCAAACCCACAACAGCCCCCGCAGTCGCAACAATTCCTGAACACCGGCATTTGCCCTGTGATGAGCCAAAACCCCCCTCCCCCTACCAAGGGGAGGGTTGGGGTAGGGGTTGGCCAACCTGCCCTTGGGCGAAAAACCATCCCCGCCCGTTGCCGAAGTCATCTAAAAGGCATCCATAATGGACCCTATGATGAGCACGAAGATGATGAAGAACAGGATCCCGCCGCCAATACCGACAATTACCGAAGCCAGAATAACCGCCCAGAACGCCGCCCAAAACGTCTGTCCCCAGGTCAACGGCTGACGGTTCCGGCCTCCTCCGCCTTCTGCTCCGATAATCGGAACGTAGGACGGTATGAACCCCCTCAGTGTGCTTGCCATGAGTCCCAACAGACAAAGAATGTAACCGCTTGCCATCAGAGACCTCCTTTCCTCCCAATAGTGGATAGGCATCCACGATAAGGTAGGCGCAGCATCATTATAGCATCCGGGGGGCCGGATTCCGGGGCGCCCCCTAATGCCCGCCCCTCCCCTGGAACTCCCGCTCCGTGGTTTCCGCCTCCACCTGCTGGTACTCCGGCAGGCTTATCAGCCCCTCCACTTCGGCCCGCATCTCCGCCACCTGCGGCGCGTTAATTCCGATATGCCCCGTATCCCGCAGGCTTTCATAGACCTGCTTCAACCCGTTGGCCGCCGCAATCGTCGGCGTGCTGGCGTAAATGATTATCTGGTAGCCCAGATCGGCGTATTCCTGCACCGTAATATCGTCGGCCCCGGCAATCACCAGCAGCGGAATGTCGGCCACCCCCTTGCGGTAGGTATCCAGATCCTCCCGCTGCCGCACGCCCCGCGGCATCAGCACGTCCACCCCCAGGTCTTTCAGCGCGTTCCCCCGCCGGATGGCCTCGGCCATATCCCCTTCCACCGCGCTGAAAGCGTCGGTGCGCCCGATAATCAGGAAATCCGGATCGGTGCGCGCTTGCAGGGCGTACCTCATCTTTTCCAGGAACTCGTCCAACGGTATGACGTGCTCCAGTCCGGCATGGTACGACGCCCGCTTGGGAAACACCTGGTCTTCAATGTGAATCGCCGCCAGCCCGGCGTTCTCGAAAGTCCTGACCGTGTGCATGGCGTGAACCGGATCCCCGTATCCGGCATCGGCGTCGCAGATGACCGGCAGACCCGCCGACCGGACCACCTTGGCTGCCACTTCCACCTGCTCGGTCAGCGTCATCAGCGGCTCCGTCACCGCCAGATGCGCCCCGGTCATGTACCCGCCGCAGTAAATCGTATCGAACCCCAGCGATTTCACCACCCGCGCCGACATAGGGTCATAAGCCCCCGGCGCAACAATCGTCTCCCCCGCCACCACCTTAGCCTTGAAATCGGAACGCAGCGACATAACCTTCCCCCTTCTGTTTCAATTCCCTTCGTTTCTAATCTAACCGCCCCTGAACGAAAAATCATTCCCCCGCCCCCAACCCATCATTCCCCCGAACCAACCTTGTCCCCACGGAAACACCCTTGCCACCCGTAGGGGCGCACGGCCGTGCGCCCCTACCACCGCCTATCACCAAGGAAGACATGAAGAAACCTCCCGCCCCCAACCCGTCATTCCGGCGAAAGCCGGAATCCAGAAACCCCCGCCAAGACCGACGTTGACCCCCGAATGACCGTCATTCCCGCGAAACCTGTCCTGAGTGTAGCCGACTACGCCCTCAACCGTCATTCCCGCGAAAGCGGGAATCCACATCCTTGCCTGGACCCAACTCTGCCGCGCCCCCAAACCGTCATACCCACGCCCCCAAACCGTCATTCCCGCGAAAGCGGGAATCCAACTCCCCAACCCCATCAAATCGTCCCTTCCCCCTACCAGGGGGAAGGCCAGGAAGGGGGTCGTCCCCCTACTCCGCCGGAATCAGCGGCATCACATCCCGGGAAAACCGCTCCATCGCCTCCCGTTGCCCGTCCACGCTGTCCGCCGGAAAACTGAATATGAAATTGCCGACTCCCAAATCCTGATACAACCGCAAATCGGCGGCAATCTGCTCCGGCGCCCCGGTCATCATCCGCCGCTCCGTGCTGGCCGCGCCAAAGTTAACGTCGGTGCTGAAACACAGTTCCACCGCGTCCTCCTCCCGGCCGGCCCGAACCGTCAGCCGCCGCAACCGGGCGATTTTCTCCGCCAGTTCCTCCGGCTCCAGAATCGCCGGGGGACGCAGACCAATGGGCATCCAGCCGTCCCCCAGTTCCGCCGCCCGTCGTATGGCCGGCCCGGTATGGCCGCCAATCCATATTGGCGGATGCGGTTTCTGAACCGGCTTGGGCAGAAACCCGGCCCCGGCCACGCTGTAAAACTCCCCGTCAAACTCCGGCTGCTCCGCCGTCCAAAGCTCTTTGAACAACCGGATGTATTCGTTGGTCACGGCCCCCCGCCGGGCGAAAGTATCCAGCCCCAGCGCCTTGAACTCTTCCTCCATCCAGCCCACGCCGGCCCCCAGGATTAACCGCCCCTGGGAAAGCACGTCCAGCGTCGCCAGCATCTTGGCCGTCAACACCGGATTCCGGTACGGCAGAATCAGGACGTGGGTTCCCAGCCGTACCCGGTGGGTGCATCCCGCCAGAAAATTCAGCGCGGCGATGGCGTCGTAATAGGGCTGGTCCGCCGTAAAAGTCGCCACCCCGTCCGCCGAATAGGGATAGAACGACTGCACCTCCCGCGGCAGGATGATATGGTCGCTGACCCAAACCGAGTCAAACCCCAGGTCTTCCGCCCGCTGCGCCAGCGACACCAACGCCTCCGGGCTGGCCATCGGCCCCCGGCTGGGCAGCGAACAACCAAACGTAACCGCCATAACAAACCTCCTTCTGTCCGTTCCATTGATTTCGTTATGACCTTTGACCGAAGTTTAGAGCCCGCCTCAAAATCCCCTCCCCCTACGAGGGGGAGGGTTAGGGTGGGGGTGGCACCCTATCGGGATAGGAGCGAAGAAGGGACTTTCAACACCCCCCTAGACGATGGTGGATTCGGGCTTTACCGGGTGCAAGTCCACCTCGACAAAGCCCTTTTCCCCATCGTCAATCTTGCTGATACCGGAAATCTGAAACCCGCAAAGGTTGCCCTCCATGCCCAACAACGCCATCACCCGGTCATTTTGGGTCGGGGCATAGTAAGTATTCCCCGACGCCCAGGTGACATCCAGGTAGTCCCCCGCCTTGTCAAACCATACATTCACGCTCTCAATATCTTTCATCCCGTCAATCCGTGTTCGAGTCTAGCCGCAGCCTTTCCCTTTTCATTCAATCCCCCAAGTATGTCATCCCGACCCCTCCCATGTCATCCTGAGCGCCACCCAACATCATTCCCGCGAAACCTGTCCTGAGCGTAGCCGAATGAGCGGGAATCCACATCCTTGCCTTAACCGACCCCGCCCCCAACCCGTCATTCCAATGCCCCCGACCGTCATTCCGGCGAAGGCCGGAATCCAGAAATCTTGCCCAAAGCGGCGTTCCGGGGACTGGGACTTCTGGACGCCCCACAGCCTGGCCAGACCTATTGACCACCCCCCGCCGCCCCGTTCAAGTCCCGCTGCACCAGGAACCACACCACCGGCGCGAAAACAATCCACAAAATGAAAATGGCGATTCCGGGGTACTTCTCATCCACGAACTCGGCGTACTCCATCGAGTGCCGCCAAATGGCGAAAAGGTTGGCGATGGGAATGACGTACAGGAATACCCACAGACAACCCTGGTTTTCCTCCTTCCCATTTCCCACCGAACACTCCCGGTAGGTAACGTAAAACCAGTAAATGCTATAAATGGTCAGGGTCACGATGAACAGAATCACCTGGACGACCATGTTCCGGCGCTTGATATGCTCCGTCCGCTTGCCGTCCCCCGATTCCAGCATCGTCCCTCCCGGCGCAATTCCCCCACCTAACCCGCCACCAACCCGCCGGCCCAATTATAAACACTCCCCACCCCCGCCGAAACCAACCCGGCGACTACAACCAGGACGATTACAAAGTCGGCAGGAACGGCGTTTAGGAGGCGTTTCAATAGTCCCTTCCCCCTTGACGGGGGAAGGTTAGGATGGGGGTGAACGTTACGTCAGGGGAATGTATCCCAGTGCTGAACCATCTCCCAACGAGGAGGATCCAGACTTTGCAACCCCCTCCCCCAATTCAGGGGGAGGGTTGGGGAGGGGGCGCCTTATCACGGCCACTCAAACCTCCCCGTCGCCTGAATTTCCCCGTCCTTCACCTGCCAGATTTCAATCGGCCCAACCACGTCACCGTTTTCGTCAAAATCTATAATCCCCGCGGCCCCTTCATAGTTAATATCCTTCCCGTCCGCAATGAGCCGCAGAGCCTTGGCCATTCCCTCCCGGCCTGGGCCGACCACTTCCCCCGGCGGATTGGCAACGTCCCGCAGCGCGTCCCGGATGGCCGCCGAGTCCGTGGTGTTGCCCGCCTTGGCCGCCGCCAGCGCAATCACCGCCGCCGCGTCATAGTGTCCGCCCATGAACGGATGGGCCACCGGTGTGCCATAAGTCTCCAGGTACGCAGCCTCAAAGGCGTCCCACTCCGTCCGCGGCGGGCTGGCCGCCGTCGTCCCCACCGTGCCGTCCAGGGCCTCCCAGGCGTTTATCGCGTCAATCCACTCCGTCCCCCTCACACTGGTGACGAAAAGAAACCTGTCGGCGTAGCCCCCTTCCAGCGCCTCCCGGACGTAAACTTCCGCCTGGCCGGGGTAGCTGACCGTCAGCAGCGCATCCGGCCCGCCTTCCGTCGCCCTTTCCAACTCGGCAACGTAGGTCTGCTGAACCTCCTCATGGGCAGCCTTGCCCGTGACCGTGCCGCCCAGCTCGGCAAAGCTCTGCTCAAACTGGTTGACCAGCCCCTCCCCGTAGGCGTTGTTGACGTACATAATCCCGACTTTCTTGAAACCCTGCTCCACCGCCAGCCGGGCCAGCACGATTCCCTGCGCCGCGTCCGAAGGGTTGGTGCGAAAGAGGAAATCCTTGTCGTCCAGGGTGGTGATTGACGGAGCCGTGGAGCCCCCGGACACGATAAGCCGTTCCTTGGGAATAGTGACCGATTGGGCCACGGCGACGGTAACGCCGCTGGAAACCGCCCCAACAATTGCGACGGCCTTTTCCACGTCCACCAGGGAACGGGCGGCGTCCACCCCCTGCACCGGGCTGACCGCCGTGTCCCGGCTGACTACCACCACCGAGGCCCCCTGGATTCCTCCGGCCCGGTTAACGTGGTCGGCGGCCAGAACCACCGAGTTGCGGAAGGGCTGCCCGAGTTGACTGATAGACCCGGTGAAGGGCGTCAGGTTCCCGATAATCAGCGGGTCCAAAGCCTCCACCGGCGCCGGAACTTCCACTTCTTTGATAACTTCCTGTGTGACGATTTTTTCGACCTGGACTTCCCTGACCACTTCCTTGGTGACGATTTTTTCAACCGGCACTTCAACCGTCTCCGCCGGGCCGCAGGCCGCCGCCGCCAGCGCCAGCAGCGTCAACAAACCCGCCAACGGATGGCCCAACTTGCCAACCCTGAACATGGCTCCCTCCTAAAAAAACGGTGGGGCGGACCCGTAAGTCCGCCCCCAAAATGTCAAAACCGGGTTCGCCGGGCCAGTCGGATTAAGGCAGCTCAAACCTGCCCGTGGACTGGATTTCCCCGTCCTTCACCTGCCAGATTTCGATGGTGCCGAAAACATCGCCGTTTTCGTCTATGTCCACCGCGCCGCCGGCCCCTTCGTAGTTAACGTCCCGGCCATTGGCGATAAGCTGCAAGGCCCGCGCGATTCCTTCCCGTCCGGGGCCGACAATTTCCCCCGGCGGATTGGCAACGTCGCGAATGGCGTCCCGAATCGCCGCCGCGTCGGTGGTGTTGCCCGCCTTGGCCGCCGCCAGCGCCAGCAGCACCGTGGCGTCATAGTGTTCCCCCATGAACGGATGCGTCACCTCGAAACCGTAGGTATCCAGGTACGAAGTCTCGAAAGCGTCCTTTTCCGGCCGGGCCTGGCTGCCCTGCACCGTGCCCAGGGTGCCATCCAGGGACTCCCAGGCGTTAATGGCCTCAATCCACTCCGAGCCTTTCACGCCGTCAACGAAGAGGAACTTGTCGGCGTAGCCGCCTTCCAGGGCCTCCCGGACGTAAACTTGGGCTTGGCCGGGATAGCTTATCGTCAGCAGCACGTCCGGGTCGCCTTCCGTGGCCTTTTCCAACTCGGAAACGTAGGTCTGTTGAATCTCCTCGTGGGGAACCTTGGCCGTAACCGTGCCGCCCAACTCGGCAAAGGTCTTCTCAAACTGGGCAGCCAGACCCTCGCCGTAGGCGTTGTTGATGTACATGATGCCGACGTTCTTGTAACCCTGCTCGTCGGCCAGCCGGGCCAGCACAATGCCTTGGGAGGCGTCCGACGGCGTGGTGCGGAAAACGAAGTCGTTGTCCTCCAGAACGGTGATGGCGGGCGCGGTGGACGCGCCGGAGATAATGATGCGTTCCTGGGGAATGGTCACCGACTGGGCCACGGCGATGGTGACGCCGCTGGAAAGGGCGCCGACGATTCCGACGGCGTTTTCCACGTCCACCAGCGCACGGGCCGCGTCAACGCCCTGCACCGGGTTGACCGCCGTATCCCGGCTGATGATGACCACCGATGCCCCCTGGATTCCCCCGGCCAGATTGATGTGGTCGCCGGCCAAAGCCACTGAGTTGCGCAGCGGCGGCCCGAATGCGCTCAAGGAGCCGGTAAAGGTGTTCAGGTTCCCGATAACCAGAGGATCCAGGGCCTCCATCGGCACCGCAACCTCTACTTCCACTTCCTTCGTCACTTCCTTGGTGACGACTTTTTCAACCTCGACCTCAACTTCCTTGGTTACTTCGACTACCTTTTCAACTTCGACTTCCTGGGTAACGATTTTCTCGACGGGAACTTCCTTGACCACTTCCTGCGTGACAATCTTCTCAACCGGAACTTCAATCGTCTCCGCCGGGCCGCAGGCCACCGCCGCCAGCGCCAACAGCATGAACAGCCCCGCCAACGGCAACCCCAACCTTGCAATGTTGAACATATCCTCTCCTTACGGGCGACAGGACTCGGAAACCCCCCCATCGCCAATCCCTTATATATACACTATACCAAAAAAATCCCCCAACTGGATTCATAGCAACCCCCCGTCACGCCACAGTTTCTTATTTTTGTGTCAACCCGCCATTATGTCATTCCAGCCCGCCCCCGTAGGTAATCTTGAGCTCCCCAATGTAATCCCGAGCCGCCCCCAACCGTCATACCCACGCCCCCCAACCGTCATTCCCGCGAAAGCCGGAATCCAAAAAACCCCCGCCAACCCGTTCATAGTGAGCCTGTCGAACCACCCCAACCGTCATTCCGGCGAAGGCCGGAATCCAGAAATCCCCGCCCCAAGCCAACTTCGCCCCCACTAAACACCCCTGACCACCCGTAGGGGCGCACCGCCGTGCGCCCTGCCAACCCCAATCACCAAGGCGGATATGCGGAAACCTCCCCCACGCCCCAACCCGTCATTCCCGCGAAAGCGGGAATCCAGGAAACCCCCGCCAACCGTCCGTGGTGAGCCTGTCGAACCACCCCAACCGTCATTCCCACCCCCAACCCGTCATTCCCGCGAAAGCGGGAATCCACATCCTTCCCCTCTACCAACTTCGCCCCCACTGAACACCCCTGACCGCCCGTAGGGGCGCACCGCCGTGCGCCCTGCCAACCCCAATCACCAAGGCGGATATGCGGAAACCTCCCCCACGTCCCCCAACCCGTCATTCCGGCGAAGGCCGGAATCCAGGAAACCCCCGCCAACCGTTCGTGGTGAGCCTGTCGAACCACCCCAACCCGTCATTCCCGCTTTCGCGGGAATCCACAACCCCCGCCCTAAGCCAACTTCACCCCCACTAAACACCCCTGACCACCCGTAGGGGCGCACCGCCGTGCGCCCTGCCAACCCCAATCACCAAGGCGGATATGCGGAAACCTCCCCCACGCCCCAACCCGTCATTCCGGCGAAGAGCCTGCCCTGAGCATCGCCGAACGGGCCGGAATCCAGAAATCCCAGCCACACAGCAACGTCCGCGACACCAATCCCTCCCCTTACGTCGTTGACCACCTATGGGAGTTTTTCGGCCCATTCCCGCAAACGAAAAGCCCGGCGGTCAATAAACCGCCGGGCCTCTTTTGCCGTTGCCGGTGGAAAAACGGTTACAGGTTGAACTGGGGGTCCTGGTAGGAATGGTCCTTGATGTAAACCTGCAACCGGCCCCGCTGGGTGTCGCAGACCAAGAGGCGGTCGTTCTTGTGGTCGTAGGCGCAGCCGGTAGGCAGGCGGAACTTCCGCTGCTGCTCAACCTGGTCCTGGACCTGGTTCCGACGCTTCACCATGTCCGGGTTGGCGTCCAGACCCAACTGGCCCCAATTGGACACTTCCACCGCGTCCCCGTACAGGTAGGTGATGGGCTTGGTGTCTTCGTCGTAAATCACCACCCGCTCGTTCATCCAGTCCACCACGTAAACGTCGCCGTCGTTGTCCACGCAGACGCCAGTGGGGTGGTTCAGCGAACCGGCGCCGGGGCCGGGGTGTCCGAAGGTGAGCAGGAAAGTCCCGTCGGGACTGAACTTCTGTACCCGGTGGTTGCCCCAGTCGGCGATGTAGATGTTGCCGGCGGCGTCCAGGGTGATGCCGTAGGGCATATTGAACTGGCCCTCGGCCTCGCCCGGCTCGCCAAAGCTGCCCAGGTGCTGGCCGTCCTTGGTGAAGTGCTGAATCCGCCCGTTGTTGCAGTCAACAATCCACAGGGTTTCGTCGGCGTCAAGCGCGATGCCGGCCGGGCCGTCCAACTGGTCCGCCCCGCTGCCCTTTTCGCCCCAGACGCTGAGCAGGCTGCCTTCGTTGTCGAAGACGCTAATCTGGCTCTTCCACTCGTCGGAGGTATAGACCTTTTCCTCGCTGTCCAGGGCCACGCCCGTCAGCCAGGTGAAATGGTGGGAACCGCCGCCGCCGTAGGCCGGGCCGGTGCGGCCGAACTCGGTGATGAATTCCTGTTCGGCGTAGTTGACCTTGCTGATGCGGCTGCTGGGGTTTTGTTCGCCGGAGCGGTTGGCGACGTAGGCGATGCCGTCACTGGCTACGGCCACGCCGACCGGATTGCTGAAACCCATGCCGGCCTGGGCATTGCGGCCAATGTTGTGGCTATACAGCCAGGAACGTCCGGCGACTATCGTATGGAGCGCCATGCTTTTGCCTCCTCTTAAAGATTGGGGGGATGGAATCTTAATCTTCCCCCCTGCTAAGGAAAGGCCGGGCAACCGTTCCCGGAGGATAGTATGCCCGGCCCAATGTTTTACCTTTCCCGGTCTGCTGCGGCAGCCCCATTGAGCGCCTGTTGGCAGAAGTTTACTTCTTCAACCAGGCCAGCTTCTCGAAGTTGCCGTTGACGATGGGGTTGGCGTCCATGCCGAACCAGTCTTCCACGATGGTGCTGTAAGCGCCGCGGAAGTCGTAGTTGGGAACCAGGTCGCCCTGTTCCAGGTCCTCAGCCTTGGCCGACGGGTACTCGCCGTACAGACCGCCCGCAACGGCGTCGCCGATGACGAACCCGGCGCCGGCGGCGCCGTGGTCAGTGCCGGAACCGTTGTCATGCACCCTGCGCCCGAACTCGGAGAACAGGTACATGATGATGTTTTCGCCGGTGTTGTGCTCCTTCATGTCCTCGAAGAAGGCCGCGATGCCCTCGGAAACGTCCTTCCACAGAACCGGGTGGCCGCCCATCTCGCCGGCGTGGGTGTCAAAGCTGGCGTGCTGGGTGTAGAAAATGCGGGTTCCCAGGTCGGCCAGGTAAACCTGGGCGATGTCGCGCAGGTGCATGGCGATGGGGGAGTTGGGGTACTCGACGTTGGAAGAGTACTTCTCCGGGGCCACCTTCACGATGTCGGCGCCGACCATGGCGTCGGTGCCGGTGGAGCGCAGGTAGTCGGTGACGAAGCTGCCGCCCACCGTGGGCGAATACATCCGCGAGAACAGGTCCAGGGCCTTGGCCCGCTGGCTCTGGTCGGCGATGCTGGTCAGCAGCCCGTAGGTGCTGAGGTCGGCAATGGCGGCGACGGGAACGCCGGGAACCGCCAAAGCGCGGGGCAGGCCGTGACCGAAGTTAATCGCGGTCAAGACGTTTTCCTTGTTGGGGTCCAGTTCCCGGGCGACGCGGCCGGCCCAGCCTTCGGTGCCAACCTTGTCCGGCTCGCAGGTGTGCCAGATGTCCATGGAGCGGAAGTGCGACCGCGGGGAGTCGGCGTAGCCCATGCCGTGGATAATGGCGACCTTACCCTGGTCGTACAGGTCCTTGATGGGGCCCATCGTGGGCATGAGGCCGATTTCGTCGTTAACCTTGATGATGTCGTCCCGCTCGTACTTCACCACCGGGCGGTTGTCGTAATACAAGGGGTCGTTGTAGGGAATGACCGTGTTGTAGTAGTCGTTGCCGCCGGTGAGCTGCAAAACCACTATGACCGGGTCTTTCTTGGTCGAAGTCATGCTTTTCTTCTCCTTTCCGGTTATCGGGCCGGTTATAGGGTCTGATGGGGGCGGCTCCCCCAACTCCCTGGGAAACCCGGGGGCGCAGGCCGCGCCCCCGCAGTAATCCTAGCCAAACTGGTACTCGGTGGTGGCGCCGATGAGGGCCATCGTCTCGCCGATGCGCTGGCCGGCGCTGGCCTCGTCGTTCCAGTCCAGGCTGCCGCTGGACTGGGCGTTCTCGATAAGCTGCTGACGGGTTTCGTCGCTCAGGGAGACAAAGCCCATGTGCTCGGCGGCGGCGTCAATCAGCTGTTCGGGGGTCGAGATGCCCTCTTCCCTCATGTGCTGGATGATGCTCTTGACGCCGGGCAGGTCGGTGTTGGAAACCCGGTCGGCCACGAAGTTGACCCGGGCCAGCAGCGAGCCGCTGTTAATCCACTCGGTGCCGGTCTGCCAGCCTTCCACGCTGGGCGGGTCCAGGATGGACTGACCCATGTAGGTCGGCTCTTTGCCGATGGCCAGAACGCCGGGGTCCGGGTTGGAGAACAGGCCCACCATGCGGAGAGTGCCGGCGACGACTTCCGCCGGACTCTTAATCTTGGAGAAGCGGGCGTTCTTGAAGAACTCCGAGTTGAACATCATGCGAAGCAGAGGCTTCATCTCGTAGTTGTTTTCCTCGAAGCAGGTCATCATGGCGTCGAGGGCCTCTTCGTCACGGGCCGGTTCGATGGTCCAGGCCGGCACCTGAACTTCGTCGGCGACGAAGAAGTTGTAGAGGTGGCGGCAGATGAACCGGGCCGTGGCCGGCTGGGAAACCACGATGTCAATGATATCCTCGCCGTCGAAGTCGCCGGTCTCGCCGAGGAAGGTCTTGTCGCCGAAGTCGTGGTCTTCTTCCTTGTACTCGAACTTCCAGGGGTAGCGGCCATAGGGCTGCCGGGGCAGCTTGGGGCTGATGGTCCAGCCGGTGAAGGCCCGGGAGCACTCCCGCACGTCAACCTCGGTGTAGTTGCTGACGCCCATGGAGAACAGTTCCAGGAGTTCCCGTCCCCAGTTTTCGTTGACCGCGTCGCGGTGGTTTTCGTTGTTGTCCAGCCAGAAAATCATGGCCGGGTTCTTGGACAGCTCGACCAGCAGTTCCTTGTAGTTGCCCAGGCCGTGCTCGCGGAGCATGGCGATTTGTTCCAGCAGTTGGTCGCAGTTGTCCACCTTGGAGTTGCCGGTGGCGAAAACGTGGTGCCAGAACAGGGCGATTTTCTCTTCCAGGGGCCGGTTGGTGCTGACCATCTGGTACATCCAGTTGGCCTGCCCCGAGAAGGGAGTGCCGCCGGGGAGCAGGAAACTGGGGTGATACCGCAGCATCAGGGCCATCTTCCCGCCTTCAACCTCGGCCGGCGGGTTCAACATTTCCTCAACCGTGGCCTCGTACCCTTGTTCAACCCGTCGCTCCAGCTCCTCCCGAGACGCCCCGAAACCGGCGCGGCGCATCAAGTGGGCCATTAGAGCCAGGTCATCCTTGTGCGACATCCGATGCCTCCTTCCTTAATTCTTTTCCGTTTAACGGCCGTGGACGCATTGCGCCCACCAAGCCGGGATGCTGTCCTAAATGATATGGCGGGAAAGGGATGTTGTCAACTGTTTGCGGGCGTCTTGGCTATTTTCGCTATGTTTTGATATTCATTATAAAGTGGTAAGCATACCCCATCAGGGCCTTGCCCGATTGCAACGTAGGGGCAACCCTTGTGGTTGCCCTATGCGTTGGCCGCCCAGGACAGAACGGCGACGGGACGACTGCGTTGTAGGGGCGGGTTTCAAACCCGCCCCTACGGACATGGTGCTAGAGGCGTTTCAACAACCCCCTCCCCCTGGTAGGGGGAGGGCCGGGGAGGGGGTGAACCCCAACCGTCATTCCCGCGAAAGCGGGAATCCACATCCTTGCCCGGAACCAACGCCGCCGCGCCCTCTGTGTGAAAACCCCCTCCCCCTGGTAGGGGGAGGGCCGGGGAGGGGGTGGCATCCGTCGCTTTCAAGAACAACGGCTTGATTCGACGACACACCCTGGAACGATGGGAATGTAGGGGCGCATGGCCGTGCGCCCCTACTTGCCGCATGGAACCCCTACCTGTCACTCCGAATCCCCCACCTGCACCAAACCCGCCTGCCCCTGCGCCTCTGTGTGAAAACCCCCTCCCCCTAACAGGGGAGGGTTGGGGAGGGGGTTGTGGTCATCAGGGCAGCGGTTTCCCCGCAAGCCAATTTCCTATAAAGTACGCCTATGGTTATTCAAGAACGCATCCAAACCGCCCAACAATTTCTGGAAGCCTCCGACCGGGAGTTTGACGCCGGCGACACGCGGCAAGGCTCGGAAAAACTATGGGGAGCCGCCTCCCAAGTCATCATCGCCATCGCCCAGGAAAGGGGCTGGGAATACGGGTCGCACCGCTCCCTGTCCGTCACCGTCCGGCGTTTGTGGGAGGAAACCGGCGATCAACTGCTGCGGGGAGGATTTGCGGTTGCTGAGAAGTTTCAAGCCAACTTCTACCACAACTTCATGGAAGACTACCAGTTGGACGAAAGCCGTCCCATCGTTCGCGATTTCGTTGCCCGCGTCCTGGCCCTGATGGAGGCGTCGTAATCGGCATGACGCTACCCCAGGGTCTTTCAGTTTTCCTTCCTCGCCCCTTCATGTCATTCTGAGCAAAGCGAAGAATCCAAAATTCCTCCCCCAAACCAACCTTGTCCCCACGAAACCAACCGGCCACCCCAACCGTCATTCCCGCGAAAGCGGGAATCCACATCCTTGCCCGGAACCAACGCCGCCCCCGCCTTCTTGCATCCCCGCCGGCGTTGGGCTAGACTGGCCCCACTGTCATTCCTACCGCCATTCCGGGGAGGCCCCATGTCCACCGCCGATTCCACACCCGCCATTGATGAAGTCGCCCTGGGCGCCGAATCCGCCTTCCCGGACTTGCCCTTCCCCCTGACGCTGGACGGCGACGACTTTTTCCTGGTCAAGGACAAGAAAGGCGCCTACCGGCTGCTGTCGGCCATCTGTCCCCACAGTTGGGGCCGCGTCGTGCGGTGGGACAACTGTTTCATGTGTCCCGACCACGGCTGGCGGTTCGAGCTTTCGGAAGGGGTCTGCGTCAACGGCCCCCGCGCCCGGATGTACACCTTCGAGGTTACGGAGCGGGACGGTCACCTCTACGCCCACATCCCCCAGGACATGACCACCTGGGCCTAGCAGCGCAACCTTTCTGAACTGATGCCCAGGGAAGGAAGTACCGTCATTCCCGCGAAACCTGTCCTGAGCTTAGTAGAAGGAGCGGGAATCCACACCCTGCGCCCTTCCATGTCATTCTGAGCAAAGCGAAGAATCTAAAATTCTTCACCCCAACCAACCTTACCCCTACGAAACCAACCCCCACCCCCAACCCGTCATTCCCGCGAAAGCGGGAATCCAGAAATCCTAATCCCCAAACCAGTCTTGCGCCCATTAGACACCTCATCAATAACCCCCTCCCCCTACCAGGGGGAGGGCTGGGGAGGGGGTGCATCCCCTCAACTGACAACCCGTTCATGGTGAGCCTGTCGAACCACCCCAACCGTCATCCCGGCCCCCTTGCCGTCATTCCCGCGAAAGCGGGAATCCAAATCCCCCGCCTAAACCAACCTTGCCGTGTCCCTGATTCTCGCCTCCGCCGCAATGGCGATAGCGTCTTCACCGATTCCTCGAAGACTGCCAATTGCCATAAAGTAAAGGGCCGCCGGAGCAGCCCTTTAAGAATTTGCGTCCCAGGGTTGGCAAGCAAACCTGGGGGGTTTGGTGGGAAAATGCTAGCATTGCCCCGAACCCCTTGTCAATCTCTGTGCAGGACGATTGCAAAGTCTGTAGGAATGGCGTAGGGACGTTTCAATAGCTCCCTCCCCCTACCAGGGGGAGGGCCGGGGAGGGGGTCAACCCCCAACAGTCATCCCGGCGCCCCCTAAACCTCCATATTCCGCAACCCCGTTACCGCCTCCTCCAGCGTAATCACCGGAAACAACTCCGCCGTGTTCCAGACCGCAAAACCCAGGTCAACCACCGCGTCGTCAACGGCGTGGGCGTCCGGGCCGTCAATCAACAAAAAGGTGGCGTGAGAGGACTTGCCCACCCAGCCGCCCTTGTAGGTGCAGCCCCGGAACTCCATCACCCTTTCCAGCGTTTCCGACATCCGCAGCACCCGGTCGCGAATTTCCATCGCCACCCCCGGACACTTTTCCGGGTTGTGGCGCAGTTCTACCACGTACAACATTTTCTTTCCCCCACAAGGTCATTTTCCGTCCAGGTCGGCTTTTTGGAAGATTCCCGGTTGGGACAGCCCGGCGAACCGTTCCGGGTACATCGCCTCGGCCAGCCCTTCCAGCACGTCCACCACCCGCGGCCCGTGACGGCTGGGAATCTGGCCGTCGAAAAGAAACACTTGCCCTTGCCGGACACCGTTCAGCCGGGGCCACGTCGGTTGACGGGTCAAATGCTCCCGCGCCTCTTCTATCGTCCGCTCCATGTTGAAAGCGCAGGGCATTACCATGATGTAGTCCGGCTGGTAGTCCTCCACCTCATCCCAACCGACTTCCCTTGAAACGCCCCACTTTTCCGCCAGACCCTCAACGCCGCCGGCCAACTCCACCAACTCCGGCGTCCATTGGCCCGTGTTCCGCAAGGGTTCCAGCCAGTCAATGCAGAAAACCTTGGGCGCCGGCCCGTTGCCGGGCAGGTTATCCCGGACGTGGTTCACCCGCCGGCGCAAGCTGGCTGCCAACTCTTCGGCCCGCTGCTCCACCTGGGCCGCCCGGCCAATGCGGAGGATGTTCTGCAAAATGTCCTCCAGCCCGGCGGGGCGGATGGACAGGATTTCCGGCTGGTAGTCCAGCACCTTGGCCGCCGTCTCGAACACCGAGCCGCTGCCGATGGCGCAGACTTCGCAAAGTTCCTGGGTGATTATCAGGTCCGGGCGCAGTTCTTTCAGCAGCGGCCCGTTTATCCAGTGCACCGGGTTGTTGTTGGCCCGCGCCTGCTGGATGATGGCGTCTATCTCTTCGCTGGACAGGTGGGACAACTGCCGGACGCTCTGGCAGACCACCGGCTTGGAACGGGCGTCGGCGGGGTAGTCGCAGGCGTGGGACACCCCAACCACCTGTTCCCCCAGACCCAGGGCATAGACGATTTCGGTGGCGCTGGGTAGCAGCGAGCAAATACGCATGACGTTCACTTCGTCCATTTCCGGGTAAAAGTCACCAGGAACACCGCCGTTATCATCAGCCCGAAAAACGACTCCAGGCCGCCCAGGTAACGCGCCCAGTTGTCCGGGTGTCTAATCCATTCCCCGTAGCCCAGGGTGGTGAATGACATCAGGGAAAAATGGAAGGACTGCCATAACCTGAACCAGGCTTCGCCCCAACTCCCGGCCAGCAGTTCCGACGGTTCGGAAAGGAAGTAGATAATCGAGAAGCCCAGGATTACCGCCCCGGCGGTGAACAATGCCCGGATGGGACGTTCTCCATAGCCGAAAATCATTTCGTGGATTAGCAGCCAGCAGAAAAAAATCAGGGTGCGCCACCACCGCCAGTGAAGGGTTTGCAAGGTGCGCCGCGGACTGCGCCAGCTCAACCCTTCGGTCAATTGCTCCCGGGCCTCCTTGCGTTTGCAAATCCACTCCCGGTAGAGGAACTCCCCGGCGATGTCGGAATGGCCGTGGTTCTGGTGCCAGATGTTGAACTGTCGGTAGCTGCCCCGCGCGTTCTGGTACAGCCTGGCCCGCTCCCAAGCGTTGATGTAGCGGTCGCCCCAATCAACGTCGTCCAGGTTGGTTTGGTTGTCTATGACCGGGGCCAGGGTGAAAGTATCCCGGAAGTCGGCCCGAATCAGGAAGGTTGCCCGCAGGTCGGTTTGGAACAGGTCGGCGTCGCGCAAATCGGCGTGAAACAGGTCGGCCTCCCGCAGGTCGGTGCGGGACAGGTCAGTGTCCCGCAGGTTGGCGTAGAACAGGTTGGCCCGCCGCAGGGACGCCTCCCGCAGGTTCATGCCCGACAGGTCGGCCTCCGCCAGATTGCGCCCGTCCAGGCGCAACCCGGCAGCCGTTTCGCCGTTAACGCTTATCAGCTTTTCCACATCCTCCCGGCCCATCGGTTCATCGCCGGACACCACCGCCTCCCGGCCCCACTTCTTCAGCCACCAGTCAACCGCCTCCCCAGTGCGGGGCAAAGGCGTTTCCTCCGTGGGGGCCTCGGAATCCGTCGCAGCCGCCTCCGCAACACGGGGCAAGGGCGCTATCTCCGCGGGGTCTGCGGAATCCATCGCAACCGCCTCCGCAGCACGGGGCAAGGGCGCTTTCTCCGCCGGGGCCGCGGAATCCGTCGCAGCCGCCTCCACAGTACGAGGCAAGGGTGAATCTTCCACGTGGTCTTACCGTCTCCGTGATAGTCTTTCCGAGTAGCCAATTGTGGCAATTGCATAGCCATTTTACAATCCCAAAGGCGTCACAATCCAATGGGCCGGCAGAACGATTGCAAAGCCGGCAATAACGGCATCGGCAGGCGTTTCAATAACCCCCTCCCCTTACCAGGGGAGGGTTGGGGAGGGGGTCAACCCCAACGTCATCCCAAGCTCCCCCTATGTCATTCTGACCGCCCCCCATGTCATTCTGAGCAAAGCGAAGAATCTAAAATTCTTGCCGTCAACCAACTTTCGACTCCCGAAGATGCCCTTGGCGAAGGATTTTAGACCCTTCACTTCGTTCAGGGTGACATGGAGGGGTTCAGGGACACAGGCAGGGGACTAGAAAGCGAAGGACAAGACCCTTTGGCGGGGCAGGCCAATCGCAAAGTCCGTAGGAACGGCATCGGCAGGCGTTTCAACAGTCCCTTCCCCCTCGACGGGGGAAGGTTAGGATGGGGGTGAAAACCTTGCCCCCAACCCGTCATCCCGCCCCTACCTCGTCATTCCGGCGAAAGCCGGAATCCAGAAATCCCAGGCACACAACAGACCCCGCTATGCCGAAAAATCCCCTCCCCCTACCAGTGGGAGGGTTGGGGAGGGGGTCAACCCCTTGAATAACCTCGTAAGTGGCATAAAATTGCCATTCCCAACCCAACAAGATATGCTAAATTCACCGTCCATAAATTCCCCCGCAAATCACTTGATACAGCGCCACTCCAAAACCTTCGGAATGAAGAGGAGGATGGATATGCTCAGAGAACCGTTGGATCCCATTAACAGCCCCGAAGACCGGGCCAAAATCGAGGGGTACTTGCGACAGTTCGAGAAGGACTCCACGTTCCTCAACGACCACCGGCGCGAATGGACCAAAGAGTACCCCGACCAGTGGGTAATAGTGTTCAATGAGGAACTCGTCGCCAACGGCCCCACCATCGAGTCCGCGCTCCACGCCGCCGAGGAGAAGAATGTCCCCACCCACTTGGCGGCCTTGGAGTACCTATCGAGTAAACCCATCTCGCTGATACTCCCGGTGATGACCTCTTGATTCAGGGATATTACGCGGTTCTATCAGAAGAAGGTCCGCCCGCGCCTTACGTGCGGGCCTTTGTCTATCTGCCCGAAGTGGACCTGGGTAAAACCATACATTTCCTGGTGGACACCGGCGCCGATAGTAATTGCCTCCATCCCAGAGATGTAGCCGCTATGGGAATAGACCCCAACGACCTCCACTCGGCCCAACCAATAGAAACCGCCGGCATAGGGGGCGCCCTGGACTACCAACGAACCGAGTGCGTCTTGCTCTTCGATACAACAGAAGGCTTGGTTGCCTGGTCAGGCGAAATAGACATCTGTGAACTACAAGCGCCTTCGCCTGACCACTATCTCCAACTCCTGCCTTCCCTTATCGGCAGGAACTTCCTGAACCTGTGCCACCTGTCGGCCAACGCCTCCGCAAACAGCCTGACGATAGACCCCATCCCCCACCCCAGCTTTACCCTCCCGAACCGGCCCTGAGCGGAACCACCACCACCCTCAAACAATGAAAAAACCCCTGCGGCGGGAGCGGCTTAGTCCCTCTCCACCACCTGCAAGCGGATGCCTTCGTGACGTTGGAGTTCGTGGATAATCGCCAAAAGGTTGCCCGTCTGGGGATTGCCCGAGGGACTCAACATCCGCATCAGGTTCTTGGGAGACTTCCCGGTCTGCGCCCCCAACTTTTCAAACCCGATGGTGGCGTTAATATAGTCGCGCAGCGCCGCCTTGCCGGTCTTTACATCCCCGGTCAAAAGAAGCTCGACGGCTTCCCGAAACAACTCGTTACGAAAAGCCGGGTCCCGCTCGGCCCTGGCCTGTACCGTTTCCTTGAATGACCTTGTAAGTGGCATCGCCGCTACTCTCCGGGCTGGACTTGGGGATTTTATCCTTGCCGATATTGACGCCAAAAGGCCCTGGCTTGTTGAATGTCCCGTTGTTGCCGCCGTTTTGTTCCACCGCCCAACAAGATAATGAGGTTGTCGCCATCTTGTCCGAAGTAAATGCGATAGCCGGGTCCGAAGTCTATACGGAATTCGCGAACACCCTGACCAACGCCCGTTACGTTGGAAAAGTTGCCTTGTTCCATACTGGTCAAAGCGATGACGACTTTCGCCGCGGCGGTTGGGTTAAGCCGATTGAACCACCGCCCGAAGGGACTTCGCCCCGAATCGTCAAGGAACTCTCTAATCTCCACCAAGGTACGGTAACTTATATGATACCATTGCGCAATAAGGCGCGGCAGCCAAGTTTTCACCCCCCAACCCGTGCTAAAATCGCCCCGCAAAGACCCAGTGAACCCTTAACCGGATTCCCCCATTAAACGAAGGAAACAACAACGCAACCTATGGCAACAATCCTGAACGGAACGGCCCTGGCCGCAGAGGTGCGCGCCGAAGTCGCCGCCGGCGTGTCGGAAATGCGGCAGCAGCGCGACGTAACACCCGGCCTGGCCGCCGTGCTGGTGGGCGACGACCCGGCCTCGGCCATCTACGTCCGCAACAAGGGGCGGGCCTGCGCCGAGGCCGGTATTTTCAGCGAAACTTTCCACCTGCCGGCCGACACTTCCCAGGAACGGCTGCTGGAACTCATCGCCCAACTCAACGCCGACGCCCGGTTTCACGGAATCCTGACCCAACTGCCCCTGCCGTCCCACATTGACGAGGATACCGTCATTGAGGCTGTCTCCCCGGCCAAGGACGTGGACGGCCTGCACCCCTTCAACCTGGGCAAGCTGCTCCAGGGTTCCCCCCGGTTCATCCCAGGCACTCCCGCCGGCGTCCAACAACTGCTGCTGCGCCACGGCTACGACCCGGCGGGCCAGCGAGTCGTGGTCTGCGGACGCAGCAACATCGTCGGCAAGCCCTTGGCCGCGCTGCTGATGCAGCGTCGCGAGGGCGGCAACGCCACCGTGACGGTGTGCCACACCCGCACCGCCGACTTGCCGGAAATCACCCGCCAGGCCGACATCCTGGTTGCCGCCGTGGGCCAGCCCCGGGCCATTACCGCCGACATGGTGCGCGATGGCGCCGTGGTGGTGGACGTGGGCATCAACCGGGTTGAGGACTCGACCAGCCGCCGCGGGTATCGTCTGGCGGGCGACGTGGACTTCGGCCCGGTGTCGGAAAAGGCCGCCGCCATAACCCCGGTGCCCGGCGGCGTCGGCCCCATGACCATCGCCATGCTGCTGGTCAACACCCTAACCGCTGCCCGCCTGACCATCCCCGAAAGTTGACCCGGTGCCGTTTCCTTCAATAGCGAGGGGCGTTTCAATAACCCCCTCCCCCTATCAGGGGGAGGGTTGGGGAGGGGGTGAACCCCACGCACCCAACAGCAACCGTAGGGCAAGGCCAGGACGAGGCCAGGGGGTGAACCCCCAAGCGCCCAACAGCAACCGTAGGGGCAACCCTTGTGGTTGCCCTGCCACCGTCATTCGGCACCTCCACCGTCATTCCGGCGAAAGCTGGAATCCACAACCGGCGCCCTTAGAGGGTGTGCGAAAACCCCCTCCCCCTACCCTTTCATGTCATTCTGAGCAAAGCGAAGAATCTCAAATCCTTCCCCCAAACCATCCTCGCCCATCCAAAACTCCCCCAACCCCCGTAGGGGCGGGTTTCAAACCCGCCCTACCCTTGCTGCAACTACCGTCATTCCACCGAAAGCCGGAATCCACAACCGGCGCCCTTAGAGGGTGTGCGAAAAATCCCCTCCCCCTACCAGGGGGAGGGTTAGGGAGGGGGTGAACCCCACTTGTCCCAACCCATGCGAACCGACGATTTCAACTACCATCTGCCGCCCGAACTCATCGCCCAGACCCCGGCGGAGCCGCGGGACTCTTCCCGGCTGTTGACCCTGGAACGGGCCACCGGCCAACTGTCGCATGGCCGTTTCCCCGATCTGCTGGAGCGCTTGCGCCCCGGCGATTTGATGGTCTTCAACCGCAGCCGGGTCATTCCCGCCCGCCTGCACGGGCAGCGACGGGATACCGGCGGACGGGTGGAGCTGCTGCTGCTGCGCCGCACCGCGCCGATGGTCTGGGAGTCCCTGGGCCGGCCGGGCCGCCGTCTCCGCCCCGGCGTGCGGCTGGTGGTGAAACCGGAAGCCGCGGAATCAACCCTCGATAAAACGCTGGAGGTGGAAGTGTTGGAATCCCGGCCCGGCGGTGTCAAGCTGGTGCGGCTGTCCACCGAGGACGACCTGGACTTGCTGGGCGAAACGCCGTTGCCTCCCTACATTCGCCAGCAGCCCGACGACCCGGAACGCTACCAGACGGTTTACGCCACCGCCCCCGGCAGCGTGGCCGCCCCCACCGCCGGGCTGCACTTCACCCCGGAACTGCTGGAACGCATCGGCCAACTGGGCGTGGAACAGACCTACATCACCCTGCACATCGGCCTGGACACCTTTCGCCCGGTGCAAAGCGACGACCCCACCGAACACCACATCCACACCGAGTATTACGAGGTTGACCAAGCCGCCGCCGACCGACTGGAAATGGCCCGCCAAGAGGGACGGCGCATCATCGCCGTAGGCACCACGTCCGCGCGCGTGCTGGAACAGTTGGGGGCCGACCTGGAACAGAGCGGCCAACCCCGGCTGACCGCCGTTTCCGGCCAAGCCCGAATCTACATCCTCCCCGGCCACCGATTCCGGCTAATGGACGCCCTGCTGACCAACTTCCACCTCCCGCGCTCCACCCTGCTGATGCTGGTGTCCGCCTTCGCTGGCCGGGAGCGCATCCTCCACGCCTACCAAGAAGCCATCGCCCAAGGCTACCGCTTCTACAGCTTCGGCGACGCCATGTTCATATACTGACTCGGCGGCTGGTAGTCCGCAAGGTGGAACAGGCTTTTAGCCAAGACGATTGCAAAGTAGGGGCTTATGGCCGCCCTGTCCGCAGCATGGACGTATGGCTGGTGGCATGGACATTCCTGTCCGTAGCGTTGGATTCACACTTTGTAATCGTCGCGGGCTTTTAACCTTCCCTTGCGGTTTAGCCGGGGAGTCTTCGGAAATGGCAACGGGGCCTTTCAATAACCCCCTACCCCTACCCCTCCCTCCCATGTCATTCTAAGCGCCCTTCCATGTAATTCTGAGCAAAGCGAAGAATCCAAAACCCTTCCCCCAAACCATCCTCGCCCACCCAAAAACTCCCCCACCCCCCAACCCGTCATTCCGGCGAAGGCCGGAATCCAGAAATCCCAAGCCCATGACAACATTCATTAGGGCGTGTCGTCAATTCCATAATTCGTCATTCCCGCCCCCCACCGTCATTCCCGCTTTCGCGGGAATCCACAACCGGCGCCCTTAAAAACTACCTCAAAACGAAAGCTCCTCAAAATCCCCTCCCCCTGGTAGTGGGAGGGTCAGGGAGGGGGGCAAAACTACGGCCCCAACATCCTAATTGAACCGAATAACCATCATGGGAGTATCGTCATTCCGGCGAAGGCCGGAATCCAGAAATCCCAAGCCCATGACAACATCCATTAGGGCGTGTCGTCAATTCCATAATTCGCCATTCCCGTACCCCACCGTCATTCCCCCCCAACCCGTCATTCCCCCGAAGCCGGAATCAAATCCCCTCCCCTTACCAGGGGGAGGGTTAGGGAGGGGGTGGCATCCCCTCATGCCGCGGCGCCTCCGGCAGCAGCCGGTCTAACCGGGCGTGGAAAACCTCGGGGCCGTTGCTGAACCCGAATACGTCGGCCTGACTGCCGAACTCGGCGATGACCTGGCGGCAGGCCCCACAGGGCGGCGTGGGCGACGGCGTGGGCGTGAAAACCGCCACGGCCAGGATTTGCCGATTCCCGGCGGCAATGGCCTGGGCCACGGCGTTGCGCTCGGCGCAGAGAGTCAACCCGTAAGAGGCGTTTTCCACGTTGGCGCCGGCGTAAATTTCGCCGCTTTCGGTCAAAACCGCCGCCCCCACCGGAAAACGGCTGTAAGGGCAGTAGGCGTTTAGCGAGGCCCGCCGCGCCGCCTCTTTCAAGTTCTGCACCAACGGGTCGGTAAGCTGCACGGGAAACCTTGCAAGACGGCGCGCCGGATTCCCGTCTAGGGGAACTGGAGGAATTGCAGGATATTGCCGTCCGGGTCTGTCAGCGTGGCAACCCAGCCGCCCCAACCTTCCTGCTCCGGCGGGCGGATGAACTCGACGCCCAGGGCCGTCAACCGCCGGTGCTCTTCCCGGATGTCGTCAACCCCCAGGTGGGCCATGATGCGGAAGGGGTCTTGGGATGGGCCGCTGACCTGGCTGTGGATACCGATGTTCAGCCGGATGTCGCCCAACTCAAAGGCGATAAAGTCGCCATGATTGGAATGTAGCGGCAGCCCCAGGGTATCGTGGTAGAACCGATACAGCCGTTCCAGGTCGTCCGTCCAGAGGGTGATTCCTACGACGGCGGTAATCATGGACGGCGGCTCCGGGTTTCCAGCGGGGCGGGAATGACGATATTGGCGGACGGCATAGTTCCTTGGCTCCGGTCAGTCACGCGCCGGCCGGCTGTTCGCGATTCTCGGCGGCGCAGCGGCGGCACCAGCCATGAAAGTCCACCCGCTGCCAGGCCACCTGGAAATTGGACTGGCTGGCGATTTGGTCCCGCAGACGAACCACCGTTTCCTGCCCCGCCTGCGCGTCCACCACGTTGCCGCACTTGATACAGACCAGGTTAACGTGGGGGTCCAGGTTGGACTCGTAGCGGGAAAACTGCGGAAAGGGCAGTTCCTGAATCAGCCGGCTCTTTTCCAGCACGTCCAGGGTGGAATAGATGGTTGCCAGGGTCATGGACGGGAAATGGTCTCTGACCCGCTCGTAAAGCTGCTGCACCGAAGGGTGGTCCTCGGAGTTGAGCACCGCCTCGGCGATAGCCAACCGTTGAGGCGTGACACGCACGCCCCACTCGCGCAATCGGGCCGCAATTTCCTGGGGAGTCATCGCAATCGTTCATCCAGTCCGGCCAAGAATTCCCCGCCGGACAACCGGCGTCGGCAAACGTCGCCAACGCCATTCATTAACATCCCGCCCACTATACCGGCAACCCGCCCCACCCGCAAGGCCAGCCGCCGGCGGGCCAGGACAATTGCCAAGCAGGTATGAATGTCGTTAAGGGCGTTTCTTCAATAGTCCCTTCCCCCTTGATGGGGGAAGGTTAGGATGGGGGTGAAACCCCACGCACCCAACAGCGCTCGTAGGGGCAACCCTTGTGGTTGCCCTTCCACCATGATCCCCACCCCCAACCATCATCCCTCGCCCCTCCATGTCATTCTGAGCAAAGCGAAGAATCTAAAATTCTTGCCATAGCCAACATCGCCTTGCCCGTAGAATTTTAGACCCTTCACTTCGTTCAGGGTAACATTGGGTATTTCATGGCAACAATTGAAAGACCCTGCCAGTGATGCAAGACGATTGCAAAGTCGGCAGGAACGGCGTTCAATAACCCCCTCCCCCTACCAGGGGGAGGGGGTAAACCCACCATCATCCCCGCACTCTACCGTCATTCCGGCGAAAGCCGGAATCCAGAAATCCTAAGCACATAACAACGTCCCCGACCCCATGAAATCCTTGTCACCCCCTCCCCCTACCAAGGGGAGGGCCGGGGAGGGCGTGAACCCACCATCATCCCCGCACTCTACCGTCATTCCGGCGAAAGCCGGAATCCAGAAATCCTAAGCACATAACAACGTCCCCGACCCCATGAAATCCTTGTCACCCTTGTCAATAGCCGCAAATACGGGTATGCTAGTTCCCGGCTTGTCGGCTGCGCCGGATACCCCCAACCCCCGGCCCAGCGCTGGTAAACCATTAGGAGGAGGCTAGGAAAAAAGCTATGTTCGACCGAGATTCCCTTGAGGCCCTGTTTGACGAACTCCGCGACGAATACGAGTTGGAACCCGACTGGGAAGAAATCCAGCGCGACGCCCACCTGGCCGTCGCCTTCGCCGACTCCGGGATGCTGGAAGAGCGCCGGAGCAGCCTGGACTCCCGGGTCCTGTCCCTGGTGGACACCCACAACCCCGGCTAATCCCTCTGCCATTCCCGGCAGACCGTAGCAGACCCTGGCCCCTAAACCCGGCCAGGGTCTTTATCATTAGCGCCCTTCTTTTCAACCGTCATTCCTGTATGTGTCGGGTAATTCGTTGACAGATTGGTATAAAAAGGCAGTACCGACCTGGAGGCTAAGATGCGGAACAACAGCAAGAATCGCACCATTGAGCGGAACCTGGCGCAGAAGTGGCGGTTTCTCATCGGGGAGTTTGAACTGGTCAAGCCCGGCAAGCATCCTCAGTTCCGGTTCCTGGAGGACTCCCACCGGTTCCACGGCGCCAACCGGCAGCCCTTTTACAAGTACTGCCACCGCTTCAAGCAAGACGGGACCGACCAGTCCCTGCTGCCCCGGAAGCGGGGCCCAAGTGGAAGAGCTGGCGCCCCCTCCCCTTCATCCCCAATGGCTGTTGGAAAATGCCCCGGCCCTGGAAGTAGGGGAATTGCGGTGAACTTGGTTGGCAATGCCGGGACCCCCCCGGCGGTAAGTGCAGCCTGACGCCCACCATCGAAAGTTGGAACCGGCCGGCTTCAGGGATTGCGGCGGCGGAGCTGTTCTTCCAGTTCGCGGACACGGGCTTCGGAGCTATTGGCGCGGGCTTCAGCGGCGTTTCGGGCTTCCCGCTCGGCGGCGGCCCGGGCTTCGGCGTTGCCGGCCCTGGTTTCGGCGCTGTCGGCGCGGGCGCTTTCAGACTCAAGGGTATTGATGGGCTGGCCGGTGGCCGGGTCGTAGAACAGCAACGCCCCACTCTCCCAGCGCAAGTACAGGTTCAGGACGGGGCTGTAGCCCTGCAAGCTCCCGTCGGACAGTTCCTCCAGGGCAACGGGTTGGTACACCCCGTCCACCAGAATGTCCCCGGCCAGCCGCGTCCCGTGATACTCCCCCGTCTCGTCAAACCGCCAGTATTCACCAATGCCCAGGGCCGCGTAATCCTCCCGCTTATCCGTTGCGTCGGTCCGTCCGGTGCTGCGGGAGGCGATTTCCATAGCGAAGTCCGGCGGCTTGCCCTGCTCCTCGATGATGTACCCGTTGCTGTCCTTGTAGGCTGCCGGGTCCGCGTCAAAGGCCACCAGCAGGTCGGGGTAACGGCTGCCCGCCAGGGAACGGGTGGGCCGTACCACCATGTAGCGGTCCCCGGCCACCAGGGTCGTTTCGGGGTCGCCCAGGTGTTGGGCCAGCAAGTGCTGCCGGAGGTGGTAAGCGTTGCCGTTGATGGTCAGGTGGTCGAAACTGGTCATCTTGTCTTCCGGGTCTTCCGGCGGGTCGGGCAGCCGGAAGCGGCCCGTGAGCTGGGACGTTTTGGCGAAGATGTCGGGTGTGGTCATATCGCACCTGGCGTTGGGCCGTAGGAGAAGAATGGCATTGCCGCTGTTTGGGCGTCCTCAAAGGTGTTGTTCGGCGGGGATATTCTATACCAACCCCCACACCGGCGAAAGCGGGATAATTCATCCCATCCTTGGCGATTGGAATTTCTGGATTCCCCCACGCCCGCCGTCATTCCCCCACGCCCGCCGTCATTCCCGCGGAAGCGGGAATCCAAGTCCTGAGCGAAAATACCATCATTCTGCGGGAACTACCCCGGACGGTTGATAATCGCCCGGCGGTGGGTGCCCTCCCCGATTTTCGTATCGCCGTTGAACGCCGTCACCGCGAAGGTCAGCCGATTGCGGTCAACCTCGGTCAACTCGGCGTGGGCGATAATCGTCGCCCCAAGGTCCGCCGGGGCCAGGTGACGCACGTTTACCTCAAATCCCACCGAAGTCTGACCGTCCTCCAGGAACGGGGCCACCGCCTCAATAGCGGCCCGCTCCATCAGGCTAATCATGGACGGCGTGCTGAACTTGTCCACGTGGCCGGCGACGTTGTGTTCGCAAACCAGGGTCTGCCGCTGGCCGGCAATGCCGGGCCGGATATTCGCGCTGGTCATCTCCCGCTCCCCGACGCCCGAAGTTAGCAACGGCGTCGCCCCATAATACCAAAAACCGGCGAGGGCGACGGTTGGGTTAGAATGGGCAAAGCGGCGGCGGGAAGCAAGACGGGAGACAGAAAGTTCAAGGGAAGGTTTTGATGGGTGGACGGTGGTTGTCAGGGGCATCAATCATTTTCGTCGGCTTGGCGCTGGCGGGTGGAATTCCTGCCGTCCTTTACCTGGCCGTCGAGGACACTCAAAGGGTCGAAAACTCGATAGGGATTGTCCTGGATGCGGCGACTTTGCTGGCCATTATAGTCGGCGGATTCTTCGCGGTTTACAAGCTGCAAATTTTCAGGGATTTCGAGCCACACCTGACGGTCTCCCACGTAGTCAATCACCGACGCATCGGCGACAGATACGTTCATATTGACGTAACCGTTACCCTGCGCAACGGCTCCCGGGTGAGAGTTGATGTCCAGGAAGGCTTCTTCCTTCTGCAACAAATAGCGCCGGCTGGGGATGAAGGAGAGCAAAATTTAATCGACCAATTCCTCCGGGATGAAGGAACACAAGATTTCCAATGGCCGACTCTCGACGAAGGTTCGTTCACTTGGGGCAGCGACGGAGTCGTCATTGAACCGGGGGAGACACGCCAGGAATTATCTGAGTTTTTTGTCCCCGTAGATGTGAATACAGTCAGCATTTGCACGTACTATTATGATTCCAGACGTTCACGGGCTTCTCAGGGTTGGGGCGCCACCACTGTTTACGATATAATGGATGCGTGATAAAGGATCCGAGGGGAAAACAAATGGCAGACACTGAGAAAGACCGGAATACAGGTCCCCCCAAGAGAAGGGCTTTCGCTATCATTACTCCGTTCACCGGGCCGCCACGGATTACACCTTCGGAAAACGCTCCGGTAATCCGTCTGCCGGGTTCGATGAAGAAAGGACGCAAGGGTAAGGGATTCGGAAAACTGAGTAGGCTGCGTAGTTTCCTGGGATTGGGGTGATTCCACGGCAAAGCCAAGACCGGAGCTATCGTCAATAGCTCCGGTCTTTTTGCGCCCAATGCCAAGACGTTGGCGACCAACGCCGGCGCTGGTCATTTCCCGCTCATTTTCGTTTCATTTCGGGATTTCGTGCGTAAATTATAGCAATTTTCGGGTTTCATTTTCAGTTCGTTTCCGGTTCGTTTTACAGTGGGTAGGTAATTGACATGAATAAACACTGTTAACGAAACCGCCGGGCAACTGCCCGTTGTTGATGCTGGGTCGGCTCCGCCCATATAATATCGTGAGGGAAGCCCACGATTTTTTGGACGGTTCGGCCAATGGCAGCCAAGAGAGACCTAATTTCCATTACTGACCTCACCGCCGAGGAAGTCGGCCATATCATCGGCCGTGCCCTGGCTATGAAATCCCAGGGAGGCGGCCAACCCCTGCGCGGCAAAAAGTTCGCCCTGCTGTTCGAGAAACCGTCTCTCCGCACCAAGGTCAGCTTCCAGGTGGGCATCGAGGAATTGGGCGGTTACTCCCTGTACCTGGGGCCGCAGGAAGTCGGCCTCGGCGGGCGGGAGCCGGTGTCCGACGTGGCCCGCGTCCTGTCCGGCTACGTGGACTGCATCATCGCCCGGGTGTTCTCCCACCAACAACTGGCGGAGTTGGCCCGTTACTCCGCCGTGCCGGTGATAAACGCCCTGTCCGACTGGGAACACCCCTGCCAGACCATCGCCGACCTGCTGACCATCCGCGAACATCGGGGAGAGCTGGCCGGGCAGACGCTGGCTTTCATCGGCGACGGCAACAACGTCGCCCGCAGCCTGTGCCTGGGCGCGCCGCCCCTGGGCGTCAACTTCGCCATAGCGTCGCCCCCGGAATACCGCATAGACGAGCCTACCCTGGCGGCGGCCCACGAGCGCGCGGACGGCGCGGAAATCGTTACCGTCACCGCCCCGGCGGAGGCGGTCAAGGGCGCCGACGTGGTATATACCGACGTTTGGACCAGCATGGGCGACGAGGCGGAAACGGCGGCCCGGCAGCGGGCCTTCCAGGGCTATACCGTGGACGCCGCGCTGCTGGGGCAAGCCAAACCCGGCGCGGCCTTCATGCACGATATGCCGGCCCACTACGGAGAAGAGGTTGCCGATGGGATGCTGGAACATCCGCAATCGTTGGCCTACCAGCAGGCCAACAACCGGCTCCACGGCCAAAAAGCATTGCTGGAGTTCCTGTTTCAATAGTCGTATTTGACTGGTAGCCCGTCACGGTCGTGCTAATGCCTAACAAAACAAACCCATCAAACCGGCGCAGGCCGGTATCCAGAAATTCTTGCCCTATACATCCCCGTAGGGGCGACCCTTGTGGTCACCCTGCCCTACCGCAAAGATGACCCTTTCCCCAATGACAGTCAAGGAACGGTGAACAAGTGACCCAAGAGGTTTACCCGGTTACAACCGAAAACGCCGGCGAAGATTCGCAATTCGCCCCAGCCCCCCTGCCGGTGGTGGCTATCGTCGGGCGGCCCAACGTCGGCAAGTCCTCCCTCTTCAACCGCATTCTGTCCCGACGGCAGGCCATCGTGTCCGACGTGGCCGGCACCACCCGCGACCGGCTCATATCCGAGGCCGATTGGGAAGGAACCCAGTTTATCCTGGTGGACACCGGCGGCCTGGAGTCAGACCCGGAGGGCCACATCCGCCAGATGGTGCAGGAACAGGCGGACATGGCAATGGCCGAGGCCGACTTGACCCTGTTCCTCACCGACGCCATCCAGGGCGTCACCGCCGCCGACCTGGAAATCGCCCACCGCCTGCGCCGCTCCAACAAACCCGTCTTTCTGGTGGTCAACAAGGTGGACAACGACAACCGGGAGGCGTCGGCCTCGGAGTTCTACCAACTGGGCATGGCCGAAACTCACCTGATTAGCGCCTACCACAACCACGGCATCTACGACCTGATGGATAAGGTCAAGGCCGTCCTGCCCGGCGGCCAATTCCCCGACGAAGAGGATTTTTTCGACGCCGACGCCCCGCCAGAGCCGCCCCCGGCAACGTCAACTCCGCTGAAACTGGCTATCGTCGGGCGCACCAACGTGGGCAAGTCCATGCTGCTCAACACCCTGCTGGGGCAAGACCGCTCCATCGTCAGCCCGGTGGCCGGCACCACCCGCGACGCCCTGGACACCGATTTCAGCTACCGCGGCCAGGACATCACCGCCATTGACACGGCGGGAATCCGCCGGCCCGGCCGACGGGAACGGGGAATCGAAAAATACAGCGTGCTGCGGGCGGTCAACGCCGTGAATCGCAGCGACATTACCCTGCTGGTCACTGACGCCACCGAGTTGGCCACGGCCCAGGACGCCCACATCGCCGGGCTGGCCTGGGATATGTGCCGGGGGCTGATTGTGGTGGTCAACAAGTGGGACTTGGTGGACGAAACCGAGCGTTACGCCAAGCGGCGGGCGGTGGCCCGGGTCCAGGAGTTGCTCCACTTCATGCCCTACACCCCCATCAGCTTTATTTCCGCCCTGCACGGCCACGGCATTGACGGGCTGATGCAGACCGCCCTGGAGCTTTGGGAAGAACGCCAGCGCTGGGCGCCCACCCGGGAACTCCAATACCTGCTGGCCGAGGCGTTGGTTGACCACCAGCCGCCGCCGGTCAAGGGACACCGCCGCCAACGGCTGCGGATAACCCGCTTGCGCCAAGTTGCCGCCAATCCGCCCACCTTTCTCTTTACGTGCAACGACCCCAAGCTGGTACACTTCTCTTACCGTCGTTACCTGGAAAACAAAATCCGGGATACCTTCGATTTCAGCCATACCCACTTGCGTTTACTGTTCAGACACGGATGAACCGAGTTTTCAACCCCACAGTGCTTTGCGTAGTTTCCCTCCCCCTGCTGGTTGCCGGGGGAGTGGCTGCCGTGTTCGCCCTGGACGCTCTTGACCCGCCCCGGTTTTACCGCTACGCCGTTGCGCTGGTACTGGCCTACTTCATCGGCTCCATCCCCTGGGGCTACTGGCTGATGCACTGGCGGCGGGGCATAGACCTCCGGGAGTGGGGCAGCGGGCGCACCGGCATGACCAACGTACTCCGCACCGGGGGCGGCAAAATGGCCGCCGTGGTGTTGCTGCTGGACTTGGGCAAGGGCTTGGCCGCCGTGATACTGGCCCGGGAAGTGGTAGGCGATACCGCCGGGGAAGTCGCCGCCGGATTGCTGGCCTTGGTCGGTCACAACTGGCCGGTGTTCCTGGCCTTCCGAGGCGGACGGGGCATAGCCACCGGATTCGGCGGCCTGCTGGTCATGGCCCCCATCGCCGCCGGCATAGCCGCCATCGCCTTCCTGCCGGTGGCCCTGCTCAGCCGCTACCTGTCCCTGGGGTCCATCGTCGGCGTTATCGTCGCCGTGGGGTCGCTGCTGGCCCTGGCCTGGCTGGGGATGTATTCGGCCATTTACGGTTGGTACGTGGTTATCGGGGGGGCAATTATCATCTGGCAGCACCGGGACAACATCCAACGGCTGATGCAAGGCACCGAGCGGCGCCTGGGCGCCCCCGCCGCCAGGATTGACTGACTAGCTCTTAGGGGATGTGTAACAAGTCCCCTCCCCCTACGAGGGGGAGGGTTAGGGTGGGGGTGGTATCCTGTTGGGAAGAGAGCGAGGAAGGGACTTTCAACACACCCTCTTGACCTCCATTCTACTTACCCTAAAGCAAGGGGTGGCCCCCCATTTCGCGGGAATGATTTTTCACTCGGGGCGGGGTAAGAGAAGTTGACGGACAGGGTAGCCATAATCGGCTCAACCACCTGGGGCGCCACGCTGGGCATCATCCTGGCGCGGGCCGGGGTGTCGTGTACCATCCTGACCCGTACCGCCGAAGAATCCGCCGACTTGGAACGCCACCGGGAGCATCGGCGTTTTCTGCCCGGCGTTCCCTTTCCGCCTTGCCTGTCCGCCTCCGCCGATGCCGCCGCAACCGTCGGCCCCGCCGGGCTGGTGATAATCGCCGTCCCCTCTGACCGGGTGCGGGAAAACCTGCGCGCCGTCAGCCGCCACGTATCCCCCGGAACACTGGTCTTGAGCGTCGCCAAGGGGCTGGAACTGCCCGGCGGACGGCGCATGAGCCAGGTAATCCGGGAAGAGCTGGCCCCGTCGCTGCATCCGGGAATCTGCGTCCTGTCCGGCCCCAACCTGGCCAAGGAAATGGCCCAGGGCAAACCGGCCTCGACGGTCATTGCCGGGGCCGACCCGGACAACGTAGCCAGGGCGCAGGAAATCCTGATGTCGCCCACGCTGCGGGTCTATACCAGCGACGACGTGGTTGGCGTTGAACTGGCCGGCTCATTGAAAAACATCATCGCCCTAGGCGCCGGATTCTGCGACGGGCTGGAAATGGGAGACAACACCAAGGCCGCCCTGGTCACTCGCGGTTTGGCCGAAATCGCCCGCCTGGGGGTAGCCGCCGGAGCGCAGCCCTTGACCTTCGCCGGACTGGCCGGGCTGGGCGACATCATCGCCACCTGCGCCAGCCCGTTGAGCCGCAACCGCTACGTGGGCGAGCAGTTGGCTAAGGGTCATAGCTGGCCGGAGATTCGCGACTCTATGGACAACGTAGCCGAGGGGGTGAACACCACCGGCGCGGCCTTAAAGCTGGCCGCCGAGTTGGTCGTAGAAATGCCCATCGCCCAAGTCACCCGCCAGGTGCTTTTCGAGGACCTGCCGGCCCGGGAAGCCGTCGCCCAACTCATGCTCCGCCCGCCCCGCTCCGAGTGGTAATCTGGGCCTATCGCCGCCCCGACGGAAAATCCTCCCCTCTCAACAAATCCGTCATTCCCGTGCCTCTACCGTCATTCCCGCGAAAGCGGGAATCCACATCCTTCGCCCAAAACCCGTTATTCCGGCGAAAACCGGATTCCGGAAATCCGGTTTCAACCTCAATAACCGATGATGTAAAATATACCAGATAGAACAACGCCTTTGAGGACTCCCAAAAGCGGCAGCGCCATTCTTCCCCTATGGCCCAACGCCAGGTGCGATATGACCACACCCGACACCTTCGCCAAAACGTCCCAACTCACGGGCCAGTTCCGGCTGCCCGACCCGCCGGAAGACCCGGAAGACAAGATGACCAGTTTCGACCACCTAGCCATCAACGGCAATGCCCACTACCTCAAACAGCACCTCATGGCCCAGCGCCCCGCCAGTCGGGACCGAATCCTGGTTTCCGGCGAACACTACCTGGTGGTCAGGCCGACCCGGGCCTTGGCGGGCAGCCGCTACCCCGACCTGCTGGTGGCCTTTGACGTGGACCCGGCGGCCTACGAAGCCACTAACGGCTACGTCATATCCGAGCAGGGTAAACCCCCGGAATTCGCGCTGGAAATAGCCTCCCGCAGTTCCCGGCTGACCGACGTGACGGGTAAGCGGGAGGACTACGCCGCCCTGGGCATCGGTGAATACTGGCGGTTTGACAAGACAGGAGAATTCCACGGTACAAGGCTGGCCGGGGATATGCTGGTTGACGGCCAGTACGTTGCCATAGAGATCGAAGAGTTGCCGGGCGGGAGCTTGCAAGGCTACAGCCCCGTGCTGGACCTGTACCTGCGCTGGGAGGCTGGCGAGTTGTTATTTTACGACCCTGCCACGGGCCGGCCCATCGCTACGATGGAATACGAACGCTCCCGGGCCGACATCGCCGAAGCCCGGGTCCGCGAACTGGAAGAACAGATCCGCCGCCGCAATCCCTGACGCCAGCCCTTACCCCGACCAACGCCAGGTGCGACATGACCACACCCGACATCTTCGCCAAAACGTCCCAGCTCACGGGCCGTTTCCGGCTGCCCGACCCGCCGGAAGACCCGGAAGACAAGATGACCAGTTTCGACCACCTGACCATCAACGGCAACGCTTACCACCTCCGGCAGCACTTGCTGGCCCAACACCTGGGCGACCCCGAAACGACCCTGGTGGCCGGGGATCGCTACATGGTGGTACGGCCCACCCGTTCCCTGGCGGGCAGCCGCTACCCCGACCTGCTGGTGGCCTTTGACGCGGACCCGGCGGCCTACAAGGACAGCAACGGGTACATCATCGAGGAGCAGGGGAAGCCGCCGGACTTCGCTATGGAAATCGCCTCCCGCAGCACCGGACGGACCGACGCAACGGAGAAGCGGGAGGACTACGCGGCCCTGGGCATTGGGGAATACTGGCGGTTTGACGAGACGGGGGAGCATCACGGGACGCGGCTGGCCGGGGACATTCTGGTGGATGGAGTGTACCAACCCGTTGCCCTTGAGGAACTGGCCGACGGGAGCTTGCAGGGCTACAGCCCTACGTTGAACCTGAACCTCCGTTGGGAAAGCGGTGCGTTGCTGTTTTACGACCCGGCCACCGGCCGGCCCATCAATACCCTTGAGTCTGAACGCGCCCGCGCCGACAGCGCCGAAATTCGGGCCAACAGCGCTGAAATGCGGGCCGGCAACGCCGAAACTCGGGCCACCGCCGAACGGGAAGCCCGGAACGCGGCTGAAGCCCGTGTCCGCGAACTGGAAGAACGACTCCGCCGCCGCAACCCCTGACGCCAACCAATTTCAACGGTGGGCGTCCGGTGCCACTTTCCGCCGGGGTTTTCCCTGCGCCACTAACCATGATTCAGCGCAACTCCCCCACTTCCAGGGCCGGGGCTTTTTCCAACAGCCATTGGGCCAGAACCAGGCGGTGGCACGGCTGCCCCGCCGGTTCAAAGCACAGCAGCGTAAAGTCTCCCAACCCGGTCGCCGCCTCAACCCAACGGCGCAAGTCCGGGTCATCCCCAAGTTTGCGCTCCAGCCCATCCCGGTAGGCGCAGGAAAGGGCGTCAAAGTCCAAATCCCCCTGTCGGTAGGCCCGCAGCAACTCCCGCTCCGGGTAGAAGAAGGGCAGCGTCTCCCACGCAACCCGGCGTCCCCGCGGGTGTTGCCGCGACACCCGGAAAGCCCGGCCTACCCAATTATCTGGCGCGTAGAAACTGGCGGTGTAAAGCATTTGCCCTGTCTCCCGGCGAACCCGTCACTCCGGCAAAAGCCGGAATCCAGAAATCCTTGCCAACGCCCAACGCTGGCCTTGTAGTCCCTTCCCCCTTGATGGGGGAAGGTTAGGATGGGGGTGAACGTCCCTCACTCACGGGCCTGGGATTCCTTACTTTCCTCGGAAGGGCTGGCGGTGGTCTGCGCCACCGTCTCAGACGCCGGCCGCCGGTACGCCGGGCGCACCAGGAACAACAAACTCCCCGTGAGGATGACGCTCAAATAACTGATGGCCCGGTCAACCAGAATCAGCGCCGCCGCGCCGCTGGCCGTCAGCGTGGACAACCGCATCAGCAGACCGCCCACGCCCGACTCCACCGCGCCGACGCCGCCGGGCGTGGGGGCCAGCGTCAGCAACGAGTTGGCCAGCGTTATGAAAACTATCAACGCCAGGTCCAAATCCAGTCCCAACGCCATGACCACCAGGTACAGCCGGCAAGTTTCCGCCAGCCACCCCAGCAATCCCAGGGCAGTCACCCGCGGCATTTCCCCCCAACTCTTCCAGATTCCTTCCTGGAACTGCCGCAGCCAATCGTTCAGGCGGGCGGGCAAGCGCGAACCAATCCGCACCAGTTGGGTAATCGCCAGCAATCCCAAGCCCAGGACGGCCAGCAACCCCACCGCCACCACCAGCACCGTCCAGGATACTTGAGAGCCGGAGGCCGCCAGAAAGAGCATCGCCCCCGCCAGCAGCGCCACCACCAGAATCGTGTCCAGCATCCGCTCCGAAACAATCGTCCCGGCGGTGCGGGAAAAGGACGCCTCCCGGTCGTGGTGGTACAGGTAGGCCCGGTAAGCGTCGCCCATGCGCAGCCAGCCGATGGAGTTGGCGAACCAGCCCAACAAGACCAGCTCCGAACAGTGCCAGACACCGGGCCGCCGGGTCTCGGCCCCGTGGGCGTTTTGCAGCAGAATCTTCCAGCGCGCTCCTCGCCACAGGAAAGAGGTGTAGTGAATCAACGCCGCCAACGCCAGCAGCCCGACGTTAGCGTTCTTGACGGTTTCCCAGGTGGCGGCCAGGTCAACGTCGAACCGGAATACCAGGAAACCGAGGAAGCCCAGGGCCAGGGCCAGCGACGCCAGAGTGGGCAGCGAAACGGCGCGCCGCCCCAGCGACGCCGGCCGGTCTTGACGGAACAGGGAGCGCAGCATGGGGCCTAGACCGGCGGGAGACAGCAAGGGGGCAAGTCCAGGGCGGTTTTAGTCGCGGAGTTCCCGCGGCAGGGTGAAGGATACGTCTTCCTCGGCCCCGGACAGCAGGGTCACTCTGTCGGGATGCAGCGACTCAATCACCTGTTCCACCAGCACCTCCGGGGTTGACGCCCCGGAGGTGACGCCCACGGTGTTTTTGTCTCGCAGCCAGGCGGCGTCTATTTCCTCCGGGCCGTTGACCAGGTAGGCCGGCACTCCCAGAGACTCGGCCACTTCCCGCAGCCGGTTGCAGTTGGAACTGTTCTCCGCCCCGATGACCAGCACCACGTCCACCAGGTTAGCCATTTCGTTGACGGCCTGCTGGCGGTTGGTGGTGGCGTAGCAGATGTCGTTGCGGACGATGGCATCGGGGAAACGCCCGGAAATCGAGTCAATCACCTCGGCGGTATCCCCCACCGACAGGGTGGTCTGCGTCAGCACCGCCACCTGGGAATCGCCGTCCCATTCGGGAATCTGGCCGCCGGCGCTGTCGTCCACCAGGGTAATCGGCGCCTGGCCCATCGTTCCCCGCACTTCCTGGTGCCCCCGGTGGCCCACCAGCAGCACCTTCTTGCCCTCCCGGTGGTACTTCTTGGCCTCGTTATGCACCCGCGTGACCAGGGGACAAACGGCGTCAATGATTCGGAGACCGCGTTCTTCGGCCTTCCGAAAGTCGTCTGGCGGCGAGCCGTGGGCGGAAAAGACCACCAGCGAGCCGGGCGGCACTTCCTCCACTTCCTCAACGGTAATGGCCCCCTTGTTCTCCAATTCGGCCACCACGTAGGGATTGTGGACAATCTGATGCTTGACATACACCGGCGGGCCGAACCGTTCCAGGCACAGTTCCACCACCTGAATCGCCCGCACCACCCCGGCGCAAAACCCCCGGGGAGAGCTGAGGATTACTTCAACCATATTTCCTTTCCTCCGCAGTCATCGCCAACCCAACCGACCAACCCCCACCCCCACCGTCATTCCCGCATTTTCCCCGTCATTCCCGCGAAAGCGGGAATCCACATCCTTCCTCTCAACCATCCTCGCCAACCCCAACCCGTCATTCCGGCGAAAGCCGGAATCCAGAAATCCCAACCGCCAACAACCCTGACCAGACCCACCCATCCTCCCCCATGGCATTCTGAGCCGGCCCCCAACCCGTCATTCCGGCGCAGGCCGGAATCCAGAAATCCCAACCGCAACCAACCCTGACCAGACTCAACCATCCTCGCCCCCACGAAACCAACCCCCACCCCCACCGTCATTCCCGCGAAAGCGGGAATCCACATCCTTCCCCCAAACCAACCTCGCCGACCCCAACCCGTCATTCCGGCGCAGGCCGGAATCCAGAAATCCCAACAGCCAATGCCATTACCCATCGCGAAAACTCCCGCACCCCCACCCGTCCTAATCCCCGTCCTTAATCAAGTCCAGGTACTTGTAGCCCGACCCGGTGTTCAGCAATACGATAGTCTCCTCCGGGCCAAGGAAACCCTGTTTCAACAGATGTTTCAACCCCACCAAAGTCGCCGCCCCCTCCGGGCAGGCGATGATTCCCTCGGTGGCCGCCAGTTCGTACATGGCCTCGACCATCTCGTCGTCCTCCACCGCCAGCGCCGTCCCCCCCGTCTCCCGAATGGCCTTCAATATCAGATAGTCGGCGAAGGGGCCGGGCACCCGCAGGCCGTCGGCGATGGTAGCGGCGTTGGGCCACGGTTCGGCGGTATCCTTGCCTTCGTTGAAAGCCTTGACGATGGGCTGGCAGCCCGACGCCTGCACTGCGATGAACTTGGGCGGCTTGCCTTCAATCCAGCCCATTTCCAGCAACTCTTGAAAGCCCTTGTACATCCCGATAATCCCGGTGCCGCCCCCGGTGGGATAGACAATGGCGTCGGGCATTTGCCAGCCCAATTGCATGGCGATTTCCAACCCCATCGTCTTCTTGCCTTCGGCCCGGTAGGGTTCCTTCAGGGTGGAAAGGTCAAACAAGTCCTGCTCTTCCGCCACGGCTACGGCGATGCGTCCGGCGTCGCTGATTAACCCGTCCACCAGGTTAAGCTCCGAGCCGGACATGACCGATTCTTTCTTGTTGGCGGCGGGGGCGTCCTTGGGCATGAACACCTTGACCGGCAGATTGGCCCGCGCCCCGTAGGCGGCGGCCGCGCCGGCGGCGTTGCCGGCCGACGGCATGGTGAACCCGGTAACGCCCAGTTCGTGGGCCTTGGAAACGGCGGCGGAAATGCCCCGCGCCTTGAAGGTGCCGGTGGGGTTAAGCCCCTCTTCCTTCACCAGCAGCCGCTTCAGCCCCAGCTTGGAGGCCAGAGTCCTGGTTTCCAGCAGGGGAGTGCCCCCCTCTCCCAGGGTCAGGATATTGCCGGGGTCAGCCACCGGCAGCAACTCGGTAAACCGCCACATGGTAGAAGGACGGTCAACCCAGTCGTTGCGGTCAACTTCCCGCGCCAGTCGGGGCAGGTCATAGCGGGCGAAAAGCACCTTGCCGCAGCAGGCGCTAATCTTGCTGAGTTGGGTATGGGGAAAAGTCGCGCCGCACTGGGTACATTCCAAATGGTCCAAATAGCTGAACATCGGCTCGTTTCCTTGGGCTGTCGATTATCCCCTATGATAACCCATCAAGCCAACGGCAACCAACCGGATATAGTCAGAAACGGAAAAACCCCCCATCGGCGCGATGGACATTCCTGTCCGTCGCCCCTCCCCAACTACGCCCCGCCCAACCCGTCATTCCGGCGAAAGCCGGAATCCAGAACCCCCCCGCCATCCCGTTCGTGGTGAGCCTGTCGAACCACCCCAAACTGACACGGGACGATTGCAAAGTCGCCAGGAACGGCGTTAGGAGGCGTTTCAATAGTCCCTTCCCCCTTGACGGGGGAAGGTTAGGATGGGGGTGAACCTCCTCAACCTCAACCAACCTTGCCCCCACGAAACACCCCTGACCACCCGTAGGGGCGCACGGCCGTGCGCCCCTACCAACCTTCACCACCAACCCGATTGCCGAAAACAAACCCCCAACCACCCGTAGGAGCAACTTAACCACTAACCACTATCCACTCAACAAATCCTTCCCAACACCCGTAGGGGCAACCCTTGTGGTTGCCCTACCATCACCACCCCAAACCAACCCTACCCCCACCAAACCATCCCCCACCCCCAACCCGTCATTCCGGCGCAGGCCGGAATCCAGAAACCCTTGCCAGAAACCAACGCCGCCGATCCCCCACCGTCATTCCCGCGAAAACCGGAATCCACATCCCCGCCCCTACCAACCTTCCCCCCACGAAACCATCCCACATCCCCAAACCCGTCATTCCGGCGAAAGCCGGAATCCAGAAACCCTACTCCCCGAACCAGTCTTGCGCCCATTGGACACCTCATCAATAACCCCCTCCCCCTACCAGGGGGAGGGCTGGGGTGGGGGTGCGTCCCCCCAACCGACCAACCCCCCCTTGACAATCATCGTACATCCGTTCTATGCTTACCCCATCGGCAACACCCCAGGAATCCCCATCCTTGCCCCAGGAGGAACCGCCCATGTAACACCAACCCCGCCGTTTGCGTCGAGAGTCCCTCCCGGATAACCATGGCTCTTATCCGATGCGAGGTCTAACGACTCCGCTGCGGCAACCCGCCCCCACCGACGGGCGCCATGCAGCCCCCTCCACCGAGCGGCGGCTTCGGCAAAAGTCGGGCGTGCCCCTGGACGACGGGTGGCTGCTCCCCTTCGGGGTGGTAGCGGCGGTAGTCGGCCCGCGCCCCTGGACGACGGGTGGCTGCTCCCCTGCGGGGTGGTAGCGGCGGTAGTCGGCCACGCCCCACCGGCGGCAGCTTAACGTCCCCCTTGAAGGGACGGGGCAAAGCCGGAACGCCCGGCCGGGCAACCCCGAAAACCAACCAAAAGGAGACCCCAAAACAACCGAAAAATCCCTGACCAAAACCCGCCCAAAAAGTGTCCAAAATCGCCAAAACCGCCCAAATATCCCCCAAAATGGACACTTCCTGGACACATCCAACCCCCAAGTCCACGCTCAAATGGTCAAAAATGGACGAAAATGGACAAAAAGGTAAAATTTTCACCCGCCGCCCCCTACCCAGGGGAAGGGTTCCACCCGGGCCTAAAACCCAACTGCTATAATCCCCGCCATACCCTTACCATCAAAACGGAGGCCAAACCATGCAAGGCTGGGCCGGAATCATCCTCGCCGCCGGACGCGGCAGCCGCATGAACTCCCGCATCCCCAAGGCCCTCCATCCCGTCTGCGGCCAACCCATGCTCCGCTACCCCGTCCGCCTGCTCAACGGCTTGGGCATCTCCAAAATCGTCGTCGTAGTCTCTCCCGACAACCGCTCCGCCATTCGCGAACTGCTGGGCGACGCCGTGACCTACGCCCTCCAGCGCCGGCCCCGAGGCACCGGCGACGCCGTGGCCCGCGCCATGCCCCTGCTGGACGACGATTGTTCCCAGGTCCTCGTCCTCAACTGCGATATGCCCCTGGTCTCCCTCAATTCCCTGCAAGCCTTGACCCAACGCCACCACCACCGCGAAAACCGGATGACCCTGTTGACCGCCACCGGCTTGCCCCCCGGCGACCTGGGCCGGGTTGTCCGGGACGAAGGCGGCCAGGTTGACGGCATTGTTGAAGCCCGCGATTTGCCCGACGATATTGATGCCCTCGATGGTTTCCCCGGCGGTTTGCCGGGCGGTTTCAACGCCGAAGTCAACGTCGGCGTCTATTGCTTTCAACGGCCCTGGCTGGCCAAGCGGCTGCCCATGCTGGCCTCCCCCAGGGCCAACGGCGAGCTTTACCTGACCGCCCTGGCCGGCTACGGCGAGCGCCCCTTCGACCCCATCGAAGCCATACCCGTCCACGACCCCTCCGAGGCTTTCGGCATCAACGACCGGGTGCAGCTTGCCATCGCCGAAAACGTCCTCCGGGAACGCCTCCGGGTATATTGGATGAACGCCGGCGTCACCATCACCGACCCGGCCTCCGTCTTTATTGACGTTGGCGTGTCCATCGGCCAGGACACCACCATCCTGCCCAACACCATGCTGCTGGGCGCCACCACCGTCGGCGAAGACTGTCAAATCGGCCCAAACTCCGTCATCCAGGATTCCGCCCTCGGCGACCGCTGCCGGGTCACCGCCTCCATGCTGGAAGGGGCCGACGTTGGCCCCGGCGTCCGGATTGGCCCCTTCAGCCACCTGCGCCCCGGCGCATCTTTGGGCGAAGACGTTTACATCGGCAACTACGTTGAGGTCAAGAACAGCCGGCTGGAACCGGGCGCGGTGTCCGGCCATTTCAGCTACCTCGGCGACGCCACTATCGGCCGGCGCGTCAACGTCGGCGCCGGAACCATCACCTGCAACTACGACGGTACGGACAAGCACCCCACCACCGTGGGCGACGACGCCTTTATCGGCAGCGATACCCTGCTGGTGGCCCCGGTTACTGTCGGCGAAGGAGCCGCCACCGGAGCCGGCGCAGTAGTGACAAAAGACGTTCCCCAAGGTAGAATTGTTGTCGGTGTTCCTGCTAGAATCCTGGAACCAAAAACCACCGTCAGCGACGAAAGGACTTGATTACCCTTTCCAGGACCCTTACCAGTCCGAGAGGGCAACATTTTGGATACTGATAGTAGCTTATTACCGTCAGCATTAGTCTTCACCGGGTCGCTAATCCTCTTTGCCTACCTGAGCCTGGCCGAATACGCCGCCGCCTTTGCCAACGGCAGCGGACGGTCAAGGCCCCGCCGGGGCCTGAGCTTTACCGTCTCTTCCCTCAAATACGCCGCCGTTGTCGCCGCCGCCGTCTCCGGTCTGGCCCTGTTCCTCCGCCCTGGCCCCCTGGGCTGGTGGGACATGACCGCCCTGTCCCTGGCGCTGCTGGTCGTCCTGCTCCTGCTCAACCGTCTGGCCTACGCCATCGCCACCCGCCGGCCCGGTCTGGCCCTTGGCTGGTCTGCCCCGGCCCGCCGCCTCATGTCGGCCCGCATTGACCGCCGCAACGGCGCCGGCGCCACCGTGGTTTTCGACGCGGAGGACGCCCCGGAAACCCCGGAGGAGATTCACGCTGAACTGGAAGAACGGGTCATCGCCGCCGCCGAGTCCGGCAGCATTGACGCGCGCGACCGGGAAATGCTCCGTTCCATCCTCAACCTTGACGACACCCACGCCCGGGAAATCATGGTTCCCCGGGTGGACATGGTGGCGGTGGACATCAATTCCTCTCTGGCCCAAGTCGCCGCCTTGATGGGGGAGAAGGGCCACAGCCGCCTGCCCGTCTTTTCCCAGACCATTGACGCCATCCAGGGCATCGCCCACTCCCGCGACCTGCTGACCTTGCTGGGAGACGGGAGAGTTGACACCCCGTTGCACGAGGCCATGCGTCCCGCCTTCTTCATCCCCGAAACCATCCGCCTGGACGACCTGCTCCAGGAAATGCAGGAAAAGTCCCTCCAGATGGCCATAGTGGTGGACGAGTACGGCGGCACCGAAGGCTTGGTGACGATGGAGGACTTGCTGGAAGAGATTGTCGGGGAAATCGAGGACGAGTTTTCCCGCAGCCAGGGCGATGAAGTGGTGCGACTCCCCGACGGCGCGGTCTTGGTGGACGCCGGCGTCACCACCTACGACCTCCGGGAACTGCTGGGCGCCGAGCTCCAGAGCGACGACGTGGACACCGTGGGCGGCTACGTTTACCAACGCCTGGGCCGCATCCCCCTGGTTGGCGACACCGTTTACACCGACCACATCCGCATCGAAGTAGTCTCCCTGCTGGGCCGCCGCCTCCGCAAGCTCCGCATAGAACCCGCCACCGAAGAAACCCCCGCCGCCCCCACCCCCGGCTAGTAGGCGAACAACCTTAGAATGATGGTTGACTTTCCCGTTCGCCCTGAGCTTGTCGAAGGGCTGTCTGTTCATGGTTCGACAAGCTCACCACGAACGGACTCCCGGTTGCCCCGGTAGTCCCAAAGATAGCGGATTACTAGAGCGTGTCACTAAATCAAGGTAAGGTATGGAAGCATCCCGGCCCTCTACCGTCATTCCGGCGAAAGCCGGAATCCAGAAATCCCAAGCACGGAACAGCCCTCATCCCCGTCATTCCGGGCGCAAGGGTAGAGGCACGGCAAGCCGTGCCCCCACAGGTTTGCGTACAGTACGGCTTCAACAGGAAACCGTAGCCTGCTACCATTGAGTCGCCTGAGCCTCCGGAAAGAGGTTCAGGCGTCAACAGGCCGAATCGTTACAATGAGACGTTACGAAAGGAAGAAACGCTCTTGTACGTTGGACACAACTGCACACACCACCACACACCGTGTACCGAGCGATGGACGGCCCCCAGGCCGGGAGAGGGCCGGTCTAACGGATTCGAGGGGAGGTCATGCCGCCGGGGGTGATGGGTTCGTTCAGGTAAATGTCGCCGTTGCGGATTTTGATGTTGAACCCGCAGGTGGGGTTAATGCAAACCCACGCCTTGTAATGAACCGCGGCCCCTTGACCGCCGTAGTCGGACAGAGGGACGAGTTGACCTACGCCGCATTCTTGGCACTTTGGCATTGCCCAGTCTTCCACGTATCGCCTCCTTGTTTCAGTGCGCCGAGTATAGCACCGGGTTTTTCGCTAATTAAAGGCGATTCTTACACCGCTATTGGCGATTTTAGGCGGATTCAGGCGTCGCAAAGTCGGGACGGGTCAATTTCGCCCTTTGCGCCGCATTCGTTTTACTCCAGGAAATCCCGAAGTTTGCGCGAGCGGGAGGGATGACGCAGTTTCCGCAAAGCCTTGGCTTCAATCTGCCGGATGCGCTCGCGGGTCACGCCGAACTCCCGGCCCACTTCTTCCAGGGTGCGACCCCGGCCGTCCTCCAGGCCGAACCGTAACTGCAAGACCCGGCTTTCACGGTCGGTAAGGGTGTGCAATACTTCGTCCACCTGCTCTTTGAGCAACTGGAAAGAAGCGGCGTCGGCGGGGGCCGGGGCGTTGCGGTCTTCGATGAAGTCGCCCAGGTGGGAGTCCTCTTCCTCGCCGATGGGGGTTTCCAGAGAGACGGGTTCCTGGGAGATTTTCAGGATTTCCTCCACCTTGTCCGGGCCGATTTCCATAGCCAGCCCGATTTCCTCGGGGGTGGGTTCCCGCCCATATTCCTGGAGCAGCCGCCGGTGCTGACGCATCAGCTTGTTGATGGTCTCTACCATGTGGACGGGAATCCGAATGGTGCGGGCCTGGTCGGCGATGGCGCGGGTGATGGCCTGGCGAATCCACCAGGTAGCGTAGGTGCTGAACTTGTAGCCCTTGCGGTAGTCGAACTTTTCCACCGCCCGAATCAGACCGATGTTGCCTTCCTGAATCATGTCCAGCAGGGCCATGCCCCGGCCGATATACTTCTTGGCGACGCTGACCACCAGGCGAAGGTTGGCCTCGGTCAGGTGGGCCTGGGCCTTTTCGCCCTCGGCGTCAACGGAGCGGAAACCCCGCCGGAGCAGCGGGTCAACCGTCTCCAGGGCCGAGTAGGACTCGGGCCGGTCCAGCTTTTGACGCAACTCGGTCAGGGTGGGGTCTTCCATCACGTCAACCGCCTGGACGGGGAGAATCCAACTGTCCAGGGACAGGGCCACCAACTTGGCGTAGATGTCCGATTCCTCTTCGTTGAGGGCGTCGGCGATGTAGGCGACCATATCAACGTTGATTTCGGCGTCAATGGCGGCCCGCAGCGTCGGGTCTTCAATAATCTGGCTGAGACGCGGGTTGGGGGGCAAGTCCAACTGGCGGCTGAGGGTCTCCACCAGCACGGAGGCGTTGACCATGCGGCGGAGCAGGGCGCGGGTTATTTCCCAGGGACGGGGATCCCGCCCTTCCAGGTCGCGCAGTTCATTTTCCAGGGCGCGCAGGTGTTTCTGCCCTTCCAGCTTGCGGGCCAGCACCCTTTCGTCGTTGGAGGTCAGCAGGCGGACGCGGCCAATCTCGCGCAGGTACATCCGCACCGGGTCGTCCAGGACTTCCACGGTCTCGGCTTCAGCCTCCCACTCGGACTCTTCGTTCTCGATGTCCGAGTCGGTGGGGCCGTCCTCCTTGGAGGCGGTGTCGTCGTCGGACTCATCCCAATTTTCTTCGGCGGCATCGGGTCTGGCGCCGGTAGGCACGACGACCATCGCGCCGCCGCCGGAGGAGTCATCTTCCTCTTCCTCAGCGCCCTTGACCTGGCCAATCAAGCCCAGGATGTTGGGGGCGCTGGTCTGTTCCTCTTCGGAGTTGTCGAGATAATCTTCCGGGTTCAGTTCCCGGCTATTGTTGCGTCGCACCATACACACTCACCTTCTTTCCGCAGTGTTGGGGGCCAGACAGCCCCGCACTTCTTCGTTTTGTTTAAGGAGGTGATTAACCTCCAGGATGCCCCAGTCCGCATCGTCGGGCGGGCTTTCGTCCTCGGCGTCGGCAAACCGGATAGACTCTTCGGCCTTCAGGCTGCGGAGGTAGCGCTCTTCCAGCCGGCGGGCGGTCTGGGCGACGGCCAGGGTTCCCTGCCGGGGTTCCACCGGGGGCAGGGACTTGTTGAACAAGTAATCCAGGTGGCTGGCAACCTCGCCCTCCACCGTTTGCCGGAGCCATTCAATGGCCGATTCGTCGAACCCGTCGGATTGTACGTGAAGGACGTGATTCCAGATTTCCCGGTTCTCCGGGCGGTTGAAATACTCCGGGCGCAAGGGCGGCAGGGAGTCAAAAAGCTCCGGGACTTGCAGGATTCGGGCCAGCAGCGGGTCTTCGATGGGGTCGTTTTCCAGCTTGGCAAAGGCGGAACCGGAATCTTCCGGCTCCCGCCGGGGCGGTTGGGAACCGCCGGCCATGCCGGGCCGAGCATTGGCGGCCTGGGAATTGAAACGGCTCATGCTGGCCCGCAGGGTGTCTTCGTTGACGCGCAGGTAGTTGCCCAACATCTGAAAGTAGTGGTCTTGCTGGATGGGTTCCGGCACGGCGGCTATAAAATTGAACAACTGCTGGGACACCCACGCCTTGCCCTGGGCGGTGGCGATGTCCACCTGGGCCGCCAGCGCCGGCAGGATAAACTCGAACAGGGGCCGGGCGTTTTCGATAAGGCTGGCCCACTGTTCCGGCGATTCCCGTATAACGTCGTCCGGGTCTTTCCCCTCGGGTATGGAGGCGACTTTCAGGTCGGCCACGTCCTGACGCTGAAACAGGCTGGTGGAACGGGCGCGGCCGGCGGCGTGGGTCTGAAACACTTTCCAGGAGGATTCCAGGCTGCGGAGGGTGGCCTGCTGCCCGGCGGCGTCGGCGTCCAAAGCCATAGTGATGTCGCCGGTGACGCGGCGAATTTCGGCGACCTGATGCTCGGTAAGGGCGGTGCCCATAGAAGCGACGACGTTCCTAAAACCGTGCTGGTGGGCCATGATGGCGTCCATGTACCCTTCGACCACGACGATGCCCTGCTGACGGGCGGCGTCGCGGGCCAGGTTCATGGCGTACACAATCCGGCCCTTGTCGAAAATCGCCGTGCGGGGCGAGTTCAGGTACTTGGGATTGGAGTCGTCCAGGGCGCGCCCGCCGAACCCGGCCAGTTCACCCTGGGAGTTCTTAATGGGAATCATCAGCCGGTGGCGGAAGAGGTCGCGGTAACGCCCGTTGTCGCCGCCGGAAACCAGCCCGGCCCTGGACATCTGCTCCAGGGTATAGCCCTGTTTGAGCAGGTGTTCTTTCAGGGATTCGCCGTCGCGGGGACTGAGGCCAAGCTCAAACTGTTCAATAGTGAGGGGTTGCAACCCCCGGCCCAAGAGGTATTGGCGGGCTTCGGCGCCGGCGGTGGAGGCCAGGCGGGCCTGGAAATAGCTGCGGGCGGCTTCGTTGATGGTAAAGGCGTCCTGCTGCTCGGTGCGCCGCTGCTGACTGGGAAGGGCAATGCCGGTCTGCTGGGCCAGGTTCTTCAAGACCTCGCCAAACTCCAGGTTGTCGGCCTTCATCACGAAACCGAAAACGTCGCCGCCGGTGGCGCAAGCGCCGAAACAACGCCAGGTCTGGCGGTCGGGGAAAACGTAGAAGGAAGGCGTGCGCTCCTGGTGGAAGGGGCAGTTGGCCTTGTAAGACCGCCCGGAACGCTGCAAGTTAACGCGCCCGGAGACGACTTCCAGGATGTCCAAGCGGCTTTTAATGTCGTCAATAACGGTCAAAATCTTGTCCGAGATGGCTTTCGGGGGATGGGGTTAACGCATCCGGGCCGGTCGGGTTTTGGACCGGCTTGCGATAGAGCCAAGGGTTTGGGGGTTGCGATATTCGCAGGGCGGTTTAGTGCTAGGTTATGGTACTACACCAAAGGTTAGGTTGTCAAGATTGATGAGGGCGGGGGTCTGGGCAGGGTCTCTCGATTGTTGCAGTGGCCACCCCCCATGTTACCTTGAACGAAGTGAAGGGTCTAAAATTCTATGGGTAAGGCGACCTTGGCGAAGGCAAGAATTTTAGATTATTCGCTTCGCTCAGAATTACATATCCACGGGTGGATGGAAAATCAAAAAACCCTGGGGCGGGTGTCTGGGCAGGCTGAGATAGTATGGGACAGGGATTTCTGGATTCCGGCCTTCGCCGGAATGACGGTTGAGGGCAGAGGTTGGTTGGGTTGGGTGATGATGGTTTGGGGACAAGGAACGGGCGGGTTTCAAACCCGCCCCTACGGGTCAGGGACGGTTGGGGCTAAACGGTGCTTCAGGTGGGGAGGGCCATGACTGCCTGGAGGGATACGGTGTCAGGGCCGAGCAGGGTTTCCAGCCGATGCTCCATTTCGGCGCAGTGGCCGACGCTGACCACCGGACATTCCATCAAGACCCGCTTGCCCTGGGTGTGAATCCGCAGGTTGACCCGGTCTTTGCCGGGGTATTCCAGCAGCACCTGGATAACTTCCCGGAGCAGGTGGGCGTCGTCAATGGGGTTGTCCGATTCCTTGATTTCCAGCAGCACGGCCCGGGAAACGCCGCCGTTGTCGTCGTAGCCGGCGGGGGTTTCGTCAATCGTAGCCGGAGCCGGGGATTCAGGGCTGTTGCCGTTGCTGCTGCGGTTGGACGGCGGTGGGCTGTCCGGGTGGGCTTTGGCGTTTCCGTTGACGTTGTTGGCCTGGGTTTCATCAGCCGGGGCCGGGGTTTTGGCTCCGTTGCCGTTGGGCGACGGGGGTTCGGCCTGGCTGCCGTTGGAATTTCCGTTGGCGTGAATGGCATGAGGTTGGGGAGTTTCAGCCGCCGGGACGGGTGCGGGAGTTTCGACTGGCGGAGGCGGCGCTGCCGGCGGGGGAACCGGCGCGGGCCGGGACGGTTCGGACTTCATGGGGGCCGATGGCGTCGGCTTGGATTCCTGGACAGCGGACGGCGTGGCGGCAATCTGCTGGACGTTCTCGCACGCCAGGGAGAACTGGTCGCCCCGCAGCCGCATTTTGCCGTCGGCCTTGACCACTTTCCCCACTTCCCACAGGGACGCGGTGCGCTCCAGAACGTCGGGCCAGACGATGACTTCCACCGCACCGCCCAACAGGTCCAAGGACACCACCAGAAACTTTTTCTGCTCCCGGGTGTAACGCTCGGTCAACGCCGAGACGTGGCCTACCAGGGACAGGGATTGGCCGCTCAGTTCTTCGTCCAACTGGTCAAGGGAGGACATGGCGTCGCCGGGGTCAATGTTGGCCAGCTCAAACAAGGGGTTGTAGGAAAGGGGGACGCCCAATAACTCCCGCTCCCAGGCGGATTTCTGTTCCGGGGAAACTTCCGGGCCGCTGAGGTCAATTCCCGGCATTTCCAAGCCGGCGTCCGCGCCCAAGGCGTCGAACATACTGGTCTGGCCGGAATTACGCATCCGGGTTTCCAGTTGGGCGGCGGCGATTATCTGGTCAACGACGTTGAACAATGCGCCCCGCGTCGCCAGGGAGTCAAAAGCGCCGGCCTTGACCAGACTTTCCAGGGTGCGGCGGTTCAGGGAGCTAACGTCGGCCCGGCGGCAAAAGTCGTCAATGGAACGGTAGGGGCCGTTTTTCTGACGCTCTGCCACCAGGGGGCGGATGGCCCCTTCGCCGATGGTCTTGACCGCGGCCAGCCCGAAACGCAGGGAGGGAGTGGCAGCGGCGTCCTGGTCTATGGAAAAGAACTCGGTGGAGCGGTTGATGTCCGGCGGCAGCACTGGAATTTTCAGCTTGGCGCACTCGTTGATGGCGTTGATTACCCGGTCGGTGTGGTCAAGGCGGGAGTTGAGGACGGAGGCCATGTATTCCAGGGGGTAGTGGGCCTTGAAGTAGGCCGTCCAGTAGGAAATGAGGGCGTAGCTGACGCTGTGGGCCTTGTTGAAAGCGTAACCGGCGAAGGGTTCTATCAGGTCGAACACCTGGACGGCCACGCCTTCGTCAAAGCCCTTGCGCTGGGCGCCTTCGATAAACTTTTCGCGCTCCTGGGCCATCAGGGAGGAGATTTTCTTGCCCATCGCCTTGCGGACGGTATCGGCCTCGCCCAGGGTGTAGCCGGCGAAACTTTGCAGGATGAGCAGCACCTGGTCCTGGTAAACGATGACGCCGTAGGTCTCATCCAGCAATTCTTTCAAGCTGGGATGGGGGTAGGTAATGGGAGAGCGCCCGTGCTTGGCCTCGATGAAAGTGTCAATATGCTCCATCGGGCCGGGACGGTAGAGGGCAATCATGGCGGCCACGTCGCCCAGGTTGGAAGGTTTCAGGTCTTTGATGTAACGCTGCATCCCGGCGCTTTCCAACTGGAAAACTTCAGTGGTCTTGCCGGAGGAAAGCAGCTCAAAGGCGCCGGGGTCGTTCAGGGACAGGCGGCTAATGTCAATCTTGATGCCCTGGGTTTCGTCCAGCAGCTTAACGGCCCGGTCGAGGATGGTCAGGTTGGTCAGGCCGAGGAAGTCCATTTTCAACAGGCCCAGCTTGGCTACCGGGTCCATTGAGTACTGGGTCATCATTACCGCGCTGTTTTCGTCGCCGCGGGGGGGCCGCTGCAAAGGCACGGTGGAACTCAGGGGTTCGTCGGCAATCAGGACGCCGGCGGCGTGGGTGCTGACGTGGTGGACGATTCCTTCCAAACCCTTGGCGTTGTCAACCAGGCCGCGCACGGCCTCTTCGTTATCGTAGGCCTCCTGGAAAGCGGCGTTGGTTCGCAGCGCGTCGTCAATGGTGCGGGCCTTGAAAGGCACCATGCGGGCGATGCGGTCAACGTCGCCGTAGCTCATGGCCAAGCCCCGGCCCACGTCGCGCAGGGCGGCCTTGGCCCCCATAGTGCCGAAGGTGATAATTTGGGCTACCTTGTCCTGTCCGTAGCGGTCAATGACGTAATGGAGCACTTCGTCGCGGCGGTCATCCTGGAAGTCCATGTCAATGTCGGGCATTTCCTTGCGTTCCAGGTTGAGGAACCGCTCAAAGACCAGCCGGTATTCCAGGGGGTCAACGTCGGTGATGCCCAGGCAGTAGAGGGCCACGCTGGCGGCGGCGCTGCCCCGGACGCCGAAGAGGATGCCCCGGCGGCGGGTAAAGTCAATGATGTCCCAGACCACCAGGAAGTAGTTGGCGAACTGGGTGTGGCGGATGACTTCCAGTTCATAGCGGAGACGCTGCTCGGCCTCCGGGGAAGGGCCGGGGTAACGCTGCCTGAACCCGTCCCAGCAGAGTTCGGCCAGGTATTCGTCGGCGTCCTTGTCGCCGGGGGTAGGATACTTGGGCAGGTGGGTCTGGCCAAAACCCAACTCGACGTTGCACATTTCGGCGATATGGTTGGTTATCCGGCAAGCCTCCGGCAATTCGGGGAAAAGCTGCTCCATTTCCTGGGGGCTTTTGATGTAGTAAGAGTGGTCTTCCATGCGGAGACGGGAGGGGTCGTTGACGTTGGTGTTGGTCTGGATGCAGATGTAAACGTCCTGGAACCTGGCGTCTTCGTGGCGGACATAATGGGCGTCGTTGGTGACTACCAGGGGAACCTGCAACTCCCGGCTCATGCGGAACAGGTTTTTGTTGATTTCATCCAGTTGGGGCACGTCGGCGTGCTGCTGGATTTCAAAGAAATAGCCGTCGCCGAAGAGTTCCTTGTACCAGGCGGCGGCGCGCTGCGCTCCCACCAGGTCGCCGTTGGAGATGAGCTTGGGAACTTCGGCGGAGGGACAACCCGAAAGGCAAATCAGCCCTTCCCGGTAGCGTTCCAGCAGTTCCTTGTCAATGCGGGGGCGGTAGTGAAAACCCTCCAGGTGGGCCAGGGTGACAAGTTGCATCAGGTTGCGGTAGCCGGTGTTGTCGCGGGCCAGCAGGACCAGGTGATGAGGGCTGCGTTCCGAGTTGCTGCGGTCGGCGCGGCTCTTGTGGGCGACGTAGGTTTCGCAGCCGATGATGGGCTTGATGCCCCGTTCCTTACATTCGGAGTAGAAGTCCACCACGCCGTATAGGGAGCCGTGGTCGGTGATGGCCAGGGATTCCATGCCGAGCCGCTGGGTCTGGTCCACCAGGTCGGGGATGCGGCTGATGCCGTCCAGCATACTGTACTCGGTATGGGTGTGCAGGTGGGTGAACACTACGCGGAAACGTCTCCTTTACAGCTTGAAAGACCGGGGGAGAGCAGGGGATAGTATAACGGAAATTCGGGCCGCCGGGCCGTCCGGGGTTGGGGATTTTTGGCGGGATTTCGGGGGAAGGGCGGGTACGAGACCCGCCCCTACCTTTGCGGGGGAGGGTCTTTTTCGATGGAGACGTTACAAAGGCCGGGCTATGGGGTGTCGTCCAATTAAGGATGGAAGTATCCCGGCGTTTGTATTCGTCATTCCCGTGAAAGCGGGAATCCATAAGTCCCAATCCCGGAAAGTCGCATTCCAGCAAGGTCCCTGGATTCCGGCCCAAGGCCGGAATGACGGTGGATATGACGACGCTGCTTAGCGCAGTTCCAACATTCGTTCCAGGGCTACCAGGGACTCTTCGCGGGTTTCGGCGGGGACGGTGATTTCGTTGACTACCACGCCTTCCAGCATGGTTTCCAGCGTCCAGAGCAGGTAGGCCGGGTGGATGCGGTACATGGTGGAGCAGGGGCAGCTTACCGGGTCAAGGCAGAAAACGGTCTTGTCCGGGTTGTTCAGGGCCAGCCGGTTGACCAGGCTGATTTCGGTGCCGACAGCCCAGGCGCTGCCGGCCGGGGCTTCATTGATGGTCTTGCGGATAAATTCGGTAGAGCCGTTCAGGTCGGCGGCTTGGACAGTTTCCATAGGACACTCCGGGTGAACCAGGACGGTAACGTCAGGGAACCGCTGGCGGGCCGACTCGATTTGCGAAACGGTAAACCGGGTGTGAACGGAGCAATGGCCCTGCCAAAGCACCATCCTGGCGTTTATCAGTTGTTCCGGGGTGTTGCCGCCCAAGGGCTTGAAGGGATTCCAGACAACCATCTGTTCCAGGGGGATGCCCAGGTTCAACGCCGTGTTGCGGCCCAGGTGCTGGTCGGGGAGGAACAGGACGCGCTGGGCGTTCTCGAAGGCCCATTCCAGGACCCTCCCGGCGTTGGAAGAGGTGCAGACCGCGCCGTTGTTGCGCCCGCAAAGGGCCTTGATTCCGGCGATGGAGTTCATGTAGGTGACCGGGATGATGCCGCCCCGGTCAGCCAGAACGTCTTGCAGGTCGTCCCAAGCATCTTCCACGTCTTCCATCGGGGCCATGTCGGCCATGGAACAGCCGGCGGTGATATTGGGCAGGATTACCTTCTGATGGGGAGCGCAGAGGATACAAGCGGTTTCAGCCATGAAGTGGACGCCGCAGAAAACGATGTACTCGGCCTCTGGCCGGGAGGCGGCTTCCTGGGAAAGCAGGAAGGAATCGCCCTGGAAGTCGGCGTACTTGATGATTTCTTCCCGCTGGTAGTGGTGGCCCAGGACGGTGACGCTGGAACCCAGCTTTTGCCGGGCGTCATGGATGCGGCGGTCGAGTTCCTGGGGGCTGCAACGCAGGTATTCCTGGGGAATCTTCTGCCACCGGATGTTAATCGCCAGCTCTTCGGCCAGGGACTTGGCGGGCAATTCATCGCCGGGCTTACAGAAGGCGGCGTGTTCTATTTCGGTGATGGGAACGAAAGGCTGCCGGGGTTTTGTAGTCATATCACTACCCTGCCGAAAGGCCCCCAAACCGGGAACCGTTCTACGCCTATATTATTTGCAAGTCCGGCCGGCCGGGAATTACTCATTTTGCCCCATCGTGGGATGGGACGCCGACCGCATTTTTGTGGGTTGCCCTGGAATCAACCAGTTATTATCAGGCCGACCAAGGAGGCGATTATGCCGCCTCCAACTGCCAGGATTGCGTAGAAGAGCCGGTCCATGCGGCTATTGAGTTGTCTCTCCCGCGCGTCGAACCGGGCGTTGAACTGTTCAACCACCGAATCAACCCTGGCGTTGAATTGGTCAACTACCGCATCAACCCGGTTGTTGAATCGCTCAACCGTCGCATCAATCCGGCTGTTGACTTGGTCAGACACTGAATCCAGCCGGTTGTTGAACTGCTCGGACATCGAATCCAGCCGGGCGTTGATTTCCTGCTGGCCGGCTTTCAAGTCCTGCAAGGCTGCCGTCTGTTCATCCAAGCGGCCTTCCAAGTGACCCAGGTTTCGCACCATGTCATCCGTCATATCTTTACCCCGCTTGCTTGGCCGGATTGCGCCGGTTGGTGGGGAAACTCCTCAGTTTCCGCCAGGATGCCTTGCAGCGCCCAGGGGCTGGCGCTTTCTATTTTGACGTCAACCAGCCGGCCCAAGGGGTCGCCGTCGTCGGGAAAAAAGACCAGCTTGTCGGTGCGGGTGCGGCCCCGCCATTTGCCTTTCTGGTGGCCGTCCACCAAGACCTGCATCGTTTGGCCCACCAGGGCGCCGTTGATTTCCCGCTGGATTTCTTCCTGCTGGCGGTCAATGGCCTTCAACCGGCGTTCCTTCTCTGCCGGCGGCACGTCGTCAGCCATGCTCCGGTGGGCGACGGTGCCGGGGCGGGTAGAGTAAGCGGCGGAGTGGAGCTTGTCAAACCGCAGTTCGGCCATCAAATCGGCGGAGCGTTGGTACTGGGCCTCGGTTTCGCCGGGGAAACCTACGATTAAGTCGGTGCTCATCGCCACGCCGGGGATGGTATCGCGGATGTTGTTGACCAATTCCCGGTATTCGCCGCCGGTGTAGGGCCGGCGCATCCGGGCCAGGACTTCATCGTCGCCGGCCTGCACCGGCAGGTTGATATGTTCGCAGACCTTGGGCAAGTCGGCTACCGCCTGGATAATCCGGCGGCTCATAAAGGAAGGGTGCGAGGTCAGAAACCGGATACGCCACAGGTCGGGGATGGCGTCAAGTTCGGTTAGCAGGTCGGCCAGGTCGGGGCGGTCTGGCAAGTCGTTGCCGTAGGCGTCAACGGTCTGCCCTAGGACGGTGACTTCCCGGACGCCGCGCTGGGTCAAGAGTTCCACTTCCCGCACCACTTCGGCCACCGGGCGGCTGACCTGCCGGCCCCGGCGGTAGGGAATGATGCAGAAGGTACACATGAGGTCGCAGCCCTGGATTATGGGGACAAAGGCGGTCACCTCCGGGTGAATGGGGGCCAGGGAACCGACGCAGCCTTCCCAGTCAACCCCAATGCGTTCACCAACCAAGTCAAGCAGGGGGCCATACTGCTGGGGGCGCATGAACAGGTCAACCCAGGGGAATTGCCGTTGCAAGCCTTCGGTTTTGGGGCCAACCATGCACCCCATCAGGGCAACCACCTGGTCGGGCCGCTTGTTCTTCACGGGCCGCATCAGGGTCAGGTTGTTGGCTACCTTGTCCTCGGCGTTCTGCCGCACGACGCAGGAATTGAACACCACCATGTCGGCGTCTTTGGGGCGCTGGACTTCGTTAAGGCCGAGTTGTTCCAGGGCCGAACCCAAACGCTGGGAATCGGCCTTGTTCATCTGACAGCCTATGGTCCAGATATAAAAAGTTTCCATCGGACCTAAAATCAGAGGAATCTGGCGGAGGGAGTGGGATTCGAACCCACGATCCCAATTTCTCAGGATAAGCGCTTAGCAGGCGCCCGCACTAGACCACTATGCGATCCCTCCGCGCATCGTAGCACCAATATATCAAATCGGCCCCCGGCCTACAACCGCCGGAAGGAGGTCAGGGTCTTTTGATTTTCATTCCATAGCCCAAGTATGTCATTCTGAGCAAAGCGAAGAATCTAAAATTCCTGCCTTAGCCAACGTCGTCCGGCTCGTATGATTTTAGACCCTTCACTTCGTTCAGGGTAACATTGGGGCGGCCACTGCAACAATCGAAAGAGCCTGGGGGGAAGTTGGTGGCGTTTGGTTTCAGGTAGTTCTCTTGCACTAAGGGGCGGACATAAGCATCTTCATGTTCCTGGATTCCGGCCTACGCCGGAATGACGGGTTGAGTTGCGGGGGATATGGATTCCTGCTTGCGCCGGAATGACGGTTGGCGTTGGCGGGGAGTCGTTTCCCGCACGGAGGCGACCACCCCCACCCCGACCCTCCACCTGAATAGGGGGGGAGGTATTGATTGGGGGTTCGGTTGGGGCAAGGTTGTTTTCGGGGGTAGGGGCGCACGGCCGTGCGCCCCTACGTTTTTCGCGGGAATAGCGGGAGTCAGTGGGGAAATACAAGCGAAGGCAAACTGTGGTTTGGGCCATTATCGTGGTGACGAAATCGGTAGCGTACTATGCCAGTTAAGCTATACCTGGTAGGCCAATCATCAGAAAAACGCCATTCGCCTTAAAAGGGTGACTGGTTGACACCCATTGACCGCGCCAATATAATGAGCGGTCGAAAAGCGCAACTTCGGTTACGGAGTACAACAATAATGGACGAACTGGACCGCAAAATCATCGCCTTGTTGCAGATGGACGGGCGGGCGTCCAATGCGAAAATCGCCCGCGAAGTGGGGGTCAGCGAGGGAACGGTGCGCCGCCGGCTGCGGCGGTTGATTCAGGACGACGTGGTGAACGTGGTGGCCGTCCCCAACCTGGAAAAACTGGGTTACGCCACTACCGCGTTAATCGGCCTGCAAACCGGGCCGGGCAAGTCGGACCAGGTGGCCGAGTCCATAGCCGGCTTGCAGGAAGCCCACTACGTGGCCGTGACCACCGGCGCCTACGACGTTTTCGTGTGGGCCGGCCTGGAGTCGGCGGAGGGGCTGGGCGACTTCCTGCGAACCAAAATCGGAATCATTGAAGGCGTGCAGCGCACCGAGACCTTCGTTAACCTGTCCATCAAGAAGCGCACTTACGGCTTGGTGCTGTAAAGGGCGAAACCTGCGCCGGCGCGTTATTGCAAACCAAAGGCCCTATGCTATAATTTCGCCGGCATAAACTTTCCGTCGAGGCGGCCGGGACGCCCGGAGCTGCCCGGACATTTCAACCGGATATTTCCAGAGGAGCAACAAACAATGACCTACATCATCACCGAGCCGTGTGTCGGGGTTAAGGACGCAGCCTGCGTTGACGTTTGCCCGGTGGACTGCATCTACACCCGGGAAGAAGACGATATGTACTTCATCAACCCGGACGAGTGTATTGACTGCGCCGCCTGCGAGCCGGTCTGCCCGGTGACGGCCATCTTCGCCGAGGACGCCGTGCCGGACACTTGGAACGAATACATCTCCAGGAACTACGACTACTTCAAGGACAACGACCCGTCCACGCTGATGCGGAAGTAGCCGCTTCAAGAAAAAGTCGGCCAAGCCGACTGTAGGCAACCGGAAAACCCCCGGAGAGACTAACGCCTCCGGGGGTTTTGCATTTCCGGGAACGGCGGAGTGACGCTTTAACCCAGGTCGTCAAGGCAGGCTTCCAGGGGCTTGTGGATGCAGGTGAAGATGGGGGTGTCCCGCAGGGTAAAGGGGCGGGCCTTGGACTCCCGCAGTTCCATCACCAGGTCGAGGAAGGCGCCGGGGTCGTCGGTCTCAAAGCCCAGGACAAACTCCTGGTCGTCCAGCCCGAAAGAGTAGGAAGTGGTGATTTTGACCTGGGGGTACTTGTGGCCAATCTGGAAATGCTCGTTCATCATTTCCTGACGTTTGGCCTGGGGCAGTTGATACCATTCGTTGGTCTTGACGAAGGGATAGACGAACAGGTACTTGCGGCCCACCATGCGGACGGTGGAGGCGGCGCCTTCCTGCCCCTCGTGGCGGTGGTGGTCAATGTAGGGCGAGCGGCGGGTCATGGCCAGGTAGGAATGGGCCGTCCGCAGGAACCGGCCCAGGCGGGTGCGGTTTAATTGGGCCATCAGTTCGTTGATGGGTTCCAGCGTGGGGCTGACCTTCCACAGCATCAAGTCCACGTCGCCGCGGGTGCCCACCAGGCTGTAACCGGACACGGCGACATCGGGGGAACATTCGGCCAGCACCGCGGCGAATTGGGCCTTGCTCTGGGACTGCTCCGCCGGCGGGAGGTCGCGCCAAGCCGGGTCTAGCTGGTAGAAGGTATATTTTACGAAGTCGCGCTGACTATCCTGGGCCATCGGGCGCCCCTTTATCGGTGTGGATGGGCGGATGATAACAACCGGGGGCGGTGGGTGGCAACGGCATACTGACCTTGTACGGCCCGCCGCCGGACGTTAGACTACTTTCACCCGATGACCAGGGCAATTCAGGGTATTCCCGTGACTGCGACACAACAGAGCCAACAACGCAAGCTGACCCGCCGGACTCGTCAAGCCTACCGGGAGCGCATTGAGGAACTGCGGGAGTATGGCGAGGAAGACGGCGTGACCATTAGCCCCGCCTCGGAAAAGGACTTTTGGGCCTTCGTAAAATCGCTCCCCGCAACCCGGAAAGGGTCGCTGGTGTTGATGGACAACGGCAACTTGCGGGCGGTGTGGAGAGGTGGGAAGGAAAACCATCTGGGTCTCCAGTTCCTGGGAGGCCGGATGGTGGAGTACGTGATTTTCAAGCGCCGGTCAAGGGCCAAAAAGGTATCAAGGGTGGCCGGCACGGATACTTTCAACGGCATTAAGAAACAGATTGAGGCTTTTGAGTTGTCTGCTATGTTGGAGCAGTGACAAATATGGAATTGCCGGATGCTGCGCACGTGGTCCGTTACGCCAATTCCCGCAACCTGCATGACGATGGCACTGTGGACGCCGCTGTGTTTCGACTCCGCCCCCAAGATAGTGGTCTATCCGTGTACTGGCTGGAGTACTTTAGCGATTCTTCAAAGGCGGAACAACTGGAACAGGTAAGACGCTTGGCTCGGCTGAATATACGTCGCAGTGGACGCTTGGTTGAGCTTAACGTCGGCTTAACCAAGCGGTATCTCCAGGATGAACTGCCAAGTCTTTCCTTTGTCAACCGGCCGCTAGCGGCGGATGACCTATATGGCGCCGACCCATCACATAGTGAGATCACCGGATTGCCTCCCGGAAATACTCCCCATGCAGCGTTAATCGGCGAAATGATCGCCGAGTGTGTCCTGAGCTTGCACCCGGCGGTTACAGGGCAACAAAGCCGTTAGCCGCTGGCCTTGTCGTCGCGCCATTCCCGGCCAAAGTTAAACCGTTCATCGGTTCTATAAGCCGGGTTTTGGATTCGGATAATGTTGGGGTTCTCTGCGCCGACGTTCTCAACGATATAAAGCCAATAATTGTCCTTCCGCTTCTGGGCCTCCCAAATTTCCCGAGGTGTCAGACTTACCGGCCTAAATAGGCTACTCAACGCCTTGACCTCACACCAAACCGTCTTTTTGCCGTTCTTGCGACCGTTATCGGTTTGGTACAAGTCGAAGCCGGGATTGTTGCGGTTATCGGGGGTATTGGCATTATGCCAAGTGGGTTCCTTCGATAGGATGTAGTCTATGGCTGCTCTTTCCACGTCAAGCCGCTCTTCGTAAGAGGACGAACCAAGGCCGACAGCAATGGTGCCGCCTTTATCCTTGTCCTCCTCTGGATTTATGTCTTCCTCTTGATACTGGGCGTCGCGGCGTTCCTTGAGAAGTTTTTCCAAATCTGCTGCGGTGATTGAGTATTTTTGCAACAACCGGATTTTGGTAACCGGGACGCCGGCTTGGCCGGCAAGGTCTTTGAGAGTTTGGTTGTCCGCCTGGGATTGTTGTTTACGCCCGATGGCCGCCAATTGCCGCTTTTTATCCTTCTGAATCAACTCATCGGCGTAAGCCCGCCCCTTGTGTGTAAGGCGCCAGTAGCCTTGATTTGGTTTGGAATTTACGAGCAAGCCCTTTTCGTCCGAACCCAATTCCGACGCCCCGGCTCTTCCTGTTTTTAACTGCGACCTACCTCCCTCTGCGTTTAATTGCAACCTGTTCCTGGGGTCAGTCTTAGGACGGGGTACAAAGTCACACTCGTTTGCCGGTACACCCAACCCCAGCATCATTTGCCTTATCTTGGTGTCAATGTCGCGAATGTGCCGGGAACCAGGGCCCATCTGCCGCAGGGCAATCAAGTTCCATTGTCGCATTTCCTCACCCGACGGCAATTTCATGCGGGGCATCGCTGTGCCTCCTTCTAAACAAGTCCTTCGTTCTTGGCCGATTATACATCAGGAGACGCAGACTAGGCAGGCCATCGCCGGGGTCAACGGCGGGGCCGTCTTGTGTTAAAATCTGGGTGACTTGTTAAGGGAATCAACAATTAACGGCGGGAGGAAAAGATATGGTCCTGCTGGGCGCGGCGCAATATACCTACGAAGTGGCCGAGGGATGGGGGCAGCTTCCCGACGGCTGGAAGTTCAAGGAAGTGGCGGCGGTGGGCGTGGACGCCAACGATAATGTTTACGCCTTCAACCGGGGCGAACACCCCATGATTGTCTTCGACAAGCAGGGCCACTTCCTGCGTTCCTGGGGCGAGGGCGTTTTCCCCCGCGCCCACGGCATCACTATGGCGCCGGACGATACCATGTTCTGCACCGACGACGGCGACCATACGGTTCGGAAATGCACCCTGGACGGCAAGGTGCTGTTTACCCTGGGAATCAGCGGCCAGCCGGCGCCCTTTATGAGCGGTGACCCCTTCAACCGTTGCACCCACGTCGCCATTGACCCCCGCAACGCCGATTTCTACGTTACCGACGGTTACGGCAACGCCCGCGTCCACAAGTATTCCCCCGACGGCGACCTGCTGTTTTCCTGGGGCGAATCGGGGACGGAACCGGGACAGTTCAACATCGCTCATAACGTCTGCACCGACAAGGACGGCTGGGTTTACGTGGCCGACCGGGAAAACCACCGGGTACAGGTCTTTGACTCCAACGGCAAGTTTGAGACCCAATGGACCAACATGGCCCGGCCCTGCGGCCTGTATATTGACCAGGAGGCGGGACTGGTTTACATCGGCGAGCTGGGGGCCGCTATCGGGGCCAATATCGCCGCCACCGGGTTGGGGCCGCGGGTCAGCATTTACGACACTTCCGGCAAAGCGCTGGCCCGGCTGGGCAACCAGGGCGAGGGCGAGGAAACTGGGAAGTTCATCGCGCCCCACGGCGTTTGCATTGACTCCCGCTCCGACATCTACGTTGGCGAAGTTTCCTGGACGCATACCCGCAGCTACCCCAACCCCAAGGACGAGTACCGGACGCTGCAAAAGCTGGTCAAGCAGGATTAAGGGAATGGCCGGCGCCAAAGCAGAATTGGAGACGGTATTTAAGCGTTCCGAGTTCCCCCGGTCGGCGAAGTACGACCCGGAATGGGTAATCGAAAACGCTATGGGGCCTAATGTCCTTTGGTTGACGGAGTCCCTGACCCAGGTGATGGACCTCAAGCCAGGGATGCGTATTTTGGATATGGGCTGCGGCAAGGCCATCAGTTCCATATTCCTGGCGAAGGAGTTTGACTTGCAGGTTTGGGCGGTGGACTTGTGGATTGCCCCAAGCGAAAACTGGCGGCGAATCAACCAGCTTGAACTTGGGAACCAGGTATTCCCCATCCACGCCGAAGCCCGCGCCCTGCCCTTCGCGGAGCAGTTCTTCGATGCCGTCTTGAGCATGGACGCATACCACTACTTCGGAACCGACGACCTGTATCTCGGCAGTCACTTTGCCCAACTCGTTAAGCCCGAAGGTCAGATTGGCATTGTAGTTCCGGGTCTGGCCCAAGAGTGGCCGACTGCGGCCATACCTACGCACCTGGAGCCCTATTGGAACTTTGAGATGAACAGCCTGCACAGCCCGGACTGGTGGCGGCGACACTGGGCCGGAAGCGGCTTGGTATCAGTGGAGTTGGCTGACATGATACCCGACGGTTGGAAGCATTGGCTGACCGCCGCCTTGGTTTTGGCTGAACGGGAAAGTGGACAGGGTTATGAGGAGGAGGCCGAGATGTTGCGCCTGGATGATGGAAGAAATCTGGGGTTCACTCGCATGGTCGCACGCAGGAACCCGGCGGACTAACTCGGTGGACTAACTCGGTGGACTGATGAGGTTACAGGGCCTTCTCCAAGCGCGCCAAGGGGCAGGATTCTCCAAGACTGCCTTGCTTTCGGACGGGATTCGCGGGAACGGCAGCAAGGTTGGTAACGGGCCATGTCCCAGGAAACCATAGCCATAATTTGCGACTGCGACGGCACCCTTTGCCCCGACACTACGCACAAGCTGGTCGGGGACTTGGGGATTGACCTTGCTGATTTCTGGAACCGGCGGGTTGACCCGATGGTTCGCGACGGTTGGGACCCGCCGTTGGCCTACCTGAATAAACTGCTGGAAGTCGCCGGCGATAAGGACGCCGAGGGTCTCACCAAGTCGGCGCTGCATCAGTCCGGGGCCGGGGTTGAGTTTTTCCCGGGGGCGCTGGATTTCGTCCCGCGCATCCGGAAACGTCTGGCGGAAACCCCGGAGTACCGGGAGGCCGGCGTTGCGGTGGAGTGGTACATCATAAGCTCCGGCATTGAAGAGTTGCTGCGGGCCACCCCGCTCCAGGAAAAGGCTACGGAAATCTTCGCCTGCGCCTACGATTACGACGATGACGGGCGGGCCTTGGCGGTGAAACGGGCGGTGACGTTTACCGAAAAGACCAAGTTCGTTTACGCCGTCAACAAGGGCATATCGGGCGAAGAACTGCGTCACAATCCCTACCGGGTGAACGACGCGATGGAACCCCAGGACCGGCGGATACCCTTCGAGAACATGGTTTACGTCGGCGACGGCCCCAGCGACATCCCCTGCTTTTCCATGATTACGCACCTGGGCGGCGAGGCTATCGGGGTGATGGCGCCGACGGACTTGGAACTGCGGAAACCGTATGAACTGGCGGAAGGCAAGCGGCTGACCTTCGGCCCCTATACCGCCGACTACCGGGAAGGCACCGACCTTTTCAAGATGATGTCCAGAATCGTGACCGGCATTGCCGACTCCATCCTGATAAAGCGGGAGCGGCGGATAAAGTCGGCCCCGGGGCATTGAGGGGCTGTCACCACAATGGTTGAAAAGGCCCGCTAAGGAAATGCCGTCATTCCGGCGTAGGCCGGAATCCAGACTTCTTATCAAATTGCGGCGTTGCAGGTTATTGGGACTTGTGGATTCCCGCGAAAGTGGGAATGACGGTGGTGTGAACGGGCAATGCTGCTCACCACCTGAATCAAAAGGAGACTTGAAATGGAAATACGAGTAGGGAGTCTGGTGCGGGATGCGCGGGAAGCGGAAGGTACGGTCATAGTCATTGACGTTTTCCGGGCCTTCACCACCGCGGCCATCGCCTTCGACCACGGGGCGGCGCAGATAACCCTGGTGGCCGAGGTGGAGGAAGCCCTGGAGTTGCAGCGCCAGGGCGGCGTGGACGCGCTGATGGGAGAGGTGGACGGGAAATGCCCGGAAGGGTTTGACTACGGAAACTCGCCCTATGAAGTTTCCCAGGTGGACTTCACCGGCCAGGCCATCGTCCAGTCCACCCGGGCCGGCACGGTAGGCGTGGCGGCGGCGTCCCAGGCGGAGGTGATTTACCTGGGGTCGCTGGCGGTGGCCGAGGCGACGGTCAAGGCGGTGTTGGAAGACGATCCGGCAGTGGTGTCCATCATTGCTATGGGATCCCACGGACGGGCGCGGTCCGACGAGGACGAGCAATGCGCCCTGTACCTGCGGAACCTGCTGGAGGGGCGGCAACCAGACACGGCGGCGGTGTGTTCGCTAATCCGGTCGTGTGGCGACGCGGAGAGGTTCTACAACCCGGCGCGGCCCGAGTGTCCCCCGCAGGACTTGGAGTTGGCCCTGGAGGTCAGCAAGTACCCCTTCGCCATGAAGGTCACCCGGGAAAACGGGCTGCCGGTGGCCCGACGCCGTCCGGTCTGACCCGGCGGGCATTGGTCTATATCCCATGAAACGCTTTTCCTGCCTGATAGTAGCGATGCTGGCGGCGGCGCTGGTGCTGGTCTATATCATCGGCTGCCGGGTGTTGGGGCCGATTGTTTAGGGCAAAAATCCTTCCCCACTTGCCCCTTGGGATGTCATTCTGAGCGCCCCCCATGTCATTCTGAGCACAGCGAAGAATCCAAAATTCTTGCCGTCAACCATCCTTCGGCTCCCGGAGGTGCTTTTGGCGGAGGATTTTGGACCCTTCACTTCGTTCAGGGTGACGGGGGAGTGCGTTCGGGGCGATTATGGGGCGAGTTCGGGGCGACATGATGAAGTTCAGGGTTAGGCACAGAAGTCAAAATGCGATTGCCCTGAGTAAAACCCCCGCAGGATTACAACCCCAAGACTAACCGCTTATGTCCTTACCAGGTAGGGGCGCACGGCCGTGCGCCCCTACCCCGGGATAGACGTAATCGCGGCAAATCCAACCGCCCCGCTGCTGTCGTAAGGATGGTTGACACTACCCAAGCCGGCCAGTATTATTCGGCAACATTCTTACCCCCGGCCTTTTCCAGCCCTCTCCCAGGAGCGCGATGCGAATACTGGCTCCCATCGGCAGACTGCTGACCAGCCCCTGGCTGACGCTGCCGGTTTTGACCGTCATCGGCATCGCCGCCGGCGTCCTGGTGTTTTTCAACGTCTATCCCGGCAAGCCCCAGATTGGCGTCATTTCCATCCCCTTCACCGTCATCAACAGCCAGTCCACCTACTTTATCACCGCCTACCTGGACTACGCCCGCACCAACGACCGCATCAAGGGCGTGGTCATCACCCTCAGCACTCCCGGCGGCGGGGCGGCGTCCAGCGAACAGTTGTATATTGAGACTTCCCGCGTCCGCGCAGAGAAGCCCGTGGTCATGGTTATGGGCAGCCTGGTAGCCAGCGGCGGCTACATGATGGCGATGGGCACCAGCCACACCTACGCCCAAACCTCGTCCCTGGTGGGCAACGTCGGCGTGGTCGCCGGCGCGCCGCCCCTGGTGCCGACTACTCCGCCGGAATACATCATCTACACCGGCCCGGACAAGCTCTTCGGCAGCAACCGCCGGGACTGGATTGGCCTGCTGGACCTGCTGAAACAGTCTTTCGCCCAAATGGTAATCACCGAGCGCGGCGACAGGCTCCGCCTTACCGAGGCGGAACTGGTGCAGGGTCAACTCTATTCCGGCATCCAGGCGGTGCGGCTGGGCCTGGCTGACGAAATAGGCGGCCCCACCGACGGCATCGCCAAGGCCGCCGAAATGGCCGGCATAACCGACTATGAACTGGTGGACGTTAACACCGAGGTTGACCGCCTTTTCGTCCAGAAGATTAGGAGAATCTTCGCTGAATCCGACGGGGAGCAGCCCGACCTTATCCTTCCCGCCCTCTTGGGAATGTCCCCGACGGCCAACCCCGACGACCTGCTCAACGCCGCCGCCCTGGGCCAGACCGAGGAACAGCGGCAATTCAACCTGGCCCGCCTGCGCGAGCTTATGATTAACGGCGCCCTTACCGACCCGGAGCAAGACCCGCTGCCGGGCTTCCCCCTGGAAACCCACCGTCCGCAAATCTACTATATGTACACTGGCTATGCCGGCCAAACTCCGTAACGTCTTAACGTACCTGGTCTTTCCCCTGATACTGGCGGTGGCCGTATTCGTTGGCGCCTTCTTCTATTTCAAGCCCGGCGCGGGCTACACGGCCCCGCCGCCGCCCAACTTCCCTTTTGAGGCCCTGACCGTCACCCGGGCCGCCGACGGCCCCAGCGGTTTCGTTGACCAACCCCCGGCCAACCCCCGCCGGGGAATCGTCGCCGTTGATGCCGCCCACCGCAACGGGTTCCGCGAAGTAGAGCTTACCGCCCTGCTTTCCCGCATCACCAATCGCGGCCACGCCGTTGAATTTCTGGGCGATTTCAGACCCGCCTCCGCCGCCGGTTCCCCGCTGGGGGAGGGATTGTCCCGCGCCGATGGGCTTATTATCATCGGCCCCCGCGACACCTACTCCGCCTCAGAAATCGCCGCCGTGCAAGAGTTTGTCGAGCAGGGCGGGCGCGTCCTGTTAGTCGCCGACCCCACCCGTTCCCATCAGGTCAACAGCATCGCCGCTCCCCTGGGCCTGGAATTTCAGCCCGACTACCTTTACAGCCAGGATGACTACGACATCAACTTCCAGCACATCGTAGTGCGGGAATTTCAGCCCGACCCCCTGACTGTCGGCCTCAACGCCGTCATTCTCTACACCGCCGGCTCCATCAAGACCGCCGGCAGCCCGCTGGCGTCGCCCGGCGCGGCTACTCAGTCCTCCCTGCTGGCCGACCTGTCCGACGTGGCCCCCATCGCCACCGGCGAAAACCGCAACGTGGTGGCTCTTTCCGACCTGACCGTTCTGGTGCCGCCCCATAATTCTTTCGTGGACAACGACCAACTGGTTTCCAACCTGGCCGACTTTCTTACCGGCGGCCAACGTCAATTCACCCTGGCCGATTTCCCCTACTTCTTCAAGCAGGACGTGGAAATCCTGCTGGGTGAACCGTCTCTCATTGACACTGGCACCGCACTGAAAAGCGCGCTGGCGGATATGCAAGTCCCTTCCCGGCTGGCCCAGCGCGAAGACCCGGCGGTTGACACCATTTTCCTCGGCTTTTACGACAACGCCGGACGGGTATCTTCCTACCTGCAAGCCAACGGCATCGTGGTCAACGACGCTTTGAGCGTCCCTTCCGCCCCGGAAATCTCCACCGACGACTCCGGCGTCATCACTCTGCACCGCAGCGGCGACCGCAGCGTCCTGGTGGCGCTGGCCCAGACGGAAGAGACCCTTTCCACCATTGTCGAATACCTTATCCAGGACAAGTTCCGGGATGGCTTGGTCAACGAAAACGTAGGGGTTTATAAGGAATGATTCGCAAAATTAACCTTTTGTTGGCGTTGACCGCCGGAACCCTGCTGTTTCTGGCGCTGGCCTGCTCCTCCGCCGCGGCCCCGTCCGCCGCGGAACTTCCCGCCCGGGAGTCGCCGGCGCCCACGCCCATATCCCCGCAGGCCCGTCAGTCCGCCGCCGATTTCGCGGTGGCCCACCAGCAACTCGAACAGGCTTGGAACCGGATTCACGCCGACTTTGACCAATGGCAGTCCGGCCTGACTTCCTGCGCCCCTGCCGCCGCCGATGCCGCTTTGCGGGAGTTTCATTCCGACTTCGCCGCCATCACCCGCCAGGCTGCCAATCTCCCCCGTTCCTCCCAGACCAGGGACTTGGCCGACGAACTTATTGACGCCGCCCAGTCTGAGCAGGAAAGTTTGCGCCGACTCCGCGACAAGTGGACGCCCGGGGACGACGCCTTGTTCGAGGACGTGGAAGGAGTCCGCAACCTTTCCCTGACCGCCCGAAACTACGCCGCCGACGGCATCGCCGACATCCTGGAACCCGACTCCAGCGAAACGGAAGAGTTGCTGTCCGACTTCGATGACGGTTTGCAAGACATTGCCGAACAGTGGGACGAGATTCACGCCGCCTACGCCGAGTTGCGGGAAGAGGAAGATTCCCTGTCCCCGGCGGAAATTGCGGCCAAACTGGAAACCATCCTGGAAGACTTGGGCGGCGTCCAAAACCTGATTGACGATTTGCCCTCGGCCTCCTTCAACAAGAGCGTGATTCGCTCCCTGGATAAAGCCGTTGCGGAAGAGAAAGCCGGCTTTACCGACCTTCACGAGCAGTTTTCCGCCGGGTTGTCCGAACCGGGCGACGACCTGCCCCCGTTCCCGCCCAACGGCGAGGGCGCCGATACCGAATCGCCCTCCGGCAACGGCCCGCCGGTCGGTGATGAACCGGCCCAATCGGAATCCCCCGCCCCGGACGTGGACTTTGACGTAGCCGACGGCCCGGTCAACAATTCCAAGGACGTGCTGGCCCAAGCCCGGCAGCAGGTGGAAAGGTGGCTGGACGACCCCGCCAGCGTGGAAACCACCTCCCCGCAGGCCCGGGCCGACGCTCTCGACTTCCAGACCAGATTCCAGGAACTAACCAAGTCCTGGGACGACTTCCACGATGACTATGACCAATGGCGTCGTACCAACGGCGGTTGTGACCAGGCTGCCGTAGTCTCGGAAATTTCCGGCTTTGCGTCCCGGTTGAGCGGCCTCTCCGCCCGGGTTGACGCCCTGCCCCACGCGGCTTTCCTGCAACCCCTCAGCGACTCCCTGTTGCAAGCGGCCCAGCGGGAAGAAGAAGCTATGCGCGCCCTGGGCCGTTCCTGGCAGCCGTTTGACGCCAACGCCTACCGCGGCCTGGAACGCGAGCGGGCCGACGCCGCCCAAGTCCGCCGCCAGGTCCAGGTAGCCGTCCAGGAAATCCAGGCCCGATTCGGAGCAGCCGGCGGGTAGCGGCCCTTTTCCTGCAACCCCTCTCCGGCCAGAACGTAGGGGCGGGTTTCAAACCCGCCCCTACTGGATTCCCAACCATCGTTGCCCAATGGAATCTGGGCCTTTTCGTCCTCGCCCCGTCGCCTACCTATCACCCTTATATGTTCGGGGCCAATGGGAGGCAGCAAAGGCTGTTGTCACCCTGAATCCCGCTTGTCGCCCTAAACCCCTACCTGTCGCCCTGAACCCTTATATGTAACCCTGAGCGTAGCGAAGGGTCTAAAATTCTACGGGTAAGGCGATGTTGGCTAAGGCAATAATTCTAGGGCGCGTTGACACAAAAGGGGTGGAATCGGGTAAAGATGGGCCAGGCAAGAGGGATTCGGGGGTAGTAAGGTAGCGGGACAAGAGAGCCGGGCAGTGAGGCGGCGGCATGGAAATTACCGAGGCGCAATACCAGCGAATAGCGCATCTCTTTCCCAAACATCGGGGCAACGTGCGCTTCAGCAACCTGGAAGTTCTGAATACCGTTCTCTACCTGACGGAGAACGGCTGCAAATGGCGGGGCTTGCCGGAAGGCGAGGATAAATGGAATACCATCTACCAACGCTGGCATCGGTGGAACCGGCGGGGGATGCTGCAACAGGTTTTCCAGCACCTGTAAGAAGTGGGGGAGACCTGGGCGGAAACCGGGATAGTGGCGTTGGACTCCACCAGCGTGAAGGCGCATCCCGATGGCGCGGGTGCCTTAAAAAACATGGGCCGCAAGCCATTGGCAAGTCCCACGGCGGCTGGAATACCAAGGTTCACCTGATGGCCGCCCATGAGCGGACTGCCCTGGCCTTCTCCCTTTCTCCGGGGCAGGCCCATGACGGGGTGGAAGGACGGAAACTGCTGACGCGGGTGGGAACTCTTTCGGAACCGTGGGACTTGGTCATGGACCGGGCCTATGAGGGGAACGCTACCCGGAAGCTGGCTGAGGAGTTGGGCTACATTCCGACGGCGCCGCCCCGGCGTCATCGGAAAGTCCGGTGGGAGTACCGTCGGGAGCTGTACGCCCAGCGGAACATAGTGGAGCGGTTAATCCGGCGGTTGAAGGGCTGCCGGCGGGTCTTCACTCGGTACGACAAGCTGGACTGGATGTATCTGGGGTACGTGACCTTGGCCTGCGTCCATGAAGCCTTCTTCCGACAACTTAGTGTCAACACGCGCTAGATTCTTCGCTTTGCTCAGAATTACATATCCACGGGTGGACGGAAAATCAAAAGACCCTGGCACGTGCGCCGGTGCGGTTGCACAAGTGGGCTGTGCTATATAGAATGACGCCAAGAGTACCCGGGCCGGAATGTCCCTGGCGGCCCTACTTGCGGCTGCCTTTCCATCGGTTCCGGGTGACGGCATGATTATCCTGCATCGGGAGGGGAATCCAGCTATGCCCACCATAGACCCCAAGAATATCCGCAACGTCGCGCTGCTGTCCCACAGCGGGGCTGGCAAGACCTCGCTGTGCGAAACCCTGCTCTTCAACGCCAAGGCGACTACCCGCATCGGCAAGATTGAGGACGGCAACACCGTTTCCGACTACGAACCGGAAGAAGTCAAGCGCGGCGGCAGCATCCAGACCACCCTGGTCGCCTGCGCCGCCGGCAACCGCAAGATAAACTTCCTGGACACCCCCGGCTACGACGACTTCGTTGGCGAAGTTGTCGCTGCCCTGCGGGTGGCCGAGTCCGCCGTGATTGTGGTTCCCGCCCCCTCGGGCGTGGACGTGGGCACCGAACGGGCCTGGCAACTGGCCGGCGATGCCGGCGTCCCGCGGGTCTTTCTGGTCAACAAGATGGACCGGGAAAACGCCAGTTTCTCCCGCACCGTCGCCGACATTCAAGGCACCTTTGGCAACCAGTGCGTGCCCTTTCAAATCCCGTTGGGCGACGCTCAGGACTACACCGGGGTTATCAGCGTTGTTGAGCCGCCGGCGGACATTCCCGCCGAGGTTGCCGACGAGTTCGAGGCGGCGCGGGAGCGGCTGATTGAGGCTGTCGCCGAGGCCGACGAGGCCCTGGCGGACAAGTACCTGGAAGGGGAAGAGCTTAGCGACGCCGAAGTGGTGGCCGGCGCGGCCGCCGCCATCGCCAGCGGGGATTTGGTTCCCATCTTGGCCAGTTCCGCCACCCAGAACCTGGGCGTTGAGGAATTTCAGGACATGGTTTACCGTTTCCTGCCCTCCCCGGAGGACGGCGTGAAACCCCTCTTGCAGGACGGTTCGGGCAGCGACGCCGACTTTGACCCCGATCCCGCCGGCCCGCTGGCGGCTTTCGTGTTCAAGACCACCGCCGACCCCTTCGTCGGAAAGCTGTCCGTGTTCCGGGTTTACCGGGGTTCCATAACCAGCAACTCCGAAGTCTGGAACAACTCCCGCAACCAGTCGGAGCGCATCGGCCAGCTTTATCTCCCCCGCGGCAAGTCGCAGGAAAACATCACCGAAGTGGCCGCCGGGGACATCGGGGCTATCGGGAAACTGGCCGCCACCGTCACCGGCGACACCCTTTGCGTTCGCGACAACCAGGTTTCCTTTGAGTCCATCGAGTTTCCCCGCGGCTTTTACAGCGTCGCCGTCTCTCCGTCCACCAAGGCCGACCTGGACAAGATGTCCACGTCGCTCAGCCGCATAGTGGAGGAAGACCCCAGCCTGCGCCTTTCCCGGCAGGCGGAAACCAGCGAAATGGTTTTGACTGGGTTTGGCGAGGCGCAGATTGACGTTGCCATTGACAAGATTAAGCGCAAGTTCGGGGCTGACCTGCAAACCCGGCTGCCGCGGGTGCCTTACCGGGAGACTATCACCAAGGTCACGCAATCCGAGTACCGCCACAAGAAGCAGAGCGGCGGCCACGGGCAGTACGGCCATGTGCTGCTGCGGCTGGAGCCGATGGATAGGGACCAGGGCTTTGAGTTCGGTTCCGAGATTGTCGGGGGCCGGGTTCCCCGCGAATATATCCCCTCGGTGGAAAAGGGCATCGTCAAGACGATGGAAGAGGGCGTTGTCGCCGGTTTTCCGGTGGTGGACATGAAGGCAGTCATCTACGACGGCAGCTACCACGATGTTGACTCTTCCGGCGTGTCCTTCGAGATTGCCAGTTCGCAGGCGTTGCGCAAGGGCATGACCGACGCCAGCCCCATACTGCTGGAGCCCATCGTCAAGCTGACGGTGCAGGTTCCCGACACCTACACCGGGGATGTAATCAGCGACATCAACGGCAAGCGGGGCCGCATCCTGGGCATGAACCCGCAGGATCGCACTACTGCTATTGAGGCTGAAGTCCCCCACTCGGAAGTCCAGCGGTACGCTCAGGACTTGCGCTCGCTGACCCAGGGCCGGGGCAGCTACGTCTTCCAGTTTGACCACTACGAACCCGTACCGGGCAACATCGAGCAGCGGGTGGTGGAAGAGGCCAAGCGGGCGCGGGAGGAAGAACGCGCTTAATCGTCAGTTTCCCGGTCAAAGCGCCAGTCGGACAAACATAGGGGCGGGTTTTGCAACCCGCCCCGCAACGGTTAGAGGTTCAATGACGCTGCAAGTGTCCGAGTATGACCCGGAATGTGACACGATTTATTTGACCACCGGCGACCCGCATGACGAAACCGATGAGATAAACTATCGGTTTGGTCATGTCCTGGATTACGACTCGGCCACATATAAGCCCACTGCCTTTGAGTTGTTGCTGTGCGTCAGAGCGTATATCCCATTGTCGCCGGAACACGGATATGACCCGGAGACGGACACGCTTATTTTCGGGGACAGGGCCGCCAAAGCCGAGTTGGTAGTTGCAAACGGGGATTTGGTAGCCCATTGGGCATACGACGATGAAGACCCGGAGCCGGAGTTTTACATCCCGATTGCCGTTGAGCTTCGTAATGCGTCAAAACACTTGGCGGCAGTGATTGACGCTCTCACCAAGTAGGGAACGCTTTGCGGGGCTAAATTGGCCCAAATCGGAAGAGAGGCGATATGCCAAGTGTGAATGAAATCCAATGGGACTTGCGGCCGGAAGGCCGGGCCTGGCAGGGTGGAGAAGCCCAGTCCCGCTACTCCCTGACCCCGGAAAAAATAGAGATGGTAGGCGGCAAGCTATTCTGGGAGGATGAAGAGCGGTTGACCATGCTGGCCCTGTTGCTGGAAAACGTGGGCGTTGACCAGGCCGTGCGTATCGGCAACCCGCAGGTCTGGAGGGCCGCAGTAGCGAAACTTGGTTGAAACTCTCCCCGAATCTCCGTGTCTCTGCGCCTCTTTGTTGAACGAACTACGAGAGTATAGCGTCGCGAAAAAGCCAGATAATTTTGCCCTAAAAGCCCCAGGCGGGGTTGTATTCGCCGAAGACTTCGCGGAAGACGCCCATCATTTCCCCTAGCGTGGCGTAGGCTTTTACCGCCTCCAGCAGGGGCGGCATCAGGTTTTCCGACCCACGGGCCGCCGTTTCCAGGTCATGCAGCTTTTGGGCCACTTCCCGGTTGTCCCGTGTCCGTCGTATTTGGTTGAGCCGGTCTATCTGCCGCCGTTCCCCCTCAACGTCAACCCGCAGCAGGGGAATTTCCAGACTTTCGTCGGCAACGAATTGATTAACCCCGACGGTAATCCGTTCCCCCCGGTCTTCTTCCTGTTGATAGCGGTAAGCCGCCTCCGCAATTTCCGCCTGGAAAAACCCGTTCTTCAACGCCGGAATCACCCCGCCCAAGTCCTCCACCCGCCGGAAATAGTCATAGGCCCCGGCTTCCACCTGGTTGGTCAGCGTTTCCAGGAAGTAGCTGCCCCCCAACGGGTCAACCACATCGGCGACGCCAGTTTCGTGGGCAATAATCTGCTGCGTCCGCAACGCCTGCAAGGCCGCCTCTTCCGACGGCAAGGCCCAAGCCTCGTCCTTGGAATTGGTGTGCAGGGACTGGCAGCCGCTAAGCACGGCGGCCAACGCTTGCATCGCCACGCGCATCACGTTGTTGTCCGGCTGCTGGGCCGTCAACGCCGCCCCGGAAGTCTGGGCATGGCAGCGCATCCACAGCGACCGGGGGTTTTCGGCGTGAAAAGTCTCTTTCATCTCCCTGGCCCAGATGCGCCGGGCCGCCCGCAGCTTGGCAATCTCTTCAAAGAAATTGTTGTCCACGTTGAAGAAAAAGCTCAACCGCGGGGCGAAGTCGTCCACGGCCAGCCCCCGGTCAAGACAGTGGCGCACATACTCGAACCCGTCATCCAGGGTAAAGGCCAATTCCTGGACGGCGGTGGCCCCGGCCTCCCGGATGTGATAGCCGCTGATGCTGATGGGGTTCCAGCGGGGCATATAGCGGGCGGCAAACTCCACTGTGTCCACCACCAGCCGCATGGACGGCTCCGGCGGGAAGATATACTCGTTCTGGGCCAGGTACTCTTTGAGAATGTCGTTTTGCAGGGTTCCGCCCATGCGTTGCAGGGGGACGCCCTGCTTTTCGGCGATGGCGATATACATGGCCCAGATAATCGCCGCCGGGCTGTTGATGGTCATGGAAGTGGTGACTTGACCCAGGGGGATGCCGTCGAAAAGGGTTTCCATGTCGGCCAGGGAAGAGACGGCGACGCCGCACTTGCCGAACTCGCCGGCGCCCTGGGGAGCGTCGGTGTCGTAGCCGTAGAGGGTGGGCATATCGAAGGCGACGCTCAGGCCGTCCTGGCCGTTTTCCAGCAGGAACTTGAATCGGGCGTTGGTTTCCTCGGCCAGCCCGTAGCCGGCGAACATCCGCATGGTCCAGAGGCGGCCCCGGTAGCCCGTGGGATGGACGCCACGCAAATAGGGGTACTCGCCGGGGTATCCCTGCTGGGCGTCATGGTCCTGCCCGGCCAAGTCCGCCGGGGTGTAAAGCGGTTCCACCGGGATTTGGGAGGGCGTTTTATACGCCGCTTTTCGCTGGGGAGCGGCGTCGGCCCTTTTCCGCCATTCGGCGTTGGATTGCTGCAAATCGTCTGCTACGTTACTCGAAGTCAAAGGTCACTTCCATCTCCAAATATGGATACAACCCCCTCCCCAACCCTCCCCCTACCAGGTGGAGGGGGTCAACCATCACGGCCCACCAACCGGACGGGATGCCGCTGGCCCAAGGCTGGCGCCGGTGTCATACCGGGGGATGAGCTTCGTCCCAAGGGATTCCGTGCAGGGACTCCCAGCGTCGTTTCTGGTTGTTGCTGCGGTTGGGTATGTCCCGGGGCGATTGGGAACGAACCGCTTGCAAGAAACCCAAGAGCCATCTTGCCCGGACAACGGCGGATTCTACTTCCGCCTCCGTCCGGTCATCCTGATAAAAGTTGTCGTGCAGACCTTCAACGACATCGAACCACTGCTTAAGTTGGTCATTGTTGAAGTCGGCGGCGAATTCATCGGCCAACTCCCGCAGGGCGGCCCCGGTCAAACGGTGGTGGCGATGGTTCCAGCCCCGATGCTCGGCTATGCCCTTGATGGCGGTGGACACCGCGCCCCAAGCCTCTTCCCCGGCTTGGCGGTAGTCCTCCCGCGACAACTCCTCCTCAGCCTGCCGGAGGTAGGTGCGGCTCAGGTCAAGGTACTTTTCCGATGCGTCGCTTTCCGGGGCAGTTGCCATTGGCGCGCTCTCCGGGCCGGGGTTGGTTTATTCCGGGGGATGGGCTTCATCCCAAGGTACGCCGTTCAGGGACTCCCAGCGTCGTTTCTGGTTGTTGCTGCGGTTGGGTATGGTTTGGGGCGGCTGGCGGCGCAGGAAATCCAGGGCTTCCAATAGATTCCTAGCCGTGTTTACGCCGCTTTCAACATCCGCCTCAGTCCAGGTGTCTTCGTAAAAGTTGTTGTGCATGGATTCGGTGGTGTAGAACCAATGCTTCAGGTTTTCCTGCCCGAACTCGTCGGCCAATTCGCCCAGGGCGGCCCCGGTCAGCCGGTGGTGGCGGTGATTCCAGCCCCGTTGTTCGGCGATGCCCTTGATGGCGGTGGATACCGCGCCCCAAGCCTTTTCCCCGGCCTGGCGGTAATCTTCCCGCGACAACTCTTCCTCGGCCTGACGGAGGTAGATGCGGCTCAGGTCAAGGTACTTGTCCGGGGCGTTGGTGTCCGGGGCAGTTGCCATTGGCGCGCTCTCCTGTTGCGGTGTATGCACGGGCTAAAAGTCTGCGCCACCGTTGCCGGAGGGGATTAGACGGATGAAACGGCGGCGGCCTACCCGCAGAACGTCCCCCGGCATTAAGTCCGCCGTCGCTCCCTCTCCCGTCAGCGGCCCGCCCTGGCCTGATTCCCGGAACAACTGCACGGCGCCCTGGTTAATCAGCCGCTTGGCCTCGGCGTTGCTGGAGGCCAAGCCCGCCGACACCAGCAGGCGGCTCAACGTCATGGCCTCGTTGCCGGCGGCGTCCCAGGCAAATTCGGGCATTTCCTCGGGCAGACTGCGCCGCTGCACCACCCGCTCGAAATGGGCCTGGGCGTCCCGGGCTGCCGCCGGGTCGTGGAAAACGGCGGTCAACTCCCCGGCCAAGCGTTTCTTGAAATCCATCGGGTTGGCCGTCTCCGTTTGCATCGCCTCCGCCATTTCCGTCAACTCGGCGTCGGGGGTGTCGGTCAGGTACTCAAAATACGATACGATTAGGGAGTCGGGCAGGGACATCAGCTTGCCGTACATATCGTTGGGCGGTTCCTCCACCGCCACGTAGTTGCCCAGGCTCTTGCTCATCTTCTGCACGCCGTCGGTGCCTACCAGAATGGGCATGAGGAAACATTGCTGGTTCGGCTGGCCCATCATCCCCTGCAACTCCCGGCCCACCAGCAGGTTGAACATCTGGTCAGTGCCGCCGAACTCCACGTCGGACTCGATAGCCACCGAATCGTAGGCTTGCAGCAGGGGGTACAAAAGCTCGGTGATGGCGATGGGTTGATGTTCCTGGAACCGCTTGGAAAAGTCGTCGCGGGCCAGGAATTGGGAGACGGTGAACCGGCTGGTCAAGCGTATCACGTCGGCCAGAGTAAACTCCCCGAACCATTGGCTTTGCCATTCGACCTGCGTCCGTTCCCGGTCAACCACCTTGAAGAACTGGCGCATATAGGACTCGGCGTTGGCTACCACTTCCTCGTGGGTCAGCATGGGGCGGGTGACGGAGCGGCCGCTGGGGTCGCCAATCTGGGCCGTCCAGTCGCCGACGATGAGGATTACCTGGTGGCCCAATTCCTGCAACTGGCGCAGTTTCCGCAGTCCGACGACGTGGCCCAGGTGGATGTCCGGGCGGCTGGGGTCAAAGCCCATCTTCAACCGCAGCGGCTTGCCCCGCCGCAGCATTTCCTCAAACTCGGAACGGATGATGATGTCGGCGACGCCGCGCCGGGTAACGTGGTCAATTACCGCCTGGCTAACCAATTCGGACTCCCCCGTCCTGGGCCAGAGACCGCCGGGCGTCGGCCACGTCCTGATTCACCTGGTCAATCAGGGCGTCCACGCTGGCGAAAGCCTCCTGGTCCCGCAGCTTTTCCACAAATTCCACCCCCAGCGTCTTCCCGTACAAATCGGCGTCAAAGTCGAAGATATACGTCTCCACCAGCCGCTCGGTCAGCCCGAAAGTGGGCCGTATCCCGATGCTGGTGGCCGAGGGCAGCCGCTCCCCGTCCACGATGGCCCAGGTAGCGTAGATGCCGTCGCCGGGAATGACCATGTTGTCCGGTATGGCGACGTTGGCAGTGGGAAAGCCCAATTCCCGCCCGCGCCGGTCTCCCTGCACCACCACCCCGGCAAGGCGAAACTCCCGGCCCAGCAATTCGTTCCCGGCGGCCAGGTCGCCGTCGGCTACCAACCGGCGGATGCGGCGGCTGCGGACGGCGTCGCCTCCTACGATTAAGGGGGCCACCGTTTCCACCCAGAACCCCAATTCCTGCCCGGCGCGCCGCAAAAACTCTTCGTTGCCCTCCCGGTCTTTGCCGAAAGCGAAGTCCGGGCCGATGACCAGCCCCTTCAATTGCAGGGTTTCCACCAGCGTCCGGGCGAACTCTCCCGCGTTCATCTGGGAAAGCTCTCGGGTAAATTCCAGGGGAATGACCAACTCCACACCCTGGGCTTTCAGCAGTTCCACCTTGGCCTCCGGGGAAGTCAGGTACTTGACCTGAAAGTCCGGGCGCAGAATCGTAGCCGGGTGATTGCTGAAAGTAATGACCGCCGGCGTCCAGTGGGATGCGGCGGCGGCCTGGGTCAAGCGGCTCAACAAATGGCAATGCCCCCGGTGGACGCCGTCAAACACCCCGATGGTGAAGACGGTTCCCCGGTTGGGAGCGGCATCGGCCAAAAGCCGGCGGAGGTCCATCAAGCCCCTTTCCCTGCTGGTGGGTTGTGCGGCTATTGTAATGGCTGGACAACCCGGTTGCCAGTGGTCAGGGGCCAGTCCTTCCGCTGTGCGGGTTGACCACCGGCGACGTAGGGGCGGGTTTCAAACCCGCCCCTACAATCGGTCGAGGGTGGTAGGGGCAACCACAAGGGTTGCCCCTACCATTGGATGCGTGGGGTTTCACCCCCTCCCCAACCCTCCCCCTACCAGGGGGAGGGGGATATTGAAACGCCCCTAAATCCATTCTTACCAACTTTGCAATCGTCCTGTGGAAGGGGGTGCAGGGGTGGCAGCCGTAACCGTTGACCGTCTAAAATGCGTTGAGGCCCGGCAATATCCCCCGAATCCCAATCCCAACTGCGAGGAACTTACCGCAATGCAGCCAGCTATGAACGAAGCCATGTCCCGCCGGTATGCGGCCCGCAGCCAGGAATTGCTGGCCCAGGCACGCGAGGAACTGCCCAGGGACACGGCCCAAGCCTCGGAAAAGGCGTGGGGCGCGGCGGCGTCTATGGTCAAGTCCGTAGCCGTGTCGAGAGGGTGGAGCCACGAAACCCATAGCCTGCTGCACCAGGCCGTTGGCCGGCTGATAACGGAAACCGGCGATACTGACTTGGGAATGCAGTTCAATGCCGCCAACGGCCTACATTGGAATTTCTATGAAAACTGGTCCAGCCCGGCGGTGGTGGAATCGGGGATTGACGCCGTAGAGCAATTTTGCGTCAAGCTGGAAGTCTTGGTTAATGGTCAGTGACGGGGCGGGTACAAGACCCGCCCCTACTGGCTATCCACCGGGACACCGCCGAAAAATGCCCCAAATCCATCTAGCTTTCCGCTAGGACTGGGTGGAAAGGCCGGAAGTATAATGCCCCCCAAATCATCAATGCGGGTGGTCGGCGGCGCAGCCAAGGGCCACCGATTAAAGGGCGCTGTCGCACCTGGGGCGCGCCCAACCACCGAAAGGGTTCGGGCGGCGATTTTCAATATCCTGTCTCCCGATTCGTACCAGGACAAGAAATCGCTGGACCTTTTCGCAGGTTCGGGCAGCTTGGGGATTGAAGCCTTGAGTCGCGGCGCGGCGTGGGCCGATTTCGTGGAGCGGGACCGGATGCAGTGCGGCGTAATCCGTGCCAATCTGGAGCATACCGGCTTTCTGCACCAGGCCAAGGTTCACCAGTCCGACGCTATCAGGGCCGTCAATACGCTGTCCGGCCCGTATCAACTGGTAATGTTGGATCCGCCCTACCGGCTGCAAAACTTGGGGGAAATTCTGGAAAAGATTGCTTTGGCCCCGGGACTGATAGACCAGGAAGGCGTGGTTGTCGTTGGACACTCGGCCCGCCAGGACTTGTTGCCCGGTTACGGCCCCCTGTCCCTGGAGTCCCGCCGGCGTTACGGGGATAACGTGGTGGAGTTTTTCGTCAGGAGGCCGGGGTGGTAACCGCCATTTATCCGGGGACATTCGACCCTGTTACGATGGGCCACATGGACATCACCACCAGGGCGGCGGCCCTCTTTGAGCGGGTCATCGTGGCCGTTTACGCCACCCCGTCCAAGAGTTTGCTCTTCACCACCGAAGAACGCCTGCAACTGTTCCGCGATTCCGTCCAGCACCTGCCCAACGTGGAGGTCAGGGAATTTCAGAGCCTGGTGGTGCGATTCGCCAACGACGTGGGAGCGGCGGTTATCGTGCGGGGATTACGCAGCGGCTCGGATTTCGAGTACGAATTTGAGATGGCGTCCATGAACCGCCGGCTGGCCCCGGAGGTGGACATGGTTTCGTTTATGACCACCCAGGACAATATGTTCATCAGCTCGACGCTGCTCAAGGAAGTTGCCCGATTAGGCGGGGATGTCACCGGCATGGTGCCTCCCCAGGTTGCGGAGGCTTTATATTCCAAATTCGGCAAACCGGCCCCAAACAGTTGAGGCGCCGGAAAAGGAGGACATCATAGATATTATAAATGTAGTTGACCGCTTGGAAACTATGGTCGGCACCGCCAAGACCATGCCCATGACCGGCGCCTTGCTACTGGACAAGGACAAGCTCATGGAACTGGTGGACCAGTTGCGCTTGAGCATTCCCCAGGAAGTCAAGAACGCCGAGGAAGTCCTGACCCAGAAGGACGAAATTATCAACAACGCCCTGATGGACGCTCGCCGGGCCCGGGTCAGGGCCGAGGACGAATTTCACGAGAAACTCGGCCAGCACGAACTCCGCAAGAAGGCCGAGGATATGCTCAAGGAAGCCGAGCGGCGGGCCAACCGCCTGGTTGAGCAGGCCGAGGCCGAGTGCGCCGCCAAGCGCACCGAGGCTGACGCTTATGCCCTGCGCTCTCTGCGGGCCTTCGAGAGCGAACTCCAGTCGCTCAACGCCTCGGTCCGCAGAGGCATTGATATGCTGGCCGGCAACGCCCTGGTCACCGCGGCCACCCTGTCCGCGGTCAACGGCTCCGACGAAGACTAACCCACCTCCCGACGGACGGCGGCGCACGCTTACCCCCGGCGCTGCGCTGCCGTCCCCTCTTTGCCGGCCTTTCTGGGAGAATTTGGGCGTAAAGAATCCGCTTGCCCTCTACGGGTGGGGGTGAAGCCAACCGCATTCGGATTCTTCCATCGGTTGAGCAGGACTCGGCTGCACATGGTAGGGGCGGGTTTCAAACTCGCCCCTACGGTTTGTGGGCGTTGGAATAGTCAAGACAACCGGAAAACGCCATTGGGACTTGCGAATGTGATTTCCGGGGTGCAAGGGTCGTCCCGCCGGGGCATGGTTCTCCCGGCCTAGCCGATGCGGGCGTAATGCTCCTTGACGGCGGAGAGGAAGTCAGCCGGGTTGTCTCCAGCTACCAGGTGGCCGGCCCGGGGTACGGTGGTTGTGGAGCAGTTGGGGATAACTTCCCGCATTTTCTGCATGGTTTCGTCGGCGAAAATGTCGCTGTCGCCGCCCCGCACCACCAGCGTGGGGCAGTCAATTTTCGCTACCGCATCCCAAAGCTGTTCCGATGACCATTGGGGGGAATTTTGCCCCGGCGTCCGCAGCAGCTTGTCATACTTCCAGGTCCATTTGCCGTCGGCCCGCTCGCGGATGCTGTATTTCAACGCGCCCAAGGTCTGCTCGCGGGTGCGCCCGGTGTATTCCTGCACCCGGTCAGCAAACTCCTCGAAAGAGTCCAATTCGTCAGGCAATTCCCGGAAGTTCTGAATCCGGTTGCGGCCCCGGCTCTGGGCCACCGGCCCGGTATCCACGATGACCAGGGACTTCAAGACCTGGGGGTGGCGTGACGCCCAAACGTAGCTGTTGCGCCCGCCCATTGAGTGTCCGATGAGGTGAAACTGGTCCAGCCCCAATGCCGCCACGAAACCGTCAATGTCCTGCTGGTGGGCCTCGATGGAATAATCGCCGTCGGGAGCCCAATCACTGTCGCCGTGGCCCCGCTGGTCGAGGGCCAGGATGTGATAGTCCACCGACAGGGGCAGGCTCACGAAGTCCCAGCTATGGGCCTGTTGGGAACCGCCGTGGAGCATGAGGACGAGGGGCTTGCCGGGGTCGCCCCATTCCAGGTAGTGGAAGTTCATTCCGTTGACCTGCGCCTGCCGGTCTTCCGGTTCATTTTCCACGGTAAAGGGCACGCCCTTCTGCCGCGCCGCCTGGTGCAGGGTCAGACCAAGGGAATGAGAAGCCATTTTGTACCTCCTGTTAGTGGTCGGAATCCGGCGGGTTTCAAGGCCGCTTTTCCCCCTCATAATAACCCAACTGTCAAGGAACGGCGTCGCTTGACCATCGCATTGACTAGGAAATACGGGCCGAATAGACTGTTGCCATGAGTAAACGCCTTCAAGTCCTCCTTGATGAGGAAGAATACTCGGAAATTCAAGCCATTGCCCAGCAGCAACGTCTTAGCATGGCCGAATGGGCCCGCTTGGCGTTGCGCGCCGCCCGCGACGACCAAAACAAGACCGTAGAAACAAAATTGGATGCCATCGCCGAAGCCTACCGGCATCAATTCCCCACGGCTGACATTGAGGTCATGCTCCAACAGATTGACAAGGGCCGCATTGCGACGCTTAACCCGTAGGGGCGCACGACCGTGCGCCCCTACCTGACCTCTTCCCCCAAACCATGCCCAATCCCTCAACCAGCCTTGCCCGGCGGGATGTAATTCTGAGCGTAGCGAAGAATCTGAAGTTATTGCCGTGAACCATCTTTCGATTCCCGGAGGGGCCTTTGTTGGAGGATTTTAGACTCTTCACTTCGTTCAGGGTAACATGATGACGTTCAGGGTGGCATGGTGGTGTTCAGGACTACTCGATGAAGTCAAAATGCGATTGCCCTGTTGCTTCCCCTCCTCAAGGTTTCCTTTCCCAAGGCGCAGTGCTATGATAGACACCGTTCATTGAACCGCCGGCGTAGCCGCCGGCATTCCTTTTTCGTTCAAGGAGTCTTTGCCCCATGACCACCGAGGCGGTTACCCTGGAACTTCAACCCAGGGAAGTTCTGGGCAAAAAAGTCAAGCAACTTCGCCGCGCCGGAATAATTCCGGTGCATCTCTACGGGCCGGGGGTTGAGTCCCAGTCCCTCCAGTGCGAACAGCGGGAAATCCTGCGGGCGCTGGCCCGTTCCGGCGGAACCACCCCCATCGTGGTGACTGTCCAGGGACAGTCCGGCGAGCGGCTGACCTTCGCCCGGGAAATCCAGTGGCACCCCGTCCGCGGCGACATTCTCCACGTGGATTTTATGGCTGTTCGGGCCACCCAGCAGATTGCGGCCCAGGTTCCCATCAACCTGGTGGGGGAATCCCCCGGCGCCAGGGAGTCCGGCGGAACCGCCATTCAGCAACTCCGGGAACTGTCGGTAGAGGCGTTGCCCCTGGACATTCCCGCCGAGGTTGAACTGGACCTGGAAACTTTGATTGACCCCGACGGGGCGCTGCGGGCCGGCCAGATTGCCCTTCCCGCCAACGTAACGCTGCTTACTGACCCGGAAGAAATGGTTGTCCGCATTGAAGCGGCCCGGGTCGAGGAACCCGTACCCGTCTCCGAAGACGCCGCCGAGACCCCGGAGGGCCAGGACGATTCCGACGGCGAAGACAACCCTTAACCGTGGCTAGTTGTCGGTGGCCCGGAAACCGGCGCCCGACCGACAACCACTAATCATTGACCACTAACCAAGGGAGGCCGACCAATGTATCTGGTCTATATGGGCGAGAGCGGCGACACCGGCAACAGCATGAACGACCCCAACCAAGCTCACCACGTTCATACCGGCCTGCTGGTTCACGAACAGCAGTGCATTTCCATGAACGGGGAGTTCAACGCCCTGTGCCGCCGGCATTTCGGCGCGCCGCTGGGCGAGTCGGGTATTCCCCGGGAACTGCGGGCCAGCCAGATTTACCAGGGCACCGGCTACTATTCGTCCTGGCGTCCCGAAAAGCGGGCCGAGCTTATCCAGGACTGCCTGGCGATTCTGACGCGACGGGAGACCCCGGCCATCATCGCCTACATTGACAAGCGGGAGTTCGCCGCGGCCAAGGAAGGCGGCGACAGCCCCTATTCGTTCCTGGGCAGCCCGTCGGAAATCACCATCAGCAAATTTCTGCTGGCCCTCAATATGTACGTGGACGAAATCGCCATTACCGACCCCAACCACGACGTCATGGCTGACCTGCCCATCCGCGATTACAGCCTGATTGTGGCCGGACAAGGCAAGTCCATCGAGCCGTCCTTTATGAACCAGTTTCTCCGCAACGAGGTGGAAATCCCCTCCCCGGCGGTGCTGGAAAACTTCTGCTACGTCGCGGCGGAACATTCCGTCCCTTCCCAGCTGGCTAATATGTGTTCCTACTTCGTCCGACGGTGGTTGCAGAACCCGGACGGCGCCCATTCCTACTTTGACGCTCTCCAGTCCTCCCGCGTAATCCAGGTAATCTACCCGGTCCAGTTTTACTAGCGGGCTGCAAGCAGGAGCGCACGGCCGTGCGCCCCTACGGTTGATTCCAAGCGCAGGGGCGGGTTTCAAACCCGCCCCTACCACCGGATACTAAACACTCCCGGAAAAAGGAAAGCCCGCCCGTGACCTTTGCCGCTTATCCCGCGCCGGCCCAGGGCGACCGAAAGGGTGGCCCCTACCCCCTCATCGCCGCCGAAAACGTGGTCAAACTGTTTCCCCTGTCCGCCGGCCTCTTCCGGCGGCCCACCCAATTCGTTCATGCTGTTGACGACGTTTCTTTCCGACTGTACCCCGGCGAAAGTTTGGGACTGGTTGGGGAATCGGGCTGCGGCAAGACGACGGTGGGCAAGCTGCTGGTGAAACTGCTGGAGCCTACCGCCGGACGCATCCTCTACCAGGAACCCGTTGAGGCGGGGTCGGAGCCGTCCGAAACATCCCCTACCCCCGGTACGCCGGCTAGCCCACAACCCGTAGGGGCGGGTTTGAAACCCGCCCCTACTCCTTCAGACGGGCCAAGTCGGGACGAACCCATAGACATTTCGACCTTGAAAGGCCCGCGGGAGAGGGACTTCCGCCGCCGCGCCCAGATGATTTTCCAGGACCCCTACGAGTCCATGAACCCCCGGCGCACCGTCTATGACACCGTGGCGGAACCGTTGAACGTCCAGAAAGTCGGCAACTCCGCGGAGCGTTTGGAGCGGGTCACCGAACTCCTGGAATTGGTGGGATTGACCCCGGCCCAAACCTTCCTGCTGCGCTACCCGCATGAACTTTCCGGGGGGCAGCGGCAGCGGGTAGCCATCGCCCGCGCCCTGGTCATCAACCCGGCCTTCGTCGCCGCCGACGAACCTACCTCCATGCTGGACGTTTCCATCCGCACCGGCATAATGCGGCTGATGCAGGACTTGCGGGAGCGGCTGGACATCAGCTATCTCTACGTCACCCACGACCTGGCGGTGGCCCGGTATATGTGCGACCGGATAGCCGTGATGTACCTGGGCAAGATAGTGGAAATGGCCGAGTCGGAGGAACTGCTGGCCAACCCGCTGCATCCGTACACCGCGGCGCTGCTGGCGGCGGTGCCGGTGCCGGATCCCAACTACAAGCGCGCCCCGGTGGAGTTGCAGGGGGAAATCCGGGCCGCCGTCAACCCACCGGCCCGATGCCGGTTCTATGACCGCTGCCCGATGGCCGCGGAAGTGTGCGAGAACAGCCCCCATCCTGACCTGGAAGAGAAGTCTCCCGGCCACTGGGCGGCCTGCCACCTGGTCTGAAAGTTGCAGCCAAGGTAGGGGCGCACGGCCGTGCGCCCCTACGGTAGTCACCAGCTCCCCGGGACACTAGCCACTGCCATGAAAATTCACCTTCTTGACGGCACTTACGAACTTTTCCGGGCCTTCTACGCCCTTCCGTCCATGCTGGCCCCGGACGGGCGGGAAGTGGCCGCTACCCGCGGGTTGATTCAGACGCTGCTGATGCTGCTGCGGGAGCCGGAGGTTACCCACGCCGCCGTCGCTTTTGACCACGTTGTCGAGTCCTTCCGCAACGATATGTTTGACGGGTACAAGACGGGCGATGGGATGCCGCCGGAAATCATGGCCCAATTCCCGCTGGCCGAGCGCGCCGCTGCCGCCCTGGGGCTGGTGGTCTGGCCCATGACCGAGTTCGAGGCCGACGACGCCATTGCCGCCGCCGCCGCCCGTTGGCGCAATGACCCGCAAGTCGAGCAAATCGTCATCTGCTCGCCGGACAAGGATTTGGCGCAGATGGTTGTGGGAGACCGGGTAGTTGCTCTGGACCGTCGCCGCAACATTGTCACCGACGAAACCGGCGTCATCGAAAAATTCGGCGTTCCCCCGGCTTGCATCCCCGACTACCTGGCGCTGGTGGGCGACGCCGCCGACGGCATTCCCGGCGTTCCCAAGTGGGGTGCCAAGACCACCGCCCAAGTCTTGACCCATTACGGCGCGTTGGAGTCCATTCCCGACGATGCCGCCGACTGGTCAATAACGGTGCGCGGGGCCAAGGGAGCGGCGCAAAGCCTGGCCGACCACCGGGCGGAAGCCGGCCTTTACAAGCAACTGGCGACGCTGCGGCTGGACGTTCCTCTGCCGGAAGACTTGGCCGACTTGGAATGGCGGGGCGTCTGCCGGGCCGACTACCTGGCCCTGTGCGATGACCTGGGTTTCAACAACCTGAAAGACCTGCCCCACCGCTGGGCGGGCTGAAATCCCCATTTCGCCGGGCCGTCCTACGGCGTGGAGTGGTAGGGCGGGTTTCAAACCCGCCCCTACGTGGTGAAAAGCAGGGGTTTTGGCCGGGGTAAGACGCCACCCCAACCCTCCCCCTAACATGGGGAGGGGATTAAGGAATCGCCCCTTACGCCCGTTCTACCGACTTTGCGATGTTCTGCTGTTGGCGGGTTCAGACCCTTGCCACGGCCAGCGCGCCCACTGCTACGGTGGGGAGGCGCACCGGCAACTGCTGCCAGGTCTTGCCGTAGTCCTCGCTGCGGTACAGCGCGCCCCCGTCGTTTCCGGCGTAAACGTGGCCCGGTTCCTGCGGGTCCCAGTCAAAGGCCACCACCATGTCGGCGGCGTCCTCGCCTTGTCCCAAGCCATCAACCAACGTCCAACTCTCTCCGCCGTCGGTGGTGCGGTAGAACTGAGGATTGCTCCGGCGGGCGTTGGATGACACCGTTACCAGCGTCAGGTCGGCGTCGTCGGGGGCTGCCGCGATGTGCAGGGTGTAGCGACGTTCCAGCCCGGCGTTGATCATTCGCCACTCGGTTCCCCCGTCGTCGGAACGGTAAGGCGCGCTGGCGGTGGCGACGTACACCCTTTCGGGCCGGGAGTCGCTGAGATTGACGCAATGAATGTCGGCGTCCAGGCCGGGCAGTTGCCGCCAACCGGCCCCGCCGTCGCCGGAGCATACCATCCCGCCCACTTCGATGCCGGCGTACAGGCAATCGGGGTTGTCGGGAGCGGCCCGCAGGTCGCGCACGTGGGAATCGCGGGTTGGGGCGTGGAATCCCCATTCCGCCGATTCGGGAACGGCCCGGAAACCGTCGAGTTCCTCCCAGGTATCGCCGCCGTCCGGGGAACGGAAAACCGCCGCCGGTTCGCTGCCGACGTAAACGGTCTGCGGCTCCGTCGGATGGGCCAGGGCGCTGTGGGCGTAGCCCGTAGGGTAGGATTCTATTCGGTTCCAGGTCAGTCCGCCGTCGTCGGTGCGGTAAACGCCGGCCTCGTAGGCCGCCAGGTAGGCCCGGTTGGGGTCAACCGGGCTGGCGGTCAGCCGGGCGGCGGCGTGGGCCAAGGACGTGACGGGGCCTTGCCGCCAGGTCTTGCCGCCGTCGTCGCTGCTGACGGCGCAAACGCCGTCGTGCATTCCGACGTAAATCCTCTTCTCTTGGAACATACAGCTCCTCCCCGAGTCAAATCATTGCCGACCGCTTTTCACGCCGTCATTCCGTCGCAAGGCTTCGTCACCCCGAACCACTACCATGTCGCCCTGAACCACTACCATGTCACCCTGAACGAAGTGAAGGGTCTAAAATCCTGCGGGCCGGACGACTCCTTCGGCACTGCTCAGGACAGGGTTAGCTAAGGCAGGAATTTTAGATTCTTCGCATTGCTCAGGATGACATACTTGGGCTATGGAATGAAAATCAAAAGACCCTGCGACCCCGACCCTCCCCCTGGCACGGGGAGGGGATTAGGGTGTGTAGTCAATTCTATAATTCGCCATTTCCGCCGGCTACTGTCATTTCCGCCCGCTACCGTCATTCCCGCGAAAGCGGGAATCCACAAGTCCCAATCCCCGGAACGTCGCATTTCGGGAAGATTCCTGGATTCCGGCCTTCGCCGGAATGACGTTCCAACTTTGGAAAGGCCCTGCGGGAGTTGAAAGAGGGTTGCCGGCCGGGATTTCAGATTCTTCGCTATGCTCAGAATTACATCCTGCATCCCTAGCGTCATTCGGCGGCCTTGACCTTCTTGCGGTTGTCGTAAAGGGCCGGTTCGACGTAGGCTCCGGTGGAGGACAGGGCGTCTTCAATGATTTGCAGCACGGCCAGGGCTGCCGGGTCGTTCAACAGGTTCGCCCGCTTTTCCGGGGTGGTGGCGATGGGCTGGTGGGCGGGATTGGCGGCGTTTTGTTCGTCCACAATGCGGGCCGTCTCTTGTATGGCGTCCTCAATGTCCTGCTGGGTGATTACGCCGTGGAGTTTCCAGTTGGCGACTAACGCGCCGTCAATTCTTTCGGTGGCCCGGTCTTTCATTTCCTCAATCTGGTCGAAGTTGGGCACGCCGCTGCAACCGATTCCCCGATGCACCCAGGGGGCGACGTAGGCCATCATGCTGTGGACGTAGCGGAGCAGGAAGTCCCGCCGGGCGTCGGCGGATTCAATCTTGGCCGATTCCAGCAAGGGGAAGGTCAGCAGCGGCTGGCGGGAAATTTCCTCCGGGGCGTCCTCCAAAGTTCGCTGCACCTGGGCCACGTCCACCATGTGGTAGTGCATGGCGTGAATGTGGCTGGGGTAGGGGGCGGGAACCCAGGCGGTGTTGCCGCCGCTGCGGGGGTGGTCAATCTTCCGCTCCAGCATTTCGGCCATTGCCCGGTTCCTGACCTGCATCCCCTTGCCGATTTTGCCGTGCCGGTGGACGCCGGCCCGGATGCCCACGGCCACGTTGTGCCGTTCATAGCTGGCGTTGTAGGTCTTTTGGGTCAGGTCGTCGCGCAAGTCCACCGGCCCAGCGTGCATCTGCACCCGGATTTGCGAACCCGTCCGGTCGAGGAACCCGGTATTGATGAAGAAGGTACGGCTTTGGGCGGCTTGCAACGCATCGGCCAGTTGCAGGGTCATGCCCAGTTCTTCGTTCATAATTCCGATGAGCAGGGCGCCGTTGGGCATACCCAGGGCATCCTCGACGGCCTCGAAAAACCGCACCTGCTCGGCCACTTCCCGGCTGGTCTGGAGCTTGGGAGTTACCTGGTAAACATGGCCCTTGGCGCTGTTCGGCCCGCGGGTGGGCATGGACGGGGCTGCCGAACCGCCGGGCCGTTCCTCCCCGCCAGAGCCGTTGTCGTGAATAGAGGCTATCAGGGTGGTCAGGAACACGCCGACAATCCGTTCCGGCACGCTTTCGCCGTTCAATTCCACCATGTCGGTGTAGATGTGCAGAGAGACGTTTCTGACCAGCATGAGGCTGGTGGCTTTCAGGGTTTGGGGCTGGCCGAAAACGTCGAGGCAAGTCCGGTCGGAGTTGATGGTTTTGAGGATTCCGCGGGAGCCGTAGGCGGTCAGGTCGCCCTTGACCAACCCCAGCCAGTTGCGGAGGCCGGCCACCATGTCCTCGGCGTCAACCACGGCTACCGCGTCCTCAAAGTCCACAATGTTGGTGACGGCGGACTCGACGATTAAGTCCCTGAATTGGCCGTTGTCCGGGTCTGTCTTTCCGCCTTGGTATAGTTGGAAAACGATTTTCAGGCCGTTGTTTTCCAGCAGAAACTCCGCCAACTGGCCGGATTCGTCCAGGTTAAAGCCAACGAACTTGTCGGGTTCCACCAGGTTATGTTCTTGCCCGGCGGCGTTTATGCCCCGCAGTTGGAATTTGCCCGCAGCGTCCTGCTCTACCCGGTAGGCTGCGATGTCGTCAAAGGCTGCGCCGTTTTCCCACCGGGCGACGTACTGGGTCAAGAATTGGTTGGTTTCCTCTACCACCATCCGCAGACGGGCCGGGCGTTGGGTTTCCCGGTCAATCTCCGAATGTATGTCGCTCAAAAAATAGGCGTCGTACAGACTGCCCCAGCGGGCGTTGGCCCCTTCCACGGCCATGCTGGCGTTGGTGACGGGGGTAACCAGTTCCGGGCCGTTCAAGTCCATTTCCGGGTCAAGCTGCGGCGTGGTCATGGTGAAATCCACGTCCTGCGCCGCTGGCAGGTAGCCAATTTCAAGCAGAAACCGCTCCAAGTCCAGGGCGTCAGCGGCGGCGGATTCCTCAGTCGGCTGCCAGCCGCCGGCCCGCTTGGCGATATAGTAGTCGTCTATTTTCCGCTGGACATCATCCCGCCGGGCCAGGAGTTCCAGGTTGGTCGGGCCGAAATCCTCTATCAAGCGGCCCAGGGCTCGGAAAGCATCTTCCGCCGTCCACCCGTCCGCGCCGGACAACGCTTCATCCCGCACGAAGTCAAACAGCACATCCGTCACCTGCAAGACGTTACCGGAATCCAGGGTAATCACAGCCATTTATTTCAATCCTCACCGGCTCTGGTAGGGACAACCGCAACATCCAATGCCTATTGGTAGGGGCGCACGGCCGTGCGCCCCTACGTCGGCGATGACTCACTGCCGACTAGCTGCCAGCCACCGCAACGGGGTTGGCGGCTGCCGATTCTTCCAACTCGGCGCACTCCCGTTCCAGTTGGCGGGTTCGTACCGCGTAGCGGGTCAACTCGGCCCTTCTTTCGATGCGGGCCGCATATAGTTCTTCCCGCGCGTTTCTGACCTTCTTGACTTCCCGCAGGATGGCCCAGCCCGCCAGCAGCGGCCCAACGACGATGCCCACCACGGTGACGGCGCCCAAGGCGAACCGCACGGCGGTAGAGGCGGCCAGCGAACCAATGACCCCGCCGGCGCCGGCCGCGCCGGAGCCCCCGGCCGCGGCGAACCGGGGCATGATGGACAGGACCCGGCCCAGCATCGGGCGCGCGACGTTCATAATGGCGGCCCCCGATGTTTTCCAGACGGTGCCGGCGGTAAAGCTGGCGGCGTGTTTGCCGACGATTTGCCGTCGGGATTGGGCCGGCCCGTCGGCCAGGCCGCGCTTTTGGGGCTTCAGACGCTTTAACGGGCGGCGCCAGCGCGGAATCGGCGGCTCTTCCACCGGCTCCGGTTCCAGCAAGCACTCCGGCAGTTCCGGCTCCGGCAGACCCAACTGGAGGCAAAGCTCCGCCTGCCGGTCGTAATGCTCCTGCATCCGCTCCCGGTGTTCCGACTCCAGTTCTTGCAGTTCGGCCCGCAACGAGTTGAGGACGCTGTGCGCCTTGAGCTTGGCGACGGTCTGCGCCAGGGCGGAACCGCCGGCCACTGCCAGGGGAAACAGTAGTAACGGTAACGGCATAGGTTATTGGCCCGTGTTCAGTGTGGGTTGTCAGCCTTTGGGCTATACGTTAAGGAACCTGTTGAAATTTTACCCCAAGGTTGCGGTTTATGGAAACCGCCGGGTTACGAGTTTGGGGCAATCGCATTTTAACTTCACGATGCAACCCTGAACGATTTTTCACCCAGGTCTAAAATTCTTCGGATTGGGGCCCCTTCGGCAATGCTCAGGGCAGGGTTGGCTAAGGCCAGAATTTTAGATTCTTCGCTGCGCTCAGAATAACATAGGGGGGCTTAGATTGACTTGGGGAGCGCTTAGAATTACATGGAGGACGCTTAGATTGACTTGGGGGGCGCTTAGGATGACATGAAGGGACGGGGAACCAAAAATTAAAGGCCCTTGCTATTTGGAGAGTCTGCCTTTTCCTTGGCGGTCATCAAGACGGGCAACAGCAACTCGGCGGCGTGTTCAACCATCAGGCCGTTGGGCTGGTCATCATCATCGAAAAACACCGTGACGTTTTCGGCGATGTCCACCCCATTGGGGGTTGGCAGACCGTTGGCGAGCCATAGCGTGTCTGATTGTTGGTGATAGCGTATGTTCAACTTTCGATTCCAGGAATCCCCCATCAGCCCCGCTTTTTCCTCTACTGATACTGAATTGGGTTTACTTGGCCCGCCATTGTCTTTCGCGTCGAACTCGTCGCGGTGTTTCGGTTTCCCTACCGACGCCGTTTCCTTGGCGCCGGTCAGGTAGGGCACCAGCAACTTAGCGGCGTATTCAATTGTAACGCCGTTGTATTGGCCTTCATTATCGAAAAACACGATGACGTTTTCGGCGATGTCGTCTCCGATAGATGCCGTAAGGCCGTTCCAAAGGTCCAGCGTGTCCGTTTCGGGGTCGTAAAGAATCTCCAGGTCGGGTTTCATGGTTGCCCCCATCTCTTTAGCCCGTGATGGTCCAAAAATGCGTTCAACAATTTGCCCTCTTCCAAGATTACCCTGAGCCAATGCCCGGCCTCTTCGATATAGCCATAATACCTTTTTCTACCGCCTTCCTGGTCTTCGATATGGTAAGGGTTGGCTAGAACTCGTTCAACCCACTCGTCTTTAACTTCGGGATGTTTTTGCCTTCTCACGTCGTCGTAGTACCAAATCCTTTCCATCCCCTCCATCCCCGAATCCATTGCCCTAAACCGCCCCTTCCTCTTCCAGCGCGGTCAACTCTTCCGCGGTTAAGCCTCCCAGGGTGCAAAGGATTTCGGCGTTGTTTTCGCCCAGCAGCGGCGGGGTTTCCGCCGCGAAGTCCTGGCAGGCGGTCAGGTGGATGGGCGTTTTCAGCGACGTAAACCGGCCTCCCATTGTGTCGTCGGTGTCAACGAACATCCGCCGGGCTGACAGGTGGGGGCATTGGTCCAGGTCGGAAATGGTCTGGGCTATGCCCATCGAAAACCCGATTTCGGTCAGCTTTTCCGCCACTTCCCACTTGGGCAGCTTTTGCGACCATTCCTCAATGGCCGGAATGACGTTCTGGAAGTAAAAGTCCCCGTCCGCCCCTTGGCCCAGGTAGCGCGGGTCTTCCGTCAAGTCTTCCCGCCCGATGAGCTGCCACATGGCCCGCAGCCGTTCCGCCGAGCGTACCCCGGCCATCAGCACGTAGCCGTCCCGGGCCTTGAAGGGCATCCCCGCCGTGGTCAGGCGGTCCCGGGAGCGGGTGGGATTGGCGCCGGTGGCTTGAAAGACGTTCATACTGCTGACCATGTGGGAGACCATGCACTCGTACATGGACATATCCACCAACTGCCCCAGGCCGGTCTTTTCCCGGGACTGCAAGGCCAGCACGATGCCCAGGGCCGTCCAGACCCCCGGCACCGAGTCGCCGATGTTGTCGCCCACGGCCTGGGGCGGCGAGTCCGGCTCTCCGGTGACTTCCATCCAGCCGGCCATGCCTTGAATGCTCAAATTGTTGGCCGGCCAGTTGGAATACGGCCCCCGCAGGTCGGCGCTGTCGCCGTAGCCGGTGATGCTGGCATAGACCAGCCGTGGGTTGATTTCATGCAGGCGGTCGTAGCCCAACCCCAGACGCTGGAAGGCCCCCGGCCCCCAGTTGTCCAGCAGCACGTCGGACTCCCTGACCAGGTTCTCGAAGGCTTCCTTGCAGCGGGGGTTGCGCAAGTCCAGGGTGACGCTTTTCTTGTTGCGGTTGATGCCCAGGTAACGGGAACTGATTTCCCGCCCGTCGGCCCCCCGGATGAAGGGCCCCCGGCCCCGGGCCAGGTCGCCGGTGCGGGGCCGCTCAATCTTGATAACCTCGGCCCCCATGTCCGCCAGAATCAGCGAACAGAAAGGGCCGGCAACGATATGGGTGGCGTCCAGAACGCGGATGCCGGTTAGCGGCAGGGGCAGTTGGTTGTTGGCGTTGGTCATAAGAGGGCCTCCAAGGATATGGGAATGAATGGTTGGGTTGCATCTGAAACGCGCTGCGTCCCCGGTGCAATTTAACACAGAGGCGCAGAGACGGGGAGACGGGGACAATGACGGGAAAGAGGGGCGGGGATTGGCGAACCTAACTTTGTGGAAACAGGGCGTTATTGTATTCCGCGCCGGCGTGGAGCAACTGGTCCCACCAGTCAACTCCGAAGCCGATTTCGGCAAATTCCTCGCACAACAGCTTCAAGTGGGGTTCCCGGTTTGTTCTGCGGTGGTGATATATGGTGATGTGGAGGCGGCGGTTGATTATCGCGCTTAGCTGGTCGTAGAGGCGCAGGTTATTTTGTTTGGGCCTCAGCCATACAACCATTTGCCCCGGCAATCCGGTCAAGGCGTTGCCGGGCATACTGGTGCTGTCGGTCAAAAGGGCGCTGGCAACGGCGAATCCGCGGACGAACTCGGCCACTACCGAATACTCAGCGTTGGCGAGCTGGTTGGGAAGGTGGAATGAATTGCAATCGGTTCTGGGGGCGAAAAGGCCCGCTATTGCCCCGAAAGTTTCCAGGTCGTTCTGAAAATCTATGGTCACCCGCATCCTTTCGGTAATGACGTTGGCGTTGGGAAACGCCTGCGTCGCGTGGCCGGCGATTGTGTCAGGGATTGTTGGGAGGACTGCGGACGCATCGAAAGACACATCGCGAACGGTTATCCTGCCGGACTTGTAGGGGTTTGACCGGAACAAAAGCGGGATGGTGATTGTACCGTCGTCGGGGCTGAGGTAGCCGCGAGCCGTGATTGCTCCGATGATAAACGCTGCCCGTACCGACGGCCACTCAAAGGCCGTGGGCGGAGTTTCCGCCAAGTGCGCCAGCAGGTTTCGCCACGAACCCCGCGCCCTTCTTTGCGCCCTGGTTAGGGAAGTCCTAATCAGGCCGCAGTAAGTTTCGTAAAGCCTGGCCGCCTCATCGTCTATGCGAAAAGCGTATTGGGAGTTCCAAAGTCGCTCGAACTCATCTTGCGCTTCCGTTAGGACTTGGTCGGAGGTGGTTCCGGCGAGGCGCAACCCGTGTTCCACGTTCTCGTTGAGAGCGGCCGCGCTCAGGTTCGCTGACCCGGTTATCAGAGTAACCCTGCTGTCAGCCTGGTTGATGTAAACCTTGCTGTGGAGGATTCCTTGATTCGGAACGTATGCCCGCAGCAGAAGAGAAGAAGGGTATTGATGGGCAAGGGCAATCAGTTCCCACAATGCGGTCGGGTCCGTAGCGCCCTCTTGCAGGTCGAGCAACAGGCGGATACGCCGTCCCGACGCGAGTTTTCGTTCCAGGGATGGACGTACCAGGGATAAGCCAGGCTCAGTTACGAAGGCGACAGCCAAGTCCAGGTCGCCGTCCAGCCCAAAGATATTCGGAATATCCTCAGAGAAACGCGCCGTATCAAGCTGCATTGGCCCGTGGTTTCTGGAAAATGAGGATAAACTCGTGAACCTTGTTGATTCGGAAAACGCTGGGGTGTCCCAAGGGCCGCAAGTTGTTGTATTCGTGCTTCCGGTCCCAGATTATCAGGTCGTCGAACAGGAAACCTATTTCCTGCATCTTCACGGACAAATCGGCGTGTAAGGGAAAGAACTTGCTGCCCTTGCGTAAATCCATCACCACCACGCAGCAGTAGCACCCCGGTTTAAGGGCAGTAAGAACCTGGGCGAAAACATCGCCCAAAGCCTCAATGAATTCGTGGTAATCGGAGATTCGCCCTAAATCCGAATCCGAATCTCCGTAGTTTCGGATTTCCTTGTAGTCGGCAGTCCTGTTCTGGAGCAGAATGTCCCAATAGGGGGGAGAAGTTACTACGAAATCAACCGAGTCCGGGTCGGCGTACTGCAACAAGTCCCTGGCATCCGCCTGGTAGAAATGGCGCTCCCCAGTCCCGGTAGCGCCGTTAGACCCAAACAAGTCCGTGTTGGGCAAAGGGCGCTGGCTGGCTTTGGTGATGTACTCAGGCGATATGTCCAGCCCTATGCCTTGTTTGCCCAGCCCTTCGGCGGCCAGAACCGTAGAACCAATCCCGGAAAAGGGGTCAAGCACAACCCTTTGGTCGGAACGGGTAAAAGACTCGATTAACCGGCTCACCAATTTGATGGGAAACATGGCGGGATGTTTTAACGAAATTTCCTCCGGGGTCTTATGAATATCGCTCCAAATGCTGATGGAGTTCCGCAACCATTGCCGCCCGTCAAGGTCGTTGGCCCTTTGGGAAGGGGACGGCCTTTTCTTGGATTGCCGGCCTTCACCAACAATAAGCTGCCCTTGTTCAACGGGTCTATTCATGGAACTCCTTGCGCCGGTTGGTGGGACAAGCGGATTGCGAAAGGGCGATTAGGCCAATTCTACACCAATACCCAAAGAAAGCTCACAATGGAATGTCAGTCAAGATTCAAGCCCTTGGGTTACGTCGTTGTTACGTCTGAGGGGGCGGGGCCGAATCTGGCTTGTTGTAGTTCTTCGGTGGTGGCCGGGGGTTCCTGGGCCAGTTCCTCGGCCAGGGACGGGGGCGGCAGGACTTCCCGCAGGGCCGGTATCACTTCCTCGCCCATCAGCCGCACCGACTTCATAATCTTTTCGTGTTCCAGCCCGCCGAACATCATCCAGTTGCTGACGTGGGTGACGCCCAACTCCGCCGCTTCCTTGAACTTCCTGATGACCGTATCCGGCCCGCCGAAAAACAACCGCTGCATGAAACCGTCGTCGTCCAACTCCCCTTGGTACGGCCCCACCTGCACCCGCCCGTTCTTAACGTCCAGCCGGTTCAGGGCGCGGCCGGCCCGGTTCTGCCAACGGGCGTAGGCCAGTTGATTGCGGGCCTCTTCGTCGGTGTCGGCGACGTGGGTAATGGCCTGCATCCCCAGTTGGATGTTGTCTATCGGCTTGCCCAATTCCAGCCGGAAATGTATCAGCGAGGCCAGGTGCGCCCGCATACCCGCCGCGCCCAGCAGACCCGTGGTTATGGGCATCATGTCCCGCTGGGCCGCCAGTTTCATGGACTCGACGCTGGTGCCGGCAATCCAGAAGGGCGGATGGGGTTTCTGCAACGGCTTGGGCCAGACCGTTACTTCGTGGGGTACGTTGATGTATTCGCCCGCGTAGGTGAAAGACTCGTCCTGAGTCCAGGCTTTAACCATCACGTCCAGGGTTTCGTGGGTGCGCTGGCGGGACTCTTCCAGGGGGATGCCGAACCGGGACATTTCATGGGGCTGGTAGCCCCGGCCAATGCCGCAGATAAACCGCCCGTCAACCAGGTTGTCCAGCACCGCCACCTCTTCGGCCAGCCGCAGCGGGTCCCAGATGGGCAATACCAGGATTCCGGTGGCGATTTTCAGTTTCCGGGTGCGCTGGCCGATGTGCAGGGCCTGGAGCAGTGGGGCCGGCGAGTTGCCGTAGTTGGAAAAGTGGTGTTCGGCAATCAGGCAGTAGTCAAACCCCACCTCTTCCGAGTACTGGAGCTGCTCGATTCCTTCCTCGAAAAGCGTCTTCCAGTTGCGGATTTCCGGGTTGGGCCATTCCAGAAAAAGACCGAAATTCATAAGGGCAAACTGTCTCCGGTGGGGGGATGGATTAGCGGCGAAATTGAGCCAACAAGGGGGTAGGGGCGCACGGCCGTGCGCCCCTACGGAGTTTAAGCCCGCCTTTTGGGAGAGTCAAACAAGCGGGCGGCCCATGACAATCGTATTGGGATACTTTCATAGGTTGACCAGGAATCCGCCGAGCGTGGTAGGGGCCCAACGGAGACACCCCGGCAAAAACCCTTCCCACTTGCGCAATTCAACCCGTCATACCGGCGTAGGCCGGTATCCAGGATTCCTTGCACTCAAGGGGGTTGCAATGTGCTTGATATTTCTGGATTCCGGCTTTCGCCGGAATGACGGTTAATAGCGATGGGGAAGGGACTGGATGCCGTATGACGGGTTAGTCGTCAATGCAACCGTACCTAACCACCAATCACTGACCGCTAGCCACTGATTCCCTACAACGCGCGCACTGCCGCCTCTATCTTCTCCGTGGCCTCCCGGTAGTCCTGGCCCTTGGGGAAATTCAGGGGTTGGCCGAACCGGACATCAATCCGGCCCCGGCTGATGGGCGAGGCCCCGTCCCACGGCCCCGGCTTGTTGAGACTCACCCGGATGGGAATGATGGTAGTGCGGCTTTCCACGGCCAGCATCCCGGTTCCCGGCTTGAAAGCGTCCATCTCCCCGTAGTTGTTGCGCCCCTCCGGGTAGATAAGCACCGACCAACCGTCGTCCAGCATACCGCCCAGGTGTTCCAGGCTGGGCCTGACCGCCCCTTCCCGGGAAAAGGGGAACCCGTTGCCCAGCAGGGGAGCGGCGATTTTCCGCACGGGATGACCGAAAATATCGTCCGCCGCCGCCGCGATGGACAGCCGCCACCGCCAGCCGGGGGGCAGGGCCAGGATGATGGCCGGGTTGTCCAGCTTGACGTTGTGGTTGGAGGCGAACAGCATCGGCCCGGACAACCCCTTTATGGACTCTCGCCCCTGGATGTTGACCCGGTAGAACAGCCGCAGGAACGGAAACACCAACCCCCATTGCAGGCCGGCGCGGGCCACCCGGCACCAGGCATCTTGCCCCCAGGTGGGGAAGGACATCCGGGGGGTAGCCACTCCCTGCTCCACCATTTGCTGCAACCGGCCCAGGGTGGTTTCGGGACTTACTTCCTGTTCGTCAATGTAAACTCCCAGTTCCTCTTCAATGGCCGACAGCAGTTCCACCCGGCCCAGGGAGTCCAGCCCCAGGTCGGTTTCCAGGACGCTATCGGGGGTCAGGGCGTCCACCGGCAAGGCGGATTGGGCCGACACCAGGGCCAGGAAGGGACTGGCCCCGGCGGTGGAGGCTGCGGCGGGAGATGGGGCCGTATCCGGCTGGCCGTTGCCTTGAATGTAGTCCAGCACCAGGGGCTTGCGGATTTTGAGGGTATGCGTCCGGGGAAAGTCCTCTTCCGGCCAGACGGTAATCGCCCGGATGCGCTGGTGGTCGGACACCATCCGGTTGACCTCCGCCACTGCTCCGTCACCGTCGCCTTGGGTGGACGATTCCTCCAGCAGCAGGGCGGCGTGGACTTGCGTTGCGCCGTTGCGGTCGGGCGCGCCCAATACCACGCTATCCTTGACCGGGGGCTGCTGGTTCAGCAGCAGTTCCAGGTCTTCGGGATAGACATTCTGGCCGTTGGGCAGCACAATCAGGTCTTTCTTGCGCCCTTTCAGCGACAGATAGCCGTCGGAGTCCAGGTTGCCCAGGTCGCCCGTCTTGTACCAGCCGTCCTCGAAAGCGGCGTCGGTGGCATCCTGATTCATCCAGTAACCGGGGGTGATGTTGTCGCCCTTGACCAGAATTTCGCCGTCGTCGGCCAGCTTGAGGCTGACTCCCCGCACCGTGCGGCCCACCGAACCCAGCCGGTTGTGGGAGAAGGTATTGGCGGAAATGACCGGCGACGCCTCGGTGGTGCCATAGCCCTGCAAAACGGGAATGCCAATGGCGGCCCATTTCTTAGCCAACTCCGGCGACAGGTAGGCGCCGCCGGACATGATGAAGGCCATCTTGCCGCCAAAGTTCTTGTGGACTTCTTTGAACAACAGGCGACGGACGGGTTTGGGCATATAAGGCGAGGCCCTGGTCATAATCTTCCAGACCTTTTCCTTGCCCTTGGCCCGCACTTCCCGCTCGATGCCGGCCATCAGCAACTCCAACGCCTGCGGCACCAGCACCAGGTTGGTAATGCGGTCCCGCTGCATGGTCTTGAAAAGCGTGCGGGGCTGGCGGCTGGTGGGATAAGTCACCGAGGCGCCGGACACCAACGGCACCCACAGCCCGCCGATTTGCTCCAACATATGGCTGAGGGGCAGCAAAGAAAGGATGCGGCTGTTGACGCCCACGGGCAGCAGGTTCTGGCAGGCGGTGATGTTGGACACCAGGTTGCCGTGGGTCAGGATTACGCCCTTGGGGTCGCCGGTGGTGCCGGAGGTAAACATCAGTTGGGCGATGTCGTCCTTGACCAGGGACGGCTCCGTCCACTGCTCCACCTGGCCGTCAATCAAGTCCTCTAGTTCTTCCAGGGCCAGGGTGGGGAAAGCATCGCCCAAGTCGCCGGGAGTCTGGCGGGCGCGGAAACCCAGCTTGGGCTGGGTCTGCTCAACGATGCGAGCCACGAAGTCCGGCGAACTTCGCACGTCCAGGGGAACCAGCACCACGCCGGCCCGCAGGCAGGCCAGGTAAGCCAGCGCCCACTCCGGACGGTTGGGCGCCCAGATGACCGCCCGGTCGCCCTTTTCCAGCCCGCGATTCCGCAGTACCGCGGCCAGCTGCCCGGCCATGTCCCACAGTTGGCGGTACGTCCACCGCTGGCGGCGGAAACCGGGGGTAATGACCAGCGCCGTCCGGTTCTGAAACTTCCCGACGCAGGACTCCATCAAGTCAATCAAGGTTTCCATGTTTGCGTTCCTTTTTCATAAATGACTATTGGCACGCGATTAGTGGCTGACCACGAGGCCCCAGCCATTAGCGTCCATCATCTTTGGATTGATTGGGCAACCAAGAGTCCGTTCGTGGTGAGCTTGTCGAACCATGAACGGACGGCCCTTCGACAAGCTCAGGGCGAACGGAGAAATTACCCCCATTTCCATGTTGTTCCCTGCCAGTCACTAGCCAAGGCCCTCCGCGAACCTGCCCACCGCGGCGGAGGCGTTGCCCCGGATGGGCGGGAAGTGGCTGAAGGCCAGGGTGTCGTAGTCCAGCGCGGACAGCTTGCGTACCGAGTCCTTGGCCTGCTCCATGTCCACGGTGTACCAGGGATGGGGCAGTTCCAGTTGGCCGTGGTGGTATTGCAAAGCGTCCCCTACGACCAGCAGCCCTTGGTTGGGGAAATGCAGGCAAATGCTGCCCGGCGTATGCCCCGGGCAATGGACGACTTCCATACCGTCCAGAACGTCCAGGCGGCTGCCGTCGGACAGGGGCAGGTCAACCGGAACGGGCGCGACGGCTTCCAACGAGGTGAATCCGTGGGCCAGCCAGCCATAGATGGAATGAAGAGGCCCGTGCTGCATGACCTGGGGCGCCGGCGGTTCTGCCAGCCCGGCCATCACCCCCGCCTCGGCTTGGTGGGCTGCCACCTGGCCCCCCGATTCTTGCCGCAGGTACGCCATTGCGCCAACGTGGTCCGGGTGGTGGTGGGTGGCTACCAGGTAGGCGATTTCTTCGGGGCGACGGCCCAGCCGTTCCAGGGCTTTCAGCAGCAGGTGGCCGCAGCCCCGCCAACCGGCGTCAATGACCGTAACCCGTTCATCCAACGCCAGAAAGACGCTGGTGTTAAGGAACTCCACCTGGTAAATCCCGGCGACTATTTCCGTCAGTTTCATAGTGGCGTATGCGGGCTGTCTTCCCCGGATTCCCAACCCCGTCGCATTATGCGGGCAGTTTACCAGCGTGGTAGCCGGGGCAACAAGCCAGACCCGGATAATCGCCCGGGTATTTTGGTTTTCATTCCTTGCCCTTCCATGTCATTCTGAGCAAAGCGAAGAATCTAAAATTCTTGCCTTTCCCAACGCGCCCATTGGGACGAATTTAGACCCTTCACTTCGTTCAGGGTAACAATTGAAAGCCCCGCAGGGAAACAATTGAAGGCCCCTGCGGATAATCGTCCGGTCTTTTGGATGTCACCCTGAGCCGTCACCATGTAACCTTGAACTTCACCATGTCACCCTGAGCGGAGCGAAGGGTCTAAAATTCTACGGGTGAGGCAGCGACGGCTAAGGCAAGAATTTTAGATTCTTCGCTTTGCTCAGAATGACAGGTTGAGGGCAAGGGATTTTTCGACGCCTTGCCGGTCGCGTAACCGCCGGCTACCGGCAAGGGTGACGCCAAACCGCCGTGATGTTACAGTAACGGGGTTGCCCCGCCTCCCAGCGCTAAAGAAAGGGCGGGGCCTAGCCGCCAGCCGCCAATCACTGACCACCGGCAACCGCAAGGAGGAACGACCAATGACCATAGACGCCGCCACCGGCATAGCCCGCATCCTCAAACAGGAAGGGGTGGAATGGGTGTCCACCTTCCCGGTTTGCCGGGTCAACAACGCCCTGGGCCGCGAGGGTATCCCCATGCTGATGATGCGCGATGACCGCTACGCCGTGGCGGTGGCCGACGCCTTCTCCCGAATCACGGCCGGCCGTCAAATCGGCGTCTGCACCTTCCAGGGCGGCGTTAATGCCGCCGGGATGCAGTACGCCTACGCGGGGATGGCCCAGGCTTACGAGGACGGCTCCCCGGTTCTCTGCATCACCGACGGTGTGCCGGCCGGCAGTTCCGGCAACAGCCAGTTCGACGTTTTTTCCAGCATGAAGACCGTCTCCAAGTGGTTCGGCTACATTGACCGCCCGGAACGGACGCCGGAGTTTCTGCGGCGGGCCTTTACCATGCTGCGGAGCGGGCGGCCCGGCCCGGTCATTCTGGCCGTTCCCGACCCCACCGGGACTTACGATGAGGACGCCGACCCCTACCGCCCGGTCAAGGGCTGGAAGTCGGCACCGGACCCGCAAGACGTAAGTTTGGCCGTTGACCTGCTGGCCCAGGCCCAAAATCCCCTCATCTACGCCGGGGAGGGCGTGATTTACGCCAACGCCGCCGCCGAACTGCTGGCCTTCGCAGAACTGGCCAACGCTCCGGTGGTAACCACCCTGAAAGGCATGGGCGCGTTCCCGGCAGACCATCCCCTGTTTGTCGGCGTCCGGGGCGGCCAGGTCACCAACTACCTGAACAACAGCGACCTGATTCTGGCCGTCGGTTCCAGCCTGTCGCCGGGCCGGTTCAGCCACGGAATCCCCAATCCGGCGTCCAAGACCATCATCCATTGCAACGTGGACGAACTGCACATCAACAAGCAGTATCCCACCGCCCAGGCCGTCATCGGCGACGCCAAATATACCCTGCAAGCCCTGGCCGACGAGCTGGCCGGGCGCGGGCCGCGGGGCGGCAAGTCCCCGGAGGACGTGGCCCTGGAAGTCCAGGCGGAGCGCGACGCCGGCCTGGCCCAATATCGGGAGGCGATGGCCTCCAATGACCAACCCATCAATCCCTACCGGGTTTACGCCGGGTTGATGGAAGTCCTTGACCCGCAAAACTCTTTCGTCACCCACGAATCGGGCAACACCCGGGACCAGCTCAGCACCGTTTACGAAACCCGGATTCCGCGGGCCTTCCTGGGTTGGGGCAACGTCTCCACCCTGGGCTTTGGCTGGGCCGCCTCGGTAGCCGCCAAGCTGGATGACCCGGCCCGTCCGGCCGTGACCGTCACCGGCGAGGCCGGCCTGGGCTATATGCTGGGCAACCTGGAAGTGGCGCTGCGGCAAAACCTGGGCATTACCGTGGCCCACATCAGCAACGGCGGGTTTGCCGGCTACGGCCCCGGTTTCTGGGGGCCGGGCCATGACCCCTTTACCCACGCCGTCCTTGGCCCCGACGACGTTGATATGTCCAAGGTCATCGGCGATTTGGGCTTTCACACCGAGCGCGTGTCCGACCCCGCCCAGGTTGTGCCGGCCCTCCGCCGCGCCCTGGACGCCAACAAGGAAAACCGCCCGGCCTACATCGAGTTCCTGTGCAGCCAATACCCCATTTACGGCGAATGGACGGGCCGATAATCCCTTCCCCCTCGATGGGGGAAGGTTAGGATGGGGGTGACAGGTAGCGTAAGCATATATCGTCATGCCGGCGAAAAGCCTGCCCCGTACCACGATACGGGGCCGGAATCCAGAAATTTTACGGATAGAACAGCGTACTAGCTGGCAAGAATTCCTGGATACCGGCCTGCGCCGGTATGACGAGCCTGCGACCACAGCGCATTTTCTATAAGGAATTCTGGATACCGGCGCAGGCCGGTATGACGATGAATATGACGACACCCACTAACGACTATTCACTATCCACAATCTCAAGCGAGGAAAAACCATGACTACCGTTGGTTCCGGCGCCTACACCTATGACCTGATTCAGGACTGGCCCAACCTCCCGCCCGGCGAGTCCCTGGGCACCGTCAGCACCGTCGCCACCGATTCCCAGGACCGGGTTTACGCCTTCCAGCGTCAAGACCCGCCGGTGATGGTCTTTGACCGGGAGGGCAACTACCTTAACCGCTGGGGAATCGGGGCCATATCCGACCCCCACGGCATGATGATTGTGGACGACATCGTTTACGTCACCGACCGTTCCGACCACGTGGCGGTCAAGTTCACCCTGGACGGCAAGCCCTTGCAGATAATCGGGGAGCGGGGCGTTCATTCCGATACCGGCTGCGAAAACCCCGGCGATTTGGTGCCTCGCGCCGCCGGCCCTTTCAACTACTGCACCGAAATGTCCCCCAGTCCCTCCGGCGACATATACGTTTCCGACGGCTACCGCAACGCCCGCGTCCACCGTTTCAACAGCCAGGGCCAGTTGCTCCAGTCCTGGGGACAGCCCGGCAAGGAAGAGCCGGGCCAGTTCCACCTGCCCCACAGCCTGCTGATTGACCCCGACGGCAAGGTTTACGTCTGCGACCGGGCCAACCGCCGGGTGCAGGTCTTTTCCCCGGACGGCGAATTTATCACCATGTGGACGGGCATGGGCGGCCCCGACAACCTGGTGCGCGGCAACGACGGCATTTTCTATCTGGCGGAGCAGGCCGATGAAACCGGCCATTCCCATTGCAGCGTTTGGGACGCCGACGGCAATTGCCTGGAGCGGTGGCCCATCCGTCACGCCCACGGCATGGCCGTTGATTCCAACGGGGACATCTACCTGGGTCTGACCATTGAGCAAAGCGTGGATAAGTACGTCCGCCGCCGTTAACCCCCGGCGAAATCCAAACTCTACTATAATGGCCCGCAATGTCCTGTTTGCGCGGAGGAGGCCATGCCGAGAGCCGACCAGTCCCACCCCGCCAACCAATCCGGCCTCTGGTTCGTGGACACTCGTTGCATCCGGTGCGACGCAGCGCGCAACTGGGCTCCCGGGCTGATTGAAATGGATGCCGCCGGACGTTCCTACGTCGCCCGGCAGCCCGTCGGCGCGGCAGAGGAGGCCGCGATGTGGCGGGCTGCTGCGGCCTGCCCCACCAAGTCCATCGGGAACCGCAGCCAGCCCCGGGAACCGGCCGGCGTGTTTCCCTACCGCATGACCGACGGCGTGTTCGCCCTGGGCAATAACGCACTTTCCTCCTTTGCCGCCCATTCGTTTCTGGTCGCCCGGCCTGAAGGCAACCTGATGGTGGACTCCCCGCGGTTCAACCGGGTACTCGCCGAGAGCGTTGACGCCCTGGGTGGCATCGCCCACGTGTTGCTGAGCCACCGGGACGATGTAGCCGACGCTGACCGTTGGGCCGACCGCTACGGCGCTCGGGTCTGGATCGGCGAGGCCGACGCCGACGCCGCTCCCTACGCGACGGATGTGACCGGCGATGAAGAAGTGGCGGTTATATCGCCGGGGGTGGTCTCCATTCCTGCGCCGGGGCATACCAAAGGCCACGTCCTGTATTACGTTGATGACCGCCTTCTGTTCACCGGCGACACGCTGCACTGGAACCATCGCCGGGGGGAGTTCGACGTTTTCCCGGAACAGACTTTTTTCTCATGGCCGGTATTGGCCGATACCATGGACCTAATCGCCAAGCTGAAAGTGGAATGGGTGTTCGCCGGCCACGGTATGTGGTCCCGGGTGGACGGCGACGAGTGGGCCAGGCAGATGTCCGCCCTCGGCCCGGCGATGCGGGAGATTGGCCAGACCGGTTGGGCCCGGCGGCCCGGCGCCGCCTACGCCTGGTACTGACGACCCGGCGCTGGGCCGCGGCATCGGCTTTCTGCACTTTCTCCTCGGGAAACTCCGCGCCGGGATAAGGGGATGCCCACCGTTAACCCTGTCCCAATCTTTACGAGGTCATTTGCCAATGACGACTAACGGAATTACCGCAACCCTGGCCCGGTACATGGCCGGGGCAAGCCAACGCCCCCTGCCGGCCGACGTTGCGCTGGCGGCCCGGCACCGCATCCTGGACTCGCTGGCGGCCTGCGTTTCCGGCGGGCGGTTGAAAGCCGGCGAAATGGCGATAAAGTACGCCGGATTGCAGGGCGGCATCCCCGAATCCTCGGTACTGACCACCAACGTCAAGACCAACGCCGTCAACGCCGCCCTGGTCAACGGGATGTTCGGCCACGCCGACGAAACCGACGATTTCGAGCCGGTCACCAAGTCTCACCCCGGTTGTTCCGTGGTTCCGGCGGCTTTGGCAATGGCCGAGCGGGAGGGCAGCAGCGGGGAAGAACTGCTGCGGGCCGTCGTCCTGGGCTACGATGTCTGCTGCCGGTTCCTGCTGGCTCTTGGCCCTGACCTGGTGCGAGGCAACCACCGCAGCGCGGAAGGCACCAGCTCCACGATGGGCAGCGCGGCGGCGGCGGCCTCCATCGCCGGGCTGGACGAAACGGGGATGCGCTACGTGCTGTCCTACGCCGCCCAGCAAGTTTCCGGCGTCTGGAGTTGGCCCCGGGACCTGGAGCACGTGGAAAAAGCCTTCGACTTTTCGGGGATGGGCGCGCGCAACGGCGTCACCGCCGCCCTGATGGTGCAGGCCGGGTTTTCCGGCGTGGCCGACGCCCTGGAAGGACAGCACAACGTCCTAAACGCCCACTCCCCCGGCCCGGAACCGGCGTTGATGATTGCCGACCTGGGTAGTCGGTATTGCATCACCGAAACCGCCATCAAGCCTTATCCGGTGGGGTATCCCATCCAGGCGGCCCTGGACGCCTTTTTCGCCATTCACCAAGGGCATCGGCTGACACCGGAAAACGTCGCCCGCATCGAAGTCCGGCTGCCCGAGGACGGGGCGGGAATCGTCAACGACCGGGCCATGCCCGACGTTAATTGCCAGCACATGATTGCAATGGCCCTGGTGGACGGGGAGGTTACTTTCGAGTCCACCCACTCGTACCAACGGATGTCGGACCCGGCAGTGCTGGCGGTTAAAGAGCGGGTGCAGCTCATCCCGGACCCGGCGTTGATGGACCCGGAGGCGCCCCGCAGCGGCCGGGTGGAAGTGACCCTGAACGACGGCGCTACCCTGTCCCACTTCACCCCCCACGCCTACGGCACCATGCAGAACCCGATGGACACCGAGACGGTCAACGCCAAGGCGCTCTATCTGTTCAACCCCGTCCTCGGCCCCCAGCGCGCCGAGGCGGTGATAGAGGCGGTCAACGACCTGGAAAACCTCGGCAACGTCCGGCAGTTAATCCCCAACCTGACCATAACCGCCGAGGAAATGGCCGCGATAACCTTCACCCACTGATGGGATATGCGAAAAATCATCCCCGCCCCCCACCGTCATTCCGGCGAAAGCCGGAATCCAGAGATGTCACGCACAGAACAGCGCACTTGGGGGCAAAGATTCCTGGCCTGTGTCCGTAGCGGAGCGGAGGACACGACATTAAAAGTGGCCTTCGCCGGTATGACGTGCTTGCGCCTGGAATCGCCCACCATCATTCCCGGCCCGAACCCGTCATTCCGGCGAAAGCCGGAATCCAAGTCCAAGCCAAAACGTGGAATCGCCGGCCCTTCCATGTCATTCTGAGCGCCCCCATGTCATTCTGAGCAAAGCGAAGAATCTCAAATCCTTGCCTGAAACCAACGCCGCTTTAACGAAGGAATTTTAGACCCTTCACTTCGTTCAGGGTAACATGGTGGGAGTTCCGGGTTACATGATGGAAGTTACGGGCGATATGAGGGTTGCCCCCACCGTCATTCCGGCGAAAGCCGGAATCCAGAAATGCCACGCATAGAACAGCGTACCCGTGGGCAAGGATTCCTGGTCTGTGTCCGTAGCGTAGCGGAGGACACGACATTAAAAGTGGCCTACGCCGGTATGACGTGCCTGCGCCGGCAACCGCCCACCGCCATCATTCCCAGACCTCTTTACCGTCATTCCGAAGAAACCTGTCCTGAGCGTAGCCGAAGGAGCCGGAATCCAAATCCAAGTCAAAACGCGGAATCGCCGGCCCTTCCATGTCATTCTGAGTAAAGCGAAGAATCTCAAATCCTTGCCTGAAACCAACGCCGCTTTAACGAAGGAATTTTAGACCCTTCACTTCGTTCAGGGTAACATGATGGGAGTTACGGGCGACATGAGGGTTGCCCCACCGTCATTCCGAAGAAACCTGTCCTGAGCGTAGCCGAAGGAGCCGGAATCCAGAAAAGCCACGCATAGAACAGCGTACCCGTGGGCAAGGATTCCTGGCCTGTGTCCGTAGCGTAGCGGAAGACACGACATTAAAAGTGGCCTACGCCGGTATGACGTGCCTGCGCCGGCAACCGCCCGCGCCGCCATTCACACCCCCCACCTCATTCCGGCGAAAGCCGTCCCTACTCCGGCAGGACGGAGTTGACGAACCAGACATCCCGCTTGGCAATCCACTGCGCCGGGTCCGGGTCCAGGGCCAGCCGCTCCGGGGAACTATAATACGCCTCTTGCTTGGCGTCCCAGTCCTCCGGCCCGTCGTAGGACACTTCCCAGACAAATTCGTTCCGCTCCGGCACCGTTCCCGCCCGCTCAATCTTGTAGCCCTGTTCCAAGTGCAGCGGGTAAACCCCGGCCAGCCAGCCCTGTACGAAATCGTCCAGGTGTCCCTTGTTGATGGTGTAGATACGCAGTTGCCTAATCACGTTGTTTTTCCTCCCTTGCATTTGCCGTCAATCTTAAATCCATCCCGCCTTGGGAAAATACCGGGCCAAAAGACACTCCCTCCACCGAAAGAGGGCCAGGCCAAAAGATACTCCCTCCCCTTACTAGGGGGAGGGTTGGGGTGGGGGTAAACCCCCGCCTCACTTCCCAATCAACGCCCGCAGGTCGTCGGCGCTCAAGTCGCCGAAAGTCGGTTCGCCCCCGTTGACCTGGTAGGTGGGCGTGCCGCCGATTCCCAATCCCCGCGCCGCCTGGTCTTCGTCAACCACCTGCTGCCGGAACCGCCCCGAATCCAACGCAGCCCGCAGTTCGGATGCGTCCAACCCGCAGTCCCGGGCCAGTCTTTCCACCACCGCAGCATCGCCCAGGTCGGCCCCCGACTCCCAGTATTCCCGGGCCGCCCGGTGGTGAAATTCCCCATCCCGTCCCCGTTCCTTGGCGAAAAGCGTCGCCTCATGCACCAGCTTGGTGTTGGGCGACCATGATGGGCGGCGCATGGTGACGCCCAGCGCGCCGGCCCGTTCCTGCCACGCGGCGGAAAGCTCCGTCGCCGTCTCCCCCTCCCGCATGGGCCGCTCCGTTCCCTCCGGCGGCTTGTCCGGCTGCAACAAAAAAGGCCGCCGGTCAATGGTCATGGGAATTTCCCGCGCTACCTGTTCCAGCCTGACCAGGCCCACGTAGCAGAAGGGTCAAGTGTAGTCAAACCAGACCTTGACGTTAACCGGCTCTTGCGTGGTCATAAATCGCTCCTTCGGCTAGAAAATCAGTTCCGGCCCCGCCGCCTCTACCAGATGCGGCCCCTGGTTCCTGGCGTCGTTGACCTCGTTGGAAACCGGGTAGCCCTTCATCAACCCGGCGTCGTAGGGCCGCAGCAGTTCCAGCAGGTCTTCCACGTTTTCGTTGCGCGGGTCCATCCAGCGCCGGTAATCCTCCGGGGCCAGAATCACCGGCATCCGGTCGTGAATCGTGCTTACCAGCCGGTTGGCCGCCGTGGTGATAATCGAGCAGGACAAGACCTCTTCCCCACCGGGACGCGCCCGTTCCCAAATCCCCGCGAAGGCGAAGGTATCCTCCGATTTCAGCGTAAACCGCACCGGCCACCGCGCTTGTCTCGGGCCGCGTTTCCATTCGTAGAACCCGCTGGCCGGAATCAGGCAGCGCTGGTTCCTGAACGGGCCGGCATACGATTTGGTGGTCAATATCCGGTCGTCCCTGGCGTTAATCATGGCGTACCGGGAGTTAATCTCTTTCGACCACCGGGGCACCAGCCCCCACCGCATCAGCCGCGGCTGATTCCCGTACCCGTCGGACAGGATGGTCAACACCCGGCTGGTGGGCGCGATGTTGTACGCCGGCAAGACCGCAGGGCCGTCATCCGGCAGGGACAGCCCGCCCAGGTCAACGCCGAAGTTTATCTTCAATTGATGTTCGTTCAGGTCAAACCGTCCGCACATACCCGGCGCTCCGCTCCAAACCGCCCCTTCGTCCCATTAACATTGTACCAGCAAATCCCCCGGCCCAAACCGCATTTGACGGGCGGTTGAAACCTGCACTATCCTAGCACGGTTGAAACCGCCCCCGCGGACACCCAACCAGGAGTTATACCATGCCGAAGGTCATCCCCGTCGCCGACGATTTGAGCCAGCCCTTCTGGGATGGCGTCAACCGGCGCCGGCTGGTGCTGCAACGCTGCACCGTCTGCGACAAGCTCCAATACCCGCCCCAGGCCGCCTGCCAGGTCTGCGGCTCCCCGGACAACCTGGTATGGCAGGAAGTCGAGGGCAAGGGCCACGTCGCCACCTATATCGTCATCGAGGACGGACGCCTCAACCGCCGGATGCCCGACCAGCCCTACAACCTGGCCCTGATTACCCTGGACCAGGACACCACCGTCAACTTCTACTCCAACCTCCCCGGCACTCCCCCTTATGAAGTCCCGGTGGGCGCCGCCGTCGAGGTGGTCTTTGAGGAAGTCGCCCCCGACCAGCTAATCCACGAATGGCGGGTCATACAATAGCCAGCCCAACGGTAGGGGCGCACGGCCGTGCGCCCCTACCTGCCCGGCAACCGACAACTAGCGAGGATTAACCATGACAACCAACGACAACTACCAGTGGCGCCGCGACAAGGACGGCCTCGGCGTCTGGGAACATCGCGGCCAGGTGGCCGTCGCCGGCGTGGGACACTCCCCCGTTGACCGCCGTTGGGACGGCGTTTCCATGGACCAATCCCTCGGCGCCTACACCATCCTGGCCTGCCAACGGGCCATGGACGACGCCGGCGTCACCCCCGACCAGATTGACGGCATCCTCGTCTGCCAGAGCCACATCGCCGGCGCCAGCGGCGGCTCCGCCTCCCGTTGGGACCCCCGGCCCTACTTCGACCCGCCCTACGACTCCGAATGGGGACTCACCCTCATCAACGCCCAGTGGCTCATCGACAACATGGGCCTCAAAAACGTCAAATACGCCCCCGACAACGTACCCACCATCGGCGAAATGGTCGGCTGGGCCTCCCAGGCCGTCGGCGACGGACGCTGCAACACCTGCCTCGTCATCTACCCCACCGGCAACCTGGAAGGCCGCTACCGCCGCGGCGGCGAAAACGCCGACGACTACGCCCGCGGCCCCCGCCAGTGGACCGTGCCCTGGGGCAACCACGGCGGCAATGACTTCATCAACATCTTCCCCCACAACCAGTATTGCTTGAAATACGGCGGCCACCACGACGACCTGGCCCCCTTCGTGATGAACCAGCACCGCAACGGCCTGATGACCCCCTGGGGCTTCAACGCCAACCACGGCATTGACCAGATTACCGTCGACGAATACGTCAACTCCCGCTACATCCTCAACCCCCTCCGCATCTGGGACTGCGACCGCCCGGTGCAGGCCTCCGCCGCCTACCTCTTCACCACCGCCGAGCGCGCCCGCGACCTGAAACAGCCCCCGGTTTACGTCCTCAACCACTCCCAGCACAACTTCCGCCAGCGCACCACCCAGCCCGACCTGGACGAAATCGAACAGTGGACCGACCAAGCCGCCCAACGAATGTACCAGGGCGCCGGCCTCCACCCCCAGGACGTGGACGTCTTCAACCCCTACGACGGCTACGCCACCATGACCCAATTCTTCCTCGAAGGCTTCCAATGGCACGGCGTCCAGCGCGGCGACGCCTTCGCCTTCTACGCCGGCGACATCCGGGTCGAAGGCCCGCATCCCTTCAGTTCCAGCGGCGGCAACCTGGGCAACGGGCGCACCCGCACCGCCATGTACACCGACAGCATCGAGCAGCTCCGCGGAACCGCCGGCCCCCGCCAAATCCAAATCCGCTGCGAAACCGCCCTGTGCGCCTTCAGCACTCCCAGCAGCGGCGGCTGGCTCATGCTCGCCAAACACCCCAGTTAAACCCAAAAATCCCTTCCCCCTCGTGGGGTAGGGGCGGCCTGACGTTTCAATGTAAAGGCCCGCCCCTACGGTTGGGGGTGAAATCCCACGCCTTAAACCGCCATTCCCGCGAAAGCCGGAATCCAAAAGGAGAACATACTTGGCCAAGCTGATAAGTTTCGACATTGACGGCACCCTGGAAGTGGGCGACCCCCCCGGCTGCGTGACCATGGACATGGTGCGCGCCGCCCGCGATTCCGGCTACATCATCGGCAGCTGCTCCGACCGCATGATTCGCAGCCAGCAGCGCATCTGGAGCGAACACCAAATCCCCGTCCAGTTCACCGTCCTGAAACACCAGCTTGACCAGGTTAAGGCCGAGTTTCCCGCCGCCGTTTATTACCACATCGGCGACACCGACATTGACCGCCAGTACGCCGAGCGCAACGGATTCGAGTTCCTCCTCCCCGACGCCGCCGTAGCCAACTTCTGGAACGCTTAGTTGGTGGTTAGTGGACAATGGTTAGTGATTGGTTTCCGCCGCCTTCTACCCACTAGCCACTAGTAGGCGAATAACCTTGAAATGATGGTCATTTCCCGTTCGCCCTGAGCTTGTCGAAGGGCCGTCCGTTCATGGTTCGACAAGCTCACCACGAACGGACTTCCGGTTTACCTGTCAAATGAAGGTTGCCGGAACCCGGCGCGCCGGCCCACCCGTTTGAGCGTAGGGGCGCACCGCCTTGCGCCCGTACCTCTTGACCGTAGGGGCGCACCGCCGTGCGCCCGCACCTGCCGGACAGCCAGGCGGGAGGAGTGAAAAATGGCCGAGTCCGACCGCGTTAGATGGGATGCCCGATACTCGGAACCCGGCGCGCCGGCCCGCCCGTTTGAGACAAGTTACCTGTCGGGCGGGCCAAGTCGCATCGAACCCGGCGCGCCGGCCCGCCCGTTTGAGACAAGTTACCTGTCGGGCGGGCCAAGTCGCATCGAATCCGGCCCTGTTCCCCTGCCGGCTCCCCGCTGGCTGGCCGATGTTGAGCATCTGGTTCCAACTCAAGGACGCGCCCTTGACCTGGCCGCCGGCGCCGGGCGCATCTCCGGCTGGCTGGCGGCCCGCGGCCTGGACGTTACGGCGGTGGACATTTCCCCCGCCGGCCTGGAACTGGCCCGCCAGAACCTGCAAGCAAAGGGATTGACCGTCAAGACCATCGAGGCCGACCTGGAAACCCAGCCGTCGTTGGATTTCATCGGCGACGGCGCTTTCGACGTTGTGACCTGTTTCCTCTACCGCCAGCGCGACCTTTTCCCGGCCATCCGGGCCAAACTCCAACCCGGCGGCATCTTCCTGGGCGAAGTGCTCTGCCTTGCAAACCCGGAACCCGGCGCGCCGGCCCACCCGTTTGAGACAAGTTACCTATCGGGTGGGCCAAGTCGCATCGAACCCGGCGCGCCGGCCCACCCGTTTGAGACAAGTTACCTATCGGGTGGGCCAAGTCGCATCAAACGCCACGAAAGCCCTTCCCGTCAATACTTGGCGGAGCCGGGGGAGCTGCGCCAGGACTGCGCCGGCCTGGAAATCCTGTACTATGAGGAAGGCTGGTTCGACAACCGGGCGACGGCCAGAGTAGCCGCCCGGTTGAAATAACCAACCCAAGAGGCCCTGTCACAAATCCCTACCCCTGAAAGGGTGCGTCACAAAATCCCTACCCCTGAGAGGATGCGTCACAAAATCCCTACCCCTGAAAGGGTGCGTCACAAATCCTACCCCTGAGGGGGTGCGCGAAAAATCCCCTCCCCCTACGAGGGGGAGGGTTAGGGAGGGGGTGGCACCCTGTCGGAAAGGACAACCCGCCCTAAAACCTTCACCTTAAACCGGGAGACAAGTTATGAAATGGTGCCGCTACCAGTCGGAAAACCAGACCAGCTACGGAATCGTTGAGGACGATAACACCATCAGCCAGGTATCCGGCCATCCCATCCACGGCTACGAAAAGACCGGCGTTAGTCAAACCCTCTCCGCCGTCAAGCTGCTGGCCCCCATAATCCCGCCCATGCTCTACGCCGCCGGCCCCAACTACCGGGGCCACGTGGAAGGCATGGCCGCCCGCCGGGGCGCGCCGCCGTCCTATCCCGCCATTCCCGAACCCAACTTCCGCTCCGTCCACGCCATCATCGCCACCGAGGAAAACATCGTCGTTCCCCGGGACTGCTCCGGCGCCGTCCAACCCGAGGGACAGCTGGGCGTGGTCATGGGCAAACCGGCCCGCAACGTCCCCGCCTCCGAGGCCCTGGACTACGTTTTCGGCTATACCATCGGCAACGACATCAGCCAACGGGTCTGGCAAAGCAACGACCGAACCATGTTCCGAGGCAAGAACTGCGATACATTCAAGCCCCTTGGCCCCTTTATCGTCACCGGCCTAGACCCCACCAACCTGCGGATAATCGTCCGGCACAACGGCCAGGTCTGGGAGGACTTTTCCTCGGCGGACCAGATTTGGGACGCGGCCACCTGGATTCAGGAACTGAGCCGCTACGCCACCCTGCACCCCGGCGACGTGCTTTGGATGGGAACCCAGGGCGCCGACGGCGATATGCGCCCCGGCGATACCATCGAAGTGGAAATCAGCGGCATCGGCACTCTCCGCAACTACATCGTAGCCGAAGAGTAACCCCGCCGCCGGACGTAGAGGCGGACACGCTTAGCTGTTGCGATGCGAACCTTAAAGCATCCTTACATGGCAAATCCAACCGCAAAATACCAACCCTACCCGGCCTACCGGCCCTCCGGCGTCGAGTGGCTGGGCGACGTGCCGGCCCATTGGGAAGTCAAGCGGCTGAAGTATGTCGCTAGCCTGAATCCCAAAGCCTCCGAAGTGCGAAAGCTGGCCCCGGATACAGAGGTCTCTTTCTTGCCAATGGAAGCCGTTGGCGAATACGGTGGCTTGGACCTGTCGCTAACCAAGGAACTTTCCGATGTGGTGGACGGATATACCTATTTCAGGGATGGCGATGTAGTGGTAGCCAAGATTACCCCTTGCTTTGAGAACGGCAAGGGGGCGCTGGCTGGCGAACTTGTCAATGGAATCGCCTTTGGCACCACCGAACTCCACGTATTGAGATGCCGCCCGGAACTAGATAAGCAATTCGCCTTTTACATGACCATGACGGGCGATTTCCGCAAGCTGGGCGAAGCCGAAATGTATGGCGCCGGCGGTCAGAAACGAATTCCCGAGTCGTTTGTTTCCAACCTCAAACACCCAATCCCGCCCCTCCCCGAACAACAGGCCATTGCCGCCTTCCTTGACCGGGAAACCGCCAAGATTGACGCCCTGGTCTCCCGGAAAGAGCGGCTCATCGAACTGCTGCGGGAAATGCGCGCCGCCCTCATCACCAACGCCGTTACCCGGGGCCTGGACTCCAACGCGCCAATGAAAGACTCCGGCGTTGAGTGGCTGGGGGAAATCCCCGCCCATTGGGAAGTGCGCCGGCTGAAGTATGTGGCTCCCTTCCATAACGGCAAACTGGACAACAAACCGGAAGATGCTACATACGTCGGACTTGAGAATATCGAACCGTGGACAGGGAAACTGCTGCTTGATGACCAGCCGGAACGGGTGGACAGTGCGGTTGTCACCTTCGCTCCGGGGGATGTCTTGTTCGGCAAGCTCCGTCCATACCTCGCCAAGGTAGTCCGTACCGACTTCGAAGGCACGGCCACCAGCGAGGTGTTGGTGATGCGCCCGAGGGATGAGTGTTTACAAAGCTACTTGGCATACAGCCTGTTAAACGAGCCGTACATCCGTTGGATTGATAGCCTGACCTATGGCGCCAGGATGCCCCGCGTTAGTCCCAATGAAGTAGCTTGCAGTTTCATGCCTTTCCCGCCCCTGGCCGAACAAACCGCCATTGCCGCCTACCTCGACCGGGAAACCGCCAAGATTGACTCCCTGGTCGCTACATCGCGCAAAGCCGTCGAACTCCTGAGAGAGTTTAGAACCGCCCTGATTTCCGCCGCCGTCACCGGGCGCATAGACGTTAGGGAGGACGGGGACGAACATAGTGGCTAGTGGTAGGGGCGCATGGCCATGCGCCCCTACTCGCCGGTTGCCCCGCACTATCCACCAGGGCGTGTCGTCATATTCCACCGTCATTCCGGCGAAAGCCGGAATCCAGAAACCCCAAGCAAAAAACAGCGTAATCGAGGGCAAGGATTCCTGGATACCGGCCTGCGCCGGTATAGCGGTGAATATAACGACACGCCCCGGGACACAATCCGGCATAAATGTTGACAATGTCCCTCGCTCAGGAAAGATAATGCGGCTGTCAGACCAGGTTGCAACGGGGGGTGTTCAATGGGGTTCATTCAGAAATTCGGCGCTTTTCTTGGCACGGAACCGGGCCTCGTCTTTTGGCTGGCGGTAGAGGTGCTGTTAATAGCTTCCGTCCTGGGAATGCTCTGCTGGATGGCGTACCGGCTGGGACTGTTCGGCAAAGGCCGGTAACTGTATGGCCTTGGACAAGTTGAGGAGGGTATCAACCAGGGGAAGATACTCGCCATCGGCGCACAAACCGTCACTCCCGCGCCCAACCCGTCATTCCGGCGAAAGCCGGAATCCAGAAACCCCAAGCAAAAAACAGCGTAATCGAGGGCAAGGATTCCTGGATACTGGCCTGCGCCGGTATCACGTTGGGGATGCGGGAATTGCAACGTATGATTTTGGCGACGCCCCCTGGCCACTATCTACCCTAAATCACCCGCGCCGCCCGCAAGACGCCCAACTCTTCCAGGGAAATTCCCAACTCCCCGTTAAGAATTTCGACGTTGTGTTCCCCCAGCCGGGGCGCCGCCCGGCCCGTTTCCATGGTGTTTTCCCCGTCCATGAAAAACCCGGCCCCGGCGTATTTCAGCGTCCCAACCTCCGGGTGTTCCAACTCCACGAAAAACCCCCGCTCCTCCAGGTGGGGCGATTCCACCACCTGCTCCGGGCTTTGCACCAGCCCCACCACCAGGCCGCGGGCCATCGTCTCCGCCATCAAGTCCAGGTTGTTCCACTCCGCCAGCTTGGGCGCCACCAGCCCGTGCAGTTCCTCCCAATGCTCCATCCGTCCCTGGCGGCTGGCAAACTTGGCGTCCAGCAAGCCCGGCTCATCCAGAAACTCGGCCCACGCCTCCATCGGACGCCCCCCGGTGCCGGCGGTGGTCAACGTAACCTCGCCGTCCCTGGTGGGCAGGTGCATCCCGTCCATCACGTTGCCGTCGCTGCCGCCCCGGTGGGGACTGCGCCCGGTGAAGGTGAAGGGGTGAATCAACCCGCTGGGCGTGCTCACCGCCGCCTCCATCACCGACAGGTCAATGTGCGTTCCACCGCCGGATTGTTCCCGACGCATCAAAGCGGCGGTGATGGCGATGGCCCCGTTGCGCGCCGCCGTTATTTCCATCTGCTGCAACGCCGTTCCCATCGGCGGGCGGTTGCTGGAACCCGTCACCGCGTACAGGAACCCGCCCATCGCCTGCGCCACCAGGTCATTGCCCCGGTAGTCGGCGTAGGGGCCCTCCTGCCCGAAGTAGGTTATGGATACCAGTATCAGCCCCGGATTCCGCCCTTGCAGCGCCTCATACCCCAACCCCAGCGCGTCCAGGTATCCCGGCGGAAAGCTCTCGATAACCACGTCGGCGGACTCGGCCAGCCGCAGCAGGATTTCCCGCCCGGCGGTCTGCTCCAAGTCCAGGGTGATGCCCCGTTTGTTGGTGTTGAAGGCCAGGAAAGACGTTCCCTTGTCCGGGTGCGGCTCGCCGCCGATGAAGGGCGGTTCGTGGCGCAACTGGTCGCCCCAGCCCGGCGGCTCAACCTTGAGCGTGTCGGCCCCCTGGTCGGCCACCAGCTTGGCGCAGAACGCCCCCGACGGTTGGTTGGTCAATTCCAGCGTTCTGATGCCGTCAAGTATTCCTGCCATAAGTTCCTCTCTTAGTGGTCAGTTGCCAGTGGTTATTGGTCAGTGAATAGCAGTTAGTGGCTAGTGGTAGGGGCGCACGGCCGTGCGCCCCTACTCGCCGGTTGCCCCGCGCTAACCACTAACCACTGTCCACTGACTCAGGGCCGCCTTTCGTCGGGACGGGGCGCGGCGGCGATGACCCCTTCCTCAGCCAAAGACGCTATTTCCTCCGCCGAAAGGCCGCCAATCTCTTTCAACGCCGCCTCGTTGTCCTGGCCCAAGGCCGCCGCCTTGGTGATGGACATGGGTATTTCCGGGGTGCGGAAGGGACGACCGGCGTAAACCCGCGGCCCCACCTCCGGCGCGTTGGGGTTGTCAAACTCCCACAGGTAGCCCCGCTGTTGCAGGTGGTCGTCGTTGACCAACTGCTCGGCGGTCATGGCCGGCCCGGCGCTGACACCATGCCCTTGCAGGTAGCGGCCCAACTCCAGGTCGTCCCACTGCGCCGTCCATTCGGCCAGATTTTCGTCAATTTCGTGACGATGCCGCCAACGCCCGCTCACCGAATCCAACTTCGCATCGTTGGCCCAGGCCGGACTCCCCATCGCCTCTTTCAGCCGTTCCCATTCCCCGTCGCCGGACACCACAATGACAACCCAGCGGTCAGCGTCCTTGCAGGGATAAACATTGTGCGGCGACTTCCACCAGTGAGCGCAGCCCATCCTCTGCCGGGTTATTCCCCGCTGGGCCTCCAAGACCGCCGGGCCGATGGCTGAGACGCCGGTTTCCTGCATGGTCAGGTCAATCCGCATCCCCCGGCCCGTCTTGCTGCGCTGGTACAGGGCCAGCAGCAGGGCATAGGCCACGTTGTTGCCGACGGAGTGGTCCATGTAGTTGTTGCTGGCCCGGTAGGACGGGCCGCCTTCGTAGCCGGTCAGGTAGGACAGCCCGCAAGCGGCGTCCACCGTGCGGGCGCGGGAACCCGCCCGCCGCCAGGGGCCGGTGTACCCGTAGGCCGTGCTGCTCAGGCTGATAATCCGGGGATTCACCACCGACAGGCTTTCGTGGTCAAATCCGAACCGCTGCATGGTGCCGGGCCGGAAGTTGTCGGTCACGATGTCCGCATTGGCCGCCAGTTTCAGAAAGACCTCTTTGCCTTTGGGACTGGTAACGTCCATGCACAGGCTTTGCTTGTTGCGGGTGCCGTAATAGACCAGGCTGCCGCCTTCGTTCCACCACTCTTCGCCCGGAGCGCCGCCGGGAAAGGGGCCGGCCTTGCGGTCTTGCAGGTGGTCAACGCTTTCCACCCGGACGACCCGCGCCCCCAGGTCTGCCAGAAAGCCGGTGCCCCAGGGCAGGGCGTGAACCTGCTCCAGGGTCAACACCGTCACCCCGTCCAAAATTCCCGCCTCCGTCATGCGATACCTCCTTCAATTAGTGGCCAGTGATTAGTGGATAGTGGGGCGCAGATTGCAGAAACTAACCACTGGCCCCCGGCCACTAGCCACTGACAGGCGAACAACCTTGAAATGATGGTGGATTTTCCCGTTCGCCCTGAGCTTGTCGAAGGGCCGCCCGTTCATGGTTCGACAAGCTCACCACGAACGGACTCCCGCTTTATCCATCAATCCTCAGTTGACAGACCACTATCCACTAACCACCATCTCCCGGCCCCCGATAATCCGGGTCATACCTTACCGTCCAGCCCAATTCCACCTGACGTTCCATCGGCACCGCCCGCGGCACTGCCATACCCTTCAGCGTATCGCCAATGGCGTCGGCTTGCTTTAACTCATCAATCCGGGCCGCCTCCAACCCCAGGATTTCCGACAAAACATGGTGGTTGTCCTGTCCCAGCATTGGGCCGGGTCTGCCGATGCCCACCTTGCTGTCGCTCAACCGCCAACCCCGGCTGGTGTAATCCCGCTGCCCCAACCCGGTTTCCGGCGGGTGCTGCGCTGTCTCGAAATAGCCCCGGCTCCGCAGGTGGGGATTGTTCCAGATTCCCTTGCCGTCCAGGGCCGGCCCGGCGGGAACCCCCTCTCGTTGCAACAGTTCCATGACTTCGTACTGGCCCAACTTTCTTGTCCAACCGGCGATTATATCGTCCAGTTCGTCCTGGTGGGCATGACGGGCGATGGGGTCGGCGAACCGCACGTCTTCGGCCAACTCCGGGCGTCCCATGACCCGGCAGACAGCCTTCCATTCAGCGTCATCCCGCGCCGCGATTACCGCCCATTCGTCATCGCCGCGGCAGGGGTAGCAGCCGTGGGGCGACAGGTACTCATGGCGGTTGCCCAACCGCCGGGCGCGCCGCCCGTTAAAGGCGTAGTCCAGCAGTCCCTCCCCCATGTAAGAGACTCCCACCTGGTACATCGCCAAGTCAATCCAGGCCCCTTGCCCGGTGTTGGCCCGGTGGAAAAGACAGACCAATACCGCCAATTGCGCCGTCCAGCTAGCCAGAAAATCCGTGTAGGAATTGGCGATTTTGTTGGGAACCGTCCCCGGCCCAAGACACCCCGCGCCTTCGGGTTCCAGGTAGCCCATGAAAGCCCCGGTGCCGTGGGTGGGTTCCAGGGCGGTAGCCATCGCCCCGAAGTCTTGCCACGGCCCGCTGTGGCCGTAGCCGGTGTTGGAAACCATAATCAGGTCAGGACGGTATGCCCGCAACCGGGCGTAATCCAGACCGAAACGGCGCATCACCCGCGGCGTGAAGTTTTCCAGCACCACGTCGCTGACGCTCACCAGGTCTTTCAGGACGCCTAGCGCCTCTTCCGAGCGCAAGTCCAGCGTCACCGACCGCTTGCCCCGGTTCAACGTCTGGAAAGTGCCGCCTCGTTCCCAGAAGTTATGCCCCGGTTCGTTGTCGGGATAGGGGCCGTTCAGTGTGCGGGTGGTGTCAACAAACGCGCTGTGGTGGGTTTCAACCTTGATAACCTCCGCGCCCAGGTCGGCCAGATGCGCCCCGCAGTAGGGCATAGCGAATACCCGGCTCAAGTCCACCACCCGGATTCCTTCCAGCGGCGCGCGGCTCATATCGCCCCAACCGCCCGCAGTTGCGCCAGTTCCAGGGATGAGCAACCCAGTTCTTCGCCATAAATTTCGGCGTTGTGCTGCCCCAGCATCGGCGCCGGCCGCCGTTCCGTCCGGCCCATTCCCGACACAATCGGCCCCATGCCCGGGTAGTCCGCCGTTCCCGCTACCGGATGCGCCACCCGGTCAAAGAACTCCCGCGCCGCTAGGTGGGGACATTCCGCCAAATCGCCGGCGTCCTGAGCCATGCCAAAGACCAGCCGCCGCTCTCCCGACGCCTGGAAAAGCTCTTTCCGGTCCCATTGGGCCAAACCCCGCAGCAGCAGTTGATTCAATTCCTCGCCGTGTTCGATGCGCCCCGTGCCGGTGGCGAATCTTTCGTCCTGCAACTCGGCCACTCCCACCAGTTCCGCCACCGTTGACCAGGGTTGGGAACCCTGCACCGACGGGATAACGTAGCCGTCCCTGGCCGGCATCAGCTCTTCAAACCCGGCCCCGCGCATCGGGCGGCGGCCCTTGATGGCCCCCATAAAGCTGTAATACGGCGCGGCCTGCACCAGGTGGGACGCCAAACATTCGGTAGCCGAAACGTCCACCCGCTGCCCCTGTCCGGTGGTCAGCCTTTGGAACAGGGCTGCCATTGTCGCAACGGCGGCGTTGACCCCGGCCACGTAATAGGACTGGTTCAGAACATTCCGCAGCGGTTCCTTATCCGAGTCCCCGGAGTGGTACATCAGCCCGCTCATGGCGAAGTTAACGATGTCGGTGGCCTGCAAATCGCGGTAAGGCCCATCTTGCCCAAAGGAGGTTATGGACGTGACCACCAGGCCGGGATTGACCCCGGACAGGACTGCATAACCCGCCCCCAGTTCTTCCAACCGGCCGGCGGGAAAATCTTCCGCCACCACGTCCGCCGTTGCCGCCAAGCGGCGCAGCAGACCTTGGCCGGTGGCGGTATCCAGACCCAGCGTTACGGCGCGCTTGTTGGTGTTCAGGTACAGAAAGGGGATGCTCTTTTCCGGGTGGGGGTCATCGCCAACGAAAGGCCCAACCCGCCGGGTGTCATGGCCGGTATCGGGCGGCTCAATCTTGATAACGTCGGCCCCATAGTCGGCCAGCAGCTTGCCGCAAAAAGAAGCGGCAACCCCGTCGCCCAATTCCAGAACGCGGATACCCGCCAGCATTCCCGCCATTACAAGGGTTCCTCGTCCCACGCCAACGGCAATGATTGGCTGCGCTTGGGCAAGACCACCGTTGCCGTTCCGCCGGCGGTCTGCTGGCCCCGGTCGTTGGTCAGCGTCACTTGGCAATCGGCGTAGCCGTAGCCGTCAACTTCCCGCGTCGCCGTAACCGTTCCTTGGGCCGTCAGGGTATCGCCGGGGAAGTCCATGCCCCGGTGTTCCACGTAGAAACGCTTGAACCATCCTTCTTCGCCGGCGAAGTCCAGCAGCAGTTGCCCCAGGTATTGATTCTTCAACGACCCGTTGACCACCACGTTGGGCAAACCCTGGTGCAGTTGGGCGAAGGGCAAGTCCCAATGGATGCGGGCGTAATTGCCGTTGGCCGCCGCCCACCGTATCAGGTGCGAGGTGGTCATCGGCCCTTTGACCACCGGCGCCAACTTCGTCCCAACGGCCACGTCCTCAAACCGGGTCTGCGGCGGCTTGGCCGGGGCGGGCTTGGCGATTACCACGTCCGGGGACGGCGGGGCCACCGCCACCGTGGTCAGTTGCTCCGCCACCGCGACACCGGGCCTGGCATCCTCCTCCGATGCCAGCGCCCGGTGAATGCTGACCCGTTTGGCGACGCTGATGACCTGCCCATCCTGGTCCGTCTGAGTTTCCTGCCGCACGATAAACACCAGTGGCCCGGAACGTCCTTGTTTCTCGAAAATGTCCAGGATTCGGAACCGGCGGGTAATCCACGCGCCCACCCGCGCCGGCCGGAGAAACTGCCAGTCGCTGCCCCCGTTCAGCCCGTAGCTGTTGAAGGGCAGCGGCACCTCAAAATGCCAGTCCTGCCCCGCCCCGAAGTAGCCGATGGGCGGCGCAATGTCTTTCCAGGCCGCCAGGGGAGGGCAAAGCAGACCCCCGAACCGGCTCTTGGCGGCGTAGTCGGCATCCACGTAAAGGGGGTTGTAGTCCTCGATGGAATCGGCCACGTCGTAGGCCATCTCGGCGCTGATGGGAAAGCGGTTCCGTTCCGGCTCCGACTCCCGTCCGATAAGGGCCTTAATTTCGTCGGTAATCAAACTTTCCGGCAAAAGAACCGCTCCTTTTCATCCCAAAGGTGGCATGGACGTTCCTGCATGGGTGACATGGACATTCCTGTCCGTGCCGTCCCTAATTCCCGCGAGAACGGGAATCAACCAGCCGCCGCAACAGGGCAAACGCAACACCGCCCCGATTTTAGCCCAACCCCCGCCAATCTACAAACGGCCATTGTCATATCGCCGGCCATTTAATTCCCCCTCCCCTTGGCAGGGGGAGGGCTGGGGTGGGGGTCGGATGTATCACCTCCTTCCTAACCTTCACCCTCGATGGGTGAAGGGACTAGGTTCCCGCAACATCGGGAATGACGCCAACCAAACACCAACCACTAGCCGGGCTACCCGCCCCGCAGCAATTCCGTCAACTCCCCAATGTCCGGCAACTCTTCCAGCCTGGCAACCGTGTCAACCACCTTGGCCGCTCCCGCCTCTCCCAGCGTGTCAACGGCCAGGAAATTGAACTTGCCAACCAGGTCTTCCCGCGTCACCGGGTTGGCCGAATCGCCGTAATGGGCCGTGACGCTTTCCTCCAAGACCCGGTTGCCCGTCAGGAACACCTTGACCCGCGCCGCCGGATAGTCGTACCGCCGCAGGTCCATTTCCTCATCGGCCAGCACTTTCACCCGCCGGGCCAGGCTCGCGGTATCGGCGTCCGCCAGCCGTTCCGGGTAAAACGCCGTAACGTCGGCGCCTCCGGTGACGATGGCCGCCGCCACTGCGTAGGGTATGGAAAACTTGGCCGACAGCATATTCTCCGGCTGCGGGTCGGCCATTATCTGCGCGATGGGCGGCGCCGTCACTTCCACCCGCTCCACATCCGACGCCGCAAAGCCCTCCCGCTTTTGCAGAATCATGGCGGCGTCCAACGCCGGATGGTTGTAGAGACAGCAGGCGTGCAGCTTGAAATAGTTTTGCTCAATGCGGAGCTTGCCCCCGTCCCCCAGACCGTCAACCACCGCCGCCGGGTCAAAACCCTGACCCAGCAGCCCATCGTACAAGTCCGCCGGCCCGTCCTCGACGGCGGTAAACCCGCACTGCCCCAAATGGGCGGCCATGATTCCCTGGAAACCCGACCTACCGGGGTACAGGTTCCGCACCGTTGCCCCTTCCAGGCACGGCGTCCAGGTGTTGGCCGGACTCATGGACATTGCCAGGTTCATGGCCTGCCGCGTCTGCCCGGCGTCAAAACCCAGCAGCCGGGCCGTTGCCGCCGCCGCGCCGATGGTTCCCCAAGTGCCGTGGGAGTGGACTTCCCGCCGGGGCGTGGTGCCGGTTCCAATCCGCGAAATGACCTCATACCCGACGATGACGCTTTCCAGCGTTTCCTTACCGTTGCGGCCCAATTCCTCCGCCACCGCCAGCGCGCCGGGGGTGACGTGGATGGACGGATGGCCGCCCCCCAGCCGGCTGCCTTCGTCCATTTCCAGGGCCACCCCCGCCGTGGCGTTGACCAGGGCGGCAAACACCGGCTGCACCGTACCCCGATGGCCCACCAGCGTCGCCCGCCCCGGCCCGCTCATGGTCTTGACCAGTTGGGCAAACTTGGCGTTTTCCGGCTGGCGGCTGCCGGCGATGATTGCCCCCACCGTGTCCAGCACCACGTTCCTGGCGGCGTTGACCGCGCCGGGCGACAGGTATTCCAGTCTGGTGTTGACAACGAACTCCGCCAGCAAGTCCAGGTAATTTCCGGCCATAGCCCCTCCCGTTTATGTGTGCCGGGCTTGTTGGGTGTGGTCAAATCCCCGTAGGGGCAACCCTTGTGGTTGCCCTGCCCTTCTGGACGCCTCCATCCTTAATTTGCCGACACGCATTAAGGTGTGCGGCAAATCCCCTCCCCCTACGAGGGGGAGGGTTAGAGCCTGCCCTGAGCGTAGTCGAAGGGGTGGGGGTGGTATCCCCTAATCCGACAAAAATTCCTTCAGCAGCGCGTAGCTCTCCTCCGGCATTTCCTCAGCGATGTAATGGCCGCAGGGCAGCGATTGCCCGTCAACCTTGCTGGAATAGTCTCGCCATACCCCCAGCACGTCCTGGGTGCGGCCCACGTAGCCCGTTTCGCTCCACAGGGCCAGGTGGGGACAGGTTATCTTCTGCTCGAAATCTGCCTCATCGTGTACCAGGTCAATGCTGGCTCCCGCTCGGTAGTCCTCGCAAGCCCCATGAATCGCCGCCGGGTTGCTGAAACAGCGCACGTATTCCTCAACGGCGTCGGCGGGAAAGACCGTCTCGGCGTTGTCCACCCGCATGAAACGGGAACGGATGAAATAGTCCGGGTCGGCCCCGATGACCCGCTCCGGGAAATCGTAGGGCTGAATCAGGAAGAACCAATGATAGGTGTTGGTCGCCATGTCCTTGTCAACGATTTGGAACATCCGCCGGGTGGGGATGATGTCCAGCGTCGCCAGTTTCCGCACCCTTTCCGGGTGGTCTTTGGTCAGCCGGTGAGCCACCCGCGCGCCCCGGTCATGGCTGGCCAGCAGGAAGGAATCGAAACCCAACTTTTCCATTGCCTCAACCTGGTCTTGGGCCATCGCCCGCTTGGAATAGCTGAAATGCTCCGGGTCGCGGTTGGGCTTTCCGCTGTCGCCGTAACCCCGCAAATCGGCTGCCACCACGGTAAAATCCTCCGCCAGCCGGGGCGCGATTTTGTGCCACATCACGTGGGTTTGGGGGTAGCCGTGCAGCAGCAACAGGGGCGGGCCGCTGCCCCCCATGACCAGGTTAACCGCCGCGCCGCCCGTTTCCACCAACCGTTTCTCAAACCCCTCAAACATAACGCCCCCTTTCGCCTTTTCTACCCGTCCTATACCGTCATTCCCTACCCTGGGTGAAAAATCATTCCCGGCCCCCTACCGTCATTCCCGCGAAAGCGGGAATCCAACTCCCGGCCCTTAGCCTACCCTTGCAATTGTAAGGACATGGCAAACCGCGCCCCAATGATGAACAACCTTGCCCCGGTTTGCAAATCATTCGCCCGCCGCCAACTGTCATTCCCGACCGCCAACCGTCATTCCCGACCACCCACCGTCATTCCCCACCGCCAACCGTCATTCCCGCGAAAGCGGGAATCCACATCCTCGCCCTTTCATGTCACCCTGAACGCCCCCCATGTCACCCTGAACGAAGTGAAGGGTCTAAAATCCTCCAAGCAGGGCGACCTTGGCCAAACCAAGAATTTTGGATTCTCCGCTCCGCTCAGAATAACATCCCTGTATCAAGAAAATGCCCCCGCTTTAACTAGTACGATTGCAAAGTCGGTAGGAATGGCATTGGGAGATATTTCAATAGTCCCTTCCCCCTTGACGGGGGAAGGTTAGGATGGGGGTGAACTTCACCTCAGAGGAATGTATTCCAGTGCTGAACCACCCCCCATAGTTGGGACATTGACTTTCCCGCTTTGACACTGCCACCCTTCCGCCCGATAATAACCGCCGTCCCTTTCCCCGTTGGACGTGCCAATCAACCGCCCCAAAAAATCAACCAGGAATGGAAACCGTACCGCCTATGGCAACTTACGCAATCGAAAGCTACCTGGAAAAGGCCCTGCCCCTGGCCCAGCAGGTGGCCGCCAACGCCGACCAGATTGACGAAGACCGACAGATGCCCCCGGAGTTGGCGGCAGAAATGGCTGACGAAGGGTTCTTCCGGCTGCTGCTGCCCCGTTCCTTTGGCGGCGCCGAACTGCCCCATCCCGACTTTCGCCGCATCCTGCGAATCTTCGCCCGCGAGGACGCCAGCGTTGCCTGGTGCCTCAACCAGAACAACGTCTTTTCCACCAACGCCGTCCGTATGCCGGAGCAGACCGCCCGGGAAATCTGGGGCGAACCGCGCGCCGTAGTGACCAACGGCCCGCCAACTTCCGCCGCCAAAGCCGTTCCCGTGGATGGTGGATACCGCCTTAGTGGACGCTGGAATTTCAGCAGCGGCAGCGACCATGCCACCTGGATAGCGGCTCTGGCCCCGGTGGGAACCCCCGAACAGAAACAGGACGCCTCGGTGAATCGGGCCGGCGCCCGCATCCTGCTGATGCCCAAGGAAGACGTGCGGATGCTGGACTTGTGGCACGTCCACGGCTTGCGGGGCACCGGCAGTTTCAGTTTCGAGGTGGAAGACCTTTTCGTTCCCGCCGCCCGTTCCTACCAGCCGGGCAGCCCGCCGGCGGAAGAGGGGCCGCTCTACAAGATTCCCACTACCCTGCTATTTGGGACGGGTTTCGCCACCGTGGCCCTGGAAGTGGCCCGCAAAAGCCTGGACATCGCCATCGAAACTTCCTCCCGGCGCATCCCCCGGCAGGGCGCAACCCTGCTCCAGAACCAGCAGACCACCCACCGGCTCATCGGCCAGGCCGAGGCTACCTGGCGCTCCGCCAAGTCCTTCCTCGACCATTCCGCCGACGTTGTTTGGGACGACGTGGTTCACAACCCGGCCTCGCCCTCCGACAACCGCATTGCCCTGCGGCTGGCCGCCACCCACGCCATCCGCATGGCCGCGCAGGTGGTGGAAACCGCCTACAACCTCTGCGGCTCCGGCGCCATCTTCGCCGCCAACCCCATCCAGCGCCGCTTTCAGGATATGCACGTCATCACCCAGCACACCCAGGGCAGCTACGGCCATTACGACACCGCCGGCCAGTACTACCTGGGCCTTGACCCTCAAGGTGCTTTCTGATCCCGCCATGCCCACCACCGCAACCATCGTCATTCCCGCGAAAGCCGGAATCCAAAAAGCTCTCATACCTTATTCAGGGCTGGAAAATTGCGACGTAGGGGCGCACGGCCGTGCGCCCCTACCCGGTGAACCGCACAGACGGCTGGCTCGAGCGATGTTGACACAAAAGACAGACTGTCAGGTGGAAGAGTATCAAACCTTGCATTCGGCCCCCTCCCCCTATTCAGGGGGAGGGTTGGGGTGGGGGTCGTCCCTCTCCCGACGGAATTAAGAAAGGCAGTTGAATCACCGTGCCACCCGCCCAACAATTGACGCCGGAAGACCTGCGCCGCGGCTGGCCCAACGTCACCGGCTCCCTGCAACTGCCGGGGCTGTCCGGCCCGGTGGACGTTTACCGCGACTCCCTGGGCATTCCCCATATCCGCGCCGCCAACGAAAATGACGCCTTCTTTGCCCAGGGTTTTGTCACCGCCCAGGACCGGCTTTGGCAGATGGAATTTGACCGCCGCCGGGCCGTGGGTCGGTGGGCTGAGGTTGTCGGGGAGTCCGCCGCCGCCCAGGATGAGTTGATGCGCCGTTTCCGCTTGGAGGACAGCGCCCGCGCCGACTATGCCGCCGTTGACCACGACGCCCGCGCCATGCTGGACAGCTACGCCGCCGGGGTCAACGCCTTCATTGACTCCAACTCCCCCGATTCCTTGCCCGTAGAGTTCCGCATCGCCGGATTCCTCCCCGAACCGTGGCAGCCTTGGGACGGGCTGGCGGTTTACAAAGTCCGCCACGCCTTCATGGGTTCCTTCGAGGCCAAAGTCCTCCGCGCCCAGATGGTCTTGCAGTTGGGGCCGGAAAAGACCGCCCAGGTCTTCCCCGGCTACCAGCCCGGTCAGCCGTTGATTCTGCCCCCCGGCCAGCCTTACGACGGCCCGCTGGCAACCGGGCTGGCAGAGTTGACCGCCGGCCTTTCCGCCCTTAACTACCTGAACGAGCAGGACTTGGGCAGCAACAGTTGGGTGCTATCCGGCAGCCGCACGGCCACCGGCGGCCCCATCCTGGCCGGCGATTCCCACCGCGCCCTGGACACTCCCAACGTCTATTACCAGAACCACGTCGCTTGTCCCGCGTTTGACGTGGTGGGCCTTTCCTTTCCGGGGTTGCCCGGTTTTCCCCATTTCGGCCATAACCCCTGGGTGGCCTGGTGCGTGACCCACACCGCCGCCGACTACCAAGACCTTTATATAGAAAGGTTCCAGGAATCCACCCCCGGTTATTACCTGTGGCAAAACCAATGGCGACGCGCCGACGCTCGCCAAGAAACCGTCAAGGTCAAGGGCGGCCCTGACCGCAGTTTCACCACCTGGGCCACCCATCACGGCCCGGTAATCGCCGGCGGCCCCGAATCCGGCGCCGGGCTGGCCCTGCGCTACACCGCTATTCAGTCGCCCGTGGCCGGCGGACAGTTGCCAACGTCATTCCCGCGAAAGCGGGAATCCACCGCCCACGGCCAACCGGCGGCCGGCGCTTGGCCGGCAACTCTGCGGGAAATGCTGACCGCCCAAGACGCCGCCCAACTGCGGGAGTCCATGCGCGGTTGGGTTGACCCCTGCAACAACTTCCTCTTTGCCGACGTTCACGGCAGCATCGGCTACCTCTGCCGCGGCGAACTGCCGATGCGTCCGCCGGAAAACGCCTGGCTGCCCGTTCCCGGCTGGGACGGCAACCATGAATGGCACGGCGTCATTCCCTTTGACGAAATGCCCTACGCACTCAACCCGTCCCAAGGCTGGATTGCCACCGCCAACAACAAGCCCGTGGGCGACGATTACCCCTACCACATTGGCGTTGATTTCGCCCCCGCCTACCGGGTGCAGCGCGTCACCCAATCCCTGTTGTCCCTGGACAAGCCCACCGCCGGGGACATGGCCCGCGTCCACGCCGAAAGCACGTCCATTCCGGCCCGCCGCTTGGTAGAACTGCTCCGCGGCGTGGATGTGTCGGAGCCGCTGCAAGCCAAGGCCAAGGAAATGCTGCTGGACTGGCCCGGCAACATGGACGCCGCCCTGGTTGCGCCCACCATTTACAGCGCCACCCGTGACGCCCTGTTGAAACGCCTCCTGGACTACAACCTTGGCCCCCGGTTGACCGCCCTGGCTTGGGACCCGGCCGGCCGGGGTCAAGCCGTGTTCCTCATACGTTTCAAGAACCTGATGGACACCATGATGGCCGAAAACGACTGTACGCTGTTGCCTCCCGGCGAGTCCTGGCAGTCCTTGTTGGCGGCGGCTTTCAACCAGGCCGTCGCCTCCCTGCAAGGGCGGTTGGGCGATGACCCGGACGGCTGGACTTGGGGACAAGTCCACCAAGCCCGTCCAACCCATACCCTGTCCGCCGCCTTTCCGTCGCTGGCGCACCTGCTGAACCCGCCGGCCATCCCCATGAGCGGTGACGGCGAAACACCCTTGGCCGGCGCCTACTCTCCAGCCCAGTTCGCCGATGTAGTCGGGGTTTCCGTAGTCCGCTATTCCTATGACCTGTCCGACTGGAACAACAGCCTTTGGGCGGTTCCCTTGGGAGCGTCCGGGCATCCCGGCCATCCCCACTACGCCGACCAGTCGGAAATGTGGCGACAGATAAACATGGCCCCGATGCTCTACGATTGGAACCAAATCGCCGCCCAACACGAAACCCGCCAACAACTGCTGCCCGCCCCGCCGGAGAAAGGACCATCCTAATGCCCTACCCCGGCCTCAGTCTTGACGGCAAAACGGCCCTGGTCACCGGCTCCGCCCGCGGCATCGGCGCGGCCTTGGCCGTGGGGCTGGCCCAGGCCGGCGCCGACGTTGCCGTTTCCGACATTCCCGCCAACCTGTCCTTGGCCGAAAATGTGACGGCGCAAATCCACGAATTGGGCCGTTCCTCCCGCGTCTATGAGCTGGACGTTCTCGACTTGACCCAAATCCGCGCCGTCATCCCCCAGGTGGCTGCCGACTTCGGCGGACTGGACATCCTGGTCAACAACGCCGGCATCCGTCGCCGCAGTCCCGCCCTGGAAGTCACCGAATCCGATTGGGACGCGGTAATTGACACCAACCTCAAGGGGGCCTTTTTCTGCGCCCAGGCCGCCGCTCCCCTGATGATTGCCCAGGGCGGGGGCCGGATTATCAACATATCCTCCCAGCTGGCGGTGGTTGCCGGCCTGAACCGGGCTGCCTACTGCGCCAGCAAGGGCGGGCTGGCCAGTCTTACCCAGGTCTTGGCCCTGGAATGGGCGCAGCACGGCATAACCGTCAACGCCATTGGCCCCGGCCCGACGGAAACCCCCGGACTGGTCGAGGCCGACACCCGAGACGCCGACGAACTCGCCGCCGACCTGGCCGCCAATATGCCCTTGGGCCGCCGGATGTCCCCGGAAGAGTTGGTAGGCGCAACCGTATATCTGGCCAGCCCTTCCGCCGCCGCCACCACCGGCCACCTGCTAATCGTGGACGGCGGCTGGACCGCCCGCTAATCTACCCGCCGGCTCAGGGCAGCAACATTCAAGGCTTAGACTAAATCCCCTCCCCCTACGAGGGGGAGGGTTAGGGTAGGGGTGAAAACCCCGGCGATTGCCTACCCACCGGCTCCAACAACTCCGGCATTTAACAGGAGGCCCCCCCGTGAACATCCTCGTCATCGGCGGCACCGGCTACATGGGCAAGCTCATGGTGGAAAACCTGCTGGAACGGGGCGACCGCGTTACCGTCTTTTCCCGCGGCTCCACTCGGCCCCACTGGTGGGAACGAGTTGACCACATCGCCGGCGACCGCAACGACTACGCCGACTTCGTCGCCAAGCTGCAAGGCTTGACCTTCGATGCCGTGGTGGATACCCAGGCTTACCGTTGGGGAGACGTACAGGCGGCAGTGCAAGCCTTCACCGGCAATGTAGGCCGCTACCTGCTCATCAGCACCAGCTCCGTTTACCTCGAAGGCCACGTTGACTTTTCCCGTCACTGTCCCTACGACGAAAACGCGGTCAATTGGGACAACCTGGAATACGACTACCCGCCCAACGAAGACCCCTACGCCGTGGGCAAGCGGCACTGCGAAAAATGGCTGTTGGAAAACGGCGGCGGCATTCCCTACACCATCATCCGCATCCCCGCCGTCATGGGGCCGGAAGACCCCACGGGCCGGATGTGGTGGTGGACGCAGCGCGCCCTGGACGGTGGCCCGGTCATCGTTCCCGCCGAATTGCAGGGGGCCTTTCGCACCTTCTACTCCGCCGACGCCGCAGCCAACTTCCTCCGCGTCCTGGACGCGCCCCACACTCTCGGCCAGACCTATTTCATCGGTATGCCCGAAATAATGACCGTGGAACGCTGGACGAGTTTACTCTGGAACGCCGCCGGAACTTCCCGAAACATCGTTTACGTTCCCCGTCCGGTAATTGACCGGCAACCCGACTTGGCCGGCTACCTTCCGCCCCTGACCCGTCCCTTGTTCAACGTCCACGACCTTGCCAAAGCCCAGCGCGACATCGGCATCGTCGCCACCCCGGTGGAAGAATGGCTGCCCGCCACCGTCAACTGGTATCGCGACAACAACCCCGCCGACGACTCCGACGGCTACCAGAACCGCCAACACGAAATCGCCCTGGCCCACCAATGGCAAACCCGCTACCAGGACTTAATCTCCAACTTCTAACTGGTCTTGCATTGACCGTCATTCCCGCAGCGGATTTCGTCATTCCCCCGCCCCCAACCCGTCATTCCCGCGAAAGCCGGAATCCACATCCTCGCCCCCAACCAACCTTGCCATCCCTCGACCGTTCCTGAACCGTAGGGGCGCACGGCCGTGCGCCCCTACCAACGCCAATCACCAACACGGTAATCGGCAAACCTCCCCTCTCCCCCATGTCATTCTGAGCAAAGCGAAGAATCTCAAATCCTTCCCCCCAAACCAACCTTCCCTCCACGAAACCAATACCCCAACCGTCATTCCCGCGCAAGCGGGAATCCACATCCTCGCCTGGAACCAACATCGCCGACCCCAACCCGTCATTCCGGCGAAAGCCGGAATCCAGAAACCCCTCATGCAGGGGCAGAGCCGGGGGCGCGATGGACATTCCTGTCCGTCGCCTCTCCGTCTCCCTCCCAACCCTCCGCGCTCTCCGTGCCTCCGTGGTGAAAACCCCCACCCCGCACCGTCATTCCCGCGAAACCTGTCCTGAGCGTAGCCGAAGGAGCGGGAATCCACATCCTCGCCGGAGCCGGCGTTGCCATCCCTCGACCGTTCCTGAACCGTAGGGGCGCACGGCCGTGCGCCCCTACCAACGCCAATCACCAACACGGTAATCGGCAACCATCCCCTCTCCCCCATGTCATTCTGAGCAAAGCGAAGAATCTCAAATCCTTCCCCCCAAACCAACCTTCCCTCCACGAAACCAATACCCCCACCGTCATTCCCGCGAAAGCGAAGAATCCAAAATCCTTCCCCCAAACCAACCTCACCCCCACGAAACCAACCCCCGCCCCTCAACCCGTCATTCCGGCGAAGGCCGGAATCCAGAAACCCCCGCCCCAAACCAGTCTTGCGCCCATTGAATACCTCATCAACAACCCCCTCCCCCTACCAGGGGGAGGGCTGGGGAGGGGGTGCGTCCCCCCAACTGACAAAACCCCCTTGACAACCCTCCCCCTGTTATGTAACATGACCAGCGTAGGGACGACCCTCAATAAGGGGCCGTCCCTTTTCTTTGTACCCCATCCTAAACCCAGGAGGAACCGCCTATGCAGCAGCCCGCCCCGCCGTTTGCGTCGAGAGTCCCTCCCGGATAACCATGGCTCTTATCCGATGCGAGGTCTAACGACTCCGCTGCGGCAACTGCCCCACCGACGGGCGTCGGCCCTTCTCCCTTGGGAGAACCTTGGCTGGCAAAAGTCGGGCGTGCCCCTGGCTGGCGGGTGGCTGCTCCCCTGCGGGGTGGTAGCGGCGGTAGTCGGCCCGTGCCCCTGGACGACGGGTGGCTGCTCCCCTTCGGGGTGGTAGCGGCGGTAGTCGGCCACGCTCCACCGGCGGCAGCTTAACGTCCCCCTTGAAGGGACGGGGCAAAGCCGGAACGCCCGGCCGGGCAACCCTGAAATCCCAACGCCGGAACCCCAAAATCAACCAAAAGGAGACCCCAAAACAACCGAATAAACCTGCTCAAAAAATGATCAAAAGTGGTCAAAACCGCTCAAAACTAATCATTTTTGGGAGAAAAATGAGCGCTTTTGAGCGCATCGGACTCCCCGAATCCACGCTTAAATGAGCGCTTTTGATTAAAAATGAGCGCTTTTTCCAACAAAAAAGCAAAATTTTCACCCGCCCGATTGCTCCCGCCCCCTATGAGGGGGAGGGTTGGGGAGGGGGTAAAACCTGCCCAAAACCCGCCCAAAAAGTGTCCAAAATCGCCAAAACCGCCCAAATATCCCCCCAAATGGACACTTCCTGGACACATCCAACCCCCCAATCCACGCTCAAATGGTCAAAAATGGATAATTTTGGCGGAAAAGGTAAAATTTTCACTCCCCCGCGGTGCGATGGACATTCCTGTCCGTCGTCCCTCCCAGGGAAAGGGGCGGTGGCTCAAAATCCCTTGCCACTGCCCCTATGCGCCGGCTATCCTGTCGGCGCAACGCCAACGCCAAACCCCAAGCCGTCCTTCGCCAACCGGCCATGAAAATCACCGACGTTAAAGCCGTCTTTCCCAACTATCGCCACGTCGTCCCGTCCTGGCGTACCCACTTCTGGCAAATCGTTGTCCGCATCGAAACCGACGCTGGAATTTCCGGTTTTGGCTACGGCGGCGGCGGCGTTGCCTCCGTGGAAATCGTCAACCGCCACTTCCGCGAACTTCTGCTGGGCCGGCGCATAGACACGCTGGCCGACATCGCCGCCGTCTGGGACGACCTCTACACCGCCTCCCTTCCCTACGGGCGCAAGGGGCTGGCCGTCATGGCCCTGAGCGGCGTTGACCTGGGCCTTTACGACCTGCTGGCCAAGGCCGAAAACCAGCCCGTCTATCAACTGCTGGGCGGCCCGGCCAAGCCCCAAGTCATAGCCTACGCTACCGGCCCCGATTCCGAGCAGTACGCCGCCCTGGGCTACCGCAGCCACAAATTCCCTCACCGTTGGAGCGGTGACGACGCCGATTTCCAGACCGCCTATGACCAGGCCGCCCGCGCCCGCAGCGTCTATGGCCCCGACGCCAGGCTGATGATTGACTCCTATATGTCCTGGGACGCCGATACCACCCGCCGGATGGCGGCGAATCTGGCCGAGTTCAACCTTTACTTCTATGAGGACGTTTTGACCCCCGACGACCTGGCTGGTCAAGCCCAACTCCGGCCCCAGGTGGCCCCGGTTCTGCTGGCCGGCGGCGAGCATGAATTTACCCATCACGGTTTCGCCGCCGTTGCCGACGCCGATGCCTTGGGACTCTGGCAGCCCGACATTACCTGGTGCGGCGGCATTACCGCCGGACTCCGCATCGTGGATTTGGCCCGCGCCCACGGAATCCCCGTTTCTCCCCACCGGGGCGGCGAAGTCTGGGGACTGCACCTCATCATCGCCAGCGATTGGGCTGACCTGGCCGAGTACCATTCCGACCACATCCGGCCCCGGCGGGATAACCTCTGGCTGGAAGAACCCGCGCCGGAAAACGGCTACATCGCGCCCAACGACCGCCCCGGTTTCGGCGTAACACTCAACCAGGACCTGCTGTAACCCTTCCAGTACCAAACCCGAAAGGATGCCGCCGCCATGTCCACCCATAGCCCGGTCACCAACGACCCCTACAACGCTTTTTGCCGGGACAGCGACGCCTTTCTTGCCGGCGCCCCCGGCGGGCCTCTTTCCGGGCTGACCTTCGCCGCCAAGGACATTTTCGACGTGGCCGGTCACGTCACCGGCGGCGGCAACCCGGACTGGAAAGCCACTCATCCGCCGGCCCACCGCACCGCCTGGGTGGTGCAAACGCTGGTGGACGCCGGGGCGACGATGGCTGGCAAGACCATCACCGACGAACTGACCCGCGGCATCTTCGGCGAAAACGCCCACTACGGAACCCCGGTCAACCCCCGCGCCCCCGGACGGGTGCCCGGCGGTTCTTCCAGCGGCTCCGCCTCCGCGGTGGCTGGCCGGCTGGTGGATTTTGCCCTGGGTTCCGACACCGGCGGCTCCGTCCGAGTACCGGCCAGTTTCTGCGGACTCTACGGCCTGCGCCCCACCCACGGCCTGATACCCCTGGACGGGATTCTGCTCCAAGCCCCCAGCTACGACACCATCGGCTGGTTCGCCCGGGACATTGACACCTTCCGACGGGTGGCCGATGCCCTGTTCGCCGGTCAAGACCTGTGCCGCACCCGCCCTACCCGGCTGGTAATCGCCCAGGACGCTTTCGACTTGGCCGACCCCGAAATCGCGGCGGCCCTGCTGCCCCTGGCCGAACAAATAGGGGAACTGTGCGGCGCCACCGTCACCGAAAGGTTGGCCCCGGAAAGTCTGGCCCAATGGTCCGGTCACCAGCAGGTACTCCAGAGCCGCGAGGCTTGGGAATCGGTGAAAGACTGGATTGACGCCGTAAATCCCCGTTTCAGTTTCGAGGTTTCCGACCGCTACGTTACCGCCCGGGAAATCACCGATGCCCAAGTGGAAACGGCTCAAGCCGGCCGGGAGGAAATCATCCGGCGCATGGACGAAGTATTCGGCGATGGGCCAACCGTGGTTTGTCTGCCCACCACCGTATCACCGGCCCCGCCGGTGGGCCAGAAAGTTTCGGAACGCCACGCCCTGCGGCTCCGCAACAGCGCGCTGACCTCCATCGCCGGCAACACCGGACGCCCCCAATTGAGCATCCCCGCCGCCGAGGTTGACGGCCTCCCCGTCGGCCTGTCCCTGCTGGGCAACCGCAACTCCGACCCGGCCCTAATCGCCCTGGCCCAAGAGTTCGCTGCCGCCGGACAGGGTGGTTAATGGCTGACAGTATGTTGTTGACATGGGCGGTCTTTTTCTATCATCATCCCTTCACAGATTTGGGACGGTCAGCCGCGATATGAATAACGAAAAGCCGGTAAAGAATGGCAAAATCCGAAAGAATGTACCACCACCCATTTCCAAGCTGACCCGGAGAAAGAAACTCATTCCATTTGGGTGGTACGGAGGGAAGTTCTCCCACCTTGATTGGCTGTTGCCGTTGTTGCCCACGTGCCATCATTATTGCGAACCGTTCGCCGGGTCTGCTGCCGTGTTGTTGAATCGTTGCCCATCTCCTGTTGAGACGTACAACGACTTGGACGGCGAAGTTTGCAATTTCTTTCGAGTTCTTCGTGACGAACCTGATGAGTTAGCAAGACTGATTGCGCTAACCCCTTTCTCTCGGGAAGAATTCGTGATGGCGTGTTTGCTTGACGCAAACATTCCGGCAGTAGAACGGGCGCGAAGGTTTTATGTGAGGGCGCGGCAAGTGCGAACTGGCTTAGCCCAAACTGCGTCAGTAGGACGATGGGCCAATTGCATAAATACCACAAGGGCGGGAATGAGTGGGGTCGTGAGCCGATGGCTAGGCAGCATGGACTCCCTGCCCGACATCGCAGAACGGTTGTTGCGCGTTCAGATTGAAAATCGCCCGGCTATTGATGTCATCCAACTGTACGATTCCCCCAATACGCTGTTCTACTGTGATCCGCCCTACGTCCACGAAACCCGTAGTGACTCGAAGGCTTACGAGTTCGAGATGACGAATCTACAACATCAGGAACTTGCCTATACCCTGAATGCAGCCAAGGGCCTAGTCGCATTTTCCAACTATGATTGTGAATTGCTCGACCTTCTCTATCCGCAAGACCGTTGGTTTAAGCACGTTCTACCGCCTAGAACGAACCATGCCACCAAAGGCAAACGCTCAGAGGTGCTCTGGACCAATTATCCCACGACGGAAGTTGTTCTTGATAGCAACGAGCAAGCAGAAATCGGGTGGCAGCGATGACCGAAAGCCCAACGGAAATCCTGGAACGGTTGTATGCCAAGGCCGAGCAAGCCTTGGACGCTCCAATTTTGCAAGATGAGGAGATATTGGCCAGGATTGAATATGTGGCACGATGCCTCACGAACCGGGCGTGTGTACGTCTTTTAATGGCTTGTATGCTCGGCAAAATTCACCGACCTGATGTTGACCCTCGTGAACCCTATACGGAAATTGAGAGTGACTCATATTTTTCTGGCAGAACGCATGATGAACAATACATAACTCAATTCATCAACAGTAAACGTCTCCCCTGCAATCAAACAACCGCATTTCTCACGCCTGCCCTTAGAAACATAGACTACCCATTAACAGTAGGCACCAATATCGTCGGACGGCCGACTCAGCTTTACCGCGAAACGCTTCAAGTTCTTAACGACGTGGCTTCGGGCCGTGCTACGGCGGAGGCAGTTCTGTCAGACACCATCAGGTTCCTTTGCGTTGTTCGGGATGAAAAAAGGCAAAGGATGGATACTCTGCTTGCTGATATAAAGGGAAGCAAGGGTGGTTTGTCATTGTCTTCGGAAGGAATCATTACCTTAATCGTACAACACTTGCAGTGCCCAAGCGCCAGTCGTCTGCCTGTGTTGGTGGTGGCTGCCGCCTACACTGTTGCGAAAGATAAGATCGGCGAGACCGCAAAACCGCTTTTAGCGCACAACGCGGCGGACGAGCAAACGGGTGCTCTTGGAGACCTGGAGATAGTGCTGACTAATGACAAAGAAGTAGTTACCAGCTACGAAATGAAGTTAAAGCAGGTAACTATCGACGACATTGACAGGGCCGTCACAAAGATTGCTTCTCGCACTCCCAGAATCGACAACTACATTTTCATCACGACTGACACTATTAGCCCAGAGGTTAAGGAATATGCCAGTTCCTTGTACGAATCTCTAGGCGGGGTGGAGGTTGTTGTGCTGGACTGCATTGGTTTCTTGCGTCATTTCCTGCACCTTTTTCACCGTGTCAGGACCCAATTCCCCGACGCATACCAAGCGTTGGTTCTGGAGGAACCGGATAGCGCAGTAAACCAACCGTTGAAAGAGGCGTTCCTGTCCTTGCGACTTGTCGCCGAAACCCAAGTCGCCGGAACCGATAAATAAATTGGCCCATGCCCGCGCTTTACCGCCAACGATAGATTCGCCGCCGCCCAACGGGGTGGTTAGTGGCTCAATACCACGTCCAGCACGGCGGTGCGGCCTTCCTGGACTGCTCGCAGCCCGTTTTCCAACGCTTGATTGAGCTGCGACGGGTCTTCCACCCGCTCGCCGTAGCCGCCGAAGGGGGCCGCCAACTGCCCGTAGTCCGGCCCGGGGATGTGGACGCCGTGGAAGATTCCCGACTGGGCCGCGACGCCCTCCGGGTAATAGTGCAGGTGGTTCCGCCGCATCGCCTCGTAGTTGCCGTTGTTGAACACCACCACCAGGATGGGCAGGTTGGCCTCCCGCGCCGCCCCGAAACTCTGCACTACTGGGTTGTATAGCAGTCCCCCGTCGCCCATCAGCGCAACCACCGGCTGCTGCGGTTTCGCCAGTTTCACCCCCAAGGCCAGCCCAAGGCCCTGACCCAGGCCGCCGTTGGGGTGAAAGTAGCTGTGCGGGCCTTCCCACCGGACGTGACGGGATATGGCGGCCCGGTGCGACGTGACTTCCTCGACGTAAACCGTGTTGTCCGGCATAACTTCGCTTATGGCGGCGCACAGCCGCACCGGGTCAATGGGCCGCTTATCCCGGACGTTGTTTTCGGCCCGGCGGTATCCTTCCGTCAACCGTTGATGCTCTTCCTTCCAACGGGATTTGCGTTCTGCAATGGCGTCGGCGCGGGCCGGGGCCAACGGTTCCAGGGCCTCAACCAGCATCCCCAGGGCCAGGGTCAAGTCGCCTTCCACGTACCCGTCGGCCAACAGGTTCTGGTAGGCCATTTCCTTCTTGATGGGTGTCTCCCCCATCGCAATGACCGTGGCGTTTTCCGGCCCGGCGTTGGGCGGATACCAGGGGGAACGGCTGCCGGCCAGCAGTACCAGGTCGGCCCCCGACAGGTATGGCCCCGGCTCAAACCCCAGGTGCAGCGGGTGGCTCTTGGGGAAGTTGGAGTAAACCGCCGCGCTCTCCACCACCGGAATGGCGAAAAGCTCCGCCAGCCGCACCAGGTTGGCGAACCCGTCGGGTTCCCACCCCGCCGAGTCGGTGATAATCAGCGGCGACCGGCTTTGCGCCACCAGCCCGGCCAGGCGGTCAATGTCCTGGGGAGTCGGTTGCGTCCTTGGAGCGTCGGCAATTCTCCGCAGCTTGGCCGGCGGAGTCCAGTCGTGAATCATCGTCTCGATGGGAATGTCAATGAACGCCGGGCCTTTGGGTGTCCGTTGGGCAATCTCCCCGGCCCGGACAACCTGCTCGTAGAGGGTATGGGGGCTGGTGGCCTGGCCGCTCCACTTGGTAAAGGCGTCGGCGAAACGGTTGGGGCCGCCCACCACGCTAAGGTTGCGATACCATTGCCCTTGCGGGTCCAACTCCGGGTTTTCCCCGTAGCTGATGGCCTCGCCGGAACAGACCAGTACCGGCACCTCTCCCAAGCTGGCGCTGTGAATGCCCATGCTGCCCTGGAGCAGGCCAACCCCGGCGTGCAGCAGGACGGCCTGCATCTTGCCGGTGGCGCGGGTGTAGCCGATAGCCATGTCCACCGCCAAGGTTTCGTGCCAGCAGTTGACGTAGCGCGGGCCGGGGGTTTCGTTCAACTGTTGGCGGGCCAACGCCTCCCACACCGGCGCCCACTCGGAACCGGGGGACGAAATGATGTAGTCAATATCCAGGTTGCGAAAAGCCTCCAGAATGGCCTCGCCGCCGTCGTTCCTCTGCCGCATACGCGCCTCCTCTGGTTAATTGGGGTTTGCCTGTCAGTATGGCTCTGGCGTCATACCGGTGAAAGCCGGAATCCAGAAATTCCAGCCCGGAAGGTGTTCTCGAAGGCAAGGAATCCTGGATACCGGCCTGCGCCGGTATGACGGGTTTTCGTTTGGCATGGGTAATCATCAATTCAACAGTGTCAGACTAATGGTCGAGCAAGTCCCTAAGTTCTTTCCCGACGACCGACAACTTACACAGGCGCACGTCCAGCTCTTCGGCGTATTCCCTGGCGCTCTCCCGAATCCGCAAAAACGCATCGTCGGGAACGCAGATGAGGGCTCCGGTATCCTTTTTGTTCCTGGCCTGGTCAATCAGGAAAACGTCGTAGAATATCACAGGCCCTGACCTGGCCACCACGATCGCCGAGCGGCTTCCGTTGGTCACTCGGACATCGGGCCGGAATTTACGGCCTCGGAACCAGCCGAAGAACCGGAAGCGGGGAGTGTCCGGATCCATTGTAGCCAGGTAACCGCAGGATTGGGCAGTCTCCACGATTTGTTTGGCAATAGTGTCCACGGATGCCTGTACCATAGTTTATAGAACTCCCTGGATTACCCACGAAATAGCCGCGCCCAACATCGCGCCGCATACAATTGTGACAACCCAAATCCCGATGCTCCGCCATTGCCGAATCGTGCGTTCACGGTCTAGTTGCCTATAAAGCGGTCTGAGACTGCGGTAGTGGGTATTTGATAATTCGACCCCCACAGGCGTACCCAATTGTTGCGAAAGCACGTTCAGGAAGGCGCACATTCCGGCAACGCAGTCAATCAGCTTGTTGCCGCGAATCGTAACCATCCAGTCCTTAGTCACGAATACGGCCGAATCTTGAATCATTGCAATCAAACTGGCCTGGCTCGGAACTGGGCCTCCCCATGCCTGCTCCGCCCGGTTGGGCGGCAAAGCGCTCATCCCCTCGGCGTCCAGCAATGCTACTCTATCGGCGTCGTCAAGACCCTGGCGGTCAGGCACCGTAAATTGTACTACGAGGGTTTCCATCCGGCCCCCGTCCGATCCATCTTGGAATCCAAATCGTCATTCCGGCGAAAGACGGAATCCAGAAATGCCAGCCCGGAACGGCGTACTTGAGGGCAAGAAATCCTGGATACCGGCCGGCGCCGGTATGACGGTCTTTTTAGGTTCGTCATCAATCCAACGGATAAAAGCCCCTAGTTGTCCGCCGGTTGGGGTTCGGCAACCGGGGCGGCCAACTCTTCGTAATGGGCGGCGGCTTGGCGGCATATCCGGGGCAGGTCTTCTTCCAGGATATACTCTTCCGCAATCATCGCTTCCGCAGCCCGGCGGACTTGCGCCACGTAGTCCTCTGGCGAGGCGTACCGCTCTTCGATGGAAAGCCTTGGGTCTCCGGTCTCTTCCCGGGCCTCCCGAGTTGCCGGGAAGGGAATGGTCGAGCCGATGAGGGTGCCGCCGGTGGCCCCGCCGGAGGACAATATCTGTCCCTCGCCGCCAATGTCGGCGTGGCGCAGGTTCCAGCCGGCGTAGGTTGCCAGGGGCGCTTGCACCATCGGCATACGGATTCCCGCCAGTTCGTTGCCGTCTCCGTCCACGGCGCACACCAGGTTGGGATATGCTGCCCCAAAGACCGCCGGAACCTGGTTGGCAACCCCGCCGTCAAACCCGAAGTCCAACCGCCGGAACCGCCGCAGGGGATTAGGGAAGTTCACCCCCGGAAGGGCTTGGAAGGTTCCCGCCACCGCCTCCGGCTCAACCGCCGTGCCGTCGGCAATGCGCGGGTGGCCGCTGGCCGGCGGGGGAGTTCCATCGCTGACCCAACGGTCCAGGTTGGCGATGGCCGCCCGCAGCAAGGGCCGGTAGTCAACGCAGTTGAAGGGCTGCTGGCCGTGGCTGCCGTTCACCGGGTCTTTGTCGCGCAGCTGCGGCGTTCCCAACGGATGCTGCGCCCCGCCGAAAACGTAAACCCGCACGTCTTCGGGAATCGCCACGTCCTGCGTTCCCGTGATGTCGGTATGCACCAGCGCGCCGCCCCCGCCCCAGTATTCCGACGACGTATAGGTGTACATCACCTTGGGAACGGCGCCCCGTTCCGCCAGCCGGGTCAAAATTCCGTCGGTGATTCCCGTTTCCGGGTCGGTCTGCGCCGCGTCGCTGAAGGGGAACAGGTTGTTGGGACTGCGGCTGGCCTGGCTGGACGGCTGGGCAAACCGTTGGTTAAACTCGCCGTGCTTGGCCCCGGCGACGTGGGGAATCAACCCGTCAAAGGCTTGCCGGCCTTCCTCGTCCAGGTTCATGCCCAGGTGCAGCAAGTCGCGCAGGAATCGGCCGCTCTGCGACGACCCGAAAGTGTAGGCGTGCTCCAGTTCCCCGGCGCAGGGATTACCTGAATCCCCGCCGGCGTAACGCAGGAACGACGCCAAATCCCGCGTCGCCGCCAGCCCCAGGCCCACGATGGGCGCGCCGGTGGTGGAGTAAATTACCTGGTAAACCTTGCCGGCCTCGAACCCGTCAGCCATGCAGACGTGGGAGGCGTCCGGCGTAAACTCGCCGTTTTCCAGGCGGCCAAAGGCCCACTTTTCCCGCGGGACTACCGTTTCCGGCGCGTCCTCGTGTTCCTGCACCGTCAAGACCGCCTCCGGGTCTTGCAGGTTGTTGGCCGGATAGGGCCGGTGGTTGCGGTCGGACAGGAATTGCTGCGTTATCCTTTCGTTGGAGTGGAAAGTCACCACCAGCTTGCCCGACACCGGATTGCCCGCCGCGTCCAAGGCCCCCGGCGCGTTCAGCCGCATCACCCCCGGCAAGTCCGGCGCGTCGTGCTGCCAGCCGCACCAGACGACGGTATAACCCTGGCGCATCAGGAACCCGTTGCCGGCGTCCAGGGGCTGGTCTGCCGCCAAGTCCGGGGCATCGTTGAAGTTCCGCAGCGCGGTGCCGCGGCCCCGGTTCAGCACGTCGAAAAACAGCCGGCGGCTGCCCTGGGCGGCGTCTTCGGGCCGTAGGATGCGAAAGTCCGCCGAAAACTCGACTTTACCCGCCGCGTTCCTTGGGGCCAGTTTCAAGTCCGTGACCAACTCGTTGGCCGGATGCGCCGGGTCAACGGCGAAGTGGGCGATGCCGTCAATTTGCCGATAAGCGCCAACTTCCCCGAATATCTGACCACCGGCCAACGCCTGTTCCGATGTAATCTCCAACCTGGTGACTGCCATAGCGTCCTCCCCTTCCTTTCAGAAATATCCCCACTGTTGTCCCAATACTGGCACGCCAACCCCGGCTTGTCCACCAATGAAAGGCCCCTCCCCCTGCCAGGGGGAGGGGATGTCTTGACGGGGTTGGCTTGGCGAGGATGTTAGTACATAATCATCGCAGTTGGAACCAGTCGCTGGGCTACGGGGTCAACGGCCAGGGCCAGACCCTCCAAGGTGTAGGCGCCCAACAGGGCCGGGGATTGGTCGTCGCCAAAGAGCACCAGAGTGGTGACGCTTTCTCCGTCTATGGTGGCCAGCGCCTCCCCGTACTCCAGGTTAACGCGCTGATTGTTGGCCAACAACAACGTGCGCCGGCCCTTGGGTACGATTCCCAACTCCCGCAGCATACTACCGGGCAGGGTGGTATAGGAAGAGCCGGTGTCCACCTCTGCTGTCACGTCGCGGAATTGTTGGCCGTCGATGCTGGAAATCCGCACTGGCCAGTTGAATGTTCCCATGCTGGATACCTCTTTGGGGGGCTTGCCGCGTTTGCTTGATTGTAACAGATGGTTGGGCAGGGACTAAACTCATCCTAACCCTCCCCCTCGTCAGGGGGAGGGGATTTTTTTGGTTTCAGGACAGTTGCAGCAAACCCCGCTGGGGGTCCTGGTGGAGGGCGATTATGTCGGGGTGGTGTTGGCGGAGGAGGGTTGCCATTTCCAACCTGGTGCAGTTGCCCCGCCGAATCAGCACGACTTTGGGCGGATGACCGCGCGATTCGCTTAGTCCCAGGTAGTCGCGGTCTTTGGTGACGATGGTAAATCCTGCGTCTATGGCGTAGGCCCAAATGCCAAGGTCAGGCGCCCCGCCCATGTCAACGTCCTGGACGTGGAGCGAACCCGGGAACAGGTCGGCCAAAAGTCGCGGCAACCGGGGCGACAGGTTTTTGTCAAATAACAGCTTTACGGAGACGGGCGTAGTCGTCATCCATCTCCTCGGCGGCGGCGAAGGACAGGCAGGCGTGGAGGTCGGGTTCGGTCAGGCCAAAGTCTTCCATCATTACAGCCCAGGTTTCGCCGCCGGCCAGGTATTCCATTACGTCCTGGACGGTCATGCGGAGGCCCCGGATGCAGGGTTTGCCGAAACGCTTGTCCGCCTCGATGGTGATGACGCCGCGAAAGTCCACGCCCTGGCCCAGCAAAGCCTTGACTGCCGCCTCGACTTCCGCGCCCTCCGGCGAGGAGCGCAGCCAGGCCCGCAGTTCCCGCCGGGCGATGGTTACGGTGAATTTGTCGCCCCGTTCTTGACGCACCCGGGCCAGCTTTTCCGCCGCGCCGGCCGCCGCCCGTTCCCCGGCCTTGGCTATGGCGACGTGGAGTTTCTGCCGGAAGTCGTATTCGGGGATGGGCAGTTTCCACAGGTGTTTTTGCAAGTCCCGCGCCCCGAATTGTCCCTTGGACATCAGAGGTTGGGCCGCTTGATATAAAGCGTCGCTATTGATGATTGCCAGCAGGTAGTTGGCCTCGTCCAAATCTTTGCAAGTAATCCAATACAAGACGTTTTCGACCAATGCTGCATCGTCATTCAACAACGCTGCCGTAGGTTCACCGGACTTGTTATAAATTATGCGGTATGGACGATTACCCGAATCTTGTTGCCAATCCAGTTGCGACGTAAATTTGTGGATATAGTCCAACTGTTCCAGCAAGTTCTTCTTCTCGGATGCTTTCTTGTTGGAATCCCACAAATTGCTGACGGTCTGCCAGCGGTCCCGCATCCGGCGTTCCAGTCCGCCCAGGTCTATTCCACCGGGGCCGTCCTCATCGGCGGGCAGGTCGGCGTCGCCTTGTTTCAGGGGCAGCAAAGCTCTTAACGGTTCCAGGGTGACGTAGGGGGCGACGGTCTCCCCAAGATGCACGTCGAAAAGGTGGGTGCGCTCGACGGTCTGATTGGTGATGGCGGTCAAGTCCAGGTCTTTCCAGGGGGCCTTGTCCAAGCTGCCGCGGCGGGGGGTGACGGTGACGGTCTGGCCGGCCCGGATGATGGCGGGGTTTTCGGTTTCGTTGACGAAAAACAAGCAGCGGGGAAATATGGTAGCCCCGTTCCTGGATAGTCCAGAGTAGGGGGATTGGCCGGCGACAGAGGTATCGGTAATGGCGCTGTATTCCCGCAGCACGTTGTCGGAATCGGTTTGGCCCGACCAACGCTCTACATTGGCGGTCAAGGGTCTGGCATTCGGGGTCCGGCGTTGGGCAAAAATCACCGAGGCCGGCACCGGGAAAAAGGTATTGGGTTCCAGTCCCTCCAAGTCCCAGGCTGTCTTGTAGGTGAAATCCGCAAAAACGGCATTGACGCTATTCCCGGCTCCCCAGCGGCCGGAGCGCCACTTGGAGTATTGGCCGGTCTGCAAGGCGCTGTGGGGCATGACAAAGCCGATGACGCCGAATTCTTTGAGGTAGAGGTCAACGCAGCGGGTGAAGAAGAGGCCGGCCATGTCCTGCTGGGTGGCGTAGCGTCCGCCGGCCCAGATGCCGTAGGTGTTGCTGCTGAGGTAGCGCAACGCTCCCCGCAGCACGTCCACGGTCTGATTGTAGTTAATCCAGGGAGGATTGCCGATAAGCACGTCCACCCTGGCGCGGGAGAGGGCGACGGGGCGCACCATGTTTTGGGTATAGTAGGCCCAGATGTGGTCGCGGCCCTGGCGGTGAAGCTGCTGCATGGCGGCGAAGGTGGCTTGAAGGGTCTGCCGCTCGCCGGGGTCGGTAATATGGTGGTCGTCCAGGGCCAGGGCGGGGTCTTCGCCTTTTTCGATGGACTCGGCGACTTGGGCCATGAGGGAATCGAAATTTTCGGCGCGTTCCACCAGGCTTACCGGGAATACCAGTTCGGTGTTGGCCTCGTCCTGGGTCTGGATGGTGACTTCGTTCTCGGCGAACATATCGCCGGTGCGGAAACGGAGTTGGAGGGCGTCGCCGAGGTAAACGGGGACGGAAAGGGAGGCGTCGAAACCGGCGGCAGCGGCGGCGTTGATAGCGGGGCGGGCGGCCAGGGCCCAGGCGGCGCGGGCCAGGTGGACGGCGGCGGGGTGAACGTCAATGCCGGTTACGGCGTCGCGGAGGCGGGTCAGGACTTCTTTGGGTTCCCAACTGGTCTGCTGGGCGGCTTGGATGAAGTGGGTTACGGCCTGGACGATGAAGGCGCCGGAGCCGCAAGCCGGGTCAAGGACGCGCTGGTTGAGAGGGTTGGACACCAGTTCGTTGACCATGACGCGGGCCAGCCAAGCGGGGGTGTAGTATTCGCCCAACTGACGGCGTTCATTGGGGGGAATGACGGTTTCGTAGAGGATGGCGCCGATGTCGGGCGGGGCGGAGAGCCAGTTGAACTTGGCGACGCGGCGGGCCAGGGTTTGCAGGATGGGCCGTCCGCCGACTTCGGCGGGCCAGGTGAAGAAGTCGGATTCGACGATGCCTTGCAGTCCGGTGTCGCTGCGGAAACGGCGACCGTTGAGCAGGTCTTCGGGTTCGACGGCGGCCAGTTGGCGGATGTCAATGCCGAAGGATGCCTGCACCACCATGCCGATGACGGCGCCGAGGTAGGTATGGCGGATAAACAGGTCGTCCAGGTCTTCGCGGGCGGTGACGACTTCGCCGAGAGCGGTCTGCAACAGGTCTTGCCAAAGCTGCCGCTTGACCCGGACGGTTTCATAGTCCCGGGATTGGCGGTACAGGTCGGACAGGGCGGCAATGTCGCGGCGGTAGTTGGGGCTGACCGGGCTGAAGTGGGCGGCGATGTTTTCGCGGTCGGAGGACAGGTTTTCTTGGGACTCCAGGGCGTGGTCCCGGAGCCATTCGTAGAGAGGCGTCCAACCGTCGGGGGATTGCAGGATGAAGGCGTAGGGGGGCGCGGCGTTGACCGGGCCGGCGCCGGGCCAGCGCAGTAGCCAATGCTTGCCGTCGGTAAGGATGCCCATACGCATCCGGCCCTGCTGCTGGGACAGGGCCAGGTAGTCGTCGAGTTGGGCGACGTATTCGGGGTTGGGGTTGAGGCCGCCGACGGTGCCGATGCGCCGCTTGACTTCGATGAAGGTGTCCAGGGCGGTCAGGTCAACGGCGCGGCGGGAGGTGTCGGAGGGCGGGTTTTCCTCGCGGATTTCGTCGCTTTGGGCCAGGTCGGTCTGGGTTAGGAAATCGCGGATGGCGCTGGTGATGTTGGCCTCGGGTTGGCCGGTGTCGTGGCGGTCAAGGATTTGGGCGGCCAGCAGGGGAAATTTTGGGTCGTTGTCGTTAAAGTGTTGCGTCATCTTAACCGCTCAATCCTCGGCCCGGCGTTTCCCCAATACTGGCACGGCAACCCCGCCTTGTCCACCAACCCGCCGTCTTTACCCTTGTCTTTTGGTTGTTACCCTGAACGAAGTGAAGGGTCTAAAATTCTTCGGGCAAGACGCCCCTTCGGCTATGGTCAGGGCAGGGTTGGTTAAGGCAAGAATTTTAGATTCTTCGCGTTGCTCAGAATGACATGAAAAGGCGAGGAATGAAAACTGGAATACCCCTTCCCCCTACCAGGGGGAAGGTTGGGATGGGGGTCGTCCCCCTTTACCCGTCCTCCGCCGACTCTGCCCTTCTGTCCGGCGCCGCCGCCCGGTGCAATGGCAGCGCGGAAATGAACATCGCCACCAACACGCAGCCCACCATCGTCAGGTAAGCCCGCTTCAACCCGGCGGTAAAGGCCATTTCCACCCCCGAAACCGTCGCGCCCCGCACGGCGTCCAGGCTCGGCTCATACCCCAACGACCCCATCGTTGCCGTCACGATAGCGGTGGCGGCGGCGATGCTGATGACGTTGCCCGCGTTGCGGATCAGGTTCAGGAACCCGGAAACCACCCCGTAGGATTCCCGACCCACGGCGCTCAACGCCGCGCTGGTGTTGGGGGAGTAAAAGACACCCATGCCGATGCTTTGCAGCGTCAACGCCGGCACCACCGCCAGCAGGGACGAACCTTCCGTCTGTTGGGACAGGATGAAAATTCCCGCCGCCGAAAAGCACAGCCCGCCCACGGTGAACTTGCGCCACCCGTACCTGTCCGACAACCGCCCGCTCAACGGCCCCACCAGGGCCATGCAGAGCGCGCCCGGCACCATCGCCAGCCCAGCCACCCGCGGGCTGTAGTCCAGGACGTTCTGCAAGTAGAAGGGCGTCATAAACAGCACCGCCGAAGACCCCAGGAAGGTCAGGAAGTTGGCCGACACTCCCAGGGAGAAGTTCCTCCGCCGGAAGAAACGCAGTTGCAGCATGGGGTTGGGACGGCGCAGTTCCCACCAGACAAAGACGGCCAACAGCGCAACCACTCCGGCCCCCGCCGCCAGAATCAACGGCGAGGTCCAGCCGGCGCGGTGGGCGTTGGTAATGGCAACCAGGAAAAGTACCAGCGCGCCGGAAGACATGGCTGCCCCCGGCCAGTCGAACCGGCCCCGGCCGGCGCCGCCGGTGGCCGCATCCTCCCGGTGGTTCCGCAGCACGGCCATTCCCGTCGCCACGCTCAACGCCATGATGGGAATGTTGGCGTAGAACACCGACCGCCAGCCCAGAGCATCCACCAGCGCGCCGCCCAGGGCCGGGCCGGCGATGGCCCCGGCTCCCACCATCGTCATAATCAGCCCGATAGCCTTGCCCCGTTCCGACGGCGGAAAGGCGGCAATTACGATAGCCATGCCGGTGCCCTGGGTCATGGCCGCCCCCACTCCCTGGGCCACCCGGGACAGCGCGAGGAAGGCCAGGCTGGGGGCCATTCCCGCCGCCAACGCTCCGGCGATGAACACCAGGGAACCCATGATATAGACCCGCTTGAGGCCGATTAAGTCGGCCAGCCGGCCCATCGGCAGCAGCAGGGCGATAACCGTCACGGCGAACCCGATGACCACCCATTGCACCGTGGGAATGTCGGCGCCGAAATGGGTAGCGATGGACGGTAGAGCCACGCCCACGCTGCCATAGTCCACCACCGACCCAGAGGTGCCTATGGCGACTGCGCCAAAGGCATACCATTGGTATCGGGGACTGCGCGTTAACGTCGAAAGCAAGGGGTTACAGGGCCGGGCGGCTGTTGGCTCGCCAAGTCAACCCATATTCAGGGGAGGTACAAATTCGGGATTCCACTTGGCATTACACCTTGGAGCGGCGCTGATTATTGGGATTTCCGGCTGAATCATGTGCCCGGTCAAAAATCATCCGGCGGCTAAACCTGGTCCAGTTCCGCCATCAAGTCGTCCAGTTGAGTAGCGCTTCCCAGAGCCATGCTTTTCGCAGTCTGGTGAAGTTCGTACAGCAAGGGGGTCATGGGGGCATCCCCGTGGGCCGGCGCGCTGAACTCTTCGATGGGTTGAGCTTTCCAGTCCGCGATGTGAAGGCGCACACTAGCGTAGGCGTATGAATCCAGCAGCAGCGAAACGGTCAGAGACCATTGACCCACCACCGCGATGAAGGTATTGGCCGATGACGTACTCAGCCAGCGAATCTTCTCTTGTTTGGTTTTTTCGATTAACTTCTTGACGACTTCTTCACTTGCGACCATTTTATCTACTCGCTCGGCCCGCCGAAAGATTGCCCCCACGATTGGTTGATAGAACCGGACAAAATCTCCAATTGTTCCTGGACTTGGTTCAGTGTCTCGTTGACTGATTCCAGTACCGCCGGGCCCGGGCCCCCACGGAGCGCAGTTGTAATTTCCCTTTCCGTCTGGGACACTCGGAGTATAGACTCCTGGAGTTGCCGGTTCAATTCCGGGGTAAGCGCCGGGTGCCTGGATAAAATGTCAACCAGCGTGGCCCGGAGAGTCGGATACAACGCCAGGCTGACTCTCAATTGGCCTTCCCGGTGCAACTCCTTCACTCGCTGCACTAAATTTATCGCCCGCTCCAAGTCCACCGTTGTTAGGACGCTGGTTATCGCCAAGCGCGTTTCGTTGCTGGCCGCCTCGGCTGCGCTGGCCGCGTCCCTGGCCTTGCCGGCCCGCCGGAACGCCGCAAAGGATATGGCTACCCCTGCGATGGTAAAAGCCAAGCCAAAGGCGCCCACCAGGCTGCCCCAGTTTTCCAGGAGGTAATTCACAGCCCGGCCAAGAAACTCTGCATTGCGTTCCCCCGTCGCCCACCAACCGCCTAAGCCCCCTCAAAGAAACGGCGGGGGTTGTCCACCGTTATCTGCCGGATGTCTTTATCCGAGACCCCAAACTCTTTCAACCGGGGCAGCACGTAGCGGGGAATGAAGTTGTAGCCGTCCGGGTTGGCCCGCCGCCGCTGTTCCTGCACTTCGGCCCCGTGGCGCGCCTTGGGCACCGAATAGTCGTGGGAAAGCATTATCCGATGGGTAAAACCGGCGTCCATCAACCGCTTGGCAACCTCCGTCCGCTGCTCCCAATCGGGCGTGCCGGGCACCAGCCCGCCGGGGTAACGGTCCAGCCCCAGCCAGACGCCTTTGTTGAGCAGGCCCAGCAGGTAGTCCAGGTCGGTATCGTCGTTGCTGTGGCCGATGTAAACCCGGTTCAGGTCAACCCCTTCATCTTCCAGGATGGCTACCTGCTGCTCCCCGATGCGCTCCGGCGACCAGGTATGGGTGGAAATGGGGACGCCGGTGGCCTTGTGCGTCCGGGCCGCCGCCCGCAACACCACTTCTTGCGGGGGGGGTAATGCCGCCCCGGTCGCTGGCAACCTTGATTACGCCGGCCTTGACGCCGGTGCCTTCGATGCCCTCTTCAATTTCCCGGACATACAACTCGGCGATTACGTCCGGCGAAACGTCGCCGAATGGCCGAGGCACGGCCAGGTGATTGCCGGTGGCCGCCACAACCTGCATCCCGCTGCCTTCCGCCACCCGCCGTATCATCTCCACGTCGCGCCCCAGGTCAAACGTGCTTACGTCTATAATCGTCCGCACCCCCGCCTCGTCGTAAACCTCTTTCATCGCCGCCGTGGACTGCTCGACAATGCCTTCCCGGTCAATAAATTCGGGGTAGGTATGGCGCAGCCCCGCCGCATTGGTTCCAACGTGCTCATGGCTCAAAGTAAACCCGAAGTCCGCCGTATCCACCGGCCCCAGAACCGTATTCACCGTTGCCATCGCCCTTCTCCCGGTCAAAAAATCGCCCGCCTATTCTATTATGGAATCTCCCCAATGAATACCGCCGCCGGTCACGGTTGCCACCATCCACCCCGCCGGCTATCATGCCCTTGTCCCGCCGGACAAACCCCGTCCTGGAAAACATTACTATAAGGAGGCGACCCATGCCCCGAACCCCCGACGTCACGCGAGACATGGTTCCCGAAAACCTGCGCGATGCCTTTGACCACGAAACCGCCAACACCGGCGGCGTTGTCACCGCCGGCCCCGGTTCGGTGATGATTAACAGCCCCGAAATGCGCCGCCGGGCCAACAGCCTGGTCAACTACCTGCGGGACGAGTCCTCCCTGCCCAAGAAGTTGCAGGAATTGACCATGATTCTGACCGCCCGCACCATGGACTGCCAGTATATCTGGCACGCCCACGCCGCCCGCTCCCGGGAGCAGGGCATCAGCGACGAGTTCATTGACAACCTGCGCGACGGCCGGCCGCTGCCCCAACTGCCCGACGACGAGCAAACCGTGGTCAACTACGTCACCGAGCTTTTCCGCGACCACAAGGTCAGCGATGAGACATTCCAGGCCGCCCTGGACCAGTTCGGCGCCCTGGGCCTGACCGAACTGACCACCCTGATGGGCTACTACACCACCCTGGCCTTCAACGCCAACTCCTTCCAGATAGACACCCCCGACGGCGACGAACCGAAACTGCCCGTGTAAAAATGAGTGGGTGACAACGGCAAGTCACCCACCGTCATTCCCGCGAAAGCGGGAATCTAGCCCCTTCTCCTGCTTGCCGAAGCGTCTAAGGACGCCAAAAAATCCCCTCCCCCTGGCCAGGGGGAGGGTTAGGGTGGGGGTCGCAGCCTCCATCTGTAGCCACAAACAACAATCGTAAGCACCTGCACATTAGAAGAGAACTTTAAGGAGCTGGGAGGTCGCCATGACGCTGCGCCGTTCCCCGGAAGAAACCGGACGCCTCGGCGATGAAATATACGACAGGGACATCCGCCCCCTGGTTGAGGCGGATTATCACGGCAAGTTTGTCGCCATTGACGTGGACAGTGGCGACTACGCCATCGGCGACAGCGTCCTTGCCGCCGCGGAACGCTTACGCGCTCGACGCCCGGACGCCGATTCCTGGTTGGTGTGGGTGGGACACCCGACGCTGCGCACTTTCGGGGGCAGTTCCCTTTGGAGAGCCAAGTGATTGAGGGCTTGGTGAACGGCTTTTTTGAGGCGGTGGTGACCATCCAGGTAAGAGACCATGAGGGTCGGGAACGGGAAATAGAAGCCATTATAGACACGGGGTATAGCGGAAATCTGACCCTGTCGCCGGAACTGGTGGCTGAGTTAGAGTTGCCCTTTGTAACCCGCAGTCGGTCGGCCCTGGCTGACGGTACGTCGGTTGCCTATGACGTTTACGGTGCGACGGTGGTCTGGGACGGCAACCCACGATTCATTGAGCTTGACGCAATAGGCGTCGCGCCTTTGCTGGGCATGGCCCTCATGGAAAGCTACAGCCTCTACGTGGAAGTAATGGAAGGTGGGCGTGTGGTGATACAACCCGCGGAAACCGCCCCGCCCTAAACCACCCTGACCGGGTGGGGCAGGGGCTGGTTGAAGAGGTAGCCCTTGGCGTTGAAGGGAACGGTTGCCGGCTGGGTGTTGCCGGCGGCGTCGGTGGCCCTGGTCATTAGCACTCGCTCCCCAGGCTCGGCGTCCCACAGGAATTGAAACCGCGCCCATGAATGTTGCATCTGCGGGCCGGCCAGTTCCGCATCCTGCCAGGTTGCGCCCCTGTCCAGGCTCCACTCCACGCGGGTTATCGGCCCCGCCGGGGAATGGGCATAGCCGTAGATGCGATTACTTCCGGCCGGCAGTTGGGCCGGCCAGGGCAGGGCCAGCGCGCTCTTGATGCTCTGCTCCTCCGCCACCTGTCCGTTGGCCTCTCCTTCCGGCGGGTAGTCCTCCCCGATAAGCACGTAGGACGTGGTGTTGTTGCGGGTCCAAAGCAGCTGCGAGGACACCACGATGCGCCCCAGCCACTTGACGCTGGAACTGCCCACCCAGCCCGGCGCCAGCGCGCGCAACGGGTAGCCATGATCCCGGGGCAGTTCCTCCCCGTTCAGGCCGTAGGCCAGCAACGTATCCGGGTGCATCGCCTTTTCCGCCGGAATCACCCGGCGGAAACCCCCTTCCGGCGATTCGGTATCCAACCCCACCAGCAGCACGCTAACCGCATTGTCCTGGATGCCGGCCAGGGTCAACACGTCGCGCAGTTCCACGCCGACCCATTCGCCGTTGCCGACGCCGCCGGTCATCCACTGGGTTCCTTCCGCCTCTCGCCCCTGCACCAGGTCGAACATGGCCCGGTGGTTGCCGGCGCACTCCAGGTAGGCGACCAAGGCCCGGCTGGGCAGCCGCCGGATTTCGTCGTAGGTCAACGTCATGGGGTTGGCAACGGCGTCGCCCTCAACGTGCAGCCGCCAGGTTGACGCATCCAAGGCCAGGCTGCCGGAGTTGTTGCGGACGAAAAAGAACTTGTTGGGCGTAACCAGGCCCTGCATATTTTCCAGCCGGGCCTCCAGGCTCTTTTCGCCGTGGACGATGAAGGGCGACGGGTCTTTGTACCAGGACACAGCCCCCGGCGAATCCCCGGTCGGCGTGGCGTTACCTTCGGGCGTGGCGATGGGGTTGTCAACGCAGGCAGCCAAGGCCGCCGCCGCGCCGCCGGCCAGCATCAACTGGAGGAAACGGCGACGTTCCATACCGCGAGACTGCGCCAACGGCCAAAGCCGTTCGCTATCGCCCGGCCCATCCAAACGCAAACCCCTTCATGCCAAGCCCGAAGCGCACTCCCTTTATTCCTTATATATAAGGAAGAGACGTTAACCCCCTACCCCCGCCCCGGGCTGGGCTGGCCCAGAATCCCCATCAACTCGGCGATGTTCTCCACATCCTCCAAACCCTCCAGCATTTCTAAGGCCCGCTGGCAGTCCGCTTGCGGCATCGCCCGGCCAATGCAGTCCCAGACCTTTTCCATCCGTTCCTCGCGGGTCATGGGATTGCCGGCGGAACCCTTGAAACCCTGACATTCGTCGCTGACTTCCCGCCCGTCCTTCAACCGGGCCGTCACCCGCACCACGCCGGTATCCGGCGCGTCAGGGTCAACGGCAATCTTCGCCAGAGTTTCCTCCATGTCCGGCGCAAACCGGCGTTCATCGGTGAAGGTGTCAATGACCACCCTCCCGTCCAGCAGCGCCGCCGCCGCGCAGTATTCCACGCTGAACTTGCCGTCCAGGCCGCTGCGGGGGATTGGCCCCGAATGTCCCCGGCCCCGGCGGTGGATGGTCAGCCGTTCCACCATGTCCGCCTCCAGCCCGTGGTTGCGCCGCAGGTTGAGCACCGCCTCGATGGGGTTCTGCATATACACCTGGGCCGGAAACCGCTTGATGTCGTAACCGGGGTTAACCAGCCGGTAGGAATCTCCCAACCCGCCGGTCAGCACGTCCCAATCCACGTTGCCCTGGAAAAGAGCCTGGGCCAAGCCGTTGGGGGACTCCAGGGCGGCGTCGCTGGCGGTGTAACCCATTTCCGCCAGAATCCCCGCCTCGGCGCCCATGCGGGCGGCGTTGCCCGGATGCGTCGCCTTGACCATCGTTCCGGTGTTGGCCGTCAGTCCCCCGGTGCGCGAGGCGGCGATTCCCAACGCCATCTGGGTCTGGCGCGTATCCAGTCCCAGGGTCTTGGCGCTGGCCGCCGCGCCTCCCAGCGGGCCGACCATCCCCGGCGGATGAAAGGCCGGGTTGGAGGCCGCCGCCGATGCCGCCCGCAGTCGGCCCTGGATTTCCCAGCCCAAAACGTAGGCTTCGATGATTGTCCGCCCGGAGACGCCGCGGGTTTCCCCCAGGGCCAGGGCCGAGGGCAGGCAGGACGACGTGCCATGCGTCGGCGGGAACCCCTGGATTTCGTAGTCCAGGCAATGCCCGAAGACCCCGTTGGCGAAGGCCGCCGCCGGCGCGTTGGTCTTGAATCCCCAACCGACGACGCTGCAATCCGGCGTTCCCCCCTGCCGGCGGGTATATTCGCCGATGATGTCCGCCAATTCCTGCGTCGAGCCGGCCAGTACGTTGGCCACCCCGTCCAGGATGGCGACCTTGGCCGCGTCCACCGTCTCGGCCGGCAGCCGGTCATACCTGGTATCCACGATAAACTGGGCCAGCGCTTCCGTTGCGTTCATTCTTCCTGCTCTCCCAACATAATCCGGTTTGGCACACAACATAGCACAGCCCGGCCATAAAGCAACCCCGGCGACATCATCCCCGATTTGCCTTCAATGGCCCGCCCTCTACCGTCATTCCGGCGTAGGCCGGAATCCAGGAATCCTTGCCTTCAGGAAAGCTGCTCTACGCCCAGCCCTCTGGATTCCCGCTTTCGCGGGAATGACGGTGTGGGACGGGTGAATTCTTGGCTGGAAAGAAAAACCCCGCCCCCTGCCAGGGGGAGGGTTGGGGAGGGGGTTAGCCTGCATCGGGCCGGGAATGTCCCGGAATTGCCGGGAATTGGCCGGCTTTTCCCGGCGATTGCCGGCCTTTTTCCCGGCAATTGGGGAAATTGGCCGGCAATTTCGTTGATTCGGTAAGCTCTGGCCCTGGCATTTTGGGCCGACGCGCCGTTGAACCGTTAATCGGTTGAACCGGGAAACGCTTATCATCCGAACTGTTTTACGGGCCATTTGTGCGTTAAAACAGCCAATTACCTGTGAATCATTCACGGTTGTATTGATTACCAAGCTGTATGTTGAATGGTTAATAAGTTTAACTATCTGATTGTAGGACAAATAAATCTTATACTTGACAACCATCTTTGGAGCGCATAATATCACCCGTGAACCGTTATCCACTAAACCCTTATGCCAGTGGAAGGATGATAAGCCAAATGTACAAGAAACAAGTCTTTAACCGCAAAACCGTTGTTTCGGGTCTTGGCAGCTACTCCCGGATGCCCGCGTTCCTGGTCGTGGCCGTCCTGGCCGGGTTCCTGGCCTTGGCCGCCTTCCACGCCGCCGGAACCCTCCACGCCGAGGACAACCCAATTCTGGCGCCGGCCGCCGGCCTGCTCAGCGACGACGGCGATGCCGCCCCGAACCTGGTTTCCGAAATCGGCTTCAACGGCGTGTCGGTTTTCCACATTCCGTTGGCCGCCTCCGACGCCGCCGGCAACCTGACCCTGGCCCCGGCGGTCAGCCCGTTCGGTGACGACGGCGACGCCAACCCCGGCGACATCAACGTCAACAACAATGGGGTTCCCACCAATGACAGCCCGGCCCTGGACTACGCAGCCGGAACTGCCTACGTCGCCACCCTGGAAGTCCTCGACGCTCTCCCCTCCCCCTTCATCAGCGCGGCCATCTCCGGCCCGGCCGCCTTCCAATCCCCCTTCGCTGACCCGGCCCCCGAATCCGTCTCTCCGTTTGGCGGCGTCAACCAGTCTCCCAGTTTCTCCGGCGGCGCCAGTCAGACCCGCAGCATCGCCGAGAACTCGCCGGCGGGAACCAACGTCGGCTCCCCGGTGAGCGCCTCCGACCCCGACGGCGACACCCTGACCTACACCTTCGGCGGAACCGACGCCGGCAAGTTCGACTTCAACAGCAGCAACCAACAGATTTCCTTGAAGAGCGGCACGACCCTGGACTACGAAACCAAGACTTCGTACAGCGTCTATGTGAACGCGGATGACGGCTTTGACAACGTAACGGCCACCGTCACCATCAACGTGACCGACGTAACCGCCCCCGGAAAGCCCACCATCAGCGCGTCTCAAAACTCCACTACCCCCAGCAGCAAGATAGACGTTACCCTGACGCCCGGCAACGGCAGCGCCGACAAGTACCAGGTGATTTGGACGCATGACAAAAACTCCTGGAACATTCCCCACAAGGAGATTACTGCCACCACCGCAACCATTGACTCACTGACCGCCAACACCACTTACTACATCAAAGCGCGGTCGTACAACGTCGAAGGCTGGAGCGCCTGGTCCGACGAGGCATCGCAAACCACCGCCCAGGGCAACCGGGCCCCCACCTTCCCGGCAGCCACCGCCACCCGCAGCATCGCCGAGCACTCGTCTGGGGGAACCAACGTCGGCGCTCCGATAACCGCCACCGACCCCGACGGCGATACCCTGACCTACATCCCCTTGGGCGGGACCGACGGCAACAAGTTCGAAATCAACTCGAGCACCGGCCAGATTACGGTCAAGAGCGGGACTGAACTGGACTACGAGACCAAGACATCGTACACCGTGACGACGATGGCCAGCGACGGCAATGGCGGTGAATCCGCTGATGTTACCATCACCATCAACGTCACCGACGTGAACGAACCGCCGGCGAAGCCGGTCCTCACCCTTGCCCTCACCCCGTCAAATCCCAAAGGCTCCGTTGACCTGTCCTGGACGGTCCCGAACATGACCGGCAAGCCGGCCATCACCGGCTACAGTGTGCAGTTCCGCATGGTCGGCAGTCCCACCTGGAAATCCCACTCCCACACCGGCACGTCCACCAGCGCCACGGTCAGCAGCCAAGTATTCAGCGGCCGGGAGTACGAGTTCCAGGTGCGGGCCACCAACGGCGATGGAACCTCCCCCTGGTCCGATGCCGGCAAGGTGATGACCGCTTACGAGGTTCATACCCGCTCCGTCAACGAGGGCGCGGCGGCCAACACCAACGTCGGCGGCGCGATTACCATGTCGTTGTATGGCACGACGTTCAGCTACTCCCTGAGCGGAACCGACGCCGGCAAGTTCAACGTCAACGGCGGCTCCGGCCAGATAACGGTGAAGAGCGGGACGACGCTGGACTACGAAACCAAGACTTCCTACTCCGTAGTGGTGCAGGCGGTTGGCTCGGGACATATCCCCGGCACCTACCCCCACTACGTCACCATCAACGTCAACGACATAGCCGGCCCGGCCAAGCCGGCGGCCCCCACGGTGGCCCAAAACACCGCTACACCCAAGACCAAGCTGGACGTGACTTGGACGGCCCCGTCTTCCCAGGTTCCCGGCGGCATCACCGGATACAGCGTCCAGTACCGGGAAAAGAGCGCCACCGATTGGACTTCCCACAGCGTTACCGGCGCCGGAACCACCACCACCATCAGCGGCTTGACCGGGGGCCAGACTTACCAGGTGCAGGTTCGGGCCACCGACGCCGAGGGCAACTCCGACTGGTCCGACTCCGGCGAGGCCAGGACGGGCGCGGCCAACTCCGTCCCTACCTTTGACGACGGCGACTCGACCACCCGCAGTATTGACGAAAACTCGGCGGCGGGAACCAACATCGGGGCGGCCATAACCGCCACCGACGCCGACGGGGATGAACTGGCTTACTCCATCGGCGGAACGGACGGCGACAAGTTCGACATGGCCTTGACTTCGCCCCAGATTCGGGTCAACGCCGACAACATTCCCGACTACGACACCAAGTCCTCCTACACCGTGACCATCAGCGTTACCGACAACAAGGACGCCGACGGCAACACCGACAGCGCGATTGACGACACCATAACCGTCACCATCAACGTAACCCTGGTTAACGTCGCCCCCACCTTCGACGACGGGGACACCGCCACCCGCAGCATCGCCGAAAATTCGGCAACCTACACCAACGTGGGCGCGGCGATTGCCGCCACCGACCCGGACGACGCCGACCTCATTTACTCCATTAGTGGAACCGACGCCGGCAAATTCAGCATCGGCATAGGAACCTCGCAGATTAAGGTCGAGGTTGGAACGACGCTGGACTATGAGACCAAGTCCTTCTACACCGTGACCCTCGGCGTAAGCGACAACAAGGACGAAAGTGGGAATGCGGACTCGACGGTTGACGACACCATCACCGTCACTATCAACGTGACCGACGTAGCCCCGCCGGCCAAGCCGGAGAGGCCCGTGGTGACCGCCAACGCTGACAATCCCACCACCGCGCTGGACGTAAGTTGGACCGCCCCCACCTCCAACCATCCCGACGGGATTACCAGCTACAACCTTCGGTACCGGGCCAACAGCGCCGGGAATTGGATTCCTTACGGCGCTGCCGGCACGGGAACCAGCCGGACGCTTTCGTCCCTGACCGATGCCGTGGACGATTATGAGGTGCAGGTGCGGGCCACCGACGCCGAGGGCTTTTCGCCCTGGTCCGACTCCGGCACCACCGCCATTGTCAACATCAATCCCACCTTCGACGACGGCGACACCACCACCCGCGAAATCCCTGAAAACTCGGCCTGGGGAACCAAGTTGGGCGCGAAGTTGGCCGTCACCGACCCGGACGACGAGACGCTGAATTTTGTCCTGATAAACTCGCAGGGTAAGCATTTCAGCGTTGACTCCCAAGGATTCGTCACGCAGGCGCACAACGGCTTTGACTACGAGGCAAACCCCGACTTCTCCCAGACCCTGCGGGTTCACGTCCATGACGGCAAGGACATCTACGGCAACAAGGACAGCTCGTTTGACGACTACATAGACGTTGTCATCACCGTGTCCGACGTTGATGAACTGCCGGGCAAGATGACCGCGCCCACGGTGGTCCGCAACGCCGACGCTCCGGCAAGCTCGATGGATGTTTCCTGGACAGCCCCGGATATGACCGGCAAGTCCCCCATAACCAAGTATCGCCTGGAGTTTGAGCGGATCTCGGGTGAGGACTTGGACAAGGCCGATAAAGTTGCCATAGAGCCTGCCGCCGATGCCACGAGCGTTACCGTAACCAAGTTGCGCGGAAACACGAAATACTATTTCCAGATTAGGGCCGAAAACGACGATAGCATACTTACCTCCTCGGAATGGTCCGAACGGACTGAGGCCACCACCGCGCCCAACTCGCCCCCTACCTTCGACGAGGGCGACTCTGCCTCCCGCGTCATCGCCGAGAACTCGGCGGCGGACACCAACATCGGCGCGGCGGTAACCGCCACCGACGCCGACGGCGACCGGCTGTACTACTCCCTGACGGGAACCGACGCGGGTAAGTTCGCCATAATAGACCGGCGCAACGGGCAGATTTCGGTGGGCTCCAACACCACGTTGGACTACGAAACCACGACTTCTTACAGCGTTACGGTGGAAGTCAGCGACCTGAAGGACGCCCAGGGCAACCACGATGCGACGGTTGACGACACCATCACCGTAACCATAAGCATCACCGATGTGAACGAAAGCCCGCCGCGGCGCAGGAACCCGGGCGGCGGCGGCGGCCCTTCCTACACACCCGCGCCGCCTTTGAAGCCGGCTAACCAAAACCCGTCCTTCTCCCAGGACGCCACCACCCGCAGCGTCGCCGAAAACTCGGCCGGCGGAACGAAGGTTGGCGGTACGGTGGTCGCCACGGACCCGGACGGCGACTCGCTGACCTACGTCCTTGGCGGAACCGACTCGGGCAGTTTCAGCATCAACGCCTCCACCGGGCAGCTTTCGGTGGCCCAAAGCGCCATCCTGGACTACGAAACGAAGAAAGCCTACACCGTAAGCGTGGGGGTCAGCGACCGGAAAGACCTCCAGGGCAACGCCGACAACAGCATTGACGACACCATCACGGTGACTATCGGCATCCTTGACCGGAATGACCTGCCGGTAATCATCAACCCCGGCAACAAGAGCTACGAACTGGGGCAGACCATCACGAACTTCACCATTGAAGTAACCGACCAGGACGCCAACGACACGGTGACGGTATCGCTGTCGGGCCTGACCACGGGCCTGAGTTTCAACGGTACGCAGGTCAGCGGCGCGGTGTCCACCCAAGCGGTGTCGGGAACCTACACCGTGACCATCACCGCCAACGACGGCGTGGGCGCGGACGTGACCGACACCTTCCAGATTGAAGTCACCGACTCCAACGGCCCGCCGGTAATCACCAACCCCGGCAACAAGAGCTACCGCCAGGGGGAGACCATCACGGAATTCGGAATCGTGGTCACTGACCCCGACAACGACCCGGTGACGGTAAGCGTCACCTCCCTGCCGGAAAACCTGGGTTACGCCAGCGGCACGGTGTCCGGCACGGTGGGCGCCCAGGCGGTGACGGGAATCTACGTCGTCACCATCACGGCCAACGACGGGGTGAACCCGGACGTAACCGCCACTTTCAACATCACCGTGGAATCCTCGGGACTGTCCATATCGTCGCTGAACCAGGAAGTTAGCAACATCTTCGGACAGGACGACGCCAGTTCGCCTTTCAACCTGGGAATCCTCAGCCCCGAGACCGGCGACTCGCCTTGGGGACTGCTGGCGGACATCACCGGCGGCAACCCGCCGTCCATCGTCAACCCCGGCGACCGCCGCTACTTCCGGGGAGAGACCATCGCCCCCTTCTCCATCGTGGTTGATGACCCGGACTTCGGCGACACGGTGACGACGATACTGCACGACCTGCCGGCGGGCCTGTTCTTCGATGACGGCGTGGTGCAGGGAACGGTGTCGTCCACGGCCAAGGTTGGCGCCCAACTGGTGCAGATAACCGCCTCCGACGGCAGCAGCCCGATAGCCTCGGCCTTGTTCACCATCCTTATCGGGAACCCGGTGGGCGCGCCGGAAATCATGGCCCCGCCCACCAAGCGCTACCAGCAGGGCGAGGAAATTGCCCCCTTCTCCATCGAGGTCATCGCCGTCAACCCCGAAGACCGGCTGATGCTCCTGGTGGAAGGTCTTCCCACCGGCCTGTACCACACCGGCGGGGCCGAAGGCGTGGTGGAGGGAACGGTGGATCCCGATGCGGACCTTGGCTCCTACCCGGTGAAGATTACGGCCTTCGACGGCAAGACTGTCACGGTGGACAAGACCTTCATGGTGGAAGTAACGGCTGCCGACAGCTTCCCGATACTGCCCGTGTTGCTCCTGCTGATGCTGCTCTTGCTGCTGCTACTGCTGGGCAAGATTATCTGGGACGCGCTGCGGAGACGCGCCGCTGTGCCAGCGCCCAGCGAGGCCGACATGGACCGGCCCGTGAAAGTGGCAACCGAATCCGATGTGGACCAGGCCCTGGGCCAGACGCGGGTCGCCGTCACCAATGAAGCCGCCTCCTATGGCCGGGTCAATGCGGCCCGCCCTGGGGAAGCCCGCCTTCTGCTGGGCAACCGCCCTCCCGCCGAGTTGCGCTAGGGCCAAAGTCAGGCAACCAACCCGCCCCGCCCCGCCCCGCGGCGGGGCCAATTTCCCCCGGCCCCCTGCCGGCCAGTTGGCATTTTGGCCGGCCAGGGTTGGGCCGGCATTTTCCGTTTTCACGCGCTGGATGCCGGGTCTTGTAACATTCTGGCAACAGACTTGTTACATTCCAGCAATAAACTTGTGCCGACAAAGTATTGTCAACTAACAGTATCGGTTGTACGATGGGAGTCTGTTATTATATTCGTATTCAGCTACTGAGGTTAAAGAGTGCCGGAAACGCCGAGCAGGCTGGAGGGGGAGCCGTTAGCGGAGTTGGCGGCTTGTCTGGACGGCCTGGTGAACGTGGTGGACAAGGGGACGGCGGCGGAGGTTGGGCCGTATGACCTGATTCCCCTGGAATTCAACCTGCTGCGGGTCTGCCTGGAAAGAGGGGAATGCACCGCAACGCAACTGGCGGAAGTGCTGCCCGTGGACGCATCGCGCATCAGCCGGGTGGTTAACCGGCTGGTGGAGATGGACTTGCTGCGCCGGCGTAGGCTGCGGGATGACCGGCGGGTGGTGATGCTGAGCCTGACGGACGAAGGAACGGAACTGACGGAGCAGGTACATGAGCGGGTGCAGGTTTACGAGGCCCGGCTGATGGAAGGCGTCACCGATGAGGCGATGCGGGTATTCCTGGACACTGCTTTCAAGATAATCTCCAACTACGACGCCATGCAGGAACCGCCGGAGGAGTAGCGGCGCGGGCGGTTTCCTCATAACCGCCTTGGTGATTAGGATTCCTGGATTCCGGCTTTCGCCGGAATGACGGTTGGGGGAATGGGAGGTTTTTGGTTACGGACGTAGGGGCGCACGGCCGTGCGCCCCTACGGGTTGGGGGAGGTTTCCCGATGACTGGCTTGATGATTGGCGTTGGTAGGGGCGGGTTTCAAACCCGCCCCTACGTCCGTAACCGACAACGTCCGTCCGTGAATATGTCATTCTGAGCGCAGCGAAGAATCTAAAATTCTTGCCTTAGCCAACGTCACCTTACCCGTAGGATTTTAGACCCTTCACTTCGTTCAGGGTGACAGATAGGGGTTCAGGGTGACAGATAGGGGTTCAGGGTGACAGATAGGGGTTCAGGGTGACAGGTAGGGGTTCAGGGTGACAAGGGATGTTTAGAGCAACGATCAAAAGACCTTGGCGGGTTCACGGCTGGGGTTTGCGGGCGATGCACTCGCCGTGGGCTACGGCGCAAAAGGCGCCGGGGTGTTCCTTCCAGCGGTCATAGGCGGCGGCTATGGCGTCGCACAGCTGTTGGGTGGAGGCGCCGTACTTTATCGCCGCCTCGGTGATTTCCGGGGCCAGGAACCACTGGCTGGCGATTCCGTAGATGAATACCACGTCCTCCGGGGTGCTGTAAGAGTCGAAAGACGCGGTGGCCCGCAGGTCGGTAAACCCGGCCTGGGCGAACTGGTTTTTCAAGTCCCGCCCTATCTGGGGGTGGCCTTCGTCGGCCTCCAGCAAGTCCTGGAACATATCCCACGAATGGCGGATGGTGCCGAAGTCGGGATGGGTGAAGGACGATTCGCTAATCATTTCCCTGGCGGAGACGATGCCGCCGGGTTTCAACACCCGCATCGCCTCCCCAAGCACTGCTTGGGTGTCGGGGACGTGCATCAGCACGTTATGGAGGTGCACCACGTCGAAAAAGTTGTCCTCAAAGGGTAGGTCAATGGCGTCGGCGACCTGGAAGACGGCGTTGTCGTGTCCGCCGGCCGCGGCGAGGGACCGGGCAATCTCCACCTGGGACTCTTCCATGTCAATGCCGTGCATTTCGCCGGGGGCTACGGCCTCGGCCAGACCGACGGATATGGTGCCCGGCCCGCAGCCGCAATCCAGAAGGCGCAAACCCGGCTTGAGGTGGGGGAGGAGGTGGAAAGCGTGGGTGGGCGCGGAGTAACGCCGCAGAGCCGCCAGGAACTCTTCGCCGAAGCCCATCGTATAATCGGGCGTCCCCGATGCCGGGTCAGTCATTGCCAGGCCCTCCCCGACCATTGCGGTCTGCTGTCACAATTCCGATATATTCTATACCAAAGTGACATAGTTGCGCCACACCGCGGCGGGGGCGTCACAAAAAGCGGGGGCGGTAATCCGTCGGGTCAAGGCAGGCGTCGTAGGTGGCTTGGTCAATGGGAACCCAGTCCGTGCCGGGGACTCCCCTGGCGGAAGCGGCGCCGCGCCCCACCGGAAAGGCGGACTCGAAAGCCAGGCTCCGGCCCTGCTCCTGGGCGATTTCCTTGGCCAACTGCACCGCCGGCCCGAAGTCCCAATCCTGGCTGACTATTATCGCCACGTCGTAGCGCTGCTCATAGGTGGCCTTCACCAAGTCAATGGACAGGCTCACGTCAACTCCCTTTTCCTGCCTTGCCGCGCTGACCCTCCCCCGGTAAACGTAAACCCCCCGATTCCTTAACCCCCTCAGCTTGTTCCGCCAAAAGCCGTGCCAAAACCGTTCCCAGTCGCCGGCCCTGGGGTCAGGAACGCCGGTATAAAACCGAATCTCGGTCAAGGTGCGTACCGCAACCCGCGAAACCAGGGCGTTGGACAGTTTCTCAACGTCGTAGCTGGGCCAACGGTAGGAAGAGGAATTTCCCGCCGTTCCGCCGGACCAAGCGATTTTCGCCAGGTGGTACAGGTTTTGCCCGTCAATAAGCACGATAGTACGCATAATAAAAAACACCCGCCGGGGTTGCGGCTATTGCCAACAACTAACCGACGGGGGGCAAATAAAGGCTAGCTATCACTAGCCCCTTCCTTTTGTCAAGGGCCTTAGCCCCCAACAAAGGCACCCGGCGGGGGTTGCGACGATTGCCAGCAACCAGCCGACGGGTAAGAAATCAGAGCTAGGATACCACTGGGTTTAGCTATTGTCAAGGGCCTTAGCCCCCAACAAAAAACACCCGCCGGGGGTTGTGGCGATTGCCAGCAACGCAGCCGACGGGGAGCAGATGTAAGGATGCTAGCACCAGTTCATGCCATTGTCAAGGGCCTTAGCCCCCAACAAAAACCCGGGGTGGTCATGGGCCGCCGTTCCAAGCGCGTTACAGGATGGCGTTGGTGGGAACCAGCCGTTGGTTGACCGGGTCCACGCCCAGCCGCAGCCCTTCCAGGGTGTAGGCGCCCAACAGGGCGGGGGCGTCGTCTTCGGCAAAGACCACCAGGGTAATCACGCTTTTGCCGTCTATGGTGACCCTGGCCTCGCCCATATCCATTTCTACCATGCGCTGGTCGGCCAGTTCGAACACAGCTTGGTCGGTAGGTTCGATTCCCAACTCTTTGAGCAAATTGCCGGGCAGCATGGTATAGGTCGCGCCGGTGTCCACCATCGCCTCTATGTCCCGCGGGCTGCCGTGGTCCAGGCTGGAAAGTCGCATCGTCCAGTTGAAAGTTCCCATAGCGGACACCTCCGTGCCGGAAAGTCTAACACGGGCGGAGGACGGGGTAAATTGGGGGTTTCTGGATTCTCGCCTTCGCCGGAATGACGGGTTGGGGGCGGGATTGGTTTCGTGGGGGCGAGGTTGGTTTGGGAGTAGGGTTTCTGGATTCCGGCCTGCGCCGGAATGACGGGGTGACAATCCTCATGTCGCCCGGAATGCCCATCATGTCACCCTGGGCAACGCGAAGGGTCTAAAATTTTCCGCCAAAGACCTTTCCGGGACCCGAAGGATGGTTGACGGCAAGGATTTTGGATTCTTCGCTGCGCTCAGAATGACATGGGGTTGGAGGTTTCCCCATTGCCGGGTTGGTGGTTGGCGTTGGTAGGGGCGCACGGCCGTGCGCCCCTACGCCCGGGGTACAAGCGGGGGGCCGGCTCGGGCCGGGGTTGGCCGGCTAATCTCCCGGAGGGCCGGCCTTTCCCCGGCAATTCCCCCAATCCGCCGGGTTTCCGCCGGGGGTTTTCACAAATTGGCGTCGGCCTTGGTTGTGGATGCAGGGCTGCACCGTCGTGCGCCCCTACGGTCTGGTAAAGGTTGGCAAGGGGTCAAGAGGGCCTTTTTGTGCGTGAATCCAGGAACGGGACGGGGGTTTTATGCGTAAATCCAGCGTGTTGGCGCACAAATCCGGCGTGGTTGTGCAGGAATTGGCCTGTTACTTGTGAATCGTTCATTCGGGTTGTATTGATTACCAGGCCCGATGTTGGATGCGAAATAAGTTTAATAATCTGATTTTGGGGAAAGTAACTCTTTTACTTGACAAACATCGTTGCGGCGCATAATATCATCCGTGAATCGTTATCCGCAAAAATCCTTATCCCGGCGGCAATGATGATGGGCCGAATGTATCAGAGCCAAGGCTTCACCCGCAAAACGGTTGGTATGGGCGTCCGGCTGGCCGTTTTCGCGCTGGCCGTGGCCGTCGGGTTGGCGGCCCTGGCCCTCTGGCAAGGCCCCGGCTCCGCCATCCACGCCGCCGACGATTCCATCCTCGCCCCGGCGGTCAGCCCATTTTCCGGCGCAGTGGAGTCCGATACGGACACCGGCATAACCCTGCTCAGCGCGCTGCTGGCCCGCTCTCCCTTCTCCGGCCCCGAACCTTCCTTCACCGCCTCTCCCTTCCGCGCCGCCGAAAGCCTGGCCCTCGCCCTCAATCCCTTCACCCACGACTCCGGCAACAACCCCAACCCGGCCCAGGTAGGCGAGCAGGATACGCTGGAGGTTGAGGAAAGCAAGCCCGACGATGCGCCCGATGGTGGAGGCGGCGCGGTCGCCCAGGATGACGCCTCCGCCCAAGCCGGCCTTTCCTGGGTAACCGCGCCGCCTACCTTGCTGGCCTGGAAGCAGGGCGATACCGTCAACGTGACGCTGCCGGCGGCCACCGGCGACCCCAGCATCACCTACAAGCTGACCCAAGGTTGCGGCAGTCAAGCTGCGGATTTGCCCCAAGGAATCACTTGGAACGCCTCCGCCCGCACCCTCAGCGGCACGGTCGGGAAGTGGCACGCCACCCGGGTAGGCTGTTACCAGGCCTACGCCTCCAACAAGAGCGCCCCGTCCGTAATTATCCACATCCGGGCGTCGGACACTTCGGGCAACCACGCGCCCTACGCCAGCATCAAGAGCAGCGGCAGCCAGCTACTCGGGCAGCTCTGGTCGAGATACGGCGGTTGCTACAGCGGCACCGTCACCTATGCCCCCAGCAGCGGCCACACCAAGCACTTCTACGACCCGGAAGACGACACGCTGACCTACACCGCGGGTTCGAACAAGCTCGTCAGCACCACCATCAATTCCAGCGGCTACGCCGTGGCGACCCTCCGGCATCCGCCCCTGAACTGGTATTCCTTCCACTACACCGCGACGGACCCCGACGGGCTGTACGACTCGATTTCCTTGGAGGTGAAGCATTTCGACTGCAAGGACACGTTGAGCGTCCAGGAGAACAAGCCCAAGGACACCGTGGTCGGCAGCGTGGGCGGGCCTAACAAAACCGACGGCAGCAGCTTCTCCCTCGGCGGGGACGCCGCCACCTACTTCGACATCGACTCCAGCACCGGCCAGATTACGGTCAAGGACGGGACGACGCTGGACTACGAGACCAAGACCTCGTACAGCGGGAACTTCCGGTACACCGTCGAGAACACGTCGGTGGGCGGCGACATCCAAATCAACGTGAACGACGTCCGCGCGCCCAACGTGGACCGGCCCACCCTGGCCCAGAACTCCACCAACCCCACCACGGCCCTGGATGTTTCCTGGACTGCGCCGACCCCGATGACCGGCACCACGATTAACGACTACGACGTGCAGTATCGGGAGTGGGGCACCAGCACCTGGTCGGCAATACCCGACACCACCAACAGCACCGCCACCAGCGCGACCATTACCGGCCTGACCGCCGGCAAGGAGTACGAGGTGCAGGTGCGCTCCCAAATCGCCGACGAAGGCCCCGGCCACTGGTCCGGCTCGGCCATCATCCTCTACGTGGCGGAGAACTCCGCCGCCGACACCAACGTCGGCGCGGAATTCAACGTCAACGCCTCCGACTACTGGCCGTTTTCCTTCTCCGTCGGCGGGACTGACGCCTCCAGCTTCAAAGGCGTTGGCACGGACACCGGCTACAAAACCGCCCAGAAAGGTCGGCTCCGGGTAAACTCGGGGGCCAGCCTGGACTACGAAAACAAGTCCACCTACAGCATTACCTTTCATGCCCAGGAGAAAAACAGCGTCAATGCAGTTCTCCTCAACATCGTCTATAACGTCTTCATCGTCCTGACCGACGTTAGCGAGCCGCCGGGCAAGCCGACGGTGACGGTGGCGAATAACACCACCACGCCGACCACCAAGCTGGACGTTAGTTGGACGGCGCCGACCATGACGGGCAAGCCGGCCATATCCGATTACGACGTTCAGTATCGCAAGACCGGGGACAGCACCTGGAGCAGCCACAGTTTCACCGGAACGGGAACCAGCGCCACGCTTAGCAGCCTGGAGGCCGGCAAGAAATACGACGTGCAGGTGCGGGCCAACAATGCGGAGACCGACAACACCAACACGCCTACGACTGACGACAGCCCCTGGTCAGACACGGCCAACGCCATCACCCAATCCACCGCCGTAACCCGCAGCGTTGCCGAGAACTCCGCCGCCGCAACCAACATCGGCGCGGCGGTAACGATGACTCCGGACGGCTACACCCTGGCCCACTCCCTGGACGGGACGGACAAGGACAAGTTCGACATTGGCTCCACCACGGGCCAGATTACGGTCAAGACGGGCAACGTCCCCAACTACGAAACCACCACGTCCTACAGCGTGGAAGTGAAAATCGCGGTGTCCGGTACGGGCGGCTCGAACAGCGAACCCAACGGCACCGGCACCTATACCGTGCCGGTAACCATCAACGTAACCGACGTGAACGAACCGCCGCCCAAGCTGGCCGCGCCCACGGTTGCCGCCAACTCCACCACGCCAACAACCAAGATTGATGCGTCATGGACGGCGCCGACTACCACGCAGATGTCGGGCAAGCCGGCGGTGGATGACTATGATGTGCGGTACAAGAAAACCGGCGATTCCACTTGGTCGGAAATTGCCGACACCACCGACAGCACGGCCCTCAGCGCGACGCTGAGCAGCCTGACCAAGGGCAAGACCTACGAGGTGCAGGTTCGGGCCGGCAATGCCGAGGGCGACGGGCCTTGGTCTGACTCCGGCACGGCGATAACCACGGCTGGCGGCGTAACCCGCAGCGTGGCCGAAAACTCGGCGGCGGGAACCAACGTAGGCGCGGCGGTAACGGCGGTGTCCACCAACACCACCTACACCTACACCCACGCCCTGAGCGGCACGGACGCCAGCAAGTTTGAGATTGGTTCCACTACGGGCCAAATAACCGTCAAGTCGGGAACCAGCCTGGACTACGAAACCAAGGCCTCCTACAGCGTAACGGTGACGGTTACCGCCAAAAACGCCGGGGTCAACGCCAATTCCGTGGACCCCAACGCGCCCGGCGACTACACCATCCCCGTAACCATCAACGTAACCGACGTTAACGAAACGCCGACGTTCTCCGATGACACCGCCACCCGCAGCATCGCCGAAAACTCGGCGGCGGACACCAGCATCGGCGCGGTAGTGACCGCCACCGACCCGGACGGGGTAGCCAAGTTCAACACGCTGACCTACTCGCTGACCGGAACCGACGCCGGCAAGTTCAACATCGGCAGCACCACCGGGCAAATCACCGTCAAGACGGGCAACGTCCCCAACTATGAGGCCCAGACTTCTTACAGCGTCACCGTGAACGTCACCGACGGGAAGAACGCCAGCGGCATGGCGGACACCACCGCCGACGACACCATCGCCGTAACCATCAACGTAACCGACGTTCTGGAACCGCCGGCCGCGCCCACGGTTACGGCCTCCGCCAACTCCGCCACGCCCACCAGCAAGATTGACGCCAGTTGGACGGCGCCCAGCATGACGGGCAAGCCGGCCATTGACGGCTACGATGTGCGCTACAAGAAGAGCGACGATTCGACCTGGACGATGCACAAATTCAGCGGCGTCGTAACCGCCACCCGGGGCAGCGATGGAACCACCGCGTCGGTGTCCTGGACGGAGTACGACGGCTCCGATTTTGACTATTACAAGGTCATTGTCTGTACCCTCGCCAACTTCACCACCGCGCCGTCGTGCAGCAGTCCGGTTTTCCAGGGCAGCGCTATCTACACTTCCACCAATACCACGCAAGCGGTTACGGGCCTGACGGCGGCCACGGGCTACGGGGTCATCCTGCAACTGTGGTTTGACGGCGGAACGAACCAGAAGCTCTACGTCCAAATGGCGGCCAACCAGAACGGCACGACCGTCAGGGGAACGCCGACATTCAACGCAACCAGCGATAGCATCGGCAGCCTGACCGCCGGCAAGAGCTACGACGTGCAGGCGCGGGCCAGGAACGATGAAGGCACCGGGGCCTGGTCGGCTACGGCTAGCGCGATAACCGACGTTGCCGGTGTCGGCGACGTAACCCGCAGCGTCGCCGAAAACGCCGTCGCCGGAACCAACGTCGGCGCGGCGGTGACGGCCACCAGCAACACCAACAACTACACGCTGACCCATGAACTTAGCGGAACGGACGCCGGCAAGTTTGAGATTGCCAGCAGCACCGGGCAGATAACCGTCAAGTCGGGAACGTCCCTGGACTACGAATCGGGAACGATTTCGTACAGCGTCGTCGTAACGGTCAAGGCCGCCGCGGCCGGAGCCAACGCCCAGAGCTTGACCCTGGACCCCAACGCGCCGGGGGATTACGTGGTTCCGGTAACGATTAACGTCACCGACGTTAACGAACCGCCGGGCAAGCTGGAAACGCCGACGGTGACGCAGAACACGGCAACGCCCAAGACCAAGCTGGACGTTAGTTGGACGGCGTTGACCACCACGGATATGGCGGGCAAGCCGGCGGTCAGCGACTACGACGTACAATATAAGAAGAAGTCGGAGAATACCTGGACTTCCCACTCCTTTACCGGCACGGGAACCAGCGCTACGCTGGCCGGGCTGACCGAAGGCACCGAGTACGAGGTGCAGGTGCGGGCGGTCAACGATGAAGGCAACGGCCCCTGGTCGAACAGCGGCGAGGCCAACACCCAGGACAAGAACGTCCACGCCGAGTTTCCCAACCAAACGGCCACCCGCAGCGTAGCGGAGAACACCGCCGCAGGCGGCAACGTGGGCGCGGTAGTCACCGCCACCGACACCGAGAGCCACACCCTGTACTACACGCTGAACGGAACGGACAAGGACGAATTCGACATTGGCCTGAACACCGGCCAGATAACGGTCAAGACGGGCAAAGTCCCCAACTACGAAGCCAAGACCTCGTACAGCCTGATTGTGGAGGTCAGCGACCGCAAGGACAAGGACGACAACGCCGACACCAAGATTGACGACACCATCACCGTCACCATCAACGTAACCGACGTTGACGAACCGCCGGATGCGCCGACCATCACCGTAGCGGCCAATTCCACCACGCCGACCACCAAGCTGGACGTTAGTTGGACGGCGCCGGACATGACGGGCAAGCCGGCCATTACCGATTACGACGTGCAGTATCGGCTTTCCGGGGTTTCCACCTGGACTTCCCACAGCTTTACCGGCACGGGAACCAGCACGACGTTGACCGGGCTGACCGAAGGCAAGAGCTACGAAGCGCAGGTTCGGGCGGTTAACGATGAAGGCAACGGGGCCTGGTCCGCCTCCGGCAGCGCCATAACCGACGCCAACGCCGTCACTCGCTCCGTGCCGGAAAACTCCGTCGCCGGAACCAATGTAGGCAAGCCGGTAACGGCCAAGGCCACCAAAACCGCCTACACCTACACCCATGCCCTGAGCGGTACGGACGCCGGCAAGTTTGAGATTGGCAGCAGCACGGGGCAGATAACTGTCAAGTCGGGAACCAACCTGGACTACGAAACCAAGACTTCGTACAGCGTCATCGTAACGGTGACGGCGGCGGCGAAGACTCAGGGCGGCGCTAACTCCCAGTCCGTTGACCCCAACCATCCGGGCGACTACATCGTGCCGGTGACTATCAATGTTGCTAACGAGAATGCGCCGCCGGCTCCCGCCGCGCCGACGGTTACGGCATCGGGAACCTCCGCCGACACCACGCTGAAGGTGTCCTGGACGGCCCCGGACATGAGCAGCTACACGACAGAAGAGGCCATCACCGACTACGACGTGCAGTATCAGAAGCAGGGCGCAACCGGCTGGACTTCCCACGCCTTCACCGGCACGGGAACCACGACCACCATCACCGGCCAGGTGGGCGGCGTCAACTACAACGTGCAGGTGCGGGCCGTCAACCGGGAAGGCAACGGACGCTGGTCTCCCAGCGGCGACCTGGACAACGCCGACCCCAAGCTGCCGGCCAGCCCCACCCGCAGCATCGCCGAGAACTCCGTCAAGGACACCAACGTGGGCGCGGCGGTAGCCGCCACCGACCCGGAGAGCGATACACTGGAATACACGCTGGGCGGAACCAACGCCGCATCATTCGCGATAGACGGCGTAACCGGCCAGATAACATGGGCAGACAAAGACGCCACCCCGAACTACGAAGCCAAGACTTCGTACAGCGTCACCGTGTCCGTCAGCGACAAGAAGGACTCGGAAGGCAACGCCGACACCGAGATTGACGACACGGTAACGGTGACCATCAACGTAAAGGACGTGGACGAGCCGCCGGGCAAGCCGGGAACGCCGACAGAGAAGACGGCCACCAGCACGTCCCTCACCGCCACTTGGGACGCGCCGGACATGACCGGCAAGCCGGACATCCAGACCTACTGGGTCCGGTGGTGGCCGGAAGGCACTACCGGCGAGTATGCCACGACGAACACCGTCGGCGCCAAGAACGAGATAACGATAGATAAGTATCCCAATGACGACGTTAGCGGCAAGCCTCTGACGCCGGGCACGGCCTACGAGGTGAAAGTGCTGGCCGGAAACGCCGAGGATTACGACGAGAGCAACTGGTCGGACGTGGGAACGCTGCGCACGGGGACGTCGGTTTCCCAACCGACGCAGCCGCCGGACAACAGCAACCCCACGCCAACCCCGACGCCGACGCAGCCGCCGGGCAACAACCCGACGCCTACTCCAACGCCCACGCCCACGCCTACTCCAACACCGACGCCCACGCCGACGCCTACCCCGAAAACCCCGGGGAACAACAACCCGTCCTTCTCCCAGAACACCACCGCCCGCAGCGTGGACGAAAACTCGCCGGCGGCGACCAACATCGGCGCGGCGGTGACGGCCACCGACCCGGACGGCGACCCGCTGACCTACCTGCTGGGGGGAACCGACGCCGGCAGTTTCGCCATCAACGCCGCCACCGGCCAACTGTCGGTGGGAACGGGAACCCTGCTGGACTACGAAACGAAGATTGGCTACAGCGTAACCGTGGGGGTCAGCGACAGGAAAGACCTGCAAGGCAACGCCGACTCGATGATTGACGACACCATCGCGGTGACCATCAACGTCCTGAACGTGAACGAACTGCCGGTAATCATCAACCCCGGCAACAAGAAGTACGGCCTGAACGAAACCATCACGGCCTTTATGATTGAAGCCACCGATGAGGACATTGGAGACACGGTGACGGTCACGCTGACGGGACTGCCGGCGGGGCTGAGTTTCAACGGCTCGGCGGTGTCAGGCACCACGTCCGCCCAGACTTCGGGGAAGTACACGGTGACCATCGCCGCCAGCGACGGCGTTGGCCCGTCGGTGACGGACACCTTCCGGATTGAGGTCAGCGACTCCAACGGCCCGCCGGCAATCACCAACCCCGGCAACAAGACCTACGACCAGGGGGAAACCATCACCGCCTTTGACATCGTGGTGACGGACCCGGACAACGACCCGGTGACGGTGACGGTGACATCGCTGCCGTCCGGCCTGGGCTATGGCAGCGGCCAGGTGTCCGGCACGGTGGGAGCGCAAACGGTGGCCGGGGTTTACGTGGTTACAATCACCGCCAACGACGGGGTGAACCCGGACGTAACCGAAAACTTCAACGTGACGGTGGTAAAGCCGGCGGCAATCACCGCCGACTCGCCGGACCGGGAAGTCAGCGCAGTGTTGGGCCAGGACGACGTCAACACGCCCTTCAATCTGGGAGTCCTCGGCCCGGATGAGGGAGACACGCCTTGGGAGGCCGTGGCTGACATCGTGGCCGGCGGCCTGCCCTACATCATCCACCCCGGCGACCGGCGTTACCCCCAGGGGGAGGCCATCACGCCCTTCTCCATCGTGGTTATTGACCCGGACGGCGACGAAGTGATGACCCAATTGCGGGAACTGCCCGAGGGCCTGTACTTCAACAACGGCATGGTGCAGGGAACGGTGGGAGCCGCGGCCAGGGTTGGGGCCTACCTGGTGGAGATAGCGGCCACCGACGGCCACGGCCCGACGGTGTCGGAGACCTTCACGATAATGATTGGCGACGCCATCGGCTGGCCGGAAATCGTGTCGCCCGGCAGCAAGCGCTACCGGCAGGGCGAGAGCATCATGCCCTTCCCCATCCGGGTGCACGACGCTGCGGGTATGACGCTGACGGTGGAGGGTTTGCCGGCGGGCCTGTCGTACAACGGGGCCAACGGGATGGTGCGGGGAACGGTGGACTCGGACGCGGAGGTTGGCGACTACCCGGTGAAGCTGACCCTTTCGGACGGGGAGACGGTGACGGTGGAAAAGACCTTCGGAATTGAGGTAACGTCCGGCGGGTTCCCTCTGCTGGCCTTGATTCTGGGACTGCTGCTGCTCCTGCTGCTGCTGTTCCTGGCGAAGATAATCCGGGACGCGCTGCGGAGGCAGGCCGGGGTGATGAGTCCGGCGGACCTGGACCGCTCCCTGGGCCAGGTGAACCCGGCCAGCTTGCCCGGCAACCGCTCCGCCGAACTGCACTAGTAGGCCAACGTCAGGGGATAGAAACGTGGTAGGGGCGGGTTTCAAACCCGCCCCTACGTCTTTAACCTGTAACAACCGCCAAGGGATGTGTTCACGGGTGGGGTTTGTGGGCGATACACTCGCCATAGGCAACGGCGCAAAAGGCGCCGGGGTGGTCTTTCCAACGGTCGTAGGCAACGGCGAGGGCGTCGCATAGCTGCTGGGTTGATGCGCCGTACTTGATGGCGGCCTCGGTGATTTCGGGGGTCAGGAACCACTGCTTGGCGATGCCGTAGATGAAAACCACTTCCTCCGGGGTGCTGTAAGATTCGAAGGCGGCGGTGGCCTGGGGTTCGGCAAACCCGGCCTGGGCGAACTGGTTTTTCAAGTCCCGGCCCATCTGGGGGTGGCCTTCGTCGGCCTCCAGCAGGTCCTGCAACATATCCCACGACTTGTGGATGGCGCCGAGGTCGGGATGGGTGAAGGACGATCCGCTAATCATTTCCCGGGCGGAGATGATGCCGCCGGGCTTCAACACCCGCATGATTTCTTTGAGGGCGGCCTGGGTGTCGGGGACGTGGGTTAAGAGGTTGTGGCAGTGGGCCACGTCGAAGAAGTTGTCCTCAAAGGGGAGATCAATCACGTCGGCGACCTGGAAGATGGCGTTGTCGTGGCCGCCGGCCGCAGCGATGGATTTGGCAATCTCCACCTGGGACTCTTCCATGTCAATGCCGTACATTTCGCCGGGGGCTACGGCATCGGCCAGGCCGACGGATATGGAGCCGGGGCCGCAGCCGCAGTCAAGGACGCGAAGGCCGGGCTTGAGATGGGGGAGCAGATGGGCGGCTTGGATAGCCGCGGAGCACCGCTTCAAAATGTCAAGGAACTCTTCGCTGAAGCCCATCGTATAATCGGGCGTCCCCGATGCCGAGGCAGTCATTGCCAAGCCCTCCCTGCCGCGCTGTGGTCTGTTACCATCAATTCCGATATATTCTATACCAATGCGGCATAATTGCGCCATATTAGGGCAGCGTTGGGTCAGGATGACTCCCGCAGTCATGGTGTGCGCCTCCCTGCTTAAATGGTAGGATGGCGAGGACAACGCCGGATTTCACCACCAAAGGGGAGGTTTTGCCGATGAACATTCAGACTTTAGGCGAAAGTCCGCGGAACCACCGGGGCGGGCAGGTGTCGCATCTGCTCCTGGCCTCCGGGCAGTTCGGGGCCGAAAACCTGGCCGTTACCTGGGTTGAAGGCGAACCGGGCAGCGAGCAAGCCGTCCATTCCCACGATGGACGCGAGCAGGTGTACGTCATCGTCCAGGGCCGCGGCGCCATGCGGGTGGGCGACGAGGTGGAAGAAGTCGGGCCGGGGACGGCCATCATGGTGCCGCCCGGCGCCAGCCACTCCATCCGCAACGTCGGCGAGGACACGCTGATTTACGTCTCCGCCACCTCGCCGCCCTTTGAGACCCAGGACCGGGAAGGCAACACCCGCTGGTCGGCCCCACCGTAGCCTTGCAGGGCCGGCGCGCCCCGGCGGGTTTGCATTCCCGCAGCCGGTCATCGACGTCCCTACCGTCATTCCCGAGAAATCGGGAATCCTGAAAACACCATTTCCAACCAACCTTGTCCCGCCAACGGTGAATCCCCACCCCAACCCTTCCCTGCTTAGGGGGAGGGGGCTGACGTATTCCCTTTCCCCGGTCGAGTAAGTCGGGGCGGGGCGTTCCCATCCATAGCCGCAACACAGCGCCAACCGCCACTGCCGGGTTGCCTTTTCCTGCTTATCATCCACTGCCATTCCCACCCGCACGTCTGCCTTTCCTCCGAAAGTCCGACAACTCTCATCGCTGACGCTCCATTGGTTTCCGGCGTAAGTGCTGGCGTATTGCGTGATTCTGCTAGGACGTATAACCAATGTTAATATACCTGTTGACAGATATTCAATAGTCATGTATATATTCATATCAAGCGATAGGGAATACTTATTAGGTTGTTGTTGACGCAGATAAATTCATTTGTGTCTGTGATTACCAGACCGCCAGTTCCCCGGAAAGCGACCGGCCAATGGGACGAGCCAAAGTCAAATTTTCCAGGAGGTATCAGGAGGTATCTTATGAAGGGCATGATGGAAAGCACGGGATTCGGAAACACGGGATGGGTGACAGTAATCGTCACCCTGGCGGCGGTGGCGGGTGCGCTGTTGTTGATGGGTTGCGGCCCTTCGGCCCAGCCGGCGGCCCCGGCTCCTCCAGCGGAAGCGGCGGGTTCCCAGGTCAGCAGCGAAGAGATGCGGGCCATGATTGAAGAGGCGGTGGGGCAGTCCGGCGGCGGTTCCTCCGGGGTCACCTCCGAGGAACTGGAGCAGGTGGTTGCCAGCGCGGTCAGCGAAGCGATGGCCGAACAGCAAGCGATGCCGCCGGCGGACAGCACGCCCCAGGAACCGGATTCCATCACGCTGACCGACGTGGCGGGGCGCACGTGACGGTGGACTTGCCGGTGGAGCGGGTGATTCTGGGGGAGGCCCGGCAAATATACATCGTGGCCGCCTTGCAGCCGGGCAATCCTTTTGACCGGATTGTCGGGTGGCGGGACGACTTGAAACGGGCGGACGCGGACACCTACAACAAGTATAAGGAACTGTATCCCGAAATCGTGGACATACCGGAGTTCGGGAACCCGGGGGCCGGCGAGTTCAGCGTCGAGCAGGCCATTGCCCTGGACACGGACGTGCTGACGCTGAACCTGGGGAACCTGGCCAGGGCGCAGGAAGCGGGCCTGCTGGAACAGTTGGAAGCGGTGGGCATCCCGGTGGTGGTGATGGACTACCGGCAGGAACCCCTGGAAAACACCGTGCCCAGCACCATCCTGATGGGAAGGCTCTTCGGACAAGAGGAACGCGCCCAGGAAATCGTGGACTACTACATCCAGCAGGTGAACCAGGTCTATTCCCGGATTGCCGAAGTGGAGGGAGAAAAGCCGCTGGTGTTCCTGGACCGGGCGGCGGGTATTCGGGGAACGGATGACTGCTGCCGCACCTTCGGGCGGTCTAACCTGGGCCTGATTATCGAGCGGGCCGGCGGCGTCAACATTGGGTCAGACCTGATACCGGGCTGGGCGGGAACGCTGACCCCGGAGCAGATTATCGTATCCGACCCGGACGTTATCATCGCCACCGGCTCCAACTGGTACGCCATCAACGCCGACGGCGGGTTCGTCAGCATGGGCTACTTCACCGATCAGGCCGACGCCAGGCTGGCGTTGAATGACCTGGCCGACGCCCGGCCGGGCTGGACCGGGTTGGGGGCAGTCAACAACGGCAGATACCACGCCGTGTGGCACCAGTTCTACAACTCCCCTTACCACTTCGTCGCGCTCCAACAGTTCGCCAAGTGGTTCTACCCGGAGGCGTTTGCCGACGTAAACCCGAATGCGAACTTGGCCGAGTTTCACCGGCGGTTCCTGCCCATAGACTACAGCGGCGCCTTCTTCGTTTCCGCCCAGGAATAACCCCGGCGCCCTTCCTCTCCGGGGTAGCGTGACCACGCTGCCCCGGACTCCCCGGCGCAACAGGTTTGAACGTCAACAGAGGGTGATATGGCAACAGAAAGAGCGTCTCCCCCGCCGTCCGGAGATCTGACCGCGGCCAGAGGCCGGCAAATCTACCGGCAGATAACCGGACGCAAGTACCTCGCCATGGCCTGTCTGGTGGTGACTCTCTGCGCGACGCTGGCCCTGGATATTTCCCTTGGCCCGGCCCGGCTGAGTTTGTGGGAAGTGGTTGCGACGATATTCAATCCGGGCGGGGCGGACGCGGCGAAGCGGGTCATCGTCTGGGAAATCAGGATGCCCATTGCGCTGATGACGATTGCCGTGGGAGCCGCGCTGTCCATTGCGGGGGCGGAAATGCAGACCATTCTCAACAACCCGCTGGCCAGCCCCTTCACCCTGGGCATATCGGCGGCGGCGGGATTCGGGGCGGCCCTGGCCCTGGTGCTGGGCGTCAGCGTCATTCCCTTCGCCGGGGTGTTCCTGGTGGCGTCCAACGCCTTCGTGTTCGCGATGATTGCTTCGATGACCATCTTCATATTGAGCGGCCTGCGGGGGGTGACTATCGAGACGATGGTGCTGCTGGGAATCGCCTTGGTGTTCCTATTCAGCTCCTTGCTGGCCCTGCTCCAATACATTGCATCGGAACAAGCCCTGCAACAGGTGGTGTTCTGGACGCTGGGCAGCCTGGTCAAAGCCACCTGGCCTAAAATCGGCATCGCGGCGGTGGTCCTGCTGATTACCACCCCCCTGTTCGTCAAGCACGTCTGGACTCTTACCGCCCTGCGTCTCGGCGACGACAAGGCCCAAAGCCTGGGAATAAACGTGCGGAAACTGCGGCTTCAAGTGCTGGTGTCGGTTTCGATTCTGGCGGCTGCGGCGGTGGCTTTCGTGGGAACCATCGGATTCGTGGGTCTGGTGGGGCCGCACGTCGCCCGGATGCTGGTGGGAGAAGACCAACGGTTCTTCCTGCCCATGTCCGCCATAACCGGGGCTATCCTGCTCTCGGCGGCTTCCATAGTCAGCAAGATGATTACGCCGGGGGCCATCTTCCCCATCGGAATCATCACGTCTCTGGTGGGGGTGCCCTTCTTCCTCAGCCTCATCCTGGCGAAACGGAGGCAACTCTGGTAATGAAACTGTTGGCCAGGGACGTTCGTTTCAGCTACGGGTCAACCGAGGTTCTGAAAGGAGTAACCATCGGGGAGGCCGCGCCCGGGGAGATTACCGCCACCATTGGCCCCAACGCCGCCGGCAAGACCACCTTCTTCAAGTGCATTGCCGGCTTGCTGAAACCGAAGGGCGTCATTGAGGTGGACGGGAAAGACCTGCGTAGTTACAGCCGGGAGGAAATCACCCGCAAGGTGACGTATCTGCCCCAGGAGAGTCCTGTCAACGCGGTGTTGACGGTCTTTGAGGCGGCGCTGCTGGCCCGAAAACATACCCTGTCCTGGCGGGTCACCGACGAAGACCTGGAATCCGTTACCGGCGTCCTGGAAGACCTGGACATCGAGGGGCTTTCCACCCGGTTCCTCAACGAACTCAGCGGTGGGCAGAAACAGATGGTTTCCATTGCCCAATCCCTGGTGTGGGAACCCGACATCCTGCTAATGGACGAACCTACCAGCAGCCTGGACTTGCAGCGTCAACTGGAGGTGCTGGACTTAATCAGCCGGGTTACGGCGGAACGGGGCATCGTCACTCTTATAACGGTTCACGACCTGAACCTGGCGGCTCGATACGCCAAACGGTTCGTGGTAATGAGCGATGGGGTGGTTTACGCATCCGGCGAAGTCGCCGAAGTGCTGACCCCGGAGATGCTGCGGGATGTGTACGGGGTCAACGCGACCGTAACGCCCAGCCATGACGGGGTATTGCAGGTAACGCCGCTAAGCTCGGCGCGGCGCAGGAACAAGGTCGCCGGGGCCGCGAATTGACCGCCGGAAAGTCCTGGCGGATTCGGGCGGCGGTCAATATCTTTCTGGCAGCGACGGTTTTGATTCCGGCGCTACTGGTTGCTTGCGGAAAGGCGCCCGGAACGGGGACGCCGCCGGATTCTGCTGCGACGGAAGTCCCCACCCCGCCAACCGTAGTTTCCCGCCAATCTCTCCGGCCCACGACGCCATTGGCCACAACCGCTACTCCCGACTTCCGGCGTCCAGCCGTTACCGCCACCGTTGTACCGACTCCATCCCCGGCGCCAATCGCTACTTCCAGCACCGCCGTTGCTCCGACGGAACCGGGGCCGGCTCCCACGGTGGACCTTGAGCAGCAGATTGCCAGCGGCAAGCGGCTGGTGGAGAGGAACCGTTGCCTGGAATGCCACACCATTGACGGTCGGGCGAATTTCGCTCCCTCGCTGGGCGGGCTGTTCGGCAGTGCCCGCGACCTGGCAGGGGGAGGACAGATAACCGCAGACGAGGAATATATCGGGGAGTCCATCAAGAGTCCCAACGCCAAAATCGTAGCGGGATTTACTGTTGACGCCATGCCCAAGGCGTTTTTCAGCGATGCGGAACTGGCCGCGCTGGTGGAGTATATCAAGACCCTGGAATAGACCGCCGGCTTAGAGTGACGGGGTTGGCATTTTGTACGCGATTGTTCCGCTCTATCCCCAGGGTCTTTTGATTTTCCATCCACCCGTGGATATGTAATTCTGAGCAAAGTGAAGAATCTAAAATTCTTGCCTTCGCCAACCCTGCCCTGAGCATAGCCGAAGGGGTCGCCTTACCCATAGAATTTTAGACCCTTCACTTCGTTCAGGGTAACATCGGGGTGGCCACTACAGCAATCGAAAGACCCTGTTCCATCCCCCGCCGGGTTGCCTTTCTTGGCGGCTATCTGCCAAAATGTTCCCGTTTCCGGCCCTTGCCTGCCGTTAATTCCGCCCAAGGAGTCAACGCGATGAAGTACGACTACGTTATCATTGGCGCCGGTTCCGCCGGCTGTGTCCTGGCAACCCGCCTTTCCGAAGACCCCAACCGGTCGGTGCTGCTGCTGGAGGCCGGCCCCGACTATCCCACCTTCGAGCAGTATCCCGACGACCTCAAGTACGGCTATAACCAGGTGGCCTCGGCCATTGGCGCGCCGCATAACTGGTCTTTCAACGGCTACGCCACGGCGGAGCAGGGCAACACCATGCCCGTGCCTCGCGGCCGCGTCGTGGGCGGTTCCAGCGCCATCAACGGCCAAGTGCTGTTGCGGGGCGTGCCGGAGGACTACGACAATTGGGCCTCCTGGGGCAACGACGAATGGGCCTATATCAAGACACTGCCCTACTTCCGCAAGCTGGAGACCGACACCGACATTCGCGACGACTTCCACGGCTTTGACGGCCCCATTCCCGTCCGCCGGCATAAGCAGGAGACCTGGCTGCCGGCCCAGGTCGCCTTCCATCAAGCCTGCGTGGACGCCGGCTATCCCGAAGACCCGGACATGAACCATCCCGAATCGTGGGGTGTTGGCCCCATTCCCATGAACAACCCCGACGGCGTGCGGATGAGCACGTCCCTGACCTACCTCAACCCGGTGCGGCACCGGCTCAACCTGACCGTCCGCTCCGGAGTCACCGCCCGCCGTCTGCTCTTCCAGGGCCAGCGGGTTACCGGCGTTGAAGTCCAGAGCGGCGAAGAGGTTTTTGTTGCCGAGGGAGAAGAGTTGATTCTCTGCGGCGGAGCCATTGGCTCGCCCCAACTGCTGCTGCTTTCCGGCGTCGGTCCCGCCGGACACCTGCAAGAAATGGGCATCGCCATCAACCACGAACTGCCCGGCGTGGGCCAGAACCTCCGCGACCATCCCAACGTCCGCATTCCCATCCGGGTCAAAGAGGACTTCCCGCTTGACCCCGAAGCGCCCCGTACCCAGTTGGCCCTGCGTTACACCGCCGAGGGTTCCCCCGACCGCAACGATATGCAGATTTTGCAGTCCTCTTTTTCCTCGCCGATGGGCGGCGACCCCCTGGAAGGCGAAGGAATCCGGTTTACCTGCATCATCGAGTTGGCCGATGGCGCCGGCGAGTTGAAACTGGCCTCCACCGACCCCAACGACCAGCCTTTCCTGGATTACCGTTACCTGGAGCTTGAGCGGGACCGCGCCCGGCTGCGGGAGGGCGTCCACCTGTGCCTGAACCTGCTGGAGCATGACTCTTACCGGGAGTTTGTGGAAGAGTGCATCAGTCCCACCGCCGAAGACCTGGCTTCAGAGGACGCCCTGGACCAATGGCTGCTCCGCAACGTGACCACCACCCAGCACATTTCCGGCACCTGCAAGATGGGGCCGGACACGGACCCGATGGCCGTGGTTGACCAGTATTGCCGGGTGCGAGGCTTGGAAGGGCTGCGGGTGGTGGACGTATCGGTGCTGCCCGACTGCGTGCGCGCCAACACCAACGCCACCACCATAATGATTGCCGAGCGCGTCGCCGACTGGATAAACAATCCGTAGCCCTTTCCGCATAAAACTTGAACAATACCCCCTACCCCCCATTCAGGGGAGGGTTGGGTTGGGGGTGAACCCCTGTAAAGGCGTGCCGTCATTCCGGCGAAGGCCGGAATCCAGAAATCCCAGGCACAGAAAACAAACTTGAAGGCAAGCAGTCCTGGATACCGGCCGGCGCAATCCATCCGTCATTCCCGCTTTCGCGGGAATCCAAGTCCCTGCCCTTGTGGAAACAGGGGGCGATGGTGAACCCTCCCGGCAATCCCAAATCCACGAATCGAGGAACCAATGAAACTGCTGACTTACGACACCGGCAACGGCCCCCGCTGCGGCGTCCTGCGGGATGACCACGTAATTGATGTATCCGCCCTCATCGGCGCCCGCCGCTCTCTGCGCGACGTTCAAGCCCTGCTGGAAATCGGCGACTCCGCCGTTGACCGGGTGGGTGAGGCCCTGGCCGCCAACCGCCCGGCGCCCGCCGTGGCCCTGGCCGACGTGCGGCTGCGTTCCCCCATCCTGCGCCCGCCCACTATCCGCGACTTTATGATTTTCGAGGAACACGCCACCCAGCAAGGCACCCGGGAACGGGAAGAGGCTTGGTATCGTATGCCCATCTTCTACTTTTCCAGCCCCCTGTGCGTTTACGGCCCCGGCGACACCGTTCCCTACCCCTCCGCCGCGCAAATGCTGGACTACGAACTGGAACTGGCTTGCATCATCGGCAAAGAGGGGGCCAACGTCCCGGAAAGCGATGCCATGTCCTACGTCGCCGGTTTCTGCATCTTCAACGACTGGAGTTGCCGTGACCTGCAACGGGACGAAAGCGCCGTCGGCCTGGGACCGGCCAAGGGCAAAGACTCGGCCTCGACCATTGGCCCCTGGCTGGTGACCGCCGACGAACTGGCCCCTTACCTTGGAGACGGCCGGCTCCACGTCAAGTGTTCCTGCAAGGTCAACGGCGAATACTGGGTCAAGGACAGCGACGCCAGCGTTTCCTACCACACCTGGGACGCGATGGTGGAGCGCGCCTCCCACGACAGCCGCATCGCCGTGGGCGACGTGCTGGGTTGCGGCACCGTCGGCGGCGGTTCCATCGGCGAGGCCATCCGCAAGGGCTACCCGGCCCGTTTCCTGCAACCCGGCGACGTGGTGGAAATGGAAGTGGAGGCCTTGGGCGTCCTGAAAGGCGTCGTGGGCGATAAGCAGACCGACGGCGCAGGCTACCGTTACGCCGCCAAGGAACAGCCGCCGCTGCCCGAAGCCGGCATCGCCAAAGACTACGCCTACCAACTGCCCATGCGCTAGCCCCGGTTGTTTTAACTATTGCCAGATCCAAAAACGTAAGGGAGTATGTTGAAAGCCCCTTATTCGACTCTATCCGAACCGGATACCACCCCCACCCTAACCCTCCCCCTATGAGGGGGAGGGGATTCATTACACACTCCCTGAACGGAATCCCGCTCTGCTCGCGGAAATAACCCAAAGTGAGATTGCATCGTCCAACCATCGCTGGCGGGCAGACAGTCCGGCGGCACTCGTATATACTAGGGGCGAGGCTGAACTATGCACCTTGACGTTACATTTTTCGCCCTTTACCGGGAACGGGCCGGTTGCAACCGTTTTCCCCTGGACTTGCCCGACGGCGCCACCGTCGCCGACCTGACCGCCGAAATCCGCCGTCACTTCCCCCGATTGGCGCCCCCGGAGGTTAAAATCGTGGTGGCGGTCAACACCGACTACGCCGACCCGGACTTGATTTTGCGCGACGGCGACGAAGTTTGTCTCATCCCACCCGTCAGCGGAGGCCATCGGCATGATTGAACTGACCTACCAACCCCTGGACCCGGAGCGCATCACCGACGCCGTGCGCCGGGATTCCAACGGCGCCGTGGTTACTTTCCTCGGCACCACCAGGGACCATTTCGAGGGCAAGCGAGTAGTGCGCCTGGACTACGAAGCCTATGAGGAAATGGCCGTCAAGAAAATGGCGGAAGTCCGGCAGGAACTCCAGGCCCGCTATTCTATCGAAGACATCGCCATCGCCCACCGCATCGGAACCGTGGACATCGGCCAGATTAGCCTGGTCATCGCGGTGGCGTCACCCCACCGCAAGGAAGCCTTTTTCGCTTGCCATGAGGCCGTTGACCGCATCAAGGAAATCGTGCCTATCTGGAAGAAGGAAGTTTACGAAGACGGCTCCCGTTGGGTGGCCTGCGAAGACCACGAATTTTCCGGCCAGGAACCGGCAACTATCCCCGCCGGCGACGGCTAGGCCATCCGCCTTTTTGCAATCCTCGCCCTGATTGCCGCTGGGGGACTGCTGGCCGGGGCCGCGTCGTCCTCTCAAAGCGCAACCCACGCCGCCAGTATGCGGCTGGAATTTTCCGTTTGCCGCTCCCACGTACTACCCTGCCAGAAGGAAATCAGCATCCCGGTGGGCGGTTCCCGGTCTATGGACCTGGTGGTGGAAACCCGCTCCCTGGCCCGACTGACGCCCCTGCTGGCGTGGGAGACGCATCTGCGTTTTACTAATTCCGCCGCCGCGTTTTCCTGTGGAGTCCATAGCCGCGGTCATCCCCCGGTGCAGACCCTCCCTTGGTGGGGCGACGATTGGGAAGCTGAGGACTTCTACAACCCCCAGAACGTATGCGCACCGGATTCCGGGGGGTTGGACTACTCTTTCCTGTCGCTGGAACGGGGTTCCGGCGACACCGCTCGCGCCGTACCTCTGACCCTCAATCAAAATCGCACCGTCCTGGGTACAACAGTCATTCACGGCCAGACGCCGGGGCTGGCCCATCTGGTATCCCAGGACGCCGACGAAAACCCGGCCCGGATGGTTCACCTGGACGCCCTGGGACAGGTGGTATCCACCGCCTTGAGACTGCCCAAAGACCACCTGGCCAGCGTCGTCGTCGGGCCGGTGCGCACCACCGGAATCTCGGTATTCCTGACTGCCCCGGCCTGGGCTGCCGGCGGGCATCACGACACCTTCCCGGACACCGTGACCATGACCCTCTGGCGGGCCGGCGATGAACCGCGCTGGCTGGACGGAAGGGAAGAGCCGATGGTCACGCTGACGCAGGTTCCCGTTGATGAAACGGGGTCGGCCACGGTGGAAGACCTGCCCCCGTCCCTGGTCAGTCCGGGCAAGTATGACCTGCGGGTCAACGCCGACGGCGCAACCACCGAGGTTTTGACGGGCTTGACCTTTCCCGAACCGGGGGACACCCGGCACACGGTCACGGCGGTCGTTCCTCCGCTGCGATACGGCGACCTGGACGGCGACAACATGGTGAACCATCACGACCTGCGCTTGTTTCAAGCCGCCTACGGGAACATGACCAAGCCCGGCAGTTCCCACCATCCCGCCGACTTCAACCGCGACCACATAGTGGACGTAACCGACTTCTCCATAATGGCCTTGAACTACGGCAGCCGTGGCAAGTGAGGCGGGCGTGAACGCTAACCCTTCGGGAATCCACTTGTGGCAAATTCCGACAGTCCACTAAAAGACACCTCCGCTTTTGACGCGCCCCACCGTCGGGGTTAATATGCGGACACTCCCGAAACCCACTTCCCGCTACCGGAGGACTTTGCCATGAAAGCCGTTTACATTAACGAACACGGCGGCCTCGACGCCCTGACTTACGGCGACCGCCCCGAACCCGAAGTCGAACCCGGGGAGGTGATGCTCCGCGTCCGGGGCAGCGCTCTCAACCGCCTGGACATCGGCCTGCGGGCCGGACGCAACTACCGCGGCCCGCTGCCCCGCATCATGGGCTGCGACATCGCCGGCGAGGTGGTGTCCATCAGCCCCGCCGCCAATACCGACCTCAGTATCGGCGATAGGGTGGTGCTGGACAACCGGGTCAAGTGCCCCGGAATCTGCGAATACTGCGTCCAGGGGCTGGACCAATACTGCGCCGAGCAGAAACGGTTGGGGGTTGACCTGGACGGCGGCCATGCCGAATATGTCACCGCTCCCGCCGTCAACGCCTACAAGTTCCCCGACGACATGAGCTTTACCGAGGCCGCCACGCTGCCCATAGCCGCCCATACCGCCTGGCACTGCCTGGTCACCCAGGCTCAAATCCGCCCCTGGGACGATGTGCTGATTCATGCCGCCAGCAGCGGCGTCGCCAGCATGGGCATCCAGATTGCCAAGATGATGGGCTGCCGGGTCATCACCACCGCCGGCGTGGACTGGAAGATTGAAAAGGCCAGGGAAATCGGCGCCGATGAGGTTATCAACTACCGGGAGACGGACAGCATCAGCCAGCGGGTGAAGGAACTTACCGACGGCAAGGGCGTTGACCTGGTTTTCGACGTGGTGGGCGCCGACGTTTGGCAGGAAAGTATGCTGAGCCTGAAACCCAACGGACGCTTGGTTATCACCGGCGTCACCTCCGGGGCGCGCACCGACATGGACTTGTCCATCCTCCAAGGCCGTCCTTTGCACCTGATGGGGAGTGGGGGCCGCAGCCGCCGCACCTTCGCTGACGTTATGACGATGGTAAACCGGGGCGAACTGCGGGGCATCGTCAGCCAGGTCTTCCCCCTGGAAGAGGTGGCCGAGGCCCATCGGGTCATGGAAGACCGCAACTTCTTCGGCAAGCTGGTCATTGAAAGTTAGGGTCGGGTTGACACCCACCGAATTAACCTTATAGTCTGAAACGTGGAACCTTCCGGCGGCAGGCGAATCTACTGGGCGATTTATTGCGTCATTTACCTTGCCAGCGTCGTATGGTTTTCCTAAGGCCAACGGTTACTCCAGGTGTGGCAGACTGATGAACTGTCCCCCACCCTGAGCAATATCTTGGGCGCGTCCATCTGGGTGGCCCTTACCTCCATAATCATTCTGGAAGGAGTGGTAACTGTCGTGGTACTGTTTGCTCCCCCCTTGATCAAAAGGTGGAAAGATATGGGAAGAGCGGAAGGCTTGGAAGAGGGTCTGGAAAAAGGCCGCGAGGAGGCCCGTCAGCAATACGAACCCCAGTTGGAAGCCGCCCAGGCCCGCATCGCCGAACTTGAGGCCCAAGTCCGGGCTTCCAACGCCGATGAGTCCGATATAGTCTAGCCCTTTCCGCACCCGTCGCCATCCTATGCCAATTTTTTGGCACAACGCGCATCCGAGCATTATCAATTTGGGATTGCTTCTCGTAAGGAGTAGCCGCCGTGGTATTGTTTGCTCCCGCCGTCATTGAAATGTGGATTGCCAAAGGACGCAAAGAAGGCTTTCAAGAGGGTTTTAGAACCGGCTACAAAGAAGGCTACAAGGAGGGTTTCGAGATAGGCTTTAAAGAAGGCCGGGAGCAAGCCCGGCGGCAATACCAGGCCCAGTTTGAAACGGCCCGGGCCCGCATCGCTGAGCTTGAGACCCAAGTACGCAGCGCCCGCAATTCCTACCAGTTCGACATCGCTTAGCTTTCTCTCCGCCACCATTCTCGCCGTACCTACTACCCTCGTCCCCGCATGAATCGCGCAAGAACGGAACTGAAAAGCCCCGGTAGCCAAACCCGGCGGGCAACGGTTAAAATACGCCCGGCCCATAATTCCGGCGGGGACAGCCCCACGCAGCAACAAGGAGCATTACATGAAAATCGCCCGTTACCTGGCCCACGGAACAGTACACTACGGGGTTGTCGAAGGAAACTCCGTCAAAGCCCTCAGCGCCCCGCCCTTTGGCGACTACGAAGTTACCGACCATGTTCACACCCTGGACGACGTGAAGCTGCTGGCCCCGTGCATCCCGCCCAAAATCCTGGCTATCGGCCTCAACTACTCCAGCCACCTGCACGACCGCCCCGGCCCCACCGAGCCGATGGTGTTCTACAAGACCGCTACCTCGGTTATCGGCCCCGACGACACCATCATCCGCCCCAAGGACACGGCCCGGCTGGACGCCGAATGTGAGCTGGTGGTGGTTATCAAGGACACCTGCCGCAACGTCTCCGAAGAGGACGCCATGAATCACGTCCTTGGCTACACCTGCGGCAACGACGTCAGCGCCCGGGACTGGCAGCGGGACGACCGCAACTGGTGGCGGGCCAAGTCCGCCGACACCTTCTCCCCGGCCGGCCCTTTCATCGTTGACGACATTGACCCCCACGACATTCGGGTCAAGACCCGCATCAACGGGAAGGAAGTGCAGAACGAAAGCACCTCTTACCTCATCTTCAAGATACCGACGTTGATTTCCTACTGCTCGCGGTTCGTGACCCTGGAACCGGGGGACATGATTTACACCGGCACGCCCGGCGAACCGGGGGAGATGAAAGACGGCGACACCTGCGAAATCGAAATAGACGGCATCGGCGTCCTCAGCAACCCCATTAAGTTGGAGTCCTAGCTTATTGGAGCCAGGACTCTTGTCCAAAGCGTCGGCAGTTAGGTTGCCATACTGCCGACGCTGGGTTGGCATGGGATTATTGGCCGTTTGTTCTCTGGGGCGTCAATACATAAGCCAGTAATGGAGTGCACATAATGAAAACCGTTTCCGTAATAAACTACAAGGGTGGGGTAGGAAAAACCACGATAGTTGCTAATCTCGCTGCCGAACTGGGCTATCGAGGGTTAGAAGTGCTTTTGATAGACCTTGACCCCCAAGCGAGTCTCACTTTTTCGTTTCACACCGTCGATTTTTGGCAGCAAAATTATGCAACCAATGGCACCATCAAGAATTGGTACGATGCTTACATTGCCCAAGACCAAAACTTAGCATTAAATTCATTGATAACACGGCCAGCAAGGATCAACCAACACCTTCGCGGTTCTGTGGACATCATTTGTTCCCACTTGGCCCTAATTAACATAGACTTGGAACTAGCAACTAGGTTGGGGGGAGCGAGCCTGCGACAGGTTCAGAGCAACTTCCTGAGAGTACACTCAAGATTGTTGGAAGGATTGCAGTCGTCACCCGTAAAGGACAAGTACGATTTCATCATTATCGACTGTCCTCCCAACTTCAACATTGTGACGAAAACCGCGATTGTCGCCAGCGACCGAATTTTGGTGCCGGCAATTCCTGACTATTTGTCAACCTTGGGGATTGAGGAATTACTGCGGCACATCGCAGAGCTTGTTAGGGATTTCAACGAATTCGCCAATTACGAGAGCGACTCTAGCCACCACCAAATAAACCCTTCGATCATGGGGATAATCCCGACAATGGTTCAGATATATGGCGGTGATCCCATTAGGACGCAATCGGGCTTTATCCAGAGCATGAGACGGACAGGCTTGCCGGTTTTCGACAGGCACATTCGTAGGAATAACACCACCTATGGCGATGCGCCAGAGTATGGCGTACCAGTGGTTCTTGGGAGCCTAACGGGACGAGGGCGAACAACTGGGGAAGAAGAAATGGAACTACTGACTGACGAGTTCCTTAACAGAGTCTAAAGGGTATACTCATGCGAGAATCAAAACAAACAATAGCCAAGCTGCTCTCAGCTTTTGCTGAAACCTTGAATTCAATGGATGACCGTGAATTTGACCTCTTTATTGAGGGCAAAGCCAAGTTGCAGTTGGTGGAAAACCATAAACCTAGAGCGAAGTCCGTGACAGGTGGAGGCGACGCCGAGTTTGTCGCTGAACTGTCACGAAAACTCAACGACGCGGAATCACGGGAAGAGGCAGAACGACTGATTGCATCCGTCAAGCATCCGCGCAGAAGGAATTTGCTGGTTCTTCTGGCCAACGCTTGTAATGTTGATGTCGGGGCTAAAGACAACATTGCCATCATCGAGCGGAAGTTGATAGAAAACGTGGTCGGCGCTAAACTTCGCTCCCAAGCAATCCAGAATGTAGCCTTCTGACCACTATTGCCATGTCGCGTCAGATTAGGTGAGAAACCGCGTTACCGCCACGGGTGAGCCAACTCCCCCTGGGCTTGGTCTTGGGGCCAGATTACTACTTTGCGGCCTTGCTGCCACTGCACCAGGGTTACTGTCCGGCCTATCTGCCGGCCGGTGGTTGGGTCAATCTTGAACCGGCCGCAGAAGGTGGAGAAGTCCAGCCTGGCCGCCGCTTGGCGCAAGGCCGCCGGTTCCAAGGTTCCCGCCGCCTCGACGCACCGCTGGGTTACCAGTCCGGCGGCGTAACCCTGCACCATTGGGTAGTCGGTTGGGTCCTGGCTCTGCCGGCGCAGGGACTCCAAGACGGAGTGGGCCGATGGGCCGTAGTCCACGGGATAGCGGGCCTGCGGTTCCCACTGGCTGGGGCCGATAAACCCTTCCGCCGCATCGCCCAGCGCGTCGTGGAACCTTTGGATGCCGGCCGCTACAACCGCCGCGGCGGTCAGGTTAATCCCGGAATCGGCCAGCCGCCGGGCCAGTTCCAGGTCGTTGCGAATACGTCCCACGCCGATAACCACGTCGGGCCGGGCCGCCCGCAGTCGTTCAACTATGCCATCGTAGTCGGGGCCGGCCGGGTCGTACTCCAGGGCCAATACTGTCTCAAATCCCAACTCCTCCGCCCTTTGCTGGCAACCGTCGCTGACCGCCGCCGGAAATTCCCCGGTGGCAGCCCGGACTACCGCCAGCCGCCGGGCGTCGGGGCAGACCTGGCGCAAGACCTCCGGCAACCCCGACAGGTATTGGCTGGGCGGGGTGAGGATTCCCACTACGCCGGCAAACCCTTGGCGGTAGATGTCCTCGGAGGCTCCGCCCTGGTTCCACATGACTTGACCGTGACGCTCCGCAACCTGCGCCGCGGCCTTGGCCAGAACGCCGGAGTAAGGCCCCATGAACAGGTCAACCCGGTCTTGGGTCAACAGCCGCTCGGTGGCGGCTTTGGCCCCTTCTACGACGCTGCCGTCGTCGTAATGGATGACTTCCACCCGCGCCTTTGCGCCGGGCAAGACGATTCCGCCGGTCTGGTTAACGTCCTTGGCCCAGGCGCGGAGGCCGGCCAAGGCTTGCCGTCCCTGTAATTGGAACTGGCCGGACAGGGAGGCCGGCATTCCGACTTTTATGGGGTTTGGCGACGGCAGGATTCCACCCCCACTCCTTCGGCTAAGCTCAGGACAGGCTCTAGCCCTCCCCCTGGTAGGGGGTGGGGATTTTTTGCACACTTTGCCCACATGGACGCCGTTGTATGCCGGGGATTTCTGGATTCCGGCCTTCGCCGGAATGACGGTTGGGGGCGGCGATGGATTCCCGCAAAATCGGGAATGACGGTGGGGATTCACCCCCTCCCTAGCCCTCCCCCTGGTAGAGGGAGGGGATTTTGTTGCACACTTTGCCCACATGGACGCCGTTGTATGCCGGGGGTTTCTGGATTCCGGCCTTCGCCGGAATGACGGTTGGGGGCGCCGGAATGACGGTGGGGGACGGGAATGACGGTTGGGGTTCACCCCCTCCCTAGCCCTCCCCCTGGTAGGGGGAGGGGATTTTGTTGCACACTTTGCCCACATGGACGCCGTTGTATGCCGGGGATTTCTGGATTCCGGCCTTCGCCGGAATGACGGTGGGGGCCGATGATGGATTCCCGCAAAATCGGGAATGACGGTTGGGGTTCACCCCCCCAGCCCTCCCCTTGGTAGGGGGAGGGGATTTTGTTGCACACTTTTTAAGACTTGGCCGGCGGTTATAGACGGGGGCGGAAGATGCCGAAGGAGCTGGTGTAGCCGTGGAGGAAGGTGGTGCCGCTGACCGGGCCGATTTCGCCGTTGCAGAAGAACCCGCCCAAGGGAACGCGGCCCATCTTTTCGTGGAAAACTTCGGAGTCGTGGTTGGCCCGTCCGTACAGGTATTGGCCCCGGCCCAGGCAAGAAAACAGCAGCGCGCCCTGGGCCTGGTTTTCCCGGTTCTCCGCGGCGTAACGCTCCAAAACAGCCACCAGGTCTTGAGCCGAGGTTTCGGCGTCGCGCAGGTGAAACTGCACCAGTTGGCCCTCTTTCAACAATTCGCCGACGGCCACCGCCCCGGAGTTTTCGTCCATGCCCATGACGTTGCGGATGAGGTAATCGCCCTGCTGGGGGTTTTCGATGAACTCGTCCATGACCACGCCCAGGAACAGGGAATGGCGCATCAACCCCTTGTCCCGGTCGTCCAGCCGTTGAAACAACTCGCGCAGGACATCCAGGGGCCGCTTGCCTTCCAGTTCTTCCAGCAGGTTGCGGCGGCTGCGGGTTATGCGCATGGGGGCGCCGATGGGACGGCAGCCCTGGGCCACCACGGTGTCCACGACGATGTTGCCGGACAGGGCCAGGCCGACCGCGCCGGCCCGGTGAATCTGGTCGTTGAGGAAGAGGGCGTTCTGGCCCTGCTGCTGGCCGCTGCTGGCGAGGCCGCCGATTTTGGCGGCCTGGGGGAAGGCGAAGTCCATGCCCAAAATGAGGTTCTGGGTCGGGAAGGAATAGGGGTCGGCCAGCAGGACGAACTGGGGTTCCTGGCCGGGGGAAACCCCCAGCAAGTCCTCCCAGGAGTTGGGGCCGGAGTCCAGGTCGGGCAGCTTGTCGCCTTCCAGGTGGAAGGGCTGGACGTTGACCCCCGGCAGGTTGGCGGCGGTGATGGAAAAGGCCGGCTGCTGCTCGACTTCGGCGCCGTTGCCGATGATGCCGCCGCCGGAACAGCCGATAATGACCGACGGCCCCAGGGAGGCTTGCAGCATTTCGGGCAGGTCCTCGAATTGGCCCTGGTGGTGGGAGGATGCGAATATCACGGCCAGGTCGGCCGGGTCGCCCTCCAGTTGTTCTTTGACGTTGGCGACACACTGATTTACTGCGTCGGCAAGGGAAGTTTCCTCGGACAGCGCGGAAGCCCATTTCATAGCGACACCTCCCAAACGGGGTTGGCGAATTGGGGCCAGTATAACAATGTTTGGGGCGCAGGGCTAACACTGGCGGCCTTCATACCGGCCGGCGTCGGTATCCAGGATTCCTAGTCCGCACGGAATCGGTCGTATCCTGGGGATTTCTGGATTCCGGCCTTCGCCGGAATGACGGGTTAGGGGGCGGCGTTTTTGCCCCCTCCCCGGCCCTCCTCCTGGTAGGGGGAGGGGGTGAAAATTTTACCTTTTTGTCCAAAAGTGTCCATTTTTGACCATTTGAGCGTGGATTTGGGGGTTGGATGTGTCCAGGAAGTGTCCATTTTGGGGGATATTTGGGCGGTTTTGGCGATTTTGGACACTTTTTGGGCGGGTTTTGGTCAACCCATTGCCCGGCCCTGCCCCTGGCAGGGGGCGGGAGTTTTTCGTCCTTGCCCCTTCCGCTGCGCTCGGGGCAAGGTTGGTAAAGGCAAGGATTTCTGGATTCCGGCCCGTTCGGCGATGCTCAGGGCAGGCTCTTCGCCGGAATGACGGGTTGGCCCACCGGAATGATTTTTCGCCCAGCGGCGGGGGGGTTTGTTTTCCGTGGCATTTCGTGGCATTGTGTTGCATTTTGGTTGGGGGTCACCGCCTCCCCAACCCTCCCACTGGTAGGGGGCGGGAGTTTCCTGTTGGGATTTCTTCGGTTGTTTTTGGTCTCCTTTTGGTTGGTTTTGGGGTTGCCGGTTGTTTTAGGGGGTTGCCCGGCCGGGCGTTCCGGCTTTGCCCCGTCCCTTCAAGGGGGACGTTAAGCATCCGCCGGTGGGTATGGCCGACTACCGCCGCTACCACCCCGCAGGGGAGCAGCCACCCGTCGTCCAGGGGCACGGGCCGACTACTGCCGCGTCATCCCATTGGGGCGCGGTCGCCCGTCGTCCAGGGGCCAATCCGACTTTGCCAGCCGGGTTCTCCCAAAGGAGAAGGGCCGACGCCCGTCGGTGGGGGCAGTTGCCGCAGCGGAGTCGTTAGACCTCGCATCGGATAAGAGCCATGGTTATCCGGGAGGGACTCTCGACGCAAACGGCGGGGTTGGTTGTTGTATAGGCGGTTCCTCCGATTGTTGGGAATGGGGTACAAAGAAAATGGACGGCCCCCACGGTTGAGGGTCGTCCCTACGTCGGTCATGTTACATAACGGGAGGAGGGTTGTCAAGGGGGTTTTGTCAGTTGGGGGGGTGTCCAATGGGCGCAAGACTGGTTTGGGGGTAGGATTCCTGGATTCCGGCCTACGCCGGAATGACGGCGTTGGGGGTGTTGGTTGGTTTTGTGGGGTAAGGTTGGTAAAGGCGAGGATGTGGATTCCGGCTCCTTCGGCTGCGCTCAGGACAGGTTTCGCGGGAATGACGGTTGGGGTGGTTCGACAGGCTCACCATGAACGGGATGGCGGTTGGGGGACCACCCCCTCCCCAGCCCTCCCCCTGGTAGGGGGAGGGGGTTATTGATGAGGTGTCCAATGGGCGCAAGACTGGTTTGGGGCGGGGGTTTGTGGATTCCGGCTTTCGCCGGAATGACGGCGTTGGGGTGGGGGTTGGTTTCGTGGGGGTAAGGTTGGTATAGGCGGGGATGTGGATTCCCGCTTTCGCGGGAATGACGGTTGGGCGACGGGAATGACGGGTTGGCCCAAGGCCAGGATTTCTGGATTCCGGCTTTTGACGGAATGACGGCGTTGGGGGTGGTTCGACAGGCTCACCACGAACGGGATTATGGGGTTGGTTTCGTGGGGGTGGGTCGGTTAGGGCGGGCGATGATGTTCTGGTGGCGCGTTGGGGCCAAAAGTGTTAAGGTAGCGGCAGACTGCCCGAAGGGGCGGGTACGCACAAAATCAACGGGAGGAGATGCTATGCCTCAGATTAAGCACATCGCCATCGCCACCAACGACGCGGAAAAGACCGCCAAGTTCTACTCCGAGGTCTTCGGTCTGCGGGAAGTGGCCCAACTGGACGGGGCTAACGCCAAGGGGTTTATGCTCAGCGACGGGAACGTCAATATGGCGATTCTGGACTTCAAGAGCGACGCCGTGGCCGGCGAGCGGGGCAAGGACTGGGAAGGAATCCACCACATCGGGTTTGAGGTGGAGAGCCTGGAAGAGATTGAGGCGCGCCTGGCCGACGCCGGCTCCGCCGAGATGAAGTCGGTCAATGAGGCGCTGCACGCCGGCAACACCGGCCCCCGCCACCAGAACGTGGAGACCAAGTACGAAGGCCCCAACGGGGAGATGATTGACGTTTCGCAGGTTGGTTGGGTAGGCACCCGCGGTTTGGACTAGGCCGGTTCGCCGGCTTGTCCCTGCTCTGACCACAGTGCGGTTGCGGGTGGACAGGGTTGGCAGGATGATTGGCGGCAGGCCGCTATCCTGCAACTCCTGTCCATCGTTGCATAGGGCAGGGGCGGGATTGTTCAATGGCCCCGGTGGAAGAAGGAGGCCGGGAGTAGAGTTTGCCGCGAGGGAGTCAAGAAGGACGTTCCCAAGCCAATACAGGCTGGCTGGAGGGACATACCCCGACATCCGTACCCTACATCATCGGGTTTTCCATTTTCGTTCCGGTGGTTATTGGGGTCAACATTGGGCTGGAGTTCTGGCTGGGCGGCGCCGGCCATTGGGCGGCCAAGGTCCGGCAAGGTCTTTTGGACGCGGGAACGATGTCCACCTGGGGCATACCGCTGACCATCATCGCAACGGAGGTGATAACCAGGATGCTGGCAAGGCATTACATCGCCAGGAAAGAGCGGGCGTTGACCGTCTGGCACCGGGAGCAGGTAGCCAAGTGGGAGGAACGGAGACGCCGGGCAGAGGCCGACGGTAAGGAATTTAACGAACCTGCGCCGGAGCCGCCGCCGGGCATAAGCGCCAACGGTCAGGGCTGACGGCCTCAATTACGGTCAACCATCAAACCATCAATCGGAGGGGATTACGCGATTGCTGGCAAGGCATTACATCGCCAGGAAAGAAAGGGAATTTCGGGCCAAACATCCCGAACTGTTCCAACAGCAGGACACGGCTGACCGGGAGGTCGCCATAAGAGAACGGGAGTTGGCCGTTCAGCGCCGGGAATTGGCGGTCTGGCACCGGGAGCAGGTTGCCAAGTGGGAGGAACGGAAACGCCAGGCAGAGGCCGACGGGAGGGAGTTTAACGACCCCCCGCCGGAGCCGCCGCCGGGCATAGGCTCCAACGGTCGGGGCTAATGGCTTTCCGAGGTTAAACCCACAATCGGAAGGGATGACGCGATTGCTGGCAAGGGATTACATCGCCAGGAAAGAGCGGGCGTTGACCGTCTGGCACCGGGAGCAGGTAGCCAAGTGGGAGGAACGGAAACGCCAGGCAGAGGCCGGCGGGAAGGAATTTAACGAACCGCCGCCGGAGCCGCCGCCGGGCATCGGCGCCAACGGTCTGGGCTGACGGTTGCGGCGATGGCAACAGGCCCGGCATCGTGCCGGGCTTTTTCGTTTTGGGCTGTTGGGTTTACTCCCGTCGTGGAGCGTATTTTGGGACGGCAGGCCGGCGGTTTTGCCCCTTCCCAACTTTCCCGCCACCCCTTACCATAAGCGTCAACCAACGCTGAAAACCTGACCCGCTGAAAACCGGAGGATGTTATGACCAAGGTAGGATTCGTCGGCCTGGGAACGATGGGCGCCAGCATGGCCTACAACTGCTTGCAGGGCGGCAACGAGATGGTGGTTCACGACCTGCGCCGGGAGGCGGCTACGCCCCACCTGGAGGCCGGCGCGGTGTGGGCCGACACCCCCCGGGAGGTGGCCGAGGCCAGCGAAGTCGTCTTTACGTCGCTGCCCGGCCCGGTGGAAATCGAGGCTGTCGCCCTGGGAGAGTCGGGCCTGATGGAGGGGCTGGAATCGGGCAAGACCTACTTTGACCTCAGCACCAACTCCCCGACGGCCATCCGCCGAATCCACGAAATCATGGGCGCGCGGGGCATCAACGTGCTGGACGCGCCGGTTAGCGGCGGGCCGCGGGGCGCGCTCAGCCGTAACCTGGCTATCTGGGTGGGCGGCGACCAGGAATTGTTTGACCGCTACAAGCCGGTGCTGGACGCTATTGGCGACAAGGCATACTACGTCGGACCCATCGGTTGTGGCGCCGTGGCCAAGCTGGTGCATAACTGCGCCGGGTACGTCATCCAGACCGCCCTGGCCGAGGTGTTTACGATGGGGGTCAAGGCCGGGGTGGAGCCGCTGGCCCTGTGGCAAGCCGTCCGGCGGGGCGCGCAGGGACGACGGGGGACGTTTGAGGGTCTGGCGGAACACCTGCTGCCCGGCAATTTCGACCCGCCGGATTTCGCGTTGCGGCTGGCGCGAAAGGACGTTGACCTGGCGGTGGCCGTGGGCCGGGAGTTCGACGTGCCGATGAAACTGGCCAACGTCACGCTGGCGGAGATGACCGAGGCCATGAACCGGGGCTGGGATGGCCGCGATTCACGGGTAGCCATGCTGTTGCAGGAAGAACGGGCCGGGGTGGAAGTGCGGGTTGACCCGGAAGTCTTGCGGCAAGTCCTGGAAGAGGAACGGGGCGGGTGACCCAGGGCTATCGCAATGGATTTTGGTGAATTGGGTCAGGATGTTGATGAGGAAGCCGTTGTCCCAACCGGCCCTTTTCAGTTTGCTGCGCCTGGACCCCTGGCTGGGTTCCCAACCGGCCAGGTTCAATGCCAGTTTCCGCAGCAGCGCCAGGTTCTCCGGCCCATGTCCCTTCCGGTTCCGAGACTGGTCTTCGACGCAAGTTACATCCAGCGTCCAATGCAGCCGGTTCTCAATCCCCCAATGCCCCCGCACGATGTCGTTGAACCTCTCCGGCGAAAAAGCCTGGCTGAGCAGGTAGTAGCGGGTCGGCTCGCCGGCGCTGCCGTCCCTATGGCGTCGGGCCGTTACTTTGCCAGCCAGGTTATCCCTTGGGATAAGGGCCGACGCCCGTCGGTGGGGGCAGTTGCCGCAACGGAGTCTTAGACCTCGCATCGGATAAGAGACCGGGTTATCCGGGAGGGCCTCTTGACGCAAACGGCGAGGCGGGCTGCTGCTTAGGCGGTTCATCCGATGGTTGGGGTTAAGGGTTCCTGGGATGTTGCCGATGCGGTAATCATAGAACTACTGTGCGGTATTTGTCAATAGGGGTTTTGCCGGTTGAGGGGACGCACCCCCTCCCCAGCCCTCCCCCTGGTAGGGGGAGGGGGTTGTTGATGAGGTGTCCAATGGGCGCAAAACTGGTTTGGGGAGTAGGATTTCTGGATTCCGGCTTTCGCCGGAATGACGGGTTGGGGGGCAGCGGCGTTGGCTACAGGCAAGGATGTGGATTCCCGCTTTCGCGGGAATGACGGTTGGGGGTGTGGGTTGGTTTGGTTGGGGTAAGGTTGGTTGGGGGGAAGGATTTTGGATTCTTCGCTTTGCTCAGAATGACATGGGAAGGTGCTCAGGATGGCATGGGCGGCAAGGATGTGGATTGCCGCTCCTACGGCTACGCTCAGGACGGGTTTCGCGGGAATAACGGTCGGGGAGGTGGCAGGACGGTCAACATGGGAGGTTGGTTGTCAAGTGGGGGTTGTCATTTGGGGGGGCGCGCACCCCCTCCCCAGCCCTCCCCCTGGTAGGGGGAGGGGGTTATTGATGAGGTGTCCAATAGGAGCAAGACTGGTTTGGGGAGTAGGATTTCTGGATTCCGGATTTCGCCGGAATGATGGTTGGGGGCAGTGGCGTTGGCTACAGGCAAGGATGTGGATTCCCGCTTTCGCGGGAATGACTATTCGTGGCGGGCGGGAATTACAGGTTGGCCCAAGGCCAGGGTTTCTGGATTCCGGCCTTCGCCGGAATGACGGGTTTGGGGGCGTTGGGGGTTGGTTTGGTTGGGGTAAGGTTGGTTGGGGGGAAGGATTTTGGATTCTTCGCTTTGCTCGGAATGACATGGAAAGGTGGGGGATGACATGGGTTGCGGAGATGTTGTTAGCGGAGGTTTTCTGGATTCCAGCTTTCGCGGGAATGACGGGTTGGGGTGTGGGTTGGTTTGGTTGGGGGGAAGGATTTGGGATTCTTCGCTTTGCTCAGAATGACATGGGAAGGTGCTCAGGATGGCATGGGCGGCAAGGATGTGGATTCCCGCTTTCGCGGGAATGACGATTAGTGGTGGGCGGGAATTACAGGTTGGCCCAAGGCCAGGATTTCTGGATTCCGGCCTTCGCCGGAATGACGGGTTGGGGGCAGTGGCGTTGGCTACAGGCAAGGATGTGGATTCCCGCTTTCGCGGGAATGACGGTTGGGGGTGGGAATTGCGGGTTGGGGCGGCAGGACGGTTAGCAGCGACTTTGGAAAAGTCAGGCGGGGGCGGGGGAAAACCTTGACAATGAACGGTTGCCGTGCTAGCATCCCGCATCAAATTTCTTGATGTGATTAGGCTGGTGGGATGCGCCCAAAAGCGAATGGCATCAATCATCATCGGCCCGCGCCGGGCATGGCCCGCGAAACGGCCTTTTATATACCAGGAACCTGCCCCGCGATTCGGGAAGGAATCCCCAGCCCCAAAAGGGCGGATGCCCACCAATGTTTAGGAGGCATTGTGCAAAGATTGGACCTATCCAGAACTATTAAATTGTCCTTCCTCGCCCTTGGCGTCCTCGCCCTGCTGGCAGTGGTAGCCTGCGGCTCGGCGTCTCCGGCGACTTCGCCCGCTACGGCCCCGGAAACAGTTGTGGAGGAGCGGGTGAAGGAAGTGGAAGTAGAGAAGATCGTCGAGGTGGAAAAGGAAGTCGAGAAGATCGTGGTCGCCACGCCGACGCCCGTGGGCATGGCCCCGGCCACCGGCCAGGTGGACAAGTTCACCATCATGGTCACCAGCCAGGGCAACGAGATTTTCACCCACAAGTACAGTTCCGGCGAGAACAACTTGTGGAAGCGTCTCAGCCAGGCCTGGCTGCTGGGCGCCGACTACAAGGACGGCAGTCTGGTTCTTGAACCCAACCACAGCATCGCCAGCGACTGGTCCATCTCCGAAGACGGCCATACCTGGTCGTTCACCGTCCGGGAGGGGGTCAAGTTCCAGGACGGTTCCGAAGTCAATGTTGATGACTTGATGTTCAGCAACAGCTTCAACGTATCGGAAGAGGCTACCGGCGTCTCCACGGTGCGGGTGGCGCGGGTAATCACCAACCGGGAGATTACCGGCCCCAACACCTTCGCCGTGACCACTGAAAATCCGTTGGGATTCCTGGGGGCGGCCTGGTCGGAGATTGACAACACCACCCAGGGCGCCATCATCAGCGCCGACTACTACGCCAGCCTGCCCGAAGGGGAACCGGTCGAAAACTGCACGCCGGTGGAGACCTGCGTCCGGTTCAGCGAGTTCGAGAAGAACCCCTCGCCGGGGATGGCCGGGGCCTACCGGGTGGTGGCCCACCTGCCCACGGAAGAGTTCGTTTACGAACGGTTCGAAGACTACTTCCTGGCCGACGTGCGGCCCTACCCCTTCGACCAGATTTCCCTGCGGCTGGTGCCGGAGCTTTCCACGCGGGTGGCCGCTATGGCGGCCGGCACGGCGGACATGATTGAGGCCGACCTGACGGTCATTGACCAGATTCAGGAGAGCGACGGCCAAGTGATGTACGTGGAAGAGGCGGTGCACATCTGGATTAACGCCAACGGCTGCGAGCGGGAGACGGACAACGACGGTCTGCCCATCATGTGCAACCATCCCGAAGTGCGTTTCGCCCTGGACTACGCCATTGACAAGACCATCATCCAGCAGCTTTACGGCGGCGAAGGCGTGTTCAGCATCGCCGGCTACCAGGGCATTGCCAGCCCCTCGGGTCTGGGCTACGAGGATGACATCGCGCCGCTGGCCTTTGACCCGGCCAAGGCTCAGCAGTTGATGGCCGAGGCCGGCTACCCCGGCGGCGCGGGCTTCAACGGCGGGCGGGTCTTCCCCATCCACACCTGGACGGGGGCCGGCGCGCCGCTGACGGTGGAGGTTTCCGAGCTGATTTGCAGTATGTGGGAAACCAACCTGGGGATTGACTGCGAGGTCAACGTCGGCGAAGAAGTCTCCATGAAGAAGGTCCAGTACGCTGGGGAAATCGCCGGGCAGTACCTGGTACGCACCAACGAAAACACCTTCGACGGGGGCCGCCGGATGAACGGGCGGTACAGCGCCGACGGTTACATCGCCCAGGACGTGGAACTCCAACAGAACTACATCATCCCGGCCCTGGCGAAGGTCGGCAGTATGGAAGAGCGGCACGAGGCTTACCACACGGCGCTGAAGGCCGTATTCGACAAGCATTACGACTTCTCCCCCGGCTACCTGAACCAGCCTTACGGGGTATCCGGTCGGGTGGCGTCGTGGGATCCGTGGCCCCTGTCCCCGTACCCCAGCGCCCTATGGACGGTTACCTTCAAATAGGTTAACCTTGGCCTGAAAGCGTTACCGATGGGCAGGGGAGGCCCCGCCGGGCCTTCCCTGCCCGCCGGCTGTCATATAACCGGCAGCCACAGTATCCCGTCAATACCCGGTTTTTTGCCCGCCCGTTTTGGGCCGCCGGGGTGGACGGGGGTTTTGGCCTACGGGCCGCCTGACCCGTGGTTTCCCGCCCTCGGCGAAGTCAGCGGGAAGGATTAAACAGGGGGGTCAATGCAACGGTTTATTCTCATCCGGGTAGTGCAGTCGGTGTTCACCCTGCTGGTGTTGAGCGCGGTAGTGTTCTTCGGCGCCGAGCAGACCGGCGACCTGGCCCTGGTGCTTTCCACCGCCGACACGACCCAGGCGGAATTGGAAGAACTGCGGGTCAAGCTGGGGCTGGACAAACCCGCCTACCAGCGTTACTTGAACTACCTGGGCAACCTGTTCCAGGGCGACCTGGGCAACTCCGGCGTCAAGCGGCGCCCGGTAATTGATATGCTGCTGGAAAGGCTGCCGGCCACCCTGCAATTGGCGGGAGCGGGCCTTTTGGTGGCAATGGTTCTGGGCATACCGTTAGGAATCATCGCCGCCATCAAGCGGGACACCATCGTTGACAAGTTCGCCAAGGTATTCGCTATTGTGGGTATGTCGGCGCCTCAATTCTGGATTGCCATCATGCTCATCATGCTGTTCGCCGCGTATTGGAAGATACTGCCGGCCTTCGGCAAGGGCGGCATTGACCATTACATCCTGCCGGCCTTCACCATTTCCCTGTTCATCATGGCCGGGTTCATGCGGCTGACCCGTTCCAGTATGCTGGAAGTGCTGGACAGCGAGTTCGTCAAGTTCGCCCGGGTCAAGGGCCTGAACGAAAGGCTGGTTATCTACAAGCACGCCCTGAAGAACGCTCTGATTCCCATTCTGACTTTTGGCGGGGTGAGTTTCGCCGGGCTGCTGAACGGCTCCATCGTCATTGAGGTGGTGTTCGCCTGGCCGGGCCTGGGCCGGCTGATGCTGGACAGCATCCGGGAGCGGGACACCCAGGTTATCATGGCAACCATCCTGACCTCGGGGTTGCTTTACATCGTGCTGGCAACCATCGTTGACATTCTTTACGCCTATGTTGACCCCCGCATCCGATTCGGGTAGCGGGCGGTTCCCGTAGCGGGTTCCATAAGCCCTTTGACTCGCCTGGAGGAGTAACGCATGGCTACGGCCTCCCCTGAAACCACCATAACCGTCGGGCGCGCCAGCCGGATGAGCAGCGTCTGGCGGCAGACGATGGCCCTGAAACTGCCCTGGATTCCGATAGTGGTGCTGATGGTGCTGGTAATCTGCGCCATTTTCGCCCCATTGCTGGCCCCCTACGACCCCAAGGAAATTGACGTGCTGAAAGGGGTGCAGCGGACGGGGCCGGTATATGTGTCGGAAACGTATTCCTCGGAAAACCTGCTGGGCGTGGATATGCTGGGCCGGGATATGCTGAGCCGCCTGATTTACGGGGCGCGCATCTCCGCCTTCATCAGCCTGGTATCCCTGGGATTCGGCGCGGCGGTGGGGACGGCCGTCGGCATCATGTCCGGCTACTTTGGCGGCAAGACCGACGCTTTCATCATGCGGGTCTGCGACGCGGTGATGGGGTTCCCGACGATTTTGCTGGCCTTAATTATCGTGGCTATCCTGGGGGCCGGGATTCTGAACGTAATCATCGCCATTATGGCGACGGTTTGGGCGAGGTTCGCCCGGCAAATCCGGGGCGAAGTCTTGACACTGAAGGAACGCGACTTTGTGGTCATGGCGGTGGTGGCCGGAGTGCCGTCTCATACCATCATGCTGCGGCACATCTTCCCCAACGTGGTCAACACGGTGTTGATTGTGGTAAGCCTGCTGGTGGGCCAGACCATCCTGCTGGAGGCGTCGTTGAGTTTCCTGGGCGTGGGCGTGCCTCCCGGCGAACCGGCCTGGGGAATCATGGTTTCCGAGGGACGGAACAACCTGATTAACGTCTGGTGGCTGTCCCTGCTGCCGGGCCTGGCCATAACCATCGTGGTAATCGCCATGAACCTGTTCGGGGACTGGCTGCGGGATACTTTGGACCCCAAACTGCGGCGGACGTAATGGCGCAACTTATTTGAGCTGATGACAACTAAAGGGCCGCATCGTCGTACCGGCCTACGCCGGTATGACGGGTTTGTCGGGTTAGTCATCAACTCGACGGTGATGGACTACTGGAACCACTGACCCGGGGAGTGGGGGACTGACCCCCTTTCAAGGAGGAGAGAAATGGCGCAAGCTCCCGTATTGGACGTTCAGGGACTGAAGACCTACTTCTTCACCCGCACCGGGGTGGTGAAAGCGGTGGACGGGGTCAGCTTTACCCTCATGCCGGGGGAGACCCTGGGCATCGTGGGCGAGTCCGGCTCCGGCAAGAGCATGACGGCTTTGTCCCTCATGCGGCTGGTGCCGCAGCCGGCGGGCCGGATTGTTGAGGGCAAAATCCTCTTCGAGGGGGACGACCTGGTTGAAAAATCCCAGGCGGAAATGCAGCACATCCGCGGGCGCGACATCTGCATGATTCTGCAAGACCCGATGACCTCCCTCAACCCGGTTTTCACCGTGGGCAACCAGCTAATCGAAACCGTCCGCCAGGGCAAGGACGAACGGCCGATGGGACTGAAGGACAAGGCCATTGAACTGCTCCAGAAGGTCAAGATTGCTTCGCCGGACGTGCGGTTCAACAACTTTCCCCACCAGATGAGCGGCGGGATGCGGCAGCGGGTTGTCGGAGCAATCGCCATTGCCGGCGCTCCCAAAGTCCTCATCGCCGACGAAGCCACCACGTCCCTGGATGCAACGATTCAGTACCAGTACCTGGCCTTGCTGAAAGAACTCCAGGAAGAAACGGGTATGTCCATCATCTTCATCACCCACGACTTCGGCATCGTGGCCAAGATGTGCGACCGGGTGGCGGTGATGTACGCCGGCAAGGTGGCGGAAATCGCCGACGTGCGGGACCTGTTCAACAACCCGGCCCACCCCTACACCGAGGCGTTGATGCGCTCGGTTCCCAACGTGGACGAAGAGGTGGATTACCTGTATTCTATCGAAGGACAGCCGCCGGCCCTGGACAACCTGCCGGTGGGTTGCACCTTTGCCGACCGCTGCCCCTACGTTTTTGACCGTTGCAACGAAGAGTTCCCCGGAATCATGCAGGTAGGGGAACGGCACACCGCGACGTGCTGGAAACTGGAATAAAATTAACCCGGCGCAGACCCCTTGAATCCCCGGCCCTGTCGCCGGGGCCGGCCAACCAGACCGGCGGGAGAATGACATGACTACGGCAACGGCCACCGACGTTGTAATCGAACTGGAACAGTGCCAGAAGTATTTCCCAGTGACCCGCGGGCTTATCCTGCGGCACGCCATTGGCCAGGTGAAGGCCGTGGACGGCATTTCCTTTAGCATCCGCGAAGGCCAGACCTACAGCCTGGTGGGGGAGTCGGGGTGCGGCAAGACCACCACGGCCAAAATGGTGCTCCAGGTGGAAACGCCCACCGACGGGCTCATCCGGTTCAACGGCAAGAACATGGCCGATTTCACCAACGCCGACCGCAAGAATTACCGTTCCTCGGTTCAGGCGGTGTTCCAAGACCCCTGGAGTTCCCTGAACCCCCGGATGAAGGTCGGCTCCATCATTCTGGAACCCCTGCTGACCAACCAGAGCATGGGCAAGCACGAGGCGCGGGAAAACCTGGAGCGGCTGCTGCGGGACGTGGGGCTGCACAACTTCCAGGCCGACTACTATCCCCACGAATTCAGCGGCGGACAAAGGCAACGCATCGCCATCGCCCGCGCCCTTTCGCTGCAACCCCAAGTCATTGTGCTGGATGAGCCAGTATCGGCCCTGGACGTATCCATCCGGGCGCAGATTATGAACCTGTTGAAGAACCTGCAAGACCAGTACGGGGTCAGCTACCTGCTGATTGCCCACAACCTGGCTACCGTCCGCTACATGAGCCACCACGTCGGCGTGATGTACCTGGGCAAGATGGTGGAAGAGGCTCCCACCCGGGACTTGTTCAACAACCCGATGCACCCCTATACCAAGGCATTGATTTCCGCCTCGCTGCCGGCCCACCCGGACATCCAGCGGGAAGACCTGGTGCTGTCGGGCGAGGTTCCTTCGCCGTTGAACCCGCCGGCGGGCTGCACTTTCCATCCCCGCTGCCCCTTCGTCATGGACCATTGCTCGGTGGACATTCCCGAACTGCGGGAGCTTGAGCCGGGCCACAAGGTTTCGTGCCACCTATACTAGACCAGGCTGCGGTACGACGGTTTTGACCCCCACTCCTTCGGCTACGCTCAGGACAGGCTCTGACCCTCCCCCTGGTAGGGGGAGGGGATTTTTTGCGCCGTTGGTGGGAATGGCGGAGGATGTGGATTCCCGCTTTCGCGGGAATGACGGTGGGGTTTACCCCCTCCCTAGCCCTCCCCCTACTAGGGGGAGGGGATTTTTGACTGCCGGCGGTGGGAATGGCGGAGGATGTGGATTCCCGATTTCGCGGGAATGACGGTTGAGTTGTGGTGGATGGTTGAAGAGCGGCGGGGTTGCTGGCAAGGATTTCTGGATTCCGGCCTACGCCGGAATGACGGGTTGGAGTCGCCGGAATGACGGTGGGGTTTACCCCCTCCCTGGCCCTCCCCCTGGTAGGGGGAGGGGATTTTTTGCGGCGTCGGTGGGAATGGCGGAGGATGTGGATTCCCGCTTTCGCGGGAATGACGGTTGAGTTGTGGAGGATGGTTGAAGAGCGGCGGGGTTGCTGGCAAGGATTTCTGGATTCCGGCCTACGCCGGAATGACGGGTTGGAGTCGCCGGAATGACGGTGGGGTTCACCCCCTACCTGGCCCTCCCCCTGGTAGGGGGAGGGGATTTTTTGCGGCGGCGGGAATGGCGGAGGATGTGGATTCCCGCTTTCGCGGGAATGACGGTTGAGTTGTGGAGGATGGTTGAAGAGCGGCGGGGTTATTGGCAAGGATTTCTGGATTCCGGCCTACGCCGGAATGACGGGTTGGAGTCGCGGGAATGACGGTGGGGTTTACCCCCTCCCTAGCCCTTCCCCTGGTAGGGGGAGGGGATTTTTGACTGGCGGCGGCGGGAATGACGGGGGATGTGGATTCCCGATTTCGCGGGAATGACGGTTGAGTTGTGGAGGATGGTTGAAGGGCAAGGTGGTCAGTGGCAAGGATTTCTGGATTCCGGCCTTCGCCGGAATTACGGGTTGGGGGGCGGGAATGGCGGTGGGGTTCACCCCCTCCCTAACCCTCCCCCTGGTAGGGGGAGGGGATTTTTTGCGGCGGCGGCGGGAATGACGGTTAAGTTTTGGGTGATGGTTGAAGGGCAAGGTGGTCAGTGGCAAGGATTTCTGGATTCCGGCTTTCGCCGGAATGACGGGGGATGTGGATTGCGGCCTACGCCGGAATGACGGTGGGGTTTACCCCCTCCCTAACCCTCCCCCTGGTAGGGGGAGGGGATTTTTTGCGCCGTCGGTGGGAATGGCGGAGGATGTGGATTCCCGCTTTCGCGGGAATGACGGTGGGGTTTACCCCCTCCCTGGCCCTCCCCCTGAGTGGGGGAGGGGATTTTTTGCGGCGGCGATGGGAATGGCGGAGGATGTGGATTCCCGCTTTCGCGGGAATGACGGTTAAGTTGTGGTGGATGGTTGAAGGGAAAGGGAAGGGCAAGGTGGTCAGTGGCAAGGATTTCTGGATTCCGGCTTTCGCCGGAATGACGGGTTGGAGTCGCCGGAATGACGGGGGATGTGGATTCCGGCTTTCGCGGGAATGACGGTGGGGTTTACCCCCACCCTAGCCCTCCCCCTGGTAGGGGGAGGGGATTTGGAGGTACGGGCTGGTTGAAAACCTGCCCCACCATAGCGGTAGGGGCGCACGGCCGTGCGCCCCTACTCCGCCGTGATTCCACGCCACCCTGACCGTTGTTCCGACAATAAGGGAGGGCGCCGTTTTCGACGACGTAGGGGCAGGTTTCAAACCTGCCCCTACCATGTTTAACCGACTTTCCCGACGGTGGGTTAGCGGGGGACGAGGTTGGGGGTGGGTTCGTCGGGGAGAGGCTGGGCCTGGATTTCCCGGGCGCGCTGGGCCAGGGCCGGGAAAATTTCCGAAACCAGGTCGTGGTCATAGTCGGCGGCCACGCCGGGGTAGCCGGCGCGAGCAATCATGTCCCGCAACTTGCCGCTGCGGAACTGCTCCAGCGTCCACTCCAGGGTGTCGGGCACTACGGTCTTGTCCCAGAAAATCCGGTGGTTCTTGTTGCGGGGGCCGTAGTGGTAGTGGGGGTCCAGGCGGAAGCAGTCGAAGGCCAAAAGCTCCGTCTCCTCCATGTAGGTGCGGCCGGGGGTGCCGGCCAGGTCGGCCAGGACGTGAATGGCCAAGCCGCCGTCGCCGCCGGCCTGTTTCCGCATTTCCAGGCCGAACCGGAAGTTGCCGGCCTCGAAAATCTCGGTGCCGCGGTTATGCTTGACGGTGTTGCGTCCGGTGGCGAAAAGCTCGCGGGCCTTGGCGTCCACGTCGCCGAGGACTTCGGCTACCTTGGACTTGTCAATCTGGCCGGCCAGGGCTTCGTAGCCGGCCTCGGCGACCATTTCGGGCAGAATGCTGCGAATCTGCTTGACGGACCAGCCGATGGGATTGCCGTCCACAGTGGGGTCCATGCGGTAGAGCTTGTTGCGGCCTTCGGGGCCGTAAACGTAGCTGCGCTCCTGGTCGAAGCAGTTGAACCGCAGGACGGTGGTGTCCTGGCCGTCAACGTCGCCCTGAACCAGGATGGCGACGCCCTGGTCGGAGTGGTCTTGAATGTTGCCGTCCCAAAGCTCGTGCTGCACGATGAAAGTCACCGCGCCGCCGTCGTATCGTTCCCGGTGTTGCTGCTGCATAAAGCCGTTCCTCCTGTGAAGGTATGTTTCACCCCGCAGCCGGGGTATTTCCCTGGGTTTCCGTTGGTGTATTATAGCATTAACGGCGAAAATGCCAACCAACGTCAACCGATTTCCAAAGGGGCCGGACGCGGCCCTTCTATGGACTATTGGAGAAGTATGTCAAGCACTGTGCCGCCCGTTGACCCCGCCGCCCCGGGGTTTTTCCGGGCCAACATTTCCACCTGGATGGTCTGGCTGGGGCGGACGGTGGCCGGATTCACCTGTTCCGTCCTGCTGGGCGCGATTGGATACGTCAGCGGGCTGGTCATCAACCTGATTCTGGGCTACCCCTGGGATCGGGACGTTCACATTAACCTGACGATGGTCTGCATCGGCCTGGGGGCCGGCGTGGGCGCCTACCTGGGCTGGATCAGCCTGCGCTGGAGCCGCTACTCGGCCATTGGGGTTCTGGCCCTGGTCTGCGCGGTCAGCGTCGCCGGGGTTTACGTTGGGTTGGCCTACGGCCCCGGCATTGACCCGACGTATTGGTTCAGCCGTTGGGCGCTGGACCCCTACGTGGTGGTTATATCCGCCGTGATGGGGACGGCGGCGGCGACTGCGGTTGGCCTGTTTCAGCAGTGGTACTACCTGAAACGCGACCAGTCCCGGCCTTCCCGCCAGGCCATGACCACCGTGGGGAGCGCCGGCCCGGACCAGGAAGGGGCGTCGTCCGACTGACCGCGCCGGCCGGCGGGTATGCACCCCCTCCCCGGCCCTTCCCCTGAATAGGGGGAGGGGGTTTTGTTATGGGATTTAGTCGGGGGCAAGGTTGGTTTGGGGTGGGGATTTCTGGATTCCGGCCTTCGCCGGAATGACGGGTTGGGGGGTAGGGAGTTTTCGGTTATGGAGGTAGGGGCGCACGGCTGTGCGCCCCTACGGGTTGGTCGGGGGTGTTTTGTTGAGGCGAGGATGGTTTGGGGGGAGGATGTGGATTCCCGCTTTCGCGGGAATGACGGAAGGGGGCGGGAATGACGGTTGGAGATGGGGGAGGTATTGGTTATGGGGGTCAGGGGTGTTTTGTCGAGGCAAGGTTGGCTTGGGGTGGGGATTTCTGGATTCCGGCCTTCGCCGGAATGACGGGTTGGGGTTGGGGGTATGATTCTTCACCCGGGGCAGGGCAACCACAAGGGTTGCCCCTACGGGTTAGGAAGTGTTGGTGAGGGCGAGGATGGTTTGAGGGAAGGGTTTGAGATTCTTCGCTACGCTCAGAATGACATGAAAGGGCGAGGATGTGGATTCCCGCTTTCGCGGGAATGACGGTTGGGGGTTGGGGAGGTGGTTTTGGGTTGGGTGCGCTCCTTACGAGGTTGGAGGGGATTGAAATTCTTGCCGAGGGTGAACGGTTAACGTAGGCCGTTGGTTGCAAATGCGCGTTTGGCGGCGTACTGATGACGATTATACTCCACAAAAGACGGGTTGTTGCCAGTAATTGACCACTTGTCGGCCCGATTATTGACAATGCGTTAGGCCGATGCTAGCATATTGCAACTTTGCGGCCAGCTTGACCCGTCCGTGAGGGGCCGGGGGTGGTTCACCATACCGGCGGCGGGGCCGCAGCCGAATTTTCAACGTCGTTCCCGGCCAATCCTGCGGAACGGCCAAGGGGCGGGCGTTGAACGTATCCGGAGCAAGGGAAACAGCCGAAACCCAGGAAAGGGAGAAGATATGCAGTATTTGTCCAGTCTGACCGCGAAACCTATCCGCTGGCTGCTGCCGTCGCTGGCACTGGTTCTGGCGCTGGCGGTGGCCTGCGGTTCCGCAGCCCCCGCCGAGCAAACGGCGCCGCCGGCGGCGGCCCCGGCGGAGGTGCAGGTGCAGGAGCCGGCGCCGCCGGCCAAATCGGAACAATCGGCGCAGCAGTTGCAACCGGGGCAGCAGTCCCAGGCGGCGCCTACCGCCGTTCCCCAGGCGGCGGACAAGCCGGCCGATGAGGTGATGGCCGAACCGGAAGTCGCGCCGGTAACCCTGGTAGTGATGGTGGGCGGCTGGGGACACCGTTTCCTGAACGTCCACGGCACCAACTGCCACAACCATTACAACGTCATTCACGACTTCCTGGTTCGCACCGACTCCAACCGGGCGGCTATTCCCGGCATGGCCTCCAAGTGGTCAATTTCCGAGGACGGCCACACCTGGACGGTGACGATTCGCGACGACGGCTATTTCCACGATGGCGCGAAGGTGACGGGCAACGACCTGCTTTACACCTGGCTGCAAGCCTGGGGCCCCGGCGCGCAGGAAGTCGCCACCAGCAGCAGCGCCGCCAACATGGCCGTCAATGTCGAGAGAATCGAGTTGACCGACCCGCAGACGGTGCAAATCGAGCACATCAACATTGACTCCAGCTTTGAAGGGTTCATTTCCGACGCCAGCGGCGCCTGCCAGGGCATCATCAAGCCGGCTGGGGACATCGCCACGATTCACGACGCCGAGGCGATGGTGGCCTATGACAAGAACCCCATCGGGGCCGGCATCATGCGGATGACCCGCCAGGTGGAGGACGAAGTGATGGAGTTCGAGCGGTTCGAGCAGTACTATGCCGAAGACCGCCGGGTTTCCTTCGCCAACCTGGACTTGCGGAAGATTCCCGAAGAGTCCACCCGCGCCGCCGCCCTGCGGGCCGGCGAGGCCGACATCGCCCCGGTGAGCCTGGCCACCAAGGACCAGGTTGAGGCCGGCGGCGGCAAGGTTATCGTCGGGCCGGAGGCGTCCTACCTGCGGATAATGTTCATCGGCTGCGGCTGGGACTACTACCCGGACCTGCCGTGCAACGACAAGCGGGTGCGGCAAGCCCTGGGCTACGCCATTGACAAGGACGCCCTGCGGGATGACCTGTTCGGCGGGTCGGAAGTGTTTGAGGCCAAGGGCTGGGCGCACGTGACCCCCAGTTCCATCGGGTACTCGCCGGCCCTGGATCCCTTCCCCTATGACCCGGACAAGGCCCGCGAACTGCTGGCCGAGGCGGGCTATCCCGACGGCAAGGACTTCGGCAAGCTCATCGTCAATACCTGGTCTTCCCGGGCCGTCCCCTTCCTGCCGGAATCGGCCCAGTTGGCGGCCAACTACTGGCGGGATGAGCTGAATATAGACACCGAGGTTCGGGTGGGCGACGAAACCGCCTTGAAGAAGGCCACCAAGGCCCGGGACCCGCTGGCCGGCCAGATTCTCTGGCGGGACAACGAGGCCCGCCGGGACGGACGCAGCGCGGCCCGTTCCAGCTACGGCACCGCCCCCAAGGACGGTTCCAAGGGCGGCAACTGGAGCCACACGCCGGAAATAGTGGACCAGGTGCAGGCGGCTTTGGCCGAGTTCGACCCGGCCAAGATTGACGAAGTCTGGCACGACGTTTTCGTGCGGCTGCGGGAAGAGCATTACGAAATGGCGATGGGGTACGTCCACGTCCAATGGGGCGTAGGCCCGCGGATTGCCGACTGGCAGCCGCTGCCCCTGGCCTTCTACCCGTCGGCCTACCACACCATCGTCCTGGCCGACCAATAGCATCCGCCGGTAACGCGCCGGACAGTCCTGCCTTGATTAGGGGGTGTCGTCGAATCAAGCCGTTATTCCTGAAGGCTACGGATGCCACCCCTTCCCTAACCCTCCCCCTGGTAGGGGGGAGGGGATTCACCACACACCCTCTAAGGGCGCTGGTTGTGGATTCCCGCTTTCGCGGGAGAGACGGTTGGGGGCGGGAATTGCGAATTATGAAATTAACGACGCCACCTAGCGAAGGGGCCAACTTTCAAGCGCCCCTTCGCTAATTCACAACCGGCACACCCTAGTAGAGAAATCCATGCAGCGTTACGTCATTACCCGGATAATGCAGGCCATCATCACGCTGTTGATTTTGAGCCTGGCAGTATTCCTCAGCGTTCATCTCACCGGCAACACCGCCGACTACCTGCTGGGGCCGGAAACGACCGAAGCCGACTACGAGCAGTTGAAAAAGAACTTCGGTCTTGACCGGCCTTTAATCGTGCAGTACGCCGACTTCCTGACGGACATTATGCGGGCCGACTTCGGCACGTCCTTCCTGAAGGGACGCCCGGCGCGGGACATACTGATGTCCCGGCTGCCGGCCACCCTGCAACTGGCCGGCGCGGCCTTCCTGCTGTCGGTAATCGTCGGCGTTCCCCTGGGCATTCTTTCCGCCGTCAACCGCGACGGATTCCTGGACAATTTCGGCAAGCTCTTCGCGGTCATGGGAATCGCCACGCCCAACTTCTGGATTGCCATCATGCTCATCATGCTCTTCGGGGGCATCCTGGGCTGGCTGCCCACTTTTGGCCGGGGCGGAATTGAGCACTTTATCCTGCCGGCCTTCGTGCTGGGCTGGTCGGCAATGGCCGGCATGGTGCGCTTGGGGCGTTCCAGTATGCTGGAAGTTCTGGACAGCGAGTACGTGAAGTTCGCGCGGGTCAAGGGACTGGCCGAGCGGATGGTGGTCTGGAAGCACGCCCTGAAAAACGCGGTCATTCCGCTGCTGACCTTCTCCGGGCTGACCCTGGCCGGACTGCTGAACGGCTCGGTGGCGGTGGAGGTGGTCTTCGCCTGGCCGGGCATCGGGCAGTTGATGTTGCAGGGCATCCAGACCAGGGACTTCGCCATAGTGCAGGCCACGGTAATGGCCGCCGGGTTCTTCTACATCGTCACGGCCCTGCTGGTGGACATCCTTTACGCCTACGTTAATCCCCGAATCCGGTACGACTAAAAAGGGAGGCCCCCTTGGCATCTACCACCAACGTCTCCGTATCCCGCAGTCCCTGGGAACGCCTGCGGATTATGGTCGGGGCCGGCCCCCGGGGCCGGGTTCCCTGGATTCCCCTGGCCATCATGGCCATCCTGCTCATCTGCGCCATTTTCGCGCCGCTCATCGCACCGCATAACCCGACGAAAATCAGCATGAGCAACGCGCGGCTGGCGCCCTTTGAGGATATGACCTACATCCTGGGCACCGACGTTATGGGGCGGGATATGCTCAGCCGCCTGATACACGGCGCGCGCACCGGCGTTTTCATCTCGCTGGTGGCCCTGGGAGCCGGGGCTTTTGTAGGCACGGTGCTGGGGCTGGTTTCCGGGTTCAAGGGCGGCTGGTTGGACAACCTGATTATGCGCACCGCCGACGCCGCGCTGGGCTTTCCCACCATCCTGGTAGCCATGATTATCGTTACCATTCTGGGGGCGGGAATCGAGAACATCATTCTGGCGGTGGCCCTGACGGTTTGGGCCAGGTTCTCCCGGATGATTCGGGGGGACGTGCTGAGCATCAAGGAACTGGACTTTGTGACCTTCGCCAAGATTGCCGGGTTGTCCACGCCCATGATAATCGCCCGCCACGTCTTCCCCAACACGATTAACACGCTGCTGGTAGTTACCAGCTTGCAGGTGGGACAGGTAATCCTGCTGGAGGCGTCGTTAAGCTTCCTGGGGTTGGGCCTGCCGCCGGGCGACCCGGCCTGGGGCATCATGGTGTCCGAGGGCCGGACGGTGCTGCTGCAAGTGTGGTGGCTGTCCCTGCTGCCGGGCCTGGCTATTACTATAGTAGTGCTGGCCTTCAACTTCTTCGGCGACTGGATGCGCGACACCCTCGACCCCAAACTCCGCCGCGTGTAAAGCCTGCCTTTCCAACATAGCAACTCTTGTTCCCATCCCCGGAATCCAATGGAATCGGAAAAGGAGGAGTAATGAGTTCTAGTAAAGGTTTCAAGGCAATCCCCTGGCGGTTCCTGGCCCCGACCCTGGCATTGCTGCTGCTGTTGGCGGTGGCCTGCGGCAGCGCCTCCGCCCCGGCGGAACAGGCTCCGGCGGCGGCCCCGGCTGCTGCGCCGGCAGACACTTCCTCGGCTCCGGCGGCGGCTCCGCAACAGCCGGCGGCGCCCACCGCCGCGCCCCAGGCGCAGCCGGCTCCCGCCGATACCCCTTCCGACGTAACGGTGCATCCCGGCACCGTGACCTGGATGATTGGCGGTCTGGGCAGCGAAAACTTCGACTACGCCTTTGACGTGGGCGGCAGCAACAACTACATCCGCTTTTTCGGCGGGTTCCTGGTGGAGACCAACGAAGTGGGCGAACTGCTGCCCGGCATGGCGTCCGAGTGGGGTTTGGAAAACGACGCCCGCACCTGGTGGATTAAGCTCCGCCCCGGCGTGATGTTCCACGACGGAACGGAAGTCACCGCCGAGGACGTTCTGTGGACCTGGCAGCATATGTGGCTGCCGGAGTCGGTGGAATGGACTACCCAAAGCGGCGCTCACTCCCGGGCCCGCATCATGGAAAAAATCGAGCAGACCGGCCCGGACACGGTCAGCATGACCATTGAAATTCCCGACGCCGGTTTCGACGTGGGCAGTTTCTCCGCGGCCAGCCCCAGCCCCTACGTGATTCTGCCCAAGCGGGACCAGCTCCACGAAGAGGCGGCGGTGGAGGCTTACGCCAGGAATCCCATCGGCGCCGGGCCGATGCGGTTGACCAACCACGTCCCCGCCGAAGTAATGGAGTTCGAGCGGTTTGACGATTACTATTACCAGCCCGGCAACGGTTTCGACGAAGACCGGCGGGTCAACTTCGCCAACCTGGACCTGCGGCTGGTGCCGGAAGAGGCCACCCGCGTCGCCGCCATCCGCGCCGGCGAAGCCGACCTGGCCCCGGCCAGCCTGGACGCCAAGAACCAGGTGGAGTCCGGCGGCGGACGCCTCATCTTCGGCAGCGAAGGCATCTATTTCCGCATCATGCTCATGGGCTGCATGAACGACCCCGCCGAGCCTTACCCCTGTGACGACATCCGGTTCCGGCAAGCCCTGGACTACGCCATTGACAAGGAACTGATTGCGGACCAGCTTTATGGCGGTTCCGAGGTCATGGAGGCCAAGGGTTGGGCCGCCACCACCCCCAGCACCATCGGGTACAGTACGGCTCTTGACCCCCGCCCCTTCGACCCGGACAAGGCCCGGGAACTGCTGGCCGAGGCCGGCTACCCCGGCGGCGCGGGCGTCGGGCCGCTGATTATCAACACCTGGACATCCACGGCCATGCCCTTCCTGCCGGAATCGGCGCAGGTGGCGGCGGACTTCTGGCGCAAGGAACTGGGCCTGGACGTTGAGGTGCGGGTAGGCGACGAGTCAACGCTGAAGAAAGCGACGCTGGCCCAGGAACTCAACGGTCAAATCCTGTGGCGGGACAACGAGGCCCGGATAGATGCCGCCAGCATCAGCCGCAGCTCCTACGGCACTCCGGACCACAAGGGACGGCGGCACAACGACGCCGAGTTGTTCAAGGTGGTGCAGGACGCGCTGGGCGAAACCAACAAGGACGCGCGGGCCGACGCCCTGAACCAGATGTACCTGCGGCTGCGGGATGAGAGTTACGAATTGGGCATCGGGTACGTCAACATCCCCTGGGCGGTAAGCTCCCGGGTGGAGGACTGGCAGCCCTTCTCCCTGGCCTTCTACCCCTCGGCGATTCACACCTTGAAACTCAAGGAGTGACGGCGGCGGCCCGTAGCTGACCGACGCAACTTGTCCACGGCCCCGAATCGGTAGGTACTCTGTCGGTTCGGGGCATTGACCAGGGCCGTTAATCCGCCTGACTTTCGCAACGAAACCAACTACTTCGGATATGTGGATTCCCGCTTTCGCGGGAATGACGGTGAGGGGCGGGGACTACGGTGGTTAAATCGGCCATATACGACAGCCCTGGGGCATTGACCCCTTGCCCCTGACCACCCGTTGGATTACTTATTCCAAGGGCATGGAGGCGGCCCATGCAACGGTTCATCCTTTTGCGGTTGTTACAGGCGCTGTTCACGCTGTGGATTCTGAGCGTCGCCGTCTTTCTCAGCGTCCATCTCAGCGGCGACGCCGCCGTATTGCTGCTGGGGCCGGAGGCGCTGGATACCGACTACGAACAGATTAAGAAGAACCTGGGCCTGGATCGTCCCCTTATCATTCAGTACGCCGACTTCCTGACGGACATCGCGCGGGGCGACTTCGGGCGTTCCCACCTGATGCGCCGGTCGGCGCGGGATGTGCTGCTGGAACGGCTGCCGGCCACCCTGCAACTGGCGGGAGCGGCCTTCCTGCTGTCGGTGGTGGTGGGGGTGCCGCTGGGCATTCTTTCCGCCCTGAAAAGGGATTCATTCCTGGACACTTTCGGCAAGTTTTTCGCCATTCTGGGCATCGCCACGCCGAATTTCTGGATTGCGATAATGCTGATTCTGCTGTTCGGGGCGATTTTAGGCTGGCTGCCGACATACGGACGGGGCGGCATTGACCACTTCGTCCTGCCGGCCTTCGTGCTGGGCTGGTCGGCGATGGCCGGCATGGTGCGGCTGGGGCGTTCCAGTATGCTGGACGTGATGGACAGCGAGTACGTCAAGTTCGCGCGGGTCAAGGGGTTGGCCGAGCGGCTGGTGGTGTGGAAACACGCCCTGAAGAACGCGATGATTCCCCTGCTGACCTTTGGCGGGCTGACCCTGGCCGGCCTGCTGAACGGCTCGGTGGCGGTGGAGGTGGTGTTCGCCTGGCCGGGCATTGGCCGGTTGATGCTGGAAGGGATTACCCGGCGGGACTTCCCCATCGTGCAGGCCACCATCATGGCCGCCGGGCTGTTCTACATCGTGACGGCCCTGCTGGTGGATATTCTTTACGCCTACGTCAACCCCCGAATCCGCTACGAATAGACTGCGATAACCCGACGAAAACCGAGGAGGCCCGCCGTGGCTGCCGAATCTCCCGCCGCCTTATCCTCTTCCGAAGGACTGACCAGACTACCGGCCCGGCTCCGTCGTATGCGCCTGCCCTGGATTCCCATGTTCATCATGGTAATCATGGCAATCTGCGCCGCTTTCGCGCCGCTGCTGGCTCAGCACGACCCCACGGCCATCAGTATGCTGGAACGGCGCATCGCCCCCTTTGAGAACGCCGATTATCCGTTGGGGACGGATATTCTGGGCCGGGATATGCTGTCCCGTTTGATATACGGGGCGCGCACCAGCGTTTTCATATCGCTGGTGGCCCTGGGGACGGGGGCGTTTGTCGGCACGGCGCTGGGGCTGGCCGCCGGCTACCGGGGCGGTTGGATGGACATACTCATCATGCGGGCCGCCGACGCCGCCCTGGGGTTCCCCACGGTGCTGGTAGCCATGATTATCGTGACCATTCTGGGGGCGGGAATCGAGAACATCATCCTGGCGGTGGTTGTCACCGTGTGGGCCAGGTTCGCCCGCATGATTCGGGGCGACGTTCTGAGCATCAAGGAACTGGACTTCGTGACCTTCGCCAAGATTGCCGGGCTGTCCTCGCCGGTGATTATTGCCAAGCACATCTTCCCCAACACCGTCAACACCCTGCTGGTGATTACCAGTCTCCAGGTGGGGCAGGTAATTTTGTTGGAAGCGTCGCTGAGCTTCCTGGGGCTGGGCTTGCCGCCGGGGGATCCGGCCTGGGGGATAATGGTGGCCGAGGGCCGGGCCGTCATGCTGGAAGTGTGGTGGCTGTCGCTGCTGCCCGGCTTGGCGATAACCATTGTGGTGCTGGCGTTCAACTTCTTCGGGGACTGGATGCGGGACACTTTGGACCCGAAACTGCGGCGGGTTTAGGAACGCCAAGCGGTTCAATTGGTGAAGGGTGTGTCGTCATTCCGGTGAAAGCCGGAATCCAGGAAAGCCAAGCAAGGAACGGCATCCTTGTTGGCAAGGAGTTCTGGATACCGGCCTACGCCGGTATGACGGGTTGGGGATGTGGGACACTTTGGACCCGAAACTGCGGCGGGTGTAGGGGGTGTGTTGAAAGTCCCTTCTTCGCCCCTTTCCCAACAGGATGTCACCCCCTCCCTAACCCTCCCCTTCGTAGGGGGAGGGGATTTTTCGTAGATTCACTGAGCCAGCGGTTGCGGTTTCCAGTTATTCGGTGGCGGCTTTGGCGTAGCTCCATTATGGATTGTGGACATGGTTATTCCTATACATTGCCGGTTTCGTAATGGAATGGCTTAATGCAAGACTTTCCGACATTGCTTTGGCCGTGACAGTTTGACATTGAAGTAACCCCATGCTAGGATTCTGCAACTTTGCCGCCGGGGGAAGGAAACTACCGCAACGTCCACGCAATCCTGATTGAATTGGACGCTTGACGTTCCAGCCGGCGCGAGGAACAAAAAGGGAGAGGAAATGGACTATTTATTTAATGGTAAAGAAGTGAGGCTTATTCGCTGGTTGATTCCGGCCCTTGTGCTGGTGCTGGCCTTAGCCGTGGCCTGCGGTTCCGCGTCCCCGGCCCAGGACACCGCGCCCGCTCCGGCCCAGCCGGCGGCAGAACCGGCGGCAGCGGCCCAGCCGGCGGCCCCGGAACCGGCAGCCCCGGCGTCGCTCATGGAACAGGCGGCGGCCCCGACGGCCGTACCGCAGGCGGCGCCGGCCGAACCGGAACCGGCCAAGACCGAAGTTCATCCGGGCAAAGTGACCTGGATGGTGGGCAGTTTCGCTAATGAGCGCATGACTTACTGCCTGGCCGGGGGCGGCGGTCACGACTATGGCCGCCAGATTCACGCCTTCCTACTGGAGTCCGACGTTCAGGACGGGGCGCGGGTAATCGTTCCCGGCATCGCGTCGGAGTGGTCGGTAAATTCCGACGGCACGGAGTGGACGGTGAACATCCGGGACGGGGTCAAGTTCCACGACGGTTCGGAACTGACCGCCGAAGACGTGCTGTGGACCTGGCAATGGGGCATGGGGCCGCAGGCCGCAGATTACGCCACCGGCGGCGCCTGCCTGAGCAACTCGCAGCTTGCCGAGACGATGGAGCAGACCGGCCCCAACGAAGTCAAGGTTAAGTTCAACACGGTGTTCCTGGACTTTGAGGACGACTTCGGTTCCGCCGGGGGCAACTGGATTGGGACCATCTATCCCGCCGGACTGGGCGAAGGGCCGAGCATCCTACACGACGAGGCTGTGGAATTGGCCTTTGACCGCAACCCCATCGGGGCCGGGCAATTCCGGCTGGTGGAACACGTCGCCTCGGACAAGATGGTCTTTGAGCGGTTCGATGACCACTACTACACTCCGGCCAACGGTTTCTCCGAAGACCGGCGGCCCAAGTTCACCACCCTGGAGCTCAGGCTGGTGCCGGAACAGGCCACCCGCGTTGCCGCTCTGCGCGGCGGCGAGGCGGACATCGCCCCGGTCAGCCTGGGAGCCCGGGGCCAGGTTGAGGCCGGCGGCGGACGCCTGCTGTTTGGACAGGAAGGGGCTTTCTTCTTCGCGCGGCTGCTGGGCTGCTGGGAAACCAACCTGCCCTGTCACGACATCCGTGTCCGTCAGGCCCTGAACTATGCGGTTGACCGGAAGTCCATGCAGGACAAGCTGTTCCAGGGGCCGGACGTTTTCCAGCCCAAGGGGTTCCCCAACGTGACCCCCAGCACCGTCGGGTACGTGGCTGAACTTGACCCCTGGGGCTTCGACCCCGAAAAGGCTCGCCAGCTTATGATGGAGGCGGGCTACCAAGTGCCGGGCAATGAAAGCGGCAAGGAATTCGGCAAGTTCATAATCAACACCTGGAAATCCGCGGCGGTTCCCAACCTTCCCGAAGCCGCTCAATTCGTCGCCGAAACCTGGCAGGAGGAACTGGGCATTGACGCCGAGGTCCGGATAAGCGAGGAGTCGGCGGTGAAGAAGATGACCCGGCTGACGGAGGACGCCTACGGGCAAGTCCTCTTCCGGGACAATGAGACCCGGCTGGACGGTTCGGGGATGCTCAACGGCGGCTACGGCCGCAACCCGGACCGGCCCGACCGCTCCTCCCGGGACCCGGAGGTGGTGGCCCTGGCCGAGGAAATCCGGGTAATCGTTGACCCCGACGTCCGCATTCCCCGATTGACCGAGTTCTACCTGCGGGCCAGGGACGAGTCCAACGAGTTGATGATGGGCTACGTCAACATCCCCTGGGGTGTCGGCGCCCGGATTCAGACCTGGGAACCGTATCCGCTGGCTTTCTACGTCAACTCGGTTCACACCATCACCCTGGCGGATTAACCGGGATTTCCCGGTTCCGCAAACCTGATTCGCCGGCGCAATAAGCCGGGGCCGTTATCTCCCACTGGGGGACGGCGGCCCCGGCCCCAACCATTCCGGCCCCGGGCCAGTGACGGTTTATGCAAAGGTTCATACTCACCCGCTTTTTGCAAGCGATAATCACTCTTTGGATCCTCAGCGTCGCGGTGTTCCTCAGCGTCAAGCTGACCGGAGACCCGGCGGTTTATATGCTGGGGCCAGAGCAAGGCCGCATCGAATACGAAATGATGCGGAAACAGTTGGGCCTGGATCGGCCCATCGTCGTACAGTATTGGGACTTCCTGACGGACATTCTGCGGGGCGACTTCGGCAAGTCCCACTTCCTGGAACGCCCGGCGCGGGAGGTCTTGTTTGAGCGGTTTCCGGCCACGGTGCAACTGGCGGCGGCGGCCTTCGTGCTGGCGATTGTCGTTGGCGTTCCCCTGGGGATTTTGTCGGCAGTCAAGCGAGACTCGGTATTCGACACCTTCGGCAAGCTGTTCGCCACCCTGGGCATCGCCACGCCCAACTTCTGGATTGCCATCATGCTAATCCTGCTGTTCGGGGCCATTCTGAAATGGCTGCCGACCTTTGGCCGGGGCGGGCCGGATCATTTCATCCTGCCGGCCTTCGTGCTGGGCTGGTCGGCTATGGCCGGCATGGTGCGGCTGGGCCGCTCCAGTATGCTGGAAGTGCTGGACAGCGAATACGTCAAGTTCGCCCGGGTCAAGGGACTGGCGGAGCGGATGGTGGTCTGGAAGCACGCCTTGAAGAACGCCGTCATTCCGCTGCTGACCTTCTCCGGGCTGACCCTGGCCGGACTGCTCAACGGGTCGGTGGCGGTGGAAGTAGTCTTCGCCTGGCCCGGAGTCGGCGCGCTGATGCTGCAAGGCATCAGAACCAGCGACTTCCCCATTGTGCAGGCCACGGTGATGGCCTCCGGCGTCTTGTACATTGTCACCGCCCTGTTGGTGGACATCCTTTACGCCTACGTTAATCCCCGGATTCGCTACGAATAAGGAGCGACTCGATGGCTTCTGCCGGTTCGCTGGAACCCACGACCCTGGAGCGCCTGTCCCAACTGCCGGGACGGGCCATCAGGCTGCGCCTGCCCTGGATTCCCCTGGGCATTGTTATCATCCTGCTGGTCTGCTCGTTGTTCGCGCCGCTGCTGACGCCGTATGACCCCGGCAAGACCAGCATCCTGGACTCCCGAACTCCCCCCGGTCAAACCCTGGAGCATCCGCTGGGCACCGACGTGCTGGGGCGGGACGTTTTGGCGCGCCTGATTTTCGGGGCGCGCACCGCCATGTTCATCAGCCTGGTGGCCCTGGGTTCCGGGGCATTTGTCGGGTCGGTGTTGGGGCTGGTGGCCGGCTACCGCGGCGGTTTCACTGATGCGTTAATCATGCGGGCCGCCGACGCCGCCCTGGGGTTCCCCACGGTGCTGGTGGCGATGATTATCGTCACCATATTGGGGGCCGGCATCCAGAACATCATCCTGGCGGTGGTGCTGACGGTTTGGGCCAGGTTCGCCCGAATGATTCGGGGCGATGTTTTAAGCATCAAGGAACTGGACTTCGTGACCTTCGCCAAGATTGCCGGGCTGTCCACCCCCACCATCATCGCCCGGCACATATTCCCCAACACCGTCAACACGCTGTTGGTAGTGACCAGCTTGTTGGTGGGGCAGGTGATACTGCTGGAGGCGTCGCTGAGCTTCCTGGGGCTGGGGCTGCCTCCGGGCGCGCCGGCCTGGGGAATCATGGTGTCCGAGGGCAAGGACGAGATTCTTCACGTCTGGTGGCTGTCCCTGTTCCCCGGTCTGGCGATAACCATTGTGGTGCTGGCTTTCAACTTTTTCGGGGACTGGATGCGGGACACCCTGGACCCCAAGCTGCGCCGGACATAAGGCCGGCAACCTTTTCCGGTAGGTGCCACCCCCACTCCTTCGGCTCCGCTCAGGACAGGCTCTAACCCTCCCCCTCGCAGGGGGAGGGGATTTTTTTGCACCCTCTGAGGGCGGCAACCCATACCTGTATCAAGCCGGCATTGCCGGCGACGGGGCGGGCGGTTATCGCCGCCGGCTCCGTTTTTTGGGACGGACGCGGCTTTTTCGCCCTATACCCCATTGCAGGAATGACGATTATCAGCCTTGTAAATGACAGTAAGCAACTATGTATGACAGTATCACAACGTAATCATGGATGGAAAGGACGAATATCGTATCAAGAATTACCTATAACGCCGTTTTGGTAACGGATTCATTTTAGCAATTGACACTATGCGGTTCCGATGCTACCATACCGCAAATTTCGCACGGGGCGGTTGAAGATAGGCCCGGAACCGTACCTGTCCGGGGCGTTGTCCCCGGCCCCGAATCTCCGGCGAAAGAAGGGCCGAATCTTCGGAAGGCAACCGGCGCGGAAATGGCAAGCCGAGAGGATAATTGCTCGTGTTTGGAGGAGACATCATGCAATATCGGTACAGTCGCAAAGTGAAACCCTGGAACTGGCTACTTCCCGTCCTGGCTTTGGCCCTGGTCTTGGGCGTGGCTTGCGGTTCCGCCGCCGCTCCCGAACAATCGGCCCCGGCTGCCGAACCGGCCGCGGCGCAGGTGCAGGAACCGGCCCAGCCCGCGCAGCCGGCGCAACCCGCCCAACAATCCCAGGCGCCTACCGCGGTTCCCCAAGCCCAGGCCAAGCCGGCCGATGAGGCAATGGCCGCGCCCGAGGTCAATCCGGGCGAAGTCGTGATGATGGTAAGCGACTTCGGGACGGAACGATTCGATACCATCTACGGCTCCACCTTCAAGGAACTGCGCAAGCACTTCCACAGCAACCTGACATCGTGGGACTCTTTTGACGGCGTGATGAAGATAACCCCCGGCGTCGCTACCGGGTGGGAATTGTCCGACGACGGGGCAACCATCACCTACACCGTCCGGGAGGGAGCCAAGTTCCACGACGGTTCCGACATCACTCCCGACGACGTGCTTTGGACGCTGCGGCACTCGGTGGGGCCGGGCGCCGAGGAATGGGGCTACAGCGGCGTCACGGTGGCCTACGCCACCAAGATGAAGAGCATTGAGCTGGGGCCGGGGCCGAACCAGGTCAGCGTTTACAGCACCGTGGGCATCCCGGAGGCCCCGGTTTACTGGTCGGAAAACGAGGGCGGGGCGTCTATGGGCCAGGTCATGCCGGCCCGTCCCAGTCTCCACGATGAAGCCGAAATGAACGCTTACGAAGAGAACCCCATCGGCGCCGGGCCGGTCAAGCTGATTAGCCACGACCCCGGGGTTGCCTTCCACTTCGAGCGGCATGACGACTTCTACTACCAGCCGGAACACGGTTTCCAGACCGACCGGCGGCTGCCCTTCCGCAGTCTCCAGATTAAGGAAGTCCCCGACGAGTCCACCAGGGTAGCGGCCATCCGGGCCGGCGAGGCCGACATCGGGCGGCTGAGCATGGCCACCCGCAACCAGGTGGAGGCCAACGGCGGCAAGCTGGTGTTCAGCCCGGAGGCGGTGATTGTCGAGTCCCACTTCTGGGGCTGCTACAACGAAGGACTGGCCTGCAACAACAAGGGCGTCCGCCAGGCGTTCAACTACGCTCTGGACAAGGACCTGCTGCGGGAACGGCTCTTCGGGCCGGAGGTCATGGACCTGGAAGGCTGGTGGGTGGTTACGCCCAGCACCATCGGCTACAGCGAGGAGCTGGCCCCCTGGCCCCATGACCCGGACAAGGCCCGCGAACTCTTCGCCGAGGCCGGCTATCCCGACGGCAAGGGATTCCCCACCTTCGTCATCAACACCTACGCTGACCAGTTGGTGCCCAACCTCATTGAGTCGGCCCGGCTGGCCGCCGATATGTGGGAGAAGGAACTGGGCATTGAAACCGAAGTCCGGGTAATGGACAAGGTGAACTGGGGTCTGCTGCGGAACGAAGAGATACAAAAGCTGGACGGGCAGATTAACTGGGTGGCGCAGAACACCCGGTTGGACGCGGCGGGAATCTCCCGGCTCTACTTCCTGTCCATCCACAAGAAACTGACCGACGTTGGCGCAACCCGGGTCCATAAGGACGACGAACTGTTCGCGCTGATGGAGGAAACCCTGGCAGCCACCGGCAAGCCCGGCTATGAACAGACCTACAACAAAACCTGGCTGCGACTCCAGGAAGAGTCGTACCAGATTTCCGTCGGCTATCTGAATCCCCCCATCGGGGTAGGGCCTCGGATAGCCAAGTGGGAGCCTTACGGGGTTTCCGAATACATCTCGGCCCTGCACACCATCGAGCTTAAGTAAGCTCCCCAGCATCATCGGGGCAGCCGCTCCCGCAACGGCGAGCGGTCCCCACCAGCGACAGGTCCCATCCGGCGGCCGACGGCCGGGGTGGGGCCTGTGGCTAATCCCTGGCCCATTCAACTTCCGCGATAGGGTGTCTGATGCACCGCTACATACTGATACGATTGAGCCAGGCCGTCGTCACCCTGATGGTGCTCAGCCTGGCGGTCTTCCTCAGCGTGCACCTGACCGGCAATCCGGCCGCTTACCTGCTGGGGCCTGACGACGGTTTCGAGGAATACCAGCAGTTGAAGAAACGGCTGGGCCTGGACAAGCCCCTGTACGTCCAGTATGGGTTGTTCCTGGGCAAAGTGGCCCAGGGGGATTTCGGCAAGTCCTTCACCATGGGCCGGGATGCCCGCGACCTGCTCATCCAAAGGCTGCCGGCGACCCTGCAACTGGCCGGCGTGGCGTTTCTGATGACCATCATTATCGGCATTCCCATCGGGGTGCTGTCGGCGGTGAAACGCGACTCGATTTTTGACCAGGCGGGCAAGTTCTTCGCCGTGGCGGGAATTGCCGCGCCCAGTTTCTGGATTGCCATCATGCTCATCCTGCTGTTCGGGGCGATTCTGGGCTGGCTGCCCACCCACGGGCGCGGGGGAGTGGAACACTTTTTGCTGCCGGCTTTCGTGCTGTCCTGGAACGGCATGGCCGGCGTGGTGCGGCTGTCCCGCTCCAGTATGCTGGAAGTGCTGGACAGCGAGTACGTGAAGTTCGCCCGCATCAAGGGCTTGGCCGAGCGAATCGTGGTTTACAAGCACGCGCTGAAAAACGCCGTCATTCCGGTAATGACCTTTTCCGGGCTGACGCTGGCCGGACTGCTCAACGGCTCGGTGGTGGTGGAGGTGGTGTTCGCCTGGCCCGGCATTGGACGTTTGATGCTCCAGGGCATCAACCAGCGGGACTTTCCGGTGGTGCAGGCGACGGTACTGGCCGCCGGCGCGTTCTACATCTTCACTTCCCTGGTGGTGGACATTCTCTACGCTTACGTGAATCCCAGGATTCGATACGACTAAGCCGCCGCCCGTTCCGGCAGGGAAACTTGTCTTAACCGGAATGGGACTGCGGAGGCATCTTCAAGTGACCAGGAGGGTTTCGTGGCTTCCACCGTATCAGCTGCCCCCACCACACTGGATAGAATCAGGGAGTTCCCCCGGTGGGCCAAGCGGGAGCGCTTGCCCTGGATACCCATCTTCGTGATGACGGTAATGCTGCTTTGCGCCGCCTTCGCTCCCCTGCTGGCGCCCCATGACCCCACGGGAATAAATATGCTCAACGCCAAATTCGCCCCGGTCTATATGGGCGAATACTGGGACTGGAGCCACCCGCTGGGGACGGACGTGCTGGGCCAGGATATGCTGAGCCGCCTCATCTACGGCGCCCGCACCGCCATGTTCATCAGCCTTATCGCGCTGGGCACCGGGGCCTTTGTAGGGACGGTGCTGGGCCTGATTTCCGGGTTCCAGTCCGGCTGGGTGGACGTGCTGATAATGCGGGCCGCCGACGCCGCCCTGGGGTTCCCGACCATCCTGGTAGCGTTGATTATCGTTACCATCCTGGGGGCGGGAATTGAAAACATCATTCTGGCGGTGGCGGTGACGGTCTGGGCCAGGTTCGCCCGCATGATTAGGGGGGACGTGCTGGCAATCAAGGAACTGGACTTCGTGACCTTTGCCAAGATAGCGGGGCTGCCCATGCCCATGATAATCATCCGCCACATCTTCCCCAACACCATCAACACGCTGATGGTGATTACCAGCCTGCAAATCGGGCAGGTCATTCTGTTGGAGGCGTCGCTGAGCTTCCTGGGATTGGGCCTGCCGGTGGGCGACCCGGCCTGGGGAATCATGGTGTCGGAAGGGCGGTCGGTAATCCTGGACGTTTGGTGGCTGGCGCTGCTGCCGGGGTTGGCGATAACCGCGGTGGTGCTGGCGTTCAACTTCTTCGGGGACTGGATGCGGGACACGCTGGACCCGAAGCTGCGGCGAATCTAAGTGGGGTGGCGTCCTGTCGGACTAGACGGGATTCCGGTTGACGACGTAGGGGCGGGTTTCAAACCCGCCCTTACCCTTGCTGATACTGCCGTCATACCGGCGTAGGCCGGTATGACGAGTTGGGGCGCGGAGTGACGGTGACGGCGGCGGTGTTTCACCCCCACCCTAACCCTCCCCCTCGTAGGGGGAGGGGATTTTATTCTCGTTTTTCGTCTCTCCATGTCATTCTGAGCAGAGCGAAGAATCTGAAATTCTTGCCTTGGCCAACGCCGCCTTGCCCGAAGGATTTTAGACCCTTCACTTCGTTCAGGGTGACATGGGGGAGTTCAGGGTGACATGGGGGTTGAGGGCGACACAGGGGGATTGCCGTTGGCGACGGCGACGTTTCACCCCCTCCCTAACCCTCCCTCGTAGGGGGAGGGGATTTTATTCTCGTTTTTCGTCTCTCCATGTCATTCTGAGCAGAGCGAAGAATCTGAAATTCTTGCCTTGGCCAACGCTGGCTTACCCGCGGGATTTTAGACCCTTCACTTCGTTCAGGGTGACATGGGGGAGTTCAGGGTGACATGGGGGTTGAGGGCGACACAGGGGGATTGCCGTTGGCGACGGCGGCGTTCACCCCCTCCCTAACCCTCCCCCTCGTAGGGGGAGGGGATTTTTTGGATGACCGTTCCGCGCCCCTCCATGTCATTCTGAGCAGAGCGAAGAATCTGAAATTCTTGCCTTGTACGGGCAGGTTGAAAACCCGCCCCACCGATTCCGGGAGGGGATTTTTTGCGCTTCCTCTAACCCACCGGCCACGTCCGGCGTCTGCGGTTCCCCGTCATGGGGTTGCGTTACCGGCGCGGCGGCATGGTGAGTTATGGATATAGTGGTCGTAAAACATTACTGTTTTCGTAATGTAATGGCCCAACATTAGGCTTTCCGCCGTAACTTGCGCGGCTACAGGTTGACAATCAAGAAACCCCATGCTAGCATTTTGCAACTTTGCCGCCGGGAGGAAGGAAACGCCCGCCAAAACCGGATTACCCTGACAGAAATCGGACGATTCCCGCCATACCCGGCGCTGGAAAAGCGGCCTTACCCCTTCTACTTGACCATTCTTGCAGGTCACTCCCGGCCAGGTCGCTCTCTTTATCCCGGCTGCCAATCCAAGGCTCTGGCGCTCAACACCCGAAAACAAAAGGGGGAGAGAAATGGAGTATTTGGTTAATCCGAAAGTCAGGCCCATTCGATGGTTGATACCCGCCCTTGTCCTGATTCTGGTCCTGGCGGTGGCCTGCGGTTCCGCCGCCGCGCCCCAGGATACAGCCCCGGCAGCGGCTCCGGCGGACGTGCAGGTGCAGCCGGTGGAACAGCCGCAAACCGCGCCCCAAGCCCCCACGGCAGTACCCCAGGCCCAGGCCGAACCCGGCATGATCGAAGTGCATGCGGGCAACATCACCTTCATGGTGGCCGCCTGGGGCGATGAACGGTTTGACCGGACTTTCAGCGCCGGCGCCAGCAACAGCTACGGGCGGATTCTGCACGGCTTTTTGATTGAGGCCAACGAAAAAACCGAGCTGATTCCCGGCATAGCCGAGGAATGGGGCTATTCCAACAACGGCCTTACCTGGAGCGTCACCATCCGCGACGGGGTGAAGTTCAACGACGGCAGCGACCTGACTGCCGAGGACGTGCGCTGGTCGCTGGACCACAACTTCGGCCCGGAGGCCTACCAGTGGGCCGACTCCAGCACCGCCATCGGCTTCTCCAAGAAGATGGAGAGCGTAGTGCAGACCGGCCCCAACACGGTGGCCACCAATTTCAAGAGTATTGAGACGGGATTCCCCGGCTATATGTCCGCCGCCGGCCCGACCTGGCCGGCCATCTACCCCGGCCGGGCGACTCTTCGCAATGAGGAAGAGGAAGCGGCCTACGACAAGAACCCCATCGCCGCCGGCGTGATGCGGCGCACCGGGTTCGTTCCGTCGGAAGTTATCGAGTTTGAGCGGTACGATGACTACTACTTCCAGCCGGCCAACGGCTTTGACCAGGACCGGCGGGTGAAGTTCACCACTCTTGACCTGCGGCTGGTGCCGGAAGAGGCCACGCGGGTAGCGGCCCTGCGCGCCGGAGAGGCCGACGTTGCCCCGGTGAGCCTGCAAGCCCGGGAACAGGTGGAAAAGGGCGGCGGGCGCATCGTTTGGGCCGCTGAGGGCGGTTACTTCCGCATCATGCTCTTCGGCTGCTGGTCGGGCGCGGAAAGGGAAGGCTTGGATCCCTACCCCTGCCAGGACATCCGGGTACGGCAGGCCCTGTCCTACGCCGTGGACAAGGAAACCATGCGCGACCGTCTGTACGGCGGCTCGGAGGCGATGGAAGTTGAGCGGGGCGGCTGGGGCGCCGTCACTCCCAGCACCATCGGGTACAGCCCCGAACTGCGGCCCTACCCCTTCGACCCGGACAAGGCCCGGCAACTGCTGACCGAGGCCGGCTACAAGAATCCCGACAACCCCAACGGCAGGGACTTTGGCCCGCTGATTGTCAACACCTGGGTTTCGGCTCTGATGCCCTTCCTGCCGGAGTCGGCGCAACTGGCCGCCGAGAACTGGAAGCGGGAGTTGGGGATAGACACCGAGGTTATCGTGGGCGATGAAGTCGCCATGAAAGCGGCGTACAAGGCCGGCGACCTGGACGGGCAGATTGTCTGGAGGGACAACGAGACCCGTCTGGACGCCGCCAGCATCATGGGTTCCCACTTCGGACGCCGGGACAAGCGGGACCGGGGCCATAACGACGAGGCCCTGTTCATGGCCGTCGAGGAAGGCATTTCGGTGTACGATGACATGGAACGCCCGGCGGCTCTCAACAAGCTGTTCCTGCAACTCTACGAAGAGCAGTACCTCATCGGCATCGGCACCATCAACATCCCCTGGGCCTTGGGGCCTGACGTGGCTAACTGGGAACCTTACCCGGTGGCCTTCTACCCCACCAGCTTGCATACCCTGACCTTGAAGTAGCCGGGGATAGGCAGTCCCCCCGGTACGCAAGTCTGCCAAAACCATCGCGGAGTAGCCGCCCTGGGTGTTCTCAGGACGGCTACTCCCCTACATAAAACCGGCGATTCTCCCACCCCGCCCGGACGCGGGCCGGCGTCCCAAACCCCGGTCAAGTAAACCCAAGAAGGCGATGGGAACGGGTTATGCAGCGTTACATCTTCCTGCGGTTCCTGCAAGCGGCAGTTACCTTGCTGATTCTGAGCCTGGCGGTGTTCCTCAGCGTCCACCTGACGGGCAACCCGGCGTTGTACCTGCTGGGGCCGGAGGCCACCGAGCAGGACTACGAACAGATGAAGCGGAACATGGGCCTGGACAAGCCCCTGTACGTCCAGTACGCCAACTTCCTGGGGGGCATTGTCCAGGCGGACTTCGGCACGTCCCATATCCGCGACGTGCCGGCCCGGGACATACTGTTGCAGCGGCTGCCGGCCACCCTGCAACTGGCCGGGGTAGCCTTTATCCTGACCATAATCGTCGGCGTCCCCCTGGGAATTTTGTCGGCGATAAAGCGCGACTCGATTCTGGACCAGCTTGGCAAATTGTTCGCCGTTGTCGGCATTGCCGCCCCCAGTTTCTGGATTGCGATAATGCTCATCCTGCTGTTCGGGGCGATTCTGGGCTGGCTGCCCACCTACGGACGGGGCGGAATTGAGCATTTCATACTGCCGGCTTTCGTGCTGTCGTGGCACAGCATGGCCGGGGTCTTGCGTCTGGCCCGTTCCAGTATGCTGGAGGTGCTGGACAGCGAGTATGTCAAGTTCGCCCGCATCAAGGGCTTGAAGGAAATGGTGGTCATCAGCAAGCACGCCCTGAAAAACGCCGTCATTCCGGTGCTGACCTTTTCCGGGTTGACGCTGGCCGGACTGCTCAACGGCTCGGTGGCTATCGAAGTGGTCTTCGCCTGGCCGGGCATCGGGCGGCTGATGCTGGAGGGAATCAGGACGCGGGACTTCCCCATCGTCCAGGCTACGGTATTGGCGGCGGGGTTCTTCTACGTTTTCACCGCACTGGTGGTTGATATAATGTATGCTTACATCAACCCCAGAATCCGCTATGATTAAAGGGTGTCGTTAAATTGAGGATGGAAGTACGCAAGGGTCTGTTTTCGTCATTCCGGCGAAAAAGCCGGAGTACGGGAACCCCAAGCATACACCAGCATCCGTGGGGCAAGGGATTCCGGATACCGGCCTACGCCGGTATGACGATACCCCATTAAGCCGCCGCCCGTTCCGGCAAGGAAACTTGTCCCAACGGGAACGCAACGGCGGAGGCATCTTGAAGTAACCGGGAGGGTTTTGTGGCTACCTCAATAAGCGCGGCCCCAACCACGATGGAACGCCTGCGGGCGCTGCCCGGAAAGGCCCGGCGGGCCCGGCTGCCCTGGATGCCGATAATTATCCTGACCGTCCTGCTGGTCTGCGCCGTGTTCGCGCCGTTGCTGGCGCCGCACGACCCCACCGAAATCAGTATGCTGGACGCCAAGTATTCTCCTGGGGAGAACTCCAGCTATCCGTTAGGCACCGACATCATGGGCCGGGATATGCTGAGCCGCCTGATTTACGGGGCGCGCACCGCCTTGTTCATATCCCTGGTGGCCCTGGGAACCGGGATGTTCGTCGGGACGGTGCTGGGGCTGGTGGCGGGATTCCGCACCGGCTGGATTGACCTGGTAATCATGCGGGCCTCGGACGCGGCCCTGGGTTTCCCGACCATTCTGGTGGCGATGATTATCGTCACAATTTTGGGGGCCGGGATTGAAAACATCATCCTGGCGGTGGCTTTGACGGTGTGGGCGCGGTTTGCCCGCATGATTCGGGGCGACGTGCTGGCGATAAAGGAACTGGACTTCGTGACCTTCGCCCGCATCGCCGGGTTGTCCATGCCCATGATTATCGCCCGGCACATCTTCCCCAACACGATTAACACGCTGATGGTGATTACCAGCCTGCAAATCGGGCAGGTAATCCTGCTGGAAGCGTCGTTAAGTTTCCTGGGTCTGGGGCTGCCGCCCGGCGACCCGGCCTGGGGGATTATGGTGTCCGAGGGGCGGTCGGTAATTTTGGACGCCTGGTGGCTGGCCCTCTTCCCCGGCCTGGCCATTACCATTGTGGTGCTGGCGTTCAACTTCTTCGGGGACTGGATGCGGGACACGCTGGACCCGAAGTTGCGGCGGGTTTAGGAATCGTCCGGGTTGGGGATAGTCTCAACGGGCCAATAGCGTTGGGATTTCTCCATCGGTTGAGCAGGAATTACCTGAGCGTGGTAGGGGCGGGTTTGAAACCCGCCCCTACGTCGTTGACAATGCCAATGATGGGGGATTCTGGATTCCGGCGAAAGCGGGAATAACGGTGGTGTTCACCCCCTCCCTGACCCTCCCCCTGGTAGGGGGAGGGGGCTATTGCCCACGGTTTGAGGGTTGTCTTGCATTGGCCGTCATTCCGGTTCCTGCGGCCAGGCTCAGGAAAGGGTTGGGGAATGCGTGGATTTCTGGATTCCGGCGAAAGCGGGAATGACGGTGGTGTTCACCCCCTCCCCAACCCTCCCCCTGGTAGAGGGGAGGGGGTTGTTGGAACGCCGCTAACAGCATTCCTATGGACTTTGGAATCGTCCTGATTGCGCGCGCAGCCGGCTTGACAGGGCTTGCGCCGGGGTGCAAAATCGCAACCGCCGTCGGGCAAGTTGCAAGAATGACGGGTAGGGGTGCGGCAAGCCGTGTCCCTACCCCATTTTGGGCCGGGGACAAGAACCGGCCAGGAACCATACATCGTTCCCCTTGACCGGGGAACCGTAAAGGAGGCGCGAATGACCCAAGGGATTTCCCAAAAACAACCAGGAGGGATAATGCACTACTTCACTAAATCCGGTTTCAACCCCCGGTGGCTGCTGGCGCCGGCCCTGGCGCTGGTTCTGGCCCTGGCCGTGGCTTGCGGTTCCGCCGCCGCGCCCCAGGAAACAGCGCCGGCGCAGCCGGTTGCCCAGCCGGACACCGCGGCCCAGGCACCCGCTCCTACCGCCGTTCCCCAGGCCCAGGACGAACCCAAGGACGCCATGATGGAGGTTAACCCCGGCACGTTGACCATCATGGTGGGAGACCTGGCCAATGAGCGGTTTGACATCGCCTACGTGGGCGGCAGCCCCGGCGGCGCCAACTATGGCCGCATCATGCACGGGTTCCTGATTTCCATGACCCCGCAGACGGAAATGATTCCCGGCATCGCCGAGGACTGGGAGTTGTCCGCTGACGGCTTGACCACCACCTTCACCATCCGGGAAGGGGCCAAGTTCCATGACGGTTCGGACGTAAGGCCGGAGGACGTGCTTTGGACGCTGCGCAACTCTTTTGGCCCCCAGGCGCATGAACACCACACCGCCGACTCCACCGGAGCCGCCATTTCCCGGCTGATGGAATCAATCGAGTTGAGCGGCACGAACCAGGTCAGCGTCAAGACTCAAAAGCCCTTCGTCGCCTTTTCCGGCAACATTTCGGAAATCGGCGATAAGTGGTACGGCATGATGCCCGAGCGGGCGGAACTCTACAACGAGGAATTGGCGGAAGCCTACGACCTCAGTCCCATAGGCGCCGGCCCCATGAGCTTGACGGAGCACCGCCGGGCCGACGTGATGGAGTTCGAGCGGTTCGACGATTTCTACTATCAGCCGGCCAACGGTTTCTCCGAGGACAAGCGGGTCAACTTCCAGTCCCTGGAGCTTCGCCTGGTTCCCGAGGAAGCCACCCGGGTGGCGGCCTTGCGGGCCGGGGACGCCGACATTGTTCCCGCCAGCCTGGCGGTCCAGGGTCAGATTGAGGCCGGCGGCGGACGGCTTATCTTCGGCCAGGAAGGGGTGTACGTCAACGCCCGCATGATTGGCTGCTTCGACCCCCAGCATCCCTGCCACGACAAGCGGGTGCGGCACGCGCTGGACTACGCCATAGACAAGGACCTGATACGGGATACCTTGTACGGCGGCGATGAGGTCTTTGTGGCCAAGGGCTGGGCGGTGGTTACGCCCAACACCTACGGTTACAGCCCGGCCATAGACCCCTGGCCTTTCGACCCGGACAAGGCCCGCGCGCTGCTGGCCGAGGCCGGCTACCCCGACGGCAAAGATTTCGGGCCGCTGGTCATCAACACCTGGCAGTCCACGGCCATGCCCTTCCAGGTGGAAACCGCCCAGTTGGTGGCCGACCTTTGGAAGAAGGAGCTGGGCCTGGAAACGGAAGTCCGGGTTTCGGACAGCACCGGCACCAAGAAGCGGCAGAAAGCCGGCGAACTGGACGGTCAAATCCTCTGGCGGGAGAATGAGGCCCGCAAGAACGCCACCATCAACACCACCAGCGGTTACGGCGACCCGGACCGGGAGATAAACATCACCCACTCCGACGCTGACCTTTTCAAGGTGGTGCAGGCGGCGGCGGAAGTGCTGGACCTGGAAGAACGGGAGCAAACCTACAAGGACCTGTACGTGCGGCTGCGGGATGAGACCTACGAGTTTGGCGTGGGATACGTCAACATCCCCTGGGGCGTAGCGGCGCGGGTCAAGACCTGGGATCCCTATCCCTTCTCGCTGTGGATTTCCGCCATCCACACCATCACCCTGGAAGAGTAGGGCGGAACGGCCAAGGCAAGGCCAATCGCTGCGGGTTGCGCTCAAACTGCAACCCGCAGTATCTTTGACCAACCCGCCGGTCGCCGTCTCTCCCGGCGGACGGGCCCGGTCAGCCGACACCTGTGGATTCCCGCTCCTTCGGCTAGGCTCAGGACAGGTTTCGCGGGAATGACGGTAGGGGGCGGGTGTGTTGGTAGGGGACAGGAATGACGGTAAATCGAGGGCCAAGGCTGGCGGTGGCAAGAATTTCTGGATTCCGGCCTTCGCCGGAATGACGGTACATCTTCGTGGGTTGTGGATTCCCGCTCCTTCGGCTACGCTCAGGACAGGTTTCGCGGGAATGACGGTAGGGGGCGCGTGTGTTGGTAAGGGACAGGAATGACGGTAATTCGCGGGCCAAGGATGCTGCTGGCAAGGATTTCTGGATTCCGGCCTTCGCCGGAATGACGGTAGGGGGTGGGTGTGTTGGTAGGGCGCCGGACTAGCTTCTCGGACACTCTGCAAGGGGCCGGGGGCGACGCCGCAACTCCGGCAGGACAACCCAACTTTACCTATGGACATTGGTTGAGGGATATTGAATGCAGCGGTACATTCTGGCGCGCTTGTTGCAGGCTTTGATAACGCTGCTGATACTCAGCCTGGCGGTGTTCCTGAGCGTTCACCTGACCGGCGACCCGGCCCTCTATCTGCTGGGGCCCGAGTCCACGGTGGAAGACTACGAACAGTTGAAGCGGAACATGGGGCTGGACAAGCCCCTGCCGGTGCAGTATGGGCGATTCGTGGTCAACATCGCCCGGCTTGATTTCGGGGAGTCCCACATTTCCGGCCAGCCGGCGTTGAAGGAACTGCTGGACCGTTTTCCCGCCACCCTGCAACTGGCCGGCGCCGCCTTCCTGATGACAATGGTGGTGGGCATACCCCTGGGCATTCTGTCGGCGGTTAAACGCGATTCGGTGTTTGACTACTTCGGCAAGTTTTTCGCCGTGGTGGGCATCGCCGCTCCCAGCTTCTGGATTGCGATAATGCTCATCCTGCTGTTCGGGGCCATATTGGGGTGGCTGCCCACCTTCGGGCGGGGGGGAATCGAACACTTCATCCTGCCGGCCTTCGTGCTTTCCTGGAGCGGCATGGCCGGGGTGCTGCGGCTGGCCCGTTCCAGTATGCTGGACGTGCTGGACAGCGAATACGTGAAGTTTGCACGGGCCAAGGGGCTGGCGGAAACGGTGGTGGTTTACAAGCACGCGCTGAAAAACGCCGTCATTCCGGTATTGACCTTCTCCGGGTTGACCCTGGCCGGGCTGCTCAACGGCTCGGTAGCCATTGAGGTTATATTCGCGTGGCCCGGAATTGGTCGGCTGATGTTGCAGGGCATCAACCAGCGGGACTTCCCCATCGTGCAGGCCACAGTGCTGGCGGCGGGGTTCTTCTACGTCGCAACCGCCCTGGCGGTGGATATTTTGTATGCCTACGTTAATCCCAGGATTCGTTACGACTAGTAGGCGAACAACTTTGGGCTGAGGGTTAATTCCTCCGTTCGCCCTGAGCTTGTCGAAGGGCCGCCCGTTCATGGTTCGACAAGCTCACCACGAACGGACTTTTAACTCCCGGTTTGACCATCAGCCCAAAGTTGATGGACTACCAGCCGGGGCCGTTCCTCGGCGGCGACGACCTCATCAGCCCGCTTAGTCATTTGTCCCCCAAGGCGGTATAATCCCGCCATAGAAACCCCGTTCATTCCAACCACCACCGAGGCCGAGATGATTGTCGTTGATACCCACGTTCACGTTGCCCTGCACACCTATGAGCCGGTGGAGATGCTGCTGACCCAGATGGCCTATAACGACGTGGCCCATACCGTGCTGGTGCAGTCGTCCACCACCACGGACAACAGCTACGTGCTGGAATGTCAACGGCGATTTCCGCAACGGCTGGCGGTGGTCTGCCGGGTGGACGTGGACACCCCGGAGGGCGTGGGCCAACTGGAATCGCGGCACGGTCAGGGCGCCCAGTCGGTGCGGCTGAGGAACTTCAACCGTTCCCCCGGCGATGACCCTTGGGCTATCTGGCGCAAGGCCGCTGATTTGGGGATGCCGGTCAGCGCCGGCGGCCCCATGACCGGGTTCCTGACGCCGGAGTTCGCTGAAATGGTGGAGGCATTGCCCCACCTGAAACTAATCATCGAACACCTGGGCGGCATGGGGTTTTACGCCGTCAGCGACTACCAGCACGCCAAGCCGGAGGAAGACCAGTACCGGGAAGTCTTGAAACTGGCCCGCTATCCCAACACCTATATCAAGTTTCACGGCATGGGGGAGTTCTGCGACCCGCCTTTCCCGTATCAAGAAGCGCCGCCTTACCTGGAAATGGCCTATGACGCCTTTGGGCCGCGGCGGATGCTGTGGGGCAGCGACTACCCGCGGGTGGTAATCAGGGAGGGATACCGCAACGCCCTGCAATTCACGCAGGAGCAAATGGCGTCCTTCTGCTCTGGCGAGGAACTGGAATGGGCCTTCGGCAAGACGGCTTTGACGCTCTTCGGGTTTCCGCCGGGGGGTTGATAATGAGCTTGAGGGTCTCAAGTTATGACCCGGAGGCCAATGCCATTGCTTTCAGCACGGGCAAGCCCCATGACGCAGCCGATTCCCTGGACAATCATCCGCTCACGGTCATAGATTACGTGGAGGACACCCACGAGCCGACTTCGTTGGATGTCATAGGATTCAGTTACTACATCCCGTTGTCGCCGTTTAGAGGGTACTGCAAGGAAACGGATACGCTCACTTTTGGCGAAGACGTTGAAACCGCCACCCTGGTTGTGGAGAACGACGACCTGGTTGCGTACTGGCGATGCGACGGCCCCGACCCTGATGATTACGTTGCGGTCGCCGTTGACCTTCGGAATGCGTCAAAGCATCTGGCCCCGGTCATTGCCCATCTTCCAAGGTAATTTGTGGTATAAGATTAAGTTACCGTCGCCGGGTGTCCGGCGTTACAACCTTGGAGGCTGCATGGTATCGAGAGGATTTTTTGGCCGCCGGCGTCCCGAACCTCCCCGGCCCATTCCGCCGGGGCAATACCTGGAAACCGGGTTTCCGGTGCTGTCGGCCGGCCCCACGCCACGGACGCCGCTGGACATCTGGACGTTCAGCCTGGTGGATGTGGACGGCGAACTGCTTTCGTCCTGGACTTGGCCGGAAATGCTGGCGCTGCCCCAGACGGAGATTCTGGTGGACATTCATTGCGTCACCAAGTGGAGCAAGCTGGACACCACCTGGCGGGGCGTGACCATTGACGCGCTGCTGGAAAGCGCGGGTATCGCCGAGCCGCCGGGGTACGTCATGGCCTTCAGCGACGGCGGTTATACCACCAACGTGCCGACGGCAGACCTGGTTGACGGGCGGGGTATGGTGGCAATCGAGTATAACGGCGCGCCGCTGGAACCGTCCCACGGCGGCCCGGCGCGGCTGCTGGTGCCTCACCTGTATTTCTGGAAGTCGGCCAAGTGGGTGCGGGGGCTGCACTTCATGGAGCGGGACCAGCCGGGGTTCTGGGAGAACGCCGGTTATCATATGTACGGCGACCCTTGGAAGGAACAGCGCTACTGGGGCGACTAGGGGCGTGGCAACAAATCAAGCCGTTATTCTTGAATGCGACGGATGCCACCCCCACCCTAACCCTCCCCCTCGTAGGGGGAGGGGATTTATCTCACACCCTCCAAAGGCGTCGGTTGTGGATTCCCGCTTTCGCGGGAATGACGGTGGGGGGTGGAAATGACTGCGAATGGAGTTGAAATGTTGACTAACGGGATAAGCCTGTCATACCGGCGCAGGCCGGTATCCGGGACTCTTTGCCGTTAGGCACGATGTTGTATGCTTGGCCTTCCTGGATTCCGGCTTTCGCCGGAATGACGATCCGGGGGTGGGAATGGCTACGAATGGAATTGACGATACTCTTAGAGGGTGTGTTGGAATTCTCTTCTTCGCTCCTTTCCCAACAGGATGCCACCCCCACCCTAACCCTCCCCCTCGTAGGGGGAGGGGATTTATCTCACACCCTCCAAAGGCGTCGGTTGTGGATTCCCGCTTTCGCGGGAATGACGGTGGGGGACGGGAATGACGGTGGGGGCGGGAATGGCTACGAATGGAGTTGAAATGTTGACTAACGGGATAAGCCTGTCAAACCGGCGCAGGCCGGTATCCAGGACTCTTTGCCGTTAGGCACGATGTTATATGCTTGGATTTCTGGATTCCGGCTTTCGCGGGAATGACGGTCCGGGGGCGGGAATGGCTACGAATGGAATTGACGACACTCTTGGAGGGTGTGTTGGAATTCTCTTCTTCGCTCCTTTCCCAACAGGATGCCACCCCCACCCTAACCCTCCCCCTCGCAGGGGGAGGGGATTTGTTATACACCCTCTTGGGCCGCCGGCTTTGACCCTAACCTGATGCGCCCCGATTCTTCGCAAGCCAATCCGCCCCGTCTGGAATGGCAGACCGGGGTGGTGACTTGCATCACCCGGGAGACCTACCGGGCCAAGACTTTCACCCTGGAACTTCCCCGTTGGCAGCCCTTCCGGGCCGGCCAGCACTACGACGTGCGGCTTACCGCGCCCGATGGCTACCAGGCCCAGCGCAGCTACTCGGTGGCGTCGGCCCCGGAAACCGCCGGCAGCATTGACCTGACCATCGAGGTTATCCCCGGCGGGGAGGTGTCGCCCTACTTCCATGAAGTCGTGCAGACCGGCGACGCCGTAGAGGTGCGCGGCCCCATCGGCGGCCCCTTCACCTGGGACAAGTCCGCCGGCGGGCCGCTGCTGCTGGTGGGCGGCGGTTCCGGCGTGGTTCCCCTCATGTCCATGCTGCGGCACAAGCTGGCGGCGGCCCCGGAGGTGGAGGCCCTGTTATTGTATTCGGCCCGTTCCCTGGACGACGTTATCTATCGGGAGGCCCTGGACGACGCTGAGGCTACCGACCCCAACCTGGCGGTGGAGTTGGCCTTGACCCGGCAACAGCCCCTTGGCTGGCGTGGCTACTCCCGCCGGGTGGACGCGCCGATGCTGGCGGAGTTGCTGGGACGGTGGAGGGAGTTTCCCCACAGCTACGTTTGCGGCCCGACGCCCTTCGTGGAATCGGTGGCCGATGCGCTGGTGTCGGTGGGAGTTTCGCCGGAACTGGTGCGGACGGAACGGTTCGGGCCGTCGGGGGGGTGATTCGGGCGTTGCGTCCTTGACTTATAAGCTGGCTTGCGACGGGGAGTTTACCCCCATACTAACCTTCCCCCGTCGGGGGGGAAGGGACTGGATTCCGGCTTTCGCCGGAATGACGGGTAAGGGTGGGGATGATTTTCACCCAAGGGCTTGAAATTTGGGGCTATTGACGTCGGTAGGGGCGGGTTTGAAACCCGTCCCTACGGTTGTGGGTTCAAGATTTGTTGGGGCAAGCGGATTTGTTCACCCCCTCCCCAACCCTCTCCCTAGTAGGGGGCGGGAGTTTTTTGTAGGGGTTGGGACTTTCTAAAAGCCGGTGGCTAGCTGCATCAGGTAGCTTACCGCCGGGCCGATGATGGTCCAGAGAATCCCCAGGTTGAACACCACGTCCACCAGGATGATTCCGATGAGGATGATAGGGCCAATCCGCTCGAAACGCTCGTAACCCTCGGCCCAGCTTGCCGGCAGCAACCCGCCCACCACGCGGGAGCCGTCCAGCGGGGCCAGGGGGAGGAGGTTAAAGACGGCCAGCAACAGGTTGAGGAAGATGACCATTACCACGATGTCGCTAAGTCCTTCCCGCAAGCCGCCGGTCATTACAAAGTTGGTGCGGCTGAGGGACAGGCTGCTCCAACCCAGCAGCCCCAGCTTGATGGGAATGGCGACCAGGAAGGCCAGGGCCAGGTTGGACAGCGGCCCGGCGGCGGCAACCAGGGTCATTCCCAACGGGCCGCGGGTCAGGTGATGGTGGTTGACCGGGACGGGCTTGCCCCAGCCGAACCCCACCACCAGCAGCATGACGGCGCCGCTGGGGTCCAGGTGGCGGATGGGGTTGAGGGACAGCCGCCCCCGACGCCGGGCGGTGTTGTCGCCCAGGCCGGTGGCAACCAGGGCATGGCTGAATTCGTGGATGGTGATGGCTACCAGCAGGGCAAAGACCACCAGCACGGTAAGGCGCAGGAAGGCCGGCGGGTCGGACAAGAGCAGTTGATAAGAACTGAAAAGCATGGGTTACTACTAGTTTGTCACCGTTGCATTGATGATTAACCCGATAAACCCGTCATACCGGCCTGCGCCGGTATCCAGGATTCTTTGCCGTTAAACACGATGTTATGTGCCTGTATTTCTGGATTCCGGCTCCTTCGGCTACGCTCAGGACTGGTTTCGCCGGAATGACGATACCGTTTACATTCGGGCTTGCCGGGTGGGTATTGGTATGGTGTAATGATGTTGGGGCCGATGATGGGCTGGAATGGATGGACGGGTACGCGGACTCCCATGTTGCCGGAGTTACACATTGATGGATATGAACGCCGTCGTAACCCTGAGCGTCGCCGCAATCGCATCGGCGACGGTCATTGTCGTGGCTATGATTGGTCTCATGGCTGCGGTGTATCATCGGTTGGGCAAACTGGAAAGGCTGGAAGGCGACGTTAAGGAACTGCGGCAGGGTCAAGGGAGGATTCTGGAATCCCTGAACCAGCAAACCGGATACCTGCAAAGGCTGGGCTACTCGCCAGCATCGGACGACTAGCCCTTTACCTTGGCCTGCATGATGATAAGCCCTGTACCCGTCCGTTAAGGGGTTCGGATTATTCGTCCTCTTCCCCTTCTTCATCCTCGTGGGGGGTGGGTTCCGACGGGGAGAAAGCGGAGCCGGAGAGGATGGCCCGGCTGCGGGAGCGGTTGCGAGACTTGGGACGGGGCATATCCAGCAGGTTGTTTTTCAACTCGGCCAGGGCGTCGCCGCCTGCGCTGGCAACGTCCACCACCAGCGCGCTGACGCCCATGTCGCGCAGGGCTTCCAGGTCGTTCTTGCTGGGCGCTTCGTAAACCTGCACCAGCACGTACTTGTCCAACCGGCGGCTGATGGTGCCCAGGGCCACCAGGTCGGGAAGGGTCCAGGCGCCGTGGACACGCTCCATAGATATGAGCACGGCATCCACCGGGAGGGCGGCGATGGCCCGGAGGACGCCTTCCTCCAGGCCGGTTTCCACGCAGAGGACGCGGGCGACGTCCTCCGAGGCCAGGGCGGCCGCCGCGGTGCGTTCCATCTGAAAGACCAGCAGGTCGGCGCCGGCGTCCTGGAAGGCTTGAGCCTCTTCGTTGCCCAGGCCGGAGACCCGCGGCCCCCAGGGGGCGGAGGAGGACTCGGTTAATTCCTTGAGTTCGTCGGGGCTTCTGCCGCCGGACAGAATGAGGGCGTCGGTCATGGACGCCGCGGCGATTCCGTTGGCGTAGTTGCCGGAAACCAGGCCCACCAGGGCGATGCCGGGGAGTTTTTCGGCGCGGGCCGCCGCGAAACCCATCGGGGCGGTCTCGCCGTCTCTGATTCGTTCCAACACATCCAGGAACTTGCTCATCCGGTTCTTCCCGTCAAAAATTTTCGCCCGCGCCGCCTTTGGGAATGGACGGCCAAGGGCGCGCCGATGGTGATTATACCCCAACGGCGGGTATTTTTGGGCAAGGGGGGTTTCCCATAACCGCATAGTGATGGGCGTTGGTAGGGGCGCACGGCTGTGCGCCCCCTACGGGTGGTCAGGGGTGTTTCGTGGAGGCGAGGTTGTTTTGGGGATGGGGTTTCTGGATTCCGGCCCGTTCGGCGATGCTCAGGGCAGGCTCTTCGCCGGAATGACGGGGTGGGACCTAACCATGTCACCCTGAGCAAAGCGAAGGGTCTAAAATTCTTCGGGTAAGGCGATGTCGGCTAAGGCAAGGATTTGAGATTCTTCGCTACGCTCAGAATAACATAGGGTTGAGGGCTGCCCATAACCGCCTTGGCGATTGGCGTTGGTAGGGGCACGGCTGGCCGTGCCCCTACGTGGTTGGTATCGGGCGGGAAAGGGTGGGTTATAGCGGTTCCCAGTGGCGCTTGTTGCCTTCGCGGACTACTTTGCCGATTTGCTTGCCCGGCGGGAAGTGGCCGGCGGCGACAATCCAGCCTTCCTTTTCGGCCAGGTCAAGCAGCTTTTCCCGGCTGGCGGCGCTCAGGTCTTTGTTCCAGTCCACGCCGGCGCACCAGGAGGACTCGGTGACCTGGGCGATGGTGTGGAGCAGGTCGCCGGCAATCATGCCCTTCTGCCCGCCGGAGTTGACCAGCACGACTTGATGGCCGGGGGTGTGGCCCGGGGCCGGAACCACGCTGATGCCCTCGGTTACTTCGTGTTCGCCTTCGACAATCTGCTGGAGGCGCAGGCGGCGCAGGGGGATGACCTGCCGCTGGATGTGCTGGTTCTGGGCCAGCATATTCTCTTCCGTCCAGTAGTCGTAGTCATCCTTGGAAATGATGTAGCGGGCGCGCCGGAAGTTGGGGGCCGGCATACCGCCGGAGTAGCGCAGGTTCCAGCCCACGTGGTCGGCGTGCAGGTGGGTGTGGATGACGTAGTTGACCTGGTCGGAGGGGGAGACGTTGGTGTTGCGGGTGTTGTCCGGCGGGGCCAGCACGTCGCTGACCAGTTCGTAGAGGTTGCCGGTCAGGTTGCCCCGGTCGGGGTGCGGGCCGGGGCCCATGCCGGTGTCCACCAGGATGGTCTTGTCCTCGCCCACCAGCACCAGGACGCCGTAGTAGAGTTGAAGCTGACCGTCTTCCAGGGTGTCCTTGTAGGGGTCCCAGGCTGCGGGGGCGACTTCGGGGAACATCGCTTCCGGCGCGCGGGCCGGAGGCACCATGTCAATCACCGCAGTCAGTTCCATGTTGCCAATCATTGCCTTGTCTGCCATGTGCCGCTCCTCCATTCGGGTCTGTTTCAAGGCGGCATCGCTGGGGCGCCGCCGGTAGTTCCACGGTCAAATCGGATTTTATGGGCGGATTTTCAATACTGCAATCGGCCCAGGCCAATGAACGCCGGTCAATACTGCAAAAGGGCGGAAACGTCGTAGTCGGCGAGTCGCCGCCGACCCTCCAGGGCCGTCAGTTCGATGAGCAGGCCGATGCCGGCCACCCGCCCGCCGGACTTTTCCACCAGTTCGGCGGCGGCTTCCAGGGTGCCGCCGGTGGCCAGCAGGTCGTCCAGGATGAGGACGGGTTCGCCGGGGGAAATGTCGCCGACGTGGATTTCCATTTCGTTGGTGCCGTATTCCAGGGAATACGCGGCGGTGTGGGTTTCGGCGGGCAGCTTGCCCACCTTGCGGACGGGGACGAATCCCTTGCCCATCTTGTAGGCCAGGGGCGCGCCGAAGAGGAAGCCGCGGGACTCAATGGCGACGATGGTGTCGAAGTCCAGGTCGCGGTACTTGTCTTCCAGCAGGTCAATGGCGTGGGCGAAGGCGTCGGCGTCGCGCAGCAGGGGGGTAATGTCCCGGAACAGGATGCCCGGTTCGGGGAAGTCGGGAATGTCGCGGATGTAATCTTTCAAGTCCATAAAAGGGACGCAACCTCCGGGTGGAAAGAGGCTCCCCGGTCAACCCGGCGAACCAAGGGGGAGTGTAGTTTAAGCGGGGAATAACGTCAAGGATTGGGGGGAGTTGGGAGATTCGCATGGTTGGGCGGGATGTGGAACTTGCCCTGACTCGATTTGTTAATCAACGGCTGGGACGGCGACAATGCGATGCGTCAACGGTTATGTTTCGTCTTCCTGGGTTTGATAATCCATGACCTGCGATGCGGTAACACTTTCATATATTCGCTTGTCAGTTCCCAGGGCGAAGTACTTGGCCCATAGCCGCCACAGCATCCTCCACTGGGATGAGCGCAGGTCGGCCATTTGAACGGGCAACCCTGCTTTAATAGCGTCTTCCGCTCCAAACAAAGCGCCGTGGGTTTGAGGGGCGTCAATTAGCGGGCCGCGTAGGGATTCCAGCAATTGCCGAACATTCTCATCCGTCCGGTCCGGATTGCAACTCAAGGCTGCTCTAAGGATGTCTTCGGTTCCATTCAAGGCAGCCCGGGCTTGCTGAACCATGATGGCTGTAACATCCCCCAAAAGGGTGACGTAAATCGGGTAAGTATCGGGCGAATCCTTGACTTTCTCTACTGCGTCGTCGTGGGCGGCGATGATGTCCTTGGCGGCCACCAATTCCCAGCCACGGACGAATTGAGGGTCAATTGGCCCCAAGTCGCTGACTGGCCCCATTATTATTTGATGCGCTCCCAAGGTTAACAGTGTTCCGGCGCTCTTGGCTTGGTCAGGCACGATGACAGTTAGTTCGCGGCAATGAGACTGGGCTGATCGAGCCAACCTTACCGCCACTTCACCTACACCGCCGGGAGAGTTGAGCATCAAATGCAGGTCAACGTCGGGGTCGCAATCGTGCAGGATTTCTTCAAAGAAAGTGACGCTGTCGTAAAGGATGCTGTCAATCATCACCGCTAAACGGCAATGAAAAGTGCTCTCATACTCCCGGATGAGTCCTTGGCGGTCATAACGTCCCGCATTCTGGGCGTCAAACAGCGGGCTTCGCGGAGGGTCCGGGTTTGGGTAAGACGCCGGGGTTGTCAACGCGGGCCTATCAAGTGGGTTCGGAACGACATAGGCTTGCCTTTCCTGGCTTCTTTGGCGTCCTGCTTAATTTTTTTGGCCAACGCTATCCTGGCCCGCCAGTCGGGGGCGATCCCATCAGGAGTCGGAATCGCTGTATCCGCCTTATCCTTGGTTGTCCCGGAGGCGCCGTTATCGCGCGCCATGAGGCACCCCCTAAGTGTGAGGTTGTTCAACATTTCTTCCTTGGAATGGTATGGCACAGTGACCATTAGGTCAACCTTGTCCTGACAGCGATGCCGGAAGACTCGCTCCGATGCGGGGATGGGATTGCCGCAGCCGTAGGGTTCACTTGATAAACCAGGGGCAAGCAAATTTGCTTGCCCCCGTCGCGTTTGCCAGCGTATGCCCCGCCGCCGGGGTTACTGGCCCTGGCGGATGAAGTCGGCGACGCGCTCGCCGATGGCCATGGTGGTTACGTTGGTGTTGGCGCGGATGCAGTCGGGCATGATGGAGGCGTCCACGACGCGCAGCCCTTCCAGGCCGTGAACCCGCCCGTACTGGTCAACCACCGCCATCGGGTCGTCGGCCGGCCCCATCTTGCAGGTGCAGGAAATGTGCTGGGAAGTCGTCACTTCCCGCCGCATCCAGGCATCCAGGGCCTCGTCGGATTCCAGGTCGGCGTCGGTGGGGTCAACCCGCTCGGCGATAATGTCCTTGAAGGCGTCATCCTCGCCCAGGCCGACGCAGATACGCACCGATTCCCGCAGCCGCTTGCGGTCAAATTCTTCGTCCAGGTAGCGGTATTCCAGGACGGGCTGGTCGTTGGGGTCGGTGGATGCCAGCCTGAGTTCGCCGGCGCCGACGGCCAGGTAGATGCCGGCGGTCATGCGGATGCCCAGGGGCTGCATCCGGTTGCCGCCCCGGTTGACCCGCTCGGTGGCGAAGGACTGCATGGAAATTTTCATGTCGTTACGCAGGTCGGAGTCCTCGGCGGTGTAGCGCAGAGTCAACTGCATCCGGGGTTTCATGCCGTCCAGCTCAAACCCCTCCCTGGTGCGCCAGGTGACCCAGACGCCGGGATGGTCGCGCATATTCTGGCCGACGCCGGGCTTGTCCAGGATGACCGGGATGCCCAGGCTGCGGAGGTGGTCGGCGGGGCCGACGCCGGAGAGCAGCAGGATTTGGGGCGAGCCGATGGCCCCGGCGGAGAGGATGATTTCATCGCCTTCGACGATAAACCGCTCCCCGCCGCTTTCCAGTTCAACGCCGGTGGCCCGGTTTCCGGAGAAAACCAGCCGGTACACGGTGCAGTTGGGGCGGATGGTCAGGTTGAGGCGGTGGCGGGCTTGGTCCAGGTAGCCCAGGGCGGTGCTCATGCGGATGCCGTTGGGATTGTTCAACGGGGTAGGCCCGACGCCCCAGGAATCGGGGTGGTTGTGGTCGGCGCAGTCGGGGTAGCCGGCGGACAGGCAGGCGTCGTAGAAAGCGGTCTGGGCCGGCAGCCAGGTCTCGCGCTTGAAACGGTGCATCACGATGGGGCCGTCGCCGCCGTGGAAGTCGTCGCCGCCGAAGTCGGGGTCGGTCTCAATCTTGCGGAAGTAGGGCAGCAGCTTGGGAAAAGTCCATTCGTCGTTGCCGAAGGAGGCCCAGGTGTCGTAGTCCTCGGGGACGCCGCGCAGGAACACCTGTCCGTTGATGGCGCTGGAGCCGCCGGTGACTTTGCCGCGGGGCACCATCATGGGGCCGGCCTCTTCGGTGCCCTTGCCGACGAACTGCCAGTTGTGGTCGCTGGTCATTACGTCGGCTTCGGTGGCGTAACCGAACTTGACCTCTTCGGGCAGGTCCTCAAAGTTGGGGTAGTCGTTGCCCGCCTCCAGCAGCAACACGGAGCGTTGGGGGTCTTCGGAAAGGCGGGTTGCCAGGATGGAACCGGCGGAACCGGCGCCGATGATGATTGTGTCGTACTTCACGGGACACCTCCATACTTGGGCCATATTCGGGGCTAGCGTAATGGGGGGCCGGAAAGGTGTCAATAACGGGCATCCGATACGTGATACAATTGGCCCATGCCCGTCATTTTCGCCGGCGGCCGGGAACGAAGGTTAACGGCTCACGTGGTTGAGAGAATAGAGGAACGTAGTCTATCGGTGGACTGGATAATCCAGACGATAAACAATCCTGTGGCGGTGATCAATGACGAGCGCAAGAATTCCATGAATTACTACGGGGTAATCGAGGGGTTCGATACTCTGTTCAAGGTAGCGGTGTCCAAGCGCGATGACCGGGCAGTTGCAACTGCCCATTTCGATTCTGCCACAACTAGGCGGTACCAGCGAGGGGAGTTATGAAACCGAAAGATTACGGCGACAAGTACCTCAAAGTCACCTATGACAAAGAACTGGACATCCTTTACACGTTGATTCCGGGCCGGAAAATTAAAATGTCCAGCGAAGTCACCTCTCCTTTGATTATTGACTTTGGCAGCGCAGAGGACGGGTTTGACGTGGTGGGTTTTGAGCTTCATGCGGCGTCGGAATACCTGGCGCCGCTGCTGGAGGAGCGGAAAAACCTTGCCGAATCCACCAGCGGGGACTAGCGGCACGACGGGGGTGTCGTCGCTGCTCATTTCAACACTGCCACAACCAGGCGATACCGGCGAGGCGAATTGTGAAACCGAAGGATTACGGCGATAAGTATCTCAAGGTGACTTATGACAAAGAGTTCGACATCCTTAACGTGCTGATTCCAGGGCGGAAAATCGAAGTGTCGAGTCAAGTCACCTCGCCCCTCGTCATAGACTTCGGCAGCGAAGAGGACGGCTTTGACGTGGTGGGTTTTGAACTCCATGCGGCGTCACAGTACCTGGCGCCTTTGCTGGAGGAGCGGGAAAACCTTGCCGAATCCGTAGGCGGTTCCGATTAGCTGGGGATGGCGGGGGAACTCACCGCGTCAAGCAATTGGCTCATAATGTAGAGCCGAGGCCAAGCATCGGTTCGGAAATCCAGGATTCCCAGACCGTGCATACGGTCTAGGATTCGGCGGGCGCCGGCGGGGGATATGCCCAGCAATTTGGCCGCTAATGGGGCAGTCATAAACGGCCTTTCAAAGAGGTCATCCAACAACATGAGGGCATTGGCGGATTCCCGGTTCTCCTGCAATTGGCTTTTCATATCCTCGTGAAGGTTTCTCATGTGTCTGGCCCGGCGCAGGGTATCCTGAGCCTGCTCAAACACGCCGTCAAGAAAGTAACCTATCCAAGTCTGCCAGTCTCCGGTGGCGCTGACTCGAAACAAGTGGTCATAGTAGGCTTGTCGGTCGCGCTCGAAGTAAGCGCTAAGGTACAGCAAGGGCTGGGGCAACACCCCTTTGGTTTGCAAGAACAGGACAATGAGCAGTCGTCCCAAACGCCCGTTCCCGTCAACATAAGGGTGGATGGCCTCAAACTGGTAGTGCATCAAGGCGCATTGAACCAAGGGCGGCATGAGAGGGTCTTCATTTGCAAAGGTTTCCCAATCGTGCAGCAAGTCCAGTATCAAATGGGCCGGCGGAGGAACGTAGGTGGCATCTTGCACCGGAGTACCCGGAGAGCCGATCCAGACTTGGCTGGGACGGATGTTTCCGGCGTGAGGGCCGGCGCCCCTGACCCCGCTGAGCAGGACATGGTGCATCTCGTTAGCCAGGCGCAGGCAGATGGGCAATTCATTCAACAAGTTTAAGCCGCGTTCCAAGGCCCGCACGTAGTTGGCGACTTCGGCCACGTCTCCCTTGGGCCGTTCAGTTGGCATTGCCTCATATAGGAACAGGTCAGACAGGGATGCCTCGGTGCCCTCGATTCGAGAGGACAGCACGGCTTCCCGGCGCATGAAGGGATTGATTAAGAGATGAGGATTGGGGACAGTTTCTCCGACGCCGGCCAAGGTTGCCACCGCTCGCGACGCTTCGTCCAGGAGATAGACAAGTTGGGGAGTCAAGTCAACCTGGCGGGGGAGATTGTCCGGTACAAAAGCCAAGTTTCCGCCTTCTATGGGCGCCAGGCGTCCGCAAGGGCTGTTCTTCAAGTCGCTGATGGCCAATTGGAAACTCCGGTTGCTATTTTGGAGGCAATTGATACTTTTGGGCCGATTAGTTTCAATTGTAGCAGGAATTGCAACCGTAGTATCTTTTTGGTGGGCAGTTTTGCGGTAAATTTTCATTGTGGTTTCAAGGCCAAAGCGCAAAAAGGGCATCAAACTATTTCGGCGCATTGCCGGATTCGGCCATTACCGTAGCTATATCCCATCTCCCTGAACCCCTTTACTTCACCTTCAAACCTCATGCAGTCCTTCGTTTTCCCCCTCACCCTTTTCCCGCCTACAATCGAAAAATTCTGGATTGATTGGCCCTTTTGTTGATTTAGTGTAGCCATTAGACTACACTGATTGGATGCTCAGGGTTGTTCATTACGTTTCTACCGACGGGACAGACCATTTTGATGTGTGGTTCCGACGACAAAACTCCCGGGCGCGAGCGCGAATCCAAACCCGAATTGACCGCATGGGAGTAGGGAATTTCGGAGATCACCGGACACTTGGCCCGGGGCTGGCGGAGCTTCGAATAGACTTCGGCCCTGGTTACAGGGTGTATTACGGACGGGACGGGAATAACCTCGTAATCCTGTTGGCTGGTGGTGCCAAGAGCCGCCAGAGCCGGGATGTTGCCAGAGCACGCGCACTTTGGAGAGATTACTTATCGGAGAAATAATATGCCCTTGGTAGAACACAAGGCCAGCGATTATCTCAAGACACCGGAGGATATTGCGGAGTATCTGAACGCGGTCATTGAGGAAATGGGCGATGACCCGCGGCTGCTGATGAAGGCGTTTCGCAACGTGGCCGAGGCAATGGGCGGCGTGTCCAAGCTGGCGGCGGAGGCCAATCTTGACCGGGTGGCCCTTTCCAGGGCCTTGTCGGGCCGGCGAAATCCACGGCTGGATACTTTGGCCAAGGTTTCGGCGGCCTGCGGGGTTGAACTGCGCTTTTCGGTGCAATCGAAAGACTCGGGCGAAAGACCCGGCGAATCCGGCGGGAACCTATTGACTGGCAATGCTTGACATATATATACTTGGCATATAAGAAAGCGGCGACCGGAAAGGCCCCCACGTCGCGGGGCCTTTTTCTAATGTAGCCCGGCTTTCGCCATCTTGCCCCTGTGGCGCAACGGTAGCGCAGTCGATTTGTAATCGACAGGTTAGGGGTTCGAGTCCCCTCTGGGGCTCCAAGGAATAATTCGACAGTCCGCGCCCGGCGGCCAAGCCGCAGGGTGGGCGGGAGGGCCATGACCCAAGGTTGACCATTGCGGGTACGCCAGCTTGGAGGGGTGGGTGAGCGGTTAAAGCCACCAGACTGTAAATCTGGCCTCCGGAAGGAGTTCGCAGGTTCGAATCCTGCCCCCTCCACCATCTGGTTCCCCCCAGCATCCGCCAATAAGCGCAAGTCAACAAACATACGGCTGACAAGACCGGCTAACGGGCCCAGATAGCTCAGCGGTAGAGCACGTTCTTGGTAAGAACGGGGTCGGCGGTTCAATCCCGCCTCTGGGCTCCACCGGATTTCACCGGGGCAGTCCCCCGGAAACCCCTGGGCGGCCCGGCAGCCTTGCCATGAACGGGGCGGGGCAAGGCCGACGGCCAGGGAAGTTAAAGAGTCAAGCATCAAAGGAGAGGGAATCCGAAATGGCAAAACAGCAGTTCGACCGTTCCAAGCCCCACATGAACGTGGGCACCATTGGTCATGTTGACCACGGCAAGACCACTTTGACCGCCGCCATTACCCGGGTGCAGGCGGAGCGCAACCTGGCGAGTTTCCGGGGCCTGGACGAAATTGACAACGCCCCCGAAGAGAAGGCCCGGGGCGTGACCATCGCCATCGCTCACGTGGAGTACGAGTCGGAAGCCCGTCACTATGCCCACGTGGACTGCCCCGGTCACGCCGACTACATCAAGAACATGATTACCGGCGCGGCCCAGATGGACGGCGCGGTGCTGGTGGTCAGCGCGCCCGACGGCCCCATGCCCCAGACCCGCGAACACATCCTGCTGGCCCGCCAAGTGGAAGTGCCCAGCATCATCGTCGCCCTGAACAAGGTTGACATGATGGACGACGAAGAGTTGCTGGAACTGGTGGAACTGGAAGTCCGGGAACTGCTGAGCCGCTACGAATTCCCCGGTGACGACACCCCCATCGTCCGTTGCAGCGGCCTGAAGGCCCTGGAAGGCGACCCGGAGTACGAACAGGGCATCGTTGACCTGGTGCAGGCGATGGACGATTACTTCCCGCTGCCCACCCGCATCACCGACCAGGCTTTCCTGATGCCGGTGGAAGACGTTTTCGGCATCAAGGGCCGCGGCACGGTGGTCACGGGCCGGGTGGAACGGGGTTCGCTGAAAGTCGGCGAGGAAGTTGAGATTATCCGGTTCGGGGACGTTCGCAAGACAGTCGCCACCGGCCTGGAAATGTTCCACAAGCTGCTGGACACCACCGAGGCCGGCGACGCCGTGGGCATCCTGCTGCGGGGCGTTGACCGGGATGAGGTGGAACGGGGTCAGGTGGTGGTGAAACCGGGTTCGATGCGGCCCTATTCCCGGGCCGAGGCCGAGGTTTACGTCCTCAGCCGGGAAGAGGGAGGCCGTCACACGCCCTTCTTCCCCGGTTACAAGCCCCAGTTTTACATTCGCACCAGCGACATCACCGGCGAAATCGGCCTGCCCGAAGGGGTGGAAATGGTCATGCCCGGCGACAACATCACCATGACCATCAACCTGATTACCCCGGTGGCGATTGAAGAGGGCCTGCGGTTCGCAATCCGCGAGGGCGGGCGCACCGTCGGGGCCGGCGTGTTCACCAGACTGCTGGACTAGTATCCCAGCATCTTGGGACTGATGGGCAAATCGGGAGTCCGTTCATGGTTCGACAAGCTCACCATGAACGGGTAGCCTTGGGTGAGAAAGCTCAGGGCGAACGGGAAAATTAACCACAATTTCAAAGTTGTTCGCCTGGTAGGGGGCAAGACATGGCGCGAAAGACAACCGATGTGCGCGGCGTCATTACGATGCAGTGCAGCGACTGCCGTGAGCGTAACTATGCTACGGTGAAGAACCGGCGCAACGATACCCAGCGGATGGAACTGCGGAAGTACTGCTCCCGCTGCCGGGGGCACAAAGTCCACCGGGAAGTGAGGTAGGGACATGGCCAGGGCTTCCACTCGGCGGCCCCAATCTCCCCTGCGTCCCGGCGCCGTGGGCCGGGCCAACCCGGTCGTCTTCATGCAGGAAGTCTATGCCGAACTGCGGAAGTCGGTCTGGCCCAGCCGGGAGGAGACCGCCCGGCTGACCATGGTGGTCATCATCCTGGCTATCGCCGTGGGCGTGTTCCTGGGAGTGCTGGACCGGGTGTTCTCGGAAGTCTTTACCCGGTTCATTTTCTAGGCGGGTTTGACCCCCATTCCTGCCATTCCCTTGGCAAGAGGGAGGGGTGGATTCCTGCTTTGGCGGGAACGATGGCTTGGGCGCGGGATTTCTGGATTCCGGCCTTCGCCGGAATGACGGTTTAAGGCCGGTGGGTAAGGGTGGACTCCCGCTTTGGCGGGAATGACGGTTTAAGGCCGACGGGTAATAAAGGGTGGGTTCCTGCCTTAGCGGGAATGACGGTTTAAGGCCGACGGGCAGTAAAGGGTGGATTCCTGCTTTGGCGGGAACGATGGCTTGGGCGCGGGATTTCTGGATTCCGGCCTTCGCCGGAATGACGGTATCGGGCCGGAACCACGGTAGGCAGTTTGAACGACGGCCCACCGCATTGGGACGCTGCCAATTTACCGGACTACTTGACGGAAAGGCGGGGTAATCCCCGGAATTTCCGCCCAATCTGCGCCTGTCAAGGCGGTTTTTGATGACTACTAGCGACTTGGACCAAATCGAAGAAATCAACCCCCACTGGTATATCGTCCATACCTATTCGGGGCAGGAAGACCTGGTTAAAAGGAACCTGGACCTCCGTATCCAAAGCCTGGACATGGAGGACCGGATTTTCCAGGTCATCGTACCCACCGAGGAAGAGGTCATCTTCAAGGATGGCAAGCGCCGCTCGGAACGGCGCAAGCTCTTCCCCGGCTATATCCTGGTGCAGATGCAGATGGACGACGAAAGCTGGTACGTGGTGCGGAACACCCCCGGCGTAACCGGGTTCGTGTCCAGCGAGGACGACTATGACGCCCGGCCCAAGCCGGTGCCGCTGGAAGACAGCCAGTTGGACGACATCCTGAACAAGGTGGAAAGCGGCCCCACCCGCGTCAACATCGGACTGAACAAGGGCGACACGGTGCGAATAACGGAAGGGCCATTCGTGGACTTCGTGGGCGCCATCGGCGACGTGGATGAAGGCAAGGGCAAGGTGCGGGTGCTGGTGTCCTTCTTCGGCAGGGAGACCCCGGTGGAACTGGACTTTTTGCAGGTTGAACGGGCCTAAGGAGGACGGTTGGCTAAAAAGGTACGCGCAATCATCAAGCTCCAACTGGACGCGGGGAAGGCTACGCCGGCCCCTCCCGTTGGGCCGGCCCTGGGCCAGCACGGAGTCAACATTATGAACTTCGTGAAGGAATACAACGAGCGCACCGGCCCCCAGGCGGGAACCATCGTGCCGGTGCATCTGACCGTTTACGAAGACCGTTCCTTTACCTTCGTAACCCGCACCCCGCCGGCCTCGGACATGATTCGCCGGGCCGCCGGCGTGGAAAAGGGCATGGGCGACATCCGCGAGGGAGGGGTGGGCAGCATCAGCCGGGACTCGCTGCGGGAAATCGCCGAAACCAAGCTGAAAGACCTGAACGCCTCATCGGTGGAACAGGCTATGTCCATCATCGCCGGCACCGCCCGCAGCATGGGCATCCAGATTGAGGACGGCTGAACCGGCCCGCCGTTAACGGCACCGCAAAGGTACTTGAAAAATCTCCCCCCTTAGAGGGGCGGGTTGAGGAAGAGAAAATGCCCAAACGCAGCCGACGCTACTCCGGCGCCGCCGAGCAGGTGCAGGAAGACCGGGCCTATCAGCCCCTGGAAGCCATCGCCCTGCTGAAAGAGGCGTCCTCCACCAAGTTTGACGAAACCCTGGAAGTGCATCTGCGAACCAACGCCGACACCCGCCACGCTGACCAGATGGTGCGGGGCGTGACGGTTCTGCCCCACGGCCTGGGCAAGCAGGTGCGGGTGGTGGTTTTCGCCAACGGCGAGGCCGCCGAAATCGCCCGCCAGGCCGGGGCCGACTTCGTGGGTGACGACGATATTATCGAGCGCGTCGAAGGCGGCTGGGTGGACTTCGAGGTCGGGCTGGCCGTGCCGGAAATCATGCCCAAGATTGGGCGGCTGGGCCGGGTGCTGGGACGCCGCGGCCTGATGCCCAACCCTCGCACCGGCACCATGGTGCCGGCCCGGGACTTGCCCCGGGTCATCCAGGAATCCAAGGCGGGACGGCTGGAGTTCCGCACTGACCGGACTTCCATCATCCATAGCCAGTTCGGGAAGGTCAGCTTTGAGACGGACCACCTGATAGAAAACCTGGCCGTGCTGGTAGATTCGGTGATGCGGGCCAGGCCGGAGGCGGTGAAAGGGTCGTTCCTCCGCACGGCTTACATGACCTCTTCCATGGGGCCGAGCGTTCCGGTGGACTTGCCCAGCCTCCAGGGGCTTAAACCGCCGGAATAATTGTTGTATAATCCCGGAAAACCCGGGCAAAACCGACAGCCAAAGACAGCGGGGCTTCTAAGAGTTTCGAGGAAGTTAATGAGCAGTCCCCCGCCGAGGCGCCAGAACGGAAGGGTCGCAACCGCGTTCCCTGCGCCTCGTTAGGTGGCGCAGGGACTTTTATTTGGGATGGAATAGCAATGGGGACGTTTTACACACAGATAGGGATTGCCAACCCGCAAGGGGGCGACGTGCATTGGGTTGACGTTCTGGTTAACCCGGAGGTCATGCACGCCGTCTTTCCCGCGTCCTTCCTGGAAAATACCCTGGGGCTGGCGCCGAAGGAATACAGGAATTTCGTTTCGCCCGAAGGCGTTAGACGGGAATTGGGTATTGGAGAGGCGAAAGCCACCGTCAAGGATATGACGATGACAGTCCAGACGGTTTTCGCTCCGGTGGACGAACCCATCATGGGCTGGCTGGCCCTGATGTGCTTTGGGCTGGAAGCCGATACCGTCAATGAACGGCTGGTTCCGGCCAAACTGCACCTTTGCGCCCATCCCATCGGGCCTGCCGTGGGCGCAGGCTAAGTTGACGTTAAACTCCGCAGAGGAAAGGAGACTATCGTGCCAACCCAGGCCAAGATAGACAAGGTGGCCGAGTTGCAGGAGAAGCTGCAAAACTGTTCCATCGCCGTCACCACCACCTTTACCAACATTCCGGTCAACGAAATGACCGAGTTGCGCCGCCGGACGCGGGAAGCCGGTTTCGAGTTCCTGGTGGTCAAGAACTCGCTGATGAGCCTGGCCGCCGACGCTGCCGACCTGCCCCAGTTGAAGGACATTATGGAGGGGCCGACGGCGGTGGCCTTCGGCTACGATGAGCCGGTGGACGTGGCCAAGACCCTGAACGACTACATCCGCAACAACCGCTCCGCCCTGGCAATCCAGGGGGCCATCGTGGGTAGCGGCCCGGCGTTGGGTGTTCCCGAAGTGGAGCGGCTGGCGGCGCTGCCCCCCAAGCCGCAGCTGCTGGCGATGTTGCTGGGCCAAATCCAGTCGCCCATATCCGGGCTGATTAACGTCCTCAACGGCCCGCTGTGGAGCCTGGGCGGGCTGCTGCAAGCCCGCATCCAGCAATTGGAATCGGGCGACGAAGAGGCCGAATCGCCGGGCGAGGCCGAGGAATAACCCATGCCGGAATCGGCGACAACCATGCCCGCCACCCGCATCAGGAACCACCCGGAAAGGGCCGTTCCCGACGAAGCGGCGGCTATCCTGGCGCAGGGACTGGTGGCCCACGTGGGCATCATCGAGGACGGCTGGCCGGTGGTAATACCCATGTCGTATCACTACGACCCGGAATGTCCCGAAAAGCTGTACCTGCACGGGTCGGTCAAGAGCCGCCTGCTGCAAACCCTGGCCGGCGGCGTTCCCGTCTGCGTGACCGTTACCCTCAGCGACGGGCTGGTTTATTCCCGCAAGGCGATGAACCATTCCATGAACTACCGCAGCGTGGTAGCCTTCGGGCAGGCGCGGGAAGTAATGGATGGGCCGGAAAAATTTGCGCTGTTTGACCGGATGGTGCAGCGGTATTTCCAGGGCCGCGTCCTGGAACTGGACTACCGCCCGCCGCCGGAGCAGGACCTGGCCGCCACCGCCTTGGTGGAAGTTACCGTTGAGGCGTGGAACGCCAAGGCCCGGCGGGGCGGCCCTACCGGGCCGGAGGACGACAATCCCGACGCGCCGGGCAGCGCCGGCGTCATAGATTTGCGGGAGTTCTAGGGGGTGTCATCAAATAAGGGTGGAAGTATGCAAGGGTCTGTTTTCGTCATACCGGCGAAAGGCGGAATCCAGAAATCCCAGGCATACAACAGCGTCCGTGTGGGCAAGGAATCCTGGATACCGGCCTACGCCGGTATGACGGTGGGTAGCCGGCAAGTTACTGAATCCTGAATCGGAAAAACAAAAAGGAGGGAGCCATGACTACCAAAGAGGAAATCCTGGATGCAATCAAGGGCATGAGCGTTCTTGAACTGTCCGACCTGGTGAAGTCTCTGGAAGATGAGTTCGGCATCACCGCGGCGGCCCCCGTGGCCGTTGCCGCCGCTCCGGTGGCGGCGGCTGACGGCGCGGGTGGCGCCAGCGAGGACGAACAGACCGAGTTCGACGTTACCCTGCAAAACTTCGGGGAAAACAAGATTAACGTCATCAAGGCCGTGCGGGAAGTCACTTCCCTGGGCCTGCGGGAAGCCAAGGAACTGGTGGAGTCCGCCCCGGCCCGGGTCAAGGAAGCCATCGCCAAGGACGAGGCCGAGTCCATCAAGGCCAAGCTGGAAGAGGCCGGCGCCACCGTAGAGGTCAAGTAGGGAGTCTTCCAAGTCCTCCCTCTGACCGGGGACAAGCGGATTGCCAGGTAGGGGCGCATGACCGTGCGCCCCTACTGGTTGGTGGGAAATCCTCCTTTGCAAAGGAAGATTGGAGGAAAGCCCGTTTTGGGATGGTTCTCCGATGGGGTGAGGTTGGTTAAGGCCAGGTAGGCCGGGTTTCAAACCCGCCCCTACGGATTTTATCGCGGGGGTTCACCCCCTCCCCAGCCCTCCCCCTCGTAGGGGGAGGGGGCATTACAACTCCCCACCGTTGTAGTTGGTAGTAACCGCCCCGCCGTTGGGTTAGAATTGGGCCGGAATCGGCGGGCCGCAACCCGCCGGACGGAGAGGAAGGCAGCCATGATTAAAGTATCGGTTTACTACCCCAACGAAGAAGGCAAGAATTTCGACATTGACTATTACGTCAATACCCACATGGCCCTGGTGCGGGAAAGGCTGGACTCCTTCGGCCTGGACCGCATTGAGGTTGAAAAGGGCGTTTCCGACGCCGACCCCAACGCTCCGCCCCGGTTCGTCGCGGTGGGCGTTTTGTATTTCGACACGGTGGACAACGTACACGAAGGTTTCAAGACCCACGGGCGGGAGCTTTTGGGCGACGTTGCCAACTTCACCGACATCCAGCCCCAGTTTCTAATCGGCGAAGTCGTAACCTAGCGGGAGGGGATGGGGGCGACACCAAGGTTTTCACCCCCACCCTAACCCTCCCCCATCGAGGGGGAGGGGATCTGCCGGGGCAAGTTAGGATTTCCACACATCCTTACAATAGAGGTTGGGTGATAACCGAGGCCAGCCATGTCAACCAGCAGCGCTTACCAGGCATTTGAGGACTTGGCCCAGCAGCAAGTCCTTGACCATTGGGACTTTTACCCCACCGCCGGCTCCCGCATCGGCCGGCACGAATATGACGGACGGCTGCCGGACTTGTCCGCCGCCGGCCTGCGCCGCCGGATGGAAGGACTGCGGCACGGGTTGGCGCGCTTGTCCGGTTTGGACGCATCCGGGTTCACCGCCGAGCAAGAGTTGAGCTGCCGGCTGTTGGAGTTGTTTCTGCGTCGGGAGTTGTTCACCCTGGAAGAGATGCGGCCCACGGAAAACAACCCCATGCGGCAGGTGGGCTACCTGAACGTGGGCGGCTATCTGCGGCGGGACTACGCGCCGTTGCCCGACCGGGTGCGCTCCGCCACCCAGGTCTTGCGCCAGGTTCCCGATTTCTTGGATGGGCTGGGGGGCGAGTTGGCCGACGGCGTTAGCCGTCCGGTGCTGGAAATGAGCGTCGAAAGCTACGGCGGAATGGCGAAGTTCTACCGGGCCGACCTGCCCCAAGCCGCCGGGGAATTGACCGACGCAGCCATCGCCAGCGAGTTCCACGACGCGCGGGAAACCGCCGCCGTTGCGCTGGACGGTTTCGTTGAAAGTCTGCGCCGTCGGTTGGAAAAGGCGCCGCCCGACTTCGCCATCGGCCCCCGGCTCTACTCGGCGATGCTGGCCGCCGGGGAGTCTCTGGACATCCCGTTGTCGCAGGTGGTGGCGATGGGCCAGGCCAACCTGGAAAACAACCTGGAAGGGCTGGCCGAGGTCTGCCAGTCCATAGACCCGGCCAAGTCGGTGCGGGAAATCGTGGCGGCTATCGGGCAAGACCACCCCACCGCGGCGGGTCTGGTTCCTGAAACGCGGGATATGCTGGAGGACATCCGGCAAGCGCTACTGGACTTGGACTTAATCAGTCTGCCGTCGTCCGACCGCTGCCAGGTGGTGGAAACACCGACGTATATGCGCTACGCCTTCGCCGCTATGGACAGCGCGGGTTCACTGGAAACCAGGGCCACCGAGTCCTTTTACTACGTGACGCCGGTGGAAGAGGACTGGACGGCGCAGCAGCAGGAGGAATGGCTGACCAACTTCAACTACTCCACGCTGCGCATCGTTTCCATCCACGAAGTCTATCCGGGCCACTTCACCCACCACCTGCACAACCGCTACGGCGGGCCGTTGCCCCTCATCAACCGGGTGGCTACGTCCTACGCCTTCACCGAAGGCTGGGCGCACTACACCGAGCAGATGATGTTGGAGACGGATTACGCCCCCGGCGACGCCCGGCTGTTGGTGACACAGCTTTTGGAGGCGTTGGTGCGGAACTGCCGCTACCTGTGTTCGCTGGGGATGCACACTGGGGGGATGACGGTGGACGAGGCCACCCGTTTTTTCATGGATTACGCTTACATGGAAGAGTTGCCGGCCCGCCGGGAGGCGTTGCGGGGAACTTTCGACCCCGGCTACCTGAATTACACCCTGGGCAAGCTGATGATTCTAAAGCTGCGGGACGATTACCGACGGGAGCAGGGCGCGGCCTACTCGCTGAAAAAGTTCCACGACCAACTGCTTTCCTACGGCGCGCCGCCGCTGCCGCTGCTAAGGCCCGCGCTGCTGAAAGACGGGAGCGGGCCACCGCTTTAACCCGGAGGGATTCTCGCTGGCAGGGTCTTTGGGAAAGCCCGGCTATCAGTCCGTCACGTCCATATTGAGGACTAACGGCACCAACCTGTCATACCGGCGCAGGCCGGTATCCAGGATTCCCCGCCTTCAAGTACGCCGTTCTGCGATAGACTTTCTGGATTCCGGATTTGGCCGGAATGACGATACGTCTTTCACGGGTCATCGGTTAAATTGAGTTGCGCTGCTAGGTAGTTCGGAACGTCACCCGGCGGAAGGCTTCGGCGTACTGGTGGCCGTTTTCGGCGCCGGTTTCCCGGTCTCGCCGGCGCACCAGTTCCGCCAACTCATCCTCGGAGTAGCCGGCCAGGTTGCTGCGGCTGGCCCGCACCGCCTCTATTTTCTGCTCCAGGGCGTCGGTGATGTCGAAGAAGACGTTGGGCTGCTCGGCGCCCCAGAAGAGCATGGTTCCGGTCTTGTGGGGTTCCAGGCCCTCTTCGGCCCACAACTCGCCAAAGTGCAGGTGGTCGCGGGCGTAGGGAAACACGGCGTCCAGGGCAACCTGTCCGGCTATGCGGTGGTCGCGGTGCCAGGCGAAGTTGCGGCGGTAGGGTTCGGAGGAGATTACGGTGTCGGGGCGGATGCGGCGGATTTCGCGCACGATTTCCTTGCGAAACTCGGCGGTGTCTTCCAGTTCACCGTCGGGATGGCCCAGCGTCACCACGTTGGCGACACCCAGGACGCGGGCGGCTTCCAGTTGCTCCGCCTCGCGGGCGGCGGCCAGGTCTTCGGGGTTGACGTCGGGGTGTTCGGAGCCGCGGCTGCCGTCGGCGCAGAGCAGGTAATGGACTTCGGCGCCCCGGTTAATCCAGACGGCCAGGGTTCCCCCGCACCAGATTTCGGCGTTGTTGGGATGGGGGATAACCACCAGCACCCGTTGCGGGGTTTCTTCCATAGGGCGTCTCCTTGCAGGGTTTTAGGGGGTTGCTATTGAATCCTACGGCTGGATAGCTTTGGGTACTCTGCTACAAGCGGCCAACCCTGTCAAGCCGAGCGGTTGCGGCGGAAACTCGGCCAGAAATTTACTGACAGAACGCCCTTTACGTGGGGGACGGCCAATGTTGTACCATCGGGTTGGTGACTTCACCGATAGGCGGGTCAAGAAGGGACAATCAGGAGGCTGGCGTGTTCAGAGACCACGAAATCGGCTATTTGATTGCGTCCCTCATTCTGGTTTATATTTTAACCGGCTTGGGGATGTGGCATGAGATAGCCTACGGGGAATCGGAAACGGTGGGGGAACACCTGGTGGCTTTTGGCAAGGCCGCCGGTTCCGCCATCGCAACAACCCTGATTATTCTGGCTACATTCGAGGTGTTTATGGTATTCGCCGAAAGATACCGGCGCCGGCGCTTCAACGAGGCCAGGGAGCAAGGTCGCGAGGAAGGTCGTACAGAGGGCCGGGAGGAAGGTCGTACAGAGGGCCGGGAGGAAGAGCGCAAGGAATGGATAGAATGGTTGCAACGGCGGGATGAGGCCCAGCGGAACAACCAGCCTTTCGACGAACCTCCACCCTCGGAAAGGAAACCCGGGCAGTCGTAGCTTGGAAATTGGTCATGTTGTTTTTCCACGAAAGATACTTCTTCCGCCGTTGCAACAACCCTGATTATTCTAGCTACATTCGAGGTGGTTATGGTATTCGCCGAAAGATACCGGCGCCGGCGCTTCAACGAGGCCCGGGAAGAAGGCCGACTAGAGGGCCTGGAAGAAGGCTTGGAGAAAGGCCGCAAGGAACTGAACGCGGCATGGGTCGAATGGTTGCAACGCCGGGATGAGGCTCAGCGAAACAACCAGCCTTTCGATGAACCCCCGCCGTCGGAAAGGGGGCACGGCAAGCCTTAACCCGGTTGGGAACCCTCAAGGCTGATTGTTCCCTTGATAGGGATGGGGGCGTACCGGCAGAAACGTGGGGTACGGCTGGCCGTTGCCCGGTGTGTCGTTGGCGTCGCCCCCCGATTATTGCGCGGTGGCGGTATCCTGGCCGGCTTCGTCGTAAATGTCCCGGATTTGTCCGGCCACCTGGTCCCAGCCCAGGGTTTCGGCCCGGCGGCGGGCAGCTTGGCCCATGCTGTGCTTCAGGGTGTCGCTGGAAAGCAGCATTTCCAGGGAGTTGGCGAAGGCTTCGGGGCAGCGCCACGATTTGAGGTAGCCGGTGCGCCCGTGCTGCACCACCGTGGGAAGTCCACCCACCCGCGACGCCACCACCGGCGTGCCGCAGGCCATAGATTCCAGGGCCGCCAAGCCAAAGCTCTCGTAGAAGGACGGCACCACGCAAACGTCGGCGGCGCTGTAATACCAGGGCAGTTCGGCTTGGTCAACCCGGCCCACGAAGTCGAAAATCCGCCCCACATCCAAGTCTTCGGCCAACCGCCGCATCCGGGCGGCCTCGCCGTGGGCGCCGTCGTCGCCGCCCACCACCAGCACCCGCACCCCCTGGCAAGTATCCAACTGGGCGGCGGTATGCACCAGCAAGTCCAGGCCCTTCAAGGACTCGATACGGCCAACGTAGAGCAGGACTTTATCGCCGTTCAACCCCAGCCGTTGCCGGGACTCTTCCCGGCCCAGGGGCTGGAAACGGTCTAAATCCACGCCGCAGGGAGCCAGCGCAATCCGGCGTCGGTCAGCCCCGTAGAGCCGCACCATCGCCTCCCTTTCGTGGGGACTGAAAGCCACCACCCGGTCGGCGGTAGCAATCAGCTTTCGTTCTTCCCGCTGCCGCTGGGCCGGTTCCGTCTCTCCGGCGCGGGACTGCATCTTGATTAGGGACAGGGTATGGAAGGTGATGACGTGGGGGATGGACAACTGCCGGGTCAAATGCCGGCCCACCCAGCCGGACAGCCAGTAGTGGGAATGTACGGCATCGTATTCCAGGTTGTTTTGCCGGCGGAATTCGTTGAGGTTGTCCAGAAATTCGGGGAGACGGGCGAAAAGAGTATCCAGCGGTTCGTCGGGATGCCCGCCGTCCAGGTGGACTACCCGCGCCGTGGGGGTTATCTCTTCAACGGCGGGTAGGTCATCCCCGTGGCGGCGGGTGTAGATGTCAACTTCAACCCCCTGGCTGCCCATCGAGCGGGCCAACTGGCGGACGTAAACATTCATCCCTCCCGATTTGCCCTCGCCGGGGGCGGCCAACGGGCAGGCGTGAAAAGATACGAATGCCACCCGTTTGACGCTCAACTTCGCTTGACCACCATCCGGTACAGCACCCGATTTTGCCCGCCCAGGTGGTACTTGTAGGGTTCGGAACCGCGCAAAAAGTCGAAGTATTCCCGCCCCTGGTCAATGGCGTCCCGCAGGCACAGGGCGTTGAGCAGCAATCCCACGCTGTAATAGCCGAAATCGGGGTCATAGCCGCTGTTGTAGAGCAGGCGGGTGGGGCCATAGTCGAAACAGAGGCTGGCGGCGACCAGTTGGCCCCGGATTTCCATGAAGAAGAGGCGAATCAAGCCCAATTGGGCCGTGCGGCGGGCGATGTCGTAGAAAAACCGTTCCCGCTGGGGCGTCATAAACTCGGACTTTTCCGGGTCACTGAGGCGCATCAGTCGGAGGAAATCGGCCAGCCCCTCGGTTACCTGTTCTTCGCCATCAACGCCGTACCATCGCCAGTCGTCCAAGCCTTCCAGCCGGCGCATCTTCCGGCGCAGTTCGTGGCGGTCTTTGCGGGAGAGCAAACCCAGGTAGGCGTCCCAAGTCTCCGGCAGGTCAACGCCGGGGGCCACGTCTTCCTCGGCAATCTCCACCGAGTAGCCTTCCCGCCGGGCCAGCGGGGGCAGATGCTCCAGGGTGGGCGAGGACTCCCGCAGGGAATACAGATTCAGGGTTTCCAGCCCCTCTTCGTCCAGGCGTGCCAGCAGGCGGGGAAAGAAAGTTCCTTCGTAGCCGGGCCGAATCATAAAGTCGTTGTAGTCGAAAGTCTCCGGGCTGCCCAGCAGCGACGCAACGCCGTCGCATCGGGAAAGTGACGCGATGGCCGTCACCCCTTCGCTGCCTTCCAGGTAGAAACCGGCCATCTGCCGGCCCTGGCCGTAGGTGTTCCACCAGGTTTCCTGCCATTGGGGGGTAAGGTAAATGGTGTTGACCGGGCAGACCGACAGCAGCCCCTCCCAACGGGGCTGAATCTCTTGAAAGGACTGGATTTCCTTAACCAGCGTCACGACGGTTCACCCAGCAGGGACAGCAGGGTTTGACGGGCGGGGCAGCCGGGTTCTCCCTCGGCGACGTTGCGGGCGACGACGGTGACGACCCTGGAACCGGGTTTCCTGACGCCCCGCATGGACATACAAAGGTGTTCGGCCTCAATGCGGGCCACCAATCCCACGGGATTCAGGACCTCGAAAACGGCGTCGGCCCACTGGCGGGTCAGCCTTTCCTGGACTTGCGGGCGGCGGGCGGCGACTTCCAGGGAACGGGCCAGCTTGCTGATGCCGGCAATCTTGCCGTTGGGAAGGTAGGCCAGGTGAGCCTTGCCGAAGAAGGGCAAAAGGTGGTGTTCGCAGACGGAAAAGAAATCCACGTCGCGCAGCACTACCGGGTCGCGGTGTTCTTCGTCGAAAACGGCGTCAATGGCCTCCGCCGGGTCCAGCCCCAGGCCGGAAAAAAGTTCGGCGTACATACTGGCAACCCGCTGGGGCGTGTCCAGCAAGCCCTCCCGCCGGGGGTTTTCGCCAACGGCGTCCAGGATTTCCACGACGGCCTTTTCGATGCGCTGCTGGTGGATGATGATTCCTTTCCGGTGAAACTACTGTCAAGACGCCCGTGGTTCGACAGGCTCACCACGAGCGGCGGGCAACCCAATCAACAATTGTCAGGATGATGCGGCGGCGAAAGCCACGGCCTCCACCGCCTCGACGGTGGGTTCAACTTCAATGGTCTGGGCGGTGGCGCTGCTCACCGCCAGGTCGGGGTCTTTCAAGCCTGACCCGGTAATTATACACACCACCCGGCGGCCCTTCAGGTCCAGACCCTGGCGGGCCATTTTCATCAACCCGGCTACCGATGCCGCCGAGGCCGGCTCCCCGAAAACGCCTTCGCGGGAGGCCAACAGACGGTAGGCGTCCAGAATTTCGTCGTCGGTGACGGAATCAATAACGCCACCCGACTGGTCCCGGGCCTTGATGGCGCTGTCCCAACTGGCCGGGTTGCCGATGCGGATGGCGGAGGCGATGGTCTGGGGGTTGTTGATGGGGTAGCCCCGCACGATGGGGGCCGCGCCCTCGGCCTGGAAGCCCATCATGTGCGGCAGGCGGGAGGTCAACTCCGCCTGCCGATACTCCTGGAAACCCCGCCAGTAGGCGGTGATGTTGCCGGCGTTGCCCACCGGGATAAACAGATAGTCGGGGGCATCCCCCAGCACGTCGGCCACCTCAAAGGCGGCGGTTTTCTGGCCTTCCAGCCGGTGCGGGTTGACCGAGTTGACCAGGGTGATGGGATGCTGGGCGGTGAAGTCGCGCACCAGTTTAAGGGAAACGTCAAAGTTGCCGTCCACCATGATTATCCGCGCGCCGTAGGCCATTGCCTGGGCCAGCTTGCCCAGGGCCACCTCCCCCTTGGGTATCAGCACCATCACCGGCAAGCCGCAGTAAGCGCCGTAGGCCGCCGCCGATGCGCTGGTGTTGCCGGTAGAGGCGCACATGACGGCTGGGCTAGCGTCTTCCAGGGCCTTGGCCATTGCCACTACCATGCCCCGGTCTTTGAAAGAGCCGGTGGGGTTGCACCCTTCCAGCTTGAAGTACAGGTCATCGCAACCGACGGACTGGCCCAGCCAGCGGGACTTAACCAAGGGAGTATCGCCCTCGCCCAGAGTGAAGATGGGCGTAGAGTCCCCCACCGGGAGGCGCGCTCTATACTTCTCCAGGACTCCGATGCCCATGCGTTTTAGTGGCCCGTCCTTCTGCTGGCCGATGCGCCTGTACCCATGCCGCCATTCCCGCTATTTCCGAATCCGGGGTTGACGCCGGGGCGGCGCGTCGTTCTTTCCCGTTTAATCTTCTATCCGCAGCACGTTGCAGACCCGGTTGACGACGCTGAGGTCGGCCACCAGCGCCAAGGCTTGCCGCACCGAGGCTTCGTGGGCCGGGTGGGTGGTGATGACCAGTTCCGCCGTTTGTTCCTCCGGGAAGGTGTCTTTCTGCAATACCGAGGCGATGCTGATGTTGCCGTCGCCCAGAATCCGGGAAATCTGGGCCAGCACCCCGGCCTGGTCAGCGCAGTTCAAGCGCAGGTAATACCGGGTTTCCAAATCGTCAACGGACTTGACGGGTTGGCCGGCTTCGGTAGCGGCTACCGGGGCGGCCGGCTGTCCTTCCCGCAGTCGGCGGCCAATTTCCATCAAGTCGCCCACCACGGCGCTGGTAGTGGGGCCGCGCCCGGCGCCCATGCCGTGCAGCAGCACTTGACCGCACAGGTTGCCGGTGACTTCCACCGCATTATACACCCCATCCACCTTGGCCAGCATACGCTCCAAGGGTATCAGGGCCGGATAGACCCGGGCCCGGATGCCGTCGGATTCCTGGGTGGCGATGGCCAGGGACTTGATGGCGCAGCCCAACTCTTGAGCGTAGCGGAAATCCTGGGGCTGGAGGGCGGATATGCCTTCCCGGTAAACGTCCTCCGGGGCAACCCGTTGGTGAAAGGCCAGGGACGCCAGGATGGACAGCTTGTAAACGGCGTCAAAACCCTCAACGTCGTTGGTGGGGTCGGCCTCGGCGTAACCCCGCTGCTGGGCCTCGGCCAGCGCGTCGTCAAAGTCGGCGTGGTCGTAGGCCATGCGGGTCAGGATGTAGTTGGTGGTGCCGTTGATGATGCTGCGGATGGAGCGGATCTCGTTGGCCAGCAACTGCCCGGTGAGACTGCCGATGATGGGGATGCCGCCGCCGGCGCTGGCCTCAAAGAGCAGATGGGCGTTATTGCGCCGGGCCAGGTCGAACAGCCGCGGGCCGTGCTTGGCCATGACCTCTTTGTTGGCGGTGACGACGTGCTTGCCGGAGGCCAGGGCGGTTTCCAGGTAGCGGGCCGCCGGGTCTTCGCCGCCGATGACTTCCACCACCACGTTAACGGCGGGGTCGCCTAAAATGTCTTCCGGGTTGGTGGTAATCAGGTGGGAAGGCACGTCGGCGTCTCGGGGACGGGCCGGATCGCGCACCAAGACCCGTTTCAGGTTGACGGGCAGGCCGACTTTTTGGGACACGGCGCCGTTGGCGTCCAGCAAAGCGGCGGCCACGCCCCCGCCGACTACGCCCAAACCCATCAGCCCGACGTTTATTTCCGGCGCGTCACTCATCCGTTGGCGTTACTGGCCTCCCACCGGGAAACCGCCCGGCTGCTGGGGCGGCGGCTGTTCGATGCGGGGCGCGGTCAGCCGCACCTGGTCGGCAACCCAGGCGTAAAGTTCGCTGTCGAAGTTAATGTAAACCCAGCCTTCCTTGCTGCCGCGGGTCAACTGCTCGTTGCGCCACTCGTCCACCATTTCCCGGGCCAGCTTGAAGTGCATAATCGGGCCCAGTTCCCGTTCCTCCGGCCCGGACAGTTTACGGATGATATAGATGCCGTCCTGAACGTAGGCCGGATCGCTGATTTCACCCACCGGCAAGGGTTGGCGGTCTTCCTCGTTTTCGGCTTCGGGGTTGCCGAAAAGCACGAAGTCCAGTTCCGGGAAGGCGCCTTCCGGCACCCAACCGACGTAGCCCTCAAAGTTGGCGAAACCCTCGGGAGTGCCCACCTCGGCGGCAACTACGGAAAACTCTTCCTCATCCAGCCGCTCCCGCACCGCCCGCGGGTCGGCGTCGGTCTCAAAGGTCATGCGAATCCACTCGACTTCCACCTGGGCCGGCATTTCGGGGATGGTGCCGGCGAACATGGCGGTAAGCTGCGCCCGGTGGAGCTGCTCGGAAACCAGGTCGCGGTAGTCCTGTTCATCCAAACGCACCTGGGTCAGAAAGTTGGTGTACTGGTTGTCAAATTCCTGCTCCAACTGGCCGGGGTCAACCTGCTGGCCGGCCTCCGCCTGGGGATGGAACTGGGCTTTGATTCTTTCGTCAATATCGTCTTCGTTAACGGTAATGCCCAGTCCGGGGGCGGCCTGTTTGAGTATCTCGGCGTTGAGCATATCCTGGAGGTACTGGAAGGGGACGACGCTCAGGTCAACCCGGCCCCCTTCGTAGCGGTTGATTCCCTGGAGCACCCGGATGCGCTCCACCAGGTCGCCCATAGTGAACTTGACGCCGCGGATTTCGCCGGCGGTGACCCGGGGCGGCTGGAAAAACTCCCGGTAGTAGCCCACGGCGACGATGCCGACGATGAGCAGAATCAGCATGGCGCCGACGGTGATGGCAAGACGCTGGCGGCGGACTTCCCGCTGGGCGCGAGTGCGGGCCGGCACGACGGACTCTTCGCTGGCGGCGCGGCGGCGGTTGCGACGCCGGCGGGAAGCCGGGCCGGGAGACTGCCCCCGCGGTGGGGCGGCGGGTTCCGGGGGGTTTTGACGGCGCAGCCAGGAAAGGGCCATAACCTAAACCGACCTCTTACCCGTCATTCCCGCAACGGCGGCAATCCGGGCAATCCGGGGCCAAAGGTTTGGTCCCGGAGACGGATTCCCGGATTGGGGCCAAGACATTCTGGCGGTCATTGCCGGCGGTTCCAGGAACCTAAAATTCCGGGGGCGGGTTGACGTTAACGGCGGCAAGAATTTTAGATTCCTCTCGTTGGTCGGAATGACGGTTTGGGCAACCCGCCGGGCTAACGGCGGTAGCCGCCCAGGTTCATGGAAGGAGTGGGAATGAAGGGGAGCAGGGCCAGGTGGCGGGCGCGCTTGATGGCGTTGCTCAACAGGCGCTGGTGCTTGGCGCAAACCCCGGTCTTGCGGGTGGGTTCGATTTTGGCCCGGTCGGAGATGAACCGGCGCAGACGGTCAACGTCCTTGTAGTCAATGTAATTGATGTGTTCGACACAGAAGGAACAGACCCGCCGGCGGGGGCCGTAGCGTCCCCGAGGCCGTCCGCCGCGGGGGCCGCCGCCGGGGCGATAGCCGCCGCCGGGACGGGGGCCGCCGGGCCGATAACCACCGCCGGGGCGGGGGCCGCCGCCCGGTCCGGGAGGGCCGCCGGGCCGAGGAGCGCCGCCCTGGTTGGGCGGGCCGCCGGGACGGGGAGCGCCGGCCGGGGCAGTCTGGGGCGCCGGAGCGGGTTCGCCGGGTTGGGGCGCGGCTGGTGCGGGCTGCTGGGTCGTAGTCATTGGCAGAGTATTCCTCTCAATTTACTGGCCGACCGCCGGCCTAGAAGGGCAAGTCGTCTATGTCGTCCTGGGGCGGGCCTCCGCCGGTCATGCCGCCGCCCATTCCACCACCGCCCATACCGCCGCCGTAATCGGGGCGGTCGTCGCCCATGCCGCCGGCGCGGCCCAGGAACTGGACATCGGTAAGGGTAATATCGTTGGAAAAGCGCAGTTGGCCGTCCTGTCCAGTGTAGCTGCGGCTGCGGAGCCGGCCTTCAACATAGACCTGGCTTCCCCTGGAAAGGTACTGGTTGCAGGTTTCACCCAAGCGGCCCCACGCGCTGACGTTGAACCACTCCGTTTCTTCCCGCTGTTCTCCGCTGGCCAAGGTGTAGCGGCGGTTGGAAGCGATGCTGAAGTTGGTCACGCTTTGACCGCTGGCAGTGTAGCGCATTTCCGGGTCGCGGCCCAGGTTTCCGATTACGATAATCTTGTTCAATGCCGTCCTATCGTGAAGGCAAGGTTACGCTTGGGGTTGGGACTCTGATTCGGCTTGGGCCGCCGGTTCAGGTTGAGCCGGAGCCGGCGTTTCCTCCGGCTCGGCAGCGGCCGGCGGTTCCGGGGCGCTGGCCGGGGTTTCTGCCGGAGCGTCCGCAACCGGGGCAGCCGCCGGGGTTGCGGGAGCCTCTGCCGCTGCCGGAGTCTCGGCGGGAGGAGGCAGGTCTGACGGCAGCGCATCCGCCGGGGCCGGCGCGCCGGGGGCTGCGGCCGGCGGAGCGGGGGCAGCCTCTCCCGCCGGGGCGGGAGCGTCGGCCGGCGGCGCGGCGGCGGCTTGGGCCGCGGCGGTGGCGGCAGCCCGGGCTGCCGCCATGCCCGGATGTCCCATCGGCACGTTGGGGTCGGTGACGGTCACCAGGGAACGCAAGACCCGCTCGTCAAACCGCAGGTAATTCTCCAACTCCACGTTGAAGGGCCGGTCCGTGGCGAATTGGGTCACGTAGTAACTGCCCTCCAGGAAGTCATACGACCCCTTGCGGATGGGATAGGCCAAGCGGCGGGTGCCCCAGGCGGCTTCCCGGGTAATCTCGCCGTCGCGGTTGGTGATGAAGTCTTTAATCTGGCCCCAAGCCTCGACGGCCTGTTCCTGGTTCAGCATGGGGCTAAGGATGGTTACCAGTTCGTAGTTGCGCAAAAGGGTCTCCTCTGGAAATTACACTGCCCGCAATTATAGCATCGGCGCCCCACCTGCTCAACAAGGGTTAGGCAGGGGTTTTCCGGGCCTTTCAATATCCCGTCCACCCGTGAGTATGTCATTCTGACCAAAGCGAAGAATCCAAAATCCTTGCCTTCGCCAACCCTGCCTTGAGCATGGCCGAAGGGGTCGGCTTACCCGTAGAATTTTAGACCTGGGTGAAAAATCGTTCAGGGTAACAACGAAAAGACCCTCGGGCCAAGGGTTGCGGGTGATTGCAAAGCAGGGGCGCACGACCACGCGCCCCTACTTGGTAGACAGCGTGGGCCGGCGGTTACAAGTCCAGGCCCGGCACCGGGAATTGGGACGTTAGTTGTTTAACTTCGTCGGCCACCTGGCCTTTGACCGATTCATCGTTCATGTTGGTCAACACCCGCAGGATGAGACGGGCCGCTTCTTTCGTCTCCTCTTCCTTGAACCCGCGACTGGTAATGGCCGGAGTTCCCAGCCGCAGGCCGCTGGTGACGCGGGGCGGCTTGGGGTCGAAGGGGATGGCGTTCTTGTTGGCGCTGATGCCCACTTCTTCCAGGGCGACTTCCACGGCGCGCCCGGTCAGCCGCAGCGGCGTCAAGTCCACCAGGATAAGGTGGTTGTCGGTGCCGCCGGACACCAGCCTAAGCCCGGCCTCGGAAAGTTCCAGGGCCATCGCCTGGGCGTTGGCAACCACTTGGGCGGCATAGCGGGCGTAGTCGGGTTGCAGGGCCTCGGCGAAACAGACGGCCTTGGCGGCGATGACGTGCATGAAGGGGCCGCCCTGCATGAAGGGAAAGACGGCGTAATCAATCTTGCGGGCCAGGTCTTCCTGGCACAGCACCAGGCCGCCCCGTGGCCCGCGCAGGGTCTTCTGGGTGGTGGAGGTCACCACTTGGGCATGGGGAAAGGGGGAGGGATGGGCGCCGCCGGCGATGAGGCCGGCGATGTGGGCCATGTCCACCATCAGGCTGGCGTCCACTTCGTCGGCGATGGCCCGGAAACGGGGGAAGTCTATGACCCGGGCGTAGGCGCTGCAACCGGCGACGATGAGCTTGGGCCGATGCTCCCGGGCCAGCCGTTCCACCTGGTCGTAATCAATGGTTTCCGTCTCCCGGTCAACGCCGTAGGGAACGAACTGGTACAGGTTGCCGGAGAAGTTGACCGAGGCGCCGTGGGTCAGGTGGCCGCCTTGGTCCAACTGCATTCCCATCACGGTGTCGCCGGGTTCCAGCAGGGCAAAGTAGGCGGACATATTGGCCTGGGCGCCGCTATGGGCCTGGACGTTGGCGTGGTCGGCCCCGAAAAGTTCCTTAACGCGGTCAATGGCCAACTGCTCCACCACGTCCACGTACTGGCAGCCGCCGTAGTAACGGCGTCCGGGGTAGCCCTCGGCGTACTTGTTGTTCATCACCCCGGCCTGGGCCTCCAGCACCGCCCGGCTGGCGTAATTTTCGGAGGCAATCAGCACCACGCTGTCCCGTTGGCGGGCGTTTTCCGACTGGATAGCCTGGGCAACGTCGGGGTCTTGCTGCATCAAAAAGGACATGGTTACTCCTGGAATTGGCAAAGAAATAAAAGAACGGAAGGAGGCGGGACGCATCCCTATTGAGGACGGCCAATGCCTTGGGCGGCGGGCCGTAACATAAACTTAGTCTATCCTGCCCCCGTATCTCTGTCAACGAAAGGGCCGGCGGCGGCAGGACGATTGCAAAGTAGGGGCTCATGGCCGTCCTGTCCGTAGCATAGACGTTTGGCTGGTGGCATGGACATTCCTTTCCGTGGCGTTGGTATCCACACTTTGCAATCGTCCTGCGACGGCGGCAAGCGTTGTTGGCGTATCGTCAATGTGTTACATTAGGTTGCAAAGAGTAGAGCAAGCAAACCCGAATGAGGTTACAGCCATGCCGATAAGAGTGGTGCACGTTCCCATCGAAAAATTCAAAGAGCGGGAACTCAAAAAAATTCGCAAATACGAACAACGCTATGAAATGTCGTCGGAGAAAATGTCTCGAGGACTTTCCGACGGCTTTGTGCGGGAGACCGCGGAGATTCTCGAGTGGATGCAAGCCTATCACGGTCTTCGATACCTCGAAGAGCAGACCCCCACGACTGGAACACCTTCGACCACTACCGAACCATCCACGAGCAGCGTCTAGCTGAACATCCCTTCGTCCTTCACGCGGACCCGAGTATCCTGGATTTCGTCGAAACCGGGAACGACGGCGTTCTTTTGTTGGAAGGGGATGTCCACTGTTCCCGCGGCGTTACGTTACGCGTCGAAAAGCGTTTCGAGAGCCGCTACTCCGGAGGGCTGCGTAGGATACGTTGCTATTCCTACCGCTACGCGGCCTGGGTGACGGGTGGAAACCCGGTTCTGCGATACCACAACGTCCATCAGAACGATGACGATTATCACCACCGGGTCTTTGACCCGTTGACCGGGGAAGAGGTCTTTTACGAACGGCTGGAACGCTACCAGTTCCCGTTGTTTAACGAAGTGCTGGACGAAATTGAACTGGTGACCCGCCCGTTGGCCCCGGACTTCCCCAGCTAAGCCCCGCCTTCCAGGGAACGGATTTCCGCCTCCAGGTCTGACGCCGCCGGGGTGTCGCCTTCCGACAGCCGGAAGCAGCGGTCCAGGTACAGTTGGGCCAGCCGCGCCCCCCGCTGGGAAGCGTCCTGGGCCGCCGACAGCAGGGCGGCGATGTTGAACTCTTCGGGCAAGTGCCGGGCCAGGGAGTTAATCTCGGCGGTAGCCTCGTCCACCATGCCGGAGTCCTGGCCTTCCTGGGCGAACCGCAGCTTGCCCAACAGCCGCGACAACTCGGTCAGCTTGTCGTTTTCGCTCATCAGGCTGAACAGCACTTCGTTGACTTGGAAAGATATGTCCTCCAGCTCGGCCAGAGCTGCCACGGGGTCGGTGGGTACAGCCGGGGCGTCGGAATCCACCGTCGCAATCTGCTCCATGTACCCGCACATCCGGGAGTATTCCTGCACCGCCTCGGTAACGGCCTCCATCATGCGGGGCAGGTCGAAGGAAAACATACTGTCGGCGTAAACCAGGTCGTCGTCCCGCAGGCGGCTGAGCTTGTCCAACTCTTCATAGCCTTCCACCGGCTCCGGCACCGGCGGCATGGCGAAGGAAGAAAAGTCGGCCAGCGGCGCGTTGCCAATATGACCTGCCAGGAAGGGAGGCACATACTTGTTGAGGTCGGCTTTCACCGGCAGGGTCACCACGTAGGTGGCGTAAACCTTGTCCGGCTCGGTGCTGACCCGGAAATAGACCAGGGCATGGCCCTTGGGACGTTGGGGGTCGCCTCTGTCAAAAGCCAGGTTCATGTCCGGCACTTCCGATAGCCTGGCCGCGGGAATGACCCCGGGCCGGGAAAGAATATATACGAGTTGGCCCCATTATAAGTATTTCCCCGCCGCTATGCTACGGGCATTTTGTCACCGCCCCGGTGGAATAGTTTTCGCGTTGCCGTCGTTGACTTGCCCGATGATTTCAAGTAAGGTAAACCCGGCCTCACCCAAAGGCCGTAAACACCCGCGAATAGGCCATTTCGCCGAAGGAGTTGCCTATATGACTCAATCGAATTCCCCCGCAAGCCTGCCGGAACTGGTGTACGACAATTTGCAGATTGGCGAAGAGTTGGGGTCTTACGAATACGTCCTGACCCAGGAGATGGTGGACGAATATCGCAAGTCCGTTGACGACCCGGAGGCCGTCTTCCCGACCATCGCCGTCAAGCACGACGCCACCGCCCTGGGCCTGGCCTACGAAGACAACACCGGCGGGGTCAACGCCGGCAACGAGATGGAGTTCCACAATCCGCCCATTCCCGGCAAGACCATCCGCGTCACCGGACGGATCCACGACAAGTACAGCCGCCGGGAAAAGCCGTACCTGGTAATCGAGGCCACCGCCACCGACGAGGACGGCCGGCTCATCGAGAAAATGCGCACCTACCAGATGAAAAAACCAGACGAGGTGGGAAAGAAATGGCATCCGCAGGGCTAGAAAACAAGGCATTACCCACGCTGACCAAGAGCATCACCCAGGTCAAAATCAACCAGTTCGAATCGTGCGGCATCCGCGACCGGGAAAACATCCATAACAGCCCGGAGTTGGCCCGCCAGCGTCTCGGCACCACCTACCCCATCGCCTCCGGGCGGATGTCGGTGGCCTTCGCTTCCCAGTTGCTGCGGGAATACTTTGGCGCCGACGTTTTCCACCACAGCGGCGTGGTTAACCTGAAGTTCCTGCGCCCGGTGAAGGAAGGCGACACCGTGACCATCAGCGGCGTTTACAACAGCAGCCAGGACACTCCGGAAGGCACGCTGGTTACGGTGGACATTTCCTGCGAGAACCAGAACGGCGACAAGACCGCCGTGGGCCAGGGCAGCGCTGTCGTGTCCTAACCATTCCAAGACCCCGGCAACCCGCCAACAACGCCCCGGCCAAGCTTCTGGCCGGGGCGGTTTGTCATTCAATTCCATAGCCCTTTCCCATCACCGTCACCCTTGGGGTATGAGCGTGGTCAAACCTTCACTGGCGGCGGCCCGGTACAGGCGGACATCGGCGCAAACGAAGGTCAGGGGTTCGGAAACGCGACGGCGCAATATAAGACAACCGGCAAGTTGCAAAGCGTCCAGGGTTTTCAGGGGATAGAGGTCAATGAGCCGTGTACCCTCTTGGACTATCGCTGGCGTTGATTGTTGCACCATGTAGCGATTCTCTGCGTCGTCGCTCAGTTGTTGCAGGGCCAGGCTGGCCTCCAAAGCGGAGATTTCCCCTTGACGTTCCCTCCGGCGTATGGCGGAGTGGAACTCCAGCACCGCGAAATCCACAATCGCCAAGGTGTTCCGTTCCCGGTCTTGGGCCAACTCCGAGACCCGGTCGGTGCCTTCTTCCCGGATGTACAGCTTGAACAAAGCGCTGGTGTCGAAATAGAAAATCGGCATTCCCAAGAATCAAAAGCGGTCTTCCCGGTCTTCGATGACGGTCTGGGAAATTGGCCCCCCGCGGATTTCAATGGGTTTGAACGGCTCGTCACTGCGAGAATAATCCGATGGCAACCCGGAATACGTCCGGTTTACCATAATGACGGCAAGCGGCTCTCCGGGTTGGTCCGGGTCGAAGGTTCGCCATTTGGTCAGCAATCTTTCCTTGATGCCTTGCCGCAGTAACGCCTCATTCTTGCCCGGGTCCTTGGCCCATTCCAGGCCACACTGGGGAAGGTACTGGTCACGGAACCAATTCCAACCGACGAAGTACATTCTCTCTTCCAGCGACCGCAGTATTTCCGCCAGTTCTTGCAGTTCCCGGTCTTGCACCGTACCGCCGTCAGGTGTCGCCCCTTGGTGTTGGTGTTTTTCTTGCGCTGAAGATTCCATCGTTTTTCCCGTCCAAGTCTTTTGTATACAATGATACCAATACGGCGAGTGTGCGCCAACTGCTTGGCCGGGGATTCCGTTTCATCGGGGTTCAGCTAGTCGCCGCGGTGGTGGGGTGGGTTCTCACCCCCATCCTAACCTTCCCCCATCAAGGGGGAAGGGACTATTGAAACCTCCACCCCCAACCTTGATTTGCCAAGCGTGGTTGAGTAAACTTGTTGTGGTCATCATCCCTCGGAACTGTTGTTGAGGAGCGCCATGCCTGGAGCAGAGTTCGGAAAAGTTGAAGTCGAAGTCGTTTACTGTGTGCCTTGAGGCTATCACGCCGTCGCCACGTGGATGGCGACCGAGTTCTGGCGGTCTCAAGAACCCGGCGACATCGCTATCAAGCTGACCCCCGCCGGGGGCGGCCGGCTGGAAGTCAACCTGGACGGGGAAAAGATTTTCGACGTTAAGCAGGAAAGCGGCGGCCATCCCAACCTGGGCCGGGTCAACGAACTGAAAATGGTCATCGCCGAAAAAGTCTTCGAGGTCGAAGAGGCTATCGCCGCCGGCAGCTAGCCAACCCACGGGCCGCCGACGGCCCACAACCCCCAGGGCCAACCAACAGCCCGGGCCGTTGCGTCTTGGGCTGTTGCTTTTGCCCGCCAAAAAAACCACGCCCGCCCCCGCCGGGGCCGGCCAGACCTGGAGTTGCAACCTTGGCAAATCCCGAGCACGTCAAGCTGGTCCGAGAGGACGCCCAGAAGTTTGCCCAATGGCGCCGCGAAAACCCCAACGCCGCCCTGGACCTGGAAGGCGCCGACCTTTCCGGCCTCAACCTGCCCGGCGCGCGCATCCGCAACGCCAACCTCCAGGGGGCGCGTCTCTGCGGGGCCAACCTGTTCAAGTCCAGCCTGGCCCGGGCAGACCTGCGGGGCGCCGACCTGACCGGGGCCAACCTGGGGCGGGCCAGCCTGGCCGATTCCAACTGCGCCGGCGCCGACTTCACCAACGTCAACCTGTTCTGGGCCGACTTCCGGGGCGCAACCCTCACCGGCGCGGTGCTGCGCTACTCCCGCACCATGCGGACTTCCTTCTTCAACGCCGACCTTACCGGAGCCGACGCCAGCCAGGCCACCATGATTGAGGTTGACCTGCGCAACGCCAACCTGACCGGCGCCAACTTCCACTCGGCCAACATGAACGGCGCCGACATCAGCCGGGCGGTGCTGGCCCAGGCCAACTTCACCCAGGCTATGATTCGCGATTCCATGTGGATTCGCACCGATATGCGTCACGCCAACTTTGCCCAAGCCAGCCTGCACCGCTCCGACTTGAGCATGGCGATGTACGACGACACCACCCGCTGGCCGGACAAGTTCGACCCCGCCAACACCGGCTGGAAGGACGTGGAATAACCGTTCCTCGCGGGGATTCCGGTGGGCCGCCCTACTACCGTTATCTATGGCTGTTGAAGGAAGGGAACCCGGCCCCGGCCCGGTGGCGGAATCCGCCCGGATAACGTCCCTTGACCTCATTCGCGGCGTGGCGGTGCTGGGTATCCTGCTGATGAACGCCGTCAGCTTCAAGCTGGGGCAAGTCCCTTACTGGAACCTCAGCGCCGGCGGTTCGGAGACCTGGCTGGACTGGACGGTGGCCGTCGCCGGCGAAATTTTCGTTGACCAGAAGTTCATGGGCCTTTTCTCCCTGCTCTTCGGGGCCGGGATGATGCTGTTCATCGAAAGGGTGGAATCCCGCGATGGCCCGGCCGTCCGGCTGACCCTCTGGCGCAACGCCCTGCTGCTGGCGGCGGGCATCGCGCACTATCAGCTATGGGACGGCGACGTGCTGATGGTTTACGCCGTATCCTCCGTCATTCTGGTAAGCGTCAGAAAGCTGTCCTCCCGTGTCCTGATTGCCGTGGGAGTCTTGATTTGCCTGCTGCCCATCGCCGTTGATTTCCTAACGCAGTCCATCGCCAACGCCACCGACGCCCCGCTGGTGGGCATCTGGGTACAGCCGGGGGCGGAAATCGAGGAGCCGATTGCCCTGGGGATTCTTTCCGGCTACTTCATGCGCGGGTTGGGCATGATTCTCATGGGGGCCGGGCTGTACCGGCTGGGGTTTATGAATGGGGCCATGCCCCTGTCCACCTACCGGCTGACCGCCGCCTTGGGATTAACGGTGGGCCTGGCCCTGGCCGCCTTGGGCGTCCTTTTCTTGGCAGTTAACGACTTTTCCAAGGAAGTGGCCTTCATCGGCAGTATCCCCAACGACTTGGGGACGATTCCCGCCGCCCTGGGCTACATGAGCCTGATAGTTCTATGGAACGCGCGCCCGGACGATTGGCTGAAACGGCGGCTGCGGGCCGCGGGCCGAATGGCGTTAACCAACTACCTGGCCCAAAGCGTCCTGGGGGTGTTGATTCTGACCGTCCTGCTGGGGGACGTCGCAATCAACCGCACCGGGATTCTGGCTTTCGTACTGGTGGTTTCGGCCTTGCAACTCTGGTGGTCACAAGCCTGGCTGGCCCGTTTCCGTTTCGGCCCGGCGGAATGGCTATGGCGGGTAGCCACCTACCGCCGGGGCCAGCCGCTGCGCCGGGGGTAAGGGCCGGAAGTTGGGGGCGATTTAGGCTCACGTTCCGGTACGATAAGCCACTCGCAACCAGATTCCCAACAGGAAAAAGACGACGCTGGATCCCAGTAGCCAGAGGTTAAACTCTACGGATGCGGACGGGGGGAATGCCCTAACGAAAAAGAGGGCCGCGATTCCCAGGAAGGATGTCCCCACATCGCCAACGGCGGGCTGGAAACGATTTTCCAGCCGTTTCCACAAATTCCCCATTGGCATTTTCATTTCTTTAGCCCAAGCAGGATCCCAAGGCCGAAAAGAGCTACTGACAGGGCTGATACCGTGTAGGCAAAGTACAAAGACCCCTGCAAGGACGGATACCTGGCGACATTGAACGGTTGCCAGTCAACCTGGTGGGCAATAACCAATGCCCAGCACAGGGCGACCAGGACAAGCATCAGCACAAACAGGAGGTTTTGTACCAGAACTTGCATATTTCCCCCGTTTAAGACGCCGACTCACTTCTTGAACGACAGGACCACGCCGGCAATTGCCACCGGCGCGGACATGAACACCACCGGATAGGCGACGTACCCAGCCCCCCGAACAATCCCGTATCTAACCGGGTCCAGGAAGGGCCAACCCAGCTGGTGACCGACGACGAACACCCAGCAAGCCGCCACAAAAGCCAAGGCCAGGCTAGCGCCGAAAGCGGCGTTTGACATTCCTTGCCATCCTTTGCCGGAATCCAGTCCCTTCCCCCATCGAGGGGGAAGGCTGGGATGGGGGTGAAAACCCCTTCTGGGTTGGGTTCTTTATCGGTTGGGTTTATTTTAGCACACCCCCGCCATCCGGCCTTATGTCCCGGCCCATGTGGTAGAATTGCCCGGCCAACAATCGCCAGGGAGGGAACGGTGGCAATCGTCGTTTTTGCGGGAAACCGGGCCGGGGCGGGCAAGACCTGCCTTATTTCTGGCCTGCTCCACCTGCTCAGGGAATCGGGGCGCAACCCGGCCTATTGCAAGCCCTTTTCCGACAACCCCGACGCCGACCCCGACGTTGCTTATCTTTCCGAGTTCCTGGCCGGCGACGGCCCGCCGGTTTTCACGCCCGGCCCGCTGCCCCCCGGCGGAGACACCCCGGACGCGGCTACATTGCTACCAGCATCCGACGCCGTTGCCGCCCTAGACGCCGCTGCCGATGTTGTCCTGCTGGAAGGGCCGGAATCGTCGTCACTGGCCGCCGGGTTGACGGCCCAACTCAACGCCCAGGGACTTACATCCCGCGGCGTATTGGTGGCGTCCTACGAAAAGGAAATTTCCCCGGCTGCGGTGCAAGACATGGCCCGACCCTGGGGGGAATCGTTAATGGGGGTGGTATTCAACCACTGCCCGCCCTACCGCCAGGAATGGCTGGCGCGGGAGGTCATTGCACCCCTGCGGGAGTTGGACGTGGCGACGCTGGGCGCGCTGCCGGAAGACCGCCCGTTGCTCTCGGTGACGGTGCGGCAGATTGCTGACCACCTGGGCGGCAGTTGGGTGCAGGAACCGGACAACGCCGACGCCCCGGTTGACCGTTTCCTCATCGGCGGCAACATCATGGACTCCGGCCCCAACTACTTCGGACGCTACCCCAACCAGGCGGTCATCACCCGCGCCGAGCGGCCCGACATTCAGCTGGCCAGCTTGATGTGCGAAACCAAGTGCCTGGTCTTGACCGGGGGCGGCGAACCCACCGAATACATCCGGGTAGAAGCCGCCAACCGGGGCGTACCTCTAATTTCCGTGGAACTGGACACCCTGGCGGCGGCGCAAGCCTTGGAGGACGTTTTCAGCCTTTCCACCGCCCACCAGGTTGACAAGTCGCGCCGAGCCGCCGCTTTAATCGAGGAAAATCTGGCGCCCCTGCTGCGACAAACCTTGCGGCTGTCCCAAAGCCGCAGTGCGGGCTAAGGGTTTCGCGGAATTTACCGTCATACCGGTGTAGGCCGGTATGACGATACAGCCTCCCGAATCAGCAGTTCAACCAAGTTGCGCTACTAGCCGGCAACCTCGAACCGCTCCGACTCCGGCGGCTGAGACCAAAGCTCTTCGGCCCCGGCCATCGCTACCGCCCGCTCCGGGCTGGCCCGCCAGGCGTCGTAAATTTCGTTGCTGTCCCACGTAACCAGTGTGGTTATCTTCGTCGGGTCGGCCAGGGAATAGAGGGTCTCCCGGCTGCCGAAACCGGGGGCCTTGCTCTGGGCCAACCCGTTGCCGTCCAGCAGTTTCTTGGCCGCCTCGATTTGGTCAGCCTTGGCCCAATGGTGCGTCAAAACTCCAATCATTGCCGTCAACTCCCGTTTATACATCCCCCGTCATACCGGCCTGCGCCGGTATGACGGGAACCCCGGCGCGGTTTGGTCTTTCCAAGGCGTTTTCTAATGGTGGCCGCCGTCTTCTGCACCCGATGGTGCGGCAGATGGGGTAGTCGCATCACCGCCGGATTCAGCGTGTCGCCGCCCGCTTTCCGGCGACCGGAAGAGGAGAATCAGAAAGACCAGGGCGATAATGGTGGTCAACACGGTCATCAGGATGCTGACCCCGAAGAGGGCCGGGCCGATGATTCCGTTGGCCAGGCCAATGCCGGCGATAATCAAGGCGACTTCCCCTCGGGGCATCATGCCAATGCCCACCCGGGTCGCGCCCCGCACGTTGAACCCGGTGAGGGCCGCCGGTATCCCTGACCCGAATACCTTGGACGCCGCCGCCAGCACCGACAACACCAGCCCAAAGACCAGGGCCGCCCCCATTGCGCTAACGTCCACCAGCATCCCCATTACCACGAAAAACACCGGCACCACGATTTGATTCACCTGCACCAGTTCCCGCTCTACCCGGTGGGCCAGGTCGGTGTTGGACAAGGCCAACCCGATGGAAAAAGCCCCGATGATGAAAGCCAGCCCGAATATCTCGGCCAGGCCCGCCGCCAACAAGGCTAGGGCCACGGTCACCACCAGGCCCGCCCCCGGCGCGCGAAATCGGTTCAGCGCCTTTTCCACGTAAGGAGCCGCCAGCAGTCCTATCCCGGTCAGCCCCAGCCAGAAGGCCAACGCCTTGCCGGCCACTATTCCCACGTCCTGCATGGAGAAACCGTGGGGTTCTTCCACCACCGCCGCGGCCTCCGGGGCCATTTCCGCCGCCGGCAGAGCCACCGTGCCGGTGGCGCTGATGCCTACTACCACCGTCAGCACCAGGATTCCCAAAACGTCGTCCACCACCGCCGCCCCCAGGATGGTTACGCCCTCGGGCGAGTCCAGCTTGTTCAGCTCGGCCAGCACCCGCGCGGTGATTCCCACCGAGGTAGCGGTGAGGATTGCCCCCATGAACAGGGCTTCGGGCGAGGCCCAGCCGTCTTCCCCGGCAAAACCGAAAAAGACCGTGGCCCCCGCGCCCAGGACGAAGGGGATGATTACGCCTCCGACGGCCACCGCCGTAGCCGGCCCGGCGTAGCGCAGAAACTGGCGCAGGTTGGTTTCCAGGCCGATGGCGAAAAGCAGGAAGATTGACCCTATTTGCGCGATGGCGAAAAGCTCGTTGTCCACCGGAATGACCACATCGGCCCCTTCGGGAAGGGGAAACAACGGCCCGTAGAAGGGAATCGGCAAAGCGCCCAGAGCATAGGGGCCGATAATCGCTCCGGCCCCCAATTCCGCCAACACCGGCGGGATTTTGATGTATCGCACGGCAATCTCCCCCGCCATTTTGGCGACGAAGATGATTACCGCCAGTTGAATCAGCAGGTGGGTTACTATTTCGGTGATTTCCAGTCCGCCGCCGGCGGGAAGCACGGAAAGAAGCGCGGGAAAGCCCGCCAGTTGGTCGAACATCGCTGCCCCAGGTATCCGGGAAATTACCCCCGGGAATAAGACGCCCACAGAACGCCGCAAAATTGCCAACGGATTATATCACGCCCGCCGCCTACCGCCGAAAAATTAACCGCCGTCCTTTCGATACCCCCTCCCCCTATTCAGGCGGAGGGTTGGGGAGGGGGTGAAAACCCCGGCCTCCGCTAACCCCTACCAACCCCAATCAACAACGCGGTCATGCAAAACCCACCAAGGCTAACCCCCCACCGTCATGCCCGCCCAACAAAAACCAACGCCCGTAGGGGCGCACGGCCGTGCGCCCCTACCAACGCAAATCACCAAGGCGGTCATGCAAAAACCAAACAACGCTAACCCCCCACCGTCTTTCCCGGCCCTAAACCCATCATTCCGGCGCAGGCCGGAATCCAGAAATCCCCACCGTCCCAACCGTTGATATTCGGGGAAACTACCGGACTTATCCCGTAGGGGCGCGGCTTGCCATGTCCTTACAATAAGCCGTGCTACTATGCCGCCAACACCATCCAACCCCCTCGGAAGGATATACCCGCATGGAACGCAAGGCCATCATCCAAACCATCCGCAGCGTCATCGGTTCCGAGTCCGCCCCCGGGAAATTCGCCGCCACCCAGGTCTTTTGTTTTGAGGACGGCCAACCCATCCCGCCGGAATCGTGGCGACCGGGACTTTACACCCACGGCGACCACTCCCGTCAGCGGGCCTACCTCTTCGACCCGGTAATGGTCTGGCGTATCCGGGACAGCGACGGCGAACTGCTGCACGCGTCCGCCGCCGCCGTCCTGTGGCGGGAGGAACCCGACGGCAAACGCTGCTGCCTGATGCGCCGGCGGCTTTAACCCATCGGCTGCTACACCATCCCCGCCGGCCACGTGGAAATGGGCGAAACCACCCAGCAATCGGCATTGAGGGAAGCCTACGAAGAGGCCGGGTTGGGCATGATTTCGGTGGAACCGCTGACCCCGCCGGCCGGAGTCTGGGAAGGCCGGGAGGTGGTTGACCCGTGCCGCCGCGGAGCCGACCTGCACGTCTGGCACGTTTACCTGTGCCAGTGCGCCGGCGAACCCCGCCTCAGCGAGGAAGGCGACGTTATCGGCTGGTTCACCAGGGAGGAAATCATCAACGAACTGCCCCTGCACGGCCCCACGGCCCTTTTCCTGGGCGAGTTCTTCGGCGAAACGCCCCGCAACGTCCGGGAAGGGTGACTTTGGCATGAGTCGACGCGGTAGCGCCCCCTGTGGGATGTAATTCTGAGCGTAGCGAAGAATCTGAAATCCTTGCCGCCAACCGTCTTTCGACTCCCGGCGGGGCTTTTGGCGGAGGATTTTAGACCCTTCACTTCGTTCAGGGTTACATGATGAAGTTCAGGGTTACATGATGAAGTTCAGGGTTACGTGCTTTGGAAGTTATGATGCGATTGCCGGGGTGGGGGTCAAACCCCCTGTATCACCCGCCGGCAGACTTCGGCGGCCTGCACCATCTCCGGCACCGACGCCGTTTCTTCCTTCGTGTGAAACCCCCGCACGCCGATTCCCACCGGCAGCGCCCCGATGCCATGCTCCATAAAGACGTTGGCGTCCGAACCGCCGCCGCTGGCCTCCAACTGCGGGGTCATATCCACTTCGGCCAAGGCCCGCCCCAGCATCGCCACCGCCGGATGCGTCTCCCCCACGCGGTAAGCCCGGTAACTGCTGGTGATGTCCAACGCCACCTTACCCTCCGGGTAACGCGCCGCCACCTCGTCGAACACCCGCCGGAACTCTTCGACGCAACTCTCCAGCTTGGCCTGGTCGCGGCTGCGGATTTCCCCATCCATGAACGCCTCTTCCGGGATGATGTTGCGTTTCAACCCGCCCTCGACCCGTCCGATATTGGCCGTAGTCTCCGCGTCCAGCCTCCCCAGCGGAAGCCGGGTCATAATCTCGGCGGCCATAACCAACGCTGAAATTCCCTTCTCCGGCTCAACGCCGGCATGGGCCGCCCGACCCCGGATGCGCGCCTGCACCACGTTTTGCGACGGCGCCTCCACCGTCACCCGGTTGACCGCCCCTTCGCCGTCAAAGACCAGCCCCCGCCGGGCCGACAGCAGCCCCAAGTCCATGTTGCGCGCCCCGTTCAGACCCCCTTCCTCGGCACGGCTGAAAGCCACCTCCACCGGCAGACGGGGCAGCCCCGACTCCACCGCCGTCGTCACCGCCTCCAGCACGATGCTGACCCCCGCCTTGCAGTCGCCCCCCAGAATCGTTGTCCCGTCCGAGCGCAAAACGTCCCCGTCCATGATGGGCTTGATGCCCCGGCCCGGCTCCACCGTATCCAGGTGGGCCGACAGCAGCACCGGCTCCCCGACGCCCTCCAGCCGCCCGATGACGTTGCGAAAACCGTCATGGCGCACCGTAAACCCCAACCCCTCCAACCGGGCCGTAATCTCCCGGTCCATCTCATCCTCTTCCCCCGTCGGGCTGTCAATCCGAATCAAGTCAACCAGCGTCTGAACCAACCGCTCCCGATTAACCAACGCAATCCCCCTTCTTGCCAAAACAAATCCCCACCAGTATAAGCCAACCTTTCCACCCTGCAAAACTCCGCTGCGTCGTCAACTCCGTCAGTCGTCATTCCGGCGTAGGCCAGAATCCAGCAATCCGACGCGCAAACCAACCCCCACTCCCCGGTGGCGCGGGCATTCCTGCCTGCGCACCCCCCAACAACCAACCCCTCTCCCCAACTCTCCGCGTCTCCGTGCCTCTGTGGTGAAAACCCCCTCGAAAAAGGCGCCTTCTCCCCCAGGAGGGCCGGGGAGGGAGTCAACCTCCCAAACCCTTCCTTGACAACAAAAACCCCCTTTGCTACCATCAACCCGCCTTAGCCCCAAGGCCGCCGGCTCTTGCCGGCTGAATTTCCCGCCGGAACCGGGGCCTGTCCCCCACCCCCTCGGAGGTTGCCAACGCCTTGTCTTTCGTAAGCGGACTCAAGTGCCGCGAGTGCGGCCGGGAATACCCCGCCGAAGCCTTCAACGTCTGCGACTTCTGCTTCGGCCCGTTGGAAGTGGTGTACGACTACGACACCATCTCCCAAGTCGTCAGCCGCGACAGCATCGCCCAAGGCCCGTTGAGCATCTGGCGCTACCAGGACTTGCTCCCCGCCAGCGGTGAAGACCCCGTTGACATCATGGCCGGATTCACCCCCTTTATGAAGGCCCGCAACCTGGGCCGCCGCCTGGGTCTCAACAACCTCTACATCAAGAACGACAGCGTAAACCCGTCCTACTCTTTCAAAGACCGGGTGGTTTCCGTCGCCGCCACCAAGGCCGTCGAGTTCGGGTTTGACACCATCGCCTGCGCCTCCACTGGCAATCTGGCTTGCAGCGTCGCCGCCCACGCCGCCCGCGCCGGCATCCGCTCCGTCGTGTTTATCCCCTCCGACCTGGAGCGCGGCAAGGTCATCGGCGCCGCCGTTTACGGCCCGACAATGGTCGCCGTGGATGGCACCTACGACGAAGTTAACCGCCTGTGCAGCGAAGTCGGCGACAACTACCCCTGGGCCTTCGTCAACATCAATATGCGCCCCTACTACGCCGAAGGCAGCAAGACCCTGGGCTACGAAGTGGCCGAACAACTCGACTGGCGCCTCCCCGACCACGTGGTCATTCCCTCGGCCTCCGGCGCTATGTTCACCAAAATCTGGAAGGGATTTAACGAACTCGCCTGCCTCGGCCTGCTGGAAGGCATACCGTCCATGTCCTTCGGCGCCGACCAGAACACCGTTCATCATCCCTGGGTCACCACCAAGATGCACATGGCCCAGGCCGAAGGCTGTTGCCCCATCGTCACCGCCTGGAACGAAGGCCAGACCCACGTCCGCCCGGTGCGCCCCAACAGCATCGCCAAGTCCCTGGCCATCGGCAACCCCGCCGACGGCATCTACGCCCTGCGCGTCATCCGCAACTCCCAGGGCAGCGGCGTCGCCGTCCCCGAACCCGACGTGGTAGAGGGCATCAAGCTGCTGGCCGAGACCGAAGGCATCTTCACCGAAACCGCCGGCGGCGTCACCGTCTCCGCCCTGGCCCGCCTGGCCCAGTCCGGCGCCATCCAGCCCGACGAAGTAACCGTCGCCTACATTACCGGCAACGGACTCAAGACCCAGGAGGCCGTCGAAGGCGTCGTTGACCCCCTCATGGTCAAGCCCACGCTAAGCTCTTTTGAAGAGGCCCTGGACGGACGCGCCGCCGGGGGAACCGCCCCCTATGCCCTGGGCAGGTAACGCTCATGGACCGCCAACGGGTCAAATTCACCTTCCAGGCCGAACTGGTCAAGGAACCCATCATCTACCAACTCGGCCGAGACTTCCACATCGTCACCAACATCCGACGGGCCGATGTCAGTGAGGAAATGGGCTGGGTAATCCTGGAACTGGACGGCGAAAAAGAAGAAATCGAGCGGGGCCTCCAATGGGTCAGCTCCACCGGCGTCCGCGTTGACCCGGTAGGCGGCGACGTAATCGAAGGCTGACCGCCCAACACCCAACCACAAAAGGAGTATCCCCCATGCCTGTCTTGGTTCGCATCCCCACTCCCCTGCGCCGCATGACCAACGGCCTCGACAAGGTCGAAATGGAAGAATCCGACCTCTCCCGCATGATTGACCAGCTTGAATCCAGCTACCCCGGATTCAAGGAACGCCTCATTGACGAAAACGGCGAACTCCGCTACTTCGTCAACATCTACCTCAACGGAGAAGATGTCCGCTTCCTCGACGGCCTGGCCACCGCCGCCAAATCCGGCGACGAAATCAGCATCGTCCCCGCCGTAGCCGGCGGCTAACGCCCTTCCCGCCAACAAACCCGGCAAACCCCCGCAAGAGGCCACCAGCATGGGAACATTCAACTGGCCCGTGTGGATTTCCAGCATGGACGGCCAACAATTCCGCGACGTGACGGCAGAGGTGGATACCGGCTCCTCTTACACCACCCTGCCCGGCAGTATGTTGCGGGAGTCGGGCATCGTTCCCATCGGACGGCGCACTTTGATGTTGGCCAACAATCAGCGCGTTAACCTGGAATACGGACACGCTGGGGCCACCATTGACGGGGAAAGCGTCACCACCCTGGTGGTCTTTGGCGACGACCAATCCCCGGCCCTGCTGGGCGCCTACACCCTGGAAGGTCTGGCCTTGGCCGTTGACCCCGTAGCCCAGCGACTCGTCCCAACCGCAATGATTATGTACTAGCATCCCCCTAACCAACCCCGTCAAAAATCCTCTCCCCCATCCCAACCGTCATTCCGGCGAAAAGCCGGCCCCGTACCACGATACGGGTCAAGAATCCAGAAATGTCAGGTACTGGCCAACCTACTTAATGGCAAGAATCTCTGGATGCCGGTATGACGGCCCTGCGCTCCCCAATGTATCCTCTCCCCCTCAATCCGCTATAATCTCGCCATACCCGCAACTACCCCAAACATAAAAGGGAGGTACGATTATGCCCGACATCAACCTGGAAGACGCGGAACGGGTACTGCAAGCGGCCAAGGCCAAAGCCCTGGAAATGGGCGTCAAGCTCAGCATCTCCGTGGTGGACGCCCGCGGAGACCTCAAGTGCATGGTGCGAATGGACGGCGCCCCCTGGCGCACTCCCTACGTCTCCCGCGGCAAGGCCCGCGCCTCCGCCTGCTTCGGCATACCCAGCAACGACCTGACCGACCGGGCCTTGACCCCGGTGCTGCGGGCCGTCATGGAAGTTGAAAAGGGCGAATTCGTCCCCGGCCAGGGCGCCCTGCCCATCTTCCGCGACGGCGAACTCATCGGCGCCGTCGGCGGCAGCGGCGGCACCGCCCAGGAAGACGAAGACGCCGCCCGCGCCGGCATAGAATCCCTGTAAAAAGGCCCGCGAAAATCCTACCGCCCCCAAACAAAAATCCCCTCCCCCTATCAGGGGGAGGGTTAGGGTGGGGGTGAACCCCCGTTTATCATACGCCGGCGTTGCCCCCTAAGAGTCGGTGGAACTTACCTCGAAGTGCTTCACCCAGTACTCGCCCCGGTACAGGTGCTCCACTTCCCGCGCCACGTTTTGCCGGAATTCCCCCGTCTCGTAAGTCCGCAGACTTTCCAGCGTGTCCCAGATGCTGACGCTGATGCCCTCGTCCGGGTCCTCCGTGCTCCGCAGCAGTTGGCGCTCCTGCAACCCCGCAATGTCCGTGTTGCTCGCCAGCCGCTCGTGATAATGCCGCTCATACTCTTCCCAGGAACCGGGGCGCAGCTTTCCCCACACCATTCTGATATACACTGGACACCTCCCGTATGCCGGTTTCCACGCCCCGCGGGAGCGTTGGATTTCCCCACTACACTAACGGAAACCCCCGCAAAGGTCAACGCACCGGCAGCGCACCTTACTTGAACCGACGACTGATGAAGAGGGTGTCGTCATTCCGGCGAAAAGCCTGTCCCGTACCACGATACGGGGCCGGAATCCAGAAATCCCAAGCATACAACAGCGTCCGTTTGGGCAAGGAATCCTGGATACCGGCCGGCGCCGGTATGACGGGTTTGCCGGGTTCGTCGTCAATTCAGCAGTGACGGAGCGCTACGCCAGCACGTTGTAGCGGTAGCTGGAAGTCATCAAGTCCCCTTCCTCGAACCGGCTGAACCGCAGCGGCGTCAAGTCCACCGACTCCCCTTGCCCCCGCGCAATCAACTCCGCCATAGACCGCCCGATGGCCGGCGACAGCTTGAACCCGTGGCCGCTGAAGCCGATGGCGCAATACAGCCCCTCAATCCCCGGAACCCGGTCCATGATGGGGTGCCAGTCCGGGGTGATGGTGAACAGCCCCGACCAACCGCCCCGGAAATACGACTCCGCCATCAACGGCATCCGCTCCGTCAACCCCTCCATCACCTGGGCGAAACGGGGCATATCCACCCCCTGGTTATAGTCCTCCACCGGCGCCGGGTCTTCCCCGAAACCCACCAGCGTCATCGCCTGGCCGTCGGGCCGGAAGGAAAAGGAATGGGCAATGTCGCCCACCCCCGGATGGTACGGCAGTTGGTCAACGGGCCGCTGGATGGACGCTATCTGGTGCCGCACCGTGGACAGCGGAACGTCAACTCCAATGACCGCCATCAACTCTTTCGACCACGGCCCGGCGGCCACCACCGCGATGGGCGTTTCCACCCGCCCCTGGTCGGTGACTACCGCTTGCACCCGTCCGTTGGCGACCTCGACGCCGGTGGCGGTGGTACGCATCGCTACCTCGGCGCCGCCGGCCCGCGCCTGAGCCGCGAAAGACGCCGTGACCTGGTGCGAATCGGCGTAACCCGACTCCGGCTCCCACGCCAGCCCTTCCGTGTCCAACGCCTGAATCATGGGCGCCAGGTCTTTAAGTTCGTCCCTGGTAATCAACCCGGTGCTGATGCCCAAATCCTGCTGCATGGCGATGTTCTGGTGCAGACCCGGAATGTCCTGCTGGGACACCGCCACCACGTACCCGGTCTTGACGAAACCCGACGCCCCGCCCACCAGGTCCCCGAAGTTGGCGAAAACTTCCAGGCTTTGCCAGGCCATGCTGGCCGTAACCGGGTTGGAGTAGTGCATCCGGCAAATGGTCTGGGAACGTCCGGTAGAACCTGACCCCAGCACGTCCTGTTCCAGCAGCAGGCTATCGGCCAGCCCCTCCCGGCCCAGGTGGTAAAGAATGCTGCAACCCATCACTCCCCCGCCGATAACCACAACGTCAGCAGTCCGCTTCATCAATCGCTCCTCGAAAATGACGGATAGACGGCCCCCGGTCACAACAACGCCAAGCCATCCCCACAAATTATATACCCCCACAGGGTTATAGCATCCAGGACTTGGTGGGTGTGTGAAAATCCCCTCCCCCTACGAGGGGAAGGGTTAGAGCCTGCCCTGAGCACAGCCGAAGGGGTGGGGGTGAAAACCGCAGCGTCTCCCGTTCGTGGTGGGCCTGTCCCGTTCGTGGTGAGCCTGTCGAACCACCCACCCAACACTTCTCACCCCCAACCGTCATTCCGGCGAAAGCGGGAATCCAAGTCCTTGCCTTAGCCAACCCATTCCCCTGGGCGAAAAATCATTCCGGCGAAGGCCGGAATCCAGAAACCCTTGCCTCAACCACTCTCAACCTACAAGGATACGCCCGCGCTACGGGCTGGCGTCATGGAATGTTTGCGCCGCCGTTTCAGACTAGGCGGCGACGATTCCCATTGAGCAGACTACCCGCACGTCGCCGGTTGCCGCCTTTCTCGTTTCGCCGTCGCCGTCCTGCTGTGGCAATTCGGACTCCATCGCCGTAAGAGCGTTCAGCAGTTCCAGCCCGACAACGCCGTCGCGCATCAAGCGTCTGACCCTTTCGTTGACGCTTACCGGCAGTTCTGCGTTGAACGCGGCCCGCAGCGATTCCACCCGCCGCAGATGGGCGGCGTCGGACCGTTCATCCAGCCGCAACTGGCCAAGTTGATTGTTGACGTACCGTGTTACCTGGTCGTCGCTGTGACGCGGTTCCATCCCCGCCGGCTTCGGCGCCAGTTTCTCGGCCAGGGCGGTCACTGCCTTGCCCACGCGGGCGTTGGTATCCGGCGGCAGCGGAACCGCCGGCGTATCCGGCGCGCAAGCCAACCGCCGCACCAGTTCGGCGTGGCCCAGCTCCGCAACGTCGCCCTCGGAGTTGACGGCGTAGCCCTGTTTTTCGTCGCCCCTGGCCGCCAGCGTGATGGTGCAGCCGGCGTTGGGATGACCGTCCGCCGTCATTGCCGCCCGCAGACCGTCGGGCATCAGCCACAGCCGCTGCCACAGTTCCGGCTCCTCCCGGCGGATGCGGTTCAGCAGCGCGTTGGCGTCCTGCGCCACCGCCAGGTTGTCGGAAATGGCATCATCTTCCTCCGGCATTTCGCCGTCGTAAATGGCGTAGATGGATTCCGGGTTGACCCGTTCCCCGTTCTCCAGGATTACGTTGTCCAGTCCAATCAGGTCGTGGAAAGACTGCACCCGCCCGCTGACCCGTTCCCGGATTCCGGTTTCGCCTTCCACCGCCGGGTCCGGCATCATGTTGTGCAGGTAAATCTCCTCATGCTCGGTAGTGATGCGGTCAACCCGCCCAAAGCGTTGGATGAGCGTTACCGGGTTCCAATGCAGGTCATAGCTGACCACCCGGTTGCAGTCCTGCAAGTTCTGACCCTCGGCAATCACGTCGGTGGCAATCAGGATGCGGGTCTGCTCGTTTTCCGGCAACTCCGGCTGCTCGTTGCTTTTCGGCGAGAACCGGGCTACTTTCCGGGAGCTGCGACTGTCGCCCCCCATCAACAGGTCAATGTTCACGCCGGGGTTGTCCGCCGTCAACTGCTGGTGCAGGTAATTGGCCGTGACCTTCGACTCCGTGAAAATCAGCAGCTTTTGGCCGGACACGCCCGGCGACTTGACGAAACTCTTGATTTCGTGGAGTTTGGCGTCGTCGCTGGCGTCTCCCTCCGGGTCGGCCTGGACGTTTTTCAAGGCGTCGCGGATTGCGGTCAACGTCCGTTCATCCGCCGCCAGGTCAACCAGCCACTCCGGGCACCGGAAGTCTCCGGCGGGGTAGGACTGTTGCCGTATGACGATGTAATCCTCTTCCCGGTCCAGTTCGTCGGTGTCCAAATCTTCATCGTTGGGCAGGTCAACGGTCAGCGCTTCCTCGCTGTCCTCCGCCCCTTCGTCCTTGCTGACGCCGCCGCTCCCGATTTGGTCGCGAAATCGCCGGTTGCTTTCAATCAGCACTTCCAGCGTACTGCGGAAGGCCGGGATGGACGACTCCAGCCGTTTCCACAGGTTGGTGGTCATAATCCCGGCCAGGTTGCCCCGCTGGCTGCGGACGATGTTGGCGTACTCCGGGCGTTCAGTAGCGTGGGGTTGCAGGTACTTGGCCGGCTTGTAGCGAGCCGCCTGGTACTGCTTCAGCAGGCCGGTGATTTTTTCGATGCCGCCGGCCTTCTTGTAGGCGTAATCCAGGTTATACTCCCGGTTGGACAGCTTCGCTTCGGGAAACCGGATGGGCCGTCCGTCCAGCGCGCTGTCGGGGTAGCTTTCCCGGATGTCCCGCCGGCGCCGGCGAATCAGGACGTGCCGCAGCGCCCCCGCAATCTGCTGCGGTTCCGCCCGGGCCGGGTCCGCCGGAAAGTACTGGGCCAGATTGCCCGATATTCCCGGCAGGCCGTGGTCGTTGGGGTTCAGAAACAATTCCAGTTGGCGCAGGATGTCCGTGGGCGCCAGGTTCTGCGGCGTGGCCGACAGCAGAATGACCTTGTGCCGCTTGGCCCCTTTCAGCAGGTTCAGCAGCGCCCGCCGCCGTTGGCTGTTGTTGCGAAACCCGTGGGCCTCGTCAATCAGCACCGGCCCGGCGTTGCGCAGCGTCTTTTGCAGGATACGGTCGTTGGCGACGCTGGCCTCGGTCAGCCGTCCCCGGCTCAGCACGTCGGCATCCTTGAGACCGAACCGCTCGCAAGCCCGTTCCCACATCTCCCGCAGGCTGGCCGGACAAATTACCAGCGGGTCGCCGGAGTCTCGCTCCGTGGTGTACAGACGGCGCAGAATTTCCGCCCCCACGTAGGTTTTGCCCATGCCCACCACGTCGGCGATGTAGCAGCCTCCGTGCCGTTCCAGCATCGCCAGCCCCGCGTTCACCGCGTCCTGCTGGTAATCGGTCAGACTAACCGGCGGCGGGCCGGGCGCGGCCATTTCTTCCCCCAGCGTGTCCCCGTACAGTTCGTACAGGACTTTCAGGTAAATCATGTAGGGGTCCGGCGCGGCCAGCGGCCAACTGTTTTCCAGCTGCTCCACCACCCGGTCGCCCACCGGCTCGCTTTCCTGCCACAGCCGTTCAAACCACTGCCGGATTTCGCCAATGTCGCCGCCGTGAGTCACGGGGTAATTCAACTCGGTGTTGCCGGTGAACCCGGCGGCGGAAAAGTTGGTGCTGCCGATGATGGCCGTGCCCGGCGCCGATTCCAGGCCGGTGTACCCGATGTAGGCTTTGGCGTGCATCCGGTCTTTCACGTAGGCCCGCACGTCCACCCGCCCCTTGCCGATGAGCCGGGTCAGGGACTTGATGCCCTCCTCGCTGGCATCGTTCTGGGGTTGGGCGGCGGCGTTGCGGCCCACGTTATCCAGGGTTTTATCCCGGGCCTCGGTTTCATCCCGCCGGTTCTGCGCGGCGTGGTAGCCGTCGGCGGATTCGCGGGGACTGTAACCGGCCAGAATTTCCTGTCGGGTGGGGGTATCCGTGCGGCCAATCAGGATGCGAACTTGGCCGGGCCGCGTCTCCAGCAGGTCGGCCACCTGTGCGAACCCCGACAGGTAGAAATACCCCACCGCAACGTCGACGCTGTGGGGCTGCCCGTTGGCCTCCGCCAGCACCGAACGCAGATGCTCCGCAAACTGCGGCTCGCTGTCGGCGTGCAGAATGGTCAACAACTCCCTCCCCTGTTCTTGGTTGTCTAACGTCGCTGGCTTTTAGCCGTATTTGTCTGAGTGTTGCGATCTATGGTCAGGGCCAGGGTCTCCACCTGGACATACCGGCTAAAGTTGTCGCGTATTGCCTTTGGGCGTCCGCGCTCTCCATCGCGGCATCAGGGAGGACAATATCGGCGTGGTACGGACTGGTGGAGGTCGGTGAATCAATCACCCCGCATCCGGCGTAGCGAACTTTACCAGCGTCAACTACCGCCCAACCGCTGAAAGTATTGGGGGGCTGGGGACGACTGGCTGCCGCCGCCAGCGCGTCCGCGACGATGACGGCGATGCCAATGTCCCCGGCAACAGTCAAGCGGTCCACGGAAAGTTCCTTTGTCCCCGGCCTCTCCTCGAAAACCCTCCGCGGAACCCTGTTTCTGGCGGCCTGCCGGGCGATTGAAAGAGAAAATACCCGGCGCCCCAAGTCTTCCCCGTCGCCTACCGGGCCCGGGCTGCTGATGGGTGCTGAATCCGCCTCTGTCATCAGGCCGACTCTTTCCCCAGGTCAAGAAGCGCTTCACGAATAAAACCGTCGGGAAGTTGGCGCGCCGTGGAATACCGGGCCCGCCGGGGTTCGTTGTCTATGGTGACCAGGCAGAGCGCCCCGCCATCGGAACCGCACATCACCACTGCTATACGGTCGTTGGGGCCGCGGGCGTCAATGGTAATGTAGCCATCGTAATCGGGATAGACGCCATAACGCCGCGGCGAGATGCCGTACATTGCCCTCAGCAGCCGCTCGGCGTTCTTGAATGCCAAGTCCGAAGGTATGTCCAGCCCATCCTCTTCCGCATCGGCAGTCACTTCGTTAAGGTCTTGCAGGGCTTCCTCCAGGTAAGCGGAATTTGGGGGCGCCTCCGGCCGGCCGCCGGAATCAGGCGCAATATCCTTCCCCGCCGGGGCCGCCTCCCCTTCCGGCGACTCGGCCCCTTCAATGCTCAATGTCACCCAAGACCCTTCGGGAGCATCCAAAGGCTCCAGCGGGGTAAGCAGCCCGTTGGCGAACCTTGCTCTTACGGTTATGGTCATCGCTCATTCCTCAAAACATTGGCCCCCGGCCGGCGGTTTAGCCGCCAATACCATCCCAACGCCCCTACCGGAAATAACGGTAAATTTCCCCCCTGGTCATCAACTCGGCCAGGATTACCCTTTCCCCTTCCACGATTATTCCCAGGCGGTACTCCCCTATCCTGATTCGGTAGCGGTTCCTCCGGGATGACCGCATCCGGCTTACTTCCGTCACTTCGCTGAGGGATGCCGCTCTTTCCGGTTCCGCTATTTTCCGCTGGATTCGCCGACGCAGACCGGGGTCGCTTATCTGCCTTAACTGCCGGTTGAAAGCCCGGCTAGGCTCGACCCTCATCCCAACTCCGCAATATCTCCCGCAACTCCTCTTCGCTCCCCATCCCTTCCGCCAATGCCTCGTCCATCAACCGCGCCAATACCGCATCCTCTTCCTCCTGGCTCAACGGCCAATGCCAGAAAAAGTCCGCCACATCCGCCGTTTCGTCGTTGGTAAGGCCGTAAAGGTCGGCAACCAGCCAATCTACGCTCTCCGCCAACGCCGCGACATCCGCCCCGGCGTCCGACGCCTTGGCCTCCAGAATCTGGTCCACCAGCCGGACAAAGGGCTGCTGTTCCTCGGCGGAGATTCGGGGAATCGGCATTCTATCCCCCCGGCATTGGAACAAACGCCCCAACCGGGAGTTCAGCAACGCGCCGACGTACTTGGCCTGCTTGACCGCCCCCTCTTCCAACGCCGGCAATTCCTGGGAACTTATCTTGTCCACCAGCCTTCGCCCGATGGCCGCGTTGTTATCCGTCATAAATCACCTGCCCCCGGTTTGGCCCAACCCGCCGCCGCGCGCCGTAAAGGTAGTGGTCAACATTCCTGGCGCCGTCCTCCGGCAACCCGTCCCAGGTTCCCGCCGGGGCCGATCATGCAGCCGCTCAAACATTTCCAGAACCGAGTCCGCCGACGGGCCAAGCGCCGGCTCCGCCTCAATGCTTATCACCACTTCCTGCCCTTCTTCCAAATCCAAAGGCTCCAGCGGGGTAAGCAGCCCGTTGGCGAATCTTGCTTTCACGGTTATGGTCATCGCTCATTCCTCAAAACATTGGCCCCCAAACCCACACTTGCCGCCGGCAAACCCATTCTAGCACAGGCCGCCGCGCCCAACGCCCGGCCCTTACCCGGCCAATCATCTCAACTTCCCCCACCTCGTACCACCCATGTAATTGCGGATGGTTCTGCCAGGGATAATGATAGACGGGAACCTGGCTGGACACCAGTTCCCCAGTGACGCGGTTGACAATTTTGCCCTTGTTGGTATCCTACCTGCTTAGAGGGGTTGCACGACCCGCGCTATTCGCCGGCCGGCATCTGATGAACAATGACCAGCAATTTCAGCGGGGTTCCCGATTGGGACCTCGATGGACTGTTGCCACCCAACGACGTGGATGACCCCACATCGGAGCTCCGCTCTCCTTATGAAATTTCACTTCTTGACCTGATAGCAAACTTCGGCAACACGGAACACCGCCGGCGCCTCTTGCGCGGGCTGTTGGATTATCGCGCCGAGCTCCACCAAGCCGGATTGACCAGGGGGTTTCAGTGGGTCAACGGCAGTTTTGTTGAAAATGTTGGGACCCACGTACCCGCTGACATTGACGTAGTGACCTTCTTTCATATTCCCGATGGACATACGGGGGATACTCTGATTGAGAGTTTTGCAGGGCTTTTCGACCAAAGTCACTTGAAAATCAGTTACTCCATCGACGCTTATTTTGTCCCATTGAATCAGACCACCCCGGAAGAAATCATTGATGCGTCCATTTACTGGTACAGTATGTGGTCCCATACGAGAAGCGGTCAATGGAAAGGCTACTTGAAAATTAACCTGGCGGATGATGACGAAGAAGCTGGATTGCGCCTTGATCAAATACAAGGCAACGAAGGAGGCAGGGCGTGAACGTCCGCGAATATCGCTCCCTCTTGTCGGAAAAGAACCACTTGCAAGACCTCATTGCAAGAACTTCCGAAGGCAACGTGTTAGGTCGGATGAGCCTACAGGCTCGTTTGCAGAAGGTTGAGGAAAAACTGGCGGCATACCTTGACTACTCCCCGCGCCTGGTCAAGGCCCTGTTGACTTTTCGGGGGCCCCCGGTAGTGGCCAACTTGGGCATTGATCCTAAATTCGGGGGCGACGCATCCAAAACTTTTTCTGAATCCGTCGCCACCGTCGGGGCCAGCCTAAGCCATGTTTTGCCATCCCGGGGAAAAATTCCCAACCGGGATGATTTTAGGTTGATGATTACCGGGACGACAACAGGGTCTTTCGGATTCCAAATAGAAGACGCTTCGCAACAACCGGCCCTCGCCGGTCAATCTACCCCGGTCGAAGTAGCCATCGGAAGGGTCAAGGAAATTCTGGAGGCGTCAGTAGGCACCGACGAGGAACTGGTGGACGCGATAGCCGACGCAGACCGGCGGGCGCTTGACTCAATACAACATTTCCTCAAGGTAGTTGCGGATAACGATGCAACGTGCGCCTTGGAATTCAAGGGAGATATTTTCCGTTTTCGTGATGCTTTCCAAGTCCGGCGCAGCCAGGAGCGTTTGAGCAATGACAACATCCGAGAGGATGAAGTCACCCTTGAGGGGCAATTTCAAGGATTTCTGCCCCAAGGCCGACGGGCGGAGTTCCGGGTATCGGCAGCAGAACCACAGTATTTGCAAGCGGCCATTGGAACGGTAATTGCCGGACGGGTTGCGCCCACATCAACGGAAGCCGTCAATATCAATACCATTCTGGAACAGGAAGTCACGATTACCGCCCAAACCAGGCGCGTGGGGGAAGGCAGGCCCCGGTACATCATTACCGATTGGCGCTTAGTGGGCTAACCACCCCCAACCCTCAACCCCCAACTACCCCCGGCGGCCACCGCGGGGGTAGGCGTCCCGACGGTGGCGGACGGTCAGCAGCGTTACCGCGTTTGCCTCCGACGACGCCAGCACCCGATACGCCCCTACCCTGATGCGATATTGGCGTCCCCGGGCCGTCAACCTTTCCACGCCCCTAATCTCCAACAGGTTTGCCGCCGCTTTCAAGTCTCCAATCAACTGCTCCACCTGCCGGTTCAAGTTGCCATTCCGCAGCCCCTCCAAATCCCGGTGAAATCGGGCCGCATACCTAATCTCCATCCGAGTTCTCAGACGTGGCCCGCAGCGTTTCCAGCACCCTCCCCTCCCCCACGTACCCCTCCCGCCCCAACTCCCCCTCTGCCGCCAGCGCCAGCTGCAACAGGGCCGCGTCCTCCCCCTCGTCCGTCGGGTGGATTAGCCTCAGGCTGCGCTCTATCGCCGTCTCCTCCTCCCCCGTCAACCCGTACAGGTCGTACACCACCCGGTCTATTTCCCGCTCCAATACCGTCGTGTCCGCCTTCCCGTCCGCTCCCTTGGCCTCCAGTATTTCCTCCACCAGCCGGATGAACGGTCGCTGCCCCGCTGCGCTGATTTTCGGCACGGGGATTCGCTCTACCGTGAACCTTTTCCAACGGGTTACGCCCATGCCGGAGTTGAGCGCAGTATTCGCCATGTACCAGGTTATCAACGTGGAATTGAGAACGGCGCACAGGTACTTTATTGATTGACCGGACATCGTAAATGTCGTGTCCAAGCAGAACATCCCATCGGCGTTATAGGCAAAGCGGCCCTGCTCGGTTAAATCCATCCAGACCAGCTTTTCCTTGGCAAATTCTGGATAGTAAGCGCAACTGCGTAGGTTGTACGGAGTCCGTCCCTTGTCTTGCCGCTTTTCAAGGTTCGGATATAACCCGTCCAAGTGGACTTTAACCGCCGGATAGTCATTCACGTTCACGGCGGAAACATCGCCATAACCGTTATGCGTGTCAATCAGCCACCAGTCCGCCCAATTTGCCTTGTAACGCCGAATATCCCGCCCCCGCAATATCGGCTTGATGATTTCCGCCGATTTGGGGTCTGCCGCTATCAACTCTTGCCGTTTTGCGCCGTCAATAATGAAAGCGGCGTTCAACCCGGTCTTGATGCCGTAGTTGATAGCCACGTCCCAATCCCGCAGCGGCGTTCCTACCGCCTCCATCTTGTCCATCGCCGACCGCTCCACCGCTGACAGCGCGCTCCACGGCCTTTCCCCCTCGGTTCGCAGTTCCCCCCAATGCTCCTCCGCCGGCGGTAAGGTCTTGTCCGCCAGCCGGTCCATATCCACCGCCCGGCCCCTCTCCCCGCTGATGCCGTGGCGGGCCACCAGCACCGCCGAGTCCACGATGGACGCCGCGAATACGTCCTTGCCCGGTTCCAACAGGCGCAGCGGCGTATGATTCTCCGCGAACCAACGGCGGGTGGTCTTGCCGTATTCCGCCTTGAGCCAGCTGTTCGACGTGATGTAGGCCAGCAGTCCCCGCCCCGGGCGCAGCAGTTGACCGCCCCGCTCGTAGAAAAGCTGGTAAATGTCGCCGCTGCGGACAAAGGTTTCATACCCCGCCGGCCGGTACAGGTTGGCCAGCCGCCCGCCGTCGCCCTGCAACTGCACATAGGGCGGGTTGGCAATCACCACGTCAAACCCCCCGTTCAGCATCACGTCGGCGAAGTCAATCCGCCACTCCACCACCCCCGGCGGGGCCGCGTCCTGCATCACGGCCCGCAGTTTTTCCTTGGTTGCTTTTACCCGTTTTTTCAGAGTGACTTTCTGCTGGCCGTGGGCCGTGGTGTAGGCGGCAATGTCCTGCCGCAGACCGCTGTTGACGATGCCCTGCCAGGTGAAGTCCAGCAGTTGCGGATTCGGCCCGGCGATGGCGTCCCCGTCCACCAGTTTCAGGTCCAGGTTGGGCAGCGGGTCCGGCGGCCCGTCCCCGTCGTAGTCCACCGCCAGGCTCAGCCACAGCCGCAGCATCGCCGTGCTCACCGCCAGTTTGTCCAAGTCCGCCCCGTAAATGTTGTTGGTGATGATGTCCAGTTTCTGCCGGTACAGGCTGTCCGGCGTATGGCCGGCGTTAATCAGCGTGGCGTTGACCGCGATGATTTCCTGCAACATCCCCAGCAGAAAGGCGCCGGAGCCGCAGGCCGGGTCAACGGCTTTCATGGCGGCGACGGCGTTGGCGATTTCCAACGCCTGCTGCGGCGTGACGCCGTCGGTTTCCTGGCGGTCAATCAGGGCGGCGATTTTGGCGTCATCCAGCCCGTCAATGTCCTGGCCGCCCAGGTAACCCTTGATGGCCTCTTGGCACATGAAGGCCACCACCGGGCGCGGGGTATAGTAGGCCCCGTTGCTGTGCCGCTCGTTCACCGTTTCCTCGAACAGCTTGCCCAGCATTTCCGGGTCCACCGCCACCTCCGTGTCCAGCGGCGTCGCCTCCGTCACCGTAAAGTTGTAGCGGTTGAAAAGACCCGCCTCGCCGTCCAGCAGCGGCGCAACGGCGGCGTCGGGAACCAAATCCCCGGCCCGCCGGTCCAGTTCCATTTCCAGTTCCGTTTTCTCAAACAGACCGCCGTTCAGGAAATGCACGTCTCCGATAAGGGCGTACATGGCCGGGTTGTCCCGCGTCAGGTTGATGGATTGGGGATTGTTCAGCCCGGCGAAGAACAGGGGATTGAGACGGCTGCGGTAGAAGTTGGTCCGGTCGGGATTGGCCTGGTAGTCCCGCCACAGGGCGTTGAGATAGTCGGAATTGCCCCGGAACTTGAGCCAGCCCTTCTTGCTGACGAAGTGGACGAACAGCAGCCGATTGAAAAGCGTCTGCGTGAATTTCTCGGCGTCGGCCCGGTCAATGGCCCCGCCGATTTGCGCCACGGCGGAATCGTAGGCCGCCTTGTAGTCCTTGAAAAACGCCTCGGTGATGGGCTGGACGTTGAAAGCCTCGCGAAAGGCCCGCCGGGGGATGCCGCCGGCGGCGATAGCGCTGCCGGCGCTTTCCAGGCAGTCCAAAGCGGTGCGGTAGGCCGTGCGATGATAGGCCGTGACCCGCAGAATATCCTGCAAGCGGTAGCGGTTCGATGGCTGGGGGTCGCCGGTAACGAACTGGACGCCGCTGCCGTCGGGCAGGGTAAACACCAGCAGGGGACAGCGCACCTCCCCGGCGTAACGCTGCGCCAGGTCGTTGGCCGCCTGCACCTGGGCCAGCGTCACGTAATCCCGCCGCCGCCCGTCGGATGGGCTGGACAGGTCAAAATGGACTGCCAGGTAATCCGGCCCGAACTCGTCGGCCAGCCTCCCGATGACGGTAGCGACTCCCGCCGGCCCCAGGCCCGCGTCCGGGCCAACGGCGATAAACCCGTCCCTGACCGTCTCAAACCCCAAAACCTCGGCGACAATCCGGCGCAGCGGCTCCGGGTGTTCCTGACCGGGCCGCTCCGCCAACTCCTCCAACTGACTTTGAGCCACCCGCCGCCTGTCCCGCAAACTCCCCATACTCATAAAACCCCCCAACCAAAAAACCGTCTCAACCCCAACTGTCCCCCAAAACCCCCCTGTTGTAAAGGGGCCAACTTTTCAATGCGGGGGATTCCCCCCACCCCCAAGACCATTGCCATCCGCGAAAACCGGAATGACGGTGGGGGGCGGGGAGTGGTTTGTTGGGGCTATGATGGTTTGGGGGGTGGGATTTCTGGATTCCGGCTTTCGCCGGAATGACGGTTGGGGTTGGCAATGTTGGTTCCAGGCGAGGTTGTTGGGGGCGAGGAAGGGGCGGGTTTCAAACCCGCCCCTACGGACGGTTGGGAGGTTAGGGGATGGCGAGGTTGGTAACGGCAAGGGTTGCCCCTACGGGGGTTGGGAGGGGTTTTTTCCGACAATCGGGTTGGTGGTGAAGGTTGGCAGGGGCGCACGGCCGTGCGCCCCTACGAGTGGTCAGGGGTGTTTCGCGGGGTGAGGTTGGTAGAGGTTGAGGATGTGGATTCCCCTTTCGCGGGAATGACGGTGGGGGTAGCAGAGTGGTCAACAGCAACTTTGCAATCGTCCTGGTTGGGTGACAGGGGGCGATTGTGACGCTGATTTGGGTTGTGCTATTATCGGCTTATGGACGATGTGAAGTTTTGGGTGGCCCTGGGCCGGGCGCGGCTGCTGGGTTCCAGCAGGTTTCGCCGGCTGGAGGCGTTTTTCGGGACGGCGGAAAATATCTGGCGGGCTTCCGTTGGGGAACTTCGGGCCGCCGGGATGAAGGAACGGGTGGCCCGGGAGATTGCCGACACCAGGGAAAAGGTTTCGCCCGACGAGGAAATGGAGCGGTTGGAACGGGCGGGAGTGCGGGCGTTGACCTGGCACGACCGGGAGTATCCGGCGCGGCTGAAAGAGATTGACGACCCGCCGCCGGTTTTGTACGCCAAGGGAACCGTCCTGCCGGAGGATGAAAGGTCGGTGGCGGTGGTGGGAACGCGAGGCCCCACGTCCTACGGGCGGGAGGCGGCGGCAAACCTGTCGGCGGCGTTGTCCCGCAGCGATATTACCGTGGTCAGCGGGCTGGCTCTGGGCATAGACGCCACAGCACACCGGGCGGCGTTGGAGCAGAGAGGCCGCACAATCGCCGTAGTCGCCAACGGCCTGGACGTTGTGTATCCCAAGGAACACCGGCAGTTGACGGAACGGGTGGCAGAGCAGGGGGCGGTGGTCAGCGAGGCGCCCCTGGGGATGAGACCGGACGCGGGGAGCTTTCCGCGGCGCAACCGGCTAATCAGCGGGATGACGCTGGGAACGCTGGTGGTGGAGGCCGGGGAAAACAGCGGGGCGCGTTGGACGGTGTTTCACGCGCTGGAACAGGGCCGGGAGGTCTTTTGCGTGCCGGGGAGCATATACTCTCCGGCCAGCCGCTTGACCAACCGGCTCATCAAGGAAGGGGCCAAGCTGGTCTGCGACGCCGACGATATTCTGGAGGAGCTTAACCTGAGCGGGGTGGCCCGCCAGATGGAGATGCGACTGGCCCAAGACCCGCTGCCGGAGCTTTCTTCCCGGGCCGAGAAGGACGCCGAGGGGAAGCTGTTGGAGCAACTGGATCACGAACCGTTACACATTGATGATATTCGCCGTAAAGCAGGGCTGCCCATTGCCGAGGTCAGCAGTATGTTGACCTTGCTGGAACTGAAAGGTTCGGTGCGGCAGGTTGGGGGTATGCACTACATACGGGCGCGCGAGGCAAGTCCGATATATGGTAACTAAAGCCAAAGAAACAACCGCAAGCAAGGGTAAAACGGCCAAGGGCAAGGGCGCCAAGGCCAAGGCAACGAAGAAGGCGGCTCCGAAAAAGAGGGGGGCCGCGGCCAGCGCCGCCGGGAAACAGTTGGTGATTGTGGAATCGCCGGCCAAGGCCCGGACGGTGGGGCAGATTCTGGGGAGCAAGTACGTGGTGGCGGCGTCACAGGGCCACGTGCGGGACCTGCCCAAGGGGAAGATGGGCGTTGACCTGGAAGGGGATTTCCAGCCGTCATACGTCACCATGAAGGACAAGCAGTCGCTGTTGACCGACCTGAAGAAGGCCGGGGACGCTGCCGCCGGGATTTACCTGGCTACCGACCCGGACCGGGAAGGGGAGGCGATTTCGTGGCACATCCAGACGGCGGCGGGATGGGACAAGCAGCCCGACCCGCCCAAGCGGGTGGTGTTTCACGAAATCACCAAGCAGGCGGTGGAAGAGGCTTTCCAGAGTCCGCGGGAAATTGATATGCGGCTGGTCAACGCCCAGCAGGCGCGGCGGATTCTGGACCGGCTGGTGGGCTACCAGATAAGCCCGCTGCTGTGGCGGCGGGTGCAGCGGGGGCTGTCCGCCGGGCGGGTGCAGTCGGTGGCGTTGCGGATGACGACGGACCGGGAACGGGAGATTCAAGCCTTTGTTCCCGAAGAGTCGTGGACGATTGACGCCCACTTGCATCGCACGGCAAACCCGGCGGACAAGCCGGAGCCTTTCGTTGCCACGCTGCGGTCGGTGAAGGGCCAGCGGGCCAGGTTGAAGATTGGCCGCGAAGACGACGCCCGCGGGTATGAGGCGGAGTTGGAAGGAGCGGCCTACTCGGTGGCGGAAGTTACCAAGCGGGACGTGCGGCAGCGTCCGGCGGCGCCGTTCACCACCAGCACGATGCAGCAGGAAGCGGGGCGCAAGCTGCGGTTTACGGCGCAGCGGACGATGGCCGTCGCCCAGCAGCTTTATGAAGGGATTACGGTGCCGGGAGAAGGGCCGGTAGGGCTGATAACGTATATGCGGACCGACTCGGTGACGGTGGCTCAGTCTGCGGTCAACGAAGCGCGGGAGTATATCAGGGAGAGGTACGGGAAGGAATTTGCGCCGGATAAGCCGCGGGTTTACCGGACTCGGGCCAAGGCGGCCCAGGAAGCCCACGAAGCGATAAGGCCGACATCCATTCGCCGGACGCCGGAAGCGTTGAAGGATACGCTGAGCGCAGAGCAACTGCGGCTTTACAGCCTTATCTGGGCGCGGATGCTGGCGAGCCAAATGGCGGACGCCCGCTCGGAGGCGACGACGGTGGACATTGACGCGGCTTGCGTGAAGTCGGACAGCGTTTATGTCTTCCGGGCCACCGGGTCGGTGTTGAAGTTCGCCGGTTTCCGGACGCTGTACCTGGAAAGCCGGGATGACGCCGAAAACGACGAACATGGGAAGTTGCTGCCGGCCCTGGCCAAGGGGGATGGCCTAAACTGCCTGAAACTGGAGCCGTTACAGCATTTCACCCAGCCGCCGCCCCGTTATACTGAGGCTACGCTAATCAAGGCGATGGAAGAAAAGGGCATCGGGCGGCCCAGCACATACGCGCCGACGATTGGCACGCTGCTGGATCGCAACTACGTGGAGAAGGAGCAGAACCGGCTTATTCCCACGACGCTGGGAACGACGGTGACGGACTTGCTGGCCGAGTATTTCAAGACGGTGATGGACCTGGACTTTACGGCGCGGATGGAGGACGAGCTGGACGAAGTTTCGCAGGGAGAGCGGGAGTGGGTGCCGATGCTGCGGGAGTTCTACGGCCCCTTTGAGCAGGCGTTGGAGACGGCCCAGGAAAATATGCCGCGGGTGAAGATTGAGGAAGAGACGGACGAAATCTGCGACAACTGCGGCAAGCCGATGGTCATCAAGACGGGGCGGTTCGGGAAGTTTATCGCCTGCACCGGGTTCCCGGAGTGCAAGACCACCAAGCCCATCCTGAACAAGGTGGGGGTGGCCTGCCCGGAGTGCGGCGGCGACATCGTGGAACGCAAGCGGCGCGGTCGGGGAGGAAGGCCCTTTTACGGTTGCTCCAAGTACCCGGAATGTGAACTGATACTAAACCAACGTCCGGTGGCAGACCCCTGCCCGGAGTGCGGCGGGTTGATGGTGGTCGAGGGACGGGACGGGGTTGGCTGTACCAAGTGCGCCTGGAAGGGGTCGCCAGCGGAACGGGAACAGGAGTTGGCGGCGGTTGGCGACTGAAGGAACGGCGGTTTTTCCGGCAACGAAGTCAGAGGATTCTAACGAAGGCGGAGCGGCGGAGGATGGCCGGGGCGAAATAGCGCAGGTCTTTGACGAACTGCTGCCGGCCTACCGGCTGTACCTGGAAGGGCAACGGGGGCTTTCGGACAACACCGTCCGCATCTACCTGACAGATATTGAGTCCTTCCGGCAGTATCTTTGCCTGGAGGGGATTCACCCCAAGGACATGAACCGGCAGTTAATCCGGGGCTACCTGGCATGGCTGGCAACGTCGGCCAAGGGAGGCCGGGACGGCTACGCGCGGGTGAGCATTACCCGGAAGTTGACGGCGCTGCGGACTTTTTACCGTTTTCTGGTGCAAGAGGGATGGTTCCAGTCCAGCCCGGTGCCGACGGGACGCAGCTACCAGGTCAAGGTGGAAAAGACCCTGCCCATTTTCCTGGGCCAGAACGAGGTAACGCGGCTGCTGGAAACGCCGGACGACGGCGACCTGTACGGGATACGGGACAAGGCGATTCTGGAGGTTCTGTATTCCTGCGGCGTGCGGCTGGCGGAAATCCAGGGGATTGACCTGCAAGACATTGACTTTGACGGGCGGCAAATCCTGGTGCGGGGCAAGGGTTCCAAGGAACGGTGGGCGCTGTTCGGGAAACCCACCGAAGAGGCGTTGCAGCGGTACTTGAAAGAGGCGCGGCCCCAGTTGGCGACGGGGTCAACGGCGGCGTTATTTCTGAATCGGTACGGGGAACGGCTGTCGCGGCGGAGCTATGAAAAGCTGGTGCGGACGTATGCGGCGCGGGCGGGTCTGAAGGCCGGGGTGCATCCGCATACGCTGCGGCATACGTTTGCCAGCCATATGCTGGAAGGGGACGCCGATTTGCGAGTTATCCAGGAATTGCTGGGCCATTCCAGCCCGACGACGACTCAGATTTACACCCACGTGACGAAGCAGGAAGCCCGGAGCGCGTACTTAAAGGCGCACCCGTTGGCGGCGGGGTAGGGGGCAATCCTCCTTGGCAATGGGGGACATGGTGGTTGCTCTCGCACGGCCAGGACAACCCTTGTGGTTGCCCCTACTCTTGACTGCCCATAATAGTTTGACCCCCACCACAGCCCTCCCCCTAGCAAGAGGATGGGTATTGATTTAGTTAGCGGGATGGATGTTGTGCCTAAATCCGAGCATTATTTGGAACGAGGAGAGGTTTACATCCGGCAGGCCCGGGAGGAACTGGAAAAGGGCGACTTGCGCCAGGCGTCGGAAAAGGCGTGGGGAGCCGCCGCCCAAGCAGTCAAGGCCGTCGCCGAAGAACGCGGTTGGAACCATGACCGCCATTCCCTCCTTTTCGACGTTGTAGGACAAGTTAACGATGAACGGCGGCGTGCCGGTCTGAGTCGTCTCTTCGGGGTCGCCAATCAGATGCACATCAACTTTTACGAGGACTGGTTGGATGATGCCGAAGTGCGGCATGGCATAGACACCGTGGGGGTATTGATGCAACGGTTGGAAAGAGCGCGGAAAGCCGGCTCGCCCCGGTCATTCGCCCCACAAAATGACCGGCAACGGCAACGGTTGGAAAGGTTGACCGAGTGACCTCCGCGCCGGCCTTCCTCCTGGCCGGGGGAGGGAATGGAATGAGGCCAATGGCAGATACTTCAGGGAATTCCGAGGATTTACCATGACCAAAATCCTGGTGCTGAACGGGCCTAACATTAACTTTTTGGGGCGGCGGAACCCGGAGATTTACGGGGCGATGACGCTGGAGCAGGTGAACGGGGAGATTACCCGGAAGGCGGAGTCGCTGGGGGTGGAAGTAGAGTTTTTCCAGTCGAACCACGAAGGGGCGTTGATTGACTGTATTCAGGGGCATTGGGGAGAGATTGACGGTATTGTCATTAACCCTGGGGCGTTGACCCACTACGGCTATTCGTTGAAGGATGCTTTGATTGACGCAGCGATTCCGGTGGTGGAGGTGCATCTGGGGAATATCCACGCCAGAGAGGAATGGCGGCGGCAATCGGTGATTGCGGACGTGGCGCGGGGGCAGATTGCCGGGTTCGGGTGGCGGAGTTACACCGCCGGGTTGGAAGTTCTGGTTGGGCTGCTGGAGGACCGGCGGGGCGGGTAAGCCGGGATGGTAGCGTTCCGTTTTAAGTCGCTTTCTTCCATTGATGGGCAAGTATAAGCATCTTGACGTTCCTGGATTCCGGCCTTCGCCGGAATGACGGGTCGGGGCCAGGGATTTCTCACCCCAACAGACCACTTAAATCGCAAAGCCACCGCCGGGGTTGGCACTGGTTTTATTGGCGTTTACTGGGTACACTACCGTTGATTATTGACCGGCGGCGGATTCCCGCATCAACGGAGGGGGACATGAGCATTAACTTTGGCGATTTGAGCCGGGGTATGGTTATCGAGTTGGACGGCCAACCCTGGCAGGTGATGGACTATGAGCGTCACAAGATGCAGCAGCGGGCGCCGGTGACACGCATCAAGATGAAGAACTTGCTTTCCGGGGCGGTGGTGGAGCGGACTTTCCAACGGTATGACACCAGCTTTGCCGTGGCGGAAATTGACAACCGCCAAGCCCAGTACCTTTATACCGACGGGAATTACTTTTACTTCCTGGACCAGGAAACTTTTGACCAGTACGACCTGGACAAGGGCCAACTGGCGGGTACGCTGGAGTACCTGAAAGAGAACATGATGGTGGAGATGGTCTTTTACAAAGGCTCTCCCATCAACGTCAATGTGCCGATGCACGTTGAGTTGGCGGTGGTGGACACGCCGCCGGCCTTCCGGGGGGATACGGCGCAGGGGGGGAACAAACCGGCGACGCTGGAAACGGGGCTGCGCATCAACGTGCCGATGTTCATAACCCCCGGCACCATCGTCCGGGTGGATACCCGCACCGGGGAGTACACCGAGCGGGTCAGCTAGGCCGTGCCGGTCTATACGGTCAGCCAGGTAACGACGTACCTGGCGGAGGCGCTGGAATCGGACCCGCTACTGGCCGACCTGTACGTTTCGGGGGAGGTCTCCAACCTGCGGGTGTCCGCCGCCGGCCATTCCTATTTTACGCTGAAAGACGGCCAAGCGGTGCTGAACTGCGTCATGTTTCGCAACCAGACCGGGGCCAACCTTCTGGACAACGGGGTGTCGGTGTCCACCCACGGGCGCATCAGCTTTTACGCGCCGCGGGGTTCGGTTGACTACATGGTTGACCTGGCGATGCCGGAGGGGGTGGGGGCGCTGGCCCTGGAACTGGAGCGGCTGAAGCAGCGGCTGGGGGAAGAGGGGCTGTTCGAGGCGTCGCGCAAGCGTCCGCTGCCGGAGTTTCCCCGGATAATCGGAGTGGTCACGTCGCCGGCGGGGGCGGTTTTCCACGACATCCAAAACGTGGTGCGGCGGCGTTACCCGCTGGCGGAGTTGCTGCTGGCGGCGACGCAGGTGCAGGGAGACGGGGCGGCTCCCGGAATCGTGGCGGCGATTGAGGGGTTGAACCGGGACGGGCGGGCCGACTTGATAATCGTGGCGCGGGGAGGCGGTTCGCTGGAAGACATATGGCCTTTCAACGAGGAATCGGTGGCGCGGGCGATTTATGCCAGCCGGATTCCGGTGGTCAGCGCGGTGGGACATGAAACGGACGTAACCATCGCCGACCTGGTGGCGGACGTGCGGGCGCCGACACCCTCGGCGGCGGCGGAGTTGGCGGTTCCCGACCGGGTGTTTCTGGGGCAGGAATTGGCGGATATGGCGGCGCGGCTGGAAGGGCTGGCGCTATGGGGGTTGGAACACCGGCAAGAACGGGTGACGCTGGCAAGGGCGCGGCTGGAGCGGGGTCTGCCCGATTTGGACACCTGGCGGCGGCGGGTGGACGACCTGGCCCGGCGGGGCGGGGAGGTTCTGGCGCACCGTTGGGACGTGACGCAGGTGGAGGTTGCGGGGTTGGAACAGCGCATCCGGGCGTTGGAGCCGGCGGCGACGCTGCGGCGAGGGTTCGCAGTAGTGGAGCGGGCCGGGGACGGCGCAGTTGTTGCCAGCGCGGGTTCGGTGACTCCGGGAGTTGAGTTGAAGGTGACGGTGGCGGACGGGGAGTTTCCGGCGGTGGTTGGGCCGGTGCCAGCGGGGCCGATGGTTGGGGAAACCACCGGAGTTAATGGGCAATCCACGGGCAACGGTCGGTCTGCCACTAACGGGCAGTCGGGGGGGAATGGCCGGAAAGGTCGGGCAGCGCGGAAACCGTCACAGCCGGGGATGGAACGGCTGTTGTAGGGTTGACCGCCGTCCTGAGCTTGACCTTGATAGGGCAAAGGTCTGGATTCCCGCTTTCGCGGGAATGACGGTGGGAGTCGGGGATGGAACGGTCGTTGTAGGGTTGGATTCCATTTTGCGGGGAAATTCCCCTTTCGCGAAGGGGAGAGGTTGAGGGATTACCGCTAGAAATGGTTTTTCGTTGGCTATTCGTTCATTGGCAAGCGGGGATTTATGGCTGAACCGGAGAGGGTGGATGGCGTTGGGGAGTTGGATTCGCTTTCGTTTGAGGAAGCGTTCCGGCGGCTGGGGGAGACGGCGGAGGCCCTGGAAACGGGGGGGTTGCCGTTGGCCGACGCGACGGCGGTGTATGAGCAGGGGATGGCTTTGGTGCGGCGGTGCAATCAATTGCTGAATGAGGCGCAGTTGAAGATTAGCCAGCTTAAAGATGACTATTCGGGCGTCCGGGAGTCGGGCGGGCCGGGGTGGGGGTACGCCGCGGATGAGGACGGGCCAGAGTGGGAGGCGGACCCGGAGGATTTGGAGGATGGGGAGTTTGAGAGGTTGTGACGGGGGGTTGTCTCTTTAATCGGGAATGATTTTTGGCCCAGGGTGGGGATGTTGCAGCGTCGTTTGTAGTTACCTGGAAGGGAGATAAGGGTCTAAAATTCTTTCCTTCCCCGACGTTGGCAATAGCAAGAATTTTAGATTCTTCGCTTTGCTCAGAATGACATACTTGGGACTTGGAATGAAAATCAGTAGGCACTTGGTGGGGTAAGTTCCGAGGTGGATTGGCAGGATTTGAGGGATTTTGGATTCTTCGCTACGCTCAGAATGACATGGAAGGGTTAAGGAGTGTCGTCATATTCACCGTCATACCGGCCTACGCCAGTATTCAGGATTCCTTGTCCATGCGGACGCTGTTGTATGCTTGGGACTTCTGGATTCCGGCTTTCGCCGGAATGACGGCGGGGATTCGGGAATTGCAACGGAAGTTTTTGACGACACGCCCTAGGAACTATAATCGAAGTCCTGAGCCCACTCCAACATCCCTTGGGTATACCGGGTATTTCCAAAGTTGCGGTTGACTTGACCAAAGAATTTTGGATTCTTCGCTTTGCTCAGAATGACACGGGGGCCAGAACTACAATTGAAGTCCTGGCCCCGCGCTCCAACATCCCCAGGGCGTACAGGGTCTTTCCACAGTTGCCGTTGACCGCCCTGCCACCCAACACCGTCGTTCCCGGGAAAGCGGGAATCCACAATGTTTCGGTCATTCACGCCCCTGGATTCCGGCGAAGGCCGGAATGATAATCCAAGTTGGGAAAGGCCCTGCTGGGCATAAGTAGGGGGTTGTTTTCGGGATGATTGATATTGGGTGGTTTTCTACGGGGCGGGGGGAGGGTTCCCGGGGATTGCTGCGATTGGTGCAGGAGGAAATTGCCGGGGGCCGGCTGGAGGCGCGGATAAGTTTCGTTTTCAGCAATCGCGCTGCCGGGGAACACGAAGGCAGCGATGAGTTTTTCCGGTTGGTGGAAGGCTACGGGTTGCCGCTAGTCACGCTGTCGTCGGCCCGGTTCCGGAGGGAACGGGGAGGGCGTTTCGCGGCGCTGCGGGATGAGTACGACCGGGAAGTTATGGAGTTGTTGGGGGATTACCCGTCCGACGTTTGCGTTCTGGCCGGGTATATGCTGATTCTGGGCGGGGAAATGTGCCGGAAGTTTCCCTTTCTGAACCTGCATCCGGCGCTGCCGGATGGGCCCATTGGGACGTGGCAGGAAGTGATTTGGGAGTTGATTGAGAGTCGGGCAGACCGGACGGGGGCGATGATTCACCTGGCGACGGAGGAAGTTGACCGGGGGCCGGTTCTGTCCTACTGCACGGTGCCCATCGCCGGGGGAGAGTTCGGGCCGATGTGGGCGGCTTTGGGTGAAGGAGCGGATAAGGCGCGGGCGGAGCAGGGGGAGAACCATCCGCTTTTCCAGGCAATCCGGGCTGCCGAGTACCGCCGGGAGCCGTACCTGCTGTTGGAGACGCTGCGAGCGGTGGCCGGGGGTCAATTGCTGGGAGGGATGGAGCCGCCGTTGGCGCCGTTGTGCCTGGACGATGCGATTGACCGGGCGATGGGGGAAAATCCCCCGCATTGAAAGTCCGGCCCCAATTACAAAGGGGGAGAGGTTGCGGGTTGGGGAGTTGGGGCCGGCTGAGTTGGCGGACTAGGCCGGTTGGTGGGTAGGGCGCACGGCCGTGCGCCCCTACTTTACAATTGCCCAGTTACTGGGAGGGGATTTTGTTGTTGTGGCAAATCCCCCTCAGGACGATTGCGAAGTCCGCCTCCTAAGGATGGGGAGGTGGTTCGGGACGGGGTTACATACTTCTGACGTGAGGTTCACCCCCATCCTAACCTTCCCCCGTCAAGGGGGAAGGGACTATCGAAACACCTTCCAACACCGTTCCCACCGACTTTGCAATCGTCCTGAAATCCCCCACATTGAAAAGTCCAGACCCCTTTACAAAGGGGGAGATATGCTTCCATTTGCGTAATGGAAGCAATAGCAAAGTGTCGTTTTGAGTTAGGTTGCGGGGCAACCACAAGGGTTGCCCCTACGGGGTCGGGGCCAGTTGGGCCGGCGTTGAATCAGGTGGTTTCCGCCGCGGTTTCTTCCGGTGAAGTACCGAGGATTTCGTCCACGATGCCGTATTTTATGGCTTCTTCGGCGGTGAGGAAGAAGTCCCGGTCGGTGTCGTCGGCGATTTGCTCCTGGGTTTGCCCGGTGGCCTCGGAGAGTATGCGGGACAACCTTTCCTTGAGGCGGACAATCTCCCGAGCCTGGATTTCTATGTCTGCGGCCTGGCCCTGGAAGCTGCCCACGTTGGGCTGGTGCATATGGACGGTGGAATTGGGCAGGCAGTAGCGCTTGCCCTTGGCGCCGTTGGCCAGCAGAACGGTTGCCATGCTGGCGGTGGTGCCGACGCAGATGGTGGACACATCGGAATTGATTAAGCGCATGGTGTCCAGGATAGCCAGGCCCGACGCGATATAACCGCCCGGGCTGTTGATGTAAAGGCTGATGTCCTTGGCAGGGTCCTCCCGCTCCAGGTAGAGAAGCTGAGCGATAATTACGTTGGCCACCTGGTCGGTGATGGGCGTCCCCAGGTAAACAATCCGCTCTCGCAGAAGCAGGGAGTATATGTCGAACGCCCGCTCCCCCCGGGGGCTGGTCTCGATGACCATGGGGAGGACGTTAGTGGGCTGGGCCGGGGGCGGGTCGTCAAAAAGAAAGGTCATTGGGGCCTCCTAGTTGTGGAAAGTGGGATTCCAGAAACAGGGTGTCGGGAAGTCCCTATGCAATAGCGCGGGTAAAAATGTCGGGCAGTTCTTCCAGAACGTGGTCAACAATGCCGTACTCCACAGCGGCCTGGGCGTCCATCCAGTAGTCCCGGTCGGAGTCCCTGGAGATTCTCTCCAGGGGTTGGTTGCAGTTTTCGGAGAGGATTGTGTTCAGGCGTTCCCGGAGACGAAGGATTTCCTGCGCCGTGATTTCGATATCCGAAGCGGATCCCTGGATGCCGCCCATGACCTGGTGAATGAGGACGGTGGAGTTCCTGGTGCAAAAGCGTTTCCCTTTGGCCCCGCCGGACAGCAACACGGCGCCCATGCTGGCGGCTTTGCCCAGGCAGACCGTGTGCACGTCGGGCTTGATGAGCTGCATGGTGTCGTAGATTGCCATGCCATCCAGGACGGAACCGCCCGGAGAGTTAATGTAAAGGTATATGTCCTCGTCGGGATTTTCCCACCCCAGGTAGAGAAGTTGGGAGACCACCGAGTTGGAAACGTCGTCATTCACCGGAGTGCCCAGGTAGATGATGCGGGCCTGGAGGAGGAGGGAATATGGACTGAAAGCCCGCTCGTGGTCGCGGGTGGGTCGGATAATCTCAGGGATGACGGCGGTTGGGAGCGCGAGCCCCCGGGAATTCGGCGTTTGCATCATTTGATGGGACTCCTGAAAAGGTTGGTGTGGGGCTAGGCCGGGTTTTCCGTTTCGTTTTCAGGTTCGGCGGCGGGTTCTGAGGCGTCCGTGGTTTCGTCGGATTCTTCGGCTACCGCCGTGTCGGATTCCAAGGCGGGTTCTACGGACCCCGTTGCATCGGATTCGGCGGCGGGTTCTTCGGCTGAGGATTCAGAGGAGTCGCCGTTGCCCTGAACGATTTCCAGCAGACGCTCAATTATTTTGCGGTTGAGCATGGAGGTGCGGACACGGTCACGGGCGACTTCGGAGGTCATGGTGCGGCGCATCTGGGGGGTGATGTCGGTCATGGATTCGAGGGTCTGGTCAATTTCCTGCTGGACTTCCTCGTCGGTGACTTCGATGGCCTCTTCCTGGGAGAGCTTGCGCATAACCAGGAAACGGGCGAGGCGGTCGTTGGCCATGGGGCGGAGTTCTTCCAGGTACTCCTGCTCAGTCTTGCCCATCATGCGGAGGTAGGTGTCCATGTCCCAACGCTGGCGCTGGATGGCCTGCTCATGCTCGCGCTGAATCATTTCCAGTTCCCGAGTGAACAGGGTGTCGGAAACCTGGATGGAGGCCATTTCAACCAGTTGTTCCAGGCTTTGGTTCTCGAGTTCGCGGAGGGCGGTGTTTTCGGCGTCCTGGGTGATTAGTTCGCGGATGTGGTTGTTCAGGTCTTCGACGGTTTCGTAGCCTTCGCCGACGCCCTTGGCAAATTCGTCGTCCAATTCGGGGAGGTTCTTGGTCTTGACGGAAAGGACTTCCACTTGGAATTGACAGGCTTTGCCGGCGAATTGGGGCCGGGGGTAATCTTCGGGAATGTCGAGAGTAAATTCGGTGGAATCGGACTCGTTCAGACCTTCCAAGTAGGGAGCAAATCCGGGGAAGGGGAGGACGTTTTCGGACTGGAGGAGGTAGTCCACGCCCTCATCGTTGACCACTTCTTCGCCGTCAATTTCGCCGCGGACGTTGAGGTTGAGGAGGTCGCCGTACTGGATGGGGTGTTCCGCCGTTTCCCAGGGGGCGTACTGGGGGCGCAACTGTTCGACAAATTCGGAGACCTGTTCGTCGGTGACTTCCACCGGGGCGCGTTCAATGCGGAGGTTCTGGTAATCGCCCAAGTCAACCACGGGTTCCAAGGGGACGACGGCGGTGAAGGAAACGGGTTCGATTTCGGTAAGCTCAATCTGGGGTTCGACGAAAGCCTGGATGTCTTCGTCCCTGAGCACCCGGTCGAGGGTTTCGGGAATCATAAATTCCAGGGCTTCCTGGAGCAGGGCGGTGCGCCCGATGTAGGACTCGACGATCGAACGGGGAGCCTTCCCCTTGCGGAATCCGGGTATCTGCAAGCGGCCCACGGAGCGACGATAGGAGCGGTCAATGAACGGGTCTTCGTCGGCGGCGTCCATTTCGATATTGAGGGTGACTTCCGTAGTAGAAACCGATTCCCTAGTGACCTTCACGGGCTAAACCCCCCTGAAATTGAGAGACCCCTGGGCGGGACGGATAAATGCCCTGACGGGGCAAGGGAAATTATAGCATAGGCGGTTGGATGTTGAAAAACGGGGGTGGGAATAATTTTTCGCCCTGCGGCGGGGGTACGGTCAGGCTAAAAGCCTGCCCCACCAAGGGGAGCACCCTGTCCCAGCCCTCCCCCAACTCAGGGGGAGGGGGTGATTTCATTGGGAAGGTTCACTCATGGGTGGCGGCGGTTTTAACGGCTTGTTCCACGGCGTCCAGTTGGGGGGTTATGTCTTTTGAGGAGTCAACCCTTAGATGGGGGCGACGGACGGGTTCGGTTCCGGGGAGAAGCCGGCAGTATATTTCCCAATCAGCGTCGGAGTAGTTGGCGGAGTTGCGGCCGGCTTGCCTGGCTTGCAGGCGCCGGCGGATTACCTTTTCTGGGGCAGTGCACCAGACAATCAGCCAGGGGGCGCGGCTTTCTTCAGCGATGTCGTAGGCGCGCTGGCGAAAGCCGTCGGTCAGGTTGGTGGCGTCGAAGATTACCCGGCTGCCGCCGGCCAGCAGTTCGGCCAGCAGGTTGTGGCAGGCGGCAAAGACCCGGATATGCTCTTCGCGGGTGTATTCGGGGCGTCGCACCAGGGCTTTCCGCATCCGGTCGCTGCCGACGACGAGGAAGGGGATGCGCCGACAAAGCTGGCGGGAGAAGTGGGATTTGCCGGTTCCGGGGAGTCCGCCAAGCATGAGCAGGAAGGGGCCGGTGTTGTTGCAGTCGCCCCGCTCTTTCCGCTGGCCGGCGATGACCCGGCGGAGAATTGCCAGGTCCCGGGAAAGGGACTCGGCGGTTGGGGGTGGGATTTCCGGGTCTGATGGCATGGGGTTCTCGGGCCAATTATGAGGTTATGGTTGGGGATTTCACCCCCTCCCTAACCCTCCCCCTCGTAGGGGGAGGGGATTGGATTCCCGCTTTCGCGGGAATGACTTTTCGATGAAAGGGCGGGCGGGATTCTTTCACCCCCGTGGGAACGGCCAAGGGCGGAGTCAGGTTAGGGCCATGCGCAGCAACGCCAGAATCAGTTGGAGCAGGATTATGGCAACCAGGGGGCTGAAGTCGAAGCCGCCGAAGGTGGGCAATACCCGGCGGATGGGGCCAAGGATGGGTTCGGTGACCTGGGCCAACACTTCGTAAATGTTAATCAGGGTCTGGTTAGGCCGTTCGCGGAACAGGGGTATGACGAAGGAAAGGATAATCCGTCCCAAGATGGCGATGAAGATTAAGTTGAAGGTCCATTCGACCAGCAGCAGCGGTAGGTTAGTCAATCGGGCCTCGCTAGGTCTGACCTAACCGGACGGATTTGAGGTAAGCGGCGTTGACGGCGGCCACCAGCGCGCCGGGGACGCCGGCCTGCTCCAAGGCTTGCAACCCTTCGGCGGTGGTGCCGCCGGGGGAGACCACCATATCTTTCAACTCGCCGGGGTGTTTGCCGGTTTCCATGACCAGGCGGGTGCTGCCGTAAACCATCTGCAAGGCCAGGGCGCGGGACATATCGCGGGGGAGGCCGACGTAAACGCCGGCGTCAATGAGGGCCTCGATAATCATAAAGACGTAGGCCGGGCCGCTGGCGCTGAGGGCGGTAGCCATGTCCAGGTATTTTTCATCGGCGACGTAGATTTCCTGGCCGACGGTGCCGAGGATGGACTGGGTCATTTCCCGGGCGGGGGCGGCGACTTCATCGGAGGCAGTCCAAAGGCTCATGCCCTGGCCAATCTGGGCGGGAGTGTTGGGCATGACGCGGATGACTGGGGCGTGGCCCAGACTATCGGCCAGGGTGGACATCTTGGCACCGGCGATGATGGAAACGGCGGTCTGGGCTTGGGTCAATTGGCCCCGCAGTCCCTGGGAGACGTGGGGCAAGTCCTGGGGCTTGACGGCCAGGATTACCAGGTCGGCGGCGTGGGAGGCCTCCAGGTTGTCGCCGTGGGCCTGGAGGCCGTAATTGTCGGTCAAGTAGCGGCGGCGGTCGCCGATGGGTTCGCCGACGCTGATGTCGCCGGGGGCGGCGACGTGGGCGGAGAGGATGCCGCCGATGATGGCCTCGGCCATAGTGCCGCCGCCGATAAACGCTATTTTCACTGCTGCCACCTGACGGGGGATTAACCTGGGTTTTCGTGGTTGGGGCAATTATAACACTGCCGGGGGCCGGCCCGATAATTTTCGGGGGATGTGGTTTGGGGTTGGTTTGGGCGGGGAGAAAGTTGAAGGGGTGGAAAGGGCAAAGTAGAATGCGGACGGGTGACGTACAACGATGTACGGCCAATAAGCTAGTCGGGGAGGAAGGGTATGGCAAGCCGGTTGGATGTGCGGCTGGACCCGTCGCGCCGCCAGAGGTTGGAGGAATTAGCCCGGGAAAGGGGAGTCCCTATCTCGGTGTTGATACGCAACCTGATTGACGACGCTTACGATGGCGTCGTGCTGGAACGGCGAAGGCGGGCGGTGAAAAGGCTGGTTGACCTGGAAGTTGAGAAACCACCCGACCCCGGAATGTTGAGCCGGGAAATGGAGGAATCCCATGAACCCGGCGGCCTTTATTGACGCGAATATCCCGATTTACGCCGCCGGCCGAGAGCATCCCCTCAAAGAGCCTTGCGCGGCTACGTTGCGGCTGGTAGCGGAGAACCCAAACGCCTTCGTGACTGACGCCGAGGTTCTCCAGGAACTGATGCACCACTACTTAGCGCAAGCCCGCTGGGTTTTGGGGCGGGAAGTGTTGCGAAACTTCGGATTGGTCATGGCGGGCCGGATTGAAGCGGTTTACCCGGAGGACATTTTCATGGCGGCGGAATTGGCTGGTCACTTTGTGGGCGTCAGCTCACGGGATTTAGTTCATGCGGCTGTGATGCGACGCTTGGGAACGGACGTGATTGTTTCGGCGGACACCGACTTTGACCGGCTGAGCGGCATAACCAGATTGAACCCGGCCAGAATCGAGGAATGGGGTCAATCCATCGTGTTCCGGGGCGGGGCTTGACTTCGCAAGGGCGTCCGTCCTGGGTTAGAAGTCGGAGAGGCCGTTGCCGCGGGCCAGTTGTACGGCGAGGCGGATGGATTCGAGCATACTGATGTGCTCGGCGATGCCCTGGCCGGCGATGTCAAAGGCGGTGCCGTGGTCAACGGAAGTCCGCACGAAGGGCAGCCCCAGGTTGGCGGTGACGCTTTCCTCGAATCCGTAAACCTTGACCGGGATATGACCCTGGTCGTGGAACATGGCCAGCACGGCGTCGTAGCGGCCCTGGATGGCCTGGTGGAAAACGCTATCGGCCGGCACCGGGCCGGTGGCGTCAATGTTCAGTTGGCGGGCGGCCTGGACCGCCGGGGCGATTTCCTCGGCTTCTTCGTGGCCCAAGAGTCCGCCGTCGCTGTTGTGGGGGTTCAGGGCCGCCACGCCGATGCGAGGGTTGGCGAAACCCCACTTGACGAAACTGTCGTGGGTTATTTGCAAAAATTCCAGGATGCGGTCTTGTTTCACGTAGTCGCAAGCCACCCGGAGAGAGCGATGGGTGGTCAGGTGAACGACGCGGAGGTTTTTGGACATGAGCATGGTGGGGACGTGCTTGGCGCCGCACAAATCCTGGAGCAGTTCGGTGTGGCCGATGGATTCGTAGCCGGCCAGAGCGGCGGCTTCCTTGTTCAGGGGGGCGGTAGCCATGCCGTCCATGATTCCGGCCAGGCAAAGCTGGCCGGCCTTGGAGACCCATTCCATCGCGGCCTTGCCGCAGGCGACGCTGATTTGGCCGACGGTGATGTCTTCGGGGTTGAGGTTGTGGATGTCCACCACGTCAACCACGGCGGGGTCCTGGCCGGCGTCCACCGGGTCGGGGAGTTCGTTGATGCGGAGGGGGAGGCCGGTCAGTTGGACGGCCTGCTGCATGGAGTAGGTATTGCCGACGACGACGGGGCGGCATGACTGATAGACCTGGGGGTCGGCGAGGGCCTTGACAACGACTTCGGGGCCGATGCCGCAGGGGTCGCCCATAGTGATGGCGATGGCGGGTTTGTCAGCGTTGGACATGGTTGAAGACCCCCTGTTTCGTACTTGATGAGCGCGGAAGGTTAAGGGGAGTTGGGGAAGTCAAAGACCGGGGTTTCCAGGATGCGAACCGGGGACTTTTGTTCCCAGACGGTCTTTTGCAGTTTTTCAACGGTTTCGGCGGCGAACAGCTTTTCGCCGCATTGGGTACAAACTTGGGCCGGGACATTTTCGACGATGACGAATTTGCCCTTGACCTGGGCGGGGTAGGAAACTTGCTGGGGAGATACCCGGCCGCCGCAAATGTCACAAGCCACTCCAACTACTACGCTCCCCATCCAGGTACTCTCGAACATCTATGTCCTGCCAAATCTCCTTGCCCAAGCCTTTCAATTCAAAGATGCTCCGCTGCGAACCGCGTGGTTCCTCGTGTTCGCCAACCTCTTTCTTCCCGTCCCGCGTCTTTAACCAATGGACAAGACTTTCTGATGCCGAAACGTCGCCGGGGATCGAGGGTGATGGCAAGCGGCGGCGGGCAACGACGAACTCGGCGAAGGTTTCAACCAACGACAGCTCATCAGGGGTCAAGTCCTCCAACAACCTGGACAGCCTGTTATTCATTCTTCCCCACGTCTTTTCTTGTCACAGTAGAATTTTAACACACACTTGGGTCAGGGAAGAAAAACCCTTGAAGAAAAAGCCCGGTTACACGGCGGCCTTGGGCGTGCGGAATGGCACAGGATAGCATTGGTTTTGGACCAGGATTTTCCGGTTAAACTTAACCGGGTGGGGCGGGGGATTGTGGAAGGATTGGCGGTTTTGGCGATGGCGAACCAATGGTTATCGAAGGGAGCGGAGGAGATGGTGATGGAGTTGCTGGCGCGAGGGAAAATCAGCAAGGGGCGGGCGGTGGAAGTTCTTGACTCCACCTATCACGAAGTCAACCAAATGCTGGAAGACCGGGGCATTCGGGTCGGCCCCAGCGAAATCCAAGTCCGGGAGTCTATCGGGACGGCGGGCGGCTGGAACCACGGCGGAAACCCTGAGCTGGTTCAGATGCTCTCCCGCATATCGAACTATCGTCAAGAAAAGGCCCCGGCGACTCAACCGGGGCCTTGCTGGTTGGTTTCCGATGCTTAGGGACAGATGCCAGGAGCAGACGGCTTTTATTCGCACTTGTTCCAAGCGCAGAAGGGGTCCAGACAGCTTATGCAGCCTTCCTGGAAGGCTACCGGGCCGTTGCAGTCGGGGCAGCGGCGGGCGGTCTGGAATCCGTTGCCGTTGATTGGCACCGGCTCGGCGGTGAACCGGAGTTGGGCGGCGGGCGGTTCGGCGGAGGAGGGGCGGCTGCCACCTTCGCCATATTCCCGAATCTGACGCTCCAGGGCCAAGGCTACGGCGTCGGGGCCGGAACGCACCAGGGTGCCTTCGTCCCAGGCGGGGCAGCAGGTGATTCCACGCAGGTGGTTGACGATTTCCCGGGCGTCTATTCCCGAACGCAGGGACAGGGATATGAGGCGGGAGATGGCTTCCAGTTGGGCGGAGTCGCAACCGCCGGCCTTGCCGAGATTGCTGAACAACTCGAAAGGCTGGCCGGTTTCGCTCTCGAAGTTGATGGTGATGTACATATTGCCGTGGCCGGTGCGGACGCGCTCGGTGACGCCGCGGATTTCCCGGGGGCGGTCTTTGGGAACGCGGTATGCAGAAGGGGCCGGCTGGTCATCCTCGGCGGCCTGGCGCCCGGTGGCGCCGGTACTCAAGACCTGCTCGGACTTGCTGCCGTCGCGGTAAACGGTGATGCCCTTGCAGCCAGTTTCGTAGGCTAGCATATAGGCTTCGGCCACGTCTTCCATAGTGGCGGTGGAGGGGAAGTTGATGGTCTTGGAAACGGAGTTATCGGTGTAGGTCTGGAAGGCGGCCTGCATCCGCACGTGCCAGAGGGGGGCGATGTCGTGGGAAACGCGAAAGACATCCTTGACCCACTGGGGAACGTCCAGTTCTTCCAGACTGCCGGACTCGGCCAACTGCTCCATTAACTCCTGGGAATAAAAACCTTCGTGGCGGGCGACGGCCTCGAAATAGGGGTTGCCTTCCACCAGGCGGGTCTGGTCCATGACGTTGCGGACGTAGGACAAGGCGAACAACGGCTCGATGCCGCTGGAGGCGCCGGCGATGATGCTGATAGTGCCGGTGGGGGCGATGGTGACCGGGGCGGAGTTTCGCATCCGCTTAACGTCGCCGGGCCGGTTGTAAACGCTGCCTTCCCAGGCAGGGAAGGGCTGACGTTTTTCGGCCAGTCGGATGGAGCCTTCGTAGGTATCTTCCTGGATGCGGCGCATGACCTCTTCGGCCAAGTCAAGGGCTTCCTGGGAGTCGTAGCGGATGCCGAGTTCCACCAGCAGGTCGGACCAACCCATGACGCCGACGCCGATGCGCCGGGTGGTGCGGCTCATTTCAGCGATTTGGTCAATGGGGTAGTCGTTCATATCAATGACGTTATCGAGGAGGTGGACGGCGGTTTCGCAGACGCGGGCCAGGCGTTGCCAGTCAATTTGCACGTCGGCGGCGGTGTAGCGCACCATGCGGGCCAGGTTGATGGAGCCGAGGTTGCAGGATTCGTAGGGGAGCAATGGCTGTTCACCGCACTGAGCGGCGACAAAGCCGTTGGCAACAATGGAGTGAGTCTCCGGTTCGGTGGTGCAGTAAACGTCGGCATTTCGGCAGAACGTAATCGCCCGGACACGGTCCGTGAATGAGTCACGGTTGGAGCGGCGGGTTTTATTTCGCAGCCACTCCACGGCCTTCTCTTGCTTTGACAGAACCAGGAATCCGATTTCCCTCACGAAGAGGTCGCGGCTCTGACCATCCATGACCAACTCATACTGGTCGCTGTAGCTATACAGCTTCGGCTCGCGGCGAGAGTCGGGCATCAGCTTTTCGCCCGCCTTTCTGCGGAGGTACAATTTGCTGACAATGCCCTCGTTCAGCAACAAGAGTTGCACTTGCTGGAGCAGCTTTTTGGAACTGTTTGCCAGCCGCACCGAACAGGAGCCTTTATGGGCCGAAACATTGACCGTCCCATCGGCGCTAAAGAGCGCCGACAAGAATCCCAGGACAGCCGCTCTTGGCGCACTCCATATCGCCTCGGGCACCTCTTTTTTCGTTCCGTCGGACTCACCGATTCCCAGGGACTCGAGGAAGTAGTACAGACCGGACTTGTAATACAAAGCCAGCGTACCGTGCCGTTCGATGGCTGCGCCGTCCATGCCCAGCCAATCTTTGATGAGGGCCTGGAATTTGGGAGCAAGGGCTTTCTTCTCTTCGACGCCGAACATTAGGCCAACCGTCGAGTTGGGTACATGGCGGCCCTTTGGAGTTTCCTGGCTTACCCATCCGTCGCCGATTACCCATCCGAGAATCTCGCCCAGTTCCCTGGACCACGTCTTGGGCAGTCTCGCCTGCCCGGCTTCGATTCGGGCTTTGAGCTTGTTTTTCGGGAAGAAGGGAGGGAGAGAATCGTCTTGACTCCAGACCCCTTTGCCGGATTGCAGGAGGATTTCATCGCCGACTTGGAGTTCGTGGAGTTGCTTGATTCCTTTGGGTGTAAAAAACTTGTGGTCTTCGGTAGCAATGACCTCAAAGCCGTGGTCGGTTTCCAACCTGAATACCGGCCAGTTCTTGCGAGTATTGAATACCGGGACGGCGCTTCGCAGAGTAACTCCGGTTTCTAGCCGGACGGCTGTTGCTACGCTGCCTCCGGATACGCCTTCCCGCAGAGCCGGCACCCGGTTGTCCGTAAGGACGGAGATATTGGTCTGTTCCCGGTATAGTTGCCCGAAGGTCAGGAGTCCCTTGTCTGTCGCCAACCGGACTTCGCCAGCGAAGCACGGATTGGTGCTTTCGATGGTTCCTAGTTGGGGGTTGGGGTTGCCGAGGTTGATACGGTCGAGGAAGACGATGCCGGGGTCGCCGGTCTGCCAGGCCATTTCCACGATTTCATTGAAAACCTGGCGGGCGTTGAGCTGGCCCGACACCTCGCCGGTACGGGGGTTAATCAGGTCGTAATCTTCATTGGCCTGGACCCGCTTCATGAAGTCCTCGGTGACGGCAACGGAGATGTTGAAGTTGGTCAGGTGGAGGCCGTCTTCCTTGGAGCGGATGAACCGGAGGATGTCGGGGTGGGTGACGTTGAGGATGCCCATGTTGGCGCCGCGGCGGGTGCCGCCTTGTTTCACCACGTCGGTGGCGGCGTCGAAGGCGTTGATGAAGCTGACCGGGCCGGAGGCCACGCCGCCGGTGGAGCCTACCACGTCGCCCTCGGGGCGGAGTCGGGAGAAGGAAAAGCCGGTGCCGCCGCCGCTCTTGTGGATGAGGGCGGTTTCCTTGACCTTGGAGAAAATGGAGTCCAGAGAGTCCTCCACCGGGAGGACGAAGCAGGCGGAAAGCTGCTGCAACTCCCGCCCGGCGTTCATCAGGGTGGGAGAGTTGGGCAGAAATTCCAGGCAACGCATTACGTCGTAAAACTCGTCCTCGGCGGCTTGACGCTCAGCTTCGGTGGCGCCGTAGTTGAGGTCGGCCTGGGACAAGTTGTTGGCGACGCGGCGGAACATACCCTCCGGGTCTTCCAATATGTTGCCTTCCCGGTCTTTCGAGAGATAGCGGCGGCGCAAGACCACCTGGGAGTTTTCGGTTAATTCCTGGGAACGCTCGTTAAATTGTTGGGCAATGCCGGCGTCTTGCAAAGCCTGGCGGATGCGCTGCCGGGCTGCGGTGGTGGTTACTTCCAGTCCATCCTCGATAATAGTCACTTTCCCTCACCCCCGGTTGATATTCGGTTTTTTTGCTGCGACGGGCCGCCGGGTTGGCGGCGGCCCGTCGGTTAGTTGGGCTGGGCTGCCGGATTCATGGCGATGCGGCGGGTTTTGGAGGCCAGCATCAAGTCGAGGAATACGTCGCGGTGGAAATACATCACCGGAACCAGACGAGGACCGCCGATGGTTTGAACGACATGGCGGGCCGCTTTAACGAGGGAACCGGAGGCGGGAAGGGCCGGGCCGATGTCCCCGGCATCCACCGGGCGGAGGCACAGTTCCTTGACCAGCCGGGCCGCGCCGGAGCCGAGGGAGTTCTTTTCGATGCGGTTGATGACGCCGGAACAGAGGCGGAGTTGGCGGCGTTCCAAGGCGTCAATCAACAGGTCGGCCAAGTCCTTGAAGGCACCATCAGCTACGGCGTGACCGTAACGGAGTTCGACGGTCAGCCGGGGGCCTTGGGCATGGTAGTCGAAAACGGCGAAACACCGCCGGAGTTCGGCCACGACTTCCGCAGCGTACTGCTGGGGGGACGGTTCACATTCCACCTGAACCAGGTATCGAATCTGCGCTTGCAAGTTAGCTCCTTACTGATGTGGCGGTTGGGCAAAAGTGACTAAAAATGTTCTAGCACAATTGCCTGGGGTTTGTCGCCGGGCAACTGTCAGTAAAGGGTTGGGGCAGTTATCCGGCGGAGGTCAAGGGCGGTCAGTAATCATCGGGTTCGGGGAGGGCCAGCCAGCAGGTCACCAGGCCGGCTCGGACTTCCCGGTCCATTTCGTCCTGCAATTCGGCGAAGGGGTTGAGGGGCAGGTCTTCGTATTCCACGTCGTCCTGCTGGGGGTAGTCCTGGGGAAGGGGCATCTCTCGCATGAGGTCGTTGAGGTCATGGACCCGGTTGCTGTGGGTCAAGAGACGGGCGAGAGCGGTGTATTGGACGCTGATACTCATAATAATGCTAAGCTCCTGGCTGTTCCCCGTCGGGTGCGGCGGGGGCGGACGGGTCGTCCTGATTGAGCGTTTCGGAATCGTATTCAGCGACGGGGAGGCTGCGGCCCCGCCGGGTGCGGCGAGGAGCGCCTGGTCCCATCGGCATAAAAGAGAGCTGGACATTTCTGTCCTCCCGAAGGTCCTTCACCGCCCGCTCAAAGCTCTCGATGTCTTGAAAGTCGCGATAGACGCTGGCGTACCGGATGTAGGCCACCCGGTCGAGTTTTCTTAGCCGTTCCATGACTATTTCGCCGATTGCTTGGGTTGGCACCTCCCCTTGGCCGCGCTGTTGGAGTTCGGATTCGATTTCTTCGGCCATTTTGTCAATTGTTGCGGAGGAGACGGGACGCTTGGCGCAGGCTTTGCGGATTCCGGTCAGGAGTTTTTCCCGGTCAAATTCCTCGCGGCGGTTGTCTTGCTTGGTGACCATGAGTTGATTGGCTTGGACGCGTTCGTAGGTGGTAAAGCGGCGGCCACACTGGCGACATTCGCGGCGGCGACGGATACCCGATTCCACTTCCCGGGAGTCGGTTACTCGGGAGTCCGGGGCGCCACAAAACTGACACCGCATTGGTGGCCAGACCTGTTCTAAGAAACTTTTAAGTCTTTTCTAAGAAATACCAAATGTAGTGGTATTTCCCATCTCCGATACAATTTGTGGTAGGCAGCATTGTAGGTTTCTCTACCATCCGTGTCAACTTGAATTGTCAGCAAAATCTACGCAAAAGTCGCGTTTTCCACCTTTTTCGTCCGTTGTGTGACATAAAAAGGGGTTTCCAGGAAGAAGGGGGTTGGATTCCCGCCTTCCCCGGTATCGCCGGGCGCAGAGAAGTCGAGATGGGAGTGAAATTCCTGCCCCTGACCCGTCATACCGGAGCAGGCCGGTATCCAGAATGTCCTGCCACGAGGCAGGTTGTCTTTTGCTTGGCTTTCCTGGATTCCGGCTTTCGCCGGAATGACGGGTTCGGGGCGAGGTAATGGGAAAGGCCGCCCCGGGTGGGACGGCCTCTAATCAGGTTCTCGGCGCCTGTTAGTTTAGTGATTGAATACCGGGATAAGTCCAGCCAGGCTTCCGAGAATATTCCTCTAGGTTGGCGACGGTTGCCGCCGGAGGGGAGGTTGTTTTCGTTGGTAGGATATTGCCATAGACGGCCTGGGTTGCGCTATTGGAACACGGGGCGGGTTTTGGGCATTTTCCGGATTTTTGTTAGGGTCAGGGGGCCGGTTGAGTTGAGGACTTCACCCCGACCCTAACCCTCCCCCGTCGAGGGGGAGGGGATTTTCGGGTGTCCTGCCCCCCAACTTTCAGAGGGGAGGGGATATTTGACACACTTGCTTATGGGTCCGGGTTCAGCCCTTGGTTTTCCTCACGGGCCGGGCTATCGGAAAAAACCGCGGCGGCCGGTGTTGCTCTGGCCCCGCAAGAAACTGGGTACGTCCATTTCCTCCTCGGTCTGGGGGGAAACGTCCTGGAGCAGCCGTTGCAGTTCGGCTTCCCGGGTGTTCTGGATGTCCCGGTGGAGTGGGAAGGCGGCGGCTACCATAGTCATTTTGACTTCGTCTTCCAGCCTGGGATCGCGGCTGGTGCCGAAGATTATGTTGGCTTCGGGGTCTGCCACGTCTTCGATAACGCGGGCGGCGTCCTGGACTTCCTGGAGGGTTAGGTTGTTGCCGCCGGTGATGACGAATAGGATGCGGCGGGCTCCGTCCATAGCGATGTCCAGCAAGGGGCTGCGGGTAGCCATGCGGGCGGCGTCGGCGGCGCGGCTTTCGCCCTTGCCCTTGCCGATGGCCATCCAGGCGGGGCCGGCGCCGGCAAGGATGGTTTTCACGTCGGCGAAGTCCACGTTAATCTCGCCGGGGACAGTGACGACTTCGGCGATGGCCTGGATGCCCTGGTGCAGTACGGAGTCGGCCATTTTCAGGGCGTCTTCCCAGGTGAAAGCCTGTTCTCGTTCCTGGTTGAGTTCCAGAAGCCGGTCGTTGGGGATGGTGATGAGGGTGTCCACGTTGTCCTTGAGCTTGGCGATGCCTTCTTCGGCGTTTTTGCGACGGGCGGCGGCTTCGAAGGAGAAGGGGCGGCTGACCACGCCGATGGTCAGGGCGCCGGCTTCCTTGGCAATCTGGGCGATGACGGGAGCGGCGCCGGTACCGGTGCCGCCGCCCATGCCGACAGCGAGGAATACCATGTCGGCGCCGTCAACGGCCTGCTGGATGTCGGCGCGGGACTCTTCGGCAGCCTGTCGGCCCAGTTCGGGTTGAGCGCCGGCGCCAAGGCCGCGGGTGAGGTTGGTGCCCAGGGCGATGCGGTGGGCAACGTCGCAACGGAAAAGGTGTTGGGCGTCGGTGTTCAAGGCGTAGTATTCAACGACAGGGAGCTTTTCCTTGTACATCCGGCTAACGGCGTTGCTGCCGCCGCCGCCCAAGCCCAGCACTTTTATCAGCGGGACGCCGCGGGCGATTTCGGGAATCATATTGGGGTGTTCATTGAGATTGCTGCCGGGTTCCCAAGAGGCTGAGTTGTCTAAGACCATAGTGCGATCCTCCGCTCGATTTTGAGTCCAAGAATGGGTTGAGTCCTGTTGTCCTTGCCGAAGGCCGGGGGCGGAACAGCCCCAGGCCGGCGGGGGTCAACTGCCGGCTTTCTCCCGGGCGCGGGAGAACAAGCCACCCCTGGAGCGGGAGCCGCTCAGGGTCTTGCTGCCAATGCCGTAGGGCCGGCCTTGCCCCTGGTGCTTGATGCCCCAGAGGAGGGCGCCGACGCCGCCGGAAAAGGCGGGTTTCCGTAGTTGGGAGGGCAGGCCGACGACGCCGGCGGGGCTGCCGATGCGGGCCGGGGCTTGAAGGACGCTCTCGGCCAAGTCGGCCAGGCCGGGGGTTTCGGCGGCGCCGCCGGTCAAGACCAGTCCGCCGGGGGGCAAGTGGCGCAGCCCGGCCTGCGTGACCCGCAGCATGATGAGCTTGATTATTTCCAGCATCCGCAGGTGCAGGGGTTCGCAAAAGTCGCGGCGCATTACCACTCGCGGGGTGCGTTCCTGGCTACCGGGGATGACCACTTCATCATCCCCCCGGAGCGAGTCGGGCTTGGCGTGGCCCCACTTGAGCTTGAGTTCTTCGGCCACGGCGAAGGGGATGCGGAGGGCGATGGAGAGGTCGCGGGTCACCTGGCTGCCGCCGACGGGCAAGACGGAGGAATACCAGGGCTGGCCGTATTGGTAGATGGAGATGTCGGTGGTGCCAGCGCCGATGTCGGCCAGGACGACGCCCATTTCCCGCTCGTTGCCGTTGAGGGTGGCTTCGCCGGAGGCCAGGGAGTGCAGGACGAGACTACGGGCGGAAACCTTGCCGTTCTTGACGGCGTTGACGGTGTTGGTGAGGATGTTGGCGTCGCCGACGACAACGTGGGACTGCAACCGGACTTCGCTGGCGTGGAGGCCGGCGGGGTTGCGGACGCCGGGCATACCGTCCACCTCGTAGCCGATGGGTACGACGTGGATGACTTCATGGGAGGCGTCTATTTCGGGGATGGAGTTTCGGCCCAGCTGCTCCATCTGGCGGGGGGTGATGCCCTGGGCGTCGTCGAGGCCCTGGACTTCTTCTCTGGTGTTGAAGGAAGAGATATGGGCGCCGCTGACAGTGGCGTACACCCCGTTGATGACGTCGGGGCCGGTGTAACGCTGGGCCTCGGACAGGGAGGCGACAATCGCCTCTTTCAACTCGCTGATGCTCTCAACCCGGCCCTTTCGCACGCCCTGGGAAGGGGCGATGCCGGTGCCGACCACCTTCAACTCCCCTTCGGAGCCTACGCGGGCCAGGATGGCGCAAATCTTGTTGCAGCCAATATCCAGGGCCGTATAGAAGATTTCCTTAGCCAATTCGCCACCGTCCTTTGGGCCGGTTGAGGCCCGGTTTTGTATCCCCGGAAAAGCGGTCCGGGTAGGGATTGCTTGTAATCGCTTATATTCGTTCCGCCACCCGCATCCGGGCGCTGCGGCTGCGGGGGTTGGCGTGGGTTTCCGCAGCGGTGGGCCGGATGACCCGTCGGTTGACCAGCCGGAGGGTGGGCTGATGATTGCATTGGCAGACGGGCAGTTGGGGAGGACAAACGCAGGCCGCCGACTGCCGGGCCAGGGTATTCTTGACCAAGCGGTCTTCCAGGCTGTGATAGCTGATGACCACCAGCCGGCCGCCGGGGGACAAGAGCCGCAGAGCCGCGTCCAGGCCGCGGGCCAGGTGGGTCAACTCGTCGTTGACTTCGATTCGCAGGGCTTGAAAGACGCGGGTGGCGGGATTGACCCGCCGATTGCGCCGGGGGGTGATGGCTTGACCCACCAAGGGGGCCAGTTCCCCGGTGCGGGTTATGGGGCGGGCGCGGGTTATTGTCCGGGCCAAGGCCCGGGCCCGGGGTTCTTCGCCGTAATCGGCCAGCACCCGGGCCAGTTCTGCTTCGGAGTAGTCGTTAACGATGTCCGCGGCGGTGAGGGACTGGCTTTCCGGGTCGTAGCGCATATCCAACGGTTCGTCGCGCTGGAAGCTGAACCCGTATCCCGGAGTGTCCACTTGACGGGAGGAAAAGCCGAGGTCGAGAAGAAAGCCGTCCACCCGGTCAATGCCGCGGGTCTGGGCCAAAGAAAAGGCGTCGGCGTAGTTGCCGCGCAGGGGGATGAAACGGCCGGCGAAGTCGGCCAGCCTGGTTTCCGCCCGGAGCAGAGAGCGAGGGTCCCGGTCTATCCCAACCACGACACCCGATGGAGCCGACGCCCGCAGGAGGGAGGCGGCGTGGCCTCCTTCTCCCACCGTGGCATCCAGGTACACACCACCCGACCGCACAGCCAAATGCTCCACCGCCTCCGGCAGCAACGCCGGTTGATGATAAGCAAGCTCTTCCATAAAGGCATTCCACCTTGGGGGACGGGCCGCTACACCAACCTCAACCGCCACACCACACTCGCCTTTGTATGTCGCTGCCGCCGGAAGGACCATTCCGTTGATCGAGCTCCTCACTCTCTGACCGTTAATTGGGCGCCTTGGCGAAGGGCATAGCTCTACCCGTGGGTAAATCATCGTGGTTAAAATACCCTTCACGAGGCGGCCGGCGGAGCGCCGGCCGGGGCGCCCGGGGCGGAATCGGTTCGGCTTGCTCCCCACCGATGCGGGGGTGGGCCGGTCAAGACCGGCGCTGTGCCGGGAGTTTCCCAGCCAGACCGGCGATTAAAAGGGTCGGGCCAGAAGGCCCTTGCCACAACCACCCCTCCACACTTCACCATCAGAAAGTAACAAGGCTGGCTAAGGGCTGTCAACGAAATATATTCGCAATTTTAGACTATTTTAAGACTTGACGAATGGCCTGGGAGTAGCCATTGCCCCGGCTTTTTCGATTGGGGAAAGGGCGCTAACCGGGGTTGGGAAACCGCATTTTGACTCTTCCATCAGTTGAGCGGGAATCGCCTAAGCGTGGTAGGGGCAGGTTTGAAACCTGCCCCTACGTGGTGGATTCGGAAAGCTCCAAGAAAACAGAGAACGCCCTTGGAAAACGCCGGTGAAAACTCAAATGTGGTCGCCCCGGTTGGCGGGGTTGGCCGGCAAGGGCAAGGAAGTTTTTTGCGGGCGATGGTTGGGCGGTGGATGGGGGATTAAGCGGCGGTCTTGCGTTCCATTTCCAGCAGGCGGGCCTTTACTCCCAAGCCGCCGGCGCCGTAGCCGTGGAGTCCGCCATCGCTGGCGATAACCCGGTGGCAAGGGATTATCAGGGGCCAGGGGTTTTTGGCCATAGCCTGGCCGGCGGCGCGGGCGGCGCGGGGGTTGCCGGCCTGGGCCGCGAGCCATTGGTAGCTGCGGGTTTCGCCGGGGGGGATGCTGCGACAGGCTTGCCACGCGGCGGCGAAGAAGGGGGGCGCGGTTTCCAGGTCAAGGGGGATTTCGTCCAGGGCGTCGGTGTCGCCGTCGAAGTAACGGGCCAAGGATTGCCGGATGGGGTCGAAAAACGCCGGGTCGGGGTCGGCCCGTTCCAGCAGGACGGAAAGGTCTTCGGTGACTTCTTGCGGGGTGGGCTTGAAGCTCAGGCGCAACAAACCGGCGTCGGAGCCTACCAGGCCAATCCAGCCCTGGGGGACTTGGTAAACGTCGCACTTAATCGGCAGCATTTTCTCTCCGGCGTAGGACGTGGAACAGCAGAGGCATCCGGACGCTGAGCCAGGCTTGGCCCAACCGCTCCCGCTCAGCCTCGGTCAGGTCTTTCTTGCCGTATTGACTGCGGACGTAGGCGGCGATGATGGCGGACAGGTTTTCCCGGTGGTCGGGGAAGGCGGTTTCAAGACGGTGGCCGTACTGGTAAGGGGTCTGGTGGCTGGCGATGCCGACGGAGTTCAAGGAGCCCAGGAAGGCCAACCGGCGGTAGGTAGCCTCCGGCGTTGCGACCAGGGCGAGGCAGCGACGCCAGAAGGCCCAAGCCAGCGCGACGGTCAGCAGGACTATCGCCACTGCCGCCACTATCCAGGGGAAGTAGCGGGCGGCCCACTGGCCCACGGACAGGGTCTCTTCTTCTTCGACAAAGTCCTGGCCGGCGCGGTTCAGGGCGTTTTCGTCACATTCGTCTTCGTCGTCCTCACAGAGAACATCGAAGTCGGCCAACCTGCCGTCGGCCAACGAAGTTATTTCCCTGGGAGCGGGGGCGACGGGTACGGGGATGGTGGCGCCGGGGGTTGGCTCGAAGGCTATCCAGCCGTAGCCGGGGAAAAAGGCTTCGGACCAGGCATGGCTGTGGCTGTCGGCCACCACGTAAATTTCGTGGTCAGGGACCTGGTTGCCCACGGCGTACCCGGTGGCCAGGCGGGCCGGGATGCCGACGGAGCGGAGCAGGACGGTCATGGCGGAGCCGAAGTATTCGCTGTAACCCTCTTGCTGCTCGAAAAGGAAGTAGTCCACGCCGTCGGCGTCGTAGGGGGGCGGTTCGATGCTGAGGTTGTAGTGGTAGGTCTTGAGGTAGTTCTCGACGGCCTTGGCCTTGTCGTAGGGGGTGGGAGCAGTGGACGTAATAGACGCTGCCAAGTCATGCACCCGTTGGGGGAGATTGCGGGGCAATTGGGTGTATTTTTCGATGGCCCAGATGGGGTAGTCCTGCCCGGCCCGGCGTAGGTGGTGAGGTTCGGCCAGGGACACGGAGGATGTGACCTGGTAGGTTTCGCCGGGTTCAACCGCGCCGGAAGGGACGCGCACGGAAAGGGTGTCGGGCTGCTGGGGTATGACTTCGGCCATGAGGACAGAGGTTACGATGTTGTCCTCGCGGACTACCTGGGCCAATTCCAGTTGCGGGGGAAGTTCGCGGGCCAGTTCGGAATCGGAGATGGCGCCGGCCTGCCGGCTTACGGCCAATTGCAGGTTGGTCTTGGCGGCGCCAAGGACGGGGTGACTATCCTGTCGGAAAGCGGGGAGGCTGGGCTGGGTCAGGTCGAGTTCATATACCGGGGAATCGTAGGTTTCTATCCGGGCGTCCCGGTCAATGCCCATGACCTGACCGCCGGCGAAAAGGTTGCGGGAATGGTAGCGGGGGGTTACGGCATAGGTAACGTCGAACCGCTGCTGGTAGGGAGACGAGGCGGAGAATTGGGGCGACCAGTCGGTAGTCTTGTAAACGGTGTCGGTGGAAATCCAGCCCTTGGGGGTGTAGGTGCCGTAACTGCGGGCTTTCCAATACATAGGCACCGGGGAATTCACCTGGAGCACCGGGTTGGTGGTGGGGTTGATGGTGCCCTGGAAGGCGATGGAGTCGCCCCAGATGCGGTAGGGCAAAGGCCGGCGGGCGGGCAGTCCGGCGAACAGACGGTTGAAGTCCTCTTCCCAATCGGCGATGGGGCCGCGCATCTGCTCATAAACACTGTGGGCCGGCGACCAGTAAGGGCCGGTGGGAATCAGGAAGGCGGCCACCAGAACCACGGCGCCGATTAAAACGGTGTCGGAAAGGGACATCCAGCCGAGATGACCGTCGTACTGGATGTTGCGGCGTTTCCATTCGTTGCGGCGGCGGACGGACTGCACCCGGCCCACCAGCAACAGAGCGGTCATCAGGTATATGGCTAGGTCAATGCTGGCGGTGTCGGGAAGGTAGGTCAAGTTGGAGAGGATTCCCGCACCGCCGAGGATGAATACACCCCAGAAGTTGCGGTGGCGGAAAAAGACCCAGGCGGCCAGGTAGCCGGACAGCCAGGTGGCGCACATGAGGCCGAAGGCGAAGGGCACGGTGTCAATGTTGATGGTGCCGATGCGGGCGGCTTCGTACCAGAGGCCCAGGCGTTCCCAAAGCTCGGCGGCGTTGGCCAACTCCATGCCTTCGGCGCGGAAGGAAGTCAACTGCCAGACGATGACCAGCAGGCCGACGGGGATGCCGATGGGCAGCAGCAGGATGCCCCAGATGGGGATGCGGGACAAGACCAACCCGGTCAACATCCCCAGGAGCATGATGTAAACCAGGTTGGGGGTAGGGGCCCAGTCGGCCCGCTCCACCGACATGACGATGGTGGACAGGTTGAGGGCCAGCAGGAACACGGAGGCCCAGCCGTCGTAGGGGCGCACCGCCGTTAGAATAGCGGCGGCGCGATCCCAGAGCTGGTCGGTGGTGAACCCGCTCCGCGGCGTGACGGTTTCGGCGATTCCGCCAGGGGTTGCCAACTTCTACTCCCTACAACCCGGCGCCGGCCGTCGGCGCGGCGGCAACGGGGGATGTTTCCGCCGGGTCTCCGCGGGTTCCCAGGTCAACTTGCAGGGGGGAACGGAGGGCTTCGTTGACGGCCTGGCCGCGTTTCATCAGATAGACCGGGACTTCGTTGGTGAAAAGGGCCTGCAAAGGCGGCTCCACCTGGGGGGAGGCCCCAAAGTCCACCGGGTCAATGTAAACGGCGGCGACGGAGACACCCTGCCGCCGCAAGGCTCCCAACGCCGACACCCATTCAGTGCGGCGGGAAGGGGTAATGACGGTAACGGTGTTGAACCGACTGAGGTTGGGGCGCAGGTCGTAAATGAACCGTTCCAGGGTCAGGGCGCCGCTGGCCTGGACGGTAGCCAGGGTTTCCATTAGCTTACCCATCTGGCCGGGGCCGCTGTCGGGACGGTGGATATAGCTCTGCTGGGCGTTGACGGCCAGACCCACCGGCATGGAAAGCTCGGTAAGGCGGCCAATGAGGGAGGAGGCGACGGTTACGGCCAATTCCGCGGTGTTGTCAACTTGGTCGTCGCCCAGGTGGGAACTGCGGTAGAAATCCAGCAGCACCCAGGACTCGGCGGATAGGCCCATGTCGAACTCTTTGACCATCAGGGCGTTATGGCGGGCGGTGGATGGCCAGTGGATGCGCCGGTAGCCGTCGCCGTGGGCATATTCGCGGACGCTGGAAGAGTCGGGGGTGATGTGGTCGGAGCGGCGGTTGACCCGGCTGTCGCTGGGAAGGTGGGCCAGCCGGGGGTCAAGGTCGGGCAGCGGTTCGGTGGCGGGAAGGACGATGTAATCGCGGGGTTCAAGAAAGCGTCGGGTCAGCCGGAAGATACCGAAGGGGTCCTGGCTGGTGACTTCCATGACGCCCACCTGGAAGATGCCGCGGCGCACCAAGGGGCTGTTGATGCGCCAAGCCCGGTTCTGCTCCCGAACCAAGGCAATGCCGCGGCCCTCGGTGTAGCCGGGGAGGTCGGAGACTTCGCGGACTTCCAACCAGGACTTAGGCAATCGGGTGCGATTGACCACCTGAACCCGTCCTTCCAGGAATCCGCCCACCTGTCCCCGGTGGGCCAGCCGGGTCAAATGAACGTCCATGCCCCGGAGGTTTACCCAGGCCCAACCCAAGCCGATGGACAGCAGCAGAGCCAGCACGTAGAGCAGGTGGTAGAAGAAGGCGAATCCTGTCCCCACGGTGTAGAAGATTACTACTGTCACCAGGGCCAGGAACCCGATTTTTCGTTTGGTCAAGCGGAAGTTGTTCATTTTACCCCCATCCCGACCTTCCCTTTCGGGAAAGGGGAGGTACAAGGCCGTTAAGCGGTGGGCTGCCGGGCGGCTCCGGGAACGGGGACGTTGTTCAGCAGGTCGTTTACCACATCAGTGGCCTGGACACCCCGCATCCGGGCCGACGGCGACAGCACCAGGCGGTGGGCGATGACCGATGGGGCCAGCAGTTTCACGTCGTCGGGAATCACGTAATCCCTATCCCGGATGAGGGCCAAGGCCCGGGTGGTGCGGAAAAGGCCCAGCGATGCCCGGGGAGAGGCGCCCAGGGAAACCTCGCCGTGGCGCCGGGTGGCTTCTGTCAAAGACACGATGTATTGGCGCACCAGTTGGTCAACGTAAACCGCTTTGGCGGCGGTCTGCAATTCGCCGACTTCCTGAGGGGTAGCCACCGCTTCCAGGCTCTCGATGGGGTGTACCTGTTCCTGTTGCTCGATGATGGACATTTCTTCCATGAACTCCGGGTAGCCCAAGCCAATCCGCATTAGGAAGCGGTCGAGCTGGGCTTCGGGCAGGGGGAAAGTGCCTTCGTATTCGATGGAGTTCTGGGTAGCCATGACCAGGAAGGGGGATTCAAGGAAGTGGGTCAGGCCGTCCACGGTAACCTGGTGTTCTTCCATCGCTTCCAGCAGGGCCGACTGGGTTTTGGGGGTGGCGCGGTTGATTTCGTCGGCGAGAACCACCTGGGCCATGATGGGGCCTTCGCGGAACTCGAACTCGCCCCGCTGCTGGTTGTAAACGGAAATGCCGGTAACGTCGCTGGGGAGCAGGTCAGGGGTGAACTGGATACGCTTGAAGGAACAGCCGACGGAGGTGGCGATGCTTTTGGCGAGCATGGTCTTGCCGACGCCGGGCACGTCCTCAACCAGCAGGTGCCCTTCGGCGGTGAGGGCGGTCAAGGCTTGCTCAACCACCTCGGTCTTGCCTACGATGACCTTGCCAACATTGTCAATGATGCGCTGGGCGACAAGGGTTGGGGATGCGGAGTCCTGCAAGGGTTTCCTCCTGCGGGCGAGGTTTTGTCCGTTTGTTGGCGCCAAGTGTATCACGGGAATCAAGTTTCGGGCATCCCCGTTATGTAAAGGGGCTGGGATGATTGTAAAGGGCAGCCGGGTTCCGGGCCGGCGGCGGGTCATTGGCGGGCGGTCAACATCCATTCCCAGGGCGGGCGGCGTAGTCCATAATTGACTTGGCCCAAAACGAGTTCCAGTCGGCTTTTCCGGGGAGGAAATGTTGAATTGTCGGAAAGTCTTGCTTAGCGGCCCGCTTTTTCTGCTGGCGGGGTTGTTAGTCATGGCCTTGGCCTGTGGGCCGGCAGAATCGCCCCCGGCGGCCACGTCGCCGGCAGAAGAGGCGACAGCAGCCGCGACGGCCCCGGCTGAAACCGGGGCGTCGGCTACCCCGGAACCGGAGGCGCCGGCTACGGCTGCCCCGGTAAGCCCTACCTCGGCTAAACCGGAGCAGGAGCGGAAGCCGACCCATACCCCGGCCCCCGCGGTTGACACCGTTGATTCTGCCGAAACGCCCGCGCCGGCGGCGGAGCCGGAAACGCCCCGCAACGTGGGAGGACAGGTGGGTGACCTGGCCCCGGACTTTGCCGGGATAACCAACTGGATAAACTCGGATTCGCTGAGCATCGAAGACCTGCGGGGCCGGGTGGTGTTGGTGGACGTTTGGACTTATACCTGCATCAACTGTATCCGCACCTTTCCCTACCTGCGGGAGTGGAACGCCCGTTACGCCGACGCCGGGCTGGTAATTGTCGGCCTGCACGCTCCGGAGTTCGAGTTTGAGAAGGACAAGGACAACGTAGTCGAGGCCGCCGGGGAACACGGCATCGTCTGGCCCATCGCCCAAGACAACGATTACACCACCTGGCGAGCGTACAACAACCGCTACTGGCCGGCCAAGTACCTGATAGACCATGACGGGGTGGTGCGCTATACCCACTTCGGCGAGGGGGCCTACGCCGAAACGGAAGAGAAAATCCGGCAACTGCTGGAAGAGGCAGGCCGGGGCGTGGACGCCGCCAACATGAACCTGCCGCAAGACCAGGTAAGGGACGCCGGTTTCAGCCGGCTAATCGTCACCAGCCCGGAATTGGTTGAGGTGACGCCGGAGCTTTACGCCGGATACCAGCGCAACTACAACGCGGTGCTGTACGGGTCAGACCCCTACGTGGTGCAGTCCGACTACTACAAGAACCGGGATGCCGTCGCCAGCTTTAAGGCCCCGGCGGAACTGGTGGCCCACAAGGTTTACCTGAACGGCGACTGGCACATTGGTCCGGAATCGGTCAAGCACGCCAGGACAACCGAGAATTTTGAGGACTATATCGCCGTCAACTACTCGGCCAAGAGCGCTAACGCCGTCATCACGTCGGACTCCGGCAAACCCTACCGGGTGCGGGTGACGGTGGACGGCGAATACCTGACCGCGGAAAACAAGGGATTGGACGTAACTATCGCAGAGGACGGTGAGAGTTACATCCTGGTTGACCAACCCCGGTCGTATGCCATTGTGGACAACCCGGAGTACGTGCGCCGGAGCGTACTGCGGCTGTATCCCAATTCGGCGGACTTCGGGCTGTTCGCCTACACTTTCGGCGTCTATGAGGAAGGGCCGTGATGAAATGGAAGTTTTGGGCCGGCTTTGGCCGTCGGGCTTTGTCAGGATTGGCGTTGGCCGTCACCGTTGCGGTTGTCGCGGTCGGCTGCGGCGTTATGCCAACGGAGGATGCGTTCAGCGAGGAAGGCCCGCGTTGGGAAGCCGGGCCGCCGGGGGCCGGGGGCGTTGAACCGATTCTGGCTACTACCCTGTTGCGGACGGGAACCCAAAGAGTGTCGTTCTTGCTGACCAGCCCGGACGCGCTGGTGAAGGCTCCCCAAGCCACGGTGGAAACGTCTTTCCTGGGTGAAGGAGACGGGACGGGGGAGACTAAAACGGCGCGATTCCACCTTTGGCCCTACGCCATAAGGGGGGCGTACAGCGCGGACTTGACCTTTGACCGGGCCGGCCCGTGGCGGTTGGATATTTCGGTGGAGGACGGGGACTTTTCCGGTGACGCCAGCTTGACGGTGCAGGTGGCGGAGGCCCTGCCGGTGCCGGACTTGGGGGGAAAGCCGCCGGCCAGCGTGACCAAGACCCTGGAAAGCGAAGGGACGCTGAAAACGCTGACTACAGACTTCTCACCGGACCCGGACTTGTACCTGACCACGGTGGCCGACGCCATCGCCGAATCCAAGCCGGCGGTAATCGTGTTTGCGACGCCGGCCTTCTGCACCAGCCCCACCTGCGGCCCCCAGGTGGACACGGTTTCGGAATTGAAGGACGCCTATCCCCGGCAGGCCAACTACATCCACGTCGAAATTTATGACAACCCCCACGAAATCCAGGGCGACCTGGAGCGGGCGAGGCTGAGTCCGGCGGTGGGGGAGTGGAAGTTCGACCAGGCGCCGGAGTGGTTCAACGAGTCGTGGACTTACGTGCTGAACACCCAGGGCCAAGTCCACCAGAAGTACGAGGGGTTTGTCAGCCGGGAGGAACTGGAGGCGGCGCTGCTGGCGGTGTTGGGGCGAGGGTAAGGTACGATAGTCACTTTTTTTTGCCAGCGTTGGCGGCCTTGGAGATAAAAAGAGACCGGGGTTGAAATCCCCCCGGCCTTGATGCAGGTTGCAGCCCCACCCGAAAGGGTAGTACCACGAGACGCTTTGACGAAGCAATACGATCTTAACCCGCATTGGTTGAAGAGTCAAGAGGTGTTGTTCGCTTGGGCCATTTGCGTTACATGATTGTCATTGTCGACGTTCCGAGGTGCCCCGGACAGGACTCGAACCTGCACCTGACGCTTCGTCAAAACGCCGCTCTATCCATTTGAGCTACCGGGGCACGGTGCCATTCTAAACAGAACTTATGTACCGCGTCAATGCTCCGGTTCTTGCCAGCGTTGGTTGCGCCGGGGTAGGATAGCGGCAACTTGCCCGGACTGCTTTCAGAGGTGTTGCCAATGGCCGATGGTGGGGGAAGTTCTTACCATACTGCCACAGTTGAGTTGAACGTCAACGGGGTTGCCCGCCGGGTGGATGCTCGCCACCATTGGACGCTGCTGGACGTGCTGCGGGAGCAGTTGGACTTGACCGGCTCCAAGCGGGGCTGCGACCGGGGCGAATGCGGTTCCTGCACCGTGCTGCTGGAAGGCAAGCCGGTCTATTCGTGTCAACTGCTGGCGTTGCAGGTGGGCAGCCGCCCGGTGACTACGATTGAGGGTCTGGAACAGGACGGGCGGCTGGACCGAGTGCAGCAGGCTTTCCTGGAAAACGACGGCGGCCAGTGCGGTTTCTGCACTCCGGGGTTTGTCATGGCGGCCAAGGCTCTGTTGGACGACAACCCGTCACCCACCGACGGGGAAATCCGGGAGGCCCTGGGCGGGAACCTATGCCGCTGCAACGCCTACGGGCGAATTCTGGCGTCGGTCAGGGCGGCGGTTGGGGGTTAGCCCGTCGCTACAATCAATCCATGATACATGAGGAGGCGTTTACGATGACTACCCAGGCGGAACACCAGCATGACCATTCCCACGACCACCCCCACAAGCACGGGCATACCACCGCGGCGTCGGAGATGCGCGTCGCCGCCCTGAATTGGCTCAACAGCCTGACGCCCGACCAGCGCAAGATGGCCTGTTTCGATTACATTGACGGGGAGCGCATCTTCTGGTACTACCCGCCGCTGAACCGTCACGGTCTGCTGCTACGTGAAATGGACGACAACCAGCGGGCTCTGTCCTACGCGCTGATGGCTGCCGGACTCAGCCCGGAGGCCAACCGGCAGGCGCGGGCCATTATGGACCACGAGTTGATTCTCGGCCCGTTGGAAGTGGAGCAGAACGCCGTCACCTACCCGCGGGACCCCCTTCTGTATAGCTGGAGCATTTTCGGCGACCCGGCCAGCGACGAACAGCCTTGGGGCTGGCGGGTGGAAGGCCACCACGTTTCCCTGCATTACAGCGTCTGGGGAGACCGGGTGCTTTCCATGACCCCCTTCTTCTTCGGGGCTAATCCGGCGCGGGTGCCCAAGGGAGCGCAGGAAGGGCTGCGAATCCTGGGGAACCGGCAAGACCTGGCCTTCGAGTTGATGAACAGCATGGACGTGGGCCAGCGTTCCCAGGCCATCATTTACGGCGAGGCCCCGGCGGACATCATCACTTTCAACTCGTCCCAGGCGTCGCTGCCGGAGGAGGCGGGCATTCCGGCCGGCCGGTTGTCCGGCACCCAGAAAGAAGTGCTGACGGCCCTGGTTACGGACTACGTGACCAAGGCGCGGGCCGACCTGGCCCAGGAACGGTTGGATGCCATTCTGCACGACGGCGGGCTGGACAAGATTCACGTCGCTTGGGGCGGGCCGGTGGACCCGCGCCAGCCCCACTACTACCGGCTGCACGGGGGCAACTTCGTGGTGGAGTACGACAACCGGCAGAACGGGGCGAACCACATCCATTCGGTCTGGCGGGACGTGCAAAACGACTTCGCCTATGACGTGTTGCGGCAACACCTGATTATGTACCACATTGTTTAGGGAGTTGGCGGAGGGTAGAGGTACTTGGGGAAGAGGCCCGGCGGCAATGCCGGGCCTTGTTTCTTGACAGCGGGCGGACATATTTTCCGTCTGCAATGTTATCTTCCCCAGCAGCCGCCAATAGGGGCCGAGCCGGTTTTTGTTATAATGGCTAATGCGGTTAGATGGATAGGGAGACTTGACAATGACGCCGACTGGAAACGAAACCGAAATCGCCTACCTAGAAAGTCTGTTGGAATCGGCTATCAATCCGCAATCGGTTGATTTTCAGCAAGACTGTTGGCGGGAGGTTGATAACGTACTCGCTTCCTACCGTGAAGGCAGACTAACCAACGAGCAAATGGAGGTTTTGGTTGGATTCCTGGCGGGCGCGGCGCTAAGTTTTGAAGCTAACGCCATAGTCGCCGAGTATTTCTACCCGCACTGACACAGGGCATCCATGTTTGGGCTTGACGGTTAACTGATAGCTAATCTGAGATTCCGAGGTCTAAGTTTAGGGGATTGGCGGGGATTATTCGTACTTGGGGAAGATGCCCGGGCGGCAAAGTCGGGCTTTGTTAACAACAGTTTGAGTAGGAGAGTTTGGGGATGACTAGCAGGTACTCAGTCCTAGCTGAAGTATCTTGGAAGTTGACCAATCGGAGGGAAGAAGTCGCTACCCAAGCCTTGACATATATTCTACGAATATCCCCCGCTGCCAAGGGTGCTTTGGAGGAAGTTCTCAGGATCGGAGGATCGATGGTCGCACCAATCAACGCCACCTTCGCCGAGAACGTAGTCGGAGAAGGGCGGCCTGATATTGTCTGCGAGGATGAACATAGAGAACGTCATGTCCTGGTCGAGTTGAAATTTGGTGCCGGCCTCACCGAAAATCAGCCCGTGAATTACCTGAAAGGTCTGCCATTAGACCAACCCTCCGCCCTTTTGGTAGTTGCCCCACAGCGGAGGTACGATAGTCTTTGGCAAGAGATGTCCGAGTTGGTGTCGAACGCTCCGGAGTTTACTCTGGGTGACTACTTGGAGAACTCAAGCGTGCGAAGTGTATCCGTCGGAAACGGGCGCACTTTGATGCTCACAAGTTGGGACGTTTTGCTCAACCGCATGGCGTCGCGGGCGTTGCAAGCTGACGACTATTTGGGTGTGCACGACATCAGGCAATTGCAGGGGCTAGTCCGTCAGGAAAACGACGAAAACGTCCCTGTGGTGCTTGCGGACCTCAGCCCCGACGACCAATTGCAAGTCCAATCCTTGAAGGGGTTGGTCAAAGACGCAATAGCCAAAGGTCAAGAGGACACAAAGGACAGGCGGGTTGCCACAGCTGGTTTCGGCCGGGGAGACACAGAGAGTTATTATGCCGAGTACATGAGCGTTTCCGGGGTGCCGTCAGCTCTGGGATTATTCTTTGGATTGTGGCGCCAACACGGAACCCCCATTTGGTTCACTTTCCAGGACGCAGTCCTCAAAGACATGGATGCAACGCTCCGAAAGCTGAGGTCATTGTGGGACTCCTGCCCGGAGGATTTCGTGGAGGCCAATCCTTTTGGGAGCGGCATTCGCCCCCTGATTCGCATCCACTTGCGAGAAGGGGAACGCGATGAGGTAGTTGCCGACATCGCCAAACAATTGAAGCGCATAGCAGACCTGCTGGGGCAACCTTGACACTGTTTTGCGGCCCTAATACACTCCCCTTGAGCTTGGGGCCCGGCGCTGTCCGGCAAGTATCAGCACTGGAGGACGTTCTTAGATGGTCGCAGTTAAAGGGCTTGGAAACGCGCAGGTTACGGCGGAAATCGCCGATGCCTGCAACAACTGGTTGAACAGTTTGACCCCGGAACAGAAGGCCAAGGGCACTTACGATTTCCGGGACGGCGAGCGCATCTTCTGGTACTATCCCCCGTTGAACCGCCACGGCCTGCCCCTGCGGGATATGACGCCGGAACAGCGGGAACTGGCCTACGCCATGATTGATTCCAGCCTGGCCGCCGATGCCGCTCAGAAGGCCAAGCTCATCATGGAACACGAATCGGTCTTGGGGCCAATCGAGGTTGAAGAAGGCCATTCCAACTGGGACCGGAACCCGGAACTTTACTACTGGACGGTTTTCGGGGAACCGGGCGGCGACGGCCCTTGGGGTTGGCGCGCCGAAGGCCACCATGTTTCCCTGCACATCAACGCTTGGGACGACAAAATTATCTCCGTGACGCCCTTCTTCCTGGGGGCCAACCCCGCCGAGGTGCCGGGGGGCGAAAAGAAGGGCCTCCGCATCCTGGACCGGCGGGAAGACCTTGCCTTTGAGTTGGTCAACAGTTTCGACGACGGCCAGAAGTCCAAGGCCATCGTCCATGACAAGGCGCCCTGGGACATTCTGACCTACAACTCCAGCAAGGCCGCCGTCCACGACAACGAGGGCTTGTCCGGGGCGGAGATGACCGGCAGCCAGCGGGAAACGCTGATGTCCATCATCGCGGAGTATGTCAGCGGTATGCGGGCTGAGTACGCTGAGGACAAGATGGCCCAACTGCGGGAAGGCGGGTTGGACAACTTCCGGGTGGTCTGGGCCGGCGGTCTTGACCGGAGCCGCGACCACTACTACCGCATTCACGGCGGCAACTTCATCATCGAGTTCGACAACATCCAGAACCGGGCCAACCACATTCATTCGGTCTGGCGGGACGTGGAAAACGACTTCGGGGAAGACGTGATGCGGGACACCAAGAAGGGTTACGAAATTTTGTAGCCCAGGGGATGGTTAAACCTTCCCCAATTACCGGGGTCTGAAAAGTCCGGGCAATGACCATGTTGCCCGGACTTCAATTTAAGCCAGGATGTCTTCAAATGACTGTGCGCTCTTCCAACTCGCCGGAAGCCTACGGTGAAATCAGCCGGACGTTAATCCGCCAGGCCCGGGATGAACTGGAAAAAGGAGACCTGCTGCAAGCCTCGGAAAAGACCTGGGGAGCAGCAGCCCACGCCATCAAGTCGGTAGCCGAAACGCGGGGTTGGATGCACTACGCCCACCCACTCATCACGGCGGCTGCCTGGCGGCTCTCACGGGAACATAACCGACCCAGGATGCTGGACTTCATCATCACTGCGAACGAGATGCACCAAAACTTTCACGAAGACCGTTATGGCGAAGACGAAGTTGCCCGAGGAGTGGAACAAACGGAGGAGTTTTTGGGCATTTTGGAGGAAGTGAAAACCGAATTACCTCGGCCCTTCGTTCCCGTCCAACAGCGCGACCGCCAACGCATCGGTATGCTGGACGGGGTGTTGGACTTGCGGGGCCGGCCGCGGCGACAATGATTGTCCTATCACCTCCATCCTAACCTTCCCTCGTCATGGGGAAAGGTAATCTTGAGGATAGTTGTTCATAAATTCTTTCCCCCGGAGGCGGACATGACTACGAGGGTTGCCGGGCAGAGCGTAATCCGGCGGGACTTGCGGCAAAAACTTACCGGCGCGGCCCGGTATTCGGCGGACTTGAAACTGCCGGAGATGCTCTACGGCCTGATACTGCGCAGCCCGCATCCCCATGCCAACATCCTGTCAGTGGACACCGCCGCCGCCGAAGCCCTGCCCGGCGTCCACGCCGTAATCACGCCCTTCAACGTCCCCACCGGCCGGCTGGCGGTGGACTTGCTCATCCTGGACAGCCGGGCGCGGTTCGTTGGCGACGAAGTGGCTGCGGTGGCCGCCGACGACCCGGACACGGCGCGGCGGGCGTTGGAATTGCTGCGGGTGGAGTATGAAGTCCTACCTTTTGTCACCGACCCGGTGGAGGCGTTGCAGCCGGAGGCCGTGCAGATTCACCCCGGCGGGAACCTAGCGATACCGGAGCCGTTGTCGCTGGAACGGGGTGACGTAGAGCGGGGGTTCGCCGAGGCAGACCTGATTTTTGAGGAAGACTACCGGGTTCCCACCCACTCGGCCACGCCGCTGGAACCGCGGGCGGCCCTGGCCGCCTGGGAGGGGGATAATCTGACGGTCTGGAAGTCCACTAGGGGCGTCCACGTTGACCAGGGCATTCTGGCCGACGGGCTGGGGATTCCCCGCAGCTACATCCGGGTGGTTGGCCCGTTCCTGGGGGCGGGTTTCGGCAACAAGGACGAATCTCGGCTGGGGGCCATCGCCGCCGTCCTGTCCCGACGGGCGGGACGTTCGGTGCGGGTGGAATACTCCCGGGCGGATGAGTTCGTGGCGGGCCGCACTCGGCACGCCGCACGAATCAACCTGAGAGTCGGCGTCAAGCGCGACGGAACCATTACCGCCATTCACGGCTCGGCAATTCTGGACACCGGGGCCTACCAGTCGTCGGCCCCCGGCGTTGCCCGGCGCGCCGGCCAGGGGATGCTGTACCTGTACCGCTGTCCCAACGTCAAGTACGAGGCCCGCCCGGTCTATACCAACCGTCCCACCGCCGGCTCGTACCGTGCCTTGGGGGCGCCCCAGGGCCATTTGGCCCTGGAAACGCTAATGGATAGAGTGGCGGAAGAGTTGGGCATTGACCCACTGGAGTTCCGGTTGAGGAATCACGTTCCCCCGGAGGGACAGCCGGGGCAGCGGGTGTCGCCGCCGGAGCAGATTATTGACAGCCAACCGTTGGAGGGCGGGATTCCCTTTTCCAGCAATGAACTCGGCCAATGCCTTCGTCGGGGCGCCGAAGCTTTCGGCTGGAACCAACCCCTGCCGGTTCGAGAGGGGTATGACCCTTTCATCAAACGGGGGAAGGGCATGAGCATGATGATTTACCGGGGCGGGCCGGGGTCGGTGTCCGCCGCCGAAGTGCGGATTGGCCGCGACGGGGGGATAACGCTCATCTCCGGCTTGATGGAGGTGGGCGAAGGGGCAACCACCGTCCTGACCCAAATGGCCGCCGACGCGCTGGGGGTCGGTTTCGAGGACATTGAAACCCACTTCGCCGACTCCGCCGACACGCCCGACGCCCCTATTACCGCCGGTTCCACCGCCACCTTTTCCACCGGCACGGCGGTAGTGCAGGCGGCGGGGGAAGTGCGTCAGCGGTTGTTGGAAATCGCCGCCGTGGGACTGGAAGCGCCGGCAATGGAACTGGACATGGCCGACGGCGCGGTTTTCGTCAGGGGAGACCCGGCCCGGCGGATGTCCCTGACCGACGTTGCCAGCCGGATGGAAGGAGAGTACCTGTCGGCCAGCGCCACCATCACCCCCGGCAGCCCGGACTACATCGTAAATTCCTTCGGCGCGCATTTCGTCGAGGTGGAAGTTGACACCGCCACCGGGCGGGTGCGGGTTTTGCGCTACGTGGCTGCCCACGATTCAGGGAGGATAATCAACCCCCGCATGGCGTTGAACCAGGTTGAAGGGGGGATTTCGCAGATGCTGGGGTTTGCCCTGTCGGAAGAGTTGGTCACTGACGGCCCCACGGGAGTGACGCTAAACCCCAGCTACCTGGAACACAAAAGCCCGACCATCATGGATTACCCGGACATTCAGGTAATCTTCGCCGACAACGTTGACCCGGTAGGCCCGCTGGGGGCCAAGGCTCTGGGGGAAGTGCCGTCGGTGGGGGTGGCCCCGGCCATCGCCAACGCCATATACGACGCCGTGGGCGTCCGGTTGACCGAGTTGCCCTTCACCCCCGACAGGATGTTGGCAGCGTTGGAGGGGCGTTAGCGGCTCAGCAATGGGCGGGATGGGTTATCATTGTTGCAATGGATGGCTGAAACGGGAGGACTGTCATGGCAACGCCCGAACCTGCGACGGAAATGACGGCCCTGGAGTACATAAGAAAGGCCGACGAGGAATGGGCCGCCGGCAACTACCGGCACGCATCCGCCCTGCTCTGGAAGGCCGCCGAAACGACTTTCCTGGACTCGGCCCGGGAGCGGGGTTTGGACCTGGACAAGCTCCATCAGGATTACTTGGCTGAAATCAGTCTGACCTGGAAACGGTCTTTCGCCAAATCACAACCACCCATAGACTACACCGACGACGCCGACCCGTCCTGGAACCTGGACCTGCGTATGCCTACCGGCCTCACAGCCTTGGCCAAGGTTTTGGAAAAGGACGACGCAACTCCGAAACCGTCCTATATGTCCTATAGCGGTTTCCTTACGACGGCCTTCTTGCTTCACACCCACGCTTTGATGGACGTGGTGGAAGACTGCGAACTGGAATACGCTTACGAGGACGCGCGGAAATGTCTCGTCGGGTTTCACGGTGAGCCTGAATAACCCGGGCCGGGCACGGGCGGCATTCCACGAGGCACGGGCCAGGAATTACCGGCGGCAGGCCGAGTTTCTACAGGAGCGGGATGGGGACAATGATTCGGCGGGGATTCTGTTATACGAATCCGCCAAGCAGTGCATTAACGCCTTGGCGAACCAGCGGGGCAGCAACCCCACTTCGACCGGGGCGAAGGTGCGTTTCCTCCGCAGCGTTGCCGAAAGGGAACCTCGGAGCCTGAATCTGATGGGGAACTGGCGGTCGGTCAACCTTCTTCACGTCCATGCCGACCGGGGTTTCTTGACAAACAACCAGTTCATGGATGCTTGGACGGACGCTCAAACCTTTATTGACCAAATGCTGCTGATTTACGCCGGGAATGAGTAATCGGGCAACGCCGTTTGCGACCCGGTGGGCAGGGCTTTAGCGGCCCGGAAACTTGCCGATTGGGTTATCATTGTTGTAACGGATGGCTGAAACGGGAGGACTGGCATGGCGACGCCCGAACCCGCAACGGAAATTACGCCCCTGGAGTACATGAAAAAGGCCGACGAGCAATGGGCTGCCGGCAACCAACGGTACGCCGCCGCCTTGCTCTGGAAAGCCGCCGAAGCGACGTTCATATCATTGGCCCAAGAGCGGGGGCTGGACCTGGACAAGCTCCATCAGGACTACATGGCTGAAATCAGTCTGACGTGGAAACGGGCTTTTGCCAAATCCCAGCCGCCCATAGACTACACCGGCGACGCCGACCCGGCCTGGAACTTGGACCTGCGTAAACCCACCGGCCTCATACCCTTGGCCAAGGCTTTGGAAGAGGACCATGTAGCGCCGAAACCGTCCTATATGTCCTATAGCGGTTTCCTTACGACGGCTTTTTTGCTGCATGACCACGCTTTGATGGACGTGGTGGAAGACTACGAACTGGAATACGCTTACGAGGACGCGCGGAAATGTCTCGTCGGATTTCACGGTGAGCCTGCATAACCCGGGCTGGGAACGGGCAGAATTCCACGAAGCGCGGGCCAGGAATTACCGGCGACAGGCCGAGTTGCTGCGGGAGCGGGATGGGGACAATGATTCGGCGGGCATTCTGCTTTACGAATCCGCCAAGCAGTGCATCAACGCCTTGGCGAACCAATGGGGCAGCAACCCGACTTCCACCGGGGCCAAGGTACGTTTTCTCCGCAACGTCGCCGAAAGGGAACCGCCGAGCCTGAATCTAACAGGCAACTGGCGGGCTGCCAACCGCCTTCACGTCCACGCCGACCGGGGTCATCTGTCCGAATCGGATTTCGATAGGGATTGGGAATCCGCTCAGACGTTCATCGAGCAAATGCTGTTGATTTACGCCGGGGATGAGTGGTCGAGTCAATCAGAAAGGATACGATAAACCCATGCAGCCGTTCCAGTTCTTGACGCCCCAGACAGTTTCGGAGGCGGTGGCTCTGCTGGCTGAAGCGCCGGAGGATTCGGCGTTGCTGGCCGGGGGCAGCGATTTGCTCAGCGAGATTAAGGAGGGGGTGGCCCAACCGTCGCGGGTGGTGAGCCTGGGCGGGATTGACGGGTTGGCGGGGATTTCGCAATCGGAGGAGGGGTTGAGCATCGGGGCGATGACCACCATCGCCGACGTTGCGGAGCATCCGGCGGTGCGACGGGATTACGCTTGTTTGGCCCAAGCCGCCGGGGGTCTGGCTACGCCGCAAATCCGCAACGTGGGAACCTTGGGCGGCAACCTGAACCAACGGCCTCGATGTTGGTACTACCGCCATCCCCTAACCGTATGCTTGAAGAAAGGCGGCTCCGTCTGCTACGCCCTGGCCGGCAATAGCAAGTACCTGTGCATCACCGGCGGCGACCGATGCTATATCGTGCATCCCTCGGATACGGCGGTGGCGCTGCTGGCCCTTAACGCCGGGCTGGAGATTGCCGGCGCCCAAGGGTCAAGGACGGTATCGGTGGCGGAGTTTTTCACGTCCCCCGGACAGGACGTTACCAGGGAGACTTCGCTGGTTGCCGGAGAGATTCTTGTCCAAGTCCACCTGCCAGCGCCCCCGCGACAGGGGGAACGACGCAGCCTTTACCTGAAATCCCGGGAGCGGGAGTCGGGAGACTTTGCGCTGGTCAGCGTGGCGGCGGTTGTAACCGTGGCCGGGGGCGTAATCGCCGGTGCTGACGTATGCCTGGGGGGAGTGGCGCCGGTTCCCTACCGGGCGGTAGAAGTAGAGGACTATCTGCGGGGCCGCCGGGTCGCCGACGTGGACGCAACCCAGGCCGGTGGTCTGGCCCTGCCTAACGCCCGCCCGATGGCCCAGAACGGCTACAAGACTCCGATGGCCCGCAACATGGTCAGGAGAGCCGTTGGACGGCTGGTGGAGGCTGGCTAAGGGGGCGCTTGCCAACCTGGATTTCACCCCCACCCTAACCCTCCCCCGTCGAGGGGGAGGGGATTTTTCGCACACGGTCTAAGGATGCCGGTTGTGGATTCCCGCTTTCGCGGGAATGACGGTAGAAGGCGGGAATGGCGAATCATGAAATTGACGACACTCCCCCGAGGGGGGTGTCGTCATATTAACCGTCATACCGGCGTAGGCCGGTATCCAGGATTCCTTGCCCACACGGACGCCGTTGTATGCCCGGGGTTTTCTGGATTCCGGCGGAAGCCGGAATGACGAGCTGGGGCTAAAGTTTTCATCCCCATTCCGGCCTTCCCCCGTCGAGGGGAAGGGATTTTTGGAGTCGTTTCTTTCTATGATGAGACTGCCCTGGTCAGGATGGTGGAGAAAACTCTGCCGTCCGTCCGGGTGGTGTTCCATCCACGCCGGACAACTCGGCCAGCAGTTGAAACAGGGCGGCAAAGTCCTGGCTTTCCAGGCCCCGGCCTCGGGCGGCGGTCAGCCATTGGTCGGCCAGGCCCGTGGTGGGCAGCGGCACGGCCAGGGTTTGGCCCAAGTCCAGGGCCAGTTTCAGGTCTTTCTGCATCATGCTTACATCGAAAAGGGGTTCATCCGGCGGGTCGAGGATTAGCGGAATGCGATAGTTGAGGGCCGGGGAGGCTACCACGCTGTTGAGCAGCACCCGGATGGCAGTCTCCCGGGGGATACCGCTCTTTTCGGCCAGCAGGATGCTTTCGCAAAAGGAAAGAATCTGCACGGGCAGGCTCAGGTTGGTGGCGACTTTCATGGTGACGGCCAGGCCGTTTTCGCCAACATAGTCCACGGTGGGGCCGATGGCTTGCAGGATGGGCTTGACCCGCTCATAAACGTCGCGTTCCCCACCCACCATTATGGACAATCGCCCGGCCAGCAGGGTGACGGAGCTACCCGATACCGGGGCGTCCAGCATACGGGCGCCCAGGGCGGCGACCCTAGCAGCAAGAAAGCGGCTGGCTTCCGGGTTGACGGTGCTCATGTCCACTAATACCTGGCCGGGGGATAGGCCGGCCAGAACGCCGTTTTCGCCGTTGGCTACGGCTTCCAGGGCCTCGGTGTCCCGCAGCATACTGATGGTGACTTCGGATTGTTCGACGGCCTGGCGAGGGGTGTCGGCCCAGCGCATCCCCCGGTCAATGAGCCACTGGGCGCGGGCCTGGGTGCGGTTATAGCCGGTAACGATGTGCCCGGCGTCCATCAGCCGTTGCGCCATCGGCCCGCCCATATTGCCAAGACCAATGAAACCCACCTGGGCCATAGTTGTCTCCTGCCTGGCGCTTATGTCTCCCCGGTCCGAGATGGGCCGGGGACTGCTGGAATATACCACGGCGGCAGGGTTGAGGCGAAACTTGTATGTTGGCTTGCGCTTTGCTAAAATCGGGGCACGTTGGTCGGGCGCGGATTGGTTAAGGAAAGCGTTGGGCCAAGAAACGAGGTTTGCCTGCTGGAGGAACGGGTAAACAGCAGATATTTACCCCCTACAGCGGTTTTCCTGGGATTGCAACGGCGTACTAATTATCGAGGAGGAGGAAGTTACGTCATGCCATCATTTTGGGAGCATCTAAGATTCGCCGGCGGTGAGGGAGAAGACCATCCGGGCCAGTCCTACGACGTGAACCAGGGCGCGGAAAGTCAGGACATGGTCATTTACGTCAGTCACCCTCTGCCCAGCGCCGGCACCGCTTGGCCGACCATCATCGTCGCGCAAGAAGCGTTTGGCGTGAACCGGCACATTGAAAAGGTCTGCGACCAGTTCGCCGCCCAGGGTTTCGTGGCGGTGGCGCCGGCGCTGTTCCACCGGGAACATCCCAACCCCAAGCTGGGCTATGGGGATGAGGACGTTCCGGCCCGCAACCGCTATATGGGAGCGCTGCGGGACGATGAGCTGGTGCTGGACATCAACGAAGTCATCCGCTGGACGCAGGGCGACCAGTTCCGGCGCACCAACGGTCAAAAAATCGGCATCGTCGGCTACTGCGTCGGCGGGCGCATCGCCTACCTGGCGGCCACCAGTTGCCCCGGCATTGACGCCGCCTCGGTTTACTATGGCGGCCGCATCCTGATTCCCTTCGGCGACGGGCCGGCCCCCATTGAGCTGACCGGCAACATCAGTTGCCCCGTCATGGGCAACTTTGGCGGCCAGGACGAAAACCCGTCACCGTCGGACGTGGAGACGATTGCCCAAGCATTGACCGCCGCCGGCGTCTCCCACGACTTCAAGAGTTATCCCGACGCGGGGCACGGCTTCAACTGCGACGAGCGGGGCAGCTACAATCAGGCCGCCGCCGAAGACGCCTTCGCCCGCACGGTGGCCTTCTTCAATGAACACCTGAAGAGCTAGGCCGCCAAGTCACAACTCCGACAATGGTCAATAATGGCCCGGGCAGATTGCCCGGGCCGTTTATTTTTGGCAGCGCATTTGGGGAAGGCCGCTACCAGATGCGATTGACGCCGTATTGGTCGAAGGTGGTGTCACGGCCCAAAATGGGCAAATCTTCTACCAGGGATTGGGCAATGAGCATCCGGTCAAAAGGGTCTCGGTGGTGGAAGGGCAAATCGCTGATAAAAGCGGCGTGGGCCACCGCGATGGGCAATAGATGAAGGTTCGTAGCACCCAGCAAATGGTCAACCAAATCCGGTAGCGGCAAAACGGTGGAAAGTTTGCCCGTCGAGATTTTGATGGCAATTTCCCAATAGGATGCGGCGCTGAGAAATAGTTGATTCTCCGGTTCGGATAACAGGCCCAAAACCGTTGCGCTTAACCGGCGGTGACCCTGGGACATCCACAGAAATGTGTGGGTATCGAACAGAAGGTTCACAGGAATCCGGCTTTAAGGACGCCCAGGAGAATCATCGTCTTCGTGGATGATTAACAAGCCCGTCCAGAACCCCGGTTTCAGCGGTTTCTTGTTGGCGTTTTCGGCGGCATCGGGGGAATCGGTTTCCACACCCGCTTCTTTTTGCCTTTTGGCCCGCACATCGGCCAAGCGGCGCGGCCATCGGCCACGGTTGGGATTAACGAATCCCTCCGGCGGCATATAGCCTTTAAAGTCCTCCAGGTAATCGTCATCGTCGGAAATGATGGTCAATTTGTCCTTCCCTAGCCCCAACACCCTCGGTTGCTTGGTTGGGCTACCGTCGGCGCTCTCGGGAGAGTCTTCGATTTCGCCAGTAATTCCGCCGGCGTTATCGAGTTCCGGGGTCAAGTTACAAATGGTCTCCATTACGATTTGGCGGACTAGACCAGTGAACTCTTCGACGGTCAAGTCAGTAATTTTCTTCTGGGTCATGGCTCCAACTCTACGGCGTCACGGGCTTTTGCGGTTCCACGTAGGTGTGGCGGAAACGGTACAGGGTCATTTCCGGCTCGATGGGGGCCACCGGCATATAGCCAACTTCTTCTATCTTGGCGACTATGAACCAGGGGCCGTCGTTTTCCAGGGCCGTTACCAACGCCGACTCCAGGGATTCCAGGTCGCTGACGGTTTCAGTGTTGGCTATGCTGCAACTGCGGGCCACCTGCTCCAGGTCGGTGCCCATCGCGGTATGGCTGGGCTGGTGGCCGGTCTGCCCCCACTCTTCGTTGTCCCACACGATGACGATGAGGTTTTTGGGCTGCTCCCGGCCGATGGTGGCGATGGTTCCCAGATTCATCAGCAGGGAGCCGTCGCCGTCCAGGGAGATGACCTTTTCTTCGGTGGATACGGCCATGCCTAGGGCGATGGAAGAGCAAAGACCCATGTTGCCGTAGGTGTAGAAATTGCGGTCGCGGTGACCGGCGTGCCAAAGCTCGTCGGTGGTGGGGCCCAGGTTGCTGACGATGGGGCGGTTGCCGATGTGCCTCAGGACCAGTTGGGTTGCTTCAAACCTATGCAATCTTGCCTCCGTGGAGCAGTTGAGTCAGGCAAATGGCTACCGGCTGGCGGTTGGCGTGGCACAGCTTGATAGCCCCGTCAACGATTTTGTCCATGCGGTAGTCGTCCTCCAACGTGAAGTGGACTATCCCCAGTTGGTCCAGGATGGGGCGAGTAGAACGTCCCATAGCAACCTGGGCGAGGTTGAACTCGCCGGGGCCGCCCCGCAGGTTGATGAAGAAGGGTATGGGAGTGCGGGCCGGCAGGCACAGGCTGGCGATGGCGTTGATGCTATTGCCGAAGCCGCTGGACTGCATGAACACGGCGGAATTGCGTCCGGTGGCATAGGCCCCCACGGCCACGCCAACGGCCTCTTCTTCCCGGGAAGCGGAAACCAGGTGGAAGAAAGGATCTTCGCTGATGCGGCTGGTTACTTGGTCAATGGATATGTCGGGAACGTAGGCGATGAGGGACGTATCCGAGTCTTTTAGCGATTGAACGATGGTTTCGGCCCAGTTCATGGGTTGATGTCCTTTTTCTTGATTGTAGGCAGGTTGAAGGTCTGCCGGCAAGGATTCAATGCCGACGATGCCGCCGGGGGGCTTGCCAGGTTCCCGGGGGAGACGAGGGCCTACGGCCCGCTCCTTGAGGCTGGAAGGGCTGAAGTTTTGGGGTTCGCTGGGTGCGGGTTTCTTGAATAGTTTGAACATTCTACTCACGGTAAGGGGCCGGCGTTTCCCGGTAGGCCGGCGGCTCGACCATCCTACCGGGGGCGATTATATCGTAGGTGGTAATGTGGTTCCAACCTCTTGGGCCTTTTCGCTCCCAGAGCCACAGATGTTTCTTCCTGGTTGCGTCATGGGGGCCAACTGCTGAGTCTATCTTTCCCATCACTCTCACGTTGCAGAAGAAGGTAGTCAGCGTCACCGATTGGATACCCCGGGGGACGATGTATTCGAGATTAACGGCAATCGATTGTCCCGGTTCTACCATGAGCGCATCCGGTTCCCATTCAAGGCGAATGTCGTCTATCAGAACCCATTTCATGTCCTTGTAGATGGGTTGGCCTACAAACGCCTGCCCGTACAACGCTTCCACGTAATCGTCGGTGGCCGGGGCTAGCTGTTGGATGGTAAAGAGTCCGTCGCGGATTTCTACCTTGACCCTTGATGTGTTCCGGAGGATGGCGGTAATTTCGATGTGAACGTAACTGTCGCTGACCGGGCGGTGGGTGATGTCGTGGGCAATGGTAATGTGGGGCTGGCCGTAGCGGAACAGAAATCCCCGCCGCCAGGCGAAAATCCCGCCCAGGATTACGGCGATTACGGTAAAGGTTGCCTGGGCGATTCCGGCCCAAGCGCCGATGGTTTCGGTTATGGGACTCATGCAGTCCGCCGCCATTCTGCCCGTTCACCCGTCTTGTTGCAGCAACGGGCAACGCGGCCAATGTACCGTTGGGGTGGCAGCGTTGGCAACGGGCAACTGTCATTGGACAGCGTTCCGTTTCAGGTGGTTTCCTTCCATTGATGGGCAAGCATAAACGGCGTTACATTCCTGGATTTCGGCCTTCTCCGGAATGACGCTAACTTAGGCCACCTAAATCGGAACGCTACCCTGCCATTAACCCCGGTTGACGCCGGTTTCAGCCACAACTAGAATCCGGGCAATTCTTGCCGACCACCGGGGCGGTTATGGCGTTTGACCTTCTGGATGGACTGAGGGCGCTGGACTTGGGGCAGGGCGTAAGCGCGCCTTTCTGCGCCAAGCTGTTCGCCGACTTGGGGGCGCAGGTCATCAAAGTGGAGCCGCCAGGCGGGGATTCGGCCCGGACTCAAGGCCCTTTCCCTGACGACTTGCCCCACCCGGAAAAGAGCGGCCTTTTCCTGGGCCTCAACACCAACAAGCTGGGGATTACCCTGAACCTGGAATCGGCGTCGGGGCGGGAGTTATTGCTGCGGCTGACCGACAGCGCCGACCTGTTGGTGGAGAACTTTTCGCCGTCCTACCTACCCGGCCTGGGGTTGGACTACGCCGCGTTGCATCACCGCAATCCTCGGCTGGTGCTGGTGTCGGTTACACCCTTCGGACAGAGCGGCCCGTGGGCGGGTTACGCCGCCAACAACCTGGTAGTCAGCAACCTCAGCGGACACTCTCGGGAGCATCCGGGGCCGGTGGATGAACCGTCGGAACAACCGCCGCTGCAACTGGCAGCCCGCCAAGCCGAGTTCAACGCCGGTCTGGCCGCCGCGACCGCCGCCATGCTGGCCCTGAATCGCCGCCAAGGTCACGGCGAAGGTTGCCACGTGGACGTTTCCGGGGTGGAGGCCCTGGCGGTGCTGCCTCAGACCACCCTGGCCGAGTATGCCTTGGGCGGGACTCTCAAGGGCCGCGATAAGTCGGAGTACGCTCGCCAATCGCTGCTGGCCCTGCTGCCCTGCCGCGACGGTTACGTCGGCGTTTCGCCCCGCCAGCAAGACCAATGGAGCGCATGGTGGAGTTGATGGATTCACCAACCTGGGCCGACGACCCCATGTTTGCCACCCGTGACAGCCGGTTGGAAAACTGGGACGCCCTGGAACCCCTGTTGTCGGCGTGGACGGCTCCACAGCTTAAAGAGGACGTTTACCGGCGGTGCCAGGGGATTCACGTTCCTTCTTTCCCGTTGAACACCGCCGCCGATTTGTTCCAGTCGCCGCAATTCGAGGAACGGGAATTTTTCGTTGAAGTGGAACATCCCGCCGCCGGTTGGCAAACCTATCCCGGCTGGCCTTTCAAGCTGGCATCCGGCAAGACTTTCGACCCGCAGCCGGCCCCGATGTTGGGCCAGCACAACGCCGAAGTGTACGGCGAAAAAGGTCTGGGCCTTGACCGCCGGGAATTGGTGACTCTGCGCAGCGCCGGCGTAATTTGACGATACCCCGGCCCGTCAAAACCCATCCAACCCATCCAAGGAGCGAATACGTTGAAACTTGACCCGCAGACCTTCGGTAACTTCTACCGCGTTTTGACCGGCGTGGTGGTGCCCCGGCCCATCGCCCTGGTGTCGTCGGTGGACGACAACGGCATCCTGAACCTGGCCCCCTTTTCCTTCTTCAACGCCGTGGCGTCGGAGCCGCCCACCATCGTTTTTTCCTGCAATCGCCACGCCCCCAACAAGCCCAAGGACACCCTGGCCAACATCGAGCAGAACGGGGAGTTCGTGGTTAACGTGGTGGTGGACGAAATCGCCGAGGCTATGAACCGCACCGCGGCCGAGTATCCCGCCGAGGTCAGCGAGTTTGACGTGGCCGGGCTGACGCCGGCGCCGTCGGAAATCGTCAAGCCGCCGCGGGTGGCGGAGTCGCCGGTGAACATGGAATGTCGCCTTGACCGGGTTATTTCCCTGGGCAGTCCGGGGCATGAGCATGGGTTGGTGCTGGGCGAAATCGTCCTGATGCACGTCCGCGACGACATTATTGATGGCCACCGCATCAACCATCACCTGCTGAAACCCACCGGGCGGCTGGCCGGCAGTATGTACTGCCACACCACCGACGTTTACGAAATGGCGCGCCCGGTCTATCAGCCGGAAACCCTAACCGCCGGGTAAGAGGACGCGGGACTTATGGACAAGCTGGCCCTGGACGGCGTGCGGGTGGCCGATTTCAGTTGGCAGATTGCCGGCCCCACCTGCACCCGCTACCTGGGAACGATGGGCGCCGAGGTCATCCGCATCGAAAGCAACCGGCGGCCCGACCCCTACCGGGAACGCAGCATCAGCCATTTCATCAATCAGTCCAAGAAAAGCGTCACCCTCAACCTGTCCCATCCCCAAGGCGTGGGGCTGGCCAAGGACATTATCGCCGTCAGCGACGTGGTAATCGAAAACTTCGCCCCCGGCGTAATTGAACGGCTGGGCCTGGGCTACGCCGAAATCCGGCAGGTCAAGCCCGACATTATCATGTTGTCCTCTGCCGGGTTGGGCCATACCGGGCCGGATTACCGGCAGGTTGCCTACGGTACGCTGGTGCAGTGTTTCACCGGCTGGAGCGCGTTGCAGGGTTATCCCGGGCGGGAACCGGACATCGGCGGAATCTGGACTGACCCGATGGTGGGGATGATGGAGGTCTTTCTGATTAACGCCGCCCTGCACCGTTGCCGGGAGACGGGCGAGGGGCAGTATTTTGACCTGTCAATGGCCGAGGCCACCACCATGCTGCTGCCGGAGGTCATTCTGGACTACTCCATGAACCAAAGAATCCGGGAACCCCAGGGCAACAGCCATCCGGCCCACGCTCCCCACGGCAATTACCCCTGCCGGGGCGATGACCAATGGGTTGCCATCGCCGTCGAAACGGATGAGGAATGGCGTCGCTTGTGCCAAGTCTTGAATCGGGCGGATTTGGCGTCGGACTCCAGGTTCGCCGACGGGCTTTCCCGCGTTCAGAACCGGCCAGACCTGGACTTGGAACTGGCCTGCTCAACCTGTCAATGGGACGGCATGGAATTGACGGAGCGGTTGCAAGGCCAGGGAATCGCCGCCGGGCCGTCGCTGTCGGTGGCCCAGCTTTGGGAAAACCGCCACCTGCGGGAACGAGGTTTCTGGCGGGATATTCCCCCAGATGGTGGGGAACCCAGCGTCAAGGAACTGCCTCTGGTTCCCTGGCGGTTTGACGGGCAGGCCGAGGCTCAAGCCACGCCGCCGCCCGTCCGGGGCGAGCATAACCCCTACGGATTGGGGGAGCTTTTGGGAATGTCGTCCGCAGAGGTGGAGCGGCTGGTTGGAGAGGGGATAGTTTACTGAGGGCGTGTCGTCTGCTACCCCCTCCCTAGTCCTCCCCCTGGTAGGGGGAGGGGATTTTTTGGTTTCCGCCCGGCGTTTCTATCAAGAGGTAACGGTGGGATTGGCTGGGATTTCTGGATTCCGGCTTTCGCCGGAATGACGGTAGCGGGCGGGAATGGTGGATTATGAAATTGACGATGCCGGCTAGTCGAAGAGGTCGGTGGTGCTGGCAGGGCCGTACTTTTCGTGTATTTCCGGGTTCCACTGCCAGAACCACGCGCCGGCGCCGATAAGCCAGAGCAGAAAGGCGGCGCCGGCAATCCGGTGAACCATGGTGACGGCGTCAATCCAGATAAAAAGCATCCCAAAGCCGATTATCGCCCCGACGACCCCGTAGATTTGCAACGCTGGGCTGGCCCGGCGGAGGAACACGCCCAAGGCAATCAACCCCAACCCGGCCAGGGAAAAGCCTGTCTTGCCCAGAATCCAGCGCGCCATGTCCCAAGGGCGCAATTCTTCCACATAACCCGCCGACAGCAAGACGGCGCTGGACTCGATTTCGGGGGCGTTTCTTGCCAGCACCAGCGAGCAGAAACCGGAAAGGGTGGTAGCCAGCCCGGAAAACGCCAGCAATCCGATGACCCCCATGAGGGTGAAGGAAAACTGCCCCCACCGCGACCGCAACAGGCACAACACCGCCGCCTCCAAAGCCAGACCGGACAGGTGCCGCGCCCAACTCCCAATCACGTAGGCGTCTTTATTCATGGCGATGGCCCGCAGGGATTCGGCCAGGGTGGGCTGGTCGGCGCCGGCTACCAGGCGGGCGGGTATCGAAATGGCGGTCAGCAGGGCGGCGAGCAACAGGAAAACGCCAAGGGCCCGGACGTAGCCGGGCTTGATTTCCAAGTCTTGCAGCGTTGCCAACGGGGGCTGACCAAGGGCCGGCTATCGGTTCGGCGATGCGCCGTTGCCCGAACCGGAGGCATCGGGGTTGTCGGGAGAGTCGTAGGATTCGGGCGGGCCGGATTCGGGGCCTTCCGGCAGTTCCGGGATATACAAGTCGGGGTTGGCCTGGCGGTAGTCGTCCAGCGCGCGTTGGAGTTGGTCGTGAAACTCGTCCGGGTCGCGGGCCATCAGCACCACCCGCCGCCCTTGAACCGGCCAGACCCGCAGGCGGTCCGGCGTCGCCAACTGGCGCATTTCCAGGTGGGAAATGTTGTCGAAGCGGATTTTCTTGATGCGGGGCCGCCCGTAGATAATATACAGGGCGTCGGAGTAAACCAGGTACACCCGGGGGTTGGTCAGCCAGGAATAGATAGCAGTTCCCAAGCCCAGCAGGACGATGAACTCAGCCCGGATGGCCCCGTCCTGGCCGAAGAACATGGTCCACAACCCGAAACCCGCCACTCCCAGGGAGAAAATGACGGTCAGGTTGACGGGAATGCGGTGTTTGTCGGAGTAAATGAACTGGCTGGGGGCGTCTTCCATACGGGCGTTCCTATCGCGTGGGGCTAGCGGCGGTTGAGAATCTAGCGCAATTATACACTACGCCCGGAACGGCGTTCCACAGCGTATTGACGTGGCGATGTGGTTTTTGGGATTTTGCGTTGGTGGGCCGGGCAAGACCGTCACCCCCATCCTAACCTTCCCCCATCAAGGGGGAAGGAACTTGGCGGGCGTTAATCGTGGTCGAGGATTTGGCGGGCGCGGCGGAAAACTTGGTCGAACATGGGTTGGGTCAAGCGGCCCGTCTGGGTGTTCTGCTGGCTGGGGTGGTAGGAGCCGATGACTTTAACGCCGCCGGCCAGGTCGTGTTCCAAGGTATGCCCGAACCGAGGACGGGGCGATGGAAGAGACAGCCCCCGGTGGGGGAAGGTCGCCAGAAAAGCGTCGAATCCAATTTTGCCCAGGGCCACCACTACTTTGAGGTTGGTCAAGAGTTCCAACTCCCGGAGAAAGTAGGGCTGGCAGGCGGCCAACTCTTCCCGCGTCGGCTTGTTGGCCGGCGGAGCGCAGCGCAGGGCAGCGGTGATGTAGGCGTCTTGCAGGGTCAGGCCGTCGTCGCGCCGTTGGGAGTCGGGGCTGCTGGCAAACCCGAAACGGTGCAGCGTCCCAAAAACCCAATCGCCGCTGCGGTCTCCGGTGAACATCCGCCCGGTGCGGTTACCGCCGTGGGCCGCCGGAGCCAGCCCCACCAGCAACAAACGGGCATGGGGGTCGCCGAAAGAGGGCAGGGGACGGCCCCAATAGTCCCAGTCCCGGTACATCCGGCGTTTTTCCCGCGCCACCTTTTCCCGCCACTCCACCAGGCGGGGGCAGCGGCGGCAAGCGATAACCTGTTCCTGCAATTCCTGGAGGGCGGCGGCCGGGTCAAGGTTGTTGGTCATAACGGCCAACCGACTATACATGACGGGTTGGCGGCGGACAAGGAGGCGGGTTGGGGCGGTTAGGGCAATCGCATTGTGCGTTGGCCCGGCAAGGGGGAGTTTCACCCTCACCCCGGCCCTCTCCCTCGAAGTGGGAGGGTGTTTTTGGGTAGGACTTCTGGATTCCGGCCTTCGCCGGAATGACGGGTTGGGGGCAGCAGCGCGCCGATATGACAGTACGTTTTCACCCCCATCCTAACTTCCCCCGTCGAGGGGGAAGGGACGATTGAATAGCCCCCGTTAGTGTTGCGGGGTATAATTGGGCCAGACTATTCCATACGTGAAGGCAGAGGTGACGGCAATGGAAATCAAAGCGGCGGTATGCTACGAGGCCAACGCTCCCCTGGTGGTGGAGACTTTGGAGTTGGACGAACCCAAAGAGGGGGAGGTGCTGGTGAAGTTGAGTTCCGCCGGGGTCTGCCATTCGGACTACCACGTGATGAAAGGGGAATGGAAGCCGCCCCTGCCGATGGTGCTGGGCCACGAAGCCGCCGGAATCGTCGAGCGGGTCGGCCCCGGCGTGACCATGAGCCGGCCCGGCGACCACGTAATCCTGAACTTCCGGCCCAACTGCGGCTTTTGCCGCTATTGCACCGTGGGCCGCCCGGTGCTGTGCAACGGCTCCGACTCGGACCGTTGGATGATGTTCGACGGCACTTCCCGCCTGCACAAGGGCAGCCAGGACATTTACCACTTCGCCCGCACCGCGTCCTTCGCCGAGTACGTGGTGGTGCCCCAGACCGGGGCGGTGCCGGTGCGGGACGATATGCCGCTGGACAAGGCTTGCCTGGTGGGTTGCTCGGTGATGACCGGCGTCGGGGCCGTGATTAACACCGCCAAGGTGGAGGCCGGCAGCAGCGTGGTGGTCATCGGCTGCGGCGGCGTGGGCCTCAATGTCGTCCAGGGGGCGGCGCTGGCCGGGGCCAGCCAGATTATCGCGGTGGACGTGCTGGAAAACAAGCTGGCCTACGCCCGGGACTTCGGGGCCACCGACATCATTGACGCCACCGCCGGCGATACGGTGAGTCGTATCCGCGGCCTGACCAACGGCGGGGCCGACTACGCTTTTGAGGCCATCGGCAACTCCCGCACCATCCTCCAGGCTTACGAGGCGACTTGCCTGGGCGGAACCACCACCATCGTCGGGATGGCCCCGGAGGATGACGAAGTGACCATCAACTCCCTGTCTTTGCCCCGCACTGAGAAGGTAATCATGGGTTCGTGGTACGGTTCGGCGCGGCCCTGGGTTGACCTGCCCAAGATGGTTGAACTTTACATGAGCGGCAAAATCGAGGTGGATGCGCTGGTCAGCCGCACCTACACCCTGGACGAAATCAACGTCGCCTACGACGCCCTGGGCCGAGGGGAAGTGGCCCGCAGCATCTTGGTGTTTGACTAGGCGGGGTCGCATCGCTACGGGTTTTCGGCCATTGCCAGAATCCGGTTGACGAAACGGTTTACTATGGCGCGGGAGCGGGCCAGTTCCGGGTCTTCCATGAAGTCGTGGTAGAAGTTGGCGTGGACTTTTTCGGCTACGCCGAACTCGGATTCCAGCGAAGGGTCCTGGAGTTCTTCGGCCAGACGCTCAACAACTTCGGCGCGGTTGTTGCTCTTGCCCGACCGCCAACCGCGCTGCTTGGCGACGGCCATCAGGGATTGGGACGTGGCGCCCCACAATTTTTCCGAACCCTGGAGGTCTTCGCCGGCGGCGAATTCCCTTTCCGCATCGTCCAGAAACTTGCGGGCCAGGTTGATGTGTTCCTGTACCGTTTTCCTTCGGGAAGTTGTCACTGTTGCGCTCCGTGGCTGCTGCTATACAGTGCGGCCCATTATCCTACATTCCTTGAACGCAGGTGAAGGATGTCTTTTCTGGCCCCTGGGTTGACGCGGCAGCAGGCCAGCGTTATCTGCATGGAGCAGTGCCGGGCCATGTGCTGCCGCGGCCCGTTGATACTGACCCTGACCCCCGCCGAGGTTGAGGAATTTGCCCGCCGGGCCGCCGACTTGGGGGTTGACCCCAAGCTGACGGTGAATGACGGCGGCGGTTGGGTTCGTTTCGCCGACCATGCGGGGGAATGCTGCCCGATGCTGGACCGGGAAACCTGGGGCTGCCGCATCTATGAACAGAGGCCGCAACGCTGCCGGGAATTTCCGGAGCGTTTGACGCCGGGCTGCGCCATTTCCGGGGGGTAGTGGCGCCCGTCGCGGTTGCGGTCAGGGCGGTTGGGGTCACCCCCTCCCCGGCCCTGGCTTGGTAGAGGGAGGAGGTGAAAATTTTACCTTTTTGTCCATTTTCGACCATTATTGACCATTTGAGCGTGGATTGGGGGGTTAGATGTGTCCAGGATGTGTCCATTTTTGGGGATATTTGGGCGGTTTTGGCGATTTTGGACACTTTTGGGGCGGGTTTTGGACAGGTCTATTCGGGTGTTTTTGGGCCTCCGGTTGGTTGACTTTTGGTTGGCGGGGCGGGCAATCACAAGGGTTGCCCCTACGGGTTGGGAAATCCGAGATTCCAAGGAAAGACCAACGCCGGCACTCGCCAGGATTTCTGGATTCCGGCCCGTTCGGCGATGCTCAGGGCAGGCTCTTCGCCGGAATGACGGGTTGGGGACCGGGGAAATCGCGGCGGGTGAAATTTTGTTTTTGTTGGAAAAAGCGCTCATTTTTAATCAAAAGCGCTCATTTGAGCGTGGATTTAGGGAGTCCGATGCGCTCAAAAGCGCTCATTTTTGGGGGAAAAATGATTAGTTTTGAGCGGTTTTGACCACTTTTGAGCATGTTTTGAGCAGGTTTTTTCGGTTGTTTTTTGGCCTCCTTTTGGTTGGTTTTGGGGTTCCGGCGTTTGGGTTTTCGTTTCCTTGTTTCAAGGGGTTGCCCGGCCGGGCGTTCCGGCTTTGCCTCGTCCCTTCAAGGGGGACGTTAAGCTACCGCCGGTGGGCGTGGCCGACTACCGCCGCTACCACCCCGCAGGGGAGCAGCCACCCGTCGTCCAGGGGCACGACCGACTTTGCCAGCCGGGTTCTCCCAAGGGAGAAGGGCCGACGCCCGTCGGTGGGGGCGGTTGCCGCAGCGGAATCTTAAACCTCGCATCGGACAAGAGCCCGGGTTGTCCGGGAGGGATTCTCGACGCAAACGGCGGGGCGGGCTGCTACATAGGCGGTTCCTCCGATGGTTGGGATTGGGGGTACAAAGGATTTTGCCGATAGAATGATAATAGAACTGGTGTACGGTATTTGTCAAGGGGGGTTTTGTCAGTTGGGGGTGGTTCGACAGGCTCACCACGAACGGGATTGTGGGGGCTGGATTTCGGCCTTCGCCGGAATGACGGGTTGGGGTGTGGGTTGGTTTGGTGGGGGGATGGCAATGAGGGGGAGACTCTCCACGAGTCTCCCCTCTTCTGGTTGCTGTCTCTGGACGGGGGTTCACCCCCACCCTAGCCCTACCCGTGAGGGGTCGGGTATTTTTCGCCTTTCGCCGGAATGACGATGGTGGGGGCAAGGACAAACGCAGGTTGAAAACCTGCGCCACCGGGTTGGGGACGGTTTTCTAGTCGGGGAGGAAGTCCAGCAGTTCCTGATTCACGGCGTCGGGCGTTTCCCATTGGAGGAAGTGGCCGTAGTTGCCCAGGTGCTTGCCCACCGCGTTGGGGAAGAACCGCCGCCAAGCGTCTTCCAACGGCCCGGTTCCCATGACTTCGGCAGTCCTGGCCCGCCGGACGCCGAAGAGGAACAGCAGGGGCGTGTCCAGTTGCCGCTCGGCGTCGGCCCGCCAGTGGGGCGGGTCTTCGTAGGCGGCGGCCCGGTAGTAGCTGAACCCGCCCCGCAGCGCGCCGGGCTGGGAGTAGGCTTTGACGTAGTGGGCAACCTCTTCGTCGCTGATGGGGTACTTGTTGATGCACCAGTCGCGGAAAATGTGGCGCAGGTAAATCTCTTCCCGCCCCTCGATTAGCTTTTCGGGCAGGTCAAATTGCTGGTGGAAGTAGGAATGCCACCGCTCCCGGATGGCCGCCGGGGGCTGGTTGCCCAACTGTTCGATGGGCGGCGTTGAGTCAATGAGAACCAGTTTCCGCACCGCCTGCGGGTGGTCGAGGGTGAACCGGAAGGCCACCCGCGCCCCGATGTCGTGGGCCACCAGCTTTACCCGCTCATGGCCCAACGCCTGGGCCAGTTCATAGATGTCCGACGCGGCGGTGCGGGTGTCGTAGCCGGAAAGGGGTTTGTCGGAATAGCCGAACCCCCGCATATCCGGGGCGATGACCTGGAACCGCTCGGCCAGGACGGGAATCTGGCAACGCCAGCTATACCAGAATTCGGGCCAGCCGTGGAGCATAATGACCGGCTCGCCGTCGCCGTGGGCCACGTAGTGCAGGTTGATGCCGTTGACCGTAGCGGTGTGGTGCTGCCATTCCATTTTGGACACCCCCTTTGTCACATAAGGTTTGGAGCCGTTGGGGTTGGGGGAGAGGCTGGATTAAAAGGGCGGCTTGAATCCGTCTTTGCCCTCGCCCAATTCCAGCCCTTGTTCCTGCAAGGTTTCCCGCAGCACCCCGAAGACCATCTGGTAATGCTCCAGGTACTCTTCCCGGAAGTTGTCCGGTTCGCAGTCCAGCTTTTCGGCCATCAGCGCGAAAGCGTCTTCCCTGGTCTTGGCAATGAACTTGCCCTTGTTGAAATGGAAGGGCTGGGCAATGAACTTCTTGACGCCCGTTTCTATCAACAGGTCGGCGAAGGCGTAGGGACTGCTGACCAGCAAGAGCGGCGTCATGGTGATGCAGGCGTCAATGTCAGCCGCTTGTACTTTGGCGATGGCAGCCAGCCGCGCCGGATTGGATGGGCAGAAGGGTTCAAAAGTTCGCCGGATATCCTCGTCGTCGGTGGTGACGGTCATGTTGACCTGAACCCGTCCGCCGTTGTCCTCAATTTGCCGGAAAAGGTCGCAGTCCCCCGCCACATCGGGGCTGCGGGTCTGTACCACCAGCTTGGGTTTATGACCGTCGGCCATTACTTCCAGCAGACGGCGGGTAAGTTTCAGTTCCCGCTCCACCGGCTGATAGGGGTCGGTGACGCTGCTCATGTAGATGCACTTGCCGTCCAGGTAATCGGGCCGCCGTTTTAGACGCTTTTCCAGCAACTCGACGGCGTTGTCCTTGACGCTGACCCAATAACCCCAGGAATCCCTTTTTTTTAACGTCCCGGCTGAAAAAGGCGGCATAGCAGTAGGTACACCCGAAGGAACAGCCGGAATAAGGGTTGAGGGTAAAGTCGTAGGCGTCCATGAACCCGGTGGCCTTGGTCAGCACTTGGTTGGCTTCCGAGTAGGCGACCTGGGTTTCCCCGATGTGGTCGGGACGGGCCGGGGGCGGAGTCTCAACACCAGGGGCAAAGCCGGGCAGATATTCCTTGGGAAACGATTCGACTGTCATAATTCACCTGCGACCATCATAGACCAAACACCCATCAGGTGCCATTGAGAATTGACAGCACTGTTCGGGGAAACACCTGTCAAAGGTGTTTCAATGAGGATACGGGGACATTCCTAAAAGGTATTCGATTGTTGAGCAAAACATCTGCCGTAGTCTTTCGAATCTTCTGTACCGTGCCTTCTATGCGGTTCCCGTTTATTACAGCCGATACTCTATCGCCCTCTGAAAATTTAGCGGGTTCCGGTGAGGGAGGTTGAATTTCAGTCCGGGGGGTTCCAGGTTTTGGCGAAGGGGGAGGCTGGACCAAATTTTCCGTTGGAGCGCTACCGAGAGGCTCGGTAGGTTTTGGCTTAACCCCAGATAGGCCGACAAACTTGCCGGTGTTGGGGGGGCTCTGCCGACGGGGAAGAGCACCTTCAACCCGCCGGGTATGTACGCGGTTAGTGTCAACGTAGGGTTGGCTTTCATCCTCCCTACGTCGCCCATCCCGTATCGGCCGCCCTTGACGACCACGCGGGGCATCAACAAGGCTCGATGCAATTTTCATCATCAAAACGCTATCCTTAGGTAAACCGAATCGGTACTGACCCCGATTTTCAACCGGAAACCCGTAACGCGGTGCACAATCAGTGTAAAACGAGGAAGGATTCAACCGTAAGTAGTCATTCGGAAATGGAAACTCCTGGATATTGTCTGCCCAAAAGCAATGATCCAAGGCATCAAGCAAAGACCTGCTCTTGCCAGAGTGGCAAGTAAATAAACCCGCTTGTGGACGCGCAAATCGTATCGTGTGCTGAATGCTGCTAAGGGCCTCCCCGAAGACCTGGCTTGAACCTCTACTCGAATCCCAAGGCAAACTCAGGTGGAATGCGGAAACTATCCGCAATGCTTCATCAGAGAGTCCATCCGGCAAACTTGGCGGAATCGCACGGAGAAAGCGCATCTGTAAACTTGGCCCGAAAGAATGGTGCAGACTTTGGACGAAAGCCAAACCAGCCTGAAGCATCGCCCAGCTCGGCTCTAAATGATCAAAATAGACCAGTGGAGGCGTTTCATGTTCAGACAACGCCCACGCCAAGCCAACCATGCCAGCTCCAGTGCCGGCTGCCAAGTCACAAACGTAAAGCTCATCTGGCACAGGAATCTGGGCGAACAGTGTTCTGAACGACAAGTACGCCATCCGGCAACGTGGAAGATGGTACCGGACCATATAAGCTGCGGCTACGTGCGGATCATGGTAATCCGTAGGATAACCCTTTGTCATACTATCAAAGAGATGCTCCGAAGCATCAATGGGAGACCAATCTACGGGACCGCATTCCCCATACTCAATACGGTCCATCAAGTCGTGGAAACCTTTCTCATGGGCATCGTCCAATGCAGCAATTGCATCCCGCTCACGCAACACTTAACCTCCCGATGCAGCTTTCGATTCCATTGTAACACGCCCGCCCCTGCCTGCCGTGTGCTAAAATCAGGCGACGCTAGTCTTGCCGGAGGTGGGTTTATGGTGGCCGCTAGTTTGACCGTTGGGAATGTTTCTGTTACTTCGCTTTCCGACGGGAAGCTGGAGTTTGACCTTTGCAACTTTTTCCCGTCGGTGCCGGAGGATGATTGGCAGCCCTATCGCGACCACCTCAGCCCGGAGGGGAAGGTCAGTTTCAACCTGGCTGCCTTTCTTATCCGCTCCGAGGGCAAGAACATTTTGGTGGACACCGGGCTGGGGCCCAAGCCGGCCGACGCGCCGGAAACGCCTTGGGGCGAGTTGATGAACGATTTCCAGGCCAACGCACTGAATCCCGCCGACGTGGACATGGTGGTGATGACCCACCTGCACCGGGACCACGTGGGTTGGAACCTGCTTTCGCAAAACGGCAAGTACGAACCGGCCTTTCCCAACGCCCGCTACTGGATGAGCCGGGGCGACTGGGAGGCTTGCCACGACCCGGCGCTTATCGAGTCGCGGTTTCCCAACGCTCCGCAATGCGTCTGGCCGCTGGAAGAGTTGGGGCTGATTGAGTTCATGGAGGGGGAGCAATCGCTGACCGGGGAGTTGACCACGCTGCCCACTCCGGGGCATACGCCCGGCCACATGAGCATCGTCATATCTTCCCAGGGGCAGCAGGCGCTGGTGCTAGGGGATGTGCTGCACAACACGGCGCAGGTGCATGAACTGGATTGGGCCTCGCGGGCCGACATTGACCCGGATACGGCGCGCACCACCCGCCGGGCGATGGTGGAACGGATGGAACGGGATGAGCTGCTGGTCGCCGCCGTCCATTTGCCGGCCCCGGGCTTTGGGAGGATTGTGTGGCGGGACGGGAGGCGCTACTGGCAGGGGGTGTAGGCGTTGGTGGGGTTCACCCCCTCCCCGGCCCTCCCCCTCGTAGGGGGCGGGAGTTTTGGATTTGCGCCGGCGGGGGATGACGGTTATTCGGGGGATGACGCCGGTTTTGGCAAGGATTTCTGGATTCCGGCCTTCGCCGGAATGACGGTGGTGGGGCCGGAAGGACGGTGGCAGCTAGGGTGTGTGTTTCCGGTGGCGGGGGTTAGGATGTGGATTCCCACTTGTGGGGGAATGACGGTTATCCGGGGGACGACGCCGGTTTTGGCGGGGGTTTCTGGATTCCGGCTTCCGCCGGAATGACGGGTTGGCGGTCGGAATGACGGTGGCAGCAAGGGTTAGGGTGTGTGTTTCCGGTGGCAGAGGCTAGGATGTGGATTTGCGCTGGCGGGGGGATGATGATTATTGGTGGGACGACGCCGGTTTTGGCGGGGATTTCTGGATTCCGGCCTTCGCCGGAATGACGGTGGTGGGTGCCGGAATGACGGTGGCGGCAAGGGTTAGGGTGTGTGTTTCCGGTGGCAGAGGCTAGGATGTGGATTTGCGCTGGCGGGGGAATGACGGTTATTGGGGGACTACGCCGGTTTTGGCGGGGGTTTCTGGATTCCGGCTTCCGCCGGAATGACGGGTTGGCGGTCGGATGACGGTGGCAGGGGCTAGGATGTGGATTTGCGCTGGCGGGGGGATGACGGTTATACGGGGGACTACGCCGGTTTTGGCGGGGGTTTTTGGATTCCGGCTTCCGCCGGAATGACGGGTTGGCGGTCGGATGACGGTGGCGGGATACGATTTTACCCCCACCCTGGTCCTTCCCCTGAGTAGGGGGCGGGAGTTTTGGATTTGCGCCGGCGGGGGTATGACGGTGGCAGCAGGGGACGGTTAATGAAGTTTGGGCTTTTTCATTCGGTACAGCTGCCCGAGGCGGACAGGGAGCGGGAGTATTACCGGGAGGCTCTGGAGCAAGTTCTTTGGGCTGAGCAGCTGGGCTATGACTCGGTTTGGTTCACCGAGCATCACTTTTCCCGTCACGGCATCGTTTCCGCCACCTTGCCGGTGCTGGCCTACCTGGCCGGGTTGACCAGCGTCATACGGCTGGGAACCGCGGTGACGGTGCTGCCCTTTCATAACCCCATCCAAGTCGCGGAGGAAGCGGCCACCGTTGACCTGCTGAGCAACGGGCGGCTGGACTTGGGGGTTGGCCGGGGCTACCAGTGGGGGGAGTTCCACAAGTTCAACATTGACATGGCCGAGGCGGACCGCCGTTTCCGGGAGGCGTTGGAGGTGCTGACGCTGGGCTGGACGGCGCGGGAGCCTTTTGATTACCGGGGGGAGTTCTGGACTTACAACGAAATGACCGTCCATCCCAAGCCGGTGCAGTCGCCGCACCCGCCGCTGTGGGTGGCGGCTACCAGCCACGCCAGCATGAACCGCATCGCCGCCAAGGGTTGGAACTTGCTGGTGGGCCAAGGGGAATCTTTTGACCGGGTGGCAGCGCAGGTAGATTACTTTCGGGGCGCGGTGGGAGAGGCGGGCGGAGAGTTTGACCCGCAGAGCGTAACGGTGGCCCGGGCCATGTACACGGCGACCACCGACGAAAAAGCCTTGGCCGACGCCAAAGCGCCTTACCTGTGGTTCCTGAACACCGCCGCCGAAGTGGGGGCGCCACCGGAACGGCGGGGGGAATTGCTGCCGACCAATTTCGCCGAGTACCGCCGCCGTTTTTCCGCCCAGTCAACGGTGGACTTCCAAACGCTGGCTGATGACGTAATCCTTTTCGGCAGTCCTGACCGGGTGGCGGAGAAAGTGGCCCGTCTGGAAAAGTCGGGGGTGAAAAAGGTGATTGTGTTCGTTAACTACGGCGGCATAGCCAGCGATAAGGTCATGGACTCGCTGGAGCTTTTCGCTAAAGAGGTGATGCCCAATTTCCCGGACTGAGGTTGCAGGACTGCCCGGCATGGTGGCTAAACTTCCGTCAATCCGACGCGCCGGGAGAGTCAGTTGAACCTGCCCGCGCTGATTTCGCGCCGGCCCAAGATTTTCCTGGGCTGGTGGATGGTGACGCTGGGCGCGTTTGTCACGTCCATCAACAAGACCGCCGTTAACAAGGGATTTCCGGTCTTTATTCTGCCGGTGGAAGAGTATTTCGGGGCCAGCCGGGCCACCGTGTCGCTCATCTTCTCCCTGGCCCGCTCGGAAAACGGTCCCACCGGCCCCATCGCCGGCTACCTGGTGGACCGTTTCGGCCCGCGGATTATGATTGCCATTGGCGCCACCATGAGCGGGGGCGGGTTCCTGATTCTGGGGCAGACCAGCAGCATTTGGGCTTTCGCGGCCATTTACCTGGGCGTTGTAACCATCGGCAGCAACATCGGGTTTTCGTACCCAATGGCGACGCTGTTGAACAACTGGTTTTACCGTCAAAAAGCGATGGCGATGTCGGTGTTTCACGCGATGGACTCGGTGGTGCCGGCCCTGCTGGTTCCCTTGATAGCCGTTTCCATCGCTTTCTGGGGACTGCCCGCTACGTTCAACGTCATCGGGGTAATCATCCTGGTGACCGTGCTGCCGTTGACGGTGTTTTTCAAGAACACGCCGGAAAGCGTGGGGCTAACGATGGACGGGGACGCGCCGGAGGGGGCCGGTTCTTCCCGGCCGGGACGCCAACGGGCGGCCAATTGGCGTCCGCCCGTGGAGTTTGACCTGGGGCCGGCCATACGCAGTCCGGCCTACTGGATACTGGCGGCGGGGACGGCCTTCCGGTTGATAGCCAAGGCCGCCGTGATGCTGCACATCATCCCCATCCTGGTCAGCAAGGGAATCGGTGAATCCACCGCCGTTCTGGTCTTTTCCCTGCTGCTCTTCGCCACCGTTCCGTTGTACCTGGTGATGGGGTGGGTAGCGGATCGGGTGCCGAAGAACTGGGTCTTGATGGCGGCCTGCGCCGCGGGAACGGCGGCCTTTGTCCTGCTGGCGTCGCCGCTGCGGTCTTTGTGGGTAGTGCTGGCGTTTGTGCTGCTGTTCTCGGTGGCGGAGGCCAGCGCGCCCACCAACTGGGCGGCCTTGGGAGAGTATTTTGGGCGGCGGACGTTCAGCCGGTTGCGGGGATTCGTGCAGTTCGCCAACTTCCCGGGGGTGCTGCTGGCGCCGGTTTTCGTCGGCTGGTGGTACGATCAGCAGGGCAGTTACACGGTTCCGCTGTGGATTTTCACGGTGGTGTTTGCTTTCAGCGCCGTGACTTTCGCCGTGATGCGGAGACCCAAGGGGGAAGTCGTTGAGGAAGCGGAAGAGGCAGCAGCGGCGCATGATGGAGGGCGATAGGGACACCGACTCACACCCTGGCCCTCCCCCCAGACACGCGTGATGCAAATTAACAACTGAGAAAGGATAGGAAAGCGTCCGGGTGGTGTAAGCTGGCCTAATCCCGTCCAAAGGAGGCCGGCCATGACCATGAACCTGGACACTTTCCTGGCAGCATGGTACACCATCGTGGACGACCGCTATCGGCAGCACATCGCCCAACTCAAGCCCCGTCGCCCCGGGCCCAGGCCGGAGATGTCCGACAGCGAGGTTCTGACCCTGGCCCTCTGCGCCCAGTGGTGCGGAACGTCGGAGCGGGCCTTCCTCCGCTTTGCTGCCCGGTACTGGCGGAGCTACTTCCCCCGGCTGCTCAGCCAGAGCGCCTTCAACCGCCGCTGCCGAGACCTGGCCGGTGCGCTGGCCCGCCTGTCGGGAGTAGCGGCCCAGGAGATGGACGCCTACGCCGCCCCCTACCAGGCTTTGGACACCGTGCCGGTGCGGCTGATGCGGCTCTGCCGGGGACGACGGCATCGGCTTTTCGGCTGGGAAGCGGGGGTGGGCTGGGGCGGCAGCGACCGCAGTTGGTACTACGGCTGCAAGCTGCTGCTGGCGACAACCCCAGAGGGGGTCATCACCGGCTTCCTGCTGGCCCCAGCCAACACCGAAGACCGGTGGCTGGCCGAAGCCTTCTTCTGCTGGCGGCAAGACCCCCAGGGGTGGCCCCGGGAGGTGGAGGACCTGCCCCGGCGCCCCAACGGACGGGAGTACGTCGGCCCCACTGGGCCGGTGGGGCCCCGGTGGGGAGTGGGCGAGGTCAGCGGCGGCCCCTACCTGTCCGACAACGGCTTCTTCGGGGCCGATTGGCAGGGGTATTGGCGTCTCAACTACGGGGCCACGGCGCTGACCCCCAAAAATTACGCCGGAGCCACGGCGCCAGCGCTGCGACGGCAGCATCATCGCCGACGGCAGATGGTGGAGACCATCAACGGGTGGTTGGAAGGAACTTTCCACCTGGACTATCCCCAAGCTCGCACCCGGTGGGGGCTGCTGACCCGGGTGGCGGCCAAGGTGTGCGCCCTGAATCTGGCCCTCCGGCTGAACCGGATCTTTGGCCGCCCCGGATTGGCCTTCGCTACCCTCTTCGGCTGATAAACGCTGAGATTTATTTCGCATCACGCGTCAGACAGGGGGAGGGGATTTTCAAGAGAGAATCGTGGTATTCTGTCGGCAATTTCGACAAGGGGAAAGGATATGGCCCGCGTTCACGACCGCGGCGGTTGGCCCACGGAGGAACCGATAGACCGCTCGGAACATGAGTTGATGGACTGGGAGCGGCGGATGGATGCCCTGCATCGCGTCCTGGGCGGCAAGGGAATCCGCAGCACTGACGAAATGCGGCGAGCGATTGAGAGCCTGCCGCCGGAGCGGTACGAGTCCATGAGCTACTACGAGCGTTGGACAGCCGCGCTGGAGATTCTGTTGGTGGAAAAGGGCATTCTTACCACGGAGGAAATTGACCGCCAAGCCGCCTTGTTGGAAGAAGGGGATAAGGCCCTATGATGCCCAGGTTTGCGGCTGGGGACGTGGTTTCGGTCAAGCGGGGTTCGCCGCCGGGCCATTTTCGCACTCCGGCATATATCCAGGGCAAGACCGGACGGGTGGCCGCGCTGTGCGGGGTGTTTCCCAACCCGGAGTCGCTGGCCCACGGCGGGGACGGGCTGCCGGAACAGCCTTTGTATCGGGTGGAGTTTGCCCAGAGTCACGTCTGGGACGGCTACCGGGGTCGTGCGGATGACAAGCTGTTGATTGACATATACCAGCACTGGCTGGAACCTGCCGGCGACGGGGAGGTTACATGACGGAACTGCACGAAGGCCATTCGCATCCGGGCATGGAAGAGGACGGGTTGGGTTACTATGCCCGCCGCGCCCAGGCCATTGAAACCCTGCTGGTTTCCAAGGGCGTCTGTACCGGCGACGAAATCCGGCAGGAAATGGAGTTCACCGCCTCCCGCAGCCCGGCCGATGGAGCGCGAGTGGTGGCGCGGGCGTGGGTTGACCCGGATTACAAGGCCCGGCTGTTGGCCGAACCCGCGGCGGCGTTGGCGGAGTTGGGTTATCCGCTGCCGGACACGACGCCGCAATTGGCGGTGGTGGAAAACACTCCGGAGGCGCATCACCTGGTAGTCTGTACCCTTTGTTCGTGCTACCCGCGGATGCTGCTGGGGCCGCCGCCGGACTGGTACAAGAGCCTGGCCTACCGCTCGCGGGCGGTCAGCGACCCGCGGGGGGTGATGCGGGAGTTCGGCTTGGAGGTAGGGGACGACGTGGCGGTGACGGTTCTGGACAGCACCGCCGACCTGCGTTACCTGGTCTTGCCGCGCCGGCCGGCAGGAACGGAGGGCATGGAAGAGGCGGAGTTGGCGCGGTTGGTAACACGGGACAGCATGATTGGGGTGACGGAGGCCCGGTCGCCGGCGGTTGCGACGCCGGGGGGTTAACGGGCCGCGACGATTGGGCAAACGGAGAGGCTAATAACAAAAGCGCGGGTATGTCCGGCATCCATCCCTTGAGCGGGACGATGTTGTCCAGCCACTCCGCACTTAACGGTTGCAATTTAATCAGAAGCTACATTTTTGTCAACTTTGGCTCACGCCGGGCCAGGGTCTTTCAGTTGTCTCCATGAACGGAGGGAAGGGCCTCAATTCCTCCTAATGGGCTACGTTGGGAAAGGCAGGAATTTTAGATTCTTCGCTTTGCTCAGAATGACATGGAAGGGCGAGGAATGAAAACTGAATTCCCTGCGTTGGCCGGGACAATTGTTGCCCAAAAACGGGCCAGTGGGTAAACTTAATTGTGGCGGGGCGCATTTTCCCGCTTTTCCTTAACGAAAAACCTTTGGGGGTGAAACACAATGGCCGACTATGCCCATCCTGAGTCTTTGGTTGACACGCAATGGGTTGCCGACCACGGCGGCGACGCCAACGTCCGGCTGGTGGAGGTGGACGTGGATACCGCCGCTTACGACCAAGGCCACATCGCCGGGGCCGTGGGCTGGAACTGGCAGAGTCAACTCCAGCAGTCCGTCCGGCGCGATTTGGTCAGCAAGGACGAAATGGAGCAGCTCTTGGGCGGCTCCGGCATCGGGAACGATACGACGGTTATTCTTTACGGCGATAACAACAACTGGTTCGCCTGCTGGGCTTTCTGGCAGATGAAGTACTACGGTCACGGGGACGTGCGGATTATGAACGGGGGCCGGGCCAAGTGGGAGGCCGAGAGACGGCCGCTGACCACCGACGCCCCCAGCGTAGCCGCCGCCTCCTACCAGGCCGGCGACCCGGACGAGAGCATCCGGGCCTACCGGGACCAGGTGCTGGCCTCGGTGAACGCCGGCAACATTGCGTTGGTGGACGTGCGTTCTCCCGACGAATACAGCGGCAACCTACTGGCGCCGGCCAACCTGCCCCAGGAAGGTTCCCAGAGGGGCGGGCATATACCGGGGGCGGCCAACATTCCCTGGGCGCAGGCGGTGGCCGAGGACGGCTCTTTCAAGTCCGCCGACGACCTTCAGGCGCTGTACGGGGACAAGGGCATTGACGGCGGACGGGATACGGTGGCTTACTGCCGCATTGGAGAGCGGTCTTCGCACACCTGGTTTGTGCTGACGCAACTGCTGGGCCATGACAACGTCCGCAACTACGACGGTTCCTGGACGGAGTGGGGGAGCATTGTGGGGGCGCCCATCGAAAAGTAGCAGGCGGTTTTAGCGGCGGGCTTTGGGACAGGCCGGTAGGGGCGGGTTTGAAACCCGCCCTTACGTTGTTGGCCTGGGTTCTTGGGTTGCCGACGTTCTACGGCGGGGGATTTCTGGATTCCGGCTTTCGCCGGAATGACGGCAATTCCCTTGGCTTTATGGGGCGGGGATTAGGTCGAAGCGGGTGTAGGGGCGGAGGACTTCGGGGACTACGATGGAGCCGTCGGGCTGCTGGTAGTTTTCCAGGATGGCGATGATTATGCGGGGCAAGGCCAGCCCGGAGCCGTTCAGGGTATGCACCAACTCCGGCCGGCCGCCGGCTTCCCGGCGGTAGCGGATGTTGGCCCGCCGCGCCTGGAAGTCGGTGCAGTTGGAGCAGGAACTGACTTCCAGCCATTCTTTACATCCGGCGGCCCAAACCTCGATGTCGTAGGACTGAGCCGAGGGGAAGGACATATCCCCGGCGCAAAGCTGGATTATCCGGTAGGGCAGCCCCAACCGCCGGCAAACATCCTCGGCGTCGGCCAGCAACTTGTCCAACTCGGCGTCGGAAGTTTCCGGCTCTACGAACTTGTACATTTCCACCTTGTTGAACTGGTGGACGCGCTTGATGCCCCGGGTGTCGCGGCCGGCTGCCGCCTTTTCCCGGCGGAAACAAGGGGTTTGGGCGACGTAGTAGGTGGGCAAAGACCCCGGCAGCATGATTTCATCGCGGTGCAGGTTGGTTATGGGAACTTCGGCGGTAGGCACCAGCCAAAGGTCGTCCTCGTCGTCGTGGTAGAGGTTGTCGGCGAACTTGGGCAGATTGCCGGAACCTTCCATAATTTCCCGCTTGACGATGATGGGCAACATCAACTCAGTGTAGCCGTGTTCCTCGCTGTGCAAATCCAGCATCCAGGCCGCGGCGGCCCGTTCCAGCTTGGCGCCGTAGCCGGACATGGTGTAAAAGCGGCTGCCGGACAGCTTGACGCCGCGCTGGAAGTCAATGATGCCCAACTGTTCGCCCAAGTCCCAATGGGGCCGGGGTTCAAAGTCCAGGACGGGCGGTTCCCCCCAGGTTCGGATTTCCACGTTGTCCTCTTCGCCCAAGCCCGGCGGGACGGCAGGACGGGGCAGGTTGGGCAGTCCCAGCAGGATTTCATGGATTTGGGCGTCCAAGTCCCGGGACTGGCCCTCCAACTCGGATATGCGCTGGCCCACTTGCCGCATTTCTTCCACCACGTCTGGCGGGGGCGGCTGGCCGGCGGAACGAGCTTGCCCGATTTGGCGGCTGACTTCGTTGCGCTGGGCGCGCAGCCGGTCGCCTTCGGTTATGACCTGGCGACGCTGGGCGTCTAATTCCAGCAGGTCAGGGATGGAGACTTCTTCACCCCGGTAGGCCAGGGCTTGGGCGACGCCTTCGGGGTCGCGGCGGATTTGGTCTATTGAGAGCATGGCACCGTTCTTTGCTTACGTGGATGAACAGGACTTACAAGATGGTTTTCACTGGCTGCCAGCAATCGGTCACCGTTGCATTGATGACAGACTGGACAAGCCCGTCATGCAGGCGCAAGTCAGTATCCAAGATTTCTTACGCTTATGGAGGCTGTTCCATGCTTGGGATTTCTGGATTCCGGCTTTCGCCGGAATGATGAAAATAGACGCTTGCTTACTTCCACCCTCAATTTGACGGCACCCCCTGGTTCGCAATTGATCGCATCCGCTGGGACGGCGGTCTCTCATTGGCCTAACCTTGCTCACGCACTTCTTTTGCCCGGTTGATGATGCGTTCAGCGGCTGACCGGGTTTTCCCCAGGTAGTCGGGGTAGCCGGTTAACTCCGGGTGTCTCCGGCGGTTATATACCAAATCTCCGGCGTATTCGTTGTAAACTTCCGGCGGTATGTCCAGGCCAAAGTCCCGCATCCGGGGGTCGAAGTGGCGTATGTTGCCGAGGAGCTGGCCGATGTCGTGGGTGCGGCGGTAGGGCATTCGGTGGGCTTCCAGCAGGGCTTTCATGCCGTGTTCGAGGGCGCCCTGAGCCTGCTGTCCGATGAGAATGTCGTCCTCGTTGTTGTCGGCCATGATGATGAACCCGCGGAGGTGGGCTTCGGCGTGCCTCATTCGCTCCGAGTAAGTTGACCAGTCGTAATCATAGCCAGTTTCGTCGTCTTCGTAACCGGACGAATCGCACTGGCCGGAGTCCAGTGGCATTACTACTCCCTGCCGCACCGCGTGGGTTTCGATGCTGTTGACGTAGCGCCGATTGTAACGGAACTCCTCGAGAGTGCGCCAAACCAGTTCTACCGGCACGTCATTTCCGTATATGTGGGTGGTGTCCTTTTCGGCGGCCCACACGGCAGCGGCCGCCCGGTCAGGCGTGGGTTTGGCGGCCTGCACCAGCATCACGTCAATGTCGGACTCCAGCTCGTCATAGTCTCCCCGGGCCCGGGAGCCGAAGAGTATGGTGAGTTCGGGCTGCTCGCGTTGCTTGACCAGTCGGGCCACTTGCAACGCGCGGACATCATACTGCGCCATCATCTCCCTCCCGGCGGGTTCGCATCTGCGGGAAGAGCAGCACGTCGCGGATGCTGGGTTGGCCGGTTAGCAGCATTACCAGGCGGTCTATGCCCATGCCGAGGCCGCCGGTGGGGGGCATTCCGTACTCCAGGGCCAGCAGGAAATCATCGTCCTTGCGGTCAACTTCGTCGTCCTGATAGAGCAGGCGGATGTTTTCCTGTTCCTCAAAGCGGGCGCGCTGGATGGCCGGGTCGTTCAACTCGGTGTAGGAGTTGGCGATTTCCATGCCGGCGGCGAAAGCCTCGAATCGTTCCACGTAGCCGGGGCAATCGGGCTTGCCCTTGGCTAACGGCGACATATCCTCCGGGTAGTCCAGCAAAAAGGTTGGCTGGATGAAATTGGGTTCTACGAAGGTGGAAAGCAGCTTGTCAATGAGGCGGCCTCGGCTTTCGCGGACGCCAACATCCACGCCAAGTTGGGCCACCCGGCGAGCCAAGGATGCGGCGTCCGGGTATTCTTCAATGTCTATGCCGCTGCGCCCGGCCAGTTCCTCGCGCAACTGCACCCGCGGCCAGGGCGGGGCGAAGTCAATCAAGTTTTCGCCGTAGGGGGCCTGGGTTGTTCCCAACACTTCCTGGGCCACGGAGGAAACCAGTTCTTCCACCATCGTCATAACGTCGTTGTAGTCGGCGTAGGCTTCGTAGCTTTCCAGCAGGGTAAACTCCGGGTTGTGGTCCTGGTCAATGCCTTCGTTGCGGAACACCCGGCCCAATTCATAAACCTTGTCAAAGCCGCCGACGATGAGCCGTTTCAGGTAAAGCTCGGTGGCGATGCGGAGGTAAAGCTGCTGGTCGAGGGCGTTGTGATGGGTGACGAAGGGGCGAGCGTGGGCGCCGGCGGCCACCGGCACCATGATGGGGGTGTCCACTTCCAGGAACCCGCGGCGGTCGAGGAACCGGCGGATTCCGCTGATGACCTGGCCGCGGCGGGCAAAGGTATCCATGACTTCCGGGTTGGCGATAAGGTCCAGGTAACGCTGGCGGTAGCGGATTTCGGTATCGCGGAGGCCGTGCCACTTTTCGGGCAGGGGGCGCATCCCTTTGGCCAGGACGGTGACTTGCTGCGTATCAACGGTAATCTGGCCGGTGCGGGTACGCATTAACCCGCCGGACACGGAGGCGAAATCGCCGATGTCCAGGTCGCGGTGGATTTCGTAGGCGTCGCCCAGGACATTTTGCCGCAGCAGGGCTTGAATGACGCCGGAACCGTCCCGGATGTCCAGGAAGGCGGCGCGGCCCATGACCCGCATGGAGGTTATGCGGCCGGCCACGGTTACGGCGGGGGAATCTTGCGCGTCTCCGTTGGATTCTCCGGCCTCAAAGGCGGCGACGGCTTCGGCGGCGTTGCAACTACGCTCGGCCCGCGGGGGATAGGGGTCAATGCCCCGTTCCCGCAGGCGTTCCAGTTTGGCTTGGCGGCTGCCTAACAGCCCTTCTTGTCGGTCGGTCATGGTTTCGGGATGGTTGCCGGGAAAGTTTGGGATGGGTCAATTCTAGCGTAAGGCCGGGGTTGGGGAAAGGGTTTTCGGGACGGGGCCCAAAGTCTTTCATTTGTCTCCCGGAACGGAGGAAAGATTCAAAATTTCTGCGGTCAGGCGACGTTGCCGGGGGCAAGAATTTTAGATTCTTCGCTACGCTCAGAATGACATGAAAGGGCGAGGAAGGAAAACGGAAAGCCCCTGGTCATGGGCAGGGGCCGGCGCCAACGACCAAAATCCGCCGGGAAATTCGCAATGGAATGGAATCGGCTTGTGTTATTATTGGCGGGCCGCGGGGCAAGGTATTGGCATGGCCACGCCGGGCGGCAAATCTGAGAAAAGTCAGGTGGTGTTGACCGATGCTTAACAGGATGTTGGGCGCCCTTAGATTAGACGTTCACACATTTGAGGACGTGGAAAACGACAGCGGGGCAACGCTCCAAGCCATGATGGTGGTCGTTCTGGTTTCCATCGCCTACGGAGTCGGTTTGGCAATCGAAACATTGATGACCGGCGAAGGCAACATCGTGGTTGCGCTGGTTGTCGGATTGATTGCCCGGCCTATCTTGTGGGCGGTCTGGGCGGCGATAGCCATGCTGGTAGGAACTACCATCTTGAAAGGCCCGGACACTGAGGCCAACTGGGGACAGGTGGCCCGGTGCACCGGATTCGCCCAAACCCCGTCGCTGTTCAATTTCTTCGTGTTTATCCCCTTCATCGGTTGGCTGATACTGCTGGCGGCCTGGGTGTGGCAGTTAATCGCGATGGTGATTGCGGTGCGGCAAAGCCTGGACTTCGATTCCACCAAGAGAGCGGTCGGGGTGGTCATCATCAGCGGTATCCCGTACATTGTGATTCATATTCTGGTTTTCTGGTTGGTCACGGTAGCAGCGAAAGGGGTTCTGGGTTAATCGGCCCAGCCAACCACTGCCGCCTTTCCCGGCAATGGAGAAACCAGGCGGGATGAGGACAGCGGGCGGCGAATCAAGAAGAGTCAGGTGGTAACGAACCATGCTTAACAGGATGTTGGGCGCCATCCGGTTGGATGTTCACACCTTTGAGGACGTGGAAAACGACAGCGGGGCAACGCTCCAGGCCATGCTGGTGGTGGTCATCGTGTCCCTGGCCGGCGGAATCGGGACATTTCTGGCCGGGGAGGCAAGCCTGGTCTGGGGCATTGGCGGGGCGATTGTCCGTGCCTTGTTGTTCTGGGCGCTGTGGGCCTGGATTACCTACTTCGTCGGCACGAGGTTGTTGAAGGCCGCGGAAACCCACGCCAATTGGGGCCAGTTGGCGCGGGTCACCGGATTTGCCCAGACCCCCAGCGTAGTGGGCATACTCGTTTTCATACCCTTCGTCGGGCCGATAATCGCCTTTGCCGGCGGGGTTTGGGCCTTTGTGGCGATGGTGTTCGGGGTGCGGCAAGCGTTGGACTACACTTCCATCTGGCGAGCCTTGGGAGTGGTAGCCATCAGCTTCATAATCGTGCTGGTCATCCTGTTTGTCCTGCTGATAATCGCGGTTGTGACGGGGCTGATTGACCCGTCGCAGTGGGGCAACGGCCAGCCAGCGGGAGAGGGCGATGCGGGATAAAGACAGTATTCGGGAAGAGGTCTGGACTGCTTTGGAAGAGGCCAGGGTAGTCCGGGCCAAGAACGTCCACGACAAGATTCCCGACTTTCGGGGCTGCGAGGACGCCGCCGAGCAGGTGGCGGAACTGGAGGCGTGGCAGAAGGCACGGGTCATCAAGAGCAACCCGGACAAGGCGCAGCGCCCCTTGCGGCAAATGGCGTTGGAGCAGGGGAAAATCGTTTACATGGCGGTGCCGCGGCTGCGGCAGGAGCAATGCTTTGTCGAGCTGGATCCGGCCCGGCTGCCCATTCCGCCGGACAAGGCATCCACCATCAGCGGGGCGTCGCGGCACGGCCGGCCGGTTTACGTGGAAGAGATGCACCCGGTTGACTTGGTGATTTCCGGGTCGGTGGCGGTGAACCGGCGGGGCGTCCGCATCGGCAAGGGCGGGGGTTTCGCGGATTTGGAGTACGGGTTGGCGGTGGCCGCCGGGGTCGTCAAGCCGGGAACGCCGGTGGTCAGCACGGTTCACCCGATGCAGGTATTGGAGGAAGACCTGCCCATGACCCACCACGACGTGCCGCTGGACTACGTGGTTACGCCGGAGGAAATTATTGCCTGCCCGGGAGACCTGCCGCTGCCGGAGGGCATCTACTGGGAGGACCTGGAACGTCGGAAGATTAACCAGATTCCGCTGTTGCGGAAGTTGTGGGAGGCCCGGAGCGGCCGGTAGTTTTTTCCGTCGCGGTTGGGCGTTGACCCCCTCCCTAACCCTCCCCTTGGCAGGGGGAGGGGATTTTTGTTTTGGTGGTTGGCTTGCCAATCATGGTAGCCAAGCCAAGGTCTTCGGGTTGTCACCGTTGTCACCCTGGATGAAGTGATGGGGCGAAAATTATTGGGTCAAGGGGATGTCGTCAAAGGCAAGAATTTTAGATTCTTCGCTCTGCTCAGAATGACATGAAAAGGGGAGGAGTGAAAACTGAAAGCCCCTGCCATCTAAGCAAGGCAAATTGACGGGGCGGGGCGGGCTGGACTACACTCCCTAGAACTTGAAAGTCAGTCCGGGATGAGAGAGGCGGATATGCGTTTTGGGATGTTTTACGAACTCCAGATGCCCAAGCCCTGGTCGGCGACGGCGGAGTACGACACGCTTTGGGACGCGGTGCGGCAGGTGACTTACGCCGAAGAGATGGGGTTTGAGCACGTCTGGCTGGTGGAGCACCACTTTTTGCCGGAGTTCGCCCACTCCAGCGCACCGGAGGTTACGCTGGCGGTGATGGCGGAGCGGACTTCGCAGATGCGGCTGGGGTTCGGCGTGGTGCTGGCGCCGGTGCATCACCCTTTGCACGTGGCGGCGCGGGCGGCGACCCTGGACATTTTCAGCAACGGACGGCTGGACGTGGGCGTGGGGCGCACCAAAGGCCCGTACCAGATTACGCCCTTCGGCACCGCCGTTGACCAGACGCAAAGCATGATGGTGGAAACGCTGGAATGCCTGTCGGGGATGTGGACGCAGGAAGTGTTTTCCCACGAAGGAGAGAACTGGAGCATCCCGCCGCGGGAGGTCATTCCCAAGCCTATCCAGAAACCCCATCCGCCGCTGTGGATGGCCTGCACCCAGGAAGACACTTTCCGGCTGGCCGGGCAATTGGGGCTGGGCTGCCTGGTCAACACGCTGGGCGGCACGGACAAGACCCGCGGGCTGGTCAACGCCTACTACGACGCTATCGAAAACGCCAACCCGGTGGGGCATTTCATCAACCGGCAGGTGGTTGCGTCAACGATGGGTTTCTGCGACGAAAACGGGGCCAGGGCCAGGGAAAAGGGCGCGGCGGTAGCCAACTGGTATCTGACCCAGAGCCGCCAGCGGTTTACGCTGGAATGGGCCGGGGTTGACCCCGGAGCCGTGCCGCAAGAGTACCAGTTTTACGTGCAGGGCGGCGCGGTACGGGGCGGGCGTCCGTCGGAAGACCCGCAGCAGCAGACGCCGCCGTCGCCGGAGGAACTGCTGGCCGGCGGGGGCTACTGCGTCGGCAACCCGGATGACTGCATCCGGGTTATTGAAGAATTCGAGGCTATGGGGGTGGACGAAATCATGCCCATCTTCCAGGCCGGCTACGCCACCAACGAAGAGGTAATGAATTCCATCCGGCTGTTTGGGAAGTACGTGATTCCCCACTTCCGGGAGAAGGAAAAGCGGGAAAAGGCGGCGGCGGTTTAACAGTGACCCCCACTCTGGCCCTCCCCCTCGGGTGCGTCGTCAAAATGACCCGTTGCAATTCCTCAATCGGCACCGTCATTCCGGCGAAAGCCGGAATCCAGAAACCCCAGGCATACAACGGTGTCCGTATGGGCAGGGAATCCTGGATACCGGCCTACGCCGGTATGACGGTGAATGTGACGACACTTCTTGGTAAGGAGAGCGGATTTTTTGGAGCGGAGAGTAACGATGAGTCTTGACGTTTTCGACGTAACGGGGCAGAAGGTGTTGATTACCGGCGGAGGCCGGGGCATCGGCAAGGGGATTGCGCTGGCTTTCGCCGAGGCCGGGGCGGACGTGGCGGTAAGCGCGTTGACCACTACCGGCGTTAACCAGGTGGTCAAGGAAGTGGAGGAAATCGGCGTCAAGGGACTGGCTTTGACGGGAGACGCCACCAAGTCCGCCGACATGGACCGGGTGGCGGAGCAGGTCTTGACCGAGTTCGGGCATCTGGACGTGCTGGTCAACTGCGTGGGCGACGCGATTCGCAAGCCGGTGGTGACGCTGCCCGGCGGGGGCGCGCCGGGCATGACCGAGGAAGAGTGGCACTTCATCGTTGACATCAACTTGACCGAGGCGTTCCAGGGCTGCCGGGCCTTGGGGCCGCACCTGCTGGAACGGGGACGGGGCAGCGTCGTCAACGTATCGGGCTGGGCGGCTTTCCGGGGCCGTCCGGAGTCGGCGGCCTACGACGCGGCCAAGGCCGGCGTGATGCGGTTGACGGAAGTTCTGGCCCAGGAATGGGCGCCCTACGGGGTGCGGGTCAATTCCATAGCGCCGGGGAGTTTCCCGGACCCGGAGCAGATGTCGGCGGAAGCCTATCAGGGCCGGGATGATGCGGCCAAGGGGTCGGTTCCTCTGGGACGGGTGGGCCGGTTGAAGGAAATCGGCTACCTGGCGGTGTTCCTGGCGTCGCCGGCGTCAGCCTACGTGACGGGGCAGACCTGGGCCGTGGATGGGGGCATCAGCATTAAGCACCCGTAGGGGTTGGGTGGGTCGTTTTATCCATCCAACAAGGAGCGGAAACATGGTGAATCAATTAAGCATCGGTGACGCGCAATCTCTTGAAGAGCAGCCCCAAGACCTCGTTGCGCCGCCCGATGCGGCTACCAACACCGGCATTGTTTACGTGCTGAGCAATGAGGCAATGCCGGGTTACATCAAAATTGGGAAAACCAGCGGGAACTCAGCCTCGGATGTCCAGCGACGCATGAAGGCATTGGACGATACTGGTGTCCCTCGGGCTTTTCGTTGCGAATACGCCGCCGTGGTTCACGATCACACGGAAGTGGAACGCCGTCTTCACGAGGCGTTTGCCTATTTTCGAGTGCGGCCAAACCGTGAGTTTTTCCAAGGGGTGGAGGCTTTCAGAATAAACGCCATCTTGAAATTGTTGGCAATTGATTACGTGCAACCCGAAACAGACACCCAAGATGATGAAGGGGATCACGTAGTAGAAAAACAACCTCCGAAACCCCGTTTCACATTCAAGATGGTAGACATACCAGTAGGCGCGTTGTTGCAATGGGTCGATGATCCAGAAATACAGTGTCGGGTAGTTAACGACAGGACGACGGTCAACTACGAGGACCGCAACGTCGCGATCTCCCCACTGACCCAGGAACTCAAAGGATGGCAACGTATGCCATCCGGTACGAGGTATTGGTTGTACGGTGAAGAAACTCTGGAAGAGCGTCGCCAACGCATGGATGCGGAAGCGGCTGCCGAAGACGATTAAAGTGTCCCAACTCGCAAACCGTGCGCCGCGCTCATTGTGCCTTTTTCCAGGGAATACCGACCTCCAGTATGGATAGGCTGGCATCAGTTCCTTCTTCTGATAACGCAATTCACGTATCGGGGTTAACCAAGACTTTTGGGGATTGGCCGGCTCTGCGGGGGCTGGACTTGACGGTGGGTTGGGGGGAGTTGGTCGCGCTTTTCGGGGCCAACGGTTCGGGAAAGACTACGTTGCTGCGGGTACTTTCCACCCAGGTTAGAGCTGACGCCGGGCGGGTTTTCGTTGCCGGGTATGACTGCCGGCGCCAGGGTAACGCGGTGCGCCGCCGGGTGGGTATGGTGGGACACGGCGGCTTTCTTTACGAAGATTTGACTTGCCGGGAAAATCTGGCCTTCTACGGGCGGCTGTTCCGGGTGGAGGAACTGGCCCGGCAAGTGGACGCTACCTTGGAACGGGTGGGGTTGGAGCGGTGGAGAGACCGGCAGGTTAGAACCCTGTCCCACGGGTTGCGGAAACGGCTGTCCATCGCCAGAGCAATCCTGCACCGGCCCCCGATACTGCTGCTGGATGAACCGGAGGGGGGACTGGACGCCGATTCGGTGGCGATGCTGCGCGGCCTGATAACGGATTGGACTGGCAGCGGCGGCGCGGTATTGATGACCACCCATAACCGGGAGTTGGGCCGGCAATGGGCTGACCGGGTGGGAGTTCTTTCCCAAGGGCGGCTGGAAATGCAAGAATCGGTGTCGGTATCCCGGTGACGCCGGCAATTGCCCGCCCATGAGCCGGACGCTAGCGGCCATCGGGGTCATTCTCTGGAAGGACTTGCTGCTGGAACTGCGTTCCAGGGACGTGGTGGTTTCGGTGGCGGTTTTCGGGCTGGTGGTGGCGGTAGTGTTCCAGTTTGCCCTGAACGTGACGCCTCGGCTGGTGAACCAACTGGCGCCGGGGATTCTCTGGGTGGCGTTTGCGCTGGCCGGGGCGCTGGTGATGAACCGGACTTTTGCCAGGGAACAGGAGCAGGGCGGCCTGGAAGGGCTGCTGTTGACGCCGGTCAGCCGGGATGCCATCTTCCTGGGCAAGGCGCTGGCCGGGCTGGTGTTCATGCTGGCTATCGAGGCGGCGCTGCTGCCGGTCTTTGCGGTGATGCTGGGATTCTCGGCGTTTTCGTGGATGCTGCTGTTGACCATTTTCCTGGTGACGCTGGGGTTTGCGACGGTGGGGACGCTGTTTTCCGCCATTGCGGTGCAGACCCGCTCGCGAGAGATAATGCTGCCGTTGTTGTTCTTTCCCATTATCCTGCCGGCGTTAATCGGCGCGGTGGAAGTGTCCGGGCAGGCCATTGCCGGCGGCGGTCTGGCGGATGCGGGCCTGTGGCTGCCGTTGATTGCGGTTTTCGACGCCGTGTTTCTGGTAATATGTCCTTGGGTATTTTCCTTCGTGGTTGAAGAGTGAATCATGGCGACCGGGATAAGCCGGGGAGTTCCGTTGTTTTCGGTTTCCAAGGGGCTGGCCCTGCTGGGGGCGGCGCTGATGGTGGTGAATGTTTACCTGATTTTCATGGTGGCGCCCACCGACGCAGTGCTGGGGGACGTGCAGCGGGTGTTTTACTTCCACGTTCCGTTGGCGATTATGTCCTTCGTGGCCTTTGCGGTGGTTTTCGTTGCCAGCATCGTTTACCTGACGCGGCGAAATGCGGCCTGGGACCGGCTGGCCCACGCCGCCGGAGAGGTGGGGCTGGTATTTGTCAGTCTGGCCCTGGTTACGGGAATCGTCTGGGCGCGTCCGGTTTGGGGGGTATGGTGGACTTGGGAGCCGCGACTGACGACGACGCTGATTCTTTGGCTGATTTACGCCGGGTACTTGATAATCCGCAACTATGCGCCCAACCGGGAACGGGGTTCGGTGTATGCCGCGGTGGTGGGGATTATCGGGTTTGTGGACGTGCCTATCGTCTATTACTCGGTGCAGTGGTGGCGGTCAATTCACCCGTCGGCGGTCATCGGGCCGTTGGCGGAGCCGGGGTCGCTGGAGCCGGTGATGCAGACGATTCTGCTGTTTTCCTTTGCCGTGTTTTTCGTCCTGTTCCTGTACCTGGTGGTGGAGCGGGCGGCGGTGCGCCGGGCCGAGGACGAAATCAGGATGCTGCGGCTTGCGGCGTTAAATGCCGGGCCTTAGCCGGGGGTATGGACAACTTAGGATGAATGAATTGCCGCCTTCCAACCTGGCCTTTCTGTTTGCGGCCTTTGCCTTGACCTGGGTGATTTTCTTCGCTTACGCTTTTTTCCTGTCGCGGCGGCGGGAGGAATTGCAGCGGGAGATACGGGAGTTGCGGGAAACTGCGGAAGGTTCGGAGGGGCAGGGTGGCGACGGAAACGAAGGGGATTGAAACGGCCTCAACCAGCGGTAACGAAATTTCTTGGAGCGATAGGCGTTGACTACGGGAGACCTGCAACCGGCGTTTAACCCGGCGGAGGAAGAGATTTCCAACCAGGGCCACCGACTGCGGTTCATCATCCTGGCGGTGGTGGCGGCGGCAGTGGTGGGTTTCATGGTTTACGTGGCATTTCCCGGCAACACGCAGTATTTCCTGACGGTGGGGGAGTTCGTAGCCGGGGAGGAGTACCAGGACGGGCAGACGGTGCGGGTGTCGGGGAAGTTGGTGGAAGAGAGCTTCGACCGCCCTGATGATTCGACGGTTTCTTACTTTCAACTGGCGGACAAGGATGGGGCGACGGGGCACCAACTGCACGCATCCTACGTCGGGGTGATGCCGGATTTGTTCTTCAACCCCCACTCGGAAATCATCCTGGAGGGCCGGTGGTACACGCCGGAGCAAGTGTTCGAGGCGGACAACATCCTGGTGAAATGCCCGTCCAAGTACCAGGCGTTGGAAGAGCAGCAACGCCAGCAAGAGGAATTGGGAGCCACCAGCGGCTAGGCAATGGAGCCGACGGACAGCGTATCCGGGTACGCCAACGATATGAGGGTTTACTACGGATGAGCCGATGGTGATGTTCGCCGGGGGCCGGGAACGGGCTTTGTCCCGGCATTTCCACATCGAAGGTCACCCGGATATTACCCTGGATGACGTTTCCCATGTGCTCGACAATTGGGTTCTGAGGGGCGTGTTTCCCGACAGTCATGGGCGTGAGGGTTGGAGATACTACGCCTATGTGCCGCGAGTAAACCGAGTGGTGAGGGTAGCGGTATCCCTGGATGATGAAGTGGTCATCATCGGTTTCATTGACGGGCAAGCGACCAAACATTTGGGGCAAGGTAATCTCAACTATTTCGCCAACAAGGGCAGGAGAATAGAGACGCGCAATGACGCTGAAAGTAACCTATGACGATGGGGCTGATCTCCTTTTCATAAGCACCGGCGAGAGGCCATTGCACGGAACGGACTTGGAACCTGACATTAGTGTAGTGGCGCACTACGGCAGTTGGGACGGCTACGACATCGTGGCTCTGACCGTCATGTTCGCAGCCTCGACGCTGGAACCGTACTTCAGGCCCAACGGTTCGGATAACAGTCTTGGCCGGGAAGGGGAGAACACCGTCGCCAGCTATGACGGGGAAACGGATACGCTGCTGCTGGGGGTTTCCTGCGACGACCCCAACATGGTTACCCAAGCCGGGGAGCACATGACGGCTTACTGGGCGCGGGACGAATGGGACGAGGACGACTTCGTCCCAACCGGGGTTTCGCTGCGGGGGGCGTCGAAACACCTGGCGCCTTTTTTCCGGCTGGCGGAAGGGGTGGCCGGGTAGGTTGACGGGATACCCCCAACAATCCCTTCCGCTGGACAGTGCAGCGACGGCGCGCCTTGGACGGGGCGACTTTGGTTATTTCTCCGACGCTTCTAGGGAGTTTGAGATACGATGACTTTGACAGTGACCTATGACGGTGAAGTTGACGCCATGCACATCTCCACCGACCGCAGGCAGAAGAATGGGGATGAGGTGGAACCTTTTTCGGACATTATCGTTCATTATGGTAGCGAAGACGGGCTTGACATCGCCGCCTTGGAAATTCTGTTCGTGTCCGACAAGCTGGCTCCCTATTTCTTGCCGCGCCACTTGAAAGAAGGTTCGGCAACGCCGCAGCCCAGTTCCTTCACCAGCTACGATGAAACGACGGATACGCTGACCTGGGGGACAACCGACAACCCGGACGCAATTTCCCAGCACGAGGACAGCATCACCGTGTACCTGCAATGGGACATTTCCATTTACTACCTGGTTCCCATCGGGGTTTCGCTGCGGGGGGCGTCGCAACACCTGGCGCCGTTTTTCCGGCTGGCGGACGGGGTGGCCGGGTAGGTTGCGCTGACGCCGAGGGATTGGGAGATCCCGCCGGTTGGCGGGGTTTTCTTTATCCAGGGCCGGGCTTAGGGACGGGGCAGGAGACTTTCCATCCTGGCTACGAAACGCTCGGCGGCGGCGATGCCCAATGCCACCCTCTCGCGGCTAAACCAGTTTTCGTAGAAGTTGCGGTGAAGTTGGGCGGCGGAATCGAACAGGATGGCAATTTCGCTATCGCCGCCGGTTTCCTGCACCAATTGGTTGACGGCGTGCTGAAGTTCCCGTTGACGTCGGTGGGGCCAACCCCGGTCCTCGGCAACGGCTTTGACCATCTGGGCGGCGGCTCCCCAAGCCTTTTCCGACGTTTGGGGCAAGTCCGACGGAAGTTCCTCATGGGCTTGCCGCAAAAATCGCTGGCTCTGTTGATGGTAGGCTAGCGTTTGCTGCTGCATGAGTCGGCCTCCGATGGAGCGTCCGGAATACGGTTGGTGGCCTCTTGCCAACCTTCCCCCATACGGGGGAGGGGAGACGGCCAAGGTTCCGGGAAATGGACGCTTACCCCCACCCTAACCCTCCCCCTGATAGGGGGAGGGGATTTTTCACACTCCCTAGCAGATGCAGGGATTTTCCAGACTCACCGGCAGGGGGGAAGGCATTTTCGCACATCCCATTGGGCGGGCGTTAGATGGCGTAGCTGTTTATGAGGTCTTCGGTGGAGCGTTGGCGGTTTTTGGCCCAAGTTTCCTGAACGCGGTCGTCCAGGGAGGAGCGGCTGTCGTCCTTGTAAATGACGCCCAGGGGGAGGCCGCGCTTCTGTATCAGGGCGTAGGCCGATGCCTTGTCGGTAACGTCGTGGTCTTCGGGGATGTCCCAGATCAGGGGTTCGATGCCCTCGCGGGGCTTGCCCTTCAACAGTTCGTAGGTGTCGTTGTAGGTGACGCAGGGGGACTGGACATGAACCATCGCAAATCCCTTGTGGTTCATGCCCTCGCTGATGAGGCTGGCAAGCTGGCGGGGGTTGCCGGAAAAGGCGGAGGCGATAAAGGAAGTGCCCAGGGTCAGGTAAAGTTCCAAGGGGTCGGCCTCGGCCTCCAGCTTGCCGAAGGGGGTGGAACTGGTTACGGTTCCTTCCTTGGTGGTGGGGGAGCTTTGGCCCTTGGTAAGGCCGTAAACGCCGTTGTCCATGATGACGGCGCAGACGTTGAGGTTGCGGGCGGCCTGGGGGCCGATATGCTCGCCGCCGATGCTGAGGAAATCGCCGTCGCCGGCGACGATAACGACGTTGAGGTCGGGGCGGGCCATCTTGACGCCCATCGCCACGGGGAGGGTACGCCCGTGGATGCCGTGAAAACCGTAGGGCTGCTGGCCTTCCAATAGATGGACCAGGTTGCCGGAACAACCGATGCCGGCGACTACGACGTTGTTTTCGATGGGTTCGCCGGTCTCTTCGAGCCGGTTAATCATGGCGAGTTCGAGGGCGCGGCGGACGCCGAAATCGCCGCAGCCGGGGCACCATTTGAAGTCGTATTCGGGGTTTTTCCTGCTCATGCCCGGACCATCTCCTTCTGCTGGGACTGAGTCAATTCGCTGATTCGGGTAACCAGGTCCCGCACCTTGAAGGGCAGGCCGGTGTATTGAGTGACGGATTGGGCGTTGACCCCCCAAGACCGCAAGATGGAGGAAAACTGGCCCTGGTAGTTGAGTTCGGGGACGATGACCAGTTCTTTCTTGCGGAGGTCTTCCAGAAGGGCGGGGGGCAGGGGGTTGAGGAACATGGTATAGCGCCAACCCACGTCGGCGCCGGATTCTTGGAGCTGGAGGTACGCCTCGTAAGCCGGGCCTTTGGAGCCGCCCCAGGGCATGACAACCACCGGGGAGTCGGCGTTTTCGGTTTCGTAGGTTCCGTCGTTCAGCAATTCCAGCTTGCTGAAACGGCGCTCGGTCATCTGGATATGGCGTTCCGGCAAGTGGGTGGTGTCGCCCATTTCGTCGTGTTCGCTACCGTTGGCGACGTAGGCGCCGGAGTGACCGGGCAGGGGCATGGGGGACAACTCGAAACCTTCATAGCGGTTGTAGCCGTTGTTGCCCTGGTAAACCCGGCGGGATTCGACGTTGACCTGGGAAATATCAGGCTTGGGGATGTTCTGGACGCGCTCGGCCAGGGACATTTCGGTCATAAGGATGACCGGCCCCTGGTAGCGTTCCGCCCAATTGAAGGCCCAGACTGCGCCGAAGAAAGCCTCTTCGACGGTGCCGACGGCGATAACGGGAAGTCTAACGTCGCCGTGGGCGGGGAACATACAAGCCATGAGGTCGGATTGTTCGGTCTTGGTGGGCAGTCCGGTAGCGGGGCCGCCGCGCTGCACGTCCACTACCACCAAGGGGATTTCGGCCATCCAGCCGAGCCCGAGACCCTCGCTCATCAGGGAGAAACCGGGGCCGGCGGTGGCGGTCATGGCCTTTTTGCCGGCGAAACCAGCGCCCAGGATGCCGGTAATGGACTCGATTTCGGAACTGACCTGGTAGGCGAACTTGCCGGGGCCAACCAAGTTGCGCTCCATCCAGACCAGGATGGTGGTGGCCGGGGAAATGGGATAGCCGACGTAGAAGTCAATTCCGGCGGTCATGGCGCCGAGGGCCAGGGCTTCGTTGCCCTTGAGCATAATCTGTTGGTAGGTGGGTTGGATGGGCGGGGCGAGGTCGCCGAGGGTGAAACCGCTCTGGGCGGTGTGTTCGCGTCCGAGGGCGATGGCCTTGATGTTGGACTGGATGATTTCGTCGTCGTTGGCTCGGCCCCGTCGGAATCGGGACTCGACGAATTCTTCCAGGTATTGCTGGGACATATTGACCAGGTGGGACAGCGCGCCGATGACCACCATGTTGGCGGCGCGGTTGTTGCCCGTTGACCGGGCCAGTTCGTCAATGGGGAGGCCGAGGACGCGGGTTTCGCCGACGGGCTGAAATTCCTCGAATTCCTTGTCGTTGGAGTTGTAGATGATGACGCCGCCGGAGCGGACTTCCTCGGCGTGGGTGGCGTAGGCTTCGCGGTTGAAGGCAACCAGAACGTCAACATCGTCGCCGGCGCTGAGGATGGGGGCGTCGGAGATGCGGGCCTGGGTCCAGGTTGGCCCGCCGAGGATTTGGGAAGGGAAGGTAGCGTAGGTCAGGGCGTGGTAACCCACCTGGGTGGAAACTTGCGCTAACCCCTCGGCGGAGGTCACTACTCCCTGTCCACCTTCACCGGCGAAGCGGACTACGAAGTCACGCATTTGCATTTGAGGTCCTCCCGGCTGTATTGCAAGGCAAGTCGTGGGGTGAGATTGGATGCGGGGGTTTCACCGGAGCGGCGGGCATTGCCGTAGGGCGGCGATGCCGGCGGCGGATGAATCCGATGGTTGGATGGGGCGGTTGGACGGCCCCAGGAAGGGAACTCCTCCCGGCACGGCGGGGGCGCATCCCACGGGATAGCCGGAAGGATGCAAGGCCCGCGTTGCGGCCAGTTGTCAAGCTAGTTGGTGTCATAAGGGAATATAGCACCGACGTTTAAGCGTTGTCAATTTGATGGGCATACGGCAGTGGGGGAATTGGGGGACGCACCCCCCTCCCGGCCCTTCCCCGGTAGGGGGCGGAAGCAATCGGGGGGTGAAAATTTTACCTTTTTGTCCATTTTCGCCCATTTTCGCCCATTTGAGCGTGGATTTGGGGGTTGGATGTGTCCAGGATGTGTCCATTTTGGGGGATATTTGGGCGGTTTTGGCGATTTTGGACACTTTTTGGGCGGGTGTTTTTCGGTTGTTTTGGGGTCTCCTTTTGGTTGGTTTGAGGTTGGTGGGACGGGCACGGATTCCAAGGCAAGGCCAACGCCGGCACTCGCCGGAATTTCTGGATTCCGGCCCGTTCGGCGATGCTCAGGGCAGGCTCTTCGCCGGAATGACGGGTTGGGGACCGGAATGATTTTTCGCCCGGCGGCGGGGGGTTTTGTTTTCCGTGGCATTTCGTGGCATTGTGGTTGGGTGTCACCCCCTCCCCAACCCTCCCCCTGGTAGGGGGCGGGGGTTTCCTATTGGGATTTCTTCGGTTGTCTTGGGGTCTCCTTTTGGTTGATTTTGGGGTCGTTGCGTTGGGGTTTTGGTTGCCGATTTTCCAGGGGTTGCCCGGCCGGGCGTTCCGGCTTTGCCCCGTCCCTTCAAGGGGGACGTTGCTGCCGCCGGTGGGCGTGGCCGACTACCGCCGCTACCACCCCGCAGGGGAGCAGCCACCCGTCGTCCAGGGGCACGGGCCGACTACTGCCGCGTCATCCCAGAGGGGAGCGGTCGCCCGTCGTCCAGGGGCCAATCCGACTTTGCCAGCCGGGTTCTCCCTTGGGAGAAGGGCCGACGCCCGTCGGTGGGGCAGTTGCCGCAGCGGAGTCGTTAGACCTCGCATCGGATAAGAGCCATGGTTATCCGGGAGGGACTCTCGACGCAAACGGCGGGGCGGGTTGTTGTATAGGCGGTTCCTCCGATGGTTGGGGTTAAGGGTTCCTGGGATGTTGCCGATGGAGTAATCATAGAACGGATGTACGGTGATTGTCAAGGGGAGGTTGGTCAGTTGGGGGGACGTACCCCCTCCCCAACCCTCCCCCTGGTAGGGGGAGGGGGTTATTGATGGGGTGTCCAATGGGCGCAAGACTGGTTTGGGGCGGGGGTTTCTGGATTCCGGCCTTCGCCGGAATGACGGTTTTGGGGTTGGGGTTGGTTTCGTGGGGGCGAGGATGGTTGAGGGGAAGGATTTGAGATTCTTCGCTACGCTCAGAATGACATAGAAGGGTCAGGATGACATGGGGGGGGGGGGCCGAGGATGTGGATTCCCGCTTTCGCGGGAATGACGGTTGGGGTGTGGGTTGGTTTCCCCATGTCCGCCCTGGTGATTGGCGTTGGTAGGGGCGCACGGCCGTGCGCCCCTACGGTTGGTCAGGGGTGTTTCGGAGGAAATAATGCAAAACAAAACCGAGACCCCGCAACAATCAATCTCGCCACCTACCAAGGGGAGGGCCGGGGCGGGGGTGAAACCCTTGCCAAGGAACCACACCCAACCCTAAATGTCCCGCAAAACAAAAACTATACACCCGGTAGGCCGGATTAACCGGGTTCCAATTTCATGTGCGACTGTCCTGGCCCTTGCCCCGCCAGCGTTGACGCACCGGGGTTTTGCCGCTAAATTGGGTTGCGGAGCCGAGGTTGGCCGTTGCCGCTTGCCCGGCTTGTTTCCCTACCCCTTGCCAGGAAGTCCTGATGAAACTGCACGAGTACCAGGCCAAGGAAATTTTCGCCCGCTACGGCATTTCCGTTCCCCGCAGCCGGTTGGTCGAAACCCCCCAGGACGCCGAAGACGCCGTCCGCGAAATGGGCGGCCAGGCAGCCTTGAAGGCCCAGGTTCACGCCGGCGGGCGGGGCAAGGCCGGCGGCGTCAAGCTGGTGCGCTCCCCCCAAGAGGCGTCGGAAGTCGCCCAAACCATGCTGGGCCAGAACCTGGTTACCAACCAGACCGGGCCGGAGGGCGTTCCCATCAATCAATTGCTGGTGGAAGAACTGGCCGACATCAAGCGGGAACTGTACCTGGCCATTACCATTGACCGGGGTTTCCGCGGGCCGGTGATGATTGTCAGCGGCGCCGGCGGCATGGACATCGAAGAAGTCGCCGAATCCAACCCGCAGGACATTCACACCGAACCCATCGAGCCGGTGCTGGGGCTGATGCCCTACCAGACCCGCCGGTTGGCCCAGCGGCTGGGTATCGAGTTGCCCGCCGCCCGCGCCGCAGCCCAGGTAATGACCACCCTTTACCGCGTATTCGTGGACAACGATTGCTCGCTGGTGGAAATCAACCCGCTAATCATCACCGGCGACGACGGGATAGTCGCCCTGGACGCCAAGATGGACCTGGAGGACGACGCCCTTTTCCGCCACCCGGACTTGCGGGAATGGCGCGACCGCACCCAGGAGGACGCCCTGGAAGCCGAGGCCGCCGACCAGGACATCGCCTACGTCAATCTGGACGGTGACGTGGGTTGCCTGGTCAACGGGGCCGGTCTGGCTATGGCCACCCTGGACGTGACCAACGCCGCCGGCGCTGCCCCCGCCAACTTTCTGGACGTGGGCGGCGGAGCCACCGATGAAAAGGTGGCGCAGGCGGTGGAGATTATCCTGTCCGACCCCAAGGTGCGGCGGGTGCTGGTCAACGTCTTTGGCGGCATCCTGCGCTGCGACGTGGCGGCCCGGGGCATCGTGCTGGCCTACCAGCGCCGGAACTCCCAACTCCCCCTGATAGTGCGGATGCTGGGCACCAACCTGGAAGAGGGCAAGTCCATCCTGGCCGAATCGGGGTTGAAGGTAACTTTCGCCGACACCCTGACCGAAGCCGCCGAAGCGATTAAGAACGCCGCATGAACAATCTACAACTGCCGGATTCCCCGATATGGTTCGTCCGCGCCGAGCGCGGTAACGTCATCGCCAAGCACTTCCTAGACCGGGGAATTGTTGAAATGGGCTGGGGCATTGGCCCCATTAAGGATGGCGTTTCCGATAATCAAATCATTACGCTTTTGGACCGACGTTGGCCTAACAATAAACTCGGAACTCTGCGGGCATGGTCCGCTCAAATCAAGCGATTCAATCGGAAAATGGAAGTAGGCGACGCCGTCGCAACAGTCTCAACATACCAACCGCAGGGCCGGTTATGCCATATAGGTGTAATCAAGTCTCTCTTGGCCCCTGTTGAGCCGGGACCTCATTACGATGAATACGTTAATGACTACATTCATCGGGTCAAATGGTTGTATCAGGTTCCTCACAATGTCCTGTCCGAATATACTCAGAGAAGGCTGTCCCTCCCACCAACTCTGCACAGACTAAACCGGCAGGCCAGCGCAGAGCTGAGACTGTATTGCTCTTAGTGAAGCTAACTGGCCGTTGCTGGAGTAGTTCGCAGCCAAATCCCCGAAACATGGAGCAACCCTGAATGGGCATCTTGCTAAACGAAGATTCGCGAATCATGGTGCAGGGCATCACCGGGCGGGAGGGCAGTTTCCACGCCCGCGCCTGCCGGGCTTATGGCACCCAGGTCGTTGCCGGCGTTACCCCCGGCCGGGGCGGCCAACTTTTCGACGACGCCGTGCCGGTGTTCGACTCGGTGGATGAGGCCGTGGCCCAAACCGGGGTTAACGTGGCGTTGATTTTCGTGCCGCCGCCCTTCGCCGCCGACGCCATCGTCGAGTCGGTGGACGCTGGCGTGCCGCTGATTGCCTGCATCACCGAGGGGGTGCCGGTGCAGGACATGGTGCGGGTGGCCCGCTACATCGGCGGACGCCCCGAGGATAAGCCGGTGCGGTTAATCGGCCCCAACTGTCCGGGGATGATTAACCCCGGGGCGCGATGCAAGGTGGGGATAATGCCCGGGGCCATTCACCAGCCCGGACGGGTAGGAGTGGTTTCCCGCAGCGGCACCCTGACCTATGAGGCCGTGGGGCAGTTGACCGGGCTGGGAATCGGCCAGTCCAGTTGCGTCGGCATCGGCGGCGACCCCATCATCGGCACCAGTTTTGTGGAAATTCTGTCCCTGTACAACGACGACCCGGACACCGACATGGTTGTTTTCATCGGCGAAATCGGCGGCAGCATGGAGCAGGAAGCGGCGGCGTTCATCGGGGAGAGCATGACCAAGCCGGTATGCGCGCTGATTGTGGGCGCCACGGCTCCGCCGGGGAAGCGGATGGGCCACGCCGGGGCGATTATCACCGGCGAAGGGGCCACCGCTGAGGCCAAGATTCGCGCGCTGCGGGAAGCGGGAGCGACGATTATCCCCACGCCGGCCGACATCGGTTCTACGGCCCAGCAAGTCTTGGCCGGATTGGGCTAGCTTAACCCGCCCCTTGGGGAAGTCCCTCGGCGGGATAACGGGTAGGGGCGCACGGTTGTGCGCCCCTACGGTTCTGTGGATAAGCAGGTTGGCGGAAGTCGGCAATCAGCGTTGGGAGGGTTTGTCCTCGGAGTCTTCGCCAAACATCCGTTTCCTGACTTCCGGGGTTAGCTCTATGCCGGATTGTTCCAGGATCCGCCGGACGCGGCTCCGCTCCTCGTCTCTGCCTTCTACCCGGCCTTCGTTCCTCCCCTCTTGTATGCCTTCCTCTTTGCCCTCGTTGAACCGTTTTTGGCGGTATTTTTCTGACGGTAGCAAAAGCACCTCCCACGTCGAAACGACTATTAGCGAAATGCCCAGGGATGCAGCCATGTCCTGCGCGATGGCTACGGCGGTTTCAAGCCCGGTGTCGCCGGTGTTGTAAAGGATTTCGTACAGAATGAACAGGACGCTAAGGCAAATGGTCAAGATAACCGAAACGACCAGGTAATGGGTTATCCCGTCCGACCTGTCCGGTTGATTCCGCAATTCCTACTCCACCACCTTTGACCCTTTTGCCGCCGTAGAAAGGCGCCTACCGTCCTGGGCTGTCCAGGAACTCGAACAGGGGAGCTTCGGCGGACATGACCACGGTATCCTGCTGGCTTAACACTGTCTGATAGGCTTCCAGGCTGCGGCGGAAAGAGAAGAAGTCCGGGTCACGGTCAAGGGCCTCGGCCAGGATGCGTATGGCTTCGGCTTCGCCTTCACCCCTAATCTGGTTGGACTCCCGGTCGGCTTCGGCCAGGATGATGTCCCGGTTGCGGTTGGCTACCGCCCGAATCTTCAGGTCTTCCTCTTCACCCTCGGCGCGGAACCGGGTGGCGATACGGTTGCGCTCAGCCCGCATCCTGGTGTAGATGCTGGGCGTCACCGAGTCGGGGAAGTCGGCGCGTTTCAACCGCACGTCAATAATGTCGGTGCCGAAGTTCTGTTCGGTGACCCGTTGCCGGACGCTTGCCAGCACTTCGTCAAGAATCTGGTTGCGGGTGTCGCGGCCCTCGAACAGGGGCAGGCCCTCTTCGTCTTCCACCGGGTTGCCGTTCTCGTCCAGGATGGGCTCCGAACCGATAATCTCGAACCTGTTGCGCAGGGCCACCCGGTCGCGCATGGTGGAGTTTACGATGTCACCCAATCGGCTGCGGGCGTTGGCCTCGGTCTGGAGCGTCTTGCGGAACTGGACCGGGTCAATGATTTTGTACCGGGCGTAGGAGTCAATGACCAGGTTCTGCTTTTCCTTGTCGGGCATGGACTCGGCGGGGGCGTCAATGCGGAGGATGCGCTTGTCCAGCCGGATTACCACGTCCACGAAGGGGGCCTTCATGAAGAGGCCGGGCTGGGTGACCACCGATTGCACCTCGCCGAAGCGGGTAACGATTATCTGCTCGGTCTCGTCAACGATGTAAACCGCCTGGCGCAGGACGATAAGTCCGACCACCACGAGGACGATGAGTACGATTAAGGCTTTCATTTGCTGCTCTCTAAGAAGGTGTCGTCAAAGTCGGAATGAGTGGAAATAAGTGAACGCCTTGACGCCCCGCTAAGGGTTGGGGCCGAAGGGCACCGGGGTTATGTTGCCGCCGCCGCCCAGAATCAGGACGGTTTCAGCGCTCGGGTCCACGATTACCTTGGTAATGCCGGGAAGAATTTCTTCCATCGCCTCCAGGTACAGGCGGCGGCGGGTGACTTCTTTAGAGTTCTGGTACTCGGCCAGCACCGAGATGAACCGGTCGGATTCACCCTGCGCCCTGGCGATACGCGCTTGCCGGAAGGCTTCGGCGGCTTCCTTGATGCGCTCGGCGTCACCCTCAGCCCTGGGGATGATGTCGGCCTCGAAGGCCCGGGCCTGGTTGATGCGGGTATCCCGTTCCTGGCGGGCGCGCAGCACGTCGTCGAAAGCGTCACGCACCTCTTCGGGAGCCTTCACGTCCTGGAGCTGCACCGACTCGATGTTGACGCCGGTGTTGTAATCGTCGAGGATGCCTTGCAGCCGTTCCCTGGTGCGGGCCTCGACTTCTTCACGGTTGCGCACCAGGATGTCGTCAATGGAACGCTGGCCCACCACCAGCCTAAGGGCGGCTTCGGCGGCGTCTTTCAGGGTGCGCCCGTCGGGCCGTCCTTCGGGAACGGCCCGGGTTTCCTCGCCGGGGTCGTCCACTCGGAATAAGAAGTCGTTGAGGTTCTTGATGTTGTACTGGACCACCATCTGCACGTCAACGATGTTCAGGTCGCCGGAAATCATCAGGGCCTCGGTGGGGAAGGGGCTGGCGGCGCCGGGAGCGTTGCTGCGGAAGCCCAACTCCATGCGCCGGATTTCCGTTACCAACACCACGTCGGTCTTACCGATAGGCGAGGGATACCACCAGTGGAGACCTTCCTGGGTCACCGGCGCGCCCTGCACCGCCCCGAACAGGCGGAGAGCGGCGTTTTCACCGGGGGAGATAGTGTAGATGCCGGTGGCCAGCCAGATGACGAGGATGATGGCGATGGCGCCGATGATGAGCAGACCCAGGCCGCCGCCGCCAAAGCGACGCCCGAAGCCGCCAAATGCTCCCCGTATGCGGTTCAACACTTGGTCAAAATCCATTTCCGGTTGGCGGGGACCGCCGGGTGGGTACATATTGCCGTCCTTTTGCCCGCGAAAAACCTGGCGGGACGCGGTAGATGTTGCGGGTATGCCGTCGTGACGGCTACCCGGAGCCGTTCCGTCGCCCCGCAAACCGGGGGACGTTCCATGATTCTACCACTAACCGGCCAAATTCGTAATGAGGGGAAGGGACAACTGTCCAGGTTGTCCTGTCTGAACGGTGATTAAAGCGTCGCAACGAATGACCGGGGCCGTTGGCCGGCGAAAATCGGGGTGGTTATAATGGCCTCAATTTCAACGGGTGTCATTGGAAACGCAATCTACCGGCGCGCCAGTCGCCGGGAACGGGGAAATTGCATGGCGGAATTTGGTCTTGACATGAAACGCGGCGAGGATATGACCCGGATTCAGGTAACTTGCCCGCACCAGAGCGGGTTGATTTACGTGGTGCCGGCGGAACGCAGTTGGGTCTGTTCCAGCGAGCAGGTTCCGGCCCACGCCCTGGCCGGGTTCTTCCGGGAGTTGGTGGAATTGGGCAACCCCCAGGTCAAGCGGTTGATGCAGGACTGGGGGGTGTATTACCGCCAGTTGCCCCTGGAAACCGAGGAAACGGCGGGATAGCGTTTCCGCCCGGTGGCGAGGGGCAGGACTGACAACGGAAAACACTGGCAGATACAGCCCTTTGTCTTTAAGGCGCTGGGCTGTTGTGCCAAGCCGGGCCGGTATTGGCCGGGAGTTAAAGCCTGGTTAACCCCGGAATGGCCGGGGCGGACTTGGGAGTGTCGGGGAGGTCAGTCTTCCGGTTGGACAATGACGGTGACGCCGTTTTGGGCCGCCAAGTCAGTGTGTTCCCGGTCAATGTTGGCACCGATTACCACGGGAATGACGGGCTGGTTAACGGCGGCGGACAGCATTTCCGACCGGCGGGCCGCGCGTTCAATGTCGGAGTGGTCAATGGTAATGGACGCCTCCACAGCGACGTGGGTCGGCGCGCCGTCGCTACGCCGCCGGCCCGAAAATACCAGGTCCAGTTCAAGAATCTCGGTAACTTGGTCCGAATTGACTAGGCCATCGTCCTCGGCGGCGTATATGTCACTCAAGAACCGGTCTTCGGAAAGGGCTCTGACCCCATACAAAAGTCTGGTCTGGCGGAGGTCCAGGTCGCGATTGGCTAAGCTGTGAATTGATTTTCCAACCCGATGTTCGTAGTTCACGCCAAAACCCCGGTCCATTCTGCCGGCTAGCCGGTTTTGACCGGCCATCAGAGCAGCCTGGCCGGCCTTGAGTTCGGCCACGTCGCTTTCCAATCTGGCTTGACCGACTTTGAGTTCGGCCACGTCGCCTTCCAACCTGGCTTGACCGGCCTTCAGTTCGGTAACGTCGCTTTCCACCCGGTCGAGTCGCTGGTTTACCAGCTCGAAGTTTCGCCGCGTGAATTCGGCCAACAACGCAAGTTGCTCCGGAAGCCGGGAGAACTCTTCGCCAAGGAGAGCACCCCGGACGGCCTGCCGCCATTCGGGGCTTTCGTTGAGTACCCTTATCAAGTCGCTGATGTCGTTTATCGTGGTCATAGGCTGTTAACTAAACGCTTATCCTAGCATCCCGGTTGAGGACGCTCCGGGGGAGTGGGCGGCCCGGCCAACCCGCCATAGGCGAGGCTGATGTTCAGGCGTTTTCGCTGGACAGGGACGGCGCCGGGTGGGGAACCACCGGCGACGGTTGCACCGGCCGGGGAGCGTAGGGCGGCGGCGATTCCGGCGGAATGGCCGGGGTTCCGGTGTCGCCCTCGGCGCCGGGGTCTTCCAGGTTGAACAGGCGCGTCAGTTCGTCGCCGGAAACGGATTCGTGCTCAATAAGAAACTCGGCCACCTGCACCAGCTTGGCTTTGCGGTCAATGAGAATCTGCCGGGCGTTGTCGTAGGCCCGGTTGGTCAATTGCTTGACTTCCAGGTCAATTTCCTCGGCCACGTGGTCGCCGTAGTCCCGTTCCTCGCTGATTTCCCGGCCCAGGAATACCAGTTCCTCCCGCTTGCCGAAGGTGCGCGGCCCCAGGGCCTTGCTCATGCCGTAACGCTTGACCATGCCCAGGGCAATCTTGGTGGCCCTCTCCAGATCGTTGCTGGCCCCGGTGGTAACTTCGTCGAAAATCAGTTCTTCGGCCACCCGCCCGCCCATTGTGACGGCCAGCATATCCTGGAACTGGTTCATGGTCCAAAGGTAGCGGTCTTCCTCCGGCAGCAGGGTGGTATGGCCGCCCATCGCGCCCCGGGACACAATGGAAATCTTGTGTACCCGGTCGGCGTGGGGCAATGACCAGGCTACCAGGGCATGACCGGCTTCGTGGTAGGCGGTCATTTCCTTTTCCCGGGTACTGATGACCCGGCTCTTGCGTTCCGGGCCGGCGATAACCCGTTCCACCGCCTCCTCAAATTCCGGCATGGCGATGGATTTAAGGTTCTTGCGGGCGGCCAGCAGCGCCGCCTCGTTAACCAGGTTGGACAAGTCGGCACCGCTAAATCCCGGCGTTTCCTTGGCCAGGGTGTCCAGCTTCACCTCCGGGGCGATGGGCTTGCCGGCGGCGTGTACCTTCAGGATGGCCTGGCGCCCGATTACGTCGGGCAAGTCCAGGGTCACCCGGCGGTCGAACCGGCCGGGGCGGAGCAATGCCGGGTCGAGGATGTCCGGGCGGTTAGTGGCGGCGATGACTATGATGTTGGTGTTGGTCTCGAAGCCGTCCATCTCCACCAGAATCTGGTTCAGGGTCTGCTCCCGTTCATCGTGGCCCCCGCCCAGACCGGCGCCCCGGTGGCGGCCCACGGCGTCAATTTCGTCCACGAAGACGATACAGGGAGCGTTGCGCTTGGCCTGGTCGAAAAGGTCACGTACCCGGGCCGCGCCCACGCCGACGAACATTTCAACAAATTCGCTGCCGCTGATGTGGAAGAAAGGCACCCCGGCCTCGCCGGCCACAGCCCGGGCCAGCAAGGTCTTGCCGGTGCCCGGCGGCCCCACCAGAAGGACGCCCTTGGGAATCCGCGCGCCCAGGGACAGGAACCGCTCCGGGTATTTCAGGAACTCCACCACTTCCTGGAGCTCGGCCTTGGCTTCGTCCACGCCAGCCACGTCGCCGAAGGTGACGGTGGGGCGATTGAAGGGCATCATGCGGGCGCGGCTGCGGCCAAAGCTGAGGGTCTGGTTGTTGCTGCCCTGGGCCTGGCGCATCATAAACAGGATGAGACCGCCAAAGAAGATGAGGGGCAGGAAGTTCAACAGAATGCCGAAGAAGCTGCCCAAGCCGCCGGTGCCCTTGAAAATAACCTGGACTCCGCTGGGGCCGATGGCGACGCCGTTGTCGGTCAGCAGTCCCACCAGGTCGGTCTGCTCTCCCATGCGGCTGGTAAGCTGGGCGCCGCCCGTCCCGCCGGTCACCCGCGGGATGACGGTCAGTTTCTGGCCCTCGACGATAATCTCGCTGATTTCGTTGTTCTGGGCCTTGGTGACGACCTCGGTCAGGGGAACCGGGTCGCTGGCCCCAAAGGTGGGCAACAGGGTATAGAATATGACTATTACCCCGACGATGATTAGGAGGTAAACCAAGCTGTTGCGCAGCCAGCGGTTGTTTCCCATACCTGCCCTTACCCCAGATTTTTCATCCTAATATCTTAATAGAGCAGTTGACAAAATGCAAAAGGCGGCCCGCCCCGGTTTCCAACCGAATCCTGTCCCTAATCCTGTCTTGGGAGGTACTCATGGTTGACCATGTTAACGGCCAAAAGCCCCGGGTGTATGTCATCGGCACCGGCGGCAGCATATCGTTCCTGGGAGACTTCCGCACCGACTACATCAATTACAGCTACGGCGGGAATCATCTGACCATCCAGCAGATGCTGGAACGGGTGCCGGAAATCAACGACTTCGCCGAAACGCTGCCGGAGCAGCTAATCAACGTGGGCAGCACCGACGTCAGCCCGATTCACTGGCTGCAACTGGCCCAGCGCATCAACCAGATTTTCCGGGAAGACCCCCAGGCCGCCGGCGTGGCGGTGGCCCACGGCACGGCCACCCTGGAAGAGACGGCCTACTTCCTCAACCTGACGGTCAAGAGCGCCAAGCCAGTTGTCGTCACCGGGGCCATGCGCCCGCCCACCGGCATGGGCACCGACGCCGACGTTAACCTGATGGACTGCGTGCGGGTGGCGGCGTCCCCCGACGCGGCCGGCCGGGGCGTGCTGACCGTGCTGAACAACGAAATTCAAGCGGCCCGCGACGTGACCAAGACCAACAGCTACCGGCTGGAGACCTTTCGCTCCAACGAATTGGGATTGCTGGGCTACGCCGACTCCGACGAAGAAGTGGTCTTTTACCGGACGCCGGTTAAGGCCCATACCGAGGCGGCGGAGTTCGACGTTGACGGGTTGGACGAACTGCCACGGGTGGACATCGCCTACGCCTACGCCGGGGCCGACGGGGTGGCGATTAAGGCCCTGGCCGACGCCGGCGCGCCGGGACTGGTGGCGGCCGGCCTGGGCAGCGGCGGCTCTTCCCCGGAATTCATGCGGGGGTTGCGGGAGGTCAAGGAACGGGGAGTTCGGGTGGTAATCGCCAGCCAGACCGGGAACGGCCGGGTCATGCGTACCCGCAGGTTTACCGAGGAAGGCTACATCGTGGCCGACAACCTAGCTCCCAAGAAAGCCCGCATCCTGCTGATGCTGGCCCTGACAATCACCCAGGACCCGGAGGAAATCCAGAGGATGTTCTTGACGTATTAGGGCGGCAGCGGCGGACTGGCTTGACGGGGCGATGGGTCGAAAATACACTTTGACGACGATTGTTGCCATGTTGGTCGCAACTCTCGCGGGATAGTAACGAAAAAGGAGCGTTCATTATGGTGCAGATTGTCAGGGTTTATGGCGGAGACGATGGCGAGTCCCACTTCGAGGACGTGACGCCGGAGGAATTCGCCAACATCGTCAACAACGTGGGCGACGGCGCCATCAACCTTAACGCCCGGCCCGCCGGGCCGGATTCGGACTACCACAACGCCCCCCGGTTGCAGTACGTGGTCAATATGTCCGGCATCGCCGAGTTCGAGGTTGCCGACGGCACCAAGCGGCGGCTCAACCCCGGCGACGTGCTGATTGCCGAGGACATCACCGGCCACGGCCACATCGCCCGCAGCATCGGCGACGAATTTCGCATCTCCCTGGCCGTGCCGTTGAAGGCCGCCAGCCGCGGCGGTTAGCCGGCGGCGCCGGACAACAGCCGTTGCAGGTGCAATAACCCCTGCTGCCGACGGGAGTTCATTTTCACCCGTCCCGACTCCGGGTTGAACAGCAGGGCTGAAAGCTCCCGGGCGATTTCGTTGTCCGGGAGCTTTCCGAAACGGCGATACGTTCCCAGCAATTTTTCCCCTTCCGGCGAGGGGCCACCGCCGGCGGTCTTTGACGCCAGCGCGTGGCAGAAGGGCAGGACTACGTTGACGGCCATCTCCCTGGCCCGACCGGGGCCAATGTAGGTCTCCTTGCCCTCGGCCACGGTCAACGCCGTCGTCAGACCGCCGGGTTTGGCGGAGTGGGCCGCTTCGGTCATGGCTGCCAGCAATCCCTTGTCCAACGTGCGGGCCAGCAGCCGGGCGGCCCCGCCGATGCGGCGGCGGGGATGGTTGGGGGGCCGCACCCGGAAGCAACGCCACTCTTTTGCCGCTAAAGGTTTGCCAAAACCGGGGCGGGGCAGCCCGGAGACGGCCGGCCGGTTGGCGTCGCAATTGTCCAAACCCGACAGCCGGAGCAGCCAGGACTCTATGGCCCCGGCCTGGTCTTCTGGTGGAATGCGCCGGGCGGCTTTTGACAGGGCCGCATAAGGGGTGCGGCCGGCCAAGGCCACAAAGGGCCGTTGGTTCTGCCGGTAGCCCAACGCCTCGAACAACCCTTCGTAAATGACCTGCTCCGGTTCCTCTTCCTCTAGGAATATCCCGAAGCGAGCGCTCTTGGACAGAAACCGGGCATCCCCCGCCCGGTCAAGAACCTCCGCCCATTGCTCCGGCGTTGCCGGCCGGGGATAGCCCAAGGGAGCCAGCACAGCCCAAAGCGATTCGGCGTTATGTCCTGCCCCGCTGGGATTCTTGTCGTCGTTGTCGTCCGACAGCAGCGGGGCCAGCGATACCAACGGGGCGTCTCCGCCGTTGTGCAGGTTGGTGGGCTGGGGCGAAGAGTCCCCAGTGTCCAACGCGGCGTGCAGGACAACGCCGTTATAGTTGGGGTCGTCCTGGTGGCCGTGGGCGTTCCAGTCCTGCTGCCGCCGGTGGATTTCCACGTCGCCCTGCACCAACCCCAACTCCTCGAAGTGGAGCAAAGCGTTGCGGAAGTCGGGGCCGGCGGTGTGACCCGGCCGGCCGGGATACAGCACTCGCACCCGCTGGCCCTGGTCGGTGCGAAACCACTCTTGCAGGGCCGCCCGCCGCTGCCAGAGACGCCAAAGGGCGCTTTCAGGGATGGGCGGCTTTTTCGGCGGGCGCGATGAGCCGTCCGGTTCCGGGCCGGCGGCGTAATCTTCGGGGTTTTCGGCCAGGCGGTTACTACGTTGGACGCCCATTTTCCGGCAGCGTCTCCCTGATTAACGGGCTGCGGCAATTATATGCCCCGGTTGCCCCCGCCGTCTTTGTCCCGGTGTCAGCCCGGACAAGGACGCTTACGAATCCGGTTGCACCGGGCCATCACCTGAGATTAGGGAATATCCGCCGTCCGTCGCCGCCAACCCTTGCCGGAAATCCTGCCATTCGTCGTTGCCTTGGGTGTCCTCCCAGGTTTCGTAGTGGACCAGTTCTTCCAGGGGAAGGCGTTGGCGCCAGCCCACAGTTTCCAGCAGAGGTTGTTGAGGAAATTCCTCCGGGTAGCCCAGGCACAGGTAGGCCACCGGGATGACGTGGTGGGGTATGCCCAGGATTTGCCGCAGTTGGGGCAGTTTCAGGATGCTGACCCAGCCCATGCCGACGCCCTCGCTGCGGGCGGCCAGCCACAGATTTTGCACCGCGCAGCAGGTGGAGTAAACGTCGGTTTCGGGCATGGAGTTGCGGCCCAGCACCACCTCGGCGCGGGTGGGGTCGCAGGTCACGCACAGGTTGACCGGCGCGTCCAGCAGTCCCTCCAGTTTCAGGGACAGGTAATGCGAGCGGCGGGGTTCGTCGAAGAAACAGGCGGCGGCCTGGCGTTCCCGGTGGAACAGTTCCTTGACCTGCTGCCGCCGTTCAATATCCCGCACCAGAATGAAATCCCAGGGCTGCATGAATCCCACCGAAGGCCCCTGGTGGGCGGCCCGAATCAGCCGGGTCAGGGTTGCGTCCGGGATTGGGTCGGGCCGGAAGTGGCGGATGTCCCGCCGTTGTTGGATGGCCCGGTAAACGCCTTGGCGTTCCCCGTCGGAAAAGTCCGGCGACGGCGCGGCGGCAACACCGGCGGTCAGGTGGTTGTGTCCATTCATGGCGGTACTCCCGTTGACGGTCAAGTGTAGGCCGACGAGCATGGCTGCTTAGACCATCCCGACGGAAAAGCCCCCGTCCGGCGGCGGCGGGGGCTTGAAGTATGCGAATGCGCCCGCTCAATCCACGAAGCGGTTGGCCCGGCGCGGCAGGTCTCCTGACTCAAGGTTCAATGTCCTTTGGCGCCTTCCCGTCCGGCTGAAACCTGGACAGTGGCTTGGCCTGGGGCCGTGCCAAGGACTTCCCCAATACAGTGGCGGGCCCGTGCCGGAGTCGCACCGGCTTCCCTATTCTCCCCAAATCTGGGGCACCGCGCATTATTCTGTTTCCGTCGCCAAGGTAACACGCCCCGCCGGGTGGGTCAACCGGGGTTACGGGCCTTTGATATACTGCTGGCAGGTGAGGACTGCAAGGAAATTCTTTCCGGGGGTGGCACTGATGGTTAGGATTATTGGGGTGGACTTTAGCGGGGCGGGAAGTGATGACCACAAAGGAAAAACCTGGGTTACAGAAGGGTGGTTCGATGGAATAACCCTCACTATTCGGAATTGTCGAGCAATCAGCCGCAACGGACTTGTGGACCTATTGACGCTGAACCAGTTGCCCAACGATACGGTTGTAGCAATGGATTTCCCTTTTGGAGTCTCACGGGAACTAGCCAGGAGATTAAGACCCGGAGCATTGACCTTGCCAAGTGTGTGGGGCGGCGCCGAAGAAATGGGAGACCTCGGCATTTTTCGGGCTTTATGCAAGAGTTTCGGGTTGCGTCCCAAGAAATTCGGGGAACTCAAGGAACCAAAGCGCGCGGGTGATATTCATTACCCCCAAAGCATCTCTCCATTAAACCTGCGAATGATTCCGATGACCTTCCGGGGAATGCAGATGCTGAGCAGACTTTGGCATTGCGACGACCTGCGTTTCCGGGTTCCACCACTCCAATGCCCGGACAGGACAGGGCCTATCTTGTTGGAAGTAATGCCCGGCGCTGTTATTCGTAACTTTTGCTTGCCGTATCGGAATTACAAGGAAAGGAATCAAGCAAACGGCGGTTATCCCCAAGGAGTGCGCCAGGAAATTTTGGATGGGCTTATGAGATTACCGGGGCTTTGCCTAGACATTCCACCTCGCTTGTATGACAACTGCGTCGAGAATGATGACTGCCTGGACTCCCTGGTTGCTGCCATTGGCGCCGCTTTGTGGGTAAGGGACGAGTCACAATTCCTTCATCCAACCGGCGATGAACTCCCGACTGCCCGTTTGGAAGGTTGGATATATGCTCCCATCTTCCCCCGTCACCAACGGGGGTGACGCCCGGCAACCGTAGGGGCGCACGGCCGTGCGCCCCTACCATCTGGACAACCATACCGCCGTCCCGATAACCGAGCCGCCGGGCCGACAACCATGCCGCCGTCCCTATAACGAGACCACCGGGCCGATAATGGAATCGCCCTCAACGCGGTAGGGGCGGGTTTGAAACCCGCCCCTACGATTTTGGCAGCCGGCAACATTGATGCCGCCGGGAATGTTGCCAACGGGTAAGGCTAGCCGGGGACTTCGTCGTAGTGGTGGGTGGTGCTGACTACGTTGTTCTCGTACAGGGCGGTGATTTCGTCGTTGGAGTAGCCCAGCAGGCCGGCCAGCACTTCTTCGTTGTGTTCGCCCACCTGGGGGGTGGTGCCGACGACGGTGGGGGTGCGGCTGAAGTGCCAGTAGTCGCCGGAAACGGCGATGCTGCCGGCCAGGAAGTCGTCAACCTCGACCATGGCCCGCCGTTCCCACGGGTGGGGGTCCTGGGCCGCCTGGGCGATGGAGTTCACCGGCGCGGCGGTAACGTCGTGGTTGGTGAAGTGGGCGATGGCCTCTTTCATGGTCATGTTGGACAACAGGGATTGCATGGCCTCCTGCACCACAGCGCCGTTCTCGCCGCGGGCGTGGCGGGTGGTGAACCGGGGGTCTTCCAGCCATTCAGGCTTGTTCAGGGCGTTGCAGACCCGGTGCCAGTGGTGCTGGTCGCCGGCGGTAATCAGCACCCAGCCGTCCTTGCAGGGATAGGTGCCGCTGGGGGGCGCCGCCGACTCGCCGCGGCGGGGTTCGATGCCGGCGCCGTGGTAGGCGGTAATGGGAATCTCGGTGTAGCTGTAGCCGGTGTCGGCCAGGCAGACGTCAATGGTCTGGCCCTCGCCGGACTTCTCCCGCTCGTGCAGGGCGGCCAAGGTGCCGATGGCGGCGTGCAGGGCGGTGGTGCGGTCAATGATAGGCACGCCGGCGCGGATGGGGGGCATACCTTCCTGGCCGGTGACCATGGCGATGCCGGACATGGTTTGGCCGATGGGGTCGTAGCCAATCTGGTCCTTGTAGGGGCCGAACTGACCGTAGGCCGAGACGTTGACCATGATGATGCGGGGGTTAAGCTCTTTCAGCACATCGTAGCCGAACCCCATGGTGGCGATGGTGCCGGGGCGGAAGTTCTGGAGCAACACGTCGGAAACGCGCACCAGCTTGCGCAGGACTTCCTTGCCTTCCTCTTTGCGCAGGTCAATGCTCAGGCTTTTCTTGCCGGAGTTGTACTGCACCCAGTAGGCGCTCTGCTTGCGAACCCAGGGGGCGTGGTAGCGGGTTTCCTCGCCGCCCAGCCGTTCCACCTTGATAACCTCGGCGCCCATGCGGGCCAGGACCTGGGCGCAGCGCGGCCCCGCCTGGTGCCGGCCAAGGTCAATTACTCGGATGCCCTGCAACGGGCCGTTTGCTTCCTCTGCCATGTTTCGTAATCACTCCTAGCTGGATTTGGGCCGATTTTACGCCGATGGAGGGGAAATATCAATGAGGGGGTTGCGGCGGTGGGATTGACCCCGGCCCTGCCCGGTAGGGGGCGGCGGTGAAAATTTTACCTTCTTGTCCATATTCGTCCATTCTTGACCATTGGAGCGTGGATTTGGGGGTTGGATGTGTTCAGGATTTGTCCATTTTGGGGGATATTTGGGCGGTTTTGGCGATTTTGGCATTTTTTGGGGCGGGCGTTGGTCAACCCCCTCCCCGGCCCTCCCCCTGGCAGGGGGCGGGGGTTTTTCGTCCTTGCCCCTTCGGCTGCGTTCCGGGCAGGGTTGGTAAAGGCAAGGATTTCTGGATTCCGGCCTTCGCCGGAATGACGGTTGAGGGTGGGGGTTGGTTTCGTTGAGGCAAGGTTGGCTTTGGGGGAAGGATTTGAGATTCTTCGCTTTGCTCAAAATGACATGGGAAGGCGCTCAGGATGGCGTGGAAGGGCGGGGGATGAAAACTAAACGCCCCGGCGCCGGCGGCGGGGCTATCGCGTATGGATTTCAGGAAGCAGATTGGCAGGCACATCGCCGCCTTTTGGCTGACAAATTTCGGCAACCAAGGCCCGCAAATGCGGAATGAAAGGGTGAATCTGCGGAAAAGGCTCGCCGAAAATCTCAGGAAGCTCCGAATTGAACCCTGGAAATTTCATGTGCGATGGCCCTGGCGGGTGACCGCCCTCAAGGTGTATCGCCATAGCCGGTAGTCAGGGAACGGATGACAGGAAAGAAGTGGCGCGGTGGCTGAGGGCCAAGTGCGTCAGTTTCGAAACATACAATTCCGTGTCGCTTGAAGAAAAGGGGCTATGGTCTGAATCAGTGGACCGATATGTTGATTTGATTGCGGGTATTTCTGCTATCGCCAGGGGGGCGCTGGCCGCGCGGCGTCCTTAGTCCGCCAAGGCCCGAGTTACCCCTCAAATCGGAAAGACCCCTGGATGGCGTTGTGGTCTTGCAGGTCTATGTTCCAACCCAGGCGCGGCTCGGCGGCCCGCCAGCGGGTAGCTTTGGCGACGTAGGCGGGACTGCCGGGGATGGTGGAAAATATGCTTTCGTTCAGCGTCGTTATCGCCCCGGAACGGCTGCGGTAGGGTTCCATTTCCGCTTCTACCGAGTCGCCGATGGTCAGCCGTCCCTTGCCACCAACGACTGAAAAGTTTATCGGCGCCCTTTCTACTGCCAGGACTTCCCCGATGAGCCGCGATAAATCTTCCAACGGCCCGCCCAGCCGTCCCTGGTAGGCGGCCAGCAGCGCAACTTCCTGCTCGATAGTCGCCTGGTCGTCAACCACGATTACCACCCGGAATCCGCCTTCCAGGATGTTGCCGGGGATGTGGGCGACAAAGGCCAGCGTCAACCCGGAAACATCCACGCCCTCGACGAAACCCCGGTCGAAGTGATAGGCCAGAACGGTATCGCAAGTCCCATTGTCCGGGTCTTCCCCAATCCAGCAGGGACACAATACCCGGCAGTTGCAGACTTCGAGGATGCTCCCTTCCAATCGGTAGTTCATGCTTAGCCGCCTCCCAGGTATCCAATCAGTCCCAACGATATTCCCGCCGCTAGCAGGACAACGCCCAACGGTTTCGCCAAACGCCGGCCCCAGGACAGGTTCTTCTCCGCAGCCATCAACGCTCCCAAGGCCAGCATCCAGCCGACGTTGCCCGACCCGACGACGAACATCATCAGCATCAACGACCAGCAGCAGCCGGCGCAATAAACGCCGTGATGCAGCCCCAGCCGCAGGGCCTGGGCCTTGTCGTTGCGCCCCGACCACCGGGCCATGATGAAACTGAACGGCGACCGGCACTTGTCCAGGCAGTGATACTTTAAGGGCGTAAACTGGTACACGCCGGCCAGCGTTACAATGGATGCGCCGATAATCCAGTAGTTGCGGGTCAGCCAGCCGTTTCGTTCCGCCGCCAGGTGCAGCCCCAGGTCGGCCAGGTGCGCCGCCAGTCCGAACCAGGCCCAAACCCCGATGTATCCGGCGATAACCAGCGTCACCAGAACCGCGCCGTCGGGCCGGTGGCGGGTCATGGCCCGGAACAGGGCCAGCAGAGGCAGGCTGGTGGGCAGCATCATGGCAAAGACCATCAACGTCCAGCCGGCGACGAAAAACCCCAGCAGTCCAGCGTCCTCTGCCCGCAGTTCGGCCAGTTGGCCGTGGTCAAGGTAACGGCCATAGGGCGATTGTCCCCAGACGGCCAGCCCCAGCCAGGCCAGGGCAATCAGCGCGCCCAGCAGCGACAGGAACAGTTTTTGGTTTTCAACCCGCCAAGTCATCGGCGTTGACGATAGACAATGGCGGCGGGGATTGTCAACGGCGGTTTTTCCAATCAAAGGGCCGTTCCGGGTCTGGCGGTTGTCACCCTGCCGGCATTCCCGCCCTCTGCCGTCATTCCGGCCTGCGCCGGTATCCAGGATTCCTTACCCTTGAGGGGCTGTTGTATGCTTGGGGTTTCTGGATTCCGGCCTACGCCGGAATGACGGTTCTTCCATCCTCACCGCAACCGGCGCCTGCAAAGAAAGGGAACGGCAGGGTACTGCGTTGACATACCTTTCATGCCAAGTCAAAATTCCCGGCAGGTTGACGCTGGGATGGCGGTTTTTCCGCCGGTCTCTACCGTTGCCGCAACACTCTTGAACGGGAGGGCGTCGCTATGGCAGACCTGACCGAAAGCGAAATTCTGGCCCTGGCCAAGGCCGCCGGAATCACCATACCGCCGCATCTGGTGGTCGAAGTCGGTTACAGCCTTAACGGTTGGCTGGAGGCCCTGGCGGAATTGGACCCGCCGGGCTGGGAACAGGTGGAACCCTTGCCCTTGGTCATGCCCCCAACGTCGGAACCAGGGAGTTAGCAACTATGACGCAGCAGCAGATTCCTTTCATGTCCGCCACCCAATTGTCAGCGGCTATCCAGGCCCGGGAAATTTCCCCGGTGGAAGCAACCCAAGCGTATCTGGAACGCATTGAGGCCGTGGACGGGCAGCTCAATTCGTATATCACCGTTGCCCGCGACGAGGCGTTGGCCCAGGCCGCGCAAGCCGAGGCTGACATTGCCGCCGGCAACTATGCCGGACCGATGCACGGGATTCCGGTGGCAGTGAAAGACCAGTTCTGGACGGAGGGCATCCGCACGACCAACGGCTCCACCATTCACGGGGATTTCATTCCCCAAGAGGACGCCACCGTGATGGCGAACCTGAAACGGGCCGGGGCGGTGCTGCTGGGCAAGCTGAACATGAGCGAGTACGCCAGCGGCGACGCTTTCCATCATCCCTACGGGCGGCCCCGCAATCCTTGGGATGTATCCCGCAACCCAGGCACGTCCAGCAGCGGCTCCGGGGCGGCCACCGCCGCCGGTTTGTGTTCGACCTCGTTGGGCGAGGATACCGGCGGTTCCATCCGGGGGCCGGCGTCTTTCTGCGGCCTGGTGGGAATCCGCCCTAGTTGGGGCCGGGTCAGCCGCTACGGGGTTTTCGGCGCGTCCTGGTCAATGGACACGGTGGGGCCGATTTCCCGCACCACTGCCGACTGCGCCATGACCCTGGCCGCCATCGCCGGGTACGACCCCAAAGACCCCTACACCTGGAACGCTCCGGTGCCGGACTACGTGGCGGCGCTGACCGGAGACATCAGCAGCATTACCGTCGGTGTGGTGCAGGAACGGGTGGACGATTCCGGCGTGGAACCCGACGTCAGGAACGCCGTAGTCCAGGCCATCGCCCTGCTGGGCGAGTTGGGGGCCACCGTGCGGGAAGTGGAGATACCGTTGATTGCCAACTCCGCCGTCATATCCACGGGGGTTATCGGGGCCGACTCCGCCTCGTTGAACCGGGACGACATCGCCAATCGGTTGGAGATGCTGGACCACAACAACCAGGTGCGGCTGCTGATGGGCAGCATCATGCCGGCCCAGGCGCACCAGAAAGCGTTGAAACTGCGGCAAGTCCTCCGCCAGCAGATTCTGGACGCGCTGGAACAGGTGGACGTGCTGGTTATGCCCACTTCGTCAATCCAGGCCCCGTTGATACCCGAAAGGGCGGGAATCGGCAGCAAGCAGGAAGTGATGGACGGATTCAAGGGACGGCGGAGCTACACCTCTCCGTACAACCTGGCGAACACGCCGGCGTTGTCCATCAACTGCGGGTTCACGTCGGACAATATGCCGGTGGGTCTGCAAATCGCCGGCAAGCCCTTTGACGAAACGACGCTTTTCCGGGTGGCCCACGCCTACGAACAGGCTACCGACTGGCACACGCGAAGGCCGCCGGTTTAGGGGGAAGAACGCCCGGCGCATGGATAGGTGGAACGCGGGAGTGAAGTATGCGGATTACATACGAACCGAAAACAGACCTGCTTTACTTCCTGTTGGATGACCAAACCAGCGAAATCAACAACCGCCGGGTCTCTGATGATGTAGCGCTAGACTTGGGCGCGGATGACCGGATAGTGGGCATTGAAATTCTTGACGCTTCCCGTCGGGTGAACCTGGACGAACTGCTGCCGGTGGAATATGTCGAGGCAGTCAAGTACCGGACGATACATGGGAAAACCAAAGCCTGAACCTGGCACACGCGAAGGCCGCCGGTTCAGGTGTCGGGCAGGAATAGGGCCGGCGGGAAATTCCACGTGAAGGATGTTGTTATGACTTCCAAGAAATACACCGGCGACGAAATCGGCGACTTGGCGGACAAAATCTACGAAGAGCAGATTAAGCACTTGGTGGAACCCCAGGAAATTGGGAAGTTCATCGTCATTGACGTTGAAAGCGGCGACTACGAAATTGGCGAGGATTCCTTGGCCGTAGAGGATCGTCTAAAAGCCCGTCGGCCCGATGCCGTCGCGTTTCTGAGCAGGGTAGGCTATGAAGCCGCATTTTCAATCGGCGGGAGCAGCTTCCGAATCAATGATCACGGGTAGAGTAAATCGCCGCCTGGAAGCATCCGTTGACATCGCCATAATGGGGAGAGACGGGCAGTTTCAATCCGTAACAGCGGTCTTGGACACCGGATTTCTTGGGTGCTTGACCCTGCCCTCAGAGGTGATTCGTCGTTTGAGATTGGAACCGAGAGCGCAGACCAACGTGGTCTTGGCCGGCGGTGTGCGGCGACGGTGGAATACTTGGATTGGGCAAGTCCTCTGGCACGACAATCCCCGCACCGTCCGAATTTTGGAGGCGGAAGGAACGCCTTTGCTGGGCATGAGTTTGTTACAAGACAGCCGGCTTGCGGTGCAAGTCCGGGCCGGTGGCGACGTGCTGATAGAGGAATTGGACGGGATTGAGCCTTAACCTAACCGGGGGAAACGGTGAGGATTTCCAGGCATGGGTGGGGAAATTGCACTCCTGTCCTACCCACGGCCAGAATGAAGGGAGAACGCTCACGGTAAAGGATGTTGTTATGACCTCCAAGAAATACACCAACGACGAAATCGGCGACTTGGCCGACAAAATCTACGACGAGCAGATTAAACACTTGGTGGAACCCCAGGAAATTGGGAAGTTCATCGTCATTGACGTTGAGAGCGGCGACTACGAAATTGGCGAGGATTCCTTGGTTGTGGGGGATAGACTAAGGGCTCGGCGGCCCAACGCCGTAGGGTTTCTGACCAGGGTCGGCCCTGATACGGCCTTCCATATCGGTTGGGGCGGTTCCAGTATCCGGTTCCCCGGTCAATGATTCGGGGCCACGTCAATTCCCAATTGGAAGCCTTGGTGTCCCTGCAAATCAGGGGAAGAGACGGACGGTTTCAACCCGTACCTGTAATTGTAGACACCGGGTTTGACGGCTTCTTGACGTTGCCTCCGGAAGTTATTCGTTCCTTGGGGTTGGCATTCAGAGAGCGTGGAGACGTAATCTTGGCTGGTGGTATTCAGGAACAGTGGAATACGTGGACCGGACAGGTTCTCTGGCACGACAAACTCCGCACTATCCAAGTTTTGGAGGCGGAAGGAACGCCTCTCTTGGGCATGAGTTTGTTGCGAGACAGCCGACTTACGGTGGAAGTGCGGGCCGGGGGCGACGTGCTGATAGAGGAATTGGGCGGGATTGAGTTCTGACTTAATCCAATGGGGAAATGCCCATCCCTCGGCATGGAAAGGGCGCCAAGCCCGACAGCAGGTTGCTTCCGCCCCTGACGTTCCAACCCCGGACGCGCCGCGTCCTAACCTGTCAGTATCAGCGTTACTACCACGCCGATAAGCCCGGCAACGATGCCACCTCCTACGCCCAACGCCGTCATGTACAGCCGGTCAATTCGGCCGTGTGCTTGGTCGAATTTCTCGTCGATGCGGTTGTTGACCCGTTGGATTTGGTCAATTACCTGGTCAATGCGTTCGCTGTTTTGGTTAATGCGCTCGTTGGTCTGGTCAAACTTCTCGTCAATCCGGTTGTTGACCTGTTGGATTTGGGTGTTGGTCTGGTCAAACTTCTCGTCAATCCGGTTGTTGACCTGTTGGATTTGGGTGTTGGTTTCGTCAATGCGCTGGTTTACCTGGTCGAATTTCTCGTCGATGCGGTTGTTGACCTGTTGGATTTGGGTGTTGGTTTCGTCAATGCGCTGGTTTACCTGGTCAAACTTCTCGTCGATTCGGTCGTTGACCCGGTGGATTTGGGCGTTGGTTTCGTCAATCCGCTGGTTCACCTGGTCGAACTTCTCGTCGATGCGGTTGTTGACCTGTTGGATTTGGGCGTTGGTCTGGTCAATCCGCTCGTTTACCTGGTCAAACTTCTCGTCGATGCGGTTGTTGACCTGTTGGATTTGGTCAATTGCCTGGTCAATGCGCTGGTTGGTTTGGTCAATCCGCTGGTTTACTTGGTCGAACTTCTCGTCGACCCGGGCCTCGTTCCGGTCCATCCGGGCATTCATCTGCTCCATCTGGTTGACAATCTGCTTCAACAAGGCAGTCTGTTCATCCATCCGGCCTTCCAGGTAGCCCAAAGTGCGCCTTAGGTCCGCATCGTCGGTGGTGGTCATCCTAACCCCCAAGTTGCTTAGTGGGGGTATAATAGCATATCTCAACCACAAGTAATCCCCACAGGAGCGATTCCCATGCCCCAGCCTTATGAACTTTCGGCGCGCCAGGCGGCGCAGGCCGTTGCCGATGGCAGCTTGTCCCCGGTGGAACTGGCCGAGTCGGTCTTGGCCCGCATCGAGTCCCTGGAGCCGTCCCTGCAAGCCTGGGTCTATCTGGACCGGGAGGCCGTGCTGACCGACGCCGCGGCCAAGGAAGCGGCGGTCAACCGGGGCGAGAGCCTTGGCCAGCTCCACGGCGTCCCCGTCGGCCTGAAAGACATCTACTATACCCAGGGCATTCCCACCACGGCTTGCTCCCGGGTTTACGCCGATTTTGTGCCGGAGTACGACGCCACCACCGTCCGGCTGCTCAAAGACGCCGGAGCAATCATCCTGGGCAAGACCGTCACCACGGAATTTGCCTGCATGGACCCGTCGCCCACCGTCAACCCCTGGAACGCCGCCTGCACCCCCGGGGGTTCCAGCAGCGGCTCCGCCGTGTCAGTGGCGGCCCGGATGTGTCCCGCGGCCCTGGGTTCCCAGACCGTCGGCTCGGTGCTGCGGCCGGCTTCTTACAACGGCGTGGTGGGGTTCAAGCCCAGCTTTGGCCGGGTCAGCCGCTACGGGGTGATTCCCGTCAGTTGGACTCTGGACACGATGGGCTGGATGACCCGCTCGGTGGCCGACGCCGCCCTGCTGCTGCAAGTCATGGCCGGGCCGGACGCCGCCGACATGGTAGCCCGCACGGAACCCGTGCCGGATTACCTGGCCGGGGTGGATGACCCCAGGCCGCCCCGCATCGGGGTGCTGCGGAGGTTCTTCTACGACAACTCCGACGCCGAAACCACCGCGCACACCGACGCTATCGTAAGCCGGTTGGCCGACGCCGGGGCGACGGTGCGGGAACTGTCCCTGCCCGACAGCATGGACACGGCCATTGACGACCAGCAGATAATCATGGCGGTGGAAGGGGCGTCTTTCCACCAGCCCTTGTATGAACGGCAGGCCGAGGACTACCAGCCCAAGCTGCGGGACATGATTCGCCGCGGCCTGGAAATTGACGCCGTGACCTATTCCCGGGCCAAGGAACGGCGGCGGCAGTTCGTTACCGATATGCGGCTGCTGGCGCAGCAGGCGGACGTTTTGTTGACGCCTTCCACGCCTCGGCCGGCCCAGCCCGACCGCACCAACACCGGCAACCCCATGTTTCAGGGGCCTTGGACCTCCTGCGGCCTGCCCACCATCACGCTGCCCTCCGGTTTGGCCGAGTCGGGGCTGCCGCTGGGCATTCAGTTGGCTGGCGCTTACCTGCACGAATCCGGGTTGTTGGCGGCGGCGGCCTGGTGCGAAAAAGCGCTGAACGTACAACTCCATCCTCCGGTATAATTGCCAACCTAGAGTTGCCAATCCCCTTCCCCCTCGACGGGGGAGGCTTAGGGTGGGGGTGACTCGCAGAGGAACAATGACTACGGTAACTCCGAACCCCCCGGTTTGGGTAACCGGAGACCACCGCAAGAGGCGAGTCAATGTTGGAGCAGGCGCAAAAATATCACGACCAAAGTTGGAACTACCTTAACAACGCCTACCGGGAGCTGGATAGTGACTTGCCCCAAGCCTCGGAAAAGGCTTGGGGCGCGGCGTCGCAAATGGTGAAAGCCGTCGCCGAAGAACGGGGTTGGCCCCACTCCGGTCATCGGCTGCTTTACCAGCACGTGGATACCTTGACGGAAGAAACCGACGACGGCGAGCTGCGAAGGTTGTTTGCCGTCGCCAGTGACTTGCACGTCAACTTCTACGAAGACATTTACAGCCGCCGCTACATCCAGGCTGGGATTCGCGATGTAGAGCGGTTTCTCGAGAAAGTCAGTATCTTTTTGCCCCGGTCTCCCGAATCCCAGGACTAAAACTTGTCAATCCCTCCGAATCGGAAATCCAGTCCCTTCCCTCTTGACAGGGAAAGTTAAGGAGCAGCAGCCATGACCACCACCAAGACCCGCCGGCTGGGCCGGCCGGTTTCCATTGTCGGGGCGGGTATGTCCCAGTTCGGGGCCTTCGCCGACAAGACCACCCGCGACCTCTTCGTCGAGGCTTTCCAGGATATGATGACCCATCTTGACCAGGGCGTTGACGTAGAGGACATTGAGGCCGGTTACATCGGCAACTACTCTTCCGACCTTTTCGAGAGCCAAGGCCATACCGCGCCCATCATCGCCGACTGGCTGGGTATGACCCCCACGCCGTTGACCCGCATCGAAAACGCCTGCGCCAGCAGCGGCAGCGCCCTGCGGGAAGGCATTATGGCCATCGCTTCCGGGATGTATGACCTGGTGCTGGTGGGGGGCGTTGAAAAAATGACCGGCCTACCCACCGAGGGCGTAACCGACGTGCTGGCCTCCGCCGCCGATGGGCTGTACGAAGTTCCCGCCGGCCTGACCTTCCCCGGCATTTACGGCGCGCTGGCCAAGGCCCACATGGACCGCTACGAAACCAGTCTCAGCCACCTGCTGAAAGTGGGCATCAAGAACCACAACAACGGCGCCCTCAATCCCAAGGCCCAGTTCAACACCAGCATCCGGGCGTTGATGGACCGGCGTATCGCCCGGGCTGAGCAGCAGGGGCAGCCCCTTCCCGATTGGCAAGACGAAATGGACTTCCTCAACGATGCCCGTTCCAACCCCTGGATTGCCTGGCCGCTGCGTCTTTTCGACTGCGCGCCCATCACCGACGGCGGGGCCTGCGTGCTGCTGGCGGCCACCGAAATCGCCAATAATTTCACCGACCGGCGGGTGGACATCGCCGGCACCGGCCAGGCCACCGGACGGCCGCTTCACGGCGCCGAAGAGCTTACGTCGCTCTCGGCGGCCCGGCACGCATCAGCCCAAGCGTACCAGATGGCCGGCGTTGGCCCCCAGGACATTGACGTTGCCGAAGTCCACGACTGCTTTACCATTGCCGAGATTATCGCCACCGAAGACCTGGGTTTCTTCGCGCCCGGCGAAGGCCCCCACGCCGTTGACGAAGGGCGCACCGCCTTGGACGGCGACCGGCCCATCAACACCTCCGGCGGGTTGAAGTCCAAGGGCCACCCGGTAGGGGCGTCAGGCGTGGCCCAGGTCATTGAAGTTTTCCACCAACTGCGGGGCGAGGCCGGCCAGCGTCAGTTGCCCAGCGCCGACCTGGAAGTCGGGTTGACCCACAACGTCGGCGGCACTGGCGGCACCTGCGTCGTCAACATCCTGCGGAAGGGTTAGGAGGGACGGATATGACCAGCGAAACCGAACCCCGCCCTATCAACGCCGCGTCCTACCACGCCTACCTGAAGGAAGGGCGATTCATGGGGGTGCGCTGCCAAAGCACGGGCCAGGTGTACGCCGAGGCTCGGCCCGTGGACCCGGCAACCCACGGCAGCGACATGGAATGGGTGGAACTGAGCGGGCGGGGTACGTTGAGCGCGTTTACCTGCATATCGGTGGTTCCGGCGTCCCTGGAGGCCAAGGGCTACGGGCGCAACAACCCCTACTGCTCCGGCATCGTCACGCTGGAGGAAGGGCCGCGGGTCAGCGCGCGCATTTCCGGCGTGGACGCCGCCAACCCGCAAAACATCCCCACGGGCATCGCGTTGGTTCTGGACTTGGACGAAATAGACGAAGAAAACCCGGGGTTGGTGTTTAAGCCGGTGTAGCCGGGTTGAGGGGTTATAGGTCATAGGGGCATCAAAACTGTCTGGCTCGACAGCCTTGATTCTAGCGTTGCAAGAATTTGACCAAATTCAACATTCGCATTTGCTTGCAGGCCAAGGCATGAGGTAATTCCTGAGGCATCGGTGCTCAAGCGTCTTTCAAGTCTAAGTCTGTAAATGCCGTCAGCCGATTTGACGCCATATGCATGAAAATGCATCGAGTCGCCGATGACAGGTTGTTCCTTGACCAGGTTGAAGTCGAACTCCTTCTCCATGTAATCAAGGAATCTATCTTGAACGACTAGAACCAGTCGGCGATTTACATTTTCGAAGGTTTGTATCTTGTGGTGTAGTTGCACTAGGATCGTTTTGGCGGTCATTTTCCAATTCATGCCGTATCCTTTGGAGGAGTGCTCGTCACCATCGTTAGGTTCAACACCAAGTGCCCTTAGAGTCCTTTGTCTCTCTGGCCAAACCGTACCAGTAGTATCCAACGTTTGAAATTCGATTCCCACAAAATCCTTCACTTTACCGTCCCGGGCTGATACCAAGAAATAATCAACGCTTCCGCCTGGTACCGTTACTTCGGAAACGAGGTGCACCTCATTTCCAGGTTCATGTGTTGTCATCAGATGCATACAATCTGAGAACACCTGGTTTCGTTCTAGAAGGCGGGCGGGACAAATGAGGATGGGGTCGCTGTTCCTCCCATGGCTAACACAGCAAGTCCCTATTGCAATTTCTGGAGAGCTTTTCCTGACTTTAAAGCAACTGCCCATTGTGTACGGACACTGTTGCTCAGTAGTGATCTTTTCCCAGTCGTAAGTTGTCGAGTTTGTAGAATACCCAAACAACTCCAACACTTTGGTCATACTTCACAGCACCCGTATCGGTCAAGACTTAAGTGCAAGAGAGACTTGTCTATCCCTACAGATTTCCGCCCTAAGCTAAATGCAACCCTCAAGGTAGTTCCGGTTCCACAGAATGGGTCTAAGGCTATCCCATTTGGAGGGCAAGTCGCCAGAAGCGGGATTTTACATAGGTCTTCGGGATAAGGTGAAAAGTGCAAGCTACGATTTTGTGAGTCTTCAGGTATGATGTCCCACACATCTGACGGTTTGCTGCCTTTGGGATGGTACTTCAAGAAGTAGAATCCTTTTTCCTCTAATTCCTTTGCCCGTCCAGACACCCGTTTCTTGTCCGAATGGGTAACTCTTTGCTGGCCACGAATTACCATCCTGAAGTCAGAAAGTTCTCCTAATCTGACTTCATCTAGGACTCCTCTAAGGGCGCGAAGAGCCTTGTCTTTCTCTACGCTGTCCAGCGCAGTTGATAACTGGATTTGCCGACGATACTTCACACCGCTGACACCTGTTGCTGTTACTACCCTACCGTCCTCTACTTTGGACTCTCGGGGCTTAGAGCGTATGGAATCAGCATCGTAGTAATATCCTGTCGGACGTTTTACAAAGTGAAATAAAGGTTCATGGGTATTGCCTAGCCTATCCATTGAACTATCCATACCGCTCTTCACCTTGTTCCAAATGACATTATTACGGAGAATCCACCCGTGACGGTCCGTTAAGTGGAGAGCGATCCGCCAAGGGAGTCCAACGAGACATTTATTGAGATAGCGGTCCCCTACATTTAGCCAGAAGGATCCAGAAGGTTTTACAATCCGGTGAACTTCTTCGAATACAAGGTCTAGAGCTTGGATGTAATCCTCCCAATTGTCCTCTAAACCTATTCCTCCGTTCTCGTATTCTCGCTTGCCCCAATATGGCGGAGAGGTCATCACGAAGTCAACGGAGTCTTCAGGCAATTTACCCAGAGCTATCGCAGAGTCCGCTTCAACTACTAAGGGGCAATTGTGGGCAGACTCCAAGTAGTCTGAGAAAGTTTCACCAAATCGCTCAACTTTGGTGAAGTTCCTGTATGACTTCGCAATCACTTTCTTTTCCAATGAATTGGCAAAATGCGGATTCGTCACTCATCTGGTCCCTAGCCCCACCCAGTAAGTGCGTCGTTCAAGAGTTCCATTTGCAGGTTGGTTGTGCTTGGGGTCGTCAGCCTTGACAGTTGGTGCCGACGCCGGGGTGGTCCCGGCGCGGGTTCGTTAAGTCAAGGGCCAGAATCACCAATAGTCAAAGGGTGAATAAAGCGGGTCAGTTGCAGTGGCGGGGGCGCTCTGTCCACCAGCTGCCATACCCATTATAATAGCCGGCGAACCTACCAAAAGAAAGTGGTCAGATTAAACGATGTTTGACCTCCGCCGGGCGGTAACAGCCCTCAAAAAAGCCGGATTCGATGACGAACAGGCCGTGGCGCTGGTCTCCACCATCGGCGACGCCATGTCCGGCGACCTGGCAACCAAGGCCGACATCGTCGAGTCTCGCGCGGAGACTAAGTCGGACATGGCCGAAATGCGCGCCGAGTTCAAGTCGGAAATCGCCTCAAAAATCGCCGACTTGCGGGCCGACCTTTACCGGCAGCTTTGGCTGATGGGCTTGACGATCGTTACCCTGAACGTATCCCTGACCGTGGCCCTGATTAAGCTGATTCCCTGATCGGTCAACCCACGCGGCGCCACCAGCCCACGCGTGGGTTAGTTGCGGTGGCGGGCTTGCTGGAGTTTCTGGATGGTGCCGGGGACGCGCCAGTCCACGTAAACCAGGACGTGCTCTTTTATTGCCTCTTCATGCACCCGGCACATGGCGCAGTTGCGGTCAATGCAAAGGCCATGCCGGGGGGTCAGCTTCTGCCGCAGGTCGTCCAACTGCTCGACTATCTGGCGGGTGTCCAGGTCGCCCTGTCGCGCCAATTCCAGCAGCTGGTCCAGTTGGCGGGTCAGTTGTTCCAGGGCGTCGTTGTGGCGTTTCAGGTTTTGGGCGGCGATGGCCCGGATGTCCTGCTGCTGTCCGGTGACGGCGGGACTGTAAATGTCGGGCTGCCAGTTGCCCAACTCGCGCCCGCAGGACTCGCACATATCGGGTTCGTGCATCATAACGGCGTCTCTCCCTTTCCTTCGGCTGTGGCCGGGACAAGCCCCGATGTTTCCGGCCGGCAAGGCCCTTGGAAACTATCTCAAAACAGGGTTTTCACCCCCATCCTAACCTTCCCCCATCAAGGGGGAAGGGATTTTTGATGTGGGCCCTTATCGTGGAGGTATTGTAGCAAAGGCCGGGGCGTATAATCGTGTCTTGTGATGAGGTTACTGGATTCCCGATTTCGCGGGAATGACGGTGGGAACAGTCGGTTTTCCAAGGGCTATTGCCCAGTGTCAGGGGCGGTAGAAGGTTCGACAACTGCGCCAGAGGCATCGGTCTTTTCGGTAGGGGGCGAGAAGAGCGAAACGTATTCCTGGCCGGCGTCGGCGGCGATGGCGGTTTCCAAGGCAGTAATGGCGACTTCAATCTGGGAGTCGTCGGGCTGGCGGGTGGTAAGCCGCTGGAGCAAGAGTCCCGGCCAAGCCAAGGCCCGGGCTATCAGCCAGGTCTGGTGCAAGCCGCTGAACCGGATGATTTCGTAGCTGATTCCGGCGATTACGGGCAGCAGGGCGATGCGGGAAATGACGCGCCACTCGAAGTCGGGGCGGCCCAGGAAGGCGAACACCACCACGGACACCACCACCACCGTCAGCAAAAAGGCGGTGCCGCAACGGGGATGGGGGGTGCCAAAGAGCCGGACGTTGGCGACGGTCAGGGGGAGGCCGGCTTCCTTGGCGTGAACGGCCATGTGTTCGGCGCCGTGGTAGGCGAAGACCCGGCGGATGTCGGCCAGGAACCCGATTCCCCAGATGTAGCCGACGACGATGGCAAGGCGAATCAGTCCCTCAATGGCGTTGCTGGCCAGGTCGGAGGCGATGAAACGGTCCAGCAGGCCCACTATCAACAAGGGAAGGATGAAGAAAATCCCGATGCCCAGGGTCAGGGAGACGGCCAGGGTCAGGCCCAATCCCCAGCGGGACATTTCCTCTTTGGACTGGCCGGTTTCGTCGGCCATTGCCAGGTTGGCGGAATGCTGCAAGGCCCTGGTTCCCAGAATCAGGGTTTCCAGCAGTACGGCCATGCCGCGCAGGAACCAGACACGGCGCAACTTTCCGGTAAACAGGGGGTTGAGGGGGGCGTGGAAATGGGTAATGGAGCCGTCCTGCCGGCGGACGGCCAAGCTGTAATGACCGCTGCCGCGAATCATAACTCCTTCGATTACGGCTTGACCGCCGTAAACGAAACCGGGGTTTTGGGCCATGAAACCTCCGGGGTTGCGGTTGCTGGCAAAAAATGAGGGCCAATAGCGGCCCTCGGAATGGCTAACCTGACAGGGTTGAGCTAGGACAGGTTGTAGCGGCGGCGGAGCCGTTCGATGCGGCCCTGGCTGTCAACGATGCGCTGCTCGCCGGTGTAGAAGGGATGGCACTTGCTGCACACTTCGACGCGGAGGGCCGGTCTGGTGGCGCCGGTCTGGAAGACGTTGCCGCAGGAACAGGTCACGGTGGCGGTGTAAAACTGGGGGTGAATGTCGGTTTTCATGTTCGGTATGCTACCTTTGCGACTGGGTTGGTATAGGACTAGACGGGGTAAACGCTGACGCGGCGGCGGCCCTTGCGGGCCCATTCGTACTTGACCTCGCCGTCAACGGTGGCGAACAGGGTGTAGTCCTTGCCCAGACCGACGTTGGTTCCGGGCAGAATCCTGGTGCCGCGCTGGCGGACGAGAATGGAACCGCAGTTGACTTTCTGGCCGCCGTAGCGTTTGACGCCGAGGCGTTTGGGGTTGCTGTCGCGGCCGTTGTGGGTGCTGCCGCCGGCTTTCTTGTGGGCCATAGGGCGTTAACCTCCGGGTTGGATGTCCTGGATGAGCAGGCGGGTGTAGTTCTGGCGGTGTCCCCGCTTGCGGCGGTAACGGGTCTTGGCTTTGTACTTGAAGACCATGATTTTGCGGTCTTTGTAGTGGGACTGGACCTGGGCCAGCACGCGGGCGCCGGATACGGTGGGGGCACCAACGTCCAACTGGCCGTCATTGGAAACGGCCAATACCTGGTCAAATTCGGCTACCGAGCCGACTTCCAGGGGCAGCTTTTCGACATCCAGGACATCGCCGGGACTGACCCGGTACTGCTTGCCCCCGGTTTTGATAATTGCGTAATCCATGTGTAACCTCAACCGTAAGATGTTAGCTTTGGCGGTGGCCGGTGTCAAGGATGATTTTGGGGCAAGGCGACTACGTTTTGGATGATACCGATTGGGGGTTGGATTCCCGCTTTCGCGGGAATGACGGTGGAGCCGGGGTGGGTTTTGTGGGGTGACATGACTAGCCGTGGTGGACTTAGGATGCTTAGTACCGGGCTTATTTGCCCTAGACTCTGGACTCTACGGGAAAATCAGGAGGCTCTCCCAATGATTCTAACCCCTCAATGCACAGTAACAATGTTTCCACTCGGATTATGTGATTCATGTCTCGTTGCGCCATTGCCAAGTCAATCAGGGAGGTATGTTCGGGAAATGCGTCTCGGCACTTCCTGAACAATGTTTGTTGGCTGTCCCATATATCTTTTTCCGATAAGTTCCTTGCCGGAGTATCTACATCCCTCTCGTCGCCATTGCCATTGAAAAGTACGCTGCACAGACTGATTAACAATACAAGGGCAAGGAGGCTGATACAGCCTACCCTCAGAAATCTAGCTGCCTTTGCCGTGGATTGCTTACTCTCGGTCTCTCCGGCCATAGGCGCCTCCCTGCATCAGGGACGTGGCTACCTTGGCGAGTATCCCAATCCAGCACAACACAGGGAAGCACGGCGTGCGTCCGTGATAAAAGTTGCGCCAGATTAAGGATTTTGAGACCAGATACCCGCCAAGGCACTATGACCTTAGCACAACGATTGAGGGGATTCAATGAGGGGGCCAAGAATCCTTGGGGTAAGGCGGCGTTGGTTTGGGGGGAGGATTCCCGGATTCTTCGCTGCGCTTAGAATGACATTTCTAGCGAATCACAAAGCCTTGGGACGGGGGTAGAGATTTCTGCAATGACGGTTCCGGGGGAAGGATTTTGACACGCGGCCGTATTGCGGCTTAGCATTTTGGCGTTGATTAGGTTTTTCATAGGGGGGAGTTGCCATGACCGGACGGGCTGACCGGCATGACCTGGACAAGCTGCATCGCTGGCGGGTGGACATGGAAACGTCCGGTGGGGCGGAGTTTCCGGTTCATGCGGTGTTCCTGGTGTCGGAAGTTGACCGGGCGGCGCATGACGTTTTCCGGGCCTTCCGCAGCAGTTTCGAGGGACGCGACGCCGGTTTCCAGAACCTGGTGATATTCGGACAGCACGGGGTCTCCAACACCGTCCGGGCAGTGGCTAGCAGGCTGGGACTTGATGGAGAGCCGCTGCCCCAACTGGCGCTGCTGGTGTCGGGGGACACGCCGCAGCTTTACTCCCTGGGCTTGCCGGCGGGGGACGTTCAGGAAAGCGGGGCGGGACAAGCCGACCAGGAACCGGCGGCGCGGCGGGCGCTATCCGGGGTGGAAGATTTGGTTGATGGCAGAAAGTCGGGCCTGGAGGAAGGGGAGATTGACGGACTTACCCGCCGGGAGTTGCCGGATATGGGGTTGGCGGCGCTGGTGGAGGAGTTGATTGCCGAGTTGAGTTAGACCGGGTTCATGGCCGGGGGTTGACCCCCACCCAACCCTCCCCCTAGTAGGGGGAGGAGGCTTTTTGTCGGGGGTTCTTGAATTGGGCCAAGGTTGGCTTTGGGGCTTGGACTTGTGGATTCCCGCTTTCGCGGGAATGACGATGGTTAAATGGCTCATGGGCGATGACACATCAGGAGGGTTGACCCCCACCCCAACCCTCCCCCTAGTAGGGGGAGGGGGCTTTTTGTCGGGGGTTCTTGAATTGGGCCAAGGTTGGCTTTGGGGCTTGGACTTGTGGATTCCCGCTTTCGCGGGAATGACGATGGTTAAATGGCTCATGGGCGATGACACATCAGGAGGGTTGACCCCCACCCCAACCCTCCCCCTAGTAGGGGGAGGGGGCTTTTTGTCGGGGGTTCTTGAATTGGGCCAAGGTTGGCTTTGGGGCTTGGACTTGTGGATTCCCGCTTTCGCGGGAATGACGGGGGGGAGTAGGGGCGATTGACCGTTGGGCGCGGGGGCGATTGATGATATTGCCTTTCGCAATAATTAGCGGGGTTTATCATTGACGGAGTGACGCCATCCTAGTAGGATGGATTACGCGATGCAGGCGGATACGGAAGTCAGGGAAACCGGGCGGCAAGGCCGCTTTTTTTATGGCTGGTGGATTGTCGCCGCCGCCTCGATTTTCGGGATGTTCGGCAACGGGGCCATTTCCAGCGGCTTTCCCCGGTTCTTTGAACCCATCCGGCAAGACCTGGGAATCAGCTACTCGTCCATGTCGCTGGTTTTCAGCCTGGCCCGGGCCGAGGGCGGCATGGGCGGCCCGGTGGTGGGCTGGCTGGTGGACAAGTTCGGCGCGCGCCCGATGGTGCTGTGGGGCGGTCTGACCGCCGGCGTGGGCCTGATACTGCTGTCCCGGGCCGACAGCTATTGGGAACTGGTCATCCTGTTCGCCGGAGTGGTCTCGGTGGGCAAGACAGCGGGGCTGGGGCAAACGCTGATGGCGGCGGTCAACCAGTGGTTCATCCGCCGGAAAGCGGTGGCGTTGTCAACGCTGATGACGGCCTTCGCCGGGGGCGGGGCCTTCGTGGTACTGCTGCTGGACTTGGGAATCTCGCAACTGGGCTGGCGGGCGACGGTGCTGTGGATGGGGATTTTCGTAACCGCGATGACCTTCCCGGTGGCCTGGGTGATACGGAGCAAGCCGGAGGATATGGGCCTGCTGCCCGACGGAGACCCGCCGGGGGGCAGAGCTGCCGTAGCCGGCCGGGGCGGACGGGGTCGCCGGCCTTCGGAGCAGCCGGAGCAGAATTTTTCGGTGCGGGAGTCCCTGCGGACGCGGGCCTTCTGGCTGCTGCTGGCGGGGGTCATTACCCGGGTTTCGGCCACCAACGCGGTGATAATTCACATTTTCCCGATGCTGGCGTTGAAGGGTCTGGACGAAACTACGGCGACATTTTACGTTTCGGCGATGTTCTTCCTGGCGATTCCCCTGCGGTTCCTGCTGGGGGTGGCCGGCGGACGGTTTGCGCCGCGCAAGCTGCTTTTCTGGGGGATGAACCTGGGCGCGGTGGCGTTGTTCGCCCTGTGGGGGCTGCCGGGGATGTGGGGAGTGGCGGTGTTCGTGCTGGGACTGGCGATTGTGGAGGGGGTAACGTCGGTTAACTGGCTGATGGTGGGGGACTACTTCGGGCGGGAACGGTTCGCCAGCCTGATGGGAGCGATGAGCGTTTTCCACAACGTCGGGCTGTTCGTGGCGCCGATTTTCGCCGGGTGGGTGCGGGACCAGACGGACAGCTACGCCCTGGCCCTGCTGACCTTCGGGCCGATGTTCGTTGCCAGCGCGTGTTTCTTTGCGCTGGCAAGCCGGCCGACTCTGCCGGCCCGTCCAACGCCGGCGGGAGATGTCGAGGCGGTTGCGGGTTAATGGAATTGGTACGGGGTCTGGAAGCGCAGTTTTGACTCCTGCCCCCCATCGGGCGGTAATTTCGCCTACCTGACTTGTAACCGCTACTAGGTGCGCCAATGGCATTGACTCCCAGGCTAAGCCAAGTCTAACCTGTTGTAGCTAGAATGGATTGAACGACGGAGGAGAAACAGACCAATGACCGCCGGATATGTAACCGTCAGCCTTTGCTATTATCGGGAAGAAGGCCAGTGGCTGGGCGAATGTTTGGAACTTGGCACCGCCACGTTTGCGGAGTCGTTGGAACAGTGCCAGGAGGGGTTGGAGGAACTGGTAGTCGTAGACTTGGAGGTCTTGGAAGAAATCGGAGAGCGGGAACGGTTTTTCCAACAATGGGGGATTGTCGCGCATCCCACAAGGGAAACGCCGGAACAGCTAACCATTCGCGGGTCCGGGGAGGCGTGGGACAGGTTATTTGAGGACGCCAAAAACGGAGATGGGCCTTTCCTGACAATTCGGGTTTTCTCGCTCGACGCCGCAAACCTGGAAACCTTGCATCCCGCCAACCTGTAAATGCCGGACTTGCCCACACTGTCCGGTCGGGAACTGTACCGGATTCTGCTGGCCGACGGGTGGGAACCCGTCCGCCGGGCGAATCATGGGGAGTTACTGATAAAACGATACGGTGACCAGAACCGACGCACTATTGTCAGGAACACCGGCCAAGACATTCCAAGAGGCACCCTGGCCGCCATTCTGGGGCCAAGACAGACCGGGTTGGGCCGGGACGGTTTGTTGGAACTGATTGAACGTCATGGCCGCTAGTCCGCAACTTCACCCGTCAACGGGGTAAACGCGGCTTTCGGTGAGCATTTGGCCGACGGTTTCCAGGGTGTCGCGCTTGGGGTCGCGGATGTTCAGCCGGCGGGGGAGGATTCTTTCGCTGAATTGCTCCATTATCGGGCAGACTTTCAGAAACCCGTTCAGCGTTTGGCGTTCTCCCCCCAGGGCCAGGTAGTCCAGGTCGCGGGCCACCGGCTCGAACTGGGCGCGGGCCGCGGCGCAAGTCTTATCGTAAATCTTCCGCATCTGGCCTTCGCGGATGCGCTCGAAACGGCGTTGGGATGATCCACCGGCCCGGTGCCGTCCCTTGACGTAGCGGGCATCGGTCTTGGAGGAAACCAGCGTCTCTCCCCGGTAAACGGCCACCGAAAATCGCCCCAGGCGCAGCAACACCACCCCTATCAGATACTCGGCGTCCAGCAGTTCCAGCAACGGGGCCGGTTCCCAATCGGGGGAAACCCGGTTTTCTGGCAGGGGAAAGGGGGGCAGCACGAACAGCGACCGCTCCCCGGCCTGCAAGCCCACCAGCCCGGTTTCCGACTCTACGACGGAATCGGGGGACTGGCGCAGACGTTCCGCCCAAACACTGCCGCTTTCTCCGGGGGAGCGCAGGAAATCCTGGACGGCGCCGGCCCGCAGGTACAAGGACGACGCCGGCGCGCCGGGCTGGGGAATCAAGGCCCGCAGCAGTCCCGCCAACCGGGGACGGCTCAGCCAGTCCCCCGGCTGCGGCGCACGGGTTGGCGCGGGTTGGCCTAGCTGGGGGACGGCTGGGTTAGGGTTCAATCTGGCCAATCCTGCGGGCGTGGCGGCCGCCGTCAAACTCGGTGTTGAGCCAGGTTTCTACGATTTGCAGGGCCATTTCCTCGGTGACGAGACGCTGGCCGATGCTGAGGACGTTGGCGTCGTTGTGCTGGCGGGCGTATTCGGCGGAAAGGACGTTCCAACAGAGGGTGCAGCGGATGCCGGGGACTTTGTTGGCGACGATGGCCTCGCCGTTGCCGGAGCCGCCAAGGACGATGCCCCGGTCGTACTCGCCGCGGGCCACGGCCTCGGCCACCGGCCTAATCCACAGGGGATAGTCCACCGCATCATCGGAGTAGGCGCCCATGTCGGTGACCTGGTGGCCGCGCTGGGCCAGGAAAGCGCGGATGGTTTCCTTGTAGTCGAAACCGGCGTGGTCGGAGCCAATGGCGATATTCAACCCGTCCTCCTGGACAACGGTGTTTATGCGTTGAATCTACGCCAAGAGCGGGGTTGCTGTCCACCCGTCCCTGGATTGATGCAGGATGATTGCAAAGGTTTGGATACCGTTGTCCAGGTAAAGGCGGGGTTGTTCGCCCACATCCCAGGTTTAGAGTCCCGTGTCGTTCTCGGGTAGGGGCGCACAGCCGTGCGCCCCTACGATTGATGTTTTCTTGGGCGGCGGGCGGACTGCGGGCCTTCCGTCGGGTGATGACGATGGAAAACTTTGGGCCAGCCGTTAAGCGTCCATCAAGGGGTAGGTTGGTTTTTGGGGGAACTGGTCCGGGTCGTCGGGGTAGTAAAGCCGCTTGAACTCGCTGATTATCTTGGCCCCGAAAATCAGTATCAGCGCCGATAGGTACGACCAGATTAGAAACACCATCGCCGAGGCCAGCGGCCCGTATAGTTCATCGTACACTGCCCACCGCTCCAGGTACCACAGGAACAGCACTTTGGCTACCTCGAAAAGCCCGGTGGCGACGGCGACCCCCGGCCAGATATAGACCCACCGCATCGGGCGGTTGGGCAGGTAACGGTAAACCAGCAGGAAAATCAGGGCGGTAATGGCCGCCGGTATCAGGTGCAGCGAAAAATAGGTCAACCCCGTCTCCAGCAGCGGCTGCCGTCCCAATACCGTAAACGCCTGGTTGTTGATAAGCTGAATGACCGACGTGGCCGAGGTGGACAGCAGCCCCAACATTCCCAACATCAGCGTCATCATCAACTGCTGCGGTATCGCCACGAAAAAGGAACGGTCTTTGCGAATTCCCCAAGCCCGGTTAATCGCCCGGCTTACCGCCGCCAGCACGGCCCGGCCCAGCACAATCAGAAAGACCACCGCCCCTAATCCCAGGGCGTTGCTCAACTGCACCAGGCTGCCCACGTTGTCGGCGATTACGTCGGCAGAACCGGGGATGTTGGTGGTGGCGAAGTTGAAAAACGCCTCCTGCACCGTCACCGAGTTGAGGGACAGCCCCACCAGGGCCACCAGCCCCAGAAACAGCGGCACCATGGAGGCGATGGCGTAGTAGGCCACGCCGGCGGCCATGTGGGTGGCGTCGTCCTGGGTCATGCCTTTCAGCGACCGCCACAGCACCACCAGGGGTTTGGGTTCCGGGGGGTGGTGGGCTTTATTGAGGCCCCTGAAGGACTTGAAAGCGTTTGGTACGGTTATGTTCATTGCCATGAGTTACGAAAATTCCCGCCGGGCCGATTCATTAGCCCGGCAGTTCCACCCGCCCCCATTTGCGGGGGGGCCAGCAGCAGAACCACACCAAGCCCCGAATCAGGCTGCGATGCACCGGGCCGAAAGTCCGGCTGTCCAGGCTGTCGGCCCGGTTGTCGCCCATAACGAAGTATTCATCATCCCCCATCTCCCACCGATTCAGTCTGGCCGGGGATTCGGCGCCAAGGCCGTTCAAGTACGGCTCCGGCAGCAAGACCCCATCTATGTATATTACACCCTTTTCCAATGTAATGTTTTCCCCCGGCAGACCCACTACCCGCTTGGCCAGGGTGCGGCCCGGCATTAACGGATTCCGCAGCGTGACGATGCGGCCCCGTTGCGGGGCGGCTTTTCCCTTGCGGGGAACCCGGGCCAGAACGTATTGGCCGCTTTCCAGGCTGGGCAGCATACTGTCTCCGTCAATGAGGCTAGGCTCGGAGTTGAGCAGGTCGGCCCAAGTCTTGACCATCGCCGCCGGATTCATCGGCCTATTGTAACCGTCAATCCGCAGTCGCGCACCGTAACATAACTTGGGGTGGGGGCAAACCCGCCAGGGTTGTCGCGTCTTGACGCAAGTACGTCACCCTGAAAGTGCCCCCATATCACCCTGAACGCGCCGCTATGTCACCCTGAACGAAGTGAAGGGTCTAAAATTCTTCACCAAAGACACCTCCGGGAGTCGAAGGATGGTTGACAGCAAGAATTTTAGATTCTTCGCTTTGCTCAGAATGACATGGAGGGGCGCTTAGGGTTACATGGAGGGGCGCTCTGAGTTACATAGAAGGGCGAGGGACGAAAACTAAAACGCCCCGGCAAACCCGCCCCGTTCTGGCCTAACCCGTGGGGGTGTCTTATAATGGGGCCAATTCGGGCCGGGGCGGTTTGACCCTTTCCCCGGCCCCTGCTATTGAGGAGGATTCGCATGGCCGACGATGTTGTCCGCGTAGGTCTGATTGGCGCGGGGCGCAATACCCGGGACCGCCACTTGCCGGGGTTCCAACAGATAGAGGGCGTCGAGATTGCCGCCGTCGCCAACCGCTCGGTGGAATCGGGCCGCCGGGTGGCCGACTCTTTCAACATCCCAACCGTGTACCCCAACTGGCGGGAACTGCTGGAAGACCCCGGCATTGACGCGGTTTGCATCGGCACCTGGCCCTATATGCACTGCACCCTCACCCTGGCCGCTTTGGAAAAGGGCAAGCACGTGCTTTGCGAGGCCCGCATGGCCGCCAGCGCCGATGAGGCCCGCACCATGCTGGCTGCATCCAAGAACCACCCTGGCCTGGTCACGCAAATCGTGCCGTCCCCCACCACTTTCAAGGTGGATGGGCTGTTGATGAAACTGGTTTCCGACGGCTACCTGGGCGACCTGCTGGCGGTGGAACTGCAAGCCCTGGCTCCAGGATTCGTTGACACCGACAGCCCCCTGCACTGGCGGCAAGACCGTTCCCTGAGCGGCTACAACATTATGAACATGGGCATCTGGTACGAGGGCATGATTCGCTGGGTGGGGCCGGCGGCCAAGGTCATGGCTATGACCAAGGTAAACGTCCCCAGCCGGCTGGACGAGGACGGCAACCTGCACGCCGTCACTATTCCCGACCACGTGGACATACTTTGCGAACTGGCCAACGGCGCCCAGGCGCACCTGCGGGTCAGCTCCGTTACCGGGCTTGCGCCGGGCAGCGAGGTCTGGCTCTACGGCAGCGAAGGCACCATCCACGTTGACCGGGATATGAACGTCTTTGGCGGGCGGCGGGGCGATTCGGCCCTGGCGGAAATCCCCAACCCGCCGGAGCAGCAGCACCGTTGGCGGGTGGAAGAGGAATTTGTCAGCGCCATCCGGGGCAACGAACCGATTACGCGGACGCCCTTCTCCGTCGGCGTCCACTACATGGAATTTACCGAGGCTGTTACCCGCAGCGCGCAGACGGGCCAGGCGGTGGCCCTGCCGTTATAAATCCGGCTCTTAACCCGTCATTCCGGCGAAAGCCTGAATCCGGAAAGTTTTGCACAGAACAGCGTCCGCGTGGGCAAGGAATCCTGGATACCGGCCTACGCCGGTATGACGGGTTGAATTTCGCCGGGGGAAAGTTAGGGTGGGGGTGAAATCCCCACCATCAACCACTTTCCCCAGCATCGCTGGACGCCGGCATACTCGAATCGGAGGTTTGAGCCATGAGGCTGGAAGGCAAGGTTGCGTTAATCAGCGGCGGCGCCCGCGGGCAGGGCGCGGCGGAGGCCCGGCTGTTCGCCAGCGAAGGGGCCAAGGTGGTCTTTGGCGACGTTCTGGTTGACCAGGGCCGGCAGGTGGAGGCGGAAATCCGCGAGTTGGGCGGCGATGCCCTTTTCGTCAAGCTGGACGTTACCGACGCCGCCGATTGGGACAAGGCCGTTGACTCCGCAGTATCCGCCTATGGCAAGCTGGACGTTCTGGTTAACAACGCCGGGGTGGTTTCCTGGGGCGTACTGGAGGACACCACTTCCCAGGAATGGGACCGGGTGATGGACGTGAACGCCAAGGGCGTTTTCCTGGGAACCAGGGCGGTCATTCCCGCGATGCGTCAAGCCGGCGGCGGGGCTATCGTCAACATATCCTCCATATCGGGCATGGTGGGGCAAGAGGCCATCCAGCCGGTTTACAACGCCTCCAAGGGCGCGGTGCGGCTGTTGACCAAATCCACTGCCATTCAGTACGCCAAAGAGGGCATCCGCTGCAACTCGGTACACCCCGGAACGGTGGCAACGGACATGAACGCCGAGCGGCGGGCCGACCCGGTTCTATTCCAGCAAAGCCTTGACCGCACCCCCCTGCACACGGTAGCCCAGCCCGAGGACATCGCCTACGCCGTGCTGTACCTGGCCTCGGATGAGGCATCCTTCGTAACCGGCAGCGAGTTGGTAATTGACGGCGGGTTTACGGCGCAGTAGCCCGTTGGCCGAGAACTATCGCAACGTGGGGCAAATGTCTCCCCTTTTGCAAAGGGGGATCAAGGGGGATTTCCCCCGTGCGGCACAAAGCGACATAAGGGGGTGTTCGCATTGGTAACCACTTTCGAGACCCCGATTATTGACCAAATGGTCTCCTCCCTCTCCAATTCCGACTTCTCGGGCGCGCTTACGTCCAGGCTCAACAGGCTTATCGGCTTGGATTACAACGAATGGATAGACCAACTCATCGCCGACGGATTCGGCCCCCAGGACGTGGAAAGGCTGGAAAACCTGGCAGCCGAATCTATTGATGTTCTTCACTTGGAGAACCTGCTGGCAAAAGCCCTCCAAGAGACCTACGACATCAGAAACGAGTCGGAGTTGACGGCGGTAATCGAAGAATGGTCGGCCCTTATCGGATGGGCCGGGATATGGGAGACGGTGTGCCGGGCAGGATTCCCGGACCCTATTGACGCCATAGCCCACGTCACCCGAACCGTGTTCAGCATAACCTCCAGCGGCCTCGCCTATGAGTCAATCAGGAGGAACTCGCCCGGGAAAACCGGCCTGGACTTTGACCCGGGCCCGGCTGCGGTGGAAGAGGGAATTGACCTGGCCGAGTGGGGCATCCGGGAGGACATGGACACATGGCCCGCCTACTGAAATTAAATGAAGCATCTGTCGTAACCGGCAGCGAACTGGTCATTGACGGCGGTTTTACCGCGCAGTAACCCGTTGGCCGAGCATGATTGCCATTTGCAGGGGAGCAATCCGGCGTGTAGTCTATGAGTCTGTAATGCAAAGTTGGCGGGTTTATGCCATTGTGCCCAAGGGAAGAAAATCAGGCCAAGGATAGGATGAATCATGCTCGATAGGTGTCAAATGTGCGGGCGAAAGTATCCGACGGTACCCCATTGGGACTGCGGGCAAGACCTTTGTGACCGATGTTGGGAACACCACGCTGACTTCGGATGTTCCCGCCCCAACTACCCTGCTACAAGGAACATCCAGGGGTATCTTAGGCGGTAGGGGCGCACGGCCGTGCGCCCCTACGTTTCGAGGTTACGGCGGTTCGTTCAGGAATGGGGGCGGGTTTCAAACCCGCCCCTACGTCGCAATCGGCAATCGTCCCGGATGGCGTATGACCTTCCCTTATGCGTTCAGCTTGGCCAGAAACTCGGCTTGGGACAGGGCGCCTTTGACCGAATTGCAGGCCCCGCACAGCAGTTGCAGGTTGTCTATATGGTCGGTGCCGCCCCTGGACTTGGGTACGACGTGGTCAATGGTGAAGTTGCGGAAGGGAAACATCACCTTGCACCCGGCGCAGATTCCTTCCTGGCGGCCAAAGAGGGTGTGCTTGTGGGTCTGGTAACGGGGCAGTTGGCCCAGGTCGGTGCGTTGGGGAATGTCCTCCCGGTACACCGCCTGCAATCCGAAAAGCCCCAATTCCGTTTCCAGCCGGCGGGCGATAAGAGTCTTGGCAACCGGGGAAAGGTCAATCCCCACCCATTGCCGTTCCAGCTTTTCGGCGGCCACCAACGCCGTGGCGCAGCCGCAAAAAGGGTCTAGCACCACGTCGCCGGGATTGCTGGAGGCGGCGATGATGCGCTCCAACAGTTTCAGGGGTTTCTGGGTGGGGTAGTCCAGTTTTTCATTCTTGGCTACCTGCGGAATGTCGTTCCAGTTGTTAGTAACCGTTTTCCCCCTGGATTCATCCAAATAGAGTTTGTATTGAGGCACTGCGCCGGGCTTGAGTTGAACTACGCGGCCTTCTTGGTAGGCTTTCTGCATTCGCTCATACGTCCATCTCCAAACCCGTGTGACACCCAAGAACTCGTAAGTCAAATTGGGCCGATTGTCGTTGGGGTTGAGAAGTGGGAGCAGCCGATACTTTCTGCCATCGGCGTCGGCGTACTTGTACGCGTTCCTGACATAAACCGGATCGTGGTCGCCATATACTTTGTTAAAGCGGCAGCGATTGGATTTCGAGTATCGGAGGATAATGTCCCTGCTATTCGGGAAATTGACCTTGGACAAGTTCTTGGGGTTGGCCCGCGTCCAGGAAATTTCGTTCCGAAAATTGCCGGCCCCGAAAATGCAATCCATGAGCAGTTTCAGGTAGTGGCTGGCCGTAGGGTCGCAGTGAAGGTAGATGGAGCCGGTTGTTTTGAGAATCCGGCGCATTTCCAGGATCCGAACCGCCATCATAATCAGGTAGGACTTCATACCCTTGCCGTGGGCGATTCCGGCAGAGTCAATGATGGTGTAAAGCCCCGGTTGTTCCTCAGCAATCAGCCCGTGCCAAGCCAGGTCAACGTCGTTCAGCGTCCAGGTATCCTTGAACGCGGCCCCGGCCGCCGCCGAACCGATGGGGGCGGAATAGTCCTGGTTGGAGTTGAAAGGCGGGTCAAGATAAATCAAGTCCACGCACTCGGAGTTGATGCCCCGCATAACGTGAAGATTATCGCCGGTCCACAACGTCCGGTTAACGAAGTTGGCGGCCACGGTTTACCCCTTTCGTCGTATCAGACTGGTCGCGGCGTTTCCGGCTTTTGCCCGTAGAGGCGCACGGCCATGCGCCCTTACGTTGCCCAATGATTGCTAGCGGTCAACCAGGTGCTGGACTACTTGGGGGGCGGCGATGCGGGCGCGTTCCAGCAGTTCGTCGTGGGTCAGGGTTACGATGGGGTGGTCAATGATTGCCAGCCCGTAGGCCGAATCGCCCCGCATCCGGGACATGGTGCGGGCCTGGCTGACAAAGGGCGTGGTGGTCAGCACGGTGGAGGGGACGCCCAGCAGTTCGGTTTCCATTGCGTCGTGCACACTGCACGCGGTGCAGGAGCCTCATTCCGCGGTGGCGTGAATCGCCACGTCACACTCCCGGGCCAGGGTTTGCAGGTCGGCGGGCTGGGCCGGCCACTGGTGGCCGCCCTTGTTATGCTCGACGATGCCCTTGATTTGGTAACGCTCGGCGATAACGTCGGCAATCATCCGCAGCAGTTCTTCGGAATGGGGCTTGTTGTTGGAAAACAACCCGACGACTTTCCCGTCCAGGCTGGCGGGACGGGGCGCGACTGCCGCCGGGCCGGGGCTGCCTTCGTCGCGGGGGTCAAGGGTCACGATGCCTTGGGGAGTGGTCATGGCTTACCTCCTGGTTTCCGTCGGGGTTGGGATGGGCTTGGTCACGGAGCGGCTGCTGCCCCACGAAGATATGATGTCAATGAAGGCCCCGGCCATGCCGCCGCCGGGGACGACGATAATCCGGTCGGGGCCGGCCAGCGGGCCGCGAGTCTGCCGCAGGTCGGCGTCGTCGCCGGGGCGGTCCAGACGTTTCCAGGCCACCCATTCCCGCAGGGGCCGGTGGGTTTTCCGGAAAAGAAAATCCTGCACCTGCTGGCGCGTCCAGCCGGATTCGCCGATGTAGGCCATCAACTCCGGGCTAATGACTATGACCACCTCGGAAACCGTCGGCCCAAGGGACAGCATGGCGTGGGCCGTCTGGGTCAGAAAGGTCTGCGGGCTTTTGTCGCCGTAGATGCTGACCTGCAAGGGGGAGTTGGCGGCCACGGCGGTCACTGCGCTGGAACCGGCGCCGAAACCCAGGTGCTCTGCCAGCGGGGGCCAGGGGCTGACGGCGGTGTTTTCGGCGAAGCAGAAACTGAACTTCCCCGGATGGCCGAAGGTGCTGTTGTCCATTTCCCCGGCCACCGAGCCGTAGAAGTTGGTTTTGACCAGGTTGACGGCGCGGCCAATGGTGGCGTTGGCCCGGTTGCCGTTGCCCATCAACTCGACGCCGGCGTTCATGCCGATTTCGTTGGCGTAGGGGCCGCTGACCAGAGCCATGATGGTGACGCCGTTGGTGGATGTGCTGCTGGCGTGGAGGTTGAAGGGACGCTCACAGGCGGCGGCGACGGTTGCCACCACCGCCGGGAAGTATTCGGGGAGGCAGCCGGCCAGGACGGCGTTGACGGCCAGCTTTTCGGCGGTGAACCGCTTGCCCCGGATGGTTTCCGTTCCCACTACGGCGTCGGGGGACAGGCCAACGTAGTCCAGCATGGCCCGGACTTTTTCCGGGGTGGGCGGCACCACGGGCAGGCCGTCGCTGAGACCGTTTTCCAGGTAGAAGTCTTGCGCCTCTTCCCAAGTCTGGAAGGAGAGGCGGGCGGCGGTCAGGTTATCGCTGGTCATGGTTGTCGGGGCTCCTGATATTTGCGGCGTTTCATGGTTGGCGGGATGGACGACCCGCCGGGGAAGTCGCCGGCGTTCCGGCGCGTTGGCCGGAGTTGGGGATTGCTGCGGTTATGCTAGCCGGGGCGAGGTTACGGGGTCAAGGGGCTGTTGAAACCGGGATATAACGGAAGCGCCGAATGTATAATGGAGGTAAGGCGGGAACCTGCCGCCCGCGCCGAGCCGTCCGTTGTTGGGAGGGGATGTATGAAGATGGGGATTTGTCTGCTGTTGATGGCCCTGTTCCTGACGGCCTGCGGTACTCAAACAACGCCGACGGACTCGGCAGCAAACGGGGCCGCAGCGGGCACAACGGCTGACGCCAACCCGACGTTTACGCCCGCTCCGACGGTTGCGCCGACGCCCGAACCGGAGCCGACTGCGCCGCCCGCCAGCGCCCCTTTACCCACGCCGGCCCTGACCCTTACCCCCACGCCAGAACCGCCCCCGACGCCGGCCTCAACGCCAACCCTGGCCCCGGAACCTGCACCGACTCCGGCTCCCGCGCCCACGGCGACGCCTGTTCCCACGCCGATTCCCCCGACGGCTACTCCCACGCCCGAACCCGTACCCGTTGACGAGGCCGCTTTTACCCGGTTCAACCAGGAACGGCAGCGATTGGGGCTAGGCGGGCTGCAACGGGCGGTGGAAGGCGACGACACTTTCGTGCCAACCCAGCAGTTTGTCGTCGGGTGCCAAGCCTCCGTGGAAGAATACGAAGAGCTTATGCGGGCCGACATCGAGGCCATCGGCTTTGCCCCGCACACCGAAGGGACGGATTGCGGCCTGCAAGTAGTCACCTACCACGTGGTGCCGCCGGAAAAGAAACTGTGGGTGGAACAGAGCGTTTGGGACTGCTTCTCTGAGAGTACGGACTTGCGGGAACCTAACGACACCTCTTGCGCGGGGAGGTTTACTTTCCTGGGCCGGCAAGTCAAGTGGTTGCCCCAGGAAGTCTTTTACACCATCGTTGAGGGCGAAGGGCAGCGGGAAAAGTTTCGCGCCTACATACCCTGGATTGAGGATAAACTGAAAGTCAAAGTTTCGGAGGCCGAGTCGTCCCAGTCGGCCAACCTGTTCCTGCACCTGGGCGTCGAGTCTCCCGCCAACTGCCCGGAGCGGTACGGTTGCAGCGTATATGAGGAAGTGGACGTTAGGCAATTCTCCACCATTTATATTTCCGCCCCCGACGAGTTTTTTGGACAGGTGCTGAAGCACGAACTTTTACACGCCCTGATTCCCATGGGCCACCTGCCGGAAGGCAACTACCTGATGAGCGTCCGTCCGCCGGACCCGTCCCAGACCCACGCCTTGACGCCCCTGGAGGAAAAACTGCTGGCCCTCTACACCAGCCCCTACCTGCGGGCGGACATGACTATGGAGGAATTTCGCCGTTACCTTATTGTGGAGTAGCGGGGAAATCCGTTGCCTTGGTGTTGCTGGAATCGCTGACTAGGTATAACTACTGCGGTTGCAAGGGCCGGTCTGTGTTACGATAATACCGGAGTGGGTTTACCGGAATCACTGCGCCGGAATAACCCGCGGCTTTCAAGGGGATTGCATTATGACTAACCTCAAGAACGAACCTGAGACGCTGCTTGACTTTTCGCCGGAGGCCCGGGAGATGCTGACCGGGTTCCGGGAAAAGGTCTTGATTGACATTTACCGGGCCGCGGTGGAGTTGTGCGGCGATAAGCTGAAATCGGCGGAAGTAATTGTTGACGACACGCTGAGCGAGGGGGATTCCTGGAATCTCGACCTGGCGATGCTGGTTGACGCCGATTGGAATATGATTTTCAAGTGGGAGCGGGCAATCGTAGAGAAAACTTGCGAATGGGCCAAGGAATGGTCGGAAGAGGAAAACGATGACCATACCCGGTGCATTGATTTCGGGTTTGTTCCCGTTGAGTGGTGAGACCGCTGGAATTTTACCGGCTGGGGGTTGCCATCGCGCAGAGGGCAACAACGGAGTCGGAACAGCGCACCGCCGTCAACCGGCTGTATTACGGGCTGCATCACGAAGCCTGCTGCCGGTTTTTCCGCAGGAATCCCAACGCTGGCCCGTTAAGGCGCAACCGCAGCAGACATACCGAACTTTGCGACCGTTTCCGTCGTGCGCACAACCCGGACGCCCGAATAGTCGGACGGTTGCTCAACAACCTGCGGCTGCTCAGGAATCAGTCGGACTACAACCTTGCCCCGTTGCTCCGGTACGGGAACCAGCGCATGAACTCCCGGCGGCTTGCAGCTTTGGGGGTCGGGGTCGCAGCAGAACTGCTTGTAGCGTTGGAAATCTACTCCCCCGGCGAGGCGGAGGATGGTTGCATTTGTCCCCAAGCCTAGCAGCGCAACTTATTTGAACCGTTGCTTTGTCAAGAAGTAACGTCATTCCGGCGAAAAGCCGGCCCTGTACCACGATACGGGACCGGAATCCAGAAATCCCAAGTATGCAACAACGTCTCCGTGGGCCGGGAATCCTGGATACCGGCCTGCGCCGGTATGACGGGTTTGCCGTCTATGCGACGGCTGCCGCCGGGTTTCGCCCCTAACGGCCTACGGCGTTGAGGATGCTTTGCACCAGTTCCGGCCCCGGATTGATGGAACCGTCGTCCACGCCGTGCATGGCGTCCACGATGGCGTCGTTGAAGGGTGTTTCCACCCCGTTCTCCCGCCCCTTGCGGCAGATTAACCCGTTCATAAAGTCAATTTCCGAGTGGCGGCCCTTGTGTACGTCCTGGGCCATGGACGCCAGCCAGTTGACCCGTCCCCGCTGGGTGGACATGAAATCGTCCAACTCTTCGTAAACGTCGCCCTTGTCGGCGTCGGCCCACAGCGCCGCCGCCTTGCCGTTGATTGCCACGACATCCAAGCCCTGGGCCAGCCCCACTTGCGCGCCTTCCTTGGCCAGGTGAATGCGAATCATCCGGCAGCGGGGGTCGTCGGCCATGTCCTGCGAACCCAGGGTGGACATGGCGGAAATGGCGTTGCCCATCCCGTTCTGGCACAGCTTGGCCCACCGCTCGCCCCAAAGGTTGTCAGTGGCGTAGGCGGCGTCAATGTAGTCCATCTTGCCGGCGATATGCTCGGAACGAGGGGTAATCCGACCGTCCTGCTCCCCCACCCGGAAGACGGTATAGCCGTGGTCGCGGCCCGGCGCGCCGCCCCGGTTGACGTGGCCCGGCTCCCACAGGGCGACTTCGATATGGGAGGCGATGCAGCCGATCTCCCGTTCCTGCCCCACGATTTCGGCGATTATGGGGTCGTTCCAGCAGTTTTGCAGGGAGATGAAATACCCGTCGGGCTTGACGTACCGCTTGATGAAGTGGGTGGCCCATTCGGTGTCGTAGGATTTCATGGAAATGAAGGCGTAGTCGAAGGGGTCGTTGATGCCCTGGGCGTCGGTCAAGTGCATGGCCTTGACCGGCACGGTAAAGTCGCCCTGGCTGCCGCTGGCCCGCAGTCCCTGGGAACGCACCGTCTCCACGTGCTCCGGCCACATATCAATGATTGTCACGTCCTCGCCTTCCCGAGCCAGGTAGGCGGCGGTGTAGCTCCCCAAGGCTCCGGCTCCCATAATGGCGATGCGGTCGGCCATAACAAGTTCCTCCTGATTTGGCTGGCAATGCGCCGGTTGTTGATGAATGGATGGCGGTTGGCTGGCGTTGCCCCGCGTTAGACGACGGGCCAACCCGGTGTTGGGAATATGGCATTGGGCCGGGGGTTTGTCAAACGCCGGCGGTCTGCGGGTTGACCGGAGTGGGTCAGGACGGTTCCGGCTATGTGGGGGAATGGATTACTGCATAGCAGCGTTGTATTTCTTCCCGCCAGCTTTGGGGAATGCGGCTCCAGTCCTGGAGGTCTATCAGGTACGGGATGCGGGTTTCCGACAAATCGTCCAGCAGGTTTTCCCGGTCCATTGCCTTCAACGGTTCTTCGCCTAGCACTACCAGGTCCAGGTCGGAGTATTGCCAGGACTGGCCGTTGACCCGCGAACCGTAGGCCCACACTTCCCGGCCCGGAGCGTGGCGGTGGATGATAGCGGCCAGCAACTCCAGGTGCTGGGGGGTAATGTCCACGTCGGAGATAGGCACTTGCATGGTTGGGCGGCTTGATTCTTGCTTATTGGGATTCCAGGTTGGCCCGCAGCGTTTCCAGCAGTTCGCTGGCGGCCCGGTGCAACGCCGGGGCAGTATTCACGATGCGGTCGGCGGATTCCGGGTCAAAGTATTCGTGGGAAGTGGAATTTCGACGTTCCCGGAACTCGAACCAGTCATCCACCGAGGCAATCAGGCCGTTCCTGGCGGCTGCCCGCAATATGTCGGGGATACGCATTTGGCCCACCCTTCCGGGAGATAGTACGTTGTAGGCCACGTATCTGCGGATGGCGTTGAAGGCCAGTTCGTAAGTGTATTCAAATCCCTTGACCACGGCGGCGTGGAAAATGTCGGAATCGGGGTCATTTTGGCCGACTTCGGAGTAGCGGGCGATAAAACGTCCCAACCGGGCATTGGCCCGTTCCAGGGGTTCCAGGTTAAGACGTTCTTGCGCCGTCATCTTTATTGGTCTTTTAATCCTGCGAACCAGGAATCCACGTAGTTCGGTATGCGTCCCGTTTCTCTGGTATGACGGAGGGCGGACTCCAGATGTTTGGCGGGAATCGCGTCAAACACCCCCAGGGTTGGAACCAAGGCCCCGTTGAGGTCATTCGGCTCGAACTTGTCTAGGGAATCCCCATATTTCCGCATGGACAACGACACTATTTCCCGGCCCGTGTCGGAGGAAAGATACAGGAAAATATGGTCAAGGTAGCGTTGGCCTGCCAGGTTGGGTTGGAAACCATGAAAACAGGTCAGGTTTAATGCGTGAGACGTATTTCGGACTATTTTGTAACCACCCCGGGAGAAAACGCCCAAGAGCAGCGGCGCGGGCTGCCGACTTTCCGTTTTGTACCAAGGGGTACGAGTCCTGGTCAAAAACCGCCGGTCAAATCCTTGCTGTTCCCCGAAACGAATATAGCGACTCGCTTCGTCTGATGGCGAGCCGGCCACGTCGAAAAGGAGGGTGCGTTCATCCCGGCTGGCCAGGCTGTCGTGGTCGGCGTCGGTGAAAAAGGGCGCCTGGATTTGCGCGCTCCGGGTGATGACGGAAGTCAATTCCGCGCGGCTCAGCCCCAAGGCTTTAGCCTCGGAAGGCCGCAGCACGAAAAAACCGTTGGCGCCGGTGGCGATGCCCCGGCTGAAATGACCGTAGTGGCTGAGTGGGATAGTCAAGCCGCCGCCAACGGATACCGGGTTCTCATCGAAATGGGGCAGCCATTTGGCCGTGGGCTGGAGATTGTCGTAAGGAACCGTTGCCTTGGGAGAACGGCTCAACAAACTATGGAGTTGGGCAATGGAATCGGCAACGTACAGTTTTACATCGGGGAACGTCTTGGCCGAGTCGTAAAGGATGATTCCTGCCGAAGTAGTCGCATCAGGGAACGCCTCCCTTTCGCAGTCCAACCGGATAATCGCAAAAAGGTGACGCCCGTCCGCCAACCGCTCCTTGACGGCTACTCCATACCCGGTATTCAGAAATTCCAGGGGCATAATGTAGGCCAGGCGTCCGGGTGTTTCCAATTCGGCCAACGATTTCATCAGAAACGCCGATGCGGTGTTAATGTAACCGGGCAGCCTACAGTTTATCCGGCTTTGAAACTCCCGGAAAACTACATCGCGGTTCAAAAACTTCTGGAATCTCATGTAGGGAGGGTTGCAGACTATCCCCCGGTGGGAACGGCCCCAGGAGAGCAGGTAATCTTCTCCATCTACCTTGGCAGGACTGTTCGGCGTCGCATTCTCCCAGAATCCCAGAATCTTGGGGTCAACCTCGCTGCCAGTGAAACTAACGTCGGGTGTTCCGGTCAAAACGTCAGAGAAAGCGCCCAATCCAAAGGCGGGGTCATGGAGAGTTGTGGTTCCGCCTTCCGTAACCCACGAAACCATGAACTTCGCAATCGCTGGGTGGGTAAAGAACTGCCCGTAAGCCTTCCGGTGGGAACTGCTTACAGTTGCCAGGTAGTTTGTTTCAAGGGACGCCATTGCCAATCTCTTGGGAGAAAACCTCCGGGTCCAGATAACCCTTGCCGCCGCTGAATTTAACGTAGAACAAGAGGCGGCCCCGTTCCAACTCTTTCAGGGCGGATTGGTGTTCGGGCATTTCAATCCGGCCCAAGACCTCCTTGCAAAATCCGACATTCACTTTAATTGTGGTCTTGCCCTGGTTCTTGGTATCCCGTTCCACCGAAAAAACACATCCTCTTTTTCCGTGTCAGCAGTCAATTCGAGGATGTCCCGAAACGGTATGATATAGGCTTTGTCGAAGAAAACCTGGAGGTAATAATGCGGAACGCCGAAGTTTTGTATCCAGCGATTGACGAGGGCGATGTCCTCAAGTTTCGGGGTTATACTCAGGTAGTCCCGTTTGTGCAAAGTGCTTATTTGCTCTTTCAGACGTTTCAGGTATTCGCTAAGCTGTTGCAGAGTTTCAGATGATGACCAACTTCTTCTTCTAAAGTCCAAGTCTCGGAAAGTATCAGGGGTTGCTTCCGCAATCATTTTGTGGATAGCGGGGCTCTTTTCCCACAATGCTTTGGAGTAGGGTTCCCGAAGAATGAGACCTTGAAGTCTGGCGCACTCCTTTTCCGCCTGCCGTGTCCTTTCTTCCATGAATGCAGCGTACCTTGTGGAGAAAAAACTGCTTGACCGGACCTCAATGGCGGCTATGGCAGATTGGACAAACACCGGGTCGGTCAAGTCGAGTCTTGCATCGTCCGGCACATCAGAGCGCCGAAAAACCAACAAATCCGGCTTCTTTCCGATGCTGTTCAGTTCTTCCTGGTAAGCCTCAAAAAACTCCCTGAACCCGGGGTCACCGGCGGCCAGTGAATCGTCTCGACCATACTTCAACGCCCGGTATTCATTGGAATGCTCATTGATGGCGTTGAACACTACTTCCTCGGCCCAATCGCCCTGTTCCTTGTTAGTCAGAAACTCGGAACTCGCCAGAGTGGGCAACCTCCCTTTCACCTCTACGTCCTGGTCAATTTCGTAGGGCGATTCTTGAATCAGCCGGCTGATTTCAGCTTTGTAAGTTTCTTCCATGTCAACCAACTTGGCCTGCGCCGCAAGGATGCCTTTTCGACCGTAGCCATACCCCTACAACTCTACCAGGCGGGCGCTGTAAACGTGGGGGAGGTCCTGGATTTCTTGCAGCACTTCGGGGGGGATGGGGTCGTCCAGGCCCAAGACCATCATGGCCCGGCCCCGGGGGCTGATGCGCCCCACCTTCATAAAGCTGATGTTGATGTTGTGCTGCCCGGCTACCGTGCCGACGGCGCCCACCGAACCCGGCTGGTCCGGGTTGTCCACGAAAAGCAGGTAAGGCGCCGACAGTTCCAGGTCCATCCAGTAATCGTTGACCTTGACGATTCGCGGGCCGTCGCGCAGGGACGTTCCGGCCAGGCTGACCCCCTCTTTGGTGGTGTGCAGCGTGACGGTAATCATGCTAGCGTATTCGGCGCTCTGGGATATTTTCTGCTCGGTGATGCTCAGGCCCCGCCGTTGGGCCAGCAGGGGGGCGTTGATGACGTTGACCTGTTCGTCAGTCACCGGCGACAGCAGTCCTTCCAGCACCGCGGCTCCGAGGATGGCGGTGTCGTGTTCGGCCACTTCGCCCTGGTACTGGACGGTGACGCCGACGAACTGGTCTTCGGCCAGGTGGGTCAATAGTTTGCCCAGGGTGGCAGCCACCTGGATGTAGGGCGATACGATTTCCTGGACTTCGGGGCGCAGGGATGGAGCGTTGACCATGTTCACCGCCGGCCGGCCTTCCAGGATGGCCAACACCTGCTCGGCGGCCTCAATCGCCACTTCCCGCTGGGCCTCTTCCGTGGAGGCGCCCAGGTGGGGCGTGGCGATGACCTTGGGATGCTGGGCCAATCGCCAGTCGGTTGGGGGTTCATCGGTGAAAACGTCCAGGGCGGCAGCTTCCAGACGCCCGGCGTCCAACGCCTCCAGCAGGGCCTCTTCGTCCACCAACTCGCCGCGGGCGACGTTAATCAGCCGGGAATCGGGTTTGAGTTGGGCCAACTCTTTGGCCCCGATGAGCTTGTTGGTGCTGGGGGTCAACGGCGTGTGCAGGGTAACGAAGTCGGCAGACCCCAGCAGCTCCTCCAGTCCAACCAGCCTGGCCCCCAGCCGCCCGGCGAAGTCCGGGGAAACGAAGGGGTCGTAGGCCAGCAATTGCATCCCGAAGGCCCGGGCCCGGCGGGCGACCTCGGCGCCGACTCGTCCCAGGCCAACGACGCCCAATGCCTTGTCCCGAACCTCGATGCCCATGAACGCGCTGCGCTGCCACCGGCCTTCCCGCATGGAGGCGTAGGCTTGGGGGACGTTGCGGGCCAGGGCCAGCATCAGGGCCAGGGTATGCTCGGCGGCGGCCACCGTGTTGCCCAGGGGGGCGTTGACTACCGGGATGCCGGCCTGGGTCGCCGCTTCCAGGTTGATGTTGTCCACGCCGATGCCGGCGCGTGCGATAACCCGCAGCCGCTCCCCGGCCTCGATTACTTTCGGCGTTACCTTGGTCTCGCTGCGCACCATCAGGGCTTCGTAGTCGCCGATGGTCTCCACCAACTGCGACTCGTCAAGCCCGCGTTTAACGTCCACCTGCACTGACGAACTCAGCAAGTCCAGGCCCTCGGCGGCGATGGCGTCGGTCACTAGCACTTTCGACATAAACCTCTTCCCAATGGCGTCCATACCGGACAGCCCAACTTAAAGATATAGAAAGGGGACAGTTGGCGCAACCCAGGGAGGTGGGTTCATCCCCTCTGCAAGGCCAACAACGGCCCGGACAGGGGTTGCTGGATTCCGGCTTTCGCCGGAATGACGGGTTGGGGGCCGGAATGATTTTCAGCCCTGCGGTGGGGGGTACGGGCAGGCTAAAAGCCTACTCCACCGGGTCAGGCGAGGGTTCATTCCTTACCAGGGGGGTTATCTGGGCGTTGACTTTTGTTGGCGGGGCGTGATTTGACGGCGGATTGGCCTTTGCCTAGAATCCAAGGGCGAACCAGCCGGGATTTTGTTGGGGGTGTACCATGCCGGAGCCGAGGATAATTAGACCCAAGGAGCAGCTTCCCAGGGACTTGGACCCGATGGGCAGGCGGGCGTTGCAACTTTTCCGGGAGACGGTCAGCGGCAAGGATGTGGGTATCAACTATGGCGAGTGGGAGCCGGGGGCGTCCAACGGGCCGCATACCCGCACCAAGGACGAACTCATTTTCGCCCTGCACGGCAAGGGGGAGGTGGTTGTCGAAGGGGGCGAAACCTACGTCATGGAACCCTATACCTTCATCCACATTCCGGCCGGCACTACCCACACTCACCGCAACGCCGGCAACGGGGTTTACATCCAGATTAGCTTTGCCCCGGACGGGCCTTATACCGAGCCTTAACGGGAGGCGTGGAGTTAGCGCATGAGTTTTTGCGATGACATTGAACGGCGGACGCTGCCGTTGATGCAGGGCATTTTGTCGCATCCCTTCGTCGTCGGGATTGGCGACGGAACGCTGGAGGTGGCCCGGTTCAAGCATTACATCAGCCAGGACTACGCCTATCTGATTGACTACGCGCGAGTCCTGGCGTTGTGTTCGGCGCGGGCTGACAACCTGGAAACGATGACCTGGTTCGCCCATCTGCTGGACCAAACCCTGAGCGTGGAAATGGACTTGCACCGGAGTTATTGCGCCGAGTTCGGCATTACCGCCGAAGAACTGGCCGCCACTGTCGCCGCCCCCACTACCGTCGCCTACACCAGCTTTCTGCTGAAAACGGCCTACCAGAGCAGTTTCGCCGAGTTGGTAGCGGCTTTGCTGCCCTGCCAGTGGGGTTACTGGGAATTGGGCAAGCATCTGGCCGGGCGGGGGCTGCCAGATAACGCGCCTCTCTATGCCCGGTGGATTGAGATGTATTCCAACCCGGAGTTCGGCCAACTGGCCGGGAAAACGCGGGACTTGGCCGACCGGCTGGGGGAAGGGGCCGGCCCGGCGGGACGGGCGGCGATGGCAGACGCCTACGTTGCTTGCCTGCGCCTGGAGCGCAAGTTCTGGGACATGGGCTATAACCTGGAAGGTTGGGAAGAGTAAGCGTCTCGGTCACGGGTAGGGCATGACAAAGACGGCGACCTCTTCCGCCTCGGCTTGGGCCGATTGGGACGGGTTCAGCCTGGACGTGATGACAATGGGCGTGACGGAGCCGCCGGTGACCTGGGACAGGATTTCGGCCCGGGACTTGGCCCGGGCGATGTCGTCCCGGTCGGCAGTGAGAGAGACCTCCACCACGGCGTACAGGTTGTTTTCCGACGAAATGATGATGTCGGCCTCGAACAGGTCGGCGCAGCTGCCGGAGGCCACGGCTCCGTCGCGGACGGCCCGGGATATGGCGGCGGTCAGGCGAGGGTCGGTCAGTCCGTCCTGGTTCAGAGCGATGTAGGGCCGGTCGAATCCCAGCTCAATCAGCGCACGCGCCAAAATCTTGGCTTGGACGGCCCGCTCGTACTGGGCGCCTTCCAGATTCCCCAGGCGTCCCTCGATGCGATTGAACCGCTGGCGAAATTCCTGATTGATTTCCCGCTGTTCCGCGTTAAACGCCTTCTGTTCCGCGTTGAACGCCCTCTGTCTCTCGTTGAATGCCTTCTGCTCCGCGTTGAACGCCTTCTGTTCCTCGACGAACGCCCTTTGTTCCTCGTTGAACGCCTTTTGTTCCTCGACGAACGACCTCTGTTCCTCGTTGAATACCTTCTGGCCCTCGTTGAGAGACTTCTGTTCCTCGTTGAACGCCCTTTGTTCCTCGACAAAGCGTTCAAACTGCTCCGGCAACTCCTCGAGTCTCCGGGAGAGGATTAGAGACCGCATGGCTTCGGCCCAAGTTGGGTTCTCCTGGAGTATCCGGGCCAAGTCTTCGATAGTGTTGATGGTTGTCATGGTTGGATTATACGCCAAAGGGGCGGAGAAGGTAACGGGTTGTCGAGGATTTACTTCTTGACGGCGCGGAAGATTAAGCAGGGCCAGGAAAAGTTGATGTCGCCGTCGTCGGTGGGTTCAATCTCGAAGTGTTCCTTGATTTGCGGAGAGGCTTGCAGGAAGTCGCGGCGCAGGGCGGGAATTTCCTCCGCCGGCGTGGCGGTGCGTTCAACCCAGTCGTTGAACTGCAAGTAAACCCGCACGTCTTCCCGTTCCACCACTTCCAGGTTGCGCTCGGCCAGCAGTTGGTAGATAACCGAAATCTTGCGGTCGTTGACGTGGCTGAAGTCGCGGCGCAGTTCAACGTCGTTGAGCCAGTAGTCGGAGGCGTCATCTTCGGGAGATACGTTGTCGGCCATGACCAGCGCGCCGCCGGGTTTCAAGACCCGTTGAATTTCGGTAAGGGCCTGCTCGAAGTCGGCGAAGTGGTGGCCGGCCACCCGGCAGGTTATCAAATCCAGCGAGTCGTCGGCGAAGGGCAGATGTTCCGCGGCGTTCTGCACCGGCAGGACATTGGACAGGTCGCGCTCCCGCCCGATGCGGCGGGTCTGTTCCAGCATAGGGCGGGTAATGTCGCTGGCGACTACGTTTTGGGAACGTCCGGTCATGGCGAAGGCGGTGAAACCCGCGCCGGTTCCCAGGTCAACCGCCCAACCGTAGGGGCCGGTGGAGGCCAGCCGCTCGATTCCGTGAAGGCTGTCGTCGCTGATGTGGACGCGGCTGGCGGCGAAGGCCGGGGCCTGGGAGCCGAACATCTGCTGGGAAAGGGCGCCGTCCTGGTTGGTGGTCATAAAGCCGTCCTGAAAAGTGTTGGGCTGGCGGGGAATGAGCTTAGTCGAATTTTCACGTAGGGCCGACGGGGTGTCAACCGGGAGGTTCCGGGCTTTCGGTGGAGGCGGAGCCACCGGGTAGGTCTTGGGGCGGGTGAACCGTGGTACGGGGCCGTCGGCGCATACGGCGGCCGCTGCTCCGGGCCGTTGCCGGCGGACGCTGGCCGGGGCCGGTCAGGGCCTCGGCGGGAAGGTCGGGCGGGAATTGCAGCGTCCGCACCGGGTAGTTGATTACGATGCCCTCGTCTGCCAGCCGCCGGTGCAGGTCGCGCATCAGGTCGGTTTGCAACTCAAAGCTGGCCAGCCGGTCCTTGGCCTGCAAGAACAGCCAGAAGTTGACGTTGGAATCGCCAAAACTGTCGTAGCCAAACCAACCGCCGTACTCCTTGACTGCGTTGGGGCTGGTGTCCAGCAGGTCGTCCATCACTTCCTGGCAGACCTCCCGCACCCGCCGCAGGTCGCTGTCGTAGCTGACTCCGCAGGTGACGAAGACGTTAACCGCCGGCTCCGGTTCCTGGTAGTTGGTGATGATTGTCTCGGCGAAACGGGCGTTGGGAATCACTACCAGGTTATTGCGCCACGTCCGCAGCCGGGTGCTGCGCCAACCCACATCAACAACGTACCCGGAAATCCCGTTTTCCAACTCGATGTAGTCGCCCTCCGTCACCACTCCCTCGGTCATAACGTAGGTGCCGGCGAACAGGTTGGACAGGGTGGGTTGTAAGGCCAGGGATACCGCCAGACCGCCCAGCCCCAGTCCGGCAATCAACGGGCTGATGTTGACACTGAACTGGTCGAGAATCAGCAATCCGCCGGAAACGTAGATTATGGAGTAGGCAAAGCGGCGGGCAATCGGGAGCAGGTGGTCGTCCAGTTCGGACCGGGTGCGGGGGGCGATGGTATCCTCGTACCAGCCCAGGGCATGGGCAGCCAGGGACGCCACCAGCCAAGTCAGCCAGGCCAGGGCCACGGCCCGCGCCGCCAGGTTGACCAGGGCCGATTGGGCCGGGGGCAGTTCCAGCGGCGCGATAACGGCGGCGTAAACTCCGACCAGGACAATGCCGATGGTGATGGGCAGGCGGGCCGCGGTCAAGAGGCGGGTATCCAGGTTGGTGTGCGTCCGGTTGGTAATCCGCAGGGCCACCGGGAAGATGACCTTGTGGAAGAGGAAGGCGATAACGATGGTGATGACGATGATGGCCGGCCAAGCCACCAGCAGCAGCAGCAAGCCGTCCAGTCCGATACGTTCCAAGGTGGTTCCCATAAGTCCGATTCAACGCCGCAATGTCTGGATTGGGCTAAGGAGGCTGGGGGAATTATAGCATCGGCGCGTTCCTTTCCCGCGGCGGTCTCCGGCCATTTTGCCGGCGGTGTCCGATTCCCCGTCTGCCGCTATGCCTCTGTTATACTGGGGTCAAGGCACGAAAGCGTTGGGGGTGTTGTGTTATTGATTACTTGCTGGGAACCCGCTGGTTCAGGGTTTATGCTTTAGCGGCGCCCGGTTCCATCCTGGTCATCACCTGGGGCCTATCCTGGTTGGAGTTGGGACATTGGCGGACTTGGGAGCAGGTGGGGTCTGCCTCGGGCTCGGTTGACCTGGCGGCGGTAATATACGGCTTTCTGATAACGGCGGGAGAAGGAGGAGTAAGGCTGATGGTTTACGCATGGGGACTGTGGAAGACGCGCCATGAGCGTCTCCAAGACAAGTTAAGGGAAGAGACGAAAGAAGAGTTGCGCCAGTGGCTCCGGGAAGGTGGCAGCGTGGAAGAGTGGTTGAACCGACCAAGCCAGGGCAACGGCTCCAACCCGGACAAGTCCTAGACGGGCAACTTGAACCAAGGGGCGGGCTGATACCGAGGTGGGGCCCTACTTGCCCACACTTTGCTGGGAGTTAGGTTGATGGTTTACGCTTGGGGATTGTGGAAGACGCGCCATGAGCGTCTCCGGGAAAAGTTGTACCAGGAATTTCGGGAAAAGCATGGGCCTGCATTGCGGGAAGAGTTGAATGCGGAATTGCGACAGTGGTTCCAAGAAGGCCGCACCTGGGAAGAATGGTTGAACCGGGAAAGCCAGGGCAACAGTTCCAAACCCGACAAGTCCTAGCTGGGCAGCTTGTCCCAAACGGGTGGGGTGATGACGAGGTGGGCCGTTACCCGTAAACACTTAACCGGGAGTTAGGCTGATGGTTTACGCTTGGGGATTGTGGAAGACGCGCCATGAGCGTCTCCGGGAAAAGTTGTACCGAGAGTTTCGTGAAGAACTCAACGAAGAGTTGCGCCAGTGGCTCCAGGAAGGCCGCAGCATTGAAGAGTGGTTGAACCGGCAAAGCCAGGGCAACGGCTCCAAGCCTGGCCAACCCTAGCCGGTTAACCCGAATCAACGGGCGGGCTGACGCCTGGATGGGGCGTTACTTGCCCTCCCTCAACCAGGAAGTAGGTTGCCCCGCCGCCGAAATGAGCGTAGGCCAGTTCCCAGTCGGTGGTGGTGATTAACGCTTGGCGGCAGAGGGCCGCCTTTTCCATTACCCGCAACCGGCGGGAGGCGTCCATTTCCGATAGAACGTCGTCCAGCAGAACCACCGGCTCATCGCCCCGGGCCTCGGTCAGGAAAGCCGCTTCGCCCAACCGCAGCGTCAACGCCAGGGTGCGGGCCTCGCCCCGCGATGCGAAAGTCCCCATATCCAGCCCATTGACCAGCAGCCGGAAGTCGTCGCGGTGCGGGCCGATGACCGTGGCCGCCGTCGCCGACTCCCGATGCTGAAAGGCGGCCAGAGCGTCCCGGAAAGCCGCTTCGGTGTCTTCCAGGTCTTCGCCGGCGGGAACGCTGGGACGATATTCCAACTCCAGGTCGTGGGGGTTGTCGCTCAAGTCCCGGTGGTGTCCGGCGCAATAGGGGGCCAACCGCCGGATAACCTGCTGCCGCCGCCAGGTTATCCAGGAACCTTCCCGCACCAACTCATCGTTCCAGAAGTCCAACTCGTCGGCCTTGGCCCGGCCTTCCCGCAGCAGTTTCAGCAGTTGGTTGCGTTGCAGCACTACCCGTTGGCAGCGTTGCAGGGCGGTGATATAGCGGGGGTCGGCTTGTGATATGAGGATGTCAAGGTAACGCCGCCGCACCGACGGGGAGCCGAAAACCAGGTTGATGTCCTCGGCGTTGAACAGCACCGCGCCCAAGGTTCCCACCAACTGCGCGGCGGTGCAGCGTTGGCGGTCAACCCTAATCTGCTTGCGTACCGAGTAACTCCACCCGCCGCGGGCCGGCGTCGAAGGGCCGTCACCGGGGGCGGCTGCCGTTGGAATGGCCTGGTATCCCACGTTGACCGCGACCCGTCCGGTGGGGCCTTCGACGATTCCCCGCACCAGGGCTTGCTCCCCGCCGGCGCCGAAGCTGATGACTTCCCGTTCGTTTTCGGCCCGGAAAGAGCGGGCGATGGCCAGCAGGTAGGCCGCCTCCAGCAGGGTGGTCTTGCCCTGGGCGTTTCCCCCGGCGAGGACGATTACCCCGGTGGGCAAGTCCAGCTCCAGGTGTTGGAAGCCGCGAAAGTTGGTCAGGCTCAGCTTGGAAAGATAGGCCAAGTCAACCTGCCGGCGGGTCAGGCCCACAACCTAGCGCGTATCGTTAAAATCATCCGTTGCAATTCCCGCATCCCCACCGTCATACCGGCGTAGGCCGGTATCCAGGACTTCTTGCCCCCCAAGGACGCGTTCCATGCCTGGAATTTCTGGATTCCGGCTTTCGCCGGAATGACGGTAAAGGGCGGAAAGTCCAGGGAACCGAAATGCCGGTATATCGTTCAGAACAAGGCGATGGGGTTGACCGGGGAGCCGGTGCCGCCCACTACCCGCAGGGGGTTGACCGTCAGCATGAACTCGTAGCGTCCTTCGGCGGCGCAGGCTTCGGCCAGGGGTTGCAGCAGGGCGTTGTCCAGCAGGCCGATGCCGTAGGCGAAGATGGCCCCGTGAACCGACCAAGGCACGTCGTACCCGTTGGGCATGAAGTCCATCATGTCCCAGACCAGCAGACAGCAGTCCGATTCCCGCAGGAACTTCAGGCAGGAGGCGTGCAGGCCGGCTCGCCCGGAGGGGTCGCCGCCCCAGATGGTCGGGTTGGCGTCGTTCCAGGCATCCCGCCCGCCATAGACGCAAATGGCGTCGCCGGGTTCCGGCGTGACCCCCTCTTCCCGGGCGATGTCTTCCAACTCCCAGCCGTGGATGGGGTTGTCCAGGGTGACGAAGGGTTCGCCCCGGTGTCGTGGCACGTCCAGCAGCAGGCCGCGGGTGATGATGCCTTCCTTCCAATGCTCGATGGAACCCCAATGGGCGCCGTCGAACCCGATAACGTCCTCCGGGCGGCGGTTGTTCCACATCCCGTTTTCGTCCCAGACGTGGCAAAGGGCGTCCAGATGGGTGGCGGCCTGGCCGTGGTAGGAAATGCCGTAGTAGTCCACGGCGGAGCCGCCGCCGGGTTCCCTGGGATTGCGGCGCATGAAGTGTTGGGCCGGCGCGGGGTTGTTGGCCGCCGGCTCCTTGGGAAACTCCCGGCTCAGGGAAACGGCCCGGCCCGACTGCACCAAGCGGGCGGCGGCAACCCGTTTTTCGTTGGTCAGCATATTGACGGCGCCCAGCTGATCGTCGTCGCCCCAGCGTCCCCAATTGCGGTCTTCCCTGAGATATGCCAGCACCTCTTCCCTGGTAGGCACTCTCCGATCCATAACGATTAACCTCCCCGGTCAACGGCTGCGGGGGTTCCCCGATGGTTGGGGCAAGGGTAGCAGATGCCCACGGGCCGCGCCAGACCCCGCAGCGGTGGGCTGTTTCTTGACATGGGGGACGGTGGGGCCTAATGTTGGGCGCAAGAATTGGCGGGAGGAATCCGGTTATGACGATTACCCGAATGAACGTCCCTTACGTCGTCCACGGCGCGCAAGACCCCAGCGCCACCATCCAGACGCGGGGGATGGTGCGGCAGCCGGGCATCACCAAGGACACGGTGGGCGTGTCGAAGGTGTGGATGGGGTATGTAACCGCCGCGCCCAACGAGTACGGCGCGCCCCACCACCACGGCGAGGCGGAGACGGCGGCCTACATCCTTAGCGGCCACGTGCGGGTCTATTACGGCGAGGACTTCAAGGAATACATCGAGGCCGGCCCTGGCGACTTCCTTTTCGTGCCGCCGCACACGCCCCATATCGAGGCCAACCCCTACGACGAACCGCAGACGGCCATCCTGGTGCGCGCCCCGGACAACATCGTCATCAACTTGGGGGAATAGGGTTAGTACGGGGGTAGTCTTGGGGTATTCCGCTTAATCACAGTTGCCCTAAACTGTTCCCTTGGTCATGTTGTTATTCTTCTGACGGGTTAGGAGCAATCCAAGGTTCCCGCCAAGACCTCGGCCGGCCGTCGGCAGGAACCTTGGATATTTCCGAAGGGGGCTCAATGCCAGTTGTCCACTACCTTCACCGCATCATTAACGCACGACGATTCAAGGACACCCGACAACCGCAAGAGGCTGTTACAGGTTGCGGCTTGGAATATCCCCTTGACCGCCCAGAAAATCGGGACGCGCTGGCCATGATGGCCACAGAATTGGAAGAAGTAACGTGCCCGGCCTGCAAAGTGGTCTGCAAGAAAGAAAATTTCTGGTCTATTCGGGAACGATATGATTCTTCGGTCGAAAGCGATGACATTGAGGTGGATTTGAGTGGCATTTTTTCTCCTTTTGATGATGCCGGCGAGGGCTAATGTTCAACTCAACTTGGGTTGAGACGGTTGAAATATCCGCCACTTACCATGTTGGTCACAGAATTCACCTGAAGAAATTTTGTAAACCACGAGTCCAGCTCATTAAGGGGGATACGTGCTGATTGAACGGAAGATTCAGGCGATGGGCGTGGAGTTGGCCGCGCCCTCGGCGCCCCTGGCCAACTTCGTAGCGGTGCAGCGCAGCGGCAACCTGCTCTTTGTGGCCGGACACCTGCCCCGCAAGCCCGACGGGGATGTGCTGTTCCCCGGCAAGGTGGGGCGGGAGGTTACGGTAGAACAGGGCTATGACGCCGCCCGGCTGGCGGCGATTAACTGTCTGGCCAGCATCCGGGAGAGCATCGGAGACCTGGACCTGGTGAAGCAGGTCTTGAAACTGCTGGTGATGGTCAACGCCGAACCGGAGTTTGACCGGCATTTCGTAGTGGGCAACGGCGCATCGGATTTGCTGGTAGAGTTGTACGGCGACAAGGGCCGTCACGCCCGCTCCGCCGTTGGCATGGGCGGCTTGCCGCGGGGCAGCTGCGTCGAAGTGGAAATGGTGGTAGAAGTGGCCGACGGGGGTTAGTGCCGGGGTCGGTTTAAGGGACAGTTATCAGGTGCCAGCAGTTGCCGCCGGAGCAGGTGAAAGGGTAGGGCTGTCCCCCGATAAAAGCGGTGACGGGGCCGGTTACTTTGACCCAGGCCGGCGCCCCGGTGGGAAGCGAGTCCAGGGTGTTCAAGTCATTGAGGGCCGGGTTGCCAAAATACCAACGCCATGTCTTGGTGGCATTGTCGAACCAAAATACCCGATCAAGCTTGCCCCGAAGAATCAAGTCCGACATCACGTTGAGCAGAGTTCGGGAGCCGGCGCGGGCCGTCAAGTCCAATACCGTTGCTCCGCCAAATTCCCAACGGCCGGTTTCCGGGGCGGGAACGCCGCCGACGGTGAAGACAATGGCCTCTCCGTCGCCCTGTCCAACGGCCAACAAATAATGCCCGTCCTTCACCAGGCCGCTCCCCTTGATTTCACCGGCAATAAAGGCTTGGACTGGCGTGTCGTCGGGCGGCGGAGCGCCGTCAACGGTAACGAATCCGTGGAAAATGTGCGGCGGGGCTGGCCCGCCCTGGGCCGCCGCCACATCGGGCAAGGCCAACAGGCAAGTCAGGAACATAAGGACTGCCCCCGCCAAAGGCTTGCCAACCAGCATCGCTGAACTCTTCCAGAAACTCGTTGCCCCTCAACCCCCTCCGCCGCCGGATGTTAACGGCGGACGAGTTTGAGTGTCAAGCGGCGGTTGGGTGGTGGGGATGGATGGTGGGGCCTTATGCCTACGAAAGTGGTGACGGGTCCGGATGGCTACTTGAGGGTGGGGGGATTCATGGGTTAGTCACCTTGTTTGTTCGCCTTAACCTCATGTGTTCTCGATAGCTATTCACGGCTGAATCTTTGTCGTTGGCGCTCAGGCTCTTGATGAAAGTAATAATGTCTTGGGAATACCTTGTTAACACTCCTTCGTTTGCCATCCAACAGTATTGCGCATTTTCTCGGAGGCTGTATTTCCAGACAATCGCTTGGAATGTGTAACTGGTAAAGTGTATGTCATGCAGAGTAGGAATCGTTTCCAAGACCTCTTTTTGTCTCAAAGGATGCGACTGGTTAGGGTCCTGTCGGCGGACTACTGTTCGCACATGGTCCTGGGTTGGGTCATTGTCCACTGCGACAGTGACATCCGCATCGCCAATCTTCTTGACCGATTCCACCTTAACATTGAAGACCGTCAGTAGTCGGCCGGTGTCCTCGTTGGCTTTTCTCAATTCTTCGGTAGCCCGTGACAATTCCGCAAGAAATTGACTGGTCTCCGACGCCCCATCTATTGACGCTTCTTGCATGAATGAGACCGCGTCAATCGGAGGACGGATTCCTAAAGGTAGTAGGCGCCAGTTCATCTGGTCGGCTATGTCGATATCGAATAAGCCATGCAGGACGTCACGGAAATTGACGATTGAAGTTTGTGATAGAGAGTACAGGACTAGGGCAATATCGGTCTCGTTGTATAAATGGATGGCCTTATCGCGATAGGATCCGAGCAGGTCTAGATTCAGTTGGGTCGGCAAACTAGCAACTGTGTTTGGGAAATGTACTTTAGCTCTCGCAAACGCGTCCTTCCACGCTAGGGTTCTGGATGATTGGTTCAGGTTTTCAGGGTAGTATATCGGTTTCCCATGTTTGACGAGGATTGCCTTCAGCAAAAGTTCCCACGCGTTCAGCAAGAGGATGACCGTGCATTCATCCCGATACTGGAACATCGGTTTATTGTAAACTTCTATGGCGGCCATCATAGCGGCCTGACAGTTGCCGATCAGGTGTCCAAGTAAGCTGTCCTCTTCCACAGAGGTTTCGCCACTTTCGACAGTGGCATTGAGGCGTTCAACCATCAAGATTTCTGTCTCACAAGTAGCCGTCCTGTCCCTTCCAAACCATTATACGCCCAGTCACAGCATCCATTCCCAGCCAATGGTGACGCACCTTGCCGCCCTCGTACCGAGCGAAACGAGCCGGGTCGGGCTGTTGGCTAGGGTCAACAACCCGGCCCGATGGTTCCCGCTACGCTGGCATGACCCCCCCGCCCCTAAAACTGCCGATACCGATTAACAATAGGCAGGCGGCGGTCTTTGCCGAAGTTGCGGGGGGTTATTTTTACGCCGGGCGGGGCCTGCCGCCGCTTGTATTCGTTGCGGTCAACGAAAGAAATGACCTGGCGCACCGCCGCCTCGTCGTGGCCCATCGCCACCATCTCCGCCAGGCTGCAATCCTCTTCCACGTAGGCTTTCACGATGGGGTCCAGCTCTTCGTAGGGCGGCAGCGTGTCCTGGTCGGTCTGGTCGGGGCGCAGTTCGGCGCTGGGCGGCTTGCTGATGATGGCCTGGGGAATGACCGGGCGGGGGTCGCCGTTTTCGTTGCGCCACCGGCTCAGTTGATAAACCAGGGTCTTGGGAACGTCCTTGATGACGGCGAAACCGCCGGCCATGTCGCCGTAAAGGGTGGCGTAGCCCATCGCCATTTCGCTCTTGTTGCCGGTGGTCAGAACCAGCCAGCCGAACTTGTTGGCAATGGTCATCATCACGTTGCCCCGGATGCGGGCCTGCACGTTTTCCTCGGCCACGTTGGGTTGGGTGTCGCGGAAACGCTCTTCCAGCATATTGTAAAAGGCTTGGTGGGCCGGTTCGATGGGAATGACCCAGAAGTCTATGCCCAAAGCGTCGGCCAGTTCCCTGGAATCGCTGACGCTGCCCTCGGAAGAGTAGCGGGAGGGCATACCCACGCCAACGACGTTTTCCGGCCCCAGGGCGTCCACGGCGACGGCGGCGGTCAGGGCCGAGTCTATGCCGCCGGACAGACCGATAACCACCTTGGCGAATCCCGACTTGCGGACGTAATCGCGCGTCCCCATGACCAACGCCCGGTACACTTCCTCCACGTAACCGATGGATGCGTAGCCGGCGGCGTTAGACTCCGGGGGCAGGGGCGGACGCTGCCGGGGCTGAAAGTCGGAGACGTGAATCCGGCGGGGCTGGCCGATTTCCCGCAGGATGGTGGGGTTTTCCTTGCGGGGCCGCGGGTCGCGCAACCGGGAGCGCAGGACAGCCTCAATGTCCAGGTCGGTGATTACCAGTGCTTCCTCAAAGGCGGGGCCGCCGGCGATGGTGTTGCCAACGGCGTCGCAGACCAGGCTGGAACCGTCAAAAATCAGTTCGTCCTGGCCGCCCACCAGGTTCAGATAGGCGACGTAAAGCTCATTGTCGGCGGCGCGGGTGGCAATCATCTTCTCCCGGTAATCGCGCTTGCCGGCGTGGAAAGGTGAGCCGTTGATGTTGACGATGACCTCGGCGCCGGCCTCCCGCTGGACGGCGATGGGGCCCACAGGATACCAGATGTCTTCGCAGATGTTGACGCCGACGCCGACGCCGTTGATGGTGTAAACCGGGCAGCTATCGCCGCGGCGGAAGTAGCGGTCTTCGTCAAAAACGCCGTAGTTGGGCAGGTACATCTTGTGGTAAACGTCCACCAACGCGCCGTCATAGGCCAGGGCGGCGGCGTTGGCGATGTCCGGCCCCAGGTCAACGCAGCCGACCACCACGGCGATGCCGCGGGAGGCGGCGACAATATCTTGCAGGGCGGCGATGTTAGCTTGGAGGAAGGAAGTGTTGAAGAGCAGGTCTTCGGGGGGGTAGCCGGTGATGGCGAGTTCGGGGAAGGCCACCAGGTCGGCGCCGGCTTGCCGGGCGCGTTCCACGTAGTCCAGGATTTTGGCGGTGTTGCCGGCAATGTCGCCGACGGTGGTGTTGATTTGGGCCAGCGCGAGCCGAAATGTTCGTTCCCCGGCCATGTTGAACTCCGCAAGGGTTTTCTTGGCGTTACATCTTAAACCCTCGCAGCCGGAGTTTCACGCTTGGGGGCGGTTACTCGTCGAGCAGTTCATCCATAATCATTCGCATGGCAGCGCGGTTGAGGAAACTGGAGCGCGACTCCCCGGCCTTGGCCGCCGCTTCGTCTATGGTTCGCAGCACCGGGGACAGCAACGTAATGGTGACCTGCTCGGTCTTGACCGACAGTTGGGAAAGGTCAACGTCCACCAACGCCCAGATTCCATTGGCGAAGTCTTTATTTTTGTGATGGAAGGTCAACGACCGTTGCTTGGGGACAGGCTCTCCGTGCATAATCATGGTTTCGACGTGGCCCTCGATAGCCTCGCGCGCCATGTCGCAGGCTTCGTCCAGCGTGTCGCCGACGGAGATGCAGCCGGGCAAATCCGGCACGGTTACGCCATAGGAAGAACCCTCATCATGGTGAATTACGATGGGAAATCGCATTATCGCCGTGACCTCCAATCCCAACCGGCTTGCCGGAAAATGCTGCGCAGGGTGCCAATGCGTATATCTTTCTCAGGATGCGGCACTGAAACTATGCCGGGCCGGTCAGGATGAAGAAAGTGGTGGTGGCTGCCCGTGACGTTCCGGATTTCCCAACCTTCCCGCCTCAACCTGCGTATCACTTCCCGGCTTTCCACGGGGAAATTATACACGCTCAGGAATGGGTCTTGGCGGCAAGGATGTCGTTAACGGTTGAAGATTTGCTCCAGTTCAATGGTCAAGCCGGGCAGTATCGGAGATTCCAGAGTTTGCCCGCGCCGGTAGGTAGCCTGGAGGTCAAGGGTATCTCCCCGCAAGACGTGGATTTCTACGGTTTCGGTTTCCGGGTCAACAATCCAATACTCGGCGACGCCATACCTGGCGTAAATGTCCAGCTTTTGCCCCCGGTCCCGTCTGGCGGTGGAAGGGGACAGAATTTCCACCGCCAAGTCGGGCGCGCCCTGGATATTGGGCCGGGTCACGATGCTGGCCCGCCGGTGGGAAACGAAAAGCAAGTCGGGCTGGGCCACGTTGCGGTCGGACATTACTACGTCCAGGGGCGCCCCTACTACCCACCCAAGACCGCGTTCCTCAACGAACTGAAACAGCACGTGCGCCAGATAAATTTGGATGAATTGGTGCCGGGAAGTGGGTGATGGAGCCAAAATCAACTCTCCATCCAGCAGTTCATAACGCTGGTCGTCGGGAAGGGCCATGTAATCGGCCACGGTGTACCGGCCTACCTTGGGCGTGGTCATGGTAATGCTCCGGCGGGTGGGTTGGGATGGTGGAATTGTACGCCAATTGGGACAGGGTTAGTAGCATCATCCGCAAACCCACGGAATCCGTGGGTCAGGCCCCGGTTGGGTCGCGGGGAGTCACGGCATCCAGCTTGGGGGCGATACGGTCGTAGGCGGTTTCCAGGTCGTACTGGGTTTGCAGTCCCATCCAAAAGGACGCCGAATTTCCGAAGAACCGGGACAAGAGCAGGGCCGTTTCGGCGGTAATGGCCCGTTCCCCGTGAACTATTGCATGAATCCGGCGGGCGTCAACACCGATGGCCTGGGCCAAGCGGTACTGGGTGATTTTCATGGGGATTAGGAAATCCTGGCTGAGGATTTCCCCGGGGTGGATGGAGGGTAGTCGCTCGGAATCCTGCGCCGCTATGCCGGTCATTGTCGCCGCCTTTCCCGTTTGCTGGAAACTGTCGTATAAAGTGGCCGCCGTATCCTTACCCTTGGTGGTGGAGTAGCGGTTAGTCGTCGGCCAATGGTAGTTTGACGCGCCAACAGCGTCAAACCTGCCGCAAGTGGCGCATAATTGGCGGCCATGTTATTCTTTGCCCAACAAGGTTAGCGGTCAAAGTCCAGCGAGGGGGCCGACGGTGGAGCTGATTGTTGCGTTGATTGTGGGAGTCCTGGTCGGCGGCGTCGCCTGCTGGTGGGTGCAGGAATCCAGGGCCAAGAGCCAGCTGGCGGAGGCAGAACGGAAAAACCAGGAAACTTTGGCGGCGGCTGACCTGGAGCATCAGAAAACCGTGGCGGAGCAACGGGAAACCGTGGCCGGGTTGCGGGGGCAGTTGGAACAGGTGGACAGCGCCCAAAAAATACTGGACGCGGCCAAGGAACAGTTGAGCGAGACCTTTCAAGCCACCGCCAGCCGCGCCTTGCAGTCCAACAACGAACAGTTTATGACTCTGGCCCAGGAAAATCTGGGCAAGACCCTGGAGACGGCCAAGGGGGAATTCAACCAGCGGCATGAGCAGTTTCAAGCCCTGGTCAAGCCGTTAGCTCAAAACTACGAAAAGCTCAACCCCAATATCGAGTCTCTGATTCAGCAGAGCCGTAGTTTGGCGGCGGAAACCGGCAAGCTGTCCGGCGCGTTGACCAACAACCGGCAAGTTGGCAATTGGGGCGAAATCCAACTGCGGCGGGTGGTGGAACTGGCCGGGATGGTTGAGCATTGCGACTTTGCCGAGCAGTCATCCATGGCCGGCGGCAGCCAACGGCCCGACTTGATAGTGAAACTGCCGGACAATCGCATGGTCATTGTTGACGCCAAGACCTCTGCCGCCGCCTACCTGGAGGCCCAACAGGAAGAGGATGAAATCAAGAGCGCCGACGCCCTTACCCGCCACGCCCGGGCGTTGCGTACCCAGGTGGATGAACTGGCCGGCAAGAACTATGGGGCGCAGATGCAAGGTTCGCTGGACTTCGTGGTAATGTTCGTTCCCGGCGACCAGTTTCTGGCGGCGGCCCTGAACGCCAACCCCAACCTGGTTGATTACGCCATGGCCAAGCGGGTAGCCATCGCCACGCCCGCATCGCTGATTTCCCTGCTGTGGACGGTAGCCAACGGCTGGGACAGATACCGCATCGCCGAGAGCGCGGAAAGTATCCGGCAAGCCGGGGAAGAAATGCACAAGCGGATGATGACCTTTATGCGGCACTACCAAAACGTAGGCAAGGAATTGGATTCGGCGATTAAGGCGTACAACTCCTCGGTAGGTTCCTTTGACCGCTCGGTGGTTCCGCAAGGGCGAAAGTTTGCGGAGTTGGTGAAGGGTAGTGAAACTGACTTTGGCGAGATGAAAGCTATCGAAGGTGACGCGCGGGTTTCCCGTTACGCCGACGAACCTGCGCCCAGCCTGCCCTCCAGCGATTAGCGGGCTGCTGATTCTGATTTAACCCCGGTTTTTCTGTTGGCGTAGCGGTTTTGCCGGCAATTGCCCGGCGTAGGCATTGGTTTCTTTGACGGCGTGAATCTTCCCGGTGGGGGCCGGCCGGCGGTCAATGAAAGACTGGCAAACCAGGCTGGCCCGTTCCACTCCCTTCTACTACGGCTGGGTGGTGTTTGGCGCTGTGGTGGGCGTCGGGTACTCCTCCCGCGCCCTGATGGCCGTGGCTACCCTGTCGGTTTTCGTCATTCCCATGACCGAAGAATTTGGCTGGTCCCGAGGGCTTTTTTCCGGGGCGGTCAGCGTCGGCGGGCTGGTGGCGGTGGCGGTATCGCCCTTTGCCGGAAGGGTGATTGACCGGCTGGGGTCGGGTGTGGTGGTGGCGGCGTCTTCGGCGGTATGCGGACTGGGGAGCTTTGGGATGGCTTTCATAGGCCAGCCGTGGGCTTTTTACCTGCTGTACGTGCCAGCCCGGGCCGCCTTTGCCGGCCCCCTGGAATTGGGGACGGCCACCGCCTTGAGCAACTGGTTCATCCGACGGCGTCCTTTCGCGCTGACCCTGTTGAGCGTCTGGGAAGGGACGGGACTGGCGGCGATGCCGTTGGTGGCGCAGTTCATCATCGGCGGCTGGGGTTGGCGGGCCAGTTGGGGAACGCTGGGATTATTCGGGCTGGTGGTGGGGGCCCTTCCCGCCCTGTTGCTGATAATCCGCCGCCCGGAAGACGTGGGGTTGACGGCAGACCCGGCCCGTGCGTCCGGGCCGGTGGCGGAATCCCCTGCCCGTCCTTCGACACGCTCAGGACGGACGGAAGGCGACGATACTGACTTCGAACCGCCGGTAGGTGGAACTAGGAATGTTCCTCCAGAACCAGGCGGGGAAAGAAACTTCACCGTCGCCGAGGCGTTGCGAACGCGGGCTTTCTGGCTGCTGGCCCTGTTCTCAGCCGCCGGATTCATGGTGCAGGCGGGGGTGACGCTGCACCAGGTTCCCCACTTCATCCAGCAGGGGATGGGGGCGGGAGCAGCGGCGTTGACGGCGGGAGCCTTCGCCATAGCGCAGACCTTGGGGGGCATAATCTGGGGTTTTCTCGCCCAACGTCGGGCGCCGTTGCGGTTCCTGCTGTCCCTGGCCGGGTTCACCGGAGCGGCGGGAACGGTGGGCATCGTGGCGTCGTCATCGCTGGGTTGGGGTTCGTTGGCGGCATTGGTCCTGGGGATTGCCGTTGGGGGATACCATCTATTGTTGCGACTGGCCTACGCCGAGTATTTCGGGCGGGCGTCGTTGGGCCGAATCCGGGGGCTGACCATCGGGGCGCAGATTGGCGGGCAGGTGGTGGGGCCGATAGTAGCCGGGGTCTTGTTCGACCTGACCCATTCCTATTGGCCGCCCTTCCTGGGATTCGCCGCGGCGGTAACGGCGGCAGGCGTGGCGGTAACCCTGGCCGTCCCCCCGGATGGGCCAAGGGACAGCGCCGGAAACGCCGGCGATGCGCCGTAGAGGGGACTGGTGGGCCGAGGTTTCCAATTACAAGCGGGTGGTTGCCAGATAGCAGGGTAACAACTTAGGTTGCGATTTTTCCAGTCACGGGTTTTGGAGTTAACGGTCGGGTTGAGGCAGATGGTCATTCCGGCCAATGATTGACATTATTGTTGCTCAGGTGTAGGTTGTAGATAGAGCCGGGCGTGATTCCCTGCGGGAGTTGCAACTGGCTCTCTGGTTTTCCTTAGCCCCCTTCTGGATCGTACTGCTCCGGAGTCAGATAATGCTGACGCTCTGGCATCCGGTAGAACCCGTGTCTAACGTAACCCTCCGGGCTGAACTGGTCCACGGTCATTCCTTGAAGTGCCCGATAGTATCGTCTTAGAGCGTGCAGATATGGGTCGGTAGCCGGGGATGTGTGGAACAGTTCGTTCTCTTCGTACTGGCGTATTACGCCAGCGGCCATGTCGGCTATTTGTATTCCGACGGTTATCCTTGAGTCCACAAAGAACGGGCCATCGGTAATTGAAACCCGCGACCTGCCTTCGACGGAACGATAAAGGTAGTTCCTGAACTTGGCAGACAGTCCGCCTGACTGGCTGGTGCCTTCTCCGTCGAATAGAATGGTGGCCATTTCTTGGCGGGTTTCAGCCAGCAAGGATATTCTTTCCAGCAAAAACCGGAATTGGCTCGGCAACAGGTTGGTTTCCGGCAGTTCCTCCAGTGGCCGCTCCATGATTATGGCGAATGTCGCAATTGGCAAATCGCGGAGCAGGTCGAAGAACGATTCAACGAATTCCCTTTTCAAGTCAATGCGCCGGAAGGTTCCCCTAGTGAGTAACCTTGTGGCCTTCAATTCTACATCCGGCGCGGTCAGGAGTTGCCGCTTCAACCCATATATCCGGCTAGTGACATATCTTAGGTTAGTTTCTGAGACGCAAACGGCTACTACGACGGGCCGGGCGCTGGGGTCATTGGGGTGGGGGTGGCCGCTTTCGTCTATGAATGCCAGCAATTTGTTGATTCCCTTTTCGCCAGGTTTCCGAGAAACGCACTGCTACCGCAGCACCCGGTCGTCGCCGACGCGGCGGGTGATGCGCTGCTGGTCCAGGTATTCCAGCAGGGGGAGGATGTACTTGCGGCTGGAGTTGAACATGGTTCGGGCGTCGGCTACGGTGATGCTGCCTTGTTCCCGCAGGTGGGCGGTGATGCGGTCGGTCATGTCCCGGTAGGCGGAGGCGGCGAATACCACCGTTTCGTTGACCTTGACCACCTGGCCCTGGTCTATCAAGGCGTTGAGCAGTTCGGCGTCCAGGCGCCAGTCGGTCGTGGGAGAGTAGGGGTCTTTCTCCAGTTCGCGCAGGAATTGGGCGGCCTGCTGCTCCATTTGGGGCGTCAGGGCCGGTTGGTGGTCGGGCAGGCGCAATAACTGGCCGGTTTCCACCAGGGAACCTTCCCGGGCCAATTGGGGGATGACCCGCAGGAAAACGGGCTGGGGCAGTCCCAAGCGGCTGCGGATTTCCTGGGTGGGCGCGCCCCGGCGCAGCGGATATTGCCGGTGGTAGCCTTGCAGGGCGGCAACGGCCTTGTTCTTGACAGCCTGCCAGCCGGCGCGGGAATAAACGATAACGTCGGAATCGGCGTTCAGGTCGCCCAGGGCCACCATCTCGCCGGTTTCGGTAAGTTGGGCCAGCCGTTGCAGGACTTCCTGGGCGGGGATGTTGGCCCGGCGGGAAAGGTCGGCGAGGTTGCAGGGGCCCCACTGGTCGGCGACGCCGATTAGCACGTCCTCAGCGGCCCCCTGGTCCAGCATCATCAACCGTTCGATTACGCCTACGTCAAACCGGCGGTAGCGACGGCGGGGGTTGGGGTCAACCACCTGGCCGCCGCCCAGGGTGTCCTCGGCGGAACGGATGACAAAGAAGTCGCCCTTGACCATGGGAATGGGTTCGTCCAAAAGCACTTGTACCCAGCCTTCGGACTGCGGAGCCAGTCGGTCGGCGTCCAGCAGCCGCACCCGCGCGGTGGTCTCGCTGGTGAAAAGGTGGAAGGTGACGCCTTCGTTGTGCTTCAGGGCATGGGGAGCGTTGGCCACCATGCGGACGCGGGCGTCCAAGCGTCGCACGGGCCGCAGCCAGCCGGGGATGGTGAGGATTTGGCCGCGGGCAACGTCGCTGCGGGCGATGCCGGACAGGTTCACCGCCAGTCGGACGCCGGGGTCGGTGAAGTCCACCCGCGATTGGTGAGTCTGGAGGCCCCGGATGCGGCACTGGCCGCCGGAGGGTTGCAGTTCCACTTCCTGGCCGACGGCAAAAGCGCCGTCTATCAGGGTGCCGGTGACCACGGTGCCGAAACCGGATATGGAAAAGCAGCGGTCAACGGGCAGGCGGGGACGGCCCAGGTCGCGGCGGTTGGGAGTCTCGTCCAGCGTCCGGTCAATGGCCTGTTTCAGGTCTTCGATTCCCGCGCCGGTATGGGCCGAAACCCCCAGCATCTGGCTGCCTTCCAGGGAGGAACCGGCCACGGCGTCGGAAACCTCGGCCTTGACCAACTCCACCAGTTCCTCGTCCACCAGGTCCGTCTTGGTAATGACGATGAGGCTGCGGTTGATTTGCAGCAGGTCGAGGATAGCCAGGTGTTCGCGGGTCTGGGGCATGACGCTTTCGTCGGCGGCGACGATGAGCAGGGCCAGGTCAATGGCGCCGACGCCGGCCAGCATATTCTTGATGAAGCGTTCATGGCCCGGCACGTCAACGATGCTGACCTCCCTACCGCTGGGAAGGGTCATCCAGGCGAAGCCCAAGTCGGTGGTCATGCCCCGTTCCTTTTCCTCGGGGAGACGGTCGGGGTCAATGTCGGTCAGGGCTTTGACCAGGGTGGACTTGCCGTGGTCAACGTGGCCGGCAGTGCCGATAACGAACATATTAGGCACCTGTTGGCAAAGGATTCCGAATTACATGGGCAACTTTGCGGGGGAATTATAGCAGTTGGTGGGGGCGGGGTGGTTATCGGCGTAGGCCAGCGTCAAGACGGGTTGCTGCCAAGCGTGGCAAGCAACAGAGGAACGTCGTCAACAACGGTGTCCCAGACGGTGCTGAGGTTGACATCGTTGTAGTTGTGAATCACGATATTCCGCATTCCTACGATGTCAGTCCAGGGGATGCCGGGGTAGCGGGCCAGAACATCGCTGGAAGTCCGCTTGGTGGCTTCCTCCATGATTTCCACCGCCCGGATGACCGCATAGACCGTCTTGTCGTCGGCTGCGAAATCAGCGTAGTCCATCCCGGCGGTGAACTCGACGATTTTTTCGGCGGCCTGCGCGACATGGCCAAGGTAATTCGAGGAATCTCCAGAGTCGGTCAAAACTCAACCAACTCGCTCATTATTCGTTCGACGCTCCCTGGCCACATACTTTCCCCGGTGGACAGTTCTACCTCAGTTCCCAGAATGTCCCCCAATTCCCTTTGCAGTCCGTAAAACGCGAAACCGGAATGCCCATTAAACTCAACCAGCAACCCAACGCGGTCGTAAGGCCGGGCCTGGCCGGCGGCGTATGGCCCGA